>NZ_CP159483.1:1227500-3860280 GCF_042140245.1 Ahrensia marina | reverse complement strand
CTGCGAAAGCCTGATTGCATTCGAGCAGCAGGCCATCGGTGTCCTCAATGCCAATGCCGAGCGGCAAATGCTCGATGAGTTCAGGTGTTGGTGCTGACCACGTGCGGTTGGGGTTGAGCGCGGCACCGTTTGGATTGGTGTAGGCAAGTGCAACGGCATTCATGATGATCGGAGCCTTTGATGGTGTTTGACGCGATAGTCGCTTGTTAGACTGGCCGCGATGGCGTTTCTTGAAGATTGTATGAGGATCGTCTGGGGATTTACGATGCGGCCAAGGAGCGGCCCATCTGCTGACGATGGGCAAGTGACGCCACATGAACCCGTGTGCGCAGCCGAAAGCCAAGCTTCTCGTAGAGCGCGATCACACCAACATTGCTCGCATAGGTGTGGAGAAAGGGCACCTGTCCTGAACTTTGGATGATCCCGCACATCGCTTTGATCAGCTTGGTGGCTAGCCCCTGGCCACGTGAATCAGGGTGAACGCAGACCGCACTGATTTCTGTCCATCCGGGCGTTTGCATCCGCTGGCCTGCCATCGCGATCAACTGATCGTCTTTTTTGATCCCGATGAACTCACCCAGCACATGGGTGCGCTCTGCAAACGGCCCAGGAGCTGTTAGGTGGGCCAGAGCGTGCATGTCCACTGCATCCTGCTCGCTTAGCTTCACATGCCCAAAATCGTCATTCTCGACGACATCGCCACCGTAGACCATTTGCACGCCTTCCTCGTGAGCGAGAACTTCGGTGTTGTCGGGCACTGTGACATCATCTTTTTGAAGCACGATGACCGGTGCGCCACGCTCAGAAAGCATGCGTGAGAAATCAGATTGATCCTCTTGGCTGTGGCCACCTTGAGCGGCGAAAGGACCGATGTCGCTTGGCAGCATCCAAGCCGATCCGGTTCGCCGGGCGACCGGTCGCCAGTGGCTTTGAAACGCAGCCTGAACTGGGTGATCCAGAATATGAGAGGTGTTGGTGACTGATGAGGCGAGCATAGTGATATCCCTTTATGCGTCCTTGCGGATCGCGGTGCTGTGTTATGTGGTGGGATCACTGTGAACTGTGACGCCGAGCACTGCTTGGGCTCTCTATGAGGAACAGTTGCGGATTGTCTGAGGATTTGTTTGCATGGACCGACGTGAAGATAGCTCCAATGGCGTAGCGAGCTAGGCATGCAATTCGCCTTTGAATCCTGTGTGTTGAACACACTAACGCGCGAGGTTCATGTTGATGGAAGCCTCGTATCGATCGAACCCAAAGCCTTCGATCTTGTTCTCCTTCTGCTGGAAAACCGAGATCGCGTGGTCAGCAAAGATGAGCTGATTGATGCCATCTGGGATGGCAGATTCATCTCTGATGCCAGTTTATCAACGGCGCTCAAGTCGGCGCGAAAAGCCGTTGGGGATGACGGCGAGGCCCAAAAAATCATCAAGACTGTGCGTGGACGTGGGTTCCGCTTTGTAGCTGAGGTCAACGAGCTGGCTGACATAAAGGGTGTATCGCTAAAACCGCTGCTTCGCGCAGACTTTGATGACTTACCCACCGTTGCCGTTATGCCGTTCGAACAGATGGCACAAGGTGACGATCAAGGCTATTTTGCCGATGGCATTTGCGAAGATGTGATAGCAGCTCTCGGACGGATTCGATGGCTACGTGTTATCTCCCGCAACTCAACGTTCAGCTATCGCGGACAAGACTATACGATTGATGATGTGACGGCAGCTTTGAACGCTCGCTACATCGTCACCGGTTCAGTTCGCAGAGCCAACAATCAGGTTCGTGTGGTGGTTCAGCTTGTTGATGGATCAACAGGCGGACAGGTTTGGTCCGATCGGTACGACCATGTGCTGCAAGACGTTTTCGCTATTCAAGATGAGATAACAGAACGCATTGTGGCAGCTGTTGAGCCAAAGGTGAGCCATGCTGAGGTTGAAGCGGCGCTGGCGAAGCCATCACAAGACCTGTCAGCGTGGGACTATGTTCTGCGTGCTACGGCCCGCAAAAGCGAAAACACTGACATTGGAAGTCGAGAGGCTGTGGCCTTGCTCGACAAGGCCATTGAACTGGACCCGGATTACGCGCGAGCGCTAGGCCTTCGTGCCTGGATATCCATTTGGCGCGTTCACCAAGGCTGGGATGACCCTCATAGAGCCGTGGAGCAAGCTATTCATGATGCGCAAGCAGCGATCAGGAAGGACACCAACGAGATTTGGGCCTTTGTCGCCTATGGGTTCATCGCAACAGTTGTTCGCGATCAACACATGATGCTTCATGCCATTCGGCGCGTTCTGGAAATCAACCCGAACTTTGCCCTTGGGCACTCTTACATGGGTGCAGGCTTGGCCGTCATGGGCCGCGGAGAGGAAGCTTTTCCGTTTCTTCAGAAGGCCCGTGAACTTAGCCCACTGGACATCCAAAAAGGCGATTTCGATGTCCATGACTCGTTTGCTCATTTTCAAGTTGCTGACTACGAAGCGGCTTATCGGTCAGCGCATAGGGCAAGCCTGATCGAGCCGGAACATGTCTATCCGCGTTACATCATGGCGTCATCTCTCGCACATCTCGGGTATGATGAAGAGGCCGGAGCACAGGTGCAGAAGATCAAAGCCATCGCACCGGATGTGACGCTGGCATCGATCCGTTCATCCTGCGTTTTCCTACAAGAGGAGGATGTTAAGCGCTTTCTCTCTGGATTGGCCGAAGCAGGGCTTGAGTGAATTTCCTTCACGATACGCGGGAACAGCAGCTTCACGCCGATTGCACACGGGTTGCGACTAAGATGCATGTCGGCAAAGGGCAAAGCGAGCACTCGGATAACCGAGTTCTGGAAGCCGACTGAAGCCCCGCGAGCACATCACCACTGGCAAGCGGTCAGCATATCCAGTGAAGTTCCAGATCGTTGAAAGCCCGCTGGCGCCGTCCTAAACGAACCTGCTGATCCAGTTCTCCAGCACTTCCTGCCGTCCTGATCTCGGCTCGGGCCGCAAGTCATTGGATGCGACGTGGGCAAAGATTGTGTCCAGATCATCATCGGCTAGCATCGCTTTGGCATCCGACGCATCCCAACCCGCATAGCGTTCGGCCCGCATGGTTTCCAAGCCGCCATCTTCGAGCATCGCCGCCGCCGCTTTTAGTCCACGCGCGCAGATGTCCATGGCGCCGGCATGTGCCAGGATAAGATCCTGTGGATCGAGCGATTGCCGGCGCAACTTCGCATCGAAGTTTGTGCCGCCCGTGGTGAAACCGCCTGCTTTCAAAATCTCATAGTAGGCCAGCGCCACCTCTGGCACCGAGTTGGGGAACTGATCGGTGTCCCAGCCTGACTGATAGTCGTTGCGGTTCATGTCGATGGACCCAAGAACACCCAGCGATGCCGCCATCGCCAGTTCATGCTCAAAAGAGTGACCAGCCAGGATCGCATGACCCTGTTCGATGTTGAGCTTCACCTCATTCTCTAGACCAAAGCGTTTGAGGAAACCGTAGACGGTCGCGACATCATAGTCGTACTGGTGTTTGGTTGGCTCCTGCGGCTTGGGCTCGATCAAAATCGTACCTTCAAAGCCGATTTTATGTTTGTAATCGACCACTTTGGCCAACATGCGCCCGGCCTGTTCCGCTTCGCGGGTAAGGTCAGTGTTGAGCAGCGTTTCATAGCCCTCGCGCCCACCCCACAGCACATAGTTTTCGCCACCAAGCTTTTGAGTGGCATCCATACAGGCCTTAATGGTTGCTGCTGACCAAGCAAAAACATCTGGGTCAGGGTTGGTGGCAGCACCGGCCATAAAGCGACGGTGAGAGAAAAGGTTCGCGGTGCCCCAAAGCAGCTTGGTCCCCGTGGATTCCATCTTCGGACCGATATAGTCGATCATGCTCTCAAGGTTGGCGATGGTCTCGCCAAAGCTGTCGCCTTCAGGGCGAACATCCGCGTCGTGAAAACAGAAATAGGGAGCACCGAGAAGCTCAAACATCTCAAAAGCAACATCGGCCTTGAGGCGCGCCATCTCCATGCTGTCGGCATCGAACCACGGGCGGTCAAAGGTCTGCCCGCCAAACGGGTCGCCGCCCGGCCAGGCAAAAGAATGCCAATAGGCAACCGCAAAGCGCAGATGCTCTTCAAGCCGCTTGCCGAGCACCACTTCATCGGGGTCGTAGTGGCGATAGACGAATGTTTCCTCGCTCTGCGGCCCGGTAAAGCGTAGCTTAGGGATGTCGCCAAAAAAGCTGGTCATGTGAGTCCTCCTGGGCCATTGAGCGCATCAGTGTCGCGTGCATGGCCATTTTTATGTGCTCTGATGCGCCAAAGGTTCCTGCTCCCAGCCTCTTGCGCTAGGCGGCCGCGCTTTCATGCGGGTGCTTGCCCAAGATGATCATGCCGAGAAGATCATCGTCGGTGACCTCGTTGACGTTGACGGTTCCAACGAGTTTGCCGTTCTTCATCACACTTGCGCGGTCACACAGCTCCATCACCTGGTGCACGTCGTGATCGATAAGGAATATACCAATGCCTTCGGCTTTAAGCTGATGGATCAGCTCTGCAACCATCTGCGTTTCGTGCGGGCCAAGAGCAGCCGTCGGCTCATCCATGATGAGGATACGGGCATTGAAATACACAGCCCGTGCAATTGCGACAGACTGGCGTTGGCCACCGGACAATGCAGAAACTGGAGCTGAAAACTTCTGAAAGTTCGGGTTCAGCCGATGCATGATCTTGCGTGTTTCAGCTTCCATGGCGGCATCATCCACCAACCCGACACCATTCAGCAGTTCGCGGCCTAGAAACAGATTGGCGGCTGCGTCCAAATTGTCGGCCAGGGCCAAAGTCTGGTAGATTGTTTCGATATTGTGCGAGCGTGCATCGCGTGGATTGGCGATCGTCACCTTCTGGCCATTGACGAAGATATCTCCGCTGTCAGGCTCATAAGCGCCAGACAACATCTTAATCAGCGTCGACTTCCCCGCGCCATTGTGCCCCAAGAGGCCAACAACTTCGCCTGGATAGAGATCAACAGTGACGTCGTCGACGGCACGGATGCCGCCGAAGCTGATTGACATGCTGCGCATTTCGACAAGCGGCGTGCCGTGATCTGTATCAGCCATATCAGTTAATCCCCGTCCGCTTGCGATAGACAATGTCGATCCAGACGGCGAACACCAGAACAGCGCCGACAACGATGTTTTGGTAGGGCGCATCCACCCCAACCATCGCCATACCGGATTGAAGCGATTGCATGATCAGTGCGCCTAGGATTGCTCCAAAAATGGTGCCGACACCACCTGCTAAAGCCGTCCCACCAATGACGGCCGCTGCGATCACACGAAGCTCGTCCAGGGTTCCGATGTCGTTGGTGTGATTGGCCAAGCGCGATGAGGCAACAACAGCTGACAGCGCCGTTAGCGCGCCCATCAGGGCGAACACTTTAACGGTCAACAAACGCGTGTTGATGCCTGACAGTTCAGCCGCGTCTGGGTTGCCGCCAGTCGCAAAAATGTAGCGGCCCAACCGTGTTTGCTTGGCAATGATTGTCATGCCGATGGCAACCGCAATGAGAAGCAAGACCGAAACCGGCAAGCCGTAGGTCGCGGTAAAGCCTTCCGGCATGACTTCGCCGCGAGCTTCGAACAAGCGCCGCAAGCGAGCAGCCGGGATTTGATAACTGTTCAGTATCCAGATGAAGCCGAGGATTGCCACCGCAATGATCCCGGAGAGCGTTAGCTCGGCCCACATAGGTTTGGCTGCAAAGCCGTGTTTCTCTTTCGCGCGGCGGCTATTCCATTGTACCAGCACGGCGACAAGCGCAGCCAAACCGCCGAGAATCCACGATACAGTCGGTCCCAATGTGCCATTGATCCCGCCAAAGACAAGGAAGTTCTGATCGAGCGGGCCAATCGTTTGACCGTTGGTGATGTGCCATCCCACGTTGCGCCAAACCAATAAGCCGCCCAGCGTCACAATGAAGGCGGGGATTGTCAGATAGCCAACCATCCACCCTTGAAGGGCTCCGATAAGCGTTCCGGCCATCAGTCCGACCAGAATGGTTATTGGCGCCGTCAACGGGTGATTGAGCCCCAGCCCCAGCATCTCCGGTAGGATAGCGGTCTGGGTCATTGCCATGATCGCCGAACAGGTTGCCAGCAGGGCACCAACGCTCAAGTCGATGTGCCGCGTGACGATCACAAACACCATACCGCATGCCATTATCGCGACTGAAACGGTCTGGATGGTCAGATTGAAGATATTGCGTGGTGTTAGGAAGCGACCGTCGGTGAATAGGTCAAATCCCACACAAAGCACCAGGAAAGCTCCAAGCATCCCCAGCAAGCGCATATCAAGTTCAAGTTGCTGAATGATAGTCTTGCGCCCTTGAGGCAAGGGTTGGACGTCGGTTTGAGCCATTTCAGGTTACTCCACGTGCCAGCTTGGTGCCCGCCAACTTGATGCCAAAGCATGAGCGCGGGACTCACACTTCTGTTAAACGTGTGCCCAGCCAAGCCGGGCACACGTCGCTTAAATTGCCTACAAGATCAGGAAATCAGTTGCAGGGAGCCGGGCCATTGGAAACGCCCTGGCAAAGAGCGTCCAGCTCGATCCAACCGGCGTCGACGACAAGGCTCAAATTGTCCGCAGTGATCGGCTGCGGAGCAAGGAAAACCGAGCTCATGGTCGTGCCGCCGGGCGACGTCCACTCAATAGCGCCTTCGACATCGCTCATGGCTGCTCCGCCGGCCAAGGCAACAGCGATCTCGCCAGCAGCGCGGCCAAGTTCACGTGCATCCTTCCACACTGAAACCGTCTGAGTGCCAAGAGCTACACGGTTGAGAGCGGCATGATCGCCATCCTGGCCAGAAACTGGAATGCCTTCCATGCCCTGTGCCGTTAGAGCAGCGACAACACCGCCAGCAGTGCCGTCGTTGGAGGCCACAACTGCGTCAACACCGTTGTCCGTTGCGGTCAGGATCTGCTCCATGTTGCGCTGTGCATTGGCTGGCAACCAGCCGTCAGTGTAAGCTTCACCGACGATTTCAATGGCACCGGAATCGATAGCTTCTTGCAGCACTTCTTGCTGACCACCGCGCAGGAAATCTGCATTGGGATCAGTCGGCGAACCTTTGATCATGACATAACGACCAGAAGGTGCAGCTTCCAGAACAGCGCGCGCCTGCATGCGGCCAACTTCGACATTGTCAAAGGTTAGGTAGAAGGCACGCGAGTCTTCGATCAATCGGTCATAGGCAATGACGGGAATCCCTTCGTCGGCAGCGGCTTGAACCGCCGGGCCAATGGCCTGGGCATCCTGCGCCAGAATGATCAGAGCATCGACGCCCTGAGCAATCAGGCTTTCAATATCTGAAAGCTGCTTGGAAGCAGAGGATTGAGCATCCGCCGAGATGTATTCAACGCCAGCGGCTTCCAGCGCAGCCACAATGGCGGCCTCGTCCGTTTTCCAGCGTTCTTCTTGAAAGTTTGACCAGCTGACACCGACGGTCAGCGCGGAGGCGGGTGCAACAGCCGCCATCATGGTTGCCACAATGCTGGCAGCCAGGAGTTTCAGGAACTTCATAAGGTGTCCTCCCAGTTTCCTGTTTTATGAGCTTCGTTGGTCGAAGCTTCATCATGCGCGCTAAGCGTAGCATATTTTTTTTGAGTGGCAAATTAATTCTTGAGCACTCGATCTTTGTGTGAGCCCCCAGCTTGATGTGGCCATAGATAGGACCCTTGCCGATTTTTTTTATTTGATGAATTATTTGCCATGGAGGTGGCCGTGGTGGACATAAGAACAACAACGAGTGCGGACCAACGCGAAGCAAGCCGCCATCAGGTGCTGCACGCCATTCGCTCAGCAGGAAGCATTGCCCGCATTGATATCGCGCGAAAAACGCAAGTCAGTCCTGCCACTGTATCCACGATAACCTCGGAGTTGTTGGGCGCTGGGCTGATCGAAGAAATCGAGCCCCTCTCTAAGCAGACCGCCACGAAGCGGGGGCGTCCGCGTGTTGCTCTACGTATTCGCGGTGCTGCCCATCTGATCGCAGGGATCAAGATTGCCAGCAAAGCCGCGACGGCCATCCTGGTCGACTTCGACGGCAACACTGTTGCTGATCACGAAGAGCCGCTCAGTTCTGCAGTCATGTCGGCTCAAGAGTTGAGTGAACGCGTTGGGCAGATGCTTACGAGCGTTACACGTAAGATCGACCGGCCGATGGCTGATCTTTCCGCTGTTGGGGTTGGTCTGGCCGGGTTGATTGACGCCAACAAAGGGTTTGTTCACTGGTCGCCTTCCCTCAGTGAACGCAACGTCGCTCTGGGGCAGACTCTCAATAAAGCTTTGCCGTTCCCGGCGTTTATCGACAATGATGCAAACCTGGTTGCCATGGCTGAGCAGCGGTACGGCGAAGGGCGTGGCCGATCCAATTTCATTGTCATCACGATTGAGCAGGGCGTTGGCATGGGCATCGTGCTCAATGGCAATGTCTATCGCGGCGAGCGAGGATGCGGCGCGGAATTCGGGCACACAAAAGTTCAACTTGAAGGCGCGCTCTGTCGGTGTGGTCAACGTGGTTGCCTAGAGGCCTATGTCGGGGACTATGCCCTTTTGCGCGAGGCCAATATTCGACCAAGCGACACCCCGGAAAGAGACCTTTCAGCGCTGTTCGAACAGGCTCAAGCAGGTGATGCCATGGCAAAAACCATCTTTGATCGCGCAGGTCGTATGTTTGCCATGGGCTTGGCCAACATGATCAACATCTTTGATCCCGAGCTGGTTATCCTGGCCGGTGAGCGCATGACTCACGATTTTCTGGTTTGGCCTGAAGTGTTGGAACGCCTGCGGGCGTCAACCGTGCAGGTGGATGCAGCGTTTCCTGAGATCCGAATACACAGATGGGGCGATCTTATGTGGGCCAAGGGTGCCGCAGCCTACGCAGTTGAACACGTCTCCAATCACACAATTCAACGGCTGGCAGCTCATGCGGCCTAGCCAGTTGCTCCTCGTTCCCTTGGCAAGTCTGACAGTGTGCAGCCTTGGCCTTGCCGACGTGGTCACACCGCGTTTTGAGCTGAGGCCCAGCGCTGAGCATGTTTACACGGGCGGTTGGGAGCATTTTGTTGGGGGTGGCGTCGCTGCCTTCGATTGCAACGGCGACAGTCTGCCCGAGCTGTTTGCTGCTGGTGGGTCCAACTCAGCCCAACTGTTTGTCAACGAGTCCGAGCCAGGAGGCCTCTTATCATTCAGGTCGGCCACGCCAGATAGTCTTAAAATAACCAGTGTGATTGGTGCTTATCCGCTCGATATCGACAATGATGCAATCCTTGACCTGGTTGTCCTTCGGGTCGGTGAAAACCTTCTCTTAAGAGGGCAGGGCGATTGCCAGTTTGAACCCTTTGTCGACATCGGGTTCAACGGCGGTGATCGTTGGACCACAGCCTTTTCTGCAACATGGGAGACAGGCCAAAACCTGCCAACACTGGCAATCGGCAACTATGTCGATCGCGATGATCCAGATGGCCCTTTTGAGGCTTGCGACAGCAATGAGCTTTGGCGGCCTGCCGACAATCGATACACCGATTCAACCATTCTGGACCCTGGGTTCTGTGCACTTTCGATGCTGTTTTCCGACTGGGGGCGCCAAGGCCGCGCCGACTTACGCGTGTCCAACGATCGACACTACTTCGTTCGGGACGGTGAGGAGCAACTTTGGGCCACGGAGGCTGTCCCTCGACTCTTCACCGAGGAAGAAGGCTGGAACAGCCATCAACTCTGGGGGATGGGGATCGCCTCCCGGGATTTGGATGGTGATGGGCTCTCAGAAGTGTACTTAACATCGATGGGAGACCAGCGTTTGCAAGCGCTGGCTGCCGAAGAGACAACGCCTTCATTTGTCGACGCACCCTTTGAGTTTGGAGCGACGGCGCATCGGCCTTACACGGGTGGAGACGGTCGACCATCGACCGGCTGGCATGCCGCTTTTGGAGATGTCCAAAACGATGGGTTCGTAGACCTGTTCGTGGCCAAAGGAAACGTGGAACAGATGCCAGGAAGCGCCATGGACGATCCGAACAACTTGCTGCTTGGCACGCCCCAGATCATGTCCTTCCAAGAAGCAGGCCTGGAAGCCGGCATTGCAACAATGGACAAGAGCCGTGGTGCGGTCTTGACCGATCTTAACTTGGATGGATTGGAAGACTTGGTGGTTGTAAACCGCGGCGCTGCCATGGAGATCTACCAAAACAGGACAGAGCCCGCAGGCCGATGGTTGCAGATCGTTCCTGGTCAGGCTGACAGCAATCGATTTGCCATTGGCGCACATGTTGAGGTTCGGGCCGGCGAGAGAGCCTGGACACAAGAACTGACGGTTGGCGGCGGGCACGCCGGTGGCGTTTCAAATGGCCTTCATTTCGGGCTGGGCGATGCGGTCACGGCTGAGGTGAGGGTTGTGTGGCCAGACGGAGTGGTTGGTGACTGGCAGAGCGTTGCCACCAACCAACGACTGCATATCAATCGACGTTAGTTATCCACCGGCAAACCGCTCGGCACGCTGTCTGGGATCCCCAAACGACCCTCTAAAGATTGGAGATCTGTCAGGGTATCCAGAAACGCCACAATATCGCTGATCTGATCGTCCGACAGTTCTAACGGTGCAAGATCATTGGCATCAGCAATAGCGGCCAATTCCTCAGGCGTATCAAGTATCTGCCAATCATCAACGCCTTGAAGGCTCGGCAGGATCACCTGTGACCGGTCGTAGCTATAGAGTGATCCGATTGGGTCGAGGTGATGCCGAACGACGGCTTCCAATGTCGCGTACGCTCCTGAGTGTCCGTAGGGCGCCGTATGAACAACGTTCCGCAAGGATGGCGTGCGGAAGGCAAAAGCATCGTCTGCAGATCCGGTCACACGCAATCGTCCTTCGTCTCTTGCATGTCGTTCGAACCGTGCCGCTTTGCCAGGGCCCAGTTGTGGCATCGCGATGGCGTGGAAATCGTGATCCGTTTGGAACTGGCCAGCGTGACAGGTGCTGCACCCGGCATCGCCATAAAACAAGCTCAAACCCCGCAGCTGGCCTGGGCTCAAGGCGTTTTCGCCAGCCAAATAACGGTCATAGGGACTGTTGGTGGCTTCCCATTCGAAGACAATGAAATCAGCTATCACATTGCCAATGTCGGCAAAGGTGATGGGCTCGCCTTCGCCAAGCACCTGGTTAAACCGCGATCGATACTCGGGGATCACAGCGACGCGCTCGGCGATTTGGTCCCAGGCGCCACCTGGCAAGGAAAGATGTCCAAGTCGAACGGCCTCGGAGATCGGGTTTTCTGAGTAGTGCCCGGCCATTTCATCGGCCGACAAGACCGGAAACATCGCCTGTGCAGCCAGTACCGAGTCGAACCCTTCCGCCATGGCATCGCCAAGGGGCGTGCGAATGTTGTTTGGCCTGGTTGCGTCGAACTCCAGCCGGCCATCGTGGAACATCACCTGAAATTCTGGGTCGCCCAAGTTGAACAAGGCTGGTGCGTTCCGTGGCAGGCGCTGCTCCGGTGGATTGGCTGGGTCCACCCTGCGATCCGGACCCAGTCCGCTGGCGCCGTCACCAAGAGACAGTGATACGCCATCACTGGTTCCAAAGCGCGGATGATGGCAGGTCGCGCAGGACACTTCCTGGTTGCCCGACAGAATCGGGTCATAGAACAACAGGTGACCAAGTTCGATGCGTGCCATGTCGGGCTCAGTTGCCCGGTTTGCTGCAAGGACAGGCAGCCAAAGCAGGGGCGCCAGGACAATAGCAGCCAGGACCAATCGCATGCTCATGTCTCCGAGACCTTAATCAACAACCCCCACAATAAGACTCGTCTTGGGTCACGACAATGCACGGAAAGGACGACTCATTGACGGCGTTGACGGAGCCGTTTGGTTCTAGATCTAGCCTGCCAATATGTTGAACGGATGCGGTTCTGTCACCACTCCTAGCATCGGTGAAAACGCGTCAGTTGTGACTGACGGGTGCAGAGCGCATACGCGAGACCGTTTCGCGTTCTGCCCGTTTGCACCGGACTGGCGGCAGGCCTCGATCGAGCAGTGCCATATCGTCGAGCACCATCTCACCCATGCGCTTGAACGCGACGTCCAGCGCTCCGGCACGATGAGCCGAACGAATGAAGCCGGGCAGTGTCCGCACCCGATGGTCAAGCGGCAAAGGCTCTTCAGGAAACACATCACTGGCAGCAACGATATGGCCGGAAGCTACTGCGTCCATCAACGCATCAAAATCCACCACATCAGCACGACTGAGCAGAACAAAGCTCGCTCCCGAACGCATGCTGGCAAACGCATCGGCGTCGAGAAAGTGTCGGTTTTGGGTTGTCACCGCCGCAACCACAAACACGGTTTCGCTGTCCGTCAGCACCTCTTTCAAGCTGGCAGGACGAACGCCCGCATCAACAAGAATGGCATCGGGCAACCACGGGTCATAGACAGCGATATCGGCGCGAAATCCTTCAAGCAGACGGGCAAGCGCGCGCCCCAAATCTCCAAAGCCAACAATACCAATCGTGGAGTCCGTCAACAGGCGGGCGGACCGGTTGCCATCTCCGCCCCACAGCTCTTGGCCGGCACCGAAGGCATTGTCTGCGTCGATCACTGTCCGTGCCAAGTTGAGCGCCATCGCCAGTCCCATCTCGGCCACAGGCTCAGCGAACACAGCGCCTGTCGTGACCACGTGGATGCCGCGTGCGAATGCGTCATCGTAGGGCATGTTGTCGAGCAAATTGGATTCAACGTTGAAGATACAGCGCAGTGCTTTCATCTGGGCGAGCGTATCCTTCGACAAGGGCGGCTGGCCAACGATGTAGCGTGCCTGTCCCAACACGGTTGGATCCAGTGTCGCGATCTCGGTCTCAGGCACCTCGATCACGTCGTAAAGCATGTTCAGCGTTGCAAGCCGGTCTGGCTCAAAAATCAAATCCAGCGTGCGCGGCTCGGGCGCTGCTATCACCAGTGGTTTATCGGATTGCGCCATCAACAAGCTCCCTTTCTGCGCCCGTTTATCAGGCGGCGATCATTTTGGGCAATGAAAATAAATCGGTTTACAAATGAAAGTAAATCGGTTCATTTTGGCCAAAGTCAAACTGGGAGGACGACAATCTGTGTCCAGGACGGTGCCAAAACGAGCTTCGATTCATGACGTTGCGCGTGCAGCCGGTGTATCGGCTGCAACCGTCTCGAAGGTGCTACGCGGTATCTCGACGGTAAAATCAGCCAATGTCGACAAGGTTCGTTCTGCCGTTGATGCCCTGGGATATCGAATGGACCCACTTGCTGCCGGACTGCGCCAATCGCGTCGGCGTATTCTGGGGTTGATCGTTCCTGATCTGGAAAGTGAGTTTTTTGGCCGTATCGCCGCCCGCGTCGAACTGCTTGCCGAACAGGCCGACTACAGTCTCTCAATCGCTTCAAGCCATGAAGCTGAAGAGCGTGAGGAGCGCCTTGTTGAGCGCATGCATGTCCTTAAAGTCGCTGGTACTCTGCTCGCGCCGGTCCGCAGCGAGCGTGGAGCTGGCGCGCAGCGCATGAAAGCGCTTGGCATGACCGGGGCGCTTGTTGATCGCGTCATGTCAGACGATGTTTACGACACGGTTGGTGTCGATAATGCCGGCGCCAGCGCACAAGTTGCGCAGCTACTTGCCGAAAAGCAGCACCGGCATGTGCTCCTGATTGGCTTGAATGAAGTCTCCCGAAACGTGCGTGCGCGTGCCAGTGCGTTCACCCAGGAAGCGAAGAACATAGCGCCGAATATGCGCGTCGACACGCTGATGATCGATGAGCGAATGGATAGTTCACGCGGTGTGCTCGCCAACTATCTCGATAACCATCGGCCAACGGCTGTTTTTTCCCTTTTTCAAAAGGGCACCTTGCTTGCGCTGTCAGAATTTCGCCGTCGAGGAATCCAGTGTCCGCAGCATGTCTCGCTGGTCGGATTTGATGATGCTGAATGGATGCGGGTGACATACCCATCGGTTACCGCAGTGGTCCAGCCCATTGATCGCTTGGCAGACCTTGCTTTCACACGCCTTTTGGATCGGGTTGAGGGACAAAGCGGCGCTTCGGTCTCGCAGTTGGAACCGTGTGCCCTGAGCCTGCGCGAGTCGCTTGTTGCCAGTCGACCGGCCGCACCAGACCAAGTGGGAAGGATGAGCCAACAAGCGTGACGAACGTGCACGCACCTATCTTGAATTGCCTACCCAACAAGCCCGCACCAAGCGGGCACGACCAAAAAGGAGGAAACCAATGGTCAAACTAACAGGAAGAGTGAAGCGGGCTTTTGTCGGCACCGTTGCCGCCATCGGCGTCATGGCTGCGACGGGAGCGATGGCGCAAGACGGCGAATATGGAATCCTGATGAAGACGCTCGCCAACCCCTTCTGGGGGGCTATGGGCACTGGCGTTGAAGACGGCGCCCAATCAGCGGGTGTCGAGTACTTCATCCAGGCTGTGGAAAGCGACCAGGCAGCTGAGCAGCAGCTCAATGTTTGCAACACGATGCTCCAGCGCGAACCTGTTGCCATGATCACGGCGGCAATCAACTCAACAAACCTGTTGCCCTGCCTTAGTGCGGCGCAAGAGTCCGGCGTCCCTGTGGTTGATTTGGACGGCAACCTTGATCCCGCAATCCTTGAAGCCGAGGGCATCGAGATTGCTTTTCGCATTGGTTCCGACAATCTAGCTGCTGGTGCGCAGGGCGCGGACTACATGGCTGAGCAACTTGGCGCTGACGCGACCGGGCCGGTGCTTATCATCGAAGGCCTGTCGGGCAATATGACTGGCCAAGCCCGCGTTACTGGTTTCTCCGAACGGCTGGCGGAACTCGCCCCAGGTCTTGAGGTTGTCGCTTCTTTGCCCGGTGACTGGGATCGCGGCAAGGCAGCTACGATCACCAACGATATCCTTATCCGGCATCCCGATCTGGTGGGCATCTTTGCCGCCAATGACGGCATGGCGCTCGGCGCTGTTGAGAGTGTTTTCGCCGGTGGCCGGGGCGGCGATGTGGTCATTATCGGTGTCGACGGCAACTCTGACGCTGTGCGATCCATCAACGATGGCCGCTTGACCGCATCGGTAGCTCAACTGCCTTACTTGGTTGGTCTGCAAGCGGTGGAGAATGTTGCCAAGGTTCTTGCTGGTGAAGACGTTCCTGACTTCATTCAGGTGCCAACGATGGTCCTGACCCAAGAGATCCTGGAAGCTGGCACTGAGCCTATGCTTGAATTTGTGAGGTAGCCGGTCGGGCGCGGCTCCTCCCGTCCGCGCCTACCTTCGCGGCACGTCCTATGGTGGGCGTGCCGCTTCCGCTCTCCCCCACATTTGCTTTCTCACGAGGACATGATGTCGATCGAAACCGCAAACACCAAGCGCGCCCCGGCCCCCGTCGGCCTGTGGAGGCGGGCGCAAGCGGCCTCACAGGAACGATTGCACCTGCGATTGGAATCGCTTGTTGTTTTGGTCGGTCTTTGCGTCATCATGACGGTGCTGTCGCCGTTTTTTTTGTCCGTCAGCAACTTCCTCAATATTTTGCTCGCAACAGCCACCATCGGCGTGCTCGCCATTGCAGCAACCTTTGTCATCAGTTCCGGTGGGCTTGATCTGTCGCTCGGCTCGGTGATGGGCTTGTCGGGTGTTGTCGGCGCCTATGTCGCCGTCACCTTGGGCGCTCCAGCTGGTTTTGGTGTGGTGGGTTGCCTTGCGGCTGGCGCTGCGGCCGGTTTCATCAATGGCTGGCTTGTCACGCGGGCGGGGGTTCCGGCATTTATCGTCACTCTTGGGATGCTCGGGCTGGCACGCGGGCTGGCATTGGTCATATCCGATGGCCGGGTGATTTACGGTCTACCCGCCGAACTGGTCTATCTCGGCCAAGGCCGACCATTCGGCATTCCGATGCCAGTGTTCATTCTTCTCGCCACCGCGCTGGCGTGCCACTACCTGCTCGCCTACACCCGCTTTGGGCGCTACACGCTGGCGATCGGTGACAATGAAACAGCCGTGCGAACGGCCGGCATCAAAGTGGAACGTCACCGGGTGATCTTGTACACCTTGTCTGGTGGTCTTGCTGGTCTTGCTGGCATGCTGTTCATGGCGCGCATCAATGCCGGTGATCCAACGGCCGGTCTTACCTATGAGCTGACGGCGATTACAGCTGCGATCATCGGTGGCACAAACCTGTTCGGCGGCCGCGGGTCTATCCTTGGCACCCTAGTAGGGGCGTTGATCATGGGAGTCCTTCAGAACGGGCTCAACCTGTTGGCCGTGCAATCCTATTATCAGCAAATGGCTATCGGAGCTGTGCTCATACTCGCTGTGTTCATCGACCAGTATCAATCCCGCAGGGAGACGCGCGTATGAGTGTCCTGACCCTGAGCGGGATCCGCAAAAGCTTTGGTGCGGTGGATGTGCTGCACGGCGTCGACCTGACTGTGGCCGAGGGCGAGGTGATCGGGCTTGTCGGCGACAATGGCGCAGGCAAATCCACATTGATGAAAACGATCACCGGTATGTACAGAGCTGATGCTGGCAAGATCGAGTTGGATGGCCAATCGATCCTACACCTCGACCCTGGCCAACGCCGTGCGTTGGGGATTGAGATGATCTACCAGGATCTGGCTCTCGCCAAACAGCAAGATGTGGCGAGCAATATCTTCCTCGGTCGTGAACCGGTGCGCCGGTTCTTGGGTATCGTGCCGGGTATGGTCGACAAGCGGACGATGGACCGCAAAGCGCAGGAGATGATCGACCGGCTTGGTGCGCATCTGCCATCGATCAACCGGCCGGTTGGCTCATTCTCCGGCGGCCAGCAGCAAACCGTCGCCATCGCGCGCGCTCTGACCTTTGACCCAAAACTGGTGATCATGGACGAGCCAACAGCAGCGCTTGCTGTGCGCGAGGTGCAAAGCGTTCTCGACTTGATAAAGCGGCTCAAGGGGCAAGGAATCTCGGTGATTCTCATTTCGCACCGTCTCAACGATGTGCTGGGCGTGACAGACCGGATCGTCGTTCTACGCCAGGGCGTGGCAACCGCCAATTTGGTCACCAGCCAAACCAGTATGGCGGAGGTCGTCAGTGCCATTGTAGGCGGCCAAGATATGGCCCATGCAGCAGAGCATGAAGCCGCTGGCTGATCAGCGCCAAGCGGGCAATATGAGTAACAGACTAAGTTGCAGGCAGGAGGCCGCGTAATGGAAGGATTTGGTGTTCACACCAGTATGTGGACCATGAACTGGGATCGAGCCGGCGCGGAGCAAGCGGTGGCCGGTGCGTCTCACTATGGCATGGATTTCATCGAGATACCGATGCTGCAGCCTCAGCAGGTCGATACTGCCCACACCCGAGCGCTGCTGGAAGCGAACAACCTGCGTGCCATTTGCTCGTTAGGCTTGCCTGAGGCGCAATGGCCAACCAACGACGTTGACGGCGCGATTGCTTACCTGAAGCTCGCGTTGGACAAGACAAAGGCTTTGGGTGGCGAAGCACTTTCGGGAGTCACGTATGGTGGGATCGGCCAGCGTTCGGGCTTGCCACCAACAGAGGCTGAACTTGACGCCGTGGCCCGCACGCTTGGACCGGTGGCTGCCTATGCCAAGCAGATTGGTCTTCTGTTTGGCATCGAGCCCGTCAACCGCTACGAGAATCACCTCATCAACACCGGTTGGCAAGCCCGCGCCATGATAGAAAAGGTGGGTTCAGACAACATCTTTATCCACCTTGATACCTACCACATGAACATCGAGGAGAAGGGGGTTGCCAATGGAATCCTCGATACACGTGAGCACCTGCGCTACATCCACCTGAGCGAAAGCGACCGCGGTACCCCTGGCGAAGGCACCTGTGATTGGGACGAGATCTTTGCCACTCTCGCGGCGATTGGATTTACCGGAGGTTTGGCGATGGAGAGTTTCATCAACATGCCACCGGAGATCGCCTACGGGCTTTCCGTTTGGCGGCCTGTGGCCGACAACCACGATACCGTGATGTCAAAGGGTCTGCCGTTTCTTCGCAACAAGGCGCAGCAATATCGGTTGATCGGCACCTAGTTCTGCTTCCTCACGATACCTTGCATTGGGCATGGAAAGCGCGTGGTTTCGAGCCAAGGCCTATCCAAAGCAAGAAACACCCCGCCTTTGCCGCTGGACCAATCAGGCCCTAGTTGAATGAGCCCGGCATCATCGTTTTGGGCAGCCAAAGTGCGATCTCTGGAAAGGCGGCAATCAGCAACAGTATCAGCAGCATTGGCAACAAAATGACCGCAACGTCACGGATAACCTGCACCACATTCAGGCCGCCAATCGCCGCTGAAATCAGCAAACACAGTCCGTAGGGTGGCGTCACCAAACCAAAGGCCAGCGCAACAATGCCAATGATGGCAAACGATATTGGGTCGATCCCTGCTGCCTGCGCCACGGGCATCAGCACTGTGCCGAGGATGATGATGGTTGGGATGGCATCGATGAACAGACCGAACATCAGAAACAGCGCGGCTATCACCAGGGCCGTTCCAAACGGTCCGAGTTCAAGGGCAGTCATGACGCCGACGATCAGGCGGGGCACATTGTAAAAGGACAGTAGCCAGCCAAAAGCAGATGCGGTGCCAATAGCAAAGAGCGAAATCGCAGCAAAACGTGCCGTTTCATAGAGAATGTGTCCCAGGTCTCGCACTTTCACCGTGCGATACACGAACATGCCCAGGATAAGCGAGTAAGCCGCTGCGATGATCGCGCTCTCGGTGGGCGTGACGATGCCACCCACGATGCCGCCAATGACAAAGATCGGAGTGAGCAGGGCTAGGAAAGCGCCGCGCCAAGCGAGCCAGAACTGCGACATGGTTGGTAGGCTGGAGATAGGGTAGTTGCGCGCCTTGGCGAAGCCGTAGACCGTTGCCATCAGCGAAAGGCCGATCATCAAACCGGGGATCGCCCCACCCAAGAAAAGGGCTCCAACGGACACCTGCATCACGCCACCCCAAACGATCATGAGGATGGATGGAGGGATGATGACGCCCATCACGGACGAGCATGCGGTGATCGCCACGGCGAACCGCGTGTCGTAACCCTCGCGCTGCATGGCAGGGATGAGAATTTTGCCGCATCCTGCCGCATCGGCAGTCGATGATCCTGAAATGCCCGCAAACAGCATGGAAACAGCCACATTTACATGACCCAGACCGCCGGGCATCCAACCCGTTAGCACGCGGGCCAGCTCAATCAGACGGTCGGTTACCTTGCCGGAGTTCATCAGGTTGGCGGCCAGCAGGAAAAACGGCACGGCCAACAGGATGAACGAGTTGTAGGATTGGAACATCCGATCGAGGACAATGAAGGGCGTCAGTCGCAATTCCAGCAGAACAACAGGGATGGTTGCCAGACCCAGTGCGAAAGCAACGGGGATACGCAGAAAAATGAGGGCTACAAACACTCCCACCAGCAGCGCACAGGCAAGACCAGTTCCGATGATCATGAAGCGGCCTTTCTGCTAGCAAGATATGTCTGCAAATCCTCCCACAGGCGGTAGCTGATCAACACGCTCCAGACGGTTCCGGCGATGGGCACGGAGATATGAGTGAGCAGCAAGTTGGCGCGCATCATCACCGAGCGCTGATTGCCGCCAAATTGCGCGTATTCCACCCCGTAGAAGGCAAACAACAGCGCAAAGAACAAGATCGCTAGGTGGACAAAGCCGGATTGGACAAGCCGAAGGAACGGTGTTTTGGCGTCGGCAAAGATGCGCACATCAAAGTGCGTGCCATCCCAAACAGCCACCATCGAGCCGATCATGACGATCCAGATGAAGATGAAGGTGGAGAGCTCTTCCGTCCACAAATAAGTCGGAATGAGGCCGGTGTAGCGGGAGATGACTTGCATCGCTACAGGCACCGCCAGAGCAGCCATCAACACGCCCAGAAGCACGCGTAACCCGTTGCAGAACGTTTCAAGCGTTTTGCCAACCATCAAGCTGTCCCCGTGAATCTGCACTGTGCCGAAGTAACCCCTGACCGCGCAGTTTTACCGCGCGACTGAGGAGAAAATGGCAGCGCAACCGAAGCCGCGCCGCCAGGTCTTGGGGGGAAACTACATGCCGCGAATGGCTTCCAAAAGTTCGGTTGCGCCGAGCTCTTCTGCATAGGCATCTTGAACCGGGCCAACCAGTTCCAGCATCTGCTCGCGACCGTCAAAGTCATGCACCGTGATTTGGCCAGCATCGATCATCTGTTGAAGCTTCTCGCCATCTTGTCCGCTTTCCAGAGCGCGACCAAAGCTACCGGCTTCCGCACCAGCGGTCATGATGGCCTCCTGCAGATCAGCAGGCAGATTGTCGAAGGTCGCAGCTGACATAACAATGGGTCGAACCGTGATGGTGTGCTGGGTCAACGAGATGTGAGGGGCCACTTCGTAGAACTTCAAATTCTGAATGGACGCCGCCTCGTTTTCAAAGCCAGCGATCACGCCAGTTTGAATGGCATTGTAGACCTCATTATAGGCGATTGCTGACGGAGCAGCACCCACGGCGGAGAAGGTCTGTGCTTGAATGGGCGCGCCCATGACACGCATGCGGTGGCCTGCAAGGTCGTCCATGTTGGTAATTGGCGCTGCTGAAGCCAGGTTCCGAACGCCACCGCCATGATAGCCAACAATCACAATCCCTGCAGCTTCGCGCAGCTCATCTTCCAGCGGTTGAAGCACATTGGAAGACAGGACCGCATCCCAGTGATCGAGATCGCGGAAGAGAAACGGCATATCCATGAGCGGAATGGACTCTGAGAAGACCGCCATGTTGGAGGGTGCAAGGATGGTGTAGTCCACTGCAACACCCTGGTTGAGGTAGGTCACATAGTCGGACTCCACGCCCAACTCGCCGTTGAGGCGCAAGTCGAAGGACACATCCCCATCATAGTTGGCGGCCACGCGCTCCTCGAAGTAACGCAGTGTTTTAGTGAAAGCATGCTCTTCATCGAACATGCTAGCGCCACGCAAGGTAATGTCGTCTGCTTGCGCAGTGGTGCTCGCAAGGGCGACAACCGCGCCAGCGAGAATGCTTTTTGCACTGAAGTTAAACATTGTATCCTCCCATAGGATCGGGCCGGTTTTTCGCGCATCTTATCTCAACATGGCCCAGCGTTGAGGTGCGTCCGAACGAGCGGGTTTGTCCCGTCTGAAGCCTTATGAAAAAGCGACACCACCATTGGTGTCGATGCACGCGCCGTTGATAAAACCTGAGGCGGGCGATGCGAGAAATGCCACCGTTTCACCAATCTCTTGCGCCATCCCTTCACGCTTGAGTGGTGTGGCAGCGGCCACATTTTTGCGGGCCGTGTCTGATGTGAATGCATCATGGAAGCCCGTGTTGATCATGCCCGGGCAGAGCGCATTGACGCGGATGTCAGGACCAAGCTCTTTGGCCAAGCCACGCGTCATGGTCATGATCGCGCCTTTGGCTGTTGCGTATGCGATCGCCCCAGGTCCGCCACCATCGCGCCCAGCAAGGCTGGACAGATTGATGATGGTTGCGCCTTTGCTCATCAACGGCAGGCAAGCCTTCGTAACCATGAAGGTGCTTGTCAGGTTGAGATCCATAACCGCATTCCAGTGGTTCAGATCCATCTGCTCCATGGTCTTCCGTGCCACCAGGCCACCGGCATTGTTGACCAGAATGTCAACGCAACCGCCCAACGCGTTGGCTGCGTCAACCAAAGCGTTCACGCCTTGCTGCGTGGTGAGGTTGCTATGGACCGCCTTTGCCACACCGCCCCTGCTGGCGATGTCTTGAACCACCGCCTGCGCACCGTCGGCACTGGCGTGATAGCTGACGATGATGCGCGCTCCACGTTCGGCCAACGCCAGCGCAATCGCGCGACCAATGTCTCGACCGCCTCCAGTCACGACAGCTGTTTTTCCCTCTAGGGTCATGCATCCTCCCGCGGTGCGCTTGTTGGTGCTGCACCTGTGTTCTTGTTGTTTGTAGACTAGGATACTAGTATCCCAAAAATCAACCCTGCCGCTCCTAATACACTGAAGAGACATGTAACCATCTGATATATTTTGCTAAATCACGGTGCGTGAGAGCGGGGTGCCGCTATCCCCAAGTGTCATTTGGGTGCGACACCCTTGGAAAACTGACGTAGGAACCCTAGACTGATGTCCACGCAGCTTCATTTGCGTACGCTTTAACCGCGACAAAAACACGAGAAGCCTATTCATGAACTCGCTTGACCAAGCCAGCGAACGCCAAACCAGCGCGGACCTGGTTTTCGGCAAGCTGTACGATGACATCGTTGGGCTCACGCTGCTGCCAGGTACGCGCATTTCTGAAGTGGAGGTGGCCAAGAGGTTCGATCTCTCACGTCAGCCCATCCGCGAGGCCTTTGGACAACTCAGCCGCATGGGGCTGATAAAGGTCAGTCCACAACGGCCAACTGTTGTCCGGCATTTTTCATTGGAGGACATCCAGAACGCGCGCTTCATTCGTACGGCCATCGAAGCAGATGTCGTCCGTCTGGCGTGCAAGGACCGCGATACGGATGTGGACGCGGCCGTGGATGCCAATATCGCGGCACAAGAAAAAGCTGTGTCACAGGGCGATGCGGAACAATGGCATGAGCTTGACTATGAATTTCACCGCTTGCTGTGTCGCGGCGCCCGATCGGAATTCGCTTTTGAATTGATCGCGGCAAGCAAGCGTCAGGTGGACCGGCTATGTGTGCTGTCACTGACCAGTCAGAGCGCTATGGAAACGCTGTTGAAAGATCATTTGGAACTGCTAGCGGCGATGCGGGCCGGCAACCGATCAAAGGCCGACAAGGCTTTGCGTCGCCACCTTGATCGCCTCACGCCAACGATCAAAAGTGTCTACGAAAAACATCCCGACTATTTTGAGTGAGAGTGTATGAGGATGCGGGTTGGTTGAGCCTGAACGTCGCGTTCCACCCAGTGCACATCAAACAGGATCTGGTGCGTAGAGCTGCGGGTAAAGTGATCGGCGCGCAGCCTCGTCCATAGTCTGCTGGAAGGAGTGAAGGTCTTTAAGGCCCCTTGCGCGCTGGGCCGCTGGCCGAGCTTCTATGTCTTTCATCAGCCGGTCGAGATTGGGGTAGCTCTGCATGATGTCATCGTCACCGAGCATGTAGGTCAGTCTGTCGCCCCAGCCCCAGACCGCCATGTCCACAATCGTGTAGACATCGCCCAGCATGTAAGGTCCACGCGCGAGCTGATCGTCGACGATTTGCCAGTGCCGCCGCGCCTCATAATCATATCGCTTGATACCGTAGAGGTTCTTTTCGGGCGCGAAGTTGCGAAAATGGACCGCTTGGCCGGAAAAAGGCCCTAGCCCCGATGCCACGAACATCAGCCAAGAGAGCAAGGCTCCGCGCTGATCGGGGGCTGGCAAGAACATCCCAGTCTTCTCAGCAAGATAGAGCAGGATCGCATTGCTGTCGAAAACGGTTGTCTCACCATCCGTGATCACGGGCAGCTTTGTATTGGGGTTCATCGCCTTGAAGGCATCAGTGTGCTGCTCAGCCTTCTTCGTGTCGATAGGCACGGGCTTATAGTCGAGCCCAACCTCTTCCAGAAACAGCGCGACCTTCATGGGGTTTGGCGCCATGCTGTAATAGAAGGTGATCATGGCTTTGATGCTCCCGTTGCGACGTGGGGAGAGCGAGCGCCTCTCAACCGTGTCACGGCTCGGCCTTGGTGATGTTTCGCGGGGTGAAGATGTCGTGCGTGCCTGTCCAAAGCACCTGCGCAACCGTTTCCTGCGGGTTTGCCCAGGCGTGGGGCTGGGTTGATGGATAGTGCACGCTGTCCCCAGATGTTAGGGTCAACAGCTTGCCATCCAGTCGAACCTCCATGCTGCCGGACAGCATATAGACATGCTCTTCGCCTGCATGATCGACCGTTTCGGAGTGGTATCCAGGCGCGATCGTCAACACATAGCTGGACAGTTCTGACCCGGGAAACTGCGCGCTCACCCGTTCGTAGCCCAGCAAGTCAGAGCCAACGTGAAACCGCTGCCTTTCGGCGGCGCGCGTCACGCATTCCACCGGTTCTGGGCGGACCACGAACCGTTCTAGCCCGACCCCCAAAGCCTGCGCGATGCGATCCAAGGTTGTCAGAGTGGGTGTGGCCTGATCGCGTTCAATCAGGCTGAGATAGCCTATGGATACACCGGCCGAACGCGCGACATCCTGCAAGGTCATGCCCGCCTTCTGACGCGAAGCGCGCATGGGTGGGCCGATCCTGAACGCCTCAGACGCTGTATCCTGCAGGGAATTTGTGTCTTGCATCATCACTCCAATTGCAGTCGCAGCGTCTGGCGGGCCAGGCATTGCGGCGGTTCACGCCGGGCCCAGAAGCTTTAGCCGTTGATCAGGTGTCGCCCTGGTTAGGCGACCACGATCAACTCCTGAAAGCCACGGGTCAGCGCCTCCCCGCCATCGGGGCGAGCCACGACACAATCCTCCACCCGGGCGCTCGAATCCCCATCACGGAAAATCGATGGCTCAATGGTGAAAATCATGCCTTCCTCAACCAACGTTTTGTCGCCGTCGGTCAAGAAGGGGGGCTCATGAACATCCCAGCCGATACCATGGCCCAACCGATGGCGGAACGCCTCGCCGTAGCCCGCATCCTCCAACACATCGCGTGCCGCTTTGTCCACCTCCTCACAGGTGATGGCACCAGCTTTGAGGGCTGCGATACCGGCGGCTTGGCTTTCCATGATCAGCCTGTGCACCTTGATCTGCTCTGCTGACGGCTCGCCCATGCAGGCTGTTCGACCAAAATCGTAGCACATGCCGTCCAGCACAGCGCCGAAGTCAAACAGCACACTGGTTGGTGCCTCCAGCTTGCGTGGCCAGGACTTCAGTTTGTTGCCGAACTCCAGAGTGATGTTGGGGCCGGTGTTGTACATCGACGTGGTGAAGGACGGCCCAAGTGAGCCATGCGCCTTCATCTGGTGATCGATTTCTGACGACACGTCCAGCTCGGTCATGCCGATCTTCATCTGCTTCACCGTGGCGGCAAACGCCGCTTCTGTGATGGCACCAGCTCGGCGCAGCTTCTCGATTTCGTCGGCGTCCTTGATCACGCGTTGCGGCCGCAGAAGTTCGGTGCCTGACAGGAAGCGCACCCCGGGGCGTAGGTGCTGGAGCTCGATCAAGGTTTCGGCTTCAGCGTCGTCGCTGACGGCGATACGTGGGCCATCGCCCACGCCCAACTCGTCGAGAATGCCCGACACCAGTTGTGCCGGATCATCCCAGTCGCCCAAAACACGGACATCCAGCGCGTCGAGCCTCTCAGATAAGCCAAACTCAACCGTCATCCGTGGCAGCGTCAGGATCGGGTCTTTGCCCGGCGCGATCCAAGCGCCCTCGAGCCACATCCCCGGATGCAGATTGCGACCGTAGTTGGGAATGTCCCGGTGGAGGCCTGTCAGATAATCCAGATCAGTTCCGATCGGGAAGAACACAAGGTCGGCCTGATCGGTAAGGCTGTTTTGGAATCGGGTCAGGCGCTCGGCGTAGCTTGCCATGCAGTTGGCTCCTTTTGATTGATGATCTCTTCGGCCAGGTGGCACGCAACCTGGCGGCCCTCCACCTGGCGGGTTTCGGGGCGCTCTTGCCGGCATTGCGGTTGAGCGAACGGACAGCGGGGATGGAAGTGGCAACCCGAAGGCGGGTTGATGGGCGAGGGGATATCGCCCTTGATGGGCTCATAGGTTACCCGGCGCCGGTCAAGGCGTGGGACTCCATCGATCAGGGCACGGGTATACGGATGCAGGGGTTGGGCAAAAACCTCTTCGGCGGGCCCATGCTCGACCACACGGCCCAGATACATCACAAGGATTGTATCGGCGATATGTTCGATCACGCCCAAATCATGGGAGATGAAGACGTAGGTCAGCCCAAATTCATCACGCAGATCCAGGAACAGGTTGATGATCTGCGCTTGAACCGAGACGTCCAGCGCGCTGACCGCTTCATCGGCGACCAGTATTTCGGGCTCAACCGCCAAGGCGCGAGCAATGCCAATGCGCTGGCGCTGGCCGCCTGAAAACTGGTGCGCATAGCGGTCACGCACCGTTGGATCAATGCCGCAACGCTCCATCAACTGCTCAACATAGGATTGCAGCTCGTTGGGTTTGACGATCCGGTGCACCCGCGGTGCCTCACCCACCAGTTCACGCACGCGCTTGCGGGGGTTGAGGGATGAAAATGGGTCCTGGAAGATCATTTGCATCGGCATTGCCCGATGCTCGCCATCACCCTGGTCCAAGGTGATCTCACCTTCAGAGGGCGGCAACAGGCCAGCGATCATACGCCCGAGCGTCGATTTCCCGCAGCCCGATTCACCGACAACACCAAGCACGCGCCCGCGTTCAAGCGTGAACGAGACACCATCAACCGCGGTAACGACGGGTTTCGGCCGAACCAGACCGAGGCGCGCCAGAAGGCGAGTCACGATGTCGCTTTTCCCGCCGAAACGTCGAGAAACGTTGCTGACCTTTAAGATGGGATCGCTCATGCCGAAGCTCCCACCGTGGACGCTTCAGGTAAGGGCAAGACGCAGCGCACTTTGCGGTCGGGCGACAGTGTTTGAATGGTGGGTGGCGTCTTGCAGGCATCCGTTGCGCGCTGACATCTTGGCTGAAAGGCGCAGCCTTCCGGCAAGTCAGTCAGCGCTGGCATACGCCCTGGGATTTGCGTCAGCCGCTTGCCGCGCATGCCTCTGGTCGGCACGCTGTCGATCAATCCGCGCGTATAAGGATGCGCTGGCGTATCGAGGACAGCATCAACGGGGCCCTCCTCAACGATGCGACCGGCGTACATGACCATCAGGCGATCGGCGATCCCGGCCACAACAGCGAGGTCGTGGGTGATCCAGATCAGCGCTGTGCCGCGATCCCGGCAGAGCCGCTGCACCAATGCAAGGATTTGCCCTTGGATTGTGACATCGAGCGCCGTCGTTGGTTCATCCATGATGATGAGATCGGGCTCATGAAGCATCGCGATAGCGATGGCCACACGCTGGCGCATACCGCCGGAGAGCTGGTGCGGATAGGCATCGAGCCGATCTTCGGGTGACGGAATACCCACCTCTTCCAGCGCGGCCAGACTTTTGGCGCGAATCTCGCTTCGCCCTAACCGCGCATGGGCACGAAGCGCATCGCTCATCTGAACGCGGATCTTCAACACTGGGTTCAGCGTCATCATGGGGTCTTGGAACACCATGGCGATCTTGGCCCCGCGCAGCGTTCGCATTTCGGCTGGCGAGAGTGTCGTGATCTCAGTTCCATTCAGGCGGATCGAGCCTGAAACGACCTGCCCAGGGGGGCTGAGCAAGCCGTTGATGGAAAAGCCGGTGATCGACTTACCCGATCCCGACTCGCCGACCAGGCCAAGGATTTCGCCGCGCCTGACAGAAAAGCTTAGGTCGCGCAGAACCTTCAGCTCCCCAGCCGGGAGCATGAAGGAGGTGTTCAGGTTCTCAATGTCGAGAACCGGGGGGAGGGCTCGGGGGACGCGGTCATGATAGGTGAGGGTTCAGTGTGTCGCGCAGCCTGTCGCCGAGGACATTGGCGCTGACAATGATGGATAGAAGCACAAGACCGGGCAGCACACTGATCCAGTAGCGCCCTGATTGCAGATAGTCGAAACCGTTGGCGATGAGCAGTCCGAGTGATGGCCGCGTCGGCGGCAGACCGAGGCCGAGAAAGCTAAGCGTCGCCTCCAGCGAGATTGCAGCCGCCATCTGCATCGTCGCAACCACCAGCATCGTCGGCAGGCAGTTGGGCAGAATGTGTAGGAAAAGGATGCGCAAATGCCCCAGTTTCAGTCCTCGGGCAGCATCGACATACTCTCGCGCGCTTTCCACCAGCGCCACGCCACGCACGGTGCGCGCAAAATAGGCCCATTGCACCACGACCAGCGCGAAGATGATCTTGTCGACACCGCGTCCTAAGATCACCACCAGGATCAGCGCCACGAGAATGGTCGGAAAGCTCAACTGCAGATCAACGATCCGCATCAGCACATTATCAACCCATCCACCACGATAGGCTGCGACCAGTCCGACGATGGTTCCGACAAGCAACGCGATGAGGCCTGACACCACGCCGACCAGCAAGGAGATGCGGATGCCATAAATCATCGCCGAGAGCATGTCGCGGCCCTGTCCATCGGTTCCCAGGTAGTAAGGCGCACCCGTCCAGCTTTCTGATCCTGGGGGTAGCAAGGAGTCCATGATGTCGACCTGCGCGAGGTCGTAGGGATTCTGGGTTGTGATCCAAGGCGCCAAAAGCGCGATGGCACAAAACCCGGAAAAGACGATCAGAGCCGCCACAGCCGAGGGTGACCGTAAAAAGACGCGCCAAATGCCCGGCGTTGGACCTGTCAAAGCCGCCCCGCTCACGTTGAATTCCCGCCCAAGCGGACGCGTGGGTCCAGCAAGGAATAGAGAATGTCGATGATCAGGTTCAGCAACACGAACATGACGACGACAAAGAGGAGGTAGGCAACGATCAGAGGGCGGTCGAGCACGGCGATGGCATCAATCAGCATCTTGCCAACGCCAGGCCACGAGAAGATCGATTCAACGACCACGGCAAAGGCAATCACGCCGCCAAACTCCATCCCCAGAACTGTGACGATAGGGATCAGGATGTTGCGCATCACATGAAAGCTAAGGATGCGCCTTTCGCGGATTCCATTGGCGCGAGCGAACTTGATGTAGTCGGCGAAAAGCACTTCGCGCATGCCTGCACGGGTCAGCCGGATCACCATCGCCATCATGATCAGCGACAGTGTGATGGCTGGCATCGCTAGATGGTGCAGCCCGTCAAGGGTGAAGAGGCTGAGATGAACACCCAGCACATTGACCGTATCCCCGCGCCCGACCGCTGGCATCCAGCCCAATGTCACGGAGAAGACGATGATCATGATGAGCCCGATCCAAAAGATCGGAACCGAGAAGGCCAGCATCGAAAAGCCCATGATGATCTTCGATGACACGGCATTGGGGCGCAGGCCCGCGGCCACGCCCAGTGGCAGGCCGACAAACAGGGCAATCACAAGCGCGCAGAAAGCAAGTTCTAACGTCGCGGGCAAACGCTCCAGGATCAGGGACATGGCCGGCACGCCATGGGTGAAGGAGTTGCCCAGATCACCTTCCAGCAAGTTGCCGACAAACACCAGATATTGCTGCCAGATCGGCAGATCGAGCCCAAGATCGGTAATGATTGCGTCAAGACAGGCCTGATCGCATTCCGACGAGGCAAAGATATAGACCGGGTTGCCGATCACGTTCACGCCGAAGAAGACCAGCAACGTCATCACGGCCAGAACCAGCAACGCTTGCAGATGGCGTTTGACGATGAACTCGGTCATGTCACGTCGATCCGATTGTCCTGGAACATGGTTGGCCCCGAGCCGAGAAAACAAGAAATGACAATGATCTGCCTGGCAATCGAGCCAAGCGAAACGATCAAGTTTGGGCGTTCACTGTGCGTGTGCTTAGAGGCGGTATGCCCCCATCTGGAGTAGGCCAGATGGGGGCATCTTTTTTGATACGAGCTTTTACTCGACCCGTGTCACATCCATGGCGCGGGTACGCTCGTTGGTGCGTGGGTCATGCAAAAGATCTGAACGCATCGCCCACTGGTTCACCTGGAAGTGGATCGGAATATAGGCGTAGTCGTCCATACCGACGGTAATGGCCTCTTCCAGGATCGCGCGCCGCTCATCATTGTCGATGGTCTGCTTGGCCAAGACTGAACGCGCATCAACTTCGGTGTTAGAGTAGCGTCCGAAGTTGCCGTTCCCGCCACCGGTCGCCGCGTTGTAGGTTTCCAGTGTGCCGCTGACCGTGTAGGTCGCTTCGCCTGCCACGGTGCCCCAGCCGGTCAGGGCAATGGAGAATTCAGGTACATCGAAGCCAGGCATCGACAATTCATCACCGCGGATCAGTCGTGAAAAGAAGACGTTTCGCGGCATCGCGTCGACTTCGGTGGTGACGCCAACGCGCGACCACATTTGTGCCACGGCTTCCAAAATGCGCGCATCGTTGATGTAGCGATCATTGGGGCCGTGCAGCGTGATGTTGAAACCGTCTCCATAACCAGCTTCAGCCAACAGGGCTTGCGCCTGCTCTGGGTCGTAGGGGTCGGCCTCAAGCTCATCGACATACCCGAAGAAGCCCGGTGGCACGATGTTCCTGGTCGGTAGTGAAGCACCGCCCATGATCCGGTCGCGGATTGCATCACGGTTGATCGCGAGGCTGAGCGCACGACGCACCCGCCAGTCCCGCAGTGGGTTCGGCACCATCACCTCGCCATTCGCATCGGTAATGAAGGGCTCCACATGCTTGTTGCCAGGAATGATGTAGATCAGCCGGTCAGACGCAATGCTCGAAACGGTGAAGTTCGGGTCGGCCTCCAGTTGCGGCAGATCGACTGTTGGCGGGTAGTTGATCATATCAACATCGCCATTGAGCAATGCCGCAAGACGTGCTGAATCCTGCCCGACCGGGCGAAAGACAACACGATCCCAGTGTGGTTCGCCGCCCCAGTAATCGTCAAACCGTGTCACAACGATCTGGCTTCCCGGCGTGTACTCGCTGAACATGTAGGGTCCGGTGCCAATGGCGGCTTCGCCTGTATTGAAATCAACGGAAGGCTCTGCCCCGGATGCGGCGTGCTCGGCGATGATCGGCAGCATCGCAAGATCCTCAGCCATGGTCGGATAAGGGCCGTCGGTCGTGATGCGGATCGTGTAATCATCGACCATTTCCCACTGTTTTCCGCCTTTCTCAAGCTGGAAGGCAGGAGAAGCAGGAGCGCCCGACACGCCCGCGCGCAAACGGTCAAAGGAGAACACCACATCCTCGGCGGTGAAGTCTTCTCCGTCGTGCCATTTGACGCCTTCACGCAGCCGGAATTCCCAGGTGGTCTCGTCAATTGGCTCCCATGACGTCGCCAGACCAGGGATGGGCTGGGAGGTCGATGACAGACCGACGAGCCGCTCGAAGATATGCTCTTGAACCTGCGTATCGCCCGAAAGCTGGGTCCAATGTGGGTCCATACTGACAGCTTCGGCCCTTACGCCGATGGTCAGCACCTCCTCCGCCAGCGCCATACTAGGCGAAGCGACGATGAGGACAGCGGCAGCAAGCCGCGATCTCCAATGTTTCATGACTTTCCTCCTTATTGCCATGGGATCGGACCAGCGTCATCGCTGCAGCAGCAACCCAGGCCGTTGTGAAATTTTTAAACCCCAGTTAAAAAATTTTAGTCACGCCATGCCTTTCCTGTCCACGGATTTCTCAGAGCGTCCGAGCACAAGAACGACAAAACGCCCGACTTAGGAGAAGACGTTGTATGTTCGTTATAACAACTTTTGTTCGTAATGCGAACGCTTTGCGCGGTGATCCGCCCACCGATCCAGGGTCATTTTACATGCGTCACTTTGACACACTTTCGTTGAAAAAATCCGACGTCGACTCGGCGCGGGCGGGACGATTTTGCGGCGCTTCGATTGCGACGACCAACCATCATCATCACGGAGACGGCCTGACATGAATTCACTGCCGCCGCTTTTTACCCCGTTCAGTTTGCGCGGTGTCACCTTTGCCAACCGCATCATGCTTGCGCCGATGTGCCAATACCAAGCCGACGATGGCGCGCCGAACGACTGGCATGTTGCCCACCATGGGCGCTACGCAGCCTCCGGCCTCGGTGGTGCAATTGCCGAGGCAACGGGCGTCACCCGCGAAGGCCGCATCAGCCCGGGATGCACGGGGATGTACCGCGATGATCAGGTGACGGCCTGGGCTCGCGTTACCGCGCTTTATCGCCGCCAGAGCATCCCGATCTTCCTCCAGATCGGTCATGCCGGCCCTAAGGCGTCGACCAAACGTCCTTGGGACGGGGCTGGTCCTCTCGATAGTGGGTCGGACGAAGCGCCCTGGCAAACCGTGGCGCCGTCAGCCATCCCGGCGCGTGAGGGCTGGCCTGTTCCTCGGGCTCTTGAGGTGGATGAGTTCCCGGCCCTTGTTGACGCTTTCGCTGCCGCCGCACGGCGTGCACTCGCTGCCGGGTTCGATGGGGTCGAGATCCATGGCGCGCATGGCTATCTTCTACACAGCTTCATGTCGCCTTGGTCCAACCGCCGCAACGACGCCTATGGCGGCGATCTGGCTGGCCGCATGCGCTTGCCGATTGAGGTCGCACGTGCTGTCCGAGCATCGGTTCCAGATGGAACACCTGTCCTCTACCGCGCGTCTTGCGTTGACAGTGAAGGTGGTGCGCTCACGCTGGACGACACGGTCGCGTTGGTGGCTGAACTGAAAAAGGTGGGTGTCGATTTGATGGACTGTTCGGGTGGCGGCCTTCCCAGCGGTCAGCGATTGGCTGCACAAAAGCCTGAGCCAGGCTTTCAGGTGCCCTACGCTGATCGGATCCGACACGAGACCGGCCTGCCAACCTTGGCCGTCGGCGCCATCACAGAGCCTGTTCACGCCAATGCAATCGTGGCGGAAGGGCGCGCGGACCTTGTGGCCATGGCACGCGAGTTCCTACGCGATCCCAACTGGCCATACCGCGCTGCGCGTGAACTCGGCCTTGAGGACCCAGCTTCAATCCTGCCGCAGCTCTATGCTTTCTACCTGCGGATTTCCAGCTAGGCTCCCATCGACGGTGTGTTGACAGGCTCGCTTCACCAAGCCTTGTGTTTGGCGCAGTGTTGACTTGTGCTCACCGAAGAAACTGGGATGGAGATCATTTGATGGCGGATGCCAGCAGCGTAACGCAGCTTCCTATCGATGGCGTTATCGCGGAGGGGGCGACTATCAGCAAAGTAGCTGGCGGCTTTACGTTCACCGAAGGGCCGATCTGGCATCCGCGCGAAGACTGGTTGGTCTTCTCCGACATTGCCGAAAGCATTCAATACAGATGGAATGAGGCAGACGGTCTGAAAACCTTCCGCCATCCATCCAACCAGGCCAATGGCAATTGTTTCGACCGCGAGGGACGCATCATCACATGCGAGCACGCCTCTTCGCACTTGGTCATCCATGATCATGGCGGCAAACGCGTTAGCGTGCTCGCGTCTCACCATTGTGGCAAAGAACTCAATTCACCCAATGATGTGATCTGCGACAGCAAAGGCCGCATTTGGTTCACCGATCCAAGCTTTGGGCGCACGCGCGAGGATCTTGGTCTTCTGCGCGAACAAGACAATCCTGTGCAAGGCGTCTACCGGCTCGACCCTGATGGGCATCTAACACTGGTGTGCGATGATTTTCTCCAGCCCAACGGGCTTTGCCTTTCCAACGATGAGACTCAGCTTTTTGTAAACGACAGCTGGGGTCCAACGATCCGGCGTTTTGAGGTCGATGATGACGGCAACCTAACCGGTGGAGGTGTCTGGGCAACGATTTCTGGCGAGGGCGAGGGTGTTCCTGATGGCATGAAGGTGGACCTCGACAACCGGATCTTCTGCAACGGACCTGGCGGCGTGCATGTGCTCTCGCCGGAGGGAGCGTTTTTGGGCAAGATCGCAACGCCCGAGAAGTCGACCAACTTCTGCTTTGGCGGACGTGGCGGGCGCACGCTTTTCATCACCGCGTGCACATCGGTTTATGCCATTGAGACGCTCACCAACGCCAAGCCAATGATCCCGGGCATGGCGTAGGGCGCCTTAGGACCAAGACATGACCGGTGTCAGAGCATCCGAGTTTGCATCGGCCTAGTCCCCAACACGAAACTCGCGTTCGTCTTTCACAACCTGCATCACAGCGAAGGAATTGGTTTGGCGGATGCCGGGCAGACGACTGATCTGCTCGCCTAGAACTTCGCGAAAGTGCGCCATATCGCGTGTACGCACTCGAAGAACATAGTCAAATGAGCCCGCGATCATGAGGCAGGATTCAACCTCTTTCACCTGCTGCACAGCGCGGTTGAACTCCTCCAAATGGTTGTCGGACGTAACCGCCATGGTGATTTGGACGACCACCAGGTGGTCATAGCCCAGTCGTATGGGATCAACGACAGCAGCGTATTTCTTGATGTAGCCGGCACTCTCAAGACGGCGAATCCGCTCGGTACAGGGCGTGTTGGAAAGATGCACCCTGGAGGCCAATTCAACAATCGACAGCCGTCCATCCGCCTGGAGTTCGTCGAGAATGCGTTTATCGATTTTGTCTAATTCCCTATCCATCTAGGAAAAATATCTAAAAATACCTGCTAAAACAAGAACTTTACCCAAAGAAACATTTATAATGTTCGATATTCCTAGTGAAAATGACTGATACTTGCCCATGGGGGGCACTACCTACGCTGTATGGGGTTGTGCGGACCTCATTCCGGCGAGACGCTGATCCTCGCCACAATGATAAACAGGGAGGTGGTTATGCCCACCAAAATAATTGTCGGCCTTGATGGCGCCGGTTCAGGTAGCAGAGCGCTATCCTACGCCGAACGCTTGGCCAAACTTATCGGGGACTGCGAATTGGTCGTGGTCTATGTGATCGAATGGTCGCCCTTCACCTTTCAAACAGCTGAAGAAAACGCCCAGCGCCACAAGCGCCGCGAGGAGGAGCTGAAAATCGCCCATGAGCGGGTGGTCGATCCGGCCGTCAAGCAGCTCAGCGATGATGGTTTCACCGCCAACGGGATTGTCCGCCATGGCGACGTTGCCGACACACTCAACACCATCGCGATGGAACAAAAAGCTGATCAGATCGTGGTCGGTCGCGCATCAGATGGTGGCTTTGCCAAACGTATCTTCGGCAGTTCAACCAGCAACCTTGTCATGCATGCAAGCATGCCTGTCACGGTCGTTGGCTAAGGGGTTAGAACCATGAAATTTACTCTCAAAGCATGGCTGGCCTTTCTGCTGGCAACACTCTTTTCGAACCCGGTTCTTGCACAAGAATCCATGAGCTTGGACCAACGGGTCAATGAAATCTTTGCAACCACCACAGGCCCTTTTGTGAGCCTGATCTTTGCGCCGTTCCCCGGCACGTCTTTTCCTTGGATTGTGATGTGGTTGGTGATCGCCGCCACCATTTTCACCCTCTATTTTGGCTTTGTTCAGCTACGGTTTTTCTCGCACTCCATTTCGCTGGTGAAGGGCGACTATTCTGATCCCAATGATGCCGGTGAAGTTAGCCACTTTCAGGCGCTCGCAACCGCGCTTTCCGGCACGGTTGGCCTTGGTAACATCGCTGGTGTAGCCGTTGCCGTCGGTATTGGCGGACCAGGCGCAACGTTCTGGATGATCTTGGCCGGCCTGCTCGGCATGGCGTCCAAGTTCACCGAGTGTACGCTGGGCGTGAAGTACCGCAACGAGTACGAAGATGGCACCGTCTCCGGCGGTCCGATGTACTACATGTCCAAGGGCTTCAAAGAGCTGGGGCTGCCTGGCGGTAAGTTCCTGGCCATCCTGTTCTCGATCTTCTGTATTCTGGGCGCACTTGGTGGGGGCAACATGTTCCAAGCCAACCAAGCTCACGCACAGATCTCTGGCATCGTTGGTGACTATCCAGGTTGGATCACTGGTCTGGTGTTTGCGGGTGTGGTCTTCGCCGTGATTGTTGGCGGTATCAAATCCATCGCCAACGTGACCGAGAAAGTCGTACCGTTCATGGGCATCATGTATGTCGGTGCAGCGCTGATCATCTTGATCGTGAACTATGATCTGATTGGTTGGGCTTTCGGCCAGATCTTTGAAGGTGCCTTCACCGGTCTTGGTGTTGCAGGTGGCTTTGTTGGAGCGCTGATCCAGGGCTTCAAACGTGCTGCCTTCTCCAATGAAGCTGGCGTCGGTTCTGCCGCTATTGCCCACTCGGCGGTGCGCACCAAAGAGCCGATCACCGAAGGCTTCGTGTCTCTGCTTGAGCCGTTGATCGACACGGTTGTCATCTGCACGATGACGGCGCTTGTCATCATCATCTCACAGCAACTGATCACGGATCCAGAAACTGGACTCTACGTTCTCAACGAAGCTGGTACATCGGTGGCAACAGTTGATGGAAACTCTGGCGTTGCTCTAACGTCGGCAGCCTTTGGATCGGCGATCAGCTGGTTCCCATTCGTGCTTGCGATTGCAGTTGTCCTGTTTGCTTTCTCCACCATGATCTCCTGGTCCTACTATGGCCTGAAGGCGTGGACCTACCTGTTCGGTGAAGGCAAAACGACCGAGTTGATCTTCAAGCTCATCTTCTGTGTGTTCATCGTCATCGGTGCAGCAGCCAGCCTTGGTCCGGTCATCGACTTCTCTGATGCGGCGATCTTCGCGATGGCTGTGGTGAACATCTTCGCCCTCTACTTCCTGATGAAGGTGGTGAAGAAGGAACTGGAATCCTACTCCGCTCGCCTCAAGTCTGGCGAAATCAAGAAGTTCAAACACTAAAAACGAATGCTCGGGGCGGCTGTGTTTCGCCCCGAGCATCACATGGCCCCTGTTCTGCTTACTCGGCAGGTGCTGGCATGGACCTTTGAGGTGCAACCTGATCGGCTTGATCAGCTGGCGCCCGCAAACAAAGCCGCAGCAGCGGCGGCACGGTGAGCAGCGTTAGAAACGCTGACATGGAAAGCCCGCCAACCACCACCGCACCCAGGCCGCGATAAAGCTCTGCCCCTTCGCCCGGGATAACCACCAGTGGCATCATGCCCATAATGCTGGTGAGCGTGGACATGAAGATTGGACGGATGCGGTTACGTGTGGCCTCTTCAATCGCCTCGATTGGCGGCATGCCCTCTTCACGCAAATTGATCAGCGACTGGTGCACGATCAGGATCGCGTTGTTCACAACGATGCCGACGAGAATGATGAAGCCGAGCAGCGTCAGCATATCAAGAGGTTGCACTTGGAACGTGTTGAGCAGTGCCAGTCCGCCAACACCCCCTGCGGCAGCCACCGGCACAGACACCAAGATCACCAATGGCAGGATGAAGCTCTCAAACAAGATCGCCATCACCAAGAACACGATGAGCAGTGCCACAACCAGATTGATCTGAATGGCATCCCAGGTCTGGCTCAGCTGATCGGCGGTGCCGGAGACGGTCAATCGAATGCCAGGCGGCAGGCCCTGCGCTTCAAGTGCCTCGACCACCTGGGTTTCCAGCATCGCAACCGCTGTTTCCAATGGCAGAGCATCCGACGGGCGCACTTCCAGCGTGACGGTGCGCAAGCGATCGCGGTGACGCACTTCGGTGGGACCTGCTGTCACTTGAACATCGGCGAGCGCCGACACTGAGATGATTTGTCCTGATGGCGTAACAACCGGAAAGCTGCCCACATCTTGGGTGCGAAGCCCGGTGAGCGCGGACCGATCGCCAAGCAGAACTAGGTTCAATCGGTCCGCACCCTCGGTGATCTCAGCGACTCGCAAACCGTCATTGTACGCATCGACGGTCGCAGCCAGGGCGGCGGCATCAAGCCCGGCATCGGCAAGGCGCAAACGGTCAGGGATCAACCGAACTTCGGGAGCACCGAGTTCCAGGCCTGGAATAGGGCGGAACTGGTGGCCTTCAGAGCGCGGCAAAATGCCGGAAACCATACCGGCGGCTTGACCGGCAACCGCAAGAATTTGTCCCAGGTCTTGCCCTGAAACATTGAGTTCAATCGTTCGGCCACCACCGACACCCTGACCAAACAAGGACGGTTGCGTCATGAAGCCAAAGGTGCCCGGTTCGGCAAAGATTGGCCGCGACAGGATCGGGATCAGATCGCCAGCCCGTGTGCCATCCATTGCTGTCGCGCCAACAAAGCTGTTGCCCGGTGTTGCCACGAAGAAGAAGTTCTCGATCACCGGTGTACCGTCTTCCAGCTCAAGCGCCGGAGCACCTTCCCACATGGGGCGAGCAGTCTGTTCGATACGCTCAGCAATGGTCTCAGTGGTGTCCAGATTGTAACCCGGCGGTGGGATGATGAGACCAAACACGAGGTTTCGGTTGCCCTCAGGCAGATATTCCAGCTGCGGCAGGAACATCACGCTGGCGGTGATCGCTGTGCCCGCGATCAGGGTCACCATCGTGATGCCCAGCGCACGGGTGCGCACCGTGGCGCGCACATACATCATCACCAGCGCTTTAAAACCACGACCGAAATGATCGATGCCGGGTAGAGGCAGCATCTTTTGTTGGCCGCCAGCCAACAGTCGGCTCGAAAGAGCAGGGATCACCGTCACCGCCACCAGAAGCGACAACAGCACGGACACAGAGATTGCCACCGCGATGTCACGGAAAAGCTGGCCCGCTTCAAGCTGCATCACCAGGATCGGCACGAACACCAGCACGGTGGTCAGCGCCGAGACCAAGATGGCGCCCCACACTTGCTTGGCACCACGATAGGCCGCTTCACGGCGCGGCATGCCCGTCTCGCGAAGCCTGTAGATGTTCTCCAACACAACAATGGCCGCATCGACGATCATGCCGACAGCAAAGGCGATGCCCGCCAGAGAGATGACGTTCAGCGTGCGCCCTGTCGCCGCCATGACCACGAAGGTCGCAACGATGGAGACAGGGATGGCCAGTGACACCACCAGTGTTGCGCGTGGGCTCCGCAAAAAGAGCAGTAGAACCAGGGCGGCCAGTCCGCCACCGATCCATATGTTCTGGGTTACCAGATCAATGGCGCCTTCAATGTAGATGGTCTCATCATAGACTTGCTGAAGCACCAGGTTCTGGTCGGCCACCGGTCCGGCGGCCAATTCGTCGAGCGTGCGGCGAACCTCTTCCATCGTCTCGATGACATTGGCGCCGCGCTCACGCACAACGTTAAAAGCAAGACCTGCATCACCGTTGAAACGCAGCCGCACAGCAGGCTCTTCATAGGCAAAGGTCACCTCCGCGACATCGCCCATAAGCACCCGGCCAAGAGAGCCGCCTGCCGAGCCATTGTCAGCTTGCGAGCGCAGGACCACCGACTCCACCGCTTCGATGGTGTTGAGGTTGCCTTCCGCGCGCACAACATAGCGCCGCTTACCTTCTTCGATGTCCCCGGCTGACAGCGAGATGTTTTCCGTGCGGAGCCGGTTCACCACCTCTGGCACCGTTAGCCCAAAGCGCGCCAGGCGCTGCGGATCAACGATGATTTGCAGTTCGCGGCTCACACCGCCAAACACATTGACCGCCGAAACGCCTTCCACGCGCTCCAACCGGTCTTTGACGATGTCTTCGATGAAGTCGCCAAAGGTTGGCAGTGACTGCGTGTTGCCTTCGCCAGCAAGAACCAGAACCCAGGCAATAGGACTGTCATCGCCGCCCGACGTGTTGAGCGTTGGCTCTGATGCCTCGTCGGGATAACTGCCCACCCGGTCCAGCCGGTTGGAGACCAGCAGCAATGTCTGGCTCATATCGGTACCGATGGCGAACTCCAGCGTGACCGTTGCTTCCCCGGTGGACGAGGAGGACGTCATGATGTCGAGGCCTTCCAGCCCGCGCAGAACCTCTTCCTGCGGGTTGACGATCTCGCGTTCGATTTCAATCGGCGCAGCGCCAGGCCAATTGGTGGTGATGGTCACCACCGGTGCGCTGACATCGGGTGCAAGCTGAACAGGGATGCGGGTGAGCGCCAAGCCACCGAAGAGGATCGCCATGATGACGGTCGCAACAACGGCGATGGGGCGGTCGATGGCAAAACGGATAAGATCCATAACGCGCGTTCCCTAGTTTTCTGATGGTGTGTCAGACGGGCTGCCGGACTGGGCGGTATCGGCATTGGCCGCTTGGATCGGCTGGCCAGGGAACAACCGCTCATTGCCGCGCACCACGACAAAATCTCCCTCGTTGAGGCCACCCAACACTTCAAAACGGTCACCCATAGCAACGCCCACCTGAACGGTGCGAGGCGTTGCAACGCCTTCCTCATCGACAAACACAGACCAACCACTGGCACTTTGCGTCAGAGCGTCTTTTGGCACCGACAACGCATCGCGTGGCGCATCGGTTGGCACAGAGACGGTGATCGATTGGCCAACGGCCACGCGCCGTGTGAGGGATTGCAGATCGGCCACAAAACGAACGGGCCGCGTGCGCGTGCTCGCAAATTCTGTTGGGAGAATAGCCCGCACGGTAAGATCCAGTGGCGTGCCATCTTCTGTTTCACCGCTCAAAGAAAGATCAGGTGAAAGGCCTGCAATGTATTGCGCAGGCACATTGGCCTCGATCTCAAGCGTGGTCACATCCAGCAAGCGCACCACGGGGTTGCCCACCGAGATGAACTGTCCGGGATCGGTCTCCACCGAAAGCACAACGCCGCGGAATGGCGCTGTGATTTCAGCGCGTTCAAAATTGTAGCGTGCACGCTCAAGCGCAGCCTGCGCATTCAGTAGGCGCGCCTGCGCTTCGGCCAATTGACCGCGCGCTTCGGAGAAGGCGCCGCGCGTGTCTTCCAAACGACCTTCAGAAAAGGCCGCGCTGCCACGCAGACTGTCGGTGCGTGTGAAAACATCCTGGGTGCGCACAACCCGTGCCTGCGCCACCTCAATGCCAGCTTCGGCTTCGGCCAAACCGGCCTCGGCCTGTTCCAACTCGATGCCGATAAGTTGGCGGTCAAGCACGGCCAGCATGTCACCGGGTTCCACCAGATCACCGACCAAAACGCCAACTTCATCCACGATCCCGGCCACACGGGCCGCGATGGCACTGTCGCGACGGGCCACCACCTCGCCAAACACCGGTCGGGTTTCAGCAAGCGTGCGCGTTTCCACGCGTTCGGTGACAACAAGCGATGGACCGCCCTGCGCCAAAGCGGCGCTGGTGGGCAGAAGAACAAGCAAAAGCGCGGCAATTGGGGTCGCACAAAGGCGGGAAAGGGACATGATCGATGGTGCTTTTTGGTTGGGATCACGCGAACCAAAACATGTGGGTTCAGCGCATCTTTTTCCTGGTTGATGCCAGAGTGATCATAGGAGGAAGGCGAAATCTAGTGGCGAAGACTGCGGATACCAAAGACAAGCGTCTCGGTCGCAAGAGCCTCTATGGTATTCGTCAGCCCCACGCCACGTTTGGCAAGTCGTGACCTAATTTTCCGAAGGAAACAACACAGGCGGTGCACCCTCCTGCCATTGCGCGTATTTCACCATCATGGATTCAAAGCGCGATGAGGCCAAAAATCTGGCAAGCCAAGTCTGCAGATTGGGCCAAGGCTGGGCGTCAAACCAGTCTTTGTCGATGAACGCAAATTGCCGCACAAATGGCAGGATGGCATTGTCTGCAAGGCTCTCGCGCTCAAACATCCAGCCTGCAATCTGAGCGTCGAGGTCGGCCAAAAACACCGAGGCTTTGTCACGCTCAGCGTTGGGGTCTGTGCCAGGGTAGCGCGTTTCATACTTGGTGCGATCAAGCGCCTGCTTGAACGGTCCATCGGCCCGCTCAATCCAGGCATGGCCTTCATCGGGCATAGCAAGCCAACCCTCAGGGTCGTTTTGCTTGAGCGCCCAAAGCATCACATCCAAGCTTTCATCGATCACCTCGCTCTGCGTGACCAGGCACGGCACCGTTGCGCTGGGTGAAACATCCAAAAAGGCTTTCGGCTTGGCGCGTAGCACGACTTCACGCAGTTCAACGTCAATACCCGCAACCTGCAAGGCAAGACGGGCCCGCATGGCGTAAGGGCAGCGGCGAAAGGAGTAGAGTATGGGTGTCATGATGGTGTCGGTTTACACCGCGTCGACCCTTCAAAGAAGAGGCACTAGCGCAGCAACCACGATGCGGTGTCTTCGTCGGTGACCAAGTGCGTTGCGTATCCGCCGTGAAGCGAGGCTTTTATGGCCTCGCGTTTGCTTTTGCCGCAGGCGACCAACATGCGCATGTCGATGGCCCGCAATTGGTCAAGCGATGCCCCAACCAAACGGCCGGTAAGTGGTCCATCCAGCCAGTTGCCATCTTTATCGATGAAATGGCCCCAAAACACCCCTTTGGCCCCCATCGCCACATAGGTATCGAGCTCTTCCTGTGTGGCCATGCCTGAGCCAACAAGCGTCAATGGGTGGCTCAAGCTACCAACAGAGAACAGTGCTTTGGTGAGGTCGGCCAGCTCATTGAGTTGCCGGGCAATAATCGGTTCCTCGCGCAACTGCGATGCCAGATCAACTGAGGACACAACCGCAGGCGCATGCAGCGTGCGGCACGGCGCCAGTGTCCGCCGGGCGATTTCAATCGTGCAGGCTTCCGGCGCAAACAGCGCGTTGAAATCCATCGACCCGATGAGTTGATAGCAGGTGAGATTGGGCACGGGGCCATTGGGAAACGTGTTCGCCACATGCTGGATTGTTTGGCCCCACGCGATGCCAAGCTTGTCGCGCGGCTCCAGCAGATCACGCATGGCAGAGGCCGCCAGTTGCCCAACCCGTTCCAGCACCCCGTCGTCGCGCTGCGGCTCCACATCATTATGGGCGATGTAGCAGTCTGTCAGGCCATAGCGTTCTGTCAGCTTGCGCGAGAGGGGAGAGGCGGTGAAGCTTTCGCCGCGAATGCGAATGTCGACAATGCCGAGGTCACGAGCAAGCCGCAGATAGTTGACGATGGTCGCGCGCGACAGGCCGATGCGCTGGGCGATCTCGCTCTGTGTCAGACCCTCGCGATAGTAGAGCATGGCCACATGGGCGAGCTGAGCCTCGGAGTGGCTGGCATCCTTGGCTGTCTTCCCCTCCGGCATGTGGCGACCCTATCGCAAAGCAGCTTCGATGTTGCCGCCATCGACCGTTACCACATGGCCGGTGGTGCGTTCCATGCGTGCAAGAGCGGTAAACGCATTGGCCACATGATGAGCCTCCACTTCGCGCTTCAACAGATTACCCGCCATGTAAGAGGCTTCATCGGTGCCGCGCGCTTTGGCCCGCTCAGCGATGAAATCATCCGTTAGAAGACCGGAGCGGATGCGATCAGCGTTGACGCCGTTCACCCGCACGCCTTGATCTCCAAGCTCAAGAGCAAGCTGACGCATCAGGAAGAAGGTCGTTGCTTTGGGCATGCCATAAGCACCGAAGTTCTTGCCTGGGTTCACAGCCTGCTTGGAGATGTTGAAAAGCATTTGCCCGCCACGGCCTTGGCGCGCAAACAAGGCGGCCGCTTCCTTGGCGAAGCGCTGATGGGAGAAGAAATTGAGCTCAAAGGCTGCTCGCAACTGCTCATCGGAAAGATCGACCAAGGCACCACTCATTGCAGCACCGGCATTGGACACCAAAATATCGAGCCCGCCAAACCGCTGCGTCACCTGATCCATCGCCTGCTCGGCAGCATCCGGGTCGGTCACATCAAGGGCAAGGCCATCATGGTTGCCGCCTAAGCTCTCGAGGGCTGTTGCCAGTTGATCTTTGTCGCGATCCACCAGAAAGACGCTTGCACCCAAGGCAGCAAACGCCTTTGCAATCGCGTGCCCAATCGCTCCGCCGCCGCCCGTTACCATCACCACGCGGCTGGCAAAGGCGGCCGGTTTGCCCTTGCCAAGCTTGGCCTGCTCCAGCGACCAATACTCCATGTCGAAAAGATCGTTCTCTTCGATGGGGCGGAAGCCACCTGCATCTTCGCCAACAGCGCGCACGCGCAAATTCTGCTCACCAAGGTCGGCGGCCACTTGAGCCGCTTTGTCCGATGATCCGACGCCGATCAAGCCAAAACCTTCCGCCCACACCAGATTGGGGCTGGGGGAAAGCATGGTTCGGTCTTTGCCAACGCGCGCATTCTGCCGCGTGAAATAGGCCTCATAATCAGCCTTAAAGGCATCGATTTTTGCTGTGATCGCGTCTTGCGAGCCAAGATCGTCGGTCGTCAGCACCAGCGGTTTGGCTTTGGTACGGATCACGTGATCGGGTGAGCCAACACCGCGTGTCGCCAAATCAGCGGTATCATTGCGCTCAAAGAACGCCATAACATCCGGCCCGTTGCGCAGCGCCAGAACTGGCATGGCGGCGTCGCGATCGCCCGGTGCCAAAGCACCGCGCAACCGCGCCAACCCATCGGGAGCCTGGGCTGGTAAACGCACCTGAAGTGATGTCGTCTCCTGCATTTTAAGGAAATCGGCCACCTCATTGGTGTGCGAGACGATCAGATCATAGCTGGACTTGGCATCTGGCCCGAAAGCGAAGTGCCCATGCTTCAAAAGCAGCAGGCCCTCAACATCAGGATTGGCATCGTAGACTTCTGCCGCAGCCTTGGCCAAAGCAAAGCCTGGCATGATGTAGGGCACAATACCCAGCCGACCGCCAAAAATCTGCCGAGCCACGTCTTCGGCATTCGGCATGTTGGCGAGCACCAGAAACGGCGTGGCATGGGTGTGATCGACAAAAGTGTGCGGCAAGAACGCGTGGAGCAACGTTTCCACAGAGGGGTTCGGTGCGGTGGAATCCAGAAGGTTCTGCCGTTGAACATTCACCATCTCTTCGTCCGACAAAGCAGGCAATGCCCGCAGCGCCAGAAGCGGATCAAGACGAACGCCTGGCAGACCAGGCGCCTGGATGGTGTCCAGATCCCAGCCTGAACCCTTCACATGCAGAACGCGTTGCGGTTCACCAAATAGATCGGGTCGGGTCACCTTCACCGAGGTGTTGCCCCCGCCGTGCATCACAAGATCAGGGTTCTGGCCAATGATCCGGCTTGTGTAGACACGATGCGCCAACACTTTGTCGGCTTCGCTTGCGTCCGGTCCCAACTCGTCAACCCATGTTTGGGCGTCCGCATCACTCCAACGGTTCTCAATCATATCGTCTAAGCCGCCGCGCGTTCAGGAAAAAGTGTCGCCAAGCCTTCAGGCGAGGCCTTGCATACGCCGCGCTCGGTGATGAGACCGGTGACAAGGCGAGCTGGGGTCACATCGAAGGCAGGGTTGCCGAGCGGCGACCCATCGGGAGAAACCTGCGCTTCGCCAATCGACCCATCTGCCAACACGCCTTGAATGTGCGAAACCTCGCGCCCGGGGCGCTCTTCGATGGGAATTTCTTTCACCCCATCCTGCACCGTCCAATCGATGGTGGGGGAAGGCAGCGCGACATAGAACGGCACGCCATTGTCATGGGCGGCAAGCGCTTTGAGATAGGTGCCGATCTTGTTGCAGACGTCGCCACGCGCAGTGGTGCGGTCCGTCCCCGTGATCACCATATCAACCATGCCGTGCTGCATCAGGTGGCCACCGGCATTGTCAGTAATGTAGGCGTGGTTGATGCCGTGGCTGCCCACCTCCCAGGCGGTCAGCGCGCCTTGGTTGCGCGGGCGCGTCTCATCCACCCAAACATGGATCGGCAGGCCAGCATTGGCCGCGTGATACATTGGGCTGGTCGCGGTGCCCCAGTCGACGGTCGCAAGCCAACCGGCATTGCAATGGGTGAGCAACCGCACAGGTTCGCCAGCAGGTTTCTTGGCAGCAATCTGTTTGATGATCTCCAGCCCGTGGATGCCGATCATCCGGTTGATCTCAACATCTTCGTCAGCGATTTCGTGCGCAAGCTTCATCGCAGCATCAGCGCGATTGGCCGGAGCCAGCGGTTGCAGATATGTGCGGCACCGGTCCAGCGCCCATTTCAGATTGATCGCTGTAGGACGCGTATCGTGGAGCACATCCCAAGCCATGTTCAGCGCTGCATCGGATGGGTCACGGCGCATCTCTTCGGCCATGCCGTAAGCGGCAGTCGCTCCGATCAGCGGTGCGCCACGTACCCACATGTCGCGGATGGCGGTCGCAAAGCTTTCCAAGCTCTTCAGCGTGACGATCTTGAACGCGTGCGGCAACCAGCGCTGGTCTATGATGCGCACCTCATCAGTGCCCGTGTCATACCAGATGGAGCGGTAATGCGTGCCATCGACTTTCATAGCAAATCCTTTGCGTTCGTTGCCCGCGCCAGCGCGATCAAATCGTCAGTGTTTGAGGGGCGGGCGAGCAGTATGGTGCGTCCCATGTCCAAGCTGCGCGCCTCCAGCTTCGCGCGCGCTGCGGTGTCCTCAATGGTTTCGAAATCAGCATTGTGAGCCAGCGTCAGGATGCGCCTGTGAAGTTCCACACCACAGAAGCCCATTGCGTCGTTCCAAATGTGGTTGAGCAAGGCGTCGCGCGCGCCATCCGAAGACTGACCCTGATCTTCCCAAAGCGCCGGAGGATAAAGAATGCCCGTTCGCTCACTGGCCCAGAGGCGAACAAACTCAGCGTGGAAGGTTGTGCTGGTCTCACGCGTGACATCAAGCAGCCAGTCCTGATAGCCCTCCAGTTCATCGGCAGATCGGTGCGCAGGCTGGCTGAAATAGGCCATCAGATAATTCGCGATCAGCATGCCAAGGTCGAAGCCGAGCGGACCGTAAAACGCGAACTCCGGATCGATGACCTTGGTGTCGGTGTCTGTGCACATCACCGAGCCGGTATGCAGGTCTCCATGCATCAGTGTTTCGCCACCGGAGGTGAAGCGCATCAGCATGTATTGCGCGGCAGCTTTCAATGCGGGATCGGCCCGTAGCTCATCAACGACGGGCTGAAGCTCTGGCGTGTGATGGTTGCGCTCAGCATCATAGTAGCTGTCGGTAAACACCAATTGCTCGGTGATGTCGCACAGCTCCACATTGCCCGAGAACAGGGCCGTGTCAGCCTTCTTCTCGCCTGCGTTCATCGCAAGATCAGAGCCCTGGAATGCGGTGCGGGCGCAAAAGAGGCCCAGCGCCTTGCCTAAGCCTTCCACGCGTTCGCCTTTGATCAGCTTGCCACGCAAAATGATGTGCGGCGAAAGATACTCCATCACGATCAGTGCCTGGGCTTCATCGAAATGGTAGATGTCGGGCACCATGCCAGGGTCGCGTGCGGCTTGCCGCGTCAGTGCATGGTACTCAAAAAAGGCTCGCTTCAGGGGTAGCGGCCAACTGTCACCGACTAGCCGAACATAGGGCAGGGCTTGCTTCACCACCACACGGCCAGATGGCCCTGTGACGATGAACACCAGGTTCAAATTGCCATCACCCACTTCTTGGACCGACCAGCTTGCAGGGTCGTTGCCCACGCGAGCAGCCAGATCGGCAACACCGATAAGACGTGTTGGAAGCGTTTCGACAGTCAACGCTTCATAGCAATGGGGAGTTTGGGTGGTTGCCACGGGTCCGTTCCTCCTATGCTGCATATCTCATTGGGCGGATATGCCTGCTCGAACCTTATTCATTGCCTTTAAGTCTGATCGTTCAATTCGCCATTTGTCAAGTGCTCTTGACTTTTGCCATTTGGGCGCTCACGATCATTATCAGGGAGCAACCATGGACAAACCATGGGCGAACAACAAACAGGCCATTAGCCTATGCAACACGCCGCGTGCCGCGTCGTCGGAATCGAAAAAGCCTTTGGGCCAAACCGCGTTTTGCGGGGCATCGACCTAACGATCCCAGCCGGTCAGATCACTGTGCTGATGGGCGCCAACGGCGCTGGCAAATCCACATTGGTGAAAATTCTTTGTGGTGTCCACGCACTGGACGCGGGCAGCATTGAACTTTTTGGCGAACCGTTTTCTCCCACATCACCAAGCCAAGCTATTGAAGCGGGTGTGGTGACGGTTCATCAGTCGATCAATGATGGCGTGATCCCCGATCTTGATGTGGCCTCCAATTTGATGCTCGATCGGTTGAACGAGCCGGGTGCAGGGTTTTTCATCAACCAAGGCAAGCTGCGAAGCGATGCGCGCAAGATCGCCTCGGCGATGGGCCTGGATATTGATGTGCGCACGCAAGTGGCCGATTTGGGTGTCGCGGAACGACAGCTGATCGCGATCGCCCGTGCCATGGCCAAGGATCCAAAAGTTCTGATCCTTGATGAGCCAACGTCGTCGCTCTCGGCTACCGAGGCAGAGCGTCTCTTCAAGCTGCTCGATCATCTGCGCGAAACGGGCGTTGCGATCCTCTACATCTCCCACCGCATGTCGGACATTCGCCGCATCGCTGATCGCATTATCTCGATGCGCGACGGACAGATCTCCGGCACCTTCCAGACCGCGCCGCTCGACTATGAAGGAGCGGTGACGGCCATGCTTGGTCATGCCATGACGGCCGTCGATATCGATGTCGCTGCCAAGGGCGAGCCTGTCATCGAGCTCGACGGCTTAAAGCTATCGGAGGGCGGTGCTCCCATCACCTTGTCGGTTCACCGCAACGAGGTTGTGGCGATCACTGGGCTTTTGGGCAGTGGCAAAACCAAACTCGCCTCGATCCTGTTCGGTATGGAAACGCCCTTGGCCGGCGAAATGCGTTTGGTTGGCAAGCCTTACAAACCTGCTTCTCCAGAAGCTGCCATCACTGCTGGTGTGTTCATGTCGCCCAAAGACCGCGCGTCGAATGGCGTTATCCCAACCTTCGATATCACGCAAAATCTCACCTTGCCGTTCACGGCCCGCCATGCCCCTTTCTCGTTTCTAAGCAGAGCAAGCGAAAAGCGGACGACACAGTCTATGATCGAGCAATTGGGCGTTGTCTGCCAATCACCCGCCGATGACATCGGCACGCTGTCAGGCGGCAATCAGCAGAAGGTGATGGTGGGACGTTGGATGGCCGAAGCAAGCCAATTGCTTGTGCTGGATGAGCCCTTCCAAGGCGTTGATATCCGCGCGCGCCGCGATATCGGCCGTTCGATCCGCGACACAGCCGGTGAGCGCGCCACCATCGTTTTTGCCGCCGAGCTTGATGAGGCGCTGGAAATCGCTGACCGCATTCTGGTCCTCTACGAACACAGCCTGGTCGGCGAGCATCGCAACGAAGCCGTCGATTTGAGCGCCATCCTGGCGCAAGTGTCGGGTCAGGCCGCTCATTCATCCAACACAGAAACACTCGCTTCATGACAACTGACACGCAAACCTCCCAGCCTGATGCCACAAAGCCTCTTCCCCCGAGCATGGACCGGTCCCAGACGCTGGTGAATCTGGCAATCCGCTACGGCTTTCTGTGCCTGTTGTTGGGTTTGATCGTCTTCTTCTCACTGGCCACCAACGGCTTTGCCGGGCCGCGCTCGGCTGCGTTCATTTTCCAGTCGGTCGCGATCACTGGCATTTTGGCGCTTGGTGTGACCTGCACGCTGGTCGTCGGCGGCTTTGATCTTTCCATTGGGTCGGTCGCGACATCGGCCTTGATGCTGTCCGCCTACATGATGGTCGTGCTCGAACAATCGGCCTTCGTGGCCGTGCTTGCCTGTCTGGTCATGGGAGCGTTCGTCGGCCTCATCAACGGCTTGCTGATTGTGAAGATGCGCGTGCCCGATCTGTTGGCAACGCTGGGCATGATGTTCCTGCTGATCGGTCTGCAGCGCATTCCAACCGAGGGGCGGTCCATCTCCACCGGTATGACCTTGCCGGGCGGTGAGGTGGCTGAAGGCACCTTCTCGCATGCGTTTCTTTGGCTTGGCCGTCACCGGTTTGACTTCGTGCTGGAAGATCTGATCCCTGTGCCTGTCGTGGTGTTTTTGATCGTCGGGCTGCTCGTTTGGGTGTTCCTGGAGCTCACCCGCCATGGCCGCCTGATGTACGCCATCGGTTCCAATGAACGCGCCACCGCGCTCGCCGGTGCCAACGTCAATCGCTATAAGATCACCGCCTATATGATCTCCGGCGTCATGGCCTCGATCGGTGGCATCTTGCTCGCGGCTCGTCTTGGCCGCGGCGACATCGCGTCGGGCAACAATCTGCTTCTCGACAGTGTGGCAGCAGCCTTGATCGGTTTTGCTGTTCTGGGTGCCGCCAAGCCCAATGCGTTTGGCACGGCCATTGGCGCGCTCTTTGTCGGCGTGCTGCTGCAAGGGCTCACCATGATGAATGCGCCCTACTACACCCAGGACTTTGTCAAAGGCGCCGTGCTTGTTGTCGCACTCATGTTCACCTTCGCCCTTTCCACGCGCAAGCGCGGCGGGGGCCACTAACCGAGCTGTCAGCTCGCAAAAAGACCGAACTTCACAAAGGGAGAAACTCCGATGATCGGCACAAAACGAACTTTCATGAAAATGGTGGCCGGTGCACTTGTCGCCTCCACCGGCATGACGGGCGCTGCGCTTGCCCAGGACATGCCTGCCCCGTTTGACAACGCTGGCGACGTGCAGATCGCGCTGGTGCGTTACCTCTCCACGGGCGATTTTTTCCAAGCCTATCTGGCCGGTGTTGAGGCACAAGCCGAAGCGCTTGGCGTTGACCTGCGCGTGTTTGACAGCCGCCAGGACGCTGCTTTGCAGGCTGATATGGTTGACCAAGCGATCGCCCTTGGCGTTGATGGCATCATCATCCAGCATGGCCTGACGGAATCCATGCGTGACGCCGCTCAGCGTGCCGTCGATGCGGGCATCCGCGTCGTTGCGTTCGATGTGAATGTGGAAAATGAATCCATCCCGCAGATCGAACAGTCAGACTATCTGCTGGGCCGTATGGCGCTCGACCAGGCGATTGAAGACAATGGCACCGATTGGACAGCCGGTTACGTCTACGTGCCAGGCATTGCCCCGCTCGACCGCCGCGATGTCGCATGGCAGGAAATCCGCGAGGAAAACCCTGGCATCAACGAAGTTGCTCGTTTTGGCACGTTGGACAACCCAATTGCCAACTCCAACGCCAATCAGGCCCGTTCGGTTCTCCAGGCCAACCCCAACATCAATGTGGTGTTCGCCCCGTATGATGAGTTTGCCAAAGGCGTGGTCATCGCGGTGAACGAGGCTGGCATGTCCTCCGACGTTTCGATCTACTCTGCTGATGTTTCCACCGCCGATATCGCCGTGATGCGCGAGCCTGGCAGCCCGTGGAAAGCAACTGTTGCCACCAACCCTGCTGTGGTGGGTGAAGTGTCCGTGCGTGCCCTGGCCATCATGCTGGCCGGTGGCGACCCTGGCGCTCAAGTTGTGGTGCCGCCAACCCTCATCACGCAGGACTTCCTCAACGAGGCCGACATTTCCAACATGGATGATTTGTCCTCGGCGATGCCGCAGTTCCAGCATGCCGATGTGGCGATGACCGACTGGATGCCGCTGCCACCGCGTTAAGGCTGACCGGTCAAAGCGATTGCAAGGGGGCCGCATTGGCCCCCTTCTTGTGTGCGGTGTCGGGCGAAGGACGTGGAAACCATACCATGAGAAGCTTTTTGACAATTGTCAGGCCAACTGACTTATGCAAAGTAGTATGTGACTTTCCTTAGGAAGAGGTGACGATGGCCATGATCCGTCGGAACGCAAAAACCACTGAAGAGATAGCGCTTGGCATTCGCCGTCGCGTTTTTGAACATGCGATGCGCAACAATGGCGGGTATCTGAGCCAGGCGTGCTCGGCCGCTGAGCAACTGTCATGGCTCTACAATGAGCAGTTGGAGCTTGGCGCGCCGACTCTGCCGATGATCCCCAAGCCGTTTGGCGGTGTGCCCTCGGCGGACAACCCCACGTATCACACCGGTGCCGGTTACAATGGCCCTGAGCGCAGCGATCTGGACCGGCTGTTCATTGCCCCTGCCCACTACGCACTGGTGGCCTATGCGACGCTGATCGAGGTTGGCCGCATGGCACCAGAAGGCCTGGAAATGTTCAACAAGGACGGGTCCTCGGTCGAGATGATCGGTGCCGAACACTCGCCTGGCATGGAAGTGCACAATGGCACGCTGGGCATTGGCTTCTCCACCGCAGCGGGCCTTGCTTGGGCGCGCAAGCGCAAGCAAGAGACCGGCAAAACCTGGGTCTTCATGTCCGATGGTGAGGTGCAGGAAGGCCAGACCTGGGAGGCCATTCAGTGCGCCGCCCATCACGGCATCGACAATCTCTACGCCATCATGGATGTGAACCGTCAGCAGTGCGACGGCGCCATGAACTCTGTGATGGAGGTTGGCGACATCAAAACCAAGATGGAGAACTTTGGCGCAGCCGTTGTCTCCATCGATGGTCACAAGCTCGATGAGATGCGTGACGCCGTGCAGGAAAAACATAAGGGCAAGCCGCTGATCATCCTGGCCAACACCTCGCCCTTCCGCGGCATGCCAACACTGCAACGTCGCTTCCCGCGCCTGCACTATGTGCGCTTCAAGTCCGAAGAGGAACGCGCGGAGATGAACCACGACATTGCCCGCGCCCTTGGCGTTGAACCTGTTAATTACCAGGGAGCGCACTGATATGCCGGAAATGGTCAGCCGCCCCTATGAGCGGGCCTTTGAAGCCTATGCCATGGCGCACCCCGAAGTGCTGTGCTTGTCCGCCGATCTCACCTCATCCTGTGAGATCGACAAGTTCCGCGACAAGCATCCCGACAAGTTCTTGTCTCTGGGTATGGCCGAGCAGAACATGCTCTCCTTTGCCGGTGGGCTCGGCATGGCGGGCTTCCGACCGTTCCTGCACACCTTCGGCGTCTTCCTCTATCGCCGCCCCTATGACCAGTTGATGGCCTCCATCGCCTATCCGCGCAGGAAAGTGCGCCTGATGGGCTTTTTGCCCGGCGTCACGACACCGGGCGGCATGACCCACCAGGCGATTGAAGACATCTCGGTGATGCGTTCGATCCCCAACATGACGATCCTGGAAACAGGCGATGCCACCGAGGTGGAATCGATCTGCGAGGCTGCCGACAGCATCGATGGCCCGGTCTATTGCCGTGTGCTACGCGGCTCGGTCCCGCGCCTGTTCGACACGCCGATCGAGGTCGGCAAAATGCGCGAGCTGGCGCTGGGTGAGGATGTTCTGATCGTCACCTCGGGCATCAGCACCGAGGAAGCGCTGCGTGCACGCGGTGCCCTGGAAGAAAAGGGCGTCTCGGTGCGCCATTTGCACCTCAACACGATCAAGCCGTTCGACGCCAAGGCGATGCTCGACCACATCCAGTCGGTCAAAGGCGGTGTGGTGACACTGGAAAACCATGTCACCGAAGGCGGCATCGGGTCTCTGCTTGCTGAGATCATGGCCGACAATGGCGTGGGCAAACGCCTGGTTCGGCTGGGCCTGAAAGACACCTATGCCCATGGCGGCTCGCGCGGTTATCTCATGAAGTACTACGGCCTGGACGCCACCGCTTTGGTGGCTGGCGTGGAAGATCTGCTGGGCACCCAGCTTGGCATCACCGAAGATGATCTGACCACCGCCCGCGTCGACGCTGTCCACTCCACCGTCAAAGCCGAGGGCCTCTAATGCAAGCTAAAAATGCACATAGGTTCACTGTCAGCTACCGCGTCTTTGCATCCTCTCAAGCCGAAGCAGAGGATCGCGCGGAGGGCATTGCTCTTGAGCAGACTGTGGAAATCCCGCGCGATGTGGTGCCGTCAGGTTTTGTGGAAGACACAGTTCTGGGCCGGGTGGAAACGGTCACTCCGTCAGGCGATGGGATGTTTGAGGCGGTCATCAGCTATTCGCCAGAAAGCACCGGCACGGAGCTTCCCCAACTCCTCAACGTGATCATGGGCAACACGTCGATCCAGACTGGCGTCAAAACCATCGGTATCGATCTCGGTCCGCTGGCCGACGTCCATCCTGGCGCCCGTTATGGCATTGCCGGCGTTCGCCAACTTGCAGGTACACCGCGTGGGCCATTGCTTTCGCCGGTACTGAAGCCGCAAGGGTCCAGCGCGCAAAGGCTGGCTGACATTGCTTATCAGTGCGCCGTTGGTGGTGCGCATCTGGTGAAAGAAGACCATGGCCTGACCGACCAGCCCTGTGCGCCGTTCCGCGAGCGTGTGCAGCGCATCGGTGAGGCGATAGCCAAAGCCAACCAGGAAACCGGTCGCACCACGCTCTACTTTGCCGGTCTTGCCGGGCACAGCGAAGACTTGATGGAAAATGCTCGCTTCGCCAAAGAGAACGGCGCGCACGGGCTTCTCATCATGCCAGGGCTGTTTGGGTTCGATCTTGTGCGCCGCATTGCCCGCGACGACACGCTTGATATGCCGGTGATGACGCATCCAAGCTTCCTCGGCCCCTACGTCCTTTCCAAAGACACCGGTTTTAGTCACGCGATGATGTTGGGCACGTTACAACGCATCGCAGGCTCGGACATTTCAGTGTTTCCCAATGTCGGTGGGCGTTTTGGCTTTACCGCTGAAGAATGCCGTTCGATTGCTGATGCTTGCCGCAATGATAGCGCACCCGGTCCAGGTATCTTGCCTTCTCCAGGTGGTGGCATGAGCGTAGAACGCGCAACCGACATGATCGACATGTATGGCGAGGACGCAGTGTTTCTGCTTGGCGGTAACCTGTTGCGCTACGGCGATAAGATTGGCCAAGCATTGGCCGAACTGCACAAAGCCATCGACGCAAGCCTCTAACCGATCGCTTTCTCTTGCGCCAAAAACGCCTGAGCCTCTTCCGGCGTGTTGAGGTTCAGGAACGGCGCGCTTGTGGGCCAAGCCACGGGCCAAGCGCCTACCGCCTCAGCTAGGCTGTGCAGCGACCCTGATGCATCAACGCCATCGCGTGTTTTGGCCAACTCGGCGCACTGCCAGTATGCAAAAGTGGGGTGGATGCGTTCGGCATCGGCAGCCATGGCGCTGCCGGGCATCGCAGTCAGCTTTGCATAAAGATCGTGAGGGCAATTTGGCGCGTCCACTGGTGCGGTGAGAAAGCCCTCCACATCAGCATGATGCGCTTCCATCCACGCCAAAGCGCCAAAGATGCCAGCAAGCGGTCCTCGAAAGGCTGGATCGTCAGAAATAATTGTAAGGCCGGTGCCGTAGTCGGTTGGCCCGACCAAACAAACCTGATCCACCTGGGGTGAAACCCGCGCGATGACGCGGTCCACCAACCGCTCACCACCCAGATCAAGCAGAGCTTTGTCTTCGCCCATGCGGCGGCTTTTCCCGCCGGTCAGGATGGCTGCAATACGCATTCTTTCTGTTTGGCGGATTTGGTCGCAAAGCGCAAAATAAATCCCGCGCCAGCCTTCGCCAACGCGGGATGTTTAAGGTGCTGAAAGAACGCTTACACGGTGCCGCCAAGCGATCCTTCCAGTGTGGCAAGCTCTTGGCCACCGGCCATCAAGTCTTGCAGCTCTTCCGGCGTGATCTGACCGCGCTGCGCTGTGCCAAGCGTTTGGCCGCGATTGAGCACGGTGAAACGATCCCCCACCGCCATCGCATGGCGCACATTGTGGGTGATGAAGACCACGGCGACATCCTGCTTGCGCACCTTGTCGATGGTGGCCAGCACATTGGAGGTCTGTCGCACACCAAGGGCTGAGGTTGGCTCATCAAGGATGAGAACCTTGGCGCCAAAGTGCACCGCGCGTGAAATGGCCACCGTTTGGCGTTCACCGCCGGACAGCGTTCCAACGGCCTGATCAGGCCCACGGAGATTGATGCCCATTTTGCGCATCTCATCCATGGTGATTTGATCAGCCTGCTTGCTGTCAAAGAATGAGATGCCCATCACCTTCTTCGTGGGCTCATTGCCCATAAAGAAGTTGCGGCTCACCGACATCAGCGGGATCATCGCCAGATGTTGGTGCACCGTGGCAATGCCTGCATCCATGGCATCGCGCGGGTTCTCAAAGTTCATCGGCTTGCCTTCGAAGTGAATCTCTCCCTTCGTTGGCTTGTGCACGCCCGACATGGTTTTGATGAACGTAGATTTGCCGGCGCCATTGTCACCGAGCAGGCAGTGGCATTCGCCTGGATAGATATCCACCGAGACGCCAGCCAGCGCGATCACCGAGCCGAAATGCTTCTCAATGTCTTTCATCTGGATGATGGGAGCGTGTGTTGTACGAGTGTTCATATCAGCGCTCCCCCGTGATCATGCGGCGGATGTAGGTGTTCAAGATCACCGCACCGAGCAGAATGACACCCAGGAAAACGCGGAAGAGCGAACTCTCCACCCCGGCGAAGAATAGGCCTTGCTGGACAACACCGAAGATGAGGGCGCCCAATGCCGCGCCGATCACAGAGCCGTAGCCGCCGGTTAGCAAAGCGCCACCAATCACCACGGCGATGATGGCTTCGAACTCTTTGAGCAAGCCACGGTCAGCACCAGCCGAACCAAACTCCATCACCTGGCAGGTGGCAAAGACGGTCGCGCAGAACGCGGTGAACATGAACATCAGGATTTTCACCCGGTTCACCGGCACACCGGAGTTGCGTGCGGATTCAGCATCGCCACCAGCGGCATAGATCCAGTTGCCGAAGCGGGTTTTGGTCAGCAGCACATGTCCAAACACAACCAGAATAATCGCCCAGACGATCAGCATTGGAATGCCGTCGATCACCGCCTCGCCAGCACGGTTGCCGCGCTCAAAGGTTGCGATCAGATCGTTGTCACCCAGCCATTGGAAGAATCCGCCACCGACTTTGCCGCCAAACACTGGGGCCAGCCAATCGCCTTCAGCCGCATCACGGATGCCGCCAATGATGGTTTTGTTTTCAATCGTCTGCGGCAGGTAGATCGTGAAACCGCGCAGAATAAACAGGAAAGCCAGCGTCACAATGAAGCTCGGCAACCCCGTTCGGATCACAATGAAGCCGTTGAGCGCGCCGATCGCCAAGCAGATCGCAAAGGTCAAGATGATCGAAATCCAAATCGGCCAGCCCAGCGTGACGCCCATAATGGCGATCATCATGCCGGCAAAGCCGATCATGGAGCCAACAGAAAGATCGAACTCACCGGCGATCATCAACAGACACGCGCCGACGGCAATGATCATGAATTGGGCCGAAACAATCGACCAGTTGAGAACGCCTTGTGCGGCGAACATGCCGCTGTCGAAGGCAAACAGTAAGAAGAAAGTGAAAACGGCAAATGTGCCGACGATACCGCCCAGTTCGGGCCGGATGAGTGCCTTGCGAAACGCCGACATCTCTTTGACGCGTTCATCGCTCGCTTCAGGCGTTGTGGCCGCCTCTGACATGATGGTCCCCCTATCGCGCGTGTTTCGGCGCTTTAAGCAAAAGAGGCCACGCCAGGGGCGTGGCCAGGTGACGAATGGGAGGTGGGTGCTCCGAAACACCCACCCCCTACGCTGCAGGGAGGTTAGCGATATTCGCCAGCAAACTCTTCAACCAGCTCCAGGCCATCAGCGGTCACAAAACCTGGGCCGGAGTTGATGTTGTTGCCTGGCAGCACGCCGTAGCGATCATAGTTGGCCAGAACCACAACAGGCAGATAGGCCTGCAGGAATGGCTGCTGGTCGATGCCCCAGTTGATGGTGCCATCTTTGATGGCTTCCACAATCTCTGCGCCCAAATCGAAGGTGCCGAAGTGGATGTCACCGGCCATGCCGTTTTCTTCCAGAGCCGCAATGGTTGGATCGGCAGAGACAGGACCGAGGGTCAGGATGCCATCGGTGTCAGGGTTGGCTGAGAGGTAGGCCAGAACCTTGTTCTTGATCTCCGCAGGGTCCGTGCCGGAGTCCATCATCGAATCGCCGAGATCCACACCTAGACCGTCGGCATAGCCGCGGCAGCGCTCACCAACAGTTGGCTGCTGAATAGCGTGGTTCACACACAGGAAGCTCGTCACGCCTTCGTCAGCTGCGCGCTGTCCAGCGGCGAAACCAGCATCATATTCGGGCTGACCGACATACATCAGAGCGCCCACTTCACGGGCCTGCTCAGGCGTACCGGTGTTCATGATGATGACGTTGATGCCTTGGTCGACCGCATTGGTGATTGGGCCTTGCAGCACGTCATAATCAGCCAAGGTAGTGATGATGCCATTCGGGCTGGAAGCAGCGGCCTGCTCGATGATGCGTGCCATGTCGGCAATGTCACCGGTTGGCGGGTTGCGATACTCAACTTCAACGCCAAGCTGCTCACCGGCCAAAGCGATGCCATTCTTGATGGTGTTCCACCAGCTATCGGAGTCAGGTGCGTGGCTGACCAGCACATAACGCTCGCCTTCGGCATGGACCACGGTTGCGCTCATCATCGGCGCAGCGATGACGGCAGTTGCAAGTGCAAATTTCGCGAGAAGCGATTTCATGATTGTCCTCCCAGACAATGTGGTTGTTCTTGCTTGCGAGGGGGTTGCTCCCCTTCATCGCGGAGCAAAGCACAGCGCGACTGTATTTGCAACCGGTTGCAAAATTGAAGCTACACCGCCATTCTTTCTGGTGGTAGTTCAAGCGCTTGGAACGCGGGAGCTGGAAGGGAACGCGCCGGGCAAGTCGCCGTGTCGCGATGGAAATGGGCATGAATGTAACGCTGAAGGATGTGGCGCTGCGAGCTGGAGTTTCCCGCTCGGCGGTCTCGCGAACGTTCACCGATGGTGCGTCGGTATCGGCCAAGATGCGCCAGAAGGTGGAGCGTGCGGCACGGGAGCTTGGCTATCACCCAAACGCGCTGGCCTCATCGCTGACAACCGGTCGTACCAAGCTGATCGGACTGATTTCAAACAACTTCCACAACCCAATCTTTTTGCAGGTCTTCGATCTTTTCACCCGCGGACTTCAGGACCGGGGCCTTCGACCATTGCTGGTCAATCTGACCGATGAAACCGATCCCGAAAAATCGGTGCGCATGGTGCGGCAATACTCGGTCGACGGGGTGATCGTCGCCTCATCCACCCTCAGCCCGGATTTCGCCAAAGCGTTCAAAGAGGCGGGCATTCCGGTGGTCCATTCTTTTGGGCGGCATACAACCAGCCCGAAAGTGCATGTTGTTGGCATCGACAATGTGGAATGCGGACGGATGGCAGCGCGCGAGTTGATCGCTTGTGGCTACACCGATGTTGCCTTTTTGGGTGGCCCAGAATCAGCGACCTCGACCCAAGATCGTTACACTGGTTTCACCACCGAGATCGCGCGCCATTCGGGCATCAAGCTGCGCTACAGCTTTGCCAAAGCCTATTCGTTCGATGCCGGTCGCGATGAGATGACGAGGTTGCTGAAAGATCAAAGCGCGATGGCGCAGGCCTATTTCTGCGGCGATGATGTGTTGACCATCGGCGTGCTGTCGGCGCTTCAGCATGCCGGCAAGAAAGTACCCGAGGATATTGGGCTGATCGGCCTCAACGATATGGAAATGGCCCGCTGGGAGAACATTGATCTCAGCACCATTCACCAGCCGATTTCGCAGATTGTAAGCTCATCCATCGAGCTTGTGGTGTCCATGCTCGACGAGCCTGACCGCTACCCCGAAGCGCGGCTCTTTCCTTGCCGGGTTGTACGAAGGGGGACCTTGCCGGAGGTGTAGGCCGATGGTGTTACCAATTCGCTCGATCGTCATCCCGGACGGCCATAGGCCATCCGGGATGACGAAATGGGAGTAGGTTTCGTTCAGCTCGGCGCGGTCGTCAGGTCGGTGGACCTTCACCGAACGTCCGCGAAGTAGGTTAAACCAGTCTATGCTGCCATCTCTATCTGGACTTTGCCGTCATGTAAGAAGCATTTTTTATCGAAAAGCGACAGATCGACGGGATTTGGCAAGCGGATGTCATCAATGCCTGGCAAGCCAATTGAGGATAGCTCAAATGCCCGGTCGATCTGTGAGATCATGACGACAATCGCCCCACGTTCGGTGGCAAACGTCTTTAGCGCCCGGACTTGTTCATCAAGTGGTGGATTGCTTCGCTTTTGATCTAATAGCTGTAAGTAATCGACAACGATCAATGCCTGATCGAGAGTTTTTTTGAGGCGCTCGATAATATGTGCTGCGCAGATGTTGTCCGAGGTATCAACGAAAACGCGACCATCAGATTCTCTGGGATTAAAGCCAAGCTTTTCAAACCGATCCCAGACATCCGTTTCATTGTAGTGCAACGTGAAAATATAGCCCGTTCGATTGATTCTTTCAGCCAAAGCAATCAGTTCCAACCCCAAAAGGGTTTTGCCGTGTCCCGGGCGAGCACCGATAAGCACCATATCGCCGGAACTCATCTGGCGAATGATCTTCTCGGCAGGTGTCGTTTCGGAGTAGTTGGAGGCCAAGTGGCTCCAATCCTTGAAGCCTTCTTTGGTGGCAATCTGGTTGAGTGCCTCGTGTAGTCGAATGTTGTTGTCGCGTGCCAGCAACTTTGCCCGACGCTTGAGCTTATAGATTGGTGATGACAGTTTCATCTTGAACCTCCTCTTTCGAGCGGTCTCCGCAATCCCTCCTTATGCGCGGGCTCGAACAGGTTGGGTTCGAATTGGTATCGCTCCGCATGTGAGATGCTGCCCCGGTGGAGGGGGGAGGCCCGAGCAAGGCCGCATGCACATGCTACCCTGATCGTTTGAAACACTCAATTGAGCTTCAGTCATTCGCTGCACGCTGACGAAAATCCAGGTTGGGCTCTAAGCCGCCGCTGACACCCTCACTCTAGCTTCTGGCAACCACCCCTACCGAAACATTGGCGGTCTTGCATCCACCCAGGCGCCTTTCTGTTTGGCCGATTCCACGCTGGCATAGACCGCTGCCATAGAGCGCAGACCGTCCTCAGCTTTGGGAAAATGGTTGGCCACTGGATCAAGCGCCTCGCCAGACTTCTGCGCGTGAATTGCTGCCGCCAAATCCACGTAGATGTTGGCCACAGCCAGCGGGAAACCTTCTGGGTGGGCAATCGGCACACGGGATAGGCGCGCGGCCATGTCGGAGATGCCAGCTTCGCCTTTCTCGATGATCTGCGTGCGGCCTCCTAGCGGGCTCCAATAGACCTGGTTTGGCTGTTCAGATGCCCAGCGCAGGCCACCTTTCTCGCCAAAAATTTGAATATCGAGGCCGTGCTGACGGCCAAGCGCAATCGTGGATGTCCACAGCCGCCCGACCGTGCCTTTGGCGGTGCGAAAGTTCACCATCGCATCATCTTCCAGCACCCGGCCTGAAACCGTGGAGGCGAAATCAGCCGACAGCTTTTCAACCTCATCGCCTGCAATAAAGCTCGCCAGATGCAGGGCATGGATGCCGCAATCGGCCATCTGCCCGGACACGCCCGCCTGCGCCGGATCATAGCGCCAGCGCACGCGCGGATTGTCCGCATCATCGCCTGCTGCGTGATGGCCATGGCTGAAATTGGCAACCACCGTGCGGATGGCACCAAGATCTCCAGCATCCACCATGTGCCGCATGTGGCGGATCATCGGATAGGCGCTGTAGGCGTAGTTGACGGCACACACTTTGCCTGACGCACGCACGGTGCGCACAATGTCTTCGCCCTCTTCCACGGTCATGGTCATCGGCTTTTCACAAAGCACGTGAAACCCAGCGTCCAGGAAGGCTTTGGTGATCTCATAGTGGGTGGAGTTGGGTGTCGCGACGGTCACAAGATCGATGCGGTCCGGGCGGTCCTTCTCACCCTTCAGCATTTCTTTCCAGTCGCCATAGGCACGGTCTTCAGCGATGCCAAGCGTTTGCGCATAGGCGCGCCCGGCCTCTGGATTGTGGTCCAGCGCGCCCGCAGCCAGCGTGAAGTGCCCATCGGCCATGGCTCCCATACGATGCGCCGGACCGATCTGACTGCCTTCGCCACCGCCGACCATACCCCAAGATAGACGTTTCATAGTTTGAGCCTTCTAAAAACCGATGGAGGCGAGATAGTCGCGATTGTATTTGGCGTCGGCCAGCGGGTCGGTGTTGCCGAGCGTTGGATCGATGTCTTGTTCCACCGTGCACCAGCCCTCAAAGCCTGCATCCAGCAACACCTGGTGGACTTCGGGAAAGTCCACATCACCCAGCCCAAGTTTGCAGAAAATGCCTTGTCCGCACGCGTCATAAAAGCCGGTGCGCTTGGCGATTACATCGGCCTTCACCACCGGGTCGATATCCTTGAAGTGCATGTAGGAGATACGGTCCATATGCCGCTTCATGAACGCCACCGGATCAAAGCCCGCATAGGAATGGTGCCCTGTGTCGAAGCAGATTTTGAGGATGCTCTCGTCCACCTCATCCAGTAAGCGTTCCAGCTCCGGCTCAAAGTCCATGAAACCGCCCGCATGGGCGTGGATGCCCACCGTCAGCCCATACTCTTCGGCTCCCATTTTTGCCACATGGGCGATGCGGTCGCGATAAGCTGCCCACTCGGTCGGGTCCATCTGTTCAGCGGCATCGGCGCGGCCTGCGGTCGGTGCGCGGCGCGGCGAAATGCTGTCGATGATCACCAGATGCTTGGCGCCATGGGCGGTGAGCGCTTTGCAGGTGCGCACCGACCCGTCGAGCACATCGTCCCACTGGGCGGGGTCGTGAAAGGCGCGGAAGATCACACCACCGATCAGTTCCAGATCGTGCTCGGCCAAGGCATCGGCCACCTGCGGCGGATCCTCGGGCATGAACCCGACCGGACCCAGTTCAATGCCTTTGTAGCCCGCTGCCGCATTGTCTTTCAGCACCGATCGCCAATCGGGGTTGCGTGGATCGCCTGCAAACTCCACGCCCCAGGAGCAGGGTGCATTGCCGATTTTAATGGCTGTGGGGGTAGTCATTGGGAATATCCTTAGGAAGAGGCCACGGGTGCCCAAGTCTTGTTGGCTTTGGAGGCGCGGATGGCCTCGATCACTTCGCTCACCGCCAGCCCATCCTTGAACGTGGGCCAGACGGCTTTGCCGGTTTCAATGGCGGTCAAAAAGTCCCGCGCTTCAATGATGATTTGGTCTTGATAGCCGGTGCCGTGGCCTGGGCCCTGGCAGAACGCCAGATAGTTGGGGTGAGCCGGGCCGGTCAGAATCTTTGTAAAGCCGCGCTGCGCCTCCGGCCCTTCGGCCTTGTAAAGCCAGAGTGCGTTCTGATCTTCCTGGTCGAAGCGGATTGCGCCTTTGGTGCCATGGATCTCATAGGCGTAGCCCATCTTCCGGCCTGTGGCGATGCGGCTGAAGTAAAGGTGCCCCATAGTGCCGCGCGTGAACCGGCACATCATCTGAGCGTGATCATCATTCTTCACCGCCACACCACCGCGCGATGTGTGCACGGTTTCAAAGTCACCCATCACGCTCTCGATAGGGCCAAGCAGCGCCAAGGCACAATTGATCATGTGTGGGGCCAGGTCCCCCAGCGTGCCGGACGCATCATCTTCGGTGCGCCAATTGGCGGGCAGTCCAGGGTCAGCCAAAAAGTCTTCGGTGTGCTCGCCGCGGAACCAGGTCACGTCTCCGATCACACCCTCTTCGATGAGCTGGCGCGCATAAGAAGAGGCAGGCGTGCGGATATAGTTGAACCCCACCATGTTGGGTTGGCCAGAGGCTTCCGCTGCCGCGACCATGGCCCGCGCGTCGTCTATGGAGGCGCCGAGCGGCTTCTCGCAGAACACAGGTTTGCCGAGCGCAAAGGCGGCCTCTGCAATCTCACGGTGAAACGCTTGCGGTGAAGCAATCACCACCGCTTCAACGGCAGGATCGTTGACCAACTCGCTCCAGTCAGAGGCAGCGCGCGCAAAGCCAAACGCATCAGCATAGCGCTGCGCAGAGGCCTGACTGGAGGCAGCGATCATCTCAAGGCGCGGGCGCAGTTTGGTTTCAAAAACCGCGCCAACAGCGCTCATCGCAGCGGCGTGAGCCTTGCCCATATAGCCGCCACCGACAATGCCGATGCCTATGTCTTGGCCAATCTCCTGGCTGTTTTGCATGAGGCTCACTCCCGGAAATCCGTTGTTTCGGACCTGTTTTCGTCGGTTGCGGGTGAAAACATATTGCAACCGGTTGCAAAAGCGGTATCCTCACATCGCGTTTTGGTCAATGGGCAAGTTTGCTGGGGCAAGTTTGATCCGCTGTTCAATGCGCCAAAAACAAATGAGTTGATCACAGGGGATGGACACGATGTCCCAAGGTTCGCAAGCAAGCGAAACCATCACGCTGACAGTAGCGCAGGCTATTGTCCGCTATCTGACGGCGCAGTTCATCGAGATTGATGGCCAAAAAACGCGGCTTTGCGGCGGTGGCTTCGGCATCTTCGGTCACGGCAATGTGCCGTGTCTGGGTGAAGCGCTCTACGATGTGCAGGATATCTTGCCGCTCTATCGCGGGCAGAATGAGCAGTCGATGGGCTTCGCTGCAGCCGCTTATGCCAAATACCATCTGCGCCAGCGCTTCATGTTCTGCACCGCCTCAGCTGGCCCAGGTACCGCGAACCTTTTGACCGCTGCAGCGCTGGCCCATGCCAACCGCCTGCCCATGCTGATGCTCTGCGGCGACACGTTCTTGACCCGCTTGCCCGATCCGGTGCTCCAGCAGTTGGAGCATTATGGCAACCCGGCGCTTGGCCTCAATGACGCTTTCAAGGCCGTCAGCCGATACTGGGACCGCATCACCCACCCGGCGCAGATCCTCCAAAGCTTGCCAGCTGCCATCGCGACGATGCTAGACCCTGCCGATTGCGGCCCGGCTTTTCTCGGCCTGCCGCAGGATGTGCAAGGCTGGACCTATGACTATCCTGTCGCCTTCTTTGAAGAGACGACCCACCGTATTCGCCGCCAATCACCTGATGTTGCCGAAGTCACCGATGCTGCTGCTGCCCTGAAAGGCGCGCAGCGACCGGTCATTCTTGCCGGTGGCGGTGTGCAATACTCCCGCGCCGTTGCCGAACTCACAGCCTTCGCTGAAGCCCACAACATTCCGGTGATCGAAAGCATCGCAGGCCGCGCGAACTTGGTCGCCACGCACCCGCTTAACATCGGTCCCGTCGGTGTGACCGGTTCCAACAGCGCCAACACCATTGCCGAGCAAGCCGACGTGATCCTTTCGGTCGGTTGCCGCCTGCAGGACTTCACCACCGGATCGTGGACGGCTTTCGCGCTGGATGCGCAGATCATCGGCCTCAACGCCGCGCGCCATGATGCGGGCAAGCATCGCTCGCTGCCTGTTGTCGGCGATGCCAAACTCGGGCTCAAAGCCCTTGGTGCGGCGATCAGCGGCTACACCGCCCCAACCGCGTGGACCGATAGCGCCAAAGCCGAACGGGCCAAATGGGACGCCTATGTCGCCGACAATGTCAGCACCACGGCCACCGATGGGTCCAATCGACCCAACTCTTATGCGCAGGCGATTGGCGTCGTGAACGCACTTTGCAACCCACGCGACCGTGTTGTGACGGCCGCCGGCGGTTTGCCCGCAGAAGTCGCCGCCAACTGGCGCACGCTTGATATCGGCACAGTGGATGTAGAGTTCGGCTTCTCGTGCATGGGCTATGAGATCGCCGGCGGCTGGGGCGCACGCATCGCCCAAAGCGAAAACGAGCCGGACGCTGAAACCATCGTCTTCGTTGGCGATGGCTCTTATCTGCTAATGAACTCCGACATCTATTCTTCGGTGCTCACCGGCAAAAAGCTGATCCTTTTGGTGCTCGACAATGGCGGCTTTGCGGTCATCAACAAGCTGCAAAACAATATGGGCCAAGAGAGCTTCAACAACCTCATTGCCGACTGCCCAACGGTGCCTGAACCTTTCAATGTGGATTTTGCCGCTCATGCCGCCTCCATGGGCGCGCTGGTCGAGCGCGTGGACAATCCCGCCGAGCTTGGCGAAGCCTTCGAGCGCGCCAAAGCTGCCAACTCCACCAGCGTCATCGTCATGAATGTTGACGCCTATGAGGGCTGGACCAAAGAGGGCCACACCTGGTGGGAGGTCGGCACGCCGTTCGTGTCCAACAAGCCCAACGTGCGTGTGGCCAATGCTGAGGTGGAAAGCGCCCGTGACCGCCAACGGAAGGGTGTCTGATGAAACGCTTCACACAGGACACGCTTGACGTCGACGCCATCGTTCAAGAGCTGCTGAACGGTGAGGGCGCAGTTCTGATCTCTGGGCTTTTCACGCCTGAGCAGATCGCTGACGCCCGCGCCATCATCATGGAGCACTCTGAGCAGGCCGCCGATAAAGTCACCCATTTCCAAGGCGCTGCCGAAGCTGAAGGAACAATCAGCCTGCAACGACGGGTGTGGAACCTGCTGGCCAAAGGCGAAGTGTTCTCAGAAATGGCCGCCCATCCGGTGTTGATGCAGATCCTGCGCAAGTTTCTTGGCAGCGAGTTCATTATGGGTTCCATCGCTGCCAACCGGCTTTTGCCGGGTGGGCCGGGTCAAGAGCCGCATGTCGACTATCCTTATTGGGATTTCCATTCGCCCGAGACGCACCCGATTGGGCTCAATGGAACTTTCCCGATGAACGCCCAAGTGTCGATTATCTTGGACCCGTTTACCGAGGAAAGCGGCGCGACGGCCTATGTGCCGGGGTCCCAGAAGGAACTGCGCTACCCGCAAGAAAGCGACAAGTTTTTCGAGCGCTGCAAACGTATGCTCGGCGAGCCAGGCGACACGGTGCTTTTCTATGGTGTCACGTGGCACTGCGCCATGCCCAACCGATCCAATCACGACCGCAATGCGGTGCTGATCAATTACCTGCCGAAGTTCGTCAAACCTCTGGAAGACATGCCCGCAGCTTTGCCTCAGGCATTTCTTGACCAAGCCAGCGCCGATATGCGTCAGCTGCTCGGTTTCAACTATCCTTATCCTGAGGTCTTGGATGCGGCTCAAGCTGGCAATGCAGAAGGGCGTGTTTAGTGAGTGCTCACCTCACCATGGAAACCCTTCTGGCGGGTCTTGCCAAAAATCGGTTCATCATTGTTGGGCGTGTTGGCATGGATGTTATTGCCGATCCGCCGGGCACGCGCACCGAAGACATGCAAACGGCCATCGTTGCCATGGGTGGATCCTCCGCCAACATCGCCGCAGGCATCGTCAAGCTGGGTGGCCATGCTGATCTGGTTACCCGCGTCTCTGATGACTCAATCGGTCGCTACTGCACCAATCAGCTCAAACACTATGGCGTTGGAACGCAGTATGTGCAGCCGGTGGGTGGCGAACATCGCTCATCATTGGCTGTCTATGAAAGCACGATCGAAGACCACCAAACGGTCATCTATCGCAATGGTGCCGCGGACTTCGCCCTATCGGAACAGGATGTCGAGGCCGTCGATTACAGCGCTTATGGCGCCTTGATAACGGCTGGCACCGTCTTCGCCGCTGAGCCTTCAAGGTCTGCCACCTTCCGCGCGTTTGAACTGGCCAAGCAGGCCGGTCTGCCGATCATCTTTGACGTGGATTACCGACCTTACTCCTGGCCGTCGCGTGAAGTGGCGGCGGACGTGCTCTCGCGCGCCGGTGCCTTGTCGGATGTGATCGTCGGCAATGATGTCGAGTTCGGCTTTATGGCGGGCGACTATGACAAGGGACTCGATAAGGCGCGCGAGCTGGCCGAACAGAGCGCCATCATCACCGTCTACAAAATGGGCGAGAAGGGCGCGATCACCTTTGCTGGCGGCGAAGGCAGCATCAGTGAGGTGCGCACCGGCATCTATCCGGTGGATGCGCTGAAACCAGAAGGTGCTGGTGACAGCTTCATGGCGGGTTTCATGGCCTCAATGGCATCTGGCCATGGATTGAAAGAAACCCTGCTGCGCAGTTCTGCCTGTGCTTCAATCACCGTCTCCAAACCAGCCTGTGCCCCGGCCATGCCCACAATCGCCGATCTGGACGCGTTTTTGCAAACTCATCCTGGCCCGACCCAAGCCTAAGAAGAAAAAGGCCGAATGGCCGAAAGGACACGCCATGCATATCCCGCCCTATGACAACAAGAACGAGCCCATTGTCGATGTGGAAGATGGCGTGGTGCCGCTCAACTATTTCAACATCGTCAAGCTGAAAAAGGGTGAGAGCTTCGGCTATGCCGTGCCTGGCTATGAGACCTGCATCGTACCCGCCACCGGGCTGATCGATGTTTCGGTTGGTGGGTTTGACGCCAAGAACCTTGGCGGTCGTGGCGTTGATGTTTGGGATGGAGAGCCGGAAGGGGTTTACGTACCCACGGCTGCCCAAGCGCGTTTCACATGTCTGTCCGATGAGGCTGAGGTGTTTATCGCCGGAGCAAAGTTCGAAGAGACCTTGGAGCCGTTCGCGGTCCGTAAGGACGAGCTAGACCTGGTGCAGTATGGCTCCGATGACACAAAAACCCATCGCAAGATCAAACACATTCTTGGTCAGAAGCAGAAAGACCAGGTGGGCCGCCTGCTGGTGAGTGAGCTCTACACGGTGGGGCAGGGCGGATGGTCTGGCTTCCCCAGCCACAAGCACGACACGGATCGCCTGCCGGATGAAACCCGGCACGATGAAACCTACAATTTCCGTTTCCGCCCGAACTACGGGTCAGGTGTTCAGATGTTGCAGCGTGTCGATAACGAACCTGGCGACGCCTACCACATCGTTGACGGGTCCACGATTTGTCTGGACAAGGGCTACCACCCCTGCGCGGTGCTGCCGGGCTATGAGATGTACTATTTCACCATTCTTGGTGGCCTCTCGCAGCGCTCGCTGATCCAATACTTCCAACCCACACACGCGGCGCAACTGCACACCATTCCAGGCATTCTCGATATGGTGGCGAAATTTAAATGAGCCTTTTGAAATGACGGTTGCGACCCTCGCTGAGGTTCTTCAGCCTGCCCTAAAAAACGGCCATGCCGTTGGCGGTCTTGTGTGCCTTGGTTGGGAAGATATGCGCGCCTATGTGGCCGCCGCTGAAGCAGAAAACGCGCCGGTGATCCTGCAAGCTGGGCCAAGTTGCCGCGAACACACCCCGTTGCCGGTGTTGGGTAAAATGATGCGCCATCTGGCGGAAAACGCATCTGTGCCCGTCGTGCTGCACCTTGATCATGGTTACACGTTTGAAGAGTGCCAGGAGGCCTTGGACAGTGGCTTCACAAGCTTGATGTTCGACGGTTCGCGCAAGCCACTGGCCGACAACATCACCGAGACCGCGCGCATTGCTGAGCTTGCCCACGACGCCGGTATCTCCTGCGAAGGCGAGATTGGTTTCGTCGGCTATGACGGCGGTGAAGCATCGGCAGGCACCGATCCGCAAGAAGCCGCCCAGTTCGCCCGCGAAACAGGCGTTGATGCTATGGCGATCTCGGTTGGCAATGTGCATCTCCAGCAGGAAAGCAACGATGGCCTGGATGAAGATCGTATCCGCGCCATTGAGGCCCTGAGCGACACACCGCTTGTGATCCATGGCGGCTCTGGCGTGCCGATGGCGCAGCGCACGCACCTGGCAACGACATCCAAAATTTGCAAGTTCAACATCGGCACCGAGTTGCGCATGGCGTTTGGGCAGGCGCTACGAACGGCGGTCAGTGCTGACCCGGATCGCTTTGATCGGGTGCAGATTTTGAAAGAAACCCATGACCCGGTGGAGCAGGCCGCTCGGGCGGTTATCCGGGCCTTTCGTGCGCCCCCTCAAAGGAATGTTTAGATGCTGCGTATCGGACTTTTAGGCTGTGGTCGTATCGGCCAGGTGCATGCTCTTACACTGGCCGGTGTGGAGGGCGCAAAGCTCACCGCTGTCAGTGATGCGATGCCCGCTGCTGCCAACGCCTTGGGCGAGAAATACGATGTGCCGGTCATGGCATCACAAGAGCTAATCGTTTCCGGTGAAGTGGACGCGGTGGCGATCTGCACACCGACAACCACACACTTTGATCTGATCCATGAGGCGGCACGGGCTGGCAAGGCGATCTTCTGCGAAAAGCCCATCGACCTTTCCACCGAGCGCACGCGCCAATGCATCGCGGCTGTCGAGGCCGCTGGCGTGCCGTTCATGACCGCCTTCAACCGCCGGTTCGACCCAAGCTTTGCCCATTTGGAAAGCCAGCTTCGTCAAGGGGTTGTGGGCGATATCGAGCTAGTGACAATCCTCTCGCGTGATCCATCGCCACCGCCTGTTAGTTACATCGAGCAGTCCGGTGGTTTGTTCCGCGACATGATGATCCATGATTTCGATATGGCCAGGTTTCTTCTGGCCGAAGAACCGATCCGGGTGCATGCGGTTGGATCAAGCCTTGTCGATCCGGCAATCGGACAGGCCGGCGACGTCGATACCGCCGCTGTCACCCTACAAACGGCATCGGGTCGCATCTGCCAGATTTCCAACTCCCGCCGCGCCACCTATGGCTATGATCAACGCATCGAAGTGCATGGTTCCAAAGGTCTTTTGAAGGGCGAGAACCAGCACGAGCACTCCGTTGTTCTTGCCAATGGCGATGGGTTCCAAGGCGCGCCAACGCAGCATTTCTTCCTGGAACGCTATGCTCGCGCCTACGCCCGTGAGATGGAGCATTTCGTGGAGAGCGTTGGCAAAGGCGCAACGCCATCGCCATCGATCCATGATGGACTACGAGCCCAGATGCTTGCCGATGCAGCCCAGCAATCGCTGGAAACCGGCCAGGCGGTGGATATCAGCTAGTCGAGGTCGGCTACTGTATCCACATCCTTGAGCATCGCAGGCGAGGCATGCACCAGTGCTTCATCGGGCAGGGCTTTGAGCAACGGTCCGGCACCGCGATCACCGGTGACCTCCAACAGATCATCGATCTTTGAGGCCGGAAAACAGGCTGGTGGCATGCGGCGTTGTCCATCGGTGCTAGCAGACGCAGAATGATCTGTGCAGCGATCCACAACGGCGCGCAAATGATCGCTCGTGACCAAGGGCATATCACCCAAAATGACCAGAATTCGCGGCGGACGGTCTGCTAAAGTGAGCGGACTAAGGGCGGACCAATGCAGAATTCCGGCCTTTAAACTGGCGGACTGGGGCAGACCGTCCGCCGTTAGTCTGCACAGATCGAAACCATCGAGCAGCTTCGCGACCTGATCATCGCTTACCACTGCAATCAGATGATCGAGCTTAGCATCACGCATCGCATCTGCAGCATGGCTCACCAAAGGCTTCCCGCGATAGGGGGCAAGCAATTTGTTAACCTCGCCAAACCGACGCGAGTGTCCGGCGGCAAGCAGCAGACCAACGGTCGTCATGTTTGGGTCATTGTGAGGTCATTTTGGGGGTCATGGCGCGAGCAAGCACCTCAGCCAAAACCGAGACAGCCAACGTGCCAGCGTCGCGTGCTGACGGGATCAGCCCGACCGGTCCAACCAGCCGCTCGAGGTCAGGCTCTGCAACGCCCATGGCTGTCAGTGTGGCCAAGCGTGCATCGCGAGCGCGCTGGCTGCCTTGCGCCCCGATGTAAAATGCGTTGGTTTTTAGCGCACCTGCCAAAAGCGGCGGCTCCCAATCATGATCGTGAAAGAAAAGCACCACCGCGGTGCGATCATCCACGGCCAAATCCTCCGGGAAAAGCTGACGTGTCAAATGCTGTGTTGGGCAGCCGGAAGCCCTGCCATCAGCCAAGGTTTCAGCATCAGGCGATAGCAGCAGGTTGGGATACCCCGCAGACTGCACCAGCGCAGCGAAGGTGCTCGCTTCAGGTCCCTTACCGAACACCAGAAAACGAATGTCGGGCTCCAAATGCACGCGCAGCATGTCGCCGTTGCGCCCTGTCTGGCCTTGGTCTTCCAGGCTCATCGCTCCGGTGATGAGATCGATCGCCAGCGTGCAAGGGGTCCGCGCCTGCCGGTTCTCGGCCACTTGGGCCAAAACAGTTCGGTCCGGCTTTGGAAGCAGCGCGATGTCCAAGCCACCACCGCAGGGCAGCTGAATGTCCATGAAAGGCGATCCCTGCCCGTAACGCACAACGGTGGGCTGACCCTTTTCGCGTGCATCCATCGCATGCAGCGCAATGTCAGATTCCACGCATCCAGACGATAGCGTGCCCGCGCGTTCACGTGGGCCAAGCACACTCATCATCGCACCCACCGGACGATAAGACGGGCCCTCAACACCAGCAATCACGGTGAGCACAGCATCGTCCGGCCCATCCAAAAGCGCCTGGATAGGGTCTTTTGCCGGGCTGGTCGTGGCATCAAGAATCGTCATCATTGCTCTTTTGGCGGCCTTTCTAGACACCGCCATGTGCTCCGTTTTAGGGTCGCGATCCACATCGTCTCTCCAAGACAAAGCAAAACGGACGCGCCTTGACCAGCCCCAATGCACCAACCACCACAACATCGCCGCCTTCTTCCATCGATGCGACGATCAGCATGCTGGCTGGAGAGAACTATGTTTGCGGGCGCGACCTTGCGACCGTGGCGTTTCTCTCGCTCTCGCTTGGCAAGCCCCTTTTTCTGGAAGGCGAAGCTGGCGTCGGTAAGACCGAGATTGCCAAAGCGTTGGCAAGCGGCCTTGGGCGAAAGCTTATCCGCCTGCAATGCTATGAGGGATTGGATGCTGCTTCAGCGATCTATGAGTGGAACTTTGCCGCGCAGATGATCACGATCCGCACCGCTGAAGCGGCGGGCAATGCCGATCGTGAAGAGCTTCAAACGGAGCTGTTTTCCAGCGATTACCTTATTCGCCGTCCGCTGCTTGACGCTTTGCAGCCGCATGCCGAAGGCCCACCGGTACTGCTCATCGATGAGGTGGATCGTACCGATGAACCCTTTGAAGCGTTTCTTCTGGAAGTGTTGTCGGACTTCCAGGTGACAATTCCAGAGCTTGGACCGATACGGGCTGTCGAACCCCCTGTCGTGATCCTTACCTCCAATCGCACACGAGAAGTCCATGACGCGTTGAAGCGCCGTTGCCTCTATCATTGGGTGGATTATCCAGCATTTGAGCGCGAGCTGGAAATCGTTAGGGCGCGCGTGCCCGAAGCCACCGAAACACTGTCAGCGCAGGTCGTGGCGTTCGTGCAAGGCTTGCGCAAAGAGGATCTCTTCAAAGGGCCAGGCGTTGCTGAAAGCATTGATTGGGCTCGATGCCTGGTGGCGCTTGATGCCGTTGCGCTGTCACCAGAGCTGATCACTGACACGCTGGGCGCGGTGCTGAAGTATCAGGATGACATCGCTCGTATCGCAGGCGCTGAAACCACCCGCTTGCTGGACGAGGCGCAGGCGACGCTCGCCAAGGCTTCCTGACTTCCATGGTCCAGACCACCCGCCACCTGTCTGATCTTGATGGGCGCTTGGTGGAGAATGTCATCCATTTTGCCCGCGCATTGCGCAAGGCGGGCATTCGTGTTGGCACAGCGCAAGTGGAAACCGCGCTCCGGGCGGTTGAGCAGGCAGGCTTCACCAGCCGCATTGATTTCTACCACACGCTGCGCGCGACCATGATCCACCGCTCCGACCAGTTGGAGGTGTTCCACCAGGTGTTCGCCATGTTCTGGCGTGATCCAGAATTCTTGAACGCGATGATGCATATGCTCTCGCCACAGCTGCAGGACACAACGCCGCCGAAAAAGCGCGATGCTGGTGCGCGCCGGGCCGCCGATGCCTTGGGCGATCCGCCGCCTCCGCCGCAAGATGTGCCCGAAGACAACCAGGTTGAAACCGAGGCTGCTCTGAGTTGGTCAGCGCTTGAGGTGATCCGCACCAAAGACTTTGAGCAAATGTCTGCCGCCGAACTGCGCGAGGCCGAAAAGGCTGTCGCCACGCTTTCGCTGGATGCGCGCCCGCTTGCCTCGCGGCGTCTTCGACCCACCACACGGCGGGCTCGACCCGATGCGCGCGCGACCCTGCGGGCCTCCATGCGTCGTGGCGGGGAGTTGGTCCGCATCGCGCAGCGTGCGCCAGAGGTTCGTCCGCCCGATCTGGTGGCAATCTGTGATGTGTCGGGGTCCATGGCCACCTATGCTCGCATGGTGATGCGCTTTCTCCATGCACTGGGTCATGCATCACGAGCGAGCAGTAACACTGGCAAAGGCCAATGGGGTCGCTTGCACGCTTTTACCTTCGGCACAGAACTGACCAACATCTCGCGTGCCATGGCCCGTGGTGATGCCGATACCGCGTTGGAACATGTTGGCCAGGAGGTACGCGATTGGGAAGGCGGCACGCGCATCGGCCCAGCGCTGGAGGCGTTTAACAAGCGGTGGAGCCGCAGGGTGCTGGGGCGTGGCGCGATTGTCTTGTTAATCACCGATGGGTTGGAACGCAGCGAACTTGATCTGCTGGATGCGCAGATGGAGCGGTTAGCCCTCTCTTCGCGCCGTCTTATCTGGCTCAATCCCCTGCTCCGCTGGGATGGCTTTGCGCCCGTGGCCGGCGGCATTCGCACCATGCTGCCCCATGTCGATAGCCTGCATGCATGCCACTCGGTAAGCTCGTTGATCGAATTGGCGGAGGCTCTGGGAGACCCAGGCAGGGTGCAAACAACCCCGTCGATGCATAAGCATGCTGCGGTGCATCCAGCCTAACGTTGCATAAGCAACCCCGTTCTTGCGCCGTGTTGTCGCTTGATTTCTTGTTTTCACAAGATACGCTCCGGGTAACGAGAATAAGATCGGGAGGTTTTGCAGTGGACATGCAAGGCGAACACCGCATCGCTGCACCGCGTGAAGCGGTGTGGGAGGCACTGAACGATGATGACGTTTTGCGGGCCTGTATTCCTGGCTGTGAAAGCCTGGAAAGAACCTCAGACAATGAGTTGCACGCCGTTGTGGTGCAAAAGATTGGTCCGGTGAAAGCCCGCTTTGAGGGTGAGGTGGAACTGGCCAACATCAATGCGCCCGAAAGCTACACCATTCAGGGCGAAGGCAAGGGCGGTGTGGCTGGCTTTGCCAAAGGCGGCGCAGATGTCACCCTGACCGAAGAAGATGGCGAGACCATCCTTTCCTACACGGTGCACGCCATGGTCGGTGGCAAGATCGCCCAACTTGGCAGTCGCCTGATCGACTCCACCGCCAAGAAGTTGGCGGGCAAGTTTTTCGACAATTTCCAGGCTCACCTCAACCCTGAGCCTGTTGAAGAAACCGCCTGACAAACCGGGCAGAATAACCGCCGGGCCAACCGGCGCGGACAAAGGATGCGGGGGCAAACCCTCGCTTGATTGGGAGAAACCTTAGATGACCAACGTCTCAATGACGGTGAACGGGAAGGCTGTAAGCCACGATGTCCCTGACACCACCCTGCTTTCAGAGTTTCTGCGTGAAGCTTTACGCCTTACCGGCACACATGTTGGTTGCGATACCAGCCAGTGTGGCGCTTGCGTGGTGCATGTGGATGGCAAAGCTGTGAAGTCTTGCACAGCGCTTGCCGTATCGCTGGAAGGGGCCTCAGTCACCACGGTTGAGGGCGTTGCCAATGGCGATCTGCACCCCATGCAGACAGCGTTCAACGAGCATCACGGCCTGCAATGCGGTTTTTGCACGCCGGGCATGATCATGACCGGTATCGATATGGTCAATCGTTACAAGGCCGCCGGCAAGACACTTGATGAAGCTGCCATTCGCGATGAGCTGGAAGGCAATATCTGCCGCTGCACCGGCTACCACAACATCGTCAAAGCAATTGAAGACGCCGCCGCCAAAATGTGAGCGAGCCTTAAGGGAGAAACACAATGAGTGACGGAATTGGCGCCCGCGTAAAGCGCAAAGAAGACAAGCGGTTTCTGCTCGGCAAGGGCAAGTACACCGACGATATTCGAGTTGAGAACCAATCCTACGGGGCTTTTGTGCGCTCGCCCCACGCCCATGCGCGCATCAAGGGTATTGATGCCTCCGCCGCGCTTGCCATGGACGGTGTGATCGCTGTTCACACTGGGCCAGAGCTGAAAGCCGACGGTATCGGCGACATCATCACCGGTTGGGCCATCACGTCCAAAGACGGTGAGGCGATGAAAATCGGTGCCTGGTCACCGCTGGCCACTGAAAAGGTGCGCTATGTCGGTGATTCCGTGGCCATCGTGGTTGCCGAAACACAAGCCTTGGCGCGTTTGGCCGCCGAAGCGGTTGAGGTGGACTATGAGGAGCTTGCTCCGGCAGTTGCCACCGGCGAGGCGATGAATCCAGGCCAGCCGCTGGTGCATGATGAGATCGCCAACAATATGTGCTTCGACTGGGAAGTGGGTGATGAGGCCAAAACCGATGCCGGGTTGGCAGGCGCTGCCCACGTCACCGAGATCGATCTGATCAACAACCGCTTGTCGCCCAATGCCATTGAGCCGCGCTCGGCCATTGCGGTCTACGATGACGCTGAGGATCACTACACCCTCTACTCCACCTCGCAGAACCCGCACGTCGCGCGTCTGGTGTTGTCGGCGTTTTACAATGTCGCGCCAGAGCACAAGCTTCGGGTGATCGCGCCGGATGTCGGTGGCGGCTTCGGGTCGAAGATTTACATCTATCCTGAAGAAATCACCTGCCTATGGGCGTCGATGAAGACTGGTCGCAGCATCCGCTGGACGGCGGAGCGCTCTGAATCTTTCATGACCGATGCGCACGCGCGTGACCACGTGACCACGGCAAAGATGGGTTTTGATGCCGATGGCAACATCGTTGGCTTCAAGGTCGACACCATTGCCAACATCGGCGCGTATGCGTCGCTGTTTGCCACCGCCACGCCGACATACCTTTATGGCACGCTGCTTTCGGGCCAGTACGCCATGCCTGCGATCTACTGCAATGTGAAGGCGGTCTACACCAACACGGTGCCGGTGGATGCCTATCGCGGGGCAGGGCGCCCTGAGGCCACCTATGTGGTGGAACGCATCATGGAGAAAGCGGCCCGCGAGATGAACATGGATGTGGCGGAACTGCGCCGCAAGAACTTCATCCGCGAGTTCCCTTACCAGACCGAAGTGCTGCTCGCCTATGATGCTGGTGACTTCGATGCCGTGCTCAACATGGCGCAGGAAGCAGCTGACGTTGCCGGTTTCCCTGCACGCCAGGCAGAGGCTGCCTCGCGCGGCAAGATGCGCGGGATCGGCTATTCCTGCTTCATCGAGGCCTGTGGGTTGGCGCCATCGGCAGCGGCCGGTTCACTTGGGTCGGGCGTTGGTCTTTGGGAATCCGCTGAGGTTCGGGTGAACCCGGTGGGCACCATTGAAATCCTTACCGGTGCGCACAGCCATGGCCAAGGCCACGAAACGACCTTTGCCCAGCTCGCCGCCGATCGCTTCGGCCTGCCCATCGACAATGTCGCCATCGTTCATGGTGACACTGACAAGGTGCAGTTCGGCATGGGCACGTATGGATCGCGTTCCGGCCCGGTGGGCATGTCAGCGGTGATGAAAGCGCTGGATAAGGTTGAAGCGAAGGTGAAAAAGATCGTCGCGCACAGCCTGGAAGCTGCCGAGGATGACATCGTCATCGAAGGCGGTGAAGCGAAGATCGCTGGCACTGACAAGAAGATGGCGTGGCATGAGATCGGCCTTGCCGCCTACATGGCGCACAACCTGCCTGAAGGCATGGAGCCGGGTCTCAAGGAGACCAGCTTCTTCGATCCGGTGAACTTCTCCTTCCCCTCTGGCTGTTTCATCTGTGAGGTTGAAGTGGACCCTGAAACAGGGGTTACGCAGATCGTCCAGTTCGTGGCCGCTGATGATTTCGGCACCATCATCAATCCGATGATTGTCGAAGGCCAGGTGCATGGCGGCGTGACGCAGGGCATCGGCCAAGCGCTGATGGAAGGGGTCGTCTACGATGATGATGGGCAACTGCTCACCGGTTCGTACATGGATTACACCATGCCACGCGCCGATGACGTGCCCAGCTACACCATTGGCCATGGCTGCACCCCATCCCCCAACAATCCGTTGGGCTTGAAGGGTTGCGGCGAGGCAGGTGCCATCGGCTCACCGGTTGCTGTGATCAACGCGATTGTCGATGCCATCGGCACCGATGTTGAAATGCCCGCCACACCCAGCCGTGTTTGGGCTGCCATCCAATCCTCCGCCATGCCGCAAGCTGCAGAGTAGGGAGACGCACAATGTATGCATCCAACTATCATAAGCCATCCTCGCTCAGCGAAGCGGTCTCGGCCTTGTCGTCCAATGAAGATGCCAAAGTGCTGGCGGGAGGACAGACGCTTCTGCCAACCATGAAGCAACATCTGGCCGCTCCATCCGATTTGGTGGACATTCGTGCCATCGACGGGATGGTCGGTGTGTCGGTCTCAGGTGACACAGTGACCATTGGTGCTGCCACAACCCATGCAGAGGTCGCCGCCAGTGCCGATGTGCAGGCGCACATTCCGGCACTGGCATCGCTGGCTGAAGGCATTGGTGATCCAGCGGTTCGCCATATGGGCACCATCGGCGGTTCTATCGCCAACAATGACCCAGCGGCTGACTACCCGTCTGCGGTTCTCGCCCTCGATGCGACAGTGGTGACATCGAAACGCGAGATCGCAGCGGATGATTTCTTCGATGGCATGTTCGCCACAGCGCTCGATGAAGATGAGATCATCACAACGGTGAGGTTCCCCAAACCTGCTAAAGCAGCTTACGCCAAGTTTCCCAACCCGGCGTCACGCTATGCGATGGCAGGCGTGTTCGTCGCTCAAACGGGTGGCGGGGTGCGCGTTGCGGTCACAGGGGCAGGTGCCGATGGTGTGTTTCGCCACAATGGCATGGAAGCTGCCTTGTCCGGCAACTTCTCAGAGGCAGCCGCCGACGGGGTGGCGGTCTCTGCCGATGATATGCTGTCGGACATTCATGGAGACGCAGCCTATCGCGCCAATCTGGTAAAAGTGATGACCAAACGGGCGGTGGCCAGCGCACGCTAATTGCCATTATCTTCGTTACAATAAGTAAGCCGGCGCAGTGTAAATTTGCGCCGGCTTATTTTTGCGTTATGTAATTAACGTTACGTCATAAGCATAAGTATTGATTTGTAATATTGAAAACGGAAAAAATGAAACCGTTTTTATTGTCAAAATTGAGTAACGTATTGTGGTTACTAGGATTGTATTAAGAATGTTGGGCAAAAGGTAACTTCTCACGTAAGGGGAAGATGCCATGGCTCGCATGATGCTTAACGTCAACATTTATACACGTATTCTCATTTTGTGTATGATCCCACTTGTCGCGTTGATCGGTTTGGGTGCTTCAAAGCTGATCAATGAGCGCAAGTACATTGTGTCTTCGACATCAGTTCTGGGTGTTGCTGAACTTGCCCCAACCGTTTCCCACTTGATGCATGAGCTTCAAAAAGAGCGTGGGATGTCGGCGGGGTTCATCGGATCGGGCGGTCAAGCATTCGCCGACACGATTGAGGCGCAACGCGCATTGACCGACCGCGAGTTGGCCGCATTCCAAGCGGCGTTGGCGCAGATCGACTCCGAGGCCAAAATCCATGTGATTGATGAACCTGTGCAAAGCGCTCTGACAGCACTGGCAGATTTGCGCGCACGCCGTGCCAGTATTGATGCGCTCGAAAGTACAGTTGGAGAGATGGCAGGGTACTATACGCCCGTCATACGCGACCTGTTGGGCGTCGTGTCCAGTATGGCAACCGTGATCGATGATGCTGCGATGCTGCGCCCAGTGCTCGCTTACATCGGGCTCTTGGAAGGCAAGGAGCGTGCGGGCGTTGAGCGCGCCATGGGCACGGCAGGTTTTGGCACCGGCACGTTCTCTCAAACGGTGTACGACAACTTCATGCGCCTGGGTGCCATGCAGGAAGTCTACTTCGATGTCTTCCACTTCAATGGCCACCCCGATGATATCGCTTTTTTCGATGAACAGATGGCAGGCCCAGTGGGAGCCGACGTGGAAGCCCTGCGCGCGTTGGCCGCTGGTGAGCCCTTTGGAACAGACATATCGGGCGTGACCGGTCCACAATGGTTTGAGGTGAGCACGCGCCGAATCGATGCTCTTAAGCAAGTTGAAGACCGTATTGCCATACATCTTGGCGAGGCTGCCGCCGCCAACGTCGCCGCCGCCCAGCGGGAGTTTTGGGCCGTGGCAGGCATTCTGCTTGCGCTCATTATCTTCACATCGCTTGTGTCCTACTATGTGGCCAAGTCCATAGCGCCTCCCATTCGCAAACTGGCGGCCACGATGCGTTCGATCGCAGCCAACAATTTTGAGACTGTTGTTGAAGGCGCTTGGCGATCTGATGAGATCGGCGAGATGGCCAAAGCAGTTGAGGTGTTCCGAGAGAATGGCCTCGATCGACAGCACCTTGAACAGAAGGCCCAAAACGACCGCGAGCAACAGCTGCGCAGGCAGGAACATGTCGAAACGATCGTTGAAGGATTCCGAGAAAACATTGCCAGCTCAACCGAGCAGGTTGCTGAGCAAACTGGGGAGATGCGCGAGCTGGCCGCTCGCTTGATGGGCGTGGCAGGCAACGCTTCAGACGAGGCGCAGACTGCTCATGCTGCTTCCAACGGCGCGTCATCAAACGTTCAAACCGTCGCCGCAGCGACAGAAGAACTCACCGCATCCATTCGTGAGATTGCTACCCAGACAGACCGGGTGAGCACACTCATGGATGCCGCTGCTCAGCGTGCATCTACCACCAATGAGGATGTCGGCCACTTGTCGCAATCGGCTGATCGCATTGGTACGGTGATCGGACTGATCAGCGACATCGCCGAACAGACCAACCTGTTGGCGCTCAATGCAACCATTGAAGCGGCACGAGCCGGTGAGGCTGGCAAGGGCTTTGCAGTTGTTGCTTCTGAGGTGAAAGAGCTGGCGACGCAGACCGCCAAAGCCACCGAGGAGATCGGGCTGCAGATTGCAGGCATTCAGACATCGACGACAGGGACCGTGGAATCGATCCAGGCGATCACGGACTCTGTCGATGAGATCCGGCAGCTGACCACGGCTATTGCTGGAGCGGTTGAGGAGCAAGAGGCTGCAACCCGAGAAATCGCCAACTCTATTGGCGCAGCGTCGGACGGAACGGAGACTGCTGCTGACAAAGTGGCTTCAGTGAGCAAAGCCATCGATGAAACCGCTGCTGAGGCCAATACAGTCAACCAAACGGCCGATATTCTTACCGAGCACTCCAAAGACCTAATGACGCAAGTGGAAGGCTTTCTGACGGAAGTCTCCAAGGATGTTGAAGAGCGTCGCGGCGCTCTGCGCGTGAAGATGTCTGAGATTGTCATCATCTGTGATGCTGGCCGTCGGCGGAGAACTCAACTGGTTGATGCCAGCAAGACAGGCGCCAGGGTCGCACCGGTGGAAGGTATGGAGGTTGGCCAAAAGGTCAGCGTTGAAATGGCTGATGGTCGCACGCTCATAGGCACGGTGCGGCGGAACAGCGATGATGGGATCGGCTTGGAGTTTGATGAAGCGATTGACGATCCCACCTATCTGATCGGGCAAGGCTTGAAAGACGATGGCGGCGCTGAAGAATCAAAAGCTGCCTAGCAAATCGACCTCACCGTTCATGATGTGAGCGCTGTGGCCACCTTTGGTTTCTGACAAACCAAGGGTGGCCACACTTTCAATGATCACCACAATTTTGTGTGGGATGCGCCTGCAACAGACAGGCGGAAAGTGCTCGCAAACCCCCGTAGCCAGGCGCTTCGGGGTTTCATGCCTTGTCTCTGGCGCGCGCTGGCTCCTACGCTTGAGCCATCAGATCGCACAGATAGAAAGGCTCAGTCATGCGACGTTCAATGCTCGCGGCGGCGTGCTTTGCAGCCAGCGTGGCGTCTGCTCAAGCAGCAGATGCGTATTCGTTCTCACCCACACCGATGGCCTACAATTGGACCGGCTTTCACATCGGCATCGTTGCTGGCCTTGCCGGCGGTCAATTCCAAAACAACGCACCAACCAACATTGGTCCACTGGATGAAGGCGGTGGTTTCACAGGTGGTGCAGTCATCGGCTACACGCACCAGCTCAGTCCGAATTGGGCGGCGGGTATCGAAGGCGATATCTCCTACCTCGACATCGATGCGCGCACCGGCACTGCCTCTTTCGAAGAGCAATGGATGGGCACGTTGCGTGTGCGCGCAGGCTATACATGGGATCGCTATTTCGCCTACGCCACGGCCGGTGTTGCGATGACTGATGTTGAAGTGGGGCTTGGCACCGCTTCCAACTCCGACACGGTTGTCGGCTTCACGGTGGGCGCCGGTCTGGAGGGATACATCACCGGCAATTGGACCGGGCGGATTGAGTATCTGTTCGTCGATGTTCCCGAAGAAACCTTCACCATCACCGGCGGACCCATTGTTGGTGGTTCGAACAACCATGTTGGCCGCGTTGGCGTGTCTTACCGTTTCTAACCGCCTAACCTAAGGAGACTTACCATGCTTAAAGTGCGCACATTCCTTGTTCTCACATCCCTGTCTGTCCTGCTGATGGGCTGTGTTGGCGGCATGACCTAACCAACTCTCTGGGTGGCGCGGCGTCGCATCAAAGGCTGCGCCACCTGTTGTGAAGACACCTGATACCAAGCGCAGACTCTAAAAGAACGCGCCTAAGCGAGCCCTCCTATCGCGTCGCGTGCAGCAACGTAGCGCCCATATCCATCCTCAAAGGCACTGGCGAGGGCAGCATTTGGCTCAACGGATCGGGCCATGGTGGGCTGCGTTGCAATCTCAGCGCCCGCGCCCGTCGCTGCCATAAGGCCGAGGCGTGCTGCGCCGAACGCACCGCCCAGGTCACCGGCAACTGGCACATCAATGCGCACACCGAGGGCCGTGGCGATCGCAGCAAGCCAGTAGTCCGATGCGCTGCCACCGCCCACTGCAATCACACTGTCCAGCGTGGTGCCCGTCGCCGCCAGTGCTTGCTGGCAGTCCTTCAGGGCAAACGTTACACCTTCAAGCACTGCGCGCGTGGCAGCGTGTCTGTCCGTGGCATGCTCCAGGCCAAGAAACGCACCGCGGATGGCAGCATCGTTGAGTGGCGTGCGTTCCCCGCCAAGGTAAGGCAGGAAGAGCGCTTTGCCTGGCGCTTCAAGATCGCCCAGAGCCCCAGTCAGGCTGGCTGGATCATCGTCGACGAGCCCAGCATACCAGGCCAGCGCGTCGGTGGCCGCCAGGATCACGCCCATCTGGTGCCACGTGCCTGGTACCGCGTGGCAGAATGTGTGCACTGCCGTGTCAGCATCCGGTCGGTAGCTGTCATTGGCAGCGAAGAGCACGCCCGACGTGCCCAGTGAGACGAAGGCTTCACCGGCTTTTACCACACCCACACCAATTGCAGACGCGGCGTTGTCGCCTCCGCCACCGGCAACGACTACCCCTTTAGAAAAACCAAAACGCTGAACCAGATCCTCGCGCAAGTCTCCGGACACCGCTGATCCTTCAACCAGCATTGGCATCTGGTCGCGGGTGAGGTGGCATTTGGCTAGCAACGTGTTTGACCAGTCGCGGGCACCGGTATCCAGCCAGCTTGTACCAGCGGCGTCCGACATGTCGGAGGCATAGGTCCCCGTCAGCCAAAGCCGCAGATAGTCTTTCGGCAGCAGAACTTTGGCAATTTTCTCAAAGATGTTGGGATGATGCCGACGCAGCCAGTCCACCTTAGGCGCTGTGAAGCCTGGAAAGACAATGTTGCCGGAAAGCGAGCGGAAATCAGGGTCAGCATCCATCGCGGCAGCTTCTTCAGCCGAGCGCGTGTCGTTCCAAAGAATGCTGGGCCAAAGAACCTCGTCCGCCGCATCCAAGGCAGTTGCGCCATGCATCTGACCAGAAAGCCCAATGCCGCGAATGGCAGCCATATCCAGTGAGCCCTGAAGCTCGGCGAGCACCGCTTCACAGGCAGAAATCCAGCTCATTGGGTCTTGCTCTGACCAGCCCGGATGCGGGCGTGAAACCTCCAGATCAGCTTTGGCAGAGGCGACAAGCGCCTGTTCATCATCAATGACAACGGCCTTTAGGCCTGAGGTTCCAAGGTCCAGTCCAAGATACATGAGGTTTTCGTCACTCCGCTGTTGCTGCAATCTGTTCTAGCAGACGAGCGACAGCCTCGGCACCTGGATCATTGTGACCAGCGAGTTTTTCCTCAGAGATATAGGTGGCACGACCAGCCTTAGCTTTGGTGATCCTCGCCGTACCATCAGCGCCAGCACGCGCAGCGACCGCCGCAGCTCCCAGACCTTGCGGTAAAGCTTCCAGGGCCGGTTGCAGCGCGTCGATCATGGTGCGGTCCCCAACGCCTGCACCTCCGACCTGGGAGATACGATCAAGCCCTGCTTTCAGCGCGTCCATCGTGTTGGTGCCATTGGCCGAGGCATCGCCGGCTGCAGCGAAAAAGATAGCCAGTAACACGCCCGATGACCCGCCCATGGTTTGGCTGAGCTCTTGGCCAATGGCGCGGTAAAGCTGCGTGGTATCTGCCAGAGGCAGGCGCGGCATGGCATCGATCAGGGCGCGCGACGCTGTTGCCAGTGTCGAGCCAGTGTCGCCATCGCCCGACTTGGCATCCAGCGCATTGAGGTCATCCTCGGCGCTAATCAGAATGGTGCAACAGCGGGTCAGGAAATCCTCTGTCCGTGCGTGGGCGGAGGGGGTTGGCTGAATAGGAGTCAAACCGTCAGGTAACGGAAGCACAGCCTCAGCTGCCACAGGCAGGCAGCCTGGCCATGCATGCGGCGCAACAGGTGCCAACAAAGCTGCCTGATCACCCTGCGTCATAGGCAGCAAGGACACCGAAAAGCCCTGCATGTCCAGTGATGTCATCAGCGGTGCTGGGCCTACCATCCAAGTGATTTGCTCGCCGATAGAAGAGCGGGCCAGCTCTTCGGCCAGGACCGACATTTCAAGCGGTGTCGCGCCGCCCAAATTGTTAAGCAGTGCCACATGCGGTCCATCGCCGATGTTCGGCGCAAGTTTGTCCACCACCATGGCCATCGCTTCTTGCGCGCCGGAATAGTCAACCTGCTCGATACCAGCTTCGCCATGGATGCCGAGGCCAAGTTCAGCTTTGCCGAACTCGATCCGCGCCTCTTTCGGCGAGCCTGGAATGGTGCAGGTGTCCAGTGACATGCCAATCGACACCACTTTGGAAATCACGCCGTGAGCAGCTTTGGTCACCGTCTCAAGATCAGCGCCTTGATCGGCCAAGGCCCCAGCGATTTTGTGGACGAACAAAGTGCCAGCCACGCCGCGCGCCTGGGGTAGATCGGGCAGGGCCACATCATCATCAACAACAACCATCGAGACCCGGTGTCCCAGGGCACGTGCCCGCTCGGCGGCTAGGCCAAAATTCAGCCGGTCACCGGTGTAGTTTTTCACGATCAACAGACAGCCCGCTGGGCCGGTCACAGCCAAAATTCCAGCCAACACCGCATCAACCGATGGCGAGGCGAAAATGTCACCGCACACTGCCGCCGTCAGCATGCCTTGGCCGACAAAGCCAGCATGGCTGGGCTCATGGCCAGAGCCACCGCCTGAGACTAAAGCCACCTTGGACCTGTCCCAGTCCGTGCGCACGACCACTTTGATGTGTGGATAGCCATCCAGCCGCGCCAGCTTGCCATCAGCCGTACGCAGAAGCCCATCAATGGCTTCGGTGACCAACGTCTCTTTGGTGTTGATGAACTGTTTCATGATCGGTGTCCTCAGGCTAAGCGAGCGCCATCAGCGGCAAAATAGAGTGGTTTGCGTGGTTGAATGGCCAGCGTGTCGCCGGTCTCCAGCGAGGTGTGCACATCGGTGAGGGTAATGATGTCATGGCCTTCCAAGGAGAGGTGCAGCCGCGTTTGGTCACCCAGATGCTCAACGCGAACCACTTTGGCTGGTTTACCAAAAGCGCCTTCGGCACCTTGTTGGATGTGCTCTGGGCGCATGCCGATGGTGGCCGCACCATCGGGCGCTCCAGCAAACAAATCGGCCGGCAAGAGGTTGATGCGTGGCAGACCTAAGCGACCGGCGACATAGTGGCTGACTGGGTTCTCATAGATCTCGCGTGGCGAGCCAAATTGCACCAGCTTGCCTTCATCCAGAACGCCCACATGGGTGGCCATAGTCATGGCTTCGATCTGGTCATGAGTCACATAGAGCAACGTTGCGCCCAGGTTGGCTTGAATACGTTTCAACTCCACCCGCAGGTCGGTCCGCAGCTTGGCATCAAGCGACGACAGCGGCTCGTCCATCAGATAGATGGATGGATCGCGAACCAGTGCCCGGCCAATGGACACGCGCTGCATTTCACCACCGGAAAGCTCTGTCGCCTTGTTGTCCAACTTGTGCGGGATCTGCAGCACCTCGGCCACCTCCTGCACTTTCTTGGCAATCTGATCTTCCGGCGTTCTGAGGATGGGCGAGCGCAACGGAAAAGCCAGATTGTCCCGCACCGTCATGTGCGGATAGAGCGAGTATTGCTGGAACACCATAGCCACATCGCGCTGCGCTGGGGTGAGACCGGTGACCGAATGACCACCGATGCGGATGTCGCCAGCATCAGGTTTTTCAAGGCCAGAAATCAGCCGCAGCGTGGTGGTTTTGCCAGCACCGGTTGGGCCGAGCAGCACCACAAAGGCCCCATCAGGAATATCCATGGTGATGTCATGAACAGCTTGCGTCGATCCGAACGCTTTGCTGATGCCTGAGAGCGATACCTCAGCCATGAGCACCTCCCATGCCGAGAACGCCAATGTTGAGATTGGAGCGCAGGGCGTTGCCGGTTTGGCTGTTGAACAGCGTCAGCGTGGAGGCGTTGAAGGCAAGGCCCACAGTATCGCCAACGTTCGCGCGGCGCTCTGAGCCGATACGCGCCTTCAGCTCACCTGCGTCTGTCGCAAGGGTTACAATCTGCGTGGTGCCCAAATACTCAGTGGCGAGGATTTCCCCGCGATAAGACCCCTCGTCCGACAGACGCACATGCTCTGGCCGCACGCCCACGGTGATGTCGCCATCAAAAGGCTCACGCATCTCCGGAATGAGTATGGAATGATGACGCAGGTTCACCGCCGTCGCGCCGACATCCAGGGTGCCATGACCTTTTAAGAAGTTCATCGGCGGTGAGCCGATAAAGTTGGCGACAAACATGGTGGCCGGTTTGTCGTAGATATCCTGTGGTGTGCCAAATTGCTCAATCACACCATGGTTCATGACGACGATCTTGTCGCCCATCTGCATGGCTTCCAGCTGATCATGGGTTACATAGACCGTCGTTGCGCCCATGCGGTCGTGTAGGGCGCGTAGCTCTTCGGCCATATGTTCGCGGAATTCAGCATCCAGCGCCCCAAGAGGCTCATCCATCATGAACGCTTTGGGATCGCGCACGATGGCACGGCCAAGAGCAACGCGCTGACGGTCACCCCCTGAGAGACCGCCAACGGATCGATTGAGAATATCTTCAATGCCAAGGATTTTTGCGACTTCGGCCACTTTCTCCTTCACCTGAGCGCCAGGCATGCCTTGCGAAACAAGCGGGTAAGAGATGTTCTTGCGCACATTCATGTGCGGGTAGAGCGCGAACATCTGGAACACCATGGCAATGTCGCGTTGGCTGGCAGGCTTTTGGCTGACCTCTTCGCCATCGATGTAGATCTCGCCAGAGGTTGGCAATTCCAGACCGGCAATCATGCGCAACGTGGTTGTCTTGCCGCAGCCTGATGGCCCAAGCAGCATGAAGAACTCGCCATCCTCGATCTTGAAGGAGGAGGACTGCACCGCAGTGAAATCGCCGAACTCTTTGCGCAGGTTCTTGATGATAATCTCAGCCATGCTGCGCTCGCTTGCTGCTGTGATAGGTGAGCGCCGCGCCGATGCAGAGTGAGAGTTCTTCGGTTGGCAATGGGCCTTCGGGGTCAATCAAGACGGCTCGGTTTCCTTCATAGGCAAGGCGGTCGCCAAAGCGGCTGCGCCAGTCGTCGACAAGGCTTGTTTGGCAATGGACGAACAGTTTGGCGCCGCCCGTCACATCGTCAGCACCAAGGCGAATGGTCGTGCCAGAACGACCAGGCAGGTAAGATGGCTGGCCCCATTTGAGTGTTTCTTCCAGAGGAGCGATGCCGCGCGTACTGGCTTCAGCAAGCACTAGGTCGCGCAGTTGCAGAACCCGCGCGCGTGATGGTTCTGGCATGGCGTTGATCGCCTGGGCGACATCGGCTGGCATGGTGTTCGGTATCTTGGCCATGCCCGCTACTCCCGGAAATGGCTGACAATGATGAACATCACTGTGCCCACCAACGTGACGATGAAAGAGTAGGTATAGAGCTCAATGGCAAACGGCTGCATGAGCATCACCACACCGGTAGCGATGAGGATGGTGGCAACCATTTCCCAGGCGCCACGACGAAGACCAAAAAGGCCGGAGAAGAACTTGGTCATCGCCATCATTTTCTAACTGCCCCAAACGTAATGCCTCGTAAGAGGTGCTTGCGCAGCATCACCGTGAAGATCATGACCGGCAGCAAGAAGATCGTTGCGCCTGCCGCAACAGCTGGCCAATCGAGCCCACCCACACCGATTATGGTCGGGATGAACGGCGGTGCGGTCTGCGCCGTACCGGAGGTGAGCAGCACGGCAAACGCGTACTCATTCCACGCGAAAATCAGGCAAAAGATAGCCGTGGAGGCGATGCCGGTGGCAGCCTGTGGCAGCACGATCTTGTAGAAGGCTTGGAAGCGTGTGTAGCCGTCGATCAGTGCCGCTTCTTCGTACTCGCGCGGGATCTCGTCGATGAAGCCTTTCAGCAGCCAGACGGCGAGCGAGATGTTCACCGCCGTGTAGAGCAGGATCATGCCCAGATGCGTGTCCGACAAGCCAAGCTCGCGGTACATCAGGAAGATCGGGATCGCCACCGCAATGGGCGGCATCATGCGCGTAGAGAGAATGAAGAACAGCAGATCATCGGCAAGCGGTATACGGAACCGGCTAAAGGCGTAGGCTGCCAGCGTGCCCAGGAACACCGATAGGAACGTGGAACCAAACCCGATGATAACGGAGTTGAGAAAGCGCTCGCCGAACTTCGATGGGCCGACGATCACCATGTCGTACTGGCGCACGATCTCATCGTACCATTCTTCCGGTGGGTTGGCGTCCAGAAACTCCTGTGTTTGCCGCGTGCGCTGGGTGAAGAGGTTCACATAGCCTTCCAGCGTCGGCTCAAAGATCACCTGCGGCGGATAAGAAATCGCATCGGCGGGCGACTTGAAGCCGGTGATGAAAATCCACGCCAGCGGGATCATCGTGATCACCGCATAGAGAATGACCAGTGTTCCAGCGAACCACTTTTGGCGCTTGGACGGTTCGGTGATGGAAAAGCTCATCGTTCTTTCACCTTGTTGAGCGCCTTCACATAGATCGAGGCGAGGCCAAACACTGTGACGAACAGAATAATCGCGTAGGCCGAGGCATAGCCGGTGCGCCATTTCTCAAACGCTTCACGCTTCAGATTGATGGAGGTGAGTTCGGTCACCGAGCCCGGACCACCGCCGGTGAGCTGTACCACCAAGTCAAACATCTTGAAGTTTTCAATGCCGCGAAAGAGCACTGCCAGCATCAGGAAGGGCAGCACCATCGGCACGGTGATCGTCCAGAACTGTCGCCACTTGGACGCTCGGTCGATTTCGGCCGCCTCGTAAATGTAGTCGGGAATGCTCCGCAGCCCGGCGAGGCAAATCAGCATCACGAACGGCGTCCACATCCAGGTGTCGACAATGATGATGGACCAGGGCGCTAGGCTAACGTCCCCGATCATCTGGAAAGAGGACGGATCAACGCCGGTGAAGAACGAGATCACATAGTTGAAGAGCCCAATCTGGGGTTGGTAGAGAAACGTCCAAAAATTGCCGACCACAGCAGGCGATAGCATCATCGGCAGCACGATGATGGTGGTCCAAAGATCATTGCCCTTGAACTTCTTGTTGATCAGGTAGGCGAGCGTGAAGCCGATCACCACTTGCAGCGCGATGGTCCAGAACAGGAAGTGCGCTGTGGCCTGCATTGTCAGCCAGATATCGCTGTCGGTGAGGATGCGCTCATAATTGCGCAGGCCGATATACTCCACCTCGCGATTTGGCCGATTGGCGCGAAAATTGGTGAACGACAGATTGATCGTCCAGATCAGCGGAAAGATGTTGATCGCCAGCAGCAGGAAGATCGACGGTCCGACGAAAATCCAGGCAATCGCGCGATCGCTAAGCCCCCGGATTTTGCGCGCAACGGAGGGCGGCGTCGCTCTAGCAGCGCGCTCTATCGTGTTCTCTGACACCGGTCGATTTCCTTAGGTTTTCGACGTCTTTGGGCATGGGCAAAGGCTAAACCCCACCATGCCAGCCCTACAAGCCCAACAGCGATAGGCCGCTGGAAGATGGGCCGCCCAGGGAAGGGTGGGGCGACCCAAGGTTTTCGCGAGGCCAAAGCCTGGCGGGGAGGATGCTTAGAGCAAGCCCTCATCTTCGAAGACTTCCGTCCAGTCTTCCACCAGAAGATCCAGTGCTTCTTGGGCCGTGCCTTGATCGGCGACAATGTAGTCGTGCAGGCGCTTTTGCATGGCCAAGAGTAGCTCAGCATAGGCTGGCTCCTGCCAGAAGTCCTGAACGCCAGCCATCGCCTCCAAGAAGTCGCCGGCAAACGGCGCGCTATCGACAAAGCCTGGGTCGTTCAGCACCGAATTGTGTGCCGAGTAACCACCAAGCTCCCACCACTGCGCCTGAACCTCAGGCTGAGCGAACCAAGCGATGTATTCCAAAGCGGCGTCTTGCTTATCTGAGTAGGAGACAACCGAAATGCCCTGTCCGCCCAGCGTGGAGGCTGCGACCTCTTGTGGTGGATTGACGAAGAAGTCGATCGTGTCGCCGCCAATATCTGGATCGGCATAAAGGCCGGGAAAGAAGGCGAACCAGTTCATTGCCATGGCCACCTGGCCTGACTTAAACGCGTCCAGCGACTCGCCCATATAGCTGTCGGTGTAGCCAGGAGGCGTCGCGGTCTCGTAAAGCTCTTTGTAGAACTCCAGCGCTTCAACCGCGTTCGGGCCGTTGACAACACCTTGCATGTCATAGGAGCCCGGCTCGCTTTCATACTGGAAGCCCCAAGCATAGAGGGCGCCAGTCGCTCCCATCGTGATGCCTTCAGAGCCACGTTCGGTGAAGATGGCCGCGCCATAACGGGTCTGACCGTCGATTTCGCGCTCCTGGAAGAACTGCGCGATTTGCAGAAGTTCACGCTGCGTTTGTGGTTCGCGCAGTTCCTGACCGGTTTCGGCCATATAGGCCGCGCGTATGTCCTCACGCTCAAACCAGTCGCGACGATAGAACCAGCCATTGGCATCGCCCATGGCGGGCAGGGCGTAATAGTTTTCTGAACCCTTCGGCCAGGTGGAATAGGCATAGACGGTCGCCGGCGCGAAATCATCCATCGAGATGCCTTCATTGTCGAAGAAGTCGTTCAGGCGCACATAGTGGCCGTTCTCTGCGCCGCCGCCGATCCACTGGCTGTCACCGATTAGCAGGTCGCAGAGTTGACCGCCCGAGTTCAACTCGTTGAGCATACGGTCGGCAAAGTTGGGCCATGGCACAAACTCAAAGTTCATGGTGTGGCCTGACTCTTCTTCAAATTGTTTGGAAAGCTCAACCAGCGCATTGGCAGGGTCCCAGGCGGCCCAGCACAGCGTGAGGTCTTCAGCTTGCGCGGCGGTGGCCGGAAGGCCAACAGCGCCAGTAAGGCCGATCGCGCCGGTGAGCGCGGTTGCAGCCATGAATTTCAATGTCTTCATAGGAACAGTCCTCCCGTTACATCCCCTGCCGCCTTTTGCGGCGTTTCTCGAGGATTGCTGAGAACCTAATTGAGGTACGCACCTCAAAGCAAGAAAAAAATGAGGTGCGTACCTCAAAAATCACGCTGATGTGCTTGGCGACCGACTGCTTGTGCGCAGAAATGGCCGTGTTTCAGTCGGTTGGAGACAGACCAAAGATGAGAAGGGGGAAAGCAAAAACGGTCGTAGTAAAGTCTCTATACAACTTCAGGTTTTACTTGTGAAAGACTCAATTTTCCTATCAAAATCAAGATTTTGTTAAATGTGACCGGGGGATACTTTGCTGGCGTAAGAGTGACGGTGGAGTAGGTCGAAGCAATGAATCCAGCAACAACTATGGCCCCTAACAAGCATGGCCAAAGGATGAAGCCCGTTCTGATCGCTGGTCAGGTTCGCATCGCGGGCCTCCTGATGGCCGCCTTGGTCCTTATTGTTGCGCCACTCGACACTCTGTTTGGTCTGTTTGATCAGCTTTACGCTGAGGGACATGCCCCGCGTACCCATCCACTGACATGGACCTGCCTGCTGCTGGCCATGATCGCGACGTTGAGCCAGCGCCCATTGCGCACAAGCACGCCTCTTGAACGCTCCATGTGGGTAGGGGTGCTTGTGTTGGCGGCGGTTAAACCGTGGCTTGGGCCATTCATCAACCAACTGGTCCCGGATGTTCGCCTGGGTTCTATGGGTTGGAACACAGCCATTGGGTTCGCCTTGGTAGCCTCCGGCCAATTGCTACGCCAATACCAACCCAAGGTCGGCATGACTGTTGCCATCGGTGGTGTGTTCATGGCCTGTGTTGCGCTGAACGGATTGGTGCTTGGCAATCACAATTTTTATGGTGAAATGGCCGCGCCAACAGCGCTTGCGATTTTTGGCATCGGTCTGGCCAACCTGCTGCGCTTCAGCCGCCGCTCTGGCTTCAGGTTGATCCTAAGTGACACCCCTGCCGGCCGTCTTGTTCGTCGCCAGGTCATGCTGTGGGTGGGATTGGCCTGCATCATGCCACTTGCCCTGCGCTCAATGCAGTTTTCCGATGGGGCAAGCTTCGCGCTTCTCTACACGGCGCAGATGGCAGCGGTGCTTGTGGGCATCCTGTATTTTGGCGTGCGTTTCGCCGGACTGCTCGACAATGCGCGGCGTCTTGAACGCGAACTTGTACGCGATGTTGAAACCGACCCGCTGACCGGTGCCGCCACACGTCGCGCCGCGATTTCTTACTTCGTTAAAAACAGCTGGCGCAGCACGATGGGTGTGGTGCTTTTGGACCTTGATCATTTCAAGCAAGTCAATGACGAGCATGGGCACGCAGTCGGTGACCTGGTCTTGCAAGCCGTTGTTCGCGCCCTGCGCAAAGAGGTGCGCATAACCGATCTGATCGTTCGGTGGGGTGGTGAAGAGTTGTTGGTGCTCATCCCGGCCAGCGACACAAAAACACTGCGCGTGCGCGCTGAAGCTCTGCGGGTCGCCATTCAAATGGAAACAGCAGCTGATCCATCCATTCCAGGTGTCACGGCATCCTTTGGCCTGAGCATCGCCAAGCCGGGCCTGGAGCCCGACATGACGGCCGTCTTGGATAAGGCAGACCAGGCGCTCTACCAAGCCAAAGCCGCTGGTCGAAACCGTGTTGTGGTCTTTGGTGATCCGTCAGCAAAGCTGACGTTGGTCAAGGCCGCTTAGGCGGCGAGCATCGACGGCTTTGGTGTTGATGCCCTAGGAGTTCAAAGGCTTGAGCAGAAGCAGAACATCCTCATCATAGTAGGGTTGGCAAGGGTGCTCGCGTACGCGTGCTCGCGCATGATCGCGGTAGCCAAGTCGCTGATAGAGCTGCACTGCACCCGCATTCTGCGAGTAAACCTGGATACTCATCGATCCGTACCCAGCCTTTAGCGCTAGATCTTCAGCAGCTTGCATAAGCGCTGAGCCGACGCCTGCGCCGCGCCAGCCAGCCGAAACGGCCAGCGCATTGACGTACCATGTGCCAACCGATTGAGCCTCTAACTCGACGAAGGGCGCGATAGGTGCAGGCAGATCATCGGGATCGTCGTCAGGTGCCGTGTCGATAGCATAGCTGAGCACCATGCCGATCGGCCGACCGTCCCGCTCTGCGACAAGCGCGTTGCGATAGGAAAAGCCACCTTCGGTGCGATGCGCGCGCTCCGCGCCAACGTCCAGCGGGTCTTGGCGATCGGAGCTGGATCGACTCCAGAGCCAGCGTGGGATGCCCTCGCCAGCAATATCAATCAGCTTGGCAAGGGTGGGCGCGTCGGATGGCTCGGCCGGACGGATACGAGGTGATGGGGACATTGTGTTTCACTCAAACTCTTGGAGGGGAAGCGGGGGCCTGGGCAGAGAAGCCGCCCAGGCATGGGGCGATTAGGGGCTAGGCCGCAGAGCGAACATCGTGGTGATGGGCCATGCAGCCGACATGGCGATGATCGGTGCCACAACAGCCACCGACAACGCGAACATTTGGCAGCAGTTTTAGAAGCTCCATGCTCAGATCGCTCAGTTCAACGGGGTTTCCATCATCCAACTCTTCAGCTTCATCCAGCTCGGCATGGCTCATCCGTGAAGCATTGCAGCGGATGCCGCCAATACGAGATGTCCAAGCTGCGCTGTCATCGAGCACATCGCGGAAATGGTCCGGATGGGCACAGTTGATCATGTAATAGAGCGGCGCTGACCCTGTAGCGGCGTCTACCTGAGCAATCGCCTCATGCAGCGGCTGGCCGGACGGCAGGCGACCATCGGTTTCCAGTGTGAAGGCAAGGACAACCGGTAGATCAATTTCTTTGGCCGCGCGTGCCATGCCACTCGCTTCGTCAGCGTTGGTCAGCGTCATCGCGCTGATCATATCCACACCAGCTTTGCCAAGCGCATGCACTTGCGGCGTATGGATCTCGAATGCTTCACCGTCGCTGAGCAGCGTGCCAGGTGCATAGGCATCGCCTGCCGGACCCACCAAACCGTTCAGAACAATAGGCAGTGTGCCACTTTCATGCTGATCTCGGATGGCAGAGACAAAGGCGACCGCACGTGTGTTGATCGCCAAGACGTCATCAACTGACAGGCCAAGCGGTTCCGCCCAGGCAACACCAGCACGCCACGTTGGCGCATCGATAACAAAGCCACGGCCCGATGCGCGTGCGAGGCCGATATAGGTCTCGTAGTAAGCGGTCAGATCGCGGCGTCCAACATCGCTATCCAGCAAGGCGGCAGCAGAAAAGCAGGGGAGGTCATGACCTTTGTCGAAGATCATGAATGTCTCCAAGCCACCATCGGCAAGATAAAAGCGTTGGGCGTTTGAGAGGTGTTCAGTTCGCATAGCATTACTCCTTCAATGATTGCCGCAAGGAGTAGATTGCAGTACCCATCAGACGATAGTGGCCGCGTGGTTTGGTTGGTGTGATGATTTTTTCGCAATGCAATCAAAGGTTAAGCTGGATTGTTGTATGGCCAGTCACTCCACGGCCCGGGATGACTGCACTCACGGTACAGTTGGAACAAAACCGATGACCGAGAAAACCAACACCCGTTCCAAGATTCTCGATATTGCTGAAGCCTCCGTGCTGGAAAAAGGCTTTGAGGCGACCTCGATTGAAGAGATCGTGGCGGGCGCTGAGATCTCCCGCAGTGGCTTCTTCTACCACTTCAAGGATAAGAACGCGCTCGCCCGGGCCATGCTGGAGCGCTACATTGACGCCGAGAACGCGCTCTATGACGATATCTTCGCGCGCGCGGCGGAGCTGAACGATGATCCGCTACACTCGATGCTGATCGGTCTGAAAATGCTGGCGGAGATGTTGGCCGATATGCCCGACGGCCATCCCGGGTGTGTCATTGCGTCCACGGCCTATCAAGATCGCCTATTCGACAAGGGCGTGCAGGACTTGAACCGTGAGGCCATTCTTGGGTGGCGTCGTCGCTTTCGCACCATGTTCGAGGAGATCGCTGCCGTTTATGAGCCGCGCGACGCGGTCAACATGGACGCGCTGGGCGATATGGTTTCCAGCGTTGTTGAGGGCGGTCTGGTGCTTCAGCGCGCCTTGCGAGAGCATAACAGCGCCTCTGAGCAGATCATGTTGCTGCGCTCATACCTCAAACTGCTGTTCTCCCCAAAAGCGTGACCTTTGCGGCGCCTAGCTTTCGCAGGTGACCGCATACACATCACGATCCCCGATGGCGAGTATCCCAACATGAGCGGCTTGCCGGTCGCGATAGGCTTGCAGGGTGCGCAATGTGACCAGGATGTCTTGGACGTTTGGATCGGCGAAATCGACCGAGAGTCCATCGGGTGTACCGAAGGCTTGGCCGACGATGATTTCAGTATGCCCGTCGCCCGGCAGCATCGCATAGGTGCCCGAAGGTGTTTCGATGGTTGCGTTGACAACGGCTAAGACGGGGACGCTGCCCAGTGTCAGCGTGACGTGCACCTGGTGGTCGTCGACGCCAACGCAGGCCAGAGTGGCCGTCGCTGATGCTGGTGTCGCGAACAGCATCGCAAGAAGAGCAACCCCACCGAGTCGATGCACAAGCCTGATCATTGCTCCACTCTCTTTTCTCTCTGCAGGGCTCATGTTTCCGCTTAAAGGTTCAAGCTGACCCAGGCTCCATTGCGACCGGATGAGCGCACACAAGCATCGACAAACGCAACGCCGATCAGCCCATCCTGCACGGTGGGATACACCACATCGGAGGAGACAGATTCGCCAGCCTGTGCCGCGTGGATCGCTTCGGCCGCTTCACTGTAGATCGTCGCAAAGCCTTCCAGATAGCCTTCAGGGTGACCAGGTGGCACGCGGGTCGCCCGGGCCGCAGCCTCGCCTGATCCAGCGCCGCCACGTGTGATCAGCCGCTTGGGCTCACCCAGCGGTGTGAACCAGAGATAGTTGGGGTCCTCCTGACTCCACTCCAGGCCGCCTTTCTCGCCATAGACGCGCAGCTTCAGCGCGTTCTCATTGCCTGGTGCCACTTGGCTTGACCAGAGCATGCCCCGTGCACCGCCCTTGAAGCGCAGCATCACATTGGCGTTGTCATCCACCCGGCGACGATCAACAAAGCTTGTGAGTTCCGCGCACAGCTCGTCAAGCTCCAAGCCCGACACGAACGAGGCAAGGTTGAACGCATGGGTGCCGATATCGCCGATGCAGCCGCCGGCGCCGGACTGCGCGGGGTCTGTGCGCCAGGCCGCCTGTTTCATGCCGGTCTGCTCCAACGGTTCGGTCAGCCAATCCTGCGGATACTCAGCTTGCACAACGCGCAGCGTGCCGAGCTCCCCGGCGGCGACCATCTCGCGGGCCTGTCGCACCATGGGATAGCCGGTATAATTGTGGGTGAGAACAAACACCGCATCCGACTTCTCAGCCGCCGCGACCATCTTTTTCGCTTCGCCAAGCGTCGCCGTGAGTGGCTTATCGCAGATCACATGGATGCCGCGTTTCAAGAACTCACGCGCCACCGGGTAGTGCATATGGTTGGGCGTGACGATGGCCACCGCGTCGATGCCATCTTTCAGCCGTGCCTCGCGCTTGGCCATGGCGGTGAAGTCATCATAGACACGCGACTGATCAAGCCCGAGGTCAGCGCCAGAGGCTTTGGATTTCTCCGGCGTGGATGAAAAGGCGCCGGCCACCAACTCGAAACGATCATCAATGCGGCTGGCGATCCGGTGCACACCTCCGATGAAGGCATCGCGCCCGCCACCCACCATGCCGAGGCGGATCCGTCCCGCGTTCTGCTCTGATTTGCCTTCAATCGCCATGGGTCAGCCTCCAATTCCAAGCATTGTGCGGTTTGCCGCATCATCTGTTCCACCATCGGCAAAATCGTCAAAGGCGCGTTCCGTTACGCGAATGATGTGATCCTTCACGAACTGTGCGCCCTCACGCGCGCCGTCTTCAGGATGCTTCATGGCGCATTCCCATTCGACGACGGCCCAACCGTCAAAATCGTACTGGGTGAGCTTGGAGAAAACCTGTTTGAAATCCACTTGGCCATCACCCAGCGAGCGGAAGCGCCCGGCGCGATCTACCCAGCTTTGATAGCCACCATAGACGCCTTGCCGCCCGGTCGGGTTCAGTTCGGCATCCTTCACGTGGAACATCTTGATCCGCTCGTGATAGATGTCGATGTTGTCCAGGTAATCCATGTGCTGCAGCACGTAGTGCGAAGGATCATAGAGCATATTGCAGCGGGCGTGGTTGTTCACACGCTCCAGGAACATCTCGAACGAAATCCCATCGTGCAAATCCTCGCCTGGATGGATTTCATAACAGATGTCCACCCCGTTCTCTTCGGCATGATCTAGGATCGGCCGCCAACGCTTGGCGAGCTCATCAAATGCGGCTTCCACCAAACCGGCAGGGCGCTGCGGCCAGGGATAGACATAGGGCCAGGCAAGCGCACCGGAGAAGGACACATGTGCGGTGAGGCCCATATTCTTCGACGCCGTGATCGCCTTCATCACTTGGTCCACCGCCCAGGCTTGGCGAGCATCTGGGTTACCGTGCACCGATGGATCGGCAAAGCCATCAAAGGCTGCGTCGTAGGCTGGGTGCACCGCCACCAACTGTCCTTGCAGATGTGTGGAAAGCTCGGTGATCGTCACACCGTTTTCAGCGGCCTTGCCCAGCACCTCTTGGCAATAGCCTTCGCTTTCCGCGGCCTTGTCCAGGTCGAAAAGGCGCTTGTCCCAGCTTGGCATTTGGACACCGAGATAGCCGCACTCAGCTGCCCATTTTGTGATGGCGTCGAGCGAGTTGAACGGCGCGTCGTCGCCGGCAAACTGCGCCAAGAACAGCGCGGGCCCTTTGATGGTTTTCATGCGGTTGGTCTCCCGAGTGATGGATTGGGTTGGCGCATTTGCTGCGTCTCAACATGGTCTGATGCTTAGGGAAGGTTTTCCCGCAGTACAATCTCAATGCGGATGCGTTCCTGGCTTTCAATGATCTCACGGCCATCGCATTTGGCACGCAACACACGCGTGGCACTGCGCACCAGGTGGCCCACATTCTGTGTAATCACCACATCCAAAAGGCCGTCTCGCAGCCCCTGCTCAGAGTGGGTGGTGAGCTCATGGCCGATCACAACAAGCTTGTCCGCCAAGCCATGATCGGCAATCACTTTGGTAACGCCCCGTGTACCAGCCCCCGCGCAGTAGATACCCACCACATCATCATGGCTGGCAAGCGAGCGATCAATCACCTGGATGGTGCGCTCAAGTTGATCATGTCCTTCCAATGAGGGCAGGGCATCAAGCGCGGGAAACTGCTCGCGCATGACAGCATCAAATCCCAGGCGTCGTTGCACCATATCGCGCGCATGGGTCGTGTTGACCACGACAATGATTTTTCCAGACCGTCCACCGACAAAGCGGCCCATTAGAACCCCTGCGGTTCGCCCTGCGGCGACATTATCGATGCCGACAAAATGGTCGCGTTCGGCGTTCGGTTGGTCACTGACAAGGGTGACGACCGCGATGCCGCTTTCTTTCATGTGTGCCAGCATATCGCGCACAACAGGCGTTTCATTGGCCATAATCGCCAGGCCATCGATCTGTTGGGCTTGCAGGGTTTCCAACGCGCGTATCATGCCCACCGAATCGTTCAGCGGCACTTCAATGGTTTCCAGCTCAGCACGATCCAGCCGCAGGCCCGCGCCGGCTTCTTCAATGGCATCGCGCAAGGCTTTGAGAAACTGGCTTTCGCCTTCGGGAAGAACAAACGCAAAGCGATACTGCCGTCCACGCGCCAAGTTGGCAGCGTGCACATCGCGCACATACCCCAACTTATCGATGGCGTTGTGGACTCGTCTTGCTGTCATTGAGCGCACGCCTGGGCGCTCGTTAAGCACGCGGTCGACGGTAGCCAGGCTTACGCCAGCCTCCTCTGCAATGTCATGAACTGTGGGTTTTCCCATCCCTGCCTTGCGTGCCTTTGCCAGTGCATCTTTTATAGGCCGTAAGGGTAGGATGGCTTTTTGAGGTACGTCAATCAGAATTAGTTGATGCTTGCGATGTCGGCGTCTGGTCTGTAGCTCTTAGAAAAATCAATCGGGGGAGTGAACCATGAAAACGCGTGCAGCCGTCGCCTTTGAAGCAGGCAAGCCATTGGAAGTGGTCGAGGTTGATCTGGAAGGCCCGAAAGCCGGCGAAGTGCTGGTGGAGATCAAGGCCACCGGCATCTGCCACACCGATGAGTTCACGCTTTCAGGCGCTGACCCAGAAGGCGCCTTCCCCGCGATTCTCGGCCATGAGGGTGCAGGCGTTGTGGTCGAAACCGGCCCCGGAGTCACCTCGGTGAAGGTCGGTGACCATGTGATTCCGCTCTACACGCCTGAGTGCCGCGAGTGCGACTATTGCCTGAATGGCAAGACGAACCTCTGCCAGAAAATCCGCGCGACCCAAGGCCAAGGGGTGATGCCCGATGGCACCAGCCGTTTTAGCTACAAGGGCGAAAAGCTGCTTCACTATATGGGCTGCTCGACCTTCTCCAACTATTCAGTGCTGCCAGAAATATCGCTTGCCAAGGTCCGCAAAGACGCGCCGTTCGACAAGATCTGCTACATCGGCTGCGGCGTCACCACTGGCGTCGGTGCTGTGATGTTCACCGCCAAAGTGGAGCCCAACTCCACCGCTGTGGTTTTCGGTCTTGGCGGCATTGGTCTCAATGTGATCCAGGGTCTGAAACTTATTGGCGCCAGACAGATTGTTGGCGTGGATACCAACCCTGCCAAACGCGCGATCGCTGAGCAGTTCGGCATGACGCACTATGTGAACCCGAAAGAGATTTCCGGCGATCTGGTGGGTCATCTGGTGGAACTCACTGGCGGTGGCGCGGACTACTCTTTTGAGTGCATCGGCAACACCGAGGTGATGCGCGCTGCGCTCGAATGCTGCCACAAGGGTTGGGGCGAAAGCATCATCATTGGCGTGGCGCCAGCAGGCGCCGAAATCTCCACCCGTCCGTTCCAGTTGGTCACAGGGCGTGTGTGGCGCGGTTCCGCGTTCGGCGGGGCGAGGGGGCGCACGGACGTGCCGAAAATCGTCGATATGTACATGGAGGGCCGCATCGATATCGACAGCCTGATCACGCATACCATGCCGCTGGATGACATCAACAAGGGCTTTGACTTGATGCATGCGGGTGAATCGATCAGGTCAGTGGTGCTCTATTGATGGCGCTTCAGCCCGTTCAAGCCATCGCCTCGTTCGGTGGCAAGGTCGAAGTGTTCGACCATGCCTCGGATGCGTGCAACAGCACCATGCGCTTCGCGGTTTATTCCCCTCCGCAAGCAGCTAGCGGGCCGGTGCCGGTGCTTTGGTATCTCTCCGGCCTTACCTGCACATGGGCCAATGTGAATGAGAAGTCCGGCATCCAGCGCTACGCCGCGGAGCACGGCACCATGGTTGTCTTTCCGGATACTTCGCCACGCGGCGAGGGGGTCGCCGATGATGAGGGTTATGATCTGGGGCAGGGCGCTGGCTTCTATGTTGATGCGACACAAGACCCTTGGGCAGAGCACTTCCAGATGGAGACCTATGTCACCAAAGAACTGCCGGCATTGATCGGAGAGCGATTTCCCAATGCCGATATGGCGCGTCAAGGCATCACCGGCCATTCCATGGGCGGGCACGGTGCACTGACGCTGCATCTGAAATACCGTGACTCTTACGTGAGCGTCAGCGCGTTTTCACCCATTGTCGCGCCAACACAGGTGCCATGGGGCCAGAAGGCGTTCACAGCGTATCTCGGCAGCGATACCACGCAATGGGCCAAGCATGACGCGTGCGAGCTGGTGAAACAGGCGACCACCAAGGCGCACATTCTGATCGATCAGGGTGCTGCCGATAACTTCCTTGACGAGCAACTGCGTCCGCAGCTGTTTGGCGATGCGTGTGCCGAGGCTGGCCAGGAGGTCAGTATCCGCATGCGCGAAGGCTACGACCATTCCTATTATTTTGTCTCCAGCTTTATCGGCGAGCACATGGCCCACCACGCCAAAGCACTCAAGGCCTAGTTGGTCACCCAGTCTAGATCGGCCAGTTCTTCCTGACTGAACAGGTAAAGCTGCTCTTTGGGCGTTGCCATGGCGTGGATCCAAGCGCGCGGATCAACACCCATATCCACCAGCAATTGCTGCGCCTCTGATGAGATGTGCTGCGCGCCAGACATGCCATCTTGAAGCGTTCCGATTTCAGCGTCCGATGTGAACACCTGGTGTACGCCGAACCAAACCGGGTCGGGCAGAGACCGCTCAACCCCGCCAGAAAAAGCGAGCGGGCAGGAGGAGGCGCAGTAGCCGTGGCGGGCGACCGCGGTGTTGATCTCGCGCTCGCGGAGCAGTTCGGCCATCGCAATTGCATCGCGCACGCTGCCGCCAGGAGAATGGAAGGTGAGGGCGGTCAGTTCTGGGCTGGCGTCGATGAATTCTTCGAACGCCACGTAGCTCCCTGGATCAATGCGCCCGACGGCGCTGGCCGTGCCATTCTCGCCCATATGGAAAGTGATCGAAGACGAGATTGCATCATCTGGGTCACCCTCAAAGCCAGGCAAAGCAACCTGCTGATCTGAACGTCGCGCGGGCGCGGAGCGCGGATCGTAGCGGCGTACCTGATCATCATTGCCGGGCGTCCGTCGCGGGCCAAAATCCACGCGGCCTGGATTGCCAAACGGGTTGCCCGTTTCAAAGGCCTGTTGCTCACCGAGAAGCGAGCGGAAATCATAAGCAAGCGCCGCCGCTGATCCAAGGACCAGCGCGGTGAACAAGATGCCAAGCACAAGATCGCTGGTGTCGAACTTGCTATCGCTGACACTATTCTGGGCCACGCTTATCGATCCCGCGTGATGGTGGGTCGAGCGGTGGGTAGTGGTGTCACACCCGGCTGATTGATATCGGCCTGCTCAGCGCGCTCGCGTTCGTCTTCCTCTGGTTCGGGTGCGGCATCGGGCTCCGGGTCAGGTGGGTTAGGCGGCGCTTGAACGGGCTGCACCAGCTGCATGGCATTGTAGAGTTTTAGCGCCTGGTTCATCTCGTGCACTGTCACGTGATGGGCATCCATTTCCTCTCCCTCTTCCCGGCGGATGGCCGAATGCACACCAGCCAGGATCAGGATCAGCACCGCAGGCAGGAGATCGATGGAAATGGCACCGGCCCAGGAGGGCAAAAAATCTTCGGCGTAAAGCAGCACAGCTTCGGGCGTGGAAAGCGGTACGAAGCGCACCGGCACAACAGGCTCTCTGGCCAGAATGGCATCAGCGGCGCTGGCCAGTGCATTGGACTGCACCTCAATGGCCGACTCCACCCGAGAGACGATAGCAGCCTGACGCGAGGCGAGGTCTTGCGTTCCGCCGTCCACCTCTGGCGCCACGAACGCCGCTGAGAGGTCTTCTGCCGCCCGTCGCACCGCAGGTGCAATGGAGGTTTCAGACAGAGCCGCGATGATACCGGTCAGCGCCACAGCTTCTTCGGCATAGGCGATAGCACGTGGTTCAATAGGCCCGGCGGCAGAGACGATGCGGCGCATATCGCCCAGATAGTTGCCGCCTTGCTCGAACAGCGCATCGGATTCAACGCGAGCAGCCCGCACCTCAGCCGCAAGGCCTTCCAACTGGCCGGACATTTGATTGAGGAGCTGCACCACAGTGCCCGAGCCGGATGACCCGGTTAGCGATCCGGTCGCCAGTTCCTCTTGTGCTAGCCTGCGGAAACGTTCGCTGGCAAGCTCAATGTCAGGCAGCAACCCTTGCGCGGCGAGCGCGTTGTTGTGCGCCTCCGACAGCCTGGATTGATACTCTTCGGTCGTATTCGCCAAATGCTGTTCGATGGCGGCACCACCGGCAAGCGCCGCCGCGTTGAGCCAAGATGACATGGCCACAATCATCAGCGAGCCGAGCACCATGGCGATCAGCATGGTCCGCTTTTCGTTGCCATGCTTCACATGTGGCACAAACTGGATGAGGTAGGACCAGAAGGCATAGATGCCGATGGAGACGGCGGTCGAGTAGATGAGCGCGCCGAAAAATACCACCGGCCCAATGCCTTGCAGCAGGCCGCGCACACCCAGATAGGTGTAAACGCCACTGGCCAGGGCAAGAATGGCCAAGGTGAGCTTGGTGGTGGTCTCAAGACGGCTGACGCCGCGGCGCAGTGCTTCGGCCATGCGGTTTCCTTTGCGCACAAGAGCATAATCAGACGTGTGCCTGACGCTGCACTATGGCGAAAGTCGGACCAGCGTGGAAGGCCGATAAGGTTGGGCTTAAACCTTGTAGGCTAAGCGCAGTGCGCCCCAGTGACGCCCCTGCACGTAAATCGGCACCGACAAGTCTTTCATGATGGTGAATTTGCCGCCGCCCATATCACGTCGGTATGACTGCATGAGGAATGGCTCTGTGCTTTGCCCAGCGCGCAGACCCACCTTGTCATTGAACATGCGTCGGTTGCGGCTGTTGGCGGCGTTCCACACGGGATCATCGCCCTGCGGCTTACTGAACGCTTCATTGTGCGTCGGCAGATAGCCGTTTACATCGACGCACGCGCAGAAAACGATGCGATCATGACTCTGGGCCACCGGCTCTTGGATGCTTGGCAGGACGCGATCGGCAATGGCGGTGAAGAGGGTTGTCACCTGCTCTGGGTCGGAACCAGCCACTGGCTGATAGTCCTGGTCAAAGAAGTCTCGTGTGGTTGCCCGTCCAGCATCGATCTCAGCAGCAAAGGCGCTTTGGACGGCTTCGACGGCATCGCGCGCCATGGCGAGGAAGCGTCCCTCTTCGGTGTCGATATCGCTGTCTGCAGTCACGCCCACCAAGCGATCTGTGTCATCGACAGCTTTACCGATCCGCTCGTGGGCAGAGTCGAGGATCGCGCTGTTGCTGGTGACGGTTTCCTGCATTGTCGTGACGTTGGAGGCGAAGTCTTGCGTCGCCGTCTCGATATCAACAATGCCAGTTTCCACCACGCTGGAGGATGAACCGATCTCATCGATAGCTTCTGACAGTTCTTGCACCACCTCATCCAAAGCGCTGGTGCTTGTCTGAACAGCCGACACGCCGCTCAACGCGCCTTCACCAAGCCCGATCAGGGCGTCGGCCTCTTGATTGAGCTGTGTCAGTGTGTCCTGGATCTGCTGCGTGGCATCCGATGTTTCTGACGCAAGCTGTTTCACCTCACCGGCGACCACAGCAAAACCGCGACCTGCCTCTCCAGCACGAGCTGCTTCGATGGTGGCGTTGAGCGCCAGCAAGTTTGTCTGCCGGGCAATTTGATCAATGGACTGCGAGACATCGCCCACGCTGACAAGTGCGCTCTGCAGGCCTTGTAGCTGGCTGTTGATTTCTGTGACGGAGGCAATCAGGGTTGCGATATCATCAGCAGCCTTGCCCAAAGCTTCGCGCGAGCGCTGCATGGTCTCGCCCGATGCGTTGGCAACCATCGCGGTGGTGGTGACGGCCTCCCGGATGACACCGGTCTGAACCTGCGTTTCTTCGGCAGCTTGGCAGAGCAGGTTAAACGCTTCTTGCAAACCGGTGGTGGCAGCGTTGGCTGTTTCGATGGTGCCTGACACATCCACCATTTCCACACCAAAAGTGGAAAGCGCTTCAGCAACCGAAACCAAAGTCTTCGACGTTTGATCACATGACGTTGACGCGATCTCTTCTGTCACGTTGGCGTTGCTGGCCATGTCTATGGCTGTGTCAGGTGGCACGTCGTTCAACGGCATATCTTTTGATTTGCGTTTCAAAGAAAACATTGGCTTCACACCCACCGTGTGCCTGAGTTGATTTCAGCATCAAGCAATGAAGCTTTGAAGTTAAAAATATAGAAACATACATCCCCAAACGGTGATGAATTGGCGTAATGCGTAAGGTCATTACTTACCAATTTTTACTGAGATAGATTCAAAGTTCTTGGACATCTGACTAGGATGTTTCTGGCGCGCGTCGGAATAATTTCAGGCTCTGTCGACCTGCAAGCGTTTGCATGCCATTGGCGCCGCGATAGACTTGATCTCCTTTTGGCCGTTGAGGAGGGGCTGGATGGCAACTTCGCAGGATAAAGGTCAGTCATCGAGCAGAACAACTTCACGACTGCTTTGGCTGCTGTTTGTTGTGTGGGGGATTGCGTTTGCCGGATCGTTTGTCGCTTACGCGCTGATTGAGCCAACAGGCTCCAGTTTCACCAGGGGTATGAACAGGGCAGGTGCATTTCTCGGCTGGCAGGCGGTCGCCATCGGTTTCGCGGTTGTGCTGTGGTGGAGAGTGCGCCAAGCGCCACTTGCTACAGTTACGCGATGGCTGATGCGAGTGCCGATCCTGATTGCTGTATAGGTACTTGTCGCTTTTCTGATCTTTGTCGGCTGGGGCGTCTGGGCTGGTGGTAGCGGAGCCCTTTAGCTTAGCTGCGCGAGGTCACCAGCTTGACCAACGGATTGATACCCGCCGCGACAATGGGAATGAGGACCAATCCCCATCCTAGACCGATCACACCATCCAATGCGGCGGTGACGGCCCATTCGACAAAGCCTTGCGCTGTTGCCATGCCGCTAGCACCCAGCTCAGCCCAGTGGTGGATCGTATCGTAGACTTGCGGGAACCCTAGGTCCTTCACGCCGTGCACCATGATGCTGCCACCCACCCAAAGCATCGCAGCAGTGCCGACAGTGGAGATGATCAGCAGGATCATCGGCATGGCTTTAACCAAACCGCGGCCAAAAGCACGCGTTGCCTCAAGTCGACCAACTTGCGTCAGCTTCAAACCGACATCATCCATCTTTACGATGAGGGCGACGGCTCCATAAACGATCGCGGTGATGGCAATGGCCACGATCGCCAAGGTGATGCCACGCGTGACGACGCTGTCAGAACTCGATGGCTGATAAGGTGATTGTCATGATCTCGGCAGACAGAATGAAGTCGGTCTTGATAGCCCCCTTCACTCGTTTTTCTTCCAGATGAGCCGCATCAAGCCCATGCTCCGTATCCACTGCATGGTGCTTTTTGTGTGAGAACAGGTGGGCAATCTTCTCCGCGCCCTCATAGCAAAGGTAAGACCCACCCAGCATCAGCAAGGGTGTCAGCATCCAGGGCGCAAAAGCGCTGAGCAGCAGTGCGACGGGCAACAGGATGATCAGTTTGTTGAAGAATGAGGCGCGTGCGATCTTCCAAATGATCGGGAGCTCTCGGGTGGCTGGTAATCCCGTCACATATTTTGGGGTGACGGCGGCATCGTCGATCACGATGCCTGCGGCTTTTGTGCCAGCCTTGCTGGCCTGTGCGGCCACATCATCCAGCTGGCTGGCGGCAAGTTTGGCGATGGCTGCAACATCGTCCAGAAGGGCAAGGAGACCACTCATGGCCACTCCATATGTCGTTTGGCCCAGTTAAACCCAACACAGACGGATCACAATGGTTAGGCCGCCGTTTGATGCCTTGCTCACCCGGGCGTGGCTATGCGAAGGGTGCGCCGCAAGCGGCAGGAGCTTTTGGCCGCACTGAAGGATCAATCATGTCTGTTCACTTTGCTGTCGCCGGGCTTGGCTATGTGGGCCTTTCCAATGCGGTGTTGCTGGCGCAGAAGTTTCCTGTCATCGCCTGCGATATCTCCGCAGAGCGCGTTGAGATGCTAGGCGAGCGCAAATCGCCCATCAGCGATCCGGAGTTGGAAGACTATCTGGCGAACAAAACGCTCGATCTGACAGCCACTCTAGACACTGAAAGTGCCTATCGGTCGGCCAGCCATGTGATCGTGGCCACACCCACAAACTATGACCCGCAGACCAATGCGTTCGACACATCCTCTGTTGAGGCTGTGATCGCCGACGTTTTGGCCGTTACTGACGAAGCGCTGATCATCATCAAGTCGACCATTCCGGTGGGGCTTGTTTCAAGCTTGCGGGAGAAATTCAGCTCTGACCGGATTGTCCATTCGCCGGAGTTTCTTCGTGAGGGCAAGGCGCTTTACGACAATCTCCACCCGTCGCGCATCGTGGTGGGGGAAAGGTCGGATCGAGCGCAGGCGTTTGCGCAAATGTTGGCAGACTGTGCCATAAAGACGGACATTCCGGTGGTGTTGACGGACCCCGATGAGGCAGAGGCCATCAAGCTTTTTGCCAACACCTATCTTGCCATGCGCGTAGCCTACTTCAACGAGTTGGACACCTATGCTCAGATTGCCGGTATGGACACGCGGCAGATCATCAAGGGCGTGAGCCTCGATCCGCGTATCGGTGACCACTACAACAATCCATCCTTCGGGTACGGGGGCTACTGCCTGCCCAAGGATACCCGACAGTTGCTCGCCAATTATGACGCCGTGCCGCAGAATTTGATCCGTGCCATCGTGGATGCCAACACCACGCGTAAGGATTTCATTGCCGATTCTATCATTGCCAAGAACCCTGATTGCGTGGGTGTTTATCGCCTGACCATGAAAGAAGGATCGGACAATTTCCGTGACTCGTCCGTCCAGGGCATCATGAAGCGCATCAAAGCCAAGGGCATTCCGGTCATTGTGTATGAGCCGGGTCTTGAGGCAGTGCACTTCTTCGGATCGGCGGTTGTGCGCGACCTCTCTCAGTTCAAAGCAGAGAGCGACATCATCATTGCCAACCGGCAGGCTGACGAACTGGCTGATGTCAAAGACAAAATCTTTACCCGCGATCTTTTTGGAGTCGACTAGCAACCATGACCGCCGCAGCGCAGAAAACAGCTCTTGTGACCGGCTCAGCCGGATTTATCGGCTACCACACCAGTCAAGCTTTGCTGGACGCTGGCTATAGGGTGGTCGGATTCGATGCGCTCACCGACTACTACGATGTTCAACTCAAAAAGCGTCGCCATCAAAGGTTGCTTCAAAATCAGCATTTTAAGGCGGTTGAAGAGCGCCTTGAAACCCCAGGTGTGATGGTTGATTTGGTGGCCAAGGAGAAACCCGACCTTATCATTCACCTCGCGGCCCAAGCAGGCGTGCGCTACTCTATCGACAACCCGCGCTCGTACATGGACAGCAACTTGGTCGGCACGCTTGAGGTTCTGGAAGCAGCCCGCGCCACACCACCCAAGCATTTGATGATGGCGTCTTCAAGCTCGGTCTACGGCGCGAATACGCAGATGCCTTACGCCGAGCACCAGAAAGCTGATCTGCAGATGTCGTTCTACGGGGCAACCAAAAAAGCCGCTGAGTCGATGACCCATTCGTACGCTCACCTTTATGGTGTGCCGATGACCCTGTTCCGGTTTTTTACCGTCTATGGGCCTTGGGGCAGGCCGGATATGGCGCTGTTTAAGTTCACCAAGGCGATCCTCGAGGGGCGCCCCATCGACGTTTACAATCACGGCGATATGCGCCGCGATTTCACTTTCATCGATGATCTTGCGCGCTCCATCGCCGCCTTGGCTGATGTGACACCTACATTGCCCGATACTGTCGAAGACGAAGACCGTGATGCGCTTGGTCTTTCGCCTGTGGCACCTTGGCGCGTGATCAACATCGGTAACAACCAGCCTGTGCAACTCACTGACTTTATCGAGGCCATAGAGAAGGCCTTGGGCATCGAAGCGAAGCGGAATTTACTACCGATGCAGGCTGGAGATGTTCCGATGACGTGGGCCGATGCGACCTTGCTCTCGCGCTTGATCGATACCCCACCGTCAACATCGGTTGAAGAAGGCATCGCCCGCTTTGTCGCCTGGTATCGCGACTATTATCAGGTCTAGATCACCCTGAGTCTAAGCCTGTTTCGTGGGCGTTCGTCGCTGCACTGCATCATCGAGTCTGAACAAAAAGCTTGAGCAAGAGCCTTGCCGCTACGCCAAGTGCCGTGTATTGCATACGAATGCAAAGCCGGATTACGTAAAACCACTAGGCGGCGCAAACACCCCATGTCCGCGTCATCAAGAGCGCGATTCTCAGGAGGAAACCACATGACATTTTTCAAAACGATGGCGGCAACCGGCCTCGCGCTCGGCCTCATGACCGGCGTGGCCAGCGCGCAAGATCAGCGCTTGGCCTTTGGTGCGACCAACGCTCAATCCTCACATTATGCCTACTTCGCTTCTCTCGCGCAGATCGTGAACGATCACGCTGAGGGCTTCCAAGCCTCTGTGGTCGAAACGGGTGCCACGGTTGACAATCTTCGTCGTATGGCGCGCGGTCAGTTGGATATTGGCTTGGTCACGACGCCGGCGCTCTATCACGCCAATGAAGGCATCAACACATTCGAAGGCGAGCCTATCGCCTCCCAGCTTCTCTGGGCTTACTCTCTGGCGCCACAGCTGATCATCAGCCGTGCGGATTCTGGCTATGAGACCGTTGAAGACTTGGATGGTGAGCGTTTTGGCCCTGGCCAGCGCGGGTCTTCGACCGAAGCTACATCGCAGATGGTGATGGAGCTTCTGGGTGTGACCCCTGAATGGGTGCGCGGTACCAACGGTGAACTTGCCAACTTGATCAAGGATGATCGCCTCAACGGATTTGTGAAGTCTGCTGTTGGCACCGATTTTGATCCACTGACCACTGATATCGCCACGCTCACGCCATTGCGCGTGCTGCCGGTGTCTGACGCGGGCATTGCAACAATCCAGGAAAATCTGCCTGAGCTTTCCATTGTTGATATGCCAGCCAGTGAGCAGCAGGGTCGCGATGAACCTTACCGCACCTGGGGCTTCATGATCGCCGTGTCTGCTCAACCCGATATGAGTGAAGAGACTGCCTACGCGATCACCAAGGCTGTGCTTGAAAACCAAGAAGCTCAGGCAGCTGCCTTCCCAGCTCTTGAAGGCATCGACATTGGTTCGTTGACGGTCGATTTCGCCACAACGCCCATGCACCCTGGCGCCATCCGTGCCTTTGAGGAGCTTGGCTATGATGTGCCCGACAATCTGCGTCCGGCGATGTAACGACGCGTAAGCGCGCAATCTGTTGGGGCGATGCGCACGCGTGTCGCCCCAATAACCAGAAAACGGCAGAACAGGGCAGTCACCATGATCGAGGTTGACGACAAGGTCGGCACCGAAGAAGTCGAATCCCGCTCGCTCAGGGAAAAAGCCGTGATCGCGGTCGCGGTGGTGCTTGGCTGCTTCATTTTTTACACCGCAGCCTTTGGAGCTTTTGAAAGCCTTATTCAGCGCTCCATTTTTGTTGGGCTTGCTTCCACACTTGCGGTGCTGCTGACCCCACTCGGTGGTGGCAAAAAGTGGCGTGTGCTCGGCATCGTTATCGATGTGGCGATGCTCGCCATCGTCTGGTTCGCTGTCTACTCGACCATCACACGCTTTGAAGAGATCATGGTGCAGCGGCCCTTCGCTGAAAACCCAGATGTCTGGCTGGGCGCGGCGACGCTTGTGGTGATTTTGGAGCTGGCACGGCGGACTGTCTCCTTTCTATTCCCATTGCTTGTTGGCTTGATGGTCGCCTACGCCCTGTTTGGCGACCAAATTCCTGGACGGTTCGGCCATCGCGGTTTTGACCTCTACTATGTCACCGAGACGGTTTTCCTTTCCGACCTTGGTCTCTGGGGCATGCTGGTGGGCATCGCATCCACCACCCTTGCAGCGTTCGTGCTGTTCGGTGCTTTTTTGCTGCACACAGGTGCTGGCAAAACCTTTTTTGATCTGGCCGCACGCGCAAGCGGATCATCACCAGGCGGCGCTGCCAAAATCGCCACCATCGCCTCCGGCTTTTTCGGCATGATCTCCGGATCGACGGTGGCCAATGTTGCAACCACCGGCAACTTTACCATCCCGCTGATGCGCAAGCTAAAATACTCACGTGCTTATGCTGGCGGCGTGGAAGCCATTGCATCGACTGGTGGGCAGCTCGCTCCCCCCATCATGGGAACGGCCGCCTTCGTGATGGCCGAGCTTGTTGGCATGAACTACTGGACGATTGCTGCAGCTGCCCTCATTCCCGCGATCCTTTTTTATCTCGGCATCTTCATGACCGTGCACGTAATCGCCAAACGGCGCGACTTCGGCAACATTGACACCGAAGGCATGCCCACCTGGCAGGAAGCCTTGGACTGGCGACGCATTGCACCCATCATCGCGTCACTGGGCGGCATTGTTTACGGTGTCCTGAACGGCAATTCAGTTGAGACCACTGCCTTCTATGGCATCGTGGCGATGATCGTTGCGTTTATCGTCGCGCGTATGACGGCTGGCGAGTCGCTCTGGTTTGCGATCAAACAGTTGGCCCCCGCCATCGTAACTGGCGGCAAAGGTGTGGTGATCGTCGGCATTCTACTGGTCGCAGCACAGGTGTTTGTTGCGTTGCTCAACTTGACAGGTGTCGGCGTGACACTGACCAGCATCATTCTTTCCTACGCCGGTAACAACATCGCTCTGATCGCGGTGGTAATGGCCATCGTCTGCCTGATTGCAGGCATGGGACTGCCCACCTCCGCTGCCTATGTTCTCGTGGCAGCGGTGTTCGCCCCTGCGCTCATCCAAGCTGGATTGCCGCCACTGACGGTGCATTTCTTCGTGCTCTACTACGCGACCCTGTCGGTGATCACGCCACCGGTGTGCGTGGGCGTGTTCGTCGCCTCGACCATCGCGGAGGAAAAGTGGCCGAAGGTCGCTTTTGAGGCGGTTCGCTTGGGTGCCATTGCCTACCTGCTACCGATCCTTTTCCTTGTTTACCCAGGCCTTTTGATGCAGGGCTCATGGCTTGATGTGGGTCAGGCATTGGTAACAGGGGTTACGTTCACCATGTCGCTTGCCTTCCTGCTTGGTGTTCAGCAATTGGCGGGACGCAGCAAAGCCGAAGCCTTGGTGTGGGCGGTGCCGCTTGCTCTCTCGGTCTGGCCGAGTTGGCCGGCAACCATGGCGGGGGTTGCAGTTCTGCTCTCTCTTATGCTTGTGCGATCACGGTTGGCACCGGTCGCTGAAACATCCTCATAGGCCCTTGAAGGCCTGACCAAGACACACGCACTGACGAGGAACACGTCATGATCACGTATTTGAAACGCGGCAAGCCTGAGGCGGAGCGCTCTGATGATGATGCCAAGGTGCGCGCCATTGTTGAAGGCACGTTGAAAGACATCGAAGCCCGTGGCGATGCCGCGGTGCGTGATCTGTCAGAAAAGTTCGATGGCTACACGCCAGAGCGTTTCCGCCTGACCGATGACGACGTCACGGCGCTGATGAACAAGGTTTCCTCGCGCGACATGGAGGATATCGAGTTTGCGCAGGATCAGGTGCGCACTTTCGCCCAGCATCAGCGCAACTCCATGGTCGATATCGAAGTGGAGACCATGCCCGGCGTGATCCTGGGCCATAAGAACATCCCTGTGCAGTCGGTGGGTTGCTATGTGCCAGGCGGCAAGTTTCCGATGGTGGCGTCAGCGCACATGTCGGTGGCGACCGCTGATGTTGCAGGTGTCCCACGTATCATCGCTTGTACGCCGCCATTCAAGGGCGAGCCGAACCCCGCTGTGATTGCCGCCATGAAGCTTGGCGGTGCCCATGAGATTTACGTGCTTGGCGGTATCCAGGCGGTGGGGGCCATGGCGATTGGCACAGAGACCATTGATCCGGTGCATATGTTGGTCGGTCCAGGCAATGCCTTTGTGGCCGAAGCCAAGCGCCAACTGTTTGGTCGTGTGGGTATTGATCTGTTTGCAGGCCCAACAGAGACAATGGTCATCGCCGATGAGCAAGGCGCCGACGCTGAGCTTTGTGCCACCGACCTTCTGGGTCAGGCTGAGCATGGCTACAACTCGCCAGCGGTGCTTTTGACCAACTCTGAAAAACTGGCGCGCGATACGCTTGAGGAAATCGACCGTCTGCTCGGCATGCTGCCCACCGCCGAAACCGCCCGTAAGAGCTGGGAAGACTATGGCGAAGTGATCGTCTGCGACACCTATGATGAAATGCTGGCCGTTGCCGATGACGTGGCCTCAGAGCATGTTCAGGTGATGACCGACCGCGATGATTGGTTCCTGGAGAACATGACCTGCTATGGCGCGCTGTTCTTGGGCGCCCGCACCAATGTGGCCAATGGCGACAAGGTGATCGGAACCAACCACACGCTGCCCACCAAGAAGGCTGGCCGCTACACCGGTGGACTTTGGGTCGGCAAGTATCTGAAGACCCACAGCTATCAGAAGGTGCTCACTGACGAAGCTGCGGCGCTGATGGGCGAATATTGTTCACGCCTTTGCATGCTGGAAGGCTTTGTTGGTCATGCCGAACAAGCCAATGTACGCGTGCGCCGCTATGGTGGCCGCAACGTGCCCTACGGAGAGGCCGCCGAGCCGAAGATGGCTGCCGAATAAGCGGTTGCTCCAAAGGAACAGAGCGTTTCGGCCAAAGTAGGTGCGAAAAGACAGCCTGTCCGCCGACGTGTCAGTGCCCAGGAAAAAGCAGCGATGAAACTCCCCAAAACCCCGTCTCTAAGCCTTAGCGGTAAGCGCGCTTTTGTGGCTGGCGCCTCGCGCGGTATTGGTCTGGGCTGTGCTGTGGCTCTTGCTGAGCAAGGCGCCCATGTCGTGTGTGCCGCGCGTGGAATGGATCAGTTGACCGAGGCTGTGCAGGCCATGGCCGTTGAGGGCCACAGTGCCGAAGCGGTTCAATTGGATGTTGCCGACCCACAAGCTGTGAAGTCACTGCTGGCAGATCATGGACCGTTCCACGTGGTCGTGAACTCCGCGGGCATTGCGCGCCACGCAACGGCGCTTGATACATCCATCGACGACTATCAGGCCGTCATGGATATCAATGTGCGAGGAGCTTTCGTGCTCTCGGCTGAAGCGGCACGCGGTATGATCAAGGCCGGTGTTGCGGGCTCGATCATCCATATCTCCTCGCAGATGGGGCATGTCGGTGGGCAGGAGCGGGCTGTCTATTGCGCATCCAAGCACGCGCTGGAGGGCATGGTGAAAGCGATGGCGATTGAGTGGGGTCCGCATAAAGTGCGCATCAACACGATCTGTCCAACTTTCATTCGCACACCGCTGGCCGCCGTCACGTTGGACGATCCGGAGCGGCGTGCCTGGGTGGAATCGAAGATCAAGCTGGGGCGTGTCGGCGAGATCGAAGACGTCATGGGCGCCGTCGCCTACCTTGCCAGCGACGCGTCCGTGATGGTCACCGGCACCTCTTTGTTGATTGATGGCGGTTGGACGGCGGGCTAACCGCTGGCCAGAGCAACAAGGGTGTCGGCTGGACGGCAGGCTAGCCCCGCCGGCCAATACAACAAGAGGGCCGATGGCGCCCGCCAAAATGCCAGGCTTCCATCCAGGTGTTTCTGGTGTGCGGTCGAGATGGCTGGACGAGGCGCGCAGCGCGCCTTAAACCTGTTGCTGTGAAGCATTTTGTATACTCTTGGCGAACGGCAGAGCGTGGGGCTGCGCTTGATGGCCCGGCGTAAGGTTACGTCCATTGATGTTGCGCGCGAGGCCGGCGTTTCGCAGTCGGCCGTGTCCCGCGCGTTCACGCCTGGTGCCAGCGTGGCTGCCGAAACCAAAGAACGCGTGCACAAAGCAGCGATCAGCCTTGGTTATCGCCCCAACGCCATTGCTCGCTCGCTGATCACTCGCCGCTCGCACATGATCGGCATGGCGGTTTCGTATCTCGACAACCATTTTTACCCGGAGCTGGTTCAGGGCATCTCTGACCAATGCCAGAAACGTGGCTATCATGTGCTGCTCTTCACCGCCGGTGAGGGCGATGCTGCCAACACCGAGCTGCAACGGGCCCTCGACTATCAGATTGATGGGCTGGTGCTGGCATCTGTGTCGCTATCATCTGAAATCGCCAATCGCTGCCATGCTGCAGGCATTCCGGTGGTCATGGTCAACCGCGTGTCCGATGCCCCCACGGCCTCTAAGATCACCGGCTCCAATGAGTTGGGCGGTCGCACGATCGCGCACTTTTTGGTGGAAGGCGGACACAAACGCATCGCTTATCTGGCGGGCATCGAAGAAACCTCCACCAACCGTGATCGCGAGCGTGGGTTTATGGCTGGGCTTGCAGAGAAGAACGTCACTCTGCACGCTCGCGCTGTCGGCAATTATGATGCGGACCAGGCGGCCAAAGGTGCCGTTGCTATGATGCAGACGCCAGCACCGCCTGATGCAATTTTCTGCGCCAATGACCATATGGCCATCGCGGTCATGGACGCGTTGCGCCACGATCTAGGCATGCGCGTGCCCGATGACGTGTCGATCGTTGGGTTTGACAATGTCGGCCCTGCACAGTGGCCAACCTATTCCATCACCAGCTTTTCTCAGCCGGTTGACGCCATGATCGAAGCGACCAGCGAAACCCTGTTTGAGGCCATAGAAGCTGCTGTTGAAGGCGAAGCTTTTGAAGCGGAGTCCATCGAGCTGCCCGGCGCCTTGATCGTCCGTGGCTCATCGAAAAATCCGCCTGGCTGCGGCGACACATGGGCACTATCTGAAGAGGCCTAGGGTTATGACCCTGATTTAGCTGGCCTGGCAGGCCGCGCATTGGCCATGCACTTCAATGCTTGCGGCGTGCGCCGCAAAACCAAGTGTTTGGCCGAGAGCATCCACGCCTTGGGCAAGAGCATCGCCATTCACTTCTTCGACGCCACCACAGACATCGCAGAGAAAGAAAACCGTGTGCGAACTGGCGCAGCGCGCGCCGCCACAGCAAGACGCGTGGACACAGGCAATGTACGCATTGGCACTTTCCAGCCTATGTACCAACCCGCGCTCTCCTAGCCATTTCAGTGCGCGATAGATCTGAGGCGGGGCACGCAACCCTTCCTCACGCAACGCATCCAAAAGCTCATATGCCGATTGTGGCTTGTCGGACTGGGTGAGTTGATCGAGCACAAGCTGGTTATTGCGCGAAAGCGGAATGGGGGGTGGCGCATCTGTGGAAACGGAAGCGGTCATGATGGGGACGCCAGTGTGCGGTTGACTTGTTATACTATAACATATTAGAGCCTATCCTCCCACTCCGCAACAGCAGAAGTCTTGGACCGCTCTTTTGGCGCATACCCACAGCTCCCCCACTTGTCTTCGCTTTGAAGATCTGACCTTGGGCTACGGACCGCACCCAGCCGTGCATGGGCTTTCAGGGGCGGTGGATCACGGCGACCTTTTGGCGATTGTCGGACCCAACGGATCAGGCAAGTCGACGTTGCTGAAAGGCATCGTTGGCAGTCTCACGCCCATGGCGGGCGCCTGTGAACATGTCGATGGTTGCCGTTTAGCCTACCTGCCGCAACAAGCTGATATCGATACAACATTCCCAGCAACGGTTTTTGATTTGGTCAAGCTTGGTCTTTGGCCAACGCGGGGATTGCTTGGGCGTATAACGCGGACTGATCGTCAAGCCATCGGGCGAGCACTTGAAGCCGTTGGCTTGGGCGGTTTTGAAAAACGCACCATCGACACGCTGTCCGGAGGACAACTGCAACGCGCCTTGTTCGCGCGTGTTCTGCTCCAAGATGCCGACCTCATTCTCCTCGATGAACCTTTCAATGCCATCGACACAAAAACGGTCGATGACCTTATTGGCGTGATCCAGCGCTGGCACTCCGAAAAACGCAGCGTAATCGCTGTGATGCATGATTTGGACTTGGTGCGTGATCATTTCCCAAACGCATTGCTGTTGTCGCGCGAACCCATCGCTTGGGGGCCAACCGCAGAGGTTCTTCAGGCGGAAAATCTGCTCAAAGCCCGCCGTTTTAACGCTGCTTGGGATGAAGACGCACCCTGGTGCGCAGATCATAAGCACAGCCACGGACAGGCTGCGTGATGGACCTCTACGCGCTCTTGATTGCTCCTTTTGCCGACTACGCGTTTATGCAACGCGCGCTTCTCGGTGGATTGTTAATCGCTGTCTCAGCAGGACCGATAGGCGTCTTCTTGATGCTGCGCCGTATGAGCCTAACCGGCGATGCCATGGCTCATGCCATCCTGCCGGGCGCCGCGCTTGGGTTCCTGCTCTTTGGGTTGGATCTCATCCCCATGACGCTTGGCGGCTTGATTGCTGGCGCACTGGTTGCTGCGGGTGCGGGCCTCGTTGCCCGTATGACCGTGCAGAAAGAGGACGCAGCCATGGCCGCGTTCTATCTGATCTCGCTGGCCGTTGGCGTAATGATCGTTTCGCTGCGTGGATCCTCGGTGGATTTGATGCACGTCTTGTTCGGCTCGGTGCTCGCTCTCAACACCGAAAGCCTGATGATGATTGCGACGATCACCACCATTTCGTTGGCGACTCTCGCCGTGATCTGGCGTGCTCTGGTGGCTGAATGTTTGGACCCAGGCTTCCTACGGTCTGTGTCTGGCTGGGGCCCGATTGTTCACTTTGGCTTTCTGGCATTGGTCGTTCTGAACCTGGTGGCGGGCTTTCAAGCCCTGGGCACATTGCTGTCTGTAGGTCTCATGATTTTGCCAGCCGCCGCGGCACGTTTCTGGGTCCGGCGCGTTGTTTCGCTGTGCCTGTTGGCAATCGCGATTGGCATGACATCTGTTTTTGTCGGCCTCCTGATCTCCTTCCACCTTGCCGTGGCCTCCGGCCCTGCTGTCATTCTGGCAGCCGGTACGGTCTATCTCATCTCCCTTTTGGCGGCGCCACGCGGTGTCGTCCGGCCATCCCTCCCAACTCAACGACATAAGGTAGCTTGATGCGTTCCTCGATTGTTGCACTCACTCTGTTGTCCACGACATCTCTGGCATCAGCCGATTCACTGGATGTTGTGGCATCCTTTTCAATCCTCGCGGATATGACACGTGTTGTAGGCGGTGATCATGTGTCCGTGACCAGCCTGGTTGGTCCGGGTGAGGATGCGCATGTCTACCAGCCAATCCCCACGGATGTTGTTGCTGTGACCGGCGCGGACCTTGTGATCACCAACGGTCTAGGCTTTGAAGGTTTTCTTGAGCGTTTGATCGAAGCCAGCGACTCGCAGGCCACCATCGTTACGGCGAGTACCGGCATCGATGTCATCGAAGTTGGTGAAGATGATCACCATGATCATGACGATCATGATGACCACGCGCACGCCCATGATGACGACCACAATCATGATCACGCACACGATGATCATGACGATCACGGCCATGACGATCATGCTCATGATGACCATGGCCACGATGACCACGATCATGACCATGCGCACGATGATGATCACGACCACGACCACGGTCACGACGACGAACACGCCCATGATGACCATGGCCATGAAGATCACGATCACCATGATCATGCACATCATGATCATGACCACGGCCCCAATGACCCACACGCTTGGCAATCACTTGATGCGGCCCAAATCTATGTCGCCAACATTGCAGATGGCCTCTGTGAGGCTTTGCCAGGGCACTGCGATGAGTTCACGGCCAATGCTCAAGCCTATGCGTCTGAGCTAGAGGCTTTGGAAGCCAATTGGGAAGCCGCCTTGGCAGATGTTGCTGTGGATGGACGCACGATCATCACAAGCCATGACGCCTTTGGGTATTTGGCGCGTGACTTCGATCTTACCATTCTCGCGGCGCAAGGTATGTCGACAGAAAGCGAAGCATCTGCTGCCGACGTGGCTGCGATCATCGATCAGATTCTAGAGACTGGTGCCCGCGCATTGTTTGTCGAGAACATTTCTGACCCTCGACTGATCGAACAGATAGCCGACGAAACAGGTCTGACGGTTACTGGTACTTTGTACTCCGACGCGCTTTCGGTTGAAGGAGAAGCGTCAACCTATCTCGGCATGATGGCAAGCAATCTGCGCGCTATCTCTGAGGCGCTGCAGGCCACTAACTAGGCTTTAGATTCCAGTTCAGACGGCAGCGCGACGTTGATCGGGCCATCTTCACGATGGATGTCGGTCTGCCGCGTCTGCACGTTGAAGACGGATTGAACATTCTCGCCTGACAACATCGTTACAGGTGGTCCGTCGGCGAGAATGGCCCCGTCTTTCATCAAGATGATCCGGTCAGCATAGCGGGCGGCAAGGGCCAGATCGTGCATCACCACGACAACGCCATCGCCGCCGCGCGCTTGGCCTGCCAACACGCTCATGATCTCGAACTGATAGCGCGGGTCGAGGGAAGCAAGAGGCTCATCGGCCAGAAGAAACGTCGCTTCCACAGCAAGCGCCCGTGCCAATGAGACGCGCATCTGCTCGCCGCCGGAAAGGGTGAGCACAGATTGGCCGCGCAAGTCTTTAAGGCCCATCGTGTTGAGCACGCGCTCAACTACATTGCCGTCTTGGCCGCTGTGAGTGTGCCCACCGTGAGGATGCCGGCCAAGAGTGACAACTGCCTCAACGCTAAGCGGCCAGGCGTGGCTTTGTCCCTGTGGTAGATAAGCAATCTGTTTGGCGCGCTCTCGCGGGGAGAGTGAGGATAGGGCTTTGCCATCCAGCTTGGTCTCACCGCCATGGTCAATGAGACCAAGCAAGGCTTTGAGCAGCGTGCTCTTGCCTGCGCCGTTGGGGCCAAGAATGGCAGTCAAAGTGCCAGTCTCCAGCGAAAGATCAGCCGGTTGAAGCAAGCGTGCCTTGCCAATTGAAACATTGAGATTTCTTGCTTGAAGCAAACTCATAGCGTGGCTCGTCCGGCGAGCGCCCGCCGTTCACGCAGTACTAGGCCTAAAAAGAAGGGTGCGCCGACCAACGCAGTCACAACGCCAACCTTCAGTGGCTCACCACTGGTCGGCACGATACGCACCAGAAGGTCCGCCGCCAGCAGCAAGCATGAGCCTGCAAGCGTGGCGGGCAGCAGAACCCGAGCTGGATCGTAGCCCACTAACGGGCGCACCAGATGCGGTGCGACGAGGCCGATAAAGCCGACTGTGCCAGCCACCGAGACACCAGCACCCACCGCCATGGCAACACCACCAATCAGCACCAGTCGCAAACGCCGGACGTTGACGCCAAGACTGGTGGCGGTGTCTTCGCCAAGACTCATCACCTTAAGCGCGCGCGCCTGCGTGGCGATGAACACCGAGCCGACAACGATGAACGGGCCGGCCATCCAGATGTGTTGGAACGAGCGATCTTCCAGCGATCCAAGCAACCAAAAGGCCACTTCAAGCGCTGCAAAAGGGTTGGGCGAGAGGTTGAGCGCCAGGGATGTGCCTGCCGCCGCAAAACTGGAGAGCACCAAGCCGGCCAGAAGCAACACGATGATAGGTGCGTTACGGCCTGCCAGCAGCATCAGTGCGCCCACCGATGCCAAAGCCCCCACCATGCCCGCCACAGGCAGCGCGAATGAGAGTGCTCCTGCTATCCCCGAACTGATCACAATGACCGCACCCAACGCTGCCGCAGATGGCGCGCCGAACAAAGACGGGGAGGCGAGTGGGTTGCGCACCAATCCTTGGAGGGCCGCGCCACCTAAGCCTAGTGATCCGCCGATAAGGATCGCAAGCAACGTGCGCGGCAACCGAATCTCGTAGACGATCAGCGCCAACCGTTCATCGTTGCCGGTGAGGGCGGCCAACAGCTGATCGACTGTGAAGTCGGTCGTTCCAACCGCTAAGGAGAGTGCGGCAAGCACCAGAAGCAAAGCAGCAAGGCTGGCGCTGAGCCGCATTGTTCCAAGACCTTAAAACGTCGCCCGAATGCCAGCATAGGCTGATCGCCCGGGCGTGTTGTAACCACTGATCTCTTCATACTCGACATCAAACAGGTTCTCGACGCGCCCATAAATCTCCAAGTGCTCATGCGCTTGATAGGATGCGGTGACATCAACCCGCGTGTAGGGGTCCAATGGATCGCGTTCGCGAGACCGAGAAAAGCGTTCGCCGCCCACCCAGTTGACCACACCCGACACGCGCAACCGATCTATGCCGATGTAGCTTAGTGTCACTTGCGCTTCGTGTTCAGGCCTACGCTGAAGCCGATCACCAGTCGTGGCATCTTCGGCATCGAGATAGGTGTAGTGCGCCGATGCATCCAGATGGCCTGGGATCACCCGCGCATCTGCGGTAACCTCGATACCCATCAATCTGGCTTCATCAATGTTCTCCCAAGCCTCAAGCGCAAAGGACCCGAACCCACCGGTGTAGACGTGCAAGTCTTCAATTTCTTGGTAGAAACCGGTGACGTCAACGGTCAGGCGTCCATCAAAAAGGGTTTGAGTGATACCAAGATCAGCGCCCCAACTTTCTTCTGGACGAAGGTTGGGCGTCGCAGCACGTTGGCGCAGACTTGGCGCTTTCGCACCAGTACCAACGCTTCCATGAAAACGAGTCTCGGTTTCATAAAGCTCGTAAACTGCGGTGCCACGACCCGTAACGAATGTCCCCGCATCCGCAAAATCGTCAAACCGCACGGCCGCTGAGAGATGCAACGCGGGCCCGATCGAGAATTGCTGCATTGCAAAAGCGCCCCAATACAATTCGTCCTCATCGAACTGTACGGTTCCATCTTCAACATAGTCAGCAGATTGTTGCTCACCGGTCAGTCCATAGAGGGTGGTGCCCAACGCGTCCCAACGAACCTCGCCGGTGTACTCAATGCCGATCCGGTTTCCGTTGTAGTCATCGACAGTTGTGTTTTCCACAAAGCTTCGTTCGGTCGAGGAGCCAAAAGCGGTGACTGTTTGACGCCAGCGCCCATCAAAGCTTTCGTGGGTCGCGCGGGCATGCCCTGTTATTGAAAGCCGGTCGGCTTCACCTTCAGGATCGGCGTCGCGCCGATCGTAGTTGGTTTCAAGGTCTGTGACCTGAAATGCTGCGTCCAACGATAGGTTTTCTGACAGATTGGCTTGGCCGCGCAGACCGCCGGTCCATTGTCGCGAGCCATCTGCTTCATCATTGCCAGCTCGGCGCGAGTATCCTTGGGTGGAAAAATGCTCTGCATATCCAGTGATGGAGAATTGATCGCCACCATACCCAGCTCGCAAGGCTTGACGATGCGTTCCGAAGCTGCCTCCTTCAACGCTTGCAGAGCCAGACAAGCCGCGTGTTGGTTGACGTGTTGTGATTGCGATGACCCCGCCGATGGCATCTGAGCCATAGAGCGCTGATTGCGGCCCGCGAAGAACCTCAATGCGTTCAATAGAACCAACTGGCAGCATGGTGAAGTCAAAGGCGTTGCGTGTTGACGTGGTGTCGCTCACCGGCACACCATCGATCAGCACCATTGTGTGCTGATCTGCGGCGCCACGAATGCGCACATCAGTCGAGGAACCAAAACCCCCTGAGGAGTTGAAGCTGACCCCGGGAGATGCCCGCAGAATCTCAGCCACAGACGTTTGCCCCGCCTGTTCAATCTCCTCGCGTGTGATCACGCTCACGGCGCTACCAGCCCTTGCGATGGGTGTGGCGATGCCGCGATAGGGCGCAAAAACGGTGATTTCCGATTGAGCAAATGCGGGAAGGGCGGTGGAAAGGGGCGCGGCAACAGCCGCAACAAAAAAACCGGCCAAAAAGCCGGGCGTCGATACGCGTACCATCATCAGACCTTTACTGTTTCGATCTGGTTGTTCACAACCACCCGTCACGGCGTGTGTCCCGGGCGTGTAACGTTTTGTTAAGGCCTTGAAATTGGTTCGGCAATCAATCCAAAGGGGTAGAAAGGTGCGGCTCTTTAGCCTGTTCGCGATGTTGCTTACGCTCGCTGTTTCGGTGCAGGCGCGGGCGAGCGATGAGCGCACGATGCGTCCAGAACGCGTGGTGTCGCTGAACATGTGCACTGATCAACTGCTTTTGGCGCTGGCCGATCCCAATCAGATCGTCGGTCTCAGCCGGTTTGCAGGCAACGGTCGCTTATCCTACGCAGCCGAACAAGCCGCCGCTTATCCACAGCTTCCTGCTGCGGCCGAAGCGGTGATCGCGCTGGAACCCGACATGGTTCTGACTGGTCTTTTCACCAACCGTGCCGCCAAAGATATGCTCGCGCGCTTTGACTATCGCGTTGAAGAGGTTCCGTTTTCTCGCTCACTGGAAGAGGCGTATGCAGCCATTCGCTTGGTGGCAGAGATGGTTGGCCATCCGCAGCGTGGGCAGGTTTTGATCGACCAAATCGATGCGGCACTGTCAGCAGCGCGTTCTGATGAGCAACTTACCGCTCTCATCATCCGACGTCGCGGCTATGCGACCGGCATCGAGTCGTTGATCGGTGATCTCCTTGCTCAACTTGGTATGCCATTGGCCAGTGAAAGACTGGTTGGTGCGCGCGGCGGCTTTGCCGATCTTGAAACGATCATTCGCGCCGAACCGGATGTGCTCATCACACCCACGCTCACTCGACAGGGAGAGGACCAAGGCTCGGCGCTTCTTGCTCATCGTGCCCTCAACGAACGCTATCCGCCGTCGCGCCGGATTGCTATGCCGGAGCGATTGACACTCTGCGCGGGCCCCTCCTTGATCGAAGCCATCGAGACCATCGCCAACGAGCGCGATCAAGCGCTTCAAAGGCTTGCCGGTGGCTGAGTGGTTTGCCTTCAACGCGCTTGCGTTGGCCCTCGCCATCATCGCGGACGCCGTCTTCGTTGAACCCAACTGGCTTTGGAAACGCGTGCCGCACCCTGTTGTTCTGATGGGTCATCTCATTGGATGGCTGGATCGGCGGATGAACCATCAGCAGCACACACCGTTTCGGCAGAAGCGAGCGGGCATCAACGCGTTGATCCGCGTGATCTTCGTTGTCGCCGCTCTGTCCATCGGCCTGTTGGCTTTGGCCGGCTGGGTTCACCCTGGGCTGGCCTTTCTGGTCACAGTCCTTGTCGGCGCGGTGCTTCTGGCTCAGCGCTCGCTGCATGATCATGTCGATGCCGTGCGGTCACCTCTGGAAAAGGGTGATCTGCCTGCCGCGCAGCAAGCTCTTGCCATGATTGTCGGTCGGACCACCGAAAACCTTGATGAGTCCGGGGTCGCGCGGGCTGCGCTGGAGAGCTTGGCGGAGAACCATTCCGATGGTGTTATTGCCCCTGCTTTCTGGATGCTGATCGGCGGTCTGCCGGGCATCGCGCTCTACAAGGCGATCAACACCGCCGACTCGATGGTCGGCTACAAAACGGAACGCCACCGACACTTTGGCTGGGCATCGGCGAAGCTGGACGATCTGGTGAACTTCTTGCCTGCGCGTTTATCAGTTGGACTGATTGCGCTCAGCGTCGCGATCACCAGTCTTGCCAGTCAGAAGGGCGCGTTCACCTGGCCTGATTGGGCGGTCATCCGCCGCGACGCGCCAACCCATGCCTCGCCCAATGCTGGCTGGCCAGAGGCAAGCTACGCGTCTGTGTTGGGTATCGCGCTTGGCGGCCCACGCACCTATCCAAGCGGCACCGTTGAGGCGCCCCAAATCAACGATGTTGGCCGAAAGCACTTGGACGCTGGCGATATCGGCAAGGGTCTCGCGCTGTTCCGCGCGACATGTGCGGCCACGCTTCTAGTGGTGGTTTTGGTCGCCGCCGCTATCGGCTTCTTGCAATAGCCAGCAGGCCATCCACGTCCAGATGATCAGCCAGATGATCGGCCAAACCATCCAGGGCTGCTTCAACGCGGGTTTGATAAGCAACGGATGCCCGCACACCCAGTCGCTCCAAGAAGACTTTGCGAAACGCATCACTGGCAAACAGCCCATGCAGATAAGTGCCCATCACCTGACCATCCGACGACACCGCTCCATCGGTCCTGCCATCGAGGGCAAGCAGAGGGCGCTGACGGTCAGGTCCCTGTGTATCGCCGAGGTGGATTTCGTACCCCTCGACGGCTGTTCCAGTTTCTTCGTGAACACCCTTGGTGAAGGTGGTGGTTTTGTCGTCTGAAAGAGTTGTTTCCACATCCAGCAGGCCAAGTCCGGGCTCACTGCCCGCAGCGCCTTCGACCCCTCCTGGGTCAGCAACGCTGCGCCCCAACATCTGATAGCCACCGCAAAGGCCGACCACATAGCCGCCGCGGCGGACGTGGGCGGCCAGATCAATGTCCCATCCTTCGGCTTTAAAAGCTTGGAGATCAGCAATCGTGGCTTTCGATCCTGGTAGAATGACACAGGCGGCATAGGGGGGCAGCGGTGTGCCCGGCTCAATGATCCGGAGGTCCACGCCAGGCTCCATGCGTAGAGGATCAAGGTCTTCGAAATTGGCGATTCGTCCCAGTCGTGGCACCGCAATCACCAAACCCTCGCCCGATCCATCGGCGAGCCCGAGGACATCTTCAGCCGGTAGATGGCGTGCCTGATCAAACCAGGGGATCACACCGAAGCTTGGCCAGCCGGTGTGCGTCACGATCTCTGCCAGACCATCATCGAAAAGAGACGGTTCGCCACGAAAACGGTTGATGAAAAAGCCTTTGACCAGCGCCAGATCATCGGGTGATAGCAGCGCGTGCGTGCCCACCACGCTGGCGATCACACCGCCACGGTCGATATCAGCGCAAAGCACAACGGGCACATGGGCGGCGCTGGCGAAGCCCATATTGGCGATGTCACCCGTGCGCAGATTGATTTCCGCCGGGCTACCCGCGCCTTCAACCAGGATGATGTCGGCCTTCGATTCAAGTATGTTGAAGCTTTCAAGCACGGGCGTCATGAGTTCAGTTTTGCGCGCGCCATACTCTGCTGCCTTCATCGTGCCCCAGACTTTGCCCTGCACCACAACTTGGCTGCCCACATCGGTCTGCGGCTTCAAAAGCACCGGGTTCATGTGCACGCTTGGCGCGACCTTTGCTGCCTGCGCTTGAAGCGCCTGCGCCCGCCCAATCTCGCCACCGTCGATCGTGACGGCGGCGTTGTTGGACATATTCTGTGGCTTGAACGGCAACACCTTGAGGCCCTGCCGCGTCAGCAATCGACACAACCCTGCAACGATCACCGACTTGCCAACATTCGAGCCGGTGCCCTGGATCATCAGGGCCGGTGTTTGGGCCACCTAGAACTCAATGCCTTCTTGAGCTTTCACACCGCTGCGGAACGGGTGTTTAATCTGTGTCATCTCGGTGACCAGATCGGCGATCTCAATCAGATCCTCAGGCGCGTTGCGGCCGGTCACCACCACATGCACATCGTCGGGTTTTTCATCGCGCAGGAACCGCACCACCTCCGCCGGATCGATGTAGGCATAGCGCAGCACAATGTTCAGCTCATCAAGCAGAACCAGCTTGTGCTCACCACCGATGATGAGGCCCTTAGCCTTCTCCCAAGCCGCCTCGGCAGCTGCGATATCGCGCTGCCGGTCCTGCGTTTCCCAGGTGAACCCTTCGCCCATCGTGTTGATGGTGACGAGGTCGGAGAAGCGTTCGAGAACAGCGCGCTCGCCGGTCTCCCATTTGCCTTTCACAAACTGGATGACGCCGACGCGTTGGCCGTGCCCAAGCGCGCGAAAAACCATGCCGAAGGCCGCCGTGCTTTTGCCTTTGCCTTTGCCGGTGTGGACGATCAGCAGCCCTTTTTCGATGGTCTTTGTGGCAATGATCTTGTCGCGCGCGGCCTTCTTCTTGCGCATTTTTTCCGCGTGGCGCGCATCAAGCTCTTCCTCGGTCATAACCGGTTTAACGGCGGATTTATCGGTCATTCGGCAGCTTCCTGGTTGGGGTGCATCAGCTCATGGAGCAAAGTTTGGGTGGTGTTGCGGCGCGGGGTCCAGAGGCCGCGATCCAGCGCCTCGGCAAACCGTGCCAGCATATCTGCAAGCGCAGGCGCGTTCGCCTCTTGAATAAAGTCGCGTACGTTATCATTGGCAATGTAAGCCTCAAACAGGGCGTCGAAATGATGGTCGCTCACCGCCTGCGTGGTGGCGGCGAAGGCGAAGAGATAATCCAGCGTGGCCGCCATCTCAAACGCACCTTTGTAACCGTGGCGCATCACGCCTGTGATCCATTTGGGGTTGGATGCGCGCCCGCGCACCACCCGCCCGATCTCTTCTTTCAAGGTGCGTGGCAAAGGGGCTTCGGGGCGGGCGTGATCCACATGATAGCTTGCGGGCGCCTCACCACGCAGTGTTTCGATGGTTGCCGCCAGTCCGCCCTCAAATTGGTAGTAATCGTCGCTGTCCAGCAGATCATGTTCACGATTGTCTTGGTTCTGCACCACAGCCTGCGCGCCGCGCAGGCGGTCTTTCAGAAGGCCTTTTTCAGCGTCGCCCTGACGGCCACCGCCATAAGCAAAGCCGCCCCAGGCCATGAAGGCTTCGGCGAAGTCCGAGCGGTGGGTCCAGCCGCCTTCATCAATCAACGCTTGCAAACCTGCGCCATAAGCACCGGGCATGGAACCGAACACACGATAGCCTGCCATGCGGTCAGCATCATCCTGGGTCTCGCCGGAGGCAAGCAGGGCGGCCTGGTCGGCCTGCACTCGCGCAGCGAGCGGGTTCATGTCAGCTGGTTCGTCCAGCAGAGCGACGGCGCGCACAGCACTGTCAAACAGCTCGATCTGATGGGGAAAGGCATCGCGGAAAAAGCCAGAGATGCGAAGCGTCACATCGACGCGCGGACGGCGTAGGTCTGACAGGGGCGTGATCTCAAAACCGGTAACGCGGCCTGACCCGCCATCCCATTGCGGGGCGACACCGATGAGCGCCAGTGCTTGGGCAATGTCATCGCCGCCAGTGCGCATATTGGCCGTGCCCCAGCAGGTGAGCACCAGGCTTTGCAGCCACTCACCATGATCTTGAAAGTGACGTGCAAGCAAAGCTTCTGCACTTTTCTGGCCGATGCGCCAAGCGGTGGGGGAGGGCACGGCACGCACATCGACGGCAAAGAAATTGCGCCCCGTCGGCAGCACATCCGGGCGTGCTCGGCTCGGCGCCCCAGACGGGCCGGGCGGCACGAAACGTCCTGACAGCCCGGCGAGCAAGTTGGCGGTCTCGTCGTGTGGCGACACTGTGATGCGCGGTTTGAGCATAGTGTCGATCCAGCCCATCACGGCCTGCGTTGCCGGGCCAGGAGCATCAACGTCACCTTGCGCCAATTTCAGAGCAAAGGCTTCCAACCGCTCAACGCCATCGCCGATGGTGCGCCAGATACCATCATCGCCCAGTGCTTTAGGTTTCGCCAGTGTCCAGGGTTGACCAAAATCGCGCGCCAGTGGATCAAAATCGAGATCAAAGTCAGAAGCTAGTGCGCGCGTCAGTGAGGCATCTTGCTCGCCAGATCCGCGTGGCAAGCGGGCAATCGCCACCAAGAGATCAGCAATTTGAGGGTTTTTCGGCAATTGGCCAAAGACGTGTAGCCCGTCGCGGATTTGCATCTCTTTCAGGTCGCAGAGAGCGGTGTCGAGCGTGATGAGATCGTCACCAACCTCTCCCTTCAGCCCAATGTCATCGGCAAGACCAGTCTCTTGGGCAAAGCCGATAATGTCGCGCGCCAAAGCCTTGGCGCGGCGCGGGTCGCCGGCTTCGGCGAAGGCGTAATCATCAAGCAGCGCTTCAAGTTCTTGATAGGGACCGTGGCTTTCCGCTCGGGTGAGTGGCGGTGTCAGGTGATCGAGGATCACGGCAGCCGTGCGCCGTTTGGCCTGACAACCCTCGCCAGGATCATTGACAATGAAGGGATAGAGCGTCGGCAGATCACCGAGGATCGCAGTCGGAAAACAGCTGTCTGACAGCGCCAGCGCCTTGCCGGGCAGCCACTCCAGATTGCCGTGCTTGCCAAATTGGATCAGCGCATCGCTGTGCTTGCGCAGATAGGCATAAAAGGCCAGATAGCCGTGCGGTGGCACCAGATCAGGGTCGTGATAGGTGCTTGCCGGATCGACATTGTAGCCACGGGCGGGCTGAATACCGATCAACGTGTTACCGAACCGATGCAGTGGCAGTGTGAAGGCGTCGCCGATCACGTGTGGGTCATGTTCGGGTGAGCCCCATCGATCGGTCACTTGGCGGCGTACGGTTTCAGGCAGTGCATCATAGAAGGCCCGATAGTCGGCGAGAGACAAACGTTCACGAGACCGCTTGGAGAGCAGCAGGGCCATGAGGTCGTCTGATGAACGCGGTGCATCGCCGACCTGATAGCCGGCCTCTTCCATCGCGCCCAAAAACAGGCCAACCGATGCTGGCGTGTCTAGCCCAACCCCATTGCCGATGCGACTTGTTTTGGTGGGGTAGTTGGCAAGCACGATACCCACCCGCTTCTCGCTCGCTGACGTATCACGAAGCTTTGCCCAGCGCGCTGCAAGCGAGGCGACAGCTTTCACATGCGATGGTTCAGTCGCATAGGCCACCGGTGCAAACTCGGTGAGCGGATGGCGGTCGCCCTGGCGTTTGAAGCTGATCGCGCGGCCATGGATGCGGCCATCCAGCTCCGGCATCGCCACATGCATGACCAAATCGGTACCCGGCAGCCCTCGCGAGCTTTCCGCCCATGCCTCGCGCGAAAGGCCCGACAACACAGCCTGGATGACCGGTGCGTCTGTTGCACTCAGTGGGCCGCCATCGGCACCATCGCTGGACCCGGTGGAGGCGAACGCCGTGGTGTTGAGGATAACCGGTGGGTCAACATGGCTCAGCAAATCGCCAAGAAAACCAACCGCTTCAGCGTCCTTCAAACTCGGCACAAACACCGGTTGCGGAACAAGTCCGCGAGCTGCCAGCGCGTCGCACAGCGCACGGATGGGAGCCGTTGTCCCAGCCTGCAAAAGGCTCGTGTAAAACACGATGGGCACCGCACCTGGTTTGGCAGGTGCGTCGGTCGGCAGCAGACTTGCGGGGTCGCACAGACCGAAGCGGGGTAGTGGGCTGACCTCTGGTGCGTCAGGTTCCTGACCCTGTGCCAAAGCATCGAGAAGCTGAAGCGCCTTCAACCGATTGGCCGGTCCGCCCTCCACACAAAGCTGCCAGAAGCGCCGCACCAGTGGCATCGCCACAGTGGAGAGCCCGGCAAGGTCAGAACTCCATTGCCCTTCGTGCGGCATCACCATGAGCTTAACCCCTTGGTGTGCCAAAGCGGTCAAACGTTCCATCCCGTAGGACCAATAGCTCTCCCCGCCAATGAGCCTGATAACAATCAGCTTGGCGTGGGCAAGTGTATTGTCGGTGTAGAGATCAACCGAATAGGGGTGCTTGAGCTGCAACAGGCTGGCCAGACGCAACGAGGAAACCATCGGCGCCGCGCGCGCATCCAGGGCAAAGGCTGATAGCTCTGTTTCGGCGGCTGACAAAAATACGATGTCACCGGGCGACTGGGCCAGATCAACCGGCTCTTCACCGTCATCGACCCGCCCCGCCTGGGCAGCCAGAACGTGCATCTAGGCCGCGCTCTCCAGGTTAAGAACATCGGACAGATCAGCCAGTGGGTTGAGGCCAATCACCACCAAGCCCGCTTTTTGCGGCCTGCCGGAGGTGTCGAAATGGCTGGTGACGCGCGGCCCAACGGCCTGCACGATCACAGGCGCCGCTTTGCCCTCCACCTGCGCAACACCTTTCACACGCAGCACACCGGGCTTGGCGCACACCGCGCTGACAAACGCATCCAGCGCTTGCTTGGACGCGAAGGCCAGGGGCGTAACGACACGTGAGTCAAACTCGTCATGGCTGTGATCATGGTGATGGTGGTGATCATCATGCTCGTGATCATGATGCCCGTGATCATGATGGTCGTGATGATGATGATGGCCAGCTTCTCGTCCATTCATATCCTGCTCGGCACCAGCGCCCAGACCAATCAACAGATCAGCGGGCAAACCATCCGCAGTCGAGCGCACAACACCGACACCGGCGCGTTTGCCATCCAGCGCTTCATTCACCTTATCCAACGCCTCGCCGGTGATGCGGTCGGTCTTGGAAAGCACCACAAGATCGGCGCAGCGCATCTGGTCAGCAAACAGCTCTTCCACAGGCGTCTCGTGGTCCAAACTGTCATCGGCGGCGCGTTGGGCCTCCACCTTTGCAGGGTCTGGCGCGTAGAGACCATGGGCCAGCGCCTCGGCATCGGCCACGGTCACAACCCCATCCACGGTCGTGCGCGCAGCAACGCTCGGCCACTGAAACGCTTGCACCAGCGGTTGGGGCAGAGCGAGGCCGGAGGTCTCGATAACGATATGATCAGGGGCTGGTTCGCGGGCGAGCAGCATTTCCATGGTCGGCAGAAAATCGTCAGCCACCGTGCAGCAGATGCAGCCATTGGTTAGCTCAATCACGTCTTCGTCTGCGCAGCCTTCAATGCCGCAACCGGCAATCTGCTCGCCGTCGAAACCAAGATCGCCAAACTCGTTGACGACCAGAGCGATGCGCTTGCCACCTGCGCTGCGGATCAGGTTCTGGATCAGCGTGGTTTTCCCGGCGCCAAGAAAGCCGGTGATGATGGTGGCAGGGATCGGTGCTGTCATGGAGAGGGTTCCTTAAGGGTGAGGGGCAGACCGGCGGCGATGAAATGGACATGGGTTGCAAGGGCTGCGATGCGTTGATTGAGACGGCCTTGAAGATCGCCGAACCGCCGGGCAAGGGCGTTTTCCGGCACGATGCCAAGGCCGGTTTCGTTGGAGACCAAAACAACCGGTCCGCGCCTCACAGCAAGCGTATCGATCAGCCGGTCAAACTCATCATCCATATGCGCTTCAGCGAGCAGGCGGTTGGTCAGCCACAGCGTCAGGCAGTCCACCAGCACGATGGTCTCCGGCTCCAGCTCACGCACCAAAGCGCTGGAGAGATCGTGTTGCTCTTCCACCGTTTGCCAGCCATCCTCAGCCCGCTGCGACTTATGGCCTGCAATGCGCGTGTGCATTTCCTCGTCATAGGCGGCGGCAGTGGCAATGTAGACGCGGTTCAACCCAGTCGCGCGGCACAGCGCTTCGGCGTGCCGGGACTTGCCCGAGCGTACGCCGCCAAAAACCAGTGTGCAGGGAAAAGGTGCTTCTGCCATCACGCGCGTCGTTGTTGGCGAGGATAGGGGCACCGGAGCTGTGTCAGCTCTCTTTTGCGCCCCGGAACACCCCGTCCGGTTGGTTTCAAACAGGGTGTTGACCCTGGCTTTGGCAGGTCTCCTGGCTTGCAGCGTTTACCGACCTGTGCGCCTTCCCGCCTCATAGGGCAGTGGCATACGCACACATCGCGCTGCTTACAGTTGCGGGGGCAGCTGCGGCTTGGTGAAGAACCTCCTCACGCACCGCATTCCCTTTTCACCGTCCCCGTTGAGGGATGGCACCAAAGCGGTTTGAATGTATCAGCAAAGACCGCAGCTTGGAAACAGCGTCTTTTGCCTGTGCGCAGTTTTGCCAGCATCAGATGATGGGGCTACAACGTCCCACCCATTCTTGCCTGAGAGATGTCATGCGCCCAACCCATCCACTTTACACTGGTATGCCGACCACGATTTTCGAGGTGATGAGTCGTCTGGCCATCGAGCATAACGCCGTAAATTTGGGCCAAGGCTTTCCTGATGTGGATGGACCGGAAGAGGTGCGCCGCGTGGCGGCTGATGCCCTGATGGAAGGGCCGAACCAGTATCCACCCATGATGGGATTGCCGGAGCTGCGCCAAGCCGTCGCTGGCAATGAGGCGCGCTTTTTCGGCATTGAGCGCGATCCAGCCCATGTCCTCATTACCTCCGGTGCAACGGAAGCGCTGTCGGATTGCCTGATGGCAATGGTCGAGCCTGGCGACGAAGTCGTCGTGTTTGACCCTTGCTACGATTGCTATGTGCCGCTCATTAAGCGAGCTGGTGGCGTGCCAAAAGTTGTTCCGTTGTCACCGCCAGATTGGAGCTTCTCGCAAGCTGATCTGAATGCTGCGTTTACGGACAGAACCAAAGCTGTCCTTATCAACAACCCGCACAATCCCGCCTCCAAGGTGTTCTCACGAGAGGAACTGGAGCGCGTGGCGGCCAAACTGACCGCTCATGATGCTTACGCCATTTGCGATGAGGTGTATGAGCACTTGGTCTTTGGCCAGGCGGAACATGTGCCGCTGGCGACCTTGCCCGGTATGGCGGAGCGCTGCGTGCGGATTGGTTCAGCGGGCAAGAGCTTTTCGCTCACCGGATGGAAGGTGGGGTATGTGGCTGGGCCGCCCGCGCTCATCGCTCCCATCGCCAAGGCGCATCAATTCACCACCTTCACCACACCGCCCAATCTACAAAAAGCAGTTGCGTTTGGGTTGGGTCTCTCAGACGACTACTTCCGCCGTTTAGCCGATGAGTTGGCCACAAAACGCAACCGGCTGGCCTCTGGGTTGGCAGCTCTCGGTCTTCCAACCCTACAGGCCGATGGCAGCTATTTTCTGATCGCCGATATTGGTCAGCTTGGGCTTGGATCGGACGTTGACGCTGCCCAGCGCATGACAGTCGAAGCGGGGGTCACGACCGTGCCGATGTCGGCGTTCTATTCCGGCGATGCACCAAACCATCTTCTGCGTTTTTGTTTCTGCAAGCGCGACGAGGTTCTTGATGAGGCAGTTACGCGGCTCAAAGCCTGGCAAGAACGTGGCTTCAAGGCTGCAGCTTAGCAATGTCTACGCTACCAAGCGGTTGCCTTCGATCACCAGAGATTCAGGCACGTTACGTTGCTTGGTCAGATCACCGGTTGCTCGGTCCCACCAGCGCATACCAACCACCGCACCGTCGGGCGTTTCGTCAAACATATTGTCACGAACGACGCTTGGTCCAACCCCGTCAACCACAGAGACCATCACCCCAATGGGTGTGCGGCGAACAAGATTTTGCGAGACGATCACATTGCGCAGATAAGGGCCCCAGCCAGCGCTGATGCCGTTGGTGGCCGCGTTTTCAATAGTGTTGTTAGAAACCGTCGTGTCGGCTTCGACAGCAATGCCCGTGCCGTATCTCGCTTGGTCGGTTGGTAAGCGGCTTGACCCTTGAAGGTTCCGCAAAATGTTACCTTGCACGATGGCCATACGCCCGCCATCGATAAAGTTGGCAATGGAGATGCCATTGGCAGCGCCATCAATCACATTGTTGGCCACAATCGCTCCTTGAAAGCCAAACTCGGCAAACATGGCGACTTCGCCAGATCGCGTGCAGGTGTTGCCAACCATTTGGACATTGGAAGCCGAGTTGCACCGCACAGCAGAGAAGTCGCAATCATCAATGGTGTTGCCGGAGATGATCACGTCATCGGCGCGGAAAACATTGATGCCGTTGCCGTAAGGCCCCGTGCCACCAGATACCGCACGAATGCGTTCAATCCGGTTGCCGGTGATGATCGTACCATCACGCCCCTGGCTCCACCGGAAGACCAGAATACCATTGTCGGAGCAGTCGGTGACCACATTGTCGCGAATGGCAAGGCCTCGCGCATCGTTGGACTGAAAGGCAGCACCCAGAATGCCTGATAGCGTTGAGCGCTCGATGCGTCCGGCAACACGGTCAAAGGTCACGCCATCTTTCAGCGAGCCCTGGACGGTGCAATCTTCAACCGCGATGTTCGTACCGGTGGAGATGTGCAAAAGGGCGGGCGCGTAGTCGGCCAGAGGACGGTTGTTGCCATCCAGTACCAAGCCCTCCAGCCGCACATCATGCACATCGGTGCCAAACATCAAATGACCATCGCCAGCGTAGCGGATGCGGGTGCGACCGGGCACGCCGATAATGGTGATGCCCGAGGGCAGGTCGATGTTGCTCACCAGATAGTCGCCCGCGGGCATGAAGAGCGGTTGCCCGTCGTTAGCAGCGCGGTTGATAGCGTTTTGGAAAGCGAGGCTTTGATTGTCCAGCGCGCCCGGGCGTACGTCCAGTCTCGACACATCCAATGAGCCGCGCAAATCCGCCAAGAGTGTCTGTGCACTGACCGACGCTGGTACGACGAGCCCAGCCCCAATCAGGGTGCTGGTTAGGAAGGCGCGTCGCGACAGGTTGGGTTGCTTGACCATAAAGCACACTGCGCAAGCTGCATGCCAAGACCGGCTGTTCCATTATGAACCGGTTAGAGGTTAGCTTGCTTAACCAACTGTTCAACAGCGATGGATGGCGCAAGCGTCCCAGCAGCAACGTGTGCTTCAGCCACATCAATGGCAGCACGAAGGTCTGGGTCGCGGGTCAGCCGTTCCATAGCGCGTTCGCGCAGCATGTCACGCATCCAGCCCAGGTTTTGGTCCGTGCGTCGTTTGGCAAAAAGCCCAGCAGCTTGGTGTTTGGCACGGTGATCTTTGATGGTGGCCCAAAGTGTTTCCAGTCCATCGCTTTGGAGCCCGGATTGGGTGAGAACCGGCGGCTTCCAGACTTTGGAGGTTGGCGCCAAAATATCGAGTGCAGCACGATAGTGGGCAGCGGCTTTGCGTGCTGCTGGGGCATTGTCGCCATCGGCTTTGTTGATGGTGATGATATCGGCGATCTCTAGGACACCCTTCTTGATGCCCTGCAGTTCATCGCCCGCGCCTGGCAGCATCAGCACGACGAAAACATCCACCATGTCGGCAACGGCGGTTTCCGATTGGCCAATGCCAACAGTTTCCACAACCACCACATCATGCCCTGCCGCTTCACATAGCAAGATCGTTTCGCGAGATTTGGCGGTCACGCCGCCCAAGGTGCCTGCCGATGGCGAGGGGCGAATGTAAGCGCCCTTTGAAGCGGCAAGCCGCGCCATGCGCGTTTTATCACCAAGGATCGAACCGCCTGTCCGGGTAGAGGAGGGGTCCACAGCCAGAACAGCAAGTCTGTGGCCTTGCTCAATCAGCATCGCGCCAAAGTTATCGATGGTGGTGGATTTGCCGACCCCAGGCACACCCGTCATGCCGATACGGATAGCATTCCCAGTTTTCGGCATGACCTGTTGAACCAGTGCCCGTGCTTGGTCGCGGTGGTCAGGTCGCTTGGATTCAACAAGCGTAATGCCACGTGCCAGTGCGGCGCGCTCGCCGGCTAAAATGGCTGCTGCTAGCGCATCAACGTCAGGGCGGGCCGCGTCGCTCACGGCTCCCAGATCATACGGTTGAGCACCGCATCATTGAGTTCATTGCCGCGTGGCATCCGCCCTTCACGCCAAAGCGGTACCGAATAGACATAGGTGATAGAGCTGCCAGACCGGCTGCACACCGCCATCTGCTCCCAGGAACCTGTGCCCTCATCACACTGCATCGAATTGCCGCCTGTCTGCCGATAGGTCATGCCAACACGCGCGCCACCCGGGCCAGGAACATCTTCGGAAACAATCTGCGCACCTGTGATACGCCCACCTGATCCTTGAAATCGCGCCATCTGTAGGCCTGAGGGACCAAAAGCGGCGAGCTGTGCGATCACACGACCCTCATAGGTGGCGTTGACGGTTTCCACCCTCGCGCCGCCTAGTGCCTCTGAAATGGCGCTGGATGAAAAGCGGGTGGACTGGTCCACCAAACCAACACCGGTTTCGCTCAGCGCGAGGCCCGGTACCGTGGTTGGTTGAACGGCCACGGGCGCGGCATATTCATCGCGACCCGCGCACGCTGCCATTGCAAGTGCTGTTGTGAACAGAACGGCGAAACGAAAAGAAGCTTTGGGCAATTGATCACTCAAGATGTGGTATCAGCCCAACCTTGTAACGGATTCTTCGCTGAGAAAAAGGGCGGACCGATAGGTGCTTTGGCGGACGGAAGATTGGCCTTTAACGCACCGTGACCGCTGTGCCTGAGGCTGACACCATCAGCATGCCGCCACCGCTGCCAACCGTCACTGTTTCATAGTCCAGATCAATACCGATGATGGCGTTGGCGCCAATCGCTTCAGCCCGCTCTTGCATCTCATGCATGGCGATTGACCGTGCCTTGGCGAGCTCTTTTTCGTAAGCGCCTGAGCGACCACCTACAATGTCGCGAATGCCAGCGAACAGATCTTTAAAAATGTTAGCACCCAAAATCGCCTCACCGGTCACGATGCCCCGATAGTCGGTGATCGTTTTGTCTTGCAACGTGGAAGTGGTGGTCATGATCATATCGGGTCTCCTGATTTTGGGCGTTTGGCCGCGCGCCGAACGCCATCTAGGCAGCGCGCGATCAAAGAGCAAGCACGTTCGTCTGTCACAAAGGTTGAAAGTTCTATATCAAACTATATAATTTGATATAAAACTAAATGGAGACTTTCATGACTGACACACCTTCCCCAAAGCCTTCCCAGCCCTCGCGGCGTACCTTCGTCCGTGTTCTCGGTGCAGGTGGCATTATCTTGGGAGCATCCGCACTCGGTGCCGGAACTTGGGTCACAACGCGTGACCCAGCAACTGCGCGAGAGCCATGGCAGAACGCTGGCCAGGGCGATGATGTCCGCGTCCGCGCACTGTCCTACGCCATCCTGGCGCCCAACGCGCACAACCGGCAGCCCTGGTCGGTGGACCTATCAGAGCCGGGCTCTGTGACGCTTTACTGCGATCTTGATCGACGGTTGCCGGAGACCGACCCGTTCGACCGGCAGATTACGGTGAGCTTGGGCTGTTTCATCGAACTGTTCACACTGGCTGCCGCCGAAGAGGGCTTTGGTGTGGAAGCCAACCTGTTTCCGCAAGGCGAACCTTCTCCCCGACTGGATGCCAGACCGGTCGCGCGCTTGCAGTTGGCTCCGGGCAACGGCACGCGCGATCCTTTGTTCGCGCAGATCGTCAATCGCCACACCAACAAAGAACCGTTTGACACTGCCCGGTCTGTGCCGGCTGGCGATGTGGCTGCTGTACTTGCCGCCAGCGGTGCCGCCGGATCCCTCCAAGCCGGGTCGACGCTTGAGGATGCTAAAATTCTCGAACTGCGTGAACTAACCTGGCGTGGTCATGAGATTGAGAGCTTCACGCCGCGCACCTTGCAGGAAAGCATCGACTTGATGCGGATTGGTAAAGCCGAGGTGCTCGCCAACCCTGATGGCATCGACCTGTCTGGCCCACTGTTCGAAAGCTTAAATGTGGCGGGCCTTCTGACACGTGAACAGATCGCCGACACAACATCCACCGCCTTCCAGCAAGGTTTAGACGCCTATCGCGAGATGATTTTTTCGGCGATGGGCTATGTCTGGCTCATCAGCGATGGCGACACGCGAGCTGAGCAGATCGCCGCTGGGCGCGCTTATGTCCGCATGCATCTGGAAGCGACAGCGCGCGGTATCGATGTGCATCCGCTCAGCCAAGCGCTTCAGGAGTATGAGGAGATTGCCGAGCTCTATAGCGACGCAAAAACCACATTGGGTGCGCAGCCAACACAGACCGTGCAAATGTTGGCGCGCATCGGTTATGGTCCAACCATCAAAGCCAGTCCGCGCTGGCTAGCTGAGACCCGTATCCGGAACACATAATGCCACAGAAATCTGATGATCCCGCGCTCTTTCGACTTTTCAATGAGATCGGGATCATCAGTCAGCTTTCTACGACCATGTTTGAGCGGGTGATGCCGCACGATCTGACCGTGGCGCAGTTCTCACTGCTCAACCATCTTTCAAAGCGCGACGAACCTCAGCCACCGCTGAAACTTGCCAACGCCTTTCAGGTCTCCAAGGGCACGATGACAAGCACGATTGGGCGTCTTGAAGGCAAAGGCTTCGTTGAGGTGACGCCGAACCCAAAGGATGGGCGCGGCAAGTTTGTTGGCATCACCGAGACTGGCCTTGCAGCGCGTAAGGACGCTGTGGCCGCCCTCGGCCCTGACTTGGCTTGGCTCGCTGACCACGTCACGCAAAAGAGCGCCATTGATTTGACCGAGGAACTGGCCGAGATCAGAGAGCTGCTCGACGCTCGTCGCGACGGGTAGCTTGGAGCGCAAACGCGCCACCATCGTCATCCCGGCCGCAGCGAAGCGAAGAGCCGGGACCCATGCCAGAGGATGCCCTGCAACGACGAGGCTGCTGAAAATTTGGCGGTGTGGGTCCCGGATAAGCCTGACGGCTTTCCGGGATGACGGACGGTGAAACTATTCTGCCGCTTGTTGGGCATAGCCGAGCTTGGCGTTGAGGTCTTCCAGCAATTCGCAGGCCGCATCGGCGATCACGGTGCCGGGTGGGAAGATTGCAGCGGCTCCCGCCTCTTTCAGCGCATCGAAGTCTTGTGGTGGAATGACACCACCAACCACAATCATGATGTCCTTACGGCCTTCATTGGCAAGCGCGCTTTTGAGGGCAGGAACGAGGGTCAGGTGACCAGCAGCCAGAGATGACACACCAACAATGTGCACGTCGTTCTCAACCGCTTGGCGCGCGGCTTCCTCTGGCGTGGCAAACAGCGGGCCGATATCGACGTCGAAGCCGATATCAGCGAAGGCCGACGCGATGACCTTTTGGCCGCGGTCATGCCCATCCTGGCCCATCTTCGCGACCAGTATGCGCGGGCGGCGGCCATCCGCCTCTTCAAAGGCATCGGTCATCGCAAGGGCGCGCTGAATCGAGTCGGACATTTCGCCTGCCTCCCGTTTGTAGACGCCAGAAATGGCTTTGATCTCGGCGCGGTGGCGCCCAAACACCTTCTCCATAGCATCTGACATCTCGCCGACAGTGGCCCCAGCGCGCGCCGCGACAACGCAGAGCGCCAGCAGGTTGCCATCGGCTGCTGCTCCGTTGGTCAGCGCAGTGAGGGCCGCATCCGTGGCGGTCTGATCGCGCTCGGAACGCAGCCTATTCAGTTTCTCTAGCTGCTGCTCGCGTACTGAAGCGTTATCCACTTTCAGGATATCCAGCGGCTGCTCGCGATCCGGCTTGTAGTTGTTGACCCCGATGATCGACTGCTGGCCACTGTCGATTCGCGCCTGCGTTTTGGCGGCCGCTTCCTCGATCCGCATTTTTGGGATGCCCTTTTCGATGGCCTTTGCCATACCGCCCAGCTCTTCAATCTCGGTGATATGCTCCATCGCCCGATCAGTCAGGTCGCGGGTCAGCCGCTCAACAAAGTAGGATCCACCCCAAGGGTCGATCACGCGCGTCGTGCCGCTTTCCAGCTGCAAAAAGAGCTGCGTGTTGCGGGCGATGCGGGCGGAGAAATCCGTCGGCAGCGCAAGCGCTTCATCCAGCGCGTTGGTGTGCAGGCTTTGCGTATGGCCTTGGGTGGCGGCCATGGCTTCGACGCACGTGCGGATCACATTGTTGTAGACGTCCTGCGCCGTCAGCGACCAGCCGGAAGTCTGGCTATGGGTGCGCAGTGCCGTGCTTTTTGGATTACTTGGCGAGAACTCATCCTGCATCAGTTTCGACCACAGCAGCCGCCCGGCGCGCAGCTTGGCCACTTCCATGAAGAAGTTCATGCCGATGGCCCAGAAGAAGGAGAGCCGCGGTGCAAAGCTGTCGATATCCATGCCCGCGCCGACGCCTCGGCGAGCGTACTCGATTCCATCGGCGAGCGTGTAGGCAAGCTCCAGATCCGCCGTCGCACCGGCCTCCTGCATGTGATAGCCGCTGATCGAGATGGAGTTGAACTTCGGCATCTCCTTCGATGTAAAGGCAAAGATATCGGAGATGATCCGCATCGAAGGCGAGGGCGGATAGATGTAGGTGTTGCGGACCATGAACTCCTTCAGAATGTCGTTCTGAATGGTCCCGGCGAGCTTGTCCGGCGAAACACCCTGTTCTTCCGCCGCGATGATGTAGAGCGCCATAACAGGCAGCACCGCACCGTTCATCGTCATGGAGACCGACATGGTGTCGAGCGGAATGCCATCGAACAGCTGACGCATGTCCAGGATCGAGTCGATGGCCACACCAGCCATGCCGACATCACCAGCGACGCGCGGGTGATCAGAATCGTAGCCGCGATGAGTCGCGAGGTCAAAAGCGACTGAAAGGCCTTTTTGCCCGGCGGCAAGGTTGCGGCGGTAGAAGGCGTTGGACGCTTCAGCGGTGGAGAATCCGGCATATTGGCGCACCGTCCAGGGCCGTTGAACGTACATAGTGGGGTAGGGGCCACGGACATAGGGCGCCAACCCGGGCAGGCTGGATGTATGGCTCAGCCCTTCTCTATCGCTCCGCTCGTAGCGGCGTTTGACGGCGATGCCTTCAGGCGTTTGCCAGTCATTTCCCTCGACCTTGGTCGGAGTGTCGTGACCTGAAAAGTCTGGGGTCGCCAGGGTCGCGAAGTCGGGCAAACTGCTCATGATGAAGCTCCCTTGCTTCCAAGGTTCCGAGGCCAAGGGGCAATCGGCTCGGCGTAGGTTTTCAGCCCGTTTTTCAAAGGAAAATTGATCGGCGCGACGTCCTCGACATCGACAGGGTATTCTGTCTCCAACTGGAAGATGGTTGTGCCCGTCAGGTGGCGTCTGCCGCTCTCGAAAGCCTCAATCATGTCGGCGCGCGCTGCTTTCACCTTCTGCTGAATATGTCCTGACACCAGCGCTTCGATAACACCGCCCTCGCGTTCAATTGCTTGGAAAGCTTTCCACGCCTTTTCGCAAAGCGCTTGCGTGTAGCTTTCAAAAAGACCGGAGCCTGCGGCGGGATCACCGACCTGATGCAGATGGCTTTCTTCCATCAGCACCAACTGCGTGTTGCGCGCCGTGCGACGAGCGAACGGATCAGGATAGCCTAGGGGTTGGCTGAAGGGCAGGGCGGTGATGCTATCAGCGCCACCAACAGCGGCGGCAAACACGGCCGTTGTGGCACGCAACATGTTCACATGTGGATCAAGACGAGTGAGCATGCGGGTGGATGTTTCAGCGTGAATGTGCGGTGCAAAGGGTGCAATGCCGGCTGCTTCCATCAGCTTGGCATGCAGCAAGCGTATCGCGCGCAGCTTGGCGATACCGGCAAATTGGTCGGCATCTGCGGCTACACCCAGCATGGTTTTCTGCGCTGAAAGGGCCGAGTCATCACCACTCTTCATCGCAAACACAAGCGAGGCCAGAACAAACGCCAGCTCATCGGCATCGGTGCCGCCACCATTGTGGATCACGCGACCGTCGGCGCGATAGACTGTTCCTTTGAAACCGTGCTCAGCCAGTTGGTCAAAGTGGCGGGCCTGCGCCTCACGGGTCGATGGGCCATCGCCGCGCAAGCCACCGGAGCTTGCGAGCAGACTGGCCGGGTCCAAACCAAAGTCCACCGCGATATGTGCGTTGGGCGTTGTTCGACCGTCCAGATAGGCGGCCAGGGCACGTGCATCGCGGGCACGGGCGGGCGATGGCTCCAGCTTCAGCCGGACGGCATCCACCAGCACGTCATCCAGGATGCTCGGCAATGCTTGAAGGTCGATGCCATAACCGAGCGAACCAGCTGCACCCTGGCTAACCAAAACCAGACCAGACGCTCCGCCTTCAAGTTCGGCCATGGTCTGGGCATAGGCGGCTTCAGCTTCAGGATGGTCAACGCGCTGCGCGACAATCCATGGCGTGCCACCATCGCGCATGGCGATGCCTTGGCCGTCTGCAGGCGCATAGAGCGGGTCAATCGCGATGCCTTCATCGCTCTGACTGGTCAGGCTTTCGATCGGCGCGCCTCTCAGTGCCTTATCGACAAGCGCTCTCCAGCGTTCAAATTCGGTCGCATCAAAACCTGTCGCTTGCATTGTCTCGCCTATCGCGCTTGTCTCTTCGCTGGTGCAGCATTGATTTTACCCATCTCATCCGCACAACAAAAGCCAGTCAGGCACTGATTGGCCTAAGCCTTTGGGATCAGACCCGAAAGATCAGACCTCCTATGTCGCAGCCATCTCACATCATCCTCATTCACGGTGCTTGGCAGGGCAGTTGGGTGTGGGATGATTTTGCGCCTCTTCTAGAGAAGGCTGGTTTCGCCCCTCACGCCATCGACCTGCCAGGCAACGGCGCCGATGACACGCCGCTGGCTGACGTCAGCCTTGATCTTTATCTGGCGCGCGTTGGCGCCCTGATCGAGCAGCTGGACGGTGACATTCTTATCATCGCGCATTCCGGGGGTGGGGTTGTCGGCACGGCCTTGGGTGAGCGCTATCCGCAACGCATCAAAGCCATCGCCTATATCGCTGGCATGATGCAGCCATCTGGTTGGAGTTTTGGAACAGTTTTGGCTGAGGAGAGGGCCGAGGAACGCGGACTGCTCGGTATCGGACCTTATCTGGAGTGGAATGAAGACCGCTCGGTGAGCATGGTTCCGCCGGAGGCTGGTGCCAAGATTTTCCTCAATGACATGCCCTTCGACCAGGCTTTGCAAGGCGCGAAGAACCTCACCCCACAGGCCGAACCAGGCAGGGCGCTTAAAACCGAATGGACCGCTGAGCGTTTCGGCACAGTTCCACGCATCTATGTTGAATGCGCGCAAGACCTCTCCGTTCTGCTCCCCATCCAGCAGGCTATGCAAAAAGCGGTTCCCGGTTTCAAGCACATCGCACTCGACGCAGGTCACGCGCCTCACATCTCACAGCCAAGGGCGTTGGCAGACGCACTGATCCCAGCATTGCGGGCTGCGGTTCCACACACGCTCTGATTGTCTCATCGGCTTTATACGCTATAGGGTGGCCCCTTGTTCGCGCTTGGCGATCGGGGGATGCACGTGACGGACCTTCTTCTTCTTACTTTCCTATTTTTGATCGCAGGCGTGGTTGCCGTGCCAATCGCCTCGCGTCTTGGGCTTGGCTCAGTGCTTGGCTATCTCATTGCTGGCATAGTCATTTCTCCGGTTCTGGCTTTTCTGCATGTGGATGTGATCGCCATCCAACACATCGCCGAGTTTGGCGTGGTGATGATGCTTTTCTTGGTCGGTCTGGAGCTTGAACCCAAGCTGCTTTGGTCCATGCGCGCCCGGCTGTTGGGCCTTGGCGGCGGGCAGGTTGGACTGACAACACTGGCCGTGATGGCAGTGTGCATGGTGTTTGGTCAGCCTTGGACAGTCTCGCTGGCGATCGGCCTTGTCTTCGCTCTGTCTTCCACCGCGATCGTTTTGCAAACGCTGAACGAAAAAGGGCTGATGAAGAGTGATGGCGGTCAGTCGAGCTTCCAGGTGCTCCTTTTCCAGGACATTGCCGTTATCCCGATGCTGGCCCTCATCCCGCTTCTTGCCATGCCAGAACTGATCGATGTGGCAAGCACTGTTGGTGAGCATGCGGCTGATGTCGCGCATGGTGATGCGGCGCACGGTCATGAAGGCGATCACGGCTCTGGGATGAGCCTTGTGGCTGGTTTGCCAGGCTGGCAGGCCGCCATCGTGACGCTCGCCGCCATTGGTTTCGTGATTTTGGGCGGAAGCGTGCTCACCCGTCCGATCTTCCGCTTCATCGCCATCGCCCAGCTACGTGAGCTGTTCACCGCAACCGCATTGATGATGGTGGTCGGCATTGCTTTGCTCATGTCGCTGGTCGGCTTGTCACCGGCGCTCGGCACTTTTTTGGCAGGCGTTGTGCTTGCCAACAGCGAGTATCGGCATGAGCTGGAATCCGACATTGAACCCTTCAAGGGTTTGCTGCTTGGCCTGTTCTTCATGACCGTGGGCGCGGGCGTCAATTTCGCACTGCTGTTTGACAATCTGACCATCACCATCGGGCTGACCCTCGGCGTGATGGCGTTGAAGATCGCGGTGCTTTTCGCGCTGGCTGTTGTCTTCAATATCAGAGGCTCTGACCGGTGGTTGTTTGCGCTTGGTCTTGCCCAGGCGGGCGAGTTTGGCTTCGTGCTTCTGTCCTTCACGGTTGCCAACGCTGTGATCCCAACTGCGTTGGCCGATCAATTATTGCTGGTCGTGGCGCTGTCTATGTTGCTCACACCCGCGCTCTTTATTCTCTACGACAAGCTGATCGCGCCGCGCTTTGATGAGGCTCAGGCGCGTGAACAGGACGCGATTGACGAAGCGAGCCAGGTCATCATCGCTGGGCGTGGCCGTGTTGGCGGCATCATCGATCGCATGCTGTCTGCTGCAGGCTACAATCCGACCGTCATCGACTTTTCATCCAAGCAAATCGACAATCTGAAGAAGTTTGGCGTTCGCACCTATTTCGGTGATGCCACGCGGCCGGATCTGTTGGCGGCGGCTGGCATTGCTGAGGCCAAACTTCTTGTGGTCGCTATCGACGACAAAGAGCAGATTACTGAGCTTGTGCGCTACGCGTTGCAGAACTACCCCAACCTGCACGTGCAGGCTCGGGCCATCGACCGCGACCATGTCTATCATCTCTATGCCGTCGGTTGCCGCGACATCATTCGCGAGACCTATGACAGTTCCTTGCGCATGGGCCGGTCTGCCTTTGAGGCGCTTGGTCTGTCACGCGAACAAGCCGACGCCATGACCGAGGCGTTTCAAGAGATGGATCGCGCGGCGATGATCAGCGTTGCCGATGTTTATGACGTCACCATTCCGCCGACGGAGAATGAGGCCTATCTGGCGCGTATCCGAGAGGTGCTCGGCCCATGGCAGGACGAACTTGGTGCCAAGATGAAGGCCATAGCAAAAACTGGTCCCTCCAAGGCTTCACCCGTTGCACCGTCCGAGACGGAAGACACGACGTCGACCAGTAAGACAAAGGCTAAGCCTGCTGGAAGCAAAGATCTCTAAAAGAATGCCTGCAAACCTGTTTGCGCACGTCCAAGGATCAGCGCATGGATGTCGTGCGTGCCTTCATAAGTGTTCACGGTTTCAAGGTTCTGTGCGTGCCGCATCACATGATATTCGGCCATGATGCCGTTGCCGCCGTGCATATCGCGGGCGTGGCGGGCAATATCGAGCGCTTTGCCGCAATTGTTCCGCTTCATCAGCGAAATGATCTCCGGGGCTGCTGTGCCTTCATCCAGCATCCGGCCCAGACGCAACGCGCCTTGAAGCCCCAGGGCAATCTCGGTTTGCATGTCGGCCAGTTTCTTCTGGAAGAGCTGGGTTTGCGCAATAGGACGATCAAACTGAACCCGCTCCAGCCCGTAAGAACGGGCGCGATGCCAGCAGTCTTCCGCAGCGCCCATCACACCCCAGGCGATGCCGTATCGCGCGCGGTTGAGGCAGCCAAACGGTCCCTTGAGGCCTTCAACGCCTGGCAAGACCGCGTCTTCGCCAACCTCCACTTCGTCCATGACGATTTCGCCCGTCACAGAGGCGCGCAAGGAGAGCTTGCCCTTGGTTTTGGGCGCAGCGAGACCCTTCGTGCCCTTTTCTAGAACAAAGCCGCGGATTTTGCCGTTGTGAGCCTCTGATTTCGCCCACACCACAAACACGTCGGCGATCGGACTGTTGGAAATCCACATCTTCGCGCCTGAGAGGCTGTAACCACCATCGATCTTTTTGGCGGTTGTTTTCATGCCTGCCGGGTCCGACCCGGCGTCAGGTTCGGTAAGGCCAAAGCAGCCAATCAGCTCACCGGCAGCCAGCTTGGGAAGATACTTTTCCTTCTGCGCATCTGAGCCGTACGCGTTGATTGGATACATGACGAGTGAGGACTGCACGCTCATCATCGAGCGATAGCCGGAATCCACACGTTCCACTTCACGTGCCACCAGGCCGTAGCTCACATAGCCTGCGCCGAGGCCACCATATTGCTCTGGGATCGTAACGCCCAAGAGGCCCATAGCGCCCATCTCGGCGAAAATCTCCGGCGCCACCTCTTCATTGAGGTAGGCATGTTCGACACGCGGCATCAGCTTGTCTGTCGCGTAAGCTCGCGCGCTTTCGACGATCAGCCGTTCATCTTCGTAAAGCTGTTCGGACAGATGAAAGGGATCAGCCCAATCAAACGGGGCAAGCGATGGGCCATGTCCTTGGGTTGTTCCGTCAAGCATGAGCATGCTCTCCTGTTGTCAGTGTAAAGCGACCGGCGCGGTAGCCGAGCACAGCTGCGCTCAAAAGCCCGTTGCCGGAAAGATAACCGCTATCGGCGGAGCCGGACACCCCGCCGGCGGCTCCGCCAGTTGCAAAGAGGTTGGGAAAGGGCGTGCCGTCGGCGTGCAACACGCGGGCGTTTCCATCCACTTTCAACCCGCCCTGGGTGTGAAACAAAGCGCCGGTGACTTTGACTGCACAGTAGGGCGGAGCAAGGTTGAGCGAAGGATCAAAAGTTCGCCCAAAGGCATCGGTGCCCGACGCGCTGGCAAAACTCGTCTGAAGAGCCTCCGCATCCAGTCCCAGCGTTTCTGCCAGTCCTTCGACCGTATCAGCCGTCTTCACAGCGCTTTGTGTTTCAGCGTCCTCAAAGTCTTTGAACTGGCGAGCGATATCAGCGATGCGTGCATCGAAAATAGCGTAAGCAAGGCCGTTTGGTTGTGCCAGCACATGGCGCGCGGCTTCTGAATAGCCCTGGCTTTCATCCCAGAAGCGCTCACCATTGGCGTTCACCTGGAAACCGCCTTGGGTGATCACCGCCCAAGTGATCAAAATACCATGCGGGTGGGCGACGTTGCCGTGGCCTTGATAGCTCCCAAGATCGGCCATCTGTGCGCCCAGCAACTTGCCCCAGGCAATAGCATCGCCCTGGTTGCCCTCGTGGCCGAAATAGAGGGCACCGGCGATAGCGGGTGTGAGATCTCGCACCATCTCAGTGTTTCCACCAAAGCCATTGCAGGCCAAGATCAGTCGCCCACAGGCGATATGCTCTTCGCTGCCGTCTGGCAGTGTTGCGAGTATACCCGTGACAGTATCGTTGTCGGCATAAAGGGTGCCCACGATACGCTCGACCGCGATCAGAATGCCTTTGGATTCACAGGCTTCACGCAGTGCGTTGATGAGCGCCTCACCAGATCGCGATGGCAGCCCATGCATGCGGCGGTGTCTGTGACCCGGATAGTCGAAATCATCGACCAGCGTGAACGGCAGATCGTGCGTATCGGTGAGCCAAGCGATCACCTCAGCAGAACTTTCGGTGAGCGCTTGCACCAACTCCGGGTCTGGCTCGCCATCGGCCTTTCTCATAATGTCGCTGGCGAACAGTTCCGGCGTGTCGGTGATCTCGGAGGCTTTTTGCTGCGCCGTCCCTGCGGCAGGGATCAACCCCGCACTCAGCGCCGTTGACCCAGATGGCACGGCATCGCGTTCCAGCACCAGCACATCCTGGCCGGCCTCATGGGCCGCAAGCGCCGCAACCAGCCCGGCGCAACCTGCACCGATGATCAGCGTGTCGACCTCAAGGTCAGCCTCACTAGACGGTGTCGGCAGAACGCTCATCCCTCTCTCTCATCATAGCGCTTGCCCGTGGCCAGCATTGCATCTGTGCCAAGGCGTTCGTTGAGAGCGGAAAAATCAAACATGCGCTCCTTGAACGGCGTGTTTGTGCCGTTGGATCTGAGCGAGGCGTAATAGTCCTCAGCCGTGCGAGCGATGGCCCGCACGATTCCGCCAGGAAAGATGACCAGTGAGAACCCAATGGCTTCCAGGTCAGCTGCAGTGCGCATCGGGGTCGCGCCGCCTTCCACCATATTGGCCATCAGCGGTGCGCGGCCTTTGAAGCGATCCACAATGCCGGTGAGTTGTTCCATGCTCTGCGGCGCTTCGATGAAAAGGGCATCGGCCCCCGCGTCGACATAGTTCTCAGCGCGGTCCAGAGCCGCGTCAAAACCCTCAACAGCGATGGCATCGGTGCGGGCGATGATCAGCGTCTCATCCGACGCGCGTGCATCTGCCATGGCTTTGATCTTGCCGGTCATCTCACCGGTTGAGATCAGTGACTTGTCGGCCAAGTGCCCGCAGCGCTTCGGGTAGGTTTGATCTTCGATTTGAAGCGCGCTGGCCCCGGCACGCTCATAAAGCCGCATGGTGCGCTGGGCATTCAGCGCATTGCCGAATCCGGTGTCGGCATCAATGATGACCGGAAGAGCTGTCCGATCTCGTATCAGCGCCATCGTGTCGGTCATCTCATTGACCGATGTCAGGCCAATGTCAGGGCGCCCAAGGCGTGTGTAAGCGACCGCAGCGCCAGACAGATACAGCGCTTTAAATCCTGCAGCTTCCGCCAGCGAGGCGGTCAGTGCGTCATAGACACCAGGTGCAACGAGGATAGGGTCAGCAGCCAGGCGCGCGCGCAACGTCATGTGGGCGCTCCTTGGATCAAGTCGATGGCCTCTGTGCACGACATCACCTGCGTCACCGTGCCAAGCGAGATGAGGGTCGCGTCGTGAACCTCCTGTTTGAAAGCCGCGCATCCGTCTGACAGCAATATGGTGTCTACATTGCGTAGATGGGCATCGCGTACCGTCGACGCCACGCCACCATTGGTAACGATGCCGCCGATGATCAGCGTCTCAATGCCCACCGCGCGCATAATGTATTCAAGGCGCGTCTGGTAAAAGGCCGAATAGGCGACCTTCTCCACCACATAGTCCGCCGGCGCCAACGCATTGACAAGCGTGTGCCCGAAACTGCCCGGCGCAAAATCACCCTTGGTGAGGAACGGACGAAGCTTTTTCAGATGCGGGGCAATCAGCGGTTCATCGTTTGGTCCAGGCACGAGCGTGAATTGTGCCGAAACATAATGACCACCTGCCGCACGCACCGCATCGACCACCGGCTTCACACGGTCCGGCAACGCTGCAATGGCAGGCGCAGATTGCCCCGCGCGACCGTAAGCGCCTTCCAGGTGCAGAAAATCGTTTTGCAGATCGATCGTCAGAACCGCCGCCGTGGCTGGATCGAAATCCGATAGATCGCTCATGATACTGTCCGCCGCTCAAGAATGAGATTGCCAAAACTATCCACCCGACCTTGAAAGCCTGGTTCCACCAAGATGGTCGTATCGGGCTGTGTCAAAATTGCCGGACCGTCGATCACCGTGCCCACGGGCAGCGTCAGCCGGTCGTAAAGGGCGGTGTCATGCCACGCGCCATTCATGCGCACACTGCGTGACCCATAGGGCATCGAGGTGGCGTTGGCATCATCCGGTGCCAGTGAGGAAAGGTCGAACCTTGGCCGCCTGCCAATCGTGCTGGTCCGCAAGTTTAAAATGCGTTGTACGCCGCCGTCCAACAGACGGTTGAAGGCGGCACGATAGGCGTTTTCAAACGCATCTCGGATCGTATCGATTGTCGGCGCAATCACCTGCGAACCTGTCATTTCAACGGTGATCGGCACGGCCACGGTGTGGGTCTGTCCGGCATAGGCCATATCCAGTTCAACCTGCACATCTCGTGCGCCGAACTGCACGCCAGAGGCATCAAGCAGTGCCATGCCTTCATCGACATGGGCTTGGATCATGATGCCAAGCTCGGCCTCATCAAGCGCTGCCAGGGTTGTGTTGATTGTCTGTACAAAATCTTGGCGCATATCGGCGATCACGCAGCCAAGCGCTGATGTTACGCCCGGAAAGCGTGGGACGAGTGCACGAGCAAGCTCGCACTCATCCACCAGTGCGCAGGCATGCAGCGCTCCTCCACCGCCGAAGGGCATGAAAGAAAAGTTTTGCGGGTTATGCCCGCGTTCAATGCTCACCAGACGAATGGCGCCTGCCATGTGAGCGTTGGCCACTTTCAAAATGGCTTCGGCAGCATCTTCAGTTTCCAAGCCAAGAGGCGCGCCAACATGGGTATCGATGGCCGTTCGTGCCGCCTCCACGTCCAGCCTATCGAGGCCACCTCCAATGGGTTTCTCCGCATCGATGCGGCCAAGCACGATGTTGGCATCTGTCACGGTCGGGCGGTCATTGCCACGGCCATAGGCCACCGGGCCGGGGTTGGAGCCAGCACTTTCCGGCCCGATGTTGAGCAGTCCGCCTTTGTCCACCCAGGCGATTGAGCCACCGCCTGCACCGATGGTGGTGATCTCGATCATCGGCGTGCGCACCACCATGCCGAAATCGATACTGGTCTGCGCGGCCAACGCCGACTGACCATCGGCGATCAGTGAAACGTCAAAGCTTGTGCCGCCGACATCACCAGTAATGATGTTGTCGTAACCGGCGCTGGTGGCGATGTAGGCGGCTGCGATTACACCCGCTGCCGGACCTGACAATGCGGTGCGCACAGGCAAGCGACAGGCCGTGTCCACGGCCATGACACCGCCGTTGGATTGGACCAGCAAAAACTCGCCGCCAAACACGCCGTCGCGCAAACCCGATTCCAACCGTCCCAAGTATCCAGCCACTTCGGGTTGGAGATAGGCGTTAAGCACCGTGGTCGATGTCCGCTCGAACTCTCGAATTTCTGGCAAAATTTCACTTGAAACGGACACATGCGGATTGGGCCAAACGGCGCGCAGGGCTTTCGCAGCGGCCTGTTCGTTGGCGGGGTTGGCATAGGCGTTGATGAAGATAAGCGCGACAGCTTCACAGCCCATCGCAAGCAGTTCGCGCGCGGCAGCCTCAACGGTGGCGGTGTCCACTGGCGTTTCGACGCTACCATCGGCAAGCGTGCGTTCGGGTACTTCCAAGCGCCGGTCGCGCGGCACCACGGGTTTAAAATCGCCGCGCAGGCCCCATGTCGCGCGGCGGTCGCGGCGACGCATCTCCAGCGTGTCGCGAAAGCCTTGGGTGGTAATGAGGCCGATCTTTGCACCCTTGCGCTCCAGCAATGCGTTGGTGCCAGCGGTGGTGCCGTGAACCACCGTGCGCATCGCGGAAAGATCATCACCTGCGCTTTGCACGCCAGCAAGAAAACCACCGGATTGGTCAGGTCGCGTGGTTGGCACCTTGGCAACGCTCGCTTTACCGGTTGCCTCATCAAGAATAAAAATATCGGTGAACGTTCCGCCGACATCGACGCCAACAATGCTCATGATTCGGCACCTCGCCACGCGGTACCATAAGCCTTGTCAGCGGACGTTTCGGTAAGGAAACCCAACGCGACATCGCGGGCGATGGCAGACGGTTCGCGCGCTTCAGGCGGTCCGTAACCTCCGCCGCCTGGCGTCTCCAAGCGAACACGCTGCCCGCGCTTTAAAGGGATGCCGACCATCTTAGAGGCCAGTGCAGGCTCAGCCCAACCTTTTTCGGTTTCGTAGGCAAACTCGTTCTTGGCGGCTTCCTGTCCACCCGCAACGCCCTGCGGGGCAAAACGTCCGCGTTCTCCGAACAGGAAAGCCTCGGCTTCCTCTTCCAAAAGCTCGATCTCGTAGACCGCGCCAAGCCCGCCACGATGGGTGCCATGGCCAGCGCTATCAGGCCGCAACGCCCATTGCCGAAACATCACCGGGTAGGCTGCTTCAAGAATTTCGGCAGGCGGGATCGTCGCCGTAGATATAGGCGCGTTGCCATGGTTGAGGCCATCGTTTTCGATCGAGCCGCCATGACCGCCGCCATAGAAAGAGAACATCACCCAGCGTTGGCCATTGGCCTTCTGCCCCGCGATGGAAAGCGCGTTGATGGTGCCATAGGCATTGGCGACGATGCGCTCGGGTACGGCTTTGGCTGCGGCCGAAAAGATCACGTCAATCATCCGCAGGATCGTTTCAGTGTAGCCACCGGTCGGTGCGGGGAACTCAGCGGACAGCAACGACCCCTCGGGTACATTGATGGTGATCGGTCGCATCACACCGGCATTGGCTGGCAGGGCGGGGAAGATATGTTTGATCGCCACGTAGCAGCAGGCAATCGTCGTGGGCAGAGCGATGTTCACTGGCCCGGCAGTAACGGGCGCTGTACCTTTAAAATCTATGGTGAGCTGATCGCCGCGCACTTCCAGCGTCACCTTGATCGGTAGGGCGGTGTCGGTGATCCCATCATTGTCGAGATAGTCGGTTGCTTCCCATCGCCCATCTGGCAGGTCGGCAAGCTCGGTGCGCATCAGCGCCTCGGCACGGTCGCCCAGCTTGGAAAAAGCGGCGCCTACCGTATCTGCGCCGTAGCTATCAAGGAGTGCGTCCAGGCGTTTGACGCCGAGATCGAGCGCTGAAAGCTGACCGTTCAGGTCACCACGGGCGGACTGGGGGAGCCGCGTATTGCGCAAGATGATGTCGATGATGTCGATTTGCACTTCACCGGCACGCACAAGCTTCACCGGCGGCAGAACCACCGCTTCCTGAAACACCTCGCGGGCCGACGGGTTGTAGTTGCCTGGCACTGCGCCGCCCAAATCGTGCCAATGCCCGACCGAGGCGAGATAGCAGAACAGCTCACCATCGCGAAAATAGGGGCGCACCAGTCGCATGTCGGAAAGATGCGTGCCACCGATATGCGCATCGTTGAAGATGTAGACGTCGCCATCCGCCAGATCGCCGTCGCGCGCCGCCTTCTCGATCACAGCTTTGACGGCAAACGCCATCACGCCAACGAAAATTGGCAGGCCGGACTTGCCTTGTATTAGCGTGTCGCCTGTCCGGGCATCGTAAAGCCCGTGCGAGGCATCATGCGCTTCGGCAATGATCGGGTTGAAGGCACTGCGAAACAGTGTGGCGTCCATTTCGTCAGCGATCTGTTCCATGCGCCCGGCAAGAACAGCCAGCGTGATGGGATCGATGTCTGGCTCAGCCATTCTTCGCCTCGCCCATATCGTTCCAAACATCTTGGCGGGTGAGCAGGCCATTTTCCATTTCGAAGCGGTCGATGAAGCGAATGCCCTCGAAGACTGCGCCATCCAGCCACTCACCTGAAAGCGTGCCGTAGCAATAGACGGTTGGTCCTTCATCACCTGATGCGGTGTCAAAGCGCTCATAGGTTTTGCGCACGAACCGGTAGCGTGGCTTGGCCCAGGCGATCAGCTCGTCAAGCGTGTTCATGTTCACGCCGCCAGGAAAGGCCATCGTGAACGTGTCGGCGAGCATGGCTGATGCGGCGTTTAAGTCACGCGCTTCCATGTGCCCCAAAAATTCGCGGACCAAACGGGCGGCATCGGGTAAAGCTGGGGCAGGCTGCTTGTGCTTACCACCGCGCATATAGTTGGCGGCTGGCACTTCGTTAAGAGCGATAACAATGCCTTCGGGATTGGCTGGCAGCACCTGTCGAACTGCGCCTGTTAAAGCTATGCAGAGCCGTTCTTTGGCTTCGTCATCATAGCCTTCGATCATCGTCACCGAAATTGATGGCACATTGAGCCTCCGTCACAATCTGTACTGTTTATAGGACAGGTTGACAGTTCTTCATAGGACAAAAATTTTGTATTTTTTTGAACGGAGTTTCTTGCATTTGAGAAAACAGGCGCTAGGCTTACCTTGATCAGCGCGGAGCTTTGTCAATGGCCCTCAAGCCAACGCCAGACGTGACAGACAGCATTCCTGAAGGTGGAAAGGCGCGCCGCGTTTACCTGCAATTGAAGGATGACATTGCGCGCGGTGTGCTTGAAGACGGCGCGAATTTGCCCGGTGAACATAGGCTTGCGAATACGTATGGCGTGTCACGCGTGACCATTCGCCGTGCATTGGAGGCACTGGCCGGTGATGGGCTGATTGAGAAGCGTGCCGGAAGCGGCTCTATCGTGCGTTCGGGCCGCGCAACACGCCAAACGATTAAAGCCGACATCGCCAATCTTGTTCCGCACTTAGCCGAAATGGGCGCTAAGACTGAAGCCCGTCTCTTGGAGTTTGGCTACCAGCCGGCCAGCTCTGCGATTGCTGATGCACTCGGCCTTGCCGAAGGTGTGCGGATACAACGTGCGGTCCGTGTTCGCTTGTTGGACGGTCAGCCGTTCTCGTATCTGGTAACGCACGTGCCTGAAGACGTGGCGCTCAGCTATTCTGAAGCCGACCTTGCCACGCGCCCATTGTACTCTTTGCTCGAATTGGGTGGCGTGCAGATCGACAGCGCACAGCAATCAGTATCGGCGACGCTTGCAGCTCCAGATATCGCCAGCGCACTTGATGTGCCGACCGGTTCGGCCCTTCTCTCGCTTGAGCGTGTGGTGCGCGATGAGCAAGGTCGAGGCGTTGAACATCTGGCCGCATCTTACCGGCCAGACCGGTACCAGCTCTCCATGTCGCTGGACCGAGTTGGCGATGGCGAAAACCGGCATTGGGAACCGATCGTCCAACTTGAAACTGGCTTGAACGGTTCAGGGCGTGCGGCGCAATGAGCGGCAAAACGCTCTTTGATCGGCTTTGGAGCACCCACGAGGTGTTGCGGCGTGATGATGGCGCCTCGCTTCTCTGGGTGGATCGTCACTTGGTGCACGAAGGCTCGCATCACGCCTTTGGCAAGCTCGCAGCTCGTGAGTTAAACGTTGCCCATCCTGAACTCACCATCGCCGTCAGTGACCACTACGTGCCGACACGAGAGCGTGCATCTGGTGGTGCCAGTGACTCCATCAAACGCATGATTGCAACGCTGGAAACCAACGCCCACGCGCATGGTATTCGCCACTTCGGTCTCAACGACCCACGCCAGGGGATCGTCCATGTCACGGGGCCGGAACAAGGTCTCACACTACCGGGCCTGATGGTCGTTTGTGGCGATAGCCACACCTCCACCCATGGTGCTTTTGGAGCTTATGCCTTTGGCATTGGCGCGACCGAGGTTGCCCATGTTCTGGCGACACAAACGCTCTGGCAGACCCGCCCGAAAACCATGCGTCTCACGTTCAATGGTGTGCTGGCAGATGGTGTGACCGCCAAGGACATGGCGCTGCATTGGATCGCCAGACTTGGTTCTGATGGCGCGCGGGGCCATGCCATCGAATATGCTGGAAGTGCCGTGCGTGTGCTGTCGATGGAAGCGCGGATGACGCTTTGCAATCTTTCCATTGAGGGCGGTGCCAAGTGTGGCGTGATCACGCCTGACGAGACAACGTTTGCGTATCTCAAGGGGCGTCCATTCGCACCGTCTGGTAATCAGTGGGATGAGGCGGTGGACGACTGGCAGTCCTTGGCAAGCGACGCTGATGCAGCCTTTGACCGTGAGATCGAGATAGATGCAGCAGATATCGCGCCGACGGTGACATGGGGCATCGTGCCTGAGCAGGCAGCGCCAATCACCAGCGCCGTGCCTTCCGATGCAGCGACCGATGCACTTGACTATATGGGCTTGAGGCCAGGGCAGTCTCTCGACGGTCTTGCGATTGATCAGGTGTTTATCGGCTCCTGCACAAATGCGCGCATCGAAGACTTGCGCGCAGCGGCTGTGATTTTGGCCGGTCGCAAAGCTAAAGTTCCTGGAACCGTTTCTCCCGGCTCCATGATCGTGAAACGTCTTGCCGAAGCCGAAGGCCTTGATCGCATCTTCACCGATGCCGGTCTGGACTGGGTCGCTTCGGGCTGCTCCATGTGCGTTGCCATGAATGGCGATGTCGTCGCGCCCGGCAAACGCTGCGCCTCGACCACCAATCGCAATTTCCGGGGTCGCCAAGGGCCAGGTGCACGCACGCATCTCATGTCTCCAGCTATGGTCGCAGCCGCGGCTGTGGCAGGCGAACTCACTGACGCACGTCCCTTTCTCAAAGATCGTCCATTGGCGGGAGCGGCCTGATCATGGCGGGTTGGCGAGCATATTCCGGATCGGCCGTGGCATTGCCAATAGATGGCATCGACACTGATCAGCTCATTCCAGCACGGTTCATGTCCACACCACGCACAGAAGGCTATGGCCGGTTTCTGATGCATGATCTGCGCTTTGGCTCCAATGGAGAAGCGTATGCCGAGCATCCGTTGAACCAACACCATGATGCATCCGTTCTTGTGACCGGACGCAACTTCGGTGGCGGCTCTTCGCGTGAGGCTGCCGTTTATGCACTCATCGATTTCGGCATCAAAGCCGTGGTCGCACCCAGTTTTGGTGACATCTTTGCCGGCAATGCGGTCAACAATGGGCTTCTTCCGGCGCGCGTGAGCGAGGATGATTGTGATAAGCTCACAAAAGCTTTGGACAAAGCAGCGCATCCCGCGACTATTGATCTGGACAACAGTCAAGTCACGATCGCTGACCTGACGGTTTCGTTCGCAATCGACCCTGTATGGCGAACCAAACTCATCGAAGGATGGGACGATATCGACCTGACGGCCCAGTACGGAGAAGCCATCGCAACCTTCTCCCAGAAAGATCGGGCAACGCGCGCATGGGCCTATCTGGGCACAGAACCTTCACCACCAAACTAGAACCCAACCGGCGCGCATGCGCCACTTTTCGGACGGTCAACAAGAATGCCGCCGAAACCCAAAAGGAGAGGACCTATGAGAAAAACTCTGATCGTTGGCACGCTTGCCGCATCCACCATGATGGCCAGCGCGGCATGGGCTGAGGAGACCATTACGGCCGTGCACGCGTTTCCTGAAACGCTGATCTACACGCAAAGCTTTTTGTCGTTTGTCGACATGGTCAACGAGGCTGGCGAAGGCGTCATCCAGATCGACGTGCTTGGTGGCCCGGAAGCTATCGGCATGTTCCAGCAGCCTGACGCTGTACGCGATGGCGTGGTCGATATGGTCTACACGCCTGGTTCCTTCTACGGCGGCGCGCTGCCAGAGAAAGATGCGTTGGTGGCCTCCAATCTCACGGCTATTGAAACACGCGAAAATGGTGGCATCGATCTCATCAACGAGATCCATCAGGAGAAGATGGGTCTTTACTATCTCGGTTGGTTTGACTCCGGCGTCACCTACAATCTCTGGTCAGTCAATGAGCCGAGCGTCGACGAAGACGGCAACCTTGTGATCGACGACATCCGCCTGCGCGGTAACGCGGTCTACAACGCCTTCTTCACAGACTATCTGGAAGCCCAGGTGATCGATCTTCCGACTGGGGATGTCTACTCCGCGCTCGAGCGTGGCACGGTGGATGCCACCGGCTGGACGCAAATTGGCCTGATCGATCTGCGCTGGAATGAGTTTCTGAATTGGCGCATCGAGCCGAACTTCTTCTCCACCGATCTTGGCGTGATCGTCAATCTGGAGAAGTGGAACAGTCTTTCGCAGGAAGCCCAGACCATTCTTCAGGATGTTGCCATTGAGCACGAGCGTATGAGCGTTGAAGCCCTACGGGCCAAGCGTGACGAGGACTTTGCAGCTCTTGAAGAAGGCGGCATGCAGGTGTTCTCGCTGGAAGGCGATGCCCGCGCGGCCTATCTGGAAGCGGCCCGCTCCACCACCTGGAACCGGATGCGCACACTGATGGAAGAAAGCCCTCAAGGCGCCGACAATTATGACCGTTTGATCGAGTTGTTCTACGATCCAGCGATGGACTAACGTTCAAAACAGTGGCTGCGGCGTTTGCTTAAAAATGCCGCAGCCGCGCCATCTCGACCAGGTTCCGGATATGGCTCTTCTAACCCGCCTCTATGATCGCTTTGTCGATGCAATGGCGTTGATCGCGGCGAGCATGCTGCTCTGGCTGATGGTCTCGGTGATCACCTCTGTGCTGATGCGCAATGCAGGCATCCAGCCCTTTGCCTGGCTGTTCACGTCAGCCGAATACGCCATTCTCTACATGACCATGCTCGGCGCGCCCTGGTTGGTGCGCAAAAAAGGGCATGTGCATATCGAGCTTGTCACCGCAGTTTTGCCAGCGACATTGCGCCGTCTGTTAAGCCGCGCGGTGGCTGCTGCCTGCGTGGTCGTGTGCTTGATACTCACCTGGAAGGGTATCGATCTGGTGGCAACCAATTTGGAGCGCAATGATTTTGATGTGCGTGCCTACTTCTACCCACGTTGGCTTTTGACCATCGCGTTTCCCATTTCATTTGGGCTGATGGCGATTGAGTTTTCGCGCTTCACGTTTGGTCGTGACCTTCTGCACTCCGGTGAGGCGGGCATTCATGAGTGACGCCAAAAGTCTCGAGGGGGCGCACCATGGAATGGTATGAAGCGCTTGCTCTGCTACTGGGTGCCATCGTGGCGCTTATGGCACTGGGCATGCCCATTGCGCTCGCCTTCCTGGCGGCCAACATCATTGGCGCATGGATTTTCATGGGTGGAGAGCGTGGTGTTGCGCTGCTCCTCAACAATGGTTTGGGCGCGCTAACAAAGTTCGCGCTGATGCCTATCCCGCTGTTCTTGTTGATGGGCGAGGTGTTTTTTCACACCGGCTTGGGCAAGCGCATGTTCAACGCGATTGACCAGTTGCTTGGCAAGCTCCCAGGGCGGCTCTCATATGTCACCGTGCTTGGCGGCACCGGCTTCTCCACACTATCCGGCTCGTCCATGGGGTCCACGGCCTTGCTCGGGTCGCTGATGGTGCCGGAGATGTCAGCGCGTGGCTACAAGAAGAAAATGTCCATAGGTCCGATCCTGGGTACCGGTGGGCTAGCGATCATCATTCCGCCCTCGGCTCTGGCAGTGCTGCTTGCAACCTTGGCGCAGATCGATGTCGGCGCCTTGCTCATCGCTGGCGTTGTGCCTGGCCTCATTCTCGCTGGTCTTTACATCATCGCGATCTTTGTGATGACGCGCATGGATCCGAGCGCCGCACCTGCCTACGAAGTGCCCAGACTATCGGTCGGCGCGAAGCTTGCTCTGGTGATGACCGATGTTGTTCCGATGGTCGGCTTGATGGTGGTCATCGTCACATTGATGATCATCGGTTTTGCCACGCCATCAGAAGCCGCTGCCTTTGGAGCGCTTGGTGCGATCCTGCTCTCGGTGGTTTTCCGGTGCTTCACCTGGGAGGCGATGAAGAAGTCGATCCATGGCGCACTGCGGGTCACGCTGATGGCTTATCTGATTGTCTTTGGCTCAGCGACCTTCTCACAGATTCTCGCCTTCTCAGGTGCCTCACGCGGGCTCATTGGTTGGGCAACTGGGTTCGACCTGGACCCGCTTGTGATGCTGCTCGTCATGTTCGGCGTGTTGCTGACCTTGGGCATGTTCATGGAACAGATTTCCATCATGCTCCTCACTGTACCGATCTTTTTCCCACTGGCCATCAGCCTTGGGTTTGAGCCGATCTGGTTTGCGCTCATCATGCTGCTGGCGTTGGAGATCAGTTTCACCACGCCGCCTTTTGGATTGCTGCTGTTTGTGATGAAGGGAGTTGCTCCGCCGGACACCACGATGCGCGACATCTACGTTGCTGCGATCCCATTCATCGCATGCTCGCTGCTTTTGGTTGGGTTGCTGATCGCGTTTCCCAACCTTGCCCTTTGGTTGCCCTCGCTTGGCTAAGCGCGCTTACAAGCCACCAATGCAGGTGTATTTGGTCTCCAGATAGTCATCGATGCCCTGCCAGGAGCCTTCCTTGCCAAGGCCTGATTCTTTGAGGCCACCAAAGGGAATCTCTGGTGCCACGATCAGCACCTCATTGATGCCGATCAGGCCGTACTCAAGCTTGTCTTGCAGACGGAACGCGCGGGCAAGATCCTGCGTGTAGGCATACGAGGCCAATCCGTAATCCGTGTCATTGGCGGCCTTGATGGCGTCTTCTTCACTCTCAAAGCGATAGACCGGCGCAACCGGGCCAAAAATTTCTTCTGTGGTGACGCGCATGGCTGAGGTCGCGTTACCGATGACCGTGGGTTGATAGAACAGACCACCGCGATCATGACGACCACCGCCGGTGACCAAGTCACCGCCTTTGGACAAAGCGTCCTCGACCAGCTCTTCGATTTTGGAGAGAGCCGCGTCGTCCACCAACGGACCCTGTTCTGAGCCGTCTTCAGCACCAGGCGCCACCTTCATAGCCGAGACGCGTTCAGCAAAAGCTCTGACGAACCGGTCGTAGATGCCTGCTTGCACAAACAACCGGTTGGTGCAGATGCAGGTTTGCCCAGCATTGCGGAACTTCGCGATGATCGCGCCATCCACGGCTTTGTCGAGATCAGCGTCATCGAACACAATGAAGGGCGCGTTCCCACCAAGTTCCATAGACATGCGCTTTACCGTGCTCGACGCTTCAGCAAGCAACTGTTTGCCGATTTCTGTCGAGCCAGTGAAGGTGATTTTGCGCACTTTGGGGTTAGACGTAATCTCGCCGCCGATGGCACGCGCGCTGCCAGTGAGCACGTTCACTACACCTTTTGGGAAGCCGACTTGCTCAGCCAAATGCCCCCACACCAGGCCAGAAAGCGGCGTGGCACTGGCCGGTTTCACCACCACGGTGCAGCCAGCAGCCAGCGCTGGACCGAGCTTGCGGGCAAGCATGGAAGAGGGGAAGTTCCAAGGGGTGATCGCGGCCACCACACCGACCGGATGACGGGTGGTCATCAGCTTGCGACCAGCAATGGGCGAGGGGATGATCGCGCCATTGGTGCGGCGGGCCTCTTCGGCAAACCACAGCACATAGGCGGCGGAGGAGCCCACTTCAGCGCGCGATTCAGCAAGAGGTTTGCCTTGCTCGGCTGTGAGCATCTGCGCCATGTCTTCCAGATTGTCCTGGATCGCATCGTGCAGCTTGCGCATCAACGCCACGCGTTCGCCAAGTGTAAGACCTGCATAGGCGGGAAAGGCGTCATGCGCGGCATCAATGGCGCGTTGCGTTTCAGCTTGGCCAGAGTTTGGAACCGTAGCGATCGTTTCGCCCGTGGCTGGATCGGTCACATCAATGGTTTGGCCGTTGTCGGCTCCCACCCATTGCCCGTTGATCAGGTTCGATTGGCGAACAAGGGATGCGAAATTGCTCATTGAGAAAGAACCTCGTCGGCTGCCGCACGCAGGGTTTGGGCGACAATGGTGATTTCATCAGGTGTGATGCAAAGCGGTGGAGCAAAGCCGACCGTGTTGGCTTCCGGCATGGCGCGCGCGATGACGCCGCGTTGTGTCATAGCTTCCGCGATTTTGGGGCCGACCGTCATGGGCGCGAACCAGTCACGGGTGGCTGGATCAGCAGCAAACTCCACCGCCGCCATCAAACCGACACCACGTACTTCCGCGACATTCGGGTGGCCATCCATAGCGTCCTTGAGCGCTTCTTGGAACACCGGACCCATCGCGCGCGCGTTCTCCACCAAGCCCATATCGTCGATGAGATTGAGGGTAGCGATCCCAGCGGCGGCACTGACCGGATGTGCCGAGTAGGTCCACCCATGGGCGAGCGGACCGAAATCGTCTGTCCCCTGCATCAACACGTCGAAAACGCGCTGTGAGATAATCGAACCGGAGAGCGGTGCATAGGCCGATGTCAGCCCTTTGGCGATGGTCATGAAGTCGGGCTTTAGATCGTAGGTTTCCGAGCCGAACATCTGGCCGCTACGGCCAAAACCGGTCACCACTTCGTCGGCGATCAGCAGAATGTCGTGGCGCTCCAAAACCTCTTGAACACGCCCCCAGTAGCTCTCAGGCGGGGGCATAATGCCACCGGTGCCCATGGCAGGCTCGCCAATGAAGGCACAGATCGTATCCGGTCCCTCGCGCTCGATCATGGCTTCAAGATCACCGATCAACCAATTAACGAAATCCGCCTCGCTCATATCGGCGTCGGGGCGGCGCAGATACTGTGGGCTGTGCGTGTGCAGGAACCCATCGAGCGGTAAGTGAAAACGTGCATGGTAAGACTGTAGGCCTGTCATAGATCCTGACACGATCCCAGACCCATGATAGGCGCGCCAACGGCTGATGATCTTCCGCTTTTCAGGTTTGCCGCGCAGAACATTGTACTGCCAGGCAAGCTTCACATTGGTCTCATTGGCGTCTGACCCTGACAGGCCAAAATAGACCCGCGCCATGTGATCGGGGGCGCGGTCCATGATCATCTTGGCCAGTCGGATGGCCGGTTCATTGCCTTGGCCAGCAAAGGAATGGAAGAAGGCCAGTTTGTGCGCCTGTTCCGAGATTGCATCGGCGATCTCGGTGCGGCCATAGCCAGCGTTGACACAGTAGAGCGCGGCGAAGGCATCAAGGTACCGTTTGCCATCGCGATCTTCGATGTAAACGCCTTCGCCGCCGGTGACGATCCGCCCGGGCACGTCGCCGCGTGCATGGTTGGCGGTGTGCGTCGTCGGGTGGAGAAGGTGGTCTCGATCCCAGGCCGCCAACTCATCATTGATGCGCGGATCAAGGCTCATATCAGGCTCTCCAGGCGGGTGTTGGCCACCAGTTCAGGTACGCTCGCCTGGTTTGGCAGTGCGAGCAGCATAGCGACCAGTCCGGCGACGGTTTCTGGGGTCATGCGGTCAGCTTTCGGTGTTACACTAGGCAGATCGGCAATAAGATCGGTGTCAATAGCGCCGGGGCAGAGTGCTGTGGCGCGCACGCCATCATCCCATGCGGCTTGGCGCACCGCTTGCGTCATCGCCAGCAGCGCATGTTTGGTCATGGCGTAGCCAACCGATGTTCCCGCGCGATACCGTTTGGCATCTGTGGAGGCAATGTTGACCACCCGACCATGACCGCCCGCTTTGAGATGTGGCAGCGTAGCCTTGATCAGGCGGAACGGTGCTTTGACATTGATTGACCAAAGGTCATCCAGATCGTCTTCGTCGCCTTGCTCAAAGTCCACCATACGCAAGATGCCAGCATTATTGACCAGCGCATCAATTTGTCCGTGCTGGGCATGCGTCGCGTCGGCCCAGTTGGTGGCAGACACTGGGTCGGTTGCATCAAAGGGATGCGCTGACACCAGGCCGGAGAAAGCATCAGCTTGGGAAAGGTCCCGCAGTCCCAACGAGACTGTCCAACCGTCATCAAGCAACTTGTGCGTGATAGCAGCCCCAAGGCCGCGCCCGCCGCCAGAGACCATCACCACTTTTTTCATCAGAAGAGCCCCTGATAAACGCCGCCATCATTGACGATGTTTTGGCCAGACATGAAGCCTGCTTGCGCCGAGCAGAGATAGGCAATGAGGTCGCCGCACTCGGATGGGTCGGCAAATCGGCCGGCCGGACAATTGTCCTTACGATCTTGCACAATGGCCTCGTAGGTCGTGTTGCCGCGCTTGGCATGGCCGTGAAGATTGGTGTGCAACGCGTCGGTATCAAACAGACCGGGGCAAACGGTATTGATCGTTACATTGTGTCCGATCAGCTCGCGCACCATGGCCGCCGATGCGCCTGAGAGCGCTAAGCGCGCTGCATGGCTGTGGGCGAACCCGACTTGCGGAAACTTGATGAAGCTCACCGACATGTTGACGATGCGCCCGAAGCCCTGCGCTTTCATGCCAGGCGCAACAGCTTGCATCATTTCAACCGACGACAGGAAATGCACTTCAAGCCAGTAGCGCCAGTCCTCCGCTGAGATTTCATCGTAAGGCGTTGGCACCTGACGCACGCCAGGATTGTTCACCAAAATGTCGGTGGATCTACCGGCGGCGTCTAAGATCGCTGCGCGTCCTTGCTTGTCGTTGAAATCTGCAGCGACGGGAATGGCGTCAACACCGAACTCATCACGGATCGCTTGGGCCGCTTCGCCAAGAGGGCCTTCGCTGCGCGCATTCATCACCACCGACACACCCTCGCGTGCCAGAGAACGCGCCGTCGCCAGGCCAAGCCCGCGGCTTGCAGCGGTCACAATTGCCCGTCGACCTTTCAATCCAAGATCCATCGTCGGTTACTCCTAGCTATGTCTAAGAAGCGGTCAGGCGACCTGCTTGTTGTTTCCAATTAGATCTTCCATGCCAGCCTGAAGCCCTTTGAGGGCGTCTCCAGCAAGCGGGCGCAGTGGCGGACGTGGTACGCCCCCACCAGGGAACCCGAGAAAATTCATCGCAGCTTTGGTCGCTGGATACAGCGTTCTGCCGTCGCTGATGAAAAGCTCAGTCATCGTTTGACCGGTCGCTTGTAAGGCCCAGGCTTCATCCATCGCGCCTGCCTTGGTTTTATGCCAAAGCTGCATGCACTCTTCCCATACATTGGGGAAGCAATCGATATGTCCGTCAGCACCAGCAAGAGCAGCTGCCACTCCAATGGTGGAGGACGGTCCACAGAACACGCGAATACGATCTTTCACCGCGTTCAGTGTCTGATGGAAATTCTGCCAGGCGCCGCTGCTTTCTTTGATGGCAACCACATTGTCGAGATCGGCAAGCTTGTCGGCAATGGCCGGTGTTATGGCGTTTCCGGCATTTCCAGGAATGTTGTAGAGCACAATCGGCAGCGTTGATTTCGCGTCGATGGCGGTAAAATGCTCAATGGTTTCGCTGTCGGAGAGATGGGCAAAGTAGGCCGGCATCACGAGCACAGCATCTGCCCCTGCAGATCGAGCGGCGTCGATCTGCTCGATCACTTCGCCTTCGCGGATGGAGCCGGTGCCAACGATCGCTGGTCCGCGCCCTTTGCACGCCTCAACCGTCAGCTCAGCCAGGCGCTCACGCTCGGCAAACGACAGTGCCCAAAATTCACCGGTGCAACCGGCCGCAACGATACCCGTTGCTCCTGCGTCCAGAAGCCTATTGATATTGCCGACGAAGCCTTCCTCATCCATCGAAAGATCAGCATGAAAAGGCGTGGTGACCGCTGGCATCGGTCCGGTCCAGTCGATGCTGTCTCTGTTCATGGCAGTGCTTTCTGAAGGGCGGGTGAGGGCAGGTCATTGCTGTTGGCAGATGGTGTACGATTAAGGCGTGGACCCTTCGGACCGGGCCCAAACAGGTGCGCATTGCCTGCATCAAAGGACAGAGAGACCGTCTCACCTGGGTTCCATGACTGGGGAGCAGGCACTCGACCCGTTAGGCGTTGGCCGCCTGAAAGTTCCAGAACCACAATGTTTTCGTGGCCTGTTTTCTCCACAACCTGGATGACACCTTTGATAGGCCCGTCACCAATCTGAACATGCTCTGGGCGAACACCAAGACAGGCAGGCCCCGCTGAGGCCTCCTCTCCCAACTGCCCAACGTTCAATGAAACGCCATCGGTCTTGAATAGCCACTTATCGCCTTCGTTGGACAATTCGCCATCCATCAGGGTCATGCCAGGCGTGCCAATAAAGCTCGCAACAAAGCGGTTCGCTGGGGCGGCATAGACTTCGGTCGGCGCAGCGAATTGTTGAAGCTCACCACCCTCCATCACCGCGATGCGATCTGACATGGTCATCGCTTCAAGCTGATCATGGGTCACGTAGACCATTGTTCGACCGAGGCGTCGGTGCAGTTCGACCAGCTCCACGCGCATGTAGCCGCGCAGTTTGGCATCAAGGTTTGAGAGAGGTTCATCAAGGAGGAAGACTTTGGGGTCGCGTACCAAAGCCCGGCCAAGAGCCACGCGCTGTTGCTGGCCACCGGAAAGCTGACGCGGCTTGCGGCCCAGAAGCTCAGTAAGCTGTAGCAATTCGGCAGTGGCCGCAACCTGCGTCTTCTGCTCTGCAGCTGCCACGCCCCGCTTCTTCAACGGGTAAGCAATGTTCTGTGCCACCGTCATGTGCGGGTAGAGCGCATAGGATTGAAACACCATCGCGATGTCCCGCTGGCCTGGCGCGACGTCATTGACCACGCGTTCACCGATGTGAATTTCTCCCGAGGTTGGGAATTCAAGACCAGCCAACATGCGCAGCGTCGTTGTCTTGCCGCACCCTGATGGGCCAAGAAGCGAGACAAATTCACCCTCTTCGATCGACAAGTCGAGACCGTGTACAGCGGTGAACGAGCCGAACTCTTTTCGCACGTTGGAGAAGACCACAGCGGCCATAAACTAACCTTTCACTCCGCCGGCACCAAAGCCGCGCGTTAGATAACTTTGCAGGAAGGCGAAAACGATAATGAGCGGCACGCTCATCATCACTGAAGCCGCCATGAGCAGTGACCACTCAATGTTGAACGACGACACCAGCATGTTCATCACGCCGGTCGTCAGAGGGCGCGCACTGTCCGAGTTCACCAGCACAAGCGCGTAGAGATATTCGTTCCAGCTGAGGATGAAGGTGAACAGAGCCGTTGAAATGATCCCTGGCAGAAGTTGCGGCAGGATCACATCCCAGAAGGCGCCAAGCCGCGAAGCTCCATCCACCAATGCCGCGCTTTCAAGGTCTTCTGGGATGCCCGCCATGAAGGAGCGCAGCAACCAAAGAGCATAGGGCAACGCAAACGTGGTGTAGGCGATGACCAGGCTAAAGATGGTGTTGGCCAGGCCAAGGTTCACCAGAAGCAAGTAGAGCGGGATGATCAGCACCACGGAAGGAAGCAGATAGGTAAAAAGCACCAAAAACGCGAGCGTTTCCCGGCCACGGAACTTGAAGCGAACAAGGCTGTAGGCACCCAGTGTGCCAATCGCGACCACCACAAAGGTTGTGACGGTTGAGAGGATGACCGAGTTGCGGAAATAGGTGAGGAAATTCGTGCGCTCCAGCAGGTGCCAATAGTGCTCAAAGGTCCACGTTTCAGGCAACATGGTTGGCGGGCGGCGGAACAACTCAAACCCAGGTTTAACCGACGTTACCAGCATCCAAAACAATGGGAATGCGACGGCCAGAACGATGGCCCAGGCGAAGATGTTGAACGCAAACTTTCTGACAAAAGACATCAAGCATCCTCCTCAGTGCGCGTACGGCGGATGTAGACGATCATGAACACCAGCATGATCAGCATCATCACAACCGCAAAGGCTGACGCCATGCCCATATCATTGAGCGCAAAGGCTTCTTGATAGACCAGAAGCGGCAGGGTCTGAGTGTCGCTAAGAGGCCCTCCACCTGTGAGCAGGAAGATCAGATCGAACTCTTTAAAGTCCCAGATCGCCCGCAAGAGGATGATGACAACCAGGACGTCGCGCAACTGTGGCAGCGTCACATCAAAGAAGCGGGCAATCGGCCCGGCGCCGTCAATCTTTGCGGCCTCGTAAAGCGCATCAGGGATCGTTTGGAGACGAGCCAGCACCGCGATCACCACGAAAGGAAAGTATTTCCATGCGCCAACAAGGATCACTGAGATCATCGCATTGGGCATAGTACCCAGATAATCCATCGGGAACTCGATCAGCCCAATGGTGATCAGGAAGTGATTCATGATCCCGTAAAGATCATTGAACAGCCACTTCCAAACCAAGACGGCAACCACGGTGGAGATGAAATAGGGAAACAGGATCAGCGAGCGCGCCAAGCTGCGAAACCAAATGTTTTGGTGGAGCACTAGGGCCATACCGACGCCAAACACAATTTGCAGCGTTAGCGTGCCGATGGTCCAGATAAGCGTGTTACCCAGGGCGTTCCAAAACGCACCCGTTTGCAGCAGCTCCACATAGTTGGCAAAGCCAACGAATCCGCCTTCGAGCGTGGGTGTGAAGATGTTGAAAAAGGACAGGTAAATCGCTGAGAGCAGCGGATAGACGATCACCGAGCCGAACACGATAACCGTTGGTGCGATCAGCATCACGCCGAGCATCGCATAGCGCTTTTCAAGCAGTGTTTTTGGAGCGGTGGACATTGAGTTCTTTCAAAGGGCCATCAACCGCCCCTCAGCGTCAGCTGAGGGGCGGTTAAGCCTTGCGACAAGGTGATATGATGCGGCTAGCCGTTAACGATTGCTTCAATAGCCATGGACGCATCGCTCAACGCGGTATCGACATTGTCGCCGTTGAGCACAACCTTCTGCACCAGATCAGAGATGACATTGGAACCAATGATCTCGCCGGCTTTCTCATTGGAAGCGTGTTCTGCGCTTTCATAACCAAGGTTGAAGCCACCAGCGGCTGACTCGGCCATGAGCTCGACTTCTGGTGCGTACTTCTGAATGATGTCGTTGTCCTGGTACATCGGATCATTGTTGATCGACTGCAACACCGGCAACACGTGTCCTGGTGCGGCATGCAGCTGTTTGATGTAGCCTTCCGGATCGAACAAGAACGCTGCAAACTGTTTGGCGGCATCAATGTTTTGAGACTGTGCGGGGATAAACACCGATGGGAAGTCGTTGAAGGTCCATGGCGCGACATCGGTGGAGATGCGCGGATAGCGTACACAGGTCACGCTGTCGGCGATGCCTGGATTCTGGTTGTTGACGTTGGCCAGAACCCGACCGGTGTAGATACCTGTGGCAGTTGCACCCGATACAAAGGCTGTCAGGCTCTCGCCCCACGAATAGTTGGTTGCTCCTGGAGGGCAGAATTCACGCATTTCGCGGTAGAATTCCAACGCGTTGCGCGTGCCTTCATTGTCGATGGCAACCTCCAGGTCAGGTGAGAACACCTGGCCGCCAGCCTGATGGATGAAGCCGATGAAGATCAGCGAGGTCATGGAGTTGCGACCGTAGGGCAGCGGTGCACCAAACAGACCACCGGTTTGCATCGCAGAAACAGCGGCACGAAGCTCGTCCCAAGTCTCAGGCGCGCTATCGATGCCAGCTTCTTCCATCAAATCCTTACGAAGCCACAGCATGTTCGCGGCCGAGTTACCGATGCCGGTACCGCAGTAGTTGCCATCCGCCGCGCGATACACATTGTTGGCGCCGGGGAAGTAGTCGTTGGTGCCGATGGCTTCGATCACATCATTGAACGGCACCAAAAGATCATTGGCGTAATAGGACTGGACCGCAAACGATGGCAGGTGGGTGACGATATCGGGCACTTCACCGGATGAGAACGCAGCGGCGAGCTGTGGGGCATAGCCTTCATCTGACGTTGTCTCGAACTCAACGCGGATACCCGTGGCCGCTTCGAAGTTGGCAATTTGCAGCTCATAGGCTTCAACCTGAGCTGGCGCCGCCTGAGGGGACCACCAACGCAGTGTAACATCGCTCTGCGCCCGTGCGATGCTGAACGGCATGGCGGTCATCGCCGTGGTCGCAGCCAAGCCCTTCAAGGCTGTTCGGCGTGAGATGCCCATCTTGCTGTCGTTTTTATCGGTCACGTTGAAGTCTCCCATTTCTTCAAAAAGTTCACATAGCGAACGCTTGTGCGATAATTGACCGATATGGGGGTGTGCGCAAGTGTTTTTCCGCAATTCTTTGTCTGCCCGTTGCACAAGCAGTGTGTTAGGCAGACATTTGTGCGGAATCGGTCCTTTCTTTATGGACCAAGAACTAATGATGATGAGTGAGGTGTCATGGCCGGTAAGCCAAGGGACAAGGCGACTGGTGACAGTGCAGGTGCAGTAAAGCGCAGATCAAAGGCTTCTGATGCGCCGTCTGGATTGATGACGGCTGCTCCCGACGAGATAGATGAGAACGGCGAAAACGCGCCCAACTCACGCGATTACGTCAGTTCTCTGGCGCGTGGCCTGGATGTACTTCGTGCATTTAATAGAACGCGGCGTAAAATGACCCTGTCCGAGGTCGCCGCAGAGACCGGAAACACCCGTGCTGGGGCGCGCAGAATTCTTTTAACTCTGGTGCGTGAAGGCTATGCCGTGGCCGATGGGCGGTTGTTTGATCTGACCCCACAAGTGCTTGAGCTCGGTTTTTCGGTGCTGTCATCAAAGGGCACCTGGGATATTGCCCGCCCTTTCATTGAGCATCTGTCGGAGGAAACGCGCGAGAGTGTCTCGGCCGCGATCCTGGACAATTTTGATGTTGTCTATGTCAGCGGCACACAGTTTCATCGCGTGATTAGCGTGGGCATCACCGTTGGACGGCGTTTTCCTGCCCATGCCACCGCTACGGGTCGTGTTCTGTTGGCGGGTCTGCCCGAGGATCAGTGGCTTGGCATGCTCCAAAGTATCCCGTTGACGCGTATGACAGACCGAACGGTCACGGACCGGGGTGAGTTCCGAAAGATCCTGGAGGATGTGCGTGAGAAGGGCTGGTCTCTTGTTGATCAGGAGTTGGAAACAGGTCTGATGTCCATTGCCGTGCCCCTCTACCTTTCTTCTGGTGTGATGGCTGGGTCGATCAATGTCGGCGTCCCAACCTTGCGGATGACCACTACGGAAATGGAGGATTTCATCCTGCCAAAACTGCAGGAAACAGTCGGAAAAATCTCGCAAGCGCTGCGCCGGTAGGCTCAAGCAGCGAAGCGGTCTGGCGAAAAGCGCTCTATGTCCATGGTTGGCGTTTGGCCATGGGCAATCTCCGCTGCCATTCGCCCAACCAGCGGCCCAAGGGTGTAGCCAGCATCCCCGGGTATGGCCATCACGATCCTTTCCGATTGGGGTAGCCGCCCAACAACCGATGCCCCGTCAGTGGTAGTGTTCATGCCAGCCCATGTGCGGATGATGCGTAAGCCAGTGATACCGGGCACAAGCTTGGCGGCCAGCGCTACATTGCCCAACAATGAAAACGATTGAACGCTGGGCGGGTTCACTTTGCCACGGCTTTTTGCCGGCCAACCGCCCCCAATCACGATCTGCCCCGACCCGAACTGTTTCAGCGTTATGGAGCGTTCGGCATGCTGCACAAGGTGGTGAATGGCCGGTGCGCCTGCCTCAGTAATGTTCATATGGAGTGGTTCAGCCTTCGACGGAATGGTGATGCCAAAAGGCGCCACCAAATCTCCTGACCCCCAGGCGGCTGCCAGAACACTTTGGTCAGCGCGAAAAACGCCTTTGCTCGTGATGGCCTCAATACCGTCCGTTTGTACCTCAATCCGTCGAACGCATGCGGTATGGCGCTCCACGCCAAGCTGCTTTGCCAAAGCCTGCAGCTTGGCATTGGCGATCAGTGGGTTGAGCTTGCCTTCATCCTTGCAGAGTTCAGCGCCAACGATTTGTCGGCCCAGCCATGGGGCCACCGCATCAAGCGCTGATCGGTCAAGAATCTCCACCGATAAACCTTTGCTGGATTCGCGTGCGGCCTTGGCTTCCAGAAAAGCCAACTGTTCGTGGCTTTCGGCCAGCATCAGACCGCCTTCACGGATCAGGTCTAGTCCGCCGAGCTGCTCATCCAGACGGGCCCATTCTTCGGCAGCTTCGCGGTAGAAAGGTAAAGAGGCTTCCACATTGGGAACCTGGTCGGGGTAGAGGCGCATAAAGCGGCTCTGCATCTGCACATGCAGTGACCCTGCATTGGCATCTGACCCAGCGTTTGTTCCTGCATCGAGAACTGTGACCCGCGCACCTTGCTTGGCAAGGGCAATAGCGGCGACGGTCCCAGTGATGCCCCCGCCGATGACAAGCGTGTCAATCGCTGTCATCGGCTGCCTCGTCCATCACCTCTTGAGCGGCCAAGATGGCTGAGATTGCGACAGGCTTGATTGGCACCCGTGGTGCAAAGAAGCTGAGATCTTCGATTGGTTTGCCAGTTGCGTCAGAAACCATCCGCGCGGCAATTGGGCCGCAATAGCGTCCTTGGCAACGGCCCATACCAACGCGAGTTGCGCGCTTTAATGTGCCCACGTGACCCGGTTCCGTCGAAAGCCCATCACGAACATCGCCGAGCGTGAGCTCTTCGCACCGGCAGATAATCGTCTCATCGGGCAATGGCGCCGTGTCTTGTGGGGCGATGTCATACAGTTTCCAAAGCTTGCTTTGGAATGTGCGGTGTTTGCTGAGCGTGTGAAGTTTTGCTGCTAAGCCCTCGCTATTCCCGTGACCTGTGGCTGCCGCGGCCCAAGCGCCAGCGATCTCGCCTTCGATCCGCGCGGCTGGTGCACCTCCAAGGCCGGTGCAGTCACCAATTGCGTAGAGGCCAGAAACGCTGGTTTCCATGCGCTCACTTTTCTGGCACCGCAGATGCCCCATCGCCTTGTCGTAGTGCATCTGAGCACCAAGAAGGCGTAGGATTTCGTTTTGCGGCTCAAAGCCTGCATTCATGCAAAGCGCATCGATTTGCACTGTCTCTTCGCGGCCTGAGCGTCTGCGGAACGTTGCCGCAAGACCAACCTTCTCTTTGACGACGGCAATAAGCTCAGCCCCATTGTGTACCTTGATGCCGTGCTGCCGCAGACCAGCCAGCATGCCAAGCCCTTGCGCCGTCAACTTGGGGTCAGCGGCTGCCATTGCTAATGCCGTCAAAGGCTTGGCCGTGGCAGGTGGTGCGCGCTCGGCGAGGTAAACAATCTCTGCTCCGCCTTTGGCCAGCTCCAACGCAACTTGCACATTCAAGGGACCAGAGCCGCAAACAGCAACACGTTTGCCAGGCAAGGTTTGGTAGCTGCGCCACAGCGTTTGGGCAGCGCCCGTCGTCATCACGCCTGGCAGTGTCCAGCCTGGGACAGTGACGGGGCGTTCATAGGCACCAGTCGCGACAATAGCTGTTTTCGGCGTTGCGATGAGAGGGGCACCATGGTGATGGCCAAAAAACTGGAGGTCATCAAACGCCCCCCACAGTTCCACGCCTGACATCAGCTGGGCACCTGCGGCTTTGGCTTCGCTCACCAAGCGGGCGCCATCACCCTGCTGTTGATCGAGGATCGTGCCGTTGGCTGCCTGCTTGTAGTACTGCCCACCAGCAACCTTGCGTTCATCCAGCACGACAACGGAGGCACCTGCCGAGGCCGCTGCAATGGCTGCCGATAAGCCTCCAGCGCCTCCACCTATAATGAGGACGTCAGGCGATAAGCGAAGTGCTTCACCGTGAGATGAAGACGGGGTCTCGCCAAACTCAGGCAGCGCCACTTGCCGGCGAACCTTCATCCCTTCCTCAGCAAGTGTCATGCAGGCGCGTTGATTGGGCTCTCCATTGATGGTGACAAGACAATCCTGGCAGACACCCATGCCGCAGAAGACGCCACGTTCATCCTCGTTGGCGGTTTCCCGGAACGCGCGAATGCCCGCCTGGGTCAACGCTGCGGCCACGCTCTGACCATCCCGCGCGGGGATATCCTGGTCTTCAAAGCGAAAGGTTTTGTCGATCATTGAAGGATCAGTACTGCATCAGCTTATCGCGTGCGGCAACAAGGTGTGCCACCGCCCGGGCACGCCACTTTGCTCGATCGGCCAGTTTCTCCGCCGGGACCGCCTTCCGCCTTTGTGTGTCGACGCTTTCGACCAGAGCATCACTCCACTCCACCGTTTCGCCACGGGCCTCGCCGATACGTTTATACGCTGGTCCCATCCGGGCGGCGTGCGCCTTGATGCCGCCGGGCGTGTTGAGTTCAGCGGTTTCAAACGGGCCGGAGAGTGCCCAGCGCGGACCAAGGCCCATACGCATGATCGCCTCGATCCCAGCGACGTCCGTGACGTCTTCGTTGATTAAGCGATAGGCTTCACGAAGCACCGCCCCTTGCAGACGATTCAATACGAACCCTTCGATCTCGTGGTTCAATTGAACAACCTCAAAACTTGCCGCACCAAAGAGGCTCGCTGCGCTTTTGGTTGCTGTTGGATCTGTGCCTGGTGCGGGCACAAGCTCAATGACGCGCAGGACAGCTGGCGGATTGACTGGATGGGCGACGAGGCAGCGTCTTTGTTGTGAGGTGTCAGGTAAGATCTGCGAGATTGTGATCGCCGACGATGCAGTGGCTAGGATTGTGTCTTTACCCGCCTGCGCCAAAAGGTCGGCAAAAATGGCTTGTTTGGTCTCAAGCTTTTCTGGGCCGCATTCGATAACCAAATCGGAATGCTCAAGCTGCTCGCCTGGATGATCAACGACGCTCACCTGTCCGGTTCCAGCACGTGAAAGGCCAGCCATCTCGATGGCCTCTTGCTGCACGATCAAACCAGCATCTGCGGCGCTACGGCGCTCATTGTCTGGGTCAGCGAGCGTCACACTAGTGCCTGCATCAGCAAAGGCCGCAGCGAAAGAGACGCCGATAGAGCCTGCGCCTAGAACCGTTATCATGGGTGATTTTGGCGATTTGTCTTGCATGAGTTCACATAACGCACAAGTGTGCGGAAGAGGCAATCAAGAATTGAACGCTGATACGTGCATCAGTGTTGGAGGGTTTTGGCATGGAAAACAATCACACGCTTGAGGGGCGCTGCGCTGTTGTCACCGGAGCGGCGGTTGGGCTGGGGCGCGCCATTGCTGACCGCTTGCACGAAGCTGGTGCAAGGATCATCGCGGTAGACCTGCCCGGTATGATTGGTGATGTGCCCAAAGCTTGGCACGGCGTTGGGATTGATTTGGCAACCGATGAAGCTGATGCAGCCCTTTCGGCATTGGCATCGCAGCTTGGCATGGTTGATATCGTCGTCGCCAATGCTGGCTTGGTTCCGCCCTGGCGCGGCATGGAGGCGTTGGATCGGGCTGAATGGGATCGCGTCATGCGCGTCAATGTCTGGGGTGTGGCGGCCACGATAGGTGCTTTTGCTGGTGCACTGCAGGATTCCGGACACGGGTCGGTTATCGCGATGGCCTCGATCAACGGCTACAAAGCACACCCTCAGCAAGTGCTTTATACAGCCTCCAAACATGCCGTGATTGGGGTGGTGCGTGCGGCCGCCCTGAACCTTGGACCGCGCAACATACGCGTTAACGCTTTAGCACCAGGGCCTATCGCGACTGAGGCTTTGAAGGGTAGAGTAGAAGCGCGCCATCAGACAGGCGGACCATCTCCGGATGAAGCGCTGCAAGCTTTGGCCAGTGAGTCCGCTTTGGGCCGCCTCGCCACGCCAGGAGACGTGGCGAATGCGGCCCATTTTTTGGCGTCAGACGCCTCGGGGGGAATGACGGGAGTCGTTTTGCCGGTTGAAGCGGGTTTGGTTTAGGGTCGCGACCCTTAGCTGCGCGCGGCCCATCCATTGGCAGCCAAAATATCGTGGCTGGCTTTAATGTCGCCGTCAGGATCAGCGCCTTCAGCCAACGCATCGGTGATGATCTCCAGCACGGTCACACCGCTATAGCCGATATCGTTCAGCGCTTTGGCCGCAGGGCCGGGCTCAACCATACCGGTTCCAAGCTTTGCGTGTTTAAAGTCGTCATAGCCTGAGTCCGAGATGTGAACGTTCTTCACCAGGCTGCCCAGCATACGGATCGCTTCGGCTGGGTCTTCCTTGATGAAGGCGCTGTTGCACACATCGAAGTTCACGCCGACTTCCGGACCGATCAGCGCAGCGGTATCGACCATATCCTTGGCCGTTGGCAGGTAGGTGAACGGCACGTTTTCCAGAAGCAGCTGAACGCCAGTGCCTTTGGCATAGGCAACCAGTTCCTTCATGCCTTCAACAAACCAGTCCAGCATCCATTGGTGGGGTGGATTGATGAGGCTGTTCACGGGGCCAGGAATGGCCACAACATAGGGGCATTCCAGTTCGGCAGAAAAGTCGATGGCCTCTTTGTAGCGGTCCAGCGTGTAAGCACGCATCAGCCGGTCAACGCCGTTTGGATTGTTGTCGAGCAATGGATAGCAGAAGCTGCTGACATGTCCGCCTTCGCCATTGAGCCACGCCTTATACTCTTTGCGATCCCGCACAGTCAGCTCACGTGGCCAGCAGTGTGGCGGAAAGATCATCAGCTCATACGTGTCATAGCCAAGTGATTTCAGATGCTTCAGCGCATCCAGGCCACCATGAGAGTAAAGGAAGGGGAAGGTGCTGGCGGCGACTTTAAGCTGCGACATGGACGGACCTTTCTGCTTGTCTGCTTTTCCGCGCCATGTTCAAATAGCGCACACAAGTTACTATAACGCACGATTGGCATCGATCAATCGCATTTTCCAACAGGTTCAAGGTCTCCATGTCCGCTCAACTGTTCACACCCTTCCAACTGGGCGGGATTACCGTGCCCAATCGCGTTGTCGTTTCGCCAATGTGCCAATATGCGGCCACCGATGGCGTGCCTGGCCAATGGCACCTGGCCCATCTGGGCCAGTTCGCCATGTCGGGTCCTGGAACTGTATTCGTCGAGGCGACAGGTGTTGAGCCGAACGGGCGTATCACGCCGGGCTGCACTGGCCTTTACGACGATGAGTGCGAAGACGCCTTTGCCTCCATCGTTGCGTTCATGAAGTCGGTTGCTGATGTTCGAGTTGGCATTCAACTGAGCCATTCCGGCCGAAAGGGCAGCACGGTCGCACCCTGGGAAGGTGGTGGCTTGATTGAGGGAGCGGGCAGCTGGGTCACTGACGCACCGTCTGCTGTTCCCTATCTGCCAGGTTGGCCCGAACCACGAGCCATGGATGAAGCCGCGATGGAACGGGTATGCAATGCGTTTGTGGACTCAGCCCGGCGCGCGGACCGTGCAGGGTTTGATATGGTCGAGCTGCATGTGGCCCATGGTTATCTGTTGCATGAGTTTCTCTCACCCATCACCAACACACGGCAGGACCACTATGGTGGTTCGCTGGAAAACCGGATGCGCTACCCGCTTGAAGTCTTCAAAGCGGTGCGGGCTGCTTTTCCAGCGGAAAAACCTGTCATGGTGCGCCTTTCGGCGACTGACTGGATCGAAGGGGGATGGGATCTGGAAAGCTCCATCGTCTTTGCCCAAGCTCTGAAAGAGGCCGGATGCGATGCACTGGATGTGACTTCGGGCGGACTTGATCAGCGACAGCAGATCACCACCGGCCCAGGCTACCAGGTTGGGTTTGCTGAAACGATTCGGCGAGAGGCAGACATGCCTGTTATGGCGGTTGGCCAGATCACCGATCCCGTGCAGGCCGAGACGATCATAGCCACCGGGCAGGCCGACCTGGTCGCGTTGGCACGCGGCATGCTGTGGGATCCACGCTGGACTTGGAAAGCAGCCGTAGCACTGGGCGCCGAGATCGCGCTGCCAGCACCCTATGCACGCTGCAATCCAGCGCTTGCGGCCACCCCCTTTGTCAAACGGAGCTGATCATGGCTGAGCTAACCGGAAAAACGATTGTTGTCACAGGCGCCTCAAAAGGCATTGGCGCCGCAACCGCTAGAGCGATGATTGAAGCAGGTGCAACTGTGATCGCCCACTACGGAGGCGATCGATCAGGGGCAGAGGCCGCCACCGACGGTCGGGCGCACCTGGTTCAAGCCGATTTTACAGACATGAAAGCTGTCGATCGTTTTTGGGATGAGACAATTGAGCTGGCGGAAGGGCGCGTCGACGTGTTGGTCAACAATGCAGGCATCATGCGCCAAACCGGCGGCTTTGCTGACCCAATCGATGAGTGGGATACCGTTTGGACCGAAGCCATTACGGTCAATGTGCACGCGCCAGCGCGTCTCATGCGTCACGCGGTGCGTCGATGGCTGGATGCTGACGAGAAAGGCGCAATTGTTGGGATTGGCAGTTGGGTTTCCACCCGAGGCACGTCTCATCCTGGCGCAATTGCCTACGCTGCATCCAAAGCCGCCATATCCGCTGCGACCAAGACAGTCGCGCGAAACTACGCTGCCAAAGGCATTCTCGCGTATATCATCGCACCGGGTGTGGTGCGCACGCAGATGTCTGTCGATACGGCTGCCAAGCTTGGCGGAGAGGATGCGGTTACAGCGACCCTACCGATGGGCGAATGGGTGCCGCCGGAAGATATCGCTGAAACAGCAGTTTTTCTGGCGACTGGTCGTGCCCGGCATCTGACGGGTGCGACCATCGATCTGAATGGTGCGGCCTATATCCGTTGACCTCACTCTGCAGCCACCGATCTGTCTTCAATAGTGTCAACGATCTGCTCCAGCTCTTCCATCAAGGGTACCATTCGCGCAACGCGCTCCCGCCCTTCTTTGCCAAGGCTTTCGAACGTTGTGATGGGCGCACGAACGTCGCCAACTGGATATCCAGCCGCGGCAGCGAGCGCCTTCGAGTAGCATTGATGGCCGTAGAGAGGATGACCTTGTGTGATGATCGTGTCGAACTTGCTGATCACCGATTGCACGGCTTGCACATCGTCCCAACGACCTTGTTCCGCCCATTCGACGAACTTTACAGAAGCGCGCGGGATGTAGTTGCCATAGGGGTTCACATAACCCTTGGCGCCCATCTTATAGCTCTCAAGAACGCGTTGCCCGGCCCAGACATTCATCAGCCCGTCGCTCTCGACGATGATGTCGTGAATGCGTTCGATGCGCTGGCTAGCCTCTTTAATATAACGGATCTGATCGAAGCTCTTGGTGAGCCTGCCAACCAGTTTGGCGCTCATATCCACGTTCGAGGTGAAGGGGTTGTTGTAGAGCATGATTGGCAGATCGCAGGCATCACAGATCGCCATGTAGTAGTTGAAAATCTCATCATCGGTCGGAGTGTAATAGTAGGGCGGGATGATCATCAGCCCGTCGGCACCGAGGTCCTCGGCTTGCTTGGAATAGCGCACCGCGTTGGGCGTGTAGGCGTTCATCGTGCCAACCCAAACGGTGATGCGTCCGTTGATGTACTTGACCGTGTGAGCGACGAATTGTTCGCGCTCCTCGTCGGTCATGGTCAGGAACTCACCGGTCGTACCCAGAACAATGATGCCCGGCACGCCGCACGCCATCTGCCAATCCAGGAACTTCTCCCAGGCAGCATAGTCAATGGCACGTCCGCCTTCGGTGAAGGGTGTAACCGTCACTGTGTGACTGCCGGAAAAACTCTTGCTCATAGTGTCCTCATTGGATCGAAGCGGAAAGGGATGCTGCACTGATGGCAGATCGTTTTGATGTGGTTGTGATCGGCGGTGGCATCACGGGGTTGATGACCGCTTGGAACCTTGCTGAAGCTGGCGCTTATGTTGCGCTGCTGGAAGCTGGCGATCTTGGCACGCAGGCGTCCGGTGCCAATGCCGGGTCGCTGCATCTGCAAATCCAGTACCCTGAGTTTGCCGCTTACGGAGAAGAGTGGGCGCGAGCCTACGGTCCGTGTCTTGGCTTTTTGAAAGACTCGCTGGCTCTGTGGCAGGAGCTTTCGGATCGTGTTGGTGAAGATCTGGACGTCAAGCTTGGTGGTGGTGTTGTTGTCGCGCAGACAGATGCCCAATTGGAGACTATCGCCCGGAAGGCCGCGATTGAAGGCGCGCATGGCGTCGAGACAAAAATGCTCTCCCGCGATGAACTGCAGGCGCTTGCCCCATACTTGTCGGACAAAGCGATTGGAGGCGGGTACTGCCCGATGGAGGGCAAGGCGAACCCGCTGCGTGCGACCCCCGCTGTTGCAGTTGCTGCCCAAAGTGCGGGCGTTACCATTCACTGCAACACCAAGGTCGCAGGCATCGTCAAAGAACCTGAGGGTTTTGAGATCGTAACGTCGTCCGAGTCGTTTCGCGCTAAGCGCATTGTCAATGCAGCTGGCGCTAAGGCTGGTACGATTGCTGCCATGCTCGGCGTGAACATCGAGATCGACGGGTTTCCGCTTCAAGTCACGGTCACTGAGCCAGTCGCGCCGTTGATCCCGCACCTTGTCTATTCGGCAGCCGGAAAGCTCTCGCTGAAACAGGCCGCCAATGGCGGCTGCATCATCGGCGGCGGATGGCCTGCCGCCCGCCGAGGCGACGGAACGCTCGCCACCGACCCAACGAGTCTTACCGGAAACATGAGCGTGGCAGCCGGTGTGGTGCCCAAGCTTGGCGCGATGCGTGCCGTTCGCAGTTGGACGGCATGGGTGAACGGCACGCCGGACTGGCGCCCGATCCTGGGTGAAGTGCCCAGCTGCGGAGGTTTCTTCCTGGCGCTCTTCCCATGGGTGGGGTTCAGCGCGGCCCCAATGACGGCGCAGCTCACTGCAGAATTGGTTCTCGGCAAGCGACCAAGCACCCCGTTGAAGGGTATCTCGGTGCTTGCTGACTGACGGCCATGCCCAAGACACGGTCTAGGCAGCGCCGCGATCGGCCTGCGCATCACCCATGACTTTGCGCTTGTAGGCCCGCCAGGTCATCGCCCATTGACTTGGGTCCTCAAAAACATCGCCTTTCACCTGCGCAACGGGCTGATTGTGGGGCGCTGACTTCACCATCTCAGGGTCGGTGCGTGCCTCCTCAACGATCTTGGCGACAACATCGATCCATAGATCGATATCTTCTTTGGACCAAAGCTCACCTGCTTCCGGCGTGAAAGGTTCTGCGACAATCCACGGCTCATGACTCATCCACCACGGATCAATGCCATAGTCAGCCATGCGGTTGGCAAAATCGACGGTTCCAATGCCTGTTTCTTCTGCCAGAGGTCCGAGCGACCAGCGGGTCATCTCCATCCGGTGGGCTTTGACATCGGAGTTAGAGATCGCAAGCCCGTCTATCTCTGACAGACGCTTGTCCATGTAATTGTTCGCGACCACTGAGATATCAGAGGCCAGCTGAATGCCTTCCGCACCCATGCCGCGCGCCCAGGCATAGGCTTTCACGACTTGGGGAACATTGCCCCAATACTCGCGCACCTTGCCTGCCGATTTTGGTCGGTCGTTATCAAGCCGATAATGGTCGCCTTCTTTCACCACGACGGGTGTTGGAAGGTAAGGCGCAAGATCATCCGAGCATCCAAAGGCACCGACAGCTGGACCGCCACCGGCCTTGGGAGCGCCGAAGGTTTTGTGTAGCATGAACATGCAGGCATCAAACCCCAGTTCACGCGCTGAGAGCTTACCCATCACGCCATTGAAGTTCGCGTGGTCGTAAAAGCAGAGCGCGCCAGCTTCCTTGGCAACGCGCACCCACTCTTTGATCTCCGGGTTGTAGATGCCCATGTCATCAGGGTTGTTGAGCATGATGAGAGCGGTTTTGTCGCTCACTGCCGCTTTCAGCGCATCAAGCGAGGGATAGCCATTCTCTTCCAGCGGCAGGTTCACGACCTTGAAACCTGCCGCAGCCGCTGTTGCTGGGTTGCAGGGGTGCGACTGGGCTGACGTTACCATCTCGGTGCGTTGGCCAAGCAGGCCTTTGTCTTTCCAGTACGCTCGGGCAAGCGCCGTCATGGTGTAGGCAGCATCCGCCCCACCACCGGCCTGGAAGATGAACTGATCCATGCCGGAGAGCGACCGTAAAATGCCGTCAAACTCGTGAATGATGCCAAGCACACCCTGAAGAGTGTCTTCATGCTGATAGGGGTGAACTTCAGCAAGTTCAGGCCGTAGCGTCGCATACTCCGACGTTTTGGAATTGTACTTCATCGTGCACGTGCCGAACAGGCTGACACCCATCATGCCGAGCGTCATCTGGCTTAGGTGCAGATAATGCCGCTGCGCCTCAAATTCGGTGATCTCTGGCAGTTCGGGGCGATCTGTGCGTGCCATGACACCAGGGATCAGATCACCGCCAACACTGCTAATGACCTCAGATTCCGGCGCCGGAAAGATCTGTCCGCGCCCACCGGGCCGGCCCATTTCCATGATAACTGGCTCGTCCCATTTGGCGGCGTGAAAGTTCGGTAGTCGGCTCACGACAGAACCTCCTTCATGGTGTCGGCTAGGCGTTGAATATCTGCGGCGGTGTGCACTTCAGTCACGCAGTAGAGCGCCGCTTGGCCAACCCCCAGCCCTTCGCCGGAGATGTCCTTGCCGCCGAAAATGCCTTTGGCGCGCAGCGCATCGTTGATTTCCGCGACGGTTTTGCCTGCGTCATCAAAGTTGACGACGAACTCTTTGAACTGCGTGTCCGGCCAGACGATCCGAACGCCTGGCACCTCGCCTAGAAGCTTGGCGGCGTAACGCGCCTGCGAGACAATGAGACGACCCACTTCAGCAAAGCCGTCCGGGCCAAGCAGGCTCATGTAAACCGCGCCGGCAATTGCCCAGAGATAGGTTGAGTTGCCCGTCCAGTCATTCCCATACTCGCGCATGCCATATGAGTTTTGGTGCGGACAGGCCAGACCAAAGGCGTGTTGGCCCTCTTCCAAAGTCGGCGCGATGGAGACAAGAAAGCCGTTGTAGCTGCGCACGTAAGTTTCGTCATCGCGCGAGGCGATGAAGCCACCAGCACCACCCCCGCACTGCATATGGACGCCCAGAGGCTGGACCGGCCCCGTCACGATATCAGCGCCATAGTCACCAGGCGCAGCCATCACACCAAGGCTGATGGGATCAACGCCAACAATGGTTTCAGCACCGGCCGCGCGGGCGAGCTTCGCAATCTCGGCTGCGCCAGTTTCAATGGTGCCAAGATAGGCAGGATTTTCAAAATAAACCGCTGCAACATCTGAACCGAGCTTTGACTTCAAATCGTTGAGGTCAAGCCGTCCGGACGTTGGATCAGCTGCCACCATGACAACCTCGATGGCACTTTCCATCTCCTGCGGCTGGCAATAAGTGCGGATCACCGACAGGCGCTCGGGATCGCTGAGCTGCGGGACAAGAACCTTCTTGCGCTCGGTGATCTTGGCCGCCATGCGGATCGCATGGCCGCTCGCGCAGCCCCAGGAATAGACGGGAAGCTGCACCACATCGAGGTTGAGCAGCGCGCCAAGTTGGGAGGAGAACTCAAACCAGGTCTGGTTGCGACCATGATCAGACTGGTAGCTGCCCCACACATTGGTGGCGAACTCCGTCCGTCCAACCACCTCATCAACAATCGCCGGCACGTGGTGTTGCCAGACACCGGCACCAAGAAAGTTCAGATTGTCCTCGCACGTTTCGTTGCGCTTGAGCCGCGTGACCAAATCGCGCTTCAGTTCCATCTCGCTGGAGAGTGCTGGCGGCAGATCAAGCGGCGTCTTGCGGTAGTGATCCTGCGGGATCTGTTCGAAAAGTGCTTCTACCGAGGGTGCGCCGATTTCGGCCAGCATCTCATCGATGACTCCTGGGGCCGAAAGCGCCATCCAAGGGTGGGATCGGGACTGTGTAGGCCTAGGTTCGGTCGACATAGAATGCTCCTCAGATCGTGCGCGGGCAGCTAATGGTTAGGGCTGTCGTGCAAATAGTGCACAAAAGTTCACATAACGCACAGTCGAAATCAACCCAACACGGCTGGGATTTCAACCGGCAGATAGCCGCATCATCGTCTCTCGGCCTGGAGCGGTGCGCACCCTAAGAAAACCCTCGAGCTCGGCGTCCAGTTGGGGGTCTCCGCTGTCCACCCAGAGGCGTGTTTGTGCAAGGCCCATCAACTTGTCTTCAGCCGCCAGAACAATCAGGCCATCGCGGCGTGCTTTTGCAAGAACTTTGGGACTGATTTGCTGGTTGCCGCGACCAATCAAAAATCCTTGTTGTCCCGTCACACCAAGCACGATCTTGATAGGTCCGCCGACCGCAAGGGTCTCCAGTTCCTTCGATCCGATGTCACGGCCAACAACGTGTCCTCCGCGCACCGCATCAATCCCCAGCACTGTTGGGTCGTGTCCCATCGCTTGCATTACGGCACCGGCGCTCGTTCCAGGACCAATGATGTAAAGGGTTTCGTCGTCCATCTGGTTGGCAAGTTCTGCTGCCGCGCCCTGAAGCGCTGCGCTCCAGTTCGTGCGAGGGCCACCCTTGGAGGCTTGGACACGGCTCCGGGCCATTGGGACACGCGCATGTCCATAAAGCTCCGGCGCAATATGGCCTTGGCGCAAGGCCGCCTCATCAATGTCCATCACCTCGGCATCGTCGGTCCATTGGATCCGTTCGGGCGCTGCGACGCAATCTGCGAGCAATGACCCGGCGGCTTCCGGTGATATGGCAAACACTCCAGAGTGCATTTTGACGCCACAAGGTATGCCAAGCATCGCTTGTCCCGGTTTGAGAGATGCGCTGACATCACGCGCTGTACCGTCGCCGCCAGCAAAGACGATGAGGTCGCAATCCATCATGGCCTCGACCGCCAGCCTCGTGTCTCTGGCTGTTTGCGTGCTGGTTTTGAGGTCAACCGTTGTGAAATCTAGATCCAACGCACTTGCCCAGTCAGCGCCAAGTGGGCCTGGCGCGGAAAGAAGCTCAGTGCTAGGCGCGCGCTCCGAAAGCCGGGTTAGGGCGCGCCGTGTGCGCGGCCCAGCTTGAGGGGCCGCCCCGCGCGCCAGCGCCTCAGCGACCGTCCCGGGGCCATCTGTCCCCTTCAGTCCAACCCGTCCACCCAATCCGGCAATCGGGTTCACAACCAATCCAATGCGCATGTTCATCCACTGCGTTGGGACTCATCGAGCATGTCTTTGAAACAAGCCAAGTGAGGCCTTGCGACTCTGTTTAATATACGCACAAATGTTCGAAAATGGGGGCTAAAATGATCATGACTGCATCTGATCTTGCCATTGGCAACGTGCCCATCTGACGTTTGGTTACAGGATTGTGGCAGATGGCTGACCAGGAGCGTGATGGGAAAGTGTTCGACCTCGATAGCGCAGCATAGGCGCTGGTCGACTACGCCCGCGACGGGTTCGATACGTTTGATATGGCCGATCACTATGGCGGTGCGGAGATTATTGCTGGCATGGCGTATAAGGCGATGCGCGAAGCTGGCGAGACACCGAACGATCCTAACCAAATGGTGTCCTGCGGCCGGCGAAATGGATGCAGACACGGTGCGCTCGCGCATTTACCTGCGCAAAGAGGAAGACTGGGAAGCGGTCTTCCAGGTGCATGCGCGTTGCTTTGCAGCCGTCAGGCCGGCCAACACGCTTATCGCAGGCATCACAATGATCGGGCCTTATGACGTCGAAATCGAAGTCGAGGCCGAAGTCTAACCACCAAAGGGTGCGGCATAGAGGTTTGCACGTATGGATGCGCCATTGACAGGATGGTGCGACAAAGCGTCATAATCCGCACGAAAGTTCGCAATGCGCACACAGAGGCGAGGTGAACTCTCTTCCGATGGCATTCTGCCCACCGGACAAACTCAATGTGGAGGAAGATCAATGATCAAACGCACCCTTGCTGCCGGCTTAACGGGCCTTGCCATTCTTAGTGCGCCCATCGCCGTGGCCGAGGCACGCACCCTTGATGAAATTCTGTCCGAAGGCGTTTTGCGCGTGGGCATCAATCCGAATTTCCCGAACATGAGTACGCGCAACGACGCTGGTGATTGGGAAGGCTTCGACATTGATGTCGCCACCGCGTTGGCAGAAGGCCTCGGCGTGGAAGTTGAATGGGTGCCAACCGAAACACCGCAGCGTGTGCCGTTCCTCGTTTCTGATCGGATCGATGTTTCGCTCGGCGCTCTGACTCGCAACGCATCACGCGCGATGCTGATCGACTACACCGTGCCACTGCACACCGAAGTTCTGGCTGTGCTTGCGACATCTGAGATCGATGGTGATAGCTGGGAAGACTTCAACGAAGACGGCGTGACATTGGCCAATATGCGCGGCAACTGGACCGTTGGTTGGATCGAAGAGAACATGCCCAACGTGGAGTTGGAGCTTGTGGACACACTTGCCGACACTGTTCGGTTGGTCGCGCAAGGTCGCGCGGATGCCATTGTCGAGAACATCGACTTCTTCATGGCCTTCACCGAGAACTATCCCGATGTCGACTGGCGCGTGGTTGAAAACCCAATCTTCGTTGCCTACTGCGCCATTGGCGTTGCCCAAGGCAATGACAACCTAACCGAAGTGCTCAACATCCTTCTCTACGATCTGCATTCCTCAGGGATGATCAACGAGACATGGGAAGCGCACTACGGCTCGCCAATGCTGCGTGAGGTCACCCCGAACCCATACTTCTAGCTCCGTCTTCCCGACGCTTCGTCTGGTCTTGCCACTCCTGCGGCGGGGCTGGGCGGGGTGTCGGGCAGTTGCTCCGCTTCGTTCGGCGTTGATTTAGGGTCCCATGAACTACACGTTTCAATATCGCGTCGTCTGGGACAACTTCGACGCCCTTATGGAAGGCGCATGGCTGACCTTTCAGCTTGGCGTCATTGCGTTCGCCGGTGGCGTTTTGATTGGTCTTGTTGGGGCGGCCATCAAGACATACGGGCCTATGCCCCTGCGTTGGTTGGTCGATGGATATGTCGTTTTCATCACGAACACACCGGCGCTTATCCAGATCTACTTTCTTTATTTTGGACTGCCAGAGGTCGGACTGCGTTGGTCGAATGAGGCTTGTGTTCTTATAGGTTTGATCCTGAACGCAGGCGCTTATCTCACAATGATATTGCGTGCTGGGTTTCTGTCTGTGCGCAAAACCGAGTTGGAAGCGGGTCAAACGCTCGGCTTCTCTTTGGTTCAGCAAATTCGCTACATCATCGTGCCGCACATCGCCAAGTCGGTCTATCCGGCGCTCGCCAACTTCTTCATCGTTGTGCTCGTCATGGGAACCTCGATTGGCGCGCTCATCGGTGTTGATGAACTGACTGGCCAAGCAATCAACCTATCGACCATCAACTATCGCTGGCTGGAGTACTTCTCCGTTGTTGCTGTTCTCTACGTCATTTTGACGTTCGTTGCTTCCATTGGTTTGGCGCTGCTGGGTCGTTGGGCATTCCGCGTGAAGGCAAGGATTTTCTGATGGTGGAGCAGCGCTAGTGGAACGCATCATCGAACAGTTGCCGCGCTTTTTCACGCTCGACAACATGGCGCTGTTGGCCCAGTCGGCCGGACTAACACTGGCGATGACGGCCATGGGCTGCTTGATCGGGTTCGGCCTTGCGTTCGTTTTGGTCTATCTGCGTCAAACGCCCGGCCTTTGGGCTTTGCCGTTGCGTCTCATCTGTATCACCTATGTGGAAGTGTTTCGGCGTATCCCTTTCATTGTGGTCATCTATCTGGTGCTTTTCTTTATCCAGACGGTCTCCACCGATGCATCGCTCTTCACCATCGCCGTCATCGCCATCTGCATTTACGCCGTGGCCTACACCGCTGACATCATTCGCGGCGGCATTGAATCAGTCCCGCAAACGCAGATTGAAGCGGCGACTGCGATGAATTTTGGGCGCTTGCGCACGCTTCTCACGATCACCTTGCCACAAGCTTGGCCAATCATCGTTCCGCCGGCCATCGCCTTTGCCGTCTCGTTCATCAAAGACACGGCGCTGGTCAGCCAGATTGGTGTCTTTGAGCTGACGTTTCGCGGCAAAGAGCTGAACAATCAGGGATTTTCTGCCCTGCTCGTCTTCGGCACAATTGCCATGTGCTACTTCCTCATGTCCTTCCCGCTCAGCATGCTGGGCCAATATCTGGAGAAACGCCTTGCCACACCTCGCGGTCAACGCTCTGCGCGCAAGTTACGGGCCGATTGAGGTCCTCAAAGGCGTCTCCTTCTCTATGGAGAAGGGCGAAATCATCGGGTTGGTCGGGCCGTCGGGTTCCGGCAAATCAACGGTGTTGCGCACGCTTGTGGGGCTGACGCAAGCGACGGCTGGTTCAGTCACAATTCATGAGAAGAGCATCGACTATTCAAGCGGCGCATCTGTGAGAGACGCTCGCGATCAAATGGCGATTGTCTTCCAGCAGTACAATTTATTTCAGAACATGAGCGTGCTGAAAAATGTCACGGTGGCGCCTGAGAAGATCAAGAAACGCCCCAAACAAGAGGTGCGCGCCCAAGCCGAAAAGCTATTGGCTATGGTCGGCCTGGCCGACAAGCTCAGCGCCTATCCTGACCAGCTTTCTGGTGGACAGCAGCAGCGCGTGGCCATCGCACGTGCGTTGGCCCTCAAGCCAGAGATCTTGTTGCTCGACGAGGTGACCTCTGCGCTTGATCCAGAGTTGGTCAACGAGGTTCTGGACACCATTCGTCGGTTGGCGTCCGAAGGCATCACTATGATCCTGGTCAGCCATGAAATGTCATTTATTCGAGAAGTGGCCGACAAAGTGATCTTCATGGACGAGGGCGAGGTGATCGAAGAAGGTCCGCCAAAACAGATGTTTGATGCACCCAACACGGAGCGTGCGCGCAACTTCTTCGGTAAGATATTACGGCACTGATTTCAGCCTAAAGCGCCATCATCGCCGTGAAGAAATCATCGCGTACGTCTTGAAGTACATCAGTGCGCTGCTTGGCATCCTCGCTGCAGAGCCACGCCATGACCGAGGCGGGCACCTTCGGGTCCACCAAATCGCTTTGCGCGATTTTGGAGATGGGGTTGAGCCCCGCCTGACGGATGGAACCTTGCATGTCGGTGTCTGTGGGTGGGATGCCGATAAACACGCTGCGCACATCATCGTTCGCCAATTCCATGGCAAACATCTGAGTGAGCATCCGCATCGCCGCCTTGGAAGAGCAATAGGCAGTCCATCCTTCCATAGGAGTTGTCGCCGCCCCGGTTCCGGCGTTCACTACTACGCCTTTGGATGTCTTCAGAAGGGGTAGCGCGGCCACCACCATCCGGTGCACGCCAAGCACATTCACATCAAAGGCTTGGCGCATGCTGTCGGTTGCAAGGTCCGCGGCGTGCCCGATCGGCGCAATCACACCTGCATTGTTCACAAGGACATCGAGGCGCCCACCCACAGCCTCAATGGCTTCATCGACCTGCTCCTGACTGGTCACATCCAGGCTGATGGTCTGCGCACCTTCAAGAAGCTCAGGAACGTCCACCTTGCCATAAATACCGGCGATAACGCGGGCTCCTTTATCGACCAGAACGCGGGTGAGCGCAGCACCGATACCACGGTCAGCGCCGGTCAGAAGAATGGAGCGGCCTGATAGGTCGGGTACGGGGATCGGTGCGAGATTAAACATTTCCTCTTGACCTCTATTTTGTCTGGTTATTTAATTGGTCTGTCCAATTTGACGGATACAGCGCCAACCGCCCGGTGTCAAAGCTCAAGACGAGCATGCATCAAGAGGCAGCCAACAAAAGCGCTGATCCAAATCGGGAGGTGGGCCAAAGAATGCGTATCCGCGCCATAGAACCGTTCCCCATTGCCTATCCCGACCCGAACGATTTCGGCACGACCCGCCGCACGGTGCTGGTGAAGGTGACTACTGAAGAGGGTGCCATTGGTTGGGGCGAGTGCATCGCCATGTGGCCAGAAGCCTGCAAGGCAGTTGCCACCATCATCACCGATGGGCTGGAGCCAATTCTCAAGGGCGATGATGCCACGGATACGGCTACGGCCTGGGAGAAGATGCGCCGCCATGTGTGGTGGTATGGCGAGGGTGGTATCGCATCACTTGCCTTGTCCGGCGTCGATATGGCTCTGTGGGACATTGCTGGCAAAGCAGCTGGCAAGCCGCTTTACGAGATGTTTGGTGGGCTGAAGCATGACCGTTTACTCGCCAACGCGTCCTCCCATGTGAACAAGAGGGGCGAGGCGGCGTGTGTCGCTGAAGTGGTTGGCTTCTTTGAGGCTGGGTTCCGCTCCACCAAGCTTGGTTTTGCTAAAAAGGGCGAGAGCAATATCGGCGGTGATCCCGACACCGATGTCAGCTTCATTCGTGCCCTTCGCGAGGCGCTTGGCGACCAAGCTGAAATCCTTGTCGATATAGGAAACGGCGTACGCTGGGATCTGGAGACAGCTATCTCGGTCTGCAATCGCATGGGCGAGTACCGCATTGGTTGGTACGAAGAGCCGCTCTATCCGACCGATGATGCTGGCTACAAAAAACTGGCCGCCTCGACCGATGTGCGCATCGCCTCTGGCGAGCGCGAGTTCACTGAGGCGGGCTACCGTCGCCAGATGGAGATGGGCGCGGTCGAGGTCTATGGTGTCGATCCGGCCCGGGTTGAAGGCATAACGGGGTTCCGGCGTGTTGACGCGCTTTGCTCGCAATATGGCCAGGTGATCAATGCTCACGCCTGGTCCACCGGCATCACGACAGCAGCCAGCTTACACCTGTCGCTGGCATCGCCGAATGCTGAAATCTTCGAGTACAAACCCTTCGGCGTTGTCGTGCAGGACGAGCTGGTTGGCGAGAAGCTCTGGCACAAGGATGGCTGGGCCTACCCCATCAATGCGCCGGGCTTGGGCATCGACGTGCAGGAAGATGTCGTACAGCGTCTGGCGGCTGCAGCATGACGGGTAAGTCCGCCCGTTTTGGTATGACACCGCCGACGGTGGAGGACATTGTCGCGCCTGGTTTTTCCACGCCGTGGGATGCGCCGATGTTGCCGCCATTCCCGTTCAAGTTTCGCGATTGCGCGATCATGACGCTCTATTGGCGCACTGATCCCGATGCGATCGACTTTCTTCTCCCCCCGCCTTTGAAGCGCACAAGCGATATTGCCTGCGCCCACATCTACCAGATGAATGACCCGGACTGGATCGGCCCCTATGGCGAAATGAACGTCATGGTTGGCGCCGAACTTCCCGGCAAAGCCAAGGGCGGCTATTCACCTTATCTCGCTCTGTCGTCCGACGGTGGGGTGGTGCACGGCCGTGAGGTGCATGGCCAGCCGAAGAAGCTTGGCAACCCTCAGATCGAGGCCCGAGGCGATCTCCTTGTTGGCACGGTGGAGCGCAACGGTATCGACGTGCTGACCGGCACGATGGCCTACAAACAACATGCCGTTGAAGCTTCGGCCATCAAACCGCATTTCGACTTTGCCACCAACATCAATTTGAAAGCCATCGATCACATCGACGGCCGCCCGGCGATCCGCCAGCTCACCTCACGTGCGCTGACCGATGTGGTCATTCATGAGGCTTGGGCAGGGCCGTGCACGGTTGAGCTTCGCCCCAATGCGCAGCTGCCTCTGTTCCGCTTGCCGGTTCTTGAGCCGCTGGAAGGCTTCTTCTGGCGCGCTGATTTCACCCTCATCGCGGGCACCATCTTGCATGATTATCTGGAGACGTCCCAATGACCACTGGTGGTGTAAGTGCGCGCGTGGTCGTCACCGACACGATTTTTCCAAACCTGGCGCAGGAAGAAGCTGCTGCACACGCTGCCAGTGCTGGATTTGAGGGCTTTCAGTGCAAGACGGCTGAAGATGTCGCTGCGGCCGTCAACGGAGCCGATGTTGCTGTTGTTCAGTTCGCTCCATTCACCGCTGACGCTGTAAGGGCCGTCAAGCCTGGCGCAACCGTCATTCGGTACGGGGTGGGCTATGACAACATCGATGTTATGGCGGCACGTGAAGCCGGGCTGAAGGTTGGCTATGTGCCGGACTACTGTACCGACGAAGTGGCAGACCACACAGCGGCACTGGCGCTCTCACTGCTACGCAAGCTACCCGCATTGGATGCATCAGTGCGTGCCGGCGAATGGGCAGCGGTCAAACACTCCAAACCTCTGAAACCGTTCAGCGAAACCACTTTTGGTTTCTTTGGGATTGGTCAGATCGGATCGGCTGTGCTTGCCCGCCTGAAGGGTTTTGGCTTTCGGTTCATTGCTGCTGATCCTGGCTTGTCCGAGGATGATGCACGGGTCTATGGCATCACGCTGGTGGACTCAGACACACTTTTGGCAACCGCCGACATCATCACGTGTCACGCCCCGGCAACTGCCGCGACCATAGGGTTTTTCAACGCGCAAACGCTGGCGAAGATGCAGAGCCATGCTTTGCTGGTGAACACCGCGCGCGGCCAACTGATCAACGAAACTGATCTGGCAGAAGCGCTTCGCTCAGGCACCATCGCCGGTGCCGCGTTGGATGTGTTTGCTGCCGAACCGCTGCCGGAGACCTCGCCGTTGCGCGACGCTCCCGGCCTCATTCTGACACCGCATTCTGCCTGGTACTCCGAAGCAGCCATTGACCGGCTTCAAGGCTTGGTCGCGCAGGACATTACGCTTGCTCTCAAAGGAGAGGGGCCGCGCAAACCTGTGCCCTGACCGCACGAAATCCCGCGCGAGCCGGGATGCCACACATCCATTGTGGATCAAGCTCGCAAACGCAAGAACGGCACGCCACAAGGCGGCCACTCAGACCCGAAACGGGAGGAAATGATGAAGCATTTGATGACGAGCTGCGCCGCTGCAGCGCTTGTGGTCACCGGCATGTCGGTGGCTGCTGTTCCCGCTGCCGCCGACATGATGTTGGAAGGTGGGCAGGAAGTGGACATGGTTCTGCTGCCAAAATTCCTTGGCATCCTGGTGTTTGACCAAGCCAATGAAGGCGCACAGGAAGCCCATGCCGAGCTGGAAAACCCTGGCGAGCTGCTTTTCGTGGGTCCAACGCCTGAAAACTCAGTGGCTGGGCAGATCGAGATCATGACCACCTCGGCCACGCAGGGCCAAGGCGCTGTGATGCTTTCTAACAATGCCGGTGATCAGATTGTGCCATCTGCGCAAGCAGCACAGGAAGCTGGCACCCGCGTGGTGACTTGGGACAGCCCCATTCCATCAGGTGATGGTGAGGATGTGTTCGTCGCGCAGGTGGACTTTGGCTCCATCGGTGTCGTGATGGCCGATATGGCACACTCCATCCTCGGTGGGTCCGGCCAGATGGCCGTGCTTTCGGCAACGCCTGATGCGGCCAACCAGAATGCCTGGATTGCGGCTATGGAAGAAGCGTTGGAAGACGACAAGTACGCCGACATTGAACTGGTCGACATCGTCTATGGCGATGACCAGGCAGAGGTGAGCTACAACCGTGCCTTGGCGCTGGTTGATCAGTATCCCGACCTTGGCTTGATCATGTCGCCGACCACGGTGGGTATCCAGGCCTCGGCCAAAGCCATGCAGGATGAAGGCCTTTGCGACCAGGTGCGCGTGTCCGGTCTCGGCCTGCCAGCTGAGATGCTGTCCTACACGCTCAATGGCTGCGCACCTGAGTTTGCGCTCTGGGATTTCCGCGACCTTGGCTACCTCACCTACTACACAGCCTACGGCCTCGCCACGGGTCAACTGTCTGGCGAAATCGGTGAAACCTTCACCGCCGGTCGCATGGGTGAATACACCATCGAGGAAGATCCTGGCCGCGAAGGCGCAAGCCGCATCCTGATGGGTCCTTTCACAGTTTACACGGCAGACAATGTGGAGGCTGCGGCGCAGTAAGCGCATCAGCCCACTAGCTGCCAACGCTCCGGCGCGGTCCCTCCCGCTGCGCCGGAGTTGCAAACGTCCAACCCACGGTTCCGATGACCCAACCTGTTCTTTCCTTGGACCATGTTTCTAAGCGCTTTGGCTCAACACTGGCGCTTTCGGATATGTCGCTGGTTCTTTTTCCCGGTGAGGTGCACGCCATTGTCGGTGAGAATGGTGCCGGCAAGTCGACCATGATCAAGATCATGACCGGTATCCACCAGCCGAGCGAAGGCACGGTCTCGGTGGATGATACGGTGCGGACGATCTCTGGGTCGCAAACTGCGCGCGAGCTTGGCATCGCTGCGATCTATCAAGAACCCATGGTCTTTCCTGATTTGGATGTTGCTGAGAACATCTTTATCAGCCAGGTCGGTGGAGGTTGGTTGCAAAACAAAGCCAAACAGCGCCGCGAAGCCAGCGCGCTGATCGAGCGCATTGGTATGGATCTGGATGTTGATCGCGCCGCCAGCGGTTTAACGCTGGCCGAGCAGCAGGCCGTCGAGATCGCACGTGCGCTTTCCCAAGACGTCCGCGTTTTGATTATGGATGAGCCTACAGCATCACTGTCGGCCCATGAAGCGGAGCAACTGCGCCGCATCGCCCGCCAGTTAGCGGCAGATGGCGTGGCCGTTGTCTACATTTCGCACCGCCTGGAAGAGATTTTTGAGGTGGCCGATCGAGTGACAGTGATACGAGACGGCGAACACATCTCCACCAGGCTGATCACTGAGACGGATACGGACACCATGATTGCCGAAATGGTGGGTCGAGAGGTGGGCAATTACTTTGCCAAGGCCAAGAGCCATGCCCGCGATGAGGTCATCCTCAGTGTGGGTGGTCTCACGCTCGATGGCGTTTTTGAGAATATCGATTTTGAGCTACGCCGAGGTGAAGTGCTGGCCATGGCGGGTTTGATCGGCGCGCGCCGTACTGACGTGGCGCTGGCGCTGTTCGGCATTCATCCGGCGACCTCCGGCACGGTCGCATACAAGGGTGAACCGTTGAAGATAACCTCGCCCAAGCAGGCGATGGATGCCGGCATCGCCTATGTGTCCGAGGATCGTCGCAAGCTTGGGCTGGCGATGCCAATGGCCATCCGCGCCAACATCTCACTCGCCACGCTTGGTGATTTCCTTTCCAAAATCGGATTGATCAACCGCGAGAAAGAACGCGCGACGGCGCACCAATTCCGCCAGCGGCTGAACATTCGTACGCCTGACATCGAGACCGAAGTTGGCATGCTCTCTGGTGGCAACCAGCAAAAGGTCATGCTCGCCAAATGGCTGAACATGCAGCCAGACCTGCTGATTTTCGATGAACCAACGCGCGGTATTGATGTCGGTGCCAAGGCCGAGGTTCACGATCTCATTCGCGACTTTGTCAAGCAAGGCGGGGCGGCAATTGTCATCTCCTCCGACTTGCCCGAAGTGCTTGCGATGGGCGACCGCATTTTAGTGATGCGCGAGGGTGAGCAAATGGCAATCCTTGATCATGAGGAGGCCAATCAGGAGCGCATCATGGCGCTTGCAACGGGGCAGGACGATCTGGGGAGGGTGGCGGCATGATGCGCGCGCTTTCCAATCTCAACCCGCAAACCCTGCGCATCATTGCCCTGCTGCTTGTTCTGGCACTGGTGATCCTGTTCTTCTCTACGCAGATATCGAACTATCTGAATGGTCGGTTGTTCAACCGTATCTCATCGTCCGTCGCCATCATGGCTCTGATCGCCACGGCGCAGACGCTGGTAATCCTCACCCGCAACATCGATCTGTCTGTCGGATCGGTGGTCGGCTTCACCGCCTTTGCAACCGGCAGCCTGATCGCTGCCATGCCGGATCTGCATCCTCTGTTGCTGGTTAGTTTCTCCATGTTGTTCGGCGCATGCTTTGGAGCATTCAACGGATTCTTTGTCGCTTACGCGCGGGTGCCAGCGATCATTGTTACATTGGCCACCATGGCGCTCTTCCGTTCATTGCTGGTGGAGTTTGCCGATGGCAAATCGATTACGTCATCCCAGCTGCCCCAGTGGTTGACCAGCTTCCCCAATACGCGGCTCTTTGAACTTGGACAGTTCCAGTTCCGTGCTTCATTCGTCATTGCGGTTGTCATCGTGATCGCGGTCCATATCGCGCTGCAACGGCTTCGGGTCGCGCGCAAACTCTACGCGATTGGTTCCAACCCGGAAGCTGCCGAGATGGCAGGCATCAATCAGAAGCTGACGGTGTTCTTCGCCTTTGTGTGTGCAGGTGCCCTAACTGGGCTAGCGGGCTTCATGTTCCTGGCGCGCTTCGGCAACATCACGGTGGTCGCTGGACTTGGTTTTGAATTGAAATCTGTGGCCGCCGCCGTGGTGGGCGGGGTCAACATTTTCGGAGGGTCCGGAACAGTTTTTGGCGCACTCATCGGGGCGGTTCTGGTCGATCTCATCGAAACCAGCCTGGTGCGTTGGCAGCTTGTCTCTGAGTTCTGGCGCGAGGCGGTGCTTGGCACGCTGATCCTAACGGCCGTTGCGCTGGACGCGGTCGTTATGCGCCGCCTGGTCGCACTGCGCGCCGCCAAACACCATGAGAAGCGCGAAAAGGAGGTGACGCATGGATAAACCATCCCCGCTTGCTTCCATGTGGGCCAAAGTCCAAACCTGGGAAGGCTTTTTGGTCTGCGCACTCATCTTCATCGTGTTGATGAACACCGCGCTCTCGCCGCAATTCATGACACTGGGCAACCAGATCAACCTTTTCCAGCTTTCAATTGAAAAGATCATTGTCGCTCTGGTGATGACCTTTGTGATCATCAACGCAGAGATCGACTTGTCGGTAGGGTCCATGATGGGTCTGGCGGCGTGCGCCTTTGGTTACCTGTTTCAGATGGGAGTCGACCCGGTTCTGGCTATCGCCATTGTGCTTCTGATTGGCGCGGCGGGTGGTGCGCTCAACGGTTTTTTCATCACAACGATTGGCCTGCCGTCCCTCGTGGTGACATTGGCAACTTTGATTGGCTTTCGTGGGCTGGCCCGCGTGTTGGTGGAAGATCGTGGCATCACCGATTTCCCAGACTGGTTCGATGCGCTTGGTCAGCAAGGATGGCTTGGTCCAGTTCCGTTCGCCTTGATCGCTTTCGGCGTGCTGTTTGTATGTCTCTATGTGCTGCTGCAACGCACCGGTTTTGGCCGCAAAACCTACGTGATTGGCACCAATCGCGACGTAGCAGCTTTCGCAGGCATCGATACGAACAAGCACAAGATGATCTTGTTCATCATGTCTGGCCTTGTCTCCGCCTTTGCCGGCCTGCTCTACGCGGCGCGGGTAGGCGCAGTGCGTGGCGACGTTGCACTCGGCTTTGAGCTCGACATCATCACCATGGTGCTGCTCGGTGGTGTGAGCATCTTTGGCGGTTCGGGTACGCTTCTGGGTACACTGCTGGCGATTCTCATCGTGCTCAACCTGCGCAACGGTATGGCACTGCTCAACATCACCGGTCACATCCAAACAGGCGTGATCGGTATACTGCTGATCGCCTCGGTGCTGCTACCCAGAGTGGATGTGTCGACCTTGCTGCGTGGCAAGAAACAACAGGAAAGCGGCTCATGAACACGGCGCAGAAACTTGATTTCGATCTGCCTATCGAGCGTCTGCCCGTTGGCGAGATGGTCGCGCGTCGCATCCTGGATATGGTCAAGGCGGGCACGCTGAAACCGGGGGATCAACTGCCCACCGAACGTGACTTGGCGCAAAGCCTGAATGTTTCGCGCCCGTCTGTGCGTGAAGCCATTCGCGGCCTTGCGATCCTTGGTGTGGTCCGTACCGTCCAAGGCGGTGGAGCTTACATCTCCGATCTGGATGCTGAAGCGCTTCTCGGCCCCATCCAGTTCTTTCTATCTTTGCAGGATCTCAATGTCAGTGAGTTGTACGATGCTCGCTCCTTGATCGAGAGCGATGTGGCGCGCCGCGCAGCCATCAACATGGATGGCGCAAGCCTTGCCCGCCTGGATGCGATCCTGGTGGCGCAGGCTGACTGCCTCGACAATCCTGATGCCTTTCGCGCCTCCGACTACGCTTTCCATGAACTGATCTGGATTGGCTCGGGCAACGCGTTTCTCAAGCGCATCGGTGAGAGCCTAAACGTCATCGGACTGGAGTTTCGCAAGCTTGCGTCTGAAAGCACTGCGGTGCTGCGCCAGAGTTATGCCGACCATCAGGTCTTGGTGGCTGCGCTCAAAGCACGTGACGCCGATGCAGCCGCCAAAGCTGCCGAGCAGCACATGCACAATGTCTACCGCGTGACGATTGAACAGCCCGACATGAAGAAGGGGGATGATGAATGAGCGAACACAACAAAGCCCGTCTGGGTTTGGTCGGTGCTGGTTGGTGGGCAACGTTCAACCACATCCCGACCGTGCAAAAAAGCAGCCATGCCGATCTCGTCGCCATCTGTGATCTCGATGAAGCGCGTTTGGCTGAGACGGGCGACCGTTTTGGGATCGATGGACGCTACACCGATCTTGCTGCCATGCTTGCCTCGGAAAATCTCGACGGCCTCCTTGTGTCCACGCCTCATGTTGCCCATCGGGCTCCCGCTGTCATGGGCTTGGAAGGGGGCTGTCATGTGCTGGTTGAGAAGCCGATGGCGACTACTGCTGAAGATGGCTGGGCAATCGCCGATGCGGCTACCAAAGCTGGCAAACAGGTTCTTGTGCCCACAGGCATGAACTTTGAGTGGTTCTCCATGAAGGCGGCAGGGTGGGTGCGCGACGGACGCATTGGCGAGGTTCGCCATGCAGCCTGCCAGATGGGGTCGGCCCTGTCCGATCTCTTCGCGGGGGAACCGATGATGGAAACCACAGATCATATGTATCGACCGCCAGCATCCACATGGGCCGATCCAAAGCGCGCTGGCGGCTATGGCTGGGGGCAGCTTTCTCATGTGCTTGCCTGGCTCATCTATGTGTCTGATCTGCGCGCGCAGAACGCCTACTGTATGGTCGGCAAGTCGCCGACAGGTGTCGATTTCTACGATGCGGCAACTGCTCGGGCCACCAATGGTGCAACCATCTCTATGTCCGGCGCTTCCACCGTTCCCAAGCATATTGGCATGCACATGGACATCAAGATCTATGGCAGTGAGGGCATGATCGACTTCAACAATGCTGATGCGAAGCTGGCGCTCTACCGCGATGACAAAACCGATGAGGTGGTCGAGATGAGCGCCGAGGACGGCGAATATGACGGTGCTCTGCCCGTTGAAGTATTTGCCAGCCTCTGCGCCGGTGAGCCGGTTGAAAACGCCTCCAATGGCGAGAACGGGGCGCGCGTCACTGAGCTGCTTCATGCTCTCTACCGTTCCGCCGAAACCGATAGTCTGATCACGATTGGGAGCTAACCAATGTCTGCCAGTGAGATGAAACTCAGCACCACTTGCTGGACCATGCCGGCCTGTACGCTTGAAGAGTGTGCAGCGATAGCCGCAGGGCTGGGGATACCAGCCTTGGACGTCGGCTATTTCTATGCCTCAGCGCTCGACAAACAGGCCATTCTTTCCGACCCGCTGGCCGAAGCTGAAAAGGCCAAGTCGGTCGGCATCACCATGCCAAACCTCTACCACTTGTTCGGGGAAACCCTGGATGGTCGCAACCTGGCTTTGCCAGGTACGTTGGATCAGAATCTGCAGGACCTAAAGCAAGCGCTCATCTTCGCCGATGCGGTTGGCATTGCCAGCGTCTTTGTGCTGCCAGGAGTGGTGAATCCTGGTCAGTCTCGCCAAGATGCTCTGAAGGTTTCCGTTGAGAGCCTGAAGGCCATGAAGGCGTTGGCAGATGACCACACGGCAAGCCTTTGCTTTGAGCCGCACGTGCATTCCTTTGCCGAGCACCCTGATATCGCGCGGCAGCTTGCTGAAGCATCTGGCGTTGGGGTCTGCTTGGATTATGCACACTTTACATGCCTTGGCTTCACGCAAGACCAAGTGGACCCACTCGCGGCCCACGCGACTCATGTTCATCTTCGCCAAGCAACGGCAGGCAAGCTGCAAGAGAAGTTTGACCATGGCACGCTGAACTTCCCGGCCATGTTCGCCACGCTTCGAGATGCTGGCTACACTGGGTACGTGTCCATCGAGCCGGTGCATCAGGAGTATATGAACACCTGGTTCGACGATAACCTAACCGAGATGGTTGCTCTGCGCGATTGCTTCAACACTTGGAATGAAGGGTAGGGATCATGGCTGGTTACGCATGGGTGCTCGAAGTGCGTCCGGGATATGAAGAAGAATACAAGAAGCGCCACAATGAAATCTGGCCGGAGATGCTGGAGGCCCTGCGCAAAGCTGGCATCTCCAACTACAATATTTTCCGCCATGGTTTGACGTTGTTCGGCTACTTCGAGACCGATGATCTAGAGGCCACCAAAGCCGCTCTGGCCGTTGATCCCATCAATGCCAAATGGGCCGAATGGATGGGGCCGATCATGAAGATCGAGATCGACGAACAGACCCAGTTCCCATTCCTGTTGCCCAAACAATTCTATATGGCGTAGGTCATCTCCACACCCTCCAAAAACCGTTCCAACAAAGAGAGACTTTCATGAAACTGATGCGCATCGGTCAGCCTGGCCAAGAGCGTCCCGCTGCTTTGGATGCTGAGGGCAAGGCCCGTGATTTGTCCGGCCATGTGGGCGATATTGCAGGCGCTGCTATCACACCAGAGGGCATTGCTAAACTGCAGGCGCTCGACCTCAGCACGCTGCCGGAATTGGACGTTGATCGCATTGGGCCCTGCGTGGGCGGTGTTGGTAAGTTTATCTGCATCGGTCTCAACTATGCCGACCACGCCGCTGAAAGCGGCATGGAGGTACCGCCAGAACCCGTCATGTTCATGAAGGCGACCAGCGCGATCTGCGGCCCCAATGATGATGTGCTTGTTCCTCGGGGGAGCGACAAGTGCGACTGGGAGGTTGAGCTTGGTGTCGTGATTGGCAAGGGCGGCGTCTATATCGATGAAGCGAATGCCATGGAGCACGTCGCTGGCTATTGCGTGATCAACGATGTCTCCGAGCGCACCTTCCAAATCGAACGCGCTGGCCAGTGGGTAAAAGGTAAGTCAGCCGACACGTTCGGCCCGATCGGCCCTTGGTTGGTCACACGTGATGAGGTGGCTGACCCCCAAAATCTGTCCATGTGGCTCGAAGTTGATGGCACCCGTTATCAAAATGGTTCGACCACAACCATGGTCTACGGCGTGCAACATCTGGTGCACTATGTCAGCCAGTTCATGTCGCTTCAGCCGGGCGATGTGATTTCCACCGGTACGCCCCCAGGTGTTGGTATGGGGCTGAAGCCGCAGAAGTGGCTGAATGGCGGGGAAACCATGCGATTGGGGATCGAAGGTTTGGGCGAGCAAACGCAGAACGTACGCCGAGCCTAACAGAACCGACCGAAACAACAAAAAGCCCCTTGCACACAAGCAAGGGGTTTTTTCATCAGTGGTTATCGCGCGGCAGGTTGCGTGCGATGCGCTGATAGGCGGTGGCGAGTTCAAGGCACCCGCCTTCTGCAAGCTGACCCACATTGGCGCGGTAGATCTCCTGCCATGGCGTTTGGTGCTCAAGCTCCGGTTCTGTCCATGCCTCGCGGCGCGCCTGCCATTCTTCGTCCGGCACAACCGCGTTAAGCGTCCCAGATTTGAGATCGAGCCGAACCGTGTCGCCGGTTTGCAGCAGCGCCAGTCCGCCACCTACAACCGCTTCGGGTGAGGCATTGAGAATAGACGGGCTTTCCGAGGTGCCCGATTGGCGACCATCGCCCGCCGTCGGCAGGTGGTTGATCCCTTGCTGGATCAGAGCGTCGGGCGGCTGCATGTTCACCACCTCCGCGGAGCCAGGATAGCCGACGCACCCCACATTGCGGATGAAGAGCATGGTGTGATCGTCGATGGCCAAGGAGTCATCGTTGACCCGATCATGATAATCCTCCGGCCCTTCGAAAACGACGGCCTTTGCCTCAAACACTTCATCCTGCAGGAAGCGGGTGCGGAAATCGTCCGAGATCACCGACGTCTTCATCAGCGCGCTGTCAAACAGATTGCCGGAGAGGACAACGAAGCCAGCTTTCTCGCGCAGCGGGTTGGCCACGGTTGTAATGACATCATGATCCTCACTGCGTGCACCGTTCAACGCTTCGGTGACCGGCTTGCCACTTGCGGTCATGATGTCGCCGTGCAGGCGCCCTGAGGCCAGAAGCTCACCCATCACGGCTGGTACGCCGCCAGCGCGATAAAAGCTCTCGCCCAGATGCGTGCCTGCAGGCTGCACATTGACGATCAGCGGTAGATCAAAACCAACCGTCTGCCAGTCGGTCACGTCCAGTTCCACGCCGGCATGGCGCGCAATCGCCTGCAAGTGCGGTGGGGCGTTGGTGGAGCCACCGATCGCGGTGTTGACGCGGATCGCGTTTTCAAACGCTTTGCGGGTCAAAATGTCGGAAGGCTTCAAATCCTCATACGCCATCTGCACAGCACGTTTGCCTGTTTCAAAGGCCATCGCCATGCGCTCGCGGAAGGGGGCTGGGATCGCCGAGGAGCCGGGCAACGTCATGCCCAAGGCTTCGGCCATCGCGTTCATGGTTGAGGCCGTGCCCATGGTGTTGCAATGACCGAGCGAGGGTGCAGAGGCACAGGCCCGGTTCATGAACTCATCATAGTCGATCTTGCCTTCGGCGAGCAGGCGGCGCGATTCCCAAATGATGGTACCTGAGCCAGCCCGTTTGCCCTTCCACCACCCGTCGAGCATTGGACCGCCGTTAAGCGCGATGGCGGGGATGTCCACGGTGGCTGCGCCCATCAATTGGGCAGGTGTGGTCTTGTCGCAACCAGTTGTCAGCACCACCGCATCAATGGGGTAACCGTGCAGAACCTCAACAAGGCTCAGATAGGCAAGGTTTCGATCCAGTGCGGCTGTTGGGCGCTTGCCAGTTTCCTGGATGGGGTGCACCGGGAATTCCATAGGAATTCCACCAGCATCGCGGATGCCGGCTTTGATGCGATCCATCAGGAACAAATGAATCTTGTTGCATGGCGCAAGGTCTGAGCCGGTGTTGGCGATACCGATCACCGGGCGACCTGACTGCAACTCCTCGCGCGTGAAGGTCTGGTTCTGATAGCGCTCCAGATAAAGCGCGGTCATGCCCGGGTTGTTGGGATTGTCGAACCATTCCTGGGATCGAAAACGCTTGCTCACAATCAAATACTCCCGCCAGGCAACTGCACGTGTCCCTGGCTCTGTCATAAACACTGTTGCCCAATGCTATTGCAGTCACTGAGGTGATGCTAGGTCGAGTTCAAGATCACGCACAGATCGATTGCGTTGCAGCCCTCACCATGACCGCATGAACAGGCTGGCATCGCGGCTATTGATCTCGGGAGCGGTGGACTCCGAACGAAACTGTCTTTTCTGTGGGCAAGCCTGTTATTTGGGCATGTAGGTTTGTGCCACGCACATTGACTCACCTCTGGCGTGGCGCGATCATGTACGCTCATATTTTTTGAGCGTGCCGTTTTGTCTTTGCCTCTTTCTTTTGCCCTAGGTGGCGACGGCCATGCTTGATCTGGTCATCCGCAACGCTCGCATCCACCGTTCGGTTGATGCAGCAAACAACAGCGACACGCCCAGTACTGTTGATATCGCGGTTGTCGATGGACAAATCATGGGCATCGAACCTCACATCGCAGGTGATGCGGCCAAAGAAATTGACGCGGGCGGTTATCTGGTTGCCCCACCTTTCGTAGACCCGCACTTCCATATGGATGCGACGCTCAGCCTTGGCATTCCGCGTCTCAATGTGTCGGGTACGCTGCTTGAAGGCATCGCGCTTTGGGGCGAGCTGAAACCTCAGTTGACGCAAGATGCGGTAATCGAGCGGGCACTGCGTTATTGCGACCTGGCTGTTTCGCAAGGGCTGCTGAGCATCCGCAGCCACGTGGATATCTGTGACGATCGGCTGCTGGCTGTTGATGCCTTGTTGGAGGTGAAGAAGCAGGTTGCTGGCGCTATCGACCTTCAACTGGTGGCTTTCCCGCAAGATGGTCTTTATCGCTCGCCCAATGCCGAGGCCAACTTGGTGCGCGCGCTTGATAAGGGTGTGGACGTGATTGGTGGCATCCCGCACTTTGAACGCACCATGGCTGATGGTGCGCGCTCGATCGTTCGGCTTTGTGAGTTGGCCGAACAGCGCGGTTTGCCCGTCGATATGCACTGCGATGAAACCGATGATCCCCAGTCACGTCATATCGAAACGCTAGCTGCTGAAACAACACGGCTCGGTTTGGGTGAGCGTGTTGTTGGTTCGCACTGCACCTCGATGCACTCCTTTGACAACTACTACGTCACCAAGCTGTTGCCGTTGATCGCTGAAAGCGGCATGCAAATTATTCCAAACCCACTGATAAACATCACGCTGCAAGGCCGCTCAGATACGTACCCCAAGCGCCGTGGCTTGACGCGGGTTGCTGAGCTTCGCGATGCAGGCGTGAATGTTGCGTTTGGTCAGGATTGCTGCATGGATCCCTGGTATCCTCTGGGGTCCGGCGACATGCTGGAAGTCGCCCACATGGCCGTGCACGCATTACCCATGACATCGCGCCACGGCATGGCATGGGCATTCGATGCTGTAACCGTCAACGGCACCAAAGCAATGGGTCTACCCGACAGCAGCCTGCGTGTTGGCGGTCCTGCCTCTATGGTGGTGCTTCAAGCACGCGATCCAATCGAAGCGGTGCGCATGAAGCCAACGCGCTTGTATGTCATCCGCGAAGGACGCGTTTTGGCCGAGACTGCTGAACGCCAGGCCACGCTTCACCTAGAGGGCCGTTCCAAAACCCTCAATCCTGCCGACTATGCGCCGCCGCTTTCTGGCGGCTGAGATATTTCGCTCCCAACTCTGCTTTTCAAAGAAGGATTTCCATCATGAGCTTCAAGATAACACGACGTACCGCGCTTTTAGGCGCAGCCAGCACCCTGGCGATGCCAGCCATTCTGCGCAACGCCTACGCTATGGATGCCGTGAAGGTTGCTGGTGTTCACAACAGCCCAGTGGAAAACGCCTGGAACTCGCGTATTCATCTGGCGCTTCAGCAGGCCGCTGAGGCTGGTAAGATCACCTATGAGTTTTCTGAAGCTGTGGCGGCGACGGACTACCCGCGCGCGATGCGTGAATACGCCGAGTCAGGCGTTCAACTGATCTGGGGCGAGTCGTATGCTGTCGAGAACGAAGCACGTGAAGTGGCCGCCGACTATCCCGATGTTGCGTTCCTGATGGGCTCATCCGGTGGACCTGAGGGTGATAATTTCGGCGTTTTCGGAACCCGCAATCATGAGGCCGCCTATCTAGCGGGCATGTTGGCAGGCAAGATGTCCGAAACCAACACGTTCGGGTCTGTGGGTGGCTTCCCAATTCCGGAGGTAAATCTTTTGATCAACGCGTTCCGCGCTGGTGTGTCGGAGGTGAACGCAGACGCAACATTCCTCAACGGCTTCATCGGTGCCTGGTTCGACCCAGCACGTGCCAAAGAAGCAGCTCTGGCCCAGATCGATGCCGGTGCCGATATTCTGTTTGGTGAGCGCATCGGTACGGCAGACGCGGCCCAGGAGCGTGGCATCAAAGCCATCGGCTCGTTGATCGACTACACGCCACGCTATCCTGAAACTGTGTTCGCCAATGCCATCTGGAATTATGGTCCAACCATCGATGCCATCGTGGCCGATGTGATCGCTGGCAATCCGGTTGGCAAGGACTACACCGAATTCTCCTTCATGAAACATGGCGGCAATGAGCTGATCTTCGTCGAAGACATGGTGCCTACTGACGCCATCCCAGCGATGGAAGCAAAGCGCGCCATGATTGAAGCTGGCGATTTTGATGTGCCGATCGACAATGAAGAGCCTGCCTAAGGCGCGCTCACGTGCAAGATGCTACAGCTCTCGCCGCGGTAGTCGCGGCGGGGGAAACAACGTCTGAAGAGCTTATGCGCGCTTCGTTGGATCGCGCCGAAAGCTCCACAGACATTGGTGCGTTCGTGCGTTTCGAACCAGAGCTTGGCTTAGCAGCAGCGCGTGCATCCGATGTGGCGCTTGCTTCTGGTCAAACCACTGGTCCTTTCTATGGTCTTCCGTTCTTGGCCAAAGATCTTGGCGGGTACAGCAAAGGACTGATGCCGACTGCGGGATCAGCTGCGCTTGCCAAACGTAGCGAAGACCCTGCTGACGATGACGCGCTTTTTGCAGCATTTCGAACAGCAGGGCTTGTCCCTTTCGGTCTAACAACTGTGCCAGAATTTGGTCTGGCATTGACAAGTGAGCCATTGGACCAGAGCCCTGCGCGCAACCCATTCGACACCAACCTCTCTCCTGGCGGATCTTCGGGTGGTGCGGCTGCCGCTGTAGCTGCGGGTGTTGTCGCTTTGGCTCACGCCACGGATGCTGCCGGCTCAATCCGCGTTCCGGCGGCATGCTGTGGGCTGGTGGGCCACAAGGCCTCGCGGCATCGTGTTCCGGGGGCACCGCATTTCAACAATCATCTGATGGGCATCGCCAGCGAGTTGGTTGTTGCCCGCAGTGTGAGAGATGCTCGCGCATTGTTTGAAGCCGTGCGCTTAGACTGCCCGAATTCTGAAACATCAGTTCAACGACTTGGGATCTGTGTGCCCAGACTGACCAGCGCCGCCACCTCCGCCAAAATGCATGAGCTGGCTCGCGCCTTGGAAGCCATCGGCATAGAGGTCGTGATGCAACCCTCGCCAGATGGGTTAGGCGATCGTGCGATGGCACTTGCGGGAACCATCTTCGCGGCCTCGCTTGCAAGTTGGTTGGACAGCTTCGGCGTGAGTGAGGATGAGGTGACGCCAATCTGTGCGGCTGTTGCGGCACGGGGCCGCGCAATGGCGGCGCCAACACTGTTTGACGCGCACACCGACTTGGTCCGGTTAGCCCATGAGAGCCAAGCCTTGTTTGCCGACGTGGACGCGTTGGTGATGCCTGTGCTTTCTGATGGTCCGCCAGCAGTTGGTTCCTTTGATCCTAACCAGACAGATCCCGATGCGCGGTATGCCCAGATGAATGCGGTCGCTCCGAATGTTGCTTTGGCAAATGTTGCTGGCCTGCCGTCCCTTGCCATGCCCTTTGGCATGATGCCCGCGCCTCGCGATCACATACCGTTCGGTTTTCAGATTATGGGACCGGCGAACAGCGATGAGGCGCTTTTTGAGCTTGCCGCTCGTATCGAAGCGCTCGCGCCTTCTATATCTTTTCCTTATCCAATTGCTGGCTTCAACTGATGTCGCGAAAACAGGTTCTTTCGCTGAGTAACATCACCATGCGCTTTGGTGACTTGGTGGCCAATGATGCCATCACCATCAACCTCACTGAAGGTGAAATTCTCGCCCTACTCGGCGAGAATGGCGCTGGCAAAACGACGCTTATGAACATCCTGTTTGGCCACTACACCGCGGATGAAGGAGCGGTGGAAGTGTTCGGGCAGCGCTTGCAACCCGGCAAGCCACGCGCTGCGATCGATGCAGGCGTTGGTATGGTCCACCAGCACTTTACGTTGGCAGGCAACCTCACCGTGCTTGAGAATGTGATGCTCGGCTCTGAGCCTCTAAGGCTTATGAAAAGCCAACGCAAAGGCGGGCGGGACAAGCTCCTGGCATTGGCCGAGCGCTTTGGTTTGCCCATTGATCCCGATGCCCGTGTCGGTTCGCTTTCCGTTGGCGAGCGTCAACGGGTTGAAATCCTCAAAGCGCTCTATCGCGATGCCAGAATCTTGATCCTGGACGAACCGACCGCAGTGCTTGCAAGGCCAGAGGCGGAACGTCTCTTTGAGACTCTGCGCGACATGGCCCAAGACGGTCTTTCCATCGTTTTTATCTCCCACAAGCTGCACGAGGTAATGGCTGGATCGGATCGTGTCACGGTGCTGCGAGGAGGCAAGGTGGTGGCAGAGCGAGCAACCACTGAAACGTCACCTGCGGAGTTGGCTGAGCTTATGGTTGGCCGCCAGGTCAAACGGCCCGAGCGTACCGAGCAGCTTGCAGGTGAGCCGGTTCTTGTTGCCAAAAGCGTTAGCGTCGGCCCGCCTGATGCGCGTTCTCTGGATGACATAGCCATGGAGGTTCGCGCTGGCGAAATTCTCGGTATCGTCGGTGTGTCAGGCAACGGACAAGCGGCGCTCGGCGCGCTTTTGGGTGGTCTTGAGATCCCGAGTGACGGTCAGTTGCATTTTCACGGCGTGAATGGAGAACCCCAGGACCTTGCAAGAATGGCCCCGCGCGAAAGGGTCAAAGCAGGCATTGGGCGGGTGCCGGAAGATCGGCATGCCGAGGGTGTCGTTGGTGAGTTCACCGTTTGGGAAAATGCGGTTCTAGAGCAGCTGACAAGTCGAAGCTTTTCTGCTGCGGGCTTCGTGCGGCAAGCTGCTGGGCAGGATCATGCCAAGCAACTCATCGAAACGTATGACATTCGCGGAGCCAGCCCTGCGACACGCACTCGCCTGCTATCGGGTGGCAATATGCAGAAGCTTATCTTAGGGCGAGTTTTGGCTGCCAACCCGTGTTTCATTCTGGCCAACCAGCCGACGCGAGGTCTGGACGAAGGCGCGATTGCAGCGGTGCATGCCCATTTGTTGAAAGCGCGCGAGGAGGGGGCTGCTATTCTCTTGATCACGGAGGAACTGGAAGAAGCCACCGCGCTTGCTGATCGTGTGCAAGCTATCGTGAAGGGCAAGCTTTCGAAGCCGGTCGCCGCCGAAGAAGCGGACGCGCGAACTCTTGGTCTGATGATGGCAGGTCATTGGGATGCCACGGAGGATCACTCCGATGCGGCTTGAACGACGCACAGACGTGCCGGTCTATCTGGTTGCTACAGCGCCGCTGGCTGCCATTGTCGCAGCCCTGGTTTTGGGCTCGGTGCTGATTGGTATGGCTGGGGTCAATCCTTTGGGCGCGTACGCGCACCTTATCGATGGCGCCTTTGGTTCGCGCCTGGCCATCACCGAAACGCTAACGCGCGCAACGCCTCTCATCCTCACCGGCCTTGCAGCCGCTGTCGCATTCAGGTGCCGTCTTTGGAACATCGGTGGTGAAGGCCAGTTTTACGTTGGTGCTCTGATGACGGCATGGCTTGGCCATTCCATCGTCACTATTCTGCCTGCGCCTTTGGCTTTTGCGGTTATCGTGGCGAGCGGCATGTTCGTCGGCGCGCTGTTACTTGCCGGGCCAGCGCTGATGCGGCTGAAGTTTGGAGTCGACGAGGTTGTCACCACACTGCTTCTCAACTTTGTGGTGATCCTGTTCATCGGCCTCATGATTGAAGGGCCAATGCGTGATCCACTTGCGTTCGGTTGGCCGCAGTCGGTGCCTGTTGATCGATCTTTGCGGCTACCTGATTTGGTGGAGCGCTCGCGCCTTCATGTCGGGCTGCTCATCGCGTTGGCCGCCGCGCTGATCATTTGGCTTGTGCTCGCTCGAACACGCTTTGGGCTTGAAAGCCGCGCGGTCGGCCTCAATGCCAAGGCTGCATCGTTTGCCGGCATCTCTCTGCCTCGCACAATCCTTGGCACAGCCTTTCTCTCCGGCGGCCTGGCAGGGCTTGCTGGCACCGTTGAGGTCCTCGGAGTGACAGGCAATGTCACCACGACACTGTCACCGGGCTATGGCTATTCGGGCATTGTCGTGGCCATGCTCGCTGCGCTTCACCCTCTTGGCGTGGTTGCAGCGGCGGTCTTCGTTGCCACCATCTTTGTGGGCGCAGATGCCATGGCACGAGCAACGGGTGTGCCAAGTTTCATCGCCGACGTCATCATGTCGGTCAGCCTTTTATGCATGCTGGTGGCGTTGCTTTTCACCAGCTACCGCGTGCGGCGTTAGGAGGCACAGGATATGGGCGAAGCCATAGACATCCTGACCAGCGCTAGCCTTTGGGCCGCAGTGCTACGTATCGCAACACCACTGATCTTCGGTGTTTTGGGTGCACTTCTTTGCGAACGCTCAGGTGTTCTCAATCTCGGCATCGAAGGCATTATGACCATGGGCGCCATGGTCGGTTGGTTGACAGTGTTTCTGGGCGCCGATCTCTGGACAGGGCTCATCGTTGCCGCTTTATCGGGCGCAATGATGGGTCTTTTGCATGCGATGCTGACTGTGCCCCTGGGCCTCTCTCAACACGTGTCCGGGCTGGGGATCACCCTGTTTGCATCATCGCTCTCCTACTACCTCTATCGCTTGATCGTTGAGGTCGGCAACTTACCACCAACCATTGAACCCTTCCGTGCGCTGTCCATTCCCGTACTCTCCAATCTGCCTTTTATCGGCGAGGTTTTGTTCCAGCAAAGCGCGCCCACCTATCTGGCTCTTCTGGCCGTTGCCATCCTTGCCTATGTCCTGGCACGCACTCCACTTGGCCTTGCAATCCGCATGACCGGAGAGAACCCCCACGCTGTCGATGCACAAGGGCTGGACCCGATTATGATCCGTATCGGTGCCGTTATGGCTGGGTCAGCCTTGATGGCCGTTGGTGGCGCCTTCCTCACTATGGCAGCGTTCAACAGCTTCTTCCCTGAGATGGTGCAGGGCAGGGGCTGGATATGCATTGCGCTGGTTGTTTTTGCCTCGTGGCGCCCCGGCAAAGCGCTCCTAGGCGCGTTGCTTTTTGCATTTTTCGATGCGTTCCAACTGCGGCTGCAAACCTCAGTCGAGGGCGTGCCCTACCAGTTGTTCCTGATGGCGCCTTACATCTTGTCCATTGTTGCGCTGATTCTGGTGGCGCGTCGCGCGCAAGTGCCCGAAGCGCTCATGGCGCCCTATCGGCGGGGCGAGCGGTAAGAGCGTGCTCCTAAAATATCGCTGACGGCAACCAAGTCGCGATCATTGGGAACGTCCAGATGAGCAACACGCCCACGGCCTGCAGTGCGATAAAGGGCGCAACCCCCGCATAGATATCTGTGGTGGCGACTTCCTTGGGAGCGGCTCCTCGCAGATAGAACAGCGAAAACCCAAACGGTGGGGTGAGGAAGCTAGTTTGCAGATTGATGGCAATCAGAACGCCCAGCCAAATAGGATCGTGGCCCATCAGGATAAGGCTGGGTGTCACCAGCGGCAGGACGATCACTGAGATTTCAACGAAATCCAGGAAGAAACCCAAAACAAAAATGAAGAGCATGCAAAAGAGCAATGCACCGGTCGCACCGCCTGGCATTTCTGCCAGTAGATCAGCCACCCGCTCTTCTCCACCCAACCCAATGAACACGAGTGAAAAGATGCCTGCCGCGAGAATGGTGGCGAAGATCATCGCCGTCATGGTCAGCGTTGATGTCATGGCATCGTGGATCACCCTTTCGCGCACACTAGCGCGCACAGCAAAGAAAATTGCAACGGCACCAATCACCACCAGAACCGCGTAAACCGCGCCAGCCAGGTAAGCGCTTGTGTTCAGATCGGTTCGTTGCAGACGCACGGGAAAAAGCCCAGCAAGGATGCCAACCGCAACAAGGGACGCTGTTCCCAAGAGGATGAGACGTCGGTCTACGCCTAACCGGTAGCCAGCCATCAACAATGTGCCGACGGCACCAACCGAAGCCGCTTCGGTTGGCGTGGCGATGCCACCGAGGATGGACCCAAGCACCGCGACGATCAAAAGGACAGGAGGTACAACAGCCCGCACCACTTCAGCGCGTCCAGGTTTGGCCAGGTCACTGGGGGCAGGGGGCATATCACCCGGCCGCACAGCTCCGCGCACGAGAATGTAAAGAAGATAGAGGCCAACAAGCAGCAACCCAGGCAACAAAGCTGCCGCGAAGAACTGTCCAACCGAAAGCGCCTGCACAGAGAAGGTGCCCTGTTCATACTGCGCCTGTTGATAGGCGTTTGACATTACGTCAGCTAAGATGATGAGCAGCGTGGAGGGTGGAATAATTTGCCCCAGCGTTCCAGACGTGCACACGATACCGCTGGCAACGCTCTTGCTGTAACCCGCCCTCAACATGGTTGGCAGAGCGATCATGCCCATGGCTACAACCGTCGCGCCGACAATCCCGGTGGATGCCGCCAGAAGTGCGCCAACCAGAACCACCGAGATGCCAAGGCCACCGCGCAACTGGCCAAACAGGCGGCCCATTGTATCAAGCAGCTCCTCGGCGATACGGCTTTTCTCCAGGATTGCGCCCATCAGAACAAACAAGGGAATGGCTATTAGCACCTGGTTGCTGATGAGACCGAACACGCGTTGGCCCATGGCACCAAGCAGCGAGATATCCATAACGCCCAACGTCCAGCCCAAATAGGCGAAGGCGATGCCGATGCCGGCGATGCTAAAGGCGACGGGAAAGCCAAGAAGAATGGCGACGATCAACGCCGCAAACATGATCAGGTCAAGATACTCAGCCACTAGGTTGTCTTTCCAAAGAGGAGACGAACCAGCGACGAGACCGATTGCAAAATTACAAGAATGCAGAAAAGCGGGATCAGCGTCTTCAGCAGAAAGACACCTTTGATTCCACCAACAGACAGCGGTCCTTCAAAGATAGCCCAAGCATTCCTCACCGATGGCCACGACCAGTAGAGAAGCGCCAACATCGACGGGAGCAAAAGGAAGAGGTGGCCAAAAACATCGATCCGCCGACGGGTCTGCGGCGTGGCTTTGGCATAAAACACATCAACGCGCACATGCTTATCAACCAACAGCGTATAGCCCGCACCCAACATGAACAAGGTAGCGTGGAGGTAGAGCACGCTTTCCTGCACGGCGATGGAATTGACGCCAAAGATATAGCGGCCAAGCACGATGGCGAATTGGACAAGAACCATGAAGAGCGCCAGCCACCGCAGAACATGCGCGGTGGTCGTGTTGATCTGATCGATCACAGCCGCAATGCGTTCCATGAGCCCTCCGCGGCCATTTGATGAAGGCGTGCGCTGAGCGGCGCACGCCTTCTCTTGGTGTTTAGTAGCCCATAATGCCAGCGCGGGCATTCATCTGACCATTGTCGGCATAGGTCATGTACCCGCCAACGCTATCGCGATAGGCCACAAAGCTCTCGGTGATCTCTTTGACCAGATCGTCATCATCCTGACGCAGCTCATCGATCACCTCGCCAGCAGCAACGCCCATGGCTTCGATCACATCTTCTGGGAACATTTTCACCATGACACCATGCTCGGCGACCATGCTCTGCAAAGAGAGCGCATGCTTTGTGGTGTATTCAGTCCACACCGGATTGTAGAGGCTCTCGCACGCAAAGCTGACAGCTTGCTTCAAGTCATCCGGCAGGCCGTTAAAGACATCTGCGTTCACGCCGCATTCTTCAGCTGAGGATGGCTCGCCAACGCCCGGCCAATAGTAGTTTTTGGCAACTTGGTAGTAGCCCAAAGCACTATCAGTCCACGGACCGATGAACTCACCGGCATCCAAAACGCCAGTTTGCAGAGCTTGGAACATGGCTGGACCCGACATCGCTTCGGTTGCCATACCAAGTTTGGTGGCCATTTCAGAGGCCAGACCTGTGGTGCGGAACTTCAGACCACGTAAGTCTTCAGCGGAGTTGATTTCATCGCGGAACCAACCGCCCCATTGAGGTCCTGAGTTGCCACAGAGGAACGGCTTGATACCGAACCGACCATACATCTGGTCGTAGAGCGCTTGGCCACCGCCATGGTAGAGCCAGCCGAACTGCTCATCCGCACGCAGGCCAAAAGGCTGCGAACCGAAAAGCAAAATACCTTTGGACTTTGAACCCCAATAGGCGGGCACCGCATGGTAAAGCTCAGCTGTGCCTTCGCTAACGGCATCGAAAACGCCACGACCTGGAACCAACTCACCAGCGGCGAAAAGAGTGACTTCAATGCGCCCACCCGACAATGTGGTGATGCGGTCAGCAAGGTTTTGGGCGGCGACCCCTGGTCCAGGCAGGTTTTTCGGCCAGGCCGTTACCATCTTCCATTGGCGGATATCCTGCGCGATAGCAGGCGTGGCCAACGCCGTTGCCGCGGCACCAACCGCGCCAGCCTTCAAAAATGTCCGTCTTTCCATGGGTCATTCTCCGTTTTGGTGGGTTCAACCTAGTATTGCGGGCAGCTTCAGCCCGTTTTCCTGCGCACAGGCGCGCGCGGTTTCGTATCCAGCATCCGCGTGGCGCCATACACCGCTGGCCGGGTCGTTCCAAAGAACCCGTTCAATCCGTTTGGCCGCCTCTGGTGTTCCGTCCGCACAGATCACGACACCGGCATGCTGACTGAAGCCCATGCCAACCCCTCCGCCATGGTGGAGGCTTACCCAAGTTGCACCTGAGGCCGTGTTCACCAGCGCGTTGAGCAACGGCCAGTCACTGACGGCATCTGAGCCATCAAGCATGGCTTCGGTTTCACGATTTGGGGACGCAACAGAGCCGCTGTCCAAATGATCTCGGCCGATGACGATGGGCGCTTTCAGCTCGCCGCTCGCCACCATTTCGTTGAAAGCCAGTCCGGCGCGATGGCGATCACCCAGCCCGACCCAAGCGATCCGCGCTGGTAGGCCCTGAAACGCGATACGGTCCTGCGCCATATCCAGCCAGTTGTGCAGATGAGCATTGTCTGGGAAGAGCTCTTTCATCTTCGCGTCGGTTTTGTAGATGTCCTCCGGATCACCCGACAGAGCACACCAACGGAATGGCCCGATACCACGACAGAACAGAGGGCGGATGTAGGCTGGCACAAAGCCTGGGAAGGCAAAGGCGTTTTCCAAGCCCTCTTCTAGTGCGACCTGGCGAATGTTGTTCCCATAATCGAGCGTTGGCACGCCGGCGTTCCAGAAATCGACCATGGCCGCCACGTGCGTTTTCATGCTTGCGCGCGCCGCTTTTTCGACCTCTTTGGGCTCGCTTTCCTGCTTGGCTTTCCATTCAGCAATCGTCCAACCTTGAGGAAGATAGCCATGTGTTGGATCATGTGCTGACGTTTGGTCCGTCACGATGTCGGGGCGGATACCACGGGCATAAAGGTCCGGGAAAATGTCAGCTGCGTTGCCAAGCAATGCGACAGACTTGGCCTCGCCAGCTTTCGTCCAGCGCTCGATCATCGCCAACGCCTCGTCGAGACTGTCGGTTTTTTCGTCGATGTAGCGGGTACGCAGGCGAAAATCGATGCTGTCTGGATTGCACTCAACAGCAAGGCAACACGCCCCAGCCATGACGGCTGCAAGTGGCTGTGCACCACCCATTCCACCCAGACCGGCGGTAAGGATCCACTTGCCTGTCAGATCACCTTTATAGTGCTGACGGCCCGCTTCCGCGAAGGTCTCATAGGTCCCTTGAACGATGCCTTGGCTTCCGATGTAGATCCAAGACCCTGCGGTCATCTGGCCATACATGGCCAGACCCTTCTTATCGAGTTCGTTGAAATGATCCCATGTCGCCCATTGCGGCACCAGATTGGAGTTCGCGATCAAAACCCGCGGTGCATCGCTGTGGGTTTTGACCACTGCAACCGGCTTGCCGGATTGAACGACCAGCGTCTCGTCTTCCTCAAGCTCTTTGAGGCTGTCGACGATCAGATCAAAGTCTTTCCACGTTCGTGCGGCCCGCCCGATTCCACCATAGACCACAAGTTCGTGCGGGTTCTCGGCCACATCGGGGTGAAGATTGTTCATCATCATCCGCAGCGGCGCTTCCGTCATCCAGCTTTTGGCATTCAGCTCTGATCCTGTCGGTGGATAGATATCGCGGCTGTTCCGGCGGGGGTCGCTCATTGAGGCTTCCAGTTATGCAAAGTTTGAAGGATCGTTTTCAGATGGCCGCGAAGACTCTCGGCCAGCGCTGGCTCATAGGTCCATGGCGGCTGCTCAAGCATGTAGGTGGATTGCGCCAGCTCCATCTGGATCGCGTGCCAGCCATCCAAAGGGCGTCCGTAGTGGCGTGTCGTCCAGCCGCCTTTGAAGCGGCCATTGATAGTTGCACTAAAACCTTGGGCGTCTGCACAGATGTCGCCGACCGCTTTCTCAATTGTGCTGTCGCAGGTGGTGCCGAGGTTCGTGCCGATATTGAAATCTGGCAATGTGCCATCAAACAGGAACGGGATGTGTGAACGGATCGAGTGGCAATCGTAAAGGATGGCGAACCCATGAAGATCGCGTACGCGGGCGAGCTCAGCTTCCAGTGCGGTATGATAGGGCGCATGATAGAGAGCCTGACGACGCGCAACCTCTGCGGCGTCAGGTTCTTGGCCGTCGTAGTAGATCGTGTTGCCGTCGAAATCGGTGGTTGGACAAAGGCTGGTGGTGTTTTGTCCAGGGTAGAGACTTTGCCCACTTGGGTCGCGGTTCACATCGATCACATAGCGATGAACTGTGGTGCGAACGCATGAGACGTTCTCGATCAATCCTGCGTAAAGATCGTGAATGTGCCAGTCGGTGTCAGCGATCTCGAGGCCGCGCTGGTTTAAACGCGCAGCACAGTCTTCGGGCAGATCAGTGCCGGTGTGCGGCAGGCCCAGAACCAATGGGCTTGAACCCGGTGTAACCTCAAGAAACGTCAATACGCCAACACCACATCAGTTGCTTTGGTCAGCTCCCCTTTAGCCACCAAGGCAGCGGCGGCGTGAATATCAGTAGAGAGATATCGGTCCTCGCCCAGTGGCGGCACGGCGGTGCGCAGTTTGGCGATTGCCGTCTGCAAGCGCGGCGAGGTTTCAAGCGGCGCGCGGGCGGCAATGCCTTCAGCACCACAGATCGCCTCAACAGCCAGAATGACTGACAGGTTTTGCGTCATTTTTCGCAGGCGTCGTGCCCCGTGGGCTGCCATGCTGACATGGTCTTCCTGGTTGGCAGAGGTCGGTGTGCTGTCGGTTGAGCACGGGTTTGCCAGATGTTTGTTCTCGCTCATCAGCGCGGCTGATGTGACCTCAGCGATCATCAAACCGGAGTTGAGGCCGGGGTCAGGCGTTAGAAATGGTGGCAGGTCAAAAGACAGAGCAGGATCAACCATCAGCGCGATCCGGCGCTGCGCAATGGCGCCCACTTCGGATACGCCAAGCGCAATCATATCGGCAGCAAAAGCGACAGGCTCCGCATGGAAGTTGCCGCCAGAAACAATCTCACCAGTCGATGACAAAACAAGCGGGTTATCGGTGACGGCGTTCGCTTCTGTTTCCAGTGTTTGCGCTGCAAAGCGAAACATGTCGAGGGCGGCGCCAGTGACCTGCGGCTGACAGCGAATGCAATAGGGGTCCTGCACGCGGCTGTCGCCATCGCGATGACTTTCGCGGATAGCGCTGCCTTGCATCAAGTTGGCCATGGCCTCGGCCACGCCTATCTGGCCACGATGGCCACGCAGTTGATGGATTTGCGGTGTCAGCGGGGCGGTTGACCCCATAATGGCATCGGTAGACATGGCCGATGTCACGATCGAGTTGCTCGCCATACGCCAAGCATCGAACAGGCCCGCCAATGCACATGCAGTTGAAAACTGGGTGCCGTTGATCAGTGCCAGGCCTTCCTTGGGCCCAAGGACCAAAGAAGTGAGATTGGCGCGCTCCAAAGCTTCCCCGCCAGGCATGCGAGTGCCATCGAAAAAAGCTTCACCTTCCCCGATAATCACCGCCGCCATATGCGCCAGTGGGGCGAGATCACCCGATGCTCCAACAGAGCCCTGGACCGGTACGACTGGGATGACGCCCCGTTCGAGCATCGCTTCGATCAGCGCACACAAATCCCACCGAACGCCGGAGGCGCCGCGACCAAGCGACAAAAGCTTGAGTGCCATCATAAGTCGCGTTGTTGGCTCTTCCAGAGGCTCGCCAACGCCGCAGCAGTGCGAAAGGACCAAGTTGCGTTGAAGACGCGAGGTATCTTCAGCGGGAATTTTGACGGAGGCCAGTTTCCCAAAACCAGTGTTCACCCCGTAGACTGCTTGGTCACCCAGTGAGGCCCGCAGGACGGCTGCAGCTGAGGCATCGACGCTTTCTTTGGCGGACGGGGTGAGGCGGGCAATGCCGTCACCGCGCCAAAGGGTTTCCAACTGAGCGATAGATGTTGCGCCTGGCTCTAGGATCATCGCTCCATCACTCCACCAAAAACACGGGTGTGGAGCGGGTTGATCCCGATGCCATAGGCAAGTTCTCCTGGCTCCTCGATATTCCAGATCGCCAAGTCAGCTCGTTTACCTGTCGCGATGACACCGCAATCATCCAGTCCCAAAGCGCGCGCGGCATGGCATGTGGTGCCTGCAAGTGCCTCTGCCGGAGTGAGGCCAAACAGCGTGCAGGCCATGTTCATAGCCAGTAAGAGCGATCCCAACGGTGACGAGCCCGGGTTCCAGTCAGTGGCAACAGCCATTGGAACATGGTGGTCGCGAAAAGCCTGCACAGGCGGTTTTTGTGTCTCATGCAGGGTGTAGAAAGCACCCGGCAACAGCACCGCGGTGCTTCCTGCCTGCGCCATGGCTTTGGCATCAGCATCGGTGGCGTATTCCACATGATCCACGGACAGCGCACCGAACTGGGTGGCCAAAGGTGTGCCACCAATGTTGCTTAGCTGGTCCGAGTGCAGCTTGACCGGCAAGCCTAGCGCTTGCGCCTTCTCGAAGACGCGCTCGATTTGGGTGGCGCTGAACGCGATGCCTTCACAGAAGCCATCCACCATATCCACCAAACCTTCAGCATGGGCGGTTTCAAGCGCCGGGATGCACACCGTATCGATGTAGACATCGGCATCCATCCCATCGGGCACCGCATGGGCGCCAAGGAACGTGGTGATCACACGGACTGGGCGCTGCTCCCCGATCTTGCGAGCCACACGCAACATCTTCAGTTCCGTGTCATAATCAAGCCCGTAGCCTGATTTGATCTCGATAGCTGACACACCCTGCGCGATCAAAGCGTCAGCGCGTACCAGCGCCGCATGCAGCAAGTCGACTTCGCTTTGGTTGCGGGTCGCCGAAACGGTCGAGACGATGCCGCCACCCGCGCGGGAGACGTCCTCATAGCTGGCTCCGTTGAGACGCATCTCAAACTCGCGTGCGCGAGTGCCGCCATAGACGATGTGGGTGTGACAATCGATGAGGGCCGGCGTGATCAGTCGACCTCCGCACGGTTTTTCTTCGAGGTCTGTGTAGTGCTCCGGTCGGTCTCCAGATGGCCCTATCCAAGTAATATGGCCATCTACGACGACAAGCGAAGCATCCCGAACCAATCCGTATCCGTCGTTACCAGGCGCCATTGTGGCGACCGTGACATCGACAAGAACGTAGGGGTTGAGCATGGGTTGTTCCACATAAAGATCGTGCTTATCATTAATATGTAGATACATATTGTTGTCAATGGAGTCGCGGCTTTGCAAATCATCGAAGCAAAACAGGTGCTTACACCCAAAGGCTGGAAAGCTGACTTGCAGGTCCACATTGGTGACGATGGACGCATTGAGCGTGTGCGAGAACGGGGCGCTTCATCAGCTCTAACAGTCGATCTTTTGCTGCCAGCTCCTACCAATCTGCACAGCCATGCGTTTCAGCGCGCAATGTCGGGCCTGACCGAAGCACGTGGCCCCGATCCGAGCGACAGTTTTTGGACGTGGAGGCGATTGATGTACCGGTATCTTGATCAGCTTACGCCAGACCATGTGCAGACAATCGCTGAGATGGTTTTTATGGAGATGCTGGAAACTGGCTATGCCAGCGTTGCTGAGTTCCACTATCTGCACCATGGCGTCGGCGGCGCGCCCTATACCAATCAGGCTGAGATGTCCGAGCGCATCGTGGCAGCAGCGCAGAACACCGGGATCGGGCTTACCCTTTTGCCTGTGCTTTATCAGTTTGGTGGATGCAACAAACGCGCATTGGAAGGTGGGCAACGGCGTTTCGGGTGCACGCCAGATCGTTTCGTTGAGCTGCACGCCCAGGCATTGGCAGCAATCAAAAAAGGCGGGGCCGATTTTTCCATCGGCGTGGCCCCGCACTCTTTGCGTGCGGTTGATGAGGATGGTCTTGCTGCAACTCTGTCGTTGACCGGTGAAGGGCCTATTCACATGCATTTAGCCGAGCAGATTGCAGAGGTAGAAGAAGTCCAGGCTCACACCGGTGCGCGCCCAACAAAATGGCTGCTCGAGAATTATCCGGTTGATGCCAACTGGTGTCTTATTCACTGCACGCAGATGTCGCCAGACGAGACAAGAGGCTTGGCACAAACCGGTGCCGTTGCTGGGTTGTGCCCCATCACCGAGTTGAGTCTGGGAGATGGGATTTTCAATGGTATCCAGTATCTTGGCGAGGGTGGAGCTTTTGGCGTTGGTTCAGATTCCAACATCCATATTTCTCTCTTCGATGAGTTACGCACTCTGGAATATTCCCAACGCCTGCGCGATCGCTCTCGCGCTGCTTTGGCCACCCAGGTCAAATCAACCGGTCGCGTTCTTTTTGAAGGTGCTGTTCAAGGTGGCGCTCAAGCAGCTAAGAGAGCATCTGGTGAAATCATCGAAGGCGCTTGGGCTGACCTCATAGGGATCAGCACCGACAATCCATGGCTTTGCAGCCGCCAAGGTGACACAGCGCTCGACAGCTTGATATTCGGCGGCCACGGGAATGATTGCATTGAACATGTGTGGAGTGCAGGCCGCCATATGGTGTCCAATGGTCTGCATTCAGATCGAGAGCGTATCATGCGAGCTTTCCAATCCACTGTTGAACAGTTGGGCCAAGACATTTGACCACCGCCAATCGCCTTTCCTGGACCGATGTCCGCGATCACATCCACGCCCAGATATTGGACCGGACCTATCGTCCCGGCGACAAGCTACCCCGTGATGAGGATATCGCTAGAGACCTCGGGTGCGCGCGCAGTACAGTGCAGCGGGCCATGCAGGATTTGTCAGACGCAGGCATCGTGGAGCGCAAGCGCAAGGGTGGCACCCAGGTGCGCACCGATCCGGTAACCCGCACCACGCTGGATATCCCCATCACTCGAAAGGAAGTGGAGCAACGCGGCGGCATCTATGGCTACCAGCTGTTGAACCGTATCGTTGAAGACATCGCACCATGGGTGCGCGCCAATTTTGCCCTAAGCCAGCCGACAACAATGCTGCATGTGGATGCTTTGCACCTGGCCGACCAACGCCCCTACATTTTGGAAGATCGGTGGATTAGCACCGAAACATCTCCTGAAATTCTCGACGTTGATTTGGCCGCCAACAGTGCCAATGAGTGGCTGGTGCGCAACAAGCCCTACACACGCTGTGACCTGCGGTTTTACGCCGTTGAGGCCGATCAAAAGACAGCAGACAAACTGGCCGCACCGCTTGGCGCCGCACTGTTGGTGATTGAGCGAAGCACCTGGATCGACAAGCATCCCATCACCACGGTGCGGGCTGTGACCAGACCTGGTTACCAGCTCCTGACACAAAACTAGTGCTTTCTGGCCTCTTCGTTTCAAACCGTTGAGCAAGGTCAACGGCAAACGGGCTCTTACCGCTACTGTTTTGTGATCGCCGAAAGGATTGTCTCCAGTGACCATTCACGATCATCAGTTGCCGTTTCTTCAACGCCTGCCCGAAGAGCTGAAAGCACATATCATTCGCCATGCGCGCTTGCAGCATGTGAAGGCTGGTACAGAGGTTTTTGGTCCGGGTAATCCGGCGGAAAACCTTTATCTCTTGGTCTCAGGCACGTTGCGTGTGCAGAAGCTCGCTGAGACTGGTCGGGAAATGGTGCTCTATCGCGTGCATGCCGGAGAAAGCTGTATCTTGACGACGGCGTGCTTGCTTGCCCATGAGGACTACGCTGCAAGCGGCCTTGCCGAAACCGACCTTGATGTCGTTGTCATCCCACAAGCGGTGTTTGACGACCTGGTCTCAACATCGGATGCTTTTCGCAATCTCATTTTCAAAGCCTATTCGCATCGGATCACGGACTTGCTGACCGTTATCGAGGAGGTGGCCTTTCGCCGTGTCGACCTTAGACTGGCCGCCAAGCTGCTGGAGATGGCCGATCAAAGCGATGATGTGAACGCCACGCATCAAGATCTCGCCATCGAACTGGGAACGGCGCGTGAGGTGATCTCGCGGCAATTGCAAGAGTTTCAGCGGCGCGGTTGGCTATCGCTTGGCCGAGGCACACTGACATTGATTGACAGAGCTGCCCTCGACCGTTTTGCCCACAGCAGCGATCACGCAGCCGCTTAAAGCTGATCCTCCACTCGATCCTTGTGTGACTTGGTTACAGACGGCTGACTATGGCGGCCGTTATAGCGCCGGCACACAATCGATAAGGGATCAATGGACATGAGCATCAATGTTGGAAATGCCGACCGCGTTGTTCGCGGGCTGGTTGGGCTGTTTTTGATTGCCGCACCGTTTTTGGGACTGTTCGGCTTGGCGGCCAGCGGAACGGTTTCTTACGTGATGATCGCAGTGGGTCTCGTGCTTGTCGGCACGGCTGCTTTCCGCTTTTGCCCGGCCTATCGCCTGCTTGGCCTTTCAACCTGCCGGAGTTGAGTGTTGGTCACAGAGTTCACCCCTATAGCCTCGCTCGCCGGCGGGCTGTTAATCGGCGCTGCGAGTGTACTGTTGATGGCCGTGCGCGGGCGCATTTTCGGTGCGACTGGCATTTTGGCTGGGCTGCTAACGCCCGCTGATCGGTCTGATTGGACATGGCGTGCGCTTTTGCTTGCCGGGGTGGTGACGGGGCCCATTGTCCACAAGCTGCTCTTTGGTGACATGCCAACGATCCAGGTGCCTATGAGCACAGCCGCATTGATCATCGGGGGAGTTATTGTCGGCGTTGGTGTAACCTATGGGGCCGGTTGCACATCAGGTCATGGTGTGTGCGGCATGGCACGCCTATCCAGGCGCTCGATCATGGCAACGCTTACCTTCATGGTGACCACGGGGCTCACCGTTTTTGCAGTCCGCCACCTGTTTGGAGGTGCGATATGATGCGTCATCTCTTCACCTATTTGATTGGTCTGATTTTTGGAGTCGGCATTTCTCTGTCCGGCATGGCCAATCCTGCCAAAGTGATCAACTTTTTCGACGTTGCCGGGACTTGGGACCCAAGTCTTGCGTTTGTTATGGGAGGCGCTTTGCTGGTGACCTTCATCGGCTATCGCATCGTTCTGAAGCGCGAGCGCCCAGTCTGCGAGCCAACTTTCGATATCCCAACCCGCCGCGACCTTGATGCCCGCTTGATCGGTGGTTCGGCTCTCTTTGGCGTTGGATGGGGCATCGCTGGTTTCTGTCCTGGCGGAGCACTGCCAGCGCTTGGAACGCTTGATCCCAATGTTTTTGTTTTCACACTGGCACTGGTGGTGGGAATATTTGCCGCGCGCAGTTTGATGCGCCTGACGGCGCAGCGCCAAGCCAAACCCAAACCAATTTGAAAGCCAAAGGGAGGTAGAACGATGACCCAATCTAACGTGAAACCCAATGTCACCGCCTTCTTCGATGAGGCCACCAACACCATCACCTATGTCGTCAAAGATCCTGCCTCAGAAAGCTGCGCAATCATCGATTCAGTCATGGATATCGACTACGCAGCCGGCCGTATCACCTTCGATCATGCTGATGCCGTTATCGAGCACGTGCAAGCCAACGGTTTGAAGGTTGACTGGCTTCTGGAAACCCATGTGCATGCCGACCACCTATCGGCCGCACCTTATTTGCAGGACAAATTAGGCGGGAAGATCGGTATCGGTAAGAACATCACCATCGTTCAAGACACGTTTGGAAAAGTGTTCAACGAAGGCACTGAGTTTGCCCGCGATGGGAGCCAGTTCGACCGTCTGTTGGAAGATGGCGATGCCATACGTGTTGGCGCCATGCAGGTGGAGATCATGCACACGCCAGGCCATACGCCTGCATGCCTTACTTTCGTGGTCGGCGACGCCGCCTTTGTCGGTGATACCCTGTTCATGCCAGATGGCGGATCGGCTCGAGCGGACTTTCCGGGCGGTGATGCAGGGCAACTCTACGACTCCATCCAAAGGGTCCTTGGTCTTCCGGATGAAACCAGACTTTTCATGTGCCACGACTATGGCCCCAACGGTCGCGAAATCCGCTGGGAAACCACGGTCGCAGACGAAAAAGCGCACAACGTTCATGTTGGCGGTGGCACGTCACGAGAAGACTTTATTGCCATGCGGGAAGCGCGAGATGCGACGCTGGCCATGCCCAAACTGATCATTCCTTCCCTGCAAGTGAACATGCGGGCCGGGCAACTTCCGCCCGCCGATGAGGACGGAAAAACGTTCCTCAAAGTGCCCGTCAACGGGCTTTAGGAGCATGGCGTGTCATGGACATCCGTACGATCAGTGAAACCTATGCCGTTTGCGGCCAGATCAGCTCGGTCGATTTGCCTCAAATAGCACGATCAGGATTCAAGGCGCTTGTTTGCAATCGACCGGAGGGGGAAAGCCGGAACCAGGAATCCTTCGACACCATTGCCCAATCAGCGCGAGAGCTCGGAATAGAGGCCGCTTTTCTACCCATCGCGCCGCAAGGTGCCACAGATGACGATCGTGCGGCGTTCGAGCGGCTCTTCACGCGACTGCCCAAACCAGTTCTGGCCTATTGTCGCAGCGGCAATCGTTCAACCACGCTTTGGCATGGTCTTGGCCCAGCAGCACGCTTGTCGAGCTAACGCATGAGCAACCCAAATTTGGAACGGCGTCTTTCGCGGTTCTTGCCAGTCCTGGACTGGGGGCGGGGCTATGGCCGCGCCGACTTGATGGGTGATGGTATCGCGGCCATTGTTGTGACGATCATGCTGATCCCACAGTCTCTGGCCTATGCCTTGCTGGCTGGTGTGCCTGCCGAGGTGGGACTCTATGCGTCCATTGCCCCTTTGATTGCATACGCCGTTTTTGGTTCCAGCCGCACTCTTTCAGTTGGACCGGTCGCCATTGTCTCGCTGATGACAGCTGCGGCGTTGGCCGAGCTCAATCTACAATCAGCGACCGCCATTGTGGCAGCTGCCGGTGTGTTGGCCTTGCTTTCGGGTTTGATCTTGCTGGCCATGGGTGCTCTACGGCTTGGTTTTGTGGCCAACTTTCTCAGTCACCCGGTCATATCGGGGTTCATCACCGCATCAGGTTTGCTGATCGCTACAAGTCAGTTGAAGCATCTTCTTGGGGTGCCGGTTTCAGGGCACACATTGCCGGACACTATCGGTCAGCTTGCGAGGTCTCTTGGCCAGATCAATCTTCCAACCCTGATAATCGGTGTGTTTGCAACTGTGTTTCTGGTTTGGGTGCGCAGTGGACTTGCAAGGGTGCTCAAAACTCTGCGAACGCCCGTTGGGCTAATCGGTCCACTGGTGAAAGCCGGACCAGTTTTTGCCGTTGTCGCTACAACCTGGGCTGCGTGGCAGTTCGACTTGGGCAACCATGGTGTCAGCCTTGTTGGAGAGGTGCCATCAGGTTTGCCATCGCCCGAGATGCCCGCTTTCGATCCTGACGTCTGGTTGGCATTGATGGGGTCAGCCGCGCTGATCTCGCTGATTGGATTTGTCGAGTCCGTCTCGGTGGCACAGACATTGGCAGCCAAGCGACGGCAACGCATAGAGCCCAACCAAGAGCTTGTCGGTTTGGGTGCTGCAAACGTGGCATCTGCGGTCGCTGGTGGTATTCCAGTGACTGGTGGTTTTTCCCGCTCGGTGGTCAACTTTGAAGCTGGTGCACGCACACCCGCTGCTGGTGTTTTTACGGCGATCGGCATTGCGTTAGCAGCGTTGTTTCTGACGCCCTATCTGTTCTTTCTGCCAAAGGCGACATTGGCCGCCACGATTGTTGTCGCGGTGCTTACGCTGGTGGATTTGAAAATCCTGCAACGCAGCTGGCGCTATTCGCGCGCAGATTTTTCAGCGGTTGTACTGACCATGCTGTTGACGCTTCTGGTTGGTGTTGAGGCAGGTGTGGCAAGCGGGGTGGTGCTCTCCTTGCTGCTCCATATTTACAAAACCTCAAGGCCGCATATTGCCGAGGTCGGTTTGGTTCCTGGTAGCGAGCATTTTCGCAACATCCTGCGACACGATGTTGAGACGGACCCGCAAGTTCTCACGCTACGCATTGATGAAAGCCTGTACTTTGCCAATGCGCGCATGATGGAAGACCACATTTATGCTCGCGTCAGCGCAGACCGCGAACTGCGTCATCTCATCTTGATGTTTTCCGCGGTCAACGAGCTGGATATAAGCGCACTAGAAAGCCTTGAAACGATCAATGATCGTCTCAAAGCTATGGGCATTGCGCTTCATCTTTCAGAGGTCAAAGGACCCGTTATGGACCGGCTGCAACGTTCTTCTTTCTTAGAGCATATGACCGGCAAAGTGTTCCTGTCGCAGTATGCGGCCTTCCAGGCTCTCAGGCGTATCCAACCCGAGCCCGCTGCTGCTTAGTCAGCGCTCTGTTCAATGCGCAAACAACACGGGCATATCGGTTTGCCCGATCATGCTGCGCGTGGTGCCACCAAACAGAATCTGACGCATCCGGGAGTGATCATAGGCGCCCATGACAACAAGATCGGCTTCAACCTCGCGTGCTCGTTGCAAAAGACTGTCAGCAATTTCTAAACCACCGCTTGGGTATTGCTGCACAGTGACATTGCAACCCTGATGGCTGAGCCAATAGGCCACATCTGATCCTGGGTTCTCGCCGTCACGAAGTGCGGTCATCACAGGGTCGAACATGGCCACCGTCACATCATCCGCGTCCCGCAGCATTGGCATGGCAGCCCGGATAGCGCGCGATGCGGGAAGTCCGGAGTTCCAGCCGATAAGAACCCGTTTTGGAGAAAAAGGACTCCGCGCACTAAGGCCGTTAAGAACAACGGCAGCCGGTGAATGGAACAGAGCTGAGCTCATGGCGTTGTCAAACAGCTCGTTGTCGGCGCGCACATCGTCCAGAACCATCACCAAATCGCATGTGAGAGCACGTCGCGCCAGCGCATCAGCGAAGGCTCCCGGGTCTGCTGAAAACACGCTGACGTCGCAGGTCACACCGCGATCAACAAGTGTATTCCTGACGCTCTCTGCTCGGGATTCTAAGTCAGCCTTGGTGCTTTCCAGCTCCTTTTGCCAATCGCCATAGTCGCCAATGGCCGCGATGCCACCCATTCCCGTGCTGTAGATGGGTATGGTAGGCAAACGTCCCAAAACAAGCACGGATAGATGCAGGTCGCGTTTGGTTGCGGCGCCACACAAGCTGTCTATATCCGCCGAACTTGCGTGGCCGTTGGTCAAGACCAAAACACTTGCTTTGTTCATCGCCATTGCTCCTCTTTCTGCGGAACAATGATGACGTATATCGCCGGATTTCTGTTGATCTGGCGCAACGCGGAGGTCGTTGGGTGCCATATCGTTCCCTTTTACAGCGGGAGGATGGTGACCTGGCCGCCTCGACCGCGGCAGCAGCCGCTATCGAACCAGCAGCCTCGTATTGAGAGAAAATCAAATCATCAGTGGTTTCCATCTCATTTGGAGCAGAAGTCTCCTCCTGATCAAAACTTAAGTCTTCTTAACCGCTTTCCGTCTGATCACCGGTGAATTGCTCCCAATCGGTCTCACGCTGAATGCGGTCGATCGCATCGTCCTGGGTCATGCCTTCTGGACAGCCAAAACCAGCAGCACACCATCGTAAAGACTGGTCCAGCGACACACCCATCCCGCGCATTGAACGAGCTTGAGATGGGGTAAGATTGGACGGGCACGTGATGTATCCTGCACACTGTTGAACGATGCGCTGTCACGCGCTGTCTGCGCTTGAAACTGAGGGCGTTTGAACAACAAGCGCACCGATCAGAAGGGCGTGTGCGAGCAGAGATATGCCCTGTTTGCTGCGGTTCATACCTGCACCCATCCGTTCTGAACCGAAATCGCCAGAGCTTGCTCGCGGGTGAGCGCACCGAGTTTTCTAGGTGCATTTTTGAAGTGAAACTCGACCGTTACTGGAGAAATAGCAATCTGTTCGGCAATGCGCTGCGTGCGCATTCCTTGTGCCAGAAGCGTCAGGCATTCCTTCTCGCGCCGACTTAGACTTTTTGGTTCAGCTTCAGAGGCCACTTGGTCATCCAGGATGCGCATAAAAAGCGCGTAGCTTTGAATCGCGATCCGTTTTGCCGCTACCTTGCGATCGGGTCTCATCAAGCTATCGCTATCAACTGGTTCCAGAATCCATCCAGCCCTCTGATCGACACCAAGAGAGATCGTGAAACCGCCACGACATGCGGCATCCGGAAGCTCGCGCACCGCCAAACCAGCAACGTTTGATAACGCCGTATTGGAGCGCAAAACACAAAGCCCCGTCGGCAAGTGTTGGTGGCGCAATATGCAAGTGGCATTGGGAAAACCCAGTCGCTCCAATGCCCCGAGAGCGTTGATCCAGGCATCCTCCAGCGATGGCAGGGATGATGCAGCATCTTCGCCAGACCGTTCGTAGCCCGTGGCGTTTTTTATCTGATGTTTCATAGCCCTGCTATCCAGCGGTTGTTGGTAGCAAGCGTGTGCGCCGATGCGGCGCCGAAGCAATGGGGCAGTTGCCCTATAGGCTGAAAAACGCTTAAGTTTCAGTGGGGAATTGTTGCGGAGATCCAAGCGAATGCTCGAAGCGATCAACAAGATTCAGGCCGCCATACTCTCTGGCTACGATTCTCCAACCGATGTGTGGGCCGACGATGTCTGTTCCTCCATGGGTGCACTGCTGGGCACAGACCATTTGTATTTCATTGAGCCGGAAGAGCCGTCTGACCAGTCTGGTCAGGAAAGATTGGGCGTCTACAGCCGGTCCATCGGTCAAACATTTGCAGATGGCATCGCTTCGCACTTTGAGGGCTTTGACGATGATGGCTTTAGCCTTTTTCGCGAGGACTATGCCTCGGCGTTGCACCGCATCATTCGGGCCAGCGGTGTGGGCGCCTACCATGATGCGCCGCTGTACAACCGCCGTATCCGCGAGTCGATGGAACTGCATCAAGAAGTTTTTAAGCCGGTCGGCCTGGAACGTCAGATGGCCATTTCCGCGCCGTTGGTTCGTGGCGAAGCGATGCTAATTGCTGGCTTTGGGCACAAGGATTTTCCTGAACATGACGATGAGCGCCACCAGATACTTCAATTGCTCACGCCGGCCTTTGAGGCTGCCATCGCCTTCCGCGCTCGCCTGAAGCGCAGCTATTTGGAAACCAGAGACGCCATGGAAGGCGCTGGTAAACCCTTAGCTGTGGTGAGCATCGATGGCGCCCTTCTGTTCCTCAGCGCAGAGCTTCAGACCTATCTTGCTGCAGACGACAATCGCAAAGACATGCTCGCGGCGATCCTCTCAATGGCGCAAGATTCGACGCAGGCCTTACTGCGAAATCCGGGCCGCGCTCTGGTCCAACCTGTACGTCGCGCCAAGATAGGCCAAAGGCACCACACGTTGCGCGCGCGCATCGGCAGAGCTTTCAACGGGAATCCAGAGGTCCACATCTGGGTCGAGCCGCAATCGGGTAGGGCACTTAACCGAGATCTGGCGCGCGCCTATGGCCTCACGCCCAGAGAATGCGAGGTGGCCGCGCTTATTGCCGAGGGTTTGCGCGACAAAGAAATTGCTCGGCGCCTGTCCATCAGCCCGCACACAGCACGGCGCCACAGTGAAGCGCTTCTGCGCAAAACCGAACTTTCCAACCGCGCCAACGTAGGACCACTGCTCTTCCAATACATCTAGTGGTTCGGCAGAGCGGTATCATCTCCCCTATGGATTTCAGTAGCTGGTCCATACTGGCCCTATCAGCTTTTTATAGCTGTTAAGTTGTGGGGCCAATGAGATAACCAGGATGATGCGCATGACCACCCTCGTGAAAACCGCCGTTTCCTTCGGCTTTGCCCTAAACTTGATGGCCGGTACTGCAAGCGCCAACGAACCAGTCAGCATCTGCTTGGCTGCTGGTAGCGAGGCTGATGGCGTGACAGCCATGATCCATCATGCAGATGATAGTTCGGTGCGCGTTGACAGCCCCTATTCAGATAATCCCAACTCGCGGATCACCCGTTGGACGGAAGATGGCTATTTCGCGCGGTTCTGGGGCGCAGTAGCGCCCGCCCTTCCCGATATGGAAGGCATAAGCCCTGACAGTTGCGATGATGGCTGGCGGGACACACTTGCTGTTACGTTCGAAGACGGCACAGTTGTCCGCCATGATGCATCATGCACGCGCAATCCCATCCATTTGCTGCGCAACGACCTGGCCATGAACATGCCGAGCTTCGTGGAAAACGCCACCCGTGAGGAAACCGAAGGCGCAATCGATGGGGTCTACGATCCATGCGTCCAAGACTGGTGACGAAGCAAAGCGATGTGACCGACGTCACAGCACTCACCCTGAAGCCGGTGATTACGTCAACGAACGCCGCATGGTCTCAACCGCGGCCCAACCGATTTATGCGAGGCTGACAGTGATTGGACTTCTCAAACGTGGGTGTGCAGCAGGCTTAGGGCTGCTGGCCTTTTGCGGTCTGCCTGCACACGCTCAACAAGCCGACTTGGAACGGGCAATTTTGGTTTTCGATGGCTCCGGATCAATGTGGGGCCAGATCGATGGGGTGAATAAGATCGTGACCGCGCGCGATACTCTGGCGCGCGTATTGCCATCTTTCCCACCTTCCATGGAACTGGGTTTGATGGCGTATGGCCACAACCGGCGCGGTGACTGCAATGATATCGAAATGTTGGTCCAAACGGGCCCAGTAGCCACAACGGCTGGGCCAATATCTCAGGCCGTCAACACGCTGAACCCACGCGGGAAAACGCCATTGTCAGAGGCAGTGCGCCGGGCCGCTCTGGAACTGCGCTACACCGAAGAACGAGCCACGATCATTCTTATCACCGATGGATTGGAGACCTGCGAGGCCGATCCTTGTGCGTTGGCCAACGAACTTGAGAGCTTGGGAATTGATTTCACAACCCATGTGATCGGTTTTGGGCTGACTGACGAAGAGGGTCAGCAGGTTGCGTGCTTGGCGGAAAACACCGGTGGTCGCTACTTCCAAGCCACAGACGCAGATGCATTGGGTGAGGCGTTGACGCAGACCGTGGCGTTTGTGCCGCCACAGCCGCCAGCACCTCCGGCAGAGCCTGAATTGGAACCGGTTGAACAAAACCTGTTTGCCACAGTTCGATTGGATGCTGCCAGTGAGCCACTGACAACACAGGACCCCATTCGCGTTGAATGGGATCTTGAGCCGCTCGATCCGCAGATTGACCTGGCCTCCGTTCCATTTTTGGCGGCCGTGCCAAGCTTTGAGCGTTTTATCGAACCTGGTCGCTATAGACTGACTGCGAGCACCAACCGGGGTTTGGAGGCCAGCGAAGACATCACGCTGACCGCAACAGAGAGAACAGAAGTTGATCTGGTCTTCGGCGCCGGAACGCTGGACCTGCATGCGGTGATGCTAAACGATGGGTTTGGTCTTTCGAACACGGATTTCAGTTGGAACATTCGCAATGTCGATACCGGCCAATCCTTCACCGTGTTCACGCAGACAGCGCGCGAGATTGTTCCGCCAGGTCGCTATGAGGCCGCGCTGATCGTCACCCGACTTGAAAGCATGTCGCCGGGCACAGCAGCCTTTACGGTTTCGACAGGGGACGTGGTCGAACAGGAGGTCATCGCATCAACCGCTCGGGTTGGTTTCCGAGCCTTCAACTCCGATGGAAGCGAGCTGACAAGTTTTGATCTGCGCCATCAGGTTTATCGCGGCCCGATCGATCAAAACGATCACATCGCAAGCAAAATCGGCAGTGATCAGTACTTCCTTCTGCCTGGCAATTACACCGTTCGCTTTGAGGCTTGGGATGACGGTCCACGCCGCTCGGCTGAAGCAGTGTTTGAACTGGGTCCAGGCGATGATCAGGTGATCGAGGTCACGATGCCCGATGCACCGCGGTGATCACCCCTTGCACGCCCAACCAAGCAACGGAGCCTATTCATGAGCTGGAAAACTGTTATCGCCGTTGCCATGGCTTTGGTGACCCAATTGGCGCTCACCTCATCGCCGTCGCTCGCCGACCCGAACACCTGTGTTGGCAGCGCTCCCAATGGTTCAGCCCTTACCATTCATGACCAACCCAATGCACAGAGCGCCGTGCTTGGTGGCATCGGCATCGGGCAATGCGACGTCACGGTTACCAATCAATGCGAAGGCAACTGGTGCGTTATAGTCTACCAAGGGCTGAATGGCTGGATAGAAATGCGGCATCTCACCGGCAGTCCAGTTCAACCACCGCAAGGTGCTTCCGGTCGCCAGTCAGGTGGTGCGCCTCAAACATTTGAGATCATCGGTGGCAGCGGTACGGTCACGATGATGGGGCAAACCCAACCGACGCCAGTTGATCCTGGTGGCACGGTAAGCCTGACGCCTGTTGATGATTCAACCGCACACCTCAACCTGCCAGCAGCAGTCTTTCCAGGCCAGCCAACGATGCGTCGCGGCCCTGGGGGTGTTTGGACAGGTTCCTTTGGGGAATGGGCCGGTATTCCAGCCACTGTGACGGTCACCATGCGCGATCTGAGCGGACCAACACCACTGCTGGTGCTTGATGGAACGAGCCCCATCGCGGAGTTTTTCATCGAAATGCAGCTCCGTCCTGTTGGAGGCGTGCCGGGCGTTCAGCAAGGTGGTGGGCAAGCCGTCACCCCAGGTTCATCTCCTCAGCCCGGAACCGTTGCGGGGGACAGCTGCGCACGGTTGGAGGCCGTCAGCGCGCGCATCAACGCAATGGGCAACACCGATATCATCCAAGAGCTGCGCGGTATCTATGTATCCACTGATCTGGCCTTTGGTGGCGTGCAAACCCCTGACAAGTGCCAGAGGGCACTCGATATGATCGCGGCCTCGCCAACCATTCAAAGTCTTCTTGCGTCTGGCGCAAACCAGCCAGCTATATCAACGCCCAGCCAACGTGCTGTTCGCAACACAGGAGCAAACTGCACAACCGTCAATGAGATTGCGGTGGCGATTGAGCAAGCCAACAATCGCCGTCTGAGTGGCCTGTTTGGCCAGCTGATTGATGAGGTTGGCATCATGGACCTCTTTGCCGCCAATGAAGACCAGTGCGGTCGGCTTCTGGATTTGCTGGAAATGGAAGGCATCGTGGATGCGCCGTCTGTCGCAGTGCAAGCAACTGTCGGACCGAGCAATGGTACGCCGCCATCACCGTCGCCAGTCCAACCTCAAGGTCTCAGCAATGCGTGCCGTGAGGTCCTGGTCATCGATCAGGCAGTAGAAGCGGTCAACAACCGCACTGTGTCGGCGATCTTCACCAGTAGCATGCAGTCAATCCCTATGACCGATGTGTTTTCAGCCACCGAAGGTGACTGCTTGGCGTTGTTGGAATTGTTGGCAATGGAAGGAATGAGTTCACCAGAGCAGGTTCGCTCGTTGGCGCGACAGTTTGGTGAAAACAGCACGCCCGTTGCGCCAACACCATCATCACAGCCAAGTGGCTCTTTGGCAGCTTGCGATGCTTTAGCTGGTGCGATCCGGCCTTTCTTGCGGGGAGGCGAGGCCGGCCCGCGTCGTGCTGTGCTCGGTGCACTTCAGTCAAACGGTATCAGTGATGTCAGGAACGCGTCTGACCAGGCTTGTGCTCAGGTGATGGCGCAACTGATCGCCGCAGGAATACTGGCCGATGATGGTGTGGCATGGGGTCCAAGTGCCGCGTCACAGCCTTCTCGTCCAACGCAACCTACTGCGCCGACGAACGGCGAAGCCTGTTTGGCCCTAGGCGACCGTATCGTTTCGGTCGTCAATCGAGGCATGAATCGAGAGCTAACCGCGCTGAGCGACATTCTCGCCGACACAGGTATTCGCTCCCTTTCGAGAGAAACCAACACAGCGTGTGCCTCCGCGCTGAACGATGCCGTTGCGGCCGGAATTGGACAATGATGTCATGAGGGGCGGGCGGTTCGCCCCCCCAATATCTGATCGGCCGATTAGCCGTGCTTCGCTAGATCGGTAGCCTCTTTCAGATCGTTGAGATCACCGATCTGATTGGCCAGGATCAGCACCAGCCGTGCGTTCATGTCGTTGGCTTCCTCGTCTGACATGTCGCGCTGCGCGTCCGTCAGCAGCTCGTAGAACGCATCGGGGTTTTTGATGTTGGACTTCAGAATCAGGCTCATGACACAGCTCCTGCGGTGGCGCGGGCTATGGCTGCCCGGATATTGTCGACATCAAATGTGCGCCAGCGCGCCGCAACATGCTGGTCGGGACGCAGAAGGTAGACCGCACCGGCCCGCCCATCATAGCGCTGTGCTGCCAGGCTTTTGGTATCTTCAAAGTCCTTGCCGGCAATGATCAGTTTGGGCGTGAACACACCAGCTTCGACCTGTTTAGCTTCCAACCCAAAGACCAGAAGAGCGAACCCTTCGCCAAACTGTTCCAGCAGCCACGCATCCTGACCACCCACTTTGACAGGCGCATCGGCTGCGCAGGTGCCAGGCACCATGAGCCCCTTCCAGTCATCCTGATCAGGTGTGTTCAACGGGCTCTCCACATAAGGCGTCGGTGTTGACAAGCGGCCCGAGTTCACCAGCGGGCGGGCAAACTCATGGCTCTTGGCAAGGCTCAGCACAGCGTTGCGGTACCGACGCGATGCGTTGTTTTTGGGCGTGATAAAATCCGTCGACCGGGTGGAGTTGAGCAGATTGTCATCAGCAGCAAATGCCCGTTCCTCATGATAGCTGTCGATCAAGGCTTCCGGCGCTTCCCCACGGATCACGGCTGCAAGCTTCCAGGAAAGATTGTCGATATCCTGCACGCCGGTGTTTGCTCCGCGCGCGCCAAACGGTGAAACCTGATGGGCGGCGTCGCCAGCAAACAGCACCCGCCCATAACGGAACTGATCAATCCGGCGGCAAGCGAACTGGTAGACAGATGCCCATTCCAGCTCGAACTCCACATCATCGCCGATCATCGCTTTGACCCGCGGGATGATATTCTCAGGCCGCCTCTCGACGTCCGGATCGCTGTCCCAGCCAAGCTGGAAATCGAGCCGCCAGACATCATCAGACTGCTTATGCAGCAAGGCTGATTGGCCACGGTGGAAGTCCGGATCAAACCAAAACCAGCGCTCGGTTGGGAAGTCGGCCTTCATGACGATATCAGCGATCAGGAAGCGGTCCTGGAAGAACTGGCCCTGGAACTGGCCGTCCACCATGCGCCTGATGTCAGAGTTTGCACCGTCGCAGGCAAGCACCCAACTGGCCTCCATATTGAAAATGCCATCAGGCGTTTCAACGGCAAGCTCGGCATGATCGTCGTGCGAATGCAGCGCCACAACCTTGTGCTTCCAGCGCAGATCGATGAGTGGGTTCTGCTCGCACGCGGCGACCATATATTCTTCAAGATAGTACTGCTGAAGATTGATGAACGCGGGGATCTTGTGACCCTCTTCAGGCAGCAGGTCGAACGTGTAGACCTCCTTGTCGCGAAAGAAGACGCGGCCAAGCTTCCACTCAATGCCCTTGTCGAGCATCGGTTTGGCAACGCCCAGACGATCCCAGATTTCCAGTGGGCGCTTAGCGTAGCAGACAGCACGTGAACCGACCGAGACCGTGTTGTTGTCGTCAAGGACCACAACCTTCAGACCGCGCGCAGCAAAATCGAGCGCAGCGGTGAGGCCCATCGGGCCTGCACCAACCACCACCACATCGTGGCGCAGCATGTCGCCCGACTTCTGCTCCGGCGACTGGACATAGTCAAACTCGGGAAAGTCGTAGGTATTAAGCATCGCCCGTTCCCACATTCTTCTTGTCCAGCTCTTTGGCGTGCAACCAGTCCGCGTGCTGGGGCGCTTTTTTCGTGCGCGACCATTCCTCCAGCATGTCCCATTTAACTTCGTCCAAGCGCTTGATCATGGCCTCTTCGTCAGGGTCTGGGCAGGCCAATTCAACGCGGTGGCCGTTGGGGTCAAAGAAGTAGATCGAATGGAAGATTGAGTGATCGGTCACACCCAACACGTCGACACCATTGGCTTCCAGATGCTCCTTGAAGCCAAGCAGGGTTTCCCGGTCTTTCACTTTGAAAGCGATGTGTTGCACCCAGATCGGCGTATTTGGATCACGACCCATTTCCGGCTTTGTTGGCAGCTCGAAGAATGCCAGCACATTGCCGTTACCGGCATCCAGGAACAGATGCATATAGGGGTCAGGCTCGTGGGTAGAGGGTACCTTGTCCTCAGCGATTGCCAACACGAAATCCATGTTGAGCATCTTGGTATAGAACTCGACCGTTTCCTTGGCGTCCTTGCACCGGTACGCTACGTGGTGGATTTGGTCCAACTTCAGGTTTTGCGCCGTCATGATTGTTTCCTCCTTTTAATCATTGCATTTGCAATGAATAGCGCAAACCACTACCTTAACTTTTGACGCAGGTCAATTTGTTGCATATGAAACAATCGAATTGACCGCTCTTCTGGAACCATTCATGAAGCTTGAAACTTACTTCCCCTATTTGCTGGCAGCCACTGCTGAAGCCTTTTCACGTAAACTGGTGGAGGTTTATGGGCGGACTTATGGCCTGTCGCGCGAGGAATGGCGGTTGTTGCTTCTGTTGGCCGATGCCGGCGAGTTGAGTTCGCTGGAGCTGGCCAAGCGCACTACGCTCGATAAGGTTCAGGTCAGCCGTGCCGCTCAGAAGTTGGAAGAGAAAGGACTGATCAGCAGGTCTGTTCCGGCCTCTGACAGAAGGCTGCGGGTTTACACGTGCTCGCCGGAGGGCCACACGCTGTTCTCAGAAGTCTTCCCTAGCGTGCAGAGTCAGGCCGACGCCATTCTGGGCAACATGACCGCCGAGGATCGGGCCAACCTAGAAGCCGGTTTGAAGGCGCTTGCAGCTGCCGTGGCCACACATACAGAAAAGACGGCGTAGCGCGACAGTTGACGCACCGACTAGTCGGTTTCTTCCATCAAACGGTCAAGTGCCAAGTGGAGTGCGTCGGTGTCCTCTCCAAGGATCTGGTTCAGCTCAGCCTGAAATTTATCAGCAATCGGGATAAGCTTGGTCAGCAACTCTGTGCCTTCAGGTGTGAGAGTTAGCTTCAGCAAGCGCTTGTCGCGAGGGTCGATCTGCTTGGCCAGATAGCCTTTGGCTTCCAGCTTTGTCGCGGCGCGGCTGACCTTTGAGCGCTCAAGGCTGACACGCTGCTCGATGTCCCGGATCGAAAGATCCTCGGTGTATCCGACATTCAAGAGCACACGCCATTCAGGGATCGATATGCCGAACTCCCTCTTGTACTGCCGGGCCAACTTGCTGCTTAGCCGCGCGGCCAGAACGACAAACCGATAAGGCAAATATCGCTCCAGATCGAAGTCCGGCAGGGCTGTAGTTTGGGCTGAGGTCATGGCGCACACCTTTTCTCGTTCTCAACACTTTGGCGGAAAAGTCGTTGCATGTGCAATAATTTTCTTGACTTTGGCAGCGCTGCGCTGAATGATCGTATCAAATGCAACGATTATTTGAGGCGCATCACAGACGCGGGGATAATCGTTGCAGCATTCCTATCGGCAATTTCAGCGTCCTGAGAGGCGCGGCCGATGTTTGAAAGCCAATCCAAAGGGAGGATGACCACATGAAACTCAATTTACTGAATGTCGGCAAGACGATGGCTGCTGTCGCGGTTGGAGCGACGTTCCTGACGTCGGGCGCTGTGCTCGCCGATACCACACTGGCCATGTCCAGCTGGCTGCCGCCACGCCACCCCATCGTTGTCGATGCGATGCGCCCCTGGGCTGAAGAGGTGGCCGAGGTCACCGAAGGCCGCGTGACCGTTCGCATTCTGGCTCGCCCGCTTGGCGCGCCACCTGCCCACTACGATATGGCCGCCGACGGCATCGCTGACATCACCTACGGCCTGCATTCCTTCACCACCGATGATCGTTTCGAACGGTCCCGAATTGGTCAGTTCTCATTCCTCGGCGATGATGCCGTGTCCGGCTCAACAGCCTTCTGGAATGTCTATTCAGGTATGCTCGATGCCCAGGCTGAGCATGAGGGCGTCAAGCTTCTTGGTCTCTTCGTCCACGGCCCTGGCGTGTTGCATAACAATGTCCGCCAGATCGAAACGCAGGCTGACATTGATGGCCTGAAAATCCGCGTACCAGGCGGCTACATTTCCGATCTGATGTCGGATCTGGGCGCGGAAACGCTGTTCATGTCCTCCGGTGAAGTGTTTGAAAAACTTTCCCGCGGCGTGATCGATGGCGTGACCTTCACCTACGAAGCTGTGACCGCCTTCAATCTCACCGAAGATCTGCAGCACACTTTGCGGGTGCCCGGCGGGCTCTACAACACCACCTGGTTCCTGGTGATGAACGAAGCAGCCTGGGAAGGTATCTCCGAAGAAGATCAGGCCGCCATTGAAGCCATTTCCGGTGAGGCCTTTGCCGAACGTGTCGGCACAGCGTGGAACAATTCCGACGAGCGTGCGCTGGTTGTCATGGAAGAAGCTGGCATCGCGATCAACGATGCGCCTGTTGAGTTGCTGGAAGCCATCAAAGCTATGGCGGCCATTCGCGAGGCATCCTGGGCTGAAGCTATCGCTGAAGACGGGTTTGACGGCGAAGCGGCTCTGGCCGAGCTGCGCGACCAGACCGGCGTGGACTTCTAAACAATGGAGCAGCTTCGGCACAAACACCGGGGAAATGACGGCGGGCTTGATATCAACAAGGTCCTTCAGAACACCCTGGGTGTCGGGGCTGCCCTTCTCCTCTTCAGCCTCATTCTTGTGACCTGTGTTGATGTGATCGGGCGGTACTTCTTCTCCGCCCCCCTCAGCGGCGCGTTTGAAATCACAGAACTTCTTCTGGCAGCTCTGGTGTTCGCGGCTTTGCCGCTGACCACCGAGCGTCGGGAGCACATCGAGGTCGATCTGCTCAACGTCATGATCAATGACACGAGCAAACGCTATCTCAGCGCCTTTGCCGGGCTGTTCTCAGCGGCACTCTTGGCAACGCTTGCCTGGCGGCTGGCCTCCCATGCCATGTCGGCAGCTGAAGATGGCGCCACCACCAACGCTTTGGGCATCTCGCTTGCACCGTTTGGCTATCTGGCAGCTTTCTCCTGCCTGGTGAGTGCTTTCATCGCCTTCATGCGCGGGATCTATCCTCCGTCTCACCTCACCGAAGACGGGCCAAACGCAAACGAGCAGGACGACCATGTTTGAGGCGCTTCTTGGGTTTGCCATCCTTCTTGGCCTGATCTTGCTGCGTGTGCCGATAGCCTTCGCTATGGCAGCGGTGGGCGGCATCGGTTTTGCCCTTTTGCGCGGCTGGCAACCGGCTTGGGCCATGACCGGACAGATCGCGTTTGACTCCGCGCTGTCCTACAGCCTGTCGGTCATTCCGCTCTTTATCTTCATGGGCAATGTGCTGGCCGCCTCAGGCGTGGCGCATGGCCTGTTCGCGGCCGCTGACCGCATGTTCGGTCGCACACGCGGCGGCCTTGCCATGGCCTCAGTGTTTTCCTGTGGCGGGTTCTCTGCTGTGTGCGGATCATCTCTGGCGACAGCCGCTACCATGTCCAAGGTGGCGATGCCGTCGATGCGCAAGTTTGGCTATGATGATCGCCTGGCCACCGGCTCCATTGCTGCTGGCGGTACGCTGGGCATTCTCATTCCGCCCTCGGTTATTCTGATCATCTATGGCCTGTTGACCGAAACCAACATTGCCAAACTTTTCGTTGCCGGCATCGTTCCGGGTATCCTGGGGATCATTCTCTACCTCCTGGCAGTGAAAATTGCTGTTTGGATGAAGCCGAGCCTGGCTCCTGATGTTGTGACAGACAGCGAGCCCATGACCCGCTCTGATCTTATCGGTGTGCTCTGCGTGTTCGGGCTTTTCCTTTTCATCATGGTCGGCATCTATGGCGGGTTCTTCACGCCCACCGAAGCCGCAGGCATGGGGGCGGGGGCTTCGGTGCTCATCGCCATCGGATTGCGCACGATGACATGGCGCGATTTTCTGGTGGCAACTTTTGACAGTGTGCGGGCAACGGCGATGATCTTCGCTGTGGTGATCGGTGCGGAGCTGTTCTCTAACTTCATCAACTTCGCTGGTCTTCCCGACGCGCTAGCCTCGCTTGTTTTCGACCTAAACATGCCAGTCTGGGCCGTCATGCTGGTCATTATTCTGATCTATATGATCCTGGGCTGCGTGCTGGAAAGTCTGTCGATGGTGTTGCTTACGGTACCGGTCTTCTACCCACTGATGTACCAGCTGCCGTTCACCAACGAGCTGCTGCTGGACCCGGAATTGGCTTTGATCTGGTTTGCCATCGTGGTGGTGGTCGTGACCGAGATCAGCCTCATCACTCCGCCGGTTGGCATGAATGTCTTTGTGCTGAAATCGGTGCTGCGAGATGTGTCTTTGGGCACCATCTTCAAGGGTGTGCTGCCCTTCTGGTTTGCTGACATCTTTCGTCTGACACTTCTGGTGACGATCCCCTGGCTGTCCTTGTGGCTGGTTACCGCAATGTAGCTGGAAGTCGTCGCTATCCCCCCTTCACCTCGCTCCTGCGGAGGAAACCATGAATGTATCAGCTTCGCCCACACCGATGATCCAGGCACCGTCCTTGCCGGGGCCACATCAAGGCTACATGCCAGGTTTCGGCAACGATTTTGAAACCGAAGCGCTTCCCGGCGCCCTACCTCAGGGTATGAACTCACCGCAGAAATGCGAGTACGGGCTCTATGGAGAGCAGCTTTCAGGCACTGCCTTCACTGCACCCAGCCACCAGAATGAACGCACCTGGTGTTACCGCATCAGGCCTTCGGTGAAGCACTCACACCGCTACGAGAAGATCGACCTGCCGTACTGGAAGTCCGCGCCGAATGTTGTCGGCGATGTCACCTCGCTTGGCCAATACCGTTGGGATCCGGTGCCCCATGCTGGCGAGGAAACAAGCTGGCTAACCGGCATGCGCACCATGACCACCGCCGGTGACGTGAACACCCAGGTTGGCATGGCAACCCACGTTTATCTGGTGACCCAATCGATGGTCGACAGCTATTTCTTCTCCGCCGACAGCGAACTGCTGGTCGTGCCGCAGGAGGGCCGACTGCGGTTCTGCACCGAGCTTGGCATCATCGATCTGGAGCCCAAGGAAATAGCGATCATACCCCGCGGTCTGCTCTATCGGGTGGAAGTGCTTGAAGGGCCTTGCCGCGGCTTTGTCTGCGAGAACTACGGTCAGAAATTTCAGTTGCCCGGGCGTGGCCCGATCGGCGCGAACTGCATGGCCAATCCGCGCGACTTCAAGGCTCCTGTGGCAGCTTATGAGGATCGTGAAGTGCCCTCGACGGTCACCATCAAATGGTGCGGGCAGTTCCATGAAACCAAGATCGGCCAGTCGCCGCTCGACGTTGTGGCTTGGCACGGCAACTATGCGCCGATGAAATATGATCTGCGCACCTATTGCCCGGTCGGCGCGATCCTGTTCGATCATCCTGACCCATCGATCCTCACTGTGCTCACCGCGCCATCCGGCCAGCCCGGCACGGCGAACATCGATTTCGTGCTGTTCCGCGAGCGCTGGATGGTGGCTGAAAACACCTTCCGTCCACCCTGGTACCACAAGAACATCATGTCCGAGCTGATGGGCAATATCTACGGCCAGTATGATGCCAAACCGCAGGGTTTTGTGCCCGGTGGGATCAGCCTGCACAATATGATGCTGCCTCATGGCCCGGACAAGAATGCCTTTGAAGGTGCATCGAACGCCAAGCTGGAAGCCGAGAAGCTCGACAACACCATGTCGTTCATGTTTGAGACCCGCTTCCCGCAGCACCTGACGGCGTTTGCTGGCAAAGAGGCACCCCTGCAGGATGACTACATCGACTGCTGGGAAAGCCTGGAAAAGAAATTTGATGGAACGCCGGGCAAGAAATGAAACTCTATTCCTACTGGCGCTCCACAACCTCTTACCGGGTGAGAGCGGCGCTCAATCTCAAATCCATCGCCTATGATCTGGTGCCGGTCGATCTAATCGCCGGGCAGCAGCGCGATGAGGATTATCGCGCGCTCAATCCCAATGCCGGGGTGCCGACCCTTGTGCTGGACGATGGCACAGTGCTCACCCAATCGATCGCGATCCTGGATTATCTGGATGCCGCCTGGCCAACGCCACGCTTGATTCCGCAGGATCCACTGGATCGAGCAAAAGTGATGGCGGCAGCGCACACAGTGGCGTGCGACATTCACCCGGTGAACAATCTGCGGGTCATCGCGGAACTGAAATCACGCTTTGGCGCGACACCAGACCAAGCGCGCGAGTGGATGTGCCATTGGATTGGTGAGGGTTTCGCCTCACTGGAACACCAGCTGGCTAGCGATACCGCATTTTCGTTCGGATCCAGCCCCGACATCGCTGACCTGTGCATCGTTGCGCAGATCTACAACGCCCGGCGCTGGGGCTTGAACCTCACCCCTTTTCCAAAACTGCGCCGCGTGGAGGCCGCCTGCCTGGACGTTCCAGCCATCATGGCCGCCCATCCGGACCAGCAGAATGAAGCGCAAGACATAAGAAGAGCATCCGCATGAGCAAAAGGCTGACATCCTGGGTGGAGAGCGCCAACAACGCTGACACACCCTTTCCCCTGAACAATCTGCCCTATGGTGTCTTTTCAACACCAGGCACTGAGCCGCGCTGCGGTGTTGCCATTGGCGACCAGATTCTTGATGTGCAAGCGCTCGAGGCAGCGGGCCTGATTGACGCCGGCGGTGCTTTCAAAGAGCCCACATGGAATGCGTTCATGGGGCAAGGCAAACCGGCTTGGGATGCTTTGCGCGCGCGCCTCACCGACATTCTGACCGCAGGTAGCGATGATCAGTCCAAGGCGGGCAAGCTTTTGACCCCGCAGACCGATGCCACCATGCACATGCCGATCAGCGTTGCCGAATACACCGACTTCTATGCAAGCCGTGACCACGCGACCAATGTCGGCACCATGTTCCGTGGCGCGGAGAACGCCTTGCCGCCCAACTGGTTGCATATCCCCATCGGCTACAACGGCCGGGCCTCCTCGGTTGTGGTTTCTGGCACGGATGTCCGCCGCCCTTGGGGGCAGTTGAAGAGTCCGGACGACGACAAGCCTCGCTTTGCACCCAGCCAACGCTTCGATATCGAGCTGGAAATGGGTGCAATCGTTGGCACGCCGAGCAACGGCCCGATCTCCGTGCAAGAAGCCGACGGTAACATCTTTGGCTATGTTCTGCTCAATGATTGGTCGGCCCGCGACATTCAGCGCTGGGAATATCAGCCGCTCGGCCCTTTTCAGGCCAAGGCAACAGCGACCACCATCGGTCCATGGATCGTGACGACGGCTGCTTTGGAGCCGTTCCGATGTGACACGCCGGCGCGAGAGTTCGAGCTGCTCGATCACCTGAAGGATCAGGGGCCGATGCTCTACAACATCGACCTCTCGGTCACTATAGCCCCAGCTGGCAAAGCGCCAACGACCATCGTGCGCACCAACTACAAGGAAATGTACTATTCCTCGGCCCAGCAGTTGGCGCACCACTCAACATCCGGTTGCCCCATGCGCACCGGTGACCTGTTGGGGTCAGGCACCATATCCGGCCCGAACAAGGAAAACCGTGGCTCGCTGGCCGAGCTGACCTGGGGCGGCAAAGAACCAGTCACGTTGGACACCGGCGAAACGCGTAGTTTCATCGAAGATGGCGACACGCTGGTGCTGCACGGTACAGCCAAGGGTGAGGACTACACCATCGGGTTTGGCTCCTGCGTGGGCACGCTTTTGCCAGCGCTCAAGGACCCGTTCGCGCGCAGTTAAGCCAGCTTAATCACATCACGGCGGCGTCTATTGACGCCTAGAAGGAACAGACACATGGCCAAGGCATTCGCATCGCAAGGCGATATGAGCGAGAAGACAATCACCTTCGATGAGATTGGAGAGGGCCTTTGGGCGTTCACCGCTGAAGGGGATCCCAACTCCGGCGTGATCATCGGCGATGAAAGTGTGATGATCGTCGAGGCACAGGCCACTCCACGTCTGGCCAACATGGTCATTGAGAAGGTGCGCACTGTCACCGACAAGCCGATCAGCCATGTGGTGCTGACGCACTATCATGCCGTGCGCGTTCTCGGGGCATCGGCCTACAAGGCCGATCAGATCATCATGTCTGATGTGGCGCGCGCCATGGTAGTTGAGCGCGGCCAGGAAGACTGGGATAGCGAGTTCCAGCGCTTCCCGCGTCTGTTCGAAGGCCATGAAAGCATTCCTGGCCTGACCTACCCCACCACGACGTTCAGCGACTCCATGACCGTTTATCTCGGCAATCGTCGGATCGACATCAAACATATTGGCCGTGCCCACACAGCGGGCGATGCGGTGATTCATGTGCCTGATCAAAATGTCATGTTTACCGGTGACATCGTTGAGGATCATTCAGCTTGTTATTGCGGTGATGGCTATTTTGGCGACTGGGGCGGCACACTGGACCGCATCAAAGCCTATGATGTGGACGCGATTGCACCGGGTCGAGGCGATGCTCTGGTTGGCCGTGAAGCCGTTGACCGTGCGATCGAAAGCACGTGGGACTTCGTGGACAGCACGTTCAAGCCAGCACAACGTGTCGCCATGAAAGGCGGTTCGCTGAAGGACGCCTGGGATGCGGTGCGCGCCTCATGCGACCCTAAGTTCAAGGACTATGCGATCTACGAGCACTGCCTGCCGTTCAATGTCAGCCGTGCGTATGATGAAGCACGCGGCATCTGGCACCCTCGCATCTGGACCGACAAGCGTGATCTGGAGATGTGGGAACAGTTGCAGGGCTAGGAGACAATAGATGCGCTGCGAGGTGGGATCGGCCTAAACGCCCAAGTGGGCGAGCAAGCCACCATCGACAAGATAGTCGCCACCGGTGCAGAAGCCAGATTTCTCGCTGCAGAGAAACGCAATCAGTTCGCTGGTTTCATCCACCGTGCCAACGCGACCAATCGGGTGAGCTTCACCAAACTGGGCAATGGCAGGTTCAATGTCATTGCCTGCTCCGACCACCTCTTGTGCTGCAAACTCCAGCAGGGGTGTGCGCACAGAGCCGGGACTGATCGAGTTCACCCGCACTTTATCCTTGGCGCAATCCACCGCCATCGCGCGGGTCATCGCGTGGATGGCTCCCTTGGTCGTGGCGTAGGCCAACACATTGTTTTGATTGCCGTGGCCCTGCACCGACGAGACGTGCACGATCGCGCCGCCATCAGCCTTCATGAAGGGATAGGCATGGTGGCTGGTGAGAAAGCAGGACCGCAGATTGATCGCCATCACCCTGTCCCAATGCGCACTGTCCGTGGTTGAGATATCACCGTAGGTCTGGATAGCAGCCGCGTTCACCAGGACATCAATCTGGCCTTCAGACTGCCCAATGGGTTCAATCCAATCACGTACACTGGCTTCGTTGGACACATCCACATGCGCAACGGTGATATCGAGTCCTTCAGCAGCAGCCTCGGCTTTCTGATTGTGCGCATCATCATTGCCGCAGAGGAAAACCTTCGCGCCGCCACGTGCCAGGCGAAGAGCTGCGCCCAGCCCAATGCCGCTGGAGCCAGTGACCAAGGCGGTCTTTCCTAGAAAATCCTGATCCATCACATGCTCCTCAGTTCGCGGCTGCGATCAACGCCTTCATGTAGCCAACGGCGAACGCCTTTCCGGCATGCCACGGCGCATCGCATTCCAACTCTGGGGTATGGTCCGGGATCAGCACGCCTTGATAGTTGGCAGCCTTAAGAATGCTGATGATCCGCGCCATATCGATGTCACCTTCATCGATGAACACTTCATGATAGTTAGGCACTTTGCCGCGCACATTGCGGAAGTGGATGTAGCCGATACGGTCAGTGTTGGCGAACTCTTCAACAGTTTCGTAGACATCGCCATCGGCCATTTCTTGTAGGCATCCAAGGCAGAGTTCGGCGCGATTGTTCGTCGAAGAGTTGGCTGTAAAGGCACGCCGATAGGCATCGTGTGAGTTGATGAGTTTGGCACTCATGCGCAGCGCTTCAACTGGCGGGTCATCCGGATGCGCGGCTAAGATCACGCCTGCCTCTTCAGAAACCGGGATCATCTCGTCAAGAAAGCGCTGATAACGATCCCATATCTGCGCATGGGTCGTCGGTGCCTGGTGATCTGGGCCGACTTCATCGCGATACGCCATGTTCCACACCATGCCCTCGGGGATAGGCTTGTCGGGATCAATGTCACCGATGTCAAAACCAACCGATTGTGCGCCACCGCGCGCGTAGGGACCACGAGTCCAGCCCCACACGCCTGTGACGGAAAAATTATAGCCGATGCATGGCACGCCGGCTGCACCAGCCGCTCGCACAATGCGCTTCAGATGCGCTATCTGTTCGTCACGCTTGGGACCATCCAGCAGAACGTCATGCCAGTGGCGCACCGCGAAGTTTTCGATGGCGGCGAGCTTCAGATCAAATCTAGCAAGGTCATTGATCAGGGTGGTGAACGTTTCTTCGGTCCAATCATCCACTTGACCCAAGCCCCAAGATCCACTGGTCAGCGAACTGTCATGAGCATCGTCCGCAAGTTTGGGGTCGGCGGAAAAATAGTCTTCCAAGTGCGCAACAATATGGGTCACCCCAAGCTGCTGAGCGAAGCGATAGTGTCGCTCATTGAGCATCTGGCGGTAAAGGCCGAGACCGATTTTCATGCAGCCCTCCTATAGGGTTATGCCGCCATCCAAGACGAACTGCGTTCCGGTCACATAGGCGGCGGCACCCGACAGAAGAAAAGCGGCAACCTCGGCGATCTCATCTGGCTGCCCCAATCGACCGACCGGCTGGCGGGCAATGAAATTCGCAAGGGCAGCCTTGGGGTCGGGCGCTCCCTCAATTCGTGTGTGAAGTGATGGGCTCTCTACTGTTCCAGGGCAAATGGCATTGGCACGGATGCCCTGGCTCACATAATCAGCGGCGATTGACTTGGTCAGCCCAAGGACAGCGGCCTTGGTCGCTGAGTAGGCGAGCCGATTGGGTATGCCTTTCAGAGAAGACGCCACCGACGCCATGTTGACGATCGACCCGCCGCCGCTGTCGATCATTGCAGGCACAAAAAGTTGGCTCGCCAAAAACATGGACGTAGCATTGATCTGCCAAGAACGATCCCAAGCGTCTCTGTCGGTGGTCGCAAGCGTGCCTTCGTGTACCCACCCAACACCGTTGTAGAGCCCATGCCAGTCTGCGCAGACGTTCAAGCAAGCTCTGAGATGATCGGCATCGGTTGCGTCGCCAGCGAGGGTCGTTAGTTGACCTGCATGGCTACCCGCATCTTTGGCTAAGGCCGTAAGCGCGTTATCATCAAGATCTGTTGCAACAACGTGCGCGCCGCCGCCAAGAAGTCGCAGGGCAATCGCGCGACCGATCCCGGCACCTGCAGCGGTACAGAAGATCGTTTTTCCGGAGAGGTCAATCAAAGTGTCAGGCATGATGTCGCCCTAGGTTGGGGTGGGTGAGGGCGGCCATGATGCCACGCAGTTCGGCCAGACCCTTCAGGCGGCCAATCGCTGAGTAACCTGGGTTAGTTGTCTTGGTCTGATCGTCCAGCAATAGCGGCCCGTGATCTGGGCGCATAGGTATCCGCCAATCGTCGTGCCCAGAAGCGCGGCGACGGTTCTGCTCGGCAAGCAGGCCATTCAAAACCGCAACCATGTCGACGTCTCCGTCCAGATGATCGCTCTCGATAAAGGAGCCATCCGGTTCACGCGTCACATTGCGCAGATGTACAAAGTGAATGCGGTCGCCGAATTGTTCCACCATAGCCGGTAGATCGTTGTCAGGCCGTGAGCCTAGAGAGCCTGTACACAGTGTCATGCCGTTGGCGGGTGAGGGGGCGGCGTCCATCAGGGCTTGATAGTCAGCCGCAGTGCTGACCACGCGCGGTAACCCAAACAGAGGGAAGGGCGGGTCGTCAGGGTGGATGCAGAGACGTGCACCGCAGGCTTCAGCACGCGGCACCACAACCTTCAAGAAGGTGGCCAAGTTGGCGAACATCTGCGCATCATCAATCGTCGCGAACTCGGTGATCTTCTGCCGGATGCCTTCGCGACTGTGGGACAACTCTGATCCTGGAAGTCCAGCGATAACGGTGGTTTCCAGGGTTTTGATCGCATCGGACGATAGTGTTGCCGCACGCTCGTGTGCCTTCGCCACCATATCGCTAGTATAGTCGGCTTCGGCATCTGCTCGACCCAGTATGCAGATGTCATAGGCGGCAAAATCCATCGCATCGAAACGAAGCGTCAGCCCGCCATTGCGCATTGGATAACGCAAATCTGTGCGCGTCCAATCCACCACGGGCATGAAGTTGTAGCAGATCGTTCGAATGCCCTGATCGGCCAATCGCTCCATCGTTGTTGCGAAGTGTTCCGTGTAGGTGGGTGCCTCATCTGTGCCGAGTTTGATGGAGGGGTGGATCGGAATGCTTTCCACGACACTCCATGCAAGACCGGCTTTTTCGATCATTTTGTTGCGCGAGGCTATAGCGTCGGAGGTCCAAGGGCGGCCATCATATGTCTCGTGCAGAGCGGTCACGATAGCTTCGGCACCCGCTTGGCGAATATCTGCGAGCGTTACCGGGTCCGACGGGCCATACCAACGCCAGGCCTGTTGTAAGCCTTGGTTCGCCTCTGCGCCGTCTGTTACTCTGTGTGGGTTCTCTAAGCTCGATTTGAACACCCCCGGCATTCTGTCCCTTTCTGATCAGTCTGTCGCTATATCCTTTCAATCTGGTCCAACAATATCAAGCCCTAAATGACAAATGAAGGACGCCTGCCCAACTTAGCCCGTCCAACTCGAGGCGTTGATCGAGCATGACTTATTGAAATAATTGAGAAAAATAATTTTCCATTGTGGGCTTGCCATAAGCCTGGTTTCACGCAACCATAATCTGGACCAACAAATAAGGTGATGGCGTGCCAACAAACGCATATCAAGATCGATCAATAGACGCCCGCGATGCTGGCGATGGCAGCGCGGTCGACAATCTCGTTGAACAGATCAAGGGCTATATTCAAACCAATGGTTTGACCGTTGGTGACACATTGCCGTCCGAACGTGAGCTAGGTGAAAAGTTCGCTGCCGCTCGCAACACTGTGCGCGAGGCAGTCCGCATTCTCAAAGCCTATGGTGTTGTGGATGTGCGCCCGAAAATTGGTGCTGTGATCGTCAACCGGCACATGGATGCCGTGCTTGACCTCTTCTCATTTCAGCTGTCGATCTCGCGTGAAACTTTCCTAGATATTCAAGGGTTCCGCCGTTTGATCGAGGTCGGTTCTGCAGACGCTATTTTGGCCGTTCTGACCGACGCAGATGTTGCGCGGTTCCATGCGATCAACGACTCCATTGTGCAGGCAAGGTCTGCCGTTGAAGCAGCCGAGCGCGACTTTGCGTTCCATGCAGCTCTTTTGGAGTTGGCCGACAATCAGACGGTGCTCAACGTCTACACAACGATGAAGCCGATCATCGTGAAGTTGATGGAAACCGGCAAAGAAACCCACGGTTTGCAAGGCACCCACGATACCCACGCGAACATTCTTCGGGCTTTGGAGAAACGTGATCGCTTGGCCTTCCAATACTGGATGTCGAGCCATCTCGACCACGGCCTCAACTTTATTGAGAAGACGATGCCCGCTGAGGCCGCAGCCATCAACGAACCAACCAGCGCTCCGTAAGGGGCGCATACACAATCGCCAGCCGCGCCCAGCGAAGCTGGCTAGAAAACCCGCCGAGACAACAGGCGGACCGAACAGGAGGAAGACATGTCTCTCAAACAAACCCTAGCTGGCCTCGCGCTTGGCGCGATGGTTGCAACCGGTGCCGCCGGGCCGACCATGGCGCAAAGCGATATGACCATCGCTGCTGTCGTGTTCCAGCAAGATCAATTTTTCCGCACCATTCAGCTCGGTATGAATGCCGCCGCTGATGCCGCTGGCGTCGAGCTTTTGGAAGGCAATTCCAACAGCCAGCCGGAGCAAGAGATCAGTCTGATCGACACCTACATCGCGCGCGGTGTGGATGCGATTGTGATTTCACCGGTTTCCGCCGTGGCATCCATCCCAGCATTGATGCGCGCTCGTGATCGCGGCATCCACATCGTGACATACAACTCCAACGTTGATGATACCTCGATCCCGGTCTCTTATCTCAACTCAGCGCAACGCGACTTGGGCAACTCCACTGGTATGATGGCTGCTGAGTTCATCGCCAATGAGTTGGGCGGTGAAGCCAATGTTGCAACGCTTGGTTTCCGCGCTTTGTTGCCAGAAATCTCAGCTGACCGCGTCGACGGCTTCGTTGAAGAAGCAGAGCAGGGCAACACGCTCAATATCGTCTCACAGCAAGATGCATGGTTGGCTGAAAATGCTGTCCAAGTGGCTGGCGATATCATCACGGCCAACCCCGACCTCAACATCATCTACGCCGCCAATGAAGGTGGTACAGTCGGCGCTGTGCAGGCTGTGCGAAATGCTGGCAAGGAAGGCGAAATCTACGTCTTTGGCGTCGATGGCACTGAGCAGTTGGTGTCGTTCATCTTGGATGATGACAATGTGCTTCAGGCCGTCACCGCACAGCAGCCTTATGTGATGGGTCAGATGGCCGTGGAAGCGGCGATTGCGGCGATCAACGGTGAAGCCACCGAAGAAGCTGTGATTGTGCCCGTGCTTGGTCTGTCGCGCACTGACCGCCCTGCGGTTGAAGAGTTCCAAGAGTACCTTCAGTCTCTCAACTAAATTCCCTCCCTGAACCGACTGGCGGGGCGGCCTAGGCTGCCCCGTCCTCTTACAAGCGTCTGCCAAGGCCACCGGCCAGAAGACTGTCAAAAGCCCTAATGTCCGCCGCGATCCAAACCCAGTCATTGACCAAAGTGTACGGCAACGTCGTTGCGCTCGATGATTTTAGCCACACCTTTGAGCCCTCGCGCATTCATGCGCTGATGGGAAAAAATGGGTCCGGCAAATCGACTTTGGTGAAGATGCTTTCTGGCGTCACTCAGCCGACCGAAGGCACCATGGCGCTTGATGGTGAAGCGGTAAGCTTCAAATCCCCACAAGAGGCATTTGACGCGAACATTGTTACCGTCCACCAAGAACTGTCTTTGGTGCCTGAACTCTCCGTTACCGAAAACATTTTCCTCGGTCGCTTGCCGCGGGCGAGCATGCTTGGCGTCAGTGCTATCGATTGGCGCAAGGCGCACCGTCAGACCGAAAAGCTTTTCGACCGCATGGGTCTGTCACTTGACCCCAAAGCGACCATTTCCAGCTTGAGTGTCGGTCAACAGCAGACGGTCGAAATTGCAAAGGCGATGTCGTTTGAGCCGACCTTGTTGTTGCTGGATGAACCGACATCTGCACTCGCCACCAAAGAGGTGGAGATGCTGTTTGGCCTGTTGCGTACTCTGAAAGATCAGGGCGTAACGATGATGTACATTTCCCACCGCATGTCCGAGCTTGCTGAGATCGCGGACACCGTCACCGTACTGCGAGACGGCCAACATGTTGGGTCGATTGAGATGGCGGCCTCTTCGCTCGGCACCGTGGTCGACATGATGTTTGGCGATGTGGCGCGCGCCACCCGTCCGGCGCGCAACGCTGCGATCCCCAAAGACAATCCTGTTCTGCAAGTGCGCGGCCTCACCCGCGAACCTGTCTTTCGAGATATCTCGTTCGACCTCCGACGCGGTGAGGTTCTGGGCTTGGCAGGCATGTTGGGGGCAGGGCGCACCGAGGTGCTGCGATCCATCTTCGGTGCTGATCCGCTGGATTCTGGCGAGATAGTCTTAGACGGCAACACCATCGCAGAGCCAACGCCGGAGTTCATGGTGCAGCTTGGTCTGGGTTACACGCCAGAGAACCGCAAAGAAGTGGGGCTCGTTCAAGAGCATTCGATTCACAACAACCTATCGATGGCGAGCCTCTTTAAGCTTGCCCCCAATGGCCTCATTACCAAATCTGCCGAGGCCCCGGGCGTTTCGAAACAGATCGATCAGCTGCATATCAAGGTTGATAGCCCCGATTTGCCAGTATCATCACTATCGGGTGGCAACCAGCAAAAGGTGGTGATTGGAAACTGGCTGAACACCGACCCGAAAGTCATGTTCTTTGACGAGCCAAGTCGAGGTGTCGACGTCAACGCCAAGCAACAGATTTTCCAGATCATTTGGGAGCAGGCCGCCTCTGGCCTGTCGTCCATCTTTGTCTCCACTGAGTTGGAGGAGATGCTGGAGGTCTGCGATCGCATACTGGTCTTGAAAGAGGGCGAACTGCTTAGCGAGCTTGACCCTGCTGAAACGACTCTGGCCGAACTCTACACTGCCTGCATGGAGGGCCTTTGATGGCGCTGAATCTGTTCCGTCGTTACCCGATGGAGATCATTCTGGTGCTGATGTACATCTATCTAAGCTTCGCCGCGCCTGGCTTTGCCACGCTCGACAACCAGATGAATGTGCTGCGCAACATCACCATGCAGGGCATCATCGCGTTCGGCATGACGATGGTCATCGTATCGGGCGAGATCGACCTGTCGGTTGGGTCCGGTGTGGCCTTTTCTGGGTGTGTGACGGCTTGGGTAACGGGCGCGCTTTCTGACAGCATCGGTCCATGGCCGGCCATCACGATTGGCGCGATCTGCGCTATGGTGCTCTTGTTCGGTGTCGGCGTTTTTACCGGAAAACTGCGCCAGCATTTCAACATGCCAACCTTCATCACGACGCTCGGGCTTTTGACGGTTCTGTCAGGTGCTGCCAACCTCATTACCGGCGGCTTCCCCATCACCAGCTTCCCCTTCCAGTTCAACTTCCTGGGTGCTGGTCTTCTCTTCGGTGTTCCCTTCCCGGTCTACATTTTTGCTGCCGTGTTTGGCTTTGTGTACTTCCTCATGAACTACACAAGCTTTGGACGGGCCTTGTATGCAGTAGGTGGGAATCTGGAAGCGGCGCGCCTCTCAGGCATTGATGTATGGAAGACCAAAACGCTGGCACTCGGCATTACCGGCGTATTCACCGCTATGGCTGGTGTCCTTATCGCCTCTCAGATCCTATCGGGCAGCGCCAGCGCTGCGCGTGGCTGGGAACTGGACGTTATCTCGGCCGTCATCATCGGAGGAACCAGCCTGTTTGGCGGCAAGGGTACGGTGCGTGGCACGCTGATTGGCGTGCTGTTCCTTGGCATTATCGTCAATGGGATGACGTTGCTAAACGTTTCAGAATACTGGCAGCTGGTTGTTCGCGGTCTGCTGATTATCGGCGCGGTGCTTTTGAACCACGCCCTCGATAGCTCGGCTAAGAAGCACTAGAGTGTGGCCATGATCGGCGAAGTCAGATGTGTTGCACCCACCGGAGATATCTGCGGCGAGGCGGCCACATGGTCAGCCGATGAGAACCGTGTCTATTGGGTGGATATCAACCGCTTTCTGGTCCACCGCCTTGACGTTGAGAGCGGTGCTGTCACCAGCCATCCATTTGATGAGCCGGTTGTTGCGCTCTCACTGACGACACGCGACGGCACTCTGCTCGTCGCGTTGGGCTCCAAGCTCGTCTTGCTCCAAGTGGAAACCGACCAACGTCAGGATTTGGGTGTTACGTTGCCCGGCAGTCCGACCGTTCGTTTTAATGATGGCCGCACCGATCCCAATGGCGTCTTCTGGATTGGCTCGATGGGCAATAATGTCGGGCCAAACGGCGAGAATCTTGATGTGACCGATGGGTTGGGCAAGCTGTATCGCTACACCGAGGGCGGCCTGCTGGAAGAAGTTGAAGCCAACATTGGCATCGCCAACACGCTCTGCTGGTCGCCAGACAAGTCCACCTTCTACTTCGGCGACACGCTGAAAAACGAAATCCGAAGATATTCTTTCGATGCGGCCACCAGTTCCATTGGTGAAGGCAAAACCCATTTTTCCGGTTTTGAACGCGGCTTCCCTGATGGCTCCACCATCGATGCAGATGGTTACATTTGGAACTGCCGTTTCGGTGGCGGCTGTGTCGTGCGCATCGCCCCTGATGGCAGCATGGATCGCATCATCGAGATGCCAGTGAAGAACATCACCACCTGCTGCTTTGGCGGAGATGACCTTTCAACGCTCTACATTACCACCGCCAGCGTGATGAAGGACGAAAGTGATCGGCTGGCTGGCAGCCTGTTCGCCATCAAGACCCAAACACGCGGTCTGCCAGAAAATCGTTTCAAGCTTTAGGAACCCGCCATGGATATCGCCAAACTCACTGAACGCTTGGACGCCTGTTATTCCGGCGCGGTTTATGACGTAATGCGCGCACGCGGATTGGAAAACTGTGTGCTGCCGCATTCCATTGTCGGGCTAGACAATGAAACCCGCGTCGTTGGCCCGATCTCGACATTGCGTGGTGTTGCGTTCGACGCGAACCGGCACGACGAGGAGGTGGATTACCTTTTGCCGTGGGTGGAGTTTCTCTCCACCGCGCCTGCTGGTCATGTGGTGCTCTGCCAGCCCAATTCTGAACGCTTGGCCTTAATGGGCGAGCTATCGGCTGAAACGCTAAAAGTACGCGGCGTTCGCGGCTACATCGTTGATGGTGGCTCGCGGGACAACAGCTTTATCCGCTCCATTGGGTTCCCGGTCTTTTGCCGCTTCCGGACACCGCGTGACATCGTCGCCAAATGGGTGCCGCAAGGCGTTGATGACCCCATCACCATTGGTGATGTGCTGATTGAAGCCGGGGACTTTGTTGTCGCCGATTTCGATGGTGTGGTGATCATTCCCAAAGGCATTGTCGAAGATGTGGTCACCGAGGTTGAAGAGGTGATCAGCGCTGAAGACAAGGTGCGCGCTGCCATCCTGGCTGGTACCGATCCAGTCGACGCTTACAAGACGTATGGAAAGTTTTGACGCTTCAAGAACGCTGCACTGGGCGCATGGATCGTTGACGGTTCAGCGCTTGGGAGCGATGCTCGCGCCAGTTCGCTTCGATCTGTCTGATGGACGATCTGCGCAACCAATGCACATTCCGCCTTGGGCGGATGAAAATCTGCCGCCTGACCTTCCACCTATTCTCCGTGGCTTACGAGGCGAATGGCCTTGCATTCCATTTGGGGCTGATGAGCCGCAGACGCTATCAGCGGACTGGCAAGCATCGATGGGGCAATCCTCGCCTTTGCCACCAAACGCGCCGCCACATGGAGAAAGCTCCAACTGTGTTTGGGATTGGGTCTGTGTCGATGATAAGCGTCTCGTGCTCAACCTAAGTTATCCTGATGGTCACCCTATCGCTTCGGTTGAACGCGAGATTGTTCCTGACCCCAGCGCGCCTGCCATTGACTGCGTATTGCGGGTGATGCCGCGCACCGATTGCCACTTGCCGATTGGGTTGCATCCAACCTTTGCTCTACCCACCACGATTGGAGCGGCACGTATCAGCACCTCCAAAGCAAACAGCATTCGCAGCTACCCAGGTTCCCTGGAACCAGGCGCAGACATCTTCCCGGCAGATGCGCTGTTTGATGATTTGCATGGGGCGCCAGCCCATTCCGGAGGGCAGATTGATGCAAGCCGCTTGCCCTTTGAGGCGCCGGGCGAAGACCTGCTTCAACTGGTAGGTCTGCAAGAAGGGTATGCTGCGGTGGACAATCACCAAGCCAACTATCGCGTAACGTTGACATGGAATGCGGAGCACTTCCCCAGCCTCCTCATATGGTTCAGCAATCGCGGTCGGAAACACGAGCCCTGGAATGGGCGTCACGCCGCGCTTGGCTTGGAACCGATCTGCTCAGCCTTTGATCTTGGTGCTGGCATTGCTTCGGCTGACAATCCAATTGCGCGGCAAGGCACGCCAACGAGCCATTCGTTTCAGGCTAGCAAAGTCTTTGAAACACGCTACCACATCGCTGCGTCGTCGCTCGTCTAGCCCGTAAACCATCGCCACTCTCAGGTAAGATCTTCGGCTTTTACCCGGAGCGCATTGACGTGCGCGTTGCAAATGTCTACAAATTTTCAAAACCTGTCATACAGGTTAAGGAGAACTAATTTGCAAAATCAAAGCAATCAAGCGGAAAAAAATGGCGTGGGCCGGGTCAGCGAGGCCATTGGCGCGATCACGCGTCATATCCGCGAGCACGAGTTGATGCCCGGTGACAGGCTGCCCTCTGAGCTTGCTTTGTCGAAGGATTTGAAGGTCTCACGCACGGTCGTGCGCGAAGCATTCCGCTCATTGGCAGCCATGCGGATCATCGAGCTTAATGTTGGTAAGCGTGCGACTGTTTCCAACATCGACCACGGCGCGATGTCGCTCATCATTGAGCATGGTGTGCACACCGAGCAGATCAATGTGCAGCAGATCTATGATGTCCGCCGTACGATCGAAACACGTATCGTCACACTTGCGTCCATCCGCAGAACCGATGAGGAAGCAAAACACATCCTGTCGCTTGCTAGGGGTATGCAGGATGCGGTGAGCCGACCGGAAGAGTTGATGGAACTTGATCTGGCGTTTCACACCGCGCTGGCGGGTGCATGCCGAAACCCGGTTTTTGCGCTCATCGTCGGTGCGTTCCAAGGCATCACGCGCCAGACATGGCCCATCGGTTGGAAGAGCAGATCCACGCCTGAAGCGCGCCAAACCATGATTGAAACGCATGGGCAGATTGCGAGCGCCGTGGCCGCTGGTGACCCTCAACAGGCCGTTGAGGCCATGAGCACGCATTTTGACGAGAGTGTTCGCGCGCTCCTACAGGCGGGTCTCTCATGAGGACTGTCTTGTGAAAATCACCGCTGTTGAGACCATACGCGTCGCCGAGAGGCCCAACCTGCTGTGGGTGCAGGTGCACACCGATGAAGGGCTGATCGGTCTTGGCGAAACCTTCTTTGGGGCCGCGACCGTTGAGGCGTATGTCCATGAGTACATCGCGCCGCGCGTCATCGGACGTGACCCCCTACAGATCGATCTCTTGGCCAGCGAGCTGGTCGGTTATGTCGGCTTTCGTTCCTCAGGTGCGGAGGTGCGCGGCAACTCAGCTTTTGACATCGCGCTGTGGGATCTTTTCGGCAAAGCCACAGGCCAACCCATTGCTCAGCTTCTTGGTGGTTTCACGCGCCAAAGCATCCGCACCTACAACACCTGCGCTGGAACAGAATACATCAAGAAGGCCACCGGCCAGACCACCGCCAACTATGCGATGAACGGCGATCGCCAGCAGTATGATGATCTTAATGCCTTCCTGAACAACGCTGAGGAGTTGGCACTTTCGCTGAAAGAAGAGGGCATCACGGCCATGAAGATTTGGCCGTTTGATATCGCCGCCGAAAAGACTCGCGGACAGTATATCTCGTCCGCCGATCTCAAAGCCGCATTGAAGCCCTTTGAAAAGATCCGCGATGCCGTCGGTGACAGCATGGATATCATGGTGGAGTTTCACTCCATGTGGCAGTTGCTGCCAGCCATGCAGATCGCCAAAGCGTTGGAACCTTTCCAAACATTTTGGCACGAAGACCCGATCAAGATGGACAGTTTAGCGAGCTTAAAACGCTACGCTGACATATCGCCAGCACCGATCTCAGCGTCCGAAACGCTCGCCTCGCGCTGGGGATTCCGCGATCTTTTGGAGACCGACGCAGCGGGTGTCGTGATGTTGGACATTTCCTGGTGTGGGGGGCTTTCAGAAGCGCGGAAAATCGCTGCCATGGCCGAAGCCTGGCACTTGCCCGTCGCCCCGCATGATTGCACCGGGCCAGTCGTTTTGGCCGCCTCCACCCATCTGTCGCTGAACGCGCCCAACGCCTTGGTGCAGGAGAGCGTGCGCGCCTTTTACCGCACTTGGTATCGCGACCTCGTCACCGCACTGCCTGAGGTTGAAAACGGCATGATCACGGTTCCACCAGGCCCAGGACTTGGAATGGAACTCAATCCCGACCTTGAAAAAGCTTTCACCACGTCGCGCAAAACGTCCGACGCAACCACGGTCTGATCAACAGGCTCAACCATGCTTCCGGGAGGAAACAAAGATGAAACTCAAATTGCTTGCCGCCGCGGCTCTACTTGCGTCCGCATCGACGCCAGCATTGGCGCTTGATGTCGTCTTCACCCATCACTCGTCGGCGTCCAACACGTTTTGGCAGGCCGTGCAGAAAGGTTTCGACGATGCCTGCGAGCGGGTCGACGCCAACTGCCAAATGATCTTCACACAGACCGAAGGGTCCGTTCAGGAGCAGCTTGCCAATATGGAAGCCGCGTTGGCACGTGAGCCCGATGCGATCCTAACCTCCATCGTTGACAACACGGCTCTCGATGAAATCGTTCAGCGCGCTCGCGATGCCGGTGTCATCGTTATTGGCGTGAATGTCGATGATCTAGAAGGTGCGGCCGGAAACGCCCGTCAGGCGTTCGTTGGCCAGGGTTTCTTACCCGCCGGCTACTCGCTTGGCGAAGCGCAGTCTGCCAACTTCCCAGAAGAGGGCCCGATCAATGTTCTGGTTGGTATTTCGGCACCTGGCCAAAACTGGTCTGAGCAGCGCGGCGCTGGCGTAATGAACTTCATGGAAGACTATGCCGCGGCCAATCCAGGTCGTGAGGTCAATGTGGAGCGGATTGATTCCGGCACTGACCTTGCCACCGTGTCCGACCGTGTTGGTGCGTATCTGGCTGCCAATCCAGAAACCACAGCTTACTTCGATACTGGGTTCTGGCACGCGGGCGTGGCTCGTGTCCTTGCCGATCGTGGCATTGAGCCTGGTGAAGTGCTGCTTGGTGGTTTTGATCTAGTTCCTGAAGCCGTTGAGCAAATGCAGGCTGGCTACATTCAGGTTCAGGTCGATCAGCAGCCTTACATGCAGGGCTTCATGCCTGTGATGCAGGTCTATCTCTCCAAGACCGTCGGGCTGGCGCCTGCTGACATCGATACCGGACAGGGTATCGTCACACCGGCTGACGCCGATGCGATCATGGAGTTGTCCGCACAAGGACTGCGCTAACCCCACATCCTCCCAGGCTCCCTTTTCGAGCCAACGGCGACCGGCCGAACCGCCGGTCGCCACCTTATCGACTGTTAGGAGCTCGCACGTCCATGAAACGGCTGCTCAAATTATCGCTTCAAAAACCTGAGTTGGCAGCGCTTCTGCTTCTTCTCATTTTGGTCGGCGTGTTCCAAATCACCTCAAACGGCTTTTTCCTAAGTTACGCCAACATGCGTGGCCTATTGGGATTCTTGCCAGAGATGGCACTGGTCGCCATCGGCGTCACCTTGCTGATGATCTGCGGTGAGTTTGACCTCTCCGTCGGTTCGGTCTTCGCTTTGATGCCGATGACCATGGCTGTGTTGATGGTGGACGGCTGGGCATTTTTGCCAGCGGTTTTGGTTGGTATCGGGTTTTGCGGGCTGATCGGTTTTGTGAACGGTTTTCTGACCATTCGCTTCGGCATCCCGTCCTTCATCACCACGCTCGGTATGCTGTTCATGGCGCGCTCGCTGACGGTGGTGATCTCTGGAGGGTTCCCACCGCGCTTGCAGATGGACCGCATCCCCGAACAGCTGTTCATCGCCTTCGTCGGACCAGGCGATCTGTTTCGTGCATCTTTTCTTTGGTTCGTTGGAATTGCTCTCTTTATTGCTTTCCTCTTGGGCAAAACCAATTTCGGCAATTGGGTGCGCGCAACCGGTGGCTTTCTGCCTGCCGCTCAAGCCATGGGCATCCCAACCGCACGTGTGAAGATTGCCTGCTTCATGCTCTGCTCCATGCTGGCGGGCTTCGCGGGGATGATCCAAGTCCTGCGCCTCGGCTCGCCTCTGCCGTCCATCGGTGAGGGGCTTGAACTCCAGGCCGTTGCAGCAGCCGTTATTGGCGGCACGTCGCTGTTCGGTGGGATTGGCTCCATCTTTGGCGGCATCATCGGCGCCACGCTTATCCGCGTGATCGACAATGGCATGGTGCTCAGCCAGGTCGATAGCAACTGGTTCAAATTCGCTGTCGGGGCGCTCACCATCCTTGCCGTGGTGGCCAATGCCTGGCTACGCAAGCGAGGCCGCGCGATGAAAGTGGAGACGTGATCATGAGCGATAGCCCGATCATCTCCGTGCACAATCTGCACAAATGGTACTCTGGCGTGCATGCTTTGAAAGGTGTTTCGCTGGACTTCAAACCGAACGAAGCCGTTGGACTCGTCGGCGACAATGGTGCTGGCAAGTCGACCCTCATCAACATCCTCTCTGGCCTGCACACGGCAGACGAAGGGGATGTGTACGTTGAGGGGGAGAAGGTCTCCATCGCCAACCCGCGCGATGCGATGGATCTAGGTATCGAGACGATCTACCAGTACAACTCCATGGTCCCAATCATGTCGATTGCCCGCAACATGTTCATCGGACGCGAGCCGTTGAAGATGTCGATTGGCGGCATTGGTATCCTTGATGAAGCCAAGATGCGCGAGCAGAGTGTCGAGGCTATTGCCGATGTAGATCTGCATTTGCGCTCACCCGACGCTTTGGTGGGGGAGCTTTCCGGCGGTCAACGTCAGGGTGTTGCCATCGCCCGTGCGATGCATTTCCGCTCTAAGGTGATGATCCTCGATGAGCCAACCAATCATCTGTCGGTGAAAGAGACGACAAAGGTGATCGGTTTCGTAAAATCGCTGCGAGAGCAAAACGTCACCGGCATCTTCATCAGCCACAACATGCACCATGTGTTCGCCTGTTGCGACCGGATCGTCGCGATGGCGCTCGGCGAAGTCGTGCTCGATAAGCCGGTGGCTGAAACCAGCATCGATGAAGTGCATGATTTGCTGTGAGGAGAGAATGATATGACGGATCTGTCGGGCAAAAACGCACTAGTCACCGGCGGTCTAGGCACGTTGGGCGCGGCAATGGCTGAAACGTTCAAAGCCGCGGGCGCAAACGTGACGATTCTGGATCGGCCTGATGGGACGCCGCTGGAGGGATATGGCTATCTGGGCGTCGACCTCAACGAACTGGCAGGAGCCGAGGAAGCGGTGAGGCAGGCCGTGCCCTTTGATATCCTGATCAACAATGCCGCCCTCATCATCAACAAGCCTCATGATGCGTTTTCGCTGATGGAGTATGAGGACCAGATACGGGTCAACTCCTCAGCAGCCTTCGCACTGTCGCGGGTCTGCGCTCCAGCAATGAAAGAGAAAAACTGGGGCAAGATCATCAATCTCACCTCCATCACGCTGAATGGCCAGTGGGATGGCTATGTGCCCTATGTGGCTTCGAAGGGCGCAATGCTCGGCCTCACCAAAGGGCTAGCACGCGAACTCGGACCCTTCGGGATCAATGTGAACGCTATTGCACCCGGCGCTGTAAAGTCGGCCGCTGAGAACCGCGTGTTTGCCGATCGGCTCCAGGAATACAACGATTGGGTGCTGGATCGGCAGTGCCTGAAATCGCGGGTCGAAGCCAGCGATGTGGCAGACCTTGCGCTCTTCCTGTGTTCGGACGCTGCCCGTATGATCTCAGGTCAGAACGTGGCAATTGATGGCGGCTGGTAATGCCGGAACTGAAAGCGGGTGACGCGAAGCTAAGCCTGCACCCCGAAATGGGTGGCGGGATTGCCGGGCTTTGGGTGGATGACAAACCTGTCTTACGCGCCTGGTCTGGCAAGGCTGAAGACGGTCCGTTCGCTCTTGCGTCCAACATCTTGGTGCCGTTTTCCAACCGGATCGACGGTGGTTTCAGCTTCCAAGGCACATTCCACGCCATGGCGCAGAACATGGATGTCGATCCCTTGGCCATTCATGGTGACGGTTTCCAGAAGGAATGGACTGTTCTTTCTGCCACTGAAGATGAAGCTGTCCTTCACCTATCCAATGGTGCCTTCGGGCCGTTTGCCTATGAGGCTCGACAGACCTTTTCACTGACGAGTGATACGCTCACCAACACGCTGACCATGACCAACCGGGCGGCCATCGCCCTGCCTTTTGGCGGTGGATTTCATCCTTGGTTTCCGCGCACCGAGGAGACGCGCCTGCAAGCCATCGCTCCTGATCACTGGCCAGAAGGTGAGGGCAGTTTGCCGTCCTCGGGCAGGCCACAACAACCGCCTGAGGATTTCGATTTTTCCAGCCTCAAGCCCTTGCCTAGCCGGTGGATCAATGCTGGTTTTTCTGGTTGGGACGGCAGTGCCCGAATTGAACAGGGAAGGGGAGCGGTCTCGCTCAAGCTTTCCAGCAACACACTGACCACCGCCATCATCTACTCCCCTGAGCCTGATTGCGGGTTCTTCTGTTTTGAGCCCGTTTCTCACCCTGTGAATGCTCACAATCTGCCAGGCATGCCAGGTCTGAAGGTGCTAGAGTCTGGGGAAAGCCTTACCTTGGACATGCGCCTGGATTGGGGTTCGTGATGGACTTTTCACCGATCCATGACGGCCGGTATTCTGTCGCTGAGGGCCCAGTTTGGGATGCCCATCTGGGCAAGCTCTTTTGGGTCGATATCATCAGTAAGACCATTCATGCCTTCGATCCAGACAGCGGTGAACAGCAGGTCTGGACATCGGCGGACTTCCCTACAGCCCTGGCATTGGCCGAAACCGGAAACCGCGCGCTGGTCGCTTTGGCATCCGGGATGGCGTGGCTTGACTTCGATACTGGCACGTTCACGCCCTTTGCTGATCCCGACACGATGCCTGGCAATCGTCTCAATGAGGGCAAGTGTGATCCACAAGGCAGGTTTTGGACGGGGTCCATGCAAACCAATCTCAATGAGGATGGTTCGGGCTGCGACATGGATAGAAACTCTGGTGCGCTTTTCCGCGTTGACGTGGATGGAGCAACGCGCTGCCACACCGAGCATGAGTTTGGCATCTCCAATACGCTGGCTTGGTCGCCCGATGGCCAAACCTTTTACTTCGGTGACAGCATTCGCAACGTCATTTTTTCCTATGACTGGAATGCCGATGAAGGGGCTATCAGCAACAGACGTGTTCTCCTTGAAGGCTTTGAACGCGGAGCCCCCGATGGCTCAGCCATGGATGAAGATGGGTGCCTGTGGAACGCGCGATTTGGCGGTTCCTGCCTGATCCGCATCACACCTCAGGGTAAGATCGACCAGACGGTCGAATTGCCCGTAACCAATCCCACAAGTTGCACCTTTGGGGGTGCGGACCGTAGAACACTGTTTGTAACGTCGGCACAGTTCACTTTGAGCAAGAGACAACTGGCCGACAACCCTGAAGAAGGCGCGGTGCTGGTGGCGGAGGCCTCCGTGACAGGTGTGCCGGACCATCGATTTGGAGCCTAACATCATGAACACCGCTTTGTTGCTTGGCCGCATTTGGCGCGCTGATATTGGACCGAGCGTTGTCACGGTGCGCGATGGCGAGGTGATCGACATCACATCAAAGCGCACACCTACGGTTCGCGATGTGTGTGAGTTGGATGATCCGGCCGGCTATGTCGCTGATGCCGAAGGACACCCCATAGGCTCGCTTGATGACATCGTCTCTGCACCAGTTGGCGATGAAACAAAGACGTATCTTCTTGCACCATGTGATTTGCAGGCCGTCAAAGCGTGCGGCGTAACCTTTGCAGGATCGATGGTCGAGCGAGTGATTGAGGAACGTGCTGCTGGCGATCCATCGGCGGCCCAAGCGATCCGCAACCGGATCGGGGCGCTGATCGGTGAGAGCTTGCGTAACATCACGCCGGGCTCCAACGAGGCTATGGCGGTCAAGCAGGCGTTGATCAAGGAAAGCCTATGGAGCCAGTATTTGGAAGTGGGCATTGGACCAGACGCAGAGGTGTTTTCCAAAGCTCAGGTGCTCTCATCAGTTGGTCATGGTGCCAAGGTGGGCCTGCACCCATCCTCCAAATGGAACAACCCTGAGCCCGAGGTTGTGCTCGCGGCCTCATCCAAGGGGCAGATCATTGGCGCAACGCTTGGCAATGATGTGAATCTTCGCGACATCGAGGGGCGTTCAGCGCTGCTTCTTTCCAAAGCCAAAGACAACAACGCATCCTGCGCCATTGGTCCCTTCATCCGACTGTTCGACGGCGCCTTCACACTCGACACTGTGCGCAATCAGACTTTGACTTTGCACGTAGAGGGCCCAGATGATTTCGTGCTGCATGGGCACTCCGATATGGCGCAGATCAGCCGTGATCCGGCAGACCTGGTAAGCCAGACGCTCGGCCCCCATCATCAATACCCAGACGGGATCATGCTGTTCTTGGGCACATTGTTTGCGCCGACACGGGATCGCGATCCAGAAGGCGCACCTGGCGACGGTTTCACACATAAGTTGGGCGACGTTGTAACCATCTCCTCGCCCGATCTCGGGGCGCTTACCAACACCGTCGATCTTTCAACCAATTGCCCACCTTGGACCTTTGGGACACGATCCTTGATGGCCAATTTGGCGAGCCGAGGTTTGCTTTAGCTCGCTAGGTTTGACGTGCGGCCAGCCAGTGGAAGTAGGCCGCATGATCCATGTCAGCGCCGCCATGCTGATCAACCAAATCTCGGAACGCATCGCGCACGGTTTGTGTTAGTGGGAGATCGAGCTGCGTTACCTCGGCCTGTGCGGCGGCGTTATCGAGGTCCTTCAACTGGGTTGCAGAGCGTCCCCCAGGCTCGAAGTTAGACGCTACCATCCGCGCTCCGTGCAAATCCAAGATACGGCTATCAGCGAAGCCGCCCATAAGCGCCTCTCGAAGCGCTGCCAGATCGCAGCCACCTGCCTCCGCCAAGCGAAAGCCCTCAGCCACAGCCCCGATCGTGGTTGCTACAATCACCTGGTTGGCAAGCTTGGCGATCTGACCGGAGCCCAGAGGACCAAGGTGTTTGGGGCGGCCCAGAACCTCCAAGATGGGGGAGGCACGGCGGGCAGCTGCTTCAGACCCACCAACAAAGATCGATAGCGTTCCAGCCTCAGCGCCGACGACACCGCCGGATACTGGTGCATCGAGATATTCTATACCGCGAGCTTTGGCTGCGTCCCCCAGCGTCCGGTCTGTTGCCGGATCCACGGAACCCATATCGACCACCAATCCGCCCGAAGGCATGGCATCCAGAGTACCATGGTCCACCAGAACGGACCGTGTCGCGGGGCCGTCCACAAGCATCATGATGACCAGTTCAGCCTCTTCTACAGCCTCTTTCGGTGTGGCGCAGACATTGGCAATGTTGCCAAGGGGTGCCGCTCGTTCCAGGGAACGGTTCCAGACCGTCAAGGTGTGCCCTGCCACGATCAAGCGCTTGGCCATTGGCATGCCCATCAGCCCAGTGCCTAAAAAGGCGATCTTCATGATGTTGCTCCCGTTGGGGTCAAAAGGTTGCTTGAGGCATAACAAATGGCCTTCGTGCGGCAAGGCCAAGAACATCACGATGTGATGTTTTGATCTGCGAGGGGCGGGTCGCTGTGGCAAGCAGATCGGTAGTGACCCTAAGGTAAGGTTGGCGTGAAACTTGCTCCGTTACCGATGAGTACCTGTTCCCCATCGCCCATCGTAGGAGGCGGCCAATCATGGCATCATCTAAAAAAGCAACCGTTTCGGTAAGCCAGGCGACAGCTAAGTCACTGCCGGTCATTGATCTGTCAGGCTTTGGCGAAGGAGATGCTGCGCGTGACGCAGCGGTGGCACACGCTATGCGGGACGCCTGCGAGGACAAAGGTTTCTTTTACGTGGTCGGCCATGGCGTCGAGCCGGATTTGGTCGCGTTGCTACGCCAGCAGGCAGAAGCCTTCTTTTCCAAGCCGTTAGAGCAGAAAGAAGCCGTGTCCAAAGACCTATCGGCCTGCAACCGCGGGTATGAGCGTCTTGCCGCGCAGACGCTGGAAAAAGGCGGCTCTCCCGATCAGAAGGAGGGGTATTACATCGGTGTAGAGGTGCCTGAAACGGACCCGCGTGTGCTCGCTGGAAAGTTCAACCATGGCCCCAATCAATGGCCCGTCAACATGCCAGCATTCCGCCAGACGGCTGACGAGTATTTCGAAACCATGGTCGCCTTCGGAACTAAGCTGATGCAGGCCATGGCTCTATCGCTGGATCTACGACATGACTATTTTTCAGGCTACACCGCCGATCCGATGTGCACGCTGCGCCTGCTGCATTACCCTCCACAAAGACCAAATGCCGAGCCCGACGAGAAAGGTTGCGGAGCACACACAGACTTTGGTGGCCTAACTCTGCTCTGGCAGGATGAGGTGGGTGGCCTTGAGGTGCTTGATGAGGATGGCTGGGTACCCGCCCCGCCCATTGAGGGTGCCTTCAATGTCAATCTGGGCGACATGATCCAACGCTGGACCAATGGGCGCTATCGCTCAACATTGCATCGCGTGATCAACCGCTCTGGCCGTGAGCGCTACTCCATACCGTTCTTCTATACCGGCAACCCGGACCATGAAGTACGCTGCATTGAGACGTGTCTGGCGCCCGGCGAGACGCCGGCTCACCCGCCAATCACGGTCTCAGAACATCTGCAGGCCATGTACAAGCAAACCTACGCTTAAACACTGTAAAGCCGCTCCATTGTAGCCTGATGATCAGCGAGCGCTTTGTCCAAGTCAAACGCTGTGAACTGACGATCTTGCACAACTTGAACGCCGTTGATGAAAGAGTGGTCAACTTGAAATGGCCCGCACCAGATAAGCGCTGCCAACGGATCGCGTTGTGATCCTGAAAGTCCCAAATGATCGCGCTTCACGGCGATGAAGTCGGCACTCATGCCGGGCGCAATCTGGCCGATATCGTCGCGTCCGAGGAGCTTCGCACCATGCCGGGTCGCCATGGTCAGCGCTTCGCGGGCTGACAAAGCCTGAGGTGAGCCAGCGAATCCGCCGCGTCCGCCAGGTTTTTCCGAAAGGTAGCGCGTCGGTGCGACCCGCTGCAGCGAAATGCCGAGCCGCGCTTCCAGGAACAGATTGCCAGTATCGTTGGAGGCCGAGCCATCGACACCGAAGCCCACAGTCACACCGGCGTCGAGCATCTCGCGTGCCCGCATGATACCGGAGCCGCATCGCATGTGCGCAGACGGGCAATAGGTTGCGCCGGTGCCGGTGTCGGCGAACAGCTTGATTTCGCGGTCATTCAGAAAGATGGCATGGGCAAACCAAACATCATCGCCCATCCAATCCACGCTTTCGCAAAACTCGATGGCCCGCATGCCATAGATCTCGGTGCAATAGGTCTCTTCGTCCAGCGTCTCGGCGATGTGGGTGTGCAGTCGCACGCCATCATGTTGGCGGGCAAGTTGCGCGGCCTCCTTCATCAAGCCATCGGTCACCGAGAAGGGTGAACACGGCGCCAAGATGATCCGGTTCATCGAATGGCGCGACATGTCGTGATATTGATGAATGAGGCGCTCAGAGTCTTTTAGAATCGCCTCTTCATCCTCAACGCAATTGTCCGGCGGTAAACCGCCTTGGCTCTTTCCCCGCGACATGGCCCCACGTGAGGCGTGAAAGCGCATGCCGATCTCGCGCGCCGCTTCTATGGTGCTGTCGAGCGTGCAGTCGTTGGGCAGAATATAGAGGTGGTCGGACGCCGTGGTGCAGCCGGACATGATAAGCTCGGCCATAGCAATCTTGGCCGATACCTTCACTGCCGCATCGTCCATCTGCGCCCAGATTGGGTAAAGCGTTGTCAGCCAGGTGAAGAGCACATCGTCCTGCACCATGCAGCGGGTCATGTTCTGATACATGTGGTGGTGGGTGTTGATCATGCCTGGCATCACGACATGACCGGACCAGTCAACGACGCGGTCAGCACCACCGGTCTCGCCAGCCAGTTCGGCTGTCGTACCGACCTTTTCAATCACATTACCACGGACCAGGATCGCACCGTCGGCAATCTCGCGCGCCTCATCATCAAACGTGCCAAGCACGTCAATGTTTTTGATCAGCAAGCTCGTTGTATCGCCGCCCAAAACACTCTCCTCACTAGGTCGATGCGCTATGCGTTACCGACCCAAAAGCCGTCATGCACAACCGCGCTTTCTTCCGAAAGCAGCGGGCCGACGACCTCCACTTTGCGCTGACCTGCCTCAAACACGACCTTGCATGGCAAGTCCATGGTTAGGTTTTCTGGGTCAGGGCCGATCAAATCCTTCAGCGCTTTCTCAGTCATGCCGTGCACAACGCGACCAACGCCTGCCCAGTAAACGGAGCCAGCACACATGGCGCAGGGTTCAGCGCTGGTGTACATGCTGCAGGTCTGCAAGAAGTCGGTGTCATAAGTTGTTGATGCTTCGGTCATGAGGTTGCGCTCGGCGTGGCCTGTCGCATCACCTTTGGTGCCGCCGGTGTTCATAGCCTCCAAAAGAATCTTGCCATCAGCATCGGCCAACAACGCGCCAAACGGATGGTCGCCACGAGCACGTGACTGCTTGGCGAGTTCAATGGTGCGGCGGATCAGCTCTTCGTCGCGCTCAGGTGAAATTGACATGGAATGGCTCACTAATCAGGTGCATCGATCCCAGTTGCTTAGCATGTGGGCAACCACGTAGCATGCCTGTTTAGCAGGCAAAATGAACGTAAGTTCGACAGCGTGTGAACGCTATTGAGGCGCAGATCGGCCAATTGCACCTGCGCGGATAGCAGGGGCCGTGGTTTCATCATGGGCGAGTAGAAGCGGTCAGGTGGATCAGCTCACCAACGATGAGCTGTAAATCGGGACATTGCTCGGTCTTCCTACCCCACCGCTTGGTTTGTGCCGGGCGGCGATGGAGCCGAGTTCGCATGCTGCTTCTTCTCTCCTCCCAACCGGCGCTCCGCTTAACGGACACCTTCATGCTTCCGCGGTTCAGCGCCCCGCTATCCAGTCGGCACGCCGGCGTTGCTGGGTTCAGCAGCGCTCAAAACGGCTGGGAAAGGACAACCTTATGCGTATGAAGCATTTTTCAGCAGCCCTTTTTGGGGGCTTTACTTTGGCCGCAACAGCCACATCGGCCAACGCTTTGGATCAAGTCACCTTCCAGCTTGATTGGCTTCCAGGCGGAGACAAATCACCGATCTACGTCTGCATAGAGCAGGGTTTCTGCGAGGAGGCTGGCATCGAAGTCACCATCGAACAGGGACGTGGCTCGTCTGAAGCTGTCACCAAGCTTGCCACCGGTATCTCCGACATAGGCACCGCCGGTCTTGGCGCATTGATGGCCGCCACCATCACCGAAGATGTACCGGTGACAGCCGTCATGTCTTATTTCAACCAAGGGCCTCACGCGTTCTACACACTGGAAGGCAATGGTATCGCGACAGTGGAAGATGTGCGTGGGATGACCATCGCCACATCGCCCTTCACCTCCTCCAATGTCTATCTTCCACTCGTTCTGGCAGACCTTGGGATGACGGAAGAGGACATCGTTCTCAACAAAATGGATCCAGGTGCCCTTGGGCCAACGCTTATGACGGGCCAGGCTGACGCCATCATCGCTTGGGTTGTTGATATCACGCGCTACACCACGCAGGCAGAAGAAGCTGGCAAAGACATTGTGGTCATCCCCTGGTCGACGGCTGGTCTTGAACTCTACTCAGCTTCTGTGGTTGCCAACGATACGTTCTTGGCGGAACGCCCGGATGTGGCTCGCCGGTTCCTTGAAGCCTATCAGCGCTCGATCGTCTTCGCGTCGGAAAACCCAAGCGAAGCCGCCGAGGCTGTTGTTTCGGTTGTGCCGGAACTCGATCTTGCGGCCATTGAAGGTGGCGTAAACGATGCCATGCTGCTGGTCTTCAATGAGGTCACAGAGGCCGATGGCCTCGGCGCCTTCGAGGCTGGCCGTTTGGCGGCGACTTGGGAGCGCGTGGCCGCTGCACAGGGCTTCGACGTTGATGCGCTTGACCCTGAAACCATCGTCGATCGTTCCTTCCTTCCAACCAACTAAGCTGACCAAGCCATGCCAAACAACGCCGCGATCGCGTTTGAAAATGTTGGCCAAGTGTTCGCCACGGACACTGGCCCACTTGAAGCGCTTCGCGGCGTTTCCACCAGCATTGCCCGGCACCAGTTTGTTGCCGTGCTCGGGCCTTCAGGCTGCGGGAAATCAACACTTCTGCGCCTGACATCCGGCCTGTTGAAGCCGACATCTGGCAGCGTGAAGGTCTTTGATCTTGAGGTCACCGACCCGCGCGATGATGTCGGTATCGTCTTTCAGAAACCAACCTTGCTGCCCTGGGCGAACACCATCGACAATGTACTCTTCCCGTTGAAACATCGCGGCGGCTTCGTTGCCAAGGATGATCGTCAACGGGCGCACGACTTGGTCAAGATGGTGGGCCTGGAGGGTTTTGAAACTCGGCTTCCAAACGAACTTTCCGGCGGCATGCAGCAGCGCGTTGGCATCGCTCGCGCCCTGTTGATGGACCCAGACATTTTGCTGATGGATGAGCCGTTCTCAGCGCTTGATGCTCTAACGCGCGAAGAGATGGGCTTTGAGCTTTTGCGCATTTGGCAAGAGAGGCCGAAGACCGTCCTCTTCATCACCCACTCAATATCTGAGGCCGTTCTGCTGGCCGACCGCGTGATCGTGATGACCGACCGACCAGGCGCTATTCTCGAAGATCTGAAGGTGCCGCTGGACCGGCCGCGCACCGTTGAAACCACCACATCAAAGGTGATGCATGAGTTTGCAGGATATCTCCGCAGCCTCCTCCTCAAGCGCGCCGCCTGAGGATTCCACAGCGCCAGCAACACCGGCTGCCGTTGAGGCAGCGAAGGTGCCACTTGGCCGCCAGATGATGGCAGTGCCTGGCTTGTTGCCAGGGCTAACGATCATCACCCTTCTGGTGGTCTGGGAGCTTGTGACAAGCATCTTCCCAATCCCAAGTTTCATTCTGCCTGCACCCACACGCATTGGCGGCGCAATTGACGCGGTGCCCGCTGATCGCTGGTTTGATCATGTCTGGGCGACGCTGCGGGTGGCGATGATCGGCTACGTGATTTCCATCTGCATCGCGCTGCCGGTGGCGATAGCGCTCACCCGGTCGAAGGTGGTTTCCGCCTGCCTTTATCCGCTGCTCGTCGTAATCCAATCCACGCCTGTCGTGGCCATCGCGCCCATCATCATCGTGATTTTGGGGTCCGGCGATGCACCGCGTGTCACCATCACGTTTCTCATCACGTTCTTTCCCTTGGTCGTCTCCATGACCACGGGCATGATGGCAACACCGCGCGAGCTGATCGAACTTTCTCAAAGTCTGAAGGCTCCGCCCTGGCGTGAGTTCACGCAAATCCGCATTCCCTATGCGATCCCTTACATTTTTTCGGGCCTTAAAATCTCTATTACCTTGGCGGTCATCGGTGCCGTGGTGGCCGAGTTTGTGGCGTCCTCGCAGGGGCTTGGATTTTTCATCCAGTTCTCAACGTCCAACTTCAAACTGCCCCAAGCCTGGTTGGGTCTGGGGTTTTTGGTTCTGATGTCGCTGACGCTCTTCAACCTGGTGGTGTTGGTTCAGCGCATCTTCTTCCCCTGGTCGATGCCCAAGGATGAGCGGTGACCAGCTTTTTGATCCATGGCGCTGAAGGCATTCTGACCGGTCAACTGGGCGAAGCTGCGCGCGCCAGCGGCTCCATCCGCGTGCGAGATGGCAAGATCACCGCCATTGGTGTCCTGATCCCAGAGCCGGGCGAAGAAATCGTTGATGCCGCAGGCTGTGTTGTGACACCCGGGTTGGTGAACAGCCACCATCATCTTTTTCAAAGCGTTCTGAAAAGTGTGCCTGAAGGCATGAACGAACCGCTGACGCCTTGGCTGCGCCTGGTGCCCTATTCCTATTGGGACACGCTCGACGCTGATGTGATGCAGGCCGGAGTCACACTCGGCATGGCCGAGCTTGCCCTGTCGGGTGCAACGACCATTGCCGATCATCACTATTTCTATTCAGACCGTTTCGATTTCGACCCATCGACCATACTCTGTGAAACAGCGCAGCGCTTTGGCGTGCGGTTCATGCTTGGGCGCGGCGGCGCAACAAAGGCGCGTGCGTTTGACTCGCCCGACATCGTGCCGCTGCCGACGGAAAGCTTCGATGCCATGCTTCGAGCGGTAGAGGCCGATGTGAGCCGCTGGCATGACCCCGATCCAGCTGCGATGATAAAAGTCGCCTTTGCGCCGACAACCCCGACCTATTCCCTGCTTGAGGGGGAGTTGAAAGAGATCGCCCAAGCAACGCGCGCCATGGGCGTGCGGCTCCATTCCCATCTATCGGAAAACCAGGGCTATGTGGACTACACGCTAGAACACTACAACAAACGTCCTGTGCATTGGCTCGCTGAGCATGACTGGCTGGGGCCCGATGTATGGTTTGCCCATCTCGTCGATTGCGATGAAAGCGAGGTGCGGCTGCTCGCCGAAACCGGCACCGGCATGGCGCACTGCGTGCAGGCCAATGCCCGGCTCGGCTCCGGTGTCGCGCCCGCTGATTTACTGCACAAGCTTGGCGGAACCGTCTCTTTGGGCGTGGATGGCGCAGCGGCCAATGAAGCCGCTGACATGGTCTCAGCGCTCTACGCCATCTTCTGCACCCACCGGATCACCAAAGGTGTCGGGGCGGTGGATGCGGAAACCTGCCTGCATTGGGCCACCGCAGGTGGCGCCAAGGTTCTAGGCTTTGAAAACATCGGAACGCTGGAAGTTGGCAAAGATGCCGACATCGCCCTCTTTGATCTGTCGGCGCCACGCTACCTCGGTCAACATGATCGTTTGATTGGTCCGATCGTTGCCGGTGGGCAGGCGCATGTCCGGCATTCCTTCGTCAAGGGAAGGCCACTCGTCGTTGATGGAGCACTGCCGTTTCTCGACATGGACCAACTTTCGCACGACTGCTTCCAAGCAGTCGAAACCATCAAAGCGCGACGCGCGCTCAAACTGAAGGAGGCTTGCTGACCCGTTCACGATCAGGAGTAGAAGCAGGCAGCGCACCAATCTCGAAAAGCGCAGGTCATTGCTCCGTTTGACGTTTTCCCGCCCCAACTGCGGACAAATCACTCAACCCTGATGGAGATAAACATGGCCAATGCAGCCGACTACGCCCTCAAAGAACTGAACAAAGAGACCACCATTGGTGGTGTCGGTGTCGAAATCGAACGCACCGTACCGCGCATAGATCTGACCGACTTTGATGCCCGCAAAGCCGAGATCACCGAAGAGTTGTGGGCCGCAGCCACCGACATCGGCTTTTTTCAGCTGATCAATCACGGGGTACCAACACATCTGATCGATGATGCTTTTTTGAAATCAAAACACTTCTTCGACCTGCCGCAGGAGGTGAAGGCGCAGTATCCCATGGCGCGCGGCACCAACTCCGGTTGGGAGTACAAGGCACAGGTGCGCCCTTCCACTGGTACCGCCGATCAGAAGGAGAGTTACCAGGTCACCATCTCGCGCATGGATGAACTTGGCCTCTGGCCAACCCCTGAAGAACTGGCAGGCTTCAAAGCTTCAATGCTTACTTTTGAGCGCGCCAATTGGGGCGTTGCGATGAAGGTTCTCGGGTGCTTCGCCGGCAAACTGGGCATGCCGACGGACTTTTTCACCACAGCTCATGACCCGATGAAGCCAACCTATCAGTCCACCGTGCGGCTGATCCACTATCTTGCGATGAAGGATACCAAGCAGGAGGACTACAAATATTGGCGCGCCGGCGCGCACAGCGACTACAACTGTCTGACGCTCTTACATCAACGTACAGGGCAGGGCGGTCTGCAGGTTGCGCCAGGTAAGGACCAAGTGGAAAGGCTCGCCTGGACGGAAGTTGAGCCGCTCGATGGCATCATCACCTGCAACATCGGCGACATGCTAATGCGCTGGTCAGATGATCTCCTTCAATCGACGTTGCACCGGGTGCGTATGCCTAAGCCGGGCGAATATGATGGCCCGCGCTACTCGATTGCGTTCTTCGCACAGGCCAACAAAGATGCCATGATTGTTGGGCCTCAAGAGAAGTATGAGCCCATGAGCGCTGGCGATTATATGCAAATGCGCCTGTCAGCCAATTTCGACAAGAAAGAAACCTGACCGGCTACAAACACCACGCTGGTTTTCGTCGGGCGGTTTTTTTTGAAGCCACCTTAGCCGCAGGCATCTCTTAGAAAGGTGTCTGCGGCAAGACGTCGTGTGGCCTAGTATGTGGCTCGGCCACCTGACAGATCAAAAACTGCGCCTGTTGTGAAACTGTTTTCTGGGCTGCAAAGCCAGCCGATCATGTCAGCGGCTTCGTTGACTTCCAGGAAACGACCTCGGGGAATTTTCGAGAGCATATAGTCGATATGCTCTTGGCTCATCTGATCGAAAATACGTGTGCGTGCGGCGGCAGGTGTCACGCAGTTAACCGCGATATCTTGGGCTGCGTGTTCTTTGCCCAGCGTCTTGGTCAGCGCCATCACGCCAGCCTTGGAGGCGGAGTAAGCGCCGGCGTTGGGGTTGCCCTCCTTGCCGGCGACAGAGGCAATGTTCACCACCCTACCGTAGCCTTTGCCTGCCATGTGGCGCAGCACCGCTCGGCAGCAATGAAACACACCATGCAAATTGACCGCGACGATCTGATGAAACTCTTCCACCGAATAGTCGATCACCGGCGCATTAGAGCCGGCAATGCCCGCTGACGTCACAAGCATATCGATCTTGCCAAGCTGCTCTGCAACATCGTCAGCAAGCGCTGCAACCGCGTCGGCATTGGTCACGTCGATCGCTGCACCTTGCGCACGCTCTCCAAGATCTTCGGCCGCCTTGTTCGCAAGATCTCCATCCAAATCCCACAAAACCACGTGGGCACCGCGTTCGTGCAAGTGCTTGGCCACGGCATAGCCGATGCCCTGCGCTCCGCCGGTGATGACGGCCGACTGTCCCTCAAACATCGCAATTCCTTCTCATAGTACAGCGCTGATCGCTGGCCTCACCGCAGCGCGGCGATCACCTGGTCGGTTTTGGTGACCAATGCGACGTTCTGCATGGCGTAATTGATCGAGGCATTGTGCCAATCGGCGTTCATGGTTGAGCAGCCATCCTCAGGGATCACCATCACATAACCCTTGTCGGCTCCCGTGCGCGCGGTGTGCTCCACCGACATGTTGGTCCAGGCTCCAGTCTCGATGATCATATCTCGGCCCTCGGCCTTGAGGATGGTTTCCAGCTGACTGCCTTCCCAAGCCGACATGCGGTTTTTTTCCACCACATAGTCGCCAGGGCGTGGTTCTAGCTCGGCCACTGGTGAACCACCCCAGGTGCCCTTCACAAGGGCGTTGCTGTCGAGTGTTGTTTCAAACAGTGGCGCGTTGAGGGTCAGGCCGGGCGCGCCGGGGGGCACCAAGAAGTGTACATGAATAACGGGCACACCAACCTGTCGGCATCGTTCGGCGAGCCGGGCAACATTGGCAATGGCGTTCTGTTCACGGCAGTGAATGGGGGAGCCGGACTCGGCAAAAGCACCGCCCTCCATCACCACATCGTTCTGCATGTCTTGAATGATGAGGGCACAGCGTGAGGCATCCAACTCAAGCGCATCGCCCGAAGTGGCTGGAGCGGATGCGGCCGCAGCCGATGGCGCTGCAACGGCAGGTGCCGGGCCGCGGGCGCGCATGAACGGCTCGTTGCGCGGGCCAACTTTTGTGTCCACCGCGTAAACGCTGGTGGATGCGCAAACGTAAAGTGTGCGCCAGTCCGGCCCGCCCCAATGCAAATTGGCGGAAAGTTCCGGAATAGCTACCTTGCCGATCAACTGGCCTTCAATGGTATAGACCCACAGACCGCCGGGAGCAGTTACCCAGATATTGCCTTGCGCATCACACTTCATGCCGTCTGGCACACCGGGCAACATGCTGTCCTTGATGCCGGAGGCAAAAACGCGTCCGTTGACCAGCGTGTCGCCTTTGATGTCATAGACGCGAATGTTGGCCTGTTCAGTGTCGTTGACGAACAACCGATCTTCGGTCGGACAAAAGCAAAGACCGTTGGGCATGGTGAAAGTGTAGCGATCCACCATCAGCTCAGGCTCGTCACCGGGCTTGTGGTTGGGCGGCAATCGGAAAACTCCTTGCCAACCCAGTTCACGCGGCCGTTCCACGCCGAAGCCCGGCATCCGACCATACCAAGGATCGGTGAACCAGATCGATCCATCTGATTTGACGCACAGATCGTTGGGGGAGTTGAGCTCACGGCCTTCAAAATGACTGCACAGCACAGTGCGGGTGCCATCTGGCGCGAAGCGCGTGACGCTGCTTGTTGAGTGTTCGCACACAAGGAGGTTCAGGTTGGCATCATAGGTCATGCCATTGCCTTTGTGCGAGGGCTTGAGAACCTCACGCACACCAGAACCATCGAGCCGCCGCCGCACGTCGGCAGGCATATCGGAGAAAAGCAGATACTGTTCTACCGGATGCCAGATTGGCCCTTCGGTAAATGTGAAGCCAGAGCCCACTTGGCGGACCGGCGCGTGCTCATCAATCAGCCCTGCAAAGGCTGGATCCATCACCTGATGTGTCATGGCGAGTGCCCTTCAGCGTTGCATGGAACGGTGTATGCGATGGCCCTACATGGGGAACCAGTCACGGCGCGGCACGGACTGTGTGACGGGCCCCGGGATTGCCATATCGAGCCGCCCGACCACTTGACCATTCTCGATCAGCGCTGGTTTGTCATGCACAGGTAGCAGGAACTTCGCACCCGAATACATAAGTTTGCGTACCTGTGCCTTTTCATTGCGCTTGGAACCACCATGATTGCCGGTGGGCTGATACTCCTCTGGCCCGAACGTGTGGATCGGATTGATAATCTGATCGTTGAAGTCGTAGATGACATCGCCACACAGAGTGGCGCGCCCTTCGGCCGTATCCACATGCACATTCATGGAACCTTCGGTGTGAGCACCTGCCGCTTCCAAGTAGACACCGGGGATCAGCTCGATTGGCCCAGAGATTTCAAGGTCCTCAAGCCGCAGAGCACCGGGCGTGTGCAGCCGCTCCACCAGATGCATGATATCGGGCTTGGGATATTGCGGGTGCATCAAGCCCGAGACGGAATACTCAAGTTCACGCCGGTTGATCACCACGGTGGTGTTCATTGAGAAGTGATCGTCCTTCCCGGCATGATCGATGTGCAGATGCGTGTGCAGCACATAGCGCACATCGCTCATCTTCACGCCGTGATTGGCCAGTTGGCGCTCAATCATGTTCTCGTGGAACTGTAGGCCGCGCATGCCCAGTGTTTCCATAATCGCGTTATCGCGATAGCCGGTGTCGACCACGATGGGATACTGGCCGCCAAGGATCAAAAAGCCATAGACCGGCACGCGACGGGTGCGGCCGCAGTCGCGCGCCAGCACCAAAAAGCTGGATTCCAGCTCAATGTCTCCATAGTCGAGTACCTTAACTTCTAACGCCATGACGTCCTCCCAAGTTTAGTGTTCGCTGAGCCGGTAGACCCGGCTTGCAGTGTCGTTGAAAATGGCCGCTTGCTCGGCAGTGCTTAAGGCGCCTGCCGCCATGCGATGGGTATCGAGAAGCGACGGGTAGTCGGTCCAGAGCTTTTCGATGGGAAAATTGGAGCCCCACAGACAGCGCTCAGCGCCAAACAGTGCCACCGTCTCGCGCGTCAGCCAGGTGATGTGCTGCGCGTCGCGCTTGTGAATGAAGGTGCCAAAACCTGAAAGCTTGGACGTCACATTGGGCCGGGCCGCGAGCTTAGCCGTCTGCCTGCGCCAGTGGTCACGACCTTCCTGGCTGGTGTCGGTCAGCATGCCTGCATGTTGCAGCACAAACGTCACATCCGGGCAGGCGTCGACCAGCTCACAGGCGCCATCCATTTGACCGGCAAAGACTTGCAGGTCAAAGCTCCAACCATAATCAGCCAAGCGCGCTACATTCGCCTGAACGGTCTTGTCCTGGCAGACATCGCCGTGAGCCGCAAACCGAAACAGCGGATTTTCATGCCAATGAAATTGCTGGCGAATGCCGCGCATGCGCGGGTATACGGTTAGGCGGTCGAGCGCTGAACGCACATCCTCCACGGTCATATCGGCATAACCAACAATACCGTGCGGCCAGCCCGTCTCCTTGGCAATTGTGGAGACCCAGGCAACTTCGTCCTCAGCTTGATCAACTGGCCAGTTGGCCTGCACATAGACCGATTTCTCAACACCGGTATGGCGGGTGTCTTCGAGATACTCTGCCATCAGATAGTCACGACGGATCGGCTCATAGGGGCCAAAAATGCGCGGCTGCATAGGACCGGAAAGCCAGGGCAGGTCTGCCTGCTGCCAAACGTGGAAATGGCTGTCGACAACCTGCATCAGCGCGCTCCCTTGGCGAACGAGATCACTTCATGGGCCAGGGTCTGCCCCGTTGAGCCATCGCCCAATTCGTCGATCATTGGCAGGATCATGCGCATGGCTTCGGTGTCCGGCCGATAGGCTGGATCGGCTGCCAAGGGCGAGAGCCAAAGAGTAGACCAGGAGAGGCCGCGCAGCTTTGTCATGGCAGCTACCAGCGCTTCCGGCCGACCACGCTCTAGCCCGTCAGACACGATGACTGTCAGCGCGCCTCGGGCAAAAGATGCGAAACGTGGAACGGAGAGGAAAACGGCCAAAGCATCGCCCAACCGTGTGCCACCATCCCAGTCGGCAACAAGACCAGAGGCAAGAGCCATGGCTTGATCGCGGTTGCGGTGCTTAAGGGCTCGTGTGACCCGTGTCAGGCGTGTGCCGAGGGTAAAAACTTCCACGCGCTCACCCGCTTGCACCAAGGCGTGGGCCAACCGAAGGCGACTGTCGGTTCCCGTCTTCATGGAACCTGAGACATCTATCAGCATGAGCACACGGCGTTGACGCTGGCGACGTGTGCGTGTTGGCAATGCGGCGATTTCGCCATCTCTGCGCAACATGTCGCGGAACGCCCGGCGCGCGTCAGCCAAACGTCCCTTTCCGCCTTGGGTACGGCGCGACTTGCGCCGTGGCAGCGCACGTGACGCACTCTTCGCAAACAACCGCAGGGTTGCGTCCTCATCCTGCGTGTCGAAAACGCGCTGGTTCAGCCGTTCAAGCTGTGTTGCATCCGCGCCGGAAGGTTCTTCCTCATCGGGATCAGGCAGCAGCTCAAACTCGCCGCCATCATAGGCATTGGGCATATCTTCTGGCGCACCCTCAGCTGGCGCCGCAAAACTGCGGCCAAGGAAGATGCTGTCGAACACTTCGTCGAACTCATCGCGGCGTTCCGGCGCGGGTCCAAAGATAGCATGTGCCGCCCGACGAATATCCAACATGGATGTCGGGCCAAGCAGGCCAACCGAAGCAAGGAACATCTCGCTTTGCTCGGGCGCCGCAGGAAAGCCTGATTGCCGAAGTGCCAGCGCAAACCGCAGAAAGGGTGTGGCAGCAGTGGGCAACGCGTGTACGCTCATGATGCCACCCGCTCCAGCAGAGCATCCACCTGCGGTGCTATGAACTCCAGATCATCTTGGTCTTTCAGGACGACCCCGATAGCGCGCGCGAAAGCCCGTGGCCAGGTTGCGCCCTGTTGGTGCAACAGTGTTGCTGCCTCGGCCCACTCCACCGTTTCCGCCACGCCCGGGGGCTTGGCCAGAGGTTGCTCGCGCAACTGGCCAACTGCAGCAACCACCTTGTGCGCAGTGTCGTGAGCGACGGTCGATGCGCGCATCATGACAATGCTCGCCTCAAGCGCTGGGTCTGGATAGTCGATCCAGTGATAGACACACCGGCGTCGCAGCGCTTCATGCAGTTCACGGGTGCGATTGGACGTGAGAACAACAATGGGCGGCTCAACCGCACGCATTGTGCCGCGCTCGGGAATGGAGAGTGTGAAGTCGGACAGGAACTCCAGCAGGAACGCTTCGAACTCATGGTCTGCGCGGTCGATTTCATCGATCAACAGCACACGATCACTCGGCTGCTCCAACGCTTGCAGGATTGGCCGAGCGATCAGAAACTCATCGCTGTAGAGGTTCACATAGTCATCACCAGCTTGGCGGATGGCCAACATCTGGCGCGGGAAGTTCCACTCATACATTGCCGCTGATGCATCGATACCCTCATAGCATTGCAGGCGAACCAGCTCGCGCCCCATAATGGAGGCAAGTGCTTTTGCGCCTTCAGTTTTGCCAACCCCTGGCGCACCCTCAAGAAGCAATGGCTTTTGCAACGAAAGCGCCAGAAAGGTCGCCGTCGCCAAATCGTCGGATGCAATATATTGCGCATCACGCAGCGCGCTCGCCAGCGCTGGCGGTCCACCCAATCCGGCAGGGAGTCGGCGAACGGGCATGCTTTATCCAGCCATGCCTGAGATCATCTGGCGTGGTTTTGCCCCACCATTGGCTTGCAGGCCGCGCAGAACCTTTTCCGGTGTGACCGGCAGTTCATACAAGCGCACACCCACCGCGTCGTAGATCGCGTTGACGACAGCAGGAAGGACAGGATTGGCGCACATCTCACCGGGGCCTTTCCCGCCAAAAGGACCGTCCTCAGCCGGGCGTTCCAGAACTGAGATGTGATGGGGTGCAAGATCGCCAGGACCTGGCATCAGATAGTCGTTGAAATCGACAGGGCCATGGTCACGCTGTGGGTAGTAAGGCTCCGTCGTTTCCCAAGCGGCATGGCTCATGCCCATCCAGGCACCGCCACGCAGTTGCTGCTCCACCATCCCCGGGTTCAAGGCGCGGCCAACCTCATAGGCCGACTGCATGTCGGTGACGGCCACTTCTCCGGTTTCATCATCCACCTCGACTTCCACCAGCATGGCGGCATGGGCGAAGGTGGTAACCGGTGACATCTCACCGGTTTCTGGATCCACTTCGGACAATGGGACGAGGAAGATGCCGCGCCCCGCAATGGTGCGGCCTTGCTTAAACTGTGCGGCCTGCGAGGCAGCCATGGTGGTGATGGAGCGCGATGGCGCGCCCCTTACATGGATGTTGCCTTGCCCATCGGTGACCAGATCGCCCGGATCGACTTCCAGCTCTTCGGCGGCTGCTTCTAGCATCACCGAGCGAGCTTCCAACGAGGCTTGGATGACCGCATTGCCCATCCGGTGCGTGCCACGGCTGGCAAAGGAACCCATATCGTGCGGGCCGGTGTCACTGTCGGCGGTGTCGACATAAACATCAGCCAACGGCACGCCTAAGGTTTCGGCGGCGATCTGTCGGGTCACCGACTTCATGCCTTGCCCCAGGTCAATAGCCGATAGGGCCACGGTGAACTTGCCGTCAGGGTTGGAATGGACAAGCGCCTGCGACGGGTCTCCGCCCAAATTCATGCCGATCGGATAGTTGATCGCCGCAAAGCCGCGACCTGTGTGAATGGCCATCAGCGCCTCCTGAAGCCAGAGATGGAGGAAAAGCGGGAGGGTGAGCGCCTCTTGGTTGCCGTGCTGGCAGGCGCCGGCGCGGTGGGGGGAGTTTGCGCCGGGGTTGACTGAGTTGTGGGCGTTGACTGCTGTCTTGGTGTGTTGGGGGGAGGCGGCGATGGTCGCGTCGTGGGTTGAGAAGCAGGTGCAGACGGCACGACCGGAGTTGAACTCGAAGGTACGCTGCCGGTCGTGGCATTACCCCCGCCCTTGCGCGCGTAGCTCCAGCCTTCAAAGCCCTCCACGCGCCCATGTTCATCGGTTGCAGTGTGCGCTGGCAGTTGACCGCGTGCGCCGCCGCCATCGCGCAAGGACGAGGCCGCCTTCGACTCTGGCTTGATCGTCACACCAGCCTTTTCGGCAACAACCTGGCAACACTCGATGAACGCACAGTTCTTGGCGATACGCCGATGGGCCTTCATATCGCCATCGCGATAAGCATTGAGAATACGCAGATCGATGGGATTGATGCCCACTGTTTCTGCGACCTGATCCATATGCGCTTCGATGGAAAAATCCACGCCAGTGATGCCAAAGCCGCGCATAGCCGTTGCAGGTGTGCGGTTGGTATAAACGCAGTAAACATCTGCGTAGACATTCGGGATGGTGTACGGGCCAGGAAGGTGCCCGACTGACTTGATCACGGCGTAGGATGAGAGCCGTGTGTAGGCGCCACAATCGAAGTAACCGCGAAACTTGCGAGCGACGATGCGGCCATCATTCATAACCCCGTCGGTGATGTACCAACGCTCGGCACCACGTGGAGCACCCACCTGCATTTCTTCTTCGCGGTCCCAATGCGATTTACACGGCTTGCCGGTCAGCATCGTGCCCAAAATGGCCAGAGGCTCATGGATGGAATCCACTTTCCCACCAAAACCGCCGCCAACTGTACCGCCAATGAAGTGCAACCGCGAAGATGGCTGATTGAGTACCTTAGCCGCCGTACCAAGCGAGAAGAACAAGCCCTGGGTGCCGGTGTAGCAAACATAGCGGCCGTTCTGCTCAGGTGCTGCAATCGCGCCGCATGTTTCTATGGGAGCCTGCTCGATGGGCGACATCTGATGGCGTGTTTCAACAATATGGTCCGCTGAGGCCATGGCGGCATCCACATCGCCATAGCGAAGCTTCTGATGGTCGTACTTGCCGTGGTAGATGAACGCGTTGCTGGGATAGACGTCACACACAGTTGGCGCGCCGGGCTTCAGGGCTTCTTCCACATCATGGACATGGGGTAGGATGTCCCATTCCACCTGTACCGCCTTCACCGCCGCGCGTGCTTCGGCTTCGGTATGGGCGATGACAGCGGCAACGGGCTCGCCGACATAGGCCACCTTGGAGACGGACAGAACCGGCTCATCATCCAGCCCAAAATCGAGCAGCGATAACAGCGTGTTCATGTTGGTGGGAACATCAGCACCGGTGATGATGCGCACAACGCCCGGCATGCTGTCTGCCTGTGAGGTATCGATGCGACGAATGCGGGCGTGGTGGTGGGGCGAGCGCACGCAACGCATGTGCAGTAACCCATCGAACAGGTGATCGTCGTAGAAGGGTGATCGGCCCGTTACATGGCCCTCAATGTCCTGGCGCCGCGCGCGCTTGCCGATTTCGTTGAGGTTTTCGTCGCGCTCATCAGCGAACAGTTCTTTACGAAACTCAAAAGTGTTGGTCATGTCGTTCACGCCGAAGCCCTCCCGTTCGCAACAGAAAGGATGGCTTCAATGATTGGCTCGTAGCCTGTGCAACGGCAGAGGTTTCCCGAAATGCCTTCGATAACGTCTTCACGTGTTGGGTTGGGATTGCGCTCCAACAGCGCACGCGCAGAAACCAGCATGCCCGGTGTGCAATACCCGCACTGAGCCGCGAACTTCTCCATGAACGCCTCTTGCAGCGGGTCCAGCTGCGCACCGTCAGCAAGACCGCCTGCGGTGCCGACAGCCTTGCCGTCAACGGTTTCAGCAAGCACGAGGCATGAGAGTTGCGTTTCACCGTCAATGGTCACGGTGCACGCGCCGCAAGTGCCTTGTCCGCAACCGTATTTGGGTGTCAGGTCGCCCACGCCGCGCCGCAGAAACTCCAGCAGGTTTTGTCTTGGATCAGCGAAAGCTGCTGTCGGCATACCGTTCAGCGTTAGATTGACGGGCTTCTTGGCCATCAGCGGCCTCCCATGGATTGGAGCAGTCGACGCAGATGAACCCCTGCCACTTCCTGGCGATACCAGCTGGTTGCCAGCGGATCCGTTGGTGGGCTCAGGCCATCGGTTGCAACCTGAGCGGCTCGCTCTATCGTGGTTGAATCCAACGACTGGCCATCCAGGGCGCGTTCCACGGCTTGTCCGCGGACTGGCCCAGACGCCATCGCGCCCCAGGCAACACGTGCTCCTTGGATGCGCCCGCCGGACTGCGGCGCGAGAACCGCAATCGACATGACTGACACGCCCTTGGGTTTGACGCGGCTGACCTTGCGAAAGCCAAATGAACCGGCTGATGGGCGCTGAACTTCAACAGAGGCAACCAGACCTGAGGGGCGTTCGCGGTCCCTGAGCACATCGTCTATGGGTCGTGCTGAACCACTTGATGCGCCTGCCATCGTCACTTGTGCGCCGAGCGCTAAAAGAGCGACGGCAAAATCGCCATAAGGGTGTGGAGCAAACAGATTGCCTCCAACGGTGCCCATGTTGCGGACTTGCGGGCCACCAATTAGGCGGGCAACAGGATGAAGGAAATCGAGGTCGCGGTGAGCCAAAATCTGCGCCATCGTAACACCTGCCCCGATAACCACGCGATCACCCAACGCCCGTATCTCGCCGAGCGCCGGATCGGTGGTGCGCACCAAGCGCGAGGGGGCAGTGCCTGCGTTGACATCGCGCATCAGAACGGTTCCACCGCCCAGATAGGCGCTGTCTGCACCCATTTGACGGGCGGCATCAGCAAGGGTTGCAACGGTTTGCACATCGCTCATGTGGCAAGTCCCATCTGTTCGCGGATCGCATCAAAGCCACCCTGGTAAACGCCTTCGGACACCAGTGTTTTCAGCTCGTCCTGCCGTCCTTTGGGTGTGTCGAACCGGCTTTCCCAGTTCCAAAATGTCCAATCACCATCCGTCACCGGGGTCAGCCGCACGTGAGCCACATAGTTCAGCAGCGGAATGGGCGTGTCCTCCAGGCAGTAACTAAACGCCATGTCGATGTCCGACAGCGTCAAAAGCCGCTCTCGCAGTTCCGAGCCATCAGTAAGACGGAACTTGCGCACGCATCCCACCATGTCTGATGGGTTGCCGCGCTCGATGCCGCTTTGCGCAATCGCTGGATGCCATTGGTCGTGACCGTTGAAGTCGCGCAGGATTGCCCACACGTCCTCAACCGGCGCTTCAATGATCGTGCTTTTGACAACCTTGACCATGACTGAACCCGCGCGCGCCTACGTCGCCAATTGCCGTTTGAGGGCTGAGAACCCGGCTTGGAAAACATTGTCGCCAATGCCGCTCACCAATCCCTCTTCCTCGGACTCATCGCACTCAAACTCAGCGCTCCATTCCGCAAAACAACGGTCACCATCGGTGATCGGCGTTAGCCTTAGGGTGGCGACATAGTCGGTCAGCGGCATTGGGCTTTCCAAGATCGAGTAGGTGCAGAACATATCGTAGTCCGACAGGCCAAGCAGCTGCTCGCGAATGCGATCGCCATTTTGCAGGTAGAAGTCTCGGATACAGCCGACCTTGTCTGCAGGCTCGCCATTTTCGATACGGCTATCGCGAATGCTTGGGTGCCAGCGCGGCAGTCCGTTGAAGTCGCGCACCCGTTCCCAAACCTGTGTGGCAGGCACGTCGATTACCGATGAAATGTAAACGCGGGCCATCTACTTTTTGCTCCCATCTTTGGGTGCAGCCTTGCCGTCTGACTTCGGCGCCTTGGCGACTTCATTGGCCACCCGCTGCATGTCGGATGCTTCGCGGATGAGGCCACCTTGTTTGGAAAGGTTGGCTCCATCAATGCCAATGTCCGACAACAGTCCGTCAATCAACGGCGCCTGCACCCGGTAGCGAAGTGCGGAGTTGATCACCTCATCTGTCGGCGAACCTTCGCTGGCTCCACCGCCGCCACCAACGCCGCCATCGAGCTGCATGATGCGAATGTCTTGTATCTTCTCAAGCGGCTTGACGCTGGCTGAGACGATACCCTCCACATGCTCCAGCATCTTGCGGCGGAACAGCGAGGCACGGGCCGGATCGGTAAGCACATTTTCGGCTTCGTTGATGAGCCGTTGAGCTTCTGCTTCCACAACAGCCCGCATTTTTTCCGCCTCTGCAATGTGCTTGGCTTCGGCAGCAGCCTTTTCGGCCATCAACACATCGACAGACTTCTTGCGGTTGGCCGCCTCCGTTTCGCGAACGGTTTGCACCTTCTCTTCAGCCTCGGCTGCACGGGCGCGCGCGGCATCAGCTTCGGCACGGGCGGCACTTTCTTCCAGAGACTTCTGGTAGAGCACGATGGCTTTTTCCATCTGCACAGTCTCAACTTCGCGCTCTCGTTCGACCTCAAGGCGGCGACGTTCAGTCTCGTGACCGATGCGGATTTCATCCAGCCCACGCTCAGAGGCAACGCGGGCGCGTTCCACCTCTTCCTGGCTGGCGATCTCGGCCTCGCGCAGCATCTGGACGCGCGCGATCTCCAACTGTTCCAGTGTGCGTCGGCGTTCGACCTGAGCGGCTTCCACTTCCTTCTCGCGGTCAATCTCAGCCGTTTCAACGGCTTGGTTGGCCTCGATTTCGGCTTTCTTTACACTCGCTTTGGCAGCCGCGCGCTCAGCATCCACCGTTTTGGATTGCGCAATGCGTGCTTGCTCAATCGCCTCGTCAGCGGCGATACGCGCGGCATCAATGGCTTTGTTGCGTTCGATTTGCAGGCTTTGTGTTTCTTCATCCGCTGCAATACGCGTCGCAGCGATTTGTTTTTCCCGGGCGATGCGGGCAGCTTCAACCGCCTCGGAGGCAGCAATTTCAGCGGCCTCAACAGCCTTCTGCCGGTCGATCTCCAGCTCTCGCACCCGCTGGTCTTCGGCAATGCGTGCCTGCGACACCTCAGCGGCCTGAAGAATGCGCAGCCGCTCCGTGGTTTCACGAGATGTGATCTCTGCTTCATCCAGCGCTTGTTGACGGGCGATCTCGCGTTGCTTGATGTCTTCCTCGCCTTTGATGCGCGTTTGAGCCAGCAGAAGATCCTGCGCCATACGGCGCTTTTCGTTGGCCTCGTTGGCTTCGATCTCTGCCTGACGGACAGCTTTCTGACGCTGGATCTCCAGCTCCTGGGTTTCGCGATCCTTGGCGATACGTGCTTCAGCGACGGCCTTCTCTTGCGCGATCCGTGCGCGCTCTGTCTCTTCGCGAGCGCTGATCTCTTCGCTCTCAATTTCTTTTTGACGGGCGATTTCTAGCGCTTGGGTTTCTTTCTCATTGGCGATGCGCGCCTCGGTGATAGCGCGCTCCTGAAGAATGCGGGCCGTCTCGGTGGTCTCGCGCGCTGCAATCTCTTCGGAATCGATTTCTTTCTGACGGGCGATCTCCCGCGCCTTGATTTCACGTTCTGAAGCGATGCGAGCCTCGGCTATGCCGCGCTCATTAGCGATGCGGGCTTTTTCGATGGCTTCGCGTGCAGAGATTTCCGCGCTTTCAGCTTCGGTTTCACGTTCGGCACGCTCTCTGGCCAATTCAGCGCGTTGCTGAGCACGGTGGAACTCCACCTCACGCTCTTGTGCAAGGCGAGCTGATTCACTTTCGCGCTCAATTTCCAGGGCCTGCTTTTCGGCCTCTAGGTTGCGGGCGCGGATTTTGATCATCGAGTCCTGCTCGATGTCGTTGCGCAGCTTGCGACGCTCTTCAATATCTTGGATCAGGGAGGTGAGACCCTCGGCATCAAAGCGGTTGGATGGATTGAAGTACTCCAGTGCGGTTTGATCGATGTCGATGATGGCCACCGACTCCAGTTCCAGCCCGTTCTTTTCCAAATCGTCCTGAGCCAGCGCGCGCACACGTTCCACATAGGTGTGGCGGTTCTCGTGCATGCTGGCCATGTCCATTTCAGCAGCGACAGCACGCATGGCACTTTCAAATTTGCCGGAAAGAAGCCCGTGCAGGTTTTCTGCTTCCAAGGTGCGACGGCCAAGAGTCGCGGCGGCCATGGCGACCGATTGCTTGTCCTGACGAACACGGATGTAGAACTCTGCCTCAACATCAACGCGCATGCGGTCTTTGGTGATCAGCCCATTATCATTGGTACGGCTGACCGCCAGCGGCAGGGTGTTCATGTTGACCGGGGTGATGTCGTGGATGATTGGCCAGACAAAGGCACCACCATCTATGACGACCTTTTCGCCCAGAAAACCGGTGCGCACGAACGCCACTTCTTTGGTTGAGCGCTTATACAGCCATTGCATGACCCAGTAGATGATCGCGATGACGATAACCGCCACGATCAGCCACAAAATCAGCTCTCCGATAAGTTGTCCGGACATGAGATCCTCCCATTCCGCTGACGTGGTGTCAGCGACCCTTGATGCGCTTGAACGCGCTTGTTTGTTCCGTCAAAGCCACTTCGGTCGGCAGGCGTTCCATAGAGGATGCGCCATAAAAGCCGTGGCAGGTTTGCGAGTTCTTGAGCACGTAGTCGGCATCATCGGGCATGGCGACCGGGCCGCCATGCACCAGGATGATCGCATCCTTATTCACTTTGAGCGCGCCTTCGGCCCACTCATCAACAAGGCCGGGGCACTGCTCGAGCGTGACGGCTGTGTCAGCGCCAATGGCACCGCCGGTGGTGAGGCCCAGATGAACCACGATCACATCCGCGCCTGCCTTGGCCATGGCTTCAGCAGTTTCGGGACTGAACACATAGGGCGTCGTCAGCATGTCGCGTTCGGCTGCCAGCTTGACCATGTCGACCTCGTGGCCGAAGCCCATGCCAGTCTCTTCCAGGTTGACCCGGAAGGTGCCATCGATCAGTCCAACAGTTGGAAAGTTCTGGACGCCGGAGAAGCCAACGCGCTTCAACTCATCAAGAAAAACCGGCATCAAGCGAAAGGGATCGGTAGCACATACACCTGCAAGAACGGGCGTGTTCTTGACCACTGGTAGCACTTCACCAGCCATCTCCATAACAACCGCATTGGCATCGCCATAAGGCATGAGGCCTGCCAGGCTACCACGACCGGCCATGCGGTAGCGCCCGGAGTTGTAGATCACGATGAGGTCGATACCGCCTGCTTCTTCGCATTTGGCGGACAGACCAGTGCCTGCACCGCCACCAATGATAGGCTCGCCAGCGGCGATCATGGCGCGGAATCTCTCTAAAATTTGATGTCGGGGGATCATCGGCTTGCTTGCTTTCCTCGTACGGGCCGACCGCCATGCAGCGCCCGATAGGCGCTAACAAGTGTGTCGGCGAAGGCTGGGTCATTGATGTGGTGAGGCACGGTAATTAGCTGACGATTGTTGGTAGCGCGCACCGTGCTTTTGAGGGCGTTGAACAACGCCGCTGTAGCGGCAGGATTATGGAAAGGTTGGCCTGGAGCATCGAGTGCCGAAACGCCGCCTTCGGTCAGGAAGAAGCGCACCGGCCCCTCCATCTCGTTGAGGCGACCGCCGATCCATTGGCCGATCTGCGTGCACTCTTCCGGCGTTGTGCGCATGAGCGTCACCTGCGGATTGTGCTCGTAAAAAGTCCGTCCTTTGAACTGATCTGGCACAGTGTCAGGCGCGCCGAAGTTGACCATATCGGTTGCACCAACTGAACCAATGTAAGGCAAGCGTGTGCGGATAACGGCGCCGAAGCGATCTTCCGTCGCCGGGAAGACGCCACCAACTAACATGTCGCAAATCTCGGTGGTCGTGGTGTCGATCACGCCAGTGATCTTGGCGGAATCGATGAGTTTCTCCATCGACCGACCGCCAATGCCCGTGGCGTGAAAAACCAGGCAATCCACGTCATCGCCCATACGCGCCACCACTTGCTGCACGCATGGCGTTGTGACGCCGAACATGGTGAGGCCAACCGCGGGTTTTGCAACAGCTTTCTGTATTCGGTTTGCTGCAGCTTGGCGGCGGGCCTTCACCATGCCAACCATGGCGTTGGCAGCGTTGCCGAGCACTTCCTCGGTGAGAACGTTGAGTCCCTGAACATCAGCCACCGCATGCATCATGGTGATGTCCGACGGACCAATGTATTGAGACACCTGCCCTGACGCGACCGTCGACACGATCAGCTTGGGCACGCCCACCGGTAGCGCTCGCATGGCCGGAGACACCATAGCTGTGCCGCCAGACCCGCCTGCAGACAGGATACCTGCAATGCCTGACTGACGCTCAATCCAGCGCTCAAAGGCCTGCACCATGCCTGCCACTGACGTACCGCGATCACCGGTGAACACTCCAGAAGCACCACGTGGATGGAAGGCTGCAATCTGATGGGCTGGAACCTCGGCGCCCGAATGCCCACCGGATGTCGACAGGTCGGCCATGCGCACCGGTACACCAGCAGCGCGGATGATATCGCGCATGTAGCGCAGTTCATCGCCTTTTGTGTCCAGAGTGCCAGCCACTAGCACTACGCTTTCACCTGGCGATGTGAGCGGTCTGATCTCAACTTGCGCAACGCTTGTACTGGTTGGCGTCGAGGCTGTGACAACGCGGGCTAAACGCTCCAGTTGATCAACGGGAACGGGTTTTGACCAGCGGTTGGGAATGGTCGGATTGGAATTGTAAATCTTGGTCGCATGCGGCGCAGGTGCATGTCCGGTATCGCTTGCCGACGCACCACTCACGGGGGCATCAGGCTCAGGCGTGTCATCATGCGCGTGACGGCCAACTCCCAGCAATCTCTGCTGCAGATCACGGTCGGCGGCCAACGCTGCGGCAGGCGCCATGCGTGCCACGCGGCCATTGACCATGATGGCCACTTCGTCGGCCACTGCGCAGGCGACGCCGATGTTTTGCTCAATTACGAGCACTTCCATGTCGCCTTCTTCGCCGAGACGCAGAAGCATCTCCTCAACCTGATCGACGATAACCGGTGCCAGCCCCTCGGTTGGCTCATCCATCACCAGAAGCTGGGGGTTCAGCAGAAGTGCGCGTGAGATCGCGAGCATCTGTTGCTCGCCACCGGACAGCTGACCACCGCCATTGCTTTTGCGTTCGGCAAGGCGAGGGAAGGTGGCGTAAACCCGCTCCACGGTCCAATTCCCGCCTTTTGTGGCAACCATTTTTAGGTGCTCATCCACCGAAAGGGTGGGCCACAGGCGACGGCCCTGCGGCACATAACCAATACCCATGCGAGAGATGTCGGTTGGGTCTTTGCCAACAAGTGATTGACCACCAAAACTGATGGAGCCGCTGGCGACCGGCACCAGGCCCATGATCGCCTTGCACAACGTCGTTTTGCCCATGCCGTTGCGGCCAACGACTGAGAGCACACCAGAGTCCAGTTTCAGGTCCACGCCCTGCAGCGCGTGCGAGGCGCCGTAGTAGACATTGAGCCCCTTAATTTCGAGGGCTGCTGGGCCGCGGCGGTTATCCATCGCCATCACGCGTGACCCCCATCTTCCCCATGCCCAAGATAGAGAGCCTGAACCTCAGGATCGTTTTCGATTTCCTCCGGCGTTCCTTCCTTGAAGACCCTGCCATTGTGCATCATGGTGACGCTTTCAGCCACGCGCAGCGCAACGTCCATGTCATGCTCAATGATCACATAGCCAATGTGGCTGGGCAGGGATGTGAGGATGTTGATGAGTTCGGCGCGCTCTGTCGGTGAAAGGCCAGCGGCAGGTTCATCAAACAGAATAAGGCGCGGCGCACCGGCAAGTGCCAGCGCGATCTCTAGTTGGCGCTGCTGACCATAACTCAACTCTGATACAAGCGCATCGCTGACCTCGGTGAGGTTCACCGCCTCAATCAGTTCAGCGACGCGAACCCGCAGCGCATCATTGTGACGGGTGCGTACCAAAGAGAAGCGACCACGCGATGCGCCACGACAGGCGAGATAAACATTGTCGTTGACGCTTAGACCGCCGAACAGGAGGCTGATCTGATAGGTGCGGCGCAAACCGCGACGGATCCGCTCATAGGCGGGGAAGTTGGAAACATCCTCGCCAAACAGGCGAATTGTGCCGCTGGTTGGAAAGAAGTCACCGGTAACGCAGTTGAAAAGCGTTGTTTTCCCTGCACCGTTCGACCCGAGAACAGCACGGCGTTCGCCTGATCCAACGGTCAAGGTGATATCGGAAATGGCTGCGAGCGCGCCAAACATCTTCGTAACGCCACGCAACTCCAATGCATTGCCCGAACTGACCGAGCTCATGCGTTCGGCACTATCTGGAACCGCAAGCACGTTCATGACTCATCGCTCCCGGTGAGCGGATCACGGCGCTTGCGGCGACGTTCTTGCCAGCGGTCCCAAAGGCCGAGAACACCGTCCGGCGAAAAGAACACAATAGCAAGGAAGCCAAGGCCGATAAGCAGATTAAACCGCTCAGCTGATAGCCCGACAGAGAATAAGAAGTCTGGCGCAAAGGTGCTGAGCACCACGTAGATGATCGCCCCAATAAAGGCCCCGATAGGGCGGCCAATGCCACCGATCACGGCAATGACAAGAATGTCGATGACAGCGGGAATGCCTGCCGTTCCTGGCGCGACCTGCGCGTTCTGCCAAACCAGCAAGATACCACCCACAGCGGCAATAATGCTGGCAAAGGTGTACGCCGCAATGCGGTGGGCAACGACATTGTATCCCAGCGCCGCCATGCGCCGAGGGTTGTCGCGGATGCCCTGCAGTACCAGCCCAAAAGGCGCGCGTGCCACATACACAACGGCCAAGTAGGCCAGAAATGCGCAGCCCAATGTGAGATAGTAGAAGGGCATCGGCTCACGCCAATCCACACCAAAAAGCTGCGGGGGCACCACCAGATTGAACCCGGTATAACCATTGAAAATAGTGTAGTTCTGGCGCGTGAAGTAGAAAAACGCTGACGCAATCGCCAACGTGATCATGATGGTGTAGATGCCCTCGGTGCGAACGGCGAGCGCGCCGACAAGGGTGCCAAAAACAGTCGCGATCAGTATCGCCAGCGGGATGTTGATCCACCAAGGCATACCCAGCGACAGATCGGCAATGCCAGAGACGCCAAAAATGGCCACCATGTAGCCAGCCATTGCTGCGACTGACATCTGGATGAGGCTCACCATGCCGCCATAGCCAGCAAGGAACATGAGCGACAACGCGATCATGCCGAGAATGAACGTCCAACCAAACACCTGAAAGAGCACAAAGTCGTTGGCGATAACCGGCATGAAGAGGAGCACCAAAGCAACGACCCAAGCCGATGCTGGTACACGCTCCCACGAACTCTGTGCGCCGGTCGAGCGCTCACGGTTTGAAGTCCTGTCTGTGTTGCCGGTCACCGCCATAGCCTAGCGCGAGCTCCCCAGCAGACCCTGTGGACGGAAGGCAAGCACGACGGCCATGATCAAGAAGGTGAAGACCACCGAATAGGTGGGTGCATAAATCAGCCCCAACTGTTCCGACAGACCGATAATCAACGCGCCGATGGCCGCGCCTGGAATGGATCCCATCCCCCCGACGATGACCACGACAAGCGAGGCAAGTAGGAAGCGCGTATCCTCACCGGGACTGAGCGATTGGAAGGTGCCACCAACAATGCCAGCAACACCGGCAAGGCCGGCTCCGAAAGCAAACACGCCCAGAAAGATGTATTGAATACGCACCCCTGAGGCGGCCAGCATTTCGCGGTCATCGACCCCAGCGCGCACGAACATTCCAAGGCGTGTTTTGTTGAGCAGAAGCCACATGCCTACGCCGATAACGATGGCGGCAAATAGGATCGCAATACGCACAGCTGGGTAGCGCAGGTAAACAATCTCACCTGTATCGCGAATGGATGAGATGACTGGAATGGTGGCTGGGCCGGAGAGCCAGTCTGGCGCGAAGATCGTGTAGCTCTGGCCACCCCAATACCAAAGCATGAGATCAGCAAGAACGACCGAGATTCCGATCGTCACCATGGTCTGCCGCAGGTCTTCCCCGTCCATGCGGCGAAACACTTGATGCTGCAAGACGATGCCGAGCAAAGCGACGATCACAAAGACGACCGGAAAGGCCAGCAACCAAGAACCGGTGAACTCGGAGATTTCAAATCCGAGGTACCCGCCCAACAGATACAAAGAGCCGTGCGCCAAGTTGACGTTGCGCATAAGCCCGAAAATCAGGGTGAAACCAGAGGCAACAAGGAAGTAGAGCGCGCCAAGCGTTATGCCGCCAAAAATGGCATTGAGAAAGATGCGCTTGCGGCCAAGCACCTCTTCCAGCCCTGGAGGCCAGGGCGCAAAAATCAGCCACAACACCACCGCTGCTGCAAGCAGAATGATCAGGGACCAGATAGGACGTCGGGATGCAAAAGCGATCATCGGCGCGGCGTTCTCCTTTGGGGCGAAGCTAGCGCGGTGGTTGGACAGGGGGCATACCCGACAGTCTGTTGATTGCGCTTTTGGTCGGCAAAAGATCGCTCCACCAGGCTTGCTTCACGCATTGCCATGTTGGAGATGGTTTCAATTGTGCGCCGCACCCAGGAAAAGGTGGTAAGCCCGTGAATTTGCGCGTTTTGTCAGCGGCTGGGTTAAGCCGTGTGCAAATGATCAGAAGGTGGCAGCAGCATCAATCGACTGCACGGAACGGCGATAATTGGATGGTGGAACCACGCCGTTAGAGATGAAAAAGCGTGAGAAGCTGGCCTGGCTTGAGAAGCCTAGATCGAGGCCGATGTCAGACACCGGAGCTTGTGTGGCGCTCAGCTGTTCAATCGCTCGCTCCATCCGCAAAGCGTTGAGGTAAAGGTTCGGTGTGAGTCCAATCTGGTTGCGAAACAGCTTGTAGAAATGTGGGCGAGACAGACCGACTTCGCGTGCGATGAAGTTCAACTCGAACTCACCACCCAGGTTGCGCTGTATAAGACGCACGGCATTGCGAATACGAAAATCAGGAGCCGCACCGGTCGGCCCTGTGAAGGACGAGCCTTTTTCAGTCCACTGCCAAGATTGATCATAAGCTGCCTGGGTCAGCGTACACAAACGATCTTCAAGCAGAGGATCATCCATATCGTGATCCAGCATAACCCGAGCCGTTTCAGCGACGAGGCGAGCCAGATGATCGGTCACCTCGATACCTGGGCGCCCGAACCGCATGGAAGCGGACACTTGGCGTGCAACCTCCAAGAACCAGCCAGGTCGGATGTAAAGCACAAGCGCCAATGTGGGCGCGCTGTAGTCCAAAGGCTCGTAGTAATGCGCTTGCCAGGGGCTCACCGCCACGGCCTGGCCTGGAGAAATCGGCGAGGAACGATCTTCGGTCACCATTTGACCAGCAGGACCTGCGACATGGAAAATAAGGTGGCCTTCACGGTGTCCGTGTGGCGCCATCTTCTTATCCATCGAGTACAGGCAGACGCGTCCGAATGCGCCATGAAAGACAGCAATGGCTGTGCTCATTGTTTCCACCCTTTCAGCATTCTTATGATGCTTTAACTTTTTTAAGTAGGTTCCCTTAGCGCGTGGGGAAGGTCAAGGTTGTTTCTCTCGAATGCGCGTTTAGAGCGCTTGATCTAGCAGTGTGCGATAGTCCGCCTGCGTTGCGTGACGGGGGTTGGTTAGGTTGGCCGGATCTGCCGCAGCGCGCTCTGCAACATAATCGAGCCGCGCGGAATCGATCTTCAGACTGGTGAGTGTCTCCGGCAATCCCAGGCGACTGCTCATGGCGGACAGTGCGTCCACCACGTGCTTCTGGCCGGGCAGGGCCATGGCTTCCACGATCCGCTCATACTGGTTGCCGACGGCCGGCGCATTGAAGGCAAGAACGGGGCGCATCACCGCTGGGTGCAGTCGCCCGTGGGCCAAGCTGATATCGCAAGCCGTTTGTGTCGCCCGCGCCAGAGCTTCCACGCCGCCCAGACCTTTCTGCGAAGCAAGGCCTGCATTAAGCGCCACGGCCAACAGTTCACGATGAGCATCCAGATTGCCGTGCTCGGCAACCGCTTGTTCCAAAAACAACGCAGAGCGACGAATGCCCTCCAAAGCTATGCCATCAGCCGGCGGGTTGTATGCGGTGGCCAAAAAGGCCTCAACGCAGTTGGTCAAAGCACTGAACCCGTTGGCAGCCAGCGTCTGCTTGTCCGCATCCAATGTCATGGTTGCATCACACAGAATGGCAGCCGGCAGAGCGGCCGTCCTGGGTTTGGTGATGCCGGGCATGTGAACAGGTCCAAGGCCTACATTGGCCACGGTGGTGGGGATAGCGATCATGGGGTGGGAGCGGTGGCCAGTGTTTTTGGCGGCCAGAAGACGGCCAAAATCCATCGCTGTTTTGCCGCCTATACTGATGATGGAATCACACTCGCCAGCACTCAGCACTTGGGTGGCCGCGTTGAGTCGGTCGGCGGTCACACTGTGAGGCAATTTGGGGAAGGATGTCAGCACAACGCTGTGCGCCATTGCATCTTCGATGCGGGCCAGCGTTTGCTCGTGTCGGCCATCGGCATCGGTGAGCAGAAGCGGTCGTCGAGTCGCGAGCCTGCGCATGGCTTCGGGCAAAGCATCTTCCAGCACCCCGTCGGCGAAGTGGACGCGGGTAAGAAAGGTGATCAATGACATTCTCGGTCCCTCCCCAATGACTCAGATCTCTTGTCGGATCTGTTGAAGGCTTAGGTGGTAGGAGACAGGTCGTCGGTTGGCCTGCTTAGTGGTGCAGACGGCTCGCTTTGGGCAGTTTGGTGAAGGCGCGTAGCCATCGCGTGGTGTGTGGACAAAAGCAACAAGGCCGAGCACATGCCCGGCCTTGTCTTCAGCTTCTTAAGGTTAGCCAGCGCCACCAAGTGCAGCGCAGTCTGGTGTGTCACGTGATGGGAGTCCCATCGCCCGGAACTCTTCAGGTGTCATACCCAGTGTTTGGTTCACACCTTCCTGCGTGGCCATCAGCTGGTTGGTCAAACCACCTTCACCATCTTCAACAACCTCGTTGATGAACACAGTGCCCGTTGCTTGACGGTTCTCATTCAGCTCGACAACACCAAGCGGTGTTTCCAGCGAAAGTGCTCCCAGCGCTGCTTGGAAAGCTGCCTGATCACCGCTCAGATCGCCATCCACTTCGTTGATTGCTTCGATGGCGGCAAGAGCGGCCACATAGTAGCCGACACCGAACAGTGATGGAGCAGGAAAGCGCTCATCTTCGGGGAAGGCATCTTGATAGCGCTGAACATAGCTGGTCCAGGCTTCATCGGTGTTATCGACCGCAAGTGGTCCAGAGGTTGGTGTGCCAATCAACGCATCTTTGGCGCGCCCTCGCGATGTGAGAACCGTTTGGTCGGCCATAATGGTACCGCCAATCAGGTTCGTGTCGCTACCAGCCTGCTGATACTGGTTGAGGAAGTTGATGGCATCTGTGCCACCCACGCCCAAGTAAATCGCATCAACATCATCTGGCAGAGCCGCGATCACGCCGCCAAAGTCTGAGGAGCCAAGCGGCACCCAGAAACGTTCGGCAATCTCACCGCCAGCGCGGCAGAAATCGACGGCAAAACCGAGGAAGTTGGTATAACCGAACGAGTAGTCAGCAGCGACGGTAGCGACGCGAGTCCAACCTTTTTCTTCAACAACGTAGGTGCCCAGGCCGGCACCCCATTGGGCACCATCCAGATTGAAGCGGAAGAAGTTGTCAGCTGGATCAACCCAGGTCGTTTCCAAAGCACCGGAAATGCCGTTGATGATCGTGATATCAGGCACCGTTTTTGCGTAGTCGCGCAGTGCAATGCCTTCAGAGCCTGACAGTGGGCCAAGAATGATGTCCACGTCATCCTGTTCGACCAGTTTACGAGCTTGACGCACGGCGGTGTCAGGCGTCGTGTCGGATGGAGCAACAACATACTCGATGGTGCGCCCGCCAGCTTCAAAGCCAACTTCTTGCAACGCCATTTCAACATTGCGCACGCCATCGGCGCCGCCTTCGGCAAAGGCGCCTTCCAGGGCAACCAAAATGCCAATGCGAATGGGCTCATCCTGAGAGACAGCAACGGCTGGAATGGAAACTGACGCGGCCAAAACGGCTGCAAAGAGTGCCTTTTTCATGGGTATCCTCCCTATGCACAGAGCAGGCTGATCTTATTGTGGTCGCCGAATTTGCCGCCTGCTGCCAAGCATCCAGCAACTGACCAAACAGTAAGCGAGCTCATACGCTGCAGCGATGACCTGAGGTTTTCCGCAATACCCTACGGTCTCTTTAATGGCTGTGTCTTAGCGGCTAATTGGCCCGTCACGGCTTACAGGTTGAGGCGTGCTTCACCCGTTCTTGGCGACACTGGCCGTGTAACCAATCAAACGGGACGGGGAACCTGTTACCTAGGCCTTTGTCAGCTGGTACCATCCACCTCGACATCGCTTTGTCGATGTTGCGCGGATTGGCCTGGCCTCACTGGGATTTCGTCGTAAAGGCCCGCATGCTTTCAAGCGTGTCTTCAAACGATACGATACCAGCATCCGAACCAAGACCGCTGGCGACCAAGGCAGCAGAGGCTTGGGCGAACGCAAGTGCTTCCTCTGGCGACATTTTGTGGTGCAATGCGCAGATGAACCCCGCATCAAAGGCGTCGCCGCAGCCGGTAGTGTCAACGACATCAATCTCGTAGGCTGGCTTGTGTAGACGGGTGCCATCAGTATGAGCGTAGTAGGCGCCATCACCGCCGAGTGTGAAGACGCAGCATGTCGCTCCCTTGCTGAGATAATGGTCGGCACAGGCCTGCGGTGTGCCGCAGCCTGACATGTCCATCGCCTCCTCGATCGAAGGCATGAAATAGTCGATGAATGGCAGCATCGGATCGACGATTGCTGCCGTTTCCGCTGTCGCGGCGATCAGATCAAACGTTGTTGTGCAGCCGCGTTTTTTGGCCTCTTCGAGAAGAATGCGGCTCGGCTCTCCGTCGAGCTTGCGCAACAGGCCTGTGCCGCCCAAATGGACAATCGGCGCTTCAAACACCTTCTCATACATCGCTGGCGGCAGGTCGAAATGGTCGGATGCGCCGCGCATATGCAGGGCAGGGCGCTCGCCGTTTGGTCGGACATTCAAAATGGTGGCAGAGGTCGGTACGCCCTCCAAGCGCTGCATGGTCGACGTATCAATGCCAAACCCGTCGAGCGTGGAAATCACCCAATCAGCTTTTTCATCATTGCCAACGGCACCGACTGCTAGGCTCTTAAGTCCCAGCTTGGCCGTATCAACAACTGTCCCTCCTGCGGTGCCAGCGACAGTCAGACGGATTTCATCGATAAACTCGACATTGCCTCCGTCGGGGATTTTGGTCACAGGGCAACCAAGCACATCGAGAATGTAGAGCCCGACCACCGAAACATCATGCGCCATAGTCATTATCTCCTTAAGTGACGCGAACGCCATCTTCGAACACGAGCAGGTCCTCCGGTGGGAACCCGATGTGAATGGTGTCTTGCGCGCGTAGATTTGGCAGCGCGCCCGTTTTGAGCTTTACCGTTTCGCTGGCCACACTGAGCCGTGCCAGAAGCTGACCCGCAATACCGACAATGCAGTCTTCTACCTTGGCTTCGACCGAACCCTTAAAGGGCTCGGTGCGGGCCAGAAGTTGCTCTGGGCGAATGCCCAAGCGAACCTTTCCCGCACCAAGTTTGGCCGGTGCATCAAGCGGTTCAGGCAGCAGCGGAGAGACGAGCCCCGCTTCTGTCCGTTGCGCGGGAATGAAGTTCATGCCTGGATTGCCGAGGAACCAACCGCCAAACTCACTGGCTGGTTTCTGGTACAGCGCAGTGGGGCCATCATATTGGATGATGCTACCGTCCTTCATGAGAGCGATCTTGTCAGCAAGCGTCATCGCCTCGGTCTGATCGTGTGTCACGTAGACTGCCGTCTGCTTCAGTCTGCGGCTAATCTCTTTGAAGGTTCGGATCAGAGTGAGCTTGGCATTGACCTCAACATTGGTGGTCGGCTCATCGAACAAAACCACTTTCGTTTGACGTGCCACCGAGCGTCCCACGGCAACTTTCTGGCGGGAGCCGGCGTCTAACTCATCAATGTAGGCGTCGGCACGGTGTGCAAGATCAATCACATCGAGCACCTCATCTACCCGCTTTTTACGTTCAGCAGCTGAGAGGCTGCGGTCACGTTTCAAAGGCAAAGCGATGTTCTCGCGAACAGACAGCGTCTGATACATAACAGGGTACTGGAACACCATGCCGATGTTGCGCCGCCGTGGACGTAGGTTCGTCACATCACGCCCATCAATGATGATCCTGCCTTCGGTTGGCGTTTCGAGCCCTGCAATCATCCGCATCAAGGTTGTCTTGCCGCAACCTGAAGGGCCGAGCAAACAGGCCGTTTCGCCATCGGCGAAGGTGAGTGTCAGGTTGTCGACAGCGGTGAAACTACCAAAGCGTTTGGTGACCCCGTCGATGACAATGCCAGCTTCGCTCATTGCGCGGCCTCCCCAAGCGCGGCATCGGTGTTGAGACGCTTTCCGTTTGCGCTATCGAAGAAGACGAACGCGTGCGGGTCAACGCTGACTGTAACACTGTCGCCTTCCTTGGCCGCTCGCGAACCGTCAGTGGCGATGGCCATTGTCAGGTCGTGGCCTTCAGCTTGAAGATAAATGACCTCTTCTCCCCCCAGCTCTTCAATAAGCTGGACGGTCGCTGTCGCGTTCAAAAAGCCAGCTTCTTGGCCGAACGAAAGGGCTTCTGGACGAAGACCCACAAACGATGCCTCCTCCGGAGCACCGTGAAGCTCAAACGGTCCAACGTGGACTTTGCCGTTCTCCCGCGAGACTGGAAGCATGTTGGCTTTGGGAAAGCCGACCAGTTCCATCGATCGGCGGTGGGTCGGTGCATTGTAAACGTCGAACACATCGCCTTTTTGCACCACCGCACCCTGATCAAGCACGACAAGTTTCTCTGCCATCGTCAGCGCTTCCAGGCTGTCGGACGTGGTGTAAAGAAAGGTGGCTTTGAGGTCTTGCTGAATGGCTTTGAGCTCATCCATCAGGCGCTCGCGCAGCTTGTAGTCGAGGCCAACGAGCGGATCGTCTAGAAGGAAGATGTCCGTCTCCTTGAGCAAGCCACGCGCAACCGCGGTGCGCTGCTTCTCGCCACCAGAAAGTTGATCGGGTGTTTTATCGAGCAAGTGTGTGATCGCCAGTACGCCAGCTGCCCAATCGACCCGTTTGGCGATCTCTGACGAAGGGCGTTTGGCAAGTTGCAGTGGATAGCCGATGTTCGCGCGCACGGTCAGATGAGGGTAGAGCGCGAAACTCTGTGGAACATAGCCAACCGCGCGTTCGGCGGCTCGTGTGCTGGTGATGTCGATACCATTGAGCGTCATTGTGCCGGCATCGGCGGTCTCCAACCCAACCAGCAGCCGCAAAAGGACCGATTTTCCGCAGCCTGTCGGCCCGCACATGACGGTAAAGCTGCCTTCCTCGACCGTGAGATCAAGGTCGTTGAGAACTTCATTGGTGCCGTAGCTTTTGCTGAGTCCCGTAACTGAAATCGACATCAGCGCCCCAACTGGCTGAGCACGGGAACCAGAGCGATACCGATGCCAAAAACGACAGCCACAATGGACAAGATGATCGCTATCCGCACCAAGCCCTGCCGCCAGGGGATGTCGCGCGGAATGTTACCGACTGCGATCTGCAAAAATGTGCACGTCACCAGCACCACCAACCCTAATTGAATGAACTCGAAAAACTGAATTGGTGTGAAAGCAATCAACGCGATACCGAGCACCATCCCGATGATGAGAAGGCTTTCGGCACGCTCCTGAAAGGTCTTTTGCATCCGTGCCATCAAACTTCTCCTCGCACTGTGCCGAAGGTCATGCCGGCCAAGAGGTACTTCTGGAAGAGGTAGATGAAGGCAACTGGTGGTAGAATGTAGATTGAGGTGAGGGCAGCGATAAACGTCCAGTTGAGGCCGCCATCGGAATAGGTGCCGACAGCCAGGGCGTAGGGGATGTTTTGCGTTTGGACACCGCCGATCACGAAGTTGAACAGGAACTCGTTCCAAACGAAGATCAGATTGAAGATGAAGGCCGCGATCAGGCCAGGCTTAACTTGCGGGAGCACAACCTTAAAGATGACGTGAAACCAAGAGCCGCCATTGGCCAGACCGGTTTCATCGAAGCGCACCGATACGCCGTCCAGAAAGCCCTTCAAAATCCAAACGGAAAAAGGGATGGAGAACATCGCGTAAAAAAGCACCAGCGGAATGTGCTGATCCTTCCAGCCGAAATTGGCGAACATCAAGAACACCGGCAAGATAACCGCAGGGCCGGGCAGCATGCGGATCGAAAGGAGGATGAACATCAAGAAGTTCGTCCCCTTCGGTTTGAACCGTGAGAAGCAGAAAGCTGCTAGGAATGAGACCAACACGGCAATCACCACAGCGCTCAGCGACATGACGATGGAATTGCCAAGCTGTTGCAGGAAGTTTTGGTTCTCTGTGAACAGCTCGATGTAATTGTCCAAAGTCGGCGTGAAGATCAGCGTCGGTGGTGTGGCCAGAATTTCCTCGCGCGTTTTGAACGAGGACATGATGATCCAGGCGACTGGCGTGAAGAACATAAGGGAAACGCACCACAGCAAGGTGTAGTAGGCGCCGCGTCGAAAACGATCTGACATTATGAACGCTCCTTTCGACGACGCAGATTCAGCACGTGGATGAACACTGATGTCATGGCGATGGAAATCAGAAGAAGCAGCACCGCATACGCCGACGACCAGCCCATATTGAAACTTTGAAATGCTTGTTTGTTGAGCTCGACAGCCACCAGGCGCGTTTGCTGTCCCGGCCCGCCGTTCGTCATGGGGATAATGAGATCGAGCGTTTTGAAGCTGTCGATGGTCCGCAAGAGCATGCCAAGCATCAAGATGAACTTGCCGTGATGCCAAACAATCAGGCGCAGCTGTTCAAACCAGGTCAGTCGATCGACCTCGGCTGCTTCCAATTCCGCCTTGGGCACTGAGCCAAGTGCGGCAAGCGTCATCAACGTCATGAACGGCGTCCACATCCAGCAATCCACCGCCAGGACCGCCCAGTAGGCGAAGGTCGGGTCGCCTAGGAAGTTGATTGGTTCGGTCACGCCAAACAGACCCATCAGTGCATTGAGTGCGCCAAAGGTGGGATCATAGATGAACCGCCAAAAGGTTCCGGTGGCGACCGGAGTTAGCACCATAGGTGTGAACAGCAAGGTGAGCGCGATGCGCCGACCAGGCATGTTCTTTGAGCCCCAGAACAGAAAGCCCAACAGAACGCCAAGCAGTGTTTGCAGCGACACCGCAAAAGCGACGAAGATGAAGGTGCGGGACAAATCTCCCCAGATACCGTTGCGGTTGAAGAAGATGTTGACGAAGTTGGTGAAACCGACAAACTCCGGCGGCATTCCTGACGTCAGTGAGTAGTTGTAAAATGACAACCCCAGCAGCCAGAGTGTCGGGATCGTGTTGAACACGATGAAAAAAGCAAGCACCGGTGCCAGCAGCAGAAACACCAAGGTGCGCCGGTCGTTGAGGAATTGAGACGGCTGCGCCATGTGCGACCAAGAATCCTAAACTTGTGTAAGCGCTAGTAGCGCATCAGCGGGATATGTGCGGGTTCGACACTTGATCCCGTTGGGGAAGGGGGGTGTGGCTCCGCACGTTGGTTTGGAGCCACGCAATGTCCGGTACCTTCAGTCGAGGAACGCACATCGCTGGGAGGAAGGCGGGGAAGATACGTTAGCGTTTCTCTTGTGTCACCAAGTTGCCTCTGTGAGCGTTTTAAGGAAGAGGCCATCAAAGGCCTCTTCCTCTTGGTGATTGCTTTGGCCGCGCTTAGAGCGATGCCGTAATGCAAGAGCGGCTAGGAGACTGCGCCGCAGAACCAGCATCATAAAGAATTTGCTGCTGGTTACACGCCGCATAGTTGAGCGCTTGCATCGGGTCAGCCGTCTGACCGGTCATGTAGGAGGTGAAAGCCTCCTGCTGAACGGCCAGCATCTCGGCATATTTTGGGTGATGCCAGAAATCACGCGAACGGCCTGGTTCAAGCATGTACTTGTAGGCACGGTTCCATGGGTTGATGTCATCGAACCCGTCGGCCGTCAGTGTCGGACGATCTGCTGGGTTACCGCCACGGCGAGCGAACTCGAGAGCTGTCTCAGGCAGGTACCACCAGTTCATGAAGTCGATGGCAACGCGCATCTTTTCTTCATCGTTGAAGGCGTTGATCACCCAAGGCTGACCACCCATCGTGTAGATCCGGTCAGCAGCATCACCGGTACCGTGCTTAGGCGGTGCAACGACCATAACCTGGTCATTGGCTTTCATTTCTTCGGTGATCATTGCCAGGCCAACCGCTGCCCACTGGAAGCAGGAGAACACCTTGCCGGTTGTGAACACATCAATCTGCTCAGCGATGCCAAAGTTGGTGGCGCCTGGTGGCTGATATTGCAGCCAGTCTTTCATCTGCGTCATCGCCATGGCGTTGATGTCAGAGTTCAAGATCCCTTCAACCTGACCGGTCGAGGCATCCCAAATGTCGCCGCCTTGGCTGAACATGAACGGATAGAGATAGCAGGTCACGAAATCGTAGACCCGGCTATACTGCATTGCCGTGCCCCACATTTCTTCATCAGGGCGGTTGAAGTGATCAGCGACTTTTTCAAAGTCGGTCATCGTGAGGTCTTCAAAGTCCTCAAAGGTCTGCGGGAGCGGCATTCCGTACTTCTCTTGGAACGCGGCTTTTTCTGCCTCGTCGTGCAGCATATCCTTGCGGATGAACAGCGCAATCGTGTCGCCTTCCTGCGGCAAACCCCAGATATTCTCGGTGCCGTCTGGATAGGCCATGTAGGTGTCGATGACAGTCTGCGAGTACCAGTCGATATCGAGACCAGGATTGGCGGCGATCACGTCATTGAGCTGCAAAATCCAGCCCGGCTCGGCCAAAGCACCAATCCATTGGCTGTCAGAAATGATGATGTTGAACTCTTGGCTTCGTGTCGCCAGCGACGTGGCCGCCCGCTGGAAGAGATCGGAGAAGGGAGCTTCGGCAAAGGCAAACTCAACTTCATAGCCAAAACGCTCACGCACATAGTCATTGAACAGCGGTGTCATCGCCACGGACAAGGATGAAGGCAGCCAGCCTGCGATACCCAAGATGTTCATATCGATTTTCTGGCCCGTCAGCGGGTGCGCTTCAGTGGCAAAGGCGCGGCTCGTTATTGGCATCGACATGGCAGCGGCAGCTGTCGCTGCCCCGATGCCTTTCAGCACGTCACGGCGCGGCATCATGAGCCCGCTAGGGCGTTTGGTGTAGTTTGTCATCAAGAGTCCTCCCTGGGTGTTGTCGTTGTCACCACCCACGCGTTGCGCGGCTGGCGTTTCTTGGACTGAACTTGGATGTCATCGCGCAGGTGTTTGGGTGCGCGGTGCAATCATCATACGAAAGATTGGCGGACTTCGAAGCCTCCCGGGGCGCTTTGAAAGTAGCGCTTTTCGGCATCGTCCACTACGTTGCAAAACCTCCAACGCTGGCCATTCACTCTAACATGTGACACAATTCTACTCATGCTGACAAATGTCAACCGAAAAGCCTCACCTCGCGCTGACCGCCTCCAATCGAGTGGTCAATCGCCGACTCGTTCGGTGTTGCCAGTCCCAGCACGTTTCCGTGGAGACCCGGCCATCTGGGCTGCTTGGTTGTATTATCGCGAGAACATGACGCAGGCTGACATCGGCAAAGCTATGGGTGTCTCGCGCGCGACAGTGAACGCCTACATTGCCGATGCGCGCGAGCGCGGTGTGGTCAGTGTTCGCATCGAACCTGGCTGGCTAAGCTCTATCGAGCTATCGGGACAACTGGCTGATGCCTTTGGTTTGGAGGGCGCCACAGTTGTTCCAACACCTCAGCCATCAGCCACCAAAGCTGCGATCTCCGAACGCATTGGTCGTGCGGGTGCCGAGCTGCTCAGTTCAAAACTGTCTGCTGGAGATGTCGTCGCCGTGGCTTGGGGGCGGACCGTTCTCGCCCTGGCTGAGGAGATGGGTGACCCTGGATTGGAAGACTTGACCGTCGCACAGCTGACGGGCGGTACGACATCTACCTTTGACTTTTCGCCTGAGTTTTGTGCCTCTGTGCTCGCCGAAAGACTGAGCGCGCGTTGTTTGTTGGTGACAGCACCGGCTGTCGTGAGTTCGCCTGAGGTGCGGACCATTTTGATGAATGAACCAATCCTTGCGCAGCAGTTTCATACGCTCAAGCACACCAATGTGGCCGTGTTCGGGATCTGCACCACCCATGATGACAGTCTCATCTTTAGCGCCGGAATTCTAAAACCAGGAACCTTGCCGCGCGGCCCTGGCGGCGATGCCGTTGCAGTCGTGGCCGGTCGATGCATCGACCCAGATGGCGAGGCCATCATTGACGCTCAAGATGCTCGCATTGTCGGCTTGCCTCTCGACGAGCTTCGGCGCGTGTCTTGTCGTATCGCTGTCGCAGGCGGACCGGACAAGCCGGAAGCGATCAAAGCTGTTTTGCGTGGTGGCTATGCGACCCACCTCGTCACCGATGAGAAAACAGCAAGGGCGCTTCTGGAACACGAGTGACCCAGTGTCGAGCAGTCCGGCAAGAAACCCAACAAAATCAACACTGGGAGGATAACCTTTGAATCTGGCAACCCAAGACAAGACCCCCAAGGTCAAAAAGCTGCTCAACGATGCCGACCAGGCTGTCGACGAAATGTTGGAGGGCATTGTGCTCGCCCATCCGGAGCACCTGACGGTCTCGTCGGAAAACAATCGGGCAATCATTGCCAAAGACGGTCCAAGACCAGGCAAGGTTGGTCTGGTGATCGGCGGCGGGTCGGGCCACGAACCGACTTTTCTTGGGTTTGTTGGACGCGGCCTCGCAGATGCGGCGGCGATCGGAAATGTTTTCGCTTCACCTCCACCTGACCCAATAATCGCATGCGCGAATGCCGCATCCGGTGGTGAAGGGGTGCTGTTCATGTATGGCAACTACGCCGGTGATGTCATGAACTTCGATATGGCTGCTGAGATGCTAGCGATGGATGACATTGAGGCGCGCACTGTTCTCACCACCGATGACATCGCGGTCGAAGACCTTGAGCGACGCCGCGGTGTTGCCGGGAACTTCTTCATCTTCAAGGCCGCTGGAGCGGCGTGCGACACGATGATGTCCTTTGATGAGTGCGAGCGCATTGCCCGCAAAGCGAATGCACAGACCTACACCATGGGTGTTGGTTTGACGGCTTGCTCTCTACCGCAGACACGGGTTCCCGGTTTTGATCTGGGGGCTGAGGAAATGGAAATCGGTCTTGGGATTCATGGCGAGCCGGGCGTAAGGCGTGGACCACTTGCGAGCGCTGATGCGGTCACTGATGAGATTGTCGACAAAATTCTTGCTGAGATGGACCCGGAACCAGGCGAGAAGGTTGCAGTCCTGGTGAACTCGCTGGGCGCAACGCCGCTTATGGAGCTGTACATCGTCAACCGGCGCTTGTCGCAGCGCTTGAAAGACCGGCAGATCGATGTTCACGCCACTTGGGTCGGACCCTATTGCACATCCATGGATATGGCGGGCATGTCGATCACACTGCACCGGCTCGATGGCGAATTGCAGGCCATGCTCGATCATCCGTGTGACTGCGCCATGTTCCGCGCTGGTTGACCGCAGTCCAAAACCTCCCTTTGCACCTCATTGAATCGAACACATAGGAGGCCGCGCGTGGCCACTCTCAACGGCGGCGATATTGCCGATCTCTTCCACACGCTTGCAGCGATGATTGAGCGCGAGAAAGACCATCTCAGTGCGCTGGATGGTGTCATTGGTGATGGCGACCATGGGGTTACCATGTCGATAGGCTTCCAAGCTGTCGATAAAGCGCTCGCCTCGAACGAGAGCGCGGCAGCACCATCGGATGTTTTCATGCTTGCCGCGAGAACCTTTCTCAACGCTGTTGGAGCATCAGCTGGTCCGCTTTACGCAACCGGCTTCATGCGCGCAGCCGCCTCGACAAAAGGCAAGGATGCGTTGACTGCCGACGATGTGGCCGATGTTATCGGCGCAATTGCCGAGGGCATCGTCCACCGAGGCAAGGCAGAAGTCGGTCAGAAAACGATGGTCGATGCTTGGCAACCAGCCGCCGAGGCAGCTCTCGCAGCCAAGGGCTCTGCGTCACTGGCCAGTGTTGGCCAAGCTGCAGCAAAGGCTGCCAAAGATGGTGCAGAAGCAACGGCAGCTATGACGGCGGGAAAAGGGCGATCGGCCAATCTGGGAGAGCGTGCAGTAGGGCATGTTGATCCCGGTGCCGCGTCGGCCGCCTTGTTGCTTGAGACCTTGGCCCAATGGGCTGGCGACAAAGACCAGTAGTGGCCGGCGCTGATTGCTAGACCTTGGCGTCTTGCACCCCATACCCTTTCAAGCTGCGTCGCGTATCGTCGATCTGTTCCTCGGAAAGGATATGTGGTTCGCCGATGAGCGAAGCCAAATGATACTGACGCGCGATGGTCTCAAGTTCACTGGCGCGCCACATGGCTTGTTCAAGACCCATACCCGTCGCCACCATGCCGTGATTGGCCATAAGACAAGCACTGCGTCCCTCGAGCGCGGCCATCACATGGTCTGCAAGTTCGCGCGAACCGAAGGTCGCATAGCCTGAGACGGGAACATCCATGCCGCCAAAAGCGGCAATCATGTAGTGGCAAGCAGGTATCGGTTTGCGCAGGATCGCAAGTGCCGTCGCATAAGGGGGGTGAGCATGCACCACCGCCGTAACATCCTCGCGGTTCTTCAAGGCGAGCCAGTGAAAGCGCCATTCGCTTGAGGGCTTGAGCGGCCCGTCCCATGTTTCGGGCATGCCGCCCGACAGGTCGATGGCTGCAATCATATCCGGGGTCATGGCTGCGTACTGGGTTGCCGATGGCGAAATCAGCATCCGGTCTTCGTACTGAACCGAGACGTTGCCCGATGTGCCTTGGTTCAAGCCGATGGCGTTCATCTCCAGGCAAGCCTCGATGATATCTTGTCGGACGTTGCTTTCTGTAGCCATTCGGCGATCTCCTCTTTGATCTCACTGTTTCATAGCAAAAATACAATTGCAAATTAGAAGTAGACATTTGCAAAGTAGCGAACTATCTGACGTTGCGTGGCTGACATAGGTCTCATCAACAGCATCGTCGTCGGTCTGGTGTAGCGAGGCATTGCGCGTGAGCAAGCAGGAACAGTTCGACCTTTTCATCATCGGCGGTGGAATTAATGGGTGCGGTATTGCTCGCGATGCAGCAGGACGTGGCCTGTCGGTGTGTTTGGCTGAGATGAACGACATAGGTGGCGCGACATCGTCAGCGTCCACCAAACTGTTCCATGGCGGATTGAGATACTTGGAGTATTTCGAGTTCTCTCTTGTTCGCCACGCGTTGAAAGAGCGTGAGACGCTGCTCAAAGCGATGCCGCACATCTCATGGCCGATGCGGTTTGTTCTGCCCTACCACCCAGACATGCGCTTCGAAAACACCACGCCGACATCGCGGCTTTTGAACATGGTTATGCCGTGGTTGAAGCATCGGCGACCGTCATGGCTTATTCGGTTCGGCCTTTTCCTTTACGATCATCTTGGTGGGCGCAAAGTCTTGCCTGGTACCCGATCACTCACGCTTGAAGGTAGACCGGAGGGCGTGCCGCTCGATGCCAAGTTCAAGCACGCATTTGAGTATTCTGATTGTTGGGTGGAGGACAATCGCCTTGTCGTGCTCAACGCCCGTGATGCCCAAATCCTAGGGGCGCAAGTCTTACCGCGCACCCAGGTGACGCGTGCTGCGCGCGTGGGTGGCGGTTGGGAGGTGACACTGCGTGATCAGCATGATCGATCAGAAACAGTGCGCGCCAAGACCCTGATTAACGCTGCGGGTCCGTGGGCGGGTGACATCATTCAAAACGTGGTGGGTCTAAACTCGTCAGAGAACGTACGTCTCGTTCGCGGCAGCCACATCGTCACCAAGAAGCTCTACGACCACGACAAGTGCTACTTCTTCCAGGGCGAGGATGGTCGGATCATCTTCGCGATCCCTTATGAAGGAGACTTCACCCTGATCGGCACCACAGACGCTGATCATAGCGACCCTAGTGTCCAGCCGGTATGCACAGACGAAGAGCGCGATTATCTGATCGCCTTCATCAACACGTTCTTGAAAGCACCAATCACGACCGATGATGTCGTTTGGTCCTATTCAGGCGTGCGTCCGCTCTATGATGACGGCGCGGCGTCAGCGTCTGCTGCCACACGAGACTACGTCTTGACCGTGGATTCAAACGGTCCGCCAGTGCTGAATGTTTTTGGCGGCAAAATCACCACCTACCGCTGCTTGGCAGAAGATGTGTTGGAGAAATTGGGCGATCATCTCGATGTCTCCGCCCCATGGACCGCAGGCGTTCCATTACCAGGTGGTGATTTCCCGATCGATGGCGTGAGCGCACAAATTGACAGCCTCACCCGCCGATACGGTTTCCTAACGGAGAGTTGGGCACGTCGATTGGTCCGAGCCTATGGAACGGAGGCGAGTGAAGTGTTGGGCGGTGCCAATACAGCAAGTGATCTCGGTCGCTCCTTTGGGGCAACGCTAACTGAAGCTGAAGTGCGTTGGCTGATGGAGCATGAATTTGCCAGTTCCGTCGATGATGTGGTTTGGCGGCGCAGCAAGCTAGGCTTGCGGATGACCCAAACAGAAATCGATGCTCTCGCTAGATGGATGGCCAACGCCGAGATCAATATAGCGGCTGAGTAAAGATGACCGATCGGGCGCTCAAGAGCGTTCCGCTTCCAAGCGTCCCACCAAGCATACGATCAGCTTTAGGACGCAATCTGGCCAGCGAACCATGCGTGCCGGAGTGGGTCTAGATCAGTGACAAAAACAAGATCTGCCGCAAGTGAGCTTCACTCTAATGGCCGCCACGCGCGATGGCCGCTTTCGTTTCAGCGTCAAACAGGTGAACGAAGTCGATCATCGGTTCCAATTGAATGGCGCCTTCGGGCTCCCATCCCAGCCGTTCGCGCGAGATCGTACAGATCTCTTGGCCGGCAAGATCAGCATAGATGTGGGTTTCAGGGCCGGTAGGTTCGACCACGTTGATCTTGGCCTCAATACCCGTGCCATTGCTGGAGTGACTTAGGTGTTCGGGACGAACGCCGTAAAGCACCTTCTGCCCCTCTCGCACATCCATATCGCTGGGAATCGGCAAAGCTAGCCCTCTGGTCCCAACAACCGGAGCACCATCTTTCTTATCCACCACACCTTCAATGATGTTCATTCCAGGCGCCCCAATAAACTGCGCAACAAACAGGTTGGCGGGGCTGTCATAGACTTCAAGCGGTGTTCCCACCTGCTCAATGTTTCCATCGCGCATGATCACAACGGTATCCGCCATCGTCATCGCTTCGATCTGGTCGTGCGTAACGTAAACCGTTGTTGTCTTCAGTTTCTGGTGCAGCTCTTTGATTTCAGTGCGCATTTGAACACGCAACTTGGCGTCTAGATTGGACAGAGGCTCGTCGAACAGAAAAACATCGGGATTGCGAACGATGGCCCGACCCATGGCAACACGCTGGCGTTGCCCGCCCGACAGTGCCTTCGGGCGCCGTTCAAGATAGTCCTCAAGTGAGAGGATTTTGGCGGCCCAGTTCACGCGTTCATCGATAACGGCTTTGTCCATCTTTTTCAGTGTCATCGAAAACGCCATGTTTTCGCGCACAGACATATGCGCGTAGAGCGCATAGTTCTGGAAAACCATTGCAATGTTGCGATCTTTGGGGTGGACGCCGTTCATCAGACGGCCGCCGATCGAAACCTCGCCCCCAGTGATCTCTTCAAGCCCTGCGAGCATCCGCAGAAGCGTGGACTTACCGCAGCCCGATGGGCCCAGAAGAACAACAAACTTGCCGTCTTCAATGTCGAGATTGATCCCGTGCAGCACTTCAAGCCCGCTGTAGGATTTCACGATGTTTTCGAATGTCACTGATGCCACAGACTTGATCCTTCCAGGTGGGCCTTAGCTCGCGCCCTGCTGTGCGCTTAAAATGCGGTTGCCGATTTCTACGAAACCAGCCCCTCCGCGAGAGGGGGTAATATATTTGGGCAGAGCATCCATCTTGCCGAGGAAATCAGACACATTGGCCACCCCGCAGGCGTAGGGAAAATATCCAAACATCGGCGCGTCATTGGGGCTGTCGCCGCAATAGATGAAGCGGTCGCGCGCAGCCTCAAGGTCGATGTTAAACTCTTCGGCCAGGAAGCGTTTGGTCATGGTGAGCTTATCCCAATCCCCGAACCAGCCGTTCACATGGATGGATGATACTTTCGCGATGGCACCAGCCGCTTTGAAGTGCGCCACGATGCGGTCGATCTGATCTTCTGGAAGCGGTGGAACATCCTCACAAAAATCAATCGCCAGATCAGCCTCTCGATATTGCTGATCGGAGGCAAGCGCAGCCCCTGGAACGTCGGCCAAGATTTGCTCCGCCAGTGCGGTCAGTTTTGCCCGGTTTTCTACCCTCGTTGCGCCGTCCATATTCAAAACACGATGCATTTTTCGAGCCTTGCGATCGTAACGCATGGCCAGCGCACCATTCTCTCCAACGATGCCTGCAACCGGCCAGAACCGAGCAATCATATCGCACCAGCCAGCAGGGCGCCCGGTGATCGGGATCACCAAGAGTCCAGCGGCTGTCAACCGTTCAAGCATCGCATAGGCATCGGCAGGAAGCTGGCCGTCGGTGGTGATGGTGTCATCGATATCCGTCAGAACACCAAGGAGCCCACCAGCAACCGAGCTGGGAAGATCGCTGATAGCCGCCATGTCTTTGAAGGGGACCTCTAGGACCGTCATTCGTTCGCAAAGCTCCACATACGGGTGTTCCAGTCAGACAGCGTTGGCCAGAGATCATCGTAAACGGCCCGCAGCTTCTGATACCGTGCAACACTCTCAGCGATCGGCTTGGTTTCCGTCAGCTCAGTTTGTGTCATAGCCTGCGCTGCATCACTCACGGTCGCAAACCAACCGGTACCTTTGGCTGCGCAAATCGCAGCGCCAAGGGCCGATGCTTCAGCGACGTCGGCTCGGCTAACGGGGATATCTGTCGCATCAGCAACGATTTGCAGGAGAAGGGGTGATGCTGCGCCTCCTCCAATGGCGATGATCTGATCAATCTGCGCGCCGTTCACCTTGACCGCCATCTCCAGCGCAAAGGCCTGGTCGAGCGCCAGCCCTTCCAACAGAGCGCGGTAAACGTCACCGCGCTTGGATGAGCCCGACAGACCTGCGATCACGCCCCGCGCTTTGGCGTCCCAATGGGGGGTCATGGAACCCTGCCAGAACGGCAGAACCGCCACCCCACCAGCACCGATCGTAGAGGCGCTCGCTTCTGCTTCAAGCTCCGCCAAGCTAGCGCCGCCGGCCAATTCCCGCTGGAACCAATCGATCAGAAACGTGCCGGACTTAAGCACCGTCTCAAAAATGTAGCCATCATCAGCAACGGCTGTTTCGGTTCGAAATGCTTGGTCGTGGCCGTAGCTTGGCGAATAAACCCCTGCCACCACTGCAGTGCCCAGGTTCATGTACGCAATGCCCGGTTGGGTCGCACCAGCGCCCGTGGCAGCGCATTGGCCGTCGCCACCACCGCTGATCAGAACCGTGCCCGCTAAAAGCCCTGTGGTGTCGGCTGCCTCGGCGGTGATCTGCCCAATCGGTGTGCCTGGCCGAGCGAGACGCGGCATGATCGCGTGCGGCACGCCAGCCGCGGCAAGCAGCGTCTCGGACCAGTCCAGCGCCTGGGCGTCTAACATGCCTGAAGGGTCTGCTGACGCGGTGGAGGTGACCCATTCGCCGGTCAGTTTTTTCGATAGGAAGCCGTGGACATCGGAGTAACGCTCGGTGCTCGCGAAGATGTCTGGCTGATGTTTCGATAGCCAGATCAAGCGCACAATCGGCAAGAGCACGTCGATCGGTTTGCCGCATATCCTGCGTAGCGTCTCCGGTCCGACATGTTCAGCCAGCTGCTCTGCTTCTTCATGGCCGCGTTCGTCGAGCCAGACGATAGCCGGCCGCACAGGTGTTCCATCGTCTCGAAAGACACCAAAGGTTTCCCTTTGGTTTGAGATCGACACCGCCGCCACGCGCGCCGGGTCTACTTCGGCCAAAAGCTGTCGCAAGGCACTGACGGTTGATGCCCACCAATCGCCTGGCTCTTGCTCAAAGGCGCCCGGTGTTGGATTGGCAATGGGGATCGCCTCCCGCCCTTCTGCGACCAACACACCGGACTTGGTCCAGGCCGTTGCTTTCGTCGCAGTGGTCGATGAGTTGATGCCAATGACCAGATCTTTGTGCATACGTGTCAGGTCCTGAAGGTGGCATCGCCCAGCTTGCCGGGCGATGCCTTAGAGGAATTAGCGCAGACCTGCGTCCGCCGTTGCCGTGTCAACCAGTCTTGCGATCTGGTCAGCACAGGCTTGGGCATTGCCGTCATACTCCTGGCCGGTCAGCAGCTTGCCAAGCTCGGTTGGGATCTCGTTCGACGAGAGGCCCGCCCAGAGTGGCATGTCTGGCTCCGACGCGATGTAATTCTCGATTGTTTCAAGAACAATCGGGAGGTGCCGCGTGGTACCCGAGCCCACAACCGCCTTCTCCAGAACGCGTGGATCGGCAAAGGACGAGTTGCGCATTGGCGCAAACCCGCCACCAAGTGTCAGCTGAACCATCATCTCTTTCGAGCAGACCCATTGCATGAACAGCCAAGCTGCATCAGGGTTGCGCGAATAGCGAGACAGCGCAATCGACGAACCACCTTGGTGTGCCCAATCGGGGATCTCACCATAGCCAGCTTCAGCCCGCGGACGCAGCGTGTGCGGCCCAATCAGCGGCAGAGTCATTTCCCAAAGACCCTTCACCGGGCTGTCGTCCGCATCCAAGCCTGGGAAGAATTCATCCCAAGACTGGACCATGGCGACCTGGCCGGCGTGCATCATTTGGAACTGACCATCCCAGGTGCTCTCAAGCGATGAGGCAGGCGCGTTGCGCAGCAACTCCTGATACCACTGGAGACCAGCGACACCTTCGGCATCATTGCCCGAGAACGTGCCGTCGGCACGGAAGATCGAGCCGCCATGACCCCAGACAGCCTGGCTCCAGTCGCACTCAAGCGAGTAGTGGCCAGAACGTGCCTGCAAGCCGGTGCCATAGATGCCATTCTCACGCTCAGCTTCGGTGATGAACTGCACCGCAGCGGTGAACTCTTCATAGGTGCGTGGCACCTCGATCCCGTGTTTTTCCAGGATGTCGCGGCGGTACATGAAGTTGAAGATCGGGATATCAAACGGGATACCGACCCATTTGTCGCCGATCTTCGAGATCCCTTCGACCAGAGGCTGAGAGAAGTCATCAAAGTCGAAGTCCGGCATCGCAAGGTCCGGCTTCTCATTGTAGTACTCAACCGGATCAATGGTGTCGCGAGCGAATGTCGCATGCCAAGCCTGATCAAGATAGTAGAGGTCGTAGGTACCCAGCTCGCCTTGCACGTCCTGCGTCGCTTTGGCCAAAACCTGCTCAAGCGGCACAATTTCGATTTCGACTTCGATACCGGTCAGTTCTGTGAATTCGCCTTTGAGTTCATTGGCCACCACGGTTGGTGGCGTCGCCTCAGACGTGTAGCGAATTGTCGTACCGGCAAAAGGGCGGCCCGCTTCACGCAGGAAGTCTCTCATGGCCTCGGGCGTGGTGGCATGGGCCGGACTCAGGCCGAGCAGCCCATTGCGGCGACCGCCGCCGAGCATCGATGCGCCGAAGGCGGAGAAACCGATGCCGGCCATCCCCATCTTCCGCAAAAAATCGCGCTTTGTGATCTGGCGATTGGTGAACGCATTGGCAGTGTCGATGATGAACTGCTGCTTTTTGTGGTTTTTAAAACTCATTGTTTGTTTCCTCCTAGATGGATTGGAATCCCTACTCTCTTTCTTGCTTTTGTCCTTTCTCAGTCCTTGATTGCTCCCATGGTGAGACCGCGCACAAGATGCCGCTGCACCAACAGAATGAAGATGAAGCTGGGCAGCATCGCGGACGTACCAAGAGCCGAAATGAAGCCCCATTCCGACCCGGTAGACGTGACGAATGTTGTGATTTTGACCGGCAGTGTCCGGATTTCGCTGGTCAGGAAGAGCGACAAGAGGAACTCTGTCCATGAAAAGACGAAACACAGAACCGCTGTAGCCGCCACACCGCCTTTGACCATCGGCAGAACCACCAAACGAAAGCTCTGCCAGCGTGTTGCGCCGTCAATCATTGCCGCTTGATCGACGTCCTTCGGTACGTCATCGAGGAAAGACTTAAGCAGCAAGACCGCGATCGGCAGGTTGATCAAGGTATGGACCAAGATCAGCCCAAAGTGCGTGTCACGCAGCCCAAGATCACGGAACATGAAAACCAACGGCACGATGATAGCAATCGGCGGCAAGAACCGGTGTGAGAGAATCCAGTTCAGGTACAGCTGGTTCCCTCGAAACGCCAAGCGAGACAGCGCATAGGCTGCGCCCAAGCCAACGAAGATGGTTAGGATGGTTGAGCCGACCGCAATGACGATGCTGTCGAAGATGGTCTTGCGCCCATCAAAGCTGTTCTCCCCCCCAGTACCCATGGTCGTGCCCGAGCCAGTGGTACCCCCTGAGAGGGCGGACGGGCTGTGTCCAAGAACCGTGACGCGGTAATTGTCGAGCGTTGGCTCGAAATCAAACACAACAACCTCTTCGCGATTGAAGATCGCGCTTGTTGGCTTAATCGACGTCAAGCCCCACCAGAAAATCGGGAACATGAAGACGGCCGTGATAAAGATCGCGGCGGCGTAGCGCAGGATCACAAGGTACAGTGGGGTACGCATCAGAACCTCACCTTGAAGACTTTGATGAAGACATTGGCCGTGATGATCACCAACACCAGAGTCAGGATCGCGACCGCTGAAGCGTATGGAAAGTTGGCCGATCCAAAGTAAATCTTGCCGGCGTAGGCGGTCAGGGTCTCGGTTGCTGTCCCAGGGCCGCCATCGGTCATGACCTTGACGTAGTCGTACACTCGGAACAGATCGATGCCGCGGATCAGCACCGCAATGGCGATGATCTTGGAAAGCATCGGCAAGGTGAGGCGCGTGAACGCCTGCCAAGCATTCGCGCCATCAATGGCAGCCGCTTCGAAGGGGTCTTTAGGAAGTGCACGCAATCCTGCCAGCATGATCAACACCATGAAAGGCGTCCATTGCCACGTGTCGGCGACCATGATGGCCCAAAGCGCTGTCGATCCGGTCGCCAGCAGCGGTGAATCCGACGACAAGAGGCCAATGTCCTGCAAGGTTCGGCTGATGACGCCAAAGCTGTTATTGTACATCAATAGGAACATCATACCGGTGACCGCAGGTGGCACCACGAGCGGCAATGTCATGAGCGCTCGCATTAGCCCAAAGCCGCGCCGTTCACTGTCCAGCAAAAGGGCGATGGCCAATCCCAAAGCAAGCTGGATGATGATCGCGACGCTGGTGTACATGTACGTGACAGCAATCGCGTCCCAAACCCGCTCATCGGCAAACACACGACTCCAGTTCCATTCCGGGTTGAACTGGTTCTCCCGTGTGACTGGGTGGCGCCTATGGAGCGATAGCCAAACCGCATAGAGGATGGGGTAGAGACCGAAGACGATAAGTGTTGCCGTCGTCGGAAAAACCCATGGGAAAGGGTGCTCTGACGTCAGCCAGCGCGGCATCGTCCACAGTTTGCGGCTTTCGTGTCGGTCGGTGCTGGAAACCGTCGCCTCAGTCATACACGCAGCCGCCTAATATGTCTGCCGCGTGGGCGTTATGCAGATCTCTTGGATCAATGCGTTCTGTGGCATTTGATAGGCGTGGAGCATGATTTCAGACACATGCTCAGGCCCAATGCCGCCGCCCATTTTGACTTTGTTGTCTTTGTAGGCAGCCAGCGTGCTTTCATCGAGCACGCCTGAAAGAATCTCGGTTTCGATGACCCCTGGTGAGAGAACAATCACGCGCACATCATAGTTGGCCAGGTACTCGCGAATGCTCTCTGAAACGGCGTGGACAAAGTATTTTGTGCCGCAATAGACCGTGTGATCGGGATAAACCTTCCGCCCTGCGATTGATGACATCATGAAGATGGTGCCGGTGCGGCGTTCCATCATGTCATTCATGACCGCATGGATCGTGTTCATCGCGCCCTTGGTGTTGATATCAATCATCTCGTCCCACTCTTCAGGTGGCTGACGACCAATATCGGCCAGGCGCGCAATGCCGGCATTCACGAACATCATGTCGGTTGGGCCATAGACGGCTTCGGCGTCTTGGACTGCGGCTTTGATGGCGGCCCGATCCCGCACATCCACCTCACGGCAGATCACATTAGGCAGACCCATCGCCTCCATCTTGTCGATGCGACGCGCCATCATAAGAACCGGGTGGCCCGCGGCCGAAAAAGTGCGGGCGACGGCTTCGCCGATGCCGGAGCTTGCTCCGGTCACCGCTACAAGCGGTTTATCCGTCATGTTTCCTCCCATGCGCCCTTTCTTTGCGAGCGCGATAGCTATTGGTTATTCGGCGGTTGCCTTAGGTTTCCTCCTCGGCAAATGCCTCAAGCATGCCCGACCCTGTCGCGATGTCCATGAACGAAAATCGGTTGCGCATCTCATGATTGTGGCGGACGGCCTCACGATAGAAATCGGTAGCCAGTCCCAGTTCTTCGGCTGTTGTTGGCGCGCCGGCGGCTTTCAGCATGGCGCGCATATCCTCGACCGGAATGGTGAAGGCTCGCAGCTCAGATCGAAGTGTGGGCCAAATCTGTTCCATTTTTTCATTAAATGAGGCAGCGGTCTCGGACGTAAAGGCCTTCTTGCGCCATTCGGCTGCACATTCTTTAGAAATGGCATCGCCCATGCGTCGTGCCATGTCGGCCTCATCAATATGTGTGGCCGCGACACGTGGCGGTGTTTCGCTGGCAAGAAAACCTTGCTGAAGACGAGCCATGGTCAGCGAAGCCACACCCACCTGTTGGCCGTGCAGTGTACCGGGATGCCGATCTCCGGCGAAGCAATCAATGTAGTGCGAAATCTGGTGCTCACCCATCGACCCGTGGTTTGAGACACCGGTGAAGGAAATGCCGAGGCCACAAAGCGTCAGCACGCGATAAAGGCTGGCTATCGCTTCAATGTCGCCCTTAGGCAAAAGCCCGGCGCGGCTGTTCAAAATGCGCTCATCCTCTTCCTGGATGAGATAAGGCGATGACCAGTAGTCGCTGCCCAGCATCCGGTGCGACATCCACCAGTCAACCTGCGCAACGGACCGAGCCATGCAGTCAGCGAACCCTGCAGCGGCTAGAAAGGGGGGAGCTGCCGCGGAGACTTCTAGATCAACAAAGAAGCCCTTTGGTGCTTGCGCGGGGAGCGAAACTTTCAGGCCAGATGGTGTGTTCATCGAGGCCGTCGACGATGTGTAGCCATTCATCGACGCCGCCGTTCCAAAGACACAATAGCCGCGCCCCTGTTCCTTGGTGGCGTATTTGCACAAATCATTGATGGTGCCAGAGCCAACAGCGATCACCGCCTCGTACGGCGCGATCTGATCTTTGAGCGTTGCCACGGTCGCTAGGTCTGCGTGTGGGTGGTCAAGCACGATTGTATCAACCGGCCCAAGCGAACGGATGTTTTTGGCCACCCGGCCACCAAGCGCATCATGGGTCGACGCATCGCAGACGACGGCAAACGTCTTCCCAAGATTGAGAGAGTTGACGAGATCGGCCTCCATCCCGTCGAGCGACCGTTCAAAGACGATGCGTTCGTAGTCGACCGGCACGACCTTCCCAAGCTCCGGGTTGAACCATTTGTCAGCGACGATCTCGTCGATCAGCGACGTCCATTTCCCGGTGATGCCGGGGGTATCAGAAATATGTACGTCAGCAGCCGACATAGCTATGCTCCAAACCCTGCTTTCAAATGTAATTATAAGCTTTGCAAATGTAAATCAAGCGAATATCCTACAGGCAAGCCCGACGACGCGATGTGTTGACGTTTGGCGGTATCATGCAAATAAACGGCGCGATGACTGATCAGCACTCTGAGACCGGAGTAGAACCGAGCAAACCCGCTGTCCCGTCTGAGTTTTCAGACCTCATGGTGTGGGCGGCTTGGCTCTATTTTGTCGACGCAATGACGCAAAGCGATGTGGCCAAGACCATCGGCGTGAGCCGCGTCACCGTCATCAAACTGCTGAACGAGGCCAAAGACAGAGGCCTTGTGAACATCAAGATCAATCCCACGGTGGCTTCACGTGTGGAGACATCGCGCGCGCTTGCCAAAGCTTTTGAGCTGAACTCCGCTTTTGTCATTCCAGACAATCCCAATCGCGCGCTTGTCGAGCGACTTGGTGATGCGGGGGCCTATCTTTTGCAGAACGGCCTCCAAGCTGGCGATGTCATCGGGGTTGCCTGGGGGCGAACCGTGTTGGCCGCCATCCGCAATCTCAATCTCGAACAACCGATCGACAACCTCACCGTGGTTCAGGTTGCGGCCAGTCCCAATGGATTGTCGGCGGATTTTTCTCCCGAGCTTTGTGTATCGCTTTGCGCAAACAATCTTGGGGCGCGAAGCGTCAGCCTGATGGCGCCAGCGATGCTCTCGACCCCAGAGCTCAAAGCGATGCTGCTCAATGAACCATCGATCCGCAAGCAGATGAGCGTGATCCGCTCAGCCAACAAAGTGTTATTCGGGGTTGGGGAGCTGACCAATGAGGGCACTGTCTACACCAGCGAATTGCACAGCACAGAGACACTCGATGGCATGGTTCAATCAGGCGCTGTTGGCGTTGTTTCAGGACGTTTCCTGGCAACCGACGGAAGTGAGATGCCTGGCCCAAAGCATGACCGGATGCTCGGGCTTTCGATCGAAGAACTGCTTGGTATCCCGCAACGTATCTGTGTTGCAGGTGGGCTCGGCAAAAGGGACGCAATTCTGGCGGCCCTTCGCGGCGGGTTGGTCACCGATCTGGTCATTGATTTAACAACAGCACAGGCGCTCTTGGCGGAAATGCCGGCACAACGGTGAGCGCCTAGTTTGCTCAGCTTGCCGCAATCTCGCAACCGCATGAAGGACTCATCCTCTGCGGGCGAGAGCGGTCCTATTGGCTGTACTTCGCATCCACTTCGTTGATAGCCCGCACATTGCCCGCTGATCGACCCTCTGGGTCAAAGGATGCTGCCAAAAAAGCCTCTGCAATGTCTTTGGCCAGTTCCGCACCGATGACCCGTGCGCCCATGGTGATGATCTGAGCGTTGTTGGATGTCGCAGCTTTGCCCGCCGAATAGGTGTCGTGGCACTGCGCAGCGCGAATACCAGGTATTTTGTTCGCCGCGATCTGGACGCCGATGCCGGTACCACACACCAAGATCGCCCGGTCATACGTGCCCGCCATGACGGCGGAGGCCACACGGTCTGACAGGTTGGCATAAAACGGGTCGGGTCCATCAGACGTACGTGAAATCTCGTCTACAGTGAAGGATGCGCTCAGATGGTCGGCGAGCGTTTTGGCGAGCGCTTCGCCTGCGCTGTCACCGGCGATGGCAATTTTCATGAAATGTCCTTTCCAGAATTAGAGAACGGCTGAGCACCGTTTGAGAATGTCGAGATAACCCTCCACGGCCCAGGCCGAGCGACCAATGAACAGGCCGTCTATGTTGGGTTGCTGGATGAGTGAAGCGCAATTGTCTGGGTTGACCGAACCGCCATAAAGGCAAGGCAGACGCACACCAGCAACCGAGCGTGCAATCTGTGCAATCTCGCCTTGGCGTGCATCGGCGTAGTCTGGTGAGGCGGGCATACCGCCATCACCAATGGCCCAAACCGGCTCGTAGGCAAACAAGATAGGCGCACAAAGTTGATCCGGTGGGAGAGGGTCAAGAGCAGCACGCACTTGCGTTTCGAGCACCTCGCTTGCGCGGCCGGCCTCGCGATCGTCCAACGTCTCACCAATGCAGATGAGGGGGATCAAACCATGGCGCACCGCCGCCTCCACTTTGAGACCAACGGTTTCATTGGTTTCGCCAAAATGTGCCCGACGCTCCGAGTGTCCAAGTTCAACAACATCCAACCCGCAGTCGCTCAGCATCACAGGCGAGATCTCGCCTGTCCAAGCGCCAGCATCAGCCCAATGCATGTTTTGTGCGCCGACTTTGACCGACGTATCGGCCAGCATGGTTTTGACCTCACGCACCGATGTGAAGGGTGGGATGATGAACCTTTGAATGCGTGAATCAGCGCCGTCATCGGCATCTGCAAGCGCGGAAGCAAACATCTGCGCTTCGGCAAGCGTCTTGTTCATTTTCCAGCTCGTTCCGATCCACACGGTGTTGTTGGTCATGGTTGGTCTGTCTCCGTGTCAGCAGTTGTAAGCGTGATCCCAGCGTCAGTAAGCAACGCGCATTGATCCGCTTTGGGTGCAGTGTCGGTGATGATGGCATCGAACTGCGAGAGGTCACTGAGCTTGTAAAGTGCGGTGTGCCCAAAGCGAGCGCTGTTCACGATGAGCATTCGGGCGGCTGCCGCGCGCATCATGGCCTGCTTGGTGCGTACGACATCATCATCCATATGGAACACCGAAAGCTCCGCCACAGCTGGCGATGACAGGAAAGCAAGGTCGGCGCGAAGCCCAGTCAACGCATCCTCAGTCGCTTTGCCAAGGTAAGCGTTGAACTTGGAGGAGTAGATACCGCCCAACGCGATGAGCGTGATGCCCGCTTCACCCCGCAGCGTATCAAGGATCGCAACATTGTTGGTGATGATCGTGAGAGGCCGCTTATCAACAGCCTGACGACCTAGGACGGCAGCGGTTGAACCATCATCGATCATGATCGTCATGCCCGGCTCGATCAACGCCGAAGCTGCACGCGCAATGGCGGCCTTCGCTTCACCGCCTTGACGCTCGCGCAATTGGAAATGGCTTTCAAACCGGGTGCCAGCTTCGATAGTCGCACCACCGCGGATTTTCCGCAGCAAACCCGCCTCTTCCAACTGATCGAGGTCGCGGTGGATCGTCATCTTCGACACCGCGAAGCTTTCCGCAAGGTCGGTCAGATCCACGGCGCCATCGGCAACGACCTGGTCGATAATCATACGTTGGCGGTCGTGCGGCTTCATTTGGTTCCCGGTAGTCTTGGAAATATCACATAAAAAATAACAAATTTTGTGTCAATTAGTGTTGTTTTGTGATTTTCAACGGAGCGCGAGGACAGCAACCGATCTGGAAAAATCTGCCATGGAAACAGTGCAACTACCCGGTGATGAGGAAAATCCGTCTTCTATCAAAATAGAAAGTATGGGGACCTTTCTTGCCCGCTGGGCAAACAAGGATGCTGGTCGCCAAGCCTTAGCCTCGCTGGTCGAAGCCATTGCGTATGCTGCTGTTCCTCTGGCTGGGCGTTTGGCGCTTGGTCGCTTGCCTGGCGATCCGGCCGCGCACGTTGGCTCCAACCTCTCTGGTGATCATCAGAAAGCCATTGATGTTGGGGCACACGACCACTACGCAACGCTGCTCAGAGCTGCGAATGTTGCGCGCTTGCTGTCCGAGGAGGCCGATGCTGTCGAGACGCTAGACCCAAATGGTGCCTTCGATGTCGCCATGGACCCAATCGATGGGTCAGCGGGCATCAGTATTAGCGCACCTTTGGGTGTTCTGTTCTGCATTTTCCCCTCGCAGGGTGACTTCACCAGCCGATCAGGGCGCGAGATTGTCGCCGCCGGTTACGTTCTTCTTGGGCACACAATCGATGCTGGCTTTAGCGTCGGTGATGGCGTCGCAATCGCCACTTGGAATCGACATACCGGCGATTTTCATATGGACGCCGAGTGGGTGACGGTGCCGACTGATACGGCCACAGTTGCTTTTAATGCCGCCAAAGCGTGGCGTTGGTCGAAGGGGCTTCAAGACTACGTCGCCGATACCATGGCAGGCCCAGATGGGCCACGCGGGCGTGAGTTCAACATGCGTTGGGTCGCCTCAGCGGTCGCCGATGTCCATCGCATCCTGCGGGGTGGTGGTGTTTTTCTTTATCCAGCTGATAGCCGACCGGGCTTTGAAAACGGCTTTTTGAGGCTTGCCTATGAAGCTTTTCCCATAGCTTACTTGATGGAGCAGGCAGGAGCGGCAGCAACGAACGGCAAAAAAGACATTCTCGATCTCATCCCTGCTGATCCTCATGCACGCACGCCTCTTGCGTTCGGCAGCCGCGACGAGATCAAAGCCCTTCAGCGCTATCTATGAGGCCAGTACAACAAGGCGTCGCAGATTATACGCCGCAACACTAAACCCGCAGCGCTTCTGCCCCGCTGTCGATATGAGGCGCCCAAAACGCAACGCTTTGCGCGATGTCCGGGACCACTTGCCGGTCAGCCGGTTCGCGTTCTTTGAAAGACAGTTCCAAACAGATCTCATTGTCCACCGCGCCGCCGCGTTGAAGCGCCTCCAGCAGAGGTTTGGGCTGTACGCGACCCTTGGCATTGTATTCTGTTGTGAAAGGCCTGTGGCCGGACTTATCCATCAGTGATTGCTTGATGTGGATGATCGGACTGACCTTTGGAAACTGTTCGGCCCAGGCATAGGGGTCGGTGTCGTCTGGGTCAGCTGAGGTGACGTCCCCATGGTCAATATCTGCCATCATCCAGAGTGGCACGGCCAAGTCGGCGCCATCAATGCGTCCTTGGAGCGCTTTACAGGCTGCGATGGTCTCACCGAACTCCCGGCCTACGCTCATCGGTTCCCAAAACAGATAGTCTAAGCCCGCCGCCTTGGCATGCTCGGCGACCTCGGCCCAGCAGTCGAGCGCGATATCGATCAGCGTCTCGCGCCGGGCAAGATCATCAAAGTCACGGAAGGTAAAAATCGCGAACTGCGTCCCGACGGACGTCGCACCAAGATCGCCAACAATGTCCGCAAAAGTCTTGAACCAGTCCACATAGTAGCGGCGCACGTCTCGGTCAGGGTGGCCAAAATGGTTGAGGCGGCCATAGGGGCCCGTCATGCCGCTTGTGACGCGCGCACCTGTGCGCTCTAGGGCGCGATCCATCTGACGCGTCAACCGACGAATGACCGGCGCTGGCCAGCTTGGGTTGATGAACTCATGGGTTAGCTGAATATCGCGAATTCTGATATCGCGCGCGATCGTCTCTATGAGGTCATCGGGTTCGGCAAAGCGATTGACCAGCGGATTGGTGTTAAGCGACAGGCGGAGCGCCATCACGTAGTCTCCGGGGATAGGTTTGGCCAGCGTTGCACGCTGCTGCCGATGGTAGGGAGATATTCAGTCACGGTTGTGCTCCATCGGTCCAAAGCGCTTGCTAGGAAATGATTGACGCTGAAAAGAGCGGCGCACACGATAGCGGCGACCGTTCTGGCTAACGTAACCCGAGCCGCGTATCAGAGAGCATATCGCTCATCGATCAGCTGGTTGGGCTTGTTCGCCTCAAGTGGAACTGCAACATACACACCTGGATTTGTCTGGAAACCCCACTGCTGGCGGTCCTCGGCCGATGAGCGGCTTGCGCTATCATTGCCACGCGATCCAGGGGTGCGCATATCCAGGATATTGCTCCGATGGTGGATTGGATAGATATTTCAATTATATCAATGACATAGATGCAGGCGTGTGCACTTGGTGTGCAAAGCGAAACCAAGTTCTGGCGCACCCCATCACGTCTTGGACAGTTGCCCTCACTCAGGCAAGTCGTGAAGATTTCCCCCTGCGATGGTCGTGATCCCGGCGGTCGCGAAAGCGAGCCAAAACCCAGTATGCTCTGAGTTGCACTTTCAAGGCGCCGCTAAGGTGCCTCCTGCTGCTCGGGCGAAGTCACATAACCTCTGCCTGCCGCTTCAAGCAGCGGTGAGCGGATCGCGCCGCGCACCCGTTCGCTCTGCTCTATCACGCTGCGCCACCGCGTGCCTTGCTCCATCGCCACGGAGATTCCCAACGGTGTGATTTCGATCTTTTTCAGAAGCGCTAGAACGGCTGCAAGCGATGATCCGGTGCTCACCACATCGTCCACCACCAGTACCTTGCGGCCCTGCAGCAAGGGAACCATGCGTGGATCAAGGTAGATGGTCTTGCCACTGTCCGGCGATGTAACAGACCGCATCGGATGCGACAGCGCGTCGGTGTACCAGAACTTACGCGATGTTCCCAAAGGTACCAGCCGCTGGTGGCCAAGTCTCCGGGCGACCGCATTGGCCAGCGGCAAGCCAAGTGTTGGCACACCGACGACGACATCGGGGGCTTCTGCACACCACTGCTGCGCCATGATATCGGCTAGCGCGTCTTCAACCTCAAAGGAGGCCTGATTGATGATCAGTGACGCCAGCGCGCCACCACCAGAACCAGGAAGTTTTCGCAAAGGCAGCAGCAGTTGCCTTCCATCTGGTAGGCTCGCCGGATAGGCATCGTGATAGAGCGTGTCGGGCGCAGATGGATATGTGCCCGGTTCATCAAGCCGTTGCCAAAACGCATGCGGTGCCAGGCGGGGGGGCATGCTCATCGACAACCTCCTTGTCTTGTTTCTGGCGATGGGCCAAACCGATTTGGTACAGGACACCAAGGATTGGCAAGCCATGTCTGACCCTCTTTCCATTGACGCTGCTGAGCTGAAGATGCTGGTCGCTCTGCGCCATGATCTGCACGCGCATCCTGAGTTGGGGTTTGAGGAAGAGCGGACCGCCGGCATTGTCGCGCAAAAGCTGTCCGAGGCCGGCATCGCTGTGGATCGTGGCCTTGGCAAAACCGGTGTGGTCGGCACCTTGGAGGTAGGCGAGGGCACCGACCACATAGCCTTGCGCGCTGATATGGATGCACTTGCCATGCCGGAGACGGCGCAGCGCCCTTACACATCAACGCAGCCGGGCAAGATGCACGCCTGTGGCCATGATGGCCATACAACCATGCTGCTGGGGGCTGCGCGCCACCTTGCCAGAACGCGCAATTTCAATGGCACAGTGCATTTCATCTTTCAGCCTGCCGAGGAAGGGCGTGGCGGTGCCAAAGCCATGATGGATGACGGCTTTCTGTCAAAGTTTCGCGTTGATCGCGTTTATGGCCTGCACAACATGCCCGGTCTTGATCCCGACCAAATGGCCGTGGTCGCAGGTCCTCAATTGGCCTCCTCCGATAGCTGGGAGGTCACGTTCACCGGCATTGGTACGCATGGTGCCAAACCGCATCTGGGCCGTGACCCGATAACGGCGGCCGGGCAGTTCCTTTCGTTGTTGCACACCATTGTCGCACGCATCGTTGACCCTCTAGAGCCAGCAGTGGTGAGTGCTTGCGCCGTGGAAGCGGGTGACTTCAAGGCGCTCAACGTTATCCCAAACACCACGCGAATTGCAGGGACAGCAAGGGCCTACAGCGCGAAGGTTCGCGATCAGCTGGAGCAAGAAATTGGGTCCATCGCTCATGGCATTGCACAGGCCTTGGGAGTTGAGGTGAGCTATCACTTCACCCGGCGGATACCACCGGTGGTGAATGACCCTGACACGACGGCGCGCGCGCTAGCTGCCGCGCAAGCTGCTCTTGGTCCGGCGCGCATCCGCACAGCGTTTCCGCCGTCCACTGCTGGGGATGACTTCGCGTTTTTCTCGCAAAGTGTTCCGGGTTGTTATGTGTGGCTTGGGAACGGCCCGGCCGTTGATGGCGCGCTGCATCACAACACTGGCTATGATTTCAACGACGAGGCCATCCTGTCCGGCATTGCTTTCTGGACGCGACTTGTGGAGATGGATCTAGCAGCTTAGGCCACGCCAGAGCGCATCAAGGGCAGCCTCTGGATCAATGCTCACGGCCACGTCAACCAACGCGCCTTCGTGCGCCTTCTCTAGTCTGCCAGGATGTGTCTCGCAGTCTATCGTGAGGCGAAAGGTCTGGGTTTCAAACAGCCCCGGCGACAGCGCCATCAGCATGACACAGGGGTCATGCAACGGCCGCGACTGGCGATCACTATGGCTGGCAAAATAGGTGCGTATCAGATCCGCAGCGAGCAAGGCAGCTTTGGTGCCCGATCTAGCCAGCCGGTCCAGATCAGCAGACGATGCGCGAAGCTTCCGTGTCACATCGAGCGGGATAAGCGTAACCGGCACCGGGGCTGCAAACACCAGCCGTGCGGCCATCGGATCGCAGGCCATGTTGAACTCGGCGTATGGTCCGGCGTTGCCCAACTCATCGATAGTGCCGCCCATGGCGATGATCTTTCCAATGCGCGCATAAGCGGCTGGTTCATCGCGCGCCAGTTGCGCCAGATTGGTGAGCGGGCCAAGAGCAAGAACTGTCAGCGCACCTGACGGGGCAGCGCGCAGCGTGTCTGCGAGAAACTGTGTTGCATCTTGCGCCTCTGGTGGCCTTTGCGGCGCAGGCAACACCACGCCGCCTAAGCCATCAGAGCTATGAATTGCTGCTTCATCACGTCCAGCCCCGTACAATGGCCTTGCCGCACCGGCTGCATACGCGATGTCATCGCGTCCCATCACAGCCAACAAGCGTCCGATATTTTAAGTCGTGGTGGTGATGCCGATGTTGCCCGCCACTGATGTCATGCTGTCGACAGCAAAGCCCTGGCAGGCCAGCGCGTAGAGAATAGCAACCGCATCATCAAGACCGGGGTCAGTGTCGATCAGCACCCGCACAGGGCTCTTACTCACCCTCAAGCTCTGAAAGCGCCGCCAGCACCCGGATGAAAGACCGGATACCGCCTGTGAAGCTGGATAGGTCGTATTTCTCGTTCGGACTATGAATGCGGTTGTCGAAGCGGGCAAAGCCTACCAGCAGCGTGTCCATACCCAACTGCCGCTTGAACTCACCAACGATTGGGATCGATCCCCCTGTTCCAGCAAGCGCGGCCTCTGTGTTCCACTCCTCGCTCAGTGCGTCGCGGGTGGCGGCCAGATAGGGGCTGTCGAGCGGCAGGGATAGTGCAGGGCTCGCTCCATGCGGGGTAAACTCCACAGAGCAGTCATCAGGCACATGCGCGCGAACATGCGCTCGAAAAACATCACGAATGGCTATCGGGTCTTGGCCTTTAACAAGCCGGAATGAAACCTTCGCAGTTGCCTTGGCTGGTATCACCGTTTTGAAGCCGGGCTCGGTGTAGCCTCCGATGATCCCGTGGATCTCAAAGCTTGGGCGTGCCCAAACCTGCTCCATGATGGAGTAGCCCGTTTCACCGGCCGGTATGTTTAAGCCCACATCGGACAAAAAGCCTTTCTGATCAAAGGGTAGGGTTTGCCACTGCGAACGGATCTCAGGCGCTAGCTCCTTAACCCCCTCGTAAAAGCCGGCAAGCGCTACGCTGCCATCCGCATTGCGTAGGGTCGACAGCACGTCGGCGGTGACCTGAAGCGCATTGCGCGCAGCATTGCCGAACATGCCCGAATGCAAGTCCCGGTCGGCGCAGGTAACAGTGAACTCCTCGCCCACCAAACCACGCAGCATGGTGGTGATTGCGGGGGTTTCCCGGTCCCACATGTCCGTGTCGCATACCATCATCACATCGGCGCGCAGCTCATCCGCGGTGGCCTCCAGAAAGGGGCCGAGGCTCTGGGAGCCAAACTCCTCCTCCCCCTCAAACAGCATGGAAACCTTGATGGGCAGACTTCCAGTCACACTTTTCCAAGCGCGGCAGGCCTCAATGAAGGTCAGCAATTGACCCTTATCGTCGGACGCGCCTCGCCCGGTGATATGAGTATCACCGTCCGGTGCGGGCTTGAGCGTTGGCTCGAACGGATCGGTGTCCCACAGCTCTAAAGGGTCCACGGGCTGTACATCGTAATGGCCGTAGAACAGCACATGGGGGCCAGGGCCTTGCGTGTTGTGGCCGACCACCATGGCATGGCCCTGCGTCGGGCGCACGGATGCATCAAAATCCAAATCGCTCAGCTGGTCGGCCAGCCACTGCGCTGCCTGGCGGCAGTCATCAGCATGGGCTTGGACAGTGGAGACGGATGGAATGCGGATGAACGCAAACAGCCGGGCCAAACTTTCATCCATATGAGCATCGGCATAGTCGAGCACTTGGTCGATCAAGGCTTGCTGGTCGCTCATGCTGTTAGCCTTTCTGGGCACCGTTTTGGGTCATGCCCGCATCAATCACTGCAATCTCGGCGCGAAATTGATTGGCCACCTGGTTGGCATCGGCCAGCACTTTGTCAGGCTCCACGGATTGCACCTGACGGTTGCGCATCAGCCATTGGCCACCCACCATCACATCGCGCACATCGTCGGGTTTGGTGGCAAAGACGAGGACCGAATAGGGATCGTAGATCGGCTGCATCCGGGGCGCTGACAGATCAATGCGGATAAGGTCGGCTTGCTTGCCGATTTCCAGCGATCCGGTCTCGGCATCAAGACCCAAGACCTTCGCCCCTTCGATCGTTGCCATGCGGACGAGCTCACGCGTTGGGAGGGCTTTACGAGAACCGCGCAAAACCTTGGCAAAAATGGACACCACGCCAAACTGTGAGAACAGATCAAGCGTGTTGCCACTCATCGGTCCATCTGTGGCAATGCCCACCGGAATGCCCGCCGCGCGCATGTCTTCCACCCGTGCCATGCCGCGCCCGGCCTTGCCGTTTGAGCGCGCATTGTGGGCAACACGTGTGTCGGTGCGGGCAATGGTTTCAATATCCGCATCGTTGATCAGCAGACAGTGTGCAGCGATCGTTCCAGGCTTCAACAGCCCAGCAGCGTCACACACAGCCGTGGTGGACATGCCGTGTTTGTCAGCCGCCCAGGTCACTTCATCCTGCGTTTCAGCCAAGTGGATCTGGATACGCGTGTCGGGGTGGTCGTCATGCCAGTGGGCAACGCGCCCCAGGATGTCCATTCCCGTGGAGTAGGGGGCGTGTGGCGCGATGGATGCGGTCACTCGCGACTGACCAGCACATGCATCCACAAGCGCATCGCACAGCGCAAAGCCCTCGTCAAAGCTCGCATGATCAGGCGGATCGAAGTCGGCAAGCGTTTGCCCCACCACGCCACGCATGCCGCTGCGCACGATGACGTCGGCCACTTCGGTTTCATGGTAGTACATATCAGCGACGGTTGTGACGCCACCCATAATCATCTCAAGGGTGGAAAGGTTGGAGCCTGCGCGCACCATGCTCGGCGAGACGAATTTTCGCTCCAATGGCAGCATGTAGCGGAACAGGCGATCATCAACATCCTCGCCCAAGCCACGAAACAGCGACATAGCCATGTGACAGTGTGTGTTGACCATGCCGGGCATCACGATATCGCCGCCCATATCGTGCACCACTGCGCTGGTGTCTTCGGGCGGTGGGCCATCGCCAAGGCCAGTTATCTTGCTGTCCTCAATCAGCATCCACCCACGCGGATAGTCCCGCATGTTTGCATCAATGGTCAGCACCCAGGCGTTTGTCAGCAGTATTTTCATTGTGGCTTCAGGATCGCGCATTGATCCGGGTTTGGCTGCAGCATGACATGTGCACCAGGCTCAAACGGTGTGGCCAGCGAGCTGTTGGCAAGCAGGTGGCCTGATCCTGTTCCAGCACCAGTTTCGCACTGATACTGGTAGGCGCGGCCCAAATAAGTGCGCAAACCAAGTGTTGCTGGCAGCCCTTGGGCATCAGGCGCGTCGGTCACGATGAGCCCGTCGGGGCGGGTTGCCAGAATGAACGCATCTGGAATTTTGCCCAAACGATCCTGCGACAAGGTGAGGCTGGCGCCGTCCTGTGTTTGCGCGTGCACGTTTGCACCATCTCGGCCGGTCACCTTCAAATCGATGAGATTTTCAAACCCGACAAAGCGGGCAACAAATGTGTTGGCGGGGCGCTGGTATAGTGTCTCTGGCGTATCCAGTTGCATGATACGACCCTGATCCATGATCGCCACACGATCAGAAATTGAAAACGCCTCTTCCTGATCATGGGTCACGTAAAGCGCGGTGGTGCCATTGGCGCGCTGTAGTTGTCGGATCTCCACACGCATATCCACGCGCAGTTTGGCATCCAGGTTCGAAAGCGGTTCATCAAACATCAAAAGCGGCGGCTCGATGACCAAGGCACGGGCCAGGGCAACACGTTGCTTCTGGCCGCCGGACAGCTCGCCGGGCAGACGATCGGCCAAATGAGCAAGGCCCACGCGCTCCAGCATGGTCATCGAGCGCTGATCTTGTTCGCTGACGGCCAGCTTGCGTTGCTTGAGGCCGAAGGCGACATTCTGTTTCACGGTGAGATGGGGAAACAGAGCGTAGCTTTGGAACACCAGACCGATATCACGCCCGTGCGCGGGCAGCTGGGTCAGGTCTTTGTCGCCCAGCCGGATCGTGCCCGATGTTGGCTGCATGAACCCGGCCACCAGCCGTAAGGTGGTGGTCTTGCCGCAACCCGACGCGCCCAGCAGCGACACCAACTCGCCATCAGCCACATCAAGCGACAGGTCTTCGAGCACCTTGGTTTTCCCGTAGTGGGCTGTGATGGCGTCGATGGAAAGAGGAGCAGGCTTGGGAAGGGTCATTGGAAACCTTGTTATTTCGCCACGATCGTCAAGCCAAGCGTGCGCTCGACAATGATCATAACGACAATGGTCAGCACCATGAGAAGAACCGAAACCGACGCAATGGTCGGGTCAAAGAACTGCTCCACATGGGCCAAAATCTGAATGGGCAGCGTGGAAATGCCAGGGCCGGTTAGGAAGAGGGAGACCGATACATCGTTGATCGAGGTGATGAACGCCAGAATAAATGCGGCGATCACACCGGAGCGCACGTTGGGCAAAACGATGGTGAAAAACGTCTTTATAGGGTGACTGCCAAGTGAAATGGCAGCTTCTTCAATAGAAAAATCAAATGAGGCAAGCGAAGCTGCGATGACCCGGATCACATAGGGCAGCACCAGCAACGTATGTCCGATAAGCAGCGTGAAAAAGACCGGCACACCCAGCTCGACATTGACCGAGCGCAGAAGCGAAAAGCCGATCACGATTTCAGGGATCAGGATGGGCATGATAAACAGGATCGACAGCCAGCCGGGCAGATGGATGCGGTGGCGGTTGAGCGCATAGGCAGCGGGAATGCCGATCACCAGCGCAATGAAAGTGCCCAGCAACGCCACCTGCAGCGAGGTCACAATGGTGCGACGGAAAGCGCTGATTTCCCAAATGTTTTCAAACCAGTGCAGGGTAAGCCCCTGCGGTGGGAAGGCCAGAAAAGTGGTGTCTGAGACCGACGCGCCAAAGATGATAACCAATGGGCCGATCAAGAAAAAATAGACCAGAGCGGTCATCAGGATCAGCAGGGGGTGGATACGGTTGGTCATCTCAGAGGGTCATTTCAGCAGGTTGCAGTCGGACATCGTTTTCTAAGGTCACGCTAAGGCGTTTCTTTACGAGGTCATGGGGTTCAGGCGCTTGGCAATGCGCGTCATCACAAGCACGGTTGCAACAATCACCACCACCATGATGGCGGCAACGGTGGACGCACTGACCCAGTCAAAAGACACCATCGCGCGTTGATGCAGGAAGGTGCCCATCATCATCTGCCGGGTACCACCCAGCAAGTGAGGCGTGGCGTAAGAGGTGAAGCTTGCGGTGAACACAAGCACTGCGCCCACGATCAGCCCCGGTGTTGCCAGTGGTAGGATGACTTGCACGAAACTTGCTGTTGGCGAAGCGCCAAGTGAGGAGGAAGCCTGAAGCAAATCGTCAGGGATGTTTTCCAATACGCCAACCAGCACCAAAACCATCAGCGGCACGAAAATATAGATCATCGCCACCACAACTGAGGTTTGGGTGTAGAGCAGCGCTATAGGACGTTCGATCAGGCCTAGCCATTCCAGCGTGTTGTTGAGGACGCCATTGCGCCCCAAAAGAATGAGCCACGCAAAGGATCGCACAACGACCCCGGTGAGCAGCGGGAAGACCGCCAGCACGATCAAGATCGATTTCATCGAGGGCGGGCACCGCGATACGACATACGCGGTAAGCAGGCCAAAAACCAACGAGACCAGTGTGGTTATGGCCGCCACCTCAAAGGTGCGCCACAGAACAACCCGCTGAAACCCAGACTCAAAGAAGTCCACATAGGGTGCGAAGGTACCACCGGGCGCAGTAAAAGTAACGCCGATGGTGGCGGCGACTGGAATGATCAAAAACAACGACACGGCTAGTGTCGCTGGAGACGACAGCATCCAGCCAGCGAAACGTCTCATAGGGGCTCCAGATTTATGGGCTTAGGAAACCTGCGGGCGTGGTGACCTAGCCCGCAGGCGCAAAGACAATCGAACGGTTTACCGGACCATCAGCTTACATGCCGAAGGTTTCGTTCCAACGATTGATCCAGTCATCAAGTGCCGCGTTCATTGGCACATAGTCGACTTGGTTGAGGCTGGACAGCAGCTCATCGCCGTACGTCCAGCCCGCAGCTTCCTCCGCAGTCAGCGTAACGCCCTCGTTCACCGGTGCATCCACACCGCGCACAGCCAACTCCTGTTGGATTTCTGTCGACAGCACGAAGTTGAGGAACATGTGCGCCAGCTCAACGTTCTGCGAGCCGGTGGGAATGTTGATGGTGTTAAGGGTGGCGATATCGCCATCGTCCAGATCCGCCCACACAATCGAGGGTACGGCAGCCTTCAAGCGACCCAGCGCGAAATCCTGCGCCATGGAGACATTGATCTCGCCGGTGGAGAACAGATTGATCATCTCCGAGCCGGTGTTGTAATTCGTCAAAACGTTGGGAACCAACCCTTCCACCTGTTCAAACGCTGCATCAGCGTCTTCGTAGGCGTTCACACCTGCGCGTTCACCAGCGCGCAACACGACCATGGGGCCGGCGGTGGTGGTGATGCCTGGCAGTGAAACCTGAGAGCTTAGATCCTCGCGCCACAGATCATCCCATGAGGTGATCGGTGTTTCCAGCTCATCACTGTTGTAGACAATACCAACGCGCCCAATGGTGTAGGCGGGGCCGAACTCGCCTTGTGGCTCCTGCGCCAGCGGATAAATCTGCTCAATGTTCGGCACCATCGCACGGTCAACAGGCTGGAACAGGCCCAGCTCAATCCCAAGCTGAGAGAAACGGTCGGTGAGGTAGATGACGTCAACGCCTTCACCGCTACGCAGCTGTAGGCGGCTCAGCCGGTCGGCATTGTTGCCGGTTTCAAAGACGACTTCGCAATCACACATTTCCTGGAATGGGTCGATGATGATCTCTTGCAGCGCGTCGCCATTAAAGCCCCACCAAGAAACGGTGAACGTCCGGTCTTGCGCCATCGCGGGCGCAGCGGCCAGCATGGCAGCAACGGACGCCGCAGCGACGCTTAATGTGGATAAATTTTTCATGGTGGTCCTCGATGAGATGATCGCTCGGATACAAACCCGGGCTGGTATGAACGCAATGGCGTTTGTTAAGTTAACCGGCGAAACGGCCCCAACGTCAAGCCGAGCCCACGGGCACCTTGATCACCGTTTGATGAAATTGTGGGCAGTCACCAAACGATGGGGTGCGTCTCCCCAGTGGCCACGTTCACAAAACCTTCCGGTGCACGCTCGCTCGGTGCCACGAGCACCCAGCGCCATGGGGCGCAAGTGAGCGTGGCAAAGGCCAGTCGCTCCGGAAAACCCGGAAACCAGCGTGGGCTAAAGGTGGGCTCGTACATCCAGTCTATCGTTTCGCCCTGCGCGTAGAGGTGCTGCATCTCGCTATCGAGTTCTTCTGGTGGGCGGCATGTCATCAGCCCACCCACCTCATAGCGCACTGTTGCGACCAGGGTGCCCTCGCGCACCAGCGCCCAGCCTCCCTGAGTGTCGCGCAGGGTATTGACAGCCTGTGCCATAGCGGCATCGGACGATCCCACCACCCATATGTTGTGCTTGTCGTGGCCCATGGAGCAGGCCAGCGCCGTATCTGGCGTGCGCGGTCCTGTTCCAAGCCAAAACATGGCCGAGGTCTTCCCGTCGCCGGAGAAGCGATCAACGATGGCGAACTTGGTGACGTTGCGATCACTGTCGCGTTGCACCTGTCCGTCCGCTACGGGCAGTTCCATGGTGATGAAATCATCATCCCAATGGAAAGGGCGCAACAGCGCCGCTTTCATGGTTTCACGCCCCGGGTCTGCCGCAATGGCAAAGTCGGCTGCCGCGATCGGGCGCGTGATATTGACACTTTGTGTCGCCCAGTCGGGCCAATCGATCGTCGGCACAGCCTTTAGGTAAGTACCCTCGGCCGCCACCAGCTCACCGTCGGCCCAGACCTTGGCTATCGACAAGCTGCTGAGGTCATCCAGCAGCACGATATCGGCGAACCGCCCCGGTGAAAGCGACCCGACCCATGGCGTGAGCCGCATGTGACGGGCGGGATTGATGGTAACCATCTGGATTGCGATTTCCGGGGCAAGCCCGGCCTTGATGGCAAGGCGCACATTGTGATCGGTCGCTCCCAGTTTCAAAGTATCGGAACAAGAACGATCATCGGTTGTCAGAGCAAACTGACTCCAGTCGTTCAATCCCGCTTCCAGAAGCCCCTCAACCATTTCAGGCAGGGAATGAGGGCGCAGTTCCATGAACAAGCCGCGCCGTACTTTGTCGAGCACCTCTTCGGCCGTCCAAGCCTCATGATCTGAGGCCAAACCAGCCGCAGCAAACGCGTTGATGGTGGGTATGTCTCGGATCCCAGCGGCATGGCCTTCCACCACGCCGCGCTTCTCAAACGTCGCCTCGATCATCCCCCATAGCCGGTCATAAGATGGGTTCTTCGGGTCCCAGACCGCGGGCCAGTCCATAACCTCATCGAGCCCTGCCACCATAAGATGATCGGCCATGAAGCCGCGCTGTTCGTCATAACCAAAGTGGCCGCCGCCCCATTCATAGGCCGTCGGCGGCACGGCCGAACCCGGCAGCGGAAAAATCTTTTGCGGGCTGCCAGCCAATCGCGCCTTGAACCAGAACTCCAGATTGCGTGGTCCATTGATGTTGGAAAACTCATGGCTTGCTTCACACGTCCACGTGTTACCGTGCGGCAGCACCAGGGCGGCCTCCCACTCCGGGGTCACGTGAGAGGATTCGATATGCTTGTGTACTTCGCCAAAGCCGGGCACGGCCAAGAGATCAGGCTCGTGAATTTCGCGGTTTACTTTGCCGGGATAAGTACCAGCCGGACCGACATAGGCAATGCGCCGACCCACCATGATGATCTCTTGGTCGGCCAGCCACATGCGCGTGTGAACATCCAACAGTTTGCCAACGCGAAGTTTGGTATCGGCAGGTTCATGGCCAAGTGCAACGCGGATCAGACGCTGGCGAATTTTCACCTCGTCTGCAGCGCTGATCAGCATGTCATCGGGGTGTGTTGAGGCACTCATGGCACGGCCGTTTGAGGAGTGTCGTAGGCGATCGAGGCCTGATAGAGGGCGATCACCCGATCAAGATCCGCGTTTTCTACGAGGCTTACATTTGGGGTGCCGAGCCGACCTGTGGGGTCAATCACCGTCATTGCGCGGGTCACGCCAGGCGACAAGGCAACCTCCACGCACGCCTGCTGTGACTTGGTCACGATGGTGCGGTTAATCACGACGGCAGCAGCCAGCGGGTCGACGAAGCGCATGTGATCGCCACCGCCAAAACCTTTGATAACCGACCGGGCGTGGTGTGCCAGCGCGTGCGAGAAGACTTGATAGGGACCGTCGGGCAATGCAGCAAAGAATTGATCAACCTCTGGACCCTCTATCTTTTGGGTCATGCAGGTTTCCCAAGGCACCATAATGATCTCAATATCGGCTCCAAACACGACGGCAGCCGCTTCGGGGTCGCTGAAAATGTTGAATTCTGCGGCCGGTGTGATGTTGCCGCGCCCGTGTATCGTTCCACCCATCATGGTGAGTTGGCCGACACCTTCGACGCATTGAGGGGCTTGACGTATGGCAAGGGCCAGATTGGTCAGTGGCCCAATCATGAGGAGGTCAACCTTCTCACCTTTTTCCGTAGCCTCTTGCAGCGTGGCAATAAGGACACGAACCCCATCACGGCCTACCGGATTAGGGATTGTTGCTGGTCGCGGTGCGCCACCCAGCCCATCAGCGCCATGAATGTTGGTTGCATCAATGGCAGGTTGAGCGAGCGGTCGGTCCGCCCCCATCTGAACAGGAACCTCTGGCTTGCCTGCCACAGCCAGCACCGACAGGATGTTGCGGGTTGCAGCCGTCAGGTCGACATTGCCGAAAACCGTAGTGATCAGATCGGGCGTTCGGCCAGCTGCGATCAGCATCAACAGAGCTTGGGCATCATCCACACCACCATCGGTATCCAGTATGAGCTTTCGCTCCATGTAATCGCGGTCCGCTTGGTGTGTGTTGGGCCGGGTCAAAAAGCAGACCCAAGGTTGACGAATCCAGACCCTATCACACCGGCGACAGGTGGCCAGATGGTGACACAGTCAGGTTTGGCCTCCATTCTTACACGCCGTGAACCGCAATGAACGCATCATTCGCTAGTGGTTCAAGCTGGAAGGTTCGGTCCTTTTTCCATCGATCAGCGACGCGCCCACCTGTCTGGCAATCGTTTAGAGCCCGCACTCGCTACTCTGCGCATCCTCGGCCCAGATAAACGCCTTCAAGTATGCTCAAACGCACTTCAGCGTCGCGTTTGGGCTGGTTGGCGTTGGGCTATTGTGAGACTGACGATATCGCCGTTTCGGCTGACAATAGCGCCAAGGAAACCTGCGCCAATCAGATGATAGTGCTGAGGGCGGCTCGCGCAAGCAAAGCAAGGCTCGCCAGCACGCAAAGACCAAGCACTACGGGGCGCACCCAAGGCGTGGTGCGCGGGTCAGCAATGATAAAGCGCGCCGCGTAGAAGCCCAGAACAACCGCTGGGATGAGGGCCAGCCCACGCAGCACTTCCGGCCAGCCGAAGCTTCCAAACGCTGCCAGCGAGGCAAGCGAGACGCAGGCGCCCAAAAGGAGGACAGCGTTCATCGTCGCGCGTAGCTGCTGTGCTGGCATGTTCTGCATGGCAATGGCAAAGGGCGGTGCGCCGACCGAGGTCAGCGTTCCCATAAAGCCTGACGCCACACCAGCGGCAGCCACACTAGGCACGCTTGGTCGGATGGCAGGGCCGAAAAGCGACAGGGCAACGGCCATCACAACAAGGCAAGCAAAGAGGATCTGAAAGACTGTTGGCGAAAAACTCGCGAGCAGGGATGCGGCAAAGACTGCCGCCGGTATACGGCCAGCGAGTCCGGCAACTACATACGAGCTCTTGATGTGCTTTATGTCCCGAATGGCCGATAAAAAGCTGACCATGATTCCGAGGAGGATCACTGTGCCTGGCACGAATTTCGGATCGATCAACAGAAGAACCGGCGCCGCGATCAGACCAGATCCAATGCCCGTTGAGGACTGAACAATCGCCGCACAGACAACGGCGAAAAAAACCGCCGCGAATACCGGAGACAACAGGCCGTTAGCGCCTAGGACCTCCATAACGTTCAGCTGACCGGTGTATCAGCGGCCGCTTGCGCTGGTTTCGACCATGACCGGAGACGGTGTTTGTCATCGATCTCTGGCACCGCATCCAGCAAGGCGCGTGTGTAGGGCTGGGCGGGGTTGGTGTAGACTTCGTCAGCCGGTCCGATCTCGATAATCTTACCGCCTTTCATGATGGCGACGCGATCGGCGATGTGGCGAACAACAGCTAGATCATGGGCGACAAACAGGTAGGTGAGCCCGAGTCGGGCTTGCAGGTCTTGCATCAGGTTCACCACTTGGGCGCGGATGGAAACATCCAGCGCCGAGACTGGTTCATCGGCAATGATGAAGCGTGGTTCCAGTGTCAAAGCCCGAGCGATACCGACCCTCTGGCGCTGGCCGCCGGAAAAAGCGTGTGGGTGGCGGATGGCGGCATCGGCCGGCAGCCCGACCAGCTCCAGCAAATGAGCCACACGGTCCCGCAGGCGGCTTGGATCGGTTTCGATGCCGTGTACGAGCAGTGGTTCAGCGACAATATCCTGGACCGTCATGCGGGGATTGAGGCTGGAATAGGGGTCCTGAAAGATGATCTGCATGTCGCGGCGCAGGCGCCGAAGCGGCTCACGGGCAAGGGTCGTGATCTCTTGCCTATCGAACGTGATGGATCCCGAAGTAACTGGGACAGCACGTAGGACGGCGCGTCCGGTCGTTGTCTTGCCAGAGCCGCTCTCGCCAACCAGGCCCAGCGTTTCACCGGGCCAGATGTCGAAGCTGACATTGTCGACGGCTTTCAGGATGTCTCGACGGCCAAAAAAACCTTGCCGGCCAATAGGATAATGAACAGAGAGATTACGAACGCTGAGCAAGGGTTCGGCTGTGTAGCCGTTCTGTTTTGACTCGTCATTCGTGCTGGCAACACTCGCTGGTGTGCGTTGCTTGACCGGGTTGTGGCAGGCGAGACGCCCCTGGTTGGTACTGAGTGGCGTAAGGTCTGGGGCAATAGCGCAGGCATCAATGGCGTTCACGCAGCGCGGACGGAAGCTGCATTGGGTCCGTGGCAAGCGTAGGTCCGGCGGCTGACCGTCGATGGTCTCCAGCCGATGGCGGGTCTTGGCCAGTGTTGGTGTCGCCGACAGGAGACCGGCAGTGTAAGGGTGTGACGGATGGTGCAGCATGCGCTCGGCAGGGCCGTCCTCGATGATCTCACCAGCATACATGACGGCCACGTCGTGGCAGAGCTTGGCCACCACGCCCAGATCATGGGTGATCATCAGCACAGCCAGCGAAAGGTTACGTTGCAGTTCGGCTAAGAGGTCGAGTAGGCTAGCTTGAACAGTGACATCAAGCGCGGTTGTCGGTTCGTCGGCGACCAGCAACTCCGGCTCGCTGGCGAGCGCCATGGCGATCAAGACACGCTGCCGCATGCCGCCCGAGAACTCATGGGGGAATTGGGCAACCCTTTTTTGCGGTTCGCGGATGTGGACCATGTCGAGCAGTTCCACCGCGCGCTTGTGAGCGGCCACGCGCGTCATGCCGCGATGCCGCATCAACACTTCAACGATTTGGTCGCCAACGGAAAACAGCGGGTCTAGGCTCGTCATCGGGTCCTGGAAGACCATGGCGATGTCGCGGCCGCAAACCTCGCGGCGATAGTCGGCTGAGTCTGGGTCAATGAGGCTTTTGCCCTTCCAGCGCACGTCACCACCAATGATGCGGCCGGGCAGTTGGACCAGGCCCATGATGGCCTGTGACGTCACGGATTTCCCGCAACCGGATTCGCCGACAAGGCCAAGCGCCTGGCCTGGACGTAGATCGAAAGAAACCCCGCGCACGGCATGCACGCGGCCGCGTCGGGTCAAAAACTCAACATGGAGTCCCTCAACCGTCAGAAGGGGTTCGCTCATCCGGCAGCCCCAAAACGGCGCGCAAAACGCTTTTCCCGCTCCACCGGGTCGGTTGTCACGCGCAGCCACGAGGCAATCAGGTTTATGGCAAGCACGGTGAAGGCAATCGCAAGGCCCGGGATAGTGACCAGCCACCAGGCACGGAACATGTAATCCTTGCCCTGCGCCACATCGAGGCCCCAGGAGGTTGCCGGCGGCTGTACACCAAGCCCAAGAAAGGACAATGCGGCTTCGGCCAGCACAATGCGGGCGAACTCCAGCGTCCCAAGTGTGAGGAGCGGAGCAGCCAGGTTTGGCAGAAGATGGCGGATAAGGATGCGTCCGGTGTGACAGCCAAGAAGCTCGGCGGCTTCCACAAAGGCGGTCTGGCGCAGGCTCAGAACAACGCTACGTGCCATGCGCGCATAGACCATCCAACCGTTCAGCGCCAGAACGACAATCACCGTGGTCATGCTCGGCCCGATGACGGCCAGAATGAGCAGCGCCAGCAACAGGCCGGGAAAGGCGACGTTGGTGTCAATGAAACCAGTGATCCACTGATCCGTTCGCCCGCCTGCGTAGCCCGCGATAAGCCCGATGAGAACGCCGAACGTGCCGGCCAAGAGCACGGTCGCAAAGCCGACGAAAAGCGAAATGCGGGACCCGTGGAGCAGCCGAGAGAGCACGTCTCGACCGAGGTGATCCGTTCCCAAAATATGCGCCCAACTACCGCCATCCATCCAGACGGGCGGCTTCAGACGTGCGATGATATTCTGCGCGGCAGGGTCATAAGGCGCCAGGAGCGGGGCGAAAACCGCGATGAAGAAAAGGCTGCCCAGGCAGATAAAGCCAATGAGGCCCGGCGTGTCACCCACCAGGTCCGACCAATAACCGCCGCCCGGCCGCGCATCGGCAACAGGAACGATTGTGGCTTCACCTCCAATTTGCGGATCGGACTCGGCGACACTCATTTGGCGTTCATCTCGATGCGCGGATCGATGGCTTTAAAGAGCACATCGAGCAGGAGGTTGAGGACAACCACAGAGATTGCCGTCACGAAGACAATAGCTTGTAGGAGAATGAGGTCTTGTCGCTCAATGGCCTGGATGGCGGTGAGGCCAAGGCCAGGCCAGGCGAACACTGTTTCCACAACGACAGTGTAACCCGACAGCGTGCGGATAAGCTCCCAGCCTGCGATGGTAAGGATCGGCACCGCAGAATTGCGTAGGGCATGCACACCGACCACGCGCCAGGGCCGGATGCCTTTGGCGCGCAGCACCTTCACATATTGCGCATTAAGCTCATCGATCATGGTCGAGCGAACCACCATGACCAACCGCGTAAGCGCTGGAAGCGCGAGCGTGAGGGCTGGCAGAATGAGGTGGTCCAGCCCTCCCGAACCGGACGTGGGCAGCCAGCCCAAGGTCAGGGAAAACAAGACGATCAACAGAAGCCCGAGCCAAAATTGCGGGATTGACAGCCCCAGCAGGCTGATGATGACAACCACACGGTCGACCAAACCTTCAGGGCGAAGAGCGGCAACGATACCCAGCGGCACCGCCAAGAGGACAGCCAGGCCAATGGCTGAGAAGGTTAAAAGGATCGTGGCGGGCGCTCGCTCGACGATAATCTCTAGCACTGGTCGCCGCTGCCAAAGCGACTCGCCGAAATCGAGTACGGCGACATCGCGCACATAGGTCACGAACTGTTCGAGGATCGGTCGGTCCAGGCCAAGCTGGGCCTCGAAGGCTGCCCGTTGTTCAACGGTCGCCTCTAGCGGCAGCATGACCCGGACCGGATCACCGATCAGACGCGTGAGGATAAAGACAACGACAACGACAGACAGGACGACGATCGCGCCCTGCCACAAGCGGTTGACAACAAATCCACCCATCGCCGTTGCGCCGACCCTTCCGCTACTCGACCGTCATGGTGCTGATGAACATTTTTCCGTCAACACGTGGGTCCCAGCTGAGGCGTTCGCTCATGCCCCAGATGTTGTTGATGTTGAGAAGGAAGGTCAAAAGCGCTTCCTCATGGGCATACTCAACAACCTCTTCATAGATCGCTTGGCGGGCATCGAGATCAATCTCGGTGCGCGCGGCGGTGATCCATTCTTCCATCTGCGGGATGCTGTTGGAGGCACCGAAGCCCGATGGCGCGAGGTAGGCTGAGAACGACCGATCCGCATCCAGCAGCTCATTGCCCGATACGATGAAGATCGCATCGGAACGCTGGCCGTCTTCCGACCGGAAGAGGCGTTGCAGATATTCGTCAAACTCATAAATCTGGACATCAACATCTAGACCAACCGCAGACCAATACCCGCCGACGACCTCGGTCAGTTCGCGGTCTTTCAGCCAGCGACCAGATGTGCTGACCAGCGTGATCTGACCGCCCTCGGCACCAGCTTCAGCCAGCAGTTCGCGGGCACGATCAGGATCATAGGGAAAGGCTGTGACGTCTTCATTGTAGCCGAAGTAGGTCGGGCCAAGCAGCTGACCTTGCTCAACCTGGGCTTGGCCTTCGAACAGGGCTGAGGCCAGCGCCTCCTTGTCGATGGCAAGGTTCAAGGCGCGGCGCACACGGGCGTCAGCGGTGATGCCGCCATCGGCGTTGAGCAGCACCATCGGATGCTCAAGGCTGCGCATCGATGCAGCCTGTGGGACTTGGCCCATGAACTCCGGCAGCAGGTTGGTGACGAGATCAACCTCGCCAGCCAGCAGCGTCGAAAGGCGGGTGCCCGGCTCCTCAATGAAGCGATACGTCACCTGGGAAACATCCGGTGCCTCGCCGCGATAGTTTGGGTCGGCCTCAAGAACGATCTGGTTGCCGCGGTCCCAGCTGACAAAGCGATAGGGACCACTACCAATAGGCGCCTCGGCGAAATCCGTCGCCTGGCTCGCTTCTGGCGGCACAATCATGAAATAGTACATGCGCGCTGGCAGGATTGGGTCCGGTCCGGAAGTGCGCACATGCACGGTCAGTTCATCAACCGCCTCGGCGCCAGCAAAAGTGGAAAAATAGGAGAGCTGTTCTGAGTTCAGCTCTGGATCGATCATCCGCTCGATCGAGAAGGCAACGGCCGCAGCATTCAACGGTTCACCGTTTTGGAAGGTGATGCCCGGCTCGATCTTAAATTCCCACGTAGTGGGATCGATCTGTGTTGGCCACTCAGAGGCGATGCCAAGTCCAAGATTACCTTCGGTGTCCCGCACCATCAGCGTATCGAAAATGTTGTCATTGACTGCTTTTTCGCCGCCATCATCAGCAGCATGCGGATCAAGAGTCGTTGGCTCGCTGCCGATCACGATGGTGATGTCGTCAGCGACAGCCGAGAGCGGTGTTAGAGCCAGAACGGCACCTAAACACCAGCGGATGAAGGGGCTACGCATGGAGGTTCTTCCTTTACTGTGGCATCTCGCCAGGCACGTGGTCGAAGATGGCGCGAGCTTTGCCTTTACGTCAACCGGCAAGCGTTAATTAGGCAGATAAGCAGCGGCATCGATGGCGGGCGTCCGGCCCGCCATTAGGTCGGCGACCAATTGGCCGGCGCCTGCTGCTTGAGTCCAGCCGTTTGAGCCGTGGCCAAGATTCAGCCAGAGACCGTCAACACTGCGCGCCGGCCCAATGCGTGACCGCCCGTCGGGTGTCATCGGACGCAGGCCGGCCCAAGGTTTTGGGTCCGGCAAAGTGTGCAAAGCGGGAAAAAATCTCTCGGTTTCGCGGCGAATGGCGGTAAGCTGTCCTATGCGTAGTTTGGTGTCGAAACCTGAAAGCTCAGCGACGCCGGCAACGCGCAGCTGATTGCCAAGCCTTGTGAACATCAGTTTGGAGTCTTCATCCATAACCGACGACCGGGGGGCAGTCAGTTCATCGTCCAGATCGCCGTTCAAATCGTAGGTAAGGGAGTAGCCCTTCACAGGATAGATGGGTTGCTGTTCCGACAAGGGTGCGAGCAAGCTGTTGGCAAAAGGTCCGGCTGTAAGCACCAGTTCGTCGCCACGGATTGGGCCATTCGCGGTTTCCAGCCCGGCGAACCGTCCGGCAGCAGCCTGTATGGCTGTCACCTCGACACCATAAGAAAACCGAACACCTTGCCCCGATAACCACTGGGCAAGCGCCTTACAAAAGGCTGCGCAATCGCCCGTTTGATCGTCAGGCAGATGCAGGGCACCGGTAAACCGGTCCAACGATCCGGCCAACGCTGGTTCGATCTGCGCGATCTCATGAGCGTCAACCAGCCTATGGTTGATGCCCAGGCCCTCCAAAACGGAAGCGGCGCGCCGACCGGCAGCCAAGGTATCCTCTGAGCGGAAGGTCTGAAGAATCCCGCCACGGCCATGATCGAACTCAACGCCGGTATCGTCCATGAGGGCTGCCAGCCGATCCTGGCTGTAATGGGCGATGGCTTGCATGGCGCGCTTGTTGGCCGCGCTGCGGTCAGAGTTGCATTCACGTGCGAAGGAAAGAAGCCAGGCCCATTGGGCCAGGTCGAGGCGCGGACGGATCTTAAGCGGGGCCGACGGTGCGACCATCCACTTGATGGCCTTGGCGACCATACCAGGTGCGGCCCAAGGGCCAGCAAAGCCCGGACAGAGCCCGCCTGCATTGCCAAAACTTGTAGCAAGACCGGGACCATTCAGCCGCTCAATGACGTGAACGTCCACCCCGTCCTTATGCAACGCATAGGCCGTGGCAAGGCCGATCACGCCGGCGCCTAGAACAAGGGTCGTCATGGCGATGAGCGGTGCGTTTACGCTGCTACTCGGCGGCCGCCATCGCAGCCGGGCCGGTTCGAAAGCCATAGCGCTGATCGAGACCAAGCGCGCGCACCATGTCCAGGCCTGCTTGGAGAGCCGGCTCGGGTAGAGGTTGCAGCGGCTCGCGCAGCGGACCAGCAGGCAGGCCAATAGCACGCATCAGAGTCTTCACCGCAACGGGATTGATGGCCGAGTAAGCAAAGTGCAGGACCGGCAGATTGTCGAGCCAGGCCTGGCGGCACGCAAAGGCGTCCTCCCCCGTTTCCCAGGGCCTAGAGATAGTCGCCATCTCACGGGGAATAAGATTGCCGGTCATGTTCGCTGTGCCGTGGCCACCGAGCGCCATGGTCGGGATCACCAGACCGAGGTTCGGCGAACAGCAGCACATGATGGCCATGTCTGGCTTTGCGGCGCAAACCTGAGCCACCTGGCCGACGCGTGTTGTCGACTCTTTCACCACAACCATGTTGGGGTGGTCGGCCAGCTCTAGAAGATTGGTCCAGTGGAGGTCCGTCTTCACGCGCGGTGGGTTGTTGTAGAACCCCATTGCCAGATCGGTACTGTCGAGCACTTTGAACGCGTAATCGGTGATCGCGGCATTGTCGGCGCAGATGTAGGAGGGCGCGGCAATGATGGCTCCATCTGCCCCTTCTGCTTTGGCAAAGCGCACATACTCTATTGTTGTGGCCGTGTTGTTGCCGGTGCAGCCATACCACATCGTAACGCCTGGTTTCCGCATGGCGAGTGTCCTGCGGATGACCTCGTGGCGTTCCTCTGGCGACAGCATAGAGACCTCGCCGGTCGACCCCATGATCAGCAAGGCCGACGTACCGTTTTCCGCGTGCCAGTCGATTAGAGTGCGAAAGCCCTCATAGTCGATCGAACCGTCGTCATTCATCGGGGTGACGAGCGCAACGAAGGATCCGCTCGGCTTGGCGTGAGGCATGCTTTCTCTCCTAAGGTCAGTTACAGCCACATTAGGACATGATGATGGGCTGTCAAAGGGTGCCTGGGTAATCGCCGCCATCCATCAAAATCGACTGCCCGGTCATCAGACCTGCATGGGCCGAAGCCAGAAAGGTAAAGAGCGCGCCGATTTCCTCCGGGCGGCCGAAACGCTTGGCTGGACTTTTGGCGGCGCGAACGTTCCAGATCTCCTCAAAACTCTTGCCGGTTGTCTCCACCAGCTTCTCAACATGATGACGTTGGCCATCGCTGTCCACGATCCCAGGCAGGATATTGTTGATCGTGACATTGTTGGCAACGCCCAGCCGGGCGATGCCGGCGCAGAAGCCCACAAGCCCTGTGCGCGCACCATTTGAGAGCGACAGTTCAGCATGCGGGATTTTAACACCTCGCGAGGTGATGTTGACGATGCGGCCAAAGCCGCGCTGAACCATGCCATCGAAAGTAGCTCGTATCATCTCGATGGGCGCAAGCATCATCAGATCCAGCGCTTCAATCCATTGATCGCGGTCGTGGTCGCGAAAATCGCCCGGTTTCATGCCACCGGCATTGTTAAGAAGGATGTCTGGCTCCGGGCATGCCGCCAGTGCCGCCGCGCGCCCTTCGAGCGTTGTAACATCGGCGGCAACGGTCTGCACGGTTGCGCCGGTCTTTGCCTGGATGTCGGAGGCTGTTTGCGCCAGCGCCTCCTCGCCGCGCGCGATGATCGTCAGGTTAACGCCTTCCTGACCCAGCGCTATGGCACAAGCGCGGCCCATACCCTTGCTGGCCCCGGTGAGCAACGCATTGCGACCGGCAAATCCCATATCCATTTAGATTTCCTTTTAACTCGCCGCGTCTTTGCGGCCCTAAGGGCAGGTAAGCAAGACTGCAATGAACAGGAAAAACGGAGAACGTCCAATGGCATCGCAGAAAGTAGCGCTGATAACAGCCGGCGGTCGCGGCATCGGGGCCGGGGCTGCCCGGCAGTTGGCTGAGAAGGGCTATGGGGTTGGCATCCTGTCGGTGTCAGGCAATGGCGAAGCCTTGGCCAAGGAGTTGGGCGGTGTTGGCATCACTGGTTCCAATCTGGAAACAGCTGATCTGCAAAAGCTGGTGGATGCTGCTATGGAGCGCTGGGGCCGCATCGATGTTCTGGTGAACTCGGCGGGCCATGCGCCGAAGGGCGACCTTTTGGAGATCAGCGATGAGGACTGGCATATAGCCATGGACTATCTGTTGATGAATGTGATCCGACCGACCCGTCTAGTCGCGCCGATCATGGCAAAACAGGGCGGCGGCGCGATCATCAACATTTCCAGTTTTGCAGCTGCCGAGCCCGACTTGGCCTTCGTCACCTCTGGCGTTTTTCGATCTGGTCTTTCTAGCTTCGCCAAAATGTTTGCCGACAAATACGCCGCTGAGAATGTGCGCATGAACAATGTGTTGCCGGGCTTTATTGATAGCTTGCCGGAGAAAGACGAGCGCCGACAACGCGTGCCCATGGGTCGCTATGGCAAAGTGCAGGAAGTGGCTGGCCTGGTCTGTTACCTTGCGTCTGACGAAGCAGCTTACGTGACCGGCCAAAATATCCGCATTGATGGCGGTATGACGCGATCAGTTTAGCCAGGAGTAGGCCTTGAACATTGGAAGATGCGCACGCTTCGGGATAAACTGGAACCTCACGCGTTCTGGCTTGCGCTCGAACCGTTGCCCAAGCGTCATAACCGGAAGCGTCTGGCCGCGGGATGCGTTCATTGTTTCCCACTTTGTTGCATGGGTCTTTACGATCGCAGATAAGCAGCGTGCGCGTTTCGGCTCGGCTAGCCCAGCGATGGGCGTCGTCGCGCCGTAAAAAGGTCTCACTGGCATAGCGTCCTTTACGCCATACTTGGACGCGATAAGCACCGGAAGGAAGCCCAGAAATGGACGCCATTTTAGTGTGCGCTAGCCGTCATCGATGCGGAGCGATCTAGGGGTATTTCGGGCGAAATCCAGCGTAAGAACCTCGACTGTGGCCAATTGAAAAAAAGATGAAAAATCAAGGTTTTAAACTATCCGTGGCTCCAATGATGGATTGGACGGACCGTCACTGCCGGTATTTTCATCGGCTGATGTCGCGGCGGGCCGTGCTTTACACCGAAATGGTGACGGCGGATGCTGTGATCCACGGCGTCCGTAAGCGTTTGCTTGGGTTCTCGCCCGCAGAACATCCAATCGTCCTTCAGCTAGGTGGTTCAGACCCTGCTAAGTTGGCTGAGGCTGCGCGCATTGGTGCTGACCGTGGCTATGATGCGATCAACCTGAATTGTGGTTGCCCGTCGGATCGCGTCCAGTCCGGCACATTCGGTGCCTGCTTGATGCGCGATGCGGCGCATGTAGCAGGCCTTGTGGAGGCGATGAAACGCGCCACGACGATCCCTGTCACAGTGAAGTGCCGCGTTGGCGTTGATGATCAAGACCCGCACCAGGTGCTTCCAGATTTCATCGCCAAGGTGCGCGATGCCGGGGTCGATGCGGTGATTGTTCACGCTCGAAAAGCCTGGTTGGAAGGACTTTCACCGAAAGAAAACCGCGATGTTCCACCGCTGGACTATGATTTGGTGCTGGCGATGAAGCGCGAATTCCCTGACCTCTGGATGGGCATCAATGGTGGTATTGCAGCTCTGGCAGATGCCAAGACCTTGCTTGATCAGGGCATGGATGAAGTGATGATCGGTCGGGCTGCGTATCAAACCCCAGCCGACATTCTGCTCCACGCCGATGAAGTCCTGTTTGGCGATACATCATCCTCTCAATCGCGCGGTGATGTGGTGCGCGCGATGCTGCCCTACATTGAAAAGCACCTCGTACAAGGTGGCCGTCTCAACCAGATCACCCGTCACATGATTGGGCTGTTCGCCGGTCAGCCGGGCGCGCGCCAATGGCGGCGTATTCTCTCAGAAGGTGCTCATCTGGATGGCGCTGGGCCGGAGCTGGTGCTGCAGGCTCTCAGTGCGGTGGAGCAGCGCCAAACGCAAAAGGCCACCGCAGCCTAAGCTGCGATGGCCTCCAAAACCAAGCTGAGTCGTCGGCTTTACGTGAACTGATCCATGCCTGGGATCTGCGCGATGATTTGGCCGACAACTTCGTCGCCCGCCTTTTCACGCGCGAAGCCAACCACTTCCTGTGTCACACCCTGAATCTGGCCCATATCAAGCCCAGCGCTCATCAACTCGCTGGCTGCTGACATCAGACCACCGGTTTGTCCGCCCATCAAACCACCAACAGCACCGGCAAGTCCGCCTAGGCCACCGCCGCCGCTCGATCCGCCCATCAGGCCACCGAGCGCTCCAGCGAGGCCGCCACTGGCGTCATCGCCGCCTTCGGTAAGGTTGGCGATGAACGCATCAGCGCCAGGAATGGCCTCCATAAGTTGGCTCATCGCATCGTCTGGGCCTTCCTTGTTGAGAAATCCCAAAATCACTCCAATGGCCGTTTGCGCGGTTTGTTCGTCAATGCCCACAGCGTCCGTGATGCGGCCAATCAGCTCTTCCATGCTCGCTTCCTTCCTGTCCTAAGCGAATGCGTTGCGCGCACCCTTGCGTCGGGCAAGGCTGGATTTCAAGGCATTTCCTTCCATCTTGCCCTTGCATCCCACGGCAAATCCCCAGACAAAGCGGTACTTTGCAGGTCATACTCTGACCCGTCGCCGCCATTCCTCACTAGCGATGAGACCATCATGTATAAAGACGATGCCATCTACCTTGGAACCGCAAGCTCCGACACCGACACGCCTGCGCCTCAACATCTGGCGTTGAAGCTTGCCAACCGGCACGGGCTGATCACCGGTGCAACCGGTACGGGTAAAACCGTGACCTTGCAGATCATGGCGGAGGGTTTTTCTCGCGCAGGCGTTCCGGTGTTCTGTGCCGATGTCAAAGGCGATCTCTCCGGCATTGCTGTCGCTGGCACAGAGAAGGATTTTTTGGAAGCGCGCGCCGAAACCATCGGCTTCAAGGATGAGTACACCTATGAAGCAACGCCAACGATCTTCTGGGATCTGTTTGGCGAAAAGGGTCACCCAATCCGCACAACGATCTCGGAAATGGGACCGCTGCTTCTCTCCCGCCTGATGGATTTGAATGAGACGCAGGAGGGCGTGCTCAACATCGCCTTCCGCATCGCTGACGAAGAAGGCTTGATGCTGCTCGACCTGAAAGATCTTCGGGCGATGCTGCTGAACCTGGATGAGCGTAAGGATGAGATTTCGGCCAAGTACGGCAATGTCTCTACTGCCTCCATCGGGGCGATCCAGCGTCGCTTGTTGGTGCTGGAAGACCAGGGTGGGGCCAATTTCTTCGGCGAACCGGCGCTAAAAATCGCTGATTTCATGCGCACGCACACCGATGGCCGTGGCATCGTGTCGGTGCTGGCCGCCGATAAGCTGATGAACAATCCGCGCCTCTACGCAACCTTCCTGTTGTGGTTGCTTTCGGAGCTTTTTGAGGAACTTCCAGAGGTCGGCAATCCAGACAAACCACGCGTTGTGTTCTTCTTCGATGAAGCGCATCTGCTCTTTGATGAGGCGCCCAAGGCGCTGCTGGAACGCGTGGAGCAAGTGTGTCGCTTGATCCGCTCGAAGGGTGTCGGCGTCTACTTCGTCACCCAAAACCCCTTGGATGTGCCAGATGAGGTGCTCAGCCAAATCGGCAACCGCGTGCAGCATGCTCTGCGTGCCTTCACCCCGCGCGATCAACGCGCTGTGAAAGCCGCCGCTGAAACGTTCCGCCCCAACCCCGAACTCGATGCGTTTGAGGTGATCACCCAGCTTGGCGTCGGCGAGGCGCTGGTTTCAACGCTGGAGAAAAAGGGCGTGCCGTCCATCGTGCAGCGCACGCTGATTCGCCCGCCATCCTCGCGCCTTGGCCCGCTTGAGGACGATGAGCGTGCCGAGCACATGAAAACCTCACCGGTTCTTGGCCAGTACGACGAAGCCGTCGACCGCGAGTCCGCGTATGAAATCTTGAAGAAGCGTGGTGAGGATGCGGCAGCCGCCGAGGCGCGCGCCCTGCAAGAGGAAGAAGAGCGCAAGGCCCGGGAGAAGGAAGAGAAAGAACGTGCCCGTCGTCGTGACGACTATGAAGATGACGATGACTACGATGATCGCCGGTCCGGCAGCCGTCGCACCCGTTCTGGCTTCGATATTCCCGAGTTTGGTCCCCGCAGCCGGAACTATGATTATGGTGAGCGCGACTCGCGCCGAACCGAGCGCCGCACAAGCTCACGATCTAGCTCATCCCGTCGGCGTCGGTCTTCCCGCCAAACGCCAACCGAAGCGATGATGAAATCGATCATGCGTTCGGCTGGTACTCAGATTGGTCGCGCGGTTGTGCGCGGTATTCTGGGTAGCCTGCGGCGTTAGCTGGCCTTCACCTCATATCGTTTGCCAAGATCATCCAGTCCGGCGCGGATGATCTCGGCAAGAACATCTTCATCCACATCGGCAAGCTTGTTGACGTATAAACAGGCCTTGCCAATTTTGTGCTTGCCCAGCCGGTCGAGCATATCGCCCATCTGTTGGTAGCCGGGCATGATGTAGAGGCTGAGGCTCGATTTGCGCGGTGAGAAACCTGTGGCCAGGAAATCGCCCTCACGGCCGCTTTCATAGCGATAGTGGTACTGCCCATAGCCCACGATGCTGTCGCCCCACATCACTGGGTTCCATCCGGTCACGCGCCGGAACAGTGCGTCCAAAGCGATCCCATCGTCACGCCGCCGATGTGGCTCAACGGCGCTGAGAAAACGTTCCACGCTTGCATCGGTTGCTTGGGTCTTGTTCTCTGCCATTCCCATCCTCCGGTTCTGGAACCGATTCTATCATGAGCACATCATCCACGTCACTTGCGCCAGCGCTAAACGCTGCTGATGCGCAGTTTGAGCAAAGCCTTGAGCGCCTGTTCGCGCTGCTGCGTATCCCCTCTATTTCCACCGATCCAGCCTATAATGGCGAGGTCAGAAAAACCGCTGCCCATGTGCATGGCGAGTTGGAGAGCTTGGGCTTTAAAGTCACCACGCATACAACCCCTGGCCATCCCATCATCGTTGCCAAGTGGGATGACGCTGCAAGCGACGGTCCACGTGCGCTGTTCTACGGGCACTATGATGTGCAGCCTGTAGACCCGTTGGAGCTTTGGGATCGCGACCCGTTTGATCCCATTGTCGAGACCCGTGCCGACGGGTCAAAAAAGATCGTGGCGCGCGGCGCGGCTGATGACAAAGGTCAGATCATGACCTTCATCGAAGCGTGCCGCGCTTGCATCCAGGCAACCGGCAAACTGCCGATCCCGATCACGATCATTTTTGAGGGAGAGGAAGAGTCTGGCAGCCCTTCTTTGCCTGGCTTTTTGGATGCCCACACCGATGATCTGAAAGCTGATGTCGCCCTCGTCTGCGACACGAATATGTGGGATCGCGACACACCCGGCATCACCACGCGGCTGCGCGGTATGTATGGTGTGGAAGTCACGATTGAGGCGGCGGATAAGGATCTGCATTCAGGCTATTTCGGTGGTGCTGCGCGCAACCCGGCCCACGTCCTCGCCAAGATCATTGCCGACCTGCATGACGATGACGGCGCGATAACGTTGCCAGGATTTTACGATGGCGTGGCCGAGGTGCCTGACGACATCATGGCGATGTGGCAACAGCTCGATTTCTCACCAGAGGCGTTTTTGGGTGATGTCGGCCTGTCTGTACCAGCAGGTGAAAAGGGCCGCTCGGTGCTGGAACAGATTTGGTCGCGCCCAACGCTTGAAGTGAACGGTATCACCTCCGGCTACACCGGTGAGGGCTTCAAAACGGTGTTGCCTGCCGCCGCATCCGCCAAAATTTCCTGTCGATTGGTCAAGGGCCAAGATCCTGATGCTGTGCGCCGGAGCTTTGAGGCGTTTGTTACCGAACGCCTGCCCGCAGATTGCAAGGCAGTGTTCAAAAACAAGGGCGCAGGGCCGGGCATTGAACTGGACACAACCGGACCGGCTTTTGTTGCCGCGCAACAAGCGTTGACCGATGAATGGCCAAAACCTGCTGCGTTCATTGGCGTTGGCGGCTCGATCCCCATCGTCGGCGATTTTCAGACCCGATTGGGTCTGGAAAGCGTGCTGGTTGGGTTCGGTTTGGGCGATGATCAGATCCACTCGCCCAACGAAAAGTACGAGTTGGAAAGCTACCGCAAGGGCATCCGATCTTGGGTGCGCATCCTGTTTGCCCTGGGAGAAACAGCGTGAAGGCGGCAAAGATGAAATCGGTCTGCGTTTTCTGCGGGTCGAACCCTGGCAACCATCCTGACTACGCAGCAGCTGCTGAGGCGCTCGGAACAGCCATCGCCAGACGTGGGGCAACGCTGGTCTATGGCGGCGCGGAAGTCGGTCTTATGGGCATCACCGCGGATGCGGCTTTGGCAGCTGGTGGTGAGGTCATTGGCATCATCCCAAAAGCGCTGATGGACAAGGAAATTGGCCACAAAGGTCTCACCCGGCTGGAAGCCGTCGGGTCCATGCATGAGCGCAAAGCGCGCATGGCGGAGCTTTCCGATGGGTTCGTCAACCTGCCCGGTGGCACTGGCACGTTGGAAGAGATGTTTGAAGTTTGGACGTGGGGCCAGCTTGGTTTTCACGACAAGCCAATTGGCGTGCTCAATGTACGCGGCTTCTACGATCCTTTGATGGTGTTTCTTGATCACCAGCGCGATGAAGGCTTTGTGAAACCTGGCCTGCGCAACACGCTGCTTTCCGCAAAAGAGCCTGATCCACTGCTTGATGCGATAGAGGCCTATGAACCGCCCGTGGTGCAAAAATGGGTGGAGCGCGAAACGCTCTAACGTGCCTGTCAGCATGCGTCAGCAACAAGGCGCGCGGCATCCTAGCTATTGACCGTGCGCAATGGCAGGTGCTGCCCGCTATGCTTCTCCTCCTTCGGCACAGAGGGGATCCATGGCTGCTACTGACAAGACTGAACTGCGCACCATCACCGAGAAAGAGTTCGCAAAGCTCATCAAACTGCTCGATGGTCTGGATGAAGACCTGGCCAACCAGCCTGACAAAGACGATGCGGTATCGATCAAACAGGTGATCGGCCACCGGGTCCATTGGATGGATCTGTTCTTCGGTTGGTACGAAGATGGGAAGGCTGGCCGAGAGGTTGAAGTGCCTGCCCCAGGGTACAAATGGAACCAGCTAAAGCCCTACAACGCCAAAGTTTATGAGGCAGCAGCGGAGCAATCATGGGCCAACATGATGGCTCAGCTCAAAGAGCACCATGCCAATTTCCTCGCCCTCATCGATAGCTTGGACGATGATGTGCTCTACGCCAAACACATATATCCCTGGACCAACGATTGGACGCTCGGTCGCTGGGCCGAATCCTCTGGCCCAAGCCATTACCGCTCGGCGGCAAAGTTCGTGCGCAAGGTTAAGCGCGAAGCTGCGGCTTAAAGCGCAGCCAGGCCGTTCAAGTCGGCAAGCACGGCAGCCGGCGATAGGTCCAGATACTCGTCCGGCATACCGGCACGATTGATCCAAACGGTACGGAACCCAAACGCGGTCGCGCCTGCGATGTCCCACCGGTTGGAAGACTGAAATGAGACTTTGTCAGGAAAGGTGCGAAACTGGCTGGTTGCCATGTCGTAGACGTCGGGATGCGCCTTGTAGGTGCGCAGTTGGTCCACAGACAGTACGGCGTCCAGAAGCGGTCCAATACCGGCAGCTTCCACTGCACCCTCCAGCATGGACGGCGAGCCGTTGGAGAGAATGGCAAGCTTTGCGCCGCCTTCTGAAAGCGTTCGCAGAACAGCGGGCACCTCGGGGTAACAATCAAGGCGTGAATAGGCCGTCAGCAGATCGTCGCGATAGGCCCGGTCAACGCTCGGCACCAGAGCAAAGGCGGTATCAAGGGCTTCTTCGGTCAACTGCCAAAAGTCTTTGTACCGCCCGGACAGCGCGCGCACCCAGGAGTATTCCAACTGCTTATCACGCCAGATTTGCGACAGTTTGGCCCCATCCGGCCCTATCTGGTCGGCGTAGCGACGCACAGCCGCGTGTACGTCAAACAGAGTGCCGTAAGCATCAAAAATGTAGACCGGATAAGGCATGGACAATGGCTCGCTGAGCAAGGAGGAGGAGTGCTGCGCAGTTCTAGGGGCATGGGGTGCAAGGTCAAGCCTTGCCTATGGCTGATAGGCTTGCGAAGAAGAGTGCAACGCATTGCTTTTCTCCAACTTTTGGCCACGCCATGAATCACCATACGCACGCCAGCCACCACCATCACGATGCATCGCAATTGCCCGATTGTTGGACGTTTTTTGATGGACGTTGGCAGGAGGGCAACACACCCGTTGCCGGGCCCATGACTCATGCCTTTTGGTGCGGCTCAACAGTGTTTGATGGCGGCCGGATTTATGACGGCATCGCCCCCGATCTGCTCGCGCATTGCCAGCGTGTGAACCGTTCCGCTGAAGCCCTCAACCTTGCCCCAACCATGGAAGCTGAAGAGATCATGGCGTTGGCGCTGGAAGGGGCGAAGAACTTTTCTGCCGACCAAGCGCTTTATGTGCGCCCCATGTACTATGCTGAGGGTGGAGGCTTTATGGGCGTCCCGCCGAGTGCGGAGACGACGCGCTTTATCATGACGCTGTTTCACGCCGACATGCCTGACCCAGCCGCAGGCATGTCGATTGGTGTATCAAGCTTCCGCCGCCCGACGCTCGAAACCATGCCGACAAACGCCAAGGCAGGCTGCCTCTACCCCAACAATGGACGCGCAATCCTGGAAGCCCAGCAACGCGGTTTTCAAAACGCATTGGTGCTCGACATGCTGGGCAATGTGGCCGAACTGGCCACATCCAACGTGTTTTTGGTGAAAGATGGTGTGGTGCGCACACCTGCACCTAACGATACCTTTTTGAATGGTATCACCCGCCAGCGGATCATCGGTCTTTTGCAGGATGACGGCATCACGGTTGAGGAGGTGAAGCTCACCGTGTCTGATTTCCACCAGGCTGATGAAATCTTCTCCACCGGCAACTACTCCAAGGTGATGCCGATCACCCACTTTGAGGGTCGCGATATTGCGCCAGGTCCATTGGCGGCCAAAGCGCGCTCGCTCTACACCGCTTTTGCCAATGACGGGTCGCACGCCCTGTGAGTGCAGCCCTTGTGAAAGCAGACCGCAGCCAGCTTCTGATCATTGATGTTCAGGAACGCTTGGTACCAGCCATGCAAGACCCGGCAGGTGTCGTCGATACTTGCGCTTTCCTGGCCCAAGCTGCGGGGCATTGCGGCGTGCCCATCGTGATATCGGAGCAGTATCCCAAAGGCCTTGGTCACACCGTGCCTGCTCTACTGGAAGCCTGCACCCGCCCGACCTTGATCGAAAAGACCGCTTTCTCCGTCGCCCAAGAGAAAAAGCTCCTCGACAAGCTGCGCAAAAAGCGCAGCGACCAGCGACGCGATCAGATTATCATCGCTGGCGTAGAAGCCCATGTTTGTGTGTTGCAATCGGCGCTGGAGCTCTCAGTGGCCGGTTTTGAGGTGTTTGTGGTCGCCGACGCCATCTCCTCGCGCCACATCGGTTCACGAGACATTGCGCTCTCACGCATGGCGCATGCGGGCGTGGTGCCTGTCAGCAGCGAAATGGTGGCGTTTGAATGGGTAGGCGACGCCAAAGCCAAGGCATTCAAGCCAATCAGTGCGCTCGTACGCACGCGATGATCAATTGGCGTTGAGCAGAATAGTAAGCGCCAACAGTCGGAACCTATTGTCGCCGTCGGGGTTGGGCCTTAAGTAATGACCCTAAGGCAAGCTGATCTCACATTCAGGTTTGCCGATCTTCTTCTTAACCCCCGATTTGCGGAGACATTCCATGGCTTTCGAACTGCCTGATCTTCCCTATGCTTACGACGCGCTTGGCCCTTACATGTCGGCTGAGACGTTGGAGTTCCATCACGATAAGCACCACATGGCCTATGTCTCCAAGGGCAATGAGCTGGCTGAAGCCGCTGGCATGGCCGACAAGTCGCTTGACGAGATCATGAAGGCGAGCTTCGGCTCCAATGCACCGCTGTTCAACAATGCCGGTCAGCACTTCAACCACATCCATTTTTGGAAGTGGATGAAGCCAAATGGTGGCGGCACGTCCCTGCCAGGCGCTCTGCAATCAGCCATTGATTCTGATCTTGGCGGCTATGACAAAATGCGCGCGGACTTCATCGCCGCAGGTGTTGGTCAGTTTGGTTCCGGCTGGGCTTGGATTGCGGTCAAAGACGGCAAACTGGAGATCATGAAAACACCAAACGGTGAAAACCCAGTGGTGCACGGTGCAACCCCAATCCTGGGCTGCGATGTTTGGGAGCATTCCTATTACATCGACTACCGCAACGCGCGTCCAAAGTATCTCGAAGCGTTCATCGACAGCATGGTCAACTGGGACTATGTGGCCGAGCTTTTCGAGGCCACACGCTGATAAAAGCACAACCGGTGAATGTAGCGTTCAGCGTTTGACGTTACGTTCACCGGTTGTTAGCTCTCCACCACTACATCCTTAGCGATGGTTGGGGAACCTCACTACGCTAACAAGTCAGCCATCGTGCTCGACGACAATCCGCAGATGCGTGGCATCTTGCGCTCGATCCTGAACACGATGGGTCTGCGTTCGGTTGCGGAGTTTTCAGATCCCATAGGCGCGCACAACCATTTGGAAGGCCATCATGTGGATGTCGCCGTGGTGGACCTTGTCCTCAACAGCAGCATCAATGGCATGGAGTTGGCGCTTGCGGTTCGACACAATCCATTGATTGTGAACCCGATGATGCCAATCGTCATGGTTACGGGCTACGCCAGCGCATCCGTTATCACCCAAGCCATCAATTTCGGCGTGGATGAGCTGGTCACCAAGCCGTTCAGTGCGCGCGACTTGATGGCGCGCGTAGAAAAAACGATCAAACGCCCACGCTCTTACATCCGCACACCATCGGGCTACTTCGGCCCTGATCGCCGTCGCCGCATCGACCCGATGTATCGCGGTCCAGAGCGCCGCCAGGATGATTTGGCTGACATTCTCAATTCGCAGGGAAACACGGTGCGCAAGGCCATCAAGACGCTGCGCCCGGACCCGGTTGTTGAAAAACGCTCGGTTGAAGAAACGGTTGAAGAAGCTGTGTTTATGCTGGATTAGAGTGGACTAGCTCTTCACTTACTGGCCATCGTTCACCAGGATAAGACTGCATGACGCCTGGGCTCGTGATCTCCGCACCATCGTCCGGTGCTGGCAAAACAACCGTAACGCTTGGTCTGCTGCGCGCGTTTGCTGATGATGAGGTGTCAGTGCAGCCTTTTAAGGTTGGTCCTGATTACATCGACCCGGCCTTTCATCACGCCGCTTGCCGCCAACCCTGTTACAATCTCGACAGTTGGGCGATGGCGCGCGGTCTTACCACCGCCATTGCATTCAAAGGCGCAGACGCTGACATGGTCATCGCTGAAGGTGCGATGGGCCTTTATGACGGGGCGGAGAAACCTGGTGCAAGCGGATATGGTTCCAGCGCCGAACTGGCCGTACAGATGGGCTGGCCCATGGTGCTGGTGGTGGATGTCGCCAAACAGGCCCAATCAGCCGCCGCCGTGGCATTGGGGTGCGCAACGTTCAATCCCGACCTTCCTTTTGCGGGCGTCATCCTGAACCGCGTCGCGAGCGCCCGCCATGAACGTTTGGTGCGATCAGGGATGGAAATAGCCGGACTGCCCGTGATCGGCGCCTTGCCGCGGCGCAGTGATCTGACGTTGCCAGAACGACATCTTGGCCTGGTCCAAGCCATGGAGCACCCAGACCTTGAGCACGCCATCGCGCTGGCTGCTGATACTGTGCGTCAGCACTGCGATCTGGCTGCTTTGCGCGCCAGTGCGAAAGCTTTGCCACCGATAGAAACGGGCACGTCTTTGCGACCACCGGCGCAGCGCATTGCGCTGGCGCAGGACCAAGCCTTTTCCTTCCTCTATCCCCATCTGCTCGACGCGTGGCGGCAGGCTGGCGCTGAGATCATGCCGTTCTCACCGCTGGCCAATGAAGCGCCTGATCCGTTAGCCGATCTTGTCTGGTTGCCTGGCGGCTACCCGGAACTGCATGCCGGGCGATTGTCCGCAGCAGACCGATTTTTGAAAGGCCTACGTCTGCACGCAGAAACCCGTCCCGTCCATGGCGAGTGCGGGGGTTACATGGTGCTTGGCGAGGCGCTGATCGATGCAGATGGCACCCACCACAAAATGGCCGGTCTGCTTGGCCTTGTCACGAGCTACCAAACCCGCCGTCTCCACCTCGGCTATCGCCACGCTGAACTGCTTGCGGCAATGCCCGGCTTCCCAAAAGGCGCGATGTTGCGCGGTCACGAGTATCATTATTGCTCGATCATCGAGCAACCGGACAGGGCACTGGCCAAAATCGCAGATGCATCAGGCAACACGGTTTCGGAGACAGGCTCCTGCCGAGATCAGGTGACGGGAACCTTTTTTCACCTCATCGCGCCAGATGTTTGAGTGGATTATCACCCGGGAACAACCTTCACCCGGCCACTTCGATGGCGAAGGCAAACACCTCGCCAATCTCATCCAAGCGATCAAACCGCCCGGCCGCGCCGCCATGGCCCGCATCCATGTTGGTTTTTAAGAGAAGTGGTGCATCGCCGGTTGAGAGCTCGCGCAGCCGCGCCACCCATTTGGCCGGTTCCCAATAGGTCACACGCGGATCTGTCAGACCGGCTAGCGCGAAAATCGCCGGATAGTCTTGTGCGCTGACCGCGTCGTAGGGCGAGTAAGCCTTGATGCGGTGAAACGCCTTCTCATCCTCAATTGGATTGCCCCACTCTGGCCATTCCGGCGGGGTTAGGGGCAGCGTGTCATCAAGCATGGTGTTGAGTACATCAACAAAGGGCACCTGTGCGATGATGCCAGCAAACTTCTCGGGCGCCATGTTAGCCACGGCGCCCATCAGCATGCCGCCCGCTGACCCGCCTTGCGCAACGATCTTGCTTCCATCGACAATGCTTGAACTCACCAAATGATCGCGCACGGCGATAAAATCGGTGAAGGTGTTCACCTTGTGCTCGGCCTTGCCCTGCTTGTACCAGGCAAAGCCTTTGTCCTTGCCGCCACGAATGTGCGCGATGGCGTAGACAAAGCCGCGATCCACCAGGGATAGGGCGTTGGTGGAGAAACTGGCGGGGATCGAAATACCGTAAGAGCCATAGCCATAGAGCAGGCAGGGCGCCGACCCATTATCTTTGTGATCAGCGCGTGTGAGCACGGTGACAGGCACCTCTGCCCCATCGCTGGCCTTGGCGAAGATGCGCCGCACGGCATAGTCCGCTGGATTGTGGCCTGAAGGCACCTCTTGCACCTTGCGCACGGTTTGTTCGCCGGTGCTGAGATCAACATCGATGGTGCTTTGCGGCGTGGTGGGTGAGGAGTAGCTGAAGCGCAGCGTGTCCGTCGCGTGCTCGTAGTTGGTGCCAAAGCCCAGCGCGTAAGCCTCTTCGTCAAACGCAACCGCATCGACAGTGCCGTCAGCCCTGCGGTAGCAGAGGCGAGGCAGTCCACCGGCGCGCTCCAGCCAGACAAGCCAGTCTTTGAAGGCCATATGCCCCAGGATCAGGCGGCCCGGTTCATGCGCGACCAGATCGGCCCAGGTGTCCCTGCCTGGCGAAGAAACAGGCGTGCTAACGATTTTGAAGTCTTCCGCGTCATCAGCATTGGTGAGGATGATGAGTGCATCGCCTTGATCCTCAACGGAATACTCGTGCCCAACCTCGCGATGCGCCACACAAAACAAATCTGATTGTGGCGCGTGCAGATCAAGCAGCCACACTTCGCTGGTCTGGTGATCATGGCAATCAATCACCAAAAACCTGCCGGACTGGGTGCGTCCAACCCCGACGAAAAAGCCGGAGTCTTCTTCTTCGTAGATCAGTTCATCCTCGGCGGGATCAGCGCCAAGCTGGTGACGAAACACTTTTGATGGGCGGTGATTATCATCGAGCCGCGTGTAGAACAGTGACGTGCCATCGGCCGACCAAACACCACCACTGCTGGTTTCCTCCACCGTGTCCGGCAGGTCCTCGCCGGAGGCGAGATCGCGAATGCGCAACGTGTATTTTTCTGAGCCCTTATCGTCTGCCGACCAGGCTAACAACGTGTGATCGTCGCTGTGCGAGGCGCCGCCAAAACGGAAATAGGCTTTGCCCTTGGCCAGCGCATCACCGTCCAGCAAAATGGTATCCTCGCCGCCATCTCTGTGTGTGCGCACAAACAGGGGATGCTGCCCGCCCTCGCGATAGCGCGTGCCATAAGCGTATGCCCCATCGGGCGCTGGCACAGAGGCATCATCCTCTTTGATGCGCCCGCGCATCTCTTTCACCAGCGTTTCTTTCAAGCTCTGCAACGGTGCCAGTGCCGCTTCGGCATAGGCATTCTCTGCTTCCATATGCGCGCGGATATCCGCGGCAAGTGTCTCTGGCTTGCGCATCACCTCCTGCCAGTTGTCAGCACGAAGCCAGGCATACAAGTCGTCCAGCGGAACGCCGTGGACGACGCGGTTTGTTCCGTGCTTGGCAGCAACAGGAGCGGGCAGGGTGGGGGCAGAAAAGCTCACAACGGACGCCTTAGCTTTCGGTCTCTTCAGGTTCAAAGTGCAACGCCACGCCATTCATGCAGTAGCGCAGACCGGTCGGCTGAGGGCCGTCGGTGAACACATGGCCCAGATGTGCATCGCAACGTGAACAGCGATTTTCCACCCGGCGCATAAAGAACGAGCGATCTTCATGATCGTCCACAGCGCCCTCGCCAATTGGCTGGAAGAAGCTTGGCCACCCCGTGCCGGAATCGAACTTAGCGGACAACTCAAACAACGGTTGCCCGCAGCATACGCAGCTGTAGGTCCCTTCTCGTTTTTCCTCATTGTAAGGATGGCTGAAAGCGCGCTCCGTGCCGTGCTTGCGTGCCACTTTGAAAGCCTCAGGCGTCAGACGCTCTTTCCATTCAGCTTCCGACACGCTCATCGGATCAACATCATCGGGGAGGGGGCTGTATGTTTTTGTCATCATTGCCTCATCTGGCTTGCAATCAAAATGTGAGGCGAACATAGGCGCTTGTGCGCGAACAACAAGCAGACTTTCAAGCGCGTTTTAGTGAGCCAATTGTGAGCTGTTTCACGCGACATGCTTGAGGCGTCGCTGACGGGCCGACGTTAATCTGTGCATTTTAGGAACAACTGCGATGCTTTGATGTCGATTGTGCACCGAAAACCATTGACCGGGCGCGCAGGGTGTATAGGTAATCATCCCAACACCTTAGCTCGCATCATTCAATTCGAGTATCGCGCTCGCACACCTGTAACCATAGGCACCCCTCTTCAGTGATCGGCCCTGATAGTCCCGCTGGCTTTTATCTCGCGCTTGCCGCGCCGTTCATTGCCGCCGCCATTGCTCCCTTCGCCCACAAGTGGCTAGGCCACCGCGCTGCGTGGCTCTTGGCATTAGCGCCGGCTTTCATTGTTCTTCACTTCCTTGGCTACATGGTGCCGACCGAAACGGCTGACGGTATATTGCCCTCAGTTGCTGAAGGCGGACGCTATCTGTTTGCCTTGCCCTGGGTGCCTTCGCTTGGCATTGGCGCGGACTTTTATGTTGATGGTCTGGCGCACACCTTTGCTCTGCTGATCTCCGGCATTGGTTTCTTCATCGTTCTCTACGCTGGTGGTTACCTGAAGGGCCATGAGCATCTGGGGCGGTTTTTCTCGTTCATTTTGCTCTTTATGGGTTCCATGCTTGGCGTGGTGTTGGCTGACGATGTCATCACCCTCTTCGTCTATTGGGAGCTGACGTCGATCACGTCATTCCTGCTGATCGGGTTCAACCACAAAGCAGAGCGCTCGCGCCGTGCTGCCATTCAAGCGCTGATTGTCACCGCCGGCGGTGGCTTGGCCCTGTTGGCTGGCTTGCTGTTGATGGCTGCTTACACGGGCACCTTCTCACTGTCGGAAATGGCGACGATGACGCCATTGATCAAAGGCTCGGTTCTTTATGTGCCGATCCTGCTGTTGGTGCTGGGTGGCGCGTTCACAAAGTCCGCGCAATTCCCATTCCATTTCTGGTTGCCCAACGCGATGGAAGCGCCGACGCCCGTTTCGGCCTATCTGCACTCGGCCACCATGGTGAAGGCAGGCGTTTACCTGCTGATGCGCTTGAACCCGACACTCGGTGACACGGTTCTTTGGTCCACGATTCTGCCGATCTTTGGCTGTGTGACGTTGCTGGTGGGCGCGCTTCTGGCACTGCGTCAGACCGATCTGAAATTGATGCTCGCCTACACCACTGTCGCCTCATTGGGGCTGTTGGTGGCGCTGACGGGCACATCCGACGAGGCGATTATCAAGGGCGCGGCGCTCTATCTGGTTGCCCATGCGCTCTTCAAAGCCGCGCTCTTCATGGTGGCTGGCACTATTGATCATGAGGCAGGCACACGTGACCTCACCAAGCTTGGTGGCCTGCGTGCGGCGATGCCAATCACGGCTGCTGCTGCCTTATTGGCGGCGCTCTCGATGGGCGGCCTGCCACCGTTCATTGGTTTCCTCGCCAAAGAATACATGTACAAAGGCGCAGCCTATCCAGACCTGCAATCGATCCTGCTCACCACATCACTGGTGCTGAGCAATGCCATGATGTTTGCAGCCGGTTTTGCTGTCGCGCTGCGCCCGTTCTATGGCGAGAAAAAAGAAACGCCCAAAAGTGCGCATGAGGGCCCGCTGATGCTTTGGGCAGGTCCGGTAACGCTAGCAACGCTCAGTCTAATCGGTGGTGTTTTGGCGGCGACAACGGGCGACATCATCATACAGCCGTTGCTATCGGCCATTCTGGGCGAAGATGTTTCGGTGCATCTGCATCTGTGGGAAGGCTTCAACATAGCTGTAGCCCTGTCGCTGGTGACCATAGCCATTGGCACTACGCTTTATCTTCTCCTTGATCGGGTGCGGGGCGTCATTGCAGGCGTCCTCGACTTTATCGGCTGGGGGCCAGACAAAGGTTTCGATCAGGCCCTCGCTGGCTTGGTCTCGATTTGCTACGGCCTCACCCGTCGCATCCAGTTCGGCCGTATGGAAGGCTACATGACGATCACTTTTGCCCTGGTGGCGGTGACGTTCATCGTGCCTCTGACCATCTATGGCGAATGGCCAAGTCTTGCTGAATTGGCTGATATCAGTGACGCCACATTCTACGAGCTGGCGGTTGTTTTCATTGCGCTTGTCGGTATCGCTGCGGTCCTTACCGCTTCCAACCGTCTGACAGCCATTGTCTCTTTGGGCATTCAGGGTTTTGCGGTCGCGCTCATTTTCATGCTCTTCGGCGCGCCGGATCTGTCGTTCACCCAGTTTATGGTTGAAACGCTGTCTGTGGTCATTCTTGCCCTTGTTATGACGCGTATGGCGCTCTTCAAGCGCGATCATCGTTCGTTCTGGCAGTCCATGATGGATGGTGCCATCGCGATTGCCTGCGGCGTTGGTCTCACTGGCTTGTTGCTCTCCGTGCTCTCGCATCCCTTTGATGGCCGCTTGTCCGAGTTCTTTGCCGAGCACTCTTATCCCATCGCCCAAGGCCGTAACATCGTGAACGTGATTATCGTCGATTATCGCGGTTTGGATACGCTGGGCGAAATCGGGGTGGTTTTGATTGCCGGCTTGGCAATCCTCGCCTTGGTGCGCCTGAAGCCAAAGCCCACAAAACCAAGCAAAGCTGATGAAGCCGCCCAGCAGGTCACTCGGGAGGCTGCAGAATGAACACCGTCATCTTCCGTGCGCTGGCGCCTTACCTCACAACATTGATGGTGCTTTTCTCCATCTTTATCTTGTTGCGCGGCCACAATGAGCCGGGTGGCGGGTTTATTGGTGGCCTCATCGCAGCATCTGCCCTGGCGATTTATGGTATTTCCAATGGCGTGCCAGCGGTACGCCGCGCGATCTGGGCGCACCCGATCCACATTGCTGCTTTTGGGCTTTTTCTGTCCGGACTTTCCGGGCTGCCATCGATGCTGGTTGATGCGCCGTTTCTGACTGGTCTTTGGACGTCACCAACGATCTTTGGCGTTGAGCTGAAGCTGTCCACCATCCTGTTCTTCGACATCGGGGTGTATCTGGTCGTGCTTGGCACCATTGGCGGCATCGCTTTGGCCCTTGAAGAGCGAACGGATAACTAGCGATGGAGTTTATTCTTTCCCTTCTTGTTGGCGTCTATTTTGCCGCTTCGGTCTACTTGATGCTTTCGCGGCACGTGATCCGCTTGCTGCTGGGTGCGGCACTGCTTTCCAATGCGGTCAACCTGCTTATCTTTACCGCAGGCCGCCTGGTGCATGAGGTGCCACCTGTTATTCCGCTTGGGCTGACAGCGCCGCCGACTGTCACAGCCAATCCATTGCCGCAAGCGCTGGTGCTGACGGCCATTGTGATTGCCTTTTCAATCTTTGCCTTCTTGCTGGTGCTCGCCATGCGCGCCTACCAGGAGCTTGGCACCGACGACACTGACCATATGCGCGTGGCTGAGCCGGTGGATGCACCGCGCCCACCGCAAGGCTACTGAGGACTGAACGCGTATGGCCGGTGAAACCGCCTCCTATTCTTACGTTGATCTGAGCGTCGCCTATGTCGACGCAACGATAACGGCTGCCGACTATCTGGTTGTTTTGCCAGTGGCTGGGCCGCTTATCATGTCCGCTTTTGCTTTGATGATGCGCCGCCAGCCCCACCTGCAGCCGTGGATCGCCGGGATCACGCTTGGTGTTGTCTTCATTGGCAACCTGGCACTTACTGCGCGGGTGCTCGACAGTGGTCCAGTCTTCATGGCCATGGGCCGTTGGCTGCCACCCTTTGGTATCTCGTTCAACGCCGATGCGCTTGGCGTCATAATGGCGCTCACGTCATCCTTGGTGGCGCTGGTTGCCGTTCTTTACTCGGCCAAGAGCGTTGATGGCGATGGCCGCCGCTATGGCTTTTATCCGTTCCTCCTGATGCTGACATCAGGTGTGTCTGGGGCGTTCCTCACCGCTGACCTCTTCAACCTCTATGTCTGGTTTGAGGTGCTGTTGATTTCATCGTTTGGTTTGATCGTGCTTGGTAACTCGCACGCGCAGCTCGATGGCGCGGTGAAGTACGCGTTTCTGAATCTGGTGGCCACAACACTGTTCCTAATTGGCGTGGGTTACACCTACGGCTTGTTTGGCACACTCAACATGGCCGATCTGTCACTGCGTATCGCTGAAAGCCAGGCGACGGGTGGCATGCCGTTGGCAACGCTCGGAGCACTGTTTGTTTTTGCGTTTGCAATGAAAGCGGCGGCCTTCCCACTCAATTTCTGGCTGCCCGCCAGCTATCACACGCCCAACATCGTTACGTCCGCCGTGTTCGCCGCCCTGCTGACCAAAGTGGGCATCTACGCCCTGCTGCGGGTGGTGGGCATGCTCTACCCCGGCACCTTCGATACGTTCCAGGACGTGCTCATTTGGATTGCGGCGCTGACCTCGCTTTTGGGCGCAGCAGGCGCGTTGGCAAGCACGGACATTCGCAAAATCCTGGGTTTCCTGGTCCTCTCGGGGATCGGTGCTATGTTTGTTGGTATTGCCATCGCAACCCCTGACGGACTGCGTGGTACAATCCTTTACGCCGTTCACTCCATCTTGGTGATGGCGGCGCTCTATCTTGCCGCCGGGGTCATCGGACGCATGAACGGATCGTTCGACTTGCGGTCCGTCGGCGGCCTCTACCGAGCCAGCCCGTTCTTCGCGGCTATGTTCTTGATCTTGGTTTTCGCTATTTCTGGTTTGCCGCCCTTTTCCGGCTTCTGGCCAAAGGTGATTTTGGTCCGCGCCTCCATGGTGGCAGGTGAGGGGTGGCTGACCGCGGCCTACCTCGTCTCCAGCTTCGTTGCGATGATCGCCATTGGCCGTGTTTGGCTGTTCGCTTTCTGGCGCAACGATATCGAAGGTGGAGCCATCCCCGTAACGGGGCTTTCGCTTGACGAGGCGCGTACCTATTTAACACCCATCGCGGTTCTTGTTCTGGTTATCATTGGCCTTGGCATCATCGCAGACCCGGCAGTCAATCTGGCAAGCCTCGCCGCCGTCGGCCTTGTTGATCCTTCCGCTTACATCACGGCCATCTCGCCGGTGGCGCCATGATGCGCACACTGCTCAACCCAACAAAGGGAGCTCCCACATGACCGGCATGTTTCTTGTCAACGTGCTGCTCGCTGTGGCCTGGGTGTTTGTGACCGGTGGGTTCTCGTTCCTCAACGGCCTGTTTGGTTTCGTGCTGGGTCTTGGCGCGCTGTCGCTTATTCGCGAGCAGATTGGCACGATCGGCTATGTGCGCCGCGTGCGCCGCGTGACCTCGCTTGCCTTCTTGTTCCTCTATGAGCTGGTTATGTCGGCGATCCGCGTGTTCAAGCTGGTGCTGACGCCTGACCTTTCCAAGCTGGAACCAGGCTTCATCGCGTATCCACTAACCGTCGACCGTGACTTCGAGATCAGCTTGCTTGCCAATCTGATCACACTAACGCCTGGAACCCTGTCTGTTGATGTGTCGGACAACCGCCGCACGCTCTACATTCATGCCATCCATGTGCCTGATCCAGAAGCGTTGAAGGAAGACATCGCAACAGGGTTTGAGCGCAAGATCATGGAGGCCTTCCGATGACAACACAGGATTTCCTGGTCCTCTGCTCCCTGATCGCTCTGGGTATCCTGGTGGCAGCATTCTTGGTGATTGCTGTGCGCATCATCATCGGGCCCACGCTGCCGGATCGCGTGTTGGCGCTCGATATGCTAGTAGCAACCGGCATCGGCTTTATCGCCGTTGTTGCGGTCAAAACAGGGTATTTGCTGTTTTTGGATATCGCGATTGCGCTTGGACTTGTTGGGTTCTTGGCAACAGTCGCCTTTGCTCGCTTTATTCTTAAACGTGACCGGCCACCAGAGGCCGACGCCGATATGATCGATATCGAGCACGAAGCACATCCGCCACGCGATAAAGACAGCAAACCGGAGCCAACTGTACGTCCACGCGTCAGTGGAAGGCCATCATGAACGGTATCATCGACATCCTTACCGGTTTGATCATCATTACCGGGGCTGTTTTCACCTTAGTGGCTGCTATGGGCATCTTGCGGTTTCCTGACCTTTACAGCCGAAGCCATGCCGCTTCTAAGGCTGGGACCTTGGGGTCAGGGCTTTTGCTTGCTGCTCTTGCTTTGCACTCAGGTGAGTTGGGTGTTGTGACCCGCGCGTTTGCAGCATTTCTGTTCTTGCTGCTCACCGCTCCTATTGCTGCGCATCTGCTTGTTCGCGCCGCCTACTATGTTGGCCACAAGCCATGGGAAGGCACGCAAATCGACAATCTGGCAGGTAAATACAAAGATGATGGTCGTAATTTACGTTGCGATAGCTTTGATTGACCTTCGCACTTTCTGCGAATGCCTGTGTTGTTTGCGTTTCATTAGGTAAACTTGTTTCAACGAATTGTATCGCACTGACATGCTACTTATCTTTGCATGGCGGCATAGTGGCCGCTAATAAGTAATTGTTCTGTTGCCTGAGAATCAGCTTCAAAACGTATTTGAGGCCATTGGCCATAAATTTGCCCACCCAGCGCTGTTGAATACATTTAAAGGCGCGCGCAGGTGTGAAAGGAATAAGTATGAGCGAAGAAACAGCCGGACAAGCCGAAGCTGTCGACACCCAAGGAATACTGGTTGATCTCACCGCGGATATTGTGTCCGCCTATGTTAGCCACAACGTCATTCCTGCTAGCGATGTGCCAACACTAATCAACGATATACATGGAACTCTCGGCACATTGATGGGCCACCCTGCCGAGCCACCCAAAGAAGATCAGAAGCCTGCCGTACCGCCTAAGAAGTCGATCACACCAGATTATCTTATTTGTCTGGAAGACGGTAAGCGCTTCAAATCTCTCAAACGCCATTTGAAGACGCACTACGATCTGTCGCCTGAGCAGTATCGCGAGAAGTGGGGCCTGCCGTCTGACTATCCAATGGTGGCACCAAACTACGCTGAAGCCCGCTCACGTTTGGCCAAAGAAATGGGTCTTGGGCAGCGCCGCGCGAAAGCCAGCTAGTCTGCATTTCTGGCCCGGCGCATTCACCGGGTACCACACTTCGTCTTTCTGCTGCGCGCCAAGAGCGGGAGACAGATACAACAAAAAGCGTCCAGGGTTGTCCTGGGCGCTTTTTTTCTTTGCAAAAAGACAGTGAAACTTATCCCCGCCGACCTGCCCATGGATAACTTAGGAATTTATACCTATAGTATCCAACGAGGAGGTTCACGTGCCAGTTTCGTTTTTTCCCGCGGTCTCGCAGTATAGAGACAAGGATAGCATCAGTGCATCGCGCGCCCAGGGAACAGCGCCATTTGGTGCCGGCGATGCCCGGCACCTGCGTACCGATGGTTTGATCCAGGCGCGCACGCGCAATGTCGAAGCGTGCGTTGCTTTGGTGTTTGGCGTGCGTCACGAGTCGTTGCGCGCAAGTACCCGCGGCAAAGCCGATGTCGCGCGCGCAAGGCAAGTGGCCATGTACCTCTGCCACACGACGCTGGGCTTCTCTCTAACAACAGTTGGTGACTTGTTTGACCGCGATCGCACAACGGTCAGCCACGCATGCCGTGTTGTTGAAGACTTGCGTGACGTTTCAGACTTCGATGCCCGTTTGTCTTACCTGGAGCACACCGTTTTGGCTGGCTGTATTGCGGCACCACAGCCTATCTCAACACCGGCTTGGGAGCGTGCCCGTGGCTAGCGAAACGGCACGCCGTGCGATGGCAAAAACACCCGTCCGACTGCGAGATCTTCAACGCACCCTCAAAGCGATTGGCGCCGGACGATCGCTGCCCAAGTCGCAGTTTGGTTGGCTGAAAGCTCAAGGGTTTGTCGGCGGCGTAGCAGAAAGGCCGATTCTCACCGCCAAGGGGCGAAGTGTCGCCGGGGCAAACATCGCGTTGGCTCAGGAGGATTCGATCATATGCGATGATACTCTGCATTTGCCCGACGCCATGGATCGGCTGGCAAGACCCCGTAATGGTGAGGAGCCTTTGATTGAGCGATGTGATCTGGCCGCTGCGCGCAAGTTTCAAAGCGACCTCCAACGCGCTGGGCTGCGCCAAAGGATCACCCAAAGCTGGTCGCTGGCTTCACTTGGTCAAAGTGGTGGGAAGACCGCAGGCAGTTCGTCACGCCATGAACCGATTTGCATGCTCGACGCTCGCGAGCGAGTGAACCGGGCTTGCGCATCCATTGGTCCTGAGTTTTCAGGCCCACTGATTGACATTTGTCTCTATGAGAAATCACTCACCAGTGTGGAGAAAGAACGTCGCTGGCCAGCGCGCTCGGCCAAGCTTGTGATTGCGCTGGGGTTGCGCGCTCTGGCTCGTCACTATGGCCTCACGCGAGCAGCGACGGGTGGAACCGCGGGCCCTGCGTAAACGGATCAGGCCGCTTGGGCCTGTTCTGCTTCGTGGCGAATACGCTCGATCATCGCGCGCAACCCGTTAGAGCGTTGGGGCGAAAGATGTTCGTCCAAACCTAAAACGGCCATGCGGCCCAGCGCATCGACCTCCAGCGCATCACTGGGCACGCGACCATTGTAGAGTGCCAAAACAATCGCCACCAATCCACGCACGATATGGGCATCGCTGTCGCCGCGAAAGTGTAAGCCGCCCGACGCATCCAGCTCATCGCGTACCAGCCAGACTTGGCTCGCGCATCCCAATACCTTGGCATCGTCGTTGCGTTCATTGTCCTGAAGCGGCTCAAGGGTACGGCCAAGCTCGATCACATAGCGGTAGCGATCTTCCCAGTCGTTCAAGAACTCGAAATTGTCGCGGATTTCGGAGAAGTCAGCCATGCGCTTGCCATCCAGACAGTGTTGCACCCCGATCCATTGCTTTTGATCGTTGGTGTGTCCTGCAAGCAGATAGCGGCCCAGCTCCCGCCCGGCAAGGCAGATTGCGTCGGTCTTTTTTACCTCGCTTAAAGCGGTGGGTACTCGCTGGCTGGAATGCGCCCATCCGCCGCCATGATCAATGCCGCCACATCATCGCGGTTTGCATCACCCTGGGGAAGGGGGACTGCGAGATCATCCTGCGCGCGCACCGGTATGGCATCGGTCTGTCCCTCATCAGCGAGCCAGCCTTGAACAACGCCAGCGGAGTACACCGCCTTTTGGCGCAGCACATCCACAGTGGCAGCGCCCGTGGCGCAGGCGTTGGGATTGCGATCACAAAAACCACGCATATCGCTCACCACGGTTTGCACGGCGGCAAACGTCTCGAACGCCCCTGGGCCGTTGGCAATCCCTGCCTCTTCGCGGTCGATGGGCAAAACAAGCAAAATTAATGCAAGCCAGAAGGCTGTTCGTATCAAAAACATGATGGAGCGTCCGTCCCGTTGAAGCTCGATTGAGCAGAACCTAGCAGGCGGCTGTGAAAGGCGGGTGCAAGAGGGCCCGCGCTTTTGAAGCAACATTGAGTCAAAGGCGACACATTTCAGCAACCAAGGGTTAACCATGGTACCGGGAAAGAACCTTTAAAATGCAATCAATCGCGGCGCGAATGGACACCCTTTACGGTTCATTCAACGCTGCCTGCGAGCGTGCCAGTCGAAGGGGTTCGCACCTTAGATGCGCGAGCCCTGCCCACAGGCAAGACGCGGTTTGATGAGTATCAGCGTACAGACCGATAACCCTTCCAAGGGTGCAAACAGCACGCCAAGCGCAGCCGTCAAGCGGGTTTCGCATGGCCGGTCGCGGCGTCGTGAGATGCTGCGTTATGCGCCGCTGTTTTACCTATCTTGCATCGGTTCATTGGCCTGCATGGCAGTGGCCATGCCCGTTGCTATCGCCGCAACTGGGCAACTGCCACAAACGCCGCTCTTGCTGTCTTTGGCCGTGCACATGGTTGCGCTTGGCCTGTTCTTCTTTGCTGGCCACGTGCGCGATGGGGCCTTGGTCTGCACGGCTGGTTTCATCGGCCTGCTGGCATGGTCAGCCGCTCTGACAGGCGGTCTGTCGTCGCCTTTGATGGTGCTGTTTTTGATCCCACCGATTGAAGCGATCCTCACACGTCGTATCCGCTGCACACAGCTCGTCTTCGTGATGACCCTTGCTGGATTGGTGCTGACGGGCATGTTTGCAAGGCCGCTTGAGGCTGACTTTGCTATCTCCAGCAGCCAGCTCGTCCTCATGACCATGCTGGGTATGCTTTATACGCTCAGCCTGGCCGCGCGCATTGTGCGGGCCCATTCGGTCAAAGACATGCGTGCCAAAGCAGAGCGCCGCGCCGTTGAGCAGTTTCACACCGTCACGCACGATGTGTTCCTCATGCTCCAACGCGATGGCACTGTCACACAATCGTTTGGGGCTCTGCAGGCGGTTCTTGACTGCGATGCCGACGGTTTGGCCCGCTCTGGCCTGATGCAGCGCATTCATGTGTCAGATCGACCGAGCTTTCTTGCGACGCTTGATCGTGTGAGCGCCACCACGCAACGCGATACCGTCGACGTGCGTTTGCGCACCGGTGCTGATGATCAGCCGCAACGCTTTATATGGGCTGAAATTGACCTGTCCGTCTTGCCAGGCGCCAATGGGCACCGCGAGATCTGTGCGCTCATCCGTGACATCAGCGCCGTGAAGAAGCGTGCGGCAGAACTCACTTTGGCGCGTGAGAAAGCCGAAGCCAATGATGCCGCCAAGGGGCGTTTCCTTGCCACTATGAGCCATGAGCTGCGCACGCCACTCAACGCCATCATTGGCTTTGCTGATATTCTCGATGAGGAAGTGTTTGGCGCGCTCGGCAACGATCAGCAGCGCGAATATGTTGGCCTTATCCGTGAGTCCGGTGGCCATCTGCTGCAACTGGTCAATGACTTGCTGGATATGTCCAAGCTCGATGCCGGCCACTTCCAAATCGTTGCGGAACCGTTTGCCTTCATGGCCGTTGTTGATCGCTGCACGCGCTTGGTTGGTCAGCAGATCGAAAAAGCCGGGCTCACGATCTCCATTGATGTGCCCGATACACTGCCCGAACTGGTGGCAGATCAGCGTGCCATTCGCCAGGTGTTGATCAACCTGCTCTCCAACGCTTGCAAGTTCACCCCCTCAGGTGGCTCGATCACGCTGCGCGCCCGCAAGGATGGTGGCAATCTGGTGCTGTCCATTATCGACACCGGTATTGGCATTGCTGCGAAGGACTTAGGCAAGATTGGCCAGCCATTCTTCCAGGCCAACAATGCCTATGACCGTGATCATCAAGGCACTGGCCTTGGCCTGTCGGTCGTCAAAGGTTTGTGCGAATTGCACGGCGGTTCCTTCTCCATCTCAAGTGTTGAGGGCGAGGGCACCACGGTGACCGTGCGCGTCCCATTTGCTGGTCCCCGCACTGCTGATTGCGGACCAACTGATCCTGATGTTGCCAACACAGTGGTTTTGGCCAAGCTGCAACGCGAGCGCTCCGCAGCGCCTGCGGTCAAGGAAACGCGTGATCTCGATGGCGTCGATCCGGACGCACCAAAACAAGATTTGTTCGAAGAAGAAGGGCACCGCGCTCATGGTTAGGCACGAACCCACCCTTGATGGCCATCACGATCATGGCGAGCAGCCTTATGTGTACCACCGGCCAGGCCGGTCGGCGTACCCAGCCGATGCCTATGATGATGGCGGCTATGACGATGAGTATGGCTATGACGACGAACCGCACGGCCTAATCGACCGCATTTTGGCGGCACCTGGCAAGGTGGCGATGACCACCGTTGCACTGGTTGCCTTTGCCGTTGTTGGCGTCAACGCGGCCTATATGCAGCCGGGCGCCCATCCTGCGCCAATGCTTTCAACGCGCGGGGATGCCCCTGCGCTGGCCATGCCGGTTGAAGACAACCGTCTGCCCGATCAGCGGGCTGTCACGATGGCCCCGGCGCCCATTGTACCGCCAAGCCGTTCTTATGATGCGACCGCGTCAATCCAGAACCCCGCAACGTCTGCTGATGATCAGATCGCCTCGCTTTTGCCCCGCCAGCCCTATGTGGTGCCTTCCCCCATCGCACGTCCGCAGCTGACCGCCCAGCGCATTGTCCAACCGTCTGGCCAAGCCGGGCCCCAGCCGGTTTCGCAGCCGATTGCAACTGTGCCGGTGGCCACGCAGCCATCTGTGCCAACACCGCGCCGGGTCGAAACCATTGCCGTCAACGATGCGATTGGCGCCCTTCTCGCACCGGTGATCGCGCCCAACCCAACCGTTGGCACCAACCAGCCGTTGCCGCAATCTGCCAGCGCGCGCTCAGTGCAGCCCGTTGTGGCGGCTGTTCAGGCGGTTTTGGCCGATATGGGCTATCAGCCCGGCAGCATCGATGGGGTGATTGGGCCGAGCACCGAAGAAGCGATCCGCCGCTTCCAACTGCGCCGAGCGTTGGAGCCCAATGGCCAGATCACCAACGATCTGCTGCGCGAGATTGAACGGGTGACCGGCACACGGATCAGCACGTCCTAACGACGTGCTGGAAGGCGGTCGGCCTGCAAAGCCGCCATTCTCGCGCCAAAGCAATTTCAACAAAAGTTGCAGGCTTTTGCGCTCGCGAAATTGCGTAAAAAACATGGATAGAGCATTTTTGAGTGACTCACTGGTCATGAGACATGCGCTAGAGCCGTTTTTCAAAAAAGAGGTCGGGGTACGGGTCGTCATTGAACCGCTCAATCTCCGTCCACCCCATCGTGCGGTAGAGATTGACGGCCTCAAACAGCGCGCTGTTGCTGTCCAAGCGTAGCACGTCCATGCCCAGTGATCGCGCCGCGTCTTCTGCAGTGATCATCAGGCGCCGCGCCAAGCCCAATCCGCGCGCAGCCGGCGCAATCCACATCCGCTTCACCTCTGCCGGCGCGCCATCATTGCCCTTAACACCAACACAGCCCACCGGCATGTCGCCAAGTCGCGCGACCACAAATGTTCCATGGGGGTGCTGCATTTGGCGCAGCTCTGGATCGCCAGCTTTCTTCAGGTCGAAGTCGAGCTTCAGCCTTTCGCCGAGTTCGGCCGCGTAGGCGTTCAAGCATTTGGTTGCGATATCCGAGGCGTAGTCAGCTTCTTCGAACACGATATCGTCACGCGATAGAGCGATGGTGACGATGTCCATGGCATCAAGCAGACGGCGCGCATCTTTGTGCCGCGCCAGTATGGAAGCAGCCCGCTCATCGGACAGCTCCTCATAGATGTCGAATTCCTTTTTGCCTTCTGGTGTAAGGCTCGCAATGCGGCAACGGCGGTCGGTTGGGCTTAGCTTTGTTTCAACCAGACCCTCGGCTTCAAGACCGCGCAGCAGGCGGCTGAGGAGGCCGGTGTCCAGTTTCAGACAAGCCCGTAGCTCCGAGACATTTTCGTATCCAAGCCCAATGGCATTGAGAACACGCGCTGCGCCCAGCGGTCGTCCTCGATTGAGGTAGCGATCCTCCAGCGCGCCGACTTCGACAGCGACGGACCGACCAAAGTTGCGAACGCGGGATACTGGATCTTGATGCATTTAGCTGACTTTAGTCAGCTAAATCGAAAGCTCAAGCGAAATCTTGGGTTTCTGGTACGTGGATCAGGCGTCTTAACAGCGCTCTGGAGGGGCGGCTGACCTGCAAAACCACGGTTCTGCGACTGACAACTTTCAGGTGCATCCCTCGCTCTGGGACGGGATTTCTATCGCTTTTTGAAACGGTAGAACGGCAGCAGTGCAGTTTGCTGTCGTTCGCTGCGGCCGGGCCAAAGACTGCTTTAAGTACGCTAGCTTCTGACTAGCGCTTTCGCTTTTGCAGATCTCGAAGCGTAATCCCTTCCGAGATTGCGAGCATTGCCTCGCTAATTCTCCGCTGCTGCGTTCGCGCTGTTTTTGCTGACGTAACGTGATTGATGAACATCCGTTTCTTGCCAGGAGTCAGCTTGTCCCATTGAGTGGAAGAAATGTCGTCGGCGTCGAGCACCGCTTGGAGGCTGAGGGGCATGTCCACATAATCTTGATCATCCACTCGAAAACGCATCTCGACCTCATCACCAACATCAAGCCCGGTCTGTTCCTTGATCTCTGGTGACACGATGAAGTAGCGCCTGCCGTCGCCGATGGGCATCCAGGCACCGCGTACGGGGACGACCGTGATCTTTGCTGCAACTCGCAAACACGGATGTGTCTTGAAGGGCGGTGCCTCTAGCACGCCGGTATGATCAATGATGATCCGGCTCTTGCTCGCCCTGGAGCCAAAGCGGGTTCAACACCATCGTCTTGAAAAGGATCACAGGCCGTAAGCCGCCCATCGAGGTCATCCGTGGCCGCGTGTCCATCTTCGTTGTCGTAACTTCATGAAACCAAAAGAAACCGGCGAGCGCAGGGAGGAGGCGCTCGCCGGTTCGGTTAGGGTTTTGTTCGTGGCACTTATGTGTTGGGCCTAGCCTTGGAAGGCGTTGCCGAGCTTGTAGTTACAGCTCTCCTCATCGAAGAGTCTCTGGCTATCTCGGCTAACGCTCCACTTGGCGGACCAGCGAACACTTTCAGCAGCCCTTAAGCTTATGAGAACAAGAAGCCGCGATTGCTGTTTTCATCACCGGAGTCTTCCTCACCGGCAACAGATGAGAGCAAGAAGCCGCGATTGCTGTTTTCATCACCGGAGTCTTCCTCACCTGCAACGGACGAGAGCAAGAAGCCGCGATTGCTGTTTTCATCACCGGAGTCTTCCTCACCTGCAACGGACGAGAGCAAGAAGCCGCGATTGCTGTTTTCATCACCGGAGTCTTCCTCACCGGCAACAGACGAGAACAAGAAGCCGCGATTGCTGTTTTCATCACCGGTATCTTCCTCACCGGCAACAGATGAGAGCAAGAAGCCGCGATTGCTGTTTTCATCACCGGAGTCTTCCTCACCGGCAACAGATGAGAACAAGAAGCCGCGATTGCTGTTTTCGTCACCGGAGTCTTCCTCACCGGCAACAGATGAGAACAAGAAGCCGCGATTGCTGTTTTCATCACCGGAGTCTTCCTCACCGGCAACAGATGAGAGCAAGAAGCCGCGATTGCTGTTTTCATCACCGGAGTCTTCCTCACCGGCAACAGATGAGAACAAGAAGCCGCGATTGCTGTTTTCATCACCGGAGTCTTCCTCACCGGCAACAGATGAGAACAAGAAGCCGCGATTGCTGTTTTCATCACCGGAGTCTTCCTCACCGGCAACAGATGAGAAAAATAAGCCGGGATCGTTGTTTTCATCACCGGTATCTTCCTCACCTACAACGGACGAGAGCAAGAAGCCGCGATTGCTGTTTTCGTCACCGGTATCTTCCTCACCGCTAACGGACGAGAACAAGAAGGTGCTATAGCTGCTTCCAACCTGCTGCACCGATGGCGTAGAGTCTGCAAAAGCGAGAGCCGATGAAGCAGTTCCAAGAGCTAGAGCAGCGGCGGCGATAGTAATAATCGACTTTTTCATAACATTATTCCTTTGGTTTTCTGTGTATTGAAGAAAGATGACTTTCTTCATTTTTCCTGGTGGGCGTTTTTGTTTGCCCGCTCGATGACGATGAATGTATAGATGCTGCTCGCTTGTGCAATCCACGAATGCTTCACTTGGCGTCACGCGCTTGTGAGGGGGTTGCGACGGACCCGTGAGGAGCGCGTGAACACTGCCCGGCGCTCAAGCTCAAAGCCCCAGAAATGCGGCTTTTGGTGATCACGACAGAGCACGTAGCCCGTGTGAATTTGCTCACGAAGAAAGATGCTTGATGCTGAAAAAAGCTGAGAAAAACGCGTCACTTGTCGATCGGGCAAACCAAAAACGAGGTCTAAGCCTCGCTACCTCTCAGCGCCGTGAGGAAAAAGACGCACCCAGTACGCGCTTGGCAGTATCTGGCGCGTTGTTCCCTCTGGACTCGTACATGTGTGGCATTGTCGAGAACGCTTTATTGCCAGTCTGTCGTGCTTTATCCCTTGTTCCGCGCATCGCCCTTCGGTTTGCGGCAAGACATTGACGATCTGGTCACCCTCTCTCCGCGCTTCAGGTCAGTTCCGGGGTATCTCGGCCTGCGGCGAGCCATGGCTGTACCTGCGTTCACGGTGACGGGGTTCGCTCGCACACAGGGCGCGAGCATGCAGGGAGCGAGCTTGGCCAAGCTGGCTGTCCTGAATCTGAAATATACAGCACTTGAAAGTCAGCTTCCCACCGTTTCTGCGTGTTCGTTACTGGGTAGCGAACGGCTGGTACGGGCTCAAAGCAGACGACCCCCTCAAAACGCCACAGTCTCCGCCACCAAAAAATCGACCACATCCCGCAGCGCTTCTTGCGGCGAAGCACCTTCGTCGATCCGTTCGCGATAAAGCGCCAACTGCTTGTCAGCCGATGTACCCTGCTGGCTGATGGTGCGCAGATGCGCCAACTCGGTTTCGCAGCCAAGCTCGCGGGCATCCTCGCTGAGCATATCAATCAGCTCCTCGATCAGCTCCTGCATGGGGATCAGCGTGCTGCGCCCGAAATCAACCAGCTCACCTTGCACGCCATGGCGTTGGGCAAGCCAGCGGTTTTCCTCAATCAGAAAATGTGAATAGCTGCGCCATCTCTGGTTCTTTCCACGCAATCGATAGAGCATGCGGGTGAGACACTGGAAAAGAGCGGCTACAGCAGCTGCGTCGGCCAGATTGGTGCAGACATCAGCAACCCGCATTTCCAGTGTTGGAAACTTGTTAGAGGGCCGCAAATCCCACCAAATCTTGGTGGCATCCTCAATCAGCCCAGCGTTCACCAATGTCTTGATCGTGCGCTGATACTCTGAGTATCCAGCAAATTGCTCCGGCAGGCCGGTGCGCGGCAACTCGTCAAACACCGCAAGGCGGTAGCTTTTGAGACCGGAAACGTTGCCGCGCCAAAAGGGCGAGGAGGTGGTGAGCGCCAAAAGATGAGGCAGGAAGTAAGTCAGCTGCGCCATCAAGTCGACGCGCAGATCATCGTCCTCAATGCCCACATGCACGTGCATGCCGCAGATGACCAGGCGCGCCACGACCATTTTCAAATCATCGGCCAGCGCATTGTAGCGTTCTTTGTCGGTGTGGGTGAGGCGGCTCCACTCGGCAAAGGGGTGAGTTGAGGCCGCCATCGGCGCTAGGTCAAACGGGGCCGCCGCCGCGTGCAAGCAACTGCGCATATGTTGAAGCTGTGCACGCGCGTCTTCCACCGTTTCGCACACCGGCGTACCGACCTCGATCTGACAACGCAAAAACTCGTGCGTTACCTGGTCGCCCAGAACATCTTTGCAGGCCTCAAACGCCGCCTCCGGTGGATTGGCCGCCAAGTCTCGGCTCTCCCTCTCCACCAGCAAATACTCTTCTTCCATACCGAGGGTGAAGGAGGGCGCTTTGTGCATGGTGTGTCCTTACTGCCCTCGTGCGAGGCCCTAGGTGAAAACGCCATTCAAAACGTGACCGATGCCAAATGCAACGATAGCCGCTGAAAGCCCGATGGCGAGCGTTTCCAGGCTTGAGCGCCACCAGGGGCTAAGAGACCATCGGCTTTTGCCAAAACCAATGCCGCAAAAGGTCAACGCGGTGGCGGCCAAAGCGATCCATCCAGCGTTGGAAAGGCCGAGCAAAAACGGCACAAGCGGCACCAGTCCGCAAACCAAGAACCCACCAAAGGTGGCCATGGCGGCCCTTATGGGGGAACGGCGGGCGGCCGCCACGCCATATTCTTCAGAGAGCATGGTGGCGATCCAAACGTCGCGGTTGGCCGTGATCACGTCCACCGCCTCGTCCAAGACCTGTCCGGCAAAGCCTTTGGCCGCGAAAATCTGGCGGATTTCTTCGCGCTCACCCTCAGGGAACCGGGCAATGTGATCAGCCTCCACCGCTTCCAGCCGTTTGGCATCATCATTGTCCGCCTTGGTGCCCAGATAGTTGCCGGCTGCCATGGAGAGGCCATCGGCCAAAAGATTGGCAAACCCCAAAATGAGAATGATTTTCGCCGAAAGCGATGCGCCCAGACTGCCGGCAACAATGGCAAAGGTGGTGACGGCGCCGTCGATGCCGCCATACACCCAATCCTGAAGATAGTTGGCGCGGTGCTCCTCGCGCAGGCGTTTGGCGATGCCCGAAGGCGTGTGGGAGTGTTCTGTTTGGCTCATGGCAAGGGTCCAACTGCTTGTTTAGAACCATTCCACTCTGTTGCGGATTTGCCCGCTATGCGCTCGATCAACACCGGTTCACCGCGCTATGGACGTTCCACTCATTGAAATCAGCGCCCGTCTCCATTAGGAAACCGCCCATCCTTCGTCCTTTTTGTCTGTTTTACCCCGTGAGGCCGAAGGGTTTTTGGGAGAGAGTATTATGCCAATGTCGAAATTGCCGTCGCGCCCTCTGGCCGATTGGAGCCCCAGCTCATGGCGCTCCAAGCCGATCCTTCAGGTGCCAAGCTATCCAGACGCGCAAGCTGTCACCGACGTTGAGGCCCGCTTGGCCAGCTATCCACCGCTCGTTTTTGCAGGTGAGGCCCGCAATTTGCGCGCAGAACTGGCGCGGGTGGCCAAAGGTGAAGCGTTCCTGCTTCAAGGCGGAGATTGCGCCGAAAGCTTTGCCGAACATGGAGCGGACAACATCCGCGACTTCTTCCGTGCCTTCCTGCAAATGGCAATCGTGCTCACCTATGGCTCTGCACGCCCGGTGGTGAAGGTTGGTCGTCTGGCCGGTCAATTCGCCAAACCGCGTTCCTCCGACATTGAGAAACGCGATGGCGAGGAGCTGCCTTCTTACCGGGGTGATATCATCAACGGCATCGAGTTCACGCCCGAGGCCCGCATCCCCGATCCGGCCCGCCAAGACATGGCCTACCGTCAGTCAGCCGCGACGCTGAACCTGGTGCGCGCTTTCGCGTCGGGGGGATATGCCAACCTTGAAAATGTTCAGGAATGGATGCTCGGCTTCGTCGCCGATAGCCCGCAGGGTGAGCGCTACCAAGAGCTTGCCCAGCGTATCTCTGAGACCATGAACTTCATGCGCGCCATCGGCATCACGTCCGATCAGTACGCGCGTCTGCGCGAAACCGACTTCTACACCAGCCACGAAGCGTTGCTGCTTGGCTATGAAGAGGCGATGACCCGTAAGGACTCAACGTCCGATGATCCGGATGCCTGGTACACCACATCCGGTCATATGATTTGGATCGGCGACCGCACCCGTCAGCTGGACCACGCTCATGTTGAGTTCTGCCGCGGTGTGCGCAACCCGATCGGTATGAAGTGCGGCCCCTCCATGGAGGCTGACGATATGCTGCGCCTCATCGACCGGTTGAACCCGCTCAATGATCCTGGTCGCCTGACACTGATCGCCCGCTTTGGCCATGACAAAGTCGAAGCGCACCTGCCCGAGCTCGTTCGCGCGGTCGAACGTGAAGGCAAATCGGTTGTTTGGTCCTGCGATCCAATGCACGGCAACACCATCACCGCCAACAACTACAAGACGCGTCCGTTCGAACGCATTCTTGGCGAGGTGGAAGCCTTCTTTGATGTGCACGAAGCCGAAGGCACCTATCCCGGCGGTATCCATGTGGAAATGACCGGCAAGAACGTCACCGAATGCATGGGTGGTGCCCGCGCCATCACCGCAGAGGATCTGCAAGATCGCTACCACACCCATTGCGATCCACGCCTCAACGCCGATCAAGCTTTGGAGTTGGCCTTCTTGGTGTCGGAACGTCTGAAAAAGGGTCGGTCGGAAACGCCGGTGGAGCTGCCACAGGCCGTCTAAAACACTATCAACGAACGATTTGAAAGCGGGGCTTCGGCCCCGCTTTTTTGTTGAGCAACCGAACGGCAAGCTGCTGGCTATGCAGCCTCTTCCTCTTCCTCATCTTCATCCCAATACCACCAGGCCACGGCATAGGTGATCCCAAAGTAGATCGCGAACGTGACGGGCCCCGAAAGCGCATTGTAGGTCACCCACGCGTCGGTGGACGTGTTGCGCCAGACCAGCTCATTCAGCGTCGCCAAGGTAAGAGCCAGGGCAATCCATGCGATGTGCAGCACGGTCCACCCGGTCGGGATCATTTCCAGCTTGTAGCCCATAGAGCGCTGCAACATGCTCGGCCGCGCCAGCATGCCACCGGCCAAGATGATCGCGAAGGATACGCCGCCAATGGTCGGTTTAACTTTGATGAAGCGCTCATCGTCCTGCACCAACCCAGCCCCCAGCATGACAATGGAAAGCAGAACCGTCGAGATCGCCAAAAAAGGCAGCTGACCATCAATGCGGTAGCGCAGATAAACAGCCAGCATGGCGGCCAGGATAGCCGCGCCGGTGGCAACATAGAGCGTGGAAACGGCGTTCACGGCCAGGAAAACAAGGCCTGGCAGGAACTCAAGAAGAAGACGACGATCTAAAATAGGGGGAACTCACAAGACAGGGATTCGTTAGGTGGACTGATACCAATCCTATCGCTGCCCCGGCAATGATGAACCGCTTGAATACGATCTGCTGAAAAGATCGTCACCGAATGCCAGGTTTGTTTCCGCTGGATGAAAGGCGGGTGGGCGCACGAAGCACCATTTCGCTGCATTCGCAGCCAAGGACTGCTTTGACACACCTATCGAGACCGCACGCCGACCTTGACGCTCACGACCTCAGGGTTATCGGCCGAGTAAACATCGTAGTCTGCGAGATACGAACGAGCGAGATCGCCATTCCAGATCGCTTGCCATTGACTGATCAAAGATTGCGGCTGCGGACCTTCGACATGGTATGTAAGCACAGACTGCTTGGGGATCTCTGCGCGATAGAGACCTTCAGGTGCGTCCATGGACAGACTCCGATAGCCGATTGTCATTCGGTACGGGTCCATAAAGCCACCTTCGTAGGCATGATAGACGCAGTAAACGTCTCGGGACGCATCAGCACTGACCTTTGAGCGGACATCAGATGAGTGGAACGCCTCCCATAGGGCATCAATCGATGCGGGGTCATCATTTTTGACCACCTTCGACAGACCGATAACACAGAAGGCATTTTCCTCTTCCAGCTCAGACATTTCGCTTCTCTTTCAATAGGTACTCTGTAAACTAAGATAAACAATATCGGAGTTAATAATGCAGCTGTCGGAAACTGTCGAGTGGGGACTTCACGCCTGCCTCGCACTCGCGATGATGCCGGAAGGCGCACGTATTCCTGCGCATGCATTGGCCGAGTACCACGGTCTCAAACCCAGCTACTTTTCCAAAGCCATGCAAAAACTGGTCGCGGCCGGGATTGTGCGGTCGATTGAAGGCCGGTCAGGCGGGCTGGCCTTGGCCAGACCAGCAGACGATGTTTCAGTTCTGCACATCGTGATGGCGTTGGAGGACCAGAAAACTCTGTTTCGCTGCACAGAGATCCGCCAAAAAGGCCCCTGCGCAGCGGCTCCAAAGCACTACACAGCGCCGTGCAATATCGCTCGGGTCATGCACAAAGCGGATGCAGAATGGCGTCGTGTACTCGCCGAGACAAGCCTTGCGGATTTGAGGAAATCGGCTGTTGCAGAACCGATCTTTGGCGTCAACGAGGCGACGCAGGCTTGGCTTTCTGAAACCGGAGCACTGCGAGGGGTATGATCTAATGGTAGACAATCGATCTCAGTGAGAGAAATGCGCCACTTCTATGGGTGTTCCGTCTGTGCCATGCTCAAAGACACGCACAGGTTTCTCGCCGACCGTGAGCCGGAAACGTGTCGCGCGATGACCAGACAAGTGGGCCTTAGTGCGTTGTGCAGCATCGGTTCTTGTGGGCTCGAAGCCGACATCTAGAATGATGGATGCCTATCGGTTTGCATCACAGGTGGATCGGTGGTTCTAGACCTGCGCTTGGAGCATCTTTTTGATCTTCGATGCTTTCTCAAAATGATCGAGCTGATGTGTTTCAATCCACCACGTCGCAGCTTCCATTAGCAGCGCCGGGTCATTATTTTTGTTGGCAAAGAACGCATAGAAGGATAGCCCCACGGCGTCCCCTTTTTGGGCGATCTTCCGGTCACAAACAGCGATTGCCTTCTCTCGTAGGGATGCACGCACATCAGTCTCCTTGGTTGGCAGCAACCGGTATCACATCACCAGTCTAGAAACTGTCAGCAGTGCAGGCTTTGGCGATGAAAGGGCTGCTCATCCCTAATTTGCTCAAAGTGAACAAAAGGGTGATTGCCACCCGCTGTTCGGAGCGTTAGACCGCTGGCCATGAGCAAAGATACCCTCAACATCGCCGTCGCCCAGCTAAACCCCGTTATGGGAGATTTGGCGGCCAACATCTTGATGGCGCGTGATGCGCGCATGGAGGCAAAACGCCAGGGCGCTGACCTGATAGCATTCAGCGAGCTTTTCATCTCCGGCTATCCGCCAGAAGATCTGATCGACAAAGACGCCTTTTTGCACGCCTGCCGCGAGGCCTGCGAGGAGCTGGCGCGCGAAACGGATGATGGTGGCCCAGCGGTTCTGATGGGCACGCCCTGGCTGACGGATGATGGCAAGCGCTACAACGCTGTCGTTATGATGGACGGCGGTGAAGTGACAGCGGTGCGGGCCAAGGTCGATCTGCCCAACTATTCCGTCTTTGATGAAAAGCGCGTGTTTGATGCTGGTCCACTGCCCGGGCCGATTGATTTTCGCGGCGTGCGCTTGGGCGTTCCGGTTTGCGAAGATGCTTGGTCCGAAGAGGTGCCTGAGTGCTTGGCCGAAACCGGCGCTGAGCTGCTTATCGTTCCCAACGGGTCGCCTTGGTGGGAAGGCAAGACCGATGAGCGTGTGCACATCATGGTCCAGCGCGTTGTGGAGACGGATCTGCCCCTTCTTTATATCAACCAGCTGGGTGGCCAGGATGAGCTGGTGTTCGATGGCGGGTCCTTTGCGCTGGCCAAGGACCGAACACTGGCGCTGCAAATGCCGCAGTTTGAAGCCGCTGTGCAGATGATCAATGCTAAGCGCATCAATGAAGGTTGGACCTTTGAGCGTGGCCAAATCGCCGCCTTGCCGGATGATCTGGAAGCCGATTGGCGTGCCTGCGTCATGGGTCTTGGCGATTATGTGAACAAGAACGGCTTTCCTGGCGTTGTGCTTGGCCTGTCGGGCGGCATCGACAGCGCGATCTGCGCGGCGATGGCTGTGGATGCGCTTGGTGCGCATCGGGTGCATTGCGTGATGATGCCCTATGAGTACACAGCCCAGCACTCCTTGGAAGATGCCGAGGCCTGCGCCAAAGCGCTGGGGGTACGCTACGATGTGGTGGAGATTCATGCGCCCGTTGAAGGGTTTTTAAGCGCGCTTGGTCCCTTGTTCGAGGGCACCAAAGAGGGCGTGACCGAAGAGAACCTCCAGTCGCGCACCCGCGGCACCATTTTGATGGCGCTGTCGAACAAGTTCGGTTCCATGGTGGTTACCACGGGCAACAAGTCAGAGATGTCGGTGGGCTACGCAACGCTCTATGGCGACATGAACGGCGGCTTCAATCCGATCAAGGATGTCTACAAAACAGATGTCTATCGCATGGCTGCCTGGCGCAACGCGCACCAACCCTGCGGTCTGATGGGACCAGGCGGTGAGGTCATTCCAGAGCGGATCATCACCAAGGCACCCTCTGCCGAGTTACGCCCGGACCAGACCGATCAGGACTCATTGCCGGAGTACGATGTGCTCGACGGCATCTTGCGCGGCTTGGTTGAGGATGAAAAATCCCTCCAAGGCATTGTCGCCGACGGCTATGACCTTGAAACGGTTGGGCGCATCGAGCATTTGCTCTACATCGCTGAATACAAACGGCGTCAGGCCGCGCCGGGCGTCAAGCTTACCAGCCGTGCTTTTGGCCGCGACCGTCGCTACCCCATCACCAACCGCTTCCGGGATCGCCGCGATCCGGCCCATCCCCAAGGGACAACGTCCTAAGCCCAACCGGATTGATATCAAAACCAGATGACCATCGTTCGCTTCGCCCCATCACCAACGGGCTATCTGCACATCGGCAATGCGCGCACAGCGCTGTTCAATGCCCTGTTCGCCCTCAAAACCGGCGGCCAGTTCGTGCTGCGCCTGGATGACACGGACACAGCCCGGTCCACGCAAGAGTTTGCTGACACCATTTTGAGTGACATCGCCTGGCTCCGTATCCAGGTGGACCGGCAGGAAAAACAGTCCGCGCGCATGGCGCGGTATGATGGCGTGCGCGATGAGCTGAAGGCCAAAGGCCTGTTGTATGCCTGTTATGAGACTGCCGAAGAGCTGGATTACAAGCGCAAGCGCCAAATGGCACTTGGTAAGCCACCGGTCTATGACCGCACGGGCCTGAACCTCACCGACGAAGAGCGCAAAGAGCTGGAAGCTGAGGGCCGCAAACCCCATTGGCGCTTCAAGCTGACCGGCAAGCGTGTGGAATGGGATGATCTTTGCAAGGGCGCGCAAACCATTGATACAGCGTCACAATCCGACCCGGTCCTGATCCGCGAAGACGGCTCCTATCTCTACACACTGCCGTCGATCATTGATGACATCGATTTCGGCATCACCCATGTGATCCGCGGTGAAGATCATGTCTCGAATACCGGCACGCAGATTGAGATTTTTGAAGCTCTGGGCGCCAGCGCGCCCAACTGGGGTCACCATAATCTGTTGATCGCTGCCGATGGCTCGGCTCTGTCGAAGCGCGAAGGATCCTTGTCTCTCAAGGCCTTACGCGAAGAAGGTACGCAGCCCATGGCGGTGGCAAGCGTAGCAACCCTGGTGGGCACATCGATGGCCATCGCGCCGCGTGGAAGCCTTGCAGAGCTGACCGAAGACTTTGATCTGTCGAAGGTTTCCTCTGGTCCAGCTCGGTTTGAACCCAAGCAGATCGCCGACTTTTCCGCGCAAATGGTTCACGCATTGGAGCCTGCCGATGTCGCGGACACGCTGACAAACCTGGGTATCCCCACTACCGTTCAAGCTGATCTGTGGCTTGCTGTGCGCAAGAACTGCGATGCACCGCAGGACGCCAAAACCTGGTGGGACATGCTGAATGCTGATGCTGTGACGAGCGATCTGGAGAGCGATGATGTCGCCTACATCACGTTGGCCATGACCCACCTGCCAGAGGGAGATATCAGCTCAGAAACATGGGGTGATTGGACCGGTGCTTTGAAGGCCGAGACGGGCCGCAAGGGCAAGGCGCTTTTCATGCCCCTGCGCAAGGCGCTCACCGGTCAGGAACGCGGTCCAGAAATGGGACCGATCATTGTGCTTCTTGGTCGTGAGAAATTGCTCGACCGTCTGCAAAAAGCAGCGGACTAGAGCGGAATTCAAGCGGACGGTCCGCTCAATTTGGCGGACTAAGAGCGGACGAGAAGAAGACCGTCTGCTGTTCGTCCGCCTCAGATCGTGATGTCGCTTAGTTGTCGAAGTAGCCGTGGCTCGGACCAACCCGGCGTACCACTTGCTCACCATCCTGTTCCGGGCGGGTGAGGCGGCCAAGCGCTGAGAAGCTCATCCCGGCATCGTCCAAGGCGCGGGTTTCAGGGTCGCTGGCCATATCGGGTCGCGCGGTTGGCTGCGGCACCTGTGGGCCGGTTGGGGCAGCCGCAATCCGGGTCGACGCGCGCAACTCCTCCAGCACCACCGCGGAGGGCGTGCAGCGATTGTCGGGGTCGAAATTTTCCCGGTACGCAAAGGCATAGCTTTGCGTGGTGTAGGGTTCGCCGGTGAGCGTGTTCATCATCGCATCGACCTGTTGGCCAGGGTTGCGATAGGCAAACAGCTCAACGCTCGTCCCAGGGCACATGGCGGCACAGAGACTGCGATCTTCATCGAACCGGTCGCGCGTGGTGGAAAAGCTGATTGGCCAATAAAATCCGTCACTTGTGCGCACGCACATGGTGCGAAACGTGTTGCCTCGCAGGCGAAACTCTGGCTCGCGGGTGAACTCACCGGGACGATCAAAGCCTCTGGTGCGCGGTTGGCCAGGCATCACAATACCTGACGGATCATCGGGGCGCCGCGCCACATAGGTCGGTTGCGAGCGGATGCCGAAAATCGCTTCCAGCAGATTGCCTGGCTGTACCGATTGACGTGCCTGCTGCTGAATCTGTCGTTGGCCGGGGCCACACTGCGTCGCGAATGCACGTTCCAGCTCAGCAATCCGCCGTGGATCACCGCGACCGCCCCCACCGCCGGAGCGTGCAAGCTGGCGCTGCATCTGGTTCAGATTGGCCTGCATCTGATTGAGCGTCGCCACAATCGAACCGCATTGCGGTGAAGCACCAAAGGCGCATTGGAACCGGTCGAATGCGCCTTGCGCGCGGGCCATCTCGCGCATTTGCTGATTGATGGATTGTTGCAGCTGGCTCGATCCGCCACCGCCGCCATTATGGAGCGCCGCCAACTCGCTTTGAATACGCGCGCACGAGTTCTGAGCGTGAGCTTGAGAGGTAAAGCCAAGACCGAGCGCGAAAACAGCCGCTCCAAGCGTCAACGCCTGGCGTTTCAAGGCCTTTTTCCAATCGTGATGGGCTGTTGCCGTCACGTGCTCATCCACCTCGCGGTTGCCATATCAGAATGCTGAAACGGGTTGATCATTCAACGCGCCAGCAGCCGATAGGTTCATCCTAGCCACCTAGGGTTAGCCAAAGGTTGGCCAAACCGTGGCAATCGACCATGTGGTGGTATCAGGGCCTTAATGAACCCAAGATGAATGATGCTCGTTGTGCGAGGTCGGGCGTTTGGCAGGGCGCGTGTCAAACTGCGGCAAGCGCTCGCGCGCACAGGGTGTAAGGCCCTGTTCTGTGCATTTGGCTGTGTAAGTGGCAACCTCAGACGCGTCGTCCAATTCGAGCACAGCGCCCTCGCTGACTTTCAGCCAAAGCGTTGCAAACAAAAGGCTTTCTTCGTGTGTCAAACTCATGGCACTACCTTCCCTGATCGACCGACCCCTCTCTTGGCGGAGGTTGCCGGTTGCGGATCTCAAGTTTCGGCACACTGCACCAGCCCCACTGGGCGCGCCGTGTTGTTCATCACACCTTCGGTCCGCCTGCATCGATCACGACACGTTGCACACCTGCACTGATAAAAGGATTAAGGCTTGACGAGTTTGCCCAAAACACGGCAGGGAAAAGGCCATGTTTAGGCCGTATGATTATCAAAGCCCTGCTGAAGCTGCTCTAATGGCAGCCATTAGCATTGTGGAGATTTGCAGCTAGCGCACTCACCGCTGGCACGGCCCCGTTTTGCTCCCATCCTACTGAAACGGTTCCTCGCCAGCGGCGGGCTAACCTCTTGTGCGTTACACCTGTAACGCTTTCTACGATGGAACGAGCACAATGACTTTGCAGTTCACCAACACCGCGACACGCTCGAAGGAACTCTTCGTTCCGATCGATGACAAGAATGTGCGCATGTATGTGTGCGGGCCGACGGTCTACGACTTTGCCCATATCGGTAATGCACGGCCTGCCGTGGTGTTTGATGTGTTGTTCCGCCTGCTGCGCCACGTCTACGGCGAGGATCACGTCACCTATGTTCGCAACATCACCGACGTGGATGACAAGATCAACGCCCGTGCAGCGCGAGACTTCCCCGATCTGCCGTTAAACGACGCCATTGCGCGAGTGACCGAAAAAACAACTGTGCAGTACCACGCGGACCTGGCTGCGCTGGGATGCCTTGAACCGACGCACGAGCCACGCGCCACCGCCCACGTCCCCGGCATGATCGCCATGATCGAAACACTGATCGGCAAGGGCAACGCCTATGTCGCTGAGGGTGATGAAGGCCAGGAGGTGCTGTTCGACACGGCGAGCATGGACGGATCATCCGGGCCCAGCTATGGCGCGCTCTCAAAACGCAATCTGGATGAGCAGAAGGCGGGGGTCCGTATCGATGTTGAGGGCCATAAAAAGAACCCTGGTGACTTTGTGCTCTGGAAGCAGTCCTCCGCCGAGGAACCGGGATGGGACAGCCCGTGGGGCAGGGGGCGTCCGGGCTGGCACATCGAATGCTCAGTGATGAGCGCCCACCATCTGGGCACCACGTTCGATATTCACGGTGGCGGGCTCGACCTCATCTTCCCGCATCATGAAAACGAGATCGCCCAAAGCTGCTGCGCCCACGGGACAGACAAGATGGCCAACACTTGGTTGCACAATGGCTTTGTGCAGGTCGAAGGGCGGAAGATGTCCAAGTCCGAGGGCAACTTCGTCACGATTCATGATGTGCTGCACACCGAAAAGGTGGGCGGGCGAAAGTGGCCGGGTGAAGTCGTACGGCTAGCCCTTTTGATGACGCACTACCGCGAACCGATGGATTTTTCGGTCAAGCGACTGGAGGAAGCGGAAAACTTGATGGCCAAATGGCCGGAACCGGAGCCAAGCGATGCACCGTGCCCGCCGGATGTGTTTGAAGCGCTGCTCGACGATCTGAACACACCGGCCGCCTTGCAAGGCATGCAGCGGCTTTGCACGCGTGATACCGCAGGCTTTGCAGCGGCGGCTGCCGTTTTGGGCGTTGCCAAGGCAGCAGCACCCAGCGTTGATCTCTCACCGGCGGAAGCGGAAGTCATCGACCGAGAAGTCGCCACCCGCCTGGGCTTCATCGCGAACAAAGACTGGGGCAATGCCGACCGCATCCGCGATGAATTGGCAGGCCGTGGCATCGCGTTGAAAGACGGCAAAGACCCGGAAACCGGAGAACGCACAACGACGTGGGAAGTGAAGCGATGACCACCTCGCTCTCCGGTGGTTGCCAATGCGGCGCGGTGCGCTACCGCGTGACCGGCACGCCCGAAACGCCCCATCTCTGTCACTGTCGCATGTGCCAGAAAGCCTCCGGCAACTACTTTCTGCCATTGGCCTGGGCGCCTGGCGACATGCTCACCATCTCGCGCGGCGCGCCGTCTTGGTTCCACTCGTCTGACCCGATCCGCCGCGGCTTTTGCTCAACTTGCGGCACGCCGCTGTTCTATGACCCGATATCCGAAGAGGGCGTGGCATTCACGCTGGGCAGCTTGGATGATCCAGCGGCTTTGCCGCCCGCCGCCAATGATGGTGAGGCAAGCCGCGTCCCCTTTTTCCAGGCGCTTTGCGATCTCCCGTCTGATGAGATCGGCCAGGATGATCTGTCGCCGGTGATCACGGCCACAAACCACCAGCATCCTGATCGCGACATAGAGAACTGGCAGGTGAAACGATGATCGGTCCCTACTCTGGCGGCTGCCAATGCGGCGCCGTGCGTTATCGTTTCGAGACGCTTGGTAAAGCGAGCATCTGCCATTGCCGCATGTGCCAAAAGGCAGTGGGCAACTATTTTCTGCCTCTGGTCGAAGTGGAAGGGTTCGAATGGACGCGCGGTGAGCGCGGTCTGTTCGCCTCATCCAACCTGTCCAATCGCGGCTTCTGCACCAAGTGCGGCACGCCGCTGACGCTTGAGACCGATGAGATCGTCGAGGTGGTCATCGGCACGATGGACGACCCATCCATCGTGCCCATTGAGTACCACGCCAACACCAATGATCGCCACGAGGTGGTGATGTGCCTGAACACCATTCCCGATGCGGCTCCTGAACGCCGTGAGGAAAACGATGCGTGGAACGCGCGCATCATCTCGCACCAGCACCCCGACCACGACACAGAAACGTGGGAGCCAAAACAATGACCCAAGAAACACATCAAAAAGAACGCCTCTATCTCTTCGATACCACGCTCCGTGACGGCCAGCAGACGACCGGCATCGATTTTTCGTTGGACGACAAGATCACCATCGCGCGCATGCTCGATGAGTTGGGCGTGGACTATGTTGAGGGCGGCTATCCGGGCGCGAACCCCACCGATTCCGCCTTTTTCGAAGAAACGCGAACCCAGAATGCCACCTTTACCGCCTTTGGCATGACGCGGCGCGCGGGTGTTTCCACCTCCAATGATCCGGGCCTGAAAGCGCTGATCGATGCAGCGGGCGATGCCATCTGCTTTGTGGCCAAGAGCTGGGACTATCATGTGCGGGTGGCGCTAAAAACCACCAACGAAGAGAACCTCGCCTGCATTCAGGACAGTGTGATGGCAACGCTGGCCGCTGGCAAAGAGCCAATGGTGGACTGCGAGCATTTCTTCGATGGCTACAAAGCCAATCCTGAGTATGCCCTGGCTTGCGCTGAAATCGCTTACCAGTCGGGCGCGCGCTGGGTGGTGCTGTGCGACACCAATGGCGGCACGCAACCCGATGAGATCGAAGCCATCGTCAAAACCGTAATGGGAAAGGTGCCGGGCACGCATCTCGGCATCCATCCGCACAACGACACCGAGCAGGCTGTTGCGAACGCGCTGGCGGCGGTGCGCGCGGGCGTGCGGCAAATCCAGGGCACGCTGAATGGCATTGGAGAGCGTTGCGGCAATGCCAACCTCACCAGCCTGATCCCAACGCTGATGCTCAAAGAGCCCTATGCCAGCCAGTTTGAGATAGGGGTTACACCCGAGCAGCTTTCCAAGCTCACCGTCACCAGCCGCACGTTCGATGAAATTTTAAACCGCGCGCCGGATCGTCATGCGCCCTATGTTGGCGCTGGCGCCTTTGCCACCAAGGCCGGTATTCACGCTTCGGCCGTGCTGAAAGAGCCGGAGACCTATGAACATGTGCCACCTGCTGTAGTGGGCAACACGCGACGGGTTCTGGTGTCGGACCAAGCTGGCAAATCCAACCTTCTCGCCGAACTTGGCCGACTTGGGATAGTGTGCGACCCGAAGAACTCCCGTCTCAACGATCTGCTTGCAGAGCTGAAGGAGCGCGAAGCAGCCGGCTACAGCTATGAAGGCGCCGATGCCTCACTGGCGCTGCTTGCCATGGCCCGACTTGGCACTGTGCCGACCTACTTCAAAGTGGAAAGCTACAAGGTGGCCGTCGAGCGTCGCTTCAACGCGCTGGGTCAAGAGATCGATCTCTCTGAGGCGGTGGTGAAGGTGGACGTTGACGGGCAGCGGCTGATGTCGGTCGCCGAAGGCAACGGGCCGGTGAACGCGCTGGACAATGCCCTGCGCAAGGACCTTGGCCGCTTCCAGTCGGTGATCGAGTCGCTGGAGTTGGTGGACTACAAGGTGCGTATCCTCAACGCCGGGACGGCAGCTATAACGCGCGTTCTGATCGAGAGCGAAGACACCGCCACGGGCGAGCGCTGGTACACGGTTGGCGTGTCAGAAAACATCGTCGATGCCAGTTTCCAAGCGCTGGAAGACTCCATCACCACCAAGCTGATGCGCGCGGATGGGCTGATGATGGCCCCGGCGGCGGAGTAAGCTCGTGACCTGTCCCATGGCACGCGAGAGCAACACGTCTGACCTTCCAGGTTTGGAGGTGCTCTACCCGGCAGCCTTTCCTGACGAGGACTTGCTGGCCTTGGTGCACGACCTGGCGGTGGAGCCGAATGTGCTGTCGCTCGTGCTCGACCAGTCTGGTGCGATCATCGGGCATGTCGCCTTCACGCCATGCACAATCCAGGGCGATCGCCAACCACTTGCCCTGCTTGGACCGCTGGCGATCCATCCAGACTGGCAGAAGCAGGGGTGGGGTGGCGCCCTAGTGCGCGAAGGGTTGGCGCGCCTGCGAAAACAAGGTGTTGCTGGGGTCCTCGTCCTCGGTGACCCAGCTTATTATGGCCGTTTCGGATTTGTAGCTCAGGCAAACCTATTCCCGCCGCATCCTTTGCCAAAAGAATGGGCAAGCGCCTGGCAATCCTTAGCTTTGGGTGATGAAAAGCTGGGCGGGGGGCAGTTGAAAGTCCCAAAGGTTTGGGACGATCCAAAACTCTGGGCAGAGTAGGTCTACAAGCGCTCAAGCGTTTCCTCGTCGCCTTCCAGGGCCGCCTCTGACAACGCGGCGACCTCGGTGCGCAATTTGGGTACGATCTCGCTTACATCTTCCGTGATCAGATAGCGGATCATGGTCTGCTGGGTGATGAAACCTTCGTCGATCATGTGATCCATGAGTTCGGTCAGTGGTCCCCAAAACCCGCCAATATCGGCAAGCAGCACCGGCTTTTTGTGACGGCCGAGCTGCGCCCAGGTGATCATCTCCACCACTTCTTCCAGCGTACCGATCCCGCCAGGCAGCGCGACAAAAGCGTCCGCCTCATCGAACATACGGCGCTTGCGCTCGTGCATGTCGTCGGTGATCACCAGATCTTCGACACGGCGCAGCATCACCTCGCGTTCTTCCAGGAAACGGGGGATGACACCGGTCACCTTGCCGCCCGCATCCAGACAGGCACGTGCGACCGTTCCCATAAGGCCGACCGATCCGCCGCCATAGACAAGCCGTATGTTGGAAGAGGCCAACGCCTCGCCGAGGCCTTGGGCGGCACGTTCGTAGGCGGGATTTTCGCCGGTGCGTGAGCCGCAATACACGCACACTGAAGTCAATTTGCTCATGGCTCTTGAGTGACACTGGGCAAAGCAAGCGTCAACCACCGTTATCCCTGGCCAATGGCCTTCCTTGCGTGCACTGCAAAACGGTACTAAACCCAACAGAATCGGGCTGTATGAAGGAAATGTGATGAACTCTGGTGTCGTAGGAGCCATAGCCCTGCTGGCGGTTGGCGGAGCGCTCTATCTTGGATCGACCTATTTGGGCGATTATTTCGGTGAGCCTGATGCTGCAACGCAACAAGCTGTTGGCAGCGAAGAAGGTGAAGCTGAGGCTGGCACCGAACCGCTCGCGCTCGTTCCTGATGCTGCCGAGACAGCGTTGGAAGAAACCGCTGAGGCCGTCACCGAAGCTGTCGAGGGTGCCGCTGATGCAGTTGCTGAGACAGTCGAAGGCGCCGTAGATGCCATCACAGACACTGCCGAGACGGCCAGTGAGGCTGTCACCGAAGAAATGGCTGCGCTGAGCGAAGAAGCAGCTGGCGAAGTTCTTCAAAACCTTGGCCACGATATGCCCGAAGAGGCCTCTGAGCCTGGCACCACGCCGGTGCTTGATGTTGTGCGGGTTGAGCCGACGGGCGATGTTTTGATCGCGGGCAACGCGCCTGAAGGTGAGCGCGTTGGTCTGATCTACAATGACGAGGTCGTTGCCGAAGCCGAAGTGACCGAGGGCGGGGATTTCGTGCTTGTGCCCGAAGAAGCCCTGCCGACCGGCGAAGGTACGCTGGAAGTTGTCGTGATCGATGAAGACGGCAACCGCGAGGCGCAGTCGGACGAGCAGGTTGCGATTGTACTGCCAGAAGAAGGCAATGAAGCTGGTTTCCTTGTTGGCGTCCTGCGTCCCGGTGAGCCGGTCGAAATCATTGAACGTGAAGCACCTGAGGTTGATGTCGCCTCCAGCGGAGAAACAGCAGCAGAGGTTGCTTCGGAGGTCGCTGATACAACCGAGGCCGCCGAGGTCGAAACGGCTGCGCGCACTGAGCCAACAACATCAACAGAGGCAGAGGCTTCCCCGTTTGTTGTTGTGGATGCCATCGAGCTGGAAGGTCAGGAGATTTGGATTGCCGGTGCAGCTGCACCTGGCACCGTTGTCCGTCTCTACCAGGACAACGAACTGCTTGGCGAAACTGTCACCGGTGAAGAAGGCCGCTACCTGTTCGAGGGTGTTCTTAACGATGCCGTAGGCGAGGTCACCGTGCGCGCTGATGCGCTTGACACCGGGTCGGCGGACGTGATCGCGCGTGCTGAAGTGCCGTTCGATATGCCTGGCACAGCAGCCGAGGTTGAGATGGCAGATGCCGACATGTCAGCCGACGATGTGGCCAACGACGATATGGCGGGAGAAGAAACGACCGGCGATGGTATGTCTGACACCGAGATGGCAGACGCCACGGCTGAGACGGCTGACGTGGTGGCAGAGACAGCCAACGCTGCCGCTGACGCTGTTGGTGAAGCCGTAGCAGATGCCGCCGAAAGCGTCGCTGAAACAGCTACCACTGTTGCCGAAGCGGCAAGCGATGCTGTTGAAGCCACCCAAGAAGCGGTTGCCGATGCGGTGGAGCAAGCCGCTGAGGTTGCAAGCGCGGCGACGTCCACCGAAACGTCAGAAGCGGCCCCGGCAACGTCAACCACCGCAACATCGGCCGATGAGACAGAGGTCGCTGCCACCACAGCACCGGCCGCCAGCAATGAGCGCGTCTCAGTGCTCGATACCGGTCGCGTGATCATCCGCCGTGGCGACAATCTCTGGCGCCTGTCGCGCCGTGTCTTCGGTCAGGGTATCCGCTACACGTCGATCTATGATGCCAACCGTGATCAGATCCGTGATCCAGCACTCATCTTCCCAGGCCAGGTGTTCGACCTGCCAACCCCACAAGAAGAGTGGGGCGCCGTGCCTGGAGTGGAAGCGCTGGAGCCTGATCAGATCCCAGGCTCTGACGACGCGCAAAACTAGCGGCAACCGTTTCGCCGCCACACAAGGGGTTGTCGCGGACGCCGCGCGCCCCTATTTCATCGTTAGATGACGATGAATGCCCGGACACAGCATTTCACTCCCGTCGTGCATGATGATGAAGCGTTGGCCCGCATAGCCAAGGCGCTTGCTCACCCTGCGCGTCTGGCGCTCTTGCGCGCTCTGTCGGCGGAACCCTGCTGTTGCGGTCACCTTGTGCGCGATCTTTCACAGCGCGATATGGCGCTTGCGCAATCCACCGTCTCTCAACATCTCCGCGTTTTGGTTGATGCGGGTCTTGTCACCCGCACCGCCTGCGGCGTGGAAAGCTATTTCAATGTGAATGCCCAAGCCGTTGACCGCGCTTTGGCGGCATTTGCCAACCTTACATCTGTTGGCTCGACATCGGTGCGGCCAGCCAACGAACCTTTTGAGAAGGCGTGAGCCCTATGGCGATTGCCGCAGATTCCCCCCACAACAAACCTGAAGCCAACAAGCCTGCGTTGTCAGTGGATGACCGCGCAATGGCCGATACGCTCAAAGTTCTCTTCCCCTATATCTGGCCGAAAGATCGGCCTGATCTGAAACTGCGCATCTACATCGCGCTTTTCATCCTCGTGCTTGCCAAGCTTGTCACGGTCCTGGTGCCCTACAGCTACAAATGGCTCACAGACTCGCTCACCGGTGAACTGGGTGCGCCTGCCAGCGTCCCAGAGTGGCTGATCGTACCGATGATGCTGGTGGTGGCCTATGGCGTTGGCCGCTTGATGATGGTGGGCTTCAATGAGCTGCGGAATGCCCTGTTCGCCAAGGTTGGTCAGCACGCCGTGCGCAACCTCGCCAACGAAACATTCGGCCATATTCACCGCCTCTCGCTGCGCTTCCATCTTCAAAGGCGCACAGGCGGTCTCTCGCGCATTATTGAGCGTGGCACCAAGGGCATTGAGATCATCATCCGCTTCCTGATCCTGACGGCAGTGCCGACGATCTTAGAGTTCGCGCTGATGATTGCCGTCGTTACCTACCAGTTCGACTGGACGTATGCGGGCATCGTGATTGCCATCGTGGTTGCTTTCATCTGGTTCACCAAGGTCGCCAGCGATTGGCGCATCGCCATCCGCCGCGCCATGAACGAGGCCGATACCGACAGCAACACCAAGTCCGTCGATGCAATGCTCAACTACGAGACGGTGAAGTACTTCAACAATGAGGCTATGGAGGCCCGCCGTTTTGATGGGGCGATGGCCAAATATGAAAAGGCGGCCACGCAAACCTTCACGTCGCTGGCAACGCTCAACTTTGGCCAAACCTTCATTTTTACCATCGGCCTGGTCGCCTGCATGATTTTGTCCGCCCAAGCGGTGCAGGCCGGCACCCAGACGCTTGGTGATTTCGTCATGATCAACGCGCTTCTGTTGCAGCTTTGGCAGCCGATGAACTTTTTGGGCTTTGTCTACCGTGAGATCAAACAGGGTTTGGTCGATCTGGAAACCATGTTCGATCTGCTGCGCCAGAACCCGGAAATCACAGATAGCCCCGATGCCCTGCCGCTGGATGTGAGCGGCGGTGCCATACGGTTTGAGGATGTCCGTTTCTCCTACGACCCCAATCGACCGATCCTCAAAGGTATTTCCTTCGAGGTGCCAGCGGGCAAACAGGTGGCACTGGTCGGACCGTCGGGTGCCGGCAAGTCGACCATCTCGCGGCTGCTTTACCGCTTCTACGATGTCAGCGAGGGATCAATCAGCATCGACGGGCAAGACCTTAAAGACGTAACCCAGACGAGCCTGCGTCAGCAGATCGGAATGGTGCCGCAGGATACGGTCCTCTTCAACGATACGATTGCCTACAACATTCGCTATGGACGTCCATCGGCCAGCGAAGAAGAGGTGCACGAGGCTGCTCGTATGGCCCAGATCGCCGACTTCATTGAGCAATTGCCTGACGGGTTTGAAACCCAAGTCGGTGAGCGTGGCCTAAAACTCTCCGGTGGTGAAAAGCAACGCGTTGCCATTGCCCGCACGCTGCTGAAGGCACCACCCATCCTTATCTTGGATGAGGCCACGTCGGCGCTCGACACACAGACTGAGAAAGAGATTCAGGCAGCGCTGGATGTTGTTTCCAAAGACCGCACCACACTTTTGATCGCCCATAGGCTCTCCACTGTGATTGATGCCGACGAGATCATCGTGTTGAAAGCTGGCGAGATTGCCGAGCGTGGCACCCATGATGAGCTGCTGGCGATGAACGGTCTCTACACCACCATGTGGAACCGCCAGCGTGAAGCCAGTGAAGCCGAAAAGAAACTGGCCGAAACCCGCGCCCAGGATGTTGAGGGTGTGATTGATCGCGGTCCACGGGCGGGCGAGCCGAGCTTGGCTTAGGCCTATATCGCAGTTTTCTCGACAGGGGCGAGCGAACCCGGTAGGACCGGCAATCCCCCTGTTCTAATGAGTTTCAACCCTTCATGAGCATTGCCCAATCGATCCGCACCGCCATCCCGCCAATCAACCCGGCGGGCTATCCGTTTATCGGCCTCTTCGCGCTTGCGTCGGTGGCACTCGGCTTTTTGTCGGTCAGCCTGTTCTGGATCGGTGTGGGCCTCACGATCTGGTGCATCCTCTTTTTCCGCGATCCTGCACGGGTTACGCCGGTTGATGATAGCTTGGTGATAAGCCCTGCCGATGGACGCGTATGCTTTGTCGGCCACCGTGCGCCACCGCCAGAGCTCGGCCTTGGTGATCAGCCAATGCGCATGGTGGGCATTTTCATGAACGTGTTCGATGTGCATGTGAACAGGGCGCCCGTGTCGGGTTCCATCACCAAGGTTGCCTACAAGGAGGGGGCGTTTTTCAACGCCGATCTCGACAAGGCGAGCGAGAAAAATGAGCGCAATGGTTTCGTGTTCAACACCCCGCACGGTCCTTTGGCCGCCGTGCAGATCGCAGGATTGGTCGCGCGGCGCATCTTGGCGTGGAGCGCCGAAGGCGACAGTGTGACAGCCGGTGAGCGCATCGGCATGATCCGTTTCGGAAGCCGTGTCGACGTTTATCTGCCGGAGGGTGCCAAGGTAGACGTGGCCATGGACCAGCGCACCCTTGCCGGTGAAACCGTGATTGCACGGTTTGGACAAACGTCCTCTGGCGAACGCTTTCACCGGACGAGCTAATGCGGTTGGCGCTTGCGCCAGAGCAGGAATAGATGCTGTGACTCATACATGAGTGGGTTGTTCCAAGATTTTGAGCCCGGCGGAAAGCCAGGGTCTAAGCGTGGGCGGCGTTGGCGTCGGTTGAACCGAGTGCCGTTGCGCATGGTGTTGCCCAATATGGTCACGCTGTTGGCGCTATGCTCTGGACTGACAGCCATCCGATTGGCGCTGGAAGGGCGGCTGGAACTGGCCATGATGGCGATCCTTCTGGCCGCGTTCCTTGATGCCTTGGATGGCCGGTTGGCGCGCATGCTGAAGGGCACGAGCCGGTTTGGCGCGGAACTGGATTCGCTTACTGATTTTGTGAATTTCGGCGTGGCGCCTGCGCTGATCCTTTACCAGTCATCGCTTTCGGCCATCGACAATCTCGGGTGGATTGCAGCCCTGCTTTACGCCATCTGTGCAGGGCTCCGGCTGGCACGTTTTAACGCGGCCTTGGATGTTGAAGGTCCAGACCATAAGGCTGACTTTTTTGTCGGTGTCCCGGCACCAGCCGGTGCTCTATTGGCTCTTCTGCCGATGTACTTTGCGCTGCTCGGTGGCAACTGGCTCACCGGCTCACCGCTTCTGGTGGCTGCCTACATCGTGGTTATCGGCTTGTTGATGGTGTCGTCGCTGCCAACGTTTTCTGGCAAGCGGTTGGGCGCGCGTCTTCCCTCTGACAGCGTGCTGCCATTGATGGTGGCCATGGCAGCTGGAACCGCGCTGCTGGTGGCCTTCACATGGCATGTGCTCATTGGCCTCTCCTTTGTTTACTTGGCAGCTCTGCCCTTGGGCGTTTGGTACGCCCGCAAACTCGATGCCAAGGCCAAAAAAACCATATCGGCTCTTACCGATGCGCCTGACGAGTGATTTTGTCGTCAGCGCGCTGGTTCGGCGCGTGGAAGGCGAGGGCGCTTATGCCACCGTCGCGCGTCGGGGGGACAACACAGCGGGCGCCATTTTTGTGCTTGTTGATGGGCTGGAAGGCGAGGTCGCTCTTTACGGACCGGCGCCGCCACAAATGGACGATGAGCCTCTACCAGCCGACGCAGCTCTAACCGGCAACCGCCTGTTCGCGGTGATCCCCTTGGAGCCAGAACCAACGCGCGCCGCTGCCGATGAGGCCTTGCAGCGCCAAATGCGGTTTGATCCCGATGTTTGGGTGGTGGACATTGAAGACCGCCACATGCGTGCCTTCGTGCCAGTGGTGGCCAACTAGCCTGCGTTGCGCAGCTTCTCTTCGATCATCGCAGTGCGGTCAGCCAGCGACATGATCGAGCGGGTTTGCGGGCGCGCAGAGGGCTCAGAGCCGGCAGCAGACGCAACCGTTTTTGGCGTTTCACCGCGCATCGCGCCGACAATCATCCGCGCGCTTGCCTCCGGCATCGCATTGAAACGATCGACCAGGGCAAAGGTGTCGCGTGGACTTCCGGTCAGGCCGGTTTTGCCCAGGATCAGCATGCGCGCAAATGCGGTGGACGAAAGCCCAGATGCCCGTGCAAGCACCAACAGCGCATCGCCGTCAGCCTCATCAAGCAGTTTGCCAACAAGAGTGCGGTCCAGGTTCAGCGTTTCAGCAAACAGATCGGCGAGCTTTGATGAGTCACGCAGCGCAATGACGGTCAGGAAGGCCAGATCGGCATCATTGCGCGTTGGGTCGAGTGCTTTGCGGGCTTGCTGAAGGCTCACCGTTCCCGGGCGATCTTCAGCCAGGCGTCGCATGACCGCCCGGCGACCGGCACTATCAAGATTGGCAAAATCCTGCGCGCTGCGGCGTGGATCGGCGGTGCCGGTTGGATAAGCTGGGCGTGCGGGCGCTGCTATGTCCGGCTCTTCTTGTTTTTCAGCTGCTGTTTTGGCGGCATTGGCCACGCCACGCTCCACCAGCTTCTGCGCATCGGCGCTAAACTCGGTTTGCCGATTGTCGAGCAGTGCTTGCAACACCGGCCCGCTTCCATCGGCAACCAGCATGGTAACGTGTTTGCCGTGCAGTGTGTGGTGACGCGCAATCAGGGCACGGATTTCCTCGCTGCCTGTTTCCAGGAAGTAGGCAATGGTTTCATCACCCAACCGATTGGCGCGAATAAGGGTGTGGGCGGCGCGCTCACTAGCGCGCGCCAAGCGATCTGCCAGACCGCTGTTAACGTCCTCCCGGCTTGCGACGGCCTTGGCCAGCGCCACCAGCTCTTCCTCGCTGGCGATCCCAATATAGCCGTGGGCGAGAGCCGTCAGCCGGGCCAGCTCTTCAGAGCGACCACGCGGGGTGAGCGCCAGGAGCGTGGAAACTGCCCCCATCAGCTTGATACCCGCCAGCGGTTTTGAGGCATTTGCGGCAGGTGACGGACTGTTGCTGGAAAGCGCAAGAACGGCATCTGCAGCATTGTCTGTGTCGGCAACCCTGCTAGCACCTGCACTCGGCCCATCGGCTTTGTCTGCCGTGTCGGGCCTATCTCCAAACGTTGGAAGGTGCGCCATAGATGGTCTCGTCATGTTGCCGCGGAAAAGAAGAGCTTTCTTGTGCCAAAACTCCGTTAGCAAAGGATTAACCTTGCCACTTTCTTAATGCCCCAACACGAGGCGAGGCGTGGGCTGATTCGGCTCACCATCCTTGCACCAAACGATGCGCAAAGGGCCTGTTTCTATAGGGCAACTGAAATCCATGGGTGACCGCAGCCAACAACGCAGCTCACGTCAACAGCGCGGCCTCAACAAGGCCGTCAACGCTGATGCACGCGCGCGCCGAGCCACCAAAACGGCAAGCAATGTGGTGCCGCTGCCCCCTGTTGATCGTCCATCGCAAAGTCCACTGCCCAAAGATCATCAAGCGCAGATTGTGCTGTTCACCGGTGTGCAGATCGTCCGCAATGGAACGCAAGGCTAGCCGAGGGCCGATGGGCCGTTTCCTTTCAGGCAAAGCTCTCATCGCTGCTGCATGCGCGCTGATACTGGCCGGTTGCGCCCAAACAGGTGATTTTGGCAGGCAGCGCCCCAATGTCATCAATGACAGTGTTCTGCCCGTCGTTGGTATGGTCTCGACCTACAGCGCTGGCGAACCTGTTTCACACTTCAACTACACCGATGATGAGCGCACCCTGCGCAACCTTGGCTGGACCTTGGTCGTGCCAACTCACTCCCATGATTGGATTGGTCGTACGGCTGCTGAGCTGCAGCGTGCGCAGATCATCCGGCGTCTGGATCTGGTGCTCAGCCCTGAGCGCTACTCGGCCATGCTGTCGGGTGAGCGTTACCGTTCCAGTGATGCGCGCTACGCCCGTATCATGGACGATGCGGTGAAGGATATGGCTGCAATTGAGCCTTACATGGCTTACGTTGCGCGCGTTCGCATCGCCGATGAACAACGTATCAACGCCGCTTTTGGCCTGCCGGATATTGGCGCTTCAGAGCTGGCAGCTGCCCATGGCCGTGTGGCGGAGAACCAGCGCCAGATGGCGTGGGTGAAGCGGGCCATGCTTTTCCGGCTGTATGCCTATCGCTATGCGGTGGATCGATTGATGATCCAAACGCCCTCGCGCTTGGCAGGGCAAACCATTGAGCGTCTCAACGCGCTTGAAGCCTTGATCCAAAATGCAATTGCGGTGGACCTTGAGCAGGCCCCCATCAGCCATCCCGGTCAAATGGTCGATCTGTTGGAGATCGTGGCCAAGGCTTGAAGCATCCTCGTGATCGCAAGAGTTGTCCGGGGCCTTGTGCCGAGGAGCCATTGTCCCATTGTTTTTGTGCAGACACTTGAGACAGGCCAACTGTCTCCCAGACGCTATTGCTCACCACCCGCCTCTTCCAGGTCGGGCCGCACCACAGGTTGCGGCACGCTGGGCGGACCAGAGGGTGTGGCTGGGCCTCGCGGTGTTTGCGAACCATCATCATCGATCTCAGGCTCGGCAAAAGTAAAGGTCGCCAGCGAGCACTGCATTTGCGCCAGCTGATCGCGCAGGGCCGGGCGCAGCGCATTGTAAGTGGCAAGGCCACTGATCCGCACCACTCCCAACGGTCCGTCCATCTCCACCACCAGTGCATCGCGTGGCAATTGCGCCCCGGCAGCTGAAAGATCGCGAGCAAGTGCGGGTCGCATCACCAGCAGTTCCAAACCACCGCCAGAAGCCGCGTTGTGGTTGACCGAGCCAACAACCAGGCCGCTGAGCGTGTGCACTGAGATCGACCAAAAGGGCACGTCCAAGTTGCCAGCAACCCGCACGGCACCGTCGCGCAGATCAAAGCTGCAATAGACGCTGTCCATGCGATCATCGGCGTACCGAAAACTGGGGCGTGGTTCACCGGCTTGGCCAGTGTAAAGACGAGGCGCGGACTGTCCGGCTGGGATAACCTCATCGATCAACACCCCGCGACCAATCGATGGCAGCGCAAAAACGATCACAAAGTGCACCACCAGTGTCGCGAGCAGCGTTAGCGCAAGCCAAAGACCCAGCGCGCTTGCAACTTTGCGCAAGGTGGGGCGTGTGCGAGCTTTGGGCAGCAGAAAATCGATATCACTCATCAGCCGCACCCAGGGCCGGTCGACCCAACAGAGATGGTGGGAAGAGAGGCCTCGCCGCTTTCTGGAACAGAGGTGATTGCGCCGTCGTAGACGTGAAGCACCAGGCTGATCGGCAGGCCTGAGCGCACCAAAATGGAATTGGGCGCATCAGGGCTCGGACCGATGGTCAGTGAAAAGCTACCATCGGCATTGTAGACAATATCTTGGCTGTGAAGCGCTAAGCGCGCTGTAGCCCCGGACTGCGTCTCACCCAGTTCCAGCGTCGCACCACTGGCCTGCGCCAAGGACAGCGTCCAAAGGCGGGCGATTTCAACGAATCCAGAGACGATAATAGAGCAGTTGGGCAGCAGGGCCTGGTCGGCATGGGATTCAAGCGCCACAAAGCGCATACCCTCCGCGCTACCGGGCGGAAGCTGGCCGGAAGAGGCGATATAGGCGTGGGCATAAGGGTCAGCCGCAGCATCGCCGACGGCACGCACAGCTTCCCATGGCCCAATGTGCAACGTACCGGTGGGCCGCAACGTTTGGGTGGCGTAAATGGCACTCACGGTGCCTGCAACAACGGCGGTCAACGCCATCGACAAGAGCCACAACAAACGCGCCATTCTGGATCTAATTCGCCTGCTCAACCCGAAGGTCATCAGGCGCGATCGATGTATCCGAGGTGCCCAGCGCATCGATAGCAAACGATGAGCGCAGCTCACGCGTGTTGGTGGGGTCAAACCTGTTTGCGACGCCTTGCAAGGTCAGCATCAGACCTTCGCTGAGATCGCTGGCTTGAATGGGGCCATGCTCAGAGGCATCGCGTGCGGTTACCAGCTCCACATCATCGCGCACAGCCTCGTCGACGCCGGGAAGCAAGGGTGCTTGGCTGTCGCGGTGCGCCAATTCCATGATCGATTGCCACGTCATAGCTGGCAGACGACCACCTGTGAGATTGGCCGTGGAGGTGAAATCATCATTGCCGTACCAGACGCTTGCCGTGTAGCGACCGGTGTAGCCGATGAACCAGGCGTCTCGATAAGCTTGTGTGGTACCTGTCTTGCCGGCTGCGGAAATGCCCGGCAACTGTGCCCGGCGCGCCGTGCCTGCCTCAATCACCTGATGCAGCATACGGTTCATACCGCCGACCGCATCCGCAGAGAGAATCCGTGGCGCAGCAGGCCCATCCACGGAACGATCGTAGACCAGTTCGCCATCAAGCGTGCGCATCTCCATCACCGCATAGCCGCTGGCGCGATAGCCACCATTGCCGAGCGAGGCGTAAGCGCTGGCCATGTCCAAAGGCGTCACCTCAGCCACGCCAAGTGGCAAGGGGCGGGTGATTGGAAGCTCTGAGCGGATGCCCATATCATAGGCTGTCTCAACAATGAGATCGCGGCCCATCGCTTCGGCCAATCGCACTGGCACTGTGTTGATGGAGCGGGCGAGGGCCGTTGTTAGGGTCACACGGCCACGATAGCTGCGCCCATAGTTGCGCGGGCTCCAGCCGCCTATCGTGATCGGCGCATCGACCACGATGGAGTTGGGCGTGTAGCCATTCTCAAGCGCGGTGGCGTAGACGAACACTTTGAACGACGACCCAGGCTGACGCAGAGCGTGCACGGCACGGTTGAACTGGCTTTGACCATAGTCGCGGCCACCCACCATGGCGCGCACGGCGCCGTCGTTTTCCATCAGAACCGCAGCCGCTTCGCGCACGCGGTAGGCGCGGCCGGATTCAGCCAGATTGTTGAGGACCGCTCGTTCCGCACCCGTTTGCAGGCGGCTATCGAGGGTGGAGCGCACGACCAGTACCCGCTGGCCTGGTGGGGCGATCTCGCGCACCTCTTCGAACACCCAATCCAGGAAATGGTTGGGTGCAGACAGCGCATCGCGCGGAACCGCCGATGCCGGGTTGAGCCGCGAGAACAGCACCTGGCCTTCGGTCAAAAAGCCAGCTTCCACCATGTTGGAAAGCACTTCACTGGCGCGCAGGCGTGCCGCAGCGAGATTAAGGTGCGGCGCGTAGCCAGCTGGGGCTTTATAAAGACCCGCCAGCATGGCTGACTCTGCCAGCGTGATGTCGCGCACATCTTTATCGAAGTAGAACTCTGCAGCAGCCACCACACCAAAGGCGCCGCCGCCCATATAGGCGCGATCAAGATAGAGCTTGAGAATATCATCCTTGGTGAGATTGATCTCCAACCACAGCGCTAAGAACGCCTCGGTGATCTTGCGCATCAGGGTGCGCTCGTTGGAGAGGAACAGGTTCTTGGCCAACTGCTGCGTGATCGACGAGCCGCCCTGCACAACGCCCTGCGCACGCACATTTTCAAGCAGCGCGCGAGTTGTGCCGATAACATCGATACCGAAATGGGAGTAAAACCGCCGATCTTCGGTGGCGAGTGTCGCCTGGATCAGATGATCGGGCATCTCTGAAAGCGGCACACTGTCGTTCTGCAGAACGCCGCGACGCCCAATCTCTTCGCCATAACGATCCAAAATGGTGACCGCGAATGTGTCTTGTTCGCGCCAATCGTTGGAAATGCGGTCAAAGGCCGGCAGCGCGAGAATCAGTGCCAGCACCGCGCCCATGGTGCCGAAGGTTGCAAGTTCATCGACAACTTCCACCGCCATGCGCTTGATGCCGCGCACCCGGAAGCGTTCGAAAAATCGGCGCACCCCGGACATGAAATTGGTCAAAGAACGACCGGTGACAAAGAGAGCTGTGTCCAGCGCTGCATCGATCTCAATAGGGCGCGGCAAGCCCTGGCGTGGCTTGAGCGCAGGGCGTTGCGGCCGGTCGGGCGACGGCGCAGTTGAGGGCTCTGAGGATTCAGTCTCTGGCGGGGTTGAAGGTGTATCGCTCATCGGTGGCGGTCAAACGTCTCGGGCAGCTAGAACAGGTGTCAAAGCAGGGGGCACGCGAAGGTATGGCAAAGCAAAACCAAGCGCTCAAGAGCAAGCTTGGTTGTCAACGCCGCTGCCCATCTTTTACGCGTGCTCGGCGTTGGCCGCCAGCGGTGAATTTGCTAAAGAGCAAAGTCAAGCCAATCTGTGACTTTTCCGCCAGCCAAGGCCCCTGCTGTGGATCAACAAACTGACCCCCGAACATCGCCGACGGACTTGCCGTTTTGGCAGACCAAAACGCTTGAAGAGATGTCGAGCGAAGAGTGGGAAAGCCTGTGCGATGGCTGCGGGCGGTGCTGCCTGTCCAAGCTGGAAGACATTGACAGCGGCGCCATCGCGTTCACCTGTGTCGGCTGCGCACTGCTTGATGGCAAAACGGCACGCTGTAAGGATTACCCCAACCGCTTCGCCAAAGTGCCTGATTGCCTGGCGATCACGCCGGAAATGGCGCGAAACTCCGCTTGGCTGCCACCAACCTGCGCCTATGCACGGATCGCCAATGGCGAGGGATTGGCATGGTGGCACCCGCTTGTATCAGGCACGCAAGAAACCGTGGAAGTGGCCCGAATCTCGGTCGCTGGCCGGGTGATCAGCGAAGATGAGGTCGAGTTGGCCGATCTTGAAGACCATATTGAGAACTGGCCGGATGAGGACCCGATGGTTCCAGCCGAAGAGTATTATCAAGTGGAATCAACGCTCTAACTTCTATTAAAAGAAAATAATCCTAGAAATAGGAAAAAAGTCCTTGACCCACTGTGCTGTGTTGCGGTACATAGTGGGCATCATCGCAGAAATGGGTCAGCCAAGACGATCCATCTAGCGCTTTGGGCGCACGTCTGCGCTCCAAGTTTCCTGCCCACATCTGCCTTTCGTTTCAGCGGCCATGCGCAAGCATTGGCCGCTTTTCTTTGCCCGTCTGCCAAGGCCAACCGAGGAGTCTGAATGCCCGCCACGCCTTTAGAAATGACCGAGGAGCAATGGGCGGCGGTGCGTGCTGCCTATGAAGGCGAGATTTTCACCATCGATGAAATCACCGAACAGTTCGGCATGTCGCGCACCCGGCTTTACCGCCGCGCTGCCCTAGAGAACTGGGCGACGCGCCGTGACTCCCCGCTGGTACCAAGGCGGGCCCACCCACAGCCCCACACCGGCACACCGACCGAAAAACGCGCGGCGCTGGCCGCGCGGCTTTTTCATGCTCTGGAGGAGCGCATAATGGCCATTGAGGAAGAAACAGCCCAGCACGACGCCTCCCACGGCGAGCGCGATGCCAAGGCCCTAACGGCGATGGCCCGGGCGCTCGATATGCTCGGCGAGATGCTCGAAGCAACCGAGGCGAACACCAAAGACACCCCTGTTTCCCAGGAGATCGATGCTGATGAGTTCCGCCACCTGCTTACGGACCGCCTTGATCGACTGCGCCAAGGCAGGGGCGAGTGAGGATTTCACCAAGCGGTTGAGCGATCAGGCCGTCCTGCGGCTGTGTTTCGATTGGGACAGTTGGGCACGGCCTGACCAACGCCCACCGATCAAGGCGTGGTCCACATGGATGCTGATGGGCGGTCGTGGTTCTGGCAAAACCCGTGCGGGGGCCGAGTGGGTGCGCGGCGCCATTGAGGGCAGGGCGCGGTACGCGCCTGAGCCGTGCGGTCATCTGGCTCTGGTAGGTGAAACCTTTGCCGATGCTCGCGAGGTGATGGTGGAGGGCGTTTCCGGTCTTCGCCAGATCGCTCCACCCTGGAATCGACCTCGCTACGAGGCGACCCGCAAACGGCTGGTATGGGAAAATGGTGCGGTGGCCCATCTGTTCTCCGCCGAAGACCCAGAGTCTCTGCGTGGCCCACAATTCGATGGGGCTTGGTGCGATGAGGCAGGGAAATGGAGGTATGGCGAGGAAGCGTTCGACCAGTTGGCGTTCGGCCTGCGCCTGGGTGCACAGCCTCGCTGCGTCGTCACCACCACGCCACGCGCTACGCCTTTGGTGAAGCGACTTATGGATGACCCAAAGTGTATCGTCTCGCACGCCACGAGCCATGCCAATCAGGCGTTTCTGGCCGATGGATTCGTGCAAGGGTTAGAGCAGTCTTATGGCGGCTCACGGCTTTATCGCCAGGAGGTGGCAGGCGAACTGATCGCTCAGCGCGCCGACAGCCTTTGGAAGCGTGACATCATTGATAGCACGCGGCTGAACGAAGCTCCGCCGCTGCGCCGCGTCGTTGTGGCTGTGGACCCACCGGCATCCTCGCATGCCAAGTCCAACGCCTGTGGCATCGTTGCCTGCGGTGTGATGGAGAATGGTGATTTCGCTGTGCTCGCCGATGATACCTGCGGGGCTGCCCGCCCGGAACAATGGGCGGCGCGCGCCATCGATCTGTTCCACCGGGTTGAAGCCGATCTCATTGTCGCTGAATCCAATCAGGGCGGCGACATGGTCCGCTCAGTGCTGGAGCAGGCAAGCCGAAATGTGCCGGTGAAATTGGTGCACGCCAAGCGCGGCAAGTGGCTGCGCGCCGAACCGGTGGCTTATCTCTATGCCCAGGGACGGGTGCACCATGTGGGTGCGTTCGCCGCGCTGGAAGATGAAATGCTCGATTTCGGGCCCGAAGGGCTGTCGGCCCCTGGCCAATCACCGGATCGGCTCGACGCTTTGGTCTGGGCCATCACTGAACTGATGGGCGGCGGTAGCGCGCCCAGACTGCGAAAAATCTAAGTTTCGAAATTCACTCCAGAAGGAGACACACATGTTCTTCACGCGCCCGCGTAAAGCGGCCAGCGCTTCTGCTCGCCCAAATGTGCTGGGCAGGACGAGTGACACCGCTCGTCTTGATCAAAAAGCCACAGCACCCGCCGGGCGTCCGGACTTGCCACTGTTTCAACTGCACACGCCTGGCACGCCCATTTGGACGGACACCGGCTATGCGAGCCTTGCCCGCCACGCCTATTGCCGCAATCCGGTGGCGTTTCGCGCTGTTCGGCTGATCAGTGAAGCGGCCGCCTCCGTGAAACTCGTCCTGCGCTCGGGCGGACGTGAATACTCTGATCACTGGCTGCTCGATCTCATCAACAAGCCGGGTCAGCATCTCTCGCGCACCAGCCTGCTTGAAACGCTCTCTGCCCATTTGCTTCTGGAGGGCAATGCTTATCTGCTTGGCGGATTTGAGGACGGCAAACCCACCTCGCTTTACCCCCTACGCCCAGACCGGGTGCGGGTGAAAGCAGGCAGCGATGGCTGGCCAGCAGGCTATCTCTATTCAGTGGGCCGTCAGACCGTGACGCTCAGCCCGGACCCAGAAAGTGGGCTGATGCCGCTCGCCCACATGCGCCATTTCCATCCGCTGGACGATCATTATGGCATGGGCTGCTTGGAACCAGCACGCACGGCGCTCGATCTGCATCAGGGTGCCAGCAACTGGAACAAAGCGTTGCTTGACAATGCCGCTCGTCCGTCTGGCGCTCTGGTTTACTCCGGTGGCAATGGGCACCTGGATGGCGAGGCGTTTGAACGCCTGAAAGCTGAGCTTGAAAGCACTTATCAGGGCGAGACCAATGCCGGACGGCCTCTGCTACTGGAAGGCGGGCTCGATTGGCGGCCCATGTCGCTCAGCCCCAAAGACATGGATTTCCAAGAAGCGCGCCATGGCGCCATGCGCGAGATCGCGCTGGCCTTCGGGGTGCCGCCGCTGATGCTTGGCCTGCCGGGCGACAACACCTACGCCAACTATGCCGAAGCGCAGCGCGCGCTGTGGCGCCAGACCATCTTGCCGATGGTGGCCCGCATCCTGGATGGCATCACCCATTGGCTGGCCCCGTTATCACCCGATGAAACGCTTGATCTGGCCGTCGATTTGGATGCCGTCGAGGCGCTTTCCACCGAACGCGAAGCGCTATGGCGCCGCGTCTCGTCTGCGACGTTCCTGAGCGATGAGGAGAAGCGCATGGCCGTTGGTTATGGCGAGGACTCGCCGCAGGCAACCAACGATCCCGCCCATGATTGAGCGGCTGGCAACACTGTTTTTCGAACGGGGCGACATTGGCCATGTCGCCCTTTTTCTTTGGGCGGCCAGCACCTCGGCCTTGGCGGTCGCGCAGTTACGCCAGCTTTCGCGCACCACCCGCAGCTTTGAAAGCTTTGTTCTGGCGATTGCCCGCCTCAACGCGATGCTCGCCAGCGACAACGACCCGCACGACAAACCGAAAAGGATGTGACCGATGGTGAAGCGATCCACACCAACCAAACGCAAACGGCGAAAGCCCGCCAGACGCGCCGCGCTCCCCACGGCCCATGGACCGGAAGCGGCTGCCATCGACGCGCTGTTCGACGCGTTTGCCCACAACTTGGCACACAAGCTCGCCGCCAAGGCCCAGCGCGCTAGGCCTTCATCGCCGGTGCAAGGAGAAACCCGTTGATCCAGCCATCATCAGCGGAAGAGAGCTTCCGCTTTGCCGGCTATGCGAGCCTGTTCAACGTGACCGACCTGTCCGGTGATCGCGTTCTAATGGGCGCGTTTCATCGATCTTTGCAGGCGCGGGGTGCAGCGGGCATTCGCATGCTCTGGAACCATGACCCTGCCGAGCCCATCGGCGTGTGGACGGCCATCCATGAGGACGCAAAAGGTCTGCGCGTAGAAGGTCGCCTGACGCCGGACCTCGATCGCGCTGATGGTCTTGCCGCTCTGCTGCGCGACGGTGCGGTCGATGGGCTGTCCATTGGTTTTCACACCATCCGCGCAGACCGCTCAAAGCCTTTCAAAGCCGTGAATGGCCATATCTCCACAGGCAAGGGTCGGCGCCTGATTGAGATCGATCTTTGGGAAATCTCGCTGGTGGCTTTCCCCATGCAGCCCGGTGCCCGGGTCGACCGTGTGATGCCAGCAACGGCAATGCCGCCGCCGCCTTGTCCTCGCCCAACCTCGTCTCCCTCCAAGCCTAAAGGATTTTCCCATGACCAAATCTGCCACTGAGCGCGAAACCAAAGCGCAAACGTCATCCGCCGATCCGTCGAGCGAACCGATCATCGTTGCTTCCATGATGGAAGCACTAACCGCCTATCGCGATGCCAATGATGAACGTCTGGATGCGTTGGAAAAGCGGGGGCAAGCCGATCCGCTTCTGGCCGATAAGTTGGCCCGTATCGATGCCGCGCTGGATGCCAACACCGACAAGCTGAACCGCCTGTCTGCGACCAGCCAACGTCCACACCTGGAAACCGCATCCGCGCGCTTAGAGCGCTCTGACCATGTCCGCGCGTTTGAGACTTATGTACGCGCCGGTTCCACGGCAGGTTTGCAGCTGAAAGCTATGGAATCAGGCACCGATGCTGATGGCGGCTATCTGGTGCCGCAGGAGGCTGAAAGCACCATTGGCGATCATCTGACGGCGCTCTCGCCGATGCGCTCCATCGCCACGGTGCGGCAGGTCTCCTCGACTATCTTCCGAAAGCCGGTGACCACCGAAGGCTTTGATGCAGGCTGGGTGGCCGAGAACGCCGCGCGCCCCGAAACCGGGTCGGTCACCCTGTCGGAGATCGCGTTCCCAACCATGGAACTTTACGCCATGCCAGCGGCCACGGCGACGCTGCTTGATGATGCGGCCATCGACATGGATGTCTGGCTTGCTGGTGAAGTCGATGCAGCGTTTGCCGAGCAAGAGAGCTTCGCGTTCGTTAAAGGCAATGGCACGACACAACCGCTGGGCTTCCTGTCCGCCCCGATGGTTGATGAGGCCAGCTGGGCGTGGAACAGCCTTGGCACGGTGTCGACTGGCGTTGACGGCGATTTCCCAGCGTCGGATCCGTCCGAAGTGCTGATCGATCTGGTCTACGCGCTGAAATCCACCTACCGCCAGAACGGCACCTTTGTGATGAACCGCTCCACCCAGGCGAGCTTGCGTAAGATGCGCGACTCCGATGGCAACTACATCTGGACGCCGCCATCGGCAGCCGGTGTCAAAGCCTCTCTGCTCGGCTTCCCGGTGGTGGAGATGGAGGACATGGATTCCATCGGTTCTGACACCAAAGCCATCGCCTTTGGCGACTTCCGCCGTGGCTATCTCATCGTTGATCGCATCGGCGTGCGCCTGCTGCGCGACCCCTACACCGCCAAGCCCTACGTGCTTTTCTACGTTACCAAGCGTGTTGGCGGCGGCATTCAGGACTTTGACGCCATCAAACTTCTCACCTTCTCAGCGGCGTAAGGGGAGCCCTCCCGCCCTTCTACGCCCGCTGAGCTGCAAACGGCCTGCCTCTCCCCGCGAGGCGGGCCGTTTGCGTTGAACGATCCTTTTCACCCTTTTTGGAGTGTCGCCAATGACGCTGGTGCAACTCACAAGTCCTGCCGTCGAGCCCGTAGCGCTGACCGATTTTAAGGCGCATGCGCGCATCGATGCTGAGGATGAGGACGCATTGCTCGCGGCGATGCTGCTTGCCGCGCGCGCTCATATTGAGACGCTGTCGGGCAAGCTTTTCATCACCCAAACCTGGCGCATGCTAGCCGACGAGGTGCCGAGCAACGGCCGCATCGCGCTGCTGGTTCGCCCCATTCGGTCCGTCGACAGCGTCGTGGTTTACGATGCTGCCGGATCACCGCTGACACTGGAACCGGAAGATTGGCTGGCCGATCTTGGCGGGCGCTGGCCGCGGCTTATGCTCCGCCGCCCGGCGGCCACCCGCATGCGCGCCATGAACGGTATCGAGATCGATGTCACCGCTGGGTATGGCGATACGGGCTTGGATGTGCCTGCCGTGCTGCGCCACGCCATCCTGATGCTGGCTACCCATTGGTATGCACACCGGGCCACGGGCTTTGATTTCACCTCTGCCGGTGAGCCGGATGGGCTTTTTGAACTGATCGAGCCGTTCCGCGAGGTGCGGCTATGACCATTTCTGGCGAACCTGGCGCGTTGAACTTGCGCATGCAGGTGTTTGAGCCGGTGGCCGCGGATGATGGGCTCGGCGGTAACATCATCACCCTCACACTACGCCGCTCGGTTTGGGCTGCGTTCGATGAGGATGGTCCCGCCGGCCAAAGCACTGATCCGGTGAACGACGCCTTGGCCACTGGCACCCTGCGCACCCGCATTGGCATGGCCCCGCCGGTTGGTTGGCGGCTTACCTGGGATGCGCTTGGCGGTACGCGTGCGCTGGAGGTGATGGCGGTTCAGCGTGGCACATCCGCTGATCCGTTTGATCTGTGTGCCGTGCGCGAGGTGGCACCATGAATGCGGTTCGCGCCCTTGTCACAGCGCTGAAAGACGATCCTGCGCTCGCCGCATTCACCATCACCGACCGACCGGCGCGCCCGCGAAACCTGCCGCACATTCGTGTTGGACCGGTGCGCGAAGAGCCCTGGTCCACGAACACCTCCAGCGGTGCCCGGGCCACCATCTCGCTCGCGCTCACCAGCCGTTCCGGCAGCTTTGCCTCGCTCAGCGAAGCCACGGATGCCATTGGAGTGATGCTTAAAACACCGCTGACCATTACGGGCGCGACCAGCGTCGTTCAGCGGCTGGCGAGCACACGTTTTGCCCACGAGCCGAACCACAATCTGGAACGCGCCGACCTATCGATCGAACTGCTGATCGATCTTGGCGATGCCACCTAACCCGCGAGGCCAACATGACCGCCCAGTCCGGACGCAATTTGCTGCTGAAAGTCCACAACGCTCAAACCGACCAGTTCGACACCGTCGGTGGCTTGCGCGCCCGTGCCATCGGCTTGGCGCAAGAGCTGGTGAACGTCACTCATGGCGAGAGTGAGGGGCGCTGGCGTGAGCTGATCGGCGATGCTGGTCTGCGCCACGGCAAGATTTCCGGCTCCGGCCTCTTTCGCGATGCAGCCTCTGATGCCCGCGTGCGCGGGCTCTTTTTCGATGGTGCGGTGAGCACCTGGCAGGTGGTGATCCCCGACTTTGGCACCATCGAAGGCCCGTTCCTGGTGACCGCGCTCGACTATGCAGGGCGCCATGATGACGCGATCACCTTTGAGATGATGCTGGAGTCCGCCGGTGCATTGACCTTTGAGGCGACGGCTTGATGGCCAATCGCTATCGCGGCGACGCCAGCTTGCAAGGGCCGGATGGTCTCTACACGTTGCGCCTGACTCTAGATGCGTTCGCCCGCTTGGAAACAGCGTTTGGCACCGAAAGCCTGGATGCTTTGTTCCGGCTGCTCTTGGACGGCGATCTCACTGCCCCCCAACTGCAAACTGTGCTGACCGAGGCTCTGGTGGCAGGTGGCGATGTGGATCGGCAGGGCGCTGATGCCGTGCTGGCTGGGATCGGCAAACCTCTCGCTTTGCGCCAAGCCTATGTTGATCTCATGCGTGCGACGTTTGCACCATGAGCCGTGAAACCACGCTGAATGCCGTCGTGGATTGGTTGGTGCGTCAGCGTTTTGCAACGCTTGAGACTGTCTGGCTGCTAACCTTGCCCGATGTGCGCCGCGCCACCCGCATCGCTGCCCCGCCCCAGACCAACACACCGCCGACGCCCGATGATCTGGCCGCGCTGATGCGCGCCTTCCCTGACATCCTAAACCCGCCGGAGAAATGCTATGACTGAGACACGGCCTGATGACTTCACCACCGGATTGCGCGAAGAGCTTAGCGACTTGCAAGCCGATGTCACGTCGCTGTCCGGCGAGTTGACCAAGAGCCTGACCAAAGCGCTAGTGGAAGGCCGAGAACTTGACGGACTGCTGCAACGGCTGATCCTCTCTCACTCAAACACCACGTTCTCCTCCGCCATGGACGATGTCTACGGCTTGGTCGGCTCGCTCGGCGAAAGCCTCGTTGGGGCGGCTATCGGTGGCGTGACCGGCGGTGCTGCCAACATCTTCAACGTTAATGTGGCGACGCCGGACGCGACAAGTTTCCGAGGGTCGGAAACCCAGCTCACCGCCTCGCTCGCCCGTGCAGTCTCGCGCGGCCAGCGCGGTTTGTAGGGAGAGGGCGGTATGACCATCCCTGGATTTCACGATGTCAGCTTTCCCGTACCCGTGGCCAGAGGCGCCCGCGTCACAACCCATCGGCAAACCGATATCGTCACCCTCGGCTCCGGCCACGAAGAGCGCAACACACGCTGGAAACACGCCAAGCGCACCTTTGATACCGGTGGTGGCGTGCGCTCGCTCGATGATCTCTACACTGTGCAGAGCTTCTTCGAGGCGCGTCTCGGTCAGCTTTATGCCTTCCGCTTTCGCGACCCCCTGGACCATGCGTCAGGACCGCCAGGAAAAGCGCCCGATCCCACCGATCAGCTGCTGGGAACCGGCGATGGCATCACGGCGGCTTTCCAACTGGTCAAGCACACCAGCGATGCGGTCGCACGGCCCATTCGCCTGCCGGTCGCGGGTTCAGTTGCCGCTGCCGTGCACGGCGTGACCACCGCCAACATCTCGGTCGACTTAGAAACGGGTATCCTCACCTTCGACCCAGGCTCTATTCCCGCCATTGGAACAACGGTCACTGCAGGCTTTCTGTTCGATGTTCCGTGCCGGTTCGACACCGACACGCTGGATATTGACCTCACAGCCTTCAAGGCCGGGTCATTGCCCACAATCCCCCTGAAAGAAGTGTTTCTGAAGGAACCCGCCGATGCGTGAGCTTCAGCCTGATCTTGCTGCGAGCCTCGCCTCGGGTTGCACAACACTTTGCCGCTGCATCCGGCTCATTCGAACGGACGGCGATATGATGGGCTTCACCGACCATGATGCGCCCATTGAGGTAGATGGCAGCACATTTTTGCCAACCGATGGCTTTGAAGCGAGCCAAGAAAGCGCCGCGCTCGGTCCGTCGACGGGCGAATGGGATCTGCGCGCGGCACTCACCGATGATCGCCTCACCCAAGAGGATTTGCTGGCCGGTCGCTATGATGGCGCTGAGGTCGAGAAACTGCTCGTCGATTGGCAGAACCCAACGGCCTATGAACTTCTGTCATCGGGAACATTGGGGGAGGTCAGCAGCCGCTACGGTTTGTTTCAAGCCGAAGTGCGCGGACCCTTTGCCGCATTTGATCGGGTCCGTGGACGGGTGTTTTCCGCCAGATGCGATGCTGAACTGGGTGATACGCGATGCGGAATAGACCTCAATCAGCCCGCCTTCACAACGACAACCACCGTTGAGGTGGTGCTTGAGCCGCACATTTTCTTGATGACCGCACCTGCTGATCAGGCAAGTGGCCATTTCGATGGGGGAACCTTTGCGCAAGGCGACGATAAGCCGGTGCGGGTCCGCGCTCACAGCGTGAATGGCGCAACTGCGCGCATCACCTTGTGGCAGGCCCCTATCACGCCGTTGGAAGTCGGGTCAGAGATCACGCTGAGAGCCGGTTGCGACAAGAGCTTTGCTACCTGCAAGGCGCGTTTTTCCAATGGCGTCAACTTTTGCGGCTTTCCCTACATGCCGGGGGATGACTTTGCGCTTTCCTATCCAGCCAGCAGCGATGGCAATTTGGACGGTGGGAGCTTGTCGTCATGAGCGCACAAATCTTGGCTGCACCCCAACCTCAATCTCGAGACCTAGCCGCCCGTGAGGCTGTCTTAGCCGAAGCGGTGCGTTGGATCGGTACGCCCTACTGCCATCAAGCCTGCAAGCGCGGCGTGGGGGCTGACTGCCTGGGGCTGATTGTCGGCGTCTGGAACGCGGTCGCGGCCACGCCGATGGAGCTAGCTCGCCATGATCAGCGCAGCTGGGCGCAACATGCCGATGGCGAGCCTATGCTGAATGGGTTGCGTCAGTTTCTTACCGAACAAGACCCGGCGAACGCGTTGCCCGGCGACGTGTTGGCGCTGCGTTGGCGCAGCCGTTGGCCTGCGTCTCATCTGGCGATCCTGATGCCTGACACCACCATCGTGCACGCCTATGAGGGTGGGCGCGTGGTGCGTTCCAATCTGGCACCCTGGTCCGCCCATATCGCGGCGTCTTTTGCCTTTCCTGAACGTCTGAACGCATAGGAGGCCGCCATGGCCACGCTCGTCCTCGGTTCCATCGGCAGCGCCGTTGGCGGCACGCTGGGTGGCCCCACAGGCGCCATCATCGGCAAGGCGATTGGCTCCTTTGCTGGCAGCGTCATCGACAATCATCTGTTTGCCGGTTCGTCGTCTTCGCACACCGAAGGCCGCCGATTACAGAATCTCGACGTGCAGACCTCCACCGAAGGGGCGGCGATCCCGCTGACCTTTGGGCGAACACGTCTGGCCGGCCAGATCATTTGGGCGACGCGCTATGAAGAGGTGAAAACCACCACCCGCCATAAAACCGGTGGCAAGGGTGGGGGAGGCGGCGGTGGTCAAGCGACCTCGACAACCACCACCTATAGCTACTTCGCGAACTTCGCGATTGGCCTGTGCGAAGGGCCCATTTCGAGCATTGGGCGCGTTTGGGCCGATGGCAAACCGCTCGACCGCAACACCGTGTCGATGCGCGTGCACAGAGGTGGGCCGGACCAATCTGTCGATCCATTGATTGCGTCCAAGGAAGGCGATGTGCCCGCCTTCAAGGGAACCGCCTATGTCGTTTTTGAACGCATGCCGCTGGAACCCTATGGCAACCGCCTGCCGCAGCTTTCCTTTGAGATCATCCGCCCGGTTGGAGGGCTGGAGAATAGGGTGCGGGCTGTTACCTTGATCCCAGGTGCGACCGAGTTCGGCTATCACCCCGATCCGGTGGTCCGCGCATCCGGCTATGGTGTGACCGAGGCAGAAAACACCCATGACACATCCGCCACCACCGATTGGCATGCTTCGCTGGACCAGCTGCAAGCGCTTTGTCCAAACCTGGAACGTGTGGCGCTGGTGGTTGCCTGGTTTGGCACCTCGTTAGATGCCGCGACCTGCAAGATCGAACCACGCATCGAACGTCACGATAAAACCACATCGATCCCATGGAGCGTTGCGGGCTTGTCACGATCGCAGGCCAACACCGTTTCGCTGCATGAGGGCCGCCCCGCCTGCGGCTCGACCCCCAGCGATGCCAGCGTCATAGCCGCCATTCAGGATTTGAAGGCGCGTGGGATCAAGGTGACGCTGATGCCGTTCATCATGATGGATGTTCCGGCTGATAACACGCTCACCGATCCATGGACCGGCGCCGCGTCTCAGCCTGCCTATCCGTGGCGTGGGCAGATCACCGTGTCGCCGGCGCCTGGACAGATCGGCTCACCGGATGCGACTTCAGCCGCTGCCAGTGATGTCAGCGCTTTTGTTGGCACGCAAAATCCGTCCGCCAGCGAGTGGTCATTCCGCCGCTTCATCTTGCATCTTGCCGATTTGGCCAACCAAGCCGGTGGTGTGGATGCCTTCATGCTCGGCTCAGAACTGCGCGGTATCTCAACCGTGCGCGATGCGCCGGGGTCTTACCCTTTTGTGGATGCGCTGGTGGATTTGGCAGCCGACGTACGCGCCAAGTTGGGCGCGGACACGATCCTAACCTATGGCGCTGACTGGACCGAATATGCCAACCACCAGCCGGATGATGACTCCGGCGATCTGACCTTCCATCTCGATCCGCTCTGGGCCAGCCCCAACATCGATGTGATTGGCATCGATCAGTACCAGCCGATCACCGATTGGCGCCATGATCCGAACCATTTGGATAGAGGCCTTGGTGATGGCCCACATGACCCGGCAGTCATCGAGGCAGGTCTCACCGGTGGCGAGAATCTCGACTGGTACTACGCAAACGATGTGGATCGCGCGGCGCAAGTGCGAACCCTCATCACAGATGGCGCCTATGGCGAGCCCTGGGTTTTCGCGTCCAAGGATTTGGTGAGCTGGTGGTCAAAGCCGCATCACAACCGCGTCGGCGGCGTGCGCCAAGCCTCGCCAACCGCCTATGTGCCGGGCCAGAAACCTCTTTGGCTGACGGAATTTGGGGCACCGGCGGTTGATCTCGGCGGCAATCAGCCCTCGGCCTTTCCAAGTGACAAACCGGACAATGACAGTCTGCCGTTTGGCTCCAAAGGCTATCGCGACGATGCCCAGCAGCGCGCCATCCTTGATACAGCGCTAAAGCTCTGGGGTGAGGAAGGTGGCGCTGCCAACCCGCTGTCGCCAATTGCTGGCAGGGCAATGATTGATCCGTCTGCGGTACATCTTTGGACCTGGGACGCGCGGCCCTTTCCCCTCTTTCCTTATGCCAGCGACATATGGAGCGATGGCGTCAACTGGACACGCGGCCATTGGCTGAACGGTCGCTTGGGCGCTGGTTCCCTTGGCTCAGTAATCCTCGCGCTGTGCGATCACTTCGATTTGCCGCCCATGGATGTTAGCGGCGTGCACGGCATGATCGATGGCTACACGCTGTCTGAACCGACCAAAGCGCGTGTGGCGTTCGATGATCTGAGCGCCGTTTTCGCGCTTGATATCGTGCCTAAGGCAAGTTCCGCCAAAGTCACGATGCGCAAAGCAGAACCTTTGGAGCAGGTGGCGCAGAATGGGCTGGTGGCGCCTGCCGAAGGTCCGTTGATCACTGTGGCGCGTGAGGATCGCGAGATGGTGCCGCGTCAGGTCACGCTTGGTTTCGCCAGCGCGATGCACGACTATCAAACAGGTGTGGTGCGCTCAGCGCGCGCCGATGGTGTTACTGGGCCTGACCAATTTCGCTCCGTCGCGGTGAACCTTGATCCGCGCTCTGCCGGTCAGATCGCTGAGCGGATGCGTCAGGAACAGTTGGTCGGCGCTGAAACTGTGCAGTTCACCTTACCCCCAAGCCTGCGCGCCCTGGAGCCAGGCGATGTGATCGATGTGCAGGTGGACAATGAGGTGGCGCCGATCCGCGTTGCCATCGACAGACTGATTGACGGAGCGGAGCGCACCGCCGAAGCCCATTGTGTCGATCCGTCACTTTATGATCTGGCGCCCGACAGCGATCTCTCAACACACATTGCTCTGCGGCCGGTTTTTGGCCCGCCCGACTGCATCGTGCTCGATTTGCCCAGCCAGTCGAACGGTGAGGGCGCCCACAATGTGAAGCTCGCCGCCTTTGCGAGCCCGTGGCCGGGGTCGCTGGATGTTCATGCAGGCAGCGAGGCGGCAGGGTTTGACAGTGTGCAGTCCATCGCCACCCCTTCCGTCACTGGTGTTTTGGTTGAGGAATTGGCGCCGGGGCCGGTCGCCCATCCTCATCGCGGCGGCAGTTTCTTGGTTGATGTGCCAACCGGCTCATTGGCATCCATCACGCAGCAAGCCTTGCTGGCAGGCGGCAATTTGGCCGCTCTGGTCACGGATGACACATTGGAGGTCATCCAGTTTGCGAGCGCTGAGCTTGTTGAGGAAGACCGCTATCGCGTGCGCGATCTGGTGCGCGGATTGGGCGGGACAGAAGATGCCGCGAGCAATGTCACGCCCGCTGGCACACGGTTCGTGCTGCTGGACGATAACCCGGTCGATCTCAACCTCTCGGCCCAGGCACTCATCAGCGGCACCACGCTGCGGGTGGAGCCGCACAGTGGTGGTGTCGGCACATTCTCGCGCACCGATGTTCCGCTGACTGCCATTCCGCGGAGCCTGCAACCCTTGGCGCCGGTGCATCTGCGCGCTGCCAAAACAGCTGATGGCGCGTTGACCATCAGCTGGATACGCCGCTCGCGTGGCGCAACGGACCTATGGGAGCTGGCCTCAACACCGTTCAACGAGGAGGCCGAGCTTTACCGCCTTCTGGTCGTGCAGGGTGAAACGGTGCTCCGCGAGGTAGAAATCACAGAACCGCATTGGACTTACAGCGCGACAGACCAAGCTGCCGACGGTCTCACAGGAGGCGACTTTCTGAGTTTCCAGGTCGCTCAGCTTGGCACTGGCGGGCGTTTGGGGGCGCCTCGGACCCTGCAGATTACACTCTGACCAATTCTGAGCGCATTGTTCAGTTCCAGTTCATCCAATGCGCTGTATAGACGACAGCATGAGTGATTTATCCGCATCCCCCTCTGCTGTTCAGCGCTGTCTGGTTGTTGCTGTGTTGGCCTTTGGTTTGACGCTTTCTGGTGCTTCGTCAGTCGCTGCGCAATCGTGCCTGTCGGCGTCGCAGACCCGTTCAGCCATTGCCTCAGGCGAAGTGGTGCGTTTGTCCGTCATCACGGCAGCGGCCCGTTCGGCTGGGTTTAGCCAGGTCGGGTCGGCGGCAGTGTGCGGATCGCCGGGCAATTACGTTTACAGTGTTGTTGCCAGCAGCCCGAACGGCAGTTCGGCACGCCTCACGTTCGACGCGCGTTCGGGCGCGCTTCTCTCGCGACAATAACGGGAACGGAGGGCGGCATGAGACTTCTGGTTGTTGAAGACGAGCCAACGCTCAACGCGCAGCTGAAACAGGCGCTTGAGGAAGAGGGCTATGTTGTCGACGTCGCCCTGGATGGCGAGGAAGCAGCGTTTCTCGGTGAAACCGAGCCTTACGATCTCATCGTCCTGGATATTGGCCTGCCGCAAAAGGATGGCCTGACCGTGCTTGAAGACTGGCGCGCTGATGGCATTGCCACGCCCGTTCTCATCCTCACCGCCCGTGATCGCTGGAGCGATAAGGTGAAGGGCATGGATGCCGGCGCCGATGATTACGTCGCCAAGCCTTTCCAGATGGAAGAGGTGCTGGCACGCGTACGGGCCATTCTGCGCCGTGCCGCTGGTCTCTCGTCCAACCTGCTGAGCTGCGGACCCATTGCGCTGGACCTTAAAACCAACCGCGTGACCGACAATGGCATGGCAGTGCGGCTTACGGCGCAGGAGTATCGGGTGCTCGCCTATCTTCTGACGCAGTCAGGCAAGGTCATCTCGCGCACCGAACTCACCGAGCACATCTACGATCAGGATTTTGATCGCGACTCCAATACCATTGAGGTGTTTGTCGGTCGTTTGCGCAAAAAGCTTTCCGTCAACATCATCGAGACGGTGCGCGGCATGGGCTATCGCATCCAGGATCCCACAGCGGCATCGGATGCGGCTGATGCGCAGGCCAAAGGGTAGGACCCTTCGTCCCATGGCCTCTCCCACATCGTCACAAAAGTCCCCTTTGGCGCAGTCTTTGGCTGTTCGCCTCGGTGTGCTTGCCACCGGTGGCTCGTTTGTCGCTTTGGTGCTCGCCGGCGCAGTGATGGCCACTTTGCAGCGTGCGGGCGCCGAGCGGGCATTCGACGAGCGCTTGTCGGTGTTCGTCACCCAGCTTTTTGCCGATTATGCCAACCGAGATGTCTTTGATGCGACGGCCCATTTCGCCAATCCAGCCTTCGGGTTGCCGGGCTCTGGCTGGTATTGGGTGGTGGGGGACCCGGAGACGGGCGAGCCGCTTTTTGCCTCCGCATCTCTGTTTGATCCGCTCCCTGCGCCGGAGGCTCCGCCGACTACAGGAGATGCGCGTCCAGACGGCCCAGTCAGCCGCCCCTTGGAGCTGAGCGGACAGCGCCTGCGCCTAGTTGATCGGCTTTATGAGTTCGAGGGCGAACAGGTTCTGGTGCGTGTCACAGCGCCAACCGATGGGCTGGATGCAGAAATCCGCAACTTCCGCGTGGCGCTGGCACTGACCCTTGGTGCCATGTGGTTGGCCCTTCTCGGCTTGGCCTATCTGCAGGTTCGCATCGGTCTTCGGCCATTACAAACTTTGCAGAGTGCGATTGCCGACGTGCGAATCGCCAAAACCCGTGAGGTTTCGGGCACCTTTCCACGCGAGGTCAGCCCTTTGGTGGACGAGTTGAACGGCCTTCTGCAAGCCAATGAAGCCATTGTTGAACGGGCACGCCACCATGTTGGCAATCTTGCACACGCGCTAAAAACCCCGCTGGCCGTTATTCTCAACAGCGCTCGTGGAGAGGCTGACACAGCGACACTGGCGCGGATCAGCAGCGAGGCCCAGGCCATCGATGATCGTGTTCGGCTCTATCTTGATCGTGCGCAGCGCGCTGCAACACAAGCGACTTCTGGCAAGTCGACCTCGCTGCGCGATGTCGTTGATCCACTGGTACGCACCATGGCCAAACTCAACCTGGATCAAGGCCTTGCCTTCGATGTCGATATTGCTGCGTCTGTGCGGGTTCGCGCAGACCGCGAAGACCTGGAAGAGATGCTCGGCAACTTGTTGGAAAACGCTTGCCGCCATGCAGACAGCACTGTCGCGGTGGCTGCACACAAAACTGACGATCTTCATCAAACGCTTACCATCACCATCGACGATGACGGCTCTGGGCTTGATTCCAAGGCGCGCGCGCTGGTGCTTAAACGCGGCAAGCGTTTGGACGAAGCCAGCCCAGGGTCAGGTCTTGGCCTGTCCATCGTGAAAGAAATGGCGGAACTCTATGGCGGCACACTCGTTCTAGACAAAGCGCCCATTGGCGGCCTTCGCGCCGCCTTACTCCTACCGGCGGCTGCCCCAGTTCCGCCGGATTCATCACGCTAGTCGCCACCCGGCGCACGCGTACTTCTACACTGCACCAAACCATATCGGGAGATGACCCTTATGTTGAACACTTCAATTTCAGCCGCAAAGGCTACAAAAACGGGTGCCAAACGCACCACCGCGCTGCGCAACGGTGCCATTGCTTTGATGGCCCTGACAGCGCTGGCCGGTTGTCAGTCATACGGCACTGGCCCACGCGAAGGTGTTGGTGCCTTGGGCGGTGCTGTCGCCGGTGGCGTACTCGGTAGCCAAATCGGATCAGGGTCTGGCCAGGTCTTGGCGACCGTTGGTGGCGCTGTTCTCGGTGGCTTGCTGGGCGCTGAATTGGGCCGTCAGCTCGATGCGCAGGCGCAGCAGCGTTATTATCAGGCGCAATTCCAGGCTCTTGAGACCGGTCGCCCTGGCGCTCCGGTTGCATGGCAGTCGCCGACCGGCCCGCGTGGTCAGGTCGTTCCAGGTCAGTCTTACCAGATCAACTCTCTGGTTTGCCGCGATTACACCCACACAGTGTACATCCAAGGCCAGCCTGAAGTGTTGACAGGCACTGCGTGTCGCCAGCCTGATGGCACATGGCGTAACGTCGGCTAACCACCGCGCGCCACAACGCGGCGTTAACCCTCTTCTGGCAGGCTTGTGGTCTAGTGAACTGACCAGGGCCCCATGTCTGCCAACACACGCATCGGCAGGCAGGAGTTAATCTCCCGCCTGCGCGAATATCTTGGTGAACTTAGCTCCGACTCGCATCGCACTTTGACGCGGTCGATCGATCGATCGCGTGCGCGCGGCGAGCAGTCACCTGTTCATGACATCATTATGGATGCGCTACGTGAGGTCATGGACTCCGAGCCTGGCGGTGAGCGGTCTTTATCAGCCGAGCGAGCGTTCTTTTTGCCGCTTGAGCCCGTCATGGGGTCGATCTCCCTTCCTGAAAAGCAAGTGGGCGTTATTGATCGTGAATCTTTGCGCCCGATCTGGATTTGGATCACCCGTGACCTTGCCCCTGGTCGCTGCGATGAATCGCTAGCAGCCCTGCGTGCGGCTATCGTGGATGAAGAACCTGATGCCATCGCTGAATGTGCCGACGACTTTCAGCGCGAGGTATGCCTGCACACCTCAGCCTTGATGGCTGAGTACGACAAAGCGCAGGGCTCGCTCAAACGCTTGGAAGGCCAATTGGGCAGCTCGCGCGTTTTGGCGGACCTGCACGACATCATTGCTTTCTTCAAACAAAAACCCGCCTTGAAAGCCTTCTTGGATGGCTTGCCCGACAAGCTGCCCGTGGGTCGCAGCGGACTGGCCATGCTCAACAAAGCGCTTACCGTCTACGCCGATCATCCTCCGACCGATACGATCTATGCTTTTGCAGCTGTTCTTGATCGGCTGGGTTCGCCGAGCGATCTGGTGCGGTTTGCCGTCTACTACGCCAATTCCAGCAGTCCATCGGTTATTCGCGGCACCATGGCAGGCGGTGCGGTCCAAATCGCGCTGAGCGAGGCCATGCGCGAGATTGAGCGCCTGCGCCTGGTACTGGCAGGTGACCGCAATCTGGACAAGGTCACTCAAAGCCTGCGGCTTTATCACGAGCTGGTCTCAGCCATCGAACGCACGCTCGATGAAGCCCCTGAAGACCCTTGGTTAAAGCGCCTGGCAACCGTGCGTTCCCGCGCCAGTGATCTGTTGATCAAAGAGCTTGATCCGCTGTTGCACATGATCAAGCGCAGTGTCGGTGTTATGGAATCGCGTGGGCGCGAAATTGTGCCGGATGCATCCAGCCTTCAGGAGGCTGTGTTTGGTCTTACGCTGTTCATGGTAGCCAGCGAGATTCGCGGGTCTCTGGCGGTAAACTCTCTGATCAAGCGCATGGAAAAGAATATCGAGGACGCGCTGGAAAGCCAGGGCAAGCAGGCAATTGACCGCTTGGCCAGCGCGAGCGATGAAAACTGGGATGCCGCGGAGGCCCGCTCGGCAGGTGCCGCGGAATTGTTTGGTATCTATTTCGGCGGGGCATACGGCGCGACCATGGAGCGTCGCCACGCAGCAACCGTTGAAGCGCGCGCCCGCGACATCGAGATTCAAGCAAGACTGGCTGGCTAACCGCCAGCCAAGCGCGGTGCGACATAGTATCATTCGTGTTGCACCCACTGGACAATCATCGCGCCCAATCCTAGCCATGATCGCCAATCACATGCCGTGTGAAAGCGGTTTGAGTGAGCTGTTTAGATCGGGCTAAGGGTGTTGGCGTGCTGGTATGGGTTGTCTTTGCCGTTTTGACGGCGATTGCCGCGATCGCGGTGCTGCTACCCTATGCGCGTGCTCGTCGTACGGTTGATGATCTGGGGGGCTCCGACGCGGAGGTCTACAAGGATCAACTCTCTGAAATCGACAAAGATGTTGAGCGCGGCGCACTAAGTGAAGCCGAAGCCGATGCTGCCCGCCTGGAGATTTCCCGGCGTTTGCTGAAAGCCAGCGACTTGCCTGACCAGCACGAAACAGCGGTGGTCACGCCCTCGCGATGGCGTCCACGTTTGGTTTTGGCAACAGCTTTTTTGATCGTGCCGCTGTCTGCTTTGGCAATTTACGTATCCTTTGGCTCGCCGGGAATGCCGGACAACCCGCTTGCCGAGCGCTTGTCAGCAACCGTTGAAAACCAGGATGTTGCGATCCTTATCGCCCGTGTGGAAAATGCCGTTCAGGAAAATCCCGATGACGCCCGGGGTTGGGCCATTCTTGCGCCAATTTACTCACGCCAGGGACGCTTTTTTGAGGCACGCGGAGCTTTCCAGCAGTTGCTGCGGATTCAAGGCGACAACCCGGTTTTGCTGACCGATTTGGGTGAGGTGATCGTGGTCGAAAACCAAGGTCTGGTCACCGAAGAGGCGATGCAGCAGTTCAGGGCAGCCCTCGATATTGAACCAAGTTTCCCAAAAGCCCGCTATTACCGCGCTTTGGGTCTGGTGCAGGAGGGGCAGCTGGATCAGGCGCGCGAGATACTAATCGCCCTGCGCAATGATGGCGGGTCCGATGCACCATGGACGGCAAGTGTCGATGCCTTGCTCGCTGATATGCCGAGCGCCGTACGCGTGCCGGCACCCGATACGGATGCCGCTGAGGCTATCATCTCTCTTCCTGAACAAGAGCGCCGTGCCGCCATCGAAGGCATGGTCGATGGCCTGGCTGCCCGTCTGGAAGACCAACCGGATGATCTGGCCGGATGGAGCCAGTTGATCCGATCTTACGTGGCTTTGGGTGATCGCGATGACGCCGAGCGCAGCCTCTGGACGGCACTTGCTTTCTTCCAGGCCGACAATCCAGCACGCCTGCGCTTGCTCACCATTGCTGAAGAGCTTCAGCTCAACACCACACCGCCCTGACGTCGTTCTATCCGTGGCCATACTATGGGCATTTTGCCGCGCTTGATGCGCGTCTAAGCGACCCCTTATAAACCGTGATAACGCTGCGCGAGTTTTGACAACTCGACACGACGAGGACCTCTTCATGACCCGTAAGGGCCAACGTTTTCTTCTCATTGGAACAGCGCTTAGCGTGCTTGCCGTTGCCACTGGCCTGGTGCTGTTCGCGATGCGGGATTCCATCGCTTTCTTTTCTTCTCCCACCGATCTTTACTCCCAGCCCACCACCGAAACGCAGCGCATTCGTTTGGGCGGTTTGGTGGCTGAGGGCACGGTGATCCGTGGCGTTGGCGACACTGTGCGCTTTGGCGTGACCGATACCAATGCGACGATCGAAGTGGCGTATACGGGCATCTTGCCGGACCTCTTCCGCGAGGGCCAAGGCGTGGTCACGGAAGGCTATCTTGGCCCCGATGGCACATTCCAAGCCGACACGGTGCTGGCCCGCCACGATGAAAACTACATGCCGACCGAAGTGGCAGAGAGCTTGCGTGCCCAAGGCGTCTGGCAGGGCGAGGGGAGCGAAGGCACACAGCATCCGCCCGCCAATCCACCAGCGCTGAACGCGTACTAGACACCGCAGGGAGCGCGCGATGATCGTTGAGATAGGCCATTACGCAATGGTGCTGGCCCTGGTGCTGGCCCTTGTTCAAAGCCTCATGCCATTTTGGGGTGCACGCACCGGTGATGTTGGCCTGATGCGCATCGCCGATGTGACCGCGCCCGTGCAATGCGCCTTTTTGGCGCTGAGCTTCGCAGCGCTCACGTACGCCTATGTCGTCTCCGACTTCTCCGTCGTCAACGTGGTGATGAATTCACACTCGGAGAAGCCGCTTCTCTTCAAGATCACCGGCGTTTGGGGCAACCATGAAGGCTCAATGCTCCTCTGGGTGTTGATCCTGGCGATCTTTGGTGCTGGCATCGCTTTCTTCGGGGGAAATCTCCCACGCTCGCTGAAAGCCAATGTGCTTTCGGTGCAGGCCTGGGTGACGGTCGCGTTTCTGCTCTTCATTGTGCTGACCTCCAACCCGTTTGACCGGGTTCACTCAGCGCCTGCTGAGGGCGAAGACCTCAACCCGATCCTTCAAGACATCGGCCTCGCGATCCATCCGCCGCTGCTCTATCTCGGCTATGTGGGCCTCTCGATCTCCTTCTCTTTTGCCATCGCTGCCCTCATCGAAGGCCGCTTGGATGCGGCCTGGGCACGATGGGTCCGTCCATGGACTTTGGCCGCCTGGGTCTTCCTGACGCTTGGCATTTCGATGGGCTCTTACTGGGCTTATTACGAGCTTGGCTGGGGTGGCTGGTGGTTCTGGGACCCGGTTGAGAATGCCTCCTTTATGCCCTGGCTCGCTGCCACCGCGCTGCTCCACTCGGCCATCGTGATGGAGAAGCGCGAGGCACTGAAAGTGTGGACGGTACTCCTCGCCATCATCGCGTTTTCGCTGTCCCTGCTCGGTACATTTTTGGTGCGCTCGGGCGTTTTGACGTCCGTGCACGCCTTTGCGACCGATCCCGAACGCGGGCTCTTTATTCTGGCTATTCTGATGGTCTTTATCGGCGGCGCGTTTGCACTGTTTGCCCTGCGCGCGAGCGAACTGCGCCAGGGTGGTATGTTCGCGCCTATCAGCCGGGAAGGCGCATTGGTCGTCAACAACCTCTTCCTGTCGGTGGCAACGGCGACCGTGCTGCTCGGGACGCTTTATCCGCTGCTGCTTGAAGCGCTGACGGGTGACAAGATTTCCGTCGGACCTCCTTTCTTCAACCTCACCTTTGGCCCCTTGATGATCCCACTGCTCTTGGCGGTCCCGTTTGGGCCGATCCTAGCGTGGAAGCGTGGCAATCTCGCCATGGCCTTAGAACGGCTTTGGTGGGCGGGTGCTGCCTCGCTGCTTGTGGTCGCCTGCATCTTCGCGCTGTTCGGCATTGATGCTTGGATCAAAGCCATCGCGATTGGTGTGGCTGTCTGGCTGATGCTTGGGGCGCTGGCCGATCCGCTTGGCCGTGTGAAAGCGTTCTCCTCACCTATTGGCGATACGTTCCGTCGCTTGATCAACCTGCCACGTTCTGCTTGGGGCACGACAGTTGCCCACTTCGGCGTCGGCGTGATGCTGCTCGGCATCGTTGGCGTATCGGCCTTTGAAAGCGAAGAGATCACCACGCTGAACCCTGGCGAAACAGCATCCATCGCGGGCTATGAGTTCACCTTCGAGGGCCTGCGCCCCAACACCGGTGAGAACTACACCGAGGTGATCGCGCAGTTCACGGCACGTGAGGGTGGTAATGTGATCGCGGTCATGGAACCCTCACGCCGTGTCTATCCGGCGCGCAACTTCCCCACCACCGAGGCGGCGTTCCATACGGTCGACATGTTCTCGCAGCTTTACATCTCGCCAGGCGACCCAACGCAGGATGGTGGCATTGTCGTGCGCTTCTACCACAAACCGCTGGTGACACTGATTTGGATCGGCACACTGATCATGTCCGCCGGCGGTGTGCTCTCTCTCATGGACCGTCGCCTACGTGTGGGTGCACCGACACGTGCGAAGAAAGCCAAGCAACCGTCAATCCCTCAAGGCATGGAGCCAGCTGAATGATGCGGCTAGCACTTGCGGCCTTGATGAGCGTGATGCTGGCTTTGCCAGCGCAGGCGGTGCTACCCGACGAAGTGCTGAACGATCCGGTGTTGGAATCGCGGGCGCGCGATCTATCCGCAGAAATCCGCTGCTTGGTGTGTCAGAATGAAAGCATCGATGCGAGCAACGCCCAGTTGGCGCGTGATTTGCGCATCTTGGTGCGTGAGCGTTTGGTGGCTGGGGACAGCGACCAAGAGGTGCTTGATTTCCTCGTCGCCCGCTATGGCGACTTTGTCTTGCTGCGCCCGCCTGTGAACCAAGCAACTGTCCTGCTTTGGTTTGGCCCGGCACTGGTGCTTGTGATCGCCGGGACGGTGATTTTTCTGCGTACGCGTGGCCGCAAGAGGGTCGTTGCGTCAGCACCGGCTGCACTGAGTGCAGATGAGCAGGCCCGCCTTCAAGCGCTTTTGAAATCCGACCAGGACTAGGTTCGCAAACCATAGCGCGTCGCGCACAGACTGCTCACCCAGCTGTGGCTTGCGCGTGATCGCGAACGCATGCGAGCGTACGCCATCTTTACAGGGCCAGTTCAGGCCGCTTTTCCAGGACGACTTTCCATGCCAGCCACCACCAGCCGCATCACCTTCACCGGTGCATCGGGCGCAACCCTTGCCGCCCGGTTTGATAAGCCAGCAGGTAAGCCGCGTGCATGCGCGCTTTTTGCCCATTGCTTCACCTGCTCCAAAGATGTGTTCGCCGCCAAGCGTATTGCCTCAGAACTGGCTGCTCATGGCATCGCGACCTTGCGGTTTGATTTCACAGGTCTCGGCCATTCCGACGGCGATTTTGCGTCCACAAACTTCTCCTCCAACGTCGCTGATTTGATGAGTGCTGTGGAGTGGATGCGTGCCAATGGTGAGGCACCTTCCATCCTGATCGGCCATTCCCTGGGTGGGGCGGCGGTTCTTTCGGCTGCCCCCGGTATCCCAGAAGTGAAGGCTGTCGCCACCGTCGGCGCCCCGGCGGACACCGCGCACGTGGTGCACAACTTCCATGCCGACGTCGAAGCCATCGAGCGTGATGGCAAGGCCGAGGTGAACCTGGCTGGTCGTACCTTCACGATTGAAAAACAGTTTCTGGAAGACGTCGCCAAGCAGAACTTATCGGAGCGCATCGCATCCATGAAAAAAGCTCTGATGGTGTTCCATTCACCCGTGGACGCGACAGTGGGCATTGAGAACGCCGCGATCATCTACAATGCCGCCAAACACCCCAAGAGCTTTGTCACTCTGGACGGCGCTGACCATTTGCTCACAAGCCATAGCGATGCAGCCTATGTGGCTCAGATGATCGCTTCCTGGTCAGAGCGTTATGTCCCTGCCGCTGAGCCGCACGAAGCGACCTTCTCCGGTGACGTGGCAACAGCCAAGATAGCGGTCGCTGAAACAGGCGCTGGCAAGTTTCAAGCCTCGGTTCGTATGGGCGCGCATGGCATTCTGGCTGATGAGCCTGAAAGCTATGGCGGCATGGACACTGGGCCTGCCCCTTACGACATGCTGGCCGCTGCGCTGGGCGCCTGCACCACCATGACGCTGCGCATGTACGCTGACTTCAAGAAGCTTGATTTGCCACTGACCGCTGTAACCGTGGAGCACGACAAAGTGCATGCGAAAGATTGCGCTGATTGCGGTGAAGAGATTGAAGGCAAGGCTGGCAAGATTGACCGGTTTGAGCGGACCATTCACCTGTCTGGTGATGTGACGCCGGACGTAAAGGCCAAACTCATTGAAATCGCTGACAAATGTCCGGTGCACAAAACGCTGACCAAAGGCGCAGCCGTTGTCACCAAATGCGCCGCTGAGACTGTTTAGAGCCGTCAAGAAACACGAACATTACAAAGGTTTAACCCGATCGACATGGTGCGGTAAGGCGCAGAACACCAAATAGCTTCCATCGCTGGGGGCCATATCGGCCCACGCACCGGTCAGACGGTGCGACAATGACTGGCATAAAGGAACATTGGCGACATGACCGATCCAAATCAGACCTCCCAACACTCGGCCTCCACAGGCGTGTTTCAAACAGAGGGCGGCGTGCAAATGCCGCGCCGCGCCCGGTTTCTCAACCGCAAAACCACTTTGGCGCTTTCCACCATTCTCGGCCTTGGCCTGCTTGTACCGCTGGCTGGCACGGCGGTGGTGAGCAGCGTCCAGCAAGCCCGCGCTGCCGAGGCGGTGATCCCTGACAGCTTCGTGGCGCCAACGGGCTTTGAAGATCTTGTTGAGGCGGTCATGCCCGCCGTTGTGGCCGTGCGCGTGGAAGCTCAACAGCCAGTCGAAACCTCCAACCGTGATATTGACCGTTTGCCCGATGGCACGCCGTTTGACCGCTTTTTCCGCCGCTTTGGCCCGGAAGCTGAAGAGTTTTTCCGCCGTGGTCCTGGTGGTGGGCAAGACCCGCGCACGCCGCGCCGCGGTGGCGGACAGGGTTCCGGCTTCTTCATCTCTGAGGATGGCTATCTGGTCACCAACAACCATGTGATCGAAGATGCCGGCGCCGTTCAGATCGTGATGGACAATGGTGACATCTTGGATGCTGAAGTCCTCGGCACGGACAGCCGCACCGATCTGGCGCTGCTGAAGGTTGAAGGCAATGATTTCACCTATGTGCGCTTGGCTGAAGAGCAGCCGCGGATTGGTGAAGTCGTCCTGGCCATCGGCAACCCCTTTGGTCTTGGTGGTTCGGTGACCTCGGGTATCGTTTCCCAGCAGGGCCGTGACATCCAGCCTGGCCCGTATGATGAGTTCTTGCAGATTGACGCGGCCATCAACCGGGGTAACTCCGGCGGCCCGACCTTCAACATGCGTGGTGAAGTGGTTGGCGTGAACACCGCCATCTTCTCCCCGTCCGGTGGCAATGTCGGTATCGCCTTTGCTGTGCCGTCCACGGTGACCGCTGACGTGATCGGCGATCTGATTGAAAACGGTGCTGTGGCCCGTGGCTGGTTGGGTGTGAACATCCAATCGCTGACACCGGAGCTTGCCGAAGGCATTGGCCGCGACTCAACAGAAGGCGCGATTATTGTCTCCGCCGCCGCTGGATCGCCTGCTGAAGAGGCTGGTCTGCAATCAGGCGATACGATCCTGTCGGTGAATGATGTGGCCGTGGAAGGCCCGACAGAGCTTGCCCGCATCATTGGCGCTTTCGATCCTGACGAGACCGTGGAAATTCTCATCTGGCGCGATGGCCGGGAGCAAGTCATCGATGTCCTCTTGGGCACTCTGCCATCGGAACGCGAACTGGCCAGCCAGTTCCGTCAGCCAGATTTGGATCGCTCGCAGCCAAGCATCGTTGATCAGCTTGGTATGACGGTGGCGCCTGCCTCTTCGCTTGGGCTTGATGTGGAGGGCCTTGCGGTCACCGAACTTGACCCCAACGGTGTGGCTGCTGAACGTGATCTGCGCGAAGGCGATGTGATCGTTGAGGTTGCTGGCCAGCCAGTCAGCAGCATGCGCGATTTGACGTCTGGTCTACGCCAAGCCGCGCGCAATGGTCAGGCCTCTGCTCTGGTCCGCGTTGAAGGCCAAAACGGCGCTTCACGCTTCGTGGCTCTGCCCACCGACCGCGGCTAACACCTTCCCACCCATGCTGATACCCCGGCTTTAGCCTGTCGCCCCCGCCGGGGTACCAGTCGCGCATGGCGGGCCTGTGAGCTGGATATTCCAGCTCCGCCCAATGGACTGCCATGCGCACCCTTTTTCTCGTGCGCTTGAGGCTGGTATCCAGCGCGTTTTGAGTTTTATCTGAGAAAGATATCGCAAACGCGTTCGACCGTAGGGAGAGGCAGCCAATTGCGGTTCAAATCAAACCAAAACGCGTGGCCAGAATCGCGTTAATGTCATCCCCACTCTCTGGCGTGTCCAACAACCCGTGAAAGGTTCGATTATGAAAGTGCTCATCATCGAAGATGACGTGGAAGCTGCCGCTTTCATCGTCAAAGGGTTCCGTGAGGCCGGCCACGCCCCCAGCTACGCCGCTGATGGCGAAACCGGGCTTGAATACGCAATGTCGGATGATTTCGACGTTTTGGTCGTTGACCGCATGCTGCCCAAACGCGACGGCCTATCGATCATCGCAGCTCTGCGCGAACAGGGCAAACAAACCCCGGCGCTGATCCTTTCCGCTTTGGGTGAGGTCGATGATCGCGTGGCTGGCTTGCGTGCCGGCAGTGATGACTATCTGCCCAAACCCTATGCTTTTTCTGAACTTTTGGCGCGCGCCGAAGTGCTGGCCCGCCGCACCACGCCCGGCGAAGCACAAACCACCTATCACGTGGGGGACTTGGAGCTGGACCGGCTGTCTCATACGGTCAAACGCGCTGGCGAGGACATTCCTCTGCAGCCGCGCGAGTTCCGCCTGCTTGAGTTCTTGATGAAAAACGCTGGGCAAGTCGTCACCCGAACCATGCTTTTGGAAAAAGTCTGGGACTATCACTTCGACCCGCAGACCAATGTGATTGACGTCCACATTTCTCGCCTGCGGTCCAAGATCGACAAGGGGCAAGACAAGCCGCTCATCCAAACCGTGCGAGGGGCGGGCTATGTCCTCCGCGACACGGCTTAGGCCTTTCCGCACCACAGCTTTCAAGCTTGCTGCAGGCTATCTGGTCGTTTTCGGCCTCTTCGCAGGCGGGCTGATCGGTTATCTGGTCTGGGAGACGTCTTCGGTTCTGATCCGTGATGTTGATCAGCGGCTAACAACCGATGCGCGCCGCCTTGGCCAGCACTATCAACGTGCCGGTATCAATGGGCTGTTCACAGCCATGCAGGAAAGCGCCCAACGCCCCGGCAACCGGCTTTACGCACTGCTTACACCCGATGGCGTTGAGGTGATCAACTCAGTAGGCTTGCTGCCTGATGGCGTTTGGGATGAAGCCGGTTTGGCACGCTTTGCGTACAAGCAAATCGGACCGGAGGGCCATGAGCGCGACAGCCGCGCCATAGTGCGCATCATCCTGTTGCCCGATGGCTTTCGCGCGCTGATCGGCCTGGATATTGGCCAAACAGATGTCATCCGCCAAGCCATTGGCCGTGCAGCGATGGTGTCGATGGTGCTGCTGGCAATTCTTGCGATTTTGGGTTGGTTCTATGTCAACAAGCGTGTCTTGAAACGCTTGGACGGCATTTCACAGTCCACCGCGCGCATCATGGACGGCAACCTATCTGAGCGCATTGCGGTTATGGGTACGGGGGATGAGTTTGACCGTCTCGCCGATCAGCTCAACGTGATGCTCGACCGGCTTGAGCGTCTGATGAACGGGCTGAAAGAAGTGTCTGATAACATCGCCCATGATCTGCGCACGCCGCTTACGCGCATGCGCAACCAGATGGAAGACGCTTTGCGTCAGCCGCCCGACAATGCCACGGACCGTGCGGCGTTGGAAAACGCGCTGGGCGAGGCCGAGCGTTTAATGGCCACGTTTCAAGCCCTGCTCACCATTGCGCGTGTGGAGGCAGGTGGCCGCCGCCACACGCTATCTCAAACTGATCTTGGCCAGGTGCTCACAGACGTGATGGAGCTTTATGAGCCGGTGGCCGAAGACAAAGGTGTGTCGCTATCCTTCAAGCCCGCCCCAGAGGCGGTTATGGCAACCGTGAACCGGGAATTGGTGGGTCTGGCGGCCGCCAATCTTATCGACAATGCGCTAAAATATGGGGCAGGCGAGGGCGGAACAATCGAACTCGCGCTCTCCAAAGCAGCGGGCATGGCCGTGCTTACCGTTACCGACGATGGCCCTGGCATTCCCAATGGTGACCGCGTGCGCGTGAAAGACCGCTTCGTTCGGTTGGACAAAAGCCGCACGGCCGATGGATCTGGCCTTGGGTTGGCGCTGGTTGAGGCGGTCGCAGCGTTTCATGATGGGGCACTGGAGTTGGGCGATGCTGACCCGGGCCTGCGCGCCACACTGACACTTCCGCTTGGTTCGCCGGAGGCAGGATCATGAGCGCCACTCTTGCTGCTATTCTTGATGCTGCCCCGCATCTGCACGATCTGACGATGAAAGTGCATGGCATGGTTGAGATCGAACCTTCGGCGCTGTCTACGATGCCTGATGCTGTTGCCGAGGCTATACAAACACTGAAAGCTTCGCCGCTGGATGACGAAGCAGCGGTGATGACGGCGCTGCGCGTTGCCAAACAGAACGCCTCGCTGGCCATCGCACTGGCGGATCGTCTGGGCCAGTCGACTGTCGATGAGACAACCCAAGCGCTTTCAGACTTTGCGGATGCAGCCATCGAACACGCTGTTCGCGCCTCTTTCGTTCTGGAAGGTAGGGGTGAGCGGTGGCTTGGTACGCCGGACGCGGTTCAAGGCTATTGTGTGCTTGGCATGGGCAAGTTGGGCGGCGGTGAGCTGAACTATTCCAGCGACATTGACCTTATCATTCTGTTCGATCCTGAAACGCTGGACGCGCAAACCTCCGACAAAATGGAAGCCGGCCCCTTTGCGGTGCGTGTCACCCGCCGCTTGGTGCGCTTGCTGCAGGAGCGCACAGGCGACGGCTATGTGTTCCGCACCGACTTGCGCCTGCGCCCTGATCCATCCTCTACGCCGCTGGCACTCTCCATTGATGGCGCGCTCAACTACTATGAAGCTCAGGGGCGGACCTGGGAGCGCGCGGCCATGATCAAGGCGCGCTGCGTGGCTGGCGATCAAGGACTGGGAGCGCAGTTCCTTAAAGCGATCAAACCGTTCATCTGGCGTCGTCACCTGGATTACGCAGCAATCGACGCCATCCGTTCCATCAAGCGGCGCATCAATGCCCATAAGGGTTTTGGGGCAATCACGGTGCCTGGCCATGATGTGAAGCTAGGACGCGGCGGCATCCGCGAGATCGAGTTTTTTGCCCAAACTCAGCAGCTTATTGCCGGTGGTCGCAACCCTGCACTGCGCATGATCCGCACCAAAGAGGCGCTGCGCGGTCTGGCCGATTTGCAATGGATTGAGCCGGAAGCTGCTGACACGCTGTGCGTGGCGTATAACCAACTGCGCAACGTGGAGCACTGCATCCAGATGCTGCGCGACGAGCAGACCCACCGTCTGCCGCAGGATGATGAAGACCGCACCAACGTGGCAACGCTGATGGGCCAGGAGCTCGCACCTTTTGACGAAGCCGTTCGCACCACGTTTGAAAGCGTGCATGCGCAGTTCCAGGCACTCTTCCCCGATGATCCAGATGAAGACGCGCGCTTTGATCCTTTTGAAGAGGACCCAAGCGACAAGCTCGCGCGCCAACTCACCGAGCTTGGCTATGAGCAGCCCACCGATGTCCATCGGCTTTTGCAAGGCTGGATGCGCGGGCGGATGAATGCCACCGCCACCAGTGCAGCCCGAGAGCGCTTGCGCGCGCTTGGACCTGACTTGTTGCGTGCTTTTGGTCAGACCGATCGCCCAGAGGTGGCGCTGCGATCTCTTGATCGGTTTTTGAATGGCCTACCGGCGGGGCTGCAATTCTTTTCCATGTTGGAGAGCAACCCAGCCGTTATGGGCTTGCTGGCGCGGATCATGGGCACCGCGCCTAAACTTGCTGACACCTTGGCGCACCGACCAAGGCTGTTCGATGCCCTGCTTGATCCGCGCTTTTTTGGCTCTCTGCCAAGCCGCGATTCCATTCGCGCTGATCTTGAACGTGCGATGGGCGAAGCGCCGACGTATGAGGCCAAGCTCAATGCCAGTCGCATTGTCGGCCAAGAGCACCACTTTTTGATTGGGGTGCGTCTGCTCTCGCAGACACTGACAGCGGGGGAAGCATCAGAGGCTTACACCGATCTTGCTGAAGAAACGGTGCTAGCTCTTCTCGATCTGGCGGAGGCGGATGTTCGTGAGAAGCATGGCTGTTTTGAAGGCGCCTGCTTAAGCGTTTTGGGCATGGGCAAGCTTGGTAGCCGCGAGCTCACCGCGTCTTCCGATCTTGATCTTTTGCTCATCTATGATTTGCCCAATGGGCAGGCAGAAAGCGATGGCGCGAGGCCTATCGCGCCCTCGCAATACTACACGCGGGTGACCCAGAGACTGATTTCGGCGCTCAGTGCGCCAACTGCTGAGGGCGTGCTTTACGAGCTGGATATGCGCCTTCGGCCCTCGGGCAATGCAGGTCCATTGGCCACCAGCCTTACAGCTTTTGAGCGCTACCAAATCGGCTCGGCGCGCACATGGGAACATATGGCGCTGACACGCGCGCGGGCGTTTGGCCGCGACGGAGAAGGCTGTGTAGCAATACACGAGGCGATCGAGCGCATCCTCACAGGTCGATCTGACACCGACAAGGTGCGCACCGACGTTGCTGATATGAGAGCGCTGCTTGAACGCGAAAAACCGGCAAAAAGTGTCTTTGATTTGAAGGTCACGCCTGGCGGTATCATCGATGTGGAGTTCATCGCGCAGGGTATGCAGCTTTGCCATGCCCATGCCAACCGCAGCGTGTTGCACACCTCCACCGAGGAAGCGTTGCTTGCTTTGCAAGACGAAGGCTTTCTGTCTGCCGATGACGGTGCCGCGCTTGCTTCTGCCCATCGTCTTTACGGCACCCTTTCACAGATTTTGCGGCTTTGCTTGGATGGCGTTTTTGATCCAGCAACAGCAGCACCCAGTTTGCGTCGACTGGTTACCCAAGCTTGCGATTTGCCAAGCGTTGAGACCGTCAAAACGCATCTTGAGCACACACAGGCCGACGTCCGTTCGCGGTTCACTCGCCTGTTTGTAGCCGCGAACGATGATCGTTCGCGTTCATCCCTCGGGGGCGACATTCTCGAAGGAAAAAACCAATGACCAACTTTAAAAATCTCACGGTGATTGCACTGGCCGGTACGATGCTTGCCACGGGCCTCACCGTTTCGGCCATGGCCGATGATGGCCGCGATGGAGCGCGTGAGCGTGACCGTGGTGCAGCCGGTTTCCGCGCTGGCGAGCGGTTTGCGCGCGCCGACGCTGATGGAGATCGTATGATTTCGCTGGAGGAGTTTCAGGCCGGTACAGCCGAGCGTTTCATCGCGATGGATACCGACGGCGATGGCTTGGTAACGCCTGCTGAACTGGTGGCCGAGCGTCAGCAACGCGCAGAAGAGCGCGCAGCGCAGCGCATGGCCCGGATCGACACCGACGAAGATGGCGCTCTATCTCTGGAAGAGATGGCAGCAGCCAGCGAAGCGCGCTTCGCCCGCATGGATCGCGATGACAACGGGAGCTTGGAACCACGTGAACTTCGCCAAGGTTTCCGCGATGGCGACCGGGGCGAGCGCGGTGGTCGTGATGGTCGTGGCGGCCCGCGATCTGACAACTAAGTCGCCAGCAGCAAGGTGATTGAGTCTTGCTATGGCCTCAAGTCACATCAAAGCGCCTCGGTCTCTGACCGGGGCGTGTCTTTGAGAGCTGCTGAAACCGTTGGGCCTTAAGAGGCATGCACCGTTGGTTGGGCCTCTTGAGATTTTGCCAGAGGGGTGCAGGGCATACGCCTTGATGGTCGCTCGACAGCAGCCGTGCTCTTCACAGTGGTCGAAACGTAGTTGGCGTGATGGACGTCTTTGCCGCTGTCAGCATCATCGTTCTGACCTGTAAAGCGCACCGGAAGGGAAACACCTACCAATGTTCCAACGTGCTCGCGTGAGTTGATCCGCAGCGCGCCATTGTGCAGATCGACGAGTTTGCGTGAGATCGCTAGGCCGAGACCTGAACCTTCGCGTGGCCGTGTCATGGCACTGTGCACCTGCTCGAAAGGTTCGGTGACCTTGTCCAGCTTATCTTTGGGAATACCAATGCCGGTATCACGCACGCTCAAGAAGAGCTTGTCGCCCTTGCAGCGGATGCGCACAACGACTTTCCCGCCGCGCTGAGTGAACTTCACTGCGTTGTTGAGTAGGTTGAGCAACACTTGGCGGATCGCGTTGGGATCGCACTCAGCAAAGTGATTGTCGCCCAGATCAGTTGTGATGGAGACACCTGCTTTGTCGGCATCCAGTTGGACCATGCGGATGCACTCATTGACAGCGACCGCAACATTTTCGCGTTGTGGGGAAACGGTCACGCGGTCGGTATCAAGCTTGGCCATGTCCAACACATCGGAAATGACGCCAAGCAGAAACTGACCGCTTTTGTGAATATCATTGGCGTAGCCGGAATAGGTCTGGCTGCCGAGTGGACCGAGGATTTCGGTGCGCATCAGTTCAGAAAAGCCAATGATGGCATTGAGTGGCGTGCGCAGCTCGTGGCTCATGTTCGCCAAGAACTCCGACTTTGCCTGGCTGGCAGCTTCGGCACGTTTTTTCTCTTCATTGAAGCGCTGCGCAAGCGCGGCCATATCGCGCCGCGAACGGGAAAGATCACCAATAGCTCCAATCAGGCGGGTTTCAGAGTCCACCAGCGCCTGCTCTTTCTCTTTCAGCGCGGTGATATCACTGCCGAGAAATGCGAAGCCGCCATCATAGGTGCTACGAACGGTGACCTGGAACCAACGATCATCTGGTAGGCCGCAGATGAGCGGTTTCTCAATCATCTGGCCATCTTCGCTTTCCTCTTGGCCAAGCAGGTGCGAGGCGCATAGCTCTAAGTCGAAGGGGCAGAGAACGTTGCCATCATTGCCGCGAAGGTCGCCGCTGCGTGACAAGGCATTGAAGCGGTTGAAGCCATCATTGCTGGCAACCAGATTGCCTTTCGTATCCCAAAGTGCAAACGCGTCCGATACCGCCTCAATGGACTCGCGAAGATGCCGGTTGGCCTCCGTGGTTTTGCGCTCAAACCGGCGCCGATCCGTGATGTCGTTTGCTGCACCAATCAGCCGCAACTTGGCTCCCGGCAAACGAACGACCTCCGCATGCAGATGGATCCAGCGCCACTGACCATTGGCGTGCAACAATCGGATGGTCGCTTCCAGTTGCCCTTTGCGCGCTTTGCGCAGAGCGCGTGCCTTGAGTGCGAGATCGGTGTTGCTTGGATGCAGGATTGCGTCGAGATCGCCGATGCTGAGAACTTTGCCGCTCGGCGCATAGCCAAGCATGTTGAACATTGAATTCGACCAGTCGATGGCGCCACTGTCCAAGTCCCAGTCCCAGAGGCCACTGCGTCCCCGGTTGAGAGCCGTTTCAAGCCGTAGATGCGCTGTGGTGAACCGTTCGGTGGCGGAAACCGTGCGGTCGCTTTGCCAGATGAACGAGTAGCCAAGGATCAAAATGACAAGGCTGATCCCGCCTAGCAGTGCTAGCTCGTTGGACATCTCGTCAAGCCACGCGGCCTGCACCGGTTGAGGGTCAACAAGAAGGGAGGCTTGCACGGTGCCTGCCGGCCCAGTGGCTTGAGCGCGCGCGTAGAGCAGCTTCTGCACGGCCTCGTCGCCCATGACCACGGAGCTGAAGTCCAGATCAGCCGGATAGGTTGTCGAAACAGTGCGGTCGCCAAATTGAAGCCGGGCTTCTAGGGGCGTGCCCGCACCATCATAGATCGCTTGGACGGCCAAGCTGGCGCCCTGACGAAGTGTTTCAACGTCGCCATTGGTCACCGCGCTAACCGCCATCTGAGCGATCACCATCGCCTGTGTATCGAGCATGTTTTGCAGATCTGCTAGCCGACCAGAGCGCTCTGTCCAAAGCGCACTCACACGCACCACCATCAACACCACCAAAAACGTGATGATAAGTGCCGATGTGAGGTGCCGCAGGCGCAGCGTCAGGGGTGTGGCAACCGCTGCAGCGGGCAAAGGGGTGGAAAGCGACGAGGGTTCAGTATCGAGCGGGCGAAAGGCATCGCGCTGATCGGCAGGGCTGCGCCGATGATCAGTTTGCTCAGTGCCTTGAGTGTCGCGTGAAAACGGCAATGAGTCGCCGTTTGCCGCAAGAGCTGTCGCCCGCGCCATGCTGAATTGCCTTCAATGTGTTTGATACGCTGGAACGCAACAGTCTTCCGAATCACTTTGATTTGAATCGCTGCGAATCAGCTTGTCCAGAGTCTGAAGGGCAATCAGATGAAAAAATTAGCGAAGTTTAAACGCTTCCAGCCCGCCGATGTGACCAAACGGTAACAATCACGGGCCACTGAAGACCGATTGGCAGCAGTCAGCTGGCCTCAGGCTCGAGCATCCGCGTTACGATGTCTGAAAGGTCTGTCGATATGTTCGGCATTGATTGCAGGGTTTCCAACGCAGCTTGGGCGAACGTTTGACGCGCGGCATCCATCGTACGCCACGTGCGGAAGGCCGAGGCGAGGCGGGCAGCCAGTTGCGGATTACGACCATCAAGTGTTCCGATCCGCTCAGCCATCAGCTGGTAACCCGATCCATCGGCTGCATGGAACCCAGACAGATTGCCGGTCGCGAAAGCGCCTAGAAGGCTACGGACGCGGTTGGGATTCTCCCTGTCATAGGAGCGATGGCCTTCCAGTGCCACCAACGTGTCAGCCGTGCCGTTCATTGCCTGGATGGCAAACCACTTGTCCATCGTCAGCGGATCATCATGAAACTCCGCATCAAATGCCTCCAGTGCCTGATCGGCCAGCGGGCTTCTGCGTTGAAGCAGCAAGGCAAGGGTTTTGATCCGCATGGTCATGCCGCCGGCGCCGCGAAGCGCCCGCCCCAGTAGGTCGTCAACATCTGGTGTCTCGCAGCGCGAAAGATGTTGCAGCAGGGCTAAAACCAAAGAGCGCTTTGCAGCTGCCTCAGGGGCAATGTCGCCACTATCCTCTAACTCAAAGCGTTCAAGCGCTTCGACCACGGAGGTGCCCCGATCAGCGCATAGATCGCGAGAGAAGCTTATGCGCGCCTCTTCAACATGAAGCGGGTCGATATTGCGGCCAATCGTGCGCGCTAAGTCGTGCGCGGAGGGCAGGGTGATGGTAGCCGCCCGACCAGCTTGATCGGTATCATGGTCGATCTCGCAACAAAGTCCGGCGGCGATCATTGCTTCAAACAAGGCGTGATCATCACCAAGCGGTTCGCCAAGGGTTAGGCGGTGATAGCGCCTCTGCAAAGCATCACTGTAGAGCGACTGCAAATGGGCCCAACTACTAAACGTGTTGCTGTCCTTGGCGGCCAAGAACAACCGGTCGGAGTCGTCTAGTCCCTCCACCATGTGGTTCACGGGGGCTGAATAGTCTCGAAAGAGCGATGGACGCACCGTGCCACTGGGCAGATCAGTGAACTGCAAAGAACCGTGTGCGCTATCAAGCAGGAACTGATCACCCACAAGGCGGCCACCTTGAACGACCACATGGTCAGGAGAGATGGCAAGGTCATCACCGGCTTCATCAACAAGGGCGAGGCGACATGGGACGGGCAGGGGCTTCTTGTCAGGCTGTCCCGGTGTCGGTGAGGTGGACTGGCTAAACGCCAAGTGTGCGGTGCCTGCGTGCGTATCCGCTTGCCAGTCGACACTCACCTGCGGAGTCCCGGCCTGTGTGTACCAGCCCAAAAAGTCCGGCCAAGCGCCCAGATCACCGGCCTCAGCCTTCATCGCGCTTAAAAAATCCTCAAGCCGAACGGCCTGACCGTCATAGGTTGAGAAGTAGCGGTCCATCGCTGCGCGAAAGCGCTGCGGCCCAAGCCAAGATGCGATCATGCGTACGATTTCAGCACCTTTTTCGTACACGGTCGCGGTGTAGAAGTTGTTGATCTCACGATAGCTATCGGGTCGGACTGCATGGGCCAGCGGTCCACCATCTTCGGGGAATTGATGCGCCCAGAGATCGCGCACATCTGTAATGCGTTTGATCGTCCGATCGTAGATGTCGCTGGTGTACTCTTGGTCGCGGAAAACGGTCAGCCCCTCTTTCAAACAGAGCTGAAACCAATCGCGACACGTAACGCGGTTGCCTGACCAGTTGTGAAAATACTCGTGGGCGATGATGGCATCGATGCGTTGATAGTCTTCATCCGTTGCCGTCGTCGGCGAGGCCAGGATGTACTTGTCATTGAAGATGTTGAGGCCCTTGTTCTCCATCGCGCCAAGGTTGAAATCTGACACAGCAACGATGTTGAACACATCAAGATCGTAAAGCCGTCCAAAGCGTTCCTCATCCCACGCCATGCATCGCTTTAGGGCCTGCATGGCGAATGTGGCGCGTTCAGCCTTGCCAGGCTCCACATAGATCGAAAGCGCAACCTCGCGGCCATCGCGTGTGGTGAAACTGTCGCGGACCTGGTCCAGATGACCGCCAACCAACGCGAACAGATAGGATGGTTTGGGGTGAGGATCATGCCAAGTGATGCTGTGCCAGCCATCATCAAGTGCTTCGATCGGGCTGGGATTGCCGTTGGACAGAAGCACCGGGCAGGCGGCTTGCTGCGCCTCCAAGGTCACGGTGTATGTGGCCAAAACATCAGGGCGATCAAGGAAAGGTACGATCCGGCGAAACCCTTCTGCCTCGCATTGCGTGCAGTAAACGCCATTGGTGAGATAAAGCCCGCTCAGCGCTGTGTTGCTGGCCGGATCAAGGGTGGTGGCAACCTCTACTTTACTTCCCTCGCGCGTCGATAGTGTGAAAGCAACGTGTTTGCGATCTTGCTGAGGCTCGATCTGAGCACCGTTCACCCGCACATCAACCGGACCAAGCGCATCGGCATCCAGCACGAGTTGCCCATGGCCGTTTGCATGGACGAGCGATGGGTTGGGGCGAACGTGATAGGTCGCTTTGGCCTGCGTGCACGGTCCATCCAGACGCACTGTCATATCCACATGGTCGATAAGGAAGGCAGGCGGTTTGTAGTCTGCCAGGCGAATGGATGGAGGCGTCTCGTTCTTCATTCGACGGGACATGGCATGCAAGGCGTGCCCAGAACAAGACGTAATAACCCGTCGGGCCTATCGCGCATATCAATCCCTGTCAGACGATCACGGTCACAAGAGCCTCATCGCGATCCAACGCGCCTTGCCATGGCTGAGTTGGCGGCGTAGGCAATCGACCTATCGCGCACGGCTGGCCTGTCGGATCAACGGTTCATCCAGTCCTCTCACACACGTCAACGGGGCCCTTTCGCTCATGGAAGCTCTCTCCGCCATTCCTATGGATCAAGCGTTCTACCTGGCTGCCGCCTTGCTCGTCGCCGGGGCGATCACCGGCGTGCTTTCAGGCCTCTTCGGTGTTGGCGGCGGGGCGGTTATGGTGCCAGTGTTGTTCGAGGTGTTTGGCTTTGCTGGTGTTGATGAGGCCGTTCGTGCGCCCCTTGCTATTGGTACATCACTGGCGGTGATCATCCCCACATCCATCCGCTCCTTTCGCGGTCACAAGGCGCGCGGTGCGGTGGACATGGACGTGCTGAAAGTGTGGGCGGTCCCCATTCTCCTTGGCGTCATTGTCGGTGCGCTTATCGCCCGTGTCGCAGAGCCGTGGGTGTTCCTTCTGGTCTTTGCAGTGGTTGCAACCCTCAATGCCGTCAAGCTGCTGTTCGGTCGGGAAAGCTGGAAGCTGGGTAAAGATCTACCTGGCCCCTGGCCGATGCGGGTGATCGGCTGGGTGATTGGTCTGCTATCCTCGCTAATGGGCATTGGCGGCGGCGTGATGGCCAACATGGTGCAAACCCTCTACGGGCGCCCGATCCTCAACTCCATTGCAACATCCTCAGGCGTTGGCGTTCTGATCTCCATCCCAGCAACGCTTGGCTACATTTATGCCGGTTGGCCGCAAATGGATGTGGTGCCGCCTTTCTCGCTGGGCTTTGTCTCGCTGATAGGTGTGGCGCTCCTGCTGCCGCTGACTGTTCTCACAGCGCCTCTGGGTGTGAAAATCGCGCACGCATTGCCCAAGCGCACGTTGGAGATATCGTTTGGGGTCTTTCTGGTGATCGTCGCGCTGCGCTTCATTGCTGCACTGCTCGGCGTTTAGCCAATCACGCTCTGATAGCCCCAATAGCCAACGAGTAGGACAATCAGCGCACCGCCCCAAAGCAGCAGGTAACGAAGCAGTGGTGCGACGGGCTGTCCACGGGTCAAAACGCCACCGCCCAGATAAACCAGCAGGGCAAGCATAGCGGTGACAGCGGCCAACTGGCCTGGCTCCACACCAAGCAGAGTGTCTCCATTGCCGCCTATCAACAGCACCAGCAGTCCGGTGGCGAGGATGGCTGCAGCAACCCATCCATAAATCGGCATCACTGGCCTCCGCTTTGTTCGTCGATGCCAGCGGCCTTGCGCTGCATTTTCAAGTGCTTGATCCGGTCGGGGAGTAACTCCATGACCTGGAGCCGTTGCGGGTCGCTCAGTTTTGACCAGCGTCCGATCTCATCCATGGTGCGACCGCATCCCAGACAAAGCTGAAGCAATGGATCAATCCGGCAGACCTGAATGCACGGCGAGACTGTCGAGCTTTGGTGGGCAGGGGGAGGGGGCGCCATCGGGCTATCGGACGGGGAGGCCATGAAACTCAAAAACCATAAGCAATGGGTTGATTAGCGGACGCTAAATGATCATGGGCACTGATATAGAAACGGTTATCAGGCCAGCAAGGTCTGTTAGCTGCTGATTGGCGCCCAGAACATCGCCTGTCTGTCCTCCCAGGTGCTTTCGTGCAGCTCGTGCGATTAACCAAGTCAGTCCAGTCATCACGGCCAACAGGCTAATGAGCATCCCCAAAGCAATCCAAAGGCCCGCGCCGAGCCACAAGGCTGGGCCGGCAACACAAGTGGATAGGCCAAGCGCCGTGAGAGCTGCTTTCCGTGATGGTTTGCCAAGCCGTGCTGAGGCACCATCGGGTCGTGCATGATCAAGCGTACTGGCCAAGCCCATGGTGGCTGCTCGGCTAAGTGTTTGGGTGGCGATAAGCGCTGCCAACGCAAGCAAAGGACTTGCGGCAACCAGGGTCGCCAACGTAAGAACCCGCCCGCCAACGCTGAGGATCAGCGCCAACACGCCATAAGTGCCGATAGCGGAGTCGCGCATGATGGCCAGCTTGCGCTCACGTGTGCGACCGCCGCCGATCCCGTCGGCGCAATCGGCAAGGCCATCCTCATGCAGAGCGCCAGTGGCGAGGATCATGGCAGTGGTGCCAAGCAGTGCCGACAGAAACGCTTCTATGCCGAGTATCAACGACAAGGCTGTCACCACGCCTCCGATGCCACCGACAATCACACCGCAAGCTGCAAAAGCGGGTGCAAACCCATCGGCCGACACGATCGGATCATCGTTCTCGCGCGGCAAGACGGGCAAGGGCAGGCGGGTGGCGAACCGCAAGGTCCGATAAAAGTCGAACAGAAAGGTCGTCAAAAACGTCATGGCGCACCGGTACGCATCCGCGCACGTGACGACAAGGCCAATTGAACCGCAATCCAACGCGCGCTATTGCGCCACCACGTTTTCAACCGTGTGAGGACTCACCAACGTGCCCACTGCGACCGGCCTACCTTTCGACGATATCCGCGCCCTGTTTGAGCGCTTGACCCAACCTGATTTGGAAGCGCGCGGGCGCGCAGCGCTACGCAATGCCAATCTGCTTAAGCCCACCGGTTCGTTGGGCGAGTTGGAGGATATCGCGCTGTTCCTTGCTGGCTGGCAGGGCGTTGAGAAGCCACAGATTACACGACCTATCGTGGCGCTTTTTGCTGGCAACCATGGCGTCCACGCCCAGGGAATCTCCCGCTGGCCAATGGAAATCACCCAAACCATGGTCGACATGTTCATGCAGGGTGGGGCGGCAATCAATCAGCTCTGCGCTTTGCACGGCCTCGGCCTGAAAGTCTTCGACTTGGCGCTCGATATGCCGGTGAACGACTTCACTGAAGAACCTGCGATGGATGAGAAAGGCTGCGCGGCGACCATAGCCTTTGGCATGGAGGCCATTGCCGGTGGTGTGGACCTGGTCTGTTTGGGCGAGATGGGGATCGGGAACACAACAGCCGCCTCAGCCATTTACGCTGCGCTCTATGGTGGCGATGTTGAAGACTGGGTTGGTGACGGCGCTGGCGCTGACGATGACCAGCGGGCTCGCAAGGTCGCAGCCATCACAAAAGGCTTGGCATTGCACGCGCCCAGCCTTAATGACCCGCTGGAGATTTTGCGCTGCTTTGGCGGTCGCGAGATTGCCGCCATGGTTGGCACGATTATCTCAGCGCGCGCTGAGCGTGTGCCGGTTGTGATCGATGGGTTTGTGGTCAGCAGCGCCGCTGCCGTGCTTCACAAGATCGATCCAGCATTGCTCGATCATTGCCTGTTTGCCCATGTATCAGCTGAGCAGGCCCATCAAAAAGCGTTGGATGCGATGGGCCAGAAGGCGCTGCTCAATCTCGGCATGCGGTTGGGCGAGGGCACGGGTGCTGCCCTGGCAGCGATGCTGGTGAAGTCAGCAGCATCCACTCATTCGGGTATGGCAACATTTGCCGATATTGGTTTGCCTGAAGTGACGAGCTTGCCTGCCGAGCAGGAAAGCTGACCCGGCGGGCGCTGCCCAGGCGATCAAAGAAGCTACGCTGCGCGCTCTGATGCCATGGCAGGCATGGCCTGCATCACACGGTCGGCTGGGAATATCGCCCGCACCAATGTGCCTTCGCGCAGCTTTGAGTGCAGCTCAAAGCGCCCGCCATGGGTTTTCATCAGCGCCTGAACGATGGGCAAACCAAGGCCGGTGCCCTGTTCGGCATGCTTGATCGCGATCGAGCCCTGGCCGAAGGAGGAAAGAACCACTGGAATTTCATCTTCGGGGATGCCGGGGCCGGTGTCGCGCACCTCAATCATCTGACCGCCATCCTGCGTTGCGGCCACACGCACCGTGACCTCGCCATTGAGCGGCGTAAACTTGATGGCGTTGGACAGAAGGTTCAGCGTGATCTGCCGCACGGCACGTTCATCAGCCCAGAGTTTCGGCATGCCCTCTTGGTAGTCCTCATGGACGGTGATGCTTTTGCCTTTTGCCTTCATCGCCAAAAGATGTGCTGCCTCTTCCACAGTGTAGGCGACCTGCACGGCCTCTTCGCTCAGTTCATGACGGCCGGCTTCGATACGCGAAAGATCGAGAATCTCGTTGATCAGGTTGAGAAGGTGCGCACCGGACTCGTGAATATCATTGGAGTATTCGCGGTACTGATCATTCGGCAGCGGGCCAAGCACTTCACCTTTCAGCACTTCGGAAAAGCCCAAAATCGCATTGAGCGGTGTGCGCAGTTCGTGGCTCATCGTCGCCAAGAAGCGTGACTTGGCAAGGTTGGCTTCGTCGGCGCGGCGGCGGGCTTCTTCGGCAATACCGCGCTGTTGTTCCAGCTCGGCGATCATGTCGTCTTTCTGTGCGCGTGCTTCCAGCAACGCCAGCGTGGTGCGATGCATCTGCTGGGCGATGATCAGGAAGAACAACTGCACGCCCAAAGCACCGAATGCCATGATGATGCTGATCGCATCGCCACGAACACCAAGGGAGACGGCGTAGCAGACGGCGATGGGCGTTGTCGCGCAGGCAGCAGTGATCGGCAAATGATGGTTCAGCATCGCTGATGTGGCAATAACCACAACCAGAATGGAGAACATCAGCGGGTCCATATTACCCAGTTCAGGCGGCAAGCCCACAATGTAGAGGCTGATCGGCAACAGGCCCCAAACCACACCACGCACAGTTTCGGCGATGGAGAAGTGGCGCACCCATCGCACCGGATCGAGCGTATCAAGATCGGCGCGTGCAACCTTCTTGGCCATCAGCGCGACAAAAAGCTGAACAGAGATGATGGCAACAGACCAGGCGCCCGCCATGATGGTGGGCATGACGAAGAATGCGGCCACACACACGGCCACCACAAAGGCCAGTTGGAACGCAAAACCACCCAAATGATTGCCAGCAAACAGAGCAACGATCTGCTGCTCATAGGTGAGCGTTTGCCCGGTTGCTGAGTTCAGCCGTTCTCGCACACCACGCACGGCGGTGCGTGTGTCACGCCGACGATCCGCCCGCGCGCGGCTCTGCGCGAGACTGGAAACACCGGTGGCTTGCAAGCGTGTCGACATCGGGCCTTGAATGCTGTGAAAAGCTGGCGTGCAGCGTACAGCCCAAAGTCTGCCAAAAGAGTGAACAGAGCCTTGCCCAACACGGTTAATCGATCATGAAAGCGCAGCCGAGAGCCCCAGAAAAGCTGGCGACTGTCATGCAAAAGGCGCGGGCCTGTCGCATCTGCCGCGATGAACCCGCGCATCTGCCTGCGTTACCCCATGAACCGCGGCCAGTCTTTCAGCTTTCCGCAAGGGCAAGAATCCTGCTGGCCGGGCAAGCGCCGGGCGCCCGCGTCCATGCGTCAGGCAGGCTGTTCACTGACCCCTCTGGAGACCGTTTGCGCAGTTGGTTGGGGGTTAATGAAGAGGTTTTCTACAACGCAGATGAGCTGGCCATTGTGCCGATGGGCTTTTGTTTTCCTGGTTATGATGCCAAGGGCAGCGACCTGCCGCCGCGTCGTGAATGCAAGCAAACCTGGCATGATGACCTGTTCGCCGGCCGAGCCAGCTTTGACCTGATCCTGGTGATTGGGCGCTACGCCCGTGACTATCACCTGCCAGAAAAGAAGCGCGAAAATCTCACTGTGACCATCCAGGCGCAGTCTGAAAATCTGGAGCAGACCAGGCAAGCGCCAACCATCGTTCTGCCGCACCCATCCTGGCGCAACACTGCTTGGTTGAAGCGCAACCCGTGGTTTGAAACAGACCTGGTGCCGATTATTCAGACGCGCATCGCGTCCGCGTTGGAAAATCCAACCCCTGCATAGCCATTGCGGAAAGGGGGTGCTAAACGCAGATATATGCAATAAATCACCTCATTCATGGATTTCATAAAATGAGTTTGCCTGATTTGACGTTCGATGTGATCGACCGCCGCATTCTTGCTGCCTTGCAGGACGATGCGACGCTTTCCATGAACGAAATCGCTGCACGTGTGGGCCTGTCGGCAACGCCCTGCTGGCGGCGTATTCAAAAACTGGAAGAAGCCGGCATCATCACCAAGCGCGTTGCCTTGCTCCACGGGCCGTCGATTGCCGCTGGCGTATCGGTCTTTGTTTCGGTGCGCACCAACCAGCACACCGACGAGTGGCTGAAACGGTTCGCTGAGGTGGTGAGCGCCATGCCTGAAGTGGTCGAGTTTTATCGCCTCTCCGGTGACATCGATTATCTTTTGAAGGTCGTCGTTCCCGACATCGCAGCTTACGATGCGTTCTATAAAAAGCTGGTCTCCAAGATTGACCTTTCGGATGTCTCCTCATCTTTTGCGATGGAAGAGATCAAGTACACCACGGCCCTGCCACTCGATTACATGAAGGTCGACAAGCGCCCTGCCACCAGCGTGTAAGGTTGGGGATGCTATCAACCGCTGGGCGCTATCTGGCCAAAGGCTGAGACGGCATTCCGGGCTTGGCTGAACCGATCCAGCACATCATCGCGCAGGGGTTGGGGAGAGAGTATCTCTCCCACTTGGGGCAGTGAGATGCTGAGGCCCATCCCATGAGCGGCCAGTGCTGCCGTGCCCAGAGCCGTTCGTTCTGCTTCGTCTGATCGCCGTGTTTGGCGACCCAAAACATCTGTCAGAAACTGGCAGAAATAGGGGTTGGCCGTCATGCCGCCGTCAATCGCGATTGGCCCCGACAGCTTGGTCGCTGTGTCCATGGCGGCAATCACCTCACCAGCGCGCAGGGCCACCCCTTCCAGCAATGCTTGCATCATGTCAGCCGGTTCGGTGTCCAAGCCCAGTCCCAACCAGGCACCTCGGGCCGATCTGTCCCAATGGGGGCAGGCAAGCCCAGCCAGGGCAGGAACAAAGGCCAGTCCGCGTTCAATGGCCCGTCCTTCAAACTGCTCAATCTGGCTATAGCTATCGAACAGCCCCAGACCGCGTGCCCAGTTCACCGCTGAGGCTGCTGCGTACACACCACCATCCAAAGCGTAGACAGAGGCTGCCCCTTCAAGCTGCCATCCCATTGTTGGCAGCACGCCTTGGGTACGCACCAATGGGCCGGTAACGGCCAAGGCGAATGCGCCGGTTCCAAACGTTATCTTGGCCTGGCCGGGCGCGTGCCCACCATGGCCATAAAGCGCTGCCTGCTGGTCCGTCACACTGGCGCACAGGGGAAGATCATATGTTTCTCCCAGCATCCCAGTTGTCGGTGTGATGCGCGGCAAGCATTCCATCGGGACACCGAAAAGCGCGCACAGATCTACGTCCCAGGTGCAGCAGTCTATGGCCATCAGTGATGTGCGAGACGCAGTTGTAACATCTGTCTCGAAGCGTCCTGTCAGCCTGTCACGAAACCAAGCGTCCGTCGTGCCCAAGCGAAGATGACCGTTGGCTGCAAGCTTTTGCGCTTCGGGTACATTGGCGAGAATCCACGCCAGCTTGGTTGCCGAAAAATAGGGATCAAGCGGAAGGCCTGCCCGATGAAGGACCATGTCGGCCATGCCATCGGCAGCCAGTTTGGCTGTGACATCACTGGTGCGCATGTCCTGCCAAACGATCACCGGACCAACAGGCGCGCCGGTTCGCGCATCCCATCCCAGGCAACTCTCGCCTTGATTGGCCAAACCAACAGCGACGGCTCCAGCATCGGCCCCAGCCTGGATGCAGGCTTCTATGTTGGTCAGCAATTCAAGCGGATCATGTTCCACCCATCCAGCCTGTGGGTAGTGCTGTTTGTGCGGCAGACCGAGCAAAGGCGTCACCTCGCCATCCTCGCTCACCATCAGCGCCCGAGTGCTGGTGGTGCCTTGATCAATGGCTAGGATCATGGGTCGCCTTTCACACGAAGCTGAACATGTGGTTCTGTTCCATAGCCGGGAAGCGGTAGCAGGATGCGCCGCTCTGGCCGGGTGCGCAAATGCTTGCTGGCGACCACCGCGCCTTTTGCCAGGAGATTCAACCTGCCATCCACAGGCTGGCCAACCCGCAACTGCAATGCCTCCAGCCCGAGTTTTGGCCGTGACTTTAATGCAGGTGCAACCCGTTGCGGAACATGGGCTGAGATCGGGCCAGACAAGACGATGCGCTCGCCCATCTCAGAGGGCAGTTCTCCTGCTAGGTGAGAGTGGATGGCGCGTGCAACAGAGCGACCCTCAGACCAACTCCACCCTGCAGTCTCAACAGCCCTGAGCAAATTGCCTGCAGCAAAGTAGCCTGCCAGAGTGCAACGCCCATACTGGTCAATCTCCGGTCCGCCTGTTCCCGGGTCGCGCTGGATCTCACTGCCCGCCAAGAGCGGTGTATCCGGCTGGAAGCGCCCGGTGACTATCAGGCCATCGGCTTGCAGTCTTTCGCCGGTGGTCAGGTGAACGGCGGTGACATGGTCCAAGCCGTCAACATGAGAGATATTTGTATTGGTGAGCAATCGAATGCCCTGCGCGCGCGGAAACAAAGCGGTTGGCCAGCGCGCGGTAACTTGGCGACCAGGTTCAATCATCGCGACAGGTCGAATGCCGGCCAGTCTGCAGGACATAAGTGCCGAGAAGGCAACCAGTTCAGTGCCAAGAATGACAGGGCGCTGAAACGGTTTTTGACCTGCTTCCAAAATCAGTTGCAGGGCGCCGGTGGACATCACCCCTTGCGGCTTGGTGCCACCGATTAGTCTCTCAGCGCGTGTCGTTTCGCGTGCTCCGGTCGCCAACAAGACGGCGCGGGCATTAAGTGTGGAGGGCCCGGCATGGGAGGTAACGTCAAGTGTTGGACCTGGCCGCAGCCGGGTGACATTGACGCCGGTGTAGATTGTTGCGCCTGCTGATATCGCTCTGCGCACCAGTGCTTTGGCATAGCGTGGCCCATTCATCAGGCGGCGAAACTCGCGCAAGCCATAGGGCGAGTGACTACAATGGCGCGGTACGCCGCCCGCCTCGGCCTCACGGTCAAGCACAACCACATGCTCCACACCGAGCTTGGCAAGCGTGGCAGCCGCTGAAAGGCCAGCCGGGCCGGCCCCGATGATGATGACATCAGCTTGGGCTGGTAGGACAGGTGTCATGTGTCTTCAGCTTGGGTCATTGGCTGCGTTAAACGGCCCTTGGTCAGCTCCGCCAAAGCACCGGCGCAATAATAGCCTTGGCAGCGTCCCATCGTGACCCTGGTTCGCCGTTTCAGACCGGCCAAAGACTGGGCAGGCAAGGGGCCGTTGAGGGCAGCAAGAACCTCCCGTTGGGTGACCATTTCGCAGTGGCAGAGCACACCGCCATGGCCGGAGCTCTGCCAATCACGCTGCCTTGTTTCTGCAATGTTGGGCACGGTCGGCCAGACGGGTTCTGGTGCCTGCCATTGCTCATCCCACGATGCGCGAACATGCTGCGCGATCCCCAGCGCCGCCGATAGTCCGGTGGAGCGAATGCCGCCTACCGTCACCATCCGCTCAGGGTGCACGTTGATCCTGTAGTGCTTCTCTTCGGTGGCAGGTCGCAGTCCCGCATAAAGCGCTGTGATGCTGTGATCCTTCAACGCTGGGAGGATTTCTTCGCCGCGCGCTTTCAGAGCTTCCAGAACCGGTTGGTCAAGGCTCGCGTCGGTGCGGCTCTCTTGCTCTTCAGCCGTTGGGCCGACCAGGAGATTGCCCCATATTGTTCGGCAGACAACGATACCTTTGGTGACCTTGGTCGGCACAGGTAGCAGGATGTGGCTTGCCAAGTTGAAGGCGGGCTTGTCGTAAACGACGAACTGACCTTTGCGCGGCTTGATGGAAAAATCGCTCCGGCCGAGCAACATGTGATCGACCTGATCGCCGTAAAGGCCAGCCGCGTTGACTACCCCGTCAGCTACCACGGGGCCGTGACTGGTTTCCAGGTCCCAGGTTGCTCCATTGAAGTGACCGCTTGTGACCTCACAATCACGAAGAACAGTGGCACCATGGCTGATGGCCTGGGTCAAATAGGCCAGCGGTGCTGCCCAGGGGTCGATCAGATACTCACGGGGAACGCGAAACGCCGCGCGGGCCTGTTGACCAAGCTCAGGTTCCAAAGCACGCAATGCCGATGACTCGAGCGGTTCAACATCGCAGACGCCATTGGCCCGGGCTTGCTCCATCAAACCTGGCAGAGCCGCCTCTTCATCCTCAGTCCACGCGATAACCAGTGCGCCCGACGTCAGCAGCGGCAAGTTCAATCGATCATGGATCTCTAGATATTCAGCGTGCCCAGCGGCGATAAGTTCAGCCTCCAGCGATCCCACTGGCGCATCAAATCCCGTGTGCAGGATGGCCGAGTTGCCCTTGGAAGCGCCATCCAAAATGTCATGGGCCTTCTCCAGAACCACCACCCGCGCGCCATCCATCGCAAATCTGCGGGCAAGCGCGCACCCCACGACGCCCGCACCGATGACCGCGATGTCGAAGGCCCCGGTGGTCGGGTGAGTGGTGGGCAACGGTGAGGCTCCAGCGAATGGGGGATGCACAAGACGCTGGCATACGATGCCCGATCAGTCAATTATGCTTGGTGAAATTGCCCGAATGGCTATTATTTGGGCAGTGTCGTGTTGACACAGTCATTTTGACTGGGCTTAGCTGACGTTACGAAGAGGGCCCGGGTTTGAAGCCAAAAGACCGTCAGCGCAAAATCATTGAGCTTGTCGACCGCCAGGGCGAGGCCAGCGTGGACGATCTTGTCGCTCTTTTTGATGTATCAGCCGAAACAATCCGCCGAGACCTATCGCAGCTGGCTGAAGCCGGCGCGTTGCAAAAAGTGCATGGCGCGGCGCGGCGCATGCGGTTTTTGGGCGAAGGAAGTTTTGCCGAGCGCATCGAAGACCAAGCAAGCGCCAAGGCTGAAATCGCCGCCAAGCTGGTGCCGATGGTTCAACCCGGTGAGACGCTCTTTATGGACACTGGATCAACAACACTCGCCGCAGCTTCGGCTCTGTCAGCGGTGCCGGACCTAACGACAGTGACCAATTCCGTTCATATCGCTCAAGCGATGAGCGACAGCGAGGTGTTGCTGCTCGGTGGTCGTTTCCGAAACGACAATGCCCAGACAGTTGGGCCAGAAACCGTTGGACAAATCGCTCAGTTTCGCGCCGATGCAGCCGTGTTGACCGTGACCGCCATTGACCAAGTTGGGGGCGCGATGGATGCTGACCTGGAAGAAGCACATGTTGCTCGTGCCATGCGCACCCATGCGCGTCGCTGCATTGTTCTTGCCCATGGTGCAAAGTTCGGCAGATCAGCGGCGCATCGGGTTTGCCTGCTCGAGGCGATTGATGTGCTGGTCTGCGACGTGCCGCCTGAGCCCTCTCTTATGGCCGCATTGACCGAATCGGGAGTGACGGTGTGCTGAGTAAGATATGGGCGGTGTGACGTGATGCGAGCCTATGTGCGAGCGATGGACAAGCTGGCCGATTGGGTCGGCATCGTCGCCATGTATTTGATTTTCTTGATGATCGCGATCCTGCTTCTGGATGCCGTCACCCGCAATGTCATCGATATCCCGCTGCATTGGTGCATTGAGGCGGCACAGTTCACGCTGGCGGCCTACTATTTCATGGGTGGCGCGCTCACCTTGAAAGACAATGACCATGTGCGGATGGACCTTTTCTATGAGCGCCTGAGCGAAACAGGAAAAGCCAAGATGGACCTGATAACCGTGGTCTGTCTGCTGTTCTATCTCAGCGTGCTGCTGTTTGGTTCTATCTCCTCGCTGACCTACGCCATTGAGACAGGCGAGCGCAGGTTCAGCATGTGGAACCCATCCATGATCCCAATCAAAGCGCTGATGACGGCGTGCACCGTGCTCATGCTGGGGCAGGCCTTCGCCCTCATCATCAAGTACTGGTACGCCGCCAAAGGGGAGCCCATCTCATGAGCTATGAGATGATTGCGCTCTTAATGTTCGCCTCCATGATGGTCCTGTTGTTGACCGGTCAGCGGGTGTTTGCTGCCATTGGGTTCGTCGCCAGCGGCATGGTGTTGATGCTTTATGGCACCGGCGGGGTGGAAATCCCGTTCAGCCAGGCGTTCAAGCTGTTCAACTGGTTTCCCATGCTCACGCTGCCCCTGTTTATTTACATGGGCTATATTCTCAGCGAGAGCGGCATTGCCGAAGACCTCTATCGGATGCTGCACGTCTGGTTCGGCAGAGTGCGTGGCGGCTTGGCGATTGGCACCATTTTGCTGATGGTGATCATCTCAGCGATGAACGGTCTGAGCGTCGCGGGCATGGCCATCGGTGCAACCATTGCCCTACCAGAGATGCTGCGTCGTGGGTACGACAAGGTGCTCATCACCGGGGTGGTTCAGGGTGGGTCGTCCCTGGGCATTCTTGTGCCGCCGTCGGTCGTCATGGTGCTTTACGGCATGATCGCGCGCCAACCGGTGAGCCAGTTGTGGTTGGCCGGCGTGCTGCCTGGCCTGCTGATGGCAACGATGTTCGTCATCTATATCTGGGCGCGGTGCCGGGTGAACCCTAAGCTTGCCCCACTGGTCTCTGATGAAGATCTGGAGATGCCACTGGGTGAAAAGCTTGCGCTCCTGCGCGCAGGCATCATTCCTTTCCTGATCTTCTTCACCATGACGGGCCTCTTCGTCATGGGCGTTACGAGCCTGGTGGAAAGCTCTGCAGTCGGCGCCACCAGCGCCACCCTGGCAGCCGCCTGGAAGCGGCGACTAAGCTTCAAAATGATCCACGCGACTGCTCGCAAGACCCTGGGCATCTCGTGCATGTTCCTGTGGCTGATCCTTGCAGCGCTTGCTTTTGGTGCGGTGTTTGATGGGATCGGGGCTGTTCGCGCCATTGAAACGCTGTTCATCACCCGCTGGGAGCTGACCCCGTGGCAGGTGATCATCATGATGCAGCTCAGCTTCATTGTGATGGGCATGTTTTTGGACGACACCGCGATGCTGGTCATCGTCGCCCCGCTCTACGTGCCATTGGTCAGGCTTTTGGATCTGGGTTTTGAAAACCAGTTGATCTGGTTCGGTGTGCTCTACACCATGACCTGCCAGATCGCGTATATCACACCGCCCTTTGGCTACAATCTGTTTCTCATGCGGGCCATGGCGCCCAAAGAAATCAACCTCATCGATATCTACCGCTCCATTTGGCCGTTCGTCATCATGATGGCGACGACAATCGCGCTGGTGATGATCTTTCCGCAAATTGCCCTATGGCTGCCAGAGTATGTGCGCGGCCGTTAGACCCCAAGGCCCGATAAGAGGCCAAACTCCAACCAAGTAGAGGAGAATGAAAATGACCGAAAAGATACTCAGTCCCAGTGAGAAGATACTCACGTCACGGCGTAAATTTCTAACGGCTGGCGCCGTCGGCGGCGTTGCCACGTTGGCAGCACCGGCCATCGTCAAAGCGCAGGCTCCCATTCGCTGGCGTTTGCAAACCTATTCCGGCGCACCGCTTGGTGCCCACGTTATCAAGCCACAGGTCGATGCATTTAACGCCGCTGCCAATGGTGAGATGGAAATCGAGCTCTACTACGCTGACCAGTTGGTCCCGACCGGCGAACTGTTCCGCGCCATGCAGAACGGCACCATCGATGCGGTGCAATCGGACGATGCAACGATGGCTTCGCCTGTCGATATCTCTGTGTTTGGCGGCTACTTCCCGTTTGCCACGCGTTATGCCCTCGATGTGCCCGCGCTCTTTGCTTACTACGGTCTCAATGAGATCTGGGCTGAGGCATACGGTGAAGTTGAGAACGTAACGTGGCTCTCCTCAGGTGCTTGGGATCCGCTGCACGTCTTCACCAAAGACCCAATCCGCAGCCTGGCCGATATGCGCGGCAAGCGCGTGTTCGGCGTGCCAACCGCTGGTCGGTTCCTCTCGCAGTACGGCCTGATCCCGGTCACCGTGCCATGGGATGATGTGGAAGTTGCGCTGCAAACTGGCGAGCTTGACGGGGTTGCCTGGTGCGGCTTTACCGAAGCCTATGAGGTGGGTTGGGCTGACCTTTGCAACTACGCTTTGACCAACTCGATGACAGGTGCGTGGTTCGGTAGCTACTTTGCCAACACCGAAAGCTGGAACGCTGTTCCTGCGCATCTTCAGCAGCTCTATCGCAGCACCATCGATCAATCGCACTATTACCGCGCTCAGTGGTACTGGGGCGGCGAAGCGCAGCTTCGTGTCGAAGGCGAGAAGATGGAATTGACCTCGCTGCCTGATGACGAGTGGGCACAAGTCAACGCCGACGCTCAGGTTTTCTGGGATGAGATCGCCGCATCCTCGCCGCGCGCCGGCAAAGTTGTTGATGCCTTCAAAGCCTATGCGGCCACGATGGAAGCGGCGGGTTACCCCTACCGCTAAGTCAGCTATAACACGACAAAAGCGAGGGCCTTCCGGCCCTCGCAACGCGTTCTAACGTGACGAAAGATAAAGCCATTGCCCGCAAATCTGACGTTTGAAGCCCTTAAAGCAGCCGTCGAGACAGGCGAAATTGATACGGTCCTCACCTGTATCGTGGACATGCAGGGGCGCCTGATGGGCAAGCGTTTTCACGCAGCGCATTTCGTTAATGGTGGCCATGAAGAAACCCACGGATGCGATTATCTGCTGGCCACAGATATGGAGATGAACACCGTACCGGGCTACACATCTGCCTCCTGGGAGGCCGGGTATGGCGACTATGTTCACAAACCTGACCTAAGCACGTTACGCCGCGTGCCTTGGCTTCCAGCCACCGCGATGGTGATGTGCGATGTGCTCGACCACCATACGCATCAGGAGGTTCCGGTCGCACCGCGAACTGTCCTGAAACGCCAAATCGCACGTGCCAAAGCGATGGGCCTGACGCCCATGATGGCCACTGAGCTGGAGTTCTTTCTGTTCGAGCAGGCTTTTGATGCGCTGAGCGATCAGGGCTACCGCGATCTGCAAACCCTTGGGCGCTACAACATCGATTACGCCATCATGGGAACCACCAAGGAAGAAGCTGTGATGCGCGATCTGCGCAACGGGCTCTATGGGGCAGGCATCCCGGTGGAAAACTCTAAGGGCGAGGCCGAAACCGGCCAAGAAGAAATCAACATCAAATATTCTGATGCGCTCGACACCGCTGACATGCACACGATCACCAAGAATGCGACCAAAGAGATCGCTTTTGCGCACAATCGCTCGGTGACGTTCATGGCCAAATACGCGACGGACCGTGCTGGCAGTTCCAGCCATGTGCATCAATCGCTCTGGCAAGGTGAGATGCCAGCGTTTTACGACCCTGATGGCCCTCACGGGATGAGCGCCATGATGCGTTCATATCTAGCCGGGCTTTTGGCCCACGCCTCAGACGTGACAGTGTTTTTAGCACCTTATGTGAACAGCTATAAGCGCTTCACTGAGGGCCTGTTTGCGCCCACTAAGGCCGTCTGGTCCACTGACAATCGTACAGCTGGGTTTCGTGTCTGCGGTGCTGGCACCAAGGCCGTTCGTGTGGAGTGCCGGATCGGTGGCGCGGATCTCAACCCCTACCTTGCTTTGGCCTCGCAACTAGCGGCAGGTTTGGATGGCATCGAAAAAGGGCTTGAGCTGGAAGCAGAAGCCTCTGGTGATGTCTACCAGGCGACCGAAGCGCGCGAGATTCCAAAAACCTTGCGTGAGGCCACCGAAGCGCTAAACGGATCAGCTATGTTGCGTGCGGCGTTCGGTGATGACGTTGTCGATCACTACGTCCACGCTGCCCGCTGGGAAATCAGTGAGAATGATCGGGTTGTGACCGATTGGGACATCAAACGCGGCTTCGAGCGCGCTTAAGCGAAGACACATGACCAACACCATCAAATGCATATCTCCCGTCGATGGGAGCATCGTGGCCGAACGATCTGCGCTCAGCCACGCCGACGCTGACGCGGCAGTTGCTCGCGCCAAAACTGCGCAAGCGGCCTGGGCAGAGCTGCCATTGGCCGAGCGAATGGCCATGGTGCGACAGTCGCTTACTGCCCTTAACGCCATGTCGGATCGTGCTGTCCAAGAACTGGCGTGGCAGATGGGCCGACCGGTGCGCTATGGCGGCGAATTTGGCGGCATGAATGAGCGCTCAGAGTATATGCTGGGCATCGCTAAGGATGCCTTAGCGCCTGAAATTGTTGAGGATAATGCCCAGTTCGACCGGCGGATCGAGCGCGCGCCACAAGGCGTGGTGTTTGTGATTGCGCCTTGGAACTACCCCTACATGACGGCGATGAACACCATCGTTCCAGCGCTGGTTGCTGGCAATGCGGTGATGCTGAAACATGCCAGCCAAACGCTTTTGGTCGGTGAGATGTTGGCGGAGGCTTTTGCCAATCTGCCAAAGGACGTGTTCCAGAATGTGGTTCTTGATCACGCAGGAACCGAGCGGCTGATTGCAGCACGTTCCTTTGGGTTCGTGAACTTCACCGGTTCGGTTGGCGGTGGTCGTGCCATCGAAAAGGCGGCCGCCGGCACGTTCACCGCCACGGGATTGGAGCTTGGCGGTAAGGACCCAGCCTATGTAATGGCCGATGCCGACATGGACTGGGCCGTCGATACGCTCATGGATGGTGCCATGTTCAACGCTGGCCAGTGCTGCTGCGGCATTGAGCGGATCTACGTCCACGAAAGCCTTTATGACACCTTTGTTGAAAAAGCCGTGACATGGGTGAACACCCTGAAGCTGGGCAATCCAACTGATCCGGAAACAACGCTCGGCCCGATGGCGCATCCGCGCTTTGCCAAAGTGGTGCGCGATCAGATCGCGGCTGCCATTGCCTCAGGGGCCAAGCCGTTGATCGATCCTGCGCACTTTCCTGCCGACGACGGTGGGGCCTACCTTGCCCCACAGGTCTTGGTGAACGTCGATCACACCATGGCCGTGATGCGCGAGGAAAGCTTTGGGCCGGTGGTTGGCATCATGCCAGTCAAGGATGATGAAGAGGCTTTGGCGCTCATGAATGATTGCGCCTATGGCCTCACCGCCAGCCTTTGGACAGCGGATCCAGAACGTGCGCTCGCCTTAGGACGAAGAATCGAGACAGGCACAGTGTTCCTCAACCGGGCCGACTATATCGACCCGGCGGTCTGCTGGACGGGTTGCAAAGACACCGGACGCGGCGGGGCCATGTCGGCCATCGGCTATGCCTCGGTCACGCGCCCGCGCAGCTACCACATGCGAAAGGTCAAGTCATGAGCATAACGGCCAATTGGTCCTATCCCACCGCGATCAAATTCGGGGCAGGGCGGATCACAGAGTTGCCGGACGCGTGCTCGCAGGCAGGGATAACCAAGCCTCTCTTGGTCACCGACCGTGGTTTGGCTGGCATGGAGATCACCACGCGCGCTTTGGATATTCTTCGAGCGGCTGGTTTGGGCGCAGCGATGTTTTCTGACGTCGATGCCAACCCCAATGAGGTGAATTTGGCCGCAGGGCTCGAAGCCTACAAGGCAGGTGTTCATGATGGCGTGGTCGCTTTTGGCGGCGGGTCCGGCCTTGATTTGGGTAAGATGGTTGCCTTCATGTCGGGGCAAACCAGGCCTTTGTGGGATTTTGAAGATGTTGGCGACTGGTGGACGCGCGCTGATCCTGATGGGATCGCGCCCATTGTGGCCGTGCCGACCACCGCCGGAACGGGTTCAGAAGTGGGCCGTGCTTCGGTCATCACCAACTCAGCAACCTATGTGAAGAAGATCATCTTCCATCCAAAGGTGCTGCCAACGGTGGTGATCTGTGATCCCGAGTTGACCGTCGGCATGCCAAAAATGATCACGGCAGGCACCGGCATGGATGCTTTCGCGCACTGCTTGGAGGCGTTTTCGTCACCGTTCTACCATCCCATGAGCCAAGGGATTGCTTTGGAAGGGATGCGGCTGGTCAATGAGAACCTGCCCAAAGCCTATCACGATGGCACTGATATCGAAGCACGAGCGCATATGATGAGCGCTGCAATGATGGGCGCGGTGGCCTTCCAAAAAGGTCTTGGCGCGATCCACGCGCTCAGCCACCCAGTCGGCGCGGTTTACGGGACCCACCACGGCACAACTAACGCCGTGGTGATGCCTGCTTGCCTAGCGTTCAACCGGTCTGCAGTGGAAGAACGGCTGGCTCAGGCGGCAGCCTATCTGGGCATATCCGGCGGTTGTGAAGGCTTTGTTGGCAGGGTCATGGAGTTGCGCCAGATGCTCGCCATCCCATCAGGCTTAGCGGCGCTTGGTGTCGAAGAGAGTCGATTGGACGAACTGACAGCCATGGCCATCGAAGATCCAAGCGTTGGCGGCAATCCTGTTGAGATGACGCTGGAAAACACCCGCGCGCTGTTCGACGCCGCCATGTGACTATGCGGCGGCGTCTGGCAGCGTGTGATCAGGTCAAGCGTTTAAGCAGACTTGAGGTGTCCCAGCGATCGCCGCCCATGCGTTGCACATCGGCATAAAACTGATCCACCAGCGCGGTAACGGGCAGAGAAGCGCCGTTGCGCTTGGCCTCATCGAGCAGAATGCCAAGGTCCTTGCGCATCCAGTCGACGGCAAAGCCGTGGTCGAACTGGTCTTCGCTCATCGTTTTCCAACGGTTTTCCATCTGCCAGCTTTGCGCTGCACCTTTGGAAATCACACCAATGACCGCCTCGACATCGAGGTCGGCTTTTTGTGCAAAAGCAATCGCCTCAGAAAGGCCCTGCACCAGACCGGCAATGCAGATCTGATTGACCATTTTTGTAAGCTGACCGGCGCCGACAGGGCCCATCAGGCCAACCTGTTTGGCGTAGCAATCGATGGCAGGTTTTGCCCGATCAAAGATGGCTTGGTCGCCGCCACACATCACCGTCAAAGCACCGTTTTCAGCGCCGGCTTGTCCACCAGAGATGGGGCCATCGATGAAATGAAAGCCAGCGGCTTGCGCTGCTGCACTGAGCTCACGGGCAACTTCGGCGGACGCTGTTGTATGATCAACGAAAATCGTGTCAGCGCTCATAGACTGGAAAGCCCCATCAGGCCCGGTGGTGACGCTGCGAAGATCATCATCATTGCCAACGCAGGCAAACACCATGTCGCAACCCTTAGCGGCTTCAGCGGGGGTTGGCGCCATCTCGCCACCATACTGATCAACCCACTTTTCAGCTTTGATATCGGTGCGGTTGTAAACTGTGACGTCGTGCCCGCCTTTTTCGGCAAGGTGCCCCGCCATCGGGTATCCCATGACGCCCAAACCCAAAAATGCAACTTTCGCCATCGTGACGCTCTCCTTCAAACATATGTTGAGGCAGGGCATAGGCCGCCGAGCAGGCCGTGACTAGTGGGCGAGCGCCAAATGACGGGTGAGGCGGCGCTCGACGCGGTCCCAAACGCGGCGCACCACTTCCACCGCGATCAGATAGAGAAGCGCAGCCCAAAAGAAGGCTTGGAAGTTGAAGGAGCGCGCATAAGCAAGGTTGGTCACGCCCATCAGATCGAGCACTGTGACGATGGAGGCGATGGCCGAGCCTTTGATCATCAGAATCAGCTCATTGCCGAGCGGGCGCAGCGCCACAATGTAGGCCTGAGGCAGGATGACTTTGAAAAAAGTCGGCCAACGGCGCATGCCAAGCGCCTGGGCAGCCTCGGCTTGGCCGGCAGGAAGCGACTGAATGGCCCCGCGCATGATTTCGGCCTGATAGGCAGCGGTATTGAGTGTGAAGGTAAGCGCGGCGACGTAGAAAGGCTCGCGGAAGAACCACCAAAGCCCAGCCGCCTCCAAGGCTTCGTTAAACTGTCCGGCCCCGTAGTAGAGCAGGAACAGCTGCGCCAGCAGCGGTGTGCCACGGAAAAACGTGATGTAAGCGCGTGCAGGCAGGGTCAACCACGCTCGGGTTGAAAGCCGCGCCAGAGCTACGGGCAGCGACAACACCGCACCGACGCTGACCGAGAGGAGCACCAGTTGGAAGGTGACAACAATGCCTTCCAAATAGCGGTCCCAATATCGATCGACGAGGCGCCAGTTAATGCTGGGAATGATCCAAGCAGCCAGGGCGACGATGATCGCAGCCAGCACCAGCTTGTCGAACAGGGCCTTGTCCAAGCCGAACGGACCTTTGGCAACGGGAGGTTTTTTAGGTGCCGTACGGCCGACCGCTGATGCGGTTGTGCTCACCGTTTGATCCGTCATCGCGCCGCAAACCCCCGGTTGGCGCGACGCTCAAGCGCATTGGTGCCAACCGTCGAGATAAGCGTGAACGCCAGATAGATGAGGCAAGCCACGAGGTAGAAAAAGAACGGCTCCTTGGTCACGCCGACAGCCACCTGTGTCTGCCTCAACAGATCGTTGAGCGCGATCACCGAAACAAGAGATGTGTCTTTGATGAGGACGAGCCAAAGGTTGCCAAGGCCAGGCAGCGCCAATCGCCAGAGTTGGGGCAAAGTGATCAGGGCGAATGTTTGGACAGCTGTTAAACCCAGTGAGCGTCCAGCCTCACCCTGACCTTTGGGAACAGAGCGGATAGCGCCTAGAAAAACCTCAGAGGAGAACGCGCCGAAAACGACACCCAAGGCCACCACACCGGCAGCAAAGCCGCTGATTTCAAACGAAGAACCAGGTGCCACCAATTGCACAATGCGGTTCGCAAGCAGCTGCACCATATTGTAGATGACAAACAGGGTCAGCAGTTCAGGCAGGCCCCTAAACACGGTTGTGTAGGTGTTGCCCAGCGCACGCAGATAGGTGTTGTCGGATTCTTTGGCGAGCGCGATCACTAAGCCCAGCAAAAGGCCAAAGGGCAGGGTGACCAGCGCAAGACGAATGGTGAGCCAGGCACCAGCGGCCAGCTCATCCCCCCATCCCTCGGCCCCCCAGGCCAACAGTCCCAAAAACTCACTCATGCACGCTCCTCTGCCATCCGCTGACTTCTAAGGCCGGTCAGTCTGGCAGATCACGCCGCGCACTTGGTTTGCGCGCGGCGTTTGTCTTCAACGGTCCGATCAGTAGACCGAGAACGGGAAATATTTTTCGCTGATTTCCTGATAGGTGCCGTTTTCAATCACAGCAGCGATGGCAGCGTTGAAGCGCTCACGCAGCTCATCATCGCCTTGGCGAACGGCAGCACCAACACCAAACCCAAAGTAAGCCGGATCGTTGTAGGCATCGCCCACGAATGTGCAGCACGAGCCGTCATCTGTTTCCATCCACTCGTAGAGCACGATGGAATCGGCGAGGATCAGATCAATGCGGCCAGCGGCCAGATCGAGATTGGCCTCATCTTGCGTTGGATAAAGGCGGATGTCCGACTCGCTGTAGACATCTTCCAGGAAGTTGGCGTGGATCGTGGCGGATTGCGCGCCGATGGTCATACCCGCCAGGGCTTCAGGCGATGTGTCGGTGATGTCAGAACCATCACGTACAGCGAAGCGGGCAGGGGTCTGATAGTATTTGTCGGAGAAGTCGACAATTTCCATGCGCTCTTCGGTGATCGACATGGAGGCCATAATGGCGTCGTAACGGTTGGCCAAAAGAGCAGGGATAATGCCGTCCCAATCCTGCGCGACGAATTCGCAGGTCACATCCATTTCTTCGCAAAGCGCAACCGCCAGATCGATTTCAAAACCGACCAGATTGCCATCACTGTCTGTGAAGTTGAACGGAGGGTAGGCCCCCTCGGTACCGATGCGCACAACATCCTGTGCGGCCACGGAGCTTGCACCGGCGATGACGCCGAGCGTGGTGATCGCCGCGATGGCGATGCGATTAAATCCTGTCATATGCAGTTTCCTAAATCGTTCCCTGGTGGCTCTTGCACTCCTTTTGTCATCATCATGCTCAAGGTTATGCAAGGCAGAAGCCAAAACACACCATTTGCGGCGGCGGTGCAATGGGACATGGCCTTGAAAGCGCCTCTTTTTCAGCGCCTGCCCGCAAAAGCAGCACTGCGACTGTGCGGCTGATGTGTCTTTCATCATCATCGGTTAGAGTGCCGTAGCGGCAAGACAGAAACCGGTTTGGACGCCAAGCCAAGCCGTGTATCTTTGCGCTGGTTACAAAGTGCCAACAAGGACAAGATAAGCGTGTGGGATAAGATCAAGTCGATGTTTGGTGGGCAGGCCCCCAAACGCGTTGAAGACGATGCGGTTGGTCAAGCGATTGATCAGATCATTGACCCCAAATCTGGTTTGCCATTGTCTAAAACAGGCGTGATGTCACCACCTTCTTTGAACGATGGCCGCCTGTTTCTTACGCTCTCAGTGGCGCCGGATGATGTGCCAACCTATCAGCCCATTCGCGATGCGCTTGAGGTGACACTGAACGCGTTGCCAGAGGTCAAGCAAGCTTTCATTGTGCTGAGCGCTGAGGCACCTGCCGAGCGCGTGGTGCCGCCGAGCAGCATTAAGCCAACCAAAGCCAAACCACCGACCCCCAAACCTGCTGCCAAGCCTGCTGTGCCACCAGCCAACCAACGGCGCATTGGCGGCATCGACTTTTCCGGCATCGGCGCCATCATAGCTGTGGCATCAGGCAAGGGCGGTGTTGGGAAATCCACCACAACGGCCAACCTTGCCATCGCGCTCGCTGCGCAAGGCTTGAACGTCGGTGTCCTCGATGCCGATGTTTACGGCCCGTCGATCCCTAGGCTTTTTGGCGTGTCATCACCCCCCAAGTTTGATGAAAGCAAGCAGGCCACGCCTCCAACAGGACATGGCGTGAAAGTTATGTCGATGGGGTTCTTGATCGAGGAAGGAACACCCATGGTGTGGCGCGCGCCCATGGTGGTGTCTGCCCTCACGCAGATGTTGTCAGACGTTGCCTGGGCGCCCAAGGGTGAGCCCTTGGATGTCATGCTGATCGATATGCCGCCAGGTACTGGTGACACGCAGTTGACCATCTCTCAACAGGTGCCGCTCGATGGTGCGGTGATTGTCTCCACGCCCCAGGACCTTGCATTAATCGATGCCCGCAAAGGGGTAGCGATGTTCCAGAAGGTTGAGGTGCCAATCCTTGGGATTGTTGAGAACATGTCGAGCTATGTGTGCCCGCAATGCGGGCATGAGGCGCACATCTTTGGCCATGGCGGCGCCCGCGAAGACGCAGCCAAGTTTGGTGTACCGTTTTTGGGCGAGATCCCACTGCACATTGACATCCGCGAAACCTCAGACGCCGGAACACCCATCGGAGTAACCGCGCCCGAGGGGGCGCACGCGAACGTCTACAGCGCCATCGCACGCACCATGTGGCAGGACGTGGAGGCGCGCAAAGCAGGCAAGCGCAAGCCGCCGCAGATTGTTATTGAAGATGAGTTGGAGCCGGCGTAGCCGCCGCGCTGGCGCGCTTTTCCAATGCGTTGGCAGTCATGCCAGCAATCAGGGCCAGAACCGCCAGCACCGCCATCAGTGTGATCAGCGGCCAGAGCCCCAAATGCAATGTCCATCCGACGACAACGGTCGCCATTGCGCCCACCATCACTTGCAGGGAGCCGCTGAGGCCTGAGGCCGTGCCAGCCAGTTCCGGCCTGACAGACAGCGCGCCGGAGATGGAGTTGGGCATGGTCAGCCCATTGGCAAGCGATGACAGCAGCATCGGACCGAACAGGGACAGGGGATGCAGCGCGCCAAACGCGATAAGGATCGCCATCAAAATCATGGCGAGCAAAGCCATCACGTTGCCATAAAGGATCATACGCGGTGGTCCAAAATGCACCGAAAAGCGCCCTGAAATGTAATTGCCAAGCGCATAGCCGGCCGCAATCAGGGTGAAGTAGAGGCCATACTCAACCGGCGCCAAACCAAGCTCTCGTTGAGAGATAATGGGTCCGCCTCCTAGAAAGGCGAAAAAGACACCTGATGCCATCGCGCCTGTAAGAGAGAACGCCCAAAAACGTGCTTCTCCCAGCAGCGCTGCATGGCTGTTCCACAAAGCGGTTGGCGAGAATGCTGACTGCTTGGCTTGGTGCGTTTCCCGTAGCGTCGTGAAGACCAATGCCAAAAGAACAACACCAAGCAAAAGCAGAAGGTCAAAAGACGCGCGCCAGCCGTAAAACCCGTCAAGAAAACCGCCGATAACCGGGCCAATCATTTGGGCAATGGCCATGCCCATCGTCACATAGCCAAGAAGGCTGGCTGCCTGATCGCGCGAGGCGATATCGCGCACGATCGCACGGCCGATCACCATGCCCGCGCAACCACCAATGGCTTGGAAGCCACGCGCAATGATCAGCCCATCAATGCTGGTGGCAAAACGGCAAAAAACCGTTGCGATAAGAAAGATAACCAAGCCCCAAATGAGCATTGGCCGTCGGCCAAACCGATCAGAGAGCGGGCCAATGATCAATTGCGTGACAGCAACGGCAAACAGATAGACTGATAGCGTCAGCTGAACCTGCGCGTCACTGGCCTGAAGATCAGCGGCAAGCCCCGGCAGCGACGGCAGATAGATGTGCATCGTGAGCGGGCTGATCGAAACGATCAGCACCAACAAAAACGTGCTTGGCCGCTTGGCAAGCGGCAGGTCGGCGGTGGCGTCGGCCATGCCCAGGCAGTGCTCTCGGTTGGGAGTCAAAACAGGAAAAAGGCGCCGCAGGGCATACAAGCCTGCGACGCCATAAGATAGTTGGAATGTAGACCGTCAGATGGTCCCCGCCAAGGGGCAACCATCACTGTTGGCAAGGTTGCCACCCTAGGTTGGCGCGGCGCCCATTGGTGCACGGTAGGAGGGTGCATCTCGTCGGGATTGGCGGAATTTGAGGGGCCAGACCAGCTTGACCAAAAAGCCAGATGCCTGTGCCCAAACCTGAGCACGCAGTCTGCGGCCTTGTTGAAGATGTGCTTGGATCGCGGGTCGGGAGGAAACGATCAGCATAAGTTTGCCTTTCGGAAAGACAGCCCTAATGCCGGTGCAGCAGGGCGTTGAAGAAGTATGCCCAAGCCTGAGCGCGTGCGGTGTGCGCCGCGTCAATATGGTAACGAAGAGTTCGGCGTGAGGTGATGTCCAACATGGGAGGGGATCCTTTCTTGGGGGAATTTGATGTGGCTGTTGGCGTTGATCGATGTATGCGCCTTGCCAGCAGGGACAACAAACGGGTAGATTGCGACGTCACATCAAGAAATTTGATCTGAAGGGATCGCCATGCCGCGCTTGCCGACACTCAACGGACTGCAAGCTTTTGAAGCCACAGCGCGCCATATGAGCTTTGCCGCAGCAGCTGAGGAGTTAAACCTCACGCCGTCGGCCGTGTCCTATCAGGTGCGCTCGCTGGAAGATCGTTTGGGGGTGGAGCTGTTTGCCAGGCTGAACCGCGCGATCATGCTGACGGAAGCGGGAGAAACGCTTTACCCCGATATCCGTGAGGCGTTCGCGCGCATGCGTGTTGCGGTTGATCGTCTCTCTGCCGACACGCCTGAAAATGTTCTGGTGGTCTCCACTGGCCCATCCTTTGCGGCCAAGTGGCTGTCCCCGCGCCTGTTCAGTTTCATGGATGAACATCCAGAGATTGAGGTGCGCATTTCAGCCAGTCTGAAGCTGGTTGATTTCAACCGTGATGGCGTGGATGTCGGCATCCGTTTTGGGCTCGGCAACTATCCTGGCTTGGAACAGTTTCACCTGATGGGTGATGAGGTCACGGTGCTGGTTTCCCCTGACTTTCTAGAAACCCATCCGCTGACCGCAGCGCAAGATATCGCCGCCCAGCCTTTGATCATCGATGAGTCCATGGCGTTCACCAAAGAAGCGCCGACATGGCTCACTTGGTTTGACCACGCCAAGGTGACGTATACCGGCGAGGTGAGGGGACTGCGATTCAACCATGCTGACCACGCCATTGATGCGGCAGCGCGTGGGGCTGGAGTCGCATTGGCTCGCACATCATTGGCGATTGGCGATATCGAAAAGGGGGTTCTCGTAGAGCCGTTTCCGGACCTTCGGCTGAGAACCGCTTTGTCGTTTTTCCTCGTGATGCCGCCAACGGCCCGTTTGAAGCCGAAGGTTGCCGCTTTCACCGAATGGATCCACCGCGAGCTGGAGCTTCCCTACGAGGAGGCGTGATGCTTGGCGTTAGGGCTCAGCACTCTGACGTTTGATCTGCTGCTCACGCACAATCATGTAGATGCCGCTGGCCACCACAATCGTCAGACCAACGATCATGGAAAGATCAGGCCGATTGCCAAACACCAGTGCATCGATGGCCAGTGCCCACAGCACAATGGAGTAGCGGAACGGTGACGTCACCGACACATCCCCGCTACGCATAGCAACCGTGACAGCCAAATACCCCATGGTGAGGAAACAGGCCGACAAGCCGAGCAGTGCCAGTGCCTGAGGTGTCGGCGTCACCCACTCTTGGAAGAACGCCAGGATGAAGCCCATCACCATCACCGATGCGCTGGTCACCAGATTGATGGAAACCGCCGGCAAACGTGGATCAATGTAGCGCGTGGCCATATCGCGAATGACGAAGAACACCACGGCGGCCACGGCCCAAAGGCTGGCGGGCAAAAACCCATCGCTGCCTGGCTGGATGATCAGCAGCACGCCCGAAAAACCGACCAAAATCACCGTCCAACGACGCCACCCCACCTTCTCTTTGAAGAAGAGCGCGGCCACCGCCACGATCACCAGTGGGATCGTTTGCAGCACAGCGTTGGCATTGGCGATGGGGATGGCAATGATGGCATTGTAATAGAGCAGTGTTGCCATGCACTCGCCAAAAGCGCGCAGACCAACAGCTTTGTCTTTGAACGTTGGTAGCGACTTATGGGCGCCCGTGGCAAAGGCCATCGCCACCAAAATGGCGAGGATCGCAATGCCGCGTAGCGCGATCATTTGGCTGACCGGCATATCTTGGGCGGCCAGCTTGATGCAGCTGTCGGTACCGATGAAACCAATCATCGCAAGACAGGTGGCAATGATGCCCCGCGTGTTGTCTGAACGTGTCATTGTGAGATGTCGCAAGCGGACAGAAGGCCACAGCGTCACGCTCGCCTTGTGCCTCATTGGTGGGCCAAACCGACGTTAAGCGCAAGCCAGTTCAGCGCGTATGTCGCCTGGATTATCCGCCGGTCATGCTCATATGACGGGCAACCGCAGGCGCCTGACCTGTTCGGTCAATCACAAAGTCATGACCCTTAGGCTTGCGGCCAATCGCTTCATCGATGGCCCGTTGCAGAAGCTCATCGCCCTCTGAGGCACGTAACGGTTCTCGCAGATCAGCAGCGTCGTCTTGACCAAGGCACATGTAAAGCGTGCCGGTGCAGGTGACGCGTACGCGATTGCAGCTCTCACAAAAATTGTGGGTCAAAGGTGTGATGAAGCCCAGGCGTCCACCCGTCTCTTCAATGCGCACATAACGCGCGGGTCCACCGGTTTGATCGGGCAGATCAGTCAGTGTGAAAGCGCCTTCCAATCCTTTTCGCACCTGGGAGAGCGGCAAATACTGGTCGGTACGATCTCCATCAATGTCGCCAAGCGGCATGGTTTCAATAAGAGTCAGGTCCATGTCACGCTCATGGGCAAAGGCGATCATGGAGGGGATTTCGTCCTCGTTGAAGCCACGCAGTGCGACCGCGTTCAGCTTCACTTTGAGGCCAGCATCCTGCGCAGCCTGGATGCCATCCATCACGCGATCGAAATCACCCCAGCGCGTGATGGCCTTGAACTTGTCAGCATCCAGCGTGTCGAGCGACACATTCACGCGGCGCACGCCGTGCTGGTAAAGTGCCTGTGCGTGCTGACGCAGCTGTGAGCCATTGGTTGTGAGGGTCAGCTCTTCCAGATCACCGGACATTAAATGCCGTGACAGGCCTTCGATCAGGCTCATCAAATTTTTGCGCACCAGTGGCTCACCGCCGGTAAGGCGCAGCTTCTTCACGCCGCGCGCGATGAAGGCCGAACAGAGCCGGTCAAGCTCTTCCAGCGTCAAAAGGTCCCGCTTGGGCAGGAACGTCATGTCTTCGGCCATGCAGTAAACACAGCGAAAATCACAACGATCTGTCACCGAAACGCGCAGATAGCTGATCGTGCGACCAAATGGGTCAATGAGCGAGGGCTGGGTTGTGGTAAGCGTCATTATGGATCCGATCCTAAGCCGTGCTGCCGCTGTGTAAAGCGGATTTGGCGCTCACACTGTCACACACTGTGGTGGGGAACCATGACCGAGAGCAAACCGGGCCGCTGGCCAACGGAATTACGGCTCAAGGCCGGCAAAAAAACGCTTCAAGTGAGCTTCGACGATGGGTTGCAGGCTGATCTGCCCGCCGAGCTCCTGCGCGTCTACTCGCCATCGGCAGAAGTTCAGGGTCATGGCAGCGGCCCCAAGAAGCTGGTGCTAGGAAAAGAGGATGTCGCGATCCGCTCCGTTGAGCGCGTGGGCAGCTATGCTGTGCGACTGGTGTTCGACGATGGGCACGATACCGGCTTCTACACCTGGGCCTTTCTGGACGATTTCGCTCAAACGCTGGATGAAAAGCGCGACAGCTACGACAAAGAAAAAGCCACCGCCTGACGGATCAGACGATGGCTTGTAAACATAAAGCGAGGAGGGTTTAGCCGCGGTAGCCATTCCACAGGCCAGCAACGGCCGAGCGAACACCGAGGGTGTTGTCGAGACGCGCATTGGTCTGCAGTTCGTCGGCAAACGCCCAAGCAGCTTCCACGCCGCGGGCGAAACGAACAATCGGGGAGATCATGCGGTTGATCATTGTAGGAATCCTTCTGGTTGAGCGTTGCAAGAAAGGTTGGTGCAATTCGTTGTTGCAGCGCACATAGGCTCATCATAGCCGCAGGAGTAGATCGGAAAACGCACCTTTGCCATGCGTTTTTTGCATAGCGAATGATTGCGGAAAAAATAAGCATTAACAGGTGTTTAATGATGTTTCGATCTGCACGGTAGCACGAAGAACAAGCGGGGCGAGTTCGCGATGTTGCGACGCATCATTTATGGTTCCGTACCTTGCCTCTGAATTGCCGTGATCCATAACGTTGTCATCATCCAATTCGAAGGGGCCTCATGCGCATAACAACCCACGGCAACGATCTGCTTGTGACCGACCAATCCTTGGGTTGGGGCGCGTTTCTGCTCACCCTTGGTGTTGTTTCCTTGGCGGCGGCTTTAGGGCGGGCCGTTGATGGCAACTTGGTTTCGTCGGCCACCGCGTTCTACGCGATCGCCGGGCTGGCCCTAGTGAAACTTGGCTTTGACCGACTGGTCGCCACGCAACTCATCGTTGATATGGATAAGAAACTGGTGGTCGCCAAGCGCTGGGGCGTGGCGGGCACCAATGTGCAGCGCATCCCTTTTGACGCTGTCAACGGCTTCACCATCGAGCCAGAAGGGCGTGATGCCAAGACTGAGCTGTTCATTCAGACCAGTCGTGGCCCAGTGCTCGCTTCGGGAGGGACGAAGGGTGTTCGGCAGGCTTGGGAAGAAGTTGTGACCGCGGTCGAGATCCATATGGGCAGACGGGCTAAACCGTTAGACGCGAGCGAATGATCCAAGCGGTCGCCGATGCCATCCTCGCCCTGCCAAAACCAGCGTTGTGCTTGGATTTTGACGGTGTGTTGGTGGAAATCGCGCCACGCCCAGAGGCCATCACCGTCGCCGATGATCTGCCTGGGCGTCTCAATGCTTTGGCGAGACGCTTGAAAGGCTGTGTCGCGATTATCACCGGTCGGACCCATGCCGATCTGTCGCGCTATCTAGACCTGACGGCTTTTCCCGTTGCCTCCAGCCACGGTGCACAGTTTTCCGCCGCTGGCAGCGTGGAGGTGCAATCGCTGCTCGATGCCCACGATCTCGATACCCTGCGCCCAGATGTTGCTCAGACGGTTGAAGCGCACCCCGGTGTTTATGTGGAAGACAAAGGCACGGCGATTGTTGTTCACACCCGCCCCAACCCGGACGCGCATGACACCATTCTGGCCCATCTGACCCAGCTGGTGGCCCCCCGTGCGGACGTTCACATTGGCAGCGGCAAAGGCATTGTGGAGCTTCGCCTTGCCAGCGAAAATAAGGGCACGGCCATCAAGCGTCTTGTAGAGCTGCCGGGGTGGGAGGGCGCACAGCCAGTCATGATCGGTGATGACACCACCGACAATGACGGCATGGCGGTTGCTAAGGAGCTGGGCGGGTTTGGCGTGCAGATCGGCGACGGCCCGGATGGAACCGGTCTGTCCCATGCCACGTTGAGGTTGGACACGGTGCAGCAAACCCATAAAATGCTGCAACTGCTCACAGGGTAACTTACCTTCAGAAAGGATTCCTCCTGCATGTCCGAGCCAAACCGTCGTCTCGTCGTTGTCTCCAACCGAGTCGGCCCCTTGGTCAGTGGCGGCAAAGCAGGAGGCCTTGCCGTAGCCATGGCCGATGCACTCAAAGAGCGCGGCGGGCTTTGGTTCGGCTGGTCAGGCGAGCTTTCAGATTCCGGCACATGGGGGCCGGTCAATCGCGACGTCCACGGATCAGGGTCGACAGCGATCACGCTCGCCACCCTGGACATGACAGAGGAAGACCACAGCCAGTTTTACGAAGGTTATGCCAACCGCGTGCTCTGGCCACTGCTGCATTACCGCACCGACCTCATCGACTATGACCCGAAAGATGAGGACGGGTATAAGCGCGTCAACCAACGCTTTGCCACCCGCCTTGCCTCGATGGTCGGACCCGATGATCTGATTTGGGTTCAGGACTATCACTACCTAACGTTTGCCCAGCAGTTGCGCATGGCAGAGGCGAGCAATCGCATCGGTTTTTTCCTGCACATACCGTTCCCGCCACCGGACGTCTTCAACGTGTTGCCCAGGGCGGATGACATGCTGCGAGCGCTGCTGGCCTATGATGTTTTGGGTTTCCAGACACAGGGCGACGCGGAAAACATGATCGCGCTTATGCTTGCTGAAGGGGGCGAGCGGACGAGCCTGACAACCGTGCGCATCATGGGTCGCGATCTGACCGTGAAAGCCTTTCCCATTGCCATTGACGCGCAAAGCTTTGCCGAACTGGCCACAACAGAGGATGCGCAGATTGCGCAAGCGCGCGCTGAGCGTTTGCTGAACGGTCGTCAGCAGATCATTGGCGTAGACCGGATCGACTATTCCAAAGGCCTGCCAGAACGATTCAAAGGCTTCAAGAAACTGCTCGAAGACTATCCTGAAAACTCTGGACGGGTGTCGTTCTTGCAGATCGCGCCGCCTTCGCGCGGAACACTGGACGCCTATGCACGTATCCGCGAGGAGCTGGAACAGATTTCTGGCCATGTGAACGGACGTTTCGGCGACATCGACTGGGTGCCGATCCGATTCACCACCCGCGGTCAGCCCCGCAGCGCATTGGCGGGACTGTATCGCGCCAGTCGCGTTGGGCTGGTGACGCCGCTGCGCGATGGCATGAATTTGGTCGCGAAAGAGTATGTAGCCGCTCAGGACCCTAATGATCCGGGCGTTCTGGTGCTTTCGCAGTTTGCCGGCGCTGCCGAACAGATGACCCAGGCCGTTATCACCAACCCCTATTCTGACGGCGACGTTGCTGAAGCGATCCAAACGGCGCTGCGTATGGACAAGAGCGAGCGCATCGACCGCTATCAGGCTTTGATGGAAATGCTGGTAGAGAACGACGTCAATGCCTGGCGGCGCACCTATCTACAGGCGCTTGAGGGATAAAGGCCGCCAGAAGCAAATCACGAAGAATGGTGGGCATGACTGGGATTGAACCAGTGACCCCTCGCGTGTGAAGCGAGTGCTCTCCCGCTGAGCTACACGCCCGTCAACGAGGCGCTCCTCTTAGCCAGCACCATGAGGAGCGTCAAGCGTTGATCAGGGCCGTATCACCGTGACGGCACGAGCGCGTCTGCTTTTTCCTGAAGGTCGGCAAAGGTGTCGATGATGACATCCGGATCAAGCGAACCTATAGGTTCATTGCTGTAACCAAAGCTGACTGCAATCACCGGAACGTTGGCGTCTTTGGCGGCCAGTACATCGGGCGGCGAATCGCCCACCATCACGCAGCGTGATGGGTTTCCATCGGCAGCCTCTATGGTTTTAAGAATGTGCTGCCCATTTGGCTTGCGCTCAGCAAACGTATCGCCGCCGCAAATCGCGTCGAACCGTTCAGTGAGATCAAGCGCATCAAGCAGTTGGCGGGCAAGGCCTTCACGTTTGTTGGTGCAAATCGCAAACGCCCAGCCATCCTCTGCCATCTCTTCCATTGCCTCCAACACGTGCGGGAAAAGCACAGTGCCGTCAGCTATGTTCTGCGCGTAGTAGCCCACAAATTGCTCAGTCAACTCCAAGGCTCGAGCATCATCCAACTCAATATCATGGGCGCGATGGGCCCGCTCAATCAGCACGCGGGCACCATGGCCAACAAAAGCACGAGCTGTCGGAAAATCAGCTTGGGGAAGGCCCTCAGCCGCCAGCACATGGTTGAGTGCAGACACAAGGTCAGGTGCTGTGTCAGCAAGCGTGCCATCAAGGTCGAAAACGCAAAGGCGAGAAGAAGCAGTCATCCAATATCCTAAACAGAGATTTCTGCTGCGATGGGTGACGCACCAACCAACAGCGTGATAGGCGAGGGCTCGCCCAGACCACCGCCTCAAACCACAAGGATGCCATCCGCGCAATGGACCAAGCCATGGATCAAGACGCCCTCAAACGCGAAGTCGGTCGCGCCGCAGTCGCTCAAGTGAAAGACGGGATGGTGTTGGGACTTGGGACAGGATCAACGGCCGAAGCGTTTCTCCATGCATTGTCCGAACGTGTGAAGGATGGGCTGACGGTACGCGGCGTTCCAACGTCGCAACGCACGGCCGAGCTATGCCGAACCCTGGGAATCGCTTTGACCGATCTGGAGCAAGACCCAGTGCTCGATCTTGCCATCGACGGCGCTGATGAGATCGATCCTGATCTCAATCTGATTAAGGGCGGCGGTGGGGCCTTACTGCGCGAAAAGATCGTGGCAGCGGCCGCCAAAGACATGTTGGTGATCGCTGATGGCAGCAAGCTTGTTTCAACGCTCGGCGCTTTCCCGCTTCCGGTGGAAATCATCCCGTTCGGCGCTGCGGCCACGTTGCATGCGATCGAGGAGGTCTGTGCATCCCATGGTCTCACAGCCAACGCTTCGATCCGCCCCAATCTTGCCACATCGCAGGCCGACAGCGCCCCGCTGATAACCGACGGTGGCCATTGGATTGTCGATTGCAAGCTTGGTGCGATTGGTGATGCGGCGCAGTTGGATAGCGCCTTGCGTGGCGTGCCAGGCGTCGTCGAGACGGGACTGTTCATCGCTATGGCGAGCCAAGCGTTGGTTGCCAAGGACGGCGCTGTAGAAGTTATTAAACCGCAATGAAGCGGAGCCATATGGGACCGATAGTCTTGCAATGACGGCTTGCCCGTCGCAACCGAACGTCCTATCGCAGGCCGTGGCGGATAGGCGCCCTGATCGCCATGTCTGGTGGGGCGGGGTGCAAACAAGTTTCAATGCGGCAAGCCGCATCACCGATAGAAAGCCTAAGGAAGGCCAAACATGACACGCGTTTTCTCAGCCACAACGACTGTTTTGGGCACACTGCACAAAGCGGCCAAAGCCGGTTTGGTGGTGTTGGGCGTAGCAGGGCTCAGCGCCCCTGTTCTGACAACAGCAACGCCGACTATGGCCCAGGATCAGGAAATCAGCGAAGAGCATCTGCGTCTTGCCGCCCGCTATGCGGAACTGTCGGGGGCGAACCTTTTGTACATCAACGCGCTGAACGCTCAGCGTCGTGATCTTATCCGCGCTCTTGCCAGTACCAACCCTGATGTTGGCCCGACGATCACTGAAGTTACTGACGAGGCCTATCTTGAAATGGCGGACGCCACCGGCCCGCTTTTTGAAGATATCGCGATGGTCTATGCCCGGCAGTATCCGCAGGAAGATCTTCAAGTGATCGTCGATTTTTTCCAAAGCGATGTTGGACAGCGTTTCCTTGAAACCCGCCGTGAAGCCGATCAGGAAGCTTTTGAAGCGACCATCGCATGGGGCGATGCGATCAGTGTTGATTTCCTCGCTCGCGTTCGCGAGCTGTTGGCCGAACGCGGCATCGAGATGTAGGCTTCGGGCCAACCGACTCAAACAAAGACAGAAGCTATGACCGACTCCGCCTTTGACTACGACCTCTTCGTGATTGGCGGAGGGTCGGGCGGCGTCCGTGCCGCCCGCATCGCCTCGCTCCACGGCGCTCGCGTCGCGTTGGCCGAAGAATACCGCTACGGCGGAACCTGCGTGATCCGCGGGTGTGTTCCCAAAAAACTGCTGGTTTATGCCTCGCACTTTCCAGAGGTGTTTGAGGATGCGCGCGGCTTTGGTTGGTCGGTCGGAGATACCAGCTTTGATTGGGCGTCGATGATCGCTCACAAAGACACCGAGATCGATCGCCTCGATGGTATCTATAAGACCAACCTGGAGAAAGCAGGCGTTACGCTGTTCAAGGCGCGCGCCGTCATTGAAGGTCCGCAGGCTGTTCGCCTGCTGCCCGAAGACAAGATCATCACGGCCAAAACCATTTTGATTGCCACTGGCGCCACCCCTTTTGTCGACACCGACTTGCCTGGGCATGAACATGTGATCACCTCCAATGAGGCGTTTCACCTGGATAAACTGCCCGAAAGCATCGTGATTGCTGGCGCCGGTTACATCGCCGTGGAGTTTGCCGGCATCTTCAACGGGCTGGGCGTCGATACAACGGTCATCTACCGGCGGGGCAACATTTTGCGTGGGTTCGATGAGGATCTGCGCTGCCATCTGCGTGACGAAATGGAGAAGAAGGGCATCAAATTCGTCTTCGATGATGTCTTCACCCGCATCACCAAAACCGATGACGGCAAGCTGTGCGGCCATACGTCCGTTGGTCATGATTTGGTTGCCGATCAGATCATGTTTGCAATCGGACGCAACGCCAACACCAAGGGCTTAGGTCTTGAAAACGCTGGCATTGACGTTCGACGCAATGGGTCGATCCCAGTGGCGGCCGACAGCCAAACCTCGTGCCCCAGCATCTACGCCGTTGGCGATGTGACCAACCGCGCCAATCTCACGCCGGTGGCCATTCGCGAAGGCCATGCCTTTGCTGACAGTGTCTTTGGCAACAATCCGCGTACGGTTGATCATTCACTGATCCCAACGGCGGTGTTCTCGCAGCCGGAACTAGGCACCATCGGTATGACCGAGGATCAGGCAAAGGATGCTTGCAATAACATCGACATCTACAAGACCGACTTTCGCGCGATGAAGCACGCTTTCCCCGGCCGCGATGAACGTATGCTGATGAAGATCATCGTCGATGCGGACAATGACAAAGTGCTTGGTGTGCATCTTTGCGGTGAGGGGTCTGGCGAACTGATCCAAGCCATCGGCATTGCGGTCGGTATGGGCGCTACGAAGGCAGACTTCGACAACACCATCGCTGTCCACCCGACCGCCGCCGAAGAATTGGTCACCATGAAGGTGCCCGCCGTGCGCATCCGTGCCCCTGATCATCCCGATAACATGCTGGATGTGGGCCTTACCCCGCGCGGCTGATTGCTTGCGTCAGAACAAAAAGGGCCGCTCTGTGGAGCGGCCCTTTTTCTTGTCGATCGATTGCAAAGCTGTCGGTTCTCTATTCTGCCGCCTGCGGCAGAGGCACCAGCTCAGGTCGCCGGTCATCATTGGCCGGGCCATCGTCGGGTGCGTCTTTGGCGCTGCGACCTTTGGCCGGCGGCGCTTGCACATTGCGGCCGTACGCACGAGCGACCGCGCGATAAGGCGCTGCATTGTCGACCAACCAACGATCCCAAGTGGCAAAGCTCGCGGCCCAGACGGTTGGCAGACACAACATCACCGGCACAATGACCAGCGTCAGCAATGTGGAAAAAGCCAAGCCCGAGATCACGGCGGTAGCAAGTTGAACCCACCAGATCGATGTGATTGAGCCGATTTGGATCACGCGTTCAGCAAAGTTCAGGTTGATCTGCAGAGCCATCGGGATGAGACCGGCAATCGTCGTGATCGTCGTCAGCAAGATCGGACGCACACGCTGTGCCGCGGCTTTAAGGGCCGCCTCAATGGTCTCCAAGCCATCGTCTCGGAAACGGTTGAAGGTGTCCATCAACACGATGGCGTTGTTCACAACGATCCCGGCAAGCGCCACAATGCCCGTTCCCGTCATAATGATCGAGAAGGACTGCCCAGTTATCGCAATGCCAAGCAGCACCCCGAAGACGGCCAAAACCACTGTGCCAAGCGTCAAAATGGTTTGGTAGAACGAGTTGAACTGGGTGAGCAGGATGATGAACATCAAGAACAGCGATCCAGCCATGGCCTGCGCCAAGAACTGACCTGACTCTTGCTGTTCTTCATCCGCACCGCGGAACCGGTAAGAGACCGATTGCGGCAGGTCCTGCGACGCTAGCCAAGCACCAATCTCCGCGACCTTTGCATTGTAGTCCACGCCATCAGCAGCGTTGGCTTTGATGTTCATGGAGTACGCGCCATCTATCCGTGTGATTGATGTTACCAGCTGTGCTGGTTCGCGGGTCACGAAGTTTGATAGCGGCACCTGACCGTGCGCGGTTTCAAGCCGCAAAGCGTCAAGCTGTTCCAGCGTGCGTTGTTCCTCTGGCAAGCGCACACGGATGTCCAACTCCTCGTCCGTATCATCGGGACGATAGGTGTCGATCAGCACACCGGTGGTCACCAGCTGAACCATCGGCCCCACTTCGGCGACCGAGGCTCCAAAGCGACCTGCTTCCTCACGGTCGATGGCAATCTGCCATTCGATGCCAGGCAGAGGTGTGTCGTCCTCTAGATCGATAAGGCCTTCAACCGTATCGATATAGGCACGCACCATCCGTGTTGTTTCCAGAAGCGTGTCATAGTTCGAGCCACGCATTTCCAGCGTCACATCTTTGCCGGTGGGTGGGCCGCCTTCGATCTCGCGAATTTCAGTGCGAATACCAGCCAGGTCTGCCGTCAGCGTTTCGATCTCAGCGAAGATCTCAGCCGCTGTCCGGCGGTTGGAATAGTCCGCCAACTCGATCTGGATCTGACCAATCATATCCGGGGGCACATCGGTGAGGCCAAGTGCATCGCCGCCACCGCCACCGCTGCCGCCGACAGGTTGGGTCGACGTCATCAGTGCTTCAATGCCGGCTACGTCAATGATGCGGCTCTCAACCTCAATCACCAGATCGCGGGTCTCTTGAGCGGACAAGTTGCCGCGTCCAGAGATCAGCAGGATCGAGATTTCAGGCTCCTCTTCCACGAAGAACTCAAAGCCTGTGTCTGCACGTTGGAAGGCGACAAAGCTGATGCCAGCCATCGCAATCACACAGCCAATGGCAACCACATTGCCAACCTTGCTGGTGGCAAAGTCTTGCAAGGTGCGCACGTAAACGCCGGTTAGACCTTTGATCTTCTTGGCATCGAAATGTTCGCCAGCAGAGAGTTTCAGTGCCTCCGCACGGCGGTTTTCTTCAGCGACCACAGCGCGTTTCTGTTGCCAACGCACCAGCGGTGCAAGCAGTGCACGCAGTGGAGGAAGGACAAGCAGTGCCAAAATGGTCACTGGTATGAAAAATGTGGCTGGAACCATAATCCAGAACAGCGATCCCCCTGGCGGAACCTCGAAAAGCATGAGGATTGTCGAGACGACGATAGCGGCAGGCAGGAAAACTGCCGAAACATCCAGCAGAAGATCGCTGATGCCGGGTGGGGGCGGGACAAATCCAAATATTGCCGTGACCGCAGTAGTCGCAATCGCCAGCGAGAGAAGTACACTGAAGATGCCCAGCGCATGCCGACCCATCCAATGGGCAGCACGGCCCACCAGACCACCGGTAACAGGCAAGAACACCATGGCCGTCAGCAGTGCGGCAGACAGAACAATCACCACCATCAGTGGCAGATAGCCCATGAACTCGCCGGTAACGCCCGGCCAGAGCAGCATGGGCAGGAAGGCTGCCAACGTTGTCGCTGTGGAGGACACGATGGGCCAGAACATCAGTCTGGCCGCACGAATGTAAGCCTCGGTTGGCTCCAGCCCTTCAGCGATCTTGCGGTCGGCATATTCCACCACCACAATCGCGCCATCGACCAAGAGACCCACCGTGAGCACCAGCCCAAACAGGACCATGATGTTCACGGTCTGCCCGGCGAGCGACAGGATCAGAAAGCCCATCATGAACGAGGTCGGGATGGCCAGACCAACCAACAGGGCCGACTTCAAGCCAAGCGCGAACAGCACCACGATCATGACCAGCAGAATGGCCGTCACGATGGATGCCTGTAGCGAGCCCTGCACTTCATTGATGCTGTCGGACATGTCGACCAGATAGTCGATGTGAACCTGTTCCGGCCATTCGGTGGTCACACGGTCGACAGCCTCGCGCACGGCAAGATTGTTCTCAATGATGTTGGTGCCAAGGCGTTTGATGACCTCGATCGCAATCGCCGGTTCGCCATTGACGCGGGTGTAGGACACTGGATCCTGGAAGGTGCGGCGGATTTCCGCCACATCACCAAGCAGCACCTGACCATCATTGTTCTCGCGCAGTGAGATCGAGAACAGGTCATCGGCATTCTCAATCAGTCCAGGCACTTTCACATTGAAGCGGCCACCGCCGGTGTCAAAAACACCGGCAGGTACCAGGGCATTGTTGAGTTGCAGTGCGTTGAGCAACTGCGACTGGGTGATGCCATAGGCTTCAAGACGCGCCAGATCGATGGTCACTTCGAGCATTTCCTCGCGGTGACCCACCAGATTGGCTTCCAAGATGGTGTCGATGTTTTCCAGCTCATCGCGAAGTGTGCGCGCCAAGCCGTAGAGCGTGCGCTCAGGGACATCGCCAGACAGCGCCACGGTAATGGTCGGCACCAGCGAGAAGTTGGTCTCAAAAATCTGCGCTTCGTCCGCCTCAGTCGGCATTTCGGCCTGGGCGCGGCTCACACGGTCGCGCACATCGGCCATGGCCTCGTCTTTGTCGAAGGAGATGTCGAACTCAAGGACGACACCGGCATGGCCCTCAGAGGCAATGGCAGTGATTTCCACAAGGCCATCCAAGCCCTGCAGCTGGGTTTCCAGCGGTCGGATGAGAAGACGCTCCGCATCCTCCGGCGACACGCCATTTTGGCCGACCGAAACGTAGAACACCGGCACGTCGATGTCTGGGTTGGCCTCTTTCGGGATGGCCAGATAGCTGAGCACGCCAGCGCCGACCACCACCAACATCATCACGATGACAGTGCGCGGTCGGCGCAGGATCATTTCGAGCATGCCGATCATTGGGCAACTCCTTCATCGCTCGCCGCGTCCTGAGGCTGCGCTGGCGCTTGCGAGGTTTGCAGAATTCCGTTCTCAACCATGGTCACGGCAACTTCTTGGCCGGGTTCAACAAAGTCTTGCCCAACAACAATCACGCGCACATCGCCATCCAGTCCTGAGACCCAAACGCCTTCGCGCTCATCGCCGAGCAGGCTGACCGGGGTGAAGGAAACCACATTGTCTGCGTCAACTGTATGAACGCCGATGGTGCCAGCACCATCCAAACCAAGAGAGGAGAGTGGCAGCAAGTGGCCGCGCACGGGTGGCAAATCGATGGCGGCTTCTGCCGTCACGCCGCCGCGCAACGTACCCTCTGGATTGGGGATGTCGATGTCGACGCGGAAGGTGCGGGTCGCCGTGTCTGCAACAGCAGCGATAAAGCTCACCGTGCCTTCAGCCTCTTCACCGGTGACCAGCGACACGCGCGCGTCCATACCAACAGACAAAGCGCCAATGTCACGCTCAGACACCTGGCCGGTGATCACCAATGGATCAATGTTCAACAAAGTGGCGCAAAGGGCACCTGCGGCCAGCTGCGTGCCAACATCGGCCAGCGGCAACTGCACCAAACCATCCACTGGCGCGGTGATCACGGTGCGCTCCAGATCAAGTTCAGCCTGCTCAAAGGTGGCTTGCGCCCCGTCAAACGCCGCTTGCAGCGCAGGGACCCGGTTTTGGGCGCCAAAGCCGTTGTCGGCCAACGCTTCTGCGGCGTTTAGATCGACCTCAGCCTGCGCAACTGCCGCTCTTGCTTGGGTCAGCGCAGCTTGACGGGTGGCTTCATCCAACCGGCAAAGCACATCGCCAGCGGCCACCTGATCGCCTTCGCGAACAGCCACGTCAACGACACGGCCTCCGGTCTCTGCTGACACCATCACGCTGGCATCAGCTTCTGTGCGACCGCGCATAGCCAGCGCGTTGGGGCGATCTTGCACCGAGAAATCCCGCGCACGTACCGAAAAGAGTTCCGGGTCGTCGGCTGCTGTGGCTGTTGCCCGGACCGGGTTGTCGGGGTCAATCGGTCCTTGGCCAGAGAACATCGTCGTGCCGCCTAACATGTAGGCGCCGACACCAACGGTCAGGCCAATGGCAAGGATGTGGGGAAATTTGATTGGAAAAGCCATGGTTTTGTATCTTCAGTTCATCAATGCTTTGCCGCTTCGAGGAAGCGCTCGGGGGGAAGGCTATTCAGCTGCCGTTGTGAGGGGATCAGCAGTTTTTTGTTTGTGTGGGGCATTGCTCGCCTGCTCGGCGCTGTAGGTAATGATGCGTTCGCGATTGTCCACCAGCCATTGCCGGTGGCCTGTTACGCAGGACATGCCAAACTCGTGCATCCAACTGCCCTCCGGCAGGTCATCTTTCATATCATTGAGCTTTTGCAGTTCATCTTCGACTTGGCCGAGATGAACATCCATCGCGCGTTCCATATCGCCCTTGTCGAGAAGGTCAGCACACATGGCGATAAGCAGGAACTCTGACCGAAAAACGTCGGGTGTGGGACTTTCGCGAAGATTGGCACGCAACTCTTTGCGGCCCTCTTCATTCATCGAGTAAACTTTGCGGGCGGGCTTTCCATCTTGTTGTTCAAGGCGGCAGCTCACCAGTCCCTCATCCTCCAGTTTGGCCAGTGCCGGATAGATCGAGCCAAAGCTCGCATCCACGAAATAGGCATATTTGCCTTCGGTGGAGAGTTTTCGGATTTCATATCCGGTTGCATCTTGGTGGTGCAGGATAGCCAAGCAGAGTGTGCGAACGTTCATGATCGAGTCCTTATTCCGATCGGGCATATATCAAACATGAATATGCTCGTCCAGTATGATCTCGCTCGATACGTCTTACCTAGGGTTGCAGATCATCGCATCTGTGTAACTCCCAACATTTCCGCCTTTGGGGGTGCCGCCAATCATGGTGCGTATGGTTTGTTTGCCGCGCGGGAAGCCTTTCAGTAACCAAAAAGGGCGATAGTGGCGGCCTCGCACGCGCTTGGGAGCGCATCAATGACGTTGCGGTGGAGTTTGAGGGACATGGTGCTGCACATCCAGGGGATGCAGATGGTTGGGGCTCGCACACTAGGCATCGCGCTGGTTGGGCTGATGTTGGGTGGTGGCTTGGTGACGGTGCCAAGCCATGCGCAGGATCAAGATCAAAGCGAACAGCAATCACAGGATCCGCAAGCGCTGTACGAGCAGGCCATGCAGGCTGAGTGGACGGGCGACTATACCGATGCGCGCGCGTTGCACCTTCAAGCCGCTGAGCTGGGCGTTGCGCGCTCGCACTATCAGCTGGGGTTTCTTCTTTTGGATGGCCTGGGTGGCCCGCGCGATGTGGACGCCGCGCGTTCTCACCTGAGAACCGCCGCTGACAACGGCATCACGCTGGCGTTGGTGCCCTACATGTATTCCTACGATGATCAGGACGATCCGGAACTGAACCCTGATGCGGCCATCGCCAGCCACGCTTTGCTGGAGCTTGCGCTGCGTGATCTGGGCATGGCTGGCGACACAATTCAGTTCTGGAGCCCGCCCATGCGCCGTCAGGTGCAGGTCTATCTGCAGGAAGCCGGCTACTATCGTGGCGCCATCGACGGTTTGATCGGGCAGGGCTCGCTGAATGCCTTGCGCGCTTTTGCGCGCCAGCGCGCGCCCTTACCCGAACTGCCAAGCCAGGGGTTCACCAGTCTCGTCCTTACCGCTCAGGGCGTAAAAGCCGACGAGCGCCCATTGTTCGCCTGGCAGAACGTGGAGGATTTGGTGGATGCGCGCTCAGCGTTTGCTGGTGCACGGGTGGATGCAACACAACAGGGCCACTGGCGGATCGGCAGCGACGAAGCCGCCTTGATCGATTGGCCACAGGCTGAAGAGGGCGAAGCGTTGGTGTTCCAATTGCCTGGCAAGCCGCAACGCACCGATTTCCAGTTTGGAATGGATGTGGACGCGATCGCCGAAGATGATCTTGGCCAGTGCGCTCTTCGTGCTTCAGGCGATGAGCCTATGCCGCGCTACACACGGCGCTGCGAGACCCGCATTGCTGGCGTGCATTTGGTTTTCGAGGCCGCAAACGGCCCGTTTGATGATGCCGAAGCCTCGCTGACAGGTCCCATCGCGCCGTATGATGAGCGTTTGATGGCCATTGAGCTTTCACCGCCGGTCGCGCTGCGCCTCGCGGATAGCCAGAGCGAGTAACGGCAGCAGGCAAAAGCGCCGCTGATCTTGGGCCTTGAACTTGGCCTGCGGCGGTGCTATCCGCGCCACTCTCGTGCTTTGGGGAATAGGTTAACGGTAGACCCGCGGACTCTGACTCCGTTAGTCCTGGTTCGAATCCAGGTTCCCCAGCCAGTAAAATCAATGAGTTAGCAAGGGTCGACAGCGCGTTAGTCTCTTTTTAGTCTCACCTATAGAGGCAAAATTGAGGTGATAATGAGCGAAGAAAAGCGGCCGCCGAGGCACGGCGCATCCCAATCACGACCAGCTCATTGGCCTGATGGTGTTTATCTCATAACGGTCGAGGGAATGGGTTTGATGGGTGTCCATGAGGACACTGGTCAACTCTTTTGGGATGGCAAGGAAATCGTCACCAAGCAGATTGTCCGGCTTCGTGGTTATGAGGTTTTCCTCGCCACGCTGGCAGCCATAGGAACTTTCGGTGTGTTTGCCTTGGAGTCGGGTAAGCTAGTTGGCTGGTGGTGATTGCGCTTACTGCCCATCCCGGAAGTAGTCTGTTCAACGAAAAAGGCACCTCGTTTCCGGGGTGCCTTTTCCTTATTTCTCAACCTAAATGGTCTTTAGATTACCAAAACCAAGCCAGGGTGAAGTGACACCCTATAGCGAGGCGGTAGCGTTGACCGCTCGGCTGACTGGCTTCGATAGCGAAGAGTAGCTTCATTAGCCGCTCCATCTACCTTGCTCAGGCCCCTTTTTGTAGTCGGTTCTGAGCACTAGACCAGCAATGTTGGGGGGATGGCTTTGCCTGATGTCCGGTCCGGTGTCCCCCCGGACACGCTCCGACTATTTCGCATCTAACAGATGGGTGCGGTTAGCTGGTTTTGCAAGGCCGTTGGCTAGCTGTTCCCGGTCACACCCTTCACGCCCCGCATTTGAGCGGATTGAGCTTGGTTGATAGCTACGGACAGCATACGCTCGACGTCACCATCATCGGTCTCGTCAAGGTAGGTGTTGAGGATGTCGAAGACATTCGCAAAGGCTACTTTGATTTGGTTGACTTGCGCATGTCCCCTAGGATTGAAGGAAAGCCACATCAGCTTTTCTTCAACAGCAACGTGACCCTAAGCCCTAAAGCTGCGCTTCAGGGCCGAGCCTTCGACGGTTAGTTTCAAGAACTTCCACCTCATCCAGCCGGTTGGCCAGCACGTCATGGCGCACCAGTTCTTGCGCCAGGTCCAGCGGCAAGGTCAGCGTCACGGTTTCCTTGGTGTCCTCAGAGCGGCGTGGCGTCGCTCCGGGCTTAGCCTCGGCTTCAACGACCATACCACCAGCAACGGTGTTCAGCGTGTCCGGATCGATCAGCACAAACGACCCGGTGGCCCGGTTGTGCGCATAGGGATCAAACACGCCGTCATCTTCCAAGTGCAGCGTGATGCGACCAATGGCATTATGATGCAGTGTCTGGGCGCTCGACCACGTTAGATCCTGCAAGTTCAGGGCGCTCTGGGGCGTGATGCGCGCACGTTGGCGACGGCTGCCCGATTTCAGCCAGTAGCGCGTTTCTGGGTTGAGGCTTTGTGCCGTCAGCACCACCACGTCTGCATTGACCTCTTGAACGCGTGTAGGTGCGGATGCTTTGGCCGCGATCATATCACCGCGCGCGATGTCGATGTTGCGGTCGAGCACCAAGGTGATGGCGTCGCCGGGCGCGGCTGACGACCTGTCGCCATCAAACGTGACGATCCGAGCGATCTTGGCATCCAGCCCTTGTGGCGCAATGGTGACTGCATCGCCAACGGCCACTGCGCCACCGCTCACCGTGCCTTGATAGCCGCGAAAGCTTTCATCCGGGCGGGCAACGCGCTGCACAGACAGGCGAAAACCTGTGTGGCCGTCATCTTGAACCTCTGCACCTTCCAGCGCATCGAGCAGCGTCGGGCCATTGTACCAGGGCATGTGAGCCGAGCCGGGCACGGTGACATTTTCGCCTTGCGGGGCGGATGTCGGGATCGCCGTCACCTGATCCAGAGGCAAGTCCTTGGTGAAGGCACCAAACGCATCAGCAATGGCTTGGAACGCGTGCCGGTCATAGGCAACGAGATCCATCTTATTAACGACCAGAACCACCTGGCGAATGCCCATAAGCGAGACGATCATGGTGTGGCGGCGCGTCTGCTCCTGCAAGCCGGCACGCGCATCGACCAAAATGATCGCCAGATCAGCGGTTGAGGCTCCGGTCGCCATGTTGCCAGTGTACTGCTCATGGCCTGGTGTGTCGGCGACGATGTAGGAGCGGTTGGCCGTGGAGAAATAGCGATACGCGACATCAATCGTGATGCCTTGTTCGCGCTCAGCTTGAAGGCCGTCGAGCAGCAGCGAAAAGTCGGGCAGGTTCAGCCCATCATTGTCATTGCTGCCGTTCTTGTAGAGCCCGGCCACATGGTCGGACATCACCATTTTGGTGTCCCAGAGCAGGCGGCCGATCAGCGTGGACTTGCCGTCATCGACATTGCCGCATGTGATGAAACGCAAGGGGCGGGTGGCCCTGGTGGCCGCCACGGGAGCGATGAAAGGCGTGGTTGCAAGGTTGGAAGCGGCGCTCATCAGAAATAGCCCTCACGTTTTTTCTTTTCCATGGAGGCCACCTGATCCTTGTCTATGGTGCGTCCATTGCGTTCCGAAACGGTCGCCGTTTCAACCTCGGCGATGATGTCGTCCAAGTTGGTGGCATTGGATTCGATAGCGGCGGTGAGCGGAAAGCAGCCGAGCGTGCGAAAGCGCACATTCTTGGTTTGCACCTGCTCGCCGGGCAGCAGCTCCAACCGCTCATCCTCGGCCAACATCATCATGCCATCGCGCTGCACCACAGGGCGCGGCTCGGCGAAATAGAGCGGTACGATGGGGATGTCTTCAGCCTGGATGTAGCGCCAGATATCAAGCTCGGTCCAATTGGACAGCGGGAACACGCGGATGCTTTCGCCTTGACGGATCATACCATTGTAGATCGACCAAAGCTCTGGGCGTTGGTTGCGCGGGTCCCATGTGTGGTTGGGCGTGCGGAAGGAGTAGACGCGCTCTTTGGCGCGTGAGGCTTCCTCATCGCGACGGGCGCCGCCAAAGGCAGCGTCGAACTTGCCGGCATCGAGCACTGTACGCAGCGCCTCGGTTTTCATGATGTCGGTGTAGCGCGATGAGCCGTAAGTGAATGGCGTGATGTTTTCGGCAGGGCCACGCGGGTTGGTGTAGGTGATGAGGTCCAGGCCATGTTCCTCAACCACCGCGTCGCGAAACGCGATCATCTGCGTGAACTTCCAGCCCGTGTCGATGTGGAGCAGTGGGAAGGGTATCTTGCCTGGATAAAACGCCTTGCGTGCCAGATGCAGCAGGACCGAGGAGTCCTTGCCCACCGAATAGAGCAACACCGGGCGTTCAAACTCGGCAGCTACTTCACGGAAGATATGGATCGCTTCGTTCTCCAGCGCTTGCAGCGATGGATCAAGTCGACGTGATGTGAGGTCAGCGGAGGGGGGATTGTCGGGGGACGTATCAGGCATCGACGGATTCCAGAATAGGTTGGGTGGTGTTCGAGGTGGGTGGGGCATCTGGGTGCAGGCCGCACTCCTGGCTGCTTTCCTGCTCCCACCACCAGCGACCGGCGCGCTCCGGTTCGCCGGGCTTGATGGCGCGGGTGCACGGTTCACAGCCGATGGAGGGGTAGCCACGTGCGTGAAGCGGATTGGTGGGCACATCGCTTTCAGCAATCAATGCTTTGAGATCGTTGCTGGTGACATCGGCCAGCGGGTTGAGCTTCATGAGCCCGCGCGCGCCGTCCCATTCGGCAAAGGGAATGGCTTTGCGGTTGTCCGACTGATCGCGCCGCAAACCGGTAATCCAGGCTTCAGCACCCTCAAGTGCCTTGGCCAGCGGCACCACCTTGCGCGCATGGCAGCAGGCTTTGCGCGCTTCGATGCTCTCGTAAAACCCATTGAGACCATAGCGGTCCACATAAGTTTCCACATCGTCAGTGTCAGGCTCGAAGCGCGTGATCGTCAGGCCGTAGCGTTGCTCGGTCGTTTCAAGCAGTTCCAACGTTTCGGGAAACAGGCGACCAGTTTGCAGTGTTACCACTTGGATCGCACGTCCATGTTCAGCCACAAGCGACGTGATCAACTGATCTTCCAGACCAAGACTGGTGGTGAACACGGCCCGGTCGAACTGGCGCGAAACAAGCCCAATGCGTTCGCCGAGAGAAAGCTCGGCAAGCGTGTCGTTGAGCAGTTGAGGGGAAGATGCAGGGGGCATCGCAGAGTCCTTGTGTCAGGTCTCAAAACGATGCGCGACCAGCGCTGATGAGGAAAGAAACAGCGTTGCGGTGTAAGCGTTTGCATGAAAACGCTTATCGACCAACCATCATGATCGCGCTAAATTTTCCACGATCATTGAAATGCTATTGCAGGACTGCACGCGAAATAGGCTATCAGCGCAAAATCTATCTACACCTGCATCTGCGTGGTGGATTTCAGCGTTTCCATCGACAGGCTTGAGGTCACAGCAAACAAACGCACGCGCGCAACCAGCCTTTTATAAAAGGCATCGAAGGCCCGGGTGTTTTCCACTCGCACTTTCAGCAAATAATCGATCTCGCCAGCCAACCGATGTGCTTCTTGAATCTCCGGCATGTCCTGCACCGCATCACTGAAACGTTCCAACCAGTTCTCTTCATGCTGATCGGTTTTCACCGCGATAAAGAAGACTTCGGTTTGCCCAATCTTTTCCGGGTCCAGCAGTGCCACCTCTTTGGAAATCACACCGCTGTCTTTTAGCTTCTTGATCCGCGCCCAAACCGGAGATTTGGAGGAGCCGACCTCTGACGCGATTTTCTCCACTGATAGGGATGCATCGCGCTGAAGAACCTGCAAAATTCTACGATCAAGGTCGTCCATCGATAAAAATTCCTGACTTTGGTCCTCAAACAAGGTGAAAATCTACCAAGAAGGACGTCTATAACGACATCAGTCTTATTTTCTCCCTCTTATTGGCAAAACAACGGGAAAATGTCCAACTAGGCGTTCACGAAACGCCAAGGACAAGCCCATGCGCGCGTTCCCTATTTTTGTTCAGGCCGAGGGCCGTTCCATCATTGTGTTCGGTGGTGGTGCGGATGCTGCGGCGAAGCTGCGCCTGGTTGCCAAGACAGAAGCGCAGGTTCTGGTCGTCGCCAAAACACTTGTTGCCGGAGAGATCGATCTGGGCGACGCCGAATGGGTGCAGGCTGACCCGCTGACCTTCGCATTCCCCGACAACACCGCATTCGCTTACGCTGCGACGGGCGATGAGGAGTTGGACGCGCAGATCGCCGCCTATGCCCGGGCCAATCATGTGCTGATCTGCGCAGCTGATCAGCCCGACGTTTCCGACTTCATCACTCCGGCCATCGTTGATCGTGATCCTGTGGTCATTGCCATTGGCACTGAGGGCACAGCGCCTGTGCTCGCGCGCATGATCAAAGCCCAGATCGAAGCGGCCTTGCCCCAAGCATTGGGCGGCCTTGCCAAACTCGCCAACAGTTTCCGTGACCGGGTGGCGGACACCATTGCCCCCGGTGGTGAGCGCCGCGCTTTCTGGCGCAGCTTTTTCAAAGGAGCGTTGCAAGACCGCTTGGATGTGGAAACAGCGCGCCAACGTGCTGAGACGCTTCTGTCCGGTGAGGCGGGTGAGGGCGCACGCGAAGGCTTCATCAGCTTCGTTGGGTCAGGTCCAGGTGGGCCTGATCTGATGACACTGAAGGCCCGCAAAGTGCTCGATGAAGCCGATGTCGTGCTCTACGACGCATTGGTTGCCCCAGAAATCCTGGAACTTGCTCGCCGTGAAGCATTGATGGTCAATGTTGGTAAGCGCTGCGGCAAGCATTCGCTGAAGCAGCAGGATATCTGCGATCTTATCACGCAGCATGCCAGCGATGGCCACCATGTGGTACGCTTGAAGGGTGGCGATCCGGCGATTTTTGGACGCTTGGCCGAGGAACTGGATGCTGTGAGCAATGCAGGTCTCGCTTTTGAAGTCGTTCCTGGTGTCACAGCCGCCGCCGCTGCCAGCGCATCTGCCGCTGCCCCTCTGACGGAGCGGGGGCATGCGCAGGAGCTGCGTGTCATCACCGCCCACGGCGCTGACGGTGACGCTGATGTTGATTGGGCATCACTTGCCCGCAGCGATAGCGCTGTTGCTGTCTATATGGGCAAGCGCGCCGCCGCAGATGTGCAGCGCCAACTCATCCTCAATGGTCGCGCGCCCAGCACACCGGTTGTGCTGGTGGAAAATGCCGGCCGGGGTGATGAGAAAATCCACCACACCAGCCTTTCAGCTCTCGGTGCCACGGCCAAACATACCAGCAAAGGTGCGCCCTTGATGATGTTAATCGGCGTCGTCTCTCGCCGTGCCAACGCCCACGCAATCCAAACCCAAGATCAGTCCACCATTTCAGACCGAAAGGCCGCATGATGGCATCTTCTAAGATCAAAGACGGACCGCGCATTCTTACCGCCAACGCGCTTCTTTCAGGCCGTATCGTCTATTGGACCGGATCGGCCTGGAGCCGGTCTGCCGATGAGGCAATGCGAGTGAGCACACCAGAAGAGATCGCCGAGTTGGAAGCGCGTGGCGCTGCTGAGGAAATGGTGAATATGGTGGTGGGCGCTTATCTGGTGCCCGTCAGCGAAAGCGGAACCATCGAGCCACTGGAACTGCGCGAGCGTCGCCGCTTGGGTGGCCCAAGCATTGGCTTGCCCGGCGCGGTCACAGCCTAAAGCCCTTCTTCGGACGCCTTAAGGACCTCCCAAATGTACACCTATGATGCCCACGATCAGGCGCTCGTTGATGCACGCGCGCAGGAGTTTCGCGACCAGGTGGCGCGCCGCTTGGCTGGTCAGCTGACCGAGGATGAGTTCAAGCCGCTCCGCTTGCAAAACGGCCTCTATCTGCAGCTACACGCCTACATGCTGCGGGTGGCGGTCCCCTATGGTGTGCTGTCATCGGACCAACTGCGCATGCTCGGGTTTCTGGCTGACAAGTATGATCGCGGTTATGGGCATTTCACCACGCGCCAGAACATCCAGTACAACTGGACGAAGCTGGAAGATGTGGCCGACATGCTCGACCATTTGGCCTCAGTGCAGATGCACGCTGTTCAAACGTCTGGCAATTGCATCCGTAACGTCACGACCGATGCTTATGCCGGTGTCGCCGCCGATGAATATATCGACCCGCGCCCGGTGTCGGAGCTGCTGCGCCAATGGTCGACGCTGCATCCTGAGTTCGCGTTTCTGCCACGCAAGTTCAAAATCGCTGTGACCGGCGCCGCCGAAGACCGTGCGGCGATGAAGTTTCATGACATTGGCATCTCCGTGAAGGCGGGTGAGGACGGTGATCCGCTGTTCGACGTCTGGGTTGGTGGTGGCCAGGGCCGCACGCCACGTGTCGCGGTGCTGTTTGAAGAAAACGTCTCTTTGGACGATTTGTTGCCGACACTGGACGCTATGCTGCGCGTCTACAATCTGCACGGTCGCCGCGACAACAAATACAAAGCCCGCATCAAAATCCTGGTCGCCGAGATGGGGCTGGAGGCCTACCGTGCTGAAGTGAAAGCCGATATGGCAAGCCGGGACCGCGCCGTCTTTGAGGCCGCACCTGCCGAATATGCCCGCATCGCCGCGCAGTTCGCAGGCGCGCAGCAACCAGCGCTCACGCCGGTTTCGGTTTCTCGTGATGATCCTGCGTTCTCGGCATGGCTGGACGAAAATGTCATGGCCCACCGCGTTGATGGCTACGCGGCTGTCACCATCTCGTTGAAGGCTGAGGGCGCAATCCCTGGCGATGCCACAGGCGAGCAGATGAAAGCGATCGCCGACATTGCCGAAAAACACTCAGCTTCTGAAATCCGCGTCACCCACCGCCAGAACCTGGTATTGCCTTGGGTTCCGCAGTCTGAGCTGCGTGCTGTCTATGACGCGCTGGTGGGTCTGGAACTCGCCGAAGCCAATATTGGCCTGGCCAGCGACATTATCTCTTGCCCTGGCCTTGATTACTGCGCGCTGGCCACGGCGCGTTCGATCCCTGTTGCGCAAAAGCTGTCACAGGAACTGCGGGCTCGCGAGAAGCGCGAAGATTTGCACGGCATCACAGTCAACATCTCAGGCTGCATCAACGCCTGCGGCCACCATCATGCCGCCACCATCGGCATTTTAGGGTTGAACCGCGCTGAGCAGGAAAACTATCAGATCACGCTTGCCGGACGCGCCGATGAGGGCGCACAAGTCGGCACCATCCTTGGGCCAGGCTTTGCCGCCGAGGCTCTGCCAGGCGCGATCCACCGCATTCTCGACACCTTCCAAGCGTTACGCCAAACCGGCGAGAACCTGGCGGATGTCTATGCCCGTGTTGGCAAAGACCCGTTCAAAGCGGCTGCTTATGAGCAGCTGGAACGCGCTGCCTAAACCGATAAAGATTGGACAGACCCATGTGGATTTTCCACGCTTCCGGTACTTTGGAGAGCATCGACGAGGCGCCTGCAACGATCACGCTTGATCCTGAAGCTGCCGACAACGATGCGGTTCCAGCGGGCACCAACCAGTCGGTTGCGATCACCTTCAAGAGCTTTGCCGATGGTCGCGGTTTCTCGCTGGCGCGACGCCTTCGCGAGGCCCATGGATCCGGTTTAACGCTCATTGCCATTGGTCATGTGCTCCCCGATCAGGCAAGACACGCCTTTCAAAGCGGTTTCGATCAGATTTTGATTTCGGACAATGAAATGGAACGCTATGGTCGCCAAGCATGGGATGCTGCATTGCAAAATGCAGTTGGTACACTCTATCTCGGCGAAACGTCCGCAGACGGTATCTGGGCGCGTCGCCATTCACTGCATCAGGTAGGCGCATAGCAATGCATCACGAAAAAGTCCTGGAAACGCATCACTACACGGACCGGCTCTTCTCGTTCAAAACGACGCGTCCGGCATCCTTTCGCTTCCGCTCCGGCGAGTTTGCGATGCTTGGCCTTGAGGTGGACGGCAAGCCGCTCCTGCGCGCCTACTCGGTCGCCAGCCCCAGCTGGGATGACACGCTGGAGTTCTTCTCTATCAAGGTGCCAAACGGTCCGCTGACCTCGCGGCTGCAAAACGTCAAAGAGGGTGATGAGATCATCCTCAACAAGAAACCAACCGGAACACTGGTCCTCGATGCATTGCGGCCCGGCAAGAACCTCTATCTGGTCTCAACCGGCACCGGTATTGCGCCCTTCGCCAGCCTGATCCGCGATCCGGAAACCTACGAAAAGTTTGATCGGGTGATCCTCACCCACAGCTGCCGCACGGTGGCCGAACTGGCTTACGGCTTTGATCTGATGAAGATGATCAAAGAGGATGAAATGCTCAGCGAGATCGTCGGCGATAAGCTGACCCATTTCACCTCCGTCACCCGAGAAGATCACACCCATGTTGGCCGTATCACCAAACTTATCGACGATGGAACGCTGTTCGAAACCGTTGGTGAGAAACCGTGGGATCCTGAAACCGACCGTGTGATGATCTGTGGTTCGACCGCCATGACCAATGATGTCAAAGGCGCCTGCGAGCGTCACGGCTTGGTGGAAGGGTCTAACGCCCGCCCAGCTGACTTCGTGATCGAAAAGGCGTTTGTTGGCTGATAGGCTCTGAGAGTCGCTAGGCTGCCAGCCAGCGCTCCAAATTCTTGGCCACAAACGCATCATCCCTGAGCTCCGGACAGTCGCGGTAGATGCGTTCCAGCTCGTCCATTTGGCCTGGGCCCAGTGTTTCCTTTGGGTTCAGGCACCAGATGCCGGGCAACAGGCCCTGGCGGCGCAGCACTTCATGAATGGCGGCGATGCAGCCGGCAAAATCATTGCGCACATCAAACAGAACGCCATTGGCGTCGGTCACGCGGGCGTCAAGGCTCAGCCATTCGCTGGCGCTACGGCCAGCCTGATTGGTGTGGATGTCATTCAGCATCTCCACCGCTCGTTTGGTCCAAACCGCCCAGTGGCCGAGTAATCCACCTTTGATCCGTACTGTCACGCTCTGCCCGTCGCGCGGAAAGGAAAACGCGGTGAGCAGGTCCGCGACGATGTGATCATCATTGCCAGTGTAGAGCGTGATCCGCTCCTCGGCCCGAGCATCGACAACCGCTCGCACCACATCGAGCGTCTTGTATCGGTTGAACGGCGCAATCTTGATGGCAACCACATTCTCGATCTGCGCAAACCGTCGCCAGAATGAGTAGGGCAGCGTTTGTCCGCCCACAGCTGGTTGCAAGTAGAAACCAATCACCGGCATCACCTGTGCCACCGCATCACAGTGGGCGATAAGCGCATCCTCACTCTGGTCCTTTAATGCCGCCAGGCCCAAAAGCACCGCGTGGTAGCCAAGGTCGCGGGCAAGCTCTGCCTCGGCCACGGCTTGCGCGGTTGGTCCAATGGCACCAGCAACCATAAAAGGATCACTGGGATGCGTGGATGCTTCCTCTGCTGCTAGCTCCAGAACGGGCCGCAAAAGGCCGTGGTCGCGTATCTCAAATTGCGTCGTGTGCACGCCGACCGCGACGCCAATGGCGCCAGCATCAAGATAGTAGCGGGACAAGGCCCGTTGGTGACGTTCGCTTAACTGCCGGTTGGCGTCCAAGGCCAGAGGATGGGCTGGGATCACGCCCCCATGGCGCAAATTCTCCCAAGGTGTATCGGTCACGGGGCTCTCCATCACGGCTGCAGGGTGGCTCGCAAATAGCTCAGCACGACATCGACGATATGTGCCCTGCGCAGCGCAAAACATGTATCGGCTTCGGGCAGATCAAACACCACCGAGAGCGTCGCGCGGTTGGAGGTGAAGAAGTACGCAAGGCTGGCAATTGTGATGTAGAGCTGGACTGGATCGACGCCTCTGCGAAAATCCCCACGTGCCACGCCAGTCTTCAAGATAGCTGCAATGGTATCGACAAGTGGTGTGTTGAGGCGCCGCGCATCTGTTGATGCCGTCAGATGCTCTGCACCATGCATGTTTTCATCATTGATCAGCTTGATGAAACTTGGGTTGTCGCGCACGTAGTCGAATGAAAACTCCACCAGCTCTTGCATGGCCTCAATGGGCGGAAGGTCGGCAAGATCCAGTTCCTGTTCGGCGGCGCGGATCTTGGCATAGGTCTGTTCCAAAACAGCGGTGAAAAGCTCATCCTTGCCAGCAAAGTAATGGTAGAGCAGCGCTTGGTTGCAGCCTGCCAAGCTAGCAATCGCAGCCATGCGGGTCCCTTCCAGACCTTTGGTTGCGAACACGCTTTCAGCCGCATCCAATATGCGCTGACGGGTCTTTGCCGCGTTGCGGGTCGAGGGGGTGTCTTTGATGTCAGTAGGTGCCATCGCGCACCTCAAAATGGGTTGGCTTGCCCAGCGTCTTGCCACCCTTTTGCAGCCAGTGAGCCACCCAGTCGATCATCGTCTCGACCGAGACCTCAGGCTGGCCATAAAGCTCTTGCTGGCGGGTGGTGTCGATGATCCAGGCTTGCGGTTGTTCTTTGCCCTCAAACACCGGTGTCTTGCCGAACCGTGTGCCAAAAGCTTCAGCCAGATCGCGCACGCGCTCAACCTTGGGGCCGGAGAGATTAAGGACCGCGGCGGGGCAGTCTGCGAGCGCCAAGGCACGCAACGCAATATCGTTGGCATCGCGCTGCCAGATGATGTTGCAATGGCCGCTATCCACCTGCACCGGTGTGCCATCCAGCACAGCCTTGCCGATATCGTGCAGCACGCCGTAGCGCAGATCGATGGCATAGGAGAGGCGCAGCTGAACCACTTTGGTGCCATGCTGATTGGAAAAGTGCTCAAACATCCTCTCTCGTCCAATGCAGGAATTGGCGTATTCGCCAGGAGGCGCCAAGCGATTACCCTCCTTGGCACCGGAACCGTTCACATCGGCAAAGCTGTAGACACAGGCAGTGGAGAAGACGGCAATGCGGGAGCCTTTGAAAGCTTGCGCGACAATGGCGGGCACGTGCACATTCATCGCCCAGGTCAGCGCTTGATTGCCCTCTGATCCAAACTTGCGCCCAGCCATGAAAACAACATTGGCGGTTTTCTCCAACGCGTTGACAGCTTGGCTGTCTAGTAGATCGCAGACCACTGTCTCGATGCCTTGGTCTTCAAGATCAGCCCGTACCGACGGGTCGGAAAAGCGCGCCACACCAATCACGCGCTTGTTTGGCGCTGCCCGCTTGGCCATACGGGCGAGCGTCGGGCCCATTTTTCCGCCGACACCCAAAATGGTGATGTCGCCGTCGAGTTTCGCAAGCGTTTCAATCAGTGCATCACTCGGTGCTGAGAGCATGTCGTCCAGCATCGCTTCATCGGCAATGGTGACGGGATGGTGGACGGTCATGACAGTTTCCTTGGCGTTGCTGTTGATGTCATGGGCTGGATTCGTTCAGGCCGAGGCTCTCAAAAGCCCAGTCGCTGGCAGGCGTCATCGCTGCCATATCGGGCACGCAAAGCGTTCCAAAGCCCGGGCCATTGGCGGTTTGCGCCGATAGGAAGCCAAAGTGCGTGCGTAGGCGTGCGACGCCATGATCAAGGCCATAGAGATCAGGGTGGGCCGCCCGTGCCGCATCGGCATCGCGCTGTGATAGGTGGCCAAGGCCTGCGAAATAGTGGTGGGCATTGCGTTCGCAGTGGATAACCCCAAGCGCGGCAACCAAAGCCAAGTCAGCGTTCAGCGACAGCACGGGCATGCAGGTGAGGTCTTCAGCAGACTGAAAATAGATGTCGTGCCCAGCTGCCCGGTTACGCTCCGTGGCGAGCATGGCGTTGAGCAGGGAACGGAAGATGCCTTTGCAGTTTTTGTGGCTAACACCGCGATAGCCAAGTGCCATGGCCTCGTAAAAGGCCGTGGTCCAGCCATCGGCTTCATCAATCAGCAGTGGCACGCCAATCTCATCAAAGGCGGCCTGATCGGGTGGGTTTTCGAAGGTCATGCGCCTATCGAGCGGCTGCTCAATGAAAAGTGCTTGATTGAGCATCGCCGATATCGTGGCAGAGGATCGCAGGCGGCTTGTGAAGTCTGCAAAGTCGTTGAGGCTTTGAAACTGCTCGTTGCCATCCAGTGTGAAGGCGATGGGACGTCCCACCTTAGCCAATACCGCGCCGATCTTTTCCAGCCGCGCGCAGTCCGCATCGACATCGCCACCAAGCTTGATCTTCAAATAGCTCAGCTGGTCGCGCTCAATATAGTCTTCCAGCGTTTCTGGCAGTCCGTCATTGGGGCGCTCATTGGGGTCAAGATCATCGGCAGTGATCGGGTCAACCATCCCAACCGTGTGCCGTATGGACAGCCGGTCCAAGGGCTTGGCGGGCAAGGAGCCTGACAGCGTGACGCCATCCAACTCGCTAAAGATCGCGCCGGGCTCCAGACCAAGCGATCGGCTCTGGAGCAGGTCAAAAACGCTTTGGCCGCGCGCCCGCGCAACGCCATCCATCATGGCCCGCTCGGCCATGGCAACGCCGAATGAGGCACCCAAATCGTTGAAGCCAACGCGCAGCGCATGGTCGTGCACTGCTTTGTCGAGCGCCCGCCAATGATGAAAAACGGTGCCATTGCCCAGCTGGGTGACGACGTCCAACGCTGTGTTCAGCGTGTCCAGCAGGTCGTTGATGTTGTCGCGTGGCGTCTTCTCAGGTCGTTTGTCGAACCATTTGTAGGCAAGCAGCTCTGAGGCATAGCCAGTGACCTCTTTGCCATCGACCAGCATGTCCAACGCCAAGGTTGCGCTGGCAATGGCCTCGATGGTCACCGCGCCAAAGCGAAACGGCATGCGTGCCTTGGCATTGGTGATGCCGATCTCACCGCGCAACGCTTTGACGGTGGCCGCGTTCCCAATCATGCGCCGCACTCGTGCAAAGCTTCAAACAGGCCTTCAACATAGCCGGCCGCCAGTGCAGCAGCGGTTGGTCCATCCGGGTGGTAGTCGAACGGTTCAATACCGATCAGACCGTCATAGTCGTGGTTGGCCAACACGCGCAGGATCGGCAAAAAACAGTGCTCACCCTGACCGGGGCCACGACGGTTGGACTCGTTGAAATGGATGTGCCGGATCATGCCCCTGGGGAGTTCTCTGTTGAGAACACTGGATGGTGGCGCATCCTCGCCGCCCCAAGCCGCTGATGTGTCGAGCATGGTGGCAAGTCCCTTAGAGCCAGATCGGGTCACCAGCTCTTGCGCCTCTGCCACCGTGTTCACAAAATCGGTGAGCGCTGGCGCCAGGGGTTCCAAACAATAGGTGATCCCAGCGGCGTGCGCGGCATTGCCAGCAGCCGTCAAATGGCCAAGGGCTATCTCTTCAGCGGCTTCCAAGCTACCCGCATCGCTGACGGGGCGTTGGTCGGGCGAACCATGAACAAGCACCTGCCCACCCAGATCATGACACAGCTCCACCAGTCTGAGCATGTGATCGCGGGTCTTGGATTGGACCGCTGCATCTCTGCTTGTGAGGGACAGGCCACCGGGCACATTCATCAGCCAGTGCAACCCGGTGATGTGGATGCCTTCGCCCTCAGCCATCGCCCGCAGGCTGCGGCGTTCGCTGACGGGCAAGGTGCAAGGGTCATCAGAAAGCGTGAAGGGCGCGACTTCCAACCCGATATAGCCGAGCCCTGCGGCAAGGCGACATTGGCTTGCAAAATCAAGCTCTCGGATCACTTCGTTGCAGAGCGTCAGTTGCATGGATTATCCCGGCAATTGAATGAGAAAGACTTTGGAAAACACCGCCCAGATGACGAGGCTGGCAACCACCGCAAGGACCGCAGCGCCAAGGAGTGTTTGAGCGAGGGAGGCGCGCCTGTCGGCGCGCATCAGTTCCACCGTGACGGTGAAACCAAAAATGAAAACCGCTGTAGCGGGTACGAACGGCAGATTGCCAAACAAGCCAAAACCGTAGATCAGCAGCGCGGCGAGTGTGAAGGCAGTGCGCTTCACCGCGCGTGGTGTCCAATGGGTGATGGAAAGGGCTGCGTCGGTGCTGCGACGACTGGCGCCGCGGATGGTGAGGATGACGCCGAGCACCAGAATGATCGCGCCGAGCAGACCGGGCGTGATGCCAGGTACGGTGAGCGGATCGGCAGAGCGATGCTCAAAGCGCGGCATGGCAAGCGCGCCAATGAGAATAGCTGATCCAAGCGCGGTGACCACCAGGCCAAGCACCGTATCGGTGCGATGCGACGGCGCACGCATGTCAGGTGAAGGCGCGCTCATACCGTCACCCTATCGATGGGAACAAAAGCAGCGCTGGCAATTTGCTGTGCTGTCGGAATGGCCGCCAGCACCCGCGTTAGCTCAAGCGCGCCGTCGTGCAAGGACACCATGGGTGGCGCTCGACCATCGGTGGCCGCAAGAAAGGCCTTGGCGCTGTTTTCCAACAGTTTGTCAGGCGTTGCATCGGGAAAGGCTTCGTTCCACGAGGTCGAGGGCGTGACATCGAGCTGGCGCGCAGAGCGCTCAAAGTGAACGGCCTGAAAGGTCAGCCGGTTGGCGTTGTAATCAAGTGTCAAACAGCCGGTGGTGCCGATCAGGCGTAGAACCTTGTCGGTCTGGGCCCCCGGAACAAATGCATCCACCCCTGTGCCGGGCACGATTGATCCAAGGGCCAGACGACCTGCGACACTGTTGGCGTGCCGCGTCGTGAGCCAAAGGTCGTCAACATCACCATGGTTCGGCAATCCAAGAGCTTGTGCACCGATCTGGGTGATGCTTGCTCCAGCAAAAAGCTGCATCAGATCAAGAAAATGAACGCCGTCATTCTCTTCAAGCGCCACATCGCAGTGACGCCGTTTCCATCCGCAAAACCGCCCTTCCATGAGGATGAGATCACCCAGATCGCCTTGGCGCAAAACCTCTCGTGCACGTGTGGTCATCGGATGCGCACGCAAGATCAGGTTCACGTGAACCAGACATCCGCTGCGCGCTTGCGCATCCATCAGAGCGTGCGCTTCATCAAGGTTTGGTACGGCAGGCTTTTCCAGAAGAACTGGTTTTCCGGCAGCAAGGGCCTGTTCGGTCAAAGCTAAATGGGTGCTCGGCGGCGTGACAATGTCCACGCAATCCACCAACGGAAGAAACGCATCAAGATCAGCGCTGATTGTGTCGACCGCAAAACCATCGGCTTCAGCACGCGCCTTCGCGTTCGCGCATGGATCGCTGATCAGCACGTTGGCGCCTAGGCGCGACCAAGCTGCTGCATGACGGGCACCGAACGCGCCATAACCACTCACCAGAACAGTCGGGTTGCTCACGGATTGGCCCTCCCAGATCGGTTGAAAACCTGTCCGTGGGCGCGTGCCAAACCGCGCCTCACCCAAGGCATGGCAAGCAGAATGGAAAGCAGCACAAGCCCAGCGATGATTGCGCTGATCGGGCGCGTGACAAAATCAACGGGGTCTCCTTGGCTGAGCGCCAGGCTTCGGCGCAGGTTGGAGTCCAAGATCGGACCAAGCACCACGCCAAGGATCATCGGAGCGACCGGAAAGCCGGTCTCGCGCATCAAAAATCCCAAAATCCCGAAGCAGATCATAACGCCCACATCAAAGGGCCGCGATGCAATGGCAAACGCGCCAACCACGCAAAGCACGAAGATGACGCCCATCAGCCATTCGCGCCGCACTTTTAGGATCATCAACAAAGGCCGTGTCATGAGCAGACCAAGCACCAGCATCGCAAGGCTGGCCCAAAACACCATGGCCACGATGGAGTAGAAGAAGTCCGGCTGCGTCATCATGATGAGTGGACCCGGGCGAAGGCCGTGGATCACCATCGCCGCCAGCAGAACAGCAGCAGGTGCAGACCCGGGAATGGCGAGCGTTAGCACAGGAACAAAGGCGCCTGGTACGGCGGCGTTGTTGCCGGTTTCAGCGGCCAGCAAACCTTCGACCGACCCCTTGCCGATCTTCTCTGGGGTCTTCGACGCCCGGCGCGCAGCGGCCAATGAAACCCAGGCGCCCATATCCTCGCCCACTCCAGGCACCACGCCCATAAACGTGCCGATCAGGCCGGAGCGCATCCAAGTCTTGGTATACTTTGTAAACGCAAAGAACGACGCGCGGGAAGTGCGCGCGACATGCTCCACCATTTCGCTTGCCCGGTTGCGCATAACCGACAGCACCTCTGCGCACCCAAAAGCACCCACCAGCACTGGCAGCAGACCAAGTCCGCCTTCCAGATCCTGATAGCCATAGGTGTAACGCGAATAGGCGTGGATGCTCTCTTGGCCCACCATGGCGACGGCCAACCCAAAGAACCCCGCGATCCAGCCTTTCAGCGGGTCGCCCATGGCGGTGAGTTGGCCGCAAATCACAATGCCGAAAATCGCCAGCCAAAAGAACTCAAAGCTCGTGAATTCCAGCGCGAACTCGGCCAAAAGCGGTGCGATCATCGCCAATCCGATCATGCCAACCACAGTGCCCAAGAAAGAGCCGATGGTGGCGATCACCATCGCGTCGCCCGCCTTGCCTTGAACGGCCAATTGGTGACCATCCAGTGCCGTGGCGGCGTTGGCAGGTGTGCCAGGAATGTTGAGCAGAATGGCTGACCGGCTGCCGCCATAGATCGCGCCGATGTAAACGCACACCAGCACCAGGATTGCCACATCTTGCGCCATGGTGAAGGTGAGGGTGGCCACCAAAGCCACGCCCAATGTGGCTGTAAGGCCGGGGATCATGCCCACGACGATGCCCAGGAACGTTGCCCCAAAGACGTAGAGCACTTGAGGCGAGGCCCCAATTGCAAAGGCAGCCGAAAAGAACTGGCCGACACCGTCCATGTGCGCTGGTCACTCCATAAGGATCGAAAAACACAATTGGCGAGGTTTTGAGCCGCTCGCCAAGGGCAAAAAGGCCCGGCGCCTGAGAGCAAGGAGCCGGGCCGTGGATGGCTAGGATGCTTTAGGGGCGCGGAATGCCGAAGTCTTCCGGGCTGTTTTCCGCTGTGCCACCATCATACTGCTGCCAGGCATTGATGCTGAGCATTGGCATGGCTGCTTCCTGGGCGGCATCGCCATAGGATGGGTCGAACAAGGCGCCGCGCTCGGCAGCAAAAGCTTTCATGGCCTCAGAGTCCATGATGCTGTTCTCCCAGATGGCGTCCATCGTATCGAAGACCTCTTGCGGGGCATCGGCAGGGATCCAAACCCCGAAATAGTTGTTGGCGCTCTGCACATCGGCCAACCAATCGGTTACGGGCGGCACCGTGCCATAGCCATCCAGCTCCAAGGGAGACGAGGCAATCACGGCAAGCGGGCGCAAGCGCTCAGCACGGATCATGTCCACCTGTTCGGTCGCCGTTTGTGAGGTGAAATCAGTCTCACCTGCAACGGTGGCGATAACGGCTGGGTTGCCGCCTTCATAGACGATCTGGCGGTAGTTGATCTCAGCCGCCCCTTCAATGGCGCCCATGGCAATAGCGCCAGCTGAGGTAAGGCCAGCAGTTGCCACGGTGAGCGGCTCGTCGGAGGTTTGCAGCGCTTCCAACAGCTGACCGAAATCTTCAATGTCACTGTCAGCAGGCACAGAAATCAGGCCAGGGTTGGCCACGTGCAGATAAAGCCGCCAATCAGAAAGAGTGGCATCCAGCATGCCGAGCACGGGATAGGCACCAAGGTCTGCCGCTGCACCGGCTGCCATCATCATGCCGTCATGGTCTGCGTCCCAAACCGAACGTGTGCCCACCGAGCCGGAAGCACCGGGTTGGTTGATAATCACAACGTTCTGGCCCAACGCTTCCGTCAGCTCGCCGGCCAGCACACGGGTTACGGTGTCTGTGGAGCCACCAGCGGACCAAGGCACGACGATGGAAACAGGTCCATCTGGCTGCCACTCAGCTTGGGCGACGGGTGCGCCGACAATCATTGCAGATAAAGCTGCAACAGCGCTTATCGAACGGTAGGCACTCTTCATGACGTTTCCCTTATATAATTAACTAACTGGTTAGTTAGTGAGGATGTGAAATGCCATAGGGCCTGTCAATGTTTGGAAAGTGCGAAGGGTAAGAGCGCCGGATCGCTTAGGCGACACGGCCCTGGAGTCCCGTTGTGGCACGCTCGCCACTTCGCAATGCCAAGTGATTGGGAACCATGCGTAAAGGTTGTAAGTTGATACTGTTTGGGTAAACCCATGCAGGTGCCTTTGTGGGGTGCGCGAGACCAACCGATGCCGCGCAACAAAGACACCGCTGTTTCTTGAGTAGGGTCGGACTGCACGATCGTGAATGCGCATAGGCGGATTGTCCGCGCCTCCTGTCTATCGTCCTGTTCCGCTTGGCTGCTCGCGGTCACGATTGGCGTTGCATCACTGCTTCTGCCAGCCACCCCTTCTTATGCGTTTGAGTTGTTCGGCGTTCAGCTTTTTGGCGCAGCTGAGGATGAGACAGAGTTCAGTGTTGGTGTACCGCTGCCCTACGAGGCCGAGGTCACCATTGCCGCGACCGGCAACACTGATCTTGATGAAGACGCTTTGCGCCGCGCCTCGGCGCTTTGGCGTGGCCGCGATGATCCGGCCCTTGGCTCTGCTGGGCTGTTGGCTGACGCGCGCAGCGACTACCGCCGATTGCTTGGCGCGCTGTACGCTCAAGGTCACTATGGCGGTGTGATCTCGATCCGCGTCAACGGGCAGGAAGCATCAGCCATTGAACCCGATGTTGATCTGGTGGAGCCGGTCAACGTGGATATCAGCATCGAGCCAGGCCCGCTCTACAGCTTCGGTGTTCTGCAAATCGTCAACGCTGCGCCGCAAACCAGTGATCCGCGCGATGAGGTGCCAACGCTGCTGGAGATTGGTTTTGTTCCAGGCGCACCGGCAAAGTCTGGTGTTATCTTGCAGGCTGAGCGTGTGGCCGTACGCGCCTGGCACGAGCAGGGTCATGCCCTTGCTAACAGCGATGGCCGCGCCGTTGAAGCTGACCACCCCAGCCGTACGGTGGACGTGACGATCACATTGGCACCGGATGGCAGGGCAACCTATGGCGGTCTTGCCATTGAAGGTGCTGAGCGCATGGACCCAGACTTCATCACCTATATGGCCGACCTGCCACCCGGCCAAGAGTACGACCCCGACGACATTGCTGAGGCGAACGCACGGCTGACGTCATTGGAGGTCTTCCGCTCTGTGCGCATCGAGCAGGCTGCGGCGCTCGCCGCTGATGGCAGCTTGCCTCAAACGATCTTTGTGCAGGAAATGCCGCTGCGGCGCATTGGTGCCGGTGGCAGCATTTCTTCGGTCGATGGTCTTGGCCTGGAAGCCTATTGGCTGCATCGCAACCTGTTTGGCCGTGCTGAACGGTTGCGCTTGGATGGTCGTATCTCAGGGATCAACAGCGCCGACCCGGAAGACTTCACCTACCGCCTTGGCGCCACCTTCACCCGCCCCGGCGTCATCACGCCGGACACCCGGTTGATTGCATCGCTGATCGCCGAGCGCGAGGTGATTGATGCCTATGACCGCACATCGGTTTCCGGCGAACTGGGGCTGGAACACCCGTTCACCCCGGAACTCACCGGGCGTTTCGCAATTGAAGGCCGCCATGCCCATTTTGACGATACGGTGTTTGGTCAGCGCGAGTTCACCAGTGCAGGTTTTGAAGCGCGGCTCACCTATGACAGCCGCGACATGCCGACCGATGCGACGTCTGGCTTCTTTTTGGAAGGCGCGGTGGAACCGTTCTACGAATTCTCGCGCGGCAATCCAGGTGTGGTGGTTTCGAGCGAAGGCCGCGCCTACCAGTCTTTGGGTTTCGATGACCGCCTGGTCCTTGCTGGCCGCTTGAAAGCTGCATCACTGATCGGTCCATCCATCGCTGACACAGCCCCGGACCGTTTGTTCTTAGCTGGCGGCGGCGGATCAGTGCGCGGCTACGAGTACCGCTCTATCGGCGTTACTCAGTCGGGTGGGCAGATCACGGCCGGGCGCTTCTTGCTGGAAGGCTCGGCGGAACTGCGCGCGCGCGTAACCGACACGCTGGGCGTGGTGGCCTTTGCCGATTTCGGTCACGTTGGCGCCGATAGCCTGTCGGACTTCAACGAGGATGTTCGCGTCGGTGTTGGTGGTGGCATCCGCTATCTGACACCCCTCGGGCCTATCCGTCTGGATGTAGCAACGCCGCTTGACCCGCGTGACAGTGATCCTGATGTCGCTGTCTATCTTGGCATAGGGCAGGCCTTCTGATGGTCTGGCGTCTTCCTCTTCTCGCACTTGGTCTTGCCTTGGTCATGGCGGCCGCGTTCCTAGCTCTGCCAGTGCGGGGGCAGAACGATGAAGCGCAGGAGCGCTCGCGCTTCCTCAGCTTTGTTGAAGAACAACTTTCCACACCTGGACGCGACATTCGGATCAACGGCATCGATGGCGCCCTGTCTTCGAACGCGACAATCGCTGAGATCACCATCGCCGATGATGAAGGTATTTGGTTACGGCTGACCGACGCGCAGATCGTCTGGGACCGCTCGGCGCTTTTCCGTGCCCGCCTCGAGATTGAAAGCCTGTCGGCAGCCACCATCGACTGGCCGCGCATGCCGCTGCCGCAAGATCGGCCGCCATCACCGGAAGCCACAGCGCTCGAATTGCCCGATCTGCCGGTTGCGGTGAACATTGATCGCTTGGCTATTGGCGAAGCAACGCTTGGTGAGCCTTTGTTCGGGTTGGCCGCGACTTTGACCGGTGAGGGCAGCATCGCGCTTGCCGATGGATCACTCGACACCAGCTTTGATGTCACCCGCCTGGATGGCCCGGGTGGATCACTGAACCTCAGTGCTGCTTACGACGAGCGCTCCACCGAACTGGCGCTCGATTTTCAACTGCAAGAGCCTGCCGACGGCGTGGTTGCCAATCTGCTCAATCTCGAAGGGCGTCCGCCGGTAGACCTCTCGCTTACCGGCAACGGCCCGCTGGATGATCTGACAGTGGACTTGGCACTCAACACCGATGCGGGCCGCGTGCTCGGTGGTGGCCTGCGGCTGCAAGAGGTTGCGGGCGGCCGCTCGTTCAACGCTGATCTCAGCGGTCCGATCTCGGCACTCATCGCTCCTGCTTATCGCGGTTTCTTCGGTGCTGACTCCACACTTACCGCCAACGGCACGCTGCCAAGCGAGGGCGGCTTCCAACTGGATCGTTTGGACTTGGACAGCGGCACTCTTACACTTCAGGCAAGCGCCGCCACAGCGTCCGACGGGTTTCTGACAGCGCTTGATCTGGACGCAAGCTTTGCAGCTCAAGGTGAAACCAGTGTTCTGCTTCCGGTGCCAGGTGAAGCCACCCGTGCTCGCGCTGGCGCACTGGACGTGGCGTATGGTGGCACGAATGGTGACTGGCAGGCTTCGCTCGGTCTTGATGGCCTGACCACCGACGCTTTGGGCATTGAAACGGTTCGCTTTGATCTAACTGGCCAGAGTGCCAACCTTGCTGATGCGGCACGCCGTGCGCTCGCGTTCCAAGGCTCTGGTCAGGCAACAGGCTTTTCCGCTGATGATCAGGCGCTTGTTGACGCGCTGGGTCGTCAGATTGCGCTACGCCTTTCCGGTGCTTGGCAGGCAGGCAACCCGGTTTCGCTCGACGGTTTGAGGGTGGATGGCGATGCTTTCACGCTTGCAGCCGATGGGCAGGTCGAAACGGGTGTGTTTGACGGTCAAATTGTTCTGGATGCGCGCACGCTGGCGCCTTTCAGCGGACTGGCGAGCCGCGATCTTGCTGGCGCTATGCAACTGGTTGCGCAAGGCACCTTGAATGCCCTGTCCGGCGGCTTTGATCTGGATCTGGACGGCACCGGCAACGGTCTACAGATTGGCGATGATGTGGCCGACCGCTTGCTGGCCGGGCAAACGCGGATCACAGGTGGCTTGAAGCGTGATGCGGAGGGCACAGAAGCCCGCGAGCTGGAAGTCCGCAACAATCAACTTGCCTTGCGCTTGGACGGAACGCTTTCGTCGACCGCAGCGGACTTGGTTCTTCAGGCCGAACTTGATGATCTGCGTCACATCAATCCTGGCGCGTCTGGCACCGCCAACCTGAATGCCACGGTTGAAGGCGAGGGCGGTCCGTACACGCTTAGTGCCTCTCTCGCTGTACCCAGCGGTCGCGTTTACGAGCAAAGCCTGCGCGATGCCGATATCACGCTTTCCGGGCTGTTGGATGAGGACGCCTTCTCCGGCGCACTGAATGGCTCAGTCCAGTTTGGTAGCGCACCGGTCGATCTGAGCGCGGACCTCATCGCCGGGCCTGACATTCGGCAGGTAAGCGATCTGCGCCTGGAAACCGATGGTGCCACGCTCACTGGCGATGTGCGTCAAGCAGTCGAAACCGGTCTGCTCGATGGTGATTTGGTGCTGAACGCCACCAACATCCGAACGCTTGCATTGCTCGCTCTGCAAAATGCCAGTGGCGCGGTGAACGCCAATGTCATGCTTCAGCCTGCCGCTGATGGCCAAGCCATCGCTTTGACGGGCTCTGCTGAGAACGCCGCCTTTGGTGATGCCCGCCTAGGGACAGCCCGTTTTGATGTCTCAGTACGTGATGCCCTCAGAGCCCCACAAATCACCGGCACATTGAATGGCCAAAGACTGCGCGCTGGCGAGATCGCCATTGCCAGCCTTCAGGCCTCCAGCCAAACATCCGGCGCGTTCACGGTGGCCGCCGACGGCATTTCTGCACCGCAATTGCGCGCAGCCGGCCTGTCGTCAGCACAGCTTCGCGCCAATGGCCGCTACGCCGACAATGTGGTCGAGCTTGCCGCGGCAACCTTAAACGCCGGGCAAGGGATCGAAGCCACCGCCAACGGGCGCATTCCACTGTCGGGCAGTGGCCTCAATGTCGATGTGCGCGGTACGCTGCCACTCGGCTTCGCCGAACGTTTTGCTGCTGATCGAGGCACGCAACTCTCCGGTGTTGGCACCATCAATGCCAACGCACGCGGTTCGTTGGCCAATCCGCAGATCACTGGCTCGCTTGCCGTGTCAGGGGGGCAAGTGGTGGATCCATCCACTGGCATCCGCCTCACGGACGTCACCCTTGCTGCGCGCCTCGATGGTCAGCAGGCGGTGATTGAGCGTGCCTCCGCGCAGGTGCGTGGCGGCGGGTCCATCAACGCATCCGGCACTGTTGGTCTGGGCGATGCCTTGCCTGCCGACCTGCGCATTGGGTTGAATGGGGTACGCTACGCCGATGGCACGCTGATTGTTACCACCGTGGATGGTGGCCTCACGATCACGGGCTCCTTGGCCAATGCGCCAACCTTGGCCGGCACGATTAATGTGCGCCAAACCGAAATTCAAATTCCAAGCAGTTTTGACTCCGCCGCTGGCCTCATCGAAGTGGAACATATCGCACCCTCGCAGCGTGTGCGTGACACGTTTGAACGCGCACGCGGCGTGAGCCAAGGAGGCAGCAATCGCCAGAGTGGTGCGGCCTTGCGGCTCAACGTTTTGGTTAGCGCGCCTAACCAGATTTATGTGCGCGGGCGTGGCGTAAACGCTGAACTGGGCGGCCAAGTTCGGCTCACCGGCACGACCAACGCTGTTCAACCGGTTGGCGCTTTTGAGCTGCTGCGTGGTCGCTTTGATATTCTCGGCCAACGTATCGCGCTCAGCCAGGGTTCGATCACCCTGGTCGGCGATATGGATCCGTTCCTCAACATCGTTGCGCGCACCAGTGGTGATGCGATCACCGTTGTGATTGCCGTGCGCGGTCGTATCTCCGATCCAGTGCTTACACTGTCATCGGAGCCAGAACTGCCGCAGGATGAAGTGTTAGCCCGCCTCATCTTTGACCGTGGCCTCAACGAGCTATCGCCGCTCCAGATCGCGCAGTTGGCACTCGCCGCCAACGAATTGGCGGGGAACTCTCAAGGTTCGGTCATTGGCGATCTGCGCGATGGGCTTGGCCTCTCCGACCTTGATGTCATCACCGATGATGAAGGCAATCCGGCAGTGCGGGCCACGCAATATGTGCAAGAAAATGTCTATGTGGGCGTCGAAGCAAGCACCGGTGGGCAAGCGCGGACGACGATCAATCTCGACGTGACCGAAGATCTGACAGCGCGTGGGTCGGTGAGTTCGGACGGAGAATCTTCGCTCGGTATCTTCTTTGAGCGCGATTACTAGGCGCCCTGCGGAAGCTTAACGGTCCTTTTCAAACTATTTTGAGCACCTGCACACAATTTCCGCTTCTGCATTCATTTGCGTCATCTGACCGATCTCACCGCTTAATCGGCCTGTGTTTTGAGCAGCGCAGCAAAGTTGACGCTCGTAAAAATGATGAAATTTTCATCACTGGTTAAAACCTAGCCATCCGACCTATTTGCCACCCACCGGACCCCTTTGCTTAGCTCCATGCGTCCGCATGCCTGACGACCCGTTTTGGCAAAGCGCAGGCAGTTGCAAAAGCTTTTAGGAGTCTCCCCCCAATGACCAAAACCGTGTCGAAGAAATCCTTCATGATGACGCGCCGTGGTGCGCTCGGTTTGCTGGCCACCACTGCGCTTCCGTTTACGCCGTTGCGCGCTCTGGCGCAGGGTGAGCCGATCAAGATCGGTATTCTCCATTCGCTGTCGGGCACGATGGCAATCTCTGAAACCACACTCAAAGACACCATGCTGATGCTGATCGAACAGCAAAACGCCAAGGGTGGTGTGCTTGGTCGTCCGCTTGAAGCTGTGGTCGTTGACCCGGCATCAGATTGGCCGCTGTTCGCTGAAAAAGCGCGCGAGCTGATCTCGGTGGAAGGCTGTGATGTGATGTTCGGTTGCTGGACCTCCGTGAGCCGCAAATCCGTGCTGCCGGTGATCGAAGAGCTGAACGGCCTTCTGTTCTATCCGGTGCAGTATGAAGGCGAAGAAAGCTCCAAAAACGTATTCTACACGGGCGCCGCACCGAACCAACAGGCGATCCCTGCAACCGATTACTTCCTGGAAGAGTTGGGTGTTGAGAAGTTTGCGCTGCTAGGTACCGACTATGTGTACCCACGCACGACCAACAACATCCTGGAGTCTTATCTACAGTCCAAGGGCATCGCGGCGGACGATATCTTCGTCAACTACACACCGTTCGGCCATTCTGACTGGTCGTCCATTGTGGCTGACGTTGTGGCGCTGGGCGCTGACGGTCAGAAAGTGGGCGTCATTTCCACCATCAATGGCGATGCGAACATCGGCTTCTATCGCGAGCTGGCCGCTGCGGGCATCTCAGCCGATGATATTCCGGTCGTTGCCTTCTCGGTGGGTGAGGAAGAGCTGTCTGGTCTCGACACGTCCAACTTGGAAGGTCACCTGGCGGCATGGAACTACTTCCAGTCTGCCGATGCTGAAATCAACGAGGAATTCGTGGCTGCGTGGAAGGCCTTTGCTGGCGAAAACCGCGTGACCAACGATCCGATGGAGGCGCACTATATCGGCTTCAACATGTGGGTGCAGGCGGTTGAGCAGGCTGGCACCACCGAGGTGGATGCCGTGCGTGATGCCATGTACGGCCAAACCGTACCGAACCTGACCGGTGGAACGGCAGAAATGTTGCCCAACCACCACCTCACTAAGCCAGTTCTGATCGGCGAAATCCGTGATGACGGTCAGTTCGACATTATCTCGCAGACCGAAGAAGTTCCGGGCGATGCCTGGACCGACTATCTGCCTGAGTCAGCGGTTCTGACCTCCGATTGGCCAGGTCTTGGTTGCGGAATGTACAACACCGAGACCTCCACCTGCGTGCAGATTGAATCAAACTACTAACCGCTTGGTTCTCTCCTGATCCTGTGGGCGGGGAGGGCCATGCTCTCCCCGTTCATCGCGTGAGGCACCCTATTTCAATGTTCCAATCTGCCCGCTCTCGCGCTTTGTTGATTATCGCCGCGCTGATCTCTGCGACCCTCCTGATCGTGAGCCCTGTTCTTGCGCAGGACACGCTCGCTCAGGACTTGGGGCCGGTCCAAACCATCCTGCAAGACAATCGCGAGCTGATCGAAGAAAGCTCGCGCCGCACCATCGGCCCAGCAATTGATGCGCTTGGTTCAAGCGGACTGGAACGCGCGCCCGCTTTCTTGGCTGCCTGGCAAGCACGTTCTGTCTATCAACGCGAAGCCGACGGCTTGTTTTTCATTGGGCAAGAGATCGACGGCACCGACCAGGCCCTCGATCCCGACACCGGTGAAACGGTCGAAGAAATCACGCGCGATACCTTCTCCCAACTTCGTCCCAATGGCGGCGTGCGTTCGCTGATCGGTGCGGCTTTGGTGCAGTTCCAGCTGTCCGATCCTGATCCGGCAACACGGCGCGAAGCGCTGGCGGCTATCGCACGTGATGCAGAGGAATCCCATCTCGCGGCCTTACGCGGATCGCTCGACGGCGAGGAGGACGCCAGTATTCTGGCGGCCAAGCAGCGCTTAGAGCGCATCCTTGCCATCACCTATGAAGACGCCGAAGCGCTGCGCGTTGCGGCCATTGAAAGCTTTGCTGGCGACATTGGATTGGATGTGCGGGCAGCGCTAAACCCGTTGATCTCCACTCGCACCGAAGTCACCGCTGCGCCTGAACCGCCTGCCACGCGCAATGTGGCGCGCGTTCTGGAGCCAGGCTCGGACGAGCTCTCCCGTGAAGAGGCCTACGCGCAACTCGTTGATGCGCGCCTTGCCCCTGCCATCGTCTCCCCCGCCGACATCCGCGCCGAGCTGATCGCCAACATCGAAAACGGGCAAGTCGCAGGCGTGGCGCTTGAAACCCTCAACACGGACGAGGCGCGCCTTGCCGCGTATCTGACGCTTGCTGAGGCAGGCACCGTTCCCACCACGCCGACCGAGGACGAGATCGACGCCGCGCTCGACGCCCATACTTTTTTTGAAAGCTATGCGGAGCGCTCGTCCGATGTGACGGATGCGGCCAATGCCACGCTGCAATCCATCGAAATCAATCTGATGGCCAACCAGGCGCTCGATTTCTCGCTGGATGCCCTATCACTGGGCTCGATTTATTTCCTCGCTGCCATCGGGCTTGCCATTACCTTTGGCGTCATGGGCGTGATCAACATGGCCCATGGGGAGTTCATCATGATGGGGGCCTATACTGGTTATGTGGTGCAGCTTTTCGTGCCGGACCTGACGCTTTCCATCCTCATCGCGCTACCGCTTGCCTTTGCCGTCACATTTGGGGCTGGCGTGGCGATGGAGCGGCTGATTATCCGCTGGCTCTATCATCGCCCGCTGGAAACGTTGCTTGCCACCTTCGGCATCTCCATCGCGCTCCAACAGCTTGCCAAGAACATCTTCGGCACCCAGGCACGCCCGTTTACCGCGCCGGAGTGGCTGGATGGCGCTTTGGTGATCAACGATGTCGTGGCGATCAGCTACATTCGCATCGCGATCTTTGTGTTGGCGCTGGTGTTTCTGGCCATCTTCCTCTTCGTCATGAACAGGACCCGCCTCGGGCTGGAAGTGCGCGCCGTCACCCAGAACCCTAAAATGGCGGCGTCCATGGGCATCAATCCTGACAAGATTAACATGCTGACCTTCGGTTTCGGGTCAGGCATTGCGGGGATTGCCGGCGTGGCCATTGGTCTCTTCGGTCAGGTGACCACCGAGATGGGCCAGCAATACATCGTACAGAGTTTTATGACCGTGGTGGTTGGCGGTGTCGGCAGCGTCTGGGGCACACTGGCGGGTGCAGGCATGATCGGCGGCTTGCAGAAGTTCATTGAGTTTTTGAACCCTTCCAACACGCTCGCCGCCCAGACGTACATGATCCTTTTCATCATCCTGTTCATCCAGTTCCGGCCCCGCGGCATTGTCGCGCTGAAGGGCCGCGCGGCGGAGATGTAGGCATGCGGTTGTTCGGAACGAACAGAGCGAGGGGAAACAGCTGATGGAGAGAACGTTCCTTGTCAAAAACCCATCGGTGATGATCTTCATCGCGCTGCTCGCGGTTTTCACTATCGCTGTCACATTGCTGTCTGAAGGGCTCGGCACGGGCTTTGTCTCCACCGCCATGGTAAAAACGTTGGGCATGACGCTCTGCTTCTGCCTCATCGCCATCGCCATGGATTTGGTCTGGGGCTATTGCGGCATTCTCTCGCTCGGCCATTTCGCCTTCTTCGGTCTCGGCGGCTACATGATCGGCATGTGGCTGATGTATGCCCGCACCGAGGACATCGTGATCGCCTCGCTGGCAGGTGCTGAACTGCCGCCGACAGACCAAGAAATCGTCGATGCCATCGGCACGCAGATTTTCGGCGTAGTTGGGTCGTCCGAGTTCCCCTGGGTCTGGGCCTTTGCCGACAGTTTGGTTGTACAGCTCATCCTTGTGGTCGCGGTGCCCGGCCTGCTTGCATTGGTATTTGGCTGGCTGGCCTTTCGCTCTCGCGTGACAGGCGTCTACCTCTCCATCCTCACCCAGGCGATGACGTTGGCGCTGGCGCTCTACCTCTTCCAGAACGATTCAGGCCTGCGCGGTAACAACGGCCTGTCGGGTTTGCAGAACATTCCTAGCCTCGCCCATGTCCCCCAAAGTGTGCTCTCGGTTTGGTTTCTCTGGGCGTCCGCCGTGGCGCTGGGCCTCGCCTACATCTTCGCGGCCTGGGTCGTGTCCGGAAAATTCGGATCGGTCATTCGCGGCATCCGCGATGACGAAGCGCGGGTGCGGTTCCTTGGCTATCCGGTCGAGGCCTACAAGCTCTTCGTCTTCACCGTGACCGCCGTGATGGCGGGCATCGCGGGCGCGCTCTACTACCCGCAGGCGGGCATCATCAACCCGGCGGAGGTCGCACCCATCGCCTCGATCTATCTGGCGGTCTGGGTGGCGATTGGCGGACGCGGTAGGCTCTACGGCGCGGTGATCGGCGCAGCCTTCGTCTCTCTGTTGAGCACCTGGTTCACCGGCGGACGCGTGCCCAATGTTGATCTCGGCTTCTACACCATCGAGTGGGTGAGCTGGTGGCAGGTGGCGCTCGGCCTCTCCTTCGTGCTGGTGACCCTGTTCGCGCCCAAAGGCATTGGCGGGTTGTTCGATCTCCTGGTCAGGCGCCAGACGCCGGACCGCCACGGCGCCGATCTCGGCCCTGACACCGGCTCGCTGCGCGAGAAGGAGGCAGAAGTATGAGTCTCCTTGAAGTCGCGGGCGTATCCGTTTCATTCGACGGTTTTAAAGCCATCAACAATCTCTCCTTTGAGATCGGCGAGGCCGAGCTGCGCGCGATCATTGGCCCGAACGGCGCGGGCAAGACGACCTTCATGGACATCGTGACGGGCAAGACCCGGCCCGATGAGGGCCAGGTGCTTTGGGGCGAGACCAGCACATCCCTGTTACGCTTGTCAGAAAGCCAGATCGCCCGCGCGGGCGTCGGGCGAAAGTTTCAGCGCCCCACGGTTTTTGAAGACCAGTCGGTGGAAGACAATTTGCTGCTGGCGCTGAAGAAAAACCGCTCGCCGTTCGGTGTTCTGGCTTTCAAGAAAAGCACCGATGACGCCGATGCCATCACCAAACTGGCGGACGAAATTGGCCTTGGTGATCAACTCACCCGCAAGGCGGGGGAACTGTCTCACGGGCAAAAACAGTGGCTGGAAATCGGTATGCTGCTCGCCCAGGACCCGCAATTGCTGCTGGTCGATGAACCCGCCGCTGGCATGACGCTGGCCGAGCGCGAGCACACCACCGACATCCTCAAAAAGGCCGCTGGGACCCGCGCTGTGGTGGTGGTGGAACACGATATGGAGTTTGTCCGCCGCCTCGATTGCAAGGTGACGGTGCTGCACGAGGGCTCAGTGCTCGCCGAAGGTTCGCTCGATCACGTCACCCAAAACCAGGACGTCATCGACGTCTATTTGGGGAGATAACAAGCGATGTCAGCAAAAGTTGCAGACTTTTGCGCCCGCGACATCGCGCCAAAGGACAAATGACATGTTGAAGGTTGAAGATCTCACCCTGCATTATGGCGGCTCACAGATCCTCTACGGGGTCGATCTGGAGGCTGAGGCCGGTCAGGTCACCTGTGTCATGGGCACCAATGGCGTCGGCAAAACCAGCCTCTTGAAAGCGATGGCGGGGGTGCACCTGGCCTCAGGTGGCACGATCACGCTCGACGGTAAGGTTCTTGGCAAAATGAGCGCCCATGGGCGCGCGCAGCACGGGATTGGCTACGTGCCGCAGGGGCGGATGATCTTCCCACTGCTCACCGTGCGCGAGAATTTGGAAACCGGCTATGCCTGCCTGCCGAAGTCCGAACACATGGTGCCGGACGAAATCTACGAGCTGTTTCCTGTGCTGCAAGAGATGCGCGGGCGGCGTGGCGGCGATCTTTCCGGCGGTCAGCAACAGCAATTGGCCATCGCCCGCGCGATGATTTTAAAACCCAAAGTGCTGCTGCTTGATGAGCCGACTGAGGGCATCCAGCCCAACATCATTCAGCAGATCGGCCGCGTGATCGACTATCTGCGCGACCAAGGCACCATGGCCATTGTGCTGGTGGAGCAGTATTTCGACTTCGCCTACGCCCGCGCGGACCGGTTCACAGTGCTCCAGCGTGGCGAGGTGATTGCAGCGGGCAGTAAGGCGGAGTTGCCAGAAAGCCAGTTACGGGACGCGGTGAGCGTTTAGCTCGAGGTTTTACACCCCATCGGGAATGTCTGCTGGTATCGGGCAGTTGGTACATACGCCTTGGTCGCAAAACCGACACAACGTGCGCCGTTCCGCTTGTGTCGGTTCTTGGCAAATCAGCATCTTTCTCAAAAGCGCTTCGAGTTGACCTTGCTCCTGCTTGTTGAGCGACGCTACGAATGGTTTGATTGCCGACCGGCGACCTTGAAGCAGGTCTCGACACATCGCTTCACCTCGTTCCGTTAGGTGAAGCGCAATCGCCCGCTTGTCGCGACCCTGCCGACGTTCAACCAAACCATCGGCGACCAAACGGTCGACCAAGCGCACCGTGCCCGGATGAGAAAGACGCAGAATTTGCCGCAACTGATTGTTGGATGGTCCTTGTCCATGACCGATGACGACAAGAGCCGCTGGCGTCTCGCCGGCATGGTGGAGCACGGCCAGGGCTGTTTCCTGAAGGCGGTCGGCAACAGCGAGTCCAACGGCTCCAAGGAGGTTGATAAGATGGTCGGTCATGATGGGCAGAGGGTAGGCGCCAGACTTGCACACATCAACTTGACGCCGTGTGCGCAGCACACATAGTTTCGAGATGTGACACAGGTGCACTTTTCACTCTTTGAAACCTCCCTTGGCGACTGCGGCATTGCTTGGCGTGGCGAGGCAGTCATCGCCACTCGTCTTCCCGACCCCAGTTCGACCACCACTGAACGCCGTTTGGCTGAGCGAACTGCTGGAACGAAGGCCGATGCGCCCTCAGTGATCCAAACAGTCATCCAGTCCATCAGAGCACTACTCGCGGGAGATGGGACTGATCTTTCAGGCATAGTGTGCGACTTTGCAGACGTCGATCCCTTCGCCCAGTGCGTCTACGACATCGCCCGCACGATCCCGTCCGGTCAGACCTCAACCTATGGCGCCATCGCTCTCGAACTCGGCGACAAACGGCGCTCTCGCGAGGTTGGGCAAGCACTCGGTCGCAATCCGCTTCCGATTATTGTCCCGTGCCACCGTGTTTTGGGTGCAGGAGGTAGGCTGACAGGGTTTTCCGCGGCGGGCGGCGTCGAAACGAAGCTCAAAATGCTACAGATTGAAGGGGCTCAGATCGGTGGCCAAGAGGCCGATGAAGCGCCCCGGCTCTTTGACGATCTGCCCTTGGTGGTAAAGCCAGGAGGTTGAGCACCCTTGGCTGTCGAGAGACCTTCCACGCTACAGGGTAAGTTCGACGACCCATTTGTGTTTGCCGATCTTCCTCGAGCGCCGGAACCCGAGACTTTCAAAGGTGGAAAGAGCCCCATTGAAAAGGAAAGCCGGCGAGGCTTTCCGGCCAGCAATGTCTTCCGGATAGCCCTCAATGCGCCCGCCGCCGAGAGCCTTGATCTGTTCCAGCGCCCCGGCAAGCGCAGCACTCGCGATCCCTTTGCCGCGATGGCCTTTGCCAGAGAAAAAGCAAGTGATCCGCCAGTCCGGAAGTTCCGGCTGTGTTGCCAGATACGCGCGCGCATTGTGAATGCGCGGCAGTTCGTCCGGTGACCCAAACTGGCACCAGCCAACACAATTGGTACCATCAAAAACCATAGAGGCATGCGCCCGCCCTTCGCGAACGCGACAGGCTTTAGCCTCGCGCTTCGCTTCCGTGGGTAGATCCGCCTCGTTTTTGCTATGATACCAAAGGCACCAGCATCCGCCCCAAACGCCATTGTTGGTGTCCACCAGCCGCTCGAATGCAGGCCATGTTTCTTCGTTCAGGGCTTTGGTCTGATAGAGTGTTGTAGCTTTAGAGCACATAACTAGAAGTTATGTGCGCGACGCACATATCGTCAAGCACTAAGAAGGTTGAGGGACTTGAACCAAAAAACGCCGCGGTTTCCCGCGGCGTTTTCTTCATTCCTCAACTGATTTGACGGTTTAGGCAGCCAGGTCGAACCGGTCGGCGTTCATCACCTTGGTCCAGGCGGCGACGAAGTCATGCACGAACTTCTCCGCATTGTCGTCCTGGGCATAGACCTCAGCGTAAGAGCGCAGGATCGAGTTCGACCCGAACACCAGGTCCGCGCTTGTGGCGGTCCATTTGACGGCGCCAGTTGCCCGGTCACGTATCTCATAGGTGTCGTCCACCGGGTGCCAGCTGTTCGCCATATCGGTGAGGTTGACGAAAAAGTCGGTGGTCAGCTGACCCTCTCGGTCGGTGAACACGCCATGCTTTGAACCGCCATGGTTGGTGCCAAGCACGCGCAGGCCGCCCAAAAGTACCGTCATTTCATGGGCTGTGAGGCCAAGCAGCTGTGCCTTGTCGAGCATCATCTCTTCAGGGCTCACCGCATAGTCGGTTTTCTCCCAGTTGCGAAAACCATCGGCCAGTGGCTCCAGCACGCTGAATGAGTCCGCATCGGTTTGCGCATCCGTGGCATCGCCTCGGCCTGGCGCAAAGGGCACCGACACACTGTGACCAGCCGCTTTAATGGACTGTTCCAACCCTACATTGCCAGCAAGCACGATAACATCGGCGATGGACGCGCCGGTTTCAGCGGCAATCGGTTCCAGTACGCCGAGAACTTTGGCGAGGCGCTGAGGCTCATTGCCTTCCCAATCCTTCTGCGGGGCCAGGCGAATGCGCGCGCCGTTTGCACCGCCGCGCTTGTCCGATCCACGGAAGGTGCGGGCACTGTCCCAAGCGGTGGCGATCAGCTCAGCTGATGAGAGGCTGCTGGCCGCGATCTTCGCTTTGACCGCATCCACATCGTAGCTGGTGGAACCTGCAGGAATTGGGTCCTGCCAGATCAGGTCTTCCGCTGGCACATCTGGACCGTAATAATTGGCCCGTGGACCCATGTCGCGGTGGGTCAGCTTGAACCAGGCACGACCGAACGTGTCGGCGAAATAGTCTGGATCAGCGCGGAACTTTTGGCAGATCGCGTTGTAGATCGGGTCGACCTTCATCGCCATATCGGCGTCGGTCATCATCGGGTTGTGACGGACCGAAGGATCGGTGGGATCAACTGGCTTTTCGTTCTCCGGCATATTCACCGGCTCCCACTGATGGGCACCAGCGGGTGATTTCGTTAGCTGCCAATCATAATCGAACAGATAGTCGAAATAGCCCATGTCCCATTTGGTGGGCTCTTTGGTCCAGGCGCCCTCAATGCCGGAGGTAAAGGCATTGGTTGCCTTGCCCTTATGGCCAGGGTTGGCCCAGCCAAAGCCTTGCGCTTCCAAGCCAGCAGCTTCCGGCTCAACGCCGATATTGTCCACATCGCCGCGACCATGCGCTTTGCCCACCGTGTGGCCACCGCAGGTGAGTGCCGCTGTTTCCTCATCATTCATCGCCATGCGCGCGAAAGTTTCGCGCACGTGCAGCGCGGTGCGCGCTGGATCAGGATTGCCGTTGACGCCTTCCGGGTTCACATAGATGAGGCCCATGTGGACGGCGGCCAGCGGGTTTTCCAATGTCGCGGTGTCATCGAGATCGCCGTAGCGGTTTTCAGATGGGGCGAGCCATTCGTTCTCTGCGCCCCAATAGACATCAGTTTCAGGACCCCAAATGTCCTCGCGGCCAAAGCCGAAGCCGAAGGTTTTCAGGCCCATGGATTCGTACGCCATGTTACCGGCGAGGATAATCAGGTCTGCCCAGGAAAGCGCGTTGCCATACTTCTTCTTCACCGGCCACAACAGACGGCGCGCCTTGTCGAGGCTGGCATTGTCCGGCCAAGAGTTGAGCGGGGCAAAGCGGATATTGCCCGAGCCAGCGCCACCGCGGCCATCGCCCATGCGATAAGAGCCAGCAGAGTGCCAGGCCAGGCGGATCATCAGGCCACCATAATGGCCCCAGTCAGCCGGCCACCAGGGCTGATCGTCCGTCATCAGCGCTTTGACGTCAGCTTTGACGGCTTCAAAATCCAGGCCTTTCACCGCTTCGCGATGGTTGTAGTTCAGGTCCATCGGATTAGTGCGCGCGCCCTTCTGGTGCAGAATGTCGAGGTTCAGCGCATCCGGCCACCATTTGGTCACTGGCTTGTCCATCGCGGTGTTCCCGCCATGCATCACAGGGCACTTGCCGAGATTGGTTAGGGCTGCGTCATCCATGGGAGTCTCCGATCTTTGTCCAAAAAGCTGTGTCCGCATAGTGCCGCTGTTGCGCGACACAGATGTGTCATCGGTGGGGTGTTTGGGCGCTGGACGTATCAAGCGCAATCCAAACTCACCATCCGATGCGTGCGATGGTGGTAGCAAGTTCTAGCAATCAGAAGAAGTTGTATTTTCTGATTGCTTCGATAAGAAGAAGTTATGAACAATGTGACGCTCAAACAGCTGCGCTATGTCGAAGCGCTGGCCCAGCATGGCCATTTTGGGCGTGCCGCCAGCGCATCGGCCATTTCACAGCCTGCGCTTTCCATGCAGATCAAAGACTTGGAGGAAACGCTTGGCGCCAAACTCTTTGAGCGCAGCGCTCGAGAGGTGCGCCTTACTGGGTTCGGCGAAGAGTTTGCGCTTCGGGCCAGTGCGATTTTGCGCGCCGTCGATGAGCTGGGCGATTTGGCTCGTGCCTCCCGTGATCAGCTTGCCGGGCGCTTGCGCATCGGCGTCATCCCCACCATCGCGCCTTATCTGCTGCCCACCCTTATCGGCAGGTTGGCCGAAAGCCATGCTGAGCTTGACATTCATGTGCGCGAAACGATGACGCCGCGCCTGATCCAGGAACTCAGCGAGGGCCGCATTGACACTGCCATCGTCGCGCTTCCTGTCTCCGAAGGGTCCTTCACTGAAGTGGCATTGTTTGAAGAGGATTTCTTGTTGGTTCGCCCACAAGGCGAGGCCGGTGATCCTGTGCCCACCAGCGAGGGACTGCGTGACAGACGTCTGCTGCTTCTGGAGGAGGGCCATTGCTTCCGCGACCAGGCGCTTTCCTTTTGCAACATACAGTCCATGCTGCCGCGCGATGGGCTGGATGGCAGCTCGCTATCCACGCTGGTGCAAATGGTTGGCGCAGGCATCGGCGTAACGTTGATCCCGCAGATGGCGGTGCCGGTGGAAACCCGCTCGGCCCCGGTTTGCGTGGCGCGTTTTGCAGGTCCCCAGCCATCGCGCACCATCGGCATGATCTGGCGAAAAACCAGCCCGCTCGCCGAACGGCTCAGTGATGTGGCCGACGCGGTGCGCCAGGCTGCCAAGGATCTGCAAAAGGCTGCGTAACCGCTAGTTTGAGATCGGCTCCAGAGCGCCCAACGTGTCCTCATCAAGCGGACGATCGGTGCCCACGGTCTTGCGTGCTGTCACGAAGTCGTGCGGTGCATTCACTGCTTCAACGGCCACAGGATCGTCGCCGCGCATGTGATAAACCGCGAACGATCCGCTCGCCGGATCTCCCTTGATGAACGCGGCGCACTCGGCCCCTGGGATGCCGACCACTTGGAGTTTGGCGTCATACTGGTCCGACCAGAACCAAGGCACCGCGCTATGCTGATCCTCTTGGTCCATGATCGCAGCTGCCACCACTTTGCCCTGATCGATGGCGCTCTGCACGCTTTCAAAACGCACTTTTTCTGTAAAGCCTGTATGCACATGGCGGGCACAGTCTCCGGCGGCAAAAACAGAAGGATCGCTGGTGCGGCCTTGGGCGTCAGCCACGATGCCATCCTCCACCGCAAGGCCAGCTTCGCGCGCCAGGTCATCATTGGGGATCACGCCGATCCCTGCCACCACAATATCAAACGGCAGCTCGGCGCCTGACCCGCACACCAGAGCGCGGAAATCAGGGCTATCAGTCATGCCCGACACTGTGTCAGCAAGCTGAAACCGCACACCGTGACCGACATGAAGGTTCTGGAAATGGGCAGAGATGGTTGGTGAAGCGGTACGCTGCATGGCCCGTTCGGCCTGATCGACCACCGCCACTTCGCACCCCAACTGGCGGGCGCTGGCGGCCACTTCCAGCCCGATATACCCCGCGCCAACAACTGCCACGTGCACACCGGGCTTCAGCTTCGGCTGTAATGCATGGGCATCGTCGAGCGTGCGCAGCGTGAACATCGCGTCCTCTGGCACACCCATCACCGGGGGCAGGGTCCGCGCCCGCGCGCCCGTGGCGAGAACCAGGCTGCCATAACCAATCGCTGAGCCATCGCTCAATCTCACTTGCTTGGCCCCACGGTCCAAGCTTTCTGCGCGTACGCCCAGTCGTGTGTCGATCTTCTGAGTCTCGTAGAAGGCATCCGGCCGATACCAGAGTGTCGCTTCGTTCAACCCATCTTTCAGTGCGGCCTTCGACAGGGGCGGGCGGTGATAGGGTGGGTAGGTCTCATCGCCCACCATCACAATGGTGCCCTCAAACCTCTTCTGCCGCAGGCTTACAGCCACCTGAAAGCCTGCTTGTCCGGCGCCAAGGATCAGCACATCGGCTTGCTCAACGGCAGCCGCGTGCGCGGTAGAATGAGTATCAGACATGGAAGGGCCTTGAGGAGAGTTTTGGCGTAGAGATGCGAGGAACAAGAAGACCTTTGAGGTAGCACGACCAGCACCCCAAACAAGAGGCCCTTGCGCCAGCGTGGCGTTCCGGTTGCCACATTCATGTTCCGTCCCTAATGTGAAGGGCAAGTGACACGGGCAGGCTGGCTACGAAAAACCGGCTTTTTGAGCCCGAAGCAAGCAAGCAAGCGGGACTGCGGCCAACAGGAACAGCCGTATCACCCGCCGGACAGGTGCAACGTGGAAGAGAGCGGACCCAAAAGCGGTCAGCCTGCGATAGCAGGTGCCCGCATGGACAGTAGGTCGGAGGCGAAACCCTCTGACAAGAGAGCTTCAGATGCTCAGATGGCACCTCAAACGGTGCCTGACCGTCCCACTTCGCAGCACCCGTCACACAAGCACGGCACACATCCACGCGCTCACAATCAGCGCCATCCATCAGGTCGTCCCACCTCAGACCGCCCGGCCTACGCCGCGCTTGATCTCGGCACCAACAATTGCCGCCTTCTGATCGCCGAGCCCACCCGATCTGGCTTTCGCGTGGTCGATAGTTTTTCCCGCATTGTGCGTTTGGGCGCTGGGCTGACCCATCACGGGGCACTCAGCCAGGAAGCGATGGACAAGGCCATAGAGGGCTTGCGGGTTTGCCGTTCTAAGATGGAAAGCCGCAATGTGGTGCGCCGTCGCCTCATCGCCACCGAAGCCTGTCGCCAAGCTTCCAACGGCGAGGCCTTCATCGAACGGGTGGAGAAGGAAACCGGGCTGACTCTGGAAATCGCCGACCGCCGCACCGAAGCCCGCCTTGCGGTGTCGGGCTGCGCCACGCTGGTTGAGCGCGAGGCTGATGGCGTGATCCTGTTTGATATTGGTGGCGGGTCCACCGAGCTTGCCTTCTTGGATTTTCGCAGCGGCAAACCGCGTTTCCACGCTCATATGCACCGCTTCATTCGGGCTTGGACCTCACTGCCTGTGGGTGTGGTGACGTTGGCTGAGAGCTTTGGTGGTGTCTATGTCGACCGCCCGATCTTTGAGCTGATGGTCGCTGAAGTGCGCCAGATGATTTCCCGCTTCGCGGCACGCGAAATGATGTCGCAATGTGTGCAGGGTGGTAAAGTCCATCTGCTCGGCACCTCCGGTACGGTCACGACGCTGGCCGGGGTACACTTGGGTTTGGAACGCTATGATCGCCGCCGTGTTGATGGGACCTGGATGGGCGCTGATGATGTAACGGCCATGACCGATCGGCTGATCGATATGACGTTTGACGAGCGTGTCGCGAACCCGTGCATTGGCGCGGACCGTGCCGATCTGGTGCTGGCTGGCTGCGCGATTTTTGAAGCCATCCGCCGTGAGTGGCCGTGCGGACGTCTGCGGGTGGCTGACCGTGGCCTGCGCGAAGGCATGCTGGTGGAACTGATGGCGCAAGATGGCGTCTGGCGCCGCGATCGCAACAACCCTAAAGGTGCCAACGGTCGGCGTGGACGGTATCGTGGCAAGCGGCCCCAAGCGGCGCGGGCACGGGCGCAGAGCTGATTACTCACTATGGTCAAGTCCACCAATCCTCGCGGTGACCTACACGTAAAGGTCAAAACCGCCAAAAAGCGCACCAATGCCTCGGCCCGCTGGCTGGAGCGTCAGCTTAACGACCCGTACGTGGCTGAAGCCAAGCGCCAGGGCTGGCGTTCACGGGCTGCTTTCAAGCTGATCGAGATCGACGACAAGCACAAACTGCTCCGTCGTGGCACCACCGTGATTGATCTGGGCGCAGCTCCTGGTGGTTGGGCGCAAGTCGCCGCCAAACGCGTCGGGTCTCTGGAAGAAGACCCCATCATCGTCGGCATCGACAAGCTACCAATGGACCCGATACCCGGCGTGATCCTGCTCGAAGAGGATTTCACCGACGATGATGCGCCCGACAAGGTGATGGCCGCGATGAAAGGCCGCCCAGTGAACCTGGTGCTCTCAGATATGGCCGCCGAAACCACCGGCCACCGCAAGACTGACCATCTGCGCACCACCTATCTGTTCGAGTTGGCGGCCGACTTCGCCTATCGCAACCTGGCACCGGGTGGCGCCTTTTTGTCGAAAGTCTTTCGTGGTGGCACCGAGGGCGATGCCCTGCGGGACCTCAAAGCCGCGTTCGAGACGGTGCAGCATGTCAAACCGCCGGCCAGCCGCAAAGAAAGCCCGGAGCTTTATGTGTTGGCAAAGGGGTTTAAACAAAGCCCGTACTAAACGCGTTCCACCGGGTTGCTTGACCGTCACGGTTGTCGTGTTAAGGGTCATCACCGGCGCGCGACTCATGCCAAATCGTGGGTATCGACCGGTTTTTTGCGGACCAGAACCGGACGGAACAAACGCATGGCGCACCTCGTTGAGCCGCTGCATGGCGGCACCGCTTTAACCTTCGATGATGTGCTGCTGCTACCCGGCCACAGCCAGGTTTTGCCTGGCGAGGCAAATGTCACCACACGGCTGACGCGTGAGCTTTCACTGAACATTCCGATCATTTCCTCGGCTATGGACACCGTCACCGAGGCGCGGCTCGCCATAGCGATGGCGCAGGCTGGCGGCATTGGAACCATCCACCGCAATCTTGATCCTGAAACGCAGGCTGAGCAGGTGCGCCAGGTGAAAAAGTTCGAATCCGGTATGGTGGTGAACCCGATCACCATCGGTCCAGACGCAACGCTTGCTGATGCGCTGGCGCTGATGAAGCATCATCGCATTTCCGGCATTCCCGTCACCGAGGGCGGCGGCATTGGCGGCCCTGGAGGAGGGCGCCTGGTTGGCATCTTGACCAACCGCGATGTGCGCTTTGCCTCTGATCCAGACCAAAAGGTCTATGAGCTGATGACACGCGACAATCTGGTCACCGTCCGAGAGACCGTCAGCCAAGACGAAGCCAAGCGCTTGCTGCACCAGAACCGGATCGAAAAACTCCTTGTCGTCGATGATGCGGACCACTGTGTGGGCCTCATCACCGTAAAAGACATGGAGAAATCCAAACTGCACCCCAACGCTGCCAAGGATGAGCAGGGTCGGCTCCGCGTGGCTGCCGCCACAACCGTTGGTGAGGATGGGTTTGAGCGCACGGAACGGCTTGTCGATGCCGGCGTCGATGTGATCGTGGTCGACACCGCTCATGGCCATTCGCAACGGGTTCTGACCGCCGTGGAGCGGGTGAAAAAGCAAACCAATCATGTGCAGATCATCGCCGGTAATGTCGCCACCCGCGAAGGGGTGCGCGCTTTGATTGATGCCGGTGCCGATGCCGTCAAAGTGGGGATTGGCCCGGGCTCCATCTGCACCACGCGGGTGGTCGCAGGCGTTGGCGTTCCTCAGCTATCGGCTGTTATGGAAGCCGCTGACGAAGCGAGCAAAGACGATGTTCCGGTGATTGCCGATGGCGGTGTGAAATCGTCCGGCGATATCGCCAAAGGCCTGGCCGCTGGTGCCTCTTGCGTGATGGTCGGTTCGCTCCTTGCAGGCACCGAAGAAAGCCCTGGGGAGGTCTATTTGCACAAGGGCCGCTCTTACAAAGCCTATCGCGGCATGGGCTCGGTTGGCGCGATGGCGCGCGGCTCGGCAGATCGCTACTTCCAAGCCGAAGTCACCAATGAATTGAAGCTGGTACCGGAGGGCATTGAAGGCCAGGTGGCCTACAAAGGGCCGGTGGATGGCGTGCTTCACCAACTCACCGGCGGTGTCCGTGCTGCCATGGGCTATGTCGGTGGCGCGACCTTACCGGAGTTTCGTGAGAACGCCCGGTTTGTGCGGATCACCGGCGCGGGGCTGCGCGAGAGCCATGCCCATGATGTGCAGATCACCCGCGAAAGCCCCAACTACAACACAGGCCTCTAACGATGAGGCTGCCCGGGCGGCTGGCGGCTGCCATCGAGGTTTTGGAAACGCTGGAGGCGCAGCGGCGCCCTGTCGCGCAGGTTCTCAAAGACTGGGGCAACGCCCATCGATTTGCTGGGTCGGGGGATCGTGCCGCCATCGGCAATCTCGTACACGATGCGCTGCGGCACCGCCGGTCCCTGGCCGCGGTGATGGAGGATGACTCCCCGCGTGCCGCGATCCTGGCAACCGCCGTGTTTCTGCCGGGCTATTGCGAGGACGGTTTGCCTGACTTCGAGGGCGATCAGCATGCGCCCGCGCCGCTCACCGAAAAAGAGCGCGAAAGTCTCCTTTCGAGCGGACGGGAAACGGACGGTCTGCCTCAGTCCACCCTTAGTCCGCATGATAGTCCGCTCAGTTTGGCGGACCGTCCGCCTGTTTTGGCAGACCGTCCGCTTCCGTCTGGCCAGATTTGCCTCGATTGCCCCGACTGGCTGCGTCCCTCGCTGGAGCGTGTGTTCGCTGAAGACACCGCAAGACAAGTCGGTGCTATGGCGGCACGCGCACCGCTCGATCTGCGGCTCAACCCGTTCACCTCAAAACCGGAACGGGTCGACAAAGCCCTCGCCCGGCACAAGCCCCTGCGCGATCCAGAGTTTCCATTTCTTCGGCGCATTCCAGCCACAAGCGGTTTTCAGCGCGCGCCGCATATCACCTCCGATGAAGCGTTTCAAAAGGGCTGGGTTGAGGTTCAGGATGCCGGGTCCCAGCTCGCCGCTGAGCTCGCGGTCGCAGGGATCAAACCCCGCACGGTGCTTGATCTTTGCGCAGGGGCAGGGGGCAAGTCGCTAGCCTTGTCTGTGTTCATGGGCGGCAAGGGCCAAGTGTTCGCCCACGACATTGACCGCCGTCGCATGAAGGACATCTGGCCGCGCATCAAGCGATCCAAAGCCCACAACATTCAGGTGGTGGACCCTGATGCCTTGGCATCCCATGAGATCACCACCCAGGGTGTGGACTGTGTGGTGGTTGATGCTCCGTGTACCGGCACTGGCACCTGGCGCCGCCATCCAGACACCAAATGGCGTGTGTCAGAAACCGCCCTCCAAACCCGCATGCAGGAACAGCAAACGATTTTGAAACAGGCTGGCGCGTACGTGAAGCCTGGTGGTCGGCTAGCCTATATCACCTGCTCACTGTTGGCCGAAGAGAACGAGACTCAACTTCTTGAGTTTCTGGGCCAAAACACTGATTTTAAAGCGCTTAATGCACAAAACCTGATTCAATCTCTAAGGCGCGATGAAACGCCAGCCTATCTGCCGTCGATCTCTGTTGGTGATCATGCAGCAGGTGATCTGGGCGTGCGCTTGACGCCTGCCACATCTGGCACCGATGGTTTCTTCATTGCCTGTCTGACGCGAGAAACTGCATGAGTGAAACACCTATCCTGACCTGGGGCAAAACCCGCATTTTGTTCGCCATGGCCACCGATCAAGAGTATGGCGACGAACTGCAAAAGCGTATCCCACCGCTCATTGTCGGCGTTGGCCCGGTGGAGGCGGCGCTCGGCATCGGGGCTGCACTGGCCACGGCTCAACCCTTGCCCGATCTCGTGGTTTCACTCGGCTCGGCCGGATCAGCCAAACTGGAACAGGGCAGCGTGCATGAGATCACATCAGTGAGCTACCGCGATATGGACGCCAGCCCTTTGGGGTTTGAGAAAGGCGTGACGCCGTTCCTCGATCAACCAGCGACAATCCCTCTCACCCCGATGATCGACGGTGTGGCCAGCGCGTCTCTCTCGACAGGTGCCGACATCATCTCCGGTGATGCCTACAGCGCTATTGATGCCGATCTTGTGGACATGGAAAGCTTTTCCATCGTCCGGGCCTGCCAAACGTTCGGGGTGGCCTTTTGCGGGTTGCGCGGGGTCTCAGATGGCGCTGAGGAACTGCGCCACTATGGCGATTGGGCCGATTATCTGCACATTGTCGATGAAAAGCTGGCCGCCGCTTTGGACCTCTTGAAGGCGCAGTTGGAGCGTCCAACCCATTGAGCCTGACAGACGGCACCTTCTGGGCTGAACTTATCGCACCGGGCACAACCGCCGGACACATCTCTTACGTGTTGCTGGTGCTTTCGATGATGATGCGCACCATGCTGTGGTTACGCGTGGTGGCGATCGCGGCGGGCACCGCCTCTTTTCTTTATGGCTTCTTCTGGCTCGGCGATCCGGTCACCGTGGTGTGGGAGGCGATCTTCGTTGCCACCAATCTCGTGCAGTTGGCGATCATGGCTTACGAGCAGCGCCACCGCGCCTTGAACGAAGATGAGAAGGTGCTGGTCGATACCATCATGCCCAGCGCCAACATGGCGCAAATTCGCAAGCTGTTGGCGCTTGGTTCGGCCAAGGAAGCTGCGCCGGAAACGGTGCTGTTTCAGCAAGGCCAAAAGCCCAAAGAACTGGTGATCTTGACCCGTGGCACCGTGCAGGTGGAGCGCGATGGCCAAGTGATTGGGGCCTGCGGCGAAGGCGATTTTTTGGGTGAGATCAGCTTCCAGAATGGTGGACCTGCCACCGCCGATGTGGTGGTGACCAACCAGGCCCACTACACCGCTTTTGAGGTGGAAAGCTTGCGCAGTTTCTTAAGGCGCAACGCTGATATTGCTGGCACCTTGCAAGCAAGTCTTAGCCGCAACGTGGCGGCGAAGCTTGATCGTACAAGTCACGCAGCAAGTGGTGGCGCAGCTGGGGGAGCCGCGCCATCGACCTCGCCACCAGCCTGAGTGGAGTTAGCTACCGGGCAAGTTTTCACTGTTGCCAAAAACGATGCGCGTGATGGTGCCCAGTTCCTCACCTTCGCCATTCACATAACCGATGCGACCCGGCGCGTAGTTCAACGTCCAGTCGCCGGCAGGGCCATCCTGCCAGGCCACGTGGTAGCCTGCATCGGTGAAGCGCCAATCGCCAGAAAAGGACGCCCCATCGGGCAAAATCATGTGCGCTTGCGTGGCGCTTTCATAATAAATCACTGCATCTTGCGGTGCGCCTATATCGACGTAATGGGTGGCACCGACCATGATGACGGCCAGTGTTGCTTGAGAGAGAACGTCCATGGGAAACTCCGATTGGATTGATATAGTCAAGATAGTTGACTATCTCTCTCTGACGGTTGGCCAATAGAAAGTCAAGTATATTGACTAAAAGAGATTCTGCGCCGCTTTTTGAGCATTTGGGCATCCGTCTCCATCGAGCCTACGAGGCATGGCTCAGCGCATTTGTGTCGGAGATGAATGCGGCAGGACATGACTGGTTTACGCAGGGCAGGGCGACACTCATCGGGCACATTCCCCGTGCTGGTTGTCGCCAAGCTGATCTGTTGGGTCGTAACGGGTGGACCAAGCAGGCACTGCAACAAATGCTGGATGGCCTGGAGCGTCAGGACGTGTTGCAGCGTCGCGTCGATCCCAACGACAAACGTGGCCGCTTGGTTGAATTGACGGACAAAGGGCATGCGGCGCTGGCTGATGCTGACCGCATCAAACGCGATCTCTCCGCCAGATTTGAGCGTAAACTCGGCCCCGAGGCTCTTGAGCAGTTGGAGACGTTGCTGGACAAGATGGTGGCGAAGGAAGACCAGTCTGGCTAAGGGCTGGAAGCACCATACATGCACGTGCCATGTGTCGATTCACCGACTTCGTGCGCTCGACAAACGGCAATGCGACCCAAGAAGGATGATGACGCGTGACAACCATTTATGTTGATGCAGACGCATGCCCGGTGAAGGCCGAGGTGGAGCGCGTCGCGACACGCTTGGATATCCCAGTGGTGCTTGTCTGCAATGGCGGCATTCGCCCGCCAACCAATCCGTTGATCTCGCTGCGCATCGTACCAGGGGGTCCAGATGTTGCCGACCAATGGATTGCCGCGCAGTGCGGATCAGGCGATGTGGTGATCACCGGCGATATTCCACTCGCCGACCGGTGCGTGAAGGCCGGCGCGCATGTGCTGCAACATGATGGGCAGGAGCTGAACGCTGCCAACATCGGCCCAAGGTTGGCGACCCGGGATTTGATGCAGGATATCCGCGCCGCTGATCCGTTCCATCAAGGCGGAGGCAGGCCCTTCTCAAAGGCAGATCGATCGCAATTCCTGCAATCGCTGGATCGGGTCGCAAGGCTGGCAATGCAGGGCAAATAACGGCCCTTGCCTGGGTTAGGCGCGCCGCTATGTGGGCGGTGATGAGCGTGCCCAAAAACCTACCGCCGGACCATGTCAGCGAGATCGTGCAGATGGCGCTCTCCGATCATGTCAGCTTTGCCGACATTGAGCGGGAATACGGCGTCGGTGAAAAGCAGGTGAAAGCTTTGATGCGCACCACGCTGAAGACCGGCAGTTACAAAGCCTGGCGCAAGCGTGTGCGCCAGTTTGGCGACCGGCGCGCCCACTACAAGTAGCGCCAGCTGAACACCTGCCCTTTCCTTTGCCATCCCGGCATGCGATCCCGCTTGCCATGACTGGTGATCAAATTGTTTTGTTTGCGCTGTTTGGCGTGCTGTTCGCGTTTCTCGTTTGGGGGCGTGTTCGCTATGATCTGGTGGCATTCACTGCGCTCTTGATTGCTGTGTTTGCGGGCTATGTCGCGCCCTATGATGCCTTCGGGGGCTTTGGTCACCCGGCTGTTGTCATCATCGCCTTGGTGCTGATTGTTTCACGCGGTCTGGTGAACTCTGGCGCGGTGGAACTGATCGCCCGCTTTGTCGTCGCACCGGACAGGGCATTGCCCACCCACATCTCAATCATGGCTGTGGCGGGCGCGGCACTGTCTGCCGTCATCAACAATGTGGCTGCGCTGGCGCTGCTCATGACGCTTGATATGGATGTGGCGCGCAAGGCCAAGCGTGCTGTCTCTCTAACGCTGATGCCGCTTTCTTTCGCCACCATTTTGGGTGGCATGATCACGCTGATCGGCACGCCGCCCAACATCGTGATTGCCCAATACCGGCAGGACGCGCTGGGCGAAGCCTTCTCCATGTTCGATTTCACGCCCGTTGGCTTGGTGGTGTCCTTTGTTGGCATTCTGTTCGTGGCGCTGATCGGCTGGCGGCTGATCCCCAAGCGCGATGGCACGCAGTTGCTGGAAGATGATGCCGGGCTTTACGTCGCCGAAGCGCGGGTGAAAGAAGAATCCAAAACCATCGGCCAGATGGTCCGTGATCTCTATCCTGAGGCTGTTGAGAAAGACGTGCAGATCCTTGGTCTGGTTCGACGCGGCAAACGGTTGCCCGGTTTTTCGCGCACCCAAGAGGTGCGCAAGGGCGATTTTCTCATCCTCGAAGGTGATCCGAAATCCATCGAAGCGTTCATGGGCGCAGCGGAGCTGGACTTTGCAGGGTCGGAAAAGCATGGCGGGCTGCGCGGCAACAATCTGACCTTGATAGAGGCCATCGTGCCCGATGGTGCGCGCATCGTGAACCGATCAGAAATGGATGTGCGTCTGCTCTCGCGCCATGGTGTGACACTTCTGGGTGTTTCGCGTGAGGGCAAACGCTTCCGCGAACGTGTCCGCCGCCTGACGATCAAACCAGGCGATGTGCTGCTTTTGCTCGGACCGGATGATCGGATGGATCAGGTTTCGTCCTGGCTTGGCGTCTATCCCATCGCTGACCGCAAAACCGATGTGATCCAGCGCCGCAAAGCCTTTGCGGCCATCGCAGCTTTCGCAATCGCAATCGCGCTAGCGGTGATGGGCGTGACAACGCTTGCCATTGGCCTGGGCGCGTGTGTGGTCGCCTATATCGCGATGGGGTTGCTGGGGGGCGAGGACTTTTACGCCATGATCGAGTGGAAGGTGATTGTGCTGCTCGCCTCCCTCATTCCGCTCTCCGCGGCACTGGAAGCATCCGGCGGCACGCAACTGATCGCCGATGGCATCGTTGGCGGCACGCAAGGGTGGCCAGCTTGGGCCATCCTGCTGGTTCTGATGGTCGTCACCATGACGCTGAGCGACTTCTTGAACAACGTCGCCACAGCGCTGATCGCCGCACCGATTGGCGTTTCGGTCGCGCAATCTATTGGTGCCAGCCCAGACCCCTTCTTGATGGGTGTGGCGGTTGCCGCCTCCTGCGCCTTCCTGACCCCCATCGGACATAAGAACAACACCATTATCATGGGGCCGGGCGGCTATCAGTTTGGCGACTATTGGCGCATGGGATTGGCGCTGGAAGTGATCGTGATAGCCGTCGCTGTGCCCAGCATCCTTGTGTTCTGGCCGCTCTAACGGCGCTGATCAATCGTAGCGAAGCTCCCGCGCTTTGCCACGAAACACCACGTAAGCAAGCGCCGTGTAAGCTGCGATCATCGGCAAAACCACCGCGGTGCCCACGAGGATGATCATCAGGCTTTCAGGCGCGCTGGCCGCAGCGTATATCGTCAGCTGCTCCGGCACGACATAGGGGTAGAACGAGTAGGCAAGCCCCAGAAAGGCAAGCGTGAAGAGCACCGTGCCGCCAGCAAATGGCACATGGCGAAACCGATCCTGCGTGTCGGGCAGTTGGCGCAGCGCCCAAAGCAGCAGGCACGTGACCAGAAACGCCGTGATGGGCAGTGGCGCAAGCAGGATGATCTCTGGAACGGAGAACCATTTTTGGAAAATCCGCTCCGACACAAAGGGTGTCGCAGCTGAGATCATCACGAAGCCGGCCAGCAAGCCCCAAAGGCTGCGCATGGCCCAGCGAACGGCCTTTGTTTGCAAAACGTCTTCGGCTTTGATGATCAGCCAGCACGCCCCGATGAAGGTGTAACCCGCCGCCGTACACAGCGCCGTCAGCAGCGCAAAGGCCACCGTCATCGCTGTCCATTCCAGGCCCATAATGTAGAGCCCAAGCATGAACCCTTGGGAGAGCGCCGTGACCAGCGAACCGATGAAAAACGCCCAGTCCCAAAGGTACTTGTTGTGGGCTGGTGCTTTGACGCGAAACTCAAAGGCCACACCGCGTAGGATGAGGCCGATCAGCATCACCGCCACGGGGATGTAAAGCGCCGTCAAAATCGTGCCGTGCGCCGCCGGGAAAGCCACCAACAGCAGACCGATGGCCAGCACCAGCCATGTTTCGTTGGCATCCCAGAACGGACCGATGGACGCGATCATCCGGTCACGCTCTTCCACTGAGACCAGTGGTGTGAGCATGCCGATACCAAGATCAAAGCCGTCAAGCACAACATAGACCAGGATCGATACGCCCATGAGACCGGCAAAGACCACCGGCAGCCATGTAGCCGGATCATTGAACAATTCAGACATTGATCTACTCCGCCGGGATCATGGTGACAGCGGCGCCTGAGCCCGGTGTCATCGGTTTGGGCTGTTCGCCCCGCGCAGCTTTGCGGGCGAGGTAGAAAAGCACCGAGACATAGGCGAGCGTCAGCCCGACATAGATCGCCAGGTACACCAGCAGTGTGGAAAGAACCATCGGCGCTGGCACATCGGCGACGGCCTCATAGGTGCGCAGGACGCCATTCACCAGCCAAGGCTGGCGACCGATCTCGGTCGTGTACCAACCGGCCAGGGTTGCAAGCCAACCTGAGAACGTCATTGCCACGAAGGCGCGCAACATCCAGGGGTTAGGCGTGTCCAATCCACGCCGCCAGATAACGCCAGCGGTAATCCAGGACAGAGCCAGCATCGCAAGACCGGTACCAACCATGATCCGGAACGACCAGAACACAGCGTTCACAGGTGGATGCATGGGCGTGCCATCCTCAGCAACAAAGTCGTTGAGGCCAGGCACAACACCATCTGGGTCGTGCTTCAGGATCAAGCTTGCACCGTTGGGAATGCCGATTTCAAAACGGTTTTCCCGCGCTTCCTCATCGGGCAGGGCGAACAAGAGAAGAGGAACATTGCCTTGCGTCTCCCAATTGCCTTCCATTGCGGCGACCTTGGCAGGCTGATGCTCAAGCGTGTTCAACCCATGAAAATCGCCAGCCACGATTTGCAGCGGAATGAGCAAGGCAGCCAGGAAAACACCTGTTTTGAAGGTGAGTTTGGCCGATCCAGTCTTATCGCCGCAGAGCATACGGAAGGCCGACAAACCGGCAATCACAAAGGCAACCGTTAAGCCGCTGGCAAGCAGCATGTGCACCAGGCGATAGGGCATGGAGGGGTTGAAGATGACCGCAAACCAATCGGTGGCGTGGGCCACGCCATCGATGATTTCATAGCCTGCGGGCGTATGCATCCAGGAGTTCAACACCAGGATCCAGAACGCGCTCATCGTTGTGCCGAACGCCACCAAGAACGTCGCCAGCGTGTGCAGCCAGTTGGGGACGCGAGAGAAGCCGAACAGCATGATGCCAAGGAACACCGCCTCCAGGAAAAATGCGGTGAGAATCTCATAGGCAAGCAAAGGTCCAGCGATGTTGCCAACCGCCTCCATGAAGCCTGGCCAGTTGGTGCCAAACTGGAAGCTCATGGTGATGCCGGAGACCACGCCAAGCGCGAAGGTGAGGGCAAACACTTTGACGAAAAAGCGATAGCCATCCATCCAGCGATCATCGCCGGTGGCGTTAAAGCGCAGCTTGAAGAACAAAAGCACCCAGCCCAGCGCGATCGTGATGGTGGGAAACAGAATGTGGAAGGAGATGTTGGCGCCAAACTGAATGCGCGAGAGGAGAAGAGTGTCCATCATCAGCCGGTTTCCTTGGTCGATCGTTTGAAGGGCACAATGGTTTCCGCTTTGGCGGCGAACTTTTGCAGTTTCGAACCTAGAGCCAGCAGCTGGACAAGCCGCTCCGTCTCCAGGCGGTTCATATCGTCATGCCAGCCTGTGAGCAGCTCGATCAGTTCTCGCAGATCACTGATTTTGGAGTGGGCATGCGCATCGCTGTCATTGCTGGGGGTTTGCATTTCCAGCTCGCGTAGCTTGGTAAGCGTGGGATCGATTTCACGCTTTTTGCGCTCAGCTACCAGCGTGCGAACGATTTCCCAAAGATCGTCGGGCGCGGAAAAATAGTCGCGCCGATCATCGGGGATGTGCTTCAGGCGCACCAAGTTCCAAGCCTGAAGCTCTTTCAGACCCATCGAGACATTGGACCGGGAAAAGCCAAGCTTCTCGACAATCTGTTCAGCATTCAGTGGCTGATCAGACAAGAACAGCAGCGCATAAATCTGCCCAACCGTACGATTGATGCCCCAGCGAGAGCCCATCTCCCCAAAATGGAGAACGAACTCTTGCTCCAACGATGATAGCTGCATGTCTGTAAATTCCTGCATTTCAGTAATTTCTGAAATTACATACGTGCAAAGGTTCTAATGGACTACAACCAGGGGCTGCGGTGCGACGTCGCAGATGCCTTTCGTGTGATCCAGAATCCCCGAATTGGCCTACGAGAAGGGGCCTTGCGACTTAGCCGCACACTCCTCCACCGCTAATTGCTCGCTAGGATTGATCACGCGATGGCGCGGCTCTAAAGCTGGGGCATGCCAGACACGTCCCCTCAAAAGCCCGATCACGCCACCGTTCTCATCATTGATTTCGGCAGTCAGGTCACGCAGCTCATCGCACGTCGCATTCGTGAAGCAGGCGTTTATTCAGAGATTGTGCCGTTTCAATCGGCTGACGCGGCCATTGATCGGCTAAATCCGGTCGCTGTTATTCTGTCGGGAGGACCGGCCTCCACCAGTGACATTGGCAGCCCTCGCGCACCGCAGCGTGTGTTTGATCTTGGCGTGCCGGTGCTTGGCATCTGCTACGGGCAGATGTCGATGTGCATCCAAAATGGCGGTAAGGCCGAAGGGTCGGACCATCGCGAGTTTGGCCGCGCCTTTGTCGAGGTGCATAAAGCCTCGCCGCTTTTTGAAGGCGTTTGGGATGTTGGCACCAAGCATGAGGTGTGGATGAGCCATGGCGACCGGGTGATTGAGTTGCCCGACGGCTTTGAGGTGCTCGCCACATCGCCAGGTGCACCCTTTGCTGCCTATGCTGACGAGGCGCGCAAGTTCTACGGCGTGATGTTCCACCCCGAAGTGGTTCACACCCCAGATGGTGCAAAACTGCTTTCCAATTTCGTGCACACCATCGCTGGGATCGAGAGCGATTGGTCGATGGGGGCCTTCCGCGAGGAAGCGATCCGCCGCATCCGCGAGCAGGTGGGTGATAAAAAGGTGATCTGCGGTCTGTCTGGCGGCGTCGATTCATCCGTGGCCGCCGTACTGATCCATGAGGCGATTGGCGACCAGCTCACCTGTATCTTTGTCGATCATGGCCTTATGCGGCTCAACGAGGCGGACGAAGTGGTCGGCATGTTCCGCGGCCAGTACAACATCCCTCTGGTGCATGTAGATGCCTCCGACCTGTTCATCGGTGAGCTGGAAGGTGTCTCCGACCCTGAAACCAAGCGTAAAATCATCGGACGCCTGTTCATCGAGACGTTTGAGGCTGAAGCGAAAAAGCTCGGTGGCGCTGATTTTCTCGCCCAAGGCACCCTTTATCCCGATGTGATCGAAAGCGTGTCGTTCACCGGCGGACCTTCGGTGACGATCAAAAGCCACCACAATGTCGGTGGGCTGCCTGAGCGCATGAACATGGGTCTGGTTGAGCCGCTTCGTGAGCTGTTCAAGGATGAGGTTCGCAAGCTGGGGCGTGAGCTCGGCCTGCCCGAACGTTTTGTGGGTCGTCACCCGTTTCCAGGGCCAGGCCTTGCTATCCGCTGCCCGGGCGGCATCACGCGCGATAAGCTGGACATTCTGCGCAAAGCCGACGCGATTTATCTGGAAGAAATCCGCAATGCTGGCCTTTACGATGCCATTTGGCAGGCGTTTGCCGTGCTGCTGCCGGTGCAGACGGTCGGGGTGATGGGCGATGGCCGCACCTATGATTTCGTGCTTGCCCTGCGTGCCGTGACCTCCGTCGATGGCATGACGGCGGACTTTTATCACTACGACATGCAGTTTTTGGCCAACACTGCGACGCGGATCATCAACGAGGTGAAAGGCGTCAACCGCGTGGTTTATGATGTGACAAGCAAACCCCCGGGCACGATTGAGTGGGAGTAGGGCGCATGAGCCTATCTCGTTTGTGGAAATCGCTTGGCGGATTTCGGAGCAAAGACACCTCGAAGCTCTACGAGATTGCCGCACAGCAATTGGTCGTGGATCGACAGATGCAACATCCAAATCCTCTTACAAGGTTTGGCAGAAAGTGCTTTTCCCAGTCCGACGAAGATGGGATCACCTTCGAGATCTTGCGGCGTCTTGGAATTGATATCGGAACTTTTGCTGAGTTCGGGGTCGGAAATGGATTGGAGAACAACACACTTGCTTTGGCATCGATGGGCTGGACTGGATTTTGGGTAGGTGGCGAGGACCTGGCATTTGATACATCTGAGTCTGAGCGCTTGTTTTATGAAAAGGCCTGGGTGCATCGCGAGAATGCCTCTAAGCTTTTTGATCAAGGTCTATCGGGCCTGCCGTCCGATGCGGTCGATGTCCTCTCAATCGATCTTGATGGTAATGATCTGTATATTGGCGAAGAAATCCTCGAATCGAGTTCTCATCCCGCGCTTGTCATAATGGAGTGCAATGCAAATTTTCCTCCACCTATACGGTTTTGCATTGAGTATGATCCGTCGCATGTTTGGAAGGGTGACAGTTACTATGGGGCCTCTTTGGCCAGCCTAGTTGATATGATGACGAGGTACGATTACCACCTTCTCTGCTGCAACGCGGCAACTGGATCTAACGCGTTTTTTGTTAAGCGCGACAAGGCTCATCTCTTCCCAGAGGTGCCAGATAGAATTGAAGACATCTATGTGTCGCCCAATCACCATCTTCCTCGGCGGTTCGCGCACAAGACCTCTTTGCGCTCCATTCATCAGTTGATCGCATAGCTTCCGATGTATGCGTGCCACCAATGGTCACTTTGATTCAAACCATCATTTGGGCTTGAGGAATGGTCGATACGAACAGGTATCGCTGCTGGTTGCTGATCGATGGGTTAATGTGAAGAACGGTCACTCTAACAAACCAATGTGTATCAAGTTGTCCGGAGAGTGCGGTCGTTGATAGTGCAAGCGAACACGTTTCTTACGTCGGTTGACGCGCCTTGCGCTTGATCATTTGCTGGCTTGAGATGCTCTCGCAAGAATACCAGGATGACGTCACCGAAATCGACAGACGATTATCCCTTGAGCAGCACGGCTTTGGCCACCAAACAGAACGGGTCAACCAGGCCGCTCGCACGGCTCGTCGATACCGTTGTTTTCGGTTCAAAGCGAGTGTGCCTGTTTGATTGCCAGCAGATCAGAAGCCTCTTCGAGCCATTTTGCTCCATGTTAAGCAACTCAGCCCAAGCGCTAATGGCTGTTAGCTTTTGCCGTGCTGCTGCCGGTGCAGACTGTCGGCGTGATGGGGGATGGCCGCACCAATGATTTCGTGCTCGCCCTGCGTGCTGTGACCTCCGTTGATGGTATGACGGCGGACTTTTATCACTACGATATGCAGTTTTTGGCCAACACTGCGACGCGGATCATCAACGAGGTGAAAGGCGTCAGCCGCGTGGTCTATGATGTGACAAGCAAACCCCCGGGCACGATTGAGTGGGAGTGAGGGGCAGGTATCAAGAGAGGCCTGCCCGTTGCCCCCGAGCCATCGCTGGAACTGAAAGATGGGCTTGCTGCCCATCTTTCTGATGCAAGGTCTTAGGGTTGTGCGAGTTCACGCATGTTTTTGAGGCCCAACTCGTAGGTCTTGCCCAACATTCCATCCAAAAACAGGCCAAAGACACGGAAGATCGGGTTGAATCCCATATCAGACGTTACAGTCCACTTGACCTTGGACCCGTCCGCATGTGGCTCGGCTTGGATCACCTGAACCGGCTTGCCCATCGCACCCAGATCGATCAGATGCGTCACGCTGGTCTGGGTCACAGCGGTGATCGTCTGTGTGCCTTTTCCTTCTTTTCCTTCGAAGCGAAATCCTGCCCCCACACCGGCTTCTGGGCCGAAAGGCGTGATTTTAAGGTTGGGGTCGGTGGAGCGGTAGGGATTGAAGGTCTGAAAGCCCTCTGTGGAGGCGGTGCGCTCAATGATGTCCGCAGGAGCCATCGGGATGTCCAGGCTCCGTGTCACCACAACACTGCGCGGCAGAAGGAAGGTCGCCAGAGCAATGGCAGCCAGAATAGCAAGAACGATGTAAAAGATGGTCATGGGAGTGTCCTTCGTGTGGTTGGCAACAGGCGGGGATTCCTTCCCCATGCCCACACGACGAACGAGCCGGCCAGCAATCGACAGCTCAGGACATTTTTCTTTTCAGGTCCGATTGTTTGGCTTCCAGCCAACGGCGTGACGGCAGGTCGGTGCAAAGCGAAATCGCTTTGGAATAGGCCATGGAAGCATCAGCCAACTGTCCCAATTGGGCAAGACAATGCGCACGTACCGCATGGGCCGGTTGGAACTGCTCGATCTCTGGCCCTTCAATCAAGTCCAGAAGCTTCAGCCCTTCGGCAGGTCCAACATCTTCTGCGACCACCGCAGAGCGACTGACGGCCGCACCAATGGTTGGGTGCATCTTGAGCAATCCCGCATAGAGCTGAGAGAGCGCGCGCCAATCGGTCCGCCCCGTGACAGATCGGGCTGCGTGAACGGATTGTATCGCCGCTTCCAACTGAAAGCGCCCAATCTGTCCGAAAGCCGACGCCCGGTCGAGGAGAGCGGCCGAATGCTCGATCAGAGCATGATCCCAACTGTCAGTATCCTGCTCAGGCACCGGAACCAGCACACCATGCCGCAAACGCGCCTGACGACGCGCCTCAATGAAGCCGATCAATGCGGTAAGGCCCAAAGCTTCTGGGTTTGTCGGTGCAAGATCGGCAAGGACCGTTGAAAGGAAGAAGGCCTCGTGGGAGAGGTCTCCAGAGCCTTCCAACCAGTCAACAGCATAGGCCCCGTACACCGCGCCCAGAACGGCGTCCATGCGATCTGGATAGGCCTCTGCGTCCGGTAGAACAAAAGGAATGGCTGCCGACTTGATCTTCTTTTTTGCGCGGACCAAACGCTGCGCCATAGCGGACGGGGACACCAGAAAGGCGCGCGCGATCTGTTCTGCTTCCAGCCCGAGGACTGTCTGAAGCATCAAAGGCGTACGTATGTTTGGGTCAATCGCGGGATGGGCGCACACGAAAAGAAGTTTCAGGCGCTCATCCACCAAGTCTTCGCGATCGAGAAGGGGAGCATCGGCCATCTCGGGTACCTCGGCTGTGACAACCAGACGGGCATCTTTGCGTGCCTGGTCGGTCCGTCTGTTCTTGGCCACCGTTAGAAGCCAAGCCTCTGGTTTTTGCGGTATGCCGCGTTCGGGCCAGGTCCTGAGAGCCGCCACGAAAGCATCGGAGAGCGCATCTTCCGCCGCCATGATATCGCCGGACCGGCTGGCCAGCATCGCAACCAGTTTGCCGTAAGCAGCGCGGGCAACATCCTCGGCCCGCGCTTGAACGCTCGCGTCGGTCAATAGTCGCCCATCGCCGATGCACGGATTTCAATCTTGCCATGCTTGGCGGCCGGGCATTTCTCGGCCCATGCCAGAGCGGCATCAAGGTCGGGCACGTCAATGGCGAAGAACCCGCCTAACGTCTCTTTCGTCTCAGCAAAAGGTCCGTCTTGGACGCGCTTCTCACCATCCTTCAGGGTGATGGTTGTGGCCGTTTCGGCTGGGTGGAGCCAGTCGGTATCGACAAACACGCCGGCCTCTTGAAGGGCGCCGATATAGGCTCCGTAAACCTCTTTCTCTTTCGCCCAATCCTCAGGTGTGAGATCGGCGAAATCAGCTGGATTGGAATAAAGCAAAAATGTGTAGCGCATGGTTGTGTTCCCCAAGTTGGTCGTTTCGGATTAGGCGGCAGCTTCGCCGAGGTTTTCAAGCCCAAGTTCGAAGGTCGGGCCCATCATCCCGTCCATGAAGAGGCCCATGACGCGGAAGACCGGGTTGAACCCCATGTCTGCCTCCACACGCCACGTGACATGGGAGCCGTCACTGGTTGGTGAAGCGCTGATCGATTGCGTTGGTTGTCCCAACGGCCCAAGGTCGACGTCATAGGTCACTGTCTGTTGGGTGACCTCTGCAACCGTTTGGCTGCCAGTGCCGTCTTTGCCGTCAAAGTGAAACCCAGATCCTGTCCCTGATTGGGGGCCATACAAGTCGATCCTCAAGTCTGGATCGAGCGTTCGGTAGGGATTGAAGGTCTGGTAGCCTTCATTGGACGCAGCCAAAGCAAGCACTGTTGCTGGTGCTGCTTGGAGCGTGGCCGCCCGTTCGACGGTAACATGGCGCGGTAGCGCGTATGTTGCCGCAGTTAGAGCAACCAAGCCGCAGACTGCATAGGTGGAAATGGTCTTGATGGTCATCGTTCTGTCTCCTCGTTTGGGCCGAAGGGCATTTTGCCTCTTCAGCCACACGACGAGCGGTGAGGGCGCCAATCGACAAAACGGTGAAATTTTTTTGGGGGCTGATTATCCGCAACGCAGCACCGTGTAGCCCGCTTGGCAAAAGCAGGCTGACATTTGTGACCAGCCAGCACATGAGAAGTCTAGGCTATGGACAACTCGACGGTTTGGTCAAACCAACGCAACAATGCGTCCAAGTCAGGCTGAACCCGCTCCTGAAGCCCATCGGCAAAGTCAAAGAATGCCCGCTCATTCAGCGCGTTCAGTCCCACCAAGACCGGAACCCGATCATGCACCGCACGCCCGATGAGATCCCGAAAACCTCTGCCCTGCGCCTCATGCTTTCCAAACTTGTTGATCAAAAGCAGATCACATTTTGCGCTGTAGGCCCGCTCAACACTGGCAACCGCTTGCTCCAGCGCGCCCTGGTCGAGTCTGCATCCACCAGAGCCAGGCCCAAGATGTTGCGAGATCAAGATATCATCGCCTGCTGGGAGGGTGCGGATGATCATGCCGCCTGCATTCTTGGCGGTTGGGTTGATGTTGGTGGGTTGAACGCATCCGCAGACGGAGCGACCTGAGTGCTGCACGCGTTCAGCGAATGAAGCCAACAGAAGGTTCGTGTCGCCCTTCCCAGGCATCATAGTGTAACCAAGCACACTCAACCGGAGGTCTCTTCACTGGATTGGAGGCGCTGCGGATGGCTGAAAACGGTGAAACCATCCCCGCGGCTATGGGCAATCAGCGTCACGCCCGCTTCAATTGCCGTCTCTACGGCGAAACTCGTTGGTGCCGACACGGCGACCATGATGGGGCATCCAAGGATCGCGGTTTTCTGCACCAGCTCAACCGAAACCCGTGATGTGAGAACAATAGCGCCACCTTCTACCGGTTGCTCCGTTCGCAACAAGGCGCCAGCGAGCTTGTCCAATGCGTTGTGGCGCCCGACATCCTCTCTGCTGGTCACAATGCCCCGACCCGGTAGCACAAACCCCGCACCGTGCGCGGCGTGGGTTTCATCATGCACCGGTTGATGATGGCGCAGTATCTCCGTTGCCGTGTTCAGATCATCAAAGGAAAGTCCTGTTCCGGCGGCTTTGACCTTCGGGACAGCCCTGGCGGCTTCTTCCAGGCTATCGATCCCGCAGAGTCCGCAGCCCACTGGCCCTATCATTGACCGGCGGCGATTGACGAAGGCCTCAGCTTTGTCATCGCGCAGCCAAAGCCGCACTTCGATGCCGCGATCATGATCAAGCACGTGCAGGTCGATGACATCGTCGAGACTTGAGATGAAACCCTCGGTGAACGCAAACCCCACTGCAAAGTCTTCCAGGTCAATGGGAGATGTCATCATCACGGCCACGCTCGTGCCCTGGATAACGACAGCCACTGGAACCTCGGCAACCAGGTGTCGCGCCTGCTGGCTTTGATGTGGAAAGTGTTTGGCCGACACTGAGCGCGTTGCGTGTCTTGAGGGCACACCTGCCGGTTCTTCATCTAGCGGCAAAGCCATCAGGTCGCTGCCTCCAGCAGATCGTGCCCACCCTTCGTCAGCACGTATTGAATGCGTTGAGAGCGTTCGTTGCGACCATTGATTTCAATCGCCTCATGATGATCAGCAAGCACAATGCACTCCCTAATCACGAGAGCATGCTCAACCCCCAGCCTTTTGGAGAAGGTGTGGCTGTCGGTGCAATACCCGGTGTAGGCAGCCGCAAGCAGGCCGGCACCCAGAGGCGAAAGACCGTCGGCATGCTGCTCCAAGAGCCGTTGCATCAGCAGCTCGAAATCCGCCTCTGACTGCGCTCTTTTCTCAAGCGTCATCATCTGCGATCACACGGAACCGAACCATCACCGATTTTGATGCCGGTGTATGGCTTTGCGTGCCGAACTGGCCGTGGGGAACAAGCGCGTTCATTTCTGGATAATACCCAGCGACGCAACCAAGCGGGGTGTCGTAGGGCACGACCCGGAAGCCTTTGCAAACGCGCTCGATACCATCATCATGCACGCCCACAACATCGACAAGACCACGGGCTTTAACGCCAATGCGCCGCATGTCTTTGGGGTTCATGAAAACGATGTCCCGCAGGCCAAAGACACCGCGATACCGGTCATCCATGCCGTAGACGGTGGTGTTGTATTGGTCATGAGACCGGAAGGTTTGGAGCACAAACACGCCATCATCGTTTTGGCTGCGCTGCCACTCGGTCTGCTCAGGCAGGTCGTGCGTTGTGAAATTTGCTTTGCTGTTGGGAGTCTTGAAGTCGCGATGAGACGCCCCGTTGTAGAGGCGGAAGCCACGCGGTTTGCGTACCTGCGCGTTGAAGTCGCCATAGATCGGCAGAACACGCGCAATCATATCGCGGATAAGGTCGTTGTCGTCGCCCAGCGCATCCCAATCGACCACAGCGCTGCCAACGGTCGCTTTGGCAATGCCAGCAACAATCTTCACTTCTGATCGCAGGTGTTTGGAAGCTGGCAGGTTGATACCGCCAGAACCATGAACCATGGACATGGAATCCTCGACCGTCACCATTTGAGCAACGCCTTTGGAGTTCTTGTCGATCTCGGTGCGTCCGAGGCATGGCAGAATGAAGCTCTTTTGCCCCGTCATGAGGTGCCCATGATTGAGCTTGGTGGCCACGTGAACAGCAAGTGGCATCTTTGAAAACGCCTCGGCCACCAGAGCACTGTCGGGCGTTGCGCGTGCGAAGTTGCCTCCCATGGCCACAAAAGCCTTGGCAGAGCCCTCCAGCATCGCTCCGATGGTGTGAAGCACGTTATGGCCAGGTTCTCGTGGAAGCGGCACTCCAAGCTCTTTCTCCATGGCATCCAGAAGCGGTTTGGGCGCTTTCTCATTGATGCCGACCGTCCGATCACCTTGAACATTTGAATGGCCGCGGACGGGGCAAAGGCCTGCACCTGGCTTGCCGATGTTTCCACGCAGAAGCATGAAACTGGCGATTTCCCGAATGGTTGGAACAGAGTGTCGATGCTGTGTGATGCCCATCGCCCAGGTTGCGATCACCCGTTCCGATTTCATGTAGATGTCAGCACAATAGGCAATGTCATCGCGCGAAAGACCGGACTGATCCTCGATCTGTTCCCAGGAGGTTTGCGCGCAAAGCTCACGATACTCATCAATCCCGGCAGCATGGTCGGCGATGAACGTATGATCCAAGATGGCAGGCAGGCCCTCGCGTTGCGCGCGGTCCTCAGCCTCAAAGACAATCTTGCCCATCCCGCGGAAGATCGCCATGTCACCGCCCAAGCGCGGGCAGAAATAATCGGTTGAGGTTGCTTCACTGCCGCCGCGGATCATCTCCAACTTTTCCTGCGGATCAGCGAACCGTTTGAGGCCTTTCTCTTTCAGCGGATTGAAAACGACCACCTTGGCCCCGTTCTCAACAGCCTTGCGCAGCTCAGCCAGCATTCGCGGATGGTTGGTGCCAGGATTCTGCCCAACGCAGAAGATGGCGTCGCACTCATCAAAGTCTTCCAGGCTCACCGTGCCCTTACCAATCCCGATGGCCTCGGTCAGCGCTACACCACTTGCCTCATGGCACATGTTGGAGCAGTCGGGCATGTTGTTGGTGCCATAGAGCCGAATGAACATCTGATAGAGGAAGGCCGCCTCATTGGATGTGCGACCCGAAGTATAGAACTCCGCCAAATTGGGGTCGGGCAGCTTGTTGAGTTCTTCACCAATCTCCCTGAAGGCGTCCTCCCACGCGACTGGCTCGTACTTGTCAGTCTCAAGATTGTAGCGCATCGGTTGGGTCAACCGCCCCTGATGCTCAAGATCGTAGTCGCTCCATTGCTGAAGGTCAGAAACGGTGTGGTTTTCAAAAAAGTCCGGGGTCACGCGTTCCTTGGTTGCTTCCCAAGAAACCGCCTTCACGCCGTTTTCACAGAACTCAAACGACGAGCCGTGTTCAGGATCGCCCCATGCACAGCCTGGGCAATCAAAACCGTGCGGCTGATTGGCCTTTAAAAGAGTTCGCACACTGGTGAGCGGTTGCCCACTCTTTAAGATACGCTTGCCAACGCTCTTCAGCGCACCCCAGCCACCGGCAGCGCTCGACGCCTTGCCAACAAAGTCTTTGCCAGAAGCCGTTGTGCCTTCATCAGATAAGCCCTCATTGTCAGGCTGTGTTTCATCAGTGACGGTACGGTTTGCCATGGTTCGCGTTTCCTCCGTTTCCACGCCAAAAGGCCCGATCCTTTCTGGCTAAGAAACGTCACTGGCCGCCAAGGTCGTTTGCCCTGTTTGCCAGATGTTAAATGATCGGAGCACCGCCTTACTAAGGGTGCTCCAATACGCACAGGTCGGGTGGCGGTGACTTTCCAAGCTCTTCTCAACGAAGGGCGATTGTCGGTCGGTGTTCGCCAAACCAGCACCAGAAGAGTGTGAACGGTGCTGGCGCCGTGCGCAACGTTTGTGTTGTGGTGTTGGGCAGCCCGGCGTACCGGGCCGCCTGTTGCTTAAAGAAGCTCAGCGATCACTCAGCAGGAACCGCCGAGGCTTCGGGCTCTTTGTGGTGGTGCTTCTCACCGACCGGACGCACCATGAGGTTTGCGAAGAAGGCGATGACCAAAAGACCCGCCATGGCAAACATAGTGGTGTTGTAGAGCGTTGCACTTGGATCAACCGTTCCAGCTGGAACGAGGTCCATCAGCTTGGCAATCGTCACCGTGTTGGCGTCAACCAACTCGCGCAACTGCGCCACCGGAGCACCAAATGTCTGCTGAAACACAGCCGGATCAACCTGCGTCACCAGGTCATTGATGGCGTTGTTCTTCGACATATCCCGCAGGTAGGTGATCGCAAAAGGACCCAGGACACCTGCCGTTGACCAGGCGGTCAGGAGGCGTCCGTGGATGCCACCCACATGCATCGTGCCAAAGATATCAGCCAGATAGGCCGGGATGGTTGCGAAACCGCCGCCATACATCGTGAAGATAATCATGGTTGCGATATAGAACCCAAGCAGCGCGGTCGTTCCGCCCATGCCTGCCCAGAACGGGATCGTGCAGTACAAGATGGTGCCGAGAACGAAGAAGCAGTGATAGGTGTTCTTGCGTCCGATGAAGTCCGATGTGGAAGCCCAGAAGAAGCGACCAACCATGTTGAAGACGGAAATCATCAACACGTAGGTTCCAGCGAAGGCGGCGGTCACAAGCACAAGATCGCCGAAGATCTCATTGATCATCGTTTTGGCGACACCAATCACACCGATTCCAGCCGTCACATTGAAGCAAAGAACAATCCACAGCAGCCAGAATTGCGGTGTTTTCAACGCCTGATCGATATGGACATTGTCGCGGGTCACCATGCCCGAAGCGACGGGTTTGGGTTCCCAACCGGCTGGCTTCCAACCCTCCCGCGGCACGCGGTACTGGAAGGCTGCAAAGATCATGACGAAGAGATACACAATGCCGAGGGTCAGGAACGTGGATGCAGCCCCGGTGTTGCCGGTTCCAACCACATAGACACCGGCCTCACCACCGAAAGCGGCAGCTTGGTCAGCCGAAGCAACAACCACCTCGACAAGACCGTTGGCGGTCTCTGCAAACCGGCGTCCGCCCTCGGTCACCAGTGTTACAGCGCCTTCCGCGCCGAGAAAGTCTGGTGCTTGTTGATACAGTGTCAAAAGCCACTGCTTGAGAGGCGCGCCGATCATGGCGCCGCCACCGAAGCCCATAATGGCCATCCCAGTGGCCATTCCACGACGATCAGGGAACCATCGGATCAGGGTCGAAACGGGAGAAACATAGCCAAGGCCGAGACCTGCACCACCAAAGACGCCGTAGCCCAGATAGACCATCCAGAGCTGGTGGGTCGCGATACCGGCTGACCCAATCATAAAGCCGCCGCCCCAAAGAAGCGCCGCAACGACACCGACATAGCGTGGCCCGACCTTTTCAAGCCATTTGCCGCCGACCGCAGCCGTTAGGCCCAGTACAACGATGGCAACAGAGAAAATCCATACAACGGACGACAGAGACCAGTCACCGCCGGAGGGTGCGACGACCCCAAGCTCTCGGGTGAGGGCGGGGTTGAACACCGACCATGCGTACACCGAACCGATGCACAGATGGATCGCAATGGATGCCGGCGGCACCCGCCAGCGATTGTAGCCCTCAGGGGCTACGATGTTTTCCTTTTTGAGAAACCCAAGGGCTCCTCCCGACGAATGTGACATGAGCGTTTCCCCTCTTGCGGGGCATGATTGCCCCAATCATTCCGATGCGCGTCGCAAATGACGAAATGCCGCACCTGGGGTTGTCTACTCACGCGGAAGGTTTATCTGTCAAAGGAAATTATTGTTGCATAGCAATAAGTTAGAGGGTTTTCAGATGATGTCGATAGTGGTCATTTTTGACACTTCTTCAGTGCCCCAAACTCTCTAATTGGACAAAATGTCCACTTCGATTTCACTCTGACTGTCCGATTGGGTCGAAATGTCCACCGCTGGGCACCAGACCTCAAACACCGCGCCTTCGCCTAAAGAACTATGTGCGGAGAGATGTCCACCGGCGCGTTGAACAAGCGATTGACAGATCGACAGGCCCAAACCTGTTCCTTCACCAAGCTTCGTGGTGAAGAACGGATCGAAAACGTGCTTCAGTTTTTCAGGCTCGATTCCTGGACCAGTATCGGACACGCGAATGATAGCACCAGGTTTGCCCTGGTGCTGACCTGCCAGCGTTTCCACGGTCACCTTTCCATCTGAACCAATAGCTTGGGCGGCGTTGATGATGAGGTTGACCAAAATCTGCTGCAACTCGGTGGCAACCACACAGATATCTGGTGTTTCACTGCCATGCTTGCGTTCCAGCAGGATACCATCATTGCGCAGATCAGCTGCAACCAAGATCGCTGTATCGTCGACAATATCGCGCGGGCGAACCACGGCGGGTAGCTCCGACAGCTCATCGGATCGCGAGAAATTGAGCAGTTTGCGGACGATGGTGTTGATCCGGTGCGCTTGACCATCAATCAAGTCGAACTCGACTTTGTAGTCCTTGGCATCATCGCCCAGACCATTGCGGATAATCTCCAAATTGCCTTGAATAACGGCAACCGGATTGTTGATCTCATGGGCAACACCTGCGGTGATCTCGCCGATGGATGCCAGCTTCTCTGATACGACCAACTGGGCGAAGGTTGCCTCAAGCTGTTGGTTGGCATCGCGCAACTCTTCGGTGCGTTTTTCAACCTTTTCATTGAGGTTGTCAGCATAGCTGCGCAGCCTTTCATCGCGCTCCTGAACCTGATCGAGAAGCTGATCAAGATGATTGGCAACCTGGCCAATTTCATCCTTTCGCTCCACGCGGCCAATACGTGCGCTGAGTTCTCCTGCGCCGACCCGATCCATTGTGGCGGTCATCTTCTCAAGGGGCGAGAAGACCCCTTGGGCCAATCTCAGAAAGATGGGAACCGAAACACCCACAACCGCGAGGAAAGCAAGAACCAGCGTAAGGACCGTCGACGACCTTTGCTCTGAAAAGGGCTTCTCCAAGAAACCGGTGTAGAGCATGCCGATGCGCTCACCGCTGATATCCGATAGCGGAACGTAGCCCGAAATGTACCAGTCGTTGACCACGAAGGCCCTGTCGAGCCAGGGCGTTCCTTCGCCCATAACCTGCTGCCAAACCACCTCTGAAACACGCGTGCCCAGAGCCCGTTCGCCTTCAAACAAGCGCACATTGGTGGAGATGCGAACGTCGTCTAGGAAAAGGGTGGTTGTGCCGGCGCGCTGCTCGGCGTCGCTTTCCAGGTCTCGGTAAATAAGATCATTCATCCGGTCGATGATCGCCAGATTGCGATTAAGCAGCCTTCCACCGGCAAGGATCGTGCTGTTTTGCGGGTCTCGATAGACAGCGAGCAGGACAAGCCCTCGGGTTTCAGCTGTGCTGTTGAGCGGCCTTGCCGCCTCTGTTTCCACCAGGCTTATCAGCGCCCGCTGCTCTAGGTCAGGTCCCAGCAGTTGCAAGTCGGATTGCGAAAGAACCGCCAATCCACCGGCAGCACTTCTCGAGGATGACAAGGCGGCCAGGCGAGCAATGCTGGCGGGGATGTTGGGGTCATCCGCCGCAAAGGGAACCAAAAAATCAAGCTCGGTTGCTGCCTGCCGTTCGCTCAAAAAGGCTGTAAGTCCGCTTTGGTTTCCCCCAAGCCGTTCCGCATAGTCGACCGACTGGGCGATAGCTGCCACAGCTTCTGCTTGGGTTATCTCAATCCGATAGAAATACTGTTCTGCGATCCGCAGGTCGCTGGCCACTTTGGCAATCAAAAGATCGTCAAACTTTTCGATCCAACGCAGCATGGTGATGCCCAAAAAGATGGGCATCACGACAATCAGCGGTAAGACCGCCAATGCAAGAAGGCGCAGGCGCACCGAGCGGAGCATCAGTTACAAGCCCCAAGCCTGGCACTTGCGGTCTATGGTCTTGCGCGCGATCCCCAACCGGCGTGCTGCTTCGGCTCGATTGCCTTGGCTGGTGCTCAAGACATCCAAGATGTGCTGTTTCTCAACCTCAGCCAGCGTTTCGACTGTTGCTTTGCCACCACCTTCATTCACCGCTTCTTCAAAGCCGCCCTGTATCAGCGCGCGCTCCATCGCGTTGCGCAGTTCCACCACATTGCCTGGCCAAGGGTGAGACATGAGCCGTCGCTTTGCACCGGGGGTGATAGCAGGCTTTTCCAAGCCCATACGCGCGGCCAGACTTTCCAGGAAGAAATCTGCCAGCTCGATGATATCGTCTTTGCGCTCACGCAGAGGTGGCAAGTCGATCTGGATAACGCTCAGCAAATAGTACAAATCTTGCCGGAAGTGACCCTGTTCAACCGCATCATGCAACGACGTTCGTGATGAGGCTATGATGCGAACATCAAGGGGCACAGCCCGTTCAGCACCCACTGGTCGGAACCGTTCCTCGGTCATGAGTTGGGTCAGAAGTGTTTGGCACGGCGGCGAAAGTGCGTCGATGTCTTCGAAATACAGCGTGCCCCCAGATGCGCTGACCAGTATGCCGTCATCGCGCGCGCTGGACGGATCATTGGGTGCCGCGCTTGAGCGATCAATCGTTCCATAGAGGCGATGTTTGAACGCTTCCTCGTCCAGCGTTGAGCACGGCAACCAGACAAACGGGTTTTCACCTCGGTTCGAGCGATTGTGCAACATGCGCGCCGCAATCTGGGTGCCCGAGCCAACTTCGCCATGGATAACAACCTGGGCATCGGTCACAGCCGCACGCCGAATGGTTGCGCGAACCTCTTCAATCTTTGCCGAGCTGCCCACCAAAGCATCGCGTTGGCGCAACAGATCTCTGCCGGATTCAATTTCGTTGCGAAGCACCGTGTTCTGACGCCTGAGGCGGGTTTTGGTCAGGCTTTGTGCGATCGCATTGATGAGCTGGTTCGAACGAAACGGCTTGAGCAGAAAGTCAGACGCTCCGGCACGCATTGCCGCGATGGCGGTATCCAGATCGGCGTGTGCAGTGATCAAGATGGCATCAGAAAAAAGTCCGATTTCACTTTGTTCTGTTAGCCAATCGACGCCGGTTTGGTTGGGCATCACATTATCAAGAACAATGACATCATATCGCGCCTGATCGAGGGCTTCGGTGGCCTCTACCCCGCTGGACTTGACATCGACACGACCACAAACACCCGAAAGGGTCTTTTGCAGGAAGTTTCTCATCCCAGGTTCGTCATCGACCACCAGGATCGAGGCCCTGGCGAGCGTCTGTACCAAACGCTCATCACGCAGAGGGGATGGGGGCCTGTTGGAAGAAACTGGAGGTTTTTTATGAATGTTCACTGCCTACCCGCGCGACGTTCAAAACCGCATTGCCGCGTATGACCAGATGGCCTTTGTCTCGCACGGCGCTGGCACTGATCTTTCAATTAAACCGGCACGACGAAATTGATCAGCAATCAACGAAAGCTAATCCATCGCACTTGGTGCAGTCCATCGCGCAAACTACATATCAGCAGAGAAGCGTGCTGGTAGAGAACCACTGGGCTCGAACCGTTCTTCTGCACGACCATCTCAAGTCCAATTGGTTCGGTTTTTGATGCAAAAATCGGTGCACTTTTTGCGAGTATAGGAAGCCGGAACACAAAACACTTTTGGTCGTGAAAAGTGCGACAAAAAAGGGATGTTTTCGTCTCGAAGGATCTTCTCCCAAAGATCATCGATCATGACGGTCACTAGAAAACCTTAGGAACGTAGCGTCAGATACAGGTAGCGACGAGAATCTGCCTCATCAGCTGTTCGTCCGGTGGTCTTCTCACCTCCAACTACCATCAGCATCGACTTATGCGTGCAACCACGTACGCAACGCACGCTTAAGTGTTCCTTAAGCCTATGAGCGCCTCTTGGTAGCAATATTTTGAATTGCATCTTTTGGGGGAAATTATGAAATTATCAATCCAACACCGATTATTCATCGGTTTTGGCGCCGTGCTTGCTTTGGCAGCATGTCTCGCCGGCTTTAGCTATTTGAACAGCCAGTCGTCCAACGACTCTTTCTTGCAGTATCGCACGAACGGTCGCGCATCAGTCGGCTTTGCCGATCTGGCGTTGCACATTACGCACGCACGCTTGGCGGTCATGAAGTTTCGCACGTCAGACGATCCATCGACGCTCGCGACGGTGGAGGATTACGCGGCCAGGCTGGAGGAAACCAGCCAACATCTTTTGGACATTGGTGTGACAGATGAGCAGGCGACTGTTCTCAACGCGATTCAAACAGATTCTGCACAGTATCTATCGTCTTTTGTCGAGGCCATCGACCTGCAACAGCAGCGTCATGAAGAGTACAACACCAACCTGTCGCCCATCGGTATCGAGATCAGACGAAATCTAACCGATGTGATGGACAGTGCATATCGCGACCAAGATCCAGATGCGGCTTACTACACCGGTCTAGCGCAGCAGAGCCTGCTGCTGGGACGCTTCTATGTGCAAGAGTTTCTGCTGTCTAATGAGCAGGAAGCGCGTGAGCGTGCCGAGCAAGAGTTGGCTGCAACACGCGAGCAGATGGGCGATGTGTTGCGCGAACTGCAAAACCCACGTCGCCGGGCTTTAATTCAGGAAGCACAAGCCAACCTTGACCTCTATGAGGCGTCTTTTGAGCGGATCTCTGAGATTATCAGCGCACGTAACGTGATTTACTCGCAGCAGCTGGATGTGATCGGGCCGCGTATCGATGAAGCCGCCGTGAGCGCTGAGTACGCGCAGGTCGCGGTTCAGAACGAGCTGGGTCCGGTCCTAACGGACCGCTTCCAGCGGAACATGACGATCACGGCTATCGTCGGTGTTGTAACTTTGCTTATTGGTGCCGTTATCGCGATCTTCCTGTCGCGTAGCTTGTCGAGCGCAATCGCTTCGATGACGTCGGCTATGCGAAGCCTGGCAGACAATGACCTTGAAATCGAAATCCCAGGTCGTGAGCGTACAGATGAACTTGGTGAAATGGCCACGGCCGTTCAAGTCTTCAAAGACAACATGATCGAGGGCCGTGACTTGCGGGCCGCCCAGTCTGAAGACCAAAAAGCCAAAGCGCAGCGTCAACAGACTGTTGATGAAGCGATCCAACGTTTCGAACAGGCTGCCACCGAGTCGATCAGCAAGGTCACACGGTCGTCCGAAGAGATGCAGCACTCAGCGCAGTCTCTGTCCTCGCTTGCTGAGGATACCACCAACAAGTCGACGACGGTTGCCAGCTCCTCTGAAGAGGCGACATCAAACGTGCAGACTGTCGCCAGCGCCGCTGAAGAGCTCTCCGCCTCTATCGGTGAGATCAGCCGTCAGGTGAATGAGTCGGCCAGCATGTCGCGTGAGGCTGTTGAACAGGCGGATGCGACCGGCAACCAAGTCAACTCCCTGGTGCAAGCTGCGCAGAAGATTGGCGAAGTTGTCAGCCTCATCCAGGACATTGCTGAGCAGACCAATCTGCTTGCGCTCAACGCGACGATCGAAGCTGCGCGCGCTGGTGATGCTGGACGCGGGTTTGCCGTCGTTGCCTCTGAAGTGAAAGGCCTTGCCGAGCAGACCGGTCGTGCCACCGATCAAATCGCTGGTCTGATCACCGATATCCAGTCGTCAACCGAAGCATCCGTCACGTCCATTGAAGCGATCTCTGAGAAGATCAAAGCGATGGATTCCATTGCCTCGGCCATTGCCTCGTCGGTGGAAGAGCAGGGCACGGCAACGCAGGAAATTGCTTCCAACGTTCAGCAAGCCGCGATGGGCACCCAAAACGTGTCATCGAACATTGTTGGTGTGAACGAAGCCACCCAGCAGACCGGCGCTGCTGCCGCGCAGGTTCTAGGAAGCTCGACAGAGCTGTCGCAGGAAGCCAACGATCTGCGTCAGAACATCAACACCTTCTTGGAGACCATTCGGGCCGCGTAAACGACCCAAAAGTCTTCATCCGACACATGAACCGGCGTTGCAGCGATGCAGCGCCGGTTTTTTGTTTGCCAGCACAAATGCGTGGCTGTCATGCACCTTGCCCCTCGCCATCAGCAGTTTGATCTGCTAGCAGGCGCAGCGCATCGCATTGATCCCCCCACCAGATGACGGCGTTTCTCTCCGCCGGTCAGGACCCATATGCTTTCCCTCAACACGCTGCGGCGCGAGTGGTTGTCCAACCCGCGCGGCGATATTCTTGCTGGCATTGTCGTTGCCCTTGCCTTGATCCCAGAAGCGATCGGCTTTTCCATTATTGCTGGCGTCGATCCGAAAGTAGGCCTCTATGCCTCCTTTTCGATCGCCGTCATCTGCGCGCTGACAGGCGGTCGTCCAGGTATGATCTCCGCCGCCACAGCCGCGATTGCGGTTTTGGTCGTGCCATTGGTTCGCGACTACGGCGTGGAGTATCTGTTCGCTGCGACCATTCTGATGGGCATTTTGCAGGTCATTGCAGGCTTCCTTCGGCTTGACCTCTTGATGCAATTTGTTTCCCGCTCGGTGGTCACAGGCTTTGTGAACGCGCTGGCAATCCTGATTTTCATTGCCCAGATACCGCAACTGGTGGATGTCACTTGGCTCACCTACCCAATGGTGGCCGGTGGCTTGGCGATCATCTATCTCTTCCCCTATCTCACCAAGGCGATCCCTTCGCCATTGGTGGCCATTGTTGTGCTGACGGCGCTGGCGCTAGCGCTAGGCTGGGAAGTGAACACGGTGGGTGACATGGGCCAACTGCCCGATGCACCGCCCCATTTCTTCATTCCCAACGTACCTTTCACTTGGGAAACGCTGCAGATCATCTTCCCGTTTTCGCTGACGATGGCTGCTGTCGGATTGCTGGAATCCATGATGACGGCGCAGATCGTCGATGATCTGACCGACACACCATCCGATAAGGCCCAGGAATCCAAAGCTCAGGGCCTCGCCAACTTCGTGACCGGCTTTTTCGGCGGCATGGGCGGCTGCGCCATGATTGGCCAGTCGGTGATCAATGTAAAATCTGGCGGCTCAACACGCCTTTCCACCTTTGTTGCCGGCACATTTCTCTTGTTCCTGATCGTGGTTCTTGGACCATTTGTCAGTCAGATCCCGATGCCGTCGCTCGTGGCGGTCATGATCATGGTGTCCATCGGCACGTTTTCGTGGAAGTCGATCCGCGATCTGCGCACCCACCCCTGGCAATCCTCTGTGGTGATGGTGGTGACTGTCGTGGTGGTGGTCTGGACCCACGACTTGGCGCAAGGTGTTGCTGCCGGTGTTATCCTGTCGGGCCTCTTCTTTGCTTCCAAAGTGCGTGGTCTCTTCAACGTGGACTCCACGCTCTCCAGCGATGGGCGCACACGCACCTACTATGTGTCAGGTGAGGTGTTCTTTGCCTCTACAGAGCGTTTTGCTGATGCGTTCGACTTCAAAGAGGTGCTTGATCGCGTCGTGATTGACGTCTCCAAAGCACATTTTTGGGATATTTCCGCCGTTGGCATTTTGGACAAAGCGATCTTGAAGTTCCGCCGCGAAGGCGCGGGCGTCGATGTGATCGGTCTCAATGAAAAGAGCGCGATGATGGTCCAACGCTTTGGCGAGCACGACAAAGACGGCGCGGATGCTGCGTCCGCCGGCCACTAAGGAACATTCAAATGAAACGCATTCTCGCTTGCATCGACGCCTCACAATATGCCGCGCGGGTGTGTGATTACACCGCTTGGGCCGCCAAACGGTTGGACGCCAGCGTCGAACTGCTCAACATTATCCAGCGCAGCAACGCTGCCGCCTCGCGCAAGGATTTGTCTGGCGCCATTGGCCTGGGCGTGAAGTCTTCGCTTTTGGAAGAGCTGACACGTCTTGATGAGGCCGAAGGCAAGCTTGCCATCGAACGCGGGCGTGTTCTGCTTGATAGCGCGCAGGACCATGTCAAAAATCTCGGCGTTGCCGATGTATCGCTCACACATCGCCATGGCGGTATCGTCGAAACGGTGACAGAGCGGGAAGCTGATGCCGACCTTATCGTGATGGGCAAGCGCGGTGCATCCAGTGATTTTGCCAAAGGGCATATTGGCTCCAAGGTGGAGCGCGTTATCCGTGCGAGCCACAAGCCGGTCTTGATCGCCTCCAGCCGTGGTGTGGAGCTTGCGCAAACCAACCCATCAAAAGTGATTGTTGCCTATGATGGCGGTGCTGCATCCACTGCAGCGCTTAGGTTTGCCGCCCAATCGGCCCTCTTCACCGATATCACGCTGGATGTCGTCATCGCCGGCAGCAACGACACCCGCCATCAGAAGCTGGTCGAAAGCGCCAAGCAGCTTCTCGCTGAGCAGAGCCGCGACAGCGAAGTTCGCCTAGAAGATGGTGCACCAGAAACGGTGATTGGTGACACCATGAAAGCCAATCCTGACGGATTCTTGGTCATGGGAGCTTATGGTCATTCGCCTCTGCGGACGTTGATCGTCGGCTCCACGACAACAGCCATGATCCGCACCATTCACGCCCCTGTGTTGCTTATGCGGCCGTAACCACCCAGGCTACCATTCCCGTGCTAGACACGGGAATTCATCATGGAACCGACAAGTTCAAAGAGACTGAATGGCTGGATCAAGTCCGGCCATGACGCCGATGAGGTTAACCGCTAATTGGTGATCTGAATGCGCGTGCGGTGCGGGCCATAGTCCTGCACCAGGGCAAACAGCGCGCGCGCATTGTCTGGATGCAGGCGGATACAACCGTGCGAAGCGCGACTACCAAGCCGTCCAATGGCGCTGGTCGCGTGGAAAGCGTAGCCACCCTGGAAAAAGATTGCATGGGGCATCGGCGCGTTGTTGTAGGTGCGCGAACGCCACATGGTGTGCATGCGCAGTGGGCGCCAGGTGCCGGTGGGGGTGGAATAGCCCTGCCGCCCGGAAGAAATGTTCCACTCATGCAGCACTTCGCCGTCAACGATGACCTGCATACGCTGTTCAGACAGATCAACCTTGGCAATCACCGAGGCTTGCGCCTGCGGCAGCGCAAAAAACGATGCCACACCCAAGGCCATAACGGTCATCAAAACACGAGAGAACATCACACTAATCTCCACAATAGCCGCACGCGAAACTCTTGCTGCCCCTAGAACATAATGCAACACAAGCGTGGACGTTGGGTAAACCCGACGAGCCTGTGTCGGGCAGTGCTATCCATCACAAACGCGCAGATTGATGCGCACGGGCAACAGAATAAGAGATTGGGGACAGGCGTGATCGCGTTTTTCGGCGGATTGATCATCTTTTTGGGCATTCATTCGGTACGCATTTTTGCTTCCGAACCACGCCAACGTTTCATTGCGGCCTATGGCGAAGGCCCCTGGAAGGGCGTCTACTCACTGGTCGCCATCGTTTCGTTTGTTGCGATGATTTACGGCTATCCGGCTGCGAAGGCGGGTTTAGGCTTTGTGTGGGCACCTCCGGTTTGGACACGCCATCTGGCGGTGGTGTTGATGCTGCCCGCGTTGATTGCCTTGGTTGCTGCTTACGTTCCGTCCAAACTCAAGGCCAAGCTCAAGCACCCCATGTTGGTCGCTATCAAAATCTGGGCGCTGGGGCATTTGCTCGCCAATGGATTGGGCGTGCATCTGGTTTTGTTTGGGTCGTTTCTCGCGTGGGCTGTTATGGATCGAATCTCGGTAAAACGCCGCGGTGAACCCAACCCACTGGCTCCGTCGGGTTGGACAGGCGACATCATTGTGGTTGTCGTTGGAACAGTTGCGTGGGTGGTCTTGCTGCTTTGGGCGCATCAATGGCTGTTCGGCATCGCTCCAATCGGTTAAGAGCCTGCGACCTTCTTCACCAACCGAGCTTCCGTGATGTCTGTTCAATCTGCCAAGCGCCGGATAACGGCGGTTGATATTGCCAAGCGCAAAAATGGCGATCCCGTTGTTGCGCTCACCGCCTATCACGCCCACACCGCTTCGATCCTTGATGAACACGTCGACTTCATCCTGGTCGGGGATTCACTGGGCATGGTGATGCACGGCATGGAATCGACTGTGCCGGTGACGCTCGACATGATGATTGTTCAAGGGCTGGCCGTGATGCGCGGCTCTAAGCGGGCGCTGGTCGTGGTCGACATGCCGTTTGGCTCCTATGAGGCGAGCAAAGAGCAAGCGTTTCATTCCGCTGCGCGCGTCATGAAGGAGACGGGCGCTGGCGCCATCAAGATGGAAGGCGGCGAGCACATGGCCGAAACGGTCGAGTTTTTGGTCCGTCGAGGCATCCCTGTCATGGGCCATATTGGTCTGACGCCACAGGCCATCAACACGATGGGCGGCTTTCGTGTGCAGGGCAAATCCGATGAGAACCAGGCGCAAACCGAGCGCGATGCCAAAGCCATTTCCGACGCTGGCGCCTTCGCCATGGTGATTGAGGGCACGGTGGAACCTTTGGCGCGCAAAATCACCGAAGACATCCCAACCGTCACAATCGGTATTGGAGCATCACCGGCGTGTGACGGACAGATTTTGGTTCTGGAAGATATGCTTGGCCTGAATGTTTGGACGCCAAAGTTCGTGCAAAAGTTCGGCTCCATTCGCGAGCATATCGAAGAGGCCGTTACCGGTTACGCCGATGCGGTGCGCGATCGATCTTTTCCTGGGCCTGACCATGTTTATGCCCGAAAGCAGAAATAGCCGCCTTTCATCCTGCATGGGCGCGTAAACCTTGCGTGCAAATCGGTCGCCTTGTGTGGCCGGCAACCGATTGCAGGGACAACGAACAAACACTATGGTCCGCCGCACACCGTGGGGCACGATGAGCAAAGGCCCAAATAGGCATTCATGACCGATATTTTCAGTGAAATTGAAGAAGACATCCGCAAAGACCGCGCTAAGCGGATGTGGGACCGTTTTGGCAAGTATGTGATTGGTGGCGCCATTGTGTTGGTGCTCGGCGTTGCCGCTTGGCGAGGCTATGAGGCCTACACCACCTCGCAGGCCGCCGCCGCTGGCGACAGCTTTCTCGATGCAATCGCGCTGGTTGAAGAGAATCCGCAGGAGGGCATTGCCGCTTTTGATGCCATAGCAGCCGACGGCCCAGGTGGTTACGCTGCCTTGGCGCGCTTCCGCTCTGCCAGCACCTTGGCGCAGCAAGATGATTTTGATGGTGCCATCGACGGTTTCCAGTCTCTTGTCGATGATGCAAGCATCGATCCGCTGGTGCGCGATGTGGCACGGATTCGCCTTGGCTATCTGCTGCTTGATCACGGTGCGGCAGCCGATATTGAAGGCCTGTTGTTGCCTCTGTCCGAAGAGACAAACCCCTTTTCCCATTCGGCACGTGAGATTCGCGCGTTTGCGGCAATGAAAGCGGGCAATCGCGAGCAAGCGCTCGCACTTTTCCTAGAATTGGTTGGTGATTTTGCCAGCCCAGAATCGGTGCGCTCCCGCGCCCGTGTTGCGCTTGATGTGCTGGCCAGCGATGGCACCAGCGCGGTCGGCAGCTAACGAGGACATCAGTTTCATGCGTTCACTCCTCAAACCTTTGACCCTGGCTTTGTGTGTTGGTCCGCTGCTTGCCGGTTGTGCTGGCGGTATTGGCGAAACGTTCGACGGATTAAATCCGTTCAACCGCGAAGACCCACCAATCCCGGGCGAGCGGCGCGCTGTCGGCAGCGCCGCCGATCCTGTGCTTGCTGTTACCAACACAACCGTTTCCATTCCTGGCGCATCCGGCGCTATCGACTGGCCGCAGCCAGGTGGCAATGCGGCCAACAATCCAGGACACGTTTCTTTATCCGGTGCGCAAACATGGAGCGCGCAGGCTGGCATTGTGTCTGGTCGTCGCCAAGTGCGCATGGCTGCCCTGCCAGTGGTCGCTGGCGGTCGCGCCTATGTGTACGACCCCAATGGCAATGTCACCGCCGTGGCGATCTCCGGTGGCGGCCAAAGCTGGCGTCGTAACCTTCGCCCAGAAGGCGAAGATGGTCAGGTGGGTGCAGGCGGTGTTGCGCTTGGTGGTGGTCGCGTGTTCGCGGCCACAGGTTTTGGCCAGCTTTTTGCGCTTGATGCCAACTCTGGCCAAACGGCATGGGCCATCGATCTGGATACCCCGGCACTGTCAGCGCCGACATTCGCTGGTGAGCAGGTCTATGTGATCACCCAATCCAACACGGTTTTGGCGCTTTCTGCCGCCGATGGCACGGAGCGTTGGCGTTTCCGTGGCGTGCCAGCCACCGCTGGTCTTTTGGGTTCAGGCACACCTGCAGTCTCTGGCAACACGGTGATTGTGCCCTACTCATCCGGCGAGATTGTCGCGCTCAATGCAACGGACGGCGAACCACGCTGGGCTGACGCCGTGGTGACCGGCGCGCGCTATCAAGCGCTGTCTGGGTTGCGTGATTTGGTTGCAAGTCCAGTGATCGCCAGCGGCTCTGTGATTGCAACTGGCGTCGGCGGGCGCACCATTTCGGTGGGTCTCGACTCGGGTAACCGTCAATGGGAAACCAATGTTGGCTCCGTTCACACGCCCATCGTGGCTGGTGATGTGATCTTCCTTGTTGATCTGGAAGGTCGCCTGATGGCGCTGTCGCGCTCAACCGGCGACATCCAGTGGGCAACGCGTCTTCCCGGCGGCACAGGCGAAGGCCAAGAAAAATGGGCCGGTCCAGCACTTGCTGACAATGTGCTTTTCCTGGCGTCCAGTGATGGCAATGTGCTGCGCGTAAACCCTGCCAATGGTGAAGTGCTGGGCACAACGAGCGTCAACGAAGATATCTTCTTGCGGCCCATCGCAGCTGGCGGGCGTCTCCTTGCTCTCGCCGCTGATGGCACGCTGCTCGCCCTGAACTGATCACGCGTATGGCCACAGCTCTCCATGCCCCGCCAGTCGTTGCGATTGTCGGGCGGCCCAATGTTGGCAAATCGACACTGTTCAACCGCTTGGTCGGCAAGCGTTTGGCCTTGGTCGATGACACGCCTGGTGTCACCCGCGACCGTCGCGAGGGTGATGCCAAACTGGGTGATTTGACCTTCACGCTTGTTGACACTGCGGGCCTGGAAGACGCTGACGCCAGTTCACTGGAAGGGCGCATGCGCGCGCAAACTGAGCGCGCCATCGACGAGGCTGATGTGTGCCTGTTCATTATCGATGCGCGCGCGGGCATCACGCCAACCGATGCTGAATTCGCCAATCTGATGCGCCGCCATGGCGACAAAACCGTTCTGGTTGCCAACAAGGTCGAAGGCCGAAAAGGCATGGACGGTCTTTATGAGACCTATGAGCTCGGACTCGGTGAGCCGGTGGCAATCTCTGCTGAGCACGGCGAAGGCATGGCCGATCTTTTCCAGGCACTCGACGAACATTTCACGCGGCTTGCAGAAGATGCTGCCAGCGCACCACAGGCGGCCCCCGTTCTTGCTGAGCCCGAATGGGATGCCGATGATGAAGATGCGCCCGATATCATAGAGGCCGCGCCGCGCACCCATCCCTTGCAGGTGGCCATTGTCGGTCGCCCAAATGCGGGCAAGTCCACGCTGGTCAACCGTCTTCTGGGGGATGATCGGCTGCTGACGGGCCCTGAAGCTGGGATCACCCGCGACACCATTTCTGTTGATTGGGTGTTCCAGGATCGCCCGTTCAAGCTCTTCGATACAGCTGGCATGCGCCGCAAAGCCAAAGTGCAGGAGAAGCTAGAAAAGCTCTCCGTTGCTGATGCGTTGCACGCGATCCAGTTTGCTGAATGCGTTGTGATCCTGATGGATGCTGAACATCCCTTTGAAAAGCAGGACCTTCAAATTGCTGATCTGGTTGCCCGTGAGGGCAGAGCGCTGGTGTTCGGCCTGAACAAATGGGATGTGGTGAAAAACAAAGGCAGCTTCCTCAAAGAATGCGAGGAAGAGTTGGCCCGCTTGCTGCCGCAGGTTCGCGGTGCGCCGCTGGTGCCACTGTCCGGTTTGACTGGCAAAGGCACTGAGGCTCTCATGCAGGCCGTGCTGAAAATGGATGATGTGTGGAACCGCCGCATTTCCACCGCAGCGCTCAATCGGTGGCTGACAGCCGCGCTGCAGCAGCATCCACCGCCAGCGGTTGCGGGGCGTCGCCTGAAGCTTCGTTACATGACGCAAGCCAAAGCCCGTCCGCCAACCTTCGCCGTGTTTTGCTCACGGCCAGACGCGCTTCCAGGCAGCTACACACGTTATCTGGTGAATGGTTTGCGGGACACCTTTGACTTGCCCGGCGTTCCTCTGCGCGTGCTGATGCGCAAAGGCAGCAACCCCTATGAGGCTAAAGCCAAGAAGCGCAAGATCAACTAGTGCCGCGATGAAGCAAGCCGGTTTCAGCGTAGTTCGGGCTGGTTAAGTCCATGATCGGTCCAATGACATGGTCTGGGTTCGGCAGAACGGACTGATCTTCGCCCGGTACAGCCTTACCACGCAGCGCCGTGCGCACGGGCCCTGGGTCAAACAGGTTGACCCGCACCGATGTGTTGATCATTTCCGCCGCATAGGTGCGCACCATCGATTCTAGCGCTGCTTTGGTGGCGGCATAGCCTCCCCAGAACGGCTTGGAGGCCTGCCCAGCCTCACAGGTGAGAAAGACAGCCCGTCCAGCATCAGATTGGCGTAGTAGCGGATCCATCGAGCGGATCAGGCGGTAGTTGGCCGTGACGTTGACGGCCATCAGCGTCTCAAAATCCTTTGGCTTCAAATGGCCAAGAGGCGTGATGACGCCAAGAACAGCGGCATTGCCAATCAGCACGTCGACACGGCCAAAGCGCTCGTAGAGCGCCAGACCCATCCGGTCGATGGCATCATGATCTTTAAGGTCAAGCGGCACCAGCGTTGTCGAGCCGCCAGCTGCCTTGATGGCGTCATCCAGCTCTTCCAAGGCACCTGTCGTACGCGCCACGGCAACCACATGCGCTCCGGTAGCGCCAAAAGCTTTGGCAACCGCATACCCAATGCCCCGTGAAGCGCCGGTTACCACCACAACGCGCGCGTCGCTGGAGCCTGGTTTCACCACCGGCTGGGCATCATCATTGGCAGGCTTGTTCATGAAAAGACCTGAGTATCAGTCCGCTTCGACAAGGCGCAGGCGATTGTCTGTCTTCTCGGTGCGGTCGGTGAGGGGGGTGGGATAGTCGCCGGTAAAGCAAGCGTCGCAGAATTGCGGCACATCGCGGTTGCGTCCAGCTTCGCCAAGGGCGCGATAAAGCCCATCAATGGTTAGGAAGCCTAAGCTGTCCACGCCAATGGCGCTTCCAATCTCTTCTATCGTTTGGCTGGAAGCGATCAGCTGATCGCGTTCTGGAGTGTCAACGCCGTAGTAGCAGGCATCGCGCGTCGGTGGGCTTGCCACCCGCATATGCACCTCGCGCGCGCCAGCTTCACGGACCATCTGCACGATCTTTTTCGATGTGGTGCCACGCACGATGGAATCATCAACCAGAACGACCCGTTTGCCTTCCAGTAGTAATCGGTTGGGGTTGAGCTTCAGCTTCACGCCCATATGGCGGATTGCATCGGTCGGCTCGATGAAGGTGCGACCGACATAGTGATTGCGCACAATACCCAGATCAAACGGAATGCCGGACGCTTCGGCAAAACCGATGGCTGCCGGGGTTCCAGAATCAGGGACGGGGATGACCAAATCAACATCTGCGGGTGCTTCACGCGAAAGCTCAGCGCCGATCTGTTTGCGCACCGCGTAAACATTGCGTCCCTCAACCATCGAGTCAGGGCGCGCAAAATAGACATACTCGAACACGCAGAAGCGCGACGGCTTGGGGTCGAACGGACGGTAGCTTTCCACCCCATCCTCGGTGATCACCACCATCTCGCCAGGTTCAATGTCACGCACGAAATCGGCGCCAATGATATCAAGAGCGCATGTTTCTGAGGTGAGCACTGGGGCGCCGTCGATCATCCCAAGCACCAGCGGTCGCACGCCCAATGGATCACGCACCCCGATCAACTTCTTTTCGGTCAGCGCGATCAGTGAATAGGCACCCTCGACTTGACTCAGCGCATCGGTGAGCCGCGCCACGATCTTCTTTTCTTGGCTGGTCGCAATCAGGTGAATGATCGGCTCAGTGTCGGAGGTTGACTGGAAGATAGAGCCACCTTGGCGCAGTTTGATCTGCAGCTTATGGGCATTGGTAAGGTTGCCATTGTGCGCCACGGCGAACCCACCACCGGCGAACTCCGCAAACAGCGGTTGAACGTTGCGTAGGCCCGCGCCACCAGCCGTGGAGTAGCGGACATGACCAATAGTACGGTCGCCTTTGAGCCGCCCAAGAACATCCGGCTTGGAAAAACGGTCCCCAACCAGGCCGATATGACGCTCGGAAAAAAACTGCAGCCCATCAAAGGAGACAATACCAGCAGCCTCCTGACCGCGATGTTGCAAAGCGTGCAGGCCGAGAGCGGTTAGTGCCGCTGCATCGGAGTGCCCAAACACACCAAAAACGCCGCACTCGTCATGAAAGTGATCATCGTACGCAGTGGTCGCAACCATGGCTCAGGGCCTTTCAGCGGAGCTATCGCGTGACGTGGCCGGCTTGGGCGTAACCACCCACCCCAATAAGCGTCGGCTCCCGATCATCACGTCCCGGTGCTGGGGACAGCCGTTTCATCTTCGTCATCATTGCCACGAATGCGGTCAATGATCTGCCCTTCTGGATCATCTGGCAAGATGGCAAGAAGTTCTGCCCCCAACTCATCCAAGAGCGGTTTTGAGCGCGAGTCGGCCACCCATTGCGGAGCATTTTCGGGAATGAAGAAATTGAAGAAGAGCGCTGCGATGACAAACAAAAGCACGGCGCGTGCTGCGCCATAGAGAAATCCAAGCGTGCGATCCAGTGGCCCGATCGCTGAATCGGCAACAACGTCCGACAGCTTCATCGTGAGATAGGAAACGATGATCAAGATCAGGAAAAACAAGATGCCGATGACCGCGGCCGTCGCGAACACATCCTCCGTGATGTACTGCTTGGCGAACGGCAAAAGCGATGGATAAAGAAAGTAAGCGCCAGCGGCAGCAGCCACCCAGGAGCCAATGGAAAGCACTTCGCGCAGGAACCCGCGCATCATGGCCAGAACAGCGGACAGCAGTATGACCGCCAACACGATCCCATCAAGAATGGTGAGCGTCATCGAACAAGGCCTCTTACAATGATGGTCGCGGCATAAACGGGGGGCGCAACCTCGCGCACGCCCGAATGTTTGGTGCGAAGGCCAGCAGCCGCACCGTCCTTTTCACGATCCCGCACGCCGTTCAAGTGCAAGAGCGTCACAGCGACGTCACAAATCACCAACTGACCTTAGGTTAGGCACCTGGTTTGCAGCCGACCAGCCGTAGGGGAGCCTCCCTGACCCATTGGGCACTCCGCCCATAAGCGCTGTTCGGCCGTTGCCTACTCGGCTGCTTGCTGAAGGGCATTGCCTGAAGAGGCGGCAGCAGCGGCCAGATCAGTAACCAACGATTCCAAGCGTGTATGAGCGTTCAGCCGTAGGCCGGTCTTGGCATCGCGCTCTTTGGCGAGCGGAGCGGTGATCGCCTCTTCAAAACCCAGTCGCGCGGCTTCTTTCATGCGCAGCACAGCTTGCGGCGCTGAGCGGATCGCGCCCGACAGGCCAATTTCGCCAAAATAAACTTGCTTGGAGGGCAGAGAGAGCCCGGTGAGCGAGGCGACCAGGGCAGCCGCAACTGCTAGGTCAGCTGCCGGCTCATTGAGGCGCAGACCGCCCGCAACTGCCAAATAAACATCATGGCCAGAAAACCGTACACCACATCGCGCTTCAAGCACGGCCAGAACCATGGCCAGGCGGTTGGAGTCCCAGCCCACAACGGCACGGCGCGGGGTGCCCAAGGATGACGGCGCCACCAGCGCTTGGATCTCCACCAAAATAGGGCGTGTGCCTTCCAACCCGGCGAAAACAACCGATCCTGGCGTTTCCACCAACCGGTCGCCAAGAAACAGTTCCGATGGATTCTGAACCTCTTGGAGACCGCTGCCAGTCATCTCAAAGACACCGATTTCATCGGTCGCACCAAAACGGTTCTTCACCCCGCGCAGCACCCGAAAATGATGGGTGCGGTCGCCTTCAAAATAGAGAACAGCATCGACCATATGTTCCACCACGCGCGGTCCGGCGATCTGACCGTCTTTGGTGACATGGCCAACCAGAATCACACTCGCTCCAGTGCGTTTGGCATAGCGGATGACTTGCTGCGCGCAGGCACGAACCTGGGTCACCGTGCCCGGTGCACTATCCACGCCGGCACTCCAAAGCGTTTGAATGGAATCAAGCACCACCAGATCAGGCTGCGGCCCATCTTCCAGCGTGGCCAGAATGTCTTCCAGGTTGGTTTCCGATGCGATGGCAACCGGGGCCTGGCTAACGCCCAAACGCTCGGCACGCAGCCGCACTTGCCCAAGCGCTTCCTCGCCAGAAATGTAAATGACACGCGCATTCTTTTGCGCCAGCGCCGCTGTCACCTGCATCAACAAGGTGGACTTCCCAATCCCAGGATCACCGCCTACCAGCAGTGCAGATCCGCGCACAAATCCACCCCCGGTGACACGATCCAACTCGGTGATGCCAGAGGCTAAGCGCGGGAGAGGCTCTTCAACATGGTCGAGCGACGACAGACCAACGGCGCGTCCTTTGACAGCTTTGCTTTTTGCCGGGCCACCTAAGGCGCCGCCTCCGCCAGAAGCACTCTCCTCCACCAGAGAGTTCCACGCGCCGCAACCATCGCATTTACCAATCCAACGCGGATGTTCGGTGCCGCAGTTCTGGCAAATGAATGTGGATCGTCGTTTGGCCATACTCACTCACCGTGGTCGAACAGGAAGGCAATTGCGAGCGTTTGTTGCTCGACATTCTCATAGCCGATCAATGAGAACAAAACAAGATCAAACTGGTGAGCTTAACCGCCCAAAAAGGTGCGCCGGTAGCGCGGCCCAAGACCAGTGAGCACCTCATAGCCAATCGTCTTGGCCCATCCAGCGACCACATCAACCGTGAGCTTGGAGTTGATCAGCTCAACGAACATGCCCGGGCGAACATCGTCAAAATGCGGTTCAGTGATATCGGTCGCAATCAGATCCATCGAAACCCGCCCGAGCATCGGTGCCGGTTGATCATTGATCATGACATGCGCATCAGGAGCGTTGCCAACAAGCCGGTGATAACCATCGGCATAGCCCACGCCCAGAATTGCGATACGGCTGTCGCGCTCAAGAGTTTTGGTTGCGCCGTAGCCGACGATATCGCCGGCTTTTGCCAGGCGGACTTGCATGACGCGCGCTTCGAGCGTGACAACTGGATGCAAGACCTCTGGCGCAGGAACCACTGATTGGCCCCCATAGAGCGCGATACCTGGGCGAGCGAGATCATGACGAAAGCGCGCCCCCTGCAACGTGCCGGCAGAGTTGGCGAGCGATCCTGGAAGGCCTGGGAAAAGCGACCGCACTTGCTCGAAATTGGCAATCTGCACATTGTTGAGCGGGTGGGTGGGCTCATCAGCGCAAGCCAGATGACTCATCACATGGGTGAGATTGAGCCGGCCCAACAGCGCATTGTCGAGTGCCAGCGAGGAAGCTTCCTCCATGGTCAGGCCAAGCCGGGTCATACCTGTATCAACGTGCAAGGCAGCCTGATGCTCACCATCGAGAGCAGCCCATTCGCGCACTTCGTCCATCGTGTTTAGGCATGGGTTGATCCGGTGCGCTGCATAGTCAGCCGCTCCAGTCGGCGTCAGTCCGCCGAGGCAATAGATCGTCGCATCAGGCAGATAGGTCCGCAGCTCAAAAGCTTCTTGTGGTAGCGCTACAAAGAAGGTTTTGCAGCCCGCGTTCCAAAGCGTGTGTGCGACAGGTTCAAGTCCGATGCCATAGGCATTGCCTTTGACCACGCCAGCGCACTCACCAGGGGCTGCAAGCTTGGCCAGCAGCCGCCAGTTTTGAGCAATGGAACCAAGGTTGACGGTGAGGTGCCCGCCGCTGTGATCGACGGTGTTGAAGTCAGTAGTGGTCGGGCACATGATCGTCTTCGATATAGTCGCCAAAACGCGTCAACTCTGCCTCGAAGGTTAGCTTGGCAGTGCCCGTTGGGCCGTGACGCTGCTTGCCGATGATCACCTCAGCAAGGCCATGCACGCGATCCATTTCTTCCTGCCAAGCCAGATGCTCTTCTGTGTTCGGCTTCGGCTCTTTGCTTTGCAGATAGTACTCTTCGCGATACACAAAAAGCACCACGTCGGCATCCTGCTCGATGGATCCCGACTCACGCAGATCGGAGAGTTGAGGTCGTTTGTCCTCACGCGCTTCCACTTGACGTGACAGCTGAGACAGAGCCAGAATCGGAACATCCAGTTCTTTGGCTAACGCCTTGAGACCAGTGGTGATTTCAGTGATCTCTTGCACCCTGTTTTCGCTCGCTCGGCGCGATGAACCTTGCAGCAATTGCAAGTAATCCAGAATCAGAAGATCAAGTCCCTTTTGCCGCTTCAGGCGGCGCGCTCGAGCCGCCAATTGACCAACTGTCAGGCCGCCGGTCTGGTCGATGTAGAGCGGGATGGAGTGCATCTCCTGGCTCGCCATCACCACTTGCTCAAACTCGTTGGCTTTGATGTCGCCACGGCGAATGCGCGATGATGAGACGCCCGATTGTTCGGCCAAGATACGGGTGGCCAACTGCTCCGATGACATCTCCAAAGAGAAGAACCCAACAATCCCCCCAGCTTCAGTTTCAACCTCATTATTGGGGCCAACGCCACCACGCCAGTGTTTGGCAACATTGTAGGCAATGTTGGTGGCCAGCGAAGTTTTACCCATCGCCGGTCGACCGGCCAGAATGATAAGGTCTGAGCGCTGCAAGCCGCCCATGCGGCCATCAAGATTGTTGAAGTAGCTTGGCAGGCCAGACAGATGTCCGTCGCGTTGATAGGCAGCGGTGGCCAGATGGATCGCTTGCTCTAGGGCATTGTCAAAACCGATAAAACCCTGCTCGGCGCGCCCTTTTTCAGCCAGGGAAAAGAGCTGCTTCTCAGCCGTCTCAATCTGTTGCCCCGCCGAGGTATCCACCGTCGCATCATACGCGACGTTCACCATGTCCTCGCCAATCCCGATCAACATACGGCGCAGCGCCAACTCGTAGACCATCCCGGCATAGTCAACGACGTTGATGATGCTTGTGGCGTCAGCGTGAAGCCGCAGCAGATAGGCTGGAACACTCATCTCCCCAATGGTCTCAGCCTCGGTGAAAAAGGTTTTGACAGTGATAGGGGTTGCAACCTTGCCGCCACGGATCAGCTCAGAAATCGTGGCAAAAAGCTTCTGGTGTGGGGCCAGATAAAAATGGTGCGGCTCGAGAAAGTCGACGACGCGATAGAACGCTTCGTTGTTCACCAAGATAGCGCCCAACAGGCCGGCCTCGGCTTCGGCATTGTGGGGTGCCGAGCGCAGCGCTTCAGCGCCTTTCACAGCCAAGGGGGCGAGATCATTCATAACAGCCTCAATGTGGTCAGGCGATCACCATAGCTGAGTCTGTCGCTCTTGTATGGCGCATCGCCATCAGCAATCAAAAAAAGCGCCGGGCGAACCCGGCGCTTGATTCATGCTGTGAGGTTTGGGGATGCGTGTGGACAAGCCCTCTCTAGGCCGCCCGCACGTTCTCCACGAATGTTGAAACCTCTCGCTTCAGAGCATCAGCCTGGTCCGCCAATTGGCTTGCTGCACCAAGCACATGTTGAGCTGAGTCTTGCGACTCGCTAGCCGACGCGCTGACGGTTTCAATGTTGCTGGTGACATCGGTTGTGCCTTGCGCTGCCAGGCTGACATTGCTGGCGATCTCTTGAACAGCGAAGGATTGCTCTTCAACGGCCGCAGCAATTGACGTTGAGATGACACTCAAGCCCTGGATCGTCTCACTGATCCCCGCAATAGCGGTCGCAGACGACTCGGTCGCGTCTTGGATATCGTTCACTTGGTCGGAGATATCAGCGGTGGCCTTGGCTGTTTGTTCAGCAAGGCTTTTCACCTCACTTGCCACCACAGCAAAGCCTTTGCCTGCCTCACCGGCGCGCGCCGCTTCGATGGTGGCGTTGAGCGCCAGCAAGTTGGTTTGTTCGGCGATCTCTTTGATCAACGTGACGACATCACCGATGCTTTGAGCAGCCTGTGAGAGCTTGCGAACCTTTTCCATCGTTTGCTCAGCCTCGTGTTCAGCTGCGCTGGCACGATCAGAGGAGTCGCTCGCTTGTCGGCCAATCTCGGACACGGAAGCGGAGATTTCCTCTGCCGCTGAAGCAACGGTCTGCACGTTGTTGGAAGCTTCCTCAGAAGCATGTGCCACCCGCACAGACCGCTCGCTTGTCTGCTCAGCGAGGGAAGTCATGGTGTTGGCAGATCCCTGGAGACTTTGAGATGCATCAGAGACCGACTCAACCACCGAGCCGATAGCGGCTTCAAACTGGTCAACAAAACCGGCAAGCGTGGCTTTGCGTTCAGCTTCAGCGCGCGCTTTGGCTTCTTCTTGCTGGCGTTCCAGTTCTTGGTTTTCCTCAGACTGCAGGCGGAAAATACCAAAAGCTTTGTTAAGTTGACCGATTTCATCGTCGCGTTTGCTCTCGTCCACTTTAACGGACATGTCCCCGCGTGAGAGAGCGTTCATGGCGCCGATCATCCGAACAAGAGGTGCCGTGATGGTTTGGCGAATGATCACGAACAGAACCAAGGAAAAGGCCAAAATCATTGCCGAAAGGGCGCCAACAACAAGGGTCGCTGTATGCACCTGCTCTGCCGCCCGTTCATCAGTGCTAGATGAGATCGCATCACCTCGTGACGCAATAAGGTTGAGTTCAGAGATCAGAGTGTCTGCCAAGTCGTCCATTTGCTCAGCGGCCATATCGGCTTGCCGTTCGGCGATCATCATATCGTTGTGGGTGTCGAAAACCTGTTCAGGCTCCTGCGCCCGTGCCACCCAGTTGGTGAAGAGCGTGCGGATGTCATTGACTTCAGCTCTGTCAGCGTCGGTTTCGGCAAGCGTTTCCAAGATCTCAAAAGCTGGCATGGCGCCTTCCGCCACAGCAATGAATTCTTGGCGCAGCGGTTCCAGCGCGTTTTGATCCTCAACCGAAAGATAGCGCGTAGCGATCCCTTCCAGCTGTTCCACGCTGATCTGGATGTTCTTGGCAGCTTCAACCGCGGGATAGTCTTCCTCAAAAACCAGGCCAAGCAGGTCGTTCACTTGACGAGCCGAGGCTGTGCTTGATGCGACCAACCGATCACCTTCATCTTCAGCGCGCTGCATTTCCAACTCATTGGCCATCGCCAGGCTTTCGAGTTCGAGCCAGAAGACTGTCGCCTGCAACATCAAAGCGATCAGCCAACAGGCGAGCTTCCGCCTCCTCAGCCAATTCCAACGAATGCAGGCTGACCATGGAATCGACCGTTTCGAGGTAGAGCCTTCGCGTGGCGGCCGCGTTTTCAAGCAGTGTTTGGACATCGGCTTCGACGAGCAACTCATCAAGCGCTTCATAATTCATGTCAAAACTATCGACGGCTGCCTGGAATTCGCCCAATCGAAGCTGAATGTTAGCGACGTCTTCGTCAGCCAGGATTTCCACCGCAACTTTGTGCGACTCGGCCACGGCGTAGATGAGATCATCTGTCGTTTCGACCATCGGCGCGGCATAATCAGTGATCTGGTTCACCTGGTCTTCAATGCCGTTGAGCATGACCAGGCCAACCACACCGGAAACCAAACCAAACGTCGATAAGGCGACTACGCCGCCAGCTAATTTCGTGGAAATGGAAACGTTATTCAGCATAACAACCCTCTAAGAGTTCGAGCACAATGCCCATGGGTAAACGCGAGGGTAGTAAGAACGTGATTAACGCAACGTAAAATTTAAGTATTCGATGCCCGTCTATCATCCTAAGGCGTGGCTTTAAAAGTAAAAGCTGGGCATGTGCCCAGCTTTTACTACTCGCTTTGGTTGAAAATTGCTATTTTGACGCGTCTTCTTCGCTGTTTGCAACCGTTTCATCGACCTCTTCGACATCATCACCGATTGCCAGCTCATCATCCTCAGGGGCGACTTCGAAGATATCATCAGCGTCTGGTGCGTCTTCGTCGATCTCGTCCTCAAACTCAAAACCGTCAAAGTCTTGAACCGTCAGATCTTCACCGGCGGCTTGGCGCTCGGCTTCATCTTCGGAGCGGGCAACGTTCATGGTCACCGTCACTTCCACCTCTGGGTGCAACTGAACGATCACGGGGTGCAAGCCAATGCTCTTGATGGGGCGCTCGAGGCGAACCTGCGAACGTGCCACGGAGACACCGTCAGCTGTTGCGGCTTCGGCGATGTCGCGAGCTGCGACCGAACCGTAGAGCTGGCCTGTCTCACCGGCCGAGCGGATGATCACATAGGTTGCGCCGTCAAGTGTGCTTGCCACGCCTTCAGCTTCTGATTTACGCTCAAGGTTGCGCGCTTCAAGCTGTGCGCGCTCAGCTTCGAATTTGGCGAGGTTGGCTTTGTTGGCGCGTAGCGCTTTGCCTTGTGGCAGCAAGAAGTTGCGTGCGTAGCCGTCTTTCACTTTGACGGTTTCGCCCATCTGGCCAAGCTTGGCCACGCGCTCAAGAAGGATAACGTCCATCGTTCTGGATCCTTGTCTGTTTGGATCGCGATGGAACAGCGTGGGTGGCATGGGGTGCCAGCCTGGGCAGGGGGCTTCATCCTGCTTGCTGTCCCGCGATCCTGAGGTTGAAGGTGCGGTTAGAACGCGCTGAGGTGCTCAGCGCGTTCAGCAATCTTGAAAAACAGTCGCTTACTTCACGACGTAGGGCAGAAGGCCCAGAAAACGTGCGCGTTTGATGGCTTTGGCCAGTTCACGCTGTTTTTTCGCTGAGACAGCGGTGATACGCGAAGGAACAATTTTGCCGCGCTCAGAGATGTAGCGCTGCATCAAGCGCACATCTTTGTAATCAATCTTCGGCGCGTTATCGCCGGAGAAGGGGCAGGTTTTGCGACGGCGGAAAAACGGACGACGTGCTGGAGCAGCCATTATTCAGTCTCCCCTTCGCTTGCAGGTTTGGACTCTTCGTCACGACGGGGACGACGCTCGCCGCGATCGGAGCGATCACCGCGACCGCCCGGACGACGATCATCACGGTCGGATTTGCGCATCATAGCCGATGGGCCTTCTTCAAACTCATCCACACGGATGGTCATGAAGCGAAGCACATCTTCGTTGATGCCCATCTGGCGTTCCATCTCGCTGACGGCATCTGACGGTGCGTCGATGTTCATCAGCGTGTAGTGCGCCTTGCGGTTTTTCTTGATGCGGAACGAGAGGCTTTTCATGCCCCAATATTCGCTTTTGGCGACAGAACCGCCCATCTCAGAAATCAGCCCGGTATACTGTTCTACAAGAGCGTCGACCTGTTGCTGCGACACATCCTGGCGGGCGAGGAACACATGTTCGTAAAGTGCCATGCACTGAACTCCTCAAACGTTGGATCATCCGGCGCAAAGCCTCTTCAAACCAACGATCCATCCCGTCAGGGAGAGGAGCCATGGCAGAAAAGTTCGAGAGCGGGAACACGGGAAGACGATGGTTCTTCCACCACCTGCCAGCTTGCACTGGCCTTCCGTTCAACCCCCGGCCGGAGCCTTTCATCGTGAAAGACCGGCGGGACATACGCCAGTTTGCAAAGCGAGACAAGTACCCCACATCTTGACCTCCAAGCCCTAAGCGGCCAAACGGTGCGGCTCGACATACCCGCACATCTAGAACGCAAGGACAACAACCAATGGCGACAGCCTTTCTTTTTCCTGGCCAGGGCAGTCAAGCCGTTGGCATGGGCAAGGCGCTTGCCGATGGGTTTGCCGAAGCGCGGGCTGTTTTCCAAGATGTTGATGCTGCGCTGGGCCAAGATCTTTCAACGTTGATGTTTGAAGGGCCTGAAGATCAGCTGACCCTGACGGCCAACACGCAGCCTGCTTTGATGGCAGTGTCACTGGCTGCAACCAAAGCGCTGGCATCCAAAGGCGTGACGGTCGCTAAGCATGCCGACTATCTGGCCGGCCATTCGTTGGGCGAGTATTCGGCGCTGGCCGCAGGTGGAGCGTTTGATATCCCAACCGCTGCCAAGCTCTTGCGTACACGCGGTGATGCAATGCAGTCCGCCGTACCGGTGGGTGAGGGCGCGATGGCTGCAGTTCTCAACCTTGATTTGGCAGCCGTTGAAGAGATTGCCGCCAAAGCCGCAGAAGGTGATGTGTGCCAGGCTGCCAACGACAACGCTCCAGGCCAAGTTGTGATTTCTGGCAGCAAGGCTGCTGTCGAACGCGCGATTGAACTGGCCAAGGAGGCCGGTGCGCGCCGTGCCATTCTTTTGCCGGTCTCTGCGCCCTTCCACTGCGCCCTCATGGCACCTGCCGCTGATGTGATGCGCGGTGCGTTGGCCGGCGCTGTGATCCAACAACCAGCCAAACCTGTCGTTGCTAACGTTCTTGCCAGCCCGATCACCGAGCCAGATGCGATCCGCACTCGTTTGGTTGAGCAGGTCACAGGGCGCGTGCGTTGGCGCGAAAGCGTGGAGTGGATGGCAGCCAATGGCGTCGACACTTTCATCGAGATCGGTGCCGGTAAAGCACTGTCGGGCATGATCAAGCGCATGGTGGATGGCGCGACCATCTTGAATGTTGCCACACCGGACGATGTTGATCGCGTTGCCGATCATCTGGCGCACTAGCAAAAGCCTATGGGGAAGAGCATGTTTTCATTGGAAGGGCGCACAGCCCTGGTTACCGGCGCTTCGGGTGGCATTGGCGGCGAGATCGCCAAAGCCCTTGTCGCTGCCGGAGCAAAGACGGTTATCACCGGCACTCGTGAAGCCGTGTTGGCTGAAAAAGCTGGAGAGCTGGGGGAGTTGGCAATCCCGCTAACGGCCAACCTTTCTGACAATGACGACGTGGAAGGCTTGATCGCCCGCGCCGAGGAAGCCGCCGGGCCGATCGATATTTTGGTCAACAATGCTGGCATCACGCGCGATCAGCTTTTCATGCGCATGAAGGATGAAGATTGGGATGCGGTGATCCAGGTGAACCTGACAGCCGCCTTCAAGCTATCGCGCGCCGCCATCAAAGGCATGATGAAGCGCCGCTATGGCCGCATTGTACAAATCACGTCGGTTGTCGGCACCATGGGCAATCCAGGCCAAGGCAACTACGTCGCCGCCAAAGCTGGCCTAACGGGAATGTCGAAAGCACTGGCACAGGAAGTTGCCACACGCGGGATCACCGTCAACTGTGTGGCCCCCGGCTTCATCGAAACACCTATGACGGATGTGCTCAACGATGCCCAACGCACCGGTATTCTGGCAAAAGTGCCTGCAGGACGTCTGGGTAGTCCCGCCGAGGTTGCTGGCGCAGTGGTTTATTTGTCCAGCGATGAAGCAGGCTATGTTACCGGTCAAACGCTGCACGTGAACGGCGGCATGGCAATGATCTAAGCCGGGCTAAAGGCGTAGCCCAACCCACAATTATCTGGCTCCAACGTCGGTTCATAGCACCCGCCTGACTTGCTGAACGGCAACAAGGTTGATATGGGGCCGCCAAGCGTTCTGCCGCGAAACCTGTTAAGCCGCGAGCGAAACACCAAAACCTACGTGCCTTGGGCGTCCCTGCCTGGTGCGTCACAGTCCACATCATGAAAGGATGTACCCATGAGCGATGTCGCTGACCGCGTTAAGAAAATTGTTGTCGAGCACCTTGGTGTTGAAGCCGACAAGGTGGAGCAAAAAGCATCGTTCATCGACGATCTTGGCGCAGACAGCCTGGACACCGTTGAGTTGGTGATGGCGTTTGAAGAAGAGTTCAACGTCGAAATCCCGGACGACATGGCGGAAACCATCCTCACCGTTGGTGATGCGGTGAAGTTCCTTGAAGGCGCGTCCAAATAAGCGCTTTCAGTTAAGCGCTGAGCGTTGCCGCGCTCTCGCAGGACTTTTTTGACGATGGATGCAGGAACCCGCGCATGACAATGACCAAGCTTCGGCGTGTTGTGATCACCGGGCTTGGCATGGTCACGCCCTTGGGCGCGAACACCAAGACCACTTGGGATCGCCTTGTTGCTGGACAGTCCGGTGCGGGCCGTCCTGGGGGTTTTGAGGTGGATGATTTGGCCTGCCAAATCGCCTGCCAGATTCCGCGCGGTGACGGTTCCGACGGCACATTCAATCCCGACAGCGTGATGGTGCCCAAAGAGCAGCGCAAGGTCGATGATTTCATCGTCTACGCGATGGCAGCCTCTGATGAGGCTTTGGCGGATGCCAATTGGAAGCCGGAAAGCTACGAAGATCAGACCCGTACCGGTGTTCTTATTGGATCAGGCATCGGCGGCCTTAATGGGATCGCCGAAGGCACCATGACAATGCATGAGAAGGGGCCACGTCGTCTGAGCCCATTCTTCATCCCAGGTCGTCTGATCAATTTGGCTGGCGGCTATGTGTCGATCAAGCACGGTCTTAAGGGCCCCAACCACGCGGTGGTGACGGCGTGTTCCACTGGTGCCCATGCAATCGGCGATGCCGCTCGCTTGGTGGCCTTGGATGATGCGGACGTTATGGTCGCAGGTGGCACCGAATCGCCGCTGGGCCGCATTGCGTTGGCGGGATTTGCTGCCTGTAAGGCTCTCTCGACAGCGTTCAACGACACGCCGGAAAAAGGCTCACGCCCTTACGACAAAGACCGCGATGGCTTTGTAATGGGTGAGGGCGCTGGTGTTGTCGTGCTCGAAGAACTTGAACATGCCAAAGCGCGTGGCGCGACGATCTACGCTGAGGTGATTGGCTATGGTCTCTCAGGCGATGCCTATCATATCACAGCGCCCTCGATGGATGGCGATGGCGCTTTCCGTTGTATGACAGCGGCGCTAAAGCGGGCGGACATCAATCCGTCTGAACTGGACTATGTGAACGCGCATGGCACCTCCACGCCTTTGGGTGATGAGATTGAGCTGGGTGCCGTTGAACGTCTTATGGGAGATGCTGCAGCGGGTCTCACAATGTCATCGACTAAGTCGGCCATTGGTCACCTACTGGGTGCCGCTGGCGCAGTGGAAGCTATCTTCACAACATTGGCCATCAAACATGGTGTTGCGCCACCAACATTGAACTTGGACAATCCGTCAGTCGAAACGCCAATTGATTTGGTGCCACACACAGCCAAACAAAAGCCAATCCGTACTGCGCTTTCAAACTCTTTCGGTTTTGGTGGCACCAACGCGTCCTTGGTCTTGCGCGCTGTCGACTAGATTGAGCGCAAGCATCTTTCGGATTTTGCCAGCGTCGCGGACGACACCAGCTGCGCGCCTGCCGCTGGACCCCGTGTCCAACCAAGACGACGTGGCCAAAACACAAAAGGTTCCCTTGGAATCGCCACATTATGCGGCTTTTGACGGCCATCTTGATACGGCCTTGCGGCAGGCCGCGTAACAAAGACAAGCGTGGCGGCGAAATGATGATAAGGGGCATAGCGCCCGGTCAAAAAGCGATGCCAGGATTGATTCCATGAACGATTCCAACAGCTCCGATGCCACACGTGTGAGCGAAACCCCACGCAGTGCAGCGCAGGCGATCAAGCCCGAAGCTGTGGCACGGCCCAACGCCAAGCATGCAAAACGTGCTCGCTCGCCTTTTGTGGTCATGCTCAACGGCCTGTTCTCCGTCGCACTGCTCGGCGTCGTAATCCTTGGCGGCTTGGCCTACTTTGCCAATGTGCGTTTCAATGCCGAAGGCCCTCATAGCACCGATCGCAACATCACCGTCGAACGTGGTATGGCGACCCGCCAGATCGCTGGCATGCTGGAAGCGCGTGGCGTTATCTCAAACGAACATATCTTCACAGCAGGTGTGCTGGCGCGCCAGGCGCGCTCGCGCCTTCAAGCTGGTGACTATGCCATCAATGCCCACGCATCCATGTCTGATATCCTCGACATGATGGTCGAGGGTCGCACGGTGGTGTACTCGGTTACCTTCCCTGAAGGCTGGACCAGCCAGCAGATGGTGAACCGTCTGAATGCGACTGACTTCCTCACCGGAGAGATCACAGAGATCCCGCCGGAAGGCGCGTTGCTGCCGAACACATACGCGTTCAACCGGGATGCAACACGCCAGAGTGTGCTTGATCGCATGATCGCTGCACAAGCGTCAGCTGTCGCTGATATCTGGGAACGTCGTGTGGATGATCTGCCAATTGAAACACCTGAGGAATTGGTGACACTGGCCTCCATTGTTGAAAAAGAGACGGCCCGTGCTGATGAGCGTACGCGCGTTGCGGGTGTCTTCATCAACCGGCTGACCCAGGGCATGCGCATCCAGTCAGATCCAACGATCCTCTATGGCATCTTTGGTGGTGAAGCTTGGATGGAACCGCGCCCGATCTATCGCAGTCAACTGCGTGACGAAAGCAATCCTTACAACACCTACACCATTCCAGCTCTGCCGCCTGGTCCCATTGCCAATCCAGGCCGTGCATCGCTGGAAGCGGTCGCTAACCCTTCGCGTACCGATGATTTGTTCTTTGTGGCAGATGGCACAGGCGGCCATGCGTTCGCTGAGACCTATGAAGAGCACAACCGCAACGTTGCGCGTTGGCGAGAGATCGAGCGTGAGCGTGAAGCAGCGCGCGAGGCTGCGGAAGCTGAAGCCGCCGCAGCAGAAGAAGCTGGCGAGGATGGCGAGAGCTCTGAAGCGCCTGCCACAGAGCAGTAAAGCCAAACCAATGCCTCTCAACTCCATGACCGGCTTTGCTCGTGCCGAAGCCACTCACGCATCGCTCTCGATCCAGATTGAGGCCCGTTGTGTCAACGGGCGCTCCAGTGACATCAAGCTTCGTCTCCCTTCAGGTTTTGATCACCTGGACAAGCCAGTCCGAGCTTTGTTCCAGGGTGTCATTCGCCGCGGCAACGCCAATATAAGTCTGTCGCTGCAGCGCGATAGCGAACGCCAGCCGCGCATCAATGGTGAGACGCTGGAAAGCTTGCGAGCCACGCTGACCGAACGCGCATCTGCGTGGGGTGACCCCACACCCACTTTATCAGATCTCTTGGCCTTGCCCGGTGTGGTTGAGATGGTGGACCCAGCGGCTGCCGATACCAGCGAAGAGGCAAGCCAAGCGCTCGATGCAGCGTTGTTGGCCTGTGCAAAAACATGCGCTGAGGAGCTTGGCAAAGCGCGAGCTGCCGAAGGCGAGGCAATGCTTGCCGTTCTGCAAGGACTCGTTACCGATATCGAACGTGAGACCCAGGCCCTTGCCGACCATCCAGATGCGCGTGGCGAGCATTTAATGGCGCGGCTCAAGTCGCAGGTGGAGCGTTTGCTTGAAGACGCCAGTCAGTTTGACGAGCAGCGTTTGCATCAAGAGGCTGCGGTGCTGGCGTCCAAGGCGGACATTGAGGAGGAGCTCGCTCGACTGCGCGCTCATATTGACGCCGCACGCACCTTACTCCAGGCCAGTGAACCGGTTGGCCGTAAGCTTGATTTTCTTGCACAGGAGTTTAACCGCGAAGCCAATACAATCTGTTCGAAGGCTTCTTCGATCACCGTGACACAACACGGGCTCGCGCTAAAAGCGCTGATCGATCAGGTCAAAGAGCAAGTTCAAAACGTCGAATAGTCGGCCGGTAGACCTTGGTGAGAGGCAATTATGAGCAGTAAGCGCGGATACATCCTGGTTCTTTCTTCGCCCTCCGGTGCTGGCAAATCGACCCTTGCCCGACAACTGCTCCAAGATGACGGGCTGCCAACGCCCAAGCTTTCTGTCTCCGTGACCACGCGCCAAAGGCGTCCCTCAGAAATCGACGGCACGCACTATCATTTCATCGACGAAGTCTCTTTCTTACAACGCCGTGATCAAGGAGCGTTGCTTGAATGGGCCGAGGTGCATGGCAACTTCTACGGGACGCCGCGCGAACCAGTCGAGCGGGCACTAAGCCAGGGCCACATTATGCTCTTCGATATCGATTGGCAGGGAACCGAACAGGTGCGTGCTGCGATGCCCGAAGATACGGTGACTGTTTTTGTGCTTCCGCCAAGCTTTGACGAGCTGCGTTCACGCATCATACGTCGAGCCGAGGATAAGCCCGATGTGATCGAGAAGCGTCTGGAAAACGCTCGTGATGAGATGACCCATTGGCGCGACTATGACTATGTCATCACCAACACTGATCTGGGTGAAGCCTATGAGCAGCTTCGCGCGATCTATGTGGCTGAAACCGTTCGTCGTGATCGTCAGCCAGGGCTTGAAGACTTTGTGGGCGAGCTGATCTCAGCTGACTAGATCACGGTAGGTCTGAGCCAGCGCCGCGAACGTTGCGATGGGCAGCGCCTCCGCCCGTTCAGTGCCCTCAAGGCCAGCGCGCTTCATAAGGTCAGCCAAACCATCTTGGCCAAGCCCCAAGCTTTTCAACGACTGTCGCACCATCTTGCGCCTCTGGCCGAAGGCGGCCGCAGCTACTTTTTCCAGATCTTTTCCCTGGCAAGGCAGCGGATTGGAGCGTGGGCGCAAGTGGACCACGCTCGATGTGACCTTGGGCGGTGGCACAAACGCCGATGGCGGCACGTCAAACATCAAGTGTGTTTGGCATCGCCAACCGGCCAGAACGGCCAGCCTGCCATAGTGTTTGTCGCCTTCCTGCGCGACAATGCGTTGACCGACCTCGCGCTGGAACATCAGTGTTAGTCCGGCAAACCAAGGCGGCCAGGGTTCGCTCAGCAACCAACCAACCAGCAAAGGTGTGCCAACATTGTAGGGCAAGTTGGCAATGATCTGCGCGGGGGCATCAGTTGCTACGACATGCTGTGCGATGTCGACCTTGGTGGCATCACCATAGATGACGCTAAGGCGGCCTTCACTGGCCTCTGTCAGCCGATCAAGGATCGGGCGAAAGCGTTCATCGCGCTCAATGGCCACAACACGTCTTGCGCCTTCGATAAGCAGCGCGCGCGTTAGTCCGCCAGGGCCTGGCCCCACCTCGACAACTGTGCCCTCGCTTAGCGGAAAACCAGACCGTGCGATCTTGCGAGTGAGGTTGAGGTCGAACAGAAAGTTTTGCCCGAGGGACTTTTTCGCCCCAAGACGTGATCCACCAGGCCCTAAGCTTTCCACCTCAGCGCGGACGCTGGGCAGTATGTCCAAATTCACGCGGCCAGCCTTGAGCGTTGGACCATCTGCTCGGCAAGCCTGATGGCTGCGATCATGCTTGCGGGCGATGCTTTGCCAGTTCCAGCCAATGATAGAGCCGTTCCGTGGTCAGGCGATGTGCGTATGAACGGCAAGCCAAGCGTTACATTGACGGTGTTATGGAAGTCCAATGCCTTCACCGGGATCAATGCTTGGTCATGATACATGCAGAGCGCTGCATCAAAGGTTTGGCGGGCCTCAGCATGAAACATGGTGTCAGCGGGTAGGGGGCCGTTGGCGTCGATTCCCTCCTGGCGCAGAGCGGCCACTGCGGGCGCAATCACAGCATCATCCTCACGGCCCAGCGTCCCATCCTCGCCAGCATGGGGGTTGAGCCCAGCTATTGCAAGGCGAGGGTTGGCGATCATAAAGCGCAGCTTCAGATCGTGCGCGGTGGCGACGCCCACATCCACGATACGTTGCGTGGTGAGCGAAGGGGCAACCTCGTGCAACGGTATGTGCACAGTTACAGGCACGGTACGCAGCTCCGGCCCTGCCAACATCATCACAGCCATGGGGTTGCTTTCAGGCCAATGCTCGTGCGCGAACGCTTCCAGAAACTCGGTATGGCCTGGAAAGCCAAAACCGGTGGTGTAAAGATTGGCTTTGTGAATGGGTGCCGTGACCACACCAGCGCACATCCCCGCCTTGACCGCTTCCAGAGCGCTGCGCAAAGCCGCTACCGTGAACGCACCAGTGCTGGGATCCAATGCACCTGGCGTGTCCGACACGCGTCCAACCTCAACAACGTTCAAAGCATTCAGCTTCTGGAGTTCATTGTCGGCCATGGAAATGAGTGCGTTGATCTCGACCCCACAATCCATGCGTCTTGCGCGGCTTCGAAGCAATTCTGGATCACCGAAGACGACGAGGTGGGTCGCATGTCCTTCGTCTTGTAGCCTTTGAAAGGCTTGCAGAATTATGTCGGGCCCGACACCTGCTGGTTCACCCATAGAAACAGCAAGTGGGCGGCCGTCAGAAGGCAAGACTGGCATTAGGGATGATCAGTTGTTGGGGCGAAGGATTGTTGCCGATGCCCGCAGATCACGCAGATAGCCGCGTGACAGCAAGCGGCCTTCTTCGTTGCGCAGTTCGCTTTCCACATCGCGGCGCGCTTCGGCGTCAGAACGCACATCACGCTTATTGCAGACGGCGAACATCACCACACCTTCGGTATCGTCTTCAGGCGGTGTTAGACGTCCCACCGGCGTCTCTTGCAACATTTCATCAAGCTCGGGCGAAAGGTCAGAAGAGAAGCGTCGTGACTCTGCTTGGACGACGACACCATTCAGCTGGCGGGCAGCGGAGATACCAGCAGCACAGGATTCAAAACGCGAGCGAAAGGCCGTTGCCTCGCGGCGTCTCTGTTCGCGCGTGTTGGCGCCAGACCCTTCCGGGACAATGAAGACAACTTCACGCAGCGTGTACTCGGTTGTTGTCAACTCAGATCCGCCCTCATCACTGGACCGACTGTCCAGGGCTGCCAAAACATCTTGCTCGTCAACACGCACGGTCGCTTGAAACCGCGCGCGAATCACTTGATCCCAAAGAATCTGAGCCTCGATACTGTCACGCAAGGTTGCAAGGTCAACGCCGCGCTGGCCAAGGGCTTGGCCAAGTTGGGAAACACTCAGCCCACTGCGTGATGCGATGGTTTGTAGCGCTTGATCCAACTCAGCTTGCGTGACGGAGATGCCAAGACGTCGCGCTTCGGCCCGCTGTAATGCTTCGTCGATGAGTTCATCTTCAGCGCGAGAAGCCGCTTGGGAACTCGATGCACCTTGCAAACGCAGCAAGGCTGATCGTGCACTGATGTCATAGTTGCTGATCGGCACATCATTGACGAGTACCGCTGTGTAAACTGATTGGGCGACGGCAGGTGACGTCAGTGGCGGCAAAGTGATCGCAGAAGCCAACAACAAAGCACTGCCAAGAACAATCGCACGTAGTTTGCCACTGCCTCTTCGACACGCCTGACCATTGGTTGCTGCACCCATCATATCGCTACCCTTTGTATTCAAACGCGGACTGTTTCAGTGCGCCCACCATTGTTCTTGCTATGGTGACAGACTGAGTTTCACAGTGCCTGTGCTTGCCAAATGCGCCAAAATTCAGCCCGTTAGGCTCTATTCCGTTCCAAACACGTCATTGAATTGATCGTTGTTCAGAACTTGGGTTTCGACGCCACCGATCGTGCGCAATGAGACATTGAGCATAACACGGTTGTCGGTCACACCGTCGTTGCCATCTGGCGAGGTGTGCGTGTAGCTCAAACCAAAACCAAAACAATCGCAAACATATTGGATGCCAGCGCCATAGCCGAGAACATTGCTATCCTCCAGATCATACTGGAAGCTACCTGCCACGCGCCAACTGCTGTTGACCTGTAGCGAAGCCGTCCCAGAAATCTGATGTTGGTCTTCATTGATGCCGCGATTGGGCTGTGCCGCGAGATAGGCGTAAGTGGCCGAACCGCCAACGCGTCCATGAGATGCGGACGCTATGAGTTCGCCGCGCTCAAGATCGAAGTTATCTTCATCAAAACGACCTGATGCAGTTAGGGACAGGCTGTTCTGCAATCGCCCGGTCAACATCGCCACATAGTCAGACTGGTCTGTCTCAAGCCCGCTGTCAGCTCCATTGGGTGTCAGGATGTTTGTGCCGGTCTGTGACCAGGCATAAGGGTTCTCCCCGGCCAGGTGGAACGACTGTCCGACAACTGCGCTAAGCGAAAGACCGCTATCAAAGGTCCCAGAGTACCGGACACCAACATTGGCACGGGTGCCCCCTTCAAGCTGATCATAGCCGGAGTACTTGTCCCAATCGAAGAGATTGGATGCGTCGAAGACCAGGCTCTGCGAGTCTTCGATTGGCACTTCACCCAAATGGCTGGCGTCAGGACGCACGATGAGCTGCGCGACAGGTTCAACAACATGGCTGCTACCCGGCGCGGTGATGAGGAAAGGCCAGCGCCATTCGAGGCCAGCCGATGCCATGCCGCGAGCGAAAGAGTTTTCACCATCGGCAAAAACCACATTGGAATCGTTGCCTAGATTGTAGCCGATAACATCGCCGCGGAAGCCAACTTGTGGCGTGAGCACTTGTCCAAGCGGACCAATGAACTCACGACGCCATGACACATCCAGGCTTGCCCGACTCATTTGACCGTCTAGGCCTTCGTAGATGTCGACATTGTTCACGCCACCGACGGTTTGATTGTCTTCAAAATAGACATCTTCGCGGACTGTGGTCGTCAAGTTGGCCAAAACTTGCAGTTCGCCGCCAATATGATCTGGCGTGAAGCGCCGATCATAATCGACCACAGGCAGCGTCCAAGGTTGATTCTGGTCGCCCTCGCTGATCGTTGCCACTTGGATGCGCTCAACGCGGGCATCAAAATAGCTGCGATCATGCAGGCCAGTCAGATAGATGTCGGAAACAACCTGACTCGCGCCTTGCGTCTCAATGTTATAGTCGCGGAAATAACGGCGATCAGACTGCCAATAAAGGTTCCAGCCAAAGTCCCACCGGTCATTCAAGCTAAACGCTCCGTTGGTCGCCACGCCGCCACGCCAATCTTGATCGCCGGGCTGATCATCGAATTGATCTCTATCGAACTGGCGTATTCCTGAGGCTCGAATGCTGTAGCCGCCATTCTCCAGGCGTTGCCGCCATTCGGCTTCGAGATGAACTCCTTGGCCAGTGTATGTGGTGGGTGTCAGAGTGAGGTCATAGCTCGGGTCCAGCGCAAAATAGTAGGGCGTCGAAATCCCAAAGCCGAGGCGACTATCATGCACGTAGTCTGGCCGCAAAAAGCCGCTTTTGCGCTCAACAGTTGGGTCGGTGTGCGCAAAGAAGGGCAGCCAGACGATGGGGATGCCGAAAAAGTCCAAACGGACGTTCTCATAGTACACCATTTGCTCAGCTTCATCATAAGTGATGGTGTCAGCGTGAAATTGCCAAGCCAGCGGACTGCCTGAGCCTTCTGGGCAGGCTTCACAAGCCGTGTAGCTGCCCTCGTCAAACTCCGTCACTGAGCCTTCGCTGCGTGTCGCATTGCGCGCGGTGAAGAAACCACGCTCTGGTGTTTCAACACTCAAAGCGTCCACGAAGCCATCGGCAAGTGTATCGCTCAGATCAGCCGATGTTGCGCGCAAGACAGTGCCACTGGGTTCAACGAGGACCACGTTACCGCGCGCCAGAACCCGCCCCTCGGTGCGGTTGTAAATCACTTCATCAGCTTCCACTGTGTAACCATCATAAAAGATGGTGACCGTGCCAAGCGCAGTGACCGAATTTTGGCCTTCATTGTAGAGAAGCTCATCAGCTTCCAGAAACATCTGTGCGTCGGCATTCGGTTGGATGAAGCCGGGTGTATTTTGTGCTTGAGCCGTACTGCTCGTGCTTATTGCAAAACCTGCACTGATGCTGGTCATCGCAAGAGCACTTGCCAGAGAGAGCATGGTGCCCTGACGCAGTCTGGTAGCCAAAGAGAAACCCATCACACGCGCCAAGCTCACCCGTCCTCTAGATGAAGCAAGGCAGTGATGCCAAACAGGCCAGCTGCGATCGGCGGCACCCATGCGGCAAGGATTGGACTGACCAATCCTGCTCCACCCAGGTCGCCTGCAATTTCATTGACCACAAACACAACAAATCCAGCGCTCAACCCAGCCACCACGAGTTTTGTTGTTCCCCCATGGCGAGAGAACCGCAAAGACACCGTTGCAGCTACCAACACCATGGCCATAAGCAGCATGGGCCGCGCGAGCAAGGCCTGAAACTGGAATCTATAGCGATCAGACGCGATGCCAGCCTGCTGTGCCTTATTTGCAAGGCTTGGAAGGCTCCAAATTGGCACAGACGTCGCTGGAGTGAACCGTCCCAGGACATCATCGGCCGTTAGAGGCGTAGCAAGTCGGAAAACATCAACGTCTTGCGATTCCCCTTGCGTGTCGGTCATGGTAACGTTTTCCATGTGCCAGGCGCCGTCACGAAGTGCAGCACGGTCGGCATCGACCCGCTGGTTGAAGTCGCCGTTCTCATCGAACAACATAGCGCTGACTTGGTTGAGCGTTTGGCCGTCGTCGGTTGCAGACGCTGCACGCACCAGTGTCATGATGTCGCCAGTGGATTGCCGGAACCAGACCTCACGGTCAGGATCAACGTTGGTTGTGCTGCCCGCAAAGCGTTCGGTCAAAATGGCATCGGAGCGCACCTTCATCGTGGCCGACAACGGATTGTAAACCAAGGATGCGGTGACCCCTACCAGAGCTGCAACGACGATCAACGGCACCAAGAATTGCCACGCTGAAAGTCCCGATGCGCGCGCGATGATGAGTTCAGAGCGACGCGAGAGTGCCACCAACGTCATCAGCGCACCAATGAGCACGGCGAAAGGTACAAGCTGTTCAGCAAGTGCAGGCAAGCGCATGGCCGAAATGGCAACAATCGCGGTTATTGGAACGTCCAAGTCGCCGCCACGGCGCGAGAGCTCCATGATGTCGACCATGAACATCAACGCGAAAGCGCCGAGAAAAACAAAGCCCACATGTCTAACGAACACCAAGGCGAGGTAGCGGTTGAGGGATGCTGACAACCGCATAGTCTACTCCGCCGCTTGAGGTAGGGTTGTACGCTTCTTTGAGCGACGGAATCTATCAAAGACAAGTTCTTTGAAATCAACGCGTTGGGACAATATCAGCCACCCAACGATCAGTACCAAAATTGGAATTATATAAAGCAATGGCCACATAACCGGCGCAGCTGAAATCAATCCCGATGCGCCGAACTGCGAGCCCAGCAGAATGACCCCACCAGCAATTGCCGCCAAAACCCGTTTAGCGCGACCAGCGCGCCCCGAATGAGGAGTGCCAAGAGCAAGCGCGATGATCATCGCAAAAGCCAGCGGGTAGATCGGCAAGGCCATTCGGTTGTGCAACTCCGTCACAAAACGCCCACGCTGACTGAGCAAGATAGGGTCGTCCGGATCGGGATTGAGAAGATAGGCGGTCGATTGCTCAGAAGGTTTAAAGTAGCCAGGGTCAGACGAGCGATCGGCAAAACTTAGGTCGATGGAGTAACTGTCGAAGTAGAGATAGGCGGTGTTGACCCGGCCTGAGTTTGACTCTGATCTGTTTTGAATAACGCCATCTTCGACCGACAAGAACGCGCCTTGTTCACCGCGCACAATGGTTCCACGCTGAGCGAAATAAATCACCTCCTGAGGAAAATCACGGGTATCGGCAATCATGATGTCGGTCAGTACGCCACCTGGCTCGCGCGCGCGCATATGGAAGGTAAGACCGTCTTGGATTGATGAAAAAGCACCTTCACGAACAACAGTTGCCAGCAGATCAGCGCGCACATCGCTGATCATGAAACGCCAAGCCTTTTGCGCAGGCGGGGCGACCAGATGGCCTAAAACCGCGACCAGCAAGCTCACCACCAACGCACCGGCCATCACGGGTCTTAGCAGGCTGATAGGACTGCCGCCCGAAGCGTTCATCACCACGATTTCGCTTTCAGCGCTCAGACGGTTCAATGTCATGAGAAGCGCCAAGAACAGCGCAATAGGGGCGACTACACTGAGCATTTGTGGAAGGTTGAGGATTGTCAGCAACGCAAAGGTTGCAAGCGCTGCGCCCTGATTGGTTACAACATCCAACTCTTGAAGGGCAACGACGCATACAATCACCGCGGTGATCGCGATGAGCATGCCGACGAAGGTCAGCACCACCTGACGAAACAGGTAGCGATCAAACAAGCTGACGCGATTGAACTTCAAGCGTTGTTCACTCCCTGCGCCATAGCTCAAAGACGCCGACCTATCACTGGTCCACAGCTACGCGCGCGACCACCGGGCCGTTTGGCGCGGTGACCTCAAAAATCCCCAATCTTCATTGCCACTCACAATGGCTAAAGTTCGACCAATAAAGTGGGTTAAGTCTTTGTAAACAAGATCGTCCGTCATGCCCAGCCACCTTGTTCGGTTGAGCAAACAAATGCGGCAAACCTTTTGTGCAACGCTTGCCAAAACGTGCGTCATGGGCCACCTCAAGATGCAACACAGCGTGTCCGACCGGGCACCGAGCTTTACCCAACATGAGGATTCAATGCCCCAGCTTTCCTTTACCTTTGTTGCTCACGCGACCGCTGCCGATCTCAACAACTTGCCAGATGGTCCCGTGGTGTTCTTTGCAACCAGCGCTGACACGTTCTCCGGTTCTACTGAGAAGCTTGACCAGTCCGGTGAAAGGGCGTTGACGGCAGCCGCCAAGGCCGCGGGCTTTAAGGCCGGTTGGGGCGAAACAGTGAGCCTGTATGCGCTGCCCGGCACCAGTTGGGATAAAACAATCCTTGTTGGTGCCAACCCCGACAAGGCCAAAGAGCCTGAGCCTCATCTCATGTTGGGCGGGAAGGTTGCATCAGCCTTGTCGAAAGCCACCGAGGCGACGATTGTTGTCGACGACATGGCTGCTGATGAGGCGGCCACCATTCTTGCCGGGCTTAAACTGGGCGCCTATCGCTTTGACCGCTACAAGAGCCGTCCAGAGAATGGGGATGAAAACGGCGAAGAAGAAACGCCGCCACAGGCTCTCGCGGTTACAGTTTTAGCCGCTGACAAAGATGCCCTTGAAGCGGCTTTCCAGGAGGCTGATGCCGTTGCATCGGGCACACTTTTGGCCCGAGACCTCGTCAATGAACCGCCGAATGTTCTTGGTCCAGAAGAGTTTGCTGGTGTTGCACAGGCACTTGATGAGTTGGGTGTTGAGGTCACGGTGCTTGATGACGACGCCATGGAAGATCTTGGCATGGGAGCACTCCTAGGCGTTGCGCAGGGCTCGGCAAAGCCAGCGCGCATGGCCATCATGGAGTGGAAAGGCGGCACCAACGACCAGCCTGTTGCCATTGTTGGCAAAGGCGTTGTTTTTGATACCGGTGGTATCTCCATCAAGCCATCTGGTGGGATGGAAGACATGAAGGGTGATATGGGTGGCGCCGCCTGTGTTGTTGGCCTTATGCACGCCCTTGCCGCCCGCAAAGCTAAGGTGAATGCTGTTGGTGTTATCGGGCTGGTGGAAAACATGCCTGACGGCAATGCGCAGCGCCCAGGCGATATTGTGACGTCAATGGCAGGCAAAACCATTGAAATCATCAACACCGACGCTGAAGGTCGCTTGGTGCTTGCTGATGCGCTTCACTACACACGCACCACCTATGATCCCAAGGTGATGATCAACTTGGCAACGCTCACAGGCGCTATCTTGGTGGCGCTTGGCCAAGAGCATGCGGGCCTCTTCTCCAATGATGATGATCTGGCCACCGATCTGCACGAAGCAGGACAACGCACAGGCGAGAAAGTGTGGCGTTTGCCGATTGGCCCCGCGTACGACAAGATGATCAACTCGCGTTTTGCCGACATGAAAAACACCGGTGGTCGTTTTGCCGGGTCGATCACCGCGGCCCAGTTCCTCCAGCGTTTTGTCGGCGACACACCTTGGGCGCACCTTGATGTGGCAGGCACAGCTATGTCGGCGCCTAAGTCGGCGATCAACCAGTCCTTTGGTTCGGGTTTCGGCGTGCGCTTGCTCAATGATTACATCCGCGCCGTTCACGAAGAGAGCTAGGCTTTGAAACCGTGGCTGATGTTGCGTTCTATCATTTGCAGACCATCAGCTTGGAGACGGCACTGCCGCAACTGCTCGCCAAATGCCTTCAGCGCAGCTGGCGGGTGGTTGTCGAGGTTGGCGAGCCCAGTCGCATCAAAGACTTAGACGAGCATTTATGGACCTTTAGCGACGCCAGTTTTTTGCCCCATGCCGGGGAAGGCGCTGGCGATCCTGAACGTCAGCCCATCTGGCTATCGGCTACCTCTGCGAACCCGAACGGCGCTGCTGTTCGCTTTTTCGTTGAGGGCGCGTTGCCAAATGATGATCACGTTTTGAACGACTATGAGCGCGCGCTCTTGATGTTTGATGGGAACAATCCCGACGCTGTGCAGAACGCGCGCGGTGTTTGGAAGACGCTGCGTGATGACGGGCACGCGCTTTCTTACTGGCGCCAGTCCGACACCGGGGCGTGGCAACGCGCTGATCAGTAAGATCCCACGTTTTTAACCGAAACACGTTTGACGAGCACGCCTTTGGCATGCTCGTTTTAGCCATGGGGTGAAAGACCGCCGACGAGGCGGCAGAAGGAGAGTATCTATGGGAAAGCCAATGCGCACGTTTCAGCAGGTCATGGCAACAACAGGGATAGTATGTGCGTGTTTTGCGCCCCTAAGCGTTGCTGCGGTGGAGCCAGTAACCAATGAAAAACCGTTGGACACGGCTCTCGTTGCGCAAAAAGGCCCGACTCCTTCAGCTTCGTGCAACGGCCCAGCGCCGAGCGGCATGGTGTTTGCCAACCTTGATGAACTGTGCCCGTTGGTGGCCGAGTCTGGTGCTGCCCGTCTTGAGCGCGACAGCAATGGCGAGCAGTACATTGCTGCTACGCTCAACGGCATCAACTATGCAGTGGACGTTTACAACTGCGAGCCAGACTGCGCCGACCTTTCCTTCACGGCCTCTTTTGAGATGGACGGCATGACCGTTGAGCTGATGAACGAGTGGAACTCCACACGGCGATTTGGCAAGGCCTATATCCGCGAGGATGGCGATGCGGTGATCCAGATTGCCATCAACACCCGCCACGGCATCGCACTGGAGACCTTCCGAGACGACTTGGTTTGGTGGGAAACCGTTCTTCAAGACTATGTTGAGTTTATTGGTTTCCGCTAGCTAGCGGTTGTTCCGAAGGAACAGAGCCGAGATGTACTGTGGTTGTTCCTGAAGCAACGGCGCTGGGCGGTTCCTTGGTTTGGCCAACGGATGGGCGAGGCAAGTTGCTGCACTGAGGTTGAGAAGCCAAAGGACTAAACCTGCTCGCCAGCCTCTTCCAGCGCTGCGTTGAGATCAAGCCATCGTGCTTCCCAGCTATCCAGCGCTTCAGCCCCTTTTGCGCGCCGAGCAGCAAGCTTGGCGCCCTTTTGAGGGTTCATGGCATAGAGCTTGGGGTTGGCCAGATCCTTGTCGATCTTGGCGAGTTCGGCTCGAATGGTTTTAAGCCGCGCGTCTGCTTCCGCAACCTGCTTCTTAAGCAACGAGACATTGCTTGGTCGTGTAGGCTTTGGTGCCACTGGCTCACGGGCCGGGCCAGCTTTTTTTGGCTTGGCAGATTTGGGCGTTTTTTGCTTGCCGCCATCCACACCGCGCAGGATCGCTTGACGGTAGGCGGAAAGATCATCTTCGTAAGGCTTCACCGTACCATCGCCGACAACCCAGAGCCGGTCGGCGGTCGCTTCGATCAGATGCCGGTCGTGGCTGATGATGATCACAGCACCATCATACTGCGATAGAGCTTCAACCAGCGCCTCACGGCTTTCGATATCAAGGTGGTTGGTCGGCTCATCGAGGATCAGAATATCTGATCCATCGAATGTGATCAGTCCAAGCAACAGCCTGGCGCGCTCGCCACCAGAAAGCTGCCCCGCTGGCGTGTCCATACGCAAGCGATCAAACCCCATTTGGGCTGCGCGACCACGCACTTTGGCTTCACCCGCCTCAGGCATGCGTCTGCGCACGGTATCGACAGGCGATTCTTTGGGGTTGAGATCGTCCAGCTGGTGCTGGGTGAAAAATGCCACCTTCATTTTGCCCGGGAACGTTAAATCTCCGGCTTGGCGGGTAAGGCGCCCGGCGATCATCTTGGCAAAGGTGGACTTGCCGTTACCGTTCTGCCCAAGCAATGCGATCCGATCATCCGGGTCGATCCGGAATGTCATCCGCGAGAGGATGGCCTTGTCCTCTTCGTAGCCAACAGCCAGGTCGCGACCGTTAATCAGTGGCGGGGCTTTGGGTTTCTCAGGGCCCTGGAAATGAAACGGTGCCACGCGCTCTTCCACGCGAAGCGCCATAGGTTCCATCTTTTCCAGCATTTTAAGGCGCGATTGCGCCTGCTTGGCTTTGGTCGCCTTGGCCCGGAAGCGATCGACGAAGGATTGCATATGCGCCCGACGAGCCGCTTGCTTGGCCTGTGCTTTCTCTTCCACGGCCAACTGGATGCGGCGCTGCTTGTCGAACGTATCGAACGGGCCACCATAAAGTTGCAGCCGCCTTTGATCGAGATGGAGCGTCTGACCAACGGCGCTGTTCAGCAGGTCGCGATCATGGGAAATGACCATCAGTGTGTAGGGGTACTTGGCCAGGTAACTCTCCAGCCACAGCGCACCCTCCAGATCGAGATAGTTGGTCGGCTCATCGAGCAGCAAAAGGTCAGGGGCCGAAAAAAGCACTGCTGCCAGCGCAACGCGCATCCGCCAACCACCGGAGAAATCCGATGCGGGGCGTTGCTGCGCCACATGATCAAAACCCAAGCCCTGGAGAATGCGGGCCGCCCGTGATTCCGCTGAATGGGCGTCAATGTCAGCCAATCGCAGCTGAATGTCGCTGATGCGCGTGGGGTCCGTCGCCGTTTCTGCCTCAGCCAGCAACGAGGCACGCTCGGTATCGGCTGCCAGCACAATCTCCAGCAGAGCTTGCGGTCCAGCAGGCACCTCCTGGTCCACTCCACCAAGCCGCATGCGAGACGGCAGGCGGATCTCGCCGCTTTCTGGCGCGATCTCACCACGGATCAGTTTGAACAGCGTTGTCTTGCCTGACCCGTTGCGCCCGACAAAGCCAACTTTGGCACCGCGCTGAACGGTGGCGGATGCGCCATCAAACAAAAGCCGGTCGCCCAGCCGGTAGGTGAGGTTAGAAATTTCTAGCATGGCGTCGAGCTAGCATTGTGTTGTTGCATGGTCTAGCGGCATATCAACAACAGACGCGCACAAAGAGGAGAGGGGCGATGCGGACACTCTATGAGCTTTGCGGGGCGGAGCCTGATCGGCTGTTCTCCGCTTATTCCTGGCGTGCCCGTTTGACGCTTGGCTACAAGGGTTTGGCGTTTGAAAGCCGACCCACCCCCTTCAAACAGATTCCAAAGGCGCTTGAAGGCATCCACAAAACGGTGCCAGTGCTGGTCGACGGTGAAAGAACCGTCACCGAAAGTTTCGACATATGCCGCTATCTGGAAACGACCTACGCTGACACGCCAACTGTTTTTGGTGGTGATGGAGGTGTGGAGAATGCTGCGCTGATCGATAATCTCATCGTTACGGGGCTCTATCCGACCATCAGCAGGATGATCATTCTCGACATTCACAACCAGTTGGCGCCGGAGGATGCTACTTATTTTCGGCAAAGCCGCGAAAAGCGTTTTGGCATGTCGTTGGAAGATGTGCAGCGCGGGCGTGACAAAGAACGCGAAAAGTTTGCAGCTTTTCTCAAACCCTATCAGCGCCGCTTGGCTGAAGCACCGTTCTTAGGCGGCGAGAGCCTGCTTTTCGCTGATATCGTCCTGGCAGCATCCTTTTGCTGGGCCAAGGCAACCTCATCTTATGACACCATGAACGGTGATGAGGTGCTGCAAGCCTGGTTCGACCGGGTGCTCGCTACATGCAATCAGGCTCAGGCATTGAAACTGGCGACTTGAAGCCAGAGAGCGCAACCGCTATAGCCCGCCCACCTGCTGTGCCGCTGGACTATCTGGTTTGTGCACGCAGGGTTCTCAGTTTCACCCCCGATACAAGATAGGATCGCCGCAATGGCCATCGAACGCACATTCTCCATGATCAAGCCGGACGCAACGCGCCGCAATCTGACCGGTCAGATCACTGCCAAACTCGAAGCCGCAGGCCTGCGCGTCGTTGCCTCCAAGCGCGTCTGGATGAGCCGCAAAGACGCCGAGGGCTTTTACGCTGTGCACCGCGAGCGCCCCTTCTTTGATGAGTTGGTTGACTTCATGTCGTCTGCGCCAACAGTTGTTCAGGTGCTGGAAGGCGAAAACGCCATCGCGCGCAACCGTGAAGTGATGGGCGCCACCAACCCAGCCGAAGCCGAAGATGGTACGATCCGCAAAGAGTTTGCCGAGTTCGATTGGTGAGAACTCCGTTCACGGTTCTGATGCGCCGGAAACCGCTGCGCAGGAAATCGCTTACTGGTTCTCTGAACTTGAGATCGTTGGCTAAAACCTGGCGATGTAACAAGGTTCAAAGGGCGGCCAAACGGCCGCCCTTTTTGTTTGACCTACAAACCTGTCCAAAATGTCATGACGCACTTGTAACGGACAGACCAGGAACATGACTGAGCCTTAACTGGTGAAAGGTTCACGTCTCGCCCACGTTCACGGTGTGCTCACAAACCCGTGAGCGAACCGATGAAGAAGGGCGAACGGCCATGACAGACATTCACCCCAGAAATCACTTACTCAAGCGCCTTGGGATGGCATCCATGATCGCCGTGCTGCTGGCGACTACCGCATTGCCAGGCGATGTTTTTGCTCACGGTGATCATGATGAAACCGTGGCAGCAACGGGCCAAGCGCTGGTGGAAGAAGACGCGAACTGGTTGGCCCAGTTGCTTGACGAGCTGCTGCTTGGTGCGGTTGAGGCCGCAGCAACCATCTCGATCTCATCCAACGGCACTGTTCGCACCATTACCGCTGATGGGTTGCCCGATCATGCTGCTGGGCAGTTTCCCAATGCTAACAACCCCAACAGCATCTCAGCTCAAAACTACCGCTTCCAGATGCCTGCCAATCCAAGCATCGGTAATGCGCCGACCACCGCCGATCGCTACGTCTTTGGCGTTGCGCTTAATGGCGTAATTTTTGACCCTGCAACGGCTGAGTTCTGGAACAATGATCGTTCCTCAGGTTGGAACTACGAGGCCTTTGGGCCGCAGACTCGCTCATTGGGTCTGGATTCAAGCAACGCCCATGTTCAGCCCAACGGGGCCTACCATTATCATGGCATCCCAGACGGCCTTTATGACCGGCTGACAAGTGCTGGCGCACCCACGCTGATTGGTTATGCTGCTGACGGCTTCCCAATATATGGGCCACTTGGCTACGCCGACTCCGATGACCCTTCATCTGGCCTTGAAGTCATGACCTCCAGCTATTCGCTGCGCCCTGGTACGCGCTCATCCGGGCCGGGTGGCACCTATGATGGCACCTTCACCGCTGATTGGGAGTACGTGCCAGGCACGGGCACATTGGATGCTTGCAATGGCCGTGTCGGGGTCACGCCAGAACATCCTGAGGGCACCTATTACTATGTGATCACGGACGAATTTCCGTTCGTGCCGCGCTGTTTTGCCGGGACGCCTGATGACAGCTTCTCCAAACAGAATGCCCGCTCTGGTTCCGCCCAGCAGCCGCGGCGCCGTCTAGATGGCGAAGGGGGCGGCTTGCCACGCCCACCGCGCGCCCATCCTCCTATCCGATAGGACGGATACCAATCACGCGTTCGTCTTTGATGGTCAGATCGCCCTCTAGTCCCCGGACTATCTCAGCAAGCGCATGTGGGTAGAGCGCGTGTTCCACCGCCAGAACGCGCTCTGCCAAACTGTCGGGATCATCATCGTCCAAAACCGGTACGGATTTTTGGGCGATGATGGGACCGGCATCCATGTCTGGCCGCACAAAGTGAACGGTGCAGCCATGCAGCTTCACCCCAGCTTCCAGTGCCCGCGCATGGGTATCAAGACCTTTGAACGAGGGCAGGAGCGATGGGTGGATGTTGATCAGACGGTTGTACCATTGGTCGATAAACCAGGGCGTTAGCAGCCGCATAAAACCGGCCAAACAAACAAACTCAACGTGCACTTTGTCGAGCTCCACCTGGATGGCCTTTTCAAAGGCTTCCCGGTCTTTTTTGAAAAGCTTGTGATCGACGATGGCCGTTGTGATGCCTTGGCCCTCAGCCCAAACCAGTCCCGCCGCATCAGGTCGGTTGGAGAGAACAAGAGCAATTTCAACGGGGAAATCTGGCGTTTTGGCAGCCTCGACAAGCGCCTGCATGTTCGAGCCGCGCCCGGAAATCAGAATGGCGACACGCCGTTTCATAGGGGCAGGGGCTTCTCGATGGTCACCGGTACGTCCGTGCGCGAGGTGACCGCTCCAAGCGTCACAACACTCTCACCCAAAGCGGTGAGTTTTGCCGAAACTGCGCTCGCATCCTCCGCAGCCACAATGGCGATCATGCCGACACCGCAATTGAATGTCGCGAGCAGATCATGCGCTGAAAGCTTAGCAGTTTGGGCGGCCCAGATCATTTCTGTCGGCACGCTAACCTCTGACAGGTCGAGCGAGACAGCCAGATCATCGGGCAAAACGCGCGGGATGTTTTCAAGCAGTCCACCACCGGTGATATGTGCCAAACCTTTGATTGCACTGGTTTCACGCTGTGCTGCGAGCAGGTTTTTTACATAAATCCGCGTTGGGGTGAGCAGAACATCACCCAGTGTCCTGTCCGTATCGAAAGGGGCAGGAGCATCGTAGGAAAGACCAGCATCAACGGCGATCTTACGGATGAGCGAATAGCCGTTGGAATGGAACCCGGATGAACCCAGGCCCAGCACAACATCGCCTGCGGCAAGGGTCTTGCGCGGCAGAATCTGATCACGCTCCACCGCGCCAACGCTGAAGCCGGCCAGATCATAGTCATTGCCCGCGTAGAGCGACGGCATCTCAGCCGTTTCTCCGCCAATCAGAGCGCATCCGGCCAGCTTGCAACCCTCGGCAATGCCTTCCACCACGCGCGCGGCGGTATCCACGTCGAGGGCGCCGGAAGCGAAATAGTCAAGAAAAAACAGTGGTTCAGCGCCTTGAACCACCAAATCGTTCACGCACATCGCCACAAGGTCGATGCCGACTGTGTGATGTACGCCGCTTTCGATTGCGATCTTGACCTTGGTGCCCACACCATCGTTGGCGGCCACCAAAACGGGGTCGCGATAGCCGCAGGCAGCCAGATCAAACAAGCCACCAAAACCGCCCAAATCAGCATCCGCACCGGGGCGCTTTGTAGACCGAACTGCCGGCTTGATCCGCTCGACCAGCGCCGCTCCAGCGTCGGTATCAACGCCTGCTGCTTTGTACGCGTCCGACCCGCTCATAAGCATTCCTCTTTCAGCTTTGGCCACTGGGTGCCGCATTCCACGTTTGAAAACAACTGCCAAAACAAGCACGCTTTGTCTGGAACCTGTGGACCAGAGGTCTTATGTCTGAAATCTCAATCACCCAACCGGCCCAAGACACGAGCGCGCATTCTTCATGACCATTCAACGGCAAGCGATTTTCTGGGCTCTGGCAGCGGCGGCCTTGATCGCCTTCATCTATGTTTTTTCAAGCATTCTGCTGCCTTTCGTAGCCGGTATGGCAATTGCCTATCTGCTCGATCCAGCCGCTGACTGGTTTGAGCGAAGGGGCTTTTCCAGGCTTTGGGCGACGCTGTCCATCACAGCTTTAGCCTTGGTCATCGTCGTTGTTGGCTTGCTTTTGTTGGTGCCGCTGTTGATCGAACAAACCGTTGGTTTGATTGAGGCTTTGCGGCCTTTCATCCCCGAAACCCTGCGAACCATCTTTGGGTTGGCCGACGAAGACTTCCAGGCCATCAACGCAATCATGGCACCAGCCAGCGAAGAAGACTTGGCCGTCCGTCAGTCGTTCTTCCCCTCTGAAATGACGTTTGATGCGATCATGACTTGGCTTGGCACGCTCAATCTTGATCTGATCCGCAGCTTTATCGAGGCCAATGCAGGGACCATGACCGCATTGGCCAGCCGGGTTCTCGATCAGGGGGCAGCCGTGGTGGGTGTGCTTTCAACGCTCATCATCACGCCAATCGTGGCCATCTACATGCTCTACGATTGGGACAATCTGGTCGCCCGCATTGATGGACTGCTCCCGCGTGACCATGCCGATACCATCCGTGACCTGGCCAAGAAGGTCGACCATGTAATGGCGGGTTTCATTCGTGGTCAGTTCATTCTCGCAGTTATCTTGGGCACATTCTATGCCACCGCCCTGACCCTGGTTGGGCTCAATTTTGGTCTGTTGATCGGGCTGGGTGCCGGCTTGCTGAGCTTCATTCCTTACATTGGGTCGTTTGTTGGTTTTGGCACATCGGTGGGCGTTGCGATGGTGCAGTTCTGGTCAGAGCCGCTCTGGATTGTGGTCGTTGCGGGCATTTTCGTCTTCGGTCAGTTCGTCGAAGGCAACTTTCTTCAACCCAAGATCGTCGGCGATGCTGTTGGACTTCATCCAGTGGTGCTTTTCTTTGCAATGCTCGCGTTTGGATCGCTCTATGGCTTCCTTGGTTTGCTGATCGCTGTGCCGGTTGCAGCATCCATGGGTGTGCTGACCCGCTTTGGCGTTGCGCATTATCAGCAGAGCGTTTTCTACAAGGGCGTGAATGGCCACTCGATCCCATCAAATGAGAGCGAGTGATGGCAACAGCTGGTCAGCTTGTTCTGGATATAGCGCCACCGCCATCCTATGCGGTCGAAGACTATGTTCCTGGGCAGGCGAATGCTGAGGCTCGCGCACTGATAAGTGGGCTGGCATGGCCAAAGCCGGTGGGCGTGCTCATCGGCGAGCTTGGTTCGGGCAAAAGCCATCTCGCGCATCTTTTCGCTGAGCATTTCAAGGCGGTGCACTGGTTCGATGGTGCAATGCCTGACAGGCTAGACGGCCAAAGGGCTGTTATCATCGACAACCTTGAGCGTTGGACAGGTCAGAGCGAAGATACCTTGTTTCACACGCTCGAAGCCGCGCGTGCTGCACAGTTGCCCGTGTTGGTAACCAGCCGCGAGGCACCGGAAAATCTTGGCTTGAAACGACCCGATACCGTCTCGCGTCTGCGAGCCGGATCACGCGCCGCCATAGGCCAGGCTGACGATACGCTGTTCTTGGCTATTGCAATCAAGCTTTTCACCGATCGCCAGCTTATGGTTGATCCGGCAATTGCTGATTATCTTCTGCAACGTATGGAGCGCTCCTATGCCAATCTTTCAAGGCTTATCGCTTTGATAGACGAGCGCTCACTGGCCGCTGGCCGTTCGATCACCAAGCCGCTGGCAGGTGATGTTCTGGCCGCCTATGAACTGTCACAGAACTCATCTACCCCATCAGGATAAGGAACCAGCAGGACACCGATGACCGAACCAACAAACTCAGTTGCTGCAACCGAAGCTGACACACTCAGCGCGAACGACGACACGCCTATCTATGATCATCTGATGGCGTCGCCCGAACGGTTCATCAATCGAGAATTGTCGTGGTTAGGTTTCAATCGGCGCGTCCTTGAAGAGGCCGACAACACCCGCCACCCGCTGCTTGAGCGCCTGCGGTTCCTATCGATCTCTGCCAACAACTTGGACGAGTTTTTCATGGTCCGTGTGGCCGGTCTGGTCGGCCAGGTGAACGAGAACATCACCAAGCGGTCCGATGATGGTCTAACACCGGCTGAGCAGCTTGAGGCGATTGGCGATGAAGTTGCCGATCTGGCGCGTCATCAGCAGGAGGCTTTTAATGGATTGCGTGCTGAGCTTTCTGATGCCGGTATCACCATAATCGAACCAGATGATTTGGACCCACGCGAGCAAGATTGGCTCGATGGGTACTTTCTCAGCCATGTTTTTCCGGTTCTAACGCCGCTGGCCGTTGATCCAGCCCATCCTTTCCCTTTCATCCCGAACCTGGGCTTTTCCATCGCTCTGCAGCTGGAAAAAGTGCAAGAAAGCGAAAGCAAAACCACCAGCGCCAACGACACGATGACCGCGCTGATCCGCGTGCCGTCCAAGATCGCGCGCTTTGTGAAACTGCCGCGTTTTGACGAGGCTGGCAGCGGCCACCGCACCATCATGTTGGAGCAAGTGGTGCGCATGTTCATCTCGCGGCTTTTCCCTGGTTACAAGGTTACGGGCACGGGCGCCTTCAGGGTTATCCGCGATTTAGATCTTGAAATCGAGGAAGAGGCCGAAGACTTGGTGCGCCTGTTTGAGAGCGCGCTGAAACGTCGTCGGCGCGGTTCGGTGATCCGCCTGGAGATCGAAGCGACCACGCCCGATTCTTTGCTCAATCTGGTCGCCAACGAGCTGGAAGTCGATCACGCTGCGGTGTTCAAGGTGGAGGGTGCGCTAGCCCTGAACGAGCTGTCTGAGCTTGTTGATATCGACCGCGATGATCTGAAGTTCATTCCCTACACACCGCGTTTCCCCGAACGCATCCGTGAGCATGGTGGCGATTGCTTTGCGGCGATCCGCCAGAAAGATCTCGTGGTCCACCACCCCTATGAAAGCTTTGATGCGGTGGTGCAGTTCTTGCGGCAGGCAGCCTCTGACCCTGATGTCGTTGCCATCAAGCAAACGCTTTATCGCACGTCCAACAATTCGCCGATTGTGCGGGCACTGATTGAGGCAGCTGAAGCTGGTAAATCCGTCACAGCCCTGGTGGAGCTGAAGGCGCGTTTTGACGAAGAGGCCAACATTCGTTGGGCCCGCGATCTGGAACGCGCCGGTGTGCAAGTTGTCTTCGGCTTCTTAGAACTCAAAACCCATGCCAAGCTGTCCCTGGTCGTGCGCCGCGAGGCGGGCAACCTGATGAGCTTCTGTCACATCGGCACCGGCAATTATCACCCGATCACCGCCAAGATTTACACCGATCTCTCCTTCTTCACAGCCGATCAGGTGATTGCTCGCGACGTGGCGCGCATCTTTAACTTCATCACCGGCTATGCCGAACCGGCTGAGCTCGACCGAATGGTCGTCTCACCCACCCGCATGCGCCAGCGCCTGCTGGATCACATCCGCGCAGAGATCGACCACGCTCGCAATGGTCGGCCCGCTGCGATCTGGATCAAGATGAACTCGTTGGTCGATGCCCAGCTCATCGATGCGCTTTATGAGGCAAGCCAAGCTGGTGTGAAGGTGAACCTCATCATTCGCGGCATCTGCTGCCTGCGCCCGGGTGTTCCCGGCCTATCGGACAATATCGAGGTGAAGTCGATTGTTGGCCGCTTCTTGGAGCATTCACGCATCATCTGTTTTGGCAATGGCGCTGGTTTGCCCAGCGAAGAAGCGATCATTTACATGGGGTCAGCCGATCTTATGCCGCGCAATTTGGATCGCCGCGTGGAAGCAATGGTGCCCATCCACAACGAAACCGTGCATACGCAGATACTCGACCAAATCATGGTTGCAAGTTTGAAAGACAACCAGCAAAGCTGGGAGCTGTTGGCCGACGGACGTCACAAGCGGGTGAACCCTGCGCAAGGCGAAGAACCGTTCAACGCGCATCGTTACTTTATGACCAATCCGAGTTTGTCGGGCCGTGGAAAATCTCTTCAAGCGAACCAACCGCGTTTTTTCACGCGCCGCGCCCCCTGAACCCAACGAAGGTCAAGGGCGGCTTGAGGGCTATGGCCCGATCGCTGTCATCGATATCGGTTCCAACTCCGTACGTTTGGTCGCCTATGAGCGACTGTCGCGAGCTCTGACCCCACTCTACAACGAAAAGGTTCTGTGCGGCCTTGGGCGTGGCTTGGCCAAGACCGGTCAGCTATCCGACAACTCGGTGCAACTGACATTGGCAACGTTGGCTCGTTTTCGGCATCTATCCGATCAGATGCACATCAAGAGCATGCGGGTGATCGCCACCGCTGCCGTGCGAGAAGCCAGCAATGGCCAGGCGTTTATGGAAAATGCTGAGCGCATTCTGTCCGCCCCGCTCACCATTCTATCAGGTGATGAAGAGGCCCGCGCCGCCGCATTGGGTGTGCAGTCTGGTTTCTACAAACCTGACGGCATCGTCGGTGATCTTGGTGGTGGCAGTCTAGAGCTTGTTGAAGTGACACCCGGTCATATTGGCGAGGGTGTCTCGCACAAGCTTGGCGTCATCCGAATGCAGGAAGAGGCGAGCGGTGATGCCAAGCGTGCTTACAAGCTGGCCCTTGAGCGGTTAAGCGAGGATGACGCTGCTGCGAGCCTTAAAGATCGCACACTCTATCTGGTCGGCGGTACATGGCGGAACCTTGCCAAACTGCACATGGAGGTGACCGACTATCCTCTTTCGGTCATGCATGGCTATGCGATTGATGCTGATGTCTTCGCGTCGTTTTGCCAGGATGTGGCGCGCGGCAAATATGAAGATCATGGCGCAATGCGTGCCGTTTCTCGCAGTCGTAAGGCGTTGCTGCCATTCGGAGCGGCTGTGCTGCGCGCGCTTTTCGAAGTCGGTAAGCCAAGCCAGGTGGTGCTGTCAGCCCTTGGTGTGCGTGAAGGACTGCTTTTCGATGACCTGGAAGAGATAGAGAAGCAGCGCGACCCGTTGCTGGACGCCGCCTATGAGCTGGCAGTCCTCAGGTCCCGGTCACCAAAGCACGCACGAGAGCTTGCTGATTGGACAGGCGCTGCGTTTGACGTGCTCGGTGTTGATGAGACTGAGGATGAAGCGCGGCTGCGCAAGGCCGCCAGCTTGCTTGCCGACATTGGATGGCGGGCGCATCCGGACTATCGCGGCACGCAAAGCCACAACATTATCGCTCATGCAGCCTTCAGCGGCGTTGATCACGCTGGCCGGCTCTACCTGGCAATGGCGAACTATTACCGACACCAAGGTCTGTCGAACGGCGCCTTTAGCGAAGCCGAAGCCAACATTCTCTCCGAGCGCTTGGCTGAGAGGGCACGTCTTTTGGGCGCATTGTTCCGTGTTGCTTACGCGCTGACGGCCTCAATGGCAGGTGTGCTGCCAGAAACGCGGTTGGAACTGGCCGAACAGAAACAACTTACGCTGTTCTTGCCCAACCAGCTTTCGGGTTTGCAAGGCGAGCGTCTCACCAAGCGTCTCAACGCACTGGGACGACTGGTTGGTAGGGAAGAAACGGCGGTCGCCGTTCGCTGAACGAAAATCAGTCTTCGGCGTCCATCGGCACGAGCACTGCACGTTTACCACGGACGCCCAACGCCATCTCGCCAGAACGAATTTGCAAGGCCATCTCACCGAACAGATCACGCCGCCAGCCGCGCATGGCTTTGACATCTGTGTCGCCATGAATAGCAATGGTTTCTAAGTCTTCAGAATTGGCAATGATGCGCGGGGCAACGCCCTCACGTTCGGCCACCAATTTCAGGGCGACCTTCAACAGCTCGGCAATGGCTGGCGCGCTTTCTGGGTTGCGTTTGGATTTTGGCAGTTTCGGAAGCTCATCAATTGCAAGAGCCGAAACACCCTGCAACGCCTCAACCAGACCACCCGCGTAAGGCTGTTTTTCAAAACCGCGCGGGACAGCCCGCAACCGACCCAGAGCGTCAAGCGACAAGGGCCTCTGCTGCGCAAGCTCATAGATTGCATCATCTTTGAGGATACGCCTCCGTGGTACGTCGCGCTCTTGCGCGACTTCCTCGCGCCATCGGGCGACGGCTTTCAGGGCGGCAAATTCGATGGGCTTGCGAGCGCGCAGTTTTAGCCGTTGCCAAGCCTCACCGGGCGCAACCGAATAAGTCTGCGGGTCAAGCAGCGTCGCCATTTCTTCAGCGACCCAGCCAGCACGGCTTTTTTTTGCCAGAATGTCAGCCAAATGCTCATAGACATCGCGCAAATGGGTCACATCGGCGGCGGCGTAGGCAAGTTGTGCATCGTTGAGCGGTCTCCGCGACCAATCGGTGAACCGGTGGCTCTTATCGATGCTTGCACCCACCGTTTGTCGAACAATCTGGTCGTAGCCAACTTGATCGCCATAACCGCAAACCATTGCTGCAATTTGTGTATCAAACACATTTTGCGGGATGGAGCCGGTGAGATAGTGAAAGATTTCAATATCCTGGCGCCCTGCGTGAAAGACTTTGAGAACGCTCTTCTCCGCTAGCAGCTCAAAGAGCGGCGTTAGATCGAGCCCGTCAGCAAGTGGGTCGATAAGAGCAAACTCGTCCGCGCCCGCCACCTGAACCAAACAGAGCTGCGGCCAGAATGTCGTCTCACGAAGAAACTCAGTATCAATGGTGATGTAGGGCTCATTTGCCAGACGCGCGCAAAGCTGCGCCAGGGAATCGGTATCGTTGAGTAGTTTCATGACTGCCCTCATAGCGGCTTTGATCGTCGATGGCGATGCGGCGGCCCTCCCATGGTTGACGTGCCCGCGCCAACGGCGCTAAGCCGCTGCCCAACCGCGCAAACGAGCCGTTTGCGCTTTTCTTTTTGCCTTCGAGGATAAACTGTCATGTCGGACACCGGTCTGCATCGCTACCGCTCGCACACTTGTGGCGCTTTGCGCGCCGAGGATGTGGGTAACACCACACGCCTTTCCGGCTGGGTGCATCGCGTGCGAGACCATGGTGGCGTTCTGTTTATCGACCTTCGCGACCACTATGGCATGACACAGATCGTGATTGATCCAAACTCCCCTGCGTTTTCGTTGGCGGAGACGGTTCGCTCAGAATGGTGCTTGCGTATCGATGGCAAGGTAAAAGCGCGCACGGCTGAAACCATCAATGAGGGCCTTCCAACTGGGGAAATCGAAGTTTTTGCCACTGAGATTGAAGTGCTCGGCGCATCGGCTGAACTGCCTTTGCAGGTGTTTGGCGAGCCAGAGTTCCCTGAAGACACGCGCTTGCGCTATCGCTTCTTGGATCTACGCCGCGAGACGCTTCATGCCAACATCATGACACGCACCCAAGTGGTCCGCGATATGCGCCGCCGTATGGAGGATGCTGGTTTCAATGAGTTCCAAACACCCATCCTAACCGCCTCCTCGCCGGAAGGCGCGCGCGACTTTTTGGTGCCAAGTCGCATCCATCACGGTCAGTTCTACGCGCTGCCGCAAGCGCCACAACAGTACAAGCAGCTTCTGATGGTTGCTGGTTTTGACCGGTATTTTCAGATCGCGCCCTGCTTCCGCGATGAGGATCCGCGCGCTGACCGTCTGCCCGGCGAGTTCTATCAACTCGATTTGGAGATGAGTTTCGTCACCCAGGAAGAAGTCTGGGATACGATGGAGCCGATCCTGCGTGACGTGTTTGAAGCCTTTGCCGAGGGAAAGCCGGTCTCGCAAACGTTTCGCCGCATCCCCTATGCCGAGGCCATCCGCCTTTACGGCACCGACAAACCTGATCTGCGTAATCCGATCGAGATGCAGGACGCATCAGAGCATTTCCGTGGTTCAGGCTTCAAAGTCTTTGCCCGGATGCTCGAAGATGAAGCCAACGCCGTTTGGGCCATCCCAGCCAAAACTGGCGGATCACGCGCGTTTTGTGATCGGATGAACAGCTGGGCGCAGGGCGAGGGGCAACCGGGTCTGGGCTACATTTTCTGGCGTGAGGAAGATGGCGCGGTTGCTGGAGCAGGACCGCTCGCCAAGAACATCGGGCCAGAGCGCACCGAAGCGATCCGCCAACAACTTGGCCTGGAAGCGGGCGATGCTGCGTTTTTCGTGGCAGGCAATCCCAAAGGATTCGCCGCCTTTGCTGGCAATGCGCGCACGCAGGTCGGTACGGAACTCAAGCTGGTTGACGAAGATCGCTTCGAGCTGTGTTGGATTGTCGACTTCCCGTTCTACGAGTGGGACGAAGAGAACAAGCGGGTCGATTTCTCCCACAACCCGTTCTCCATGCCACAGGGTGGTTTGGAAGCGCTGGAGGCAGCCCAGGCTGCCGGTGACGAGGCGCTGATCAACCTGAAGGCTTACCAGTACGATTTGGTATGCAACGGCTACGAAATCGCTTCAGGGTCGATCCGTAACCAACTGCCAGACGTGATGGTCAAAGCCTTTGAGATCACCGGCAAAACCCGTGAGGAGGTCGAAGAGCAGTTCGGTGGCCTTTACCGCGCGTTCCAATATGGCGCACCACCCCATGGTGGCATGGCAGCTGGCGTCGACCGGATTGTGATGCTGCTTTGCGGGGCAAAATCAGTGCGAGAAGTGGCGTTGTTCCCGATGAACCAGCAAGCGGTTGATCTGATGATGGGGTCGCCTGCAACAGCCTCAGCAGCGCAGCTGCGCGAGTTGAACATCCGGGTCAACCCACCGCCAGCTACGAGCTAAGCTGCGCCCCTCAAACGGAGATGCGCTCAAATTCTTTGCGCGTCGCTTCGATGTTCTCGTGTGTCGGAACGCTGTCTTCATTGCCAAGATGCTGGATGGCGTAAGCTGACGCTGCGCGAGCGAAGCGGAAGTGTTCTGTCCAGGTGCGGCCAGGGAACTGCAACATTGAAACGATGTACGCGCCGTGGAAAATATCGCCCGCACCATTGGTGTCGACGATCCGGTCCATCGGAACGGGCAGCGCATTGACGTGCTGGTGCTCGCCATCCTGACTGTAGAAGACGACGCCATCTGCACCCATCGTCACAGCACCGACACGGCAGCCATATGTCTTGAGCTTTTCCAGCGCGTCCTTCGGTTCCAAACCCCATGTTTCACAGAACAGCTCTGAAACCACCGCGACGTCGATATATTTGAGCAATTCATCGGTGTTCTCGCGCACAGCGCCGCCGTCCAATGACGTTGCGATACCACGTTCGCGGCAAGCCTTGGCGTAATGCAAAGCCGCATCACCCTGGTGACCATCGACGTGCAGAACCTTGCAACCGTCTAAATTGAGATTGGGGAAGGGGTGCAAGTAGCTGTCATCCCGGCAGCGCACGATCGCGCGCTTGCCGTCTTTTGGCATGATAAACGAAAGCGATGCTTCCGATACCTTGCGCTCGTGGATCCGCACACCTGACGAGCGAGCCATTTCCCGGAACATCAGTGAAAGCCAGTCATCGCCGGATGTGCACAGCAAGTCCGGGCGAACGCCAAGTTTGGCCGCTGCAAAGGCCGCCGTTACCGCGTTGCCGCCGTACGACACCGCATAATCATCGGCAATTGTTTTATCATCGCCTGTCGGAAGCGTATCCGTAAGAAAGGTAACGTCGATATAGGCGTGGCCGATGAACAGCGCTTCCATGAGCAGCTCCAAGTCCAGGGGGTCTGTTTTTCGTAGTGTTGCATGGCATTTAACGACGCCTAGGGCAACGTTATGCCATGCGATTGCAGCCGCCAACCATGGTCGGATTTTGCCACCCTGAAAAAATACTTACGCGGTTTATGAAATTCGCGGTGCCATGTTTACCTGATGGCAAGTGCAGGGATGCAAGTTACAAAGGGATCATATCTCGCATGGGCTCAGCCTCTGTTCGGCCGGGAAAATGCGGCGCAAAGCCCAAAGGTTTTCTTTGAAATTGGATGTTCGCCAGCTTTGGTTCTTTGCCTTCGGTTGCGTTCTTGCATTGGCGCCGATGCTCGGAACCTATTGGCTGACCGGTAAGCAGGCTGCTGTGAGCGCTGATGAGCATCTTACTCGCCAGGCGGCGCTGGCTAGCCGCGGTGTTGAAGAGCAATTTGTGGCTCTCACTGATCGCTTGGCACAACTGGCGGAGGCGGCAGGTAACGGTTGCAGCAGTATCGATATTGCCCGGATGCAGGCGACGACGCTTGAAACACCCGATGTTTCTGCGGTGGCGATGCTGAACCTTGATCGCGAAATCATGTGCATGTCGCCCGATCTGGGTGAGGGGGCGTTTCAGCTGTTTGGCGAACCCATGCCAGTGTTTGAAGAGGACTTCACACTGGCACAGGTGCGCATTCTTGATACCCGCATCAATGGATTACTCCTGGAGCTTAGAACTGAGGCCGCTCTGCACGCGCTGTTCGTTCCGCGGCCGATGCTTCCCCATTTTTTCGACGCCGCCGACACGACAACAGGGGTGGTTTTGTCGTTGGGTGATGCTGTGCTTTTTGCGCGTGAAGCAACGACGCATGACGGTGCTAGTCGAGCTGACATTGAGGTCAAGTCGATGCCGCTGGCTGGTGGAACCATGCGGCTTCAAGTCTCTATTGATCGCAACTTGGTCGCGGCAGGCTTGGTACCCATTCGCAACTGGGCTTTAGCCGGTTCACTTGTCGTTGGCGCGTTGATTGTCGTCCTGGTCACGCGTCTCATTCACTACACGCCTGCCCAGGTTAATCAGATTGAGCGTGCCATCAATCAAGGTGAGTTTATTCCTTTTTATCAACCGGTTATTGACATCGAGAGCGGCAAATTGGTGGGGTGTGAAGTGCTCGTTCGATGGGTCAAGCCCGACGGCACGACCATATCACCAGGCGCATTCATCGGATTGGCCGAACAGACTGGGCTGGCCATTCCCATGACCCGCCATCTCATGCAGACGGTGGTGAATGATCTTGAGAAAGATTATGCGCAGCGACCGGGTTTGAAGGTGGCGATCAATCTGTTCAATCACCACTTCACTGACCTTGAGATCATTCAAGACGTGGAGAACATCTTCGGTCCGTCGGCCATTGCCTACAATCAGGTGGTTTTGGAGATCACTGAGCGTGCGCCGCTTGAAAGCTTGGCGCAGGCCAAAGTCATCATGCGTAAGCTCCAACGTCTCGGTTGCCGACTTGCACTGGATGATGCCGGAACAGGTCACGGTGGCCTGGCCTATCTGCAGGAATTGGGTCTGGACATCGTGAAGATAGACAAGATGTTCATCGACCAACTCGGCAAGGGTCGTATCGGCGAATCCATCACCCACACACTAACCGATCTAGCGCATGAGCTCGATATGGATGTGGTTGCCGAGGGTGTTGAGCGCATTGAGCAAGTTGCCCACTTGCGACGCTATGGCATTCGCCAAGCCCAAGGCTTCCTGTTTGCTCCTGCGCTGCCAGCAAGCCAGTATCTTGCCCTAGTCAAAAAACTTGGTGTGGCTGAAACTGGAAAGCGCGCGTCTAGCCGGGCGCAAGAAACCAAACGCAAGGCCGCTACAATTCGTGCTGCCGCCAAACAAATCGATGAGGCCAAAGCCGAGGCCGATTCTGAAACCCAAGCAGCTGAGCAGGCGACGGACAAAGCAGACGCCGCCTGACGTTGATTCACCCAGCTTAACTGGTCAGCACGTTGGCCAGCGTCGTTTACTTCCATTCCCAGGAGCTCGTCATGATCCACGCTATCGCCCTGGTTCTGGGTATGCAGCTAACCGGTGAAGGCATAGCGCGCATTGCTGGTTTTAGCGTTCCTGGCCCGGTGATTGGTTTGGTGTTGTTGGCTATCCTTCTGGCCGCTATACCCAGCCTACGTGCCATCGTTGAGCCTTTGGCCAACACGCTGCTGGGCCATCTTTCGTTGTTGTTTGTCCCAGCTGCGGTCGGCCTGATCCAGCATTTGGGCGTGTTCGCTAACAATTTTTGGCCACTAATTCTGGCTCTTAGTCTGTCCACCTTGGCTACACTTGTCGTGACCGCGACGGTGTTTGTTCTGGTTGATCGCTGGATGGGGTCCGCCAACACTAGCGACGAGGCTAGCTAAATGGACGCGCTGCCGGTCGACGAGTTTCTCGAGCTCTGGGTCTTTCTTGAAGCGACGCCGTTGCTTTGGCTAACAGTGACGGTGATCGCCTACGCCATCGGTGATGGCCTATCCAAACGTGCCAATCGCCATCCGCTTGCGAACCCAGTTGTTTTGGCGGCAGCCTGTGTGGCGGGTGTGCTGTTGCTTACCTCCACCAGCTACACCACCTACTTCTCCGGCGCCCAGTTTGTGCACTTTCTGCTCGGTCCTGCCACGGTTTCACTGGCCGTGCCTTTGGTGGCCAACTGGCCAGAGGTCAAGCGCCATAGCGTGGCCATTGTCGCAGCTCTGCTTGCAGGCGCCGTCACCGCTGTTGCCAGTGTTTACGCGCTTGCCGTGCTGTTTGGCATTGAGGGAGCGGTTCTTTGGTCTTTGGTTCCCAAATCAGTGACCACGCCTATCGCCATGGGGATATCGGTGGAGTTTGGCGGCATCGCATCACTGACGGCCGTTTTTGTCATCATGACGGGCATTTTGGGGGCGATCATGGTGACGCCTGTCATGAACGCGCTGCGGATCAAAGACCCAGCAGCGCGTGGATTTGCTGCAGGTGTTGCCGCTCATGGCATCGGCGCAGCACGTGCCTTTCAGGTCAACCCGGTCGCGGGCCTCTTCGCTGGCATCGCAATGGCCTTCAACGGTCTCGCAACCGCGATCCTCGTGCCCGTGATTGCCCGACTGGTCTAGTCCAGCGCACCGCCGCCTGCCTGAGCGTCAACGCTGGCAAGCGCAGTCATGTTCACCACGCCACGACTCGTTACCGAAGGCGTGAGCACGTGAGCCGGTTTGGATGGGCCGATCAGAATTGGCCCGACATGCAAGGCCTCACCAAGTACTTTGGTCATGTTGAGCGCAATGTTGGCTGCATCAAGGTTCGGCATGACCAAAAGATTGGCTTCCCCTTTCAGATGGCTTTCAGGCATCACCCGGTCGCGCAACACCTGAGACAGGGCCACATCGGCATGCATCTCACCGTCGCACTCAAAATCAACGCCTGAATCTTGCAATATCTGGAACGCTTCGCGCATTTTGAGCGCTGACGGCGTGGGGCGTGAGCCGAAATTGGAGTGCGAAACGAGAGCAGCTTTTGGTTCTATGCCAAAGCGACGTATGTGATGTGCAGCCCGGATCGTTGTTTCGGCGATTTCCCGTGCTGGCGGATCATAGCTCACATAGGTATCGGTCATGAAGTAACCGCCCTTGTCCATGATGAGCAGTGATAAGGTGGAGTAATCGGCAACGCCTGGGCTGGTGCCAAGAATATCGTGCACATGACCAATATGGCCTGAAAAACCGCCCTGCAGGCCGCACAGCAGGGCGTCTGCGTCTCCAAGTTTGACCGCAATGGCGCCGATAACGGTTGTGTTGGTGCGCACCACCGTCCGTGCCGCGTCAGGTGTGACACCAGATCGACCGACACTTTCAAAATAGGCGTCAACATAGTCGCGATAGCGCGGATCGTCTTCTGGATTGATGATCTCGCAATCCACGCCGGGCTTGAGCTTCAGCCCAAAACGTTTGGCGCGATCGAGCATTACGGCGGGTCGACCGATTAGGATTGGCACTGCAATGCCGTCTTCCATCGCGATTTGTGCTGCGCGCAACGATCGCTCGTCTTCGCCCTCGGCATAGATAACACGCTTTGGGTTAGCTTTAGCCTGGGCAATCACTGGCTTCATGATGAGACCAGAGCGGAACACGAAGCGATTGAGGCGGTCCATATAGGCGTCGAAATCGGCAATCGGCTGGTTGGCGACACCGGTCTCTATCGCTGCCTTGGCCACCGCTGGTGCGATCCGCAAGATGAGGCGATTGTCAAACGGGGAGGGGATCAGAAAGTCTGGGCCAAAGGTGGAGGACTGGCCTCCGTAAGCACGTGCGGCCACCTCGGATGGTTCCTCACGTGCCAGGGCGGCAATCGCTTCCACCGCTGCAAGCTTCATTTCAGTGTTGATGGTCCGCGCACCGACATCTAAAGCGCCTCGGAAGATGTAAGGGAAGCAGAGAACATTGTTCACTTGGTTGGGGTAGTCGGAACGCCCCGTGCAAATTATGGCATCCGGTCGAACATCGCGAGCTGTCGCTGGATCAATCTCAGGGTTAGGGTTTGCCAATGCCATGATCAGTGGATTGTCAGCCATCTTCTCAAGCATTTGCGGTTTCAAGACGCCACCTGCGGAGAGCCCGAGGAAAACGTCAGCGCCTTCAATGACTTGGCCAAGCGTGCGCAGGTCGGTGGCTTGGGCATAGCGATCTTTGTAGGGGTCCATCAGTTCCTTGCGGCCCTCATAGACGCAACCTTCAAGGTCGGTGATCCAAATGTTTTCCCGTGGCAGCCCAGCCTCTTCCAGCAAACCAAGGCATGCCAGGGCGGCAGCACCAGCACCAGCTGTCACCAGTTTGACTTGTTTGATGTCTTTGCCCGAAAGTTCCAGCGCATTGCGAACAGCTGCTGACACTATGATGGCTGTGCCATGCTGATCATCGTGAAAGACGGGAATGTCCATCTGGGCTTTGAGTGCTTCCTCAATGATGAAGCACTCTGGCGCCTTGATATCTTCTAGATTGATACCACCGAAGGTCGGCTCAAGCGCAGCCACTGTGTCGATGAACTTCTGCGGATCGCGCTCTTCAACCTCTATATCGAAGACATCGATGCCAGCGAACTTTTTGAAAAGAACCGCCTTGCCTTCCATGACGGGTTTGGAAGCCAGTGCACCTATCGCACCGAGTCCGAGAACGGCGGTTCCGTTGGAGATAACGCCAACCAAGTTGGAGCGTGCTGTGTATTTGGCGGCCGTCAGTGGGTCTTTTTCGATCTCAAGGCACGGGGCGGCGACGCCTGGCGAATAAGCCAGTGCCAAGTCTCGCTGGTTACCGAGGGGCTTGGTCGCGGAGATCTGGAGTTTACCAGGTCGAGGATACTCATGGAAAAAGAGCGCCGCCTGACTCAGTTGGTCCTTGTCGCTTTGCGCACTGTCGGCTTTCACCGGCGTGTCTTCATCCATCGTTCGCTCCCAGACTTGCAAATCACTGTTTAGGCAGGCGTAGCACACTCCTTGGCCCCGTCATCGGGGCAAGAGTGGAAAAACAACCTTTCCAAAAGACAGGGGCATCACGAACCCAAGAAAACTGGGCCATAAACCCAAGTTTATTGTGCCACCGATCAACCTCAGCGCAATGGGAACCACGTCGCACGCAGCCCACCTCATCGACAGCGACGGGCACCCCGCCCGGCGTGTTGTTGAAAGGAACTTAAAAATGACCCTGATGAAAAAAGCCCTGCTTGCCGCCTCTGCCGGTGTTCTTGTCGCTCCGGTTGTTGCACTTGCCGCGCCCACCGTTGGCGATTCTGTTGGAACTAGTCTGGAGGAGGTCATGAACAATCTGACCAATTCAGGTTATGAGGTCCGCGAAATCGAAGCTGAAGATGATGAACTGGAAGCCGTCGTCTTGGCTGACGGACAGCTGCTTGAGCTGGAAATTTCGCCGGAAACCGGCATGATCTTGTCAGTCGAACTCGAAGAGGACGACGATGAGGATGATGACGACGATATGGGCAACTAAGCTCTAGCGACCGGCTGCGTTGTTGAGCGCAGCCGGTTTACCCCCAATGGAAATGCTGATGCCAACCGACTTTTCTGCTCTCGTTCGCCAGAATCCAGGTTTATGGATTCTCTTTATTTTACAGGCCTTTTGCGCGCTGTTCTTTGGGCTAGATGCCTTGGGTGATCTTATCGGGAACCAGAGCCTGGCCCATTGGGGCGAGTCGGACGTGATGGAGTATCTCATCACTGGCGTTTTGGTCATCAGTCTCCTTTTCACCGGTCGGCAGCTTCTCACGCTTCTGGATCGGCAAAAACGATTGGAGCAGCAAATGCAGATTGCGTCTGGCGCATTTGCCGAACTGCTAGAAGCTCACTTTGATGCTTGGGCACTTACACCATCAGAGCGTGACGTCGCGCTTATGGCCATAAAAGGCCTCTCTATCTCCGATATGGCTCGGCTTAGAGAGACCAAGGACGGCACGATCAAGGCTCAATGCAACGCGGTCTACCGCAAGGCTGGTGTCACCGGACGTCCACAGCTGCTGAGCGTGTTCATTGAAGAACTCATGGCCGATGGCTTAGCGACAAGCTAGCCCCATTTACATCATTCCGATTTTTCCAAAGGATCAGAACAATGCGCCCACTTGGTCTGTTGATCGTTGCGCTCGCTATGCTTGCGCCGCTTGTTGCCTATATGCCGCTAGCCGCCCGGTACGATGTCATTCCTCTTATCAGCCAATACATTGGCATCGTAGCGCTGATCGCGATGGCGTTTGCGCAGATTCTGGCCACGCGATTGGCGGGTCTGGAGATGATCTTTGGCGGGCTTGATCGCATCTATGTGCTGCACAAATGGCTCGGCATTGGCGGTCTTGCTGCAGTACTTATCCACGATACGATTGATGCTGATCTGCCAGCGCTGGGCCGTGAAACACGCTTGCACGATTTTGCTGAAACTCTGGGTGAGGTGAGTCTCTACGGCCTTGTGGCGTTGGTGCTCATCACCATAGTGACCTTCATCCCTTACAATCTTTGGCGCTGGACGCATAAACTGATGGGCGCGTTCTTCGTCGCCTCGGTTGCGCACTACGCCCTCATTATGAAGCCGATATCGAACACCGACCCACTAGGCCTTGGTATCCTTATTGTATGTGGTCTTGGGGTTGTCTCTTGGGTGTATGCGCTTCTGCCTTATGGTCTCTTTCAGGGCCGCACAGCTTACCGTGTCGCCGATATCGACAAGGAGGGTTCATCTCTCGCCGTCACGCTTGAACCCAAAGGCAAAGGTATTGTTCACCAGGCAGGCCAGTTTGCTTTTGTTCGTTTTGGGCACGAAGGTGTCGCCGAGACGCACCCTTTCACCATTTCGAAGTCTCCCGATGAGGATCGTTTGCTGCGCTTCACCGTCAAAGCGCTGGGCGACGACACGCGGAACTTCGCAAGGCGGCTAGCCGTAGGACAGGACGCTCGAGTTTCGCGCGCGTACGGCCACTTTCGAGCCTACAAAGGCGATAAGCCTTCGGTTTGGATCGCTGCAGGCGTTGGCATCACGCCGTTTGCTGCTTTTGCTGGCGAACTGAAGGACCACAAAGGAAATGTGCATCTGGCCTACTGCGTGCGTGAGGAAGGTGATGCGGCGCATTTGAATGAGTTGCGCGAGGCCGAGGAGCGCTATCCCAACTTCAAAGTGCATCTGTTTGAAAGCGGCAAAGGTCAGCGCTTGACGACTGACAGTCTCGCCGAGCGTGTCGATGTCGATTGGCACCAAGCGCGCGTGGCCTATTGTGGTCCCGAATCCCTGCGTGAAACGCTGCGCAAAGGGTTGGTCGGAAGAGGTCTTAAACGCCGCCACTTTGCTTTTGAGGCGTTTGAAATCCGTTCAGGGATCGGCATTCGCAAGATGGTGAGTTGGTTTTTGAAGCGCTTTGGCCTCAACAGCGGCCCATTGAGCAGTGTTATCGCGCTCGCTCGTCGCTAGGGTCTTCACGTAACAAGCCGAGCACGACGAGATAAAGCGTTATCGCGTTGAGAATATGCCAAATGAAATGGGTGCCAAATGGGACAGCATCACAAAGTGGCATGTCCAGGGTTCGTAGGGTCAGGGAGAGCGCGAATGCCGCTGTGGCCAAAACGAAGAAACGTGCAAACACATCTCGTTTGCGCACCAACACAACAGCGAACAGCGCCAGAGTGAGAAGTGCTGGCAGATAGCTTGCGGAGCCACCCGGTATCACCGTGGCGAGCGGCGACGATCCCACCATGACGCCTGATAGGAAAAACACCATCACGCCCAGGGCCGCAAACTGTGCTGCCAGGCCAAAGCGCCGCTGAAGGCCAACAAACACCGCAGCCAGCATAAAAAGCATGATAGGCAGAACGTCTGAAATGGCTGCCCAGCGTGTGGCAAATGTGTGAAACAAAAAAGAGCCGACCCCAATCAGCGCAACCAGACCGGTTAGCGCAAGCGCCGCCAGGTCGCCCGAACGATAAAGGCGTCGAAACAAAACAAACGCTGCAATGAGGAAGGCTCCGTTTGTGACGGCGTTCAGCGGTTCGGCCCAAAACGCTGCATCCAAACGCTCACAATACGCGTCGATGAAATCGTTCATGGGGTCTTTCTGCCTCGCTGATCGCTAGACGATGCGTCATCGGTGGCGTAACAGATGCGCGCACCATTCCGAAGCCTTTGATTTACGATCTGTCGAGCACCTCTTGTTGTATCACTCCACACGCGGCGGCTCTGAGCGCCTAACCTTTGCCGATGCTTTGCTGGCAGGCCTTGCGCCTGACGGCGGGCTCTACATGCCCGAAAGCGTCCCGACGCTGTCGCATGACCAAATTCGCGCCATGCGGGGTAAGCCCTATGCGACGGTTGCCTTTGAGGTCATCCATCCGTTTGTCGGCGGCACGATTGATGATGATACTTTAAGGACCATCATTGACGGGGCCTATGGCACGTTTAGGCACACCGCCGTGACACCGCTGGTTCAGCTTGATGAGCGCCATCTGGTGATGGAGCTGTTCCACGGTCGTACACTCGCCTTCAAAGATGTGGCTATGCAGTTCCTGGCGCGCGCTATGGATCATGTTCTGGCCGAACGTGACCAACGTGCCACCATCGTCGGTGCAACCTCAGGCGATACAGGCGGGGCGGCGATTGATGCATTTCTGGGCCGTGAGCGCACCGATATGTTCATCCTGTATCCAGATGGACGCGTCTCCGACGTTCAGCGCCGACAGATGACCACCTCTGCTGATGGCAACGTTCACGCGCTTGCTATTGATGGCACATTCGATGATTGCCAGCGCATCGTGAAGAGCATGTTCACGCACACTGCGTTCCGCGAGCAGGTTGCGCTGTCTGGTGTGAACTCGATCAATTGGGCGCGTATCGTCGCGCAAATTGTCTACTATTTTACCTCCGCTGTCGCCTTGGGAGCACCGGACCGCAAAGTGTCTTTCTGTGTTCCAACCGGCAATTTTGGCGACATTCTTGCTGGCTGGGTTGCCAAGCAAATGGGTCTTCCCATTGATCGATTGATCATCGCCACCAACACCAATGACATTTTGGCCCGCACGTTGGAAACCGGTCGCTACGAGGCAGCTGACGTTGTGCAGACCACGTCCCCGTCAATGGACATTCAAGTCTCTTCGAATTTCGAGCGGTTGCTTCATGCTGCTATGGGCAAAGACAGCAACGCGCTCGGCGAGCTGATGAGCAGCTTGAAACAATCTGGATCCTTCACTGTTCCTGAAGAGGCACTGGAAGCTCTGCGTTCTGACTTTTCCGCTGCGCGCGCCGGTGAGGATGCTGTTGCAACAACCATGAAACGGGTGTTGGCCGAACAAGGCTATGTGCTCGACCCGCATACCGCAGTCGGCGTTGCGGTCGCCCATCACGTGGCTGACGAAGAAAACCTGGATCCCTCAATCCCGATCATCACGCTTGCCACAGCTCATCCGGCAAAGTTTCCAGCGGCAGTCGAGGCAGCGACGGGCGTGAATCCCGCACTTCCACCGCATCTTGCTGATCTGATGGAGCGAGACGAGCATATGGACCGTCTCCCGAACGATCAGAAAGCCGTAGAAGACTTCGTCGTCTCCAAGGCGCGCATCGCGGCGGGTGGCGCTTGACTGACGTTTCCCGGCTGCCATCAGGCTTGACGGTTGTTACCGAGACTCGCGTCGATGTCGAAACCGTAGCGTTGGGCGTTTTTGTCAATGCCGGAACGCGCGATGAGCGCCCTGATGAACATGGCCTTGCGCATTTCCTTGAGCATATGGCGTTCAAAGGCACCCGACGGCGTTCCGCCTACCAAACTGTAGCCGATATTGAAGCGCTTGGTGGGGACATCAACGCCGAAACCAGCCCAGAAGCGACCAGCTACACCGTGCGCATGTTGGCCGAGGATTGGCGCGTTGGGTTGGACGTGCTGTTGGATATCGTCTGTGCTCCAAACTATCGCCTGTCTGATATTGCGCTGGAACAAGATGTTGTCGTTCAAGAAATCGCTGGCGCGATGGATGTTCCCGATGACCGATTGATTGATGGCATAGGGCTTGCCGCGTTTAAGGGCGATGCCATTGGCCAACCCATTCTGGGTACCGAAGAGACTGTGCGATCTTTGCGCCCGGAAAGCTTGCAAGCCTTCCAAGCGCGAACATACGCACCCGATAGCACGATCATCACGGCGGCGGGCGCTGTTCAGCATGAGGAGTTGATCGTCGCCATCGAGCAAATCGCACCAAGCTTTCCCGCCGTCTCGGCAGCGCCGCGAACTTTGCCGCAGGCTTCTGCGGGCAGTTTCTTTGAGGTTCGCGACACTTTTGACACTCATCTCGCCTTAGCGTGGCCGGCGCCAGCCTTTGGGGCTCCGCACTCTGTGGCACATGCCTTTGCGGTCCAGATGCTCGGTGGTGGCATGACATCTCGGCTTTTCCAGTCGATCCGCGAAGAGGCAGGTCTTGCCTATGCCGTGGACGCCTATCAGATGATCTACAGCGATTGTGGTCTGGGCGTCATCCAGACGGCCACCTCTGCTGACACTGTGAGCCCAATGATTGAACGGTTACGTGAAGAACTCTTGCGGTTTGGTGAGGATATGAGCGCGGACGAGTTGGTGGCGGCCAAACGTCAGTTCCGCGCATCGCTTGCGATGGCCTCTGAGAGCCTGCCTGGCATCGCGGCACGGCACGCTCGCCAACTTGCCATTCTGGGTGATTTGCGTCCTCGCAAGCGTCTTGAGCAAGAGATTGAAGAGACAAGTCTGGAAGATGTCAAAGATGTCTGGCTTTCTGTCATGCAGCGCGCCACATTTGCCAAAGCTGGGGTTGGTGACGCCAAAGCGCTTGACCTTTGGGCCGATTGGCCGATGGTATGCAAGAAATCCGGGGTGTAAGGCTGCAGGGCCTGCATTCTGTTTGTTACAATCAAACACGCTGACCACCTGTGACGTTTTTTCGTTCTCTTTCGCAACCATCACCGCCGATCTTTGAAAGCGAACGCTGTTTGGTTCGCGCCCCTGAAGAGGCCGATTTTGAGCGGTGGGCTGCGTTGCGGGCGCAAAGTCAAACATTTCTTGAGCCATTTGAGCCGCGTTGGCCGGTTGGTGAACTCACACGTCCATCCTTTCGCCGTCGGCTGCGCCGTTATGCGCAGGATGCGCGCGATAAGCAGGGCTACGCCTTTTTCGTGTTTGACAAAAATGGCGAGAGTCTTCTCGGCGGGCTCACTATTTCCAACATTCGGTATGGCGTCAGCCAGTCCTGCAGCTTGGGTTATTGGATGGGTGAACAGCATGCTGGCAAAGGCTATATGAGCGAAGTTTTGCCCGCCATGTTCCCATTCCTATTTGGCGAACTGGGCATGCACCGCATCGAAGCAGCGTGCCTGCCAGACAATCAGGCATCTATAAATTTGCTTCAGCGCGTTGGTTTTCAGGAAGAAGGATTGGCCAAAGCCTATCTGAAGATCGACGGGCGTTGGCAGGATCACCGCCTGTTCGCCAAAATCTCTCCGCTTTGACCCGCCAAGCTGCGGCGAATGGCCGACGGTTCAACAACGGACACCGCTTGTACACAAGGCCTCGAAACGATAGGGAACCAGGCCTTGGTGCGAGCGCCTTTTCGCGCCATGATGACTCGCGCTTGTCTGAATCAGTAACGTAACCAGACCGCCATCGGGAGAAGCCGCTCTTTGCGCCTGCTGCACGCCCTCTTCTTAAGCCTTATCTGCTTGGTCACGACGCCGGCTGCCGCTCTTGATGCAATCAACGTGCCGTTGGATGTCGAAGCGCTCGATCTTACCCGAGCCGTTGATCGTTTTGTTGATGTGGGTGACCGCATTCAGGTTTCCACTGCGCCTGGACTTGATGGCATTGTGCGTCGGATCGAAGTGCGTGCGCGTGAAGCTGACAGCAATGGCAGCTGGATTGTCTTTGCGCTTACAAACACGTCCAACGAACAGATCGACCGACTTTTGGTTGCGCCGCACTTTCGTTTGGCCAACAGTCAAATCATCTGGCCAGATCTTGGCGCCTCTCGCCTGGTCGCGATTTCGCCCAGCCAAGGCCTCGCGCCAGAGCGCTTAGAAAGCCAGGAGGCCGATGTTTTCCGCATCACGCTCGACCCTGGTGCGGTTGTTACGTACGTTGTCGAGTTGCGCACACCGGGTCTGCCACAGCTCATTCTCTGGGAAGATGATGCTTACCGTGACAGCGTCAATGCCACCACGCTCTATAAGGGCATCGTGCTCGGCATTGCTGGTCTGCTGGCACTCTTCCTGACGATCCTTTTCATCGTCAAACGCTCCGCCATGTTCCCTGCTGTGGCAGGTGTGGCGTGGGCAGTGCTCGCCTACCTTGCCATCGAGTTTGGGTTTTGGAACCAGATTTTCGATCTGCAACCAGGCGACGAACAGGTGAGCCGCGCCATCGCCGAGGTGGTATTGGCGGCGGCACTGGTGCTCCTCATCTACGCCTATTTGAGCCTAGGTGCGGTCCACAACGTTTTCTTCCGAATAGGGCTTGTCTGGGCAGCGTTCTTTTCATCGCTCATCGGCTTGGCCGTCTTCGATCCACAAATTGCGTCTGGCATAGCCCGCATGGGTTTGGGTGTGATCGGTATTGGTGGGCTGCTGGTTATCGTGCCCATGTCTTTGCAGGGCTATGACCGCGCCGTTCATTTGATCCCTAGCTGGACGGTTTTCATAGCTTGGCTTTTGGCCGCTTGGCTTGCCGTCTCTGGCTACATCGTCAACGATCTGGTCTCGCCAGCATTAGCCGGTGGTCTGGTCCTGCTGGTCTTGTTGTTGGGCTTTACCGTCATGCAGCACGCCTTTGCAGGTGGGACGCTGGCCGAAGGATTGGTGTCAGATTCTGAGCGCAAAGTGCTGGCGCTTAGTGGGTCTGGTGACCTGGTCTGGGATTGGGACCTTGCCAAAGATCGCGTCTATTCCTCGCCTGCTACCGAAGACATTTTGGGTCTCAAACGTGGCTCACTAGCAGGTCCTTTCCAAGACTGGATCAGCGCCATTCACCCCGGCGAACGCGACCATTTCCGCCATGTGGTGGAAACGGTGGTAGCAACCGGTCGTGGCCGCATCGATCAAACACTTCGCATGCGCGCCGAAGACGGTCACTTCAAATGGTTTCGACTGCGCGCCCGTCCGGTGGTAGCGGATGAAGGCGTGTTCCGCCTGATCGGCACCATGCTTGATGTCACCGAGATGAAGACAACGCAGGAACGGCTGCTGCGCGATGCCATCCACGACAGCTTGACCGGCCTGCCCAATCGCGAGCTTTTCCTTGATCGCACCCAAACAGCGTTGGAACGCGCACGCGCTGAAGAGATTGCGCGCCCCACACTGGTTGTGGTGAACATCGATCATTTCTCGCAGCACAACGAAGCGGTCGGTACCAGCGCAGCGGACTCTCTGCTGACCATGGTAGCACGGCGAATTGACCGGTTGTTGAAGCCCAATGACACCCTCGCCAGGTTTAGCGGTGATCAGTTCGGCATCCTTTTGCTTTCGGAGCAGAAGCCAGCGTCCGTTGCTCGGCTAACTGAACAAATCCGGCGCGCGCTTAAGACTTCCGTTGTGTTCGGCGATGATGAGGTCAATCTGACCGTTTCCATCGGCGTTGCAACCTACGATCCGAATGCGGATGGGGCTGAGGACTGTTTGCGTGATGCTGAGATTGCGATGGCGCATGCCAAGCGTCTTGGCGGCGACCGCTGCGAGGCCTTCCGTCCATCGCTGCGCGAGCACGGTCGCTCCATCGCCGCTGTAGAGGCCGACCTTCGTAAGGCGCTTGATAATGACGAACTAACGGTTTTCTACCAGCCCATCATTCGTTTGGAAGACCGCAAGCTTGCAGGCTTTGAAGCGTTGTTGCGCTGGGATCACCCGCGTCACGGTCGCATGGCACCGGCTGAGTTCGTGCCAATTGCTGAGCGTTCCGGTCTGATCATTCCGGTTGGCCTGTTTGTGCTGGAACGTGCCGCTCGCGATCTTAACCGCTGGATGCGCAACGACTCCAATGCCGCAGGACTGTTCACCAGCGTCAACATCTCCTCGCGACAACTTCTGCGACACGACCTATTGAACGATCTTCGCGCTATTCTCGCGCGCGCCGATCTGCCGGGGTCGGCACTCAAGCTTGAGTTGACCGAATCGCTGGTGATGGAGAACCCTGAATACGCCTCGCAAGTGCTTGCGCGGTGTCGCGAGCTAGGCATCGGCCTTTCACTCGATGACTTTGGTACGGGCTATTCATCGCTGGCCTACCTCCAGCGCTTCCCGTTCGACACGATCAAGATCGACCAATCCTTCGTCACCGATATGGTGCCGGGCGAGCCTGCTGTGGTGCTCGCTGCTATCGTCGCACTTGGTCACGACCTTGAAATGGACATCGTTGCCGAAGGCATTGAAAGCGAAGAGGTTGCGGTTGAGCTTGCCAAACTTGGATGCGAGTACGGCCAGGGCTTCCAGTTTGGCCATCCCATACCAGCGTCTGGCGTTCCAACCTTCTTGCGTTCGTTCGGCCAGGAAATGGCACTGAAAGAACAGGCCTCGGCCACAACGACGCCTGAGCAACCTGCGATCGCTCCTCCTAAGCAAGCTGCACCGCGTCCCGCCGCCAGTGCGCAGCACCAAGCAAGACCCGCTGAGCCTACCTCCGAAGCCTCGCCACCGCCGCCACCTGTCTCCCGTCCAGAACGGCCTCGTGCTCGCCCTGCTACGACGACGTCGGCGGCGAGTGCTTCCTCATCTTTCAAGGGGTCCGACTCCAAGAGCTCCGAACGCGTCGAAAAGCCAACGATCAAACCGGCAGAGCCTTTGCGCAGCAAAAAGTCTTCCGAACCCAAGGAAGACGAAGCTGTTGTCATTGAACATGATGCCAATGAAACAGCGGGCGAGGACAAGAGCTCAGTTGAGAAGGACGCTGCCAAGGAAAAGACCAAAGCCAAAAGCGAAGACAAGCCAGCCGAAGACGGTGGCGATCAAACCTCAGGCGCGAACGGCAATGCTTCAAGCAAGCCGTACGCGTCTAAAGATAAGGCCAAGACCAAACCAAAGGCTGATGAGAAACAAAAACCACTTGGCAGGCCGCGTCCAAGCGCTTTGGACCGTTACCGCAGCGGCAGTGGACGCGATCCTATTGGCACGCCCAAACCACTCCTGCCGGATTGGCAGACCAAAAGCAGCAATGGGGCGGCCCAAAAAGAAAAAAACTCAGAGGCTTCATCCGACGACGATCAGGCCGTTTCAGCAGGTTCAGAGACGCCTTCCAAGACTGTACAGCGCGAAGCGACAGCCAAGTAAGCAACTCGGGCAGGCCTATGGGGCTGTGGGCTGGGCCATCTAGGCTTTGATCAGCACATATGAGCCGGGAGCATCCATGAGAGGTTGGTAAGACTTGGAGCCCGTTTTGGGCGGCGTCACGCGCTCATCATCCAAGCTTTCCGTCCAAGCTTGCCAGTCTGGCCACCAAGAGCCAGGTGTCTCGCTCGCCTTGGCAACCCAATCGTCATAGCGCCCGCGCGGTTCTGCACCCGTCCAATACTGATACTTGTTCTTGTCTGGTGGGTTGATCACACCGGCAATATGGCCTGAGCCGGACAAGACAAAACGAACATCCCCACCAAAGAACTGCGAGCCGAGGAAGACCGACTGAGGCGGTGCAATATGATCCTCACGCGTGGCCAAATTGTAGACCGGTACAGTGACGTCCGCGAGATCCAGCTTGACATCATCCAGCACCATTTTGCCGCGAGAAAGTGTGTTCTCAAGATAGCAATTGCGAAGATAAAACAGATGGTTGGCAGCTGGCATCCGTGTGGAGTCAGAGTTCCAGTAGAGCAGGTCGAAGGGTAAGGGGTCTTTGCCCTTCAGGTAGTTGTTGATCACGTAGGGCCAGATCAGATCATTGGCGCGCAGCATGTTGAAGGCCGACGACATTTTCTTGCCGTCCAAATAGCCTTTACGGGCCATCTGCTCTTCCATCACCTTCAACTGCTCTTCGTCCACGAACACTTTCAAGTCGCCGGCATGGGTGAAATCAACCTGTGTGGTGAACAGTGTGGCTGAGGCGATACGATCATCATCGGTCGCCGCCATGTACGCCAGCGATACCGATAGCAGCGTGCCGCCAACACAGTAGCCCGCCGCGTTCACCTGCCGCTCGCCAGTGATATCCTCGATGGCGGTCAGGGATTCCATGATTCCCTCACGCATATAGTGCTCAAAGCCTTTTTGCGCTTGGCGTTCATCTGGATTGATCCATGAGATCACGAAAACAGTGTGACCCTGCGCGACCGCCCATTTGATGAAGCTCTTCTGCGGGTTGAGGTCGAGGATGTAGAATTTGTTGATCCAAGGCGGCACCATCAGCAAAGGCCGCTTCAACACCGTGTCGGTTGTCGGCGCATATTGAATCAGTTCGCAGACATCATTGCGCATCACCACCTTACCAGGCGTGGTTGCCATGTTCTCGCCGACTTGGAACTTGCGCGTATCGGTCATACGCACTTTCAAATCGCCATGACCTTCTTGTAGGTCCTCAGCAAGCATCGAGAGACCCCGCACCAGGTTCTCACCGTTGCTGGCGAGCGTTTCCTTGATGAGCTCGGGATTGGTGCCAACAAAGTTGGTGGGCGCAAGCGCGCTAGCAATCTGCTTCACATAAAACTGTGCCTTATGCTTGGTATGTGGATCCAGGTCACTGGCCTCGTCCACCAGTTCATCGGCCCAGTTGGAGATCAGCAGATAGGCTTGTTTGAGCGTGTCGAAAAACTGGTTGCGGGACCATTCAGGGTCGTTGAAACGCCTGTCTCGGGAGTCCGGCTCGACGACAGGCTTGGTTTCCTCGCCCGAAACGCGCGCCATAGACCCTGTCCAAAGGTCAAAAAATCCCGACCAAAGCCTTGTTTGCGCTTCCAAAAGGCGTTTTGGATCGGAGAGCCAGTACTCTGAGACTTGACTCAAAGTCTTAACCACCTCGCCCATCTCGTCAGCTTGCACGGCGCGAACTTCGCCTTCCTCGCGCGGCTTCAAATAGGCGGCCCAAACCCGACCAGACTGTTCGACAAACTTACCGAGATTTTCGGCAAAAGCTTCCGGGTCGTTGATCGAATAGTCTTCCAGTGGGCGCTCGTCGGGCTCCGCGGCGCGCCTTTTGGTCTGTGCTGGCGCCTCTGGAGTGGGCGGCGTGACCGGTTGCTCCGGCGTTACCACTGCTTGCATCGGCTTGGCGGCTTTGGTTTTGGACGATCTTGACCCAGCCTGCACAGCGACCTGGGCTTTGGTTCTACGTGTTGGCTTCTTGGTCGTCTTGGGCTGTTGAGTGGTTGTCTTTGCCACCGCAGTTTTCGTGGTTCTGGGCCCACTAGCAGTTTTTTGGGTCGTTCTTGCAGCGCGTTTCGACGCTGCTGATGTCTTGGATTGCGCCTTTTCAGTCGCCTTTTCGCTGGCGACTGTGTTGGCAGGCGCACGTTTGGTCGGACGACGCTTGGCACGCGTCGTTTTTGCCGCTTGGCCTTTTGAGGGTGTGGTGTCGCCTGTCTGCGCCATCGCCAGATCGTTTCCTTATGTCCCGCCAGCCAAGGTGACGATTGCCGTCAAATCGGGTTTGCACCCTTGTTCCCTTAACGTTTCATTCACCATGCTCCAGCAGCCTGTACAATGACAACATCGCATCTTGCATAGGTCATGTGCTTTTGCGGCACGACCAAACAAAGGCATGTGGGACGTTCCTATCAATTGCCCCTGTCTTGCCTTTGTGAGACACAACGCCCGCCGCCATGCAATGACGCGCCGCAAAGCGGCCACTGTTTTGACGGCACATCGCTAGAAGAATCGCCTTTTGTGGGCGCCCGCTATCCCAGCATCATTTCTGATGCCCAACCTTTGAGGTCGAGATGAACGAGTTTCACCATGTTCGCCGCCTGCCACCTTATGTATTTGAGCAGGTCAATCAGCTCAAGGCGAAGGCGCGGGCGAACGGTGCCGATATCGTCGATCTTGGGATGGGCAATCCTGACCTGCCGACGCCCGAGCACATCAACGAAAAACTGATCGAAACGGTCGGTAAACCACGCACCAACCGCTACTCTGCCTCGCGTGGCATCACAGGGCTGCGCCGTGCCCAGGCTGCCTACTATGAGCGCCGCTTTAACGTGAAGCTGAACCCGGACACTGAGGTTGTTGCAACACTTGGGTCAAAAGAGGGCTTTGCCAACATGGCGCAAGCCATCACCGCTCCCGGTGATGTGATCTTGGTGCCCAACCCCAGCTACCCCATTCACGCCTTCGGTTTTTTGATGGCGGGTGCAGCGGTTCGCTCCGTGCCGTGCGAACCAGGTCCTGAATTTTTCCATGCACTTGAGCGTGCCGTTCAACACTCCATTCCCAAGCCTTTGGCTTTGGTCCTCTGCTATCCGTCAAACCCGACGGCGCATATTGCGGACTTGGAGTTTTATCGTGATGTGGTGTCCTTTGCCCGCAAGAATGACCTGATCGTGCTCTCTGATCTGGCTTACTCAGAGGTGTATTTCGACGGCAATCCGCCGCCATCAATCCTGCAGATCAAAGGCGCCAAAGACGTGGCCGTGGAGTTCACGTCCATGTCAAAGACTTACTCGATGGCCGGGTGGCGGATGGGGTTTGCTGTTGGCAACGAACGGCTGATCGCGGCTTTGGCACGGGTCAAGTCCTATCTTGATTACGGCGCTTTTACGCCGATCCAAGTGGCTGCGTCAGCGGCGCTTAACGGCCCGCAGGACTGTGTGGACGACATGCGGGCCACTTATCTGGGGCGTCGTGATGTGTTGGTCGACAGCTTCGCACGGGCAGGATGGGATATCCCATCACCAGCAGCCTCAATGTTCGCGTGGGCGCCAATTCCAGAAAAATTCAAGCATCTTGGTAGTTTGGAATTTTCAAAACTGCTCATTGAGAAAGCCGACTTTGCGGTCGCACCAGGTGTTGGTTTTGGCGAGCATGGTGATGACTATGTCCGCATCGCGCTTGTGGAGAACAAAGACCGTATTCGCCAGGCCGCGCGCAATCTGCGCAGGTTCCTTGAAAGTGCTGACGAGACTTTGCATAACGTGGTCGCCCTCAGCGCGCGCGGTTAGCAAGATCGTCAATCGCATGCGTTGATACACCCTCTTATTGGCGGTTATCCGCCAGCTTGGACGTACCGCGCATGACCTTACCATCCAGCGACAGCCCATTGCGTGTGGGCGTTGCAGGGCTCGGCACCGTTGGTGCCGCGCTCGCTCGCTTGCTTTTGACCCGTGCCCAAGAGCTCAGCGCCGAAGGCGCACGGCCGCTGCGGCTGACCGCTGTCTCGGCACGCGATGCTTCCAAAGATCGCGGCTTTGACGCGTCTGGACTGACCTTCCACGCCAATGCTGCTGACCTGGCTCGTGATCCCAATGTCGATCTGGTCGTCGAGTTGATCGGTGGAGAGGACGGGGCGGCCAAGTCGGTCGTCGAGGCCGCTCTGGAAACCGGTAAACCAGTTATCACTGCCAACAAAGCGCTGCTTGCCGCCCACGGACTTCAACTTGCAGCACTGGCGGAAAAGTCCTCGGTTCCACTGCTCTTTGAAGCCGCTGTGGCGGGGGGGATCCCCGCCATTCGGGCGCTGCGTGATGCTGTGCCAGGCCAAAAAGTCACCCGCGTATCTGGTATTCTCAACGGCACCTGCAACTACATTCTCACCCGTATGGAGAACGAGGGCATTGCCTTTGATGACGTGCTGGCCGATGCGCAGCGCCTCGGGTATGCGGAGGCCGACCCAACCTTTGATGTCGATGGGTTCGACACCGCACACAAGCTTGCTATTCTGACCTCACTTGCTTTTGGAACGGAAATTGAAGCCTCCGACATGTATGTCGAGGGCATCCGTGCGATCACCCCAGACGATATGGCGGCGGCGGCTGAGCTTGGCTATCGCATCAAGCTGCTGGGCGTCGCTCAGCTCACCGACACCGGTATTGAGCAGCGGGTGCATCCAACCATGTTGCCGTTGGATTCAACGCTGGCGCAGATCAATGGCGTGTTGAACGCGGTTGCCATCGACACCGATCTTCTTGGAGAGATTGTGCTGTCCGGTCCCGGGGCAGGTGGTGATGCCACCGCTGCGTCGGTTCTTGCTGATCTGCAGGACTTGGCGCGCGGATTGGAACCCAAACCCTTGCGCCTGCCGCGCGGCACGCTTCGCCCCTATCAAAAAGCTCGCATGCGCGCCCATGAAGGTGGGTATTATGTGCGCCTTTCTGTGGTCGACAAACCTGGCGCCTTCGCCGCCATAGCTCAGCGGATGGCTGAGCACGGAATTTCGCTGCAATCCATTGTTCAGCGACGTAAACCAACCGACACAGGACCGCATTCTCATCAGCCCGTGATCATCATCACCCATGAGACGATGGAACTATCTGTGCGAGAAGCCATGGACGCCATCGTCGCGGACGGGCATGTGAATGCTGCACCGCAAATCATCCGAATCGAGCGGTAGCCACATGCCGCAAAGGAGCCGCGTTCTATGACCAATTCCATTCTGACGCCGGGGGAACTCGTTCTCGAGCGCATTTTGACTTTGGAATTGGTGCGTGTGACCGAGCGCGCAGCTGTATCGGCGGCACGCTGGCGAGGCCGGGGCAATGAAACAGAGGCCGATCAGGCTGCCGTGGATGCCATGCGTCGCGAACTTAACAAGCTGCCCATCACCGGCGAGGTGGTGATCGGCGAAGGTGAGCGGGACGAAGCTCCGATGCTCTACATTGGCGAGAAGGTCGGTACTGGCGACGGACCGGAGGTTGATATCGCCCTCGATCCGCTGGAGTGCACCACCGTCTGCGCCAAAAATCTGCCCAACTCACTGGCCGTTGTGGCGCTTGCCGAAAAGGGCAGCCTGCTCAATGCGCCCGACGTCTACATGGATAAGGTCGCCATTGGCCCTGGGTTTCCAGAAAACTTGGTGAGCCTCGACAAAACCGCGACAGAAAACATCAAGGCCGTTGCGGACGCCAAGGGCGTACCTGTCGAGCAAGTGTCTGCTTGTGTTTTGGATCGCCCGCGACACGCGGCGCTGATTGCTGAGATCCGTCAGTTGGGCGCCTCGCTAAGGCTGATACCGGATGGCGACATCGCCGGTATCATCCATTGCACGACGCCTGAAGAAACTGGGATCGACATTTATCTTGGCATTGGTGGTGCGCCTGAAGGCGTGCTCGCCGCTGCCGCGCTCCGCTGTGTTGGCGGACAGATGCAAGGGCGATTGATTCTTGACACCAAGGACAAGCGTGATCGCGCTCTGCGTATGGGCGTGACGGATCCCAACAAAGTGTATCGAGTGGATGAACTGGCTGGCGGCGATGTTATTCTCGCTGCGACAGGCGTGACAGAAGGCAATCTGCTTAACGGTGTGCACTTTGGCCCGCATGTGATCACCACCGACACGGTTGTGATGCGCTCAGCTTCTAAAACGGTACGCTGGATCAAAGGCAAGCACACACTGCTTGAGAAGTTCCATCTCGACTGATGATGCCGCGCTTGTTTTAAAAGTTGCTCGTTCCATCGGCGGGCAACGCTGGTTGCGCCGTCTGGAACGGGATGATCCACGTCCTTTTGCGATCCAGGAAGCGGCAGGCCTCAATGCCATCCTCGCTAAGGTTTTGGCTGGTCGTGGCGAGGATGGTCACACAGCTGCCGATGTTTTGAACCCCACCTTGCGCACACTGATGCCCGATCCTTCGGTGCTACGAGCAATGGAAGATGCGGCTGGCCTTCTTGCCGATGCGGTGGAAGCGCAGGCAACTGTGGGTCTCTTTGGCGACTATGATGTGGATGGTGCAGCATCCTGTGCGCTGATGGCCCGCTGGCTGTTGACACTTGGGGTTGCGCCAATTGTACACATCCCAGACCGTGTTTCTGAAGGTTATGGCCCCAACATCACGGCCATTGATGGTTTGGCTGAGCAGGGCATTGACCTACTGATCACACTGGATTGTGGCGCCACCAGCCATGAGGCGCTTGCCCACGCTCAGACACGCGGTCTGCCTGTTCTGGTGCTCGACCATCATCAGATGCGCGATCTCGGTCCGCCGGTCGAAGCCTTGGTGAACCCCAATCGTCCCGATGACACCTCCGGTCTTGGCCATTTATGTGCGGCCGGTGTGACGTTTATGGCGCTGGTTGCTGCTAACCGTGAGCTGCGCAACCGTGGTTATGACCGGAACACGCTGCCCGATCTGCTTCAACTCCTAGACCTTGTGGCTTTGGCAACTGTCGCGGATGTGGTGCCGCTCACTGGCCTTAACCGGGCCTTTGTGGTGAAGGGCCTTCAGGTTGCACAAGGGCAAACCAATGCGGGCCTTGCTGCATTGATCGCGGCATCAAGGCTTTCGGGCCCTCTGCGTCCTTATCATTTTGGTTTCGTGCTCGGGCCACGCATCAACGCAGGTGGTCGTATTGGCGATGCTGCCATGGGTGCGCGGTTGCTGATGAGTACGGATTCCGATGAGGCCCGTGCACTGGCAGCCGAACTCGACACGTTGAACGCACAACGCCAAGCGATCGAAACCGAAGCGGTTGAGAGTGCCATCGCGATGGTCGAGCGCGTTGGAGATGTGCCGCCGGTCATCATGGTGCGCGATGACACATGGCATCAAGGTGTGGTTGGCTTGATTGCAGCGCGCCTGAAAGAGCGATTCCATCGACCCGCTTTGGCCTTCACACTGACGCCCGATGGCACTTGGACCGGATCGGCCCGATCCGTCCCCGGCATTGATATTGGGCAGGCTGTTCATGGGCTGGTCGAGGCCGGGCATGCGGCAAAGGGCGGCGGCCACGCGATGGCGGCAGGGCTGACACTGGTCGATTCAGCTTGGAGCGACGCGCAAAACGCTTTGGTGGATGCCCTCAACAAAGCATCTGACCATGCAGCAGCCACGAGAACTCTAGACGTGGACGCGGTACTCACCGCCAGCGCTGCCTCGCTTGACTTGACCGGCGCCATTGAAAGCGCAGCGCCTTATGGAACAGGATTTCCCGAGCCAGTGTTTGCCTTTGCCAGTCACCGCGTGACCTACGCTGGCGTGGTGGGCACCAACCACATCAAAGTCACATTGTCGGACGGGCAGGGACCTGGCCTGGCTGCGATCGCCTTTCGAGCCGCTGAGACCCCACTTGGCGATGCTTTGATGGCGGCCCGCGGTGGCGGGCCCCTTCATGTTGCTGGAACGCTATCGATCAACAGCTGGCAGGGTCGTGAAACAGTGCAACTGCGCATCCGTGATGTCGCCAACCCTTGATTTTCAGAGCTGAACAGGCCACCAAATTTGTTGATGATCCAGCAAGAGACGCCACCCTTTTACAACGATTTGGACGCTACGCGTGATCATGCACTGGCGTTGATCGCGCGCGGCGTGAAAGATCGCAAGTCCGGCATGCACACATTCACCGTTGCAACGATTGGCCCTGATGGTGCCCCCCGTCTGCGCACGGTTGTAAATCGTGGCTTCGATCCACAAACACGAACGCTACGCTTTCACACTGACGCCCGCTCTCCCAAGTTGGACGAGTTGGCTAGCGACCAACGAGCCGCGGTGCATCTCTATGATCCCAAAGCTAAGACGCAGTTGCGTCTGGATGCCCTGGCCACGGTCCATAGAGACAGCGATGTGCGTCAAGCTGCATGGGATGCCACGCGCGACTTTTCCCGTGAGTGCTACCGTGTTGTGCCAACCCCCGGTGACGCCGTCGAAGCTCCAAGCACCATTGCGTTCACATCGGGGGAAGACCCAGAAGAGGGCGCGGAAAACTTCGTTGCTGTAACCTTACAAATGCAAACGCTTGAATGGCTCTACCTGGCCCATCAGGGTCACCGTAGAGCTCGTTTTTCATGGGATTCGATCGGAGAGGTCAGCCAAACCTGGCTTGTGCCCTAGCTTGAGTTTTGCCTGTTGACGCGAATAAGGGCATACTTAAGTGCCCGGTAAAGCGAGACTCCTATGCGCCTTTCAAAACAGACATCTTATGCCATCAGAATTTTGTTGGATTGCGCCCACGCGATGCCACAGGCTGTGCGCTCTAGCGAAATTGCTGAGCGCCAAAAAATCAGCGAATACAACATTCAAAAGCTGGTTGCTCAGCTGGCCAGCGAAGGCATCCTCTCAACGGCGCGTGGTCGCGGTGGTGGGATTAAGTTGGGGCTGGAGCCGAACGAGATCAATTTGGGTCGTGTTCTGCGCATCACCGAACCAACGCGAATCGTTGTCGACTGCTTTGGCGAACCGGTGGACTGCGCAGTGCGTCAGATCACGCCAGTGAACCGCATTTTTGCTGCCGCCTATGACGGTTTTGTTGATGTGCTTGATAAGTACACGCTGGAAGACCTGCTCAAAGGGCACCAGATGGTCCCAGCGGTCGCATAGCAGTGCCTACTCAAGCGGCACGGCTGAACAGCGCATCCAAACAATTGAGAAACGGGTCGTTTGTTTCAACGCGCTCGGCTTAGTTGTGCCGAGAGAAAGAGATGGCACGCCCAACGGGACTCGAACCCGTGTTTCCGCCGTGAAAGGGCGGCGTCCTAGACCACTAGACGATGGGCGCACATTCTGTGTCACAGATGTGCCAGACAGGCGGCCCTTATAGGGTGGGTCTGTTTGGGGTTCAAGCGGGTGAATCCAAAAAACTGCGCATGGCCAGTTTTGTCTGTCTGACTGATCAGAAACGGCAGTAAAACGGCGCGACCGGCTCTTATCCAAGACAACACGCGGCTAGAGATCACCCACTGTCCGTTACGGCAAGCTTAACGATCCAGGAATTATCGTAAACAAATGATGAAGGGGCTTGCCCGTCCGCGCCTGTCGAGGGCATCCTTCACATAAGGAATCAAAGTGCTTCGCCTGTTTTTCGACCAGATTGATGGCTGATTCGCGGCGATGGTGGCGCGTGTAGTGGCGGAATGCGTGGGTAGGGCTGGCTAGAATGACGGGTAAACCCCCTCTTGATCCCGAACTCATTGCCGAACTGGGCGATGATGCCGGGCTGGATGTTTTTGAGGTTGCCGGGCAGATCAAGTGGTTTGACGTCGGCAAAGGGTTCGGTTTCATCGTCCCTGACAACGGCATGAAAGACATTCTGTTGCACGTCACATGTCTGCGCCGTGATGGCTACCAGACCGCCTATGAAGGCGCACGCATCGTTGTGGAAGTTTTAGACCGTCCTCGCGGCTTGCAGGCTCTGCGCATCTTGTCGATGGACGAATCGACCGCACTCCACCCCTCACAGTTGCCGCCATCACGCACACATGTGCAGATCACACCCACGTCTGGTTTGGAAACAGCGACTGTAAAGTGGTTTAACCGCATTCGTGGATTTGGTTTCCTCACTCAGGGCGAGGGGACAGAGGACATTTTTGTCCACATGGAAACCCTTCGTCGGTACGGCCTCACAGAGTTGCGTCCCGGGCAGGATGTTCTGGTGCGTTTCGGCGATGGTCCCAAAGGCCGTATGGCATCTGAAGTGCGCCCGGTGAACGGCAGTTCCATACCGGCGTCACATTGATCGCCAATAGACTGCTCATGCTGCGCACTGCCATATCTTTTGTGGTTCCAATGCTTCTGGCCGGCCTTTTTTGGGCTGGTGCCGCATGGGCGTTTGAAGAATCTTCGTTAAGCGTTGAGACATCGACGGGTTCCCACCAATTCACCATCGAGATCGCGCGTACACCCCAAGAGCAAGGTTTGGGCCTGATGCATCGGCGAGAGTTGGCGCCGGATTTCGCTATGCTCTTTCCGTTTGCTCAGGCGCGTGAGGCGTCGTTCTGGATGCGCGACACGTATGTTTCCCTCGACATGGTGTTCATCGCCGAAGACGGCGTGGTGCACCGCATAGAACGTGGCACGGAACCACTATCTCTACGCTCGGTTCATTCGCGCGGTCCTGTCATCGCGGTATTGGAGTTTGTCGCTGGCACTGCAGACCGTATTGGTTTGGAACCTGGCGACACCGTCATTCATCCTGATTTGCAGCGCCAGTAGGTTGTTGCCCGGTGAAGCATTGTAAGGAGCACACTGTTTTTTACCATTTGGTTTGGTTCGCAGGCTTGACGCCCGCTCAAATGTAAGACAGTTCGTGGCAGACAATTTCGTATCGGGGCATAGCGCAGCCTGGTAGCGCACCTGTTTTGGGAACAGGGGGTCGCAGGTTCAAATCCTGCTGCCCCGACCACGAGATTTTCATTGCCGCACGACACGCTCATTGCGGCACGATGGTGGAGAGAAAAGCCAATGGTCGCCCGTATCTTCCGGCCCGCCAAAACCGCCATGCAGTCTGGCCTGGGTAAAACCAAGGGGTGGGTTCTGGAATATGACCGGGCGAAACCACGGTCTGTTGAACCTCTCATGGGCTGGACGTCTTCCTCCGACATGCAGGCGCAAGTCAGCCTGAAATTCGACACCAAAGATGATGCCATTGCTTATTGCACACGAAATGGCATTGCTTTTCGGGTGGAAGAACCAAAAGAGCGTATTCGCCGCCGCGTCGCGTATGCCGACAATTTCAAGTATGACCGGCGGGTGCCCTGGACTCACTAAACGATAAGCCTGTTGTTTGACCAAAGGCAGCGGCGGGCCACTTCGATAGGATCGGCCTCGTAGCTCAGCTGGATAGAGCACCGGACTTCTAATCCGACGGTCGCAGGTTCGAATCCTGCCGAGGTCGCCACCAACACACCAAAGCGTCCAACGAAGAGCTTCTTCTGGCGATGGCCAAACCACCCAAAGACAACGAACCATCGACCAACACGCCAAAAAGCCCTCGCAAACCGAGAGCAAAAACCGCGTCCTCCGCCAAAACAACCTCTTCCAGCACTCGCTCAACTGGGAAGACGACGCCCAAGACGGTCGCTCCGGCACCCCGAGAAAGGCAGCTTGAAGCTCAGCCCTCTGCCCCCGTTTTTGCCTCTTCGATCACAGAAAGGGCCGCAGGCACAGCCGGCCTTTGGGCAGATCAGGAACGTGTAGGTGAGGCGGCCGGTACAACCGCGGTCTCGGTGCCTATCGCAGATCAGGCCCCGCAGGAAAGCGCGCAGGCTTTGTCTGAACTGCAACCCGCCGAGCCAACAACCCAAGAACAACAATCGCCGCCAAGCTGGCTTCCTCGGTGGGCTTGGGTGGACAGTTGGGCCGGCGCACTCGCACCGCTTTTTGATGGACTTGCACGCTTGCGAGTGGTTGGCGCTGTTGCCATCGCACTGGTTGCCATTTCAGCCTTTACGCCGGGTTTCACAACAATCCCGCCCATCGACCGTGATGAGTCGCGGTTTTCGCAAGCAACACGGCAGATGGTGGCAACGGGCGACTATGTGGAAATTCGTTTCCAAAACGATGCCCGCTATCAAAAACCCATTGGTATCTATTGGCTGCAATCAGCCGCCGTGACGCTCTATGGTGCTGAAGATGGCCAGGCCCCCATTTGGGTCTACCGCACTGTGTCATTTGCTGGCGCAGTCGCTGCAGCGCTTCTCGTCTACTGGTTAGCGTTGGGATTTGGCGCACCGCCGGTCGCATTTGCCGCTGGCCTGCTCGTGGCGCTGACCATTCTTTTGGGCGCAGAGGCACGCCTGGCCAAGACAGATGCGATGCTGTTTGCCACCATTCTTGTTGCCCAAGGGATCCTGGCGAAGGCATTTCTGGGCCGTCGCGACAGTTCGGTAAAATTCTGGCACGCTGGCTTGTTCTGGACCGCTGTTGCAGCGGGTATCCTGATCAAAGGTCCTATCCTGCCGATGGTGGTGGGCAGCACCGCCTTGGTTGCGAGCCTGTTTGAGCGGAAAATTGCTTGGCTAAGGCGTTTGCGCCCGGGCCTTGGCTTCATGTGGATGCTCATTCTCACACTGCCCTGGTTTATCGCCATCGGCATCACATCAGGCGGCGAGTTTTATGCTCAATCGATTGGCCGTGACCTGTTTGAGAAAATTGGTCAGAGCCGAGAACGACCGTTCGTGCCGCCGGGCGCCTATACCTTCGGCTTTTTCCCAACTTTGGGTTGGCCACTCGCGCCGCTTGCCTTCCTGGCAATTCCTTTCGCCATAGCCAGTTGGCGCGACAAGAGCACGCGTTTCCTGGTGGCTTGGATTGTCCCGACATGGGTGATCTTTGAGCTCTCAGCCACCAAGCTGCCGCACTACATACTGCCGATCTATCCGGCTCTGGCGATCTTAGCAGCGCGGATGATGGTCTATGAGAAGATACCGCAGGGCTGGTTGGCAGGTGTTGCCAAAGGCCTGTTTCTGCTCATCCCAGTCGCTGGAACGATAGGCTTGCCAATCGTTCTCTATGTTTATGGCGATAGCATCAGTCCATTTGGGGTTGCCGCTATGGTGCTTGGGCTTGTGCTGTTAATTGGCGCTTTCTTGCTCATTTGGCGTTCACACGCGCGCGCAAGTCTCGTACTCATCACCCTAGGCACGGTGTTCTTGTACTCTGGCGCTTTTGGGTTCCACGTTCCTGCCGCGCGAACCATCTGGGTCACGCCGCAGCTTGTGACGGCACTTGACGGTGTGCGCTGTGAAAACCCTGAGCTTGCCACGCTTGGCTACAATGAACCCAGCCTGGTCCTCATGACTCGAACAGATTTGAGAATGCTCGATTCTGCAGAGGCAGCTGCCGATTTCCTGGCTGAGGGCGGGTGCAGGGCCGCCTTTGTTGATGCTCCCTTTGTTGAGGGAATGTTTGAAGACCTTGCGCGCCTCACGCCAGAGGAGAGCACATCAGCGTCTACAGTTCGCCTGTTGGCGCGGGTCGAGGGTATCAACATCAATGGTGGGGATGAGCTGAACATGCATGTTTTTGCTGCAGGTGAATAACCCACACGCAGTGACCATTGGTGATGCCCCTCTTTCGCTTTCTCCCACAAAGCGCTAGGGAACCGGCTCTTGGGCACACGGTGCCGACATCTCTCCCAACCCACGGACCTCTCGTGCCAACGCCAAACACGTCCACCACTGCGCAGGGCCAGAAACTCTCGGTTGTCATCCCGTGCAAAAACGAAGCTGAGAATCTTCCAATTCTTATCGGCGAGATCGCGCAGGCACTCGTGGGCCGTGACTTGGAAATTCTTGTCATTGATGATGGATCAACCGACAACACCGCTGCCGCTGCGCTTGGGGCCGGGCAGAAGAGCGGTGCAGATGTACGCGTGTTGCAACATGCACAGTCGTCCGGCCAAAGCGCGGCGGTTCGCACCGGCGTCCAGTATGCCGTTGGCGACATCATCGTTTGCACCGATGGCGATGGCCAGAACGATCCTGCCTTCATGCCAGCTTTGGTTGATACTCTGTTGGATCGCGGCCCTGCCTTTGGCATGGTTGGTGGCCAGCGTGTGGGACGCAAAGACACCGCGATGAAGCGGTTTGCATCACGCTTTGCCAACAATTTGCGTGGCGCGATGCTGGCTGACAAGACGCGCGATTCAGGATGTGGGCTCAAAGCGGTGCGCGCCGATCTGTTCCGCCGCTTGCCCTATTTCGATGGATGGCACCGCTTTATGGCCGCGCTTGTCTTACGCGAAGGCTATGATGTTGATTTCGTCGACGTAATTGATCGCCCGCGCCAGTTTGGCGTTTCCAAATACGGCGTGTTTGATCGCGCGCTGATTGGCTCCATCGATCTGTTTGGCGTTTGGTGGTTGAAGCGTCGCCTTAAAAAACGCCCTGCGGTCAGCGAGATAGCTCCAGACAACACACCGGAAGGATAAGCCACACATGTTCGACGGGCTCATTGCTTGGTTTCAGATCGTTTTTGTCGATCAGTTCGACTGGTGGGTCGTGTGGGGGCTCGCGGCGCAATTCATGTTTATGATGCGCTTTGTGGTCCAATGGGTGGCCTCAGAACGGGCAAAACGGTCGATCGTGCCAATCCCGTTCTGGTTTTTCTCCATCGGCGGTGGGCTCATGCTGCTCACCTATGCGATTGAGCAGCAAGACCCCGTTTTCATTCTTGGCCAGTCGCTAGGCTTGCTTATTTACCTGCGCAACGTTTGGCTTATCTTTGCAGAGCGCCGTGCCGCCGCCCGACCTGAGGGCGACGCAGCCACGTAAGCGTTGGCCGCCTAGCCTGTCGGCAAGCCGGCAGCTTTGGCTGCTGAGGCCAAGTCGGCTTTCAAGTCATCAACGGTTTCAAGCCCGATTTGCAGGCGGATGGCAGGCCCACCCAACCAGGGACGGGTGGTGCGACAGTGCGAGAGCTCAGCCAGAACAGCTAAGCTCTCATAACCACCCCAAGAATAGCCAAGCCCAAAAAGCTCAACGGCGTTGAGCATTGCACGTCCTTGATCGCGCGTACCAGCAAGTTCAAAACCGAACAGTCCACTGGCGCGGCCTTTAAAAAGCTCCAGCCACAGCGCGTGGCCCGGGTCTGAGGGTAGGGCAGGGTGCATGACTTTGGTCACAAAAGGTTGTGCCTCAAGCCATCTGGCAATCTCCAGCGCCGCTTTTTCGTGCTGTTCCAAGCGAACCCGCAGCGAGCGCATACCGCGCAAGGTGAGAAAAATCTCTTCGGTACCTGCTTGAACACCCAACTGCTCTCGGGTGCGGTGAAGGTCAGGCCATGCCCTTTCACTGGCTGAGACTGACCCAATCAGCAGATCAGAATGTCCTGCAAAATACTTGGTCCCGGCCTGTATCGAGTAGTCAAATCCTGCAGGAACCGGCTTGTAGATAAGTGGTGTCGCCCAAGTGTTGTCGATCATGGTGATCACATTATGGGCCTTGGCCGCTGCAAGAAACGCATTGAGGTCTGGCATCTCAAAAGTGTTCGACCCCGGTGCTTCAGCAAAAAGCGCGCACCCACCGTCGCATGCCATGAGGTCGGCGATACCAGCGCCGATAAGTGGATCATAGTAGATGGTCTCAACACCAAGGCGCTTCAGCGTCCCATCGCAGAAGCGGCGGGTCGGCCAGTACACATTGTCTGGCACCAGCAAGCGCAGACCAGGCTTGGCAATGGCAAGAATGGGGATGGTCACAGCGGCCAAGCCGGACGGGACCAGCACGGTGCCCGCAGCATCTTCCAATGTGTTGATGGTATCAGCCAAAGCATCAATCGTTGGCGTGCCGTTTAGTCCATACGTGTATTTCGGTTTGTTGGTATCATCCGCATTGCGTGCTTCCATGGCTTCCACGCTGTCAAACAGCACGGTGGATGCGCGCACCACGGGTGTGTTCACAAACCCATGATAAGCGTGCGAATCGCGTCCCAGATGCGAGAGCTGCGTATCGATCCCTTTGGTGGACAAATCGGGCTTGGTCTTGCGCCCATTTTGCTCATCACTCACGGCTTGATCCTTTGTTTTTGTTCCATTTTGCTGGGAACGGGCCGTTTTTTGGCCTATCTTGTTCGCCACTGTCTGAAAGCTTTTGACAGGGGAGTGGAACGTGGCACAAGGGCGGTTGTGCGCGGTCTGCCTCTTTTCCTTGATGATGTACGAGTTTGGTCATGTTCTTCCCGCCCAAATCCTCCGGCAGGCATCTTTGTGCCTTTGTTGTTGCGAGCGCTTTGACGGCAACGGTGAGTGCCTCAGCCCAAGCCAGCTCTGCCCTGGATGATGTGCTGGCCAAAGGCTTCGTCCAATGTGGCGTTTCTGAAGGCCAGCCTGGATTTTCCAGCCAAGACGCCGACGGAACATGGCAGGGCTTTGATGTTGAGTACTGTCGCGCGGTAGCCGCTGCGGTTCTCGGCGACGCCGAGGCCGTGGAGTTCACCTCGCTGCCCGCCTCGCAACGCTTCGATGCGTTGACTGATGGCGATATCGACATTCTCTCACGCAATTCCACTTGGACGATGGCACGGGAGGTCAGCCGACCGGTGAGCTTTGTTGGTGTCAACTACTATGACGGTCAGGCTTTCATGGTCCGCCAGTCGATGGGCATCACGTCAGCGCTGGAACTCTCAAACACCACCATTTGTGCCAATGCAGGCACCACGACAGTGCTGAACGTGACCGATTTCTTTGAGTCACGCGGCATGCCTTTCGAGCTTGTGACCTTCGAAAACGTTGAAGAGGTGGTTGCTGCCTATGACTCGCAGCGCTGCGATGCATATGCGCATGACACATCAGGGCTGTTCGCGCAGAGGCTCAATCTCGTTGAGCCCGATGAGCATATCGTTCTGCCAGAAGTGATATCAAAAGAACCGCTGAGCCCGGCCGTGCGCGCTGACGACACGCAATGGTTCAATGTGGCACGATGGGTGCTGTTCGCGATGATCAATGCCGAGGAGTTCGGTCTGAACTCGCAGAATGTTGAAAGCTTTCGCGGCAGCGACAACCCAGCGATCGCGCGCCTACTGGGGGATGAAGGAGACTTCGGCACGATGCTCGGCGTTCGCCAAGACTGGGCATTTCAGGTGATCGCGCAGGTGGGCAATTACGGCGAAGTGTTCGAACGGACGATCGGTCTAGGCTCCGAGTTGGGGATAGGCCGTGGCCTGAATGAGCTTTGGTCGGAAGGTGGACTGATTTACGCCCCGCCCATTCGCTAGTAGGCGCTTCTTTTGCTGATTCTAGTCTCGGCCCGTTTCGACCGGCAGATCGTCTTTGCCACCCCATTCTGCCCATGACCCATCATAGATACGGACATCTCTCGCACCGCTAAGATCCAGCGCCAGCTTAAGTGTCACGGCAGAAACCCCTGATCCGCATGATGCGATAATCGGTGCAGTGAGATCGATCTGTTTGTCAGCAAACAACGCTTGCAAGGCCTCTGAAGACTTGAGGCGTCCCTCATCGATAAGATCGGAGAAGGGCAGCGAGCGCGCACCGGGCATGTGACCGGCCCGCAAACCGGGGCGGGGTTCTGGAATGGAGCCGTCAAATCGTCCCGCCGGACGTGCATCAACGATGTTGGTCATCGGGTCTGACGCTGCCTTCACCACAGTTTCCAAATCCGCGAGCGCTGACCCATCTAATCGAGCGGTAAAATGTCTTGGCGAGCGGCTTACCGGCTCGTCTGACAGCGCAAAACCAGCGTCCTGCCAAGCGGGCAGGCCGCCATCGAGCAAAAACACGGATCGTGCGCCCATGACTTTGAACATCCACCAAACACGCGGAGCGGAGAACAGACCGGCGCCATCGTAGACGACAAGCGTCATACCATCGCCAACGCCAAGCTTGCGCATGGCCGACGAAAACCGAACCTGATTTGGCATCATATGCGGCAGATCACTTGTGGGGTCCGATTGTGCGTCCAGATCGAAGAACACTGCGCCGGGGATGTGGCTCGCCTTGTATTCAGCTTGACCGTCTCTGGGTTCGCCATCACGCAGCATTGTGGGCAGATACCAGCTGGCATCGATCGGCAAGACATCTGGATGATCAATCCGCTCGTTCAGCCATTCTGGGGTGACAAAAACATCCTCACGGCGCATTGCTAACATCCTTGCGTTAAACGGCGTCTTCACTGGACAAGCGGATGCGGACACGCCGGTTCTGCTTGCCTTTGTTTTCTATCTTGCGGACTTCAACGGCGCCAATCTCGGCGGTGGATTGCACATGGGTCCCGCCGCAGGGCTGTAGATCAACATCTCCAATGCGTACCAAACGCACCTTGCCTGCGCCACGCGGTGGTTTCACGCTCATCGTCTTTACAAGGTCAGGCTGAGCATCCAGTTCCGCGTCGGTTATCCAATCCTGATCCACCGGGTGGTCACCTTCCACCAGCGCCTGCAATTGCTCAGTCAACGCTGTTTTGTCGAGTGGTCCATCGGCGATATCAAAGTCCAGTCTGCCCTCACCATCGCCGATTTGGCCACCTGTGACAGGGTAGGGAAGGACGACCGATAGCAGGTGCAAGGCCGTGTGTACGCGCATGAAACTGTAGCGCTGCGCCCAATCAATATGGCCGGTCATCGTATCACCCACAGATACTTCTTTAAGCGCTTCTGGCAACGGGTCATCGCCTTTGCGCAGCACCAAAAGAACGCTGTCGCGATCTGGTCCATAGCGAGTTGTGTGAACAGGCAGCATGTCACCGCTTGCAAGCTCCAGCTTGCCTTGGTCGCCTGGTTGGCCTCCACCTTGAGGATAGAAAACACTGCGTTTTACCAGAACGCCGTCATCATGCATGCCCACAAGGGGCAGGTCAGCGGTGCGCAGATATGAGTCGGATTGATAGAGCGCGTCGATCATTGTTTTTCCATCATGGCGAAGGTCCACAACGGTTTGATCAGAGCATGATGTAAATGGCAACGAAAGCGCGACATCCAGGCACACTTTGGCAAGCCTACGTGGGCAATCCGTCAGAATTATCGCCCGGATTGAGGCTTCCGGCACTCCTGCTTAGCTGGCACGTTAAAGGTGTGCTTGGAGTCGATTAAACCGGTTTGATGCTGAATTCTGATCCAATCTTTGAAAGAACGCGTAATCGGATTTGAGTGCCCACAATCTTTGCGGGAAGAGAAACGAAACCGGTTCAATTCAGGCTTTCATTTTTCTGAGTTGGTGAGTGGGTCGCCGCACATTGAGTGAGTTTTGGGACGGCGCTAAGTCTGTCCCGCGTAGTTTTAGGTAAGGCATCTTGCCGATTGATCTGAAGTGATAGCAATTTACGCTCGACGTGAAGATTGGGCGTTGTTGAAGTGAACAAAACCCTGGGCGACCAGGATTGAGAGATGAAGTGTGAACATTAACGCAACCCGTCAAAGCGACATGGTGTCAGGCCTTCTAGCGGAATATGCGCTGGGCGGTCTTTCAACCCCTGCCCGGGTGCTCGTTGAAAGCCATTTGGAGCTTTCGCCACACGCCGAACGCTGGCTGGACGATGTCCATGCCGTCGGTTCGACACTCGCTAGCAGTGCCGGCGAAACAGCAATGCCTCATAAGCCGCACGTGCTGGATCAGATTGAACCTGTGAACTTTAAGGACGGCGAAGCTGCGCTTCAGTCCGTCTTCGCAGCCATTGATGCTGATGAAACATCCAAGGGATCGTCTCCTAAAGCACTTGAGCAGTTTCTTGGTATGTCCGTAGCCGACGTGCCCTGGAAAAAGGTCATGCCCGGTCTGGCAGAGTATAAACTGCCGGATATGGAAGGCTCAGAGGTTAGCCTTCTCCGCATTGATGGCGGCAAAGCAATGCCTGTCCACACACACCATGGTTCGGAAGTGACACTGGTTCTGCAAGGCGGCTTTTCTGATGGTAACGGTCATTATGGCGTCGGCGACATTGCCTATGCAGATGACGATGTGAATCACAAACCGGTCGCCGATCCCGGTGAGGTTTGCATTTGCTTTGCAGTCGTTGATGCGCCGGTGGAATTGACTGGCCCGATTGGGCGTTTGATGAATTCTTTCATCCGTTAAGAAAAGCAATAATTTCTGCCAAAAAGGCGGTGTCGATTGAACTCGACGCCGCCTTTTTGCGTAGGAAGATCAAAGATCTCTCCCCCGTTTGCTTTGAGGATAGTGTTACATGGCCAAACCGCTCGTCTGGATCACTGGTGCAAGTTCCGGTCTTGGTCATGCCCTGTCCTTAGAGATGGCAAAGCGGGGCTACCGCTTGGCGCTCACCGCGCGCAAACGCGATGCATTAGATGCGCTCAAAGTTGAGATCGAAGGCCAGCAGGCCGGCGCGGAAGTCCATGTGGCTGAGGGTGATATCATTGACGCTCAGCGCATGGAGGCCATCGTGCAGGAGATGGATGCCTATGGTGGCATCGATATCGCTGCGCTCAATGCAGGTATCTACATTCCCGTTGATGCGACCAAACCTGATCTTGATGCGTTCCACAAAACCTTTGATGTGAACCTCAAAGGGACAGCCAACTGCGTTGTACCACTGATCAAGATGATGAAACCCAAGCGACAAGGGCAAATTGCATTGGTCGCATCAGTTGCAGGGTATTCTGGCCTACCCATGGCAGCAGCCTATGGTGCAACAAAAGCTGGCCTGATCAACATGGCTGAAGCGCTCCGCTTCGATACCGACCGCATGGGGATCACTATCCAAGTGATCAATCCAGGTTTTGTTGAAACGCCAGCGACAGACAACAATCCGTTTGAGATGCCGTTCTTGCTCAAAGTCGACGATGCAGCACGTCGGATGGCTGACGGCCTGCAAGCGAAGTCGTTTGAGGTTACCTTCCCCAAACGCTTCACCTATCAGCTGAAAGTCCTGCGTTTGCTACCGTTCGACATCTATCATTGGCTCGTATCACGCGCGACGAAATGGCATGGCAAGCCGCTTGATAAGAGCTAGCTGCGTTTAGCGTTCGTGACCGTACACCACTTGCCGCACATCAATGTTGCCAGCTTTAAAGCCAGCCTCACAATAGTGCAGATAGTATCGCCACAAGCGCTGGAACCGCTCATCAAAGCCCATTGGCGCGATCACATCCCATTTTTCCATGAACGTGGCGCGCCACTCTTTCAGGGTTCTCGCATAGTCCCGGCCAAAGATCAGTTCATTGGTAAGATCTAACCCGACAGATTTGCCCAACTCACGAAGATGCGTTGGTGTGGGAAGCATGCCGCCAGGAAACACATATTGCTGGATGAAATCAGTCGCCCGGCGATAGTGTTCAAAGTACTGGTCTTGGATCGTGATAATCTGCAATCCAGCTTTGCCACCCGGTTTCAAATGCTTCTTGAGCGTTTCAAAATAGGTTGGCCAATAGGCCTCCCCGACCGCTTCGAACATCTCAACGGAGACAATGCGATCGAACGTTCCTTTTTCATCACGATAGTCTTGGAAGACGATGTCGACTTGGTCCGTTAGGCTCTGTCGCTTCATCCGTTCAGTCGCAAAGTCATGTTGCTCGCGGCTGATGGTCAGGCCGCGAACATAAGCTCCGCGTTCCTTTGCCAGATACTCTGCAAAACCGCCCCAGCCGCACCCGATCTCCAGCACATTGTCGCCGGCCATAACGCCTGTCGCATCTGCCAATGCTTTATATTTGGCCCGCTGCGCGCTTTCCAAGTCATTGGCGCCGGTCTGAAACAGCGCCGAGGAGTACGTCATCGATGGGTCGAGCCATTGCTCGTAAAAATCATTGCCCAGGTCATAGTGCGCCGAAATATTGCGCTGGGCCTGACGTTTTGTGTTGCGATGCAGCCAGTGCTTCACGCGCATAACAAAACGCGCAATTGGATTGCCGTTTATGCGTTCGTGAATAATGCGCTCATTGTAGCAGAACAGCTCCAGGAACTGGGTGACGTCAGAAGATGACCAGTGGCCTTCAAAGAAGCTTTCCGCAACGCCAATATCTCCATGGCGGATCACGTCGCCGATGAAGTTGTAGGAATGGATTTCGAGGTCGGCCACCGGTTCTCTGCTTTGGCCTTCGATGCGAAAGCGCTCACCAGTCGGTAGCGTTATCGCAAGCGTTCCATGTTCCAAGCCAATCACAAAACCCAGCGCACGGCGCACTGCGCGCGGCAATTGCCGGGTCAGTTCAGCAAAGTTTTCCTGGGTAAGCGGTGTGTAATCGATCAAACGAAAGGGCGTGTTGGTGCGCTCCTTGCGCTCCGGCATGCTGCGATCAGCCATCATGTCGGTGCTCATATTCTCGTCCTCCTCAACTCATTCCTCGTACTTTGGGCCGGCTTAACGTGCCGAACGTGTTTGTGGCGGTGTCGACGCTCGCTTTGGTTCACCTTCCAACTCACCATCAGCAACGCTGAAAGATGGTGGTGCCGGCGGGCGATCTCTCAGTCTGATACCCTTCAACCAAAGGCGCAAGGCTTCGTAGTGAATGGCGCTAACCACCTTGGCGGTTAGAAACGGCACGCGCAACGCCTCGCTAAACAGCGTTCGTGTCGAGACTGGAACCAACTCGCCATGGAACGTGGCTGACAAAATGGGCCCTTTTGGGTCGTGTTCTAGAATGCGGATCGTGATCGTTTTGCTCGGTGGCTTCAAGTTGAAGTGGTAGCGCATGTCCATGTCCATCAGCGGAGAGACATAGAAAAGCTTGGCACGCGTTTGCCGCAAACCTGCCGGACCATGCTGTCCGGGCTCGACTTTGGCCACATAGGCATGTCGCTCGCCAAAGGTGTTGCGTACCTCATAAATGACGCCGACCAATTGATCACCATCATCGTAGGCGTAGTAGACCGAGAGAGGATTGAACACTGCACCAAGAATGCGAGGGTAGCAGAGCAGCATGATCTTCGCCGCGCGCGTCTCCAAACCTCCTTTGGCCAGCATCGCATCAGCCCAAGGGCGCAGTGCTGATCCATCAGCGGGCCCATGATCTTTGTCGTGCACAGAAAACAAGTTCCATCGGTTGTGCGACAGGACGGGGCTCAATCCGTCGATCTCATGCTGGCGGTCCAGGTCCATCAGCACCGAGTAGACCTGATAGCCAAAGCGGTGCGACTTGGGGCGCATGCGCTGATGCATCACCAGGCCGCGATAGAGCGTCAGTGGTGCGTCGGGCGGTGGCGTCACCGGTGACAGGGGCTGGGCAGTGTCGTGGCGTATGGGCTCAACGCTGTTCATGTCCAAAAGCTGGGACGCTGCTGCGTTTTCGTCAAGCAAAACTGATTATCGAACCTATTCAGCAGCTTGCACCGTGATGTCGCTCGCGCGTTCGAGCGGATCAAGAATCCCTTGGCGCCACGGTACATAGGCACCCAGACCCTCTGCTGCATTGAGGCCAGATCGTAGCCCATCTTCATGGAAGCCATAACCAGTCCAAGCCCCGGCAAACCAAATCCGTCCAGAGCCTTGTACATCTGGCAGACGTTTTTGCGCTGCCAGGGCTTTGGCATCGAACTGCGGATGGTCGTAGCTGGTGCGCAGAAAAACCTTCTCTGGATCGGGGGCTTTGGGTGGATTCAACGTGATGAAAAGCGGATAGGCTTTGTCGATGTTCTGCAGTTTATTCATCCAATAGGAAACCGAAACGCCTGCGCGCATTTCAGCGGTGCGTCCGCTCGACATGTAGTTCCATGCTGCCCAGGTTTTCTTTCGCTTGGGCATGAGCGCTTCGTCGCGGTGAAGATAGACATCGTTTGGTCGATACGACACGTCAGAAAGAAGAGATGCTTCGGCGTCTGAGGCGTCTTGCAGCATCTCCAATGACTGATCAGAGTGAGATGCCATCACCGCATAGTCATAGCGCCGCGTTTCGCCACTGCTGTCAGTGATGACGACGCTATTCGCCTCGCGGCGAACCTCGGTGACCTGGCGCCCCAACAGAACGCGATCGCCAAGCGGGCCAACGAGCTTTTTGACATATTCGCGGCTGCCACCAGTAACCGTGCGCCACTCAGGCGGCCGCAGCTCCAACAAGCGATGGTTGGCAAAAAACCGAACAAAGCTGGCGGCCGGGAAATCCATGATGTCGGCATCAGGCGTGGACCAAATGGCAGCGCCCATGGGCACCAAATAGTCTTCGATAAAACCAGCCGGGTAGCGCTTTGCTCGCAGATACTGGCCCAAGGAAAGCGTGTTCAATGCGCCGGAGTTGAGATCAGCCAGCGCGTTCTTGTTGAACCGGAAGATAGAGCGCAGCATGAGCAGAAAGCGTGGTGAGACCAAATTTTTGCGCTGTGCAAACACCGCATCCAGATTGTCGCCACACCACTCCAACGCGCCGTCACCCACGGAGATGCCCAAGCTCATATCGCTCCACTCGGTTGCCACACCAAGATGGGCGAACATCGCCGTCAGATCGGGGTAGTTGCGGCCATTGTAGACGATAAAGCCTGTATCAACGGCGATGTGTCGGTCACCATGGTGAACATCAACCGTTGCCGAATGACCACCGGGCGTCAGACGCTTCTCGTAGAGCGTCACGTCATGCCCTGCGAACGTGTGAAGCGCCCAGGCGGCAGCATTGCCAGAGATGCCCGACCCGATAACGGCAATGGATGTCATGAATTGTCTCGATTCTTGAAAGAGATGCGAACTAGGCAGCGTTTGGTGTTTCACTGAGCGACTTGAAGGCCTGCAAGGCCCTGTCGCGAGCGGTTTTGTGGTCAACAATGGGGTGCGGATAGGTCGAACCGAGCGTCATGCCAGCATCACGTAGGACATTGATCGGCGCTTCCCAGGGCTTGTGGAGATATTTCTTTGGCAGCTTGGCAACCTCCGGCACCCAACGGCGTGTGTAGGTGCCATCGCCGTCAAACTTCTCTCCCTGAAGGACTGGGTTGAAGATGCGAAAATAGGGGGCAGCGTCGGCACCTGATCCTGCAATCCACTGCCAACTGGCTGTGTTGTTGGCCGGATCAGCATCCACCAACGTGTCCCAGAACCAAGCTTCGCCGACGCGCCAGTCGGTCAGAAGATGCTTGACCAAAAAGGACCCGACAATCATCCGCACCCGATTGTGCATCCAACCGGTGTGCCAGAGTTCACGCATGCCAGCGTCGACGATTGGGTAGCCGGTTTGCCCATGCTGCCAGGCCCTTAACCGTTCAGCACCTTCCCCTGTCGTGTGATCAGCCCATGGAAAGTCATCGAACTTCGACTGATGGTTTGCTGAACCAAGGTCTGGGTAATGAAAGAGCAGATGATAGGAGAACTCGCGCCACAGCAGCTCCTGATGGAACTTGAAAATGGAATCGCGCGGTGCGTCTGCAATCTCGGCCGCATGCCAGACTTCTCGCGGCGAAATCTCGCCAAATCGCAAATGGGCTGAGAGACGTGTTGTTGCTTCGATGCCGGGCACGTTGCGATCATCAGGATACCCGGACAGCTTGTCCGTGATGAAGGAAGCAAGGTTAGCCCGGGCGCCCTCAGGGCCTGGCCGCCACATGTCCCGAAAGCCCGCCGCCCAATCAGGCTTCTTTGGAAGCAGGTTCAGGTCATCAAGCTCTAAGGAGTTGGCTTTGCCTGACCACTGCACAATCATTTCTGGGGCAGGGGTGGGTTGTCTCGGTGTGCCTGCTGCACGTGCAGCGCGCGAAAATGGCGTGAAAACCCGATAGGGACCACCAGACCCAGTTTGCACTGTCCAAGGCTCATGAAGGAGGTGCGCGTTGAAGCTTTCTGCCTCAATGCCGTTGCGTTTGAGCGTTGCTTTGATCTCTGTGTCTTGCGCAATGCCGCTGGCGGTATAGCGCCGATTCCAGTAGACGGCCTTCGCACCAGTCTCGCTGACCAAGGTCGGTACCAAGTCCGTCGCATCGCCAGCGCGAAGGATCAGTGAAACGCCAAGAGGCTCCAGCGATGTTTGAAGGGCCGCCAAAGCGTGGTGCAACCACCATAGGGAAGCGCCTCCTAAAGGTCTGTCTGCTTTCTGGTCTAAAACGTAAAAAGCAACAACTGGCGTGCCGCTAGAGGCAGCCTTTGCCAGCGCGGGATTGTCATCAACGCGCAAATCATCGCGAAACCAAACGATTGACGGCGGAGCAGAACTGTCGGGAGAAGGTTTGTTAGGCACCAACAATCACCATTGGGTCATCACAGCGGTTGTTGGCTCTACGAGCAAACGAACTGAATGGATCACGCAATGTGGACCATAAGCGTTTGATAATGATTGGAAAAATTGGCTCCCCGAGTAGGACTCGAACCTACGACCCAGCGATTAACAGTCGCTTGCTCTACCAACTGAGCTATCGGGGATCACCCAAGAGACCGGCGCTATACCAAAGGGTTTTGGAGTACGCTAGCCCCAAAACTCACCTTTGCGTGAGAAGTGTGGGGATGGAGGCCTCGCCCGGAATCGAACCGGGGTGCAAGGATTTGCAATCCTCTGCGTAACCACTCCGCCACGAGGCCTCGTGCAGGTCGGTTAGCAAGGCCCCCTCAACCTTGCAAGCGTTAAGAATACCAATGGTAATGAAAGGTGGATATTGTCTGAAACGGCAACAAAGCCATTTCCTACGATTGGTTGTGCTGCGGCCAAAAGACGAAGGCGTTCTATTCGCCTTCCATCTTGCTTTGCTTCGGCGCGACTTGCATAAGGTCACCGACACGAGATCCTGCGCGCCAGGCGCCTGCCAGCTTGGATTAGGAGAGGAACCGACATATGCCAACCGCCACCGCATCCATGACCGAACAACGCATCAAGATGGTCGACAACCAGCTGCGCCCCTTTGACGTTTTTCAGTATGATGTGTTGGCCGCGTTCTTGGAAATCCCGCGTGACATATTTGTTCCGCAAAACAAGCGAGCGTTGGCCTATAGCGACGCGGAAATCGAAGTTGCGGACGGAGACATCCTGCGCCGGATGATCCGACCGATGCATTTGGCGCGCATGGTTCAGTCGGCAGGGCTGACTCGTGACAGTGTCGTTCTCGATGTCGGCTGCCTGACCGGCTATTCCTCAGCGATTCTCTCACGCCTGTGTGGCTCCGTGGTTGCCTTGGAAACAAGCGATGCCATGGTGCGGCGGGCAACCGACGCGCTGTCCGAGGCGGATATTGATACTGTTGCCGTGTTGGAAGGACCGCTTGCCGACGGATATGCATCGGAAGGGCCTTTTGACGCCATTTTGCTTGGCGGTGCTGTGGACGAGGTGCCAGAAAAGCTGGTGGCTCAACTTCGCGAAGATGGTGTGATCATCGGGCCGCTCGGCTCGGGAGGTGCTGGCCGCGCCGTTTCGATCAAACGTGATGGTGACGGGCACACGGTCGTGCCGCTTTTCAACTGCTCAGCACCTTCGTTGCCCGGCTTTGAGCGCGAAGACGCCTTCACGTTCTAGCAGTCCGCCAAAGCATAGCCCGACGGGCTCAACCGTTGCTCATTTGCAGCAGCGGTGGATCAAATTGTTCACGTGTCAGCAGACGACATCACAAAATGTAAGTGCCACTTGCATGGGCTGATATCGAACCTTAACAAATCGTAAAGGTTGTTGCTGCTGGCCCATGGTAGGCGCACAGGCAAACGACTAGTGTGTTATCTGTAAAGCGTGTGGGCAGGCATTCCAAACATGAAAAGAACTTGGCGAACCACTGTGATGGCGGGCGCGACTGGCGCGGCGCTGGCGTTATGTGGGTCTATCGGTACGGCCAATGCAGAAACGTTAGCTGGCGCTTTGGCGCGTGCCTATCAGCACAATCCAGAATTGAACGCTGCCCGTGCTGGTGTCCGCGCGACTGATGAAGGTGTACCCCAAGCTCTGTCGGGTTATCGGCCGACGATAACCGGCGAGGCAAGCGTTACAGCCAGTCAGATATCTCGCAGGCTTGACGGCACGCCTAACTCTAGTTTTGGCACCACAACCTCAACCGCAACGCTGACTGTTGTGCAGCCTCTTTTCAGGGGTTTTCGAACACAGAATGCCGTTGCACAGGCTGAAGCTGGTGTTGCTGCTGCCCGCGCAGGTTTAGAGAACACCGAGCAGAATATTTTTGTATCGGCAACGCAGGCTTACATGGATGTCCTGGCTGATCGGGCGATTCTGTCGCTGCGTCGGCAAAATGTCGGTTTCTTGGAAGAGCAGGTACGCGCAGCCCAAGCGCGCTTTGATGTTGGCGAAGGCACACGCACTGATATCGCTCAATCCAACGCCCGCCGGGCCTTCGCTCTGGCGCAAGTCAGCTCCGCACAAGCATCTCTCACTGCTTCCAATGCGGTGTATCGACAGGTTATTGGTACTGATCCTGGTCAGTTGGTCACACCAAGCCCCTTCACCAATGGTATCCCGAGCACGCTTCAGGGCGCATTGGACAATGCGCTGACCACGCACCCAGCAATTGTTGCAGCACGAGCCAACATCGATGTCGCGCAGAGCGCTGTTGCGTTGGCCGAAGGGGAGTTGTTGCCCGAACTCAACTTGGTCGGTAACGCCGAGCGTTCGTGGACAGAAGGGGGAACCCAAGCTGGCGGCCCCAATGATTCACTCTCGGCTACCTTGCGCTTGACCGTGCCCATCTACCAAGGCGGTCGCGCTACATCCACAGTGCGCCGCGAGATTGAAACGCTGGGTCAGCGTCGTCTTGAGCTTGATGTGGCACGCGAACAGGTTCGCGCTGCAATCTATGCAGCGTTTGGTGGACTGGAGGCTGCGCGCGCACAAATTGATGCGTCCAATGCGCAAGTATCCGCCGCACAAGTGGCTTTGGCTGGCACGATTGAAGAGCAACGGGTGGGCCAACGCACCACCTTGGATGTTTTGAACACACAGGACGAGCTGATCACCGCGCGTATTGCAGAGATTAACGCGCGTCGCGATTTGGTGGTTGCGTCCTACTCGCTGGCTTCAGCCTTGGGCCGCTTATCTGCCGAAACGCTTGGTTTGCAAGTCGCTCGCTACGACCCGGTTGAACATTATGATGCGGTTCGCGACCAATGGTACGGCTTGCGCACGCCCGACGGGCGCGGCGGTGTCATCTTTGGCGACTGAGCCCAATTATAACTGAGGCCGCCCTGAAACCCCCGCTTGACGGGGATTTCAAGCCCATGGTTAACGGTTCGTTAAGCGCTTTCCCCCAGAAAAAGCATACGGGATTGGCAATTGATTGGCATGGCTGAACGCTGCGCTGTGTCATAATGCAATCGAATCAAGTCGGTTTGCAGCCTTCGCTGTCCTTGTAGGCCGAAGTCGGTCGGAGCTAGGGGCGTAGAGCATGGCTGGAAATCTTGGGTATTGGGAAGCGGTGCGCAATGTCTAAGTCCAGCGCGAATGCCGAACCTTCGATGGAAGAGATTTTGGCATCCATTCGCCAGATCATCTCAGATGACGAGCCGGAAACGCCGGCCGATGATGAGTCGCCGGAAGCGTCGGCCGACGCTGAGCCCGAGCTTGAAAGCGCTGATGATGAGGTAATTTCCGAAGCTGACCTCGATGCGCTGTTTGCCGATCCTGCACCTTCTGAACCAGAGCCAGAGCCCGAAGAAGACGTATCTGACGATGTGGACGAGGGCTTTGCTGCAGTAACAGCTGAACCTGATGCTGAAGCAGAAGCGGGGTTAGAAGAGGATGAAGATGTCCTTGATCTTGCTTCCATGGCTGATCCATCGGCTAACATGTCCGATGAGCCGTTCGACCCGCCTGAGGATCTCGATTTTGCTGAACCCGAACCTGAGCCGGACCCCGAGCCAGAGCCAGTGGTTGCTGCACCTGATCCCGATCCTGTGGTGCATGAACCGCTAGCCCCTGCTGCGCCGCTGCTCTCGCAACAAACCGACAGCGCCGTTTCATCGGCATTTGCCGACCTAGCTTCAACGATGCTTTCTGGCAACGCTCGCACGCTGGAAGATTTGGTACAGGACATGCTCAGGCCAATGCTGAAAAGCTGGCTTGATGAAAATCTTCCTACCATGGTCGAGAAGATGGTGCGCGAAGAGATTGAACGTGTGGCGCGTCGCGGCCCCCGCCCTTAGTTCACACTCCATCAATGCCTTCTAGCAGGGCCGGTTCCGGTTGACAGCAACCTCACCAAGCGCCTTTAACGAGCGCACAGACGCCCGCGTGCGCCAGACCCCCTATTTTTGACATGTGACGAACCGCCATGACGATGGAAAAAACCTTTGCGCCCGCCGATATTGAGGCGCGCATCAGCAACATTTGGGATGAAGCCAAAGCCTTCAGCGCAGGTGCCGGCGCCCGCGATGGAGCTGACAGCTTCAGCATCGTCATCCCTCCGCCCAACGTGACCGGTTCCCTGCATATGGGCCACGCGCTCAACAACACGTTGCAGGATATTCTGGTCCGGCAAAAACGCATGCAGGGTTTCGACGTTCTATGGCAGCCCGGCACCGATCACGCTGGCATTGCCACTCAGATGGTGGTGGAGCGTGACCTTGCGTTGCGTCAGATTCAGCGTCGCGATCTGACGCGTGAGGAGTTCTTGAACCATGTTTGGTCGTGGAAGAACGAGTTCTGGCGGTACGATCATCAATCAGCTCAAACGCTTGGGTGCCTCGTGTGACTGGTCGCGTGAGCGTTTCACGATGGATGAGGGCCTGTCCAAAGCGGTGCTGAAAGTCTTTGTTCAGCTGCATCGCGAAGGGTTGATCTACAAAGACAAACGGCTTGTGAATTGGGACCCTCAGTTTGAGACCGCGATCTCAGACTTGGAAGTGGAGAACATCGAAGTCGATGGCCATATGTGGCACTTCAAGTACCCACTGGCCGGTGGTGAGACCTACGAGTATGTGGAGAAGGATGAGGATGGCAATGTCACACTGCGTGAGACGCGTGACTACATCTCCATTGCAACCACGCGCCCTGAAACCATGCTGGGGGACGGCGCTGTTGCTGTTCACCCTACCGATGAGCGTTACGCGCCTATTCTCGGCAAGCTGTGTGAAATCCCCGTTGGTCCAAAAGAGCACCGACGTCTCATCCCTATCATCACCGATGATTACCCTGATCCGGACTTCGGCTCAGGTGCGGTGAAGATTACCGGTGCCCACGATTTCAACGACTATGCTGTGGCGCGGCGCAACAACATTCCACTCTATCGGTTGATGGATGTGAAAGGTGCGATGCGCGCCGATGGTGAGCCTTATGCGCGTGAAGCGGAGAAGGCAAAAGCCATTCTCCAAGCCGGTGGCGAGCCTGATAAGTCCGAGGTCGATCTCATCAATCTCGTGCCTGATGAGTATCGCGGCATGGATCGTTTTGATGCGCGCAAGAAAGTCATTGCCGACATCGACGCTGAAGGCTTGATGATCGAAGTCGAAGACAAGCGCATCATGCAGCCCTTTGGCGACCGCTCGAAGGTGGTCATCGAACCAATGCTGACCGACCAATGGTACGTGGATGCCAAAACGCTTGCAGCGCCAGCTTTGGCGTCGGTGAAAGACGGCAGCACCAAGTTCGTGCCAAAGAACTGGGAAAAAACCTATTTCGAGTGGATGGAAAACATCGAGCCTTGGTGCATTTCGCGCCAGCTCTGGTGGGGCCATCAGATTCCGGCTTGGTATGGGCCGGACGATCATATCTTCGTGGCTGAAGACGAAGAGGTGGCGCTCGATATGGCTGTTCAGCACTATCTTGCGCATGAAGGGCCGTGGAAGGCCTGGGTCGAAGAAAAGATGAACGATTTCAAGCCGGGAGAAATTCTTCGGCGTGATCCAGACGTTCTCGATACATGGTTTTCGTCTGCTCTATGGCCGTTTTCAACACTCGGCTGGCCCGACGAAACGCCGGAGCTTGATCGCTACTATCAGACCGACGTTTTGGTGACCGGTTTTGACATCATCTTCTTCTGGGTTGCTCGGATGATGATGATGGGGTTGCACTTCATGGAGGATGAGCATGGTGAGCCGGTCGAGCCATTCCACACCATCTACATCCATGCGTTGGTGCGCGATGAGCACGGGCAAAAAATGTCGAAGTCGAAAGGCAACGTGCTCGATCCATTGATTTTAATCGATGAGTACGGCGCCGATGCCGTGCGCTTCACTCTGGCTGCGATGGCCGCGCAGGGCCGTGATATCAAGCTTTCAACGCAACGCATTGGCGGCTATCGCAACTTTGCAACGAAGCTTTGGAACGCTGTGCGTTTTGCGCAGCTCAATGGCGCTGAGCACCAGGCAGACTTTGATCCCGCCGCTGTTAAAGAGCCCGTGAACCAATGGGTTTTGACGGAGGCCGCGCGTGCCGTCGCTGAGATTAATGATGCACTTGAGGGCTATCGGTTCAACGACGCCGCCGGGGCGGCCTACAAGTTTACGTGGAACCTTTTCTGCGATTGGTATTTGGAGCTTCTGAAACCAACGCTGAACGGTGACGATGGTCCAGCAAAGGATGAAGCGCGCGCAACAATGGCTTACGTCATTGATGCGATCTTGGCCTTGCTACACCCCTTCATGCCGTTCATTACTGAAGAGCTTTGGTCGGAGACGGAAGGCGCGCATGGTCGTGAAAATGTTCTGGCGCTCTCGTCTTGGCCGACGCTTGCTTATGAGAACGAAACGGCAGCAGCTGACCTCAACTGGGTGATCGACCTGATCTCCCAGACGCGGTCTGTCCGCTCAGAGATGAACATTCCTCCGAGCGCCAAACTGTCTGCCGTGTTGGTTGGAGCCAGCGATACCACCAAGGCGCGCCTGCAGAGCCAGTCAAATGTGTTGGAACGCGTCGGGCGTTTTGAAACCATTGCGCTGGCCGACACGACCCCGGAAGGCTCAATTCAGCTGGTTGTTGGCGAAGCCACGCTTTGTCTGCAGTTGGGCGATGTTATTGATCTGGATGCCGAGCGCGCGCGATTGGCCAAAGAAATTGATCGGCTCGATGGCGAAATCGCGCGTATCGACAAGAAACTGAGCAATGAAAAGTTCACGGCTCGCGCTCCTGAAGAGGTTGTTGCCGGTGAACGCGAAAAGCGTGCTGGTTACGAGGCAGAAAAAAGCCAGGTGCAAGAAGCATTGAGCCGATTGCCATCGTAGCGTAGGCCCAAACATAACCATCCCGGCAAAACGCCGGGATGGCTTCTTTTCCTAGGCCACCCCATTGGGGTGAAGGGCTTTGCCCAAAATGTGATCATCGCGCCGGATCACGTGCGCTGAGTGGCCAACGATCAGTGGATCAGGTCCACGTGCAACGTCACGGCTTTTGTCCGGGTAGGGCAGGGACGCCAAGAAGTGCCGCATGCAATTGAGACGGGCACGTTTCTTGTCGTTTGACTTCACAACGGTCCACGGCGCGTCAGCGGTGTCGGTGTAAAAGAACATTGCTTCCTTGGCTTCGGTGTAGTCATCCCATTTGTCGAGCGATGCTTTGTCGATAGGGGATAGTTTCCACTGCTTGAGCGGATCAAGCTCGCGGGATTTGAAGCGACGCAGTTGTTCCTCTTGGCTCACCGAGAACCAGTACTTGAACAGGCGAATACCAGAGCGCGTGAGCATCTGCTCGAACTGCGGTGTTTGGCGCATGAATTCCAGATATTCCGCAGGCGAGCAGAAGCCCATGACTCGTTCAACCCCAGCCCGGTTGTACCATGAGCGGTCGAACATCACGATTTCACCGGCTGCCGGCAAGTGCTCAATGTAGCGTTGATAATACCACTGGGTGCGCTCACGCTCAGTCGGTTTGGACAAAGCAACAACGCGCGCTGTACGCGGGTTCATATGCTCCATATACCGTTTGATCGTGCCGCCTTTACCGGCTGCATCACGACCTTCAAACAGCAAAACAATACGCTGTCCGGTTTCCTCAACCCAACGCTGGACCTTGAGAAGTTCAACCTGAAGTTCGGCCTTGTTGGTCTCATAGGTGTGCCGACGCATCTTGTTTTTGTAGGGATACTCACCAGTTTCAAACAGACGTCGAATGCTTTCCGGGTCGTTCTTGTCCGGTGGCGACTGTTCTGTGACAGCCGGGGTGATAGCGCCTGCTGGGTCGGCCCCGTTGGGTTGAACAGGTGCGATCGTTTCGCTTGGTGTTTGGCTCATATTGTCCCTCGATCTGTCAGGCTTTTGGCACACTAAAGGTTGCAGCAACGCATAAGTTCGCCTGCTCTGCCATGATCCGTCTCAAATCTGGGACAAGTAACCATAAACACCAGCTTTGTTGTTTCGTTGATGGTGAACGACCGGCAAACAGGCGAATGTGACCCAAACGCAACAGCGCTTGCAATTGCTCTGCCCTAAGAAGAGAGGCAGGCGAGTTTGCCCCCTTTTGGCCCAACTTCGCGCGGACAGCCTCTGCACAACGAGCGCAGCAGGCGGCTGATCGGGTTTTCGGGATCGCCTTGCAATGGAACACTACCGCTCGTGGGGAATGCATTTATGGACGCCAAAGTCTTCGACAAATCAAAGTTGCCAAGCCGTTATGTGACCTCTGGGCCACAGCGCGCGCCGCATCGATCCTATCTTTACGCGATGGGTTTGTCGCAAGAACAGATTGGCCAACCGCTTGTTGGCGTCGCGTCCTGTTGGAATGAAGCAGCTCCCTGCAACATTGCGCTCATGCGTCAAGCGCAGGCGGTGAAGAAGGGTGTGGCAACAGCCAACGGTACGCCCCGCGAATTTTGTACCATTACCGTGACTGATGGCATCGCGATGGGTCACGAGGGCATGAAGTCGTCGCTCGTGTCGCGCGATGTGATCACCGACTCGGTGGAACTGACAATGCGTGGCCATTGCTATGACGCGCTCGTGGGTTTGGCGGGCTGCGACAAGTCTCTGCCTGGCATGATGATGGCAATGGTACGCCTCAATGTACCGTCGGTGTTCCTCTACGGCGGATCAATTCTGCCTGGCACCTTCAAAGGCCGTCAGGTCACGGTTCAGGACGTCTTTGAAGCTGTTGGAATGCACTCGGTCGGAAAAATGTCCGACGAGGACTTGGAAGAGTTGGAGCAGGTTGCCTGTCCATCGGCCGGCTCGTGTGGGGCCCAATTTACCGCCAACACCATGGCGACCGTGGCCGAGGCCATCGGTTTGGCATTGCCTTACTCTTGCGGCGCGCCCGCGCCGTACGAAATTCGCGACAGGTTCTGCGCTGCTGCCGGCGAGAAAGTGATGGAGCTTCTTGCTCGCAACATTCGCCCACGTGACATCGTCACGCGTGAGGCACTGGAGAACGCAGCGACTGTCGTTGCAGCTTCCGGTGGTTCAACAAACGCAGCGCTCCATCTTCCAGCCATTGCCAACGAAATCGGCATTGACTTCGATCTTTTTGACGTTGCGGAAATCTTTAAGAAGACACCTTACATCGCTGATCTCAAGCCTGGCGGCAAATACGTTGCCAAGGACATGTTTGAGGTTGGCGGGATTCCACTCTTGATGAAGACGCTGCTCGACAACGGGTTTTTGCACGGCGACTGCATGACCGTGACCGGTCGAACCATGGCAGAAAACATGGAAAGTGTTGAATGGAACGATGACCAGGATGTCGTCTATCCCGCCAACAACCCGATCACGCCGACAGGCGGCGTTGTTGGACTTTCCGGCAATCTGGCGCCTGAAGGCGCGATTGTAAAAGTTGCTGGAATGAGCAACCTGAAATTTAACGGTCCTGCGCGATGCTTTGACTCCGAAGAGGAATGTTTTGAAGCGGTTCAAAACCGCTCCTACAAAGAAGGCGAGGTACTCGTGATCCGCTACGAGGGACCAGTCGGCGGGCCAGGCATGCGCGAAATGCTTGCCACAACGGCGGCGCTTTATGGCCAAGGCATGGGTGACAAAGTGGCGCTCATCACTGATGGCCGCTTCTCTGGCGCAACACGTGGCTTCTGTATCGGCCATGTCGGTCCCGAAGCTGCTGTTGGCGGCCCTATTGGGCTTCTGGTTGATGGCGATATGATTTCGCTCGATGCAGTCGAAGGCACAATCAGTGTCGATCTGACTGATGACGAACTGGCTGAGCGCAAAAAAGCCTGGAAACCGCGCGAAACTGACCACACTTCGGGCGTGCTTTGGAAATACGCTCAAACCGTTGGCCCCGCACGAGATGGCGCTGTAACGCACCCCGGCGGCAAGGCTGAAAAGGTAACCTATGCTGACATCTAATGCCCTTCATCGTTTGCGCACGTACCGTGTAAACGTAGCCTCCCGTCTTTCAGTGCTCGCCCTTGGGCTGGCGCTGGGTTTCGGTGCGGCTGGCGCGGTGGCGCCAGGGGCAGCGCATGCGCAAACCTCACCTGCCGATGCTTGGATCGACGATCCACGCGCAGCCTTTGCTGCTGGAACATCCGCCTACTACTCTGGTGATGTACAAACAGCGCTTCAGGCCCTTGAAGCTGCTGCTGAGGGCGGTCACGCTGTGGCACGCTGGAAGCTTGCACGCATGTATGCGGCTGGTGACGGTGTGGCAGAGGATGATGCGCGCGCGTTCACTTACTTCTCCCAAATCGCCAATGCGCATGCAGAAGACCGTCCAGATACACCGCGTGCCAGATTTGTGGCCAACGCGTTTGTTGCTATCGCGGGCTATTACAACAGCGGTATTGGTGGTGTTCTCTCGCCAGACCATACCCGCTCACGTCAAATTTTTTCCTATGCGGCTTCGTACTTCGGTGATCCCGATGCGCAGTATCATCTTGGGATGATGCTGCTGCATGGAGAGGGTGGCGCAGTGGATGTTCGTCAGGCTGGTCGGTGGTTGCGCTTGTCGGCTCTTAAAGGCCATGTGGACGCGCAGCTTGCCCTAGGAGAGCTTTTGTATGCTGGTGCTGATGGCATGCGTGCCAGTCCGGCTGACGGCTTAAAATGGCTTCTTATCGCTGGTGAATTTGCTCTGACATCTGATGAAGATCAGCACGTGCGAACCGTTCAGGAGCGCTACTTTGCCATCGCCAACACTGACTTACGCGCTCGTGCTCTACAGATGGCTGAAGAGTGGCTCACCAGCCCGGACGGTTTGGCTGTGCTTCATGCCCGTCGTGCTGAAGAAGTGGCAACTCAGTAGAGTTTGCATGCCGCAACGGCAACTTAAGAGCCAGATGATTTTCGCTACCTAAAGGCGTAACAGCCCATCAGGGTTAACCCTTCCATTACCGAGAGTCGGTATCTCTAAACGCTGCGCAACCATAAGCGCGTGGCGAATGGGATAGACCTGCCTATGAAGATTTTGGCTCTGACGGACGGCGCTGTGAAATCGGCGACGGCGCTCGATGCCTTCGATGGCAGGACGCAGGTGGATATGCACGTCCCGCTTGCTCCTTTGCCTGAGGTCATGGCCAAGCCTGACATTGTCATCATGTCGTTCGTGGACTTTCCCGAATACGGGATGAAGCCACTGCTAGAATGGCTTGAAAAGCACGACTTGGCCCACAAGCCCCGCATATTGTGCATGCCCAAAAGCGTCGCACGCCAGTTCTCAGCATCAGTACGCTTGTTCGCTGACAAGCTGCTACCATTGCCGGTGCGCGCGGATGTAATGTTGGATGAGGTTGAGCGCATGGACACGCGCTTACCTCAAATCCGTAAGCAGGCTCGCAATGAAACTGCGGCGACGGTTCAAAGCACAGCGCGCAAGTTCCTCAGCGCCTTCTCTGCCGACAATGGCGACGAAGCCACCACTGTGCTTGCACTGAGCGCTGCAACCAAGGATGTCTGCGCAGCGCTTGATGCCGATGGGTTGAGCAAATGGCTCGAGGGCGTGGAAAGCTATCATTCATCCACCGCACGCCACTGCATGGCTGTCGCGGGTTTTGCGTCAATCTGGGCCAATATGTTGGGCGTGAAAGACAAGGATTTACACCTCTTCACACGCGGAGCTTTGCTTCACGATATCGGCAAGATGCGCATTCCGCTGGACATTTTGGATAAACCTGGCCCTCTGACGCCTGAAGAGCGGAAGATCATTGAGACCCATCCCGAAGAGGGCAAGCGTATCCTTGAGGCTGGCGACAACACAAACGCGATGATCGTCGACTTTGCCTATTCCCATCACGAACTGCTTGATGGCTCGGGCTACCCGCGCGGTTTAAAGGGGTCTGAAATCAATGACATGGTGCATTGCCTAACGATTATTGATATGTACGCGGCCCTCATCGACAAACGCTCTCACACGACCCCGATGCAGCCGAGAGAGGCTTACGCTTATCTCCAGTCGATTCCAGAAAAGCTAGACAAAGGTCTGGTAAGCGCGTTTGGCCCGGTGGTTGATGCACATATGGAGTTTGAAATGGCCGCTGCCTAGCAGCCTGTTTCATGTTCAGGCAGCGAGTTGCCCAACGACAGGCACGTGATCAGACGGCTTTTCCCAACCGCGCACATGGTCGTCAATCCGCACGCCAACGAGCTTGTCAGCCAACTGCGGTGACATCATCAGGTGATCGATCCGGATGCCATGGTTCTTTTGCCAAGCACCGGCTTGATAGTCCCAAAATGTGAAATGCTGCTCGTCGCTCACAGCACGTAAGGCATCGGTGAAGCCAAGCGCTTCCAGTTGACGCAACGCACCACGGCTTTCTGGTTGATAGAGCGCGTCATCCAGCCAAGCTTTTTCGCTGTAGAGGTCGCGCATATCTGGAATCACATTGTAGTCGCCGGCGAGCACCAAAGGCTCTTCATTGCGAAGACAGGCCTCTGCATAGCTCAGCAACCGCTCCATCCAACCAAGCTTGTAGGGGAATTTTTCTGTTCCCAGCGGATTGCCATTGGGCAAATAAAGGCAAGCAACGCGTACAACCGGTAGATCACTGTCTGCGGGCGGCTCAACCCGTGCTGTAATGAAGCGGGCTTGCTCATCGCTATCATCACCAGGCAAGCCACGCGTAACATCGCTCATCGATGTTTTCGACAGCAACGCCACACCATTGAAGCCTTTTTGGCCATGGGTCTCAACGGTGTAGCCCAGAGCCTCAAACCGATCCCTAGGGAAGGGGGCATCCTCGGACTTGATCTCTTGTAAACACGCAACATCCGGCGATGCTTCTTCGAGCCAAGCAAGCGCAGTTTCCAGGCGCGCTTTCACGCCATTGATGTTCCAGGTTGCGATGTCCATGGCGCGTGACCGGCCTTTTAAAGAGAGAAGCTCGTGCCACAGCCGCAAGAGGCCGTTGCATTGGGATTGGATATCTCGAAAGCAGCACCCATGAGCGACACTTTGTAGTCAATGATGCTGTTGGCCAGGTACGGCAAGGATACCGCATCCACCAGCACCTTCACGGCGTCATTGCCAAGAACGATATCATCATCCAGCTGGTCTTGTGTCAGTTCATATTTGTATTGAAAGCCTGAACAGCCGCCGCCTTCTACGCTCACGCGCAGCATGGTTCCGGGCGGTTCATCTTGCATCAGTATTGCCACGCGATCGAGTGCGGCTTGCGTTACCGAAACGCCTTCCACTTCCACTGGCGGAACGGTGGGCTCAGTCTGTTCACTCATCTGAACGGTCATGATCATGTCCTATGGTTTTCACCCTTGGCGCGAAGCGGCGTTATCGCTCGCCAACGCGGCAGCTTTTGACTAGAGGTAAGCATGAACGCCGCGTAGATCAAACCCAATCGAAACGATCGGACCAAACAGGCCTGTGACCGAAACGCCCGCAGACTTGCTCGCCCCCTACGCAGCCCGCGCTTTGCCCAAGCGCAATCGACTTGTCGATGAAGCCGAAACCCCGCAGCGTGGGCCCTTTCGTCGTGATCGTGATCGGATCGTCCACGCACAGGCATTCAGGCGTTTGGCGCACAAAACCCAAGTCTTCATATCTGAGGAGGGCGATCATTACCGCACGCGACTGACCCATACCATTGAGGTTGCGCAGATAGCTCGCTCTCTGGCGAGAAACCTGGCCCTGGATGCTGATCTAACCGAAGCCCTGGCCCTCGCGCATGACCTGGGGCACACGCCTTTTGGCCATACCGGTGAAGACGCGTTGGCCGCAGTGATGCAGCCCTATGGCGGTTTTGAGCACAACGCTCAAACACTGCGTATCGTCACACGGTTGGAGCAGCGTTATGCATCGTTCGATGGCCTCAATCTAACGTTTGAGACGCTCGACGGCATTATCAAGCACAACGGGCCTATGGTGGATCAAAACGGCAAGGCGAGAGACGCAAAGCTTGGTGGCATTTTGCCATTTGCTTTGACGGATTTTATGGGCCGCAATGGCGTGCAAGCTGAGACACTCCATCTTGACCAGCATGGGAGTTTGGAAGCGCAAATCGCCGCCATCTCTGATGACATCGCCTACAACACCCACGATATCGACGATGGCGTGCGGGCAGGCTTTTTTGCGCTCAACGATCTGGGCCACGTGCCTTTGGTGCGCAATGTCTTGAAAGAGATCGACACCTCGTACCAAAACATTGCCGATGAACGCCGCATGGGAGAGTTCACGCGCCGACTGATCACGCGGCTGATCATGGATGTTGAGGCGACAACCCGAACCCGTCTTCAACAGCACGGCGTTGGCAATGCTGAAGACGTAAAACGTGCTGACACCACACTCGGCGTTTTTTCAGATCCAGTGGCCGAAGATGTTTGGATGATCAAAGCCTTTCTCTTCAAGACAGTCTATCGCAATGCACAGATGATGGAGCTACGCAGGGAGGCTGATCGCGTGTTGCGTGAGTTGTTTGGCCACTTTTTTGCGCACCCTGATGAGTTGCCCAGCGATTGGCGACTGGCACCAGAACAGATGGCCGCTGGCGCGTCCGTCGCTCGTGCCATCTGCGATTTTATTGCCGGTATGACGGACCGCTATGCTTTGAACATGCACGCACGATTGTTTGACGACACGCCTGACCTGCGATACGGCGCTGCCATCTGAGCACCTGCACGCTCAACACTCCCCCTTCACCAAAGCGATTGATGATGCCCAAAACGTACGATCTGTTTGCCGATTTCCGCGCTCGTGTTCTCGCTGCGCTCGATCGATCAGGCGTGTTGGAAGGTGCGGATCGTGAGACGTTGCCACTTGGTGCAATCACCGTGGAGCCGCCACGTGATGAAAGCCACGGCGATCTTTCCACCAACGCGGCGATGGTGCTTGCCAAGCCGCTCAAATCCAATCCACGCGCCATCGCGAGTACACTCGCAGACGCCTTGGGTTCGGACACGGACATCGTCAGTGTTGATGTTGCTGGGCCCGGTTTTATCAATCTTCGCCTTGCGCCAGCCTTCTGGCAGTCCGTCCTGACCAAAATTCTCAACGAGGGTGAGAACTATGGACGCAACGTGCTCGGTACGCCCGAGGATTTGCCGAAAACCAATGTTGAATATGTGTCAGCCAATCCTACGGGGCCGATGCATGTTGGTCATTGCCGCGGCGCAGTGGTTGGTGATGCATTGGCGGCTATTGTTGAAGCAGCTGGCTATCCGGTCACTCGTGAGTACTACATCAACGATGCCGGTGGCCAAGTGGATACCTTGGCCAGGTCGACCTTTCTTCGTTACCGGGAGGCTTTAGGTGAGGACATTGGGGCAATCCCAGAGGGTCTTTATCCTGGTGAGTATCTTGTGCCTGTCGGTCAAGCGCTTGCCGAAAGCCACGGTGATGCACTTCTCGCGGTGGAAGAGGTCGAATGGCTTCCCATCGTGCGTAAAGAGTCAATTGGCGCGATGATGGATTTAATCCGAGAAGATCTATCCAGCTTGAACGTTCATCACGATGTGTTCTTCTCTGAAGCAAGCCTGCAAAATGGCGATCAGGGTGATCGTGTTGCGCAAGCCATTCACGAGTTGAAGTCTCGCGACTTGGTCTATGAAGGGCGCCTTGAAAAGCCTAAGGGCGAGAGCGCGGAAGAATGGGAAGATCGCGAGCAGACGCTTTTTCGCTCTTCTCAGTTCGGCGACGATACCGATCGAGCGTTGCTGAAATCCGATGGTAGCTACACCTATTTTGCCTCAGATATAGCCTATCACTACGACAAGTATCTTCGCGGCTTCACCAACCAGATCAATATTTTTGGCGCTGACCATGGTGGCTATGTAAAACGCATGAAGGCGGCTGTCACAGCCATGAGCGATGGCGAGGCGTCTTTGGACATTCGCCTCTGCCAGCTGGTCAAGCTTTTCCGGGCAGGCGAACCTGTGACCATGTCCAAACGCTCCGGTAATTTCGTCACGCTGCGAGATGTGGTCGACGAGGTCGGCGCTGATGCCACCCGTTTCATGATGCTTTATCGCAAGAATGATGCACCGCTGGACTTTGATTTCCAGAAGGTGACAGAGCAGTCCAAGGACAATCCTGTTTTCTATGTGCAATACGCCCATGCCCGTTGCGCATCGGTTCTTAGATTGGCCACTTCTGAATTGCCTGAAGAGGATTTCACCCCAAGGGCGCTTGAATCAGCTGACCTTTCGTTGTTGGCAGACAGTGGCGAACTCGGTCTCGTTCGTTTGATGGCGTCATGGCCGCGAACACTGGCTGCCGCTGCCGCCCATAGCGAGCCGCACCGCATCGCCTTCTATCTGCATGACCTTGCAAGCGCGCTGCACAGCCATTGGAACCGCGGCAAGGGCGAGCCCAACTTACGCTTTGTTAACCATGACAACCCATTGTTAACGCGAGCAAGAATGGCGCTGGTGACCGGTCTTGCACAGACGTTGAGCCAAGGGTTGACCTTGCTGGGCGTTGGGGCACCGGACGAAATGCGCTAAAATCGCCAAGATAGGTTCCAGGACGGAACTTTGCTTGGGTCACGCGTGAGCCACACTTAGGCCACGCTCGCAGGTAATCGGGTGAGGGTGACGCACATGAAGAACCCGAACACATCCCCGCAATCTGCCGAGGGTCAAGGATTGGACCCGCTGGAAGAGTTGGCGCGCATCATGAACGACACAAACAAAACCAACCCGAACAAACGCCCTGACGAGCCCGCTGCGCCTCAGGATGATCCACTGGATCTTGGCCTTGGTGACCAGGGGCTTGCCGAGCTGTTTGGCGACCAACGTTTTGATCAAGACCCTGTGCTAGCAACCTCCTTTGAGGCTGAGCTTGATAGCGCTGCTAATGAGCCAGCCGATGCTTTGTTCAAGGATTTGGACTTCAGCGAGATTGAGTTGCCTGGGCTGGATGATCCAGCACCCACCACGGCGGCGCCGCCTGCAATGCCGGAGACTGTCGCTCCTCCTCCGGTACCCGCACAAACACTTCCTCCTGCGGTAGATGAGGCGACCGTACCGTCACTCACCGATCATCTCACTCCGCGCCCGAGCCCTGAGCCGCAGGCCGATCCCTATGGTACCGTTCAGGAAAACGACTTGCTTGCCGCAATGGATGCCTTGGCACTTGATGAACCCGGGCAAGCAGCCGCGCCAGCGGCTTCTGCTCCACCTTTGCCGTTCGAGCAGCCTGATGTTGCCCCGCCTGCTCTTGCAGCTTCGCAAGCCGATACAACGGGTTTGGGCCAAACCGATCAAGCCAACGATTTTGGATTTGATGCTGAGCCCGATCAACAAGCAGGTTTTGCTACGTTTGAAGACTCGGTCGAAGATGAAGGGCGTTCTGGGCCCGGCAAAATGGTGCTGTTTGCACTTGCCGCTGTCGCGCTTCTGGGTGTTGGCGGCGTGATCGCATTTGGGCTTTTGTCCAGCAACAGCGCTGACGGCACGGCGCCACAAGTTATCGCTGCCGCGGAAGGCGACGATAAGGTTGAACCCACGAACACCGAAGACACGCAAGCCCGTCCCGGCGATGCTGTGTTCAGCCGTTTGGACGAAGGCGAGGCATCGGCAGAGAACACGCCAAGGGTTGTTTTACCCCAACCGGCGAATGATGGATTGCCGCTGCGATCAGGTGAACGTCTGCCTAGCGCTGACATTGCCCCTGCCGCGCCCGGCTCGACCGCCAGTCGCGCTGTTCGTACGGTCACGGTACGGGCCGATGGTACGGTTGTGGAATCCACCACACCATCGCCAGGTACAACTCAAGATGTACAAGGAGAAGCCGCTGATGCCCGTCCGGTTGAGGTGGTCTCAGTCAGTCCAAGCGGTGTAGCCGTGGATACGCAGCCCATTGCTGATGCGGTGTCAGCGGCGCAGACGGCTGCTCAGTCTGTCGAGGCGTCAACCCAAGAAGCGCTCCAGAATGCAGCTCAGGCTGCTCTTAATGAGGCAACGCAGGCTGTTGCATCGACAGCACCACCAGTGCCGGTGGCGCGGCCCGCTACGGTTCCAGTGCAAACCCAGCCCGTTCAGGTGGCACCAGCTCAAACACCCACGCAGTCACCGACGCCGATCCAGTTGGCCACACCCGCCACCGCACCCACGCAGGCCGTCACCCCGCAACCTGTTGTGACACAACCAGCAACAGCCCAGCCTGCTGCAACTGCTCCGGCTGCCACGCAACCTATCACGCCAGCGTCAGTTCCTGCAGGCGACTTTGTTGTGCAATTGGCGAGCCTTCGTTCCGAGGAGGAGGCGCGGGCCACATTCGGTCGCTTACAGAACCGCTTTGGATCGATCCTCTCTGGCTTTGGGCCAAACATTCAGCGTGCTGACCTGGGAGATCGTGGCATTTACCATCGTGTGCGTGTTGGGCCGATGGATCGTGCCGCTGCCGATAGTCTTTGCCAGCGCTATCAATCAGCCGGTGGTGACTGTTTCGTGCAGCGCCAGTAGCCTGGTTGTGCCTGGAAGGCAGACGGGAGAGTTTGTGTGACCGTTTCCCCCTTGCCTGGCGAGCGACCGCCACATTCTGGTTTGCCGAGCTCGGGCACGCGAGCCTTTATTTGTGGGCTCGAGGGCCTAATCACTACTGACTTTGAAAGAGCATATCTGAGGGAAACGAAACCCTGGGGTGTGATTCTTTTTGGCCGTAACATCGACAACCCCGATCAGGTGCGCCGTCTGGCTGCAGATGTGCGCGAAGCCCTCCAGTGGCATGCACCGATCTTGATCGATCAAGAAGGTGGTCGCGTTCAACGTTTGAAGCCTCCCCACTGGGATCGATACCCAGCCGTCAGCCGGTTTGGCGCAATGGAGCTTGCTGAACCAGGTGCTGGTGTGGAAGCTGCACAGATCGCCACCTGGTTGATTGCTGACGACCTGCTGGACGTTGGCATCAACGTGAACTGCGCACCAGTGTTAGACCTGCGTGTTGCAGGTGGCACGGACGCTATCGGGAACCGAGCCTTCCACGGTGATCCCAAAACTGTCAGTCGACTGGGGCGTGCCACCATGAATGCCTATATTGAGGCAGGCGTTGCACCCGTTATCAAGCACATCCCCGGCCACGGTCGAGCGGTGGTTGATAGCCATGTTGGATTGCCCCGCATTACCGCTGATCGTGAAACGTTGGAACGCACCGATTTTTTGCCGTTTCAAGCGCTTCGTGATGCGCCCTTGGCGATGACCGGGCATCTCATTTTCGAGGCTATCGATCCCGATAATCCAGTGACACTGTCGCCGGCTATGATTGGCATCATTCGCGAGCAGATCGGCTTTGATGGCGCATTGATGACGGACGATCTGTCCATGGGTGCCTTGTCTGGCTCGATGGTCGAGCGTGCCACACGCTCGCTGTCAGCAGGGTGTGATTTGGCACTGCACTGCAATGGTATGCGCGGTGAGATGGAGGCAATTCGTGATGCCGTTCCGTTGCTGGAAGGCCGCTCGGCTGAGCGTTGTGTTGCCGCGTTGGCACGCTTGGGGCACCAAACTCTGGACCGCGCCACTCTGACAGACCGTCTGGAAACGCTGTTTGCAAGCTTCGCTGTCGATGAGGTAGGCCAAGACCCCACTGTCTTTGGTCGCCAGACGTAGCGAACGGCAGCGAGCCTTTAACTTCGCGGCCAAGCCATGCTAACCCACCACCACTGTTCCTACGGCGAAACGTTGTCAAAAACGTCGCTCGCCCGTTGCCCTTTGAACCACACGAGCGCTATGCCCGATCTTTTCGACACCAATGCTGCGGTTGTAGAGCCCGATCCACGTGAGGCGTTTGTGGTGGATATCGATGGGTTTGAAGGCCCCATCGATTTGCTTCTCGCGATGGCGCGCACCCAAAAAGTCGATTTGGAGCACATCTCAATCGTCGCGCTGGTGGACCAGTACGCCGACTTCATCGAAGAAGCACGCACCAAACGCTTGGAACTGGCCGCTGACTATCTGGTGATGGCTGCCTGGCTTGCTTATCTCAAGTCACGCCTCCTGTTGCCTGATCCTCCGTCTGACGATGAACCCAATCCTCAGGAAATGGCCGACGCTCTGGCCTTGCGCTTGCAGAAGCTTGACGCGGTTCGCACTGCTTCCAACGCTCTTTGGCGCCAGCCCATGAAAAATGTTCATCTGTTCCCAACTCATCGGGTTAGGCCGATTGGTGTTCAGGCTGATGCCCCTTGGACTGCTGAACTATTTGACTTGATAGATGCCTACGCCGCCATTCAAACGCGCAAACTTGATGGCACCATCACCATGTCCCGCCGTGAAGTTTGGTCGCTGGCGGATGCCCGTGCGCTTGTTGAGAAAGCGCTTGGTGACCTGGCGCAGTGGACACCCTTTGATGTTGTCTTGGCAGCGCAGAGTGCACTGCGTGAGACGGTCAGCACGCGCGAAGGCATGAAGGCCTCCGCTTTTGCCGCCAGCCTGGAGTTGGTGCGTGAAGGCCAAGCTGAGCTTCGTCAGGATGGCGCCTTTGCACCGCTGCTGGTGCGCGCCGCTCGTCAAGACAAGGGCGCGCAGGACGGGGAGGGTGCATGAGCACGGAGCCTCAGTCCGCAATCGCGCCAGCAGCCGAGGATGCATCTAGCGAGCGTCTGGAACACGACGGCGCTATGCCCGACGTGCCGTTCGATGAAGCCGTTCGCATCGTCGAAGCTATGCTGTTTGTTAGTGATGAGCCTCTAACGGCTAAAGCGTTGAGCCAATATGTTGGTGATGCTTTGGAGCCAGTCGTGGAGCATCTGAAAGAGCGTTACGCGACGTCTGGCGTCACCTTGGTGTCTGTGGCTGGCGGTTATGCATTGCGCACAGCCAGCGACCTTTCTTATCTGTTCGAGGAGCAAGCCAGCGAGCCGAAAAAGCTGTCTCGCGCTGCCCTGGAGACATTGGCCATCATTGCTTACCATCAACCTGTCACGCGTGCTGAGATTGAAGAGATACGCGGTGTGTCCGCCTCTAAAGGCACACTCGATGTTCTTCTCGAGACGGGATGGGTGCGCATGCGAGGGCGCCGCCGTACGCCGGGCCGCCCAGTGACCTATGGCACGACGCCTGCGTTCCTCGATCAGTTCACGCTTGCCAGCGTTGGTGACTTGCCAGGCCTTGACGAGCTGAAGGGAGCAGGCTTGCTGGAAGCCATTCCCCAAGGCGCCTTGTCAGTGATGCCAACCGGCGACTCTGATCAGCTTTCAGATGATGAAGATCCTCTCGATGAGGACGGTGCTGCAACCGAGCGTTCGGCGATGGCACTTTGGCCGCAAGACGAGTTAGAGCAGTCTGTGCCAGGCGCTCCGGACGAGGAGCATAGCCGCGATGGATAAGGCCATTGCCTCCAACGCGCGTTTGGACTTTGACTGGGGAGAACCAGGCACCCAACCAGCAAGCGTAGCAACAGGCGTCACGATTGAAGGGCTGCACCACAGCTATGGTGGTGATGATGCCGTTGGTGGCATCTCACTGAGTGTGGAACCGGGTGAAATTGTTTGTCTTCTTGGTCATTCCGGCTGCGGTAAGACCACGCTCTTGCGTCTGCTGGCTGGTATCGAGCAACCCTATGCTGGCACGATCCGTATTGATGAGCGTGTTGTCGCCGGGCCTGGCACGTTTGTGGTGCCCGAAAAACGTGAAGTCGGATTGATGTTCCAAGACTTCGCGCTCTTTCCGCATCTGACAGTGCTAGAAAACGTAACCTTTGGCCTCAATACGCTGAAAAAAGAAGATCGGCGCCGTGAGGCGATGCGAGCCCTTGGCCGCGTTGGCTTGGAGCACACAGCTGAAGATCATCCACACATGCTTTCTGGCGGCATGCAGCAACGCGTTGCTTTGGCCCGCGCCATTGTACCGCGTCCGCGCGTGATGCTGATGGATGAGCCGTTTTCCGGCCTTGATCGTCGAACACGCGACAGAGTGCGGGATGAAACTCTAACGATCCTGCGAGAGATGCGGGCGACCACCATTGTGGTCACCCATGATCCTGATGAGGCGCTACGTATCGCAGATCGCATTGTGCTGATGCGCAAGGGAAAGATCGTGCAAGATGGGCACGCTCGCGCGTTCTACGAAAAACCGGCCGATCTTTTTGCAGCCCGCTTTTTTCACGAACTCAATGAGTTTGAAGGTGTCGCCCAAGGGGAGCTTGTTGCAACGCCGCTGGGCATGATCGCTGCACCTGGTCATGCCGATGGAACGCATCTTCTGATCGGAGTGCGGCAGTCAGCCATCGCCATCGACCAAGATGAAGGGGCAGGAAACGGGTTGCCTGCCCGTGTTCGGGCCGTTCAATTCTTGGGCGAGGCCGATCTTTTGCACTTGGCTGTGCCGGGTTACGAGCGGCCCGTGTTTGCGCGCACCACACGGACTGACCAGTTCAAGAGAGGGCAATCGGTCACCATCGCGATTCACCGCGATGCAGCTTTGATCTTTCAAAAACCCGATGCACAACCTACATAAGTGGGATGCCATTCCGGTTGGTGGCGCCTTTGGCTTGACGTGAGCCTAGGTTGCGGGCCAAGTCCGGTGACATCGTTTTAAACGGCTGCCCCGGCAGTCAGTGGACCCCATCGTTCTATCGCGAGGGTGTCGAACCAAGATATCGCGTCGAAAAGGCGCTAAGGGAGTTGCGTTATGGTTCCAGGTTGGATGCAAATTCTGCTGGTGGTTTTGTTGATTGTTCTGCTTTTTGGACGCGGCAAAATTTCCGAATTTATGGGTGATCTCGCCAAGGGCATCAACAGCTTCAAAACTGGCCTTGCTGGTGATGAAAAAGATGATGATGGCCGCACAATCGAGCACACTGCCGAAGAGACTGTCAGCACCACGGCTAGCACCACGCCGGCAGACGAAAGCAAGCAAAGCTAGTCTGCTTTGATGGGTGCTAAGGCGCTGAACGGGGTGTGCAGCACATCGCTGCATAAGCCGAGCAAGCGGCTGCGTTTGGAGGCGACATGTTCGACATAGGAGGCGTTGAGCTGCTTGTGATCGCCGCTGTGGCGATCCTTGTGGTTGGTCCGCGCGAACTGCCAGCCATGCTGCGCGGCATTGGCAAGGTCGTGCGCCAAGCGCGTGAAATGACCAGCAGCGTCCAGCGTCAGTTCAACGATGCGCTCAAAGAAGCTGAACTCGATGATGTCAAAAAGACAATCGACGATGTTCGCTCACTCAACCCTGCAACCCAGATCAAACGCACAATTGCCAAGGAAATGAAGCCGCTGACCGATGTTGATGATAGTTTGAAAACGGCGGGACAAGCCAGCAGTATTGGCAAGGCAGAGGTAAAACCTTCCGGCACTGAAGCGGATAAAGCTGCCAAACTAGGTGGGAACACAGCCGGAGATGGGTCGACACTCACGCCCGCCAAACCGCGCGTAAAGGCACCCACGACCGAAGTGGCTCCCGCCCCGGCTGCCAAGGCGCAAAGCGAAGCCGCAGCGGCATCTGAACCCGCCAAAAAAACCGGAACTGACGATGGCGGATAAGCCGGATCCTGTTGAGGGCGCATCTCACGCCAAACCTGACACCCCAACGGATACGAATGAAGCCGATACCCCGTCGGACGGCGAACCTGTGTCTCTAACGCCCGCTCCCAAGTCTGAAACGTCTCACAAAGAGGCCAAAGGCGAGGAAAGAGCCGAAACGCCCAAAATGTCTGCCAAGGAATTGCCGGCGGAAGATGATCCGCTGGAGGATGATGCAGAGCCCGAAGACGAGGTGGAGCAATCACGCGCGCCACTCATCACGCACCTTATCGAGCTGCGCCAGCGTTTATTCTACGCGGTCATCGCGTTCGGTGTTGCCTTCGTGGGCTGCTACTTTGTCGCTGATCAGATTTTCAACATCCTGCTTGGTCCGTTCGAGCAAGCAAAAGGTGAGACGTCTGAGCTGGAACTGATCTTTACAGCGCCACAGGAGTTCTTTTTCACCCAGTTGCGCATTGCGCTGTTTGGCGCGCTCTTCATAGCTTTCCCGGTGATTGCGACGCAGATCTATATGTTTATGGCGCCTGGCCTTTATAAGAACGAAAAGGCGGCCTTCCGGCCCTATTTGATCGCCACGCCTATTCTTTTCGCGATGGGCGCGGCGCTGGTTTACTTCGTCGTCATGCCGCTGGCGCTCAATTTCTTCCTGTCCTTTGAGCAACAGGGAGGTGATGGCGAAGCCAGCATTCAGCTGATGGCGCGCACCAGCGAATATCTTAGCCTCATCATGACGCTCATCTTCGCCTTTGGGTTGGTGTTCCAGCTGCCCATTGTGCTCACCTTGTTAGGACGCATGGGCGTAGTTTCATCGGCCGGTCTGGCAGCCAAGCGCAAATATGCCATTGTTGCCACGTTCTTGGCGGCAGCGTTCCTCACTCCGCCTGACCCAATCAGTCAAATCGGCCTTGCGGTGCCCACGCTGCTTCTTTACGAGGCTTCCATCTGGATGGTTCGAACTCGTGGAAAAGCGGCAAGCCGCTGAACGGGGCGAAGATGATACTGACACAAAGGCTGAAGCTTCGGCATAAACCGCATTTGGTTTGGGTCCTCCGCTTTGCCCAACACCAAGTACCGATATGCTCGATATTCGCCTGATCCGTGACAACCCTGCTGCTTTGGACGATGCGCTGAAAAAGCGTGGTGCTGAGCCCGCTTCTGCCGAGATTTTGAAGCTGGACGACGCACGCCGCGACCATCTGACAAAGCTTCAGGATGCGCAAAGTGCGCGCAACACGGCGTCGAAGGCCATCGGCAAGGCCAAAGCAACTGGCGACGAAGCTGAAGCCGCGCGGCTGATAGAGGAAGTGGCCAAGCACAAAGCCTTTATCCAAGAGGGTGAAGACGAAGAGCGTCGCCTCACACATGCGCTGGACGACGCTCTGGCCAGCTTGCCCAACATCCCGCTTGACGATGTCCCGGAGGGGGCAGACGAAGATGACAATGTCGAGGTTCGCCTGGGCGGTCAAAAGCCCACCCTCGGCTTTGATGGCAAAGAGCATTTCGAACTTGGTGAGGCTATGGGCCTTATGGATTTCGAAACAGCAGCCAAGCTGTCCGGCTCGCGCTTTTGCGTCATGAAGGGCGCATTGGCCAAGCTTGAACGCGCACTCGGCCAGTTCATGCTGAACACGCAGGTCGGCAAAAATGGCTACCAGGAGATCGCCCCGCCCTTGCTGGTGCGCGATGAGGTGATGTTCGGCACCGGACAGCTGCCCAAGTTCGCTGACGATCTCTTCCGCACCGCTAAAGATGATGAGGATGGTGAGCGATCAAACAACGACCAGACAAGTCTGTGGATGATCCCAACCGCGGAAGTGCCGCTCACCAATCTTGCACGAGAAAGCATCGTGGATGCTGAAACCCTGCCGCATCGGCTGGCGGCGTTGACCCCGTGTTTTCGAGCAGAGGCAGGGTCTGCAGGCCGCGATACTAAAGGCTATTTGCGACAGCACCAATTCAACAAAGTTGAGATGGTGTCGATCACCCATCCGGACGAGAGCGATGCAGAGCTTGAACGCATGACCGCGTGTGCTGAAGGCGTTCTGGCCGATCTTGGTTTGCACACGCGCACGGTGGTGCTGTGCACTGGCGACATGGGCTTTGGTGCCCGCAAAACCTACGACATTGAGGTCTGGTTGCCTGGGCAGCACAAGTATCGTGAAATTTCCAGCTGCTCCACCTGTGGCGATTTCCAAGCGCGACGTATGAATGCGCGCTACCGTGACGCGAACGGAAAGCCGCAGTTCGTGCACACGCTTAACGGCTCAGGCGTTGCGGCGGGTCGCGCCCTCATCGCGGTTATGGAAAACTATCAAACCGAAGATGGTGGCCTTCGCATACCGGATGTTCTGGTGCCATACATGGGCGGTACGACGCTTATCTCCGCCAATGGGCAAGAGGTCACCTGATGCGTATTCTTGTCACCAATGATGATGGCATCCATGCCAAGGGCCTTGGCCACCTGGTTCGGGTCGCTGAGCAAATTGGTGATGAGGTTTGGACCGTCGCGCCGGAAACTGATCAATCAGGTGTGGCGCACTCCATGTCGCTCAATGATCCCTTGCGGCTTCGCAAAGTCGGTGAGCGTGCCTATGCGGTGCGCGGCACACCCACAGACTGCGTGCTCATGGCTGTGCGTCACGTGATGCCAGAGCCGCCTGATTTGATTCTCTCAGGCTTTAACAAGGGCCAGAACCTCGCTGAGGACATCACCTACTCTGGAACTGTTGCCGCGGCCATAGAGGGCACCATCCTTGGCGTGCGCAGCATTGCCTTGTCGCAAGCTTACTCTTTCGCTCCTGATACCGAGCCACCCTACGAAACTGGCGAGGCGTTAGCCCCTGATATCTTGCGCAAACTCCTCCAATTGGATTTGCCGCGTGAAACGCTGCTCAACATCAATTTCCCGAATCGCGCGCCCGGCGCAATTGAAGGTGTACGAGTGACTGGGCAAGGGCGTCGCAACATTGATTTCCTGGCCATAGACAAACGGATGGATGGTCGCGGAAACGCGTATTACTGGTTAGCCTACAATGGGCAAAATGCCGATCCTGACATTGGAACAGATTTAGAGAGCGTTCGCGCTGGCTATGTTTCGGTCACACCGCTTTCCGTTGACATGACCGACCACGCAAGCCGCAGTGCAGTGGCCGGAGCTTTGGGGCTGGGAACGGATGGGCAGGATGGGCCCGATAGCCAATAGCCTCAGGACTGCCCCATGAGCAGCGATGATGCGTTGCGCCGTGCGAGCTTTGTGCTTGGCCTGCGTTCCATGGGCATCACCGATCATCGCTTAGTCAGTGCCTTTGAAGCGACGAGGCGTGAAGTGTTCGCGCCAGACCAGTATGCAGCTGATGCATATGCGGACCGCTTGATCCCAATTGCATGCGGCCAAATCATGGAAGCACCAAGTGTGTTGGCCCGTTTGCTCCAAGCAGTGCCCGTTGAAGCAGACATGTCGGTGCTCGAGATTGGTGCAGGATCCGGATATTTCTCGGCCTTGCTGGGCAAGCTTGCGCGGCGCGTGGTCGCGCTTGAGCGGTTTCGAAGCCTCGTTGAAGGTGCGCGCGCATCTCTAGAGAGCCAAAGCATATCCAATGTTGACTTGGCATTGTGCGACGGTCACGGCGGATGGCCTTCTGCCGGACCTTATCAGGCTATTTTTGTAACCGGATCCGTTGAATCGCCCAGCCCAGCTTGGTTGGAGCAGCTTGCACCCGGCGGCAGATTGATCGCGCCAATAGGGCCGAAGGTCGGCGCTCAAACGTGGGTGCGTTTCTCAAAAGATGCCGATGGTGGCATTGAACAAGAGGTAACCGCGCCTGCATTCGCGGTTCCCTTGGAGCAGGGCTTGGCCCGCGCGCTTTAGCGCTGTTTGACGTTCAAAAACGTCCTTTTGCTTCGCAAATCCTTGCTTTCTGCGCCGCTTTAAGCCTTCGGCAACATTAATGGTGTTTTGATGCAGACCGTAAGTTTGTGTGTTGTGAGTAAGTGTAATGCGTACAATGTCACGCGGTCCGTTGCGTCGCAGGGCTTTTCGGCTTGGCTTGTTATCCGTAACGGCAGTTTTCGTTTCTGCCTGTTCGTCTGACTCCGACCGTCTGAGTTTCTTTGGTGTAGACCAGGCACAGCCGACCACAGTTGCTGTCAGCCAGCCAAGCGTTCAGGCGACATACACGCAGCCGCAAGTCACTTACCAGCAGCCGACGTTCCAGGCCGCTCCGCAAATCAGTGCGCCTCAAGTTACAGCGTCTGGCGCGCAGCCACTTGCACAGCCAGCACCTTACACAGCGCCAACATTCACGGCGCCTGGCTACCCGCAAACAACTGCGAGTATTAGTCGGCCAACAGTCCAGGCGCAGCCGACCGTCCAGGCCCTACCTCAGCGGGTTGTTCAGCAGCCGACCTACACCGCAGTCCAGCGCGCGCCAGTAAGTGCGCCCACAGCGCATCTGGCCCAAACGCCCGGCGGTCTCGTCGGTGCACAGGTTCCACGCACCACACAGGTGGCGTCTGTCCAGGCGCCGCGTGTTGTCTATCAACAGCCGCAAGTGACGTATCAGCAGCCAACATTCCAGGCAGTGCCACAGACGCAACCTGCACCGATCACAACAGCCTCCATCGGTGCGCCACAGGTGATCATGCCGCAGCGTGTGTCGCCCGATCCGATCACAACAGCGTCGATTCCTCCTGTTCAGTCGGCACCTACAACTTTGCCGACGCCGCAGATGATGCCTGCGCAGTTGCCGAGCCAAACCAGCCGGGAAGCGGGCTGGTCAGCCGTTGGTGGCACACGGGTTCAGGTTCAACAGGGCGAGACCATGTTCTCCATGTCGCGCCGTTATGGCATTCCCGTTGATGTCCTTCAGCGCGTGAACAACATTTCCAACCCATCGTCAGTGCGCGTTGGCCAGCAAATCATTATTCCCGTCTATTCCACAACGTCATCCGGGACGAGCGTGGCCAGTGCTGGCGTCGACACCACATTCACTGGGTCGACACCTGCAACCTCCGCAACACGACGCGTGCCGTCACCAACGCCACGCCCGACTAGCTTGCGCTCGGTGGCCACGGCACAGCCAAGCCTGCCGGCACGTCCCCAGACGGTGACACAGACTGCGCAAGTCATGCCAACAGCGGGCACGCACGTTGTGGCCTCGGGTGAGACGCTCTACTCAATCGCGCGCCGCTATAACATGTCGGCCCAGCAGTTGATTGCGGCGAACTCGATCTCCAACCCTAACGCGATCCGTATTGGTCAGCGTCTTGTGGTCTCTTCATCTGGTCAGGCTCTGCCACCTGTTGCTCAGTTGCCAGCGCCCACCCAGACGCCGGCTGAAGTGGTTGCCTCACGCAGCTACACGCCACCAAGACCGGCCGAAACGCAGGCTGTTGTCCAGCAAACCGCCGCCATTCAGCAGGTTGCTGCACGCAATGATGATATCGCCGAACAAACGCCGCTCCAGTTCCGCTGGCCGATCCGCGGTCGCGTGCTGTCAGGCTTTGGCGTTCAGGACAATGGCGTGCGCAACGACGGTGTGAACATTGCCGTGCCGGAGGGGGCGTCGATCCGCGCCGCTGAAGAGGGTGAAGTTGTCTACGCTGGCAACGAACTTCGCGGCTTTGGTAACTTGGTGTTGGTTCAGCACCGTGGCGGCTATGTCACCGCCTATGCACACAACAGCCGTCTGGACGTTCAACGCGGTGACCGTGTCAGCCGCGGCGACGTGATTGCTCGGGCCGGATCAACCGGTGATGTGGATACACCGCAACTGCACTTTGAGATTCGTCGCGGTACAACACCCGTCGATCCAGGGCCTTACTTGCCGTCTAGCTAAGTGACAGTCCGGCTCTTCCAGCGGCATCTTGTATGAACTGCCACGCCACGCGGCCCGATCTTGCACCGCGTGTCGTTGCCCATTCCAAAGCATCCCGATGTAGATCAGTGGCTTCGCCCGGCAGGCCAAAATGCCGGTGGTAGGCATCCACCATTGCCAGATACTCATCCTGCGAGCACTTGTGGAAGCCAAGCCACAGGCCAAAGCGATCGGAAAGCGACACCTTTTCTTCGATCGCATCGCCCGGATTGATCGCCGAGCTGCTTTCATTGTCGATCATGTCGCGTGGCAGCAGGTGCCTTCTGTTGGACGTGGCATAGAACAGCACATTGTCCGGACGTCCCTCCAAACCACCTTCGAGGGCAGCCTTCAGTGATTTGTAGGTGGTCTCACCCGCATCGAAGGACAGGTCATCGCAGAAAACGATCACGCGATACGGTTCGGTCCGCAAACGTGCCAACAACACTGGTAGCGAGGCAATGTCTTCCCGGTGCACTTCAATCAATTTCAGACGTTCTTCGCCTGATCGGCTTTCATTGATGTAGGCGTGAACCGCCTTGACCAACGATGATTTGCCTTGGCCCCGGGCGCCCCAGAGCAAAGCGTTGTTCGCTGCAACGCCGCTGGCAAAGCGTTGTGTGTTGTCCAGCAGTGTATCCCGTGACCGGTTGATACCTTTGAGAAGATCAAGTGGCAGCGCGGCGACATGCGCGAGTGGCATGAGACTTTTGTCATCAGATTGCCAAACGAATGCATCCGCACTGCCCAGCGATAGATCGATTGGAGCGGGTGGCGCCAAGCGCTCTAAGGCGTCGGCAATACGGCGCAAAACCACGCCATTCTCGTTTAACTCGTCCATCGAAGATCCTCGTTCGCGTCCTTGCCGGGGTCGCTTGGTGGGAAAACCCGCCACAACCGTGTGCGATGTCTCTTGTGGTTGCGGCGCGAAACGCTTAATCGAAAAACGCGTTTAGACTGCACGCTGCTTGCCTGCCAAGGCGAGGGGCAGGGTTTTCGGTACTCTGATCAGGCAAAGGGTGCGCCATGTTGGCACCTAGCCTGGTAAGTTCCGAGCCTGGTCACCATCATTGAAAAGGCGAGAAGCCTGGCGGCTGTGTCACCACGGTCCGCCACCCAAGGAGAGTTTTTATGTTCGTAACCCCCGCTTACGCTCAGGCCGCAGGTGCTGCCGGTGGTGGCAGCCTTGTCATGTCGATTCTGCCGTTCATCCTCATTTTTGTCATCATGTGGTTCTTGATCATCCGTCCGCAGCGTCAGCAGATGAAACGCCACAAGGAAATGATCGCCAATGTTCGCCGGAACGACACCATTGTGACGTCCGGCGGTATCATCGGCAAAGTGACCAAGGTGCTTGATGACGACGCCAACGAAATTGAGGTGCAGGTTTCCGATGGTGTGAAAATCCGCGTGGTGCGTTCCATGATCCAGGATGTGCGCGCCAAAGCTGAACCAGTCGCTGCCAACGATTGATATCTGTCGCACAAGCGCCGGTCCCAAATCCGGCGCTTGCTTATGTCCGCCTTTCACTGCAAGCCACCTTCGATAGGTCACGATGCTCTACTTTGCTCCTTGGAAAACGGCACTGATTGTCGCCTTTGCGATACTTTCAGTCGCCTTTGCGCTGCCCAACGCGTTCGATGAGGAGACGGTTGAAAGCTGGCCTGACTTTTTGCCACAGCAGCAAATCGTTCTTGGTCTCGATTTGCAGGGCGGCGCTCATATGCTGTTGCAGGTGGAGCGCGAAAGCTTGGTCGCAGATCGGCTGGAAGTGTTGCGTGATGATGTACGCACCTCCTTGCGCGATGAGCGCATCGGCTACACAGGTCTGAGCGTTCAAAGCGATGCTGTGCAGCTGCGCATCCGCGATTTGGATCGTGTGTCTGACGCAACCACCGTGTTGAACGGGCTAGCCGCACCGGCCGATCCCCTGTCTTTCGGCGCGCAAGACCGCGATGTTGAGGTCGATGTCGCCGCCGATGGCCTGGCGCGCCTAACGCTGACCCAGGAGGGTGTCGATGCCCGCTTAGCCCAGGCTGTTCAGCAGTCGATCGAAGTTATCCGTCGTCGTATTGACCAGTTGGGCACCACCGAGCCCACAATTCAGCGCGAAGGCCAAGATCGCGTTCTGGTTCAAGTTCCCGGTTTGGATGATCCGCAGCGTCTGAAAGACCTTCTGCAACAAACCGCCGCGCTCTCCTTTCACCTGCTGTGCGAGGATATGAGCGTTGATGAAGCGCTGCGCACACGCCCGCCGGCTGGTTGCTACCTTGCCAACTCCGTTGATGAACCCGTGCAGCCCTACCTGCTGCAAACCCGTGCGCTAATCACTGGGGACCAATTGGCTGACGCGCAGCCTGGTTTTGACCAGCAAACCCAGGAAGCGATTGTTTCGTTCCGTTTTAACACGTCCGGTGCGTCGACCTTTGGTCAGGCAACAACGGCAAACGTCGGTCAGCCTTTTGCGATTGTGCTTGATGATGAGGTGATCTCAGCGCCGGTTATACGCGAGCCTATTTTGGGTGGATCGGGCCAAATATCTGGCAATTTCACACCAGAACTTGCCAACGATTTGGCGATCCTTCTGCGCGCAGGTGCCCTGCCTGCTGACCTCACCATCGTGGAAGAACGCACGGTTGGCCCAGGCCTTGGCGCTGATTCCATCGCCGCTGGTGAAATCGCTGGTCTTATCGGTGCCGTAGGCGTTCTGGTCTTTATGGGCTTGTCGTACGGACTGTTTGGCATGTTCGCGAACATTGCGCTGTTTGTGAACATCTCGCTCATTCTCGCCGCGCTCTCAGTGCTTGGCGCGACGCTTACCTTGCCCGGTATCGCCGGGATCGTGCTGACTGTTGGTATGGCGGTCGATTCCAACGTTCTGATCTTTGAACGTATTCGTGAAGAGGTTAGGCGTGGGCGCAAAACCATCGCTGCTGTCGATGTTGGTTTCCGCGAAGCGTTACGCACAATTTTGGATGCGAACATTACCACACTGATTGCAGCTGTTATTCTCTTCCAGCTTGGATCTGGCCCAGTGCGCGGCTTCGCTGTGACGCTTGCCATCGGTATCGTGACCACAGTGTTCACCGCCTACACGCTGACCCGTCTGCTCGTCGCGCTTTGGGTGAAAACCCGTCGCCCGACCGCGCTTCCCATTTAAAGGCCGCCCGGTATGTCGTTTGCTCTGATCAAATTCCTGCCTCAGGAACCCAAGCTGCGGTTCATGGCCTATCGCAACTGGGCCTTTCCGTTTTCGGTCGTCATGATGGTTGTTTCCTTGGGCCTTTTCGCCGCCCTGGGATTAAATCTTGGTATTGATTTTCGCGGCGGCACAGTGATTGAGATCCGTACGCTGGACGGCCCGGCCGATATCGGCGGCATCCGCACGCAGCTCAATCAGCTTCAGTTCGGCGATGTCGAGGTGCAGTCCTTCGGCAACGACACCGATGTCTTGATCCGGATCCAGCAACAACCTGGTGGAGATCGCGCGCAGCAAGCCGTGGTTGAGCGTGTTCGTGCCGAACTTGGCGACCAAGCCATTGAGTATCGGCGCTTCGAGGTTGTGGGGCCGCGTGTCTCAGGGGAATTGGCTGTCGCTGGTATTATTGCCGTCGCGGCGGCGCTTGGAGCCATCTTAATCTATATCTGGGTGCGCTTTGAATGGCAGTTCGCCATCGGCGCCATTATCGCAACGGTTCACGATGTGATCTTAACGCTGGGGCTCTTCGCGGTGACCGGGCTTGAGTTCAATCTCTCCTCAATTGCGGCCATACTTACCATTGTCGGCTACTCGTTGAACGATACGGTGGTTGTGTACGACCGCGTGCGAGAGAATTTGCGGCGATACAAACGCATGCTGATCGATGATCTTTTGGATTTGTCGGTCAACTCCATGCTGTCGCGAACAATCATGACCTCGGTAACAACACTCATCGCCCTTGGGTCGCTGTTCCTCTTCGGTGGAGAGATCATTCGGTCTTTCACCGCCGCCATGATTTGGGGCGTATTGGTGGGCACTTATTCCTCGATCTTTGTCGCTGGCCCTGTTCTGGTGTTCCTGAAGCTGCGTCCCGCCAAAACCACTGGCGCCGATGATGATTCTGGATCTGGAAGTGATGATGTGGATGGCGAAAAGGCATCCTCGTAAGCGCTGATGGCGGAAGACGAAAGGTTTCTCCCAGCTCAAGCGCCCATTGATGCTGTTCTGGATGGCGGCTTTCGGTTTGGCGAGATGTCGCATCAAGGAAGCTTGATCGGCTTGCCCGGGCGAACCCAGGCCTGGACTCCAAAAGGCACGGCCTTTGAGATAAGTGCCCAGGACCTCGCGCCTGTCCTGGAGATGGCAGAGGTAGTCGATATTCTTCTCATTGGAACAGGGGCGGACATTGCAGTACTGCCTCAATCAACACTGGACACCTTGCGCGGGGCTGGTCTGGCTTGTGAAGTCAGCGCAACCCGCGCCGCCGTTCGCACCTATAATGTGTTGCTTTCAGAAGACCGACGGGTTGCAGCGGCGCTGATGGCACTCACATAAGAGGTGATCTCACCTCAAAGGCCGACTGTGACTTCCGATCCAACTATCTTTGCCACCGATCATCTGCGCACGCACGACTTCGAATGGTATGCTGCGTTGCAGTTCGCCCCCGCACATCAGCGTCCTGGCCTGATAGCGCTTTTTGCCTATCTGGCTGAAATAGCCCGCGTGCGTTCACTTGTTTCTGACCCAATGCCCGGGGAAATCCGATTGCAATGGTGGAGAGATACACTCTCAGGAGAAGCCCACGGCGCCGTTGAAGCCAATCCTTTAGCGTCGGCACTGTTGCAGGCCATTGACCATGACAAGCTTCCCACCGCGCCACTGCTGGCCGTGCTCTATGCACGCACGTTCGATCTCTACGATGATGCGATGCCGTCAATCGCAGACTTTGAAGGGTATGGCGGGGAAGTGTGGTCAAGCCCGATGTCGCTCGCTGCATCAGTGCTATCAGATAAGAGTCCTGCCGAGTTTGCTGACATTGCAGGCCATGGTGGCGTCGCCCTTACAGTTGCGAGAACGCTTGTTCACTTCTCGACTTGGGCGGGCAGGGGGCAGTGCTTCCTGCCGACTGACCTGATGCAAACGCATGGTTTGGAGCGAGAGATGTTCGCTCAACGCAGAGTAACGCCCGCCCTGACCGAGACACTTCGTGCTTTTTCAGCCTATGGTTTGAACCACATAGATAAGGCAAGCGATGCGGCGCGAGGTGGAACGAGAAGTGCCAATTCGGTCTGGCTACCGCTAGCTCTGGCGCGCAGAACCCTGCAGGACGTTACCTCTTGGGCGCTCAATCCTTTTGTGCGACCGCTCACGCGACCAAAATGGCAGCGGCTGTTTGGGCTATGGCGCGCCTCGAAGAGACATCCAGTTTTTTAGTCACTCGGCCGCTTGAGGCAAGACCGCATCGAGCGAGCGAACCCAAGTGTCACTATGGTCTAGCGCACGTTTGGCCAAGGCCTGTTTGCGTGCCAGACCTTTGGCTTTGCCTTTGATCCGCTTGCCTTCTTCATCCACCAATGGCCCCTCATGCGGAGGGAATAGGCCAAAATTAATGTTCATCGGCTGGAACGAACGCGGCTTGTTGGACTGCGCATCCGCCTCGTCGACAACATGGCCGCCGGTGATGTGCGCAACCAGAGCACCAAGCGCCGTGGTTTGTGGTAGGTCAGGCAGCGTAATGCCCAGCCGTTCAGCGGCGGCAAGACGCCCAGTGTAAAGCCCGATACTGGCGGACTCTACATAGCCTTCGCACCCTGTGATCTGGCCGGCAAAACGTAACCGCGGCTGCGCTTTCAGCCGCATTTGAGCATCCAAAAGCACCGGCGAGTTGAGGTAGGTGTTGCGATGCATGCCGCCAAGGCGGGCAAACCTTGCTTCTTCAAGACCTGGGATCATCCGCAGAATATCCGACTGTGATCCATATTTGATCTTGGTTTGAAATCCGACCAGATTGAACAGCGTGCCAAGTGCATTGTCTTGCCGAAGCTGTACCACCGCGTAAGGCTTGGTGTCCGGGTCGTGCGGGTTGGTCAGGCCCACCGGTTTCATGGGGCCAAAGCGTAGGGTCTCACGTCCCCGCGTTGCCATCACCTCGATCGGTAGGCATCCATTGAAGTAGGGGGTGTCCTTCTCCCAATCCTTGAAATCATGCGCGTCTGCTTCAATCAGGGCATCGATGAACCGGTTGTAGAGCACCTCGTCCATAGCGCAGTTGATATAGTCCTTGCCCGTTCCCCCAGGACCGACCTTGTCATAGCGCGACTGGAACCACGCCTTTTCCATGTTGATGGACTCGGTATGAACGATAGGGGCGATGGCATCGAAAAAGGCCAGCGAGTCTTCGTCGGTGAGTTGCAAAATCGCGTCAGCAAGAGATGGCGCGGTAAGCGGGCCCGTTGCGATGATCACGCTGTCCCAGTCTTCCGGCGGCAGGCCGGATATCTCGCCACGTTCGATGCTGATCAGTGGGTGGTCAGCCAGCGCTTGAGAAACACCATCGGAAAAGCCATCGCGGTCGACAGCCAAAGCACCACCGGCAGGCACTTGGTTCGCGTCTCCTTGCCCCATGATGAGCGAACCAAGTTTGCGCATTTCTGCATGGAGAACGCCCACAGCGTTGGATGTTGCATCGTCTGATCGAAACGAGTTTGAGCAAACCAACTCAGCCAAACCGTCTGTCTTATGCGCGTCGGTGCCTGAATGGCCGGCGCTTCCGCGCATCTCATGCAGAACAACGGGCACACCCATCTGCGCCGCCTGCCAGGCAGCTTCGGAGCCGGCAAGTCCGCCGCCAACAACATGGATAGGTTTCATGGCCATTGCCGTTCCGTTTGGTCTTCGAAGCGTTGCTTGTAGTGTCCCGTCTGCAACGCGGCAAGCCAATCACGCGAGGGTGAAGGGCGCGCATCTTGCCGCGCCAGACCTTCATTGCTAGCCAGATAGCGTCATTTCTCAGGAAGTATTCGTGTTCGCTTCTCGCTCCGCTCTCTTTGCAGTCTTCGCTGCCGTTGCGCTTTCAGGCTGTGTGTCATCAGGCACAAGTCCGATGGCGTGGTACGCAACACAAGATGCACGCACGCCCAACGGTTTGAGCCTTGGTATCTGCCACGCTTTCGGGTGTCAGCGCCAGACAACAGTGCGTCTGGCGGAAAGTGATGTGGCCGTGCTTGCTGGTATCATGGAGGCCGGTCGTGAAAGCCCACAGGCAGAACGCATGGCCGTCCGCCGCGCCGTCATGTGGATGGAAGAGCGCGTGGGGCCTACCGTTGGGTCGCACAACGATATTGGTGGTCTAGACATGCAGAACGCTGGTGTGCCCGGGCAAATGGATTGTCTGGACGAAACAACCAACACCACCACAACGCTGCTTCTGCTTGCTGAAAACGGTCTATTGACCCACCACACCCCAAGTTACCCGGTAGCGCGCGGGTTTTTCCTTGATGGCCGCTATCCGCATGCCACGGCCGTCATGACTGAAACCGCGTCCGGCGAGGACTGGGCCGTTGACCCTTGGCCCTATGCCAATGCTGAAGATGTGGACGTGATGCCACTTTCAGATTGGTACAACACCTGGCCCTACGCGAGCTAAGTCTCAATCAGGGTCGAAAGGTCAATCACCTCGTCAGCCAAGGTGTAGGGTGGATTGATCGCGAACACGCCGCTGCCGATCAGCCGATGACCGTCGCCAGCGGCCCTGAACTGCACCTCATGGCGTAGTGTATCGGCAAAGCCGATCTGCTCAATCTCATCCATCATCTCATCCTGCTCACCGTTTGTCAGGATCGGATACCAAAGCATGATCACCCCAACGGGCCAAAGGCTATGCAGACCTTCTAGAAAACTGGGCAGGCCCGTGAAATCATGATCGAGCTCATAACTTGGATCTATCATCATCACCCCGCGCCGCGGCGTCGGCGGACAGCGCCGAGCAGCCCAGGGAAATCCGTCTTCCTTGTAGATGTGCACACCTGATCTCGGCATCACCTCGCTCAAGGCCGCGTGCTCCTGGGGGTGAAGTTCGGCCAATTGCAGTCGATCTCCGGAGCGCTCGATGTTGGACGTCAACATCCGTTCAGCAATCATTGGTGAACCAGGGTAGGAAGTTTCACCGTGCTCGGCGCGAATGGCCTCTACGACACGCCGATAAGGATGATCTGTTGGAAAACGCGCCAGCAACTCAGCCACACCATGCGCGGCTTCGCCGGTTTTTTTGGCTTCGCTCGAGCCAAGGTCATAAAGCCCGCGACCTGCATGGGTTTCCATGTAGGTCAGTGGCTTAGGCTTACGCCCCATATAGGTAAGCACCAGTGCAAGGATGGCGTGTTTGTGCACGTCCGCGCGGTTACCCGCATGATAGGCGTGTTGGTAGGAGAGCATTACTCTGCCGCCACAGACTTCGCACCGCCGCGCGCTAGGACTTCCGCCAGATACTGTCCCGTGTAAGAGCGAGGCTCTTTGACCACCTGTTCTGGCGTGCCCGATGCCACAAGCTCACCGCCGCCATCGCCGCCTTCCGGTCCAAGATCAATGATCCAGTCGGCAGTTTTGATGACTTCCAAATTGTGCTCGATCACAATCACGCTGTTACCCTGATCGACCAGCTCGTGCAGCACTTCCAGCAGCTTGGCTACGTCATGGAAGTGCAGCCCCGTGGTTGGCTCATCAAGTATGTATAGCGTGCGCCCTGTGGAGCGTTTGGAAAGCTCTTTGGCAAGCTTTACCCGCTGCGCTTCGCCGCCCGAGAGCGTGGTCGCCTGTTGACCCACCTTGATGTAACCAAGGCCTACGCGATTGAGCGTTACCAGCTTGTCGCGCACAGCAGGGACAGCAGAGAAGAACTCCGCACCTTCTTCCACCGTCATATCCAGCACATCGGCAATCGACTTGCCTTTGAACTGGATGTCGAGCGTTTCGCGGTTGTAGCGCTTGCCATGGCACACATCGCAGGTGACGTAGACATCAGGCAAAAAATGCATCTCGATCTTGATAACACCATCGCCCTGGCAGGCCTCGCAGCGCCCGCCCTTCACGTTGAACGAGAAGCGTCCGGGGGCATAGCCACGCGCCTTCGCTTCTGGCAGTCCAGCAAACCAATCGCGGATGGGTGTGAAAGCACCCGTGTAAGTTGCCGGGTTTGATCGCGGCGTACGGCCAATAGGTGACTGGTCGATGTCGATGACTTTATCGAGAAACTCCAGCCCGTTGACGCTGTCATGCGGGGCAGGGTTCTCGCGTGCACCATTCAGACGCCGCGCCGCGACCTTGTAGAGTGTCTCCAACAGAAACGTAGACTTGCCGCCACCCGAAACACCGGTCACGCAGGTGAAGGTGCCAAGTGGAACGCTTGCATCGACGCCTTTCAAATTGTTGCCGCGCGCGCCTTTGACCTTGATCGACTGGCCTTTCTTGCCTTTCCGCCTTTTCGAAGGCACGGGAATGGCCTTTGTGCCCGACAAGTACTGCCCGGTGAGTGAATTGGGGTTGGCCATCACCTCCTGCGGTGTGCCCTCGGCCACGACCTCTCCGCCGTGGACGCCAGCTCCTGGGCCGATATCCACCACATAGTCGGCTGTGCGCACGGCATCCTCATCGTGCTCGACAACAATCACCGTATTTCCAAGGTCCCGCAGATGCTTCAGCGTTTCGAGCAGCCGATCATTGTCGCGCTGATGCAGACCGATGGAGGGTTCATCGAGCACATAGAGGACACCGGTCAGGCCCGAGCCGATTTGTGAAGCCAGACGAATACGCTGGCTCTCGCCCCCCGACAGCGTGCCCGATGAGCGTGACAGCGTCAGATACTGTAGGCCCACATCATTGAGGAACCGGAGCCGATCCCGTATTTCTTTCAAGATCGCTTTGGCGATGGCGTTCTGTTTGTCGCTTAGTTTTTCTGGCAACTCATCGAACCAGACATTGGCTTCACGAATGGAGAGCTTGGCGGCCGTCCCGATATGTTCGCCCGCCACTTTCACGGCCAGTGCCTCTGGGCGCAGACGATTACCATCGCAGACCTCGCAAGGCCGACTTGATTGGAAGCGCGAAAGCTCCTCGCGCACCCATTGGCTGTCGGTTTCGCGCCAGCGGCGCTCAATATTGCCAATCACGCCTTCAAACGGCTTGGAAGTTTTGTAACTACGCAGACCATCATCATAGGTGAAGGTGATGCTGTCCTCGCCGGACCCGTAAAGGATCACGTCCTGAACTTTCTCAGGCAGATCGCTCCAGGCTTTGGCCATCGACGCCTTATAGTGGCGACAGATCGCATCCAGTGTTTGCGTGTAATAGGGGGACGTGTTGCCGGTTTTCGCCCATGGTGCCACGGCCCCTTGGCGCAGCGAGAGCGATGGGTCGGGTACGATCAACGCCTCTTCAAACTCCAGCGTTGTGCCCAGACCATCACACGTGGGGCACGCACCTTGCGGCGAGTTGAAGGAAAAGAGCCGCGGCTCAATCTCGGGGATCGTAAAGCCCGATTCCGGGCAGGCAAAACGCTCGGAAAACACGATACGCTCTGGAAGCGGCTCGCCCTCTTTCAAATCAGCATATTCAGCCACAGCCAACCCATCGGCGAGCTTCAGCGCTGTTTCAAAACTGTCAGCAAGCCGTGTTGCGATATCCTCGCGTACAACGATGCGATCTACCACAACGTCGATGTCGTGTTTGTACTTCTTGTCCAGCGCAGGCGCGTCCGCAATCTCATAGTAATCGCCGTCGATCTTGAGCCGCTGAAAACCCTGCTTCATCAGTTCGGCGATATCTTTGCGGTACTCGCCTTTACGTTGCCGCACGATAGGCGCCAGAAGATAGAGCCGCGTGCCTTCGGGCAGCGCCATAACCCGGTCCACCATTTGACTGACCGTTTGGCTTTCAATCGGCAGGCCTGTTGCCGGTGAGTATGGAATGCCAACGCGCGCCCAAAGCAGGCGCATATAGTCGTAGATTTCCGTCACGGTGGCGACGGTTGAGCGTGGGTTTTTGCTGGTGGTTTTTTGCTCAATGGAGATAGCAGGAGACAGCCCGTCGATCTGATCGACATCTGGCTTTTGCATCATCTCTAGGAATTGACGCGCATAGGCCGACAGGCTTTCCACATAGCGCCGCTGGCCTTCGGCGTAGATGGTATCAAAGGCGAGCGAAGATTTGCCTGACCCGGAAAGGCCGGTCATCACCACCAAGCTGTCGCGTGGGAGCGTAACGGATACGTCTTTCAGATTGTGTTCGCGTGCGCCCGACACAGTGATGTGTTTGGACGAGGGGCGGGGAGTGGAGGGTGTGCCTGCCATGAACTGTCTCAATGCGGAAGGGGGTGGTGCGACGCCTTAACGTAGGGCATCTCACACGAGTCAGAAGAGTGAACAAATATAGAACATCTCTTGTCTCCTGACACAAGAGCCTATAGGGTGTGGAAAACTGTGGTGAGGCCAGGTCCGCCCTTGCGGGCGTTGGCATGCGCGGTCACACCGAAAGGTATGGGGCACACCGGTGTGTGCCTAACAGTGCAAGGAGTTCAAGGTATGGCTGGTTCGGTGAACAAGGTCATTCTGGTTGGCAATCTGGGCGCCGATCCAGAGGTTCGCAGCATGCAGTCTGGTGACAAGTTGGTGAACCTTTCTGTGGCGACATCAGAAACATGGCGTGATCGTCAATCTGGTGAGCGGCGCGAGAAAACGGAGTGGCACCGCGTCGTCATCTTCAACGAAAACCTTGTCAAAGTTGCTGAGCAATATCTGCGCAAAGGTTCTAAGGTCTATCTCGAAGGCGCCTTGCAAACCCGCAAATGGCAGGACCAGAACGGGCAAGACCGTTATTCCACAGAAGTGGTGCTGCAAAAGTACCGAGGTGAACTCACTATGCTCGATGGTCGCAATGACCGCCAAGGGGGAGATGCTGGTTACGGCCAAGGTGGTGGCTATGGCGGTGGGCAGTCCATGCCACAGGATCGTGGGCCTGCCCCGGCTATCGGGTCGGATATCGACGATGATATTCCGTTCTAAACCTCAGGGATGATCCGCCAAACGCTCCTGCACGTCGCGCTTGTTGTTCGCGACTATGACGAGGCGCTGGCCTTCTATGTTGGCAAGCTCGGCTTCGACCTGATCGAGGATACCTATCAGCCCGAGCAGGACAAGCGTTGGGTCGTTGTCGCGCCGCCCGGTGGGTCATCGGGCACATTGCTTTTGGCCAGGGCCTCGAAGCCGGAACAAGAATGCTTCATCGGCGATCAAGCTGGCGGGCGGGTGTTTCTCTTCTTAAAAACCGACGACTTTGATCGCGACTACACGCGTTACGTTGAGGTGGGCGTGGAGTTCGTCCGCCCACCAACGCAGTTTGACTACGGAAAAGTCGCCGTTTTCAAAGACCTGTACGGCAACCTCTGGGACTTGGTGGAACATGTCCCAGATCATCCACTTGCAGAGCGCTTTTAGGAAGCATCGCTCAGCCGAGCAGCGTGAGCTTTCATGGCAGTTGGCAGCCATTGCGAGAAACCGTGGGCAAGACGCTCATAGCGCGCCACGAAATCGGGATGCGAGAGGTAGAGATCTCCCAGACCGGTGATACCTTCAGCAGGGCAGGGCTTGCCCCATAGCTTGGCCATCAGGGCTCTTTGATCCTCCAAGACGACGTGTAGATCGGTGTGGTCAGGTTCCAAGCCACCCTCATAGGCTTCAACCAGCCGTGCCTCGATGATCTGCAATGCCTCCATCGCGCCCATTATGCCTTCTGGCAGACTGGCGATCGCAGCCTTGGATGTCGCGATCTCGCCAGCCATTCCTGAACCATACGTGTCGATGAGCCAGTTTTCATACTCGGCCTGCGTTTCTGCAGAAAAAGGGGTGTAGAGGTCTTGATTGGCCATGGTGGTTTCTTCCATCAGGTGAGAAATTGTGGCGTCGAGCGTGGCAATCATGTTGGCTTGTCGTTCAGCTCGCCTAACTAGCTCGGAGCGATGCTTTTTGAGCCGATCCAGCATAGGCGTTGGCCCATCGAGCAAAGCCTTAATGTCGGCAAGGCTAAGATCGGTGGCCCTGTAAAACAGGATTTCTTGCAAGCGGAGCAGTTCAGCTTGCTTGTAGTATCGATAGCCGTTGGGTCGGATCAGTGCTGGCTTAAGCAGTCCGATGGTGTCGTAGTGGTGCAGCGTACGCACTGAGACGCCCGACAGTTTGGCAACGTCACCGACGGTCAGCGGCTCTTGTGCGTCCGGTTGCTTTGGCAGAGGATAGGTACTCTTCGTCATGGCGACCTTATCGGGCCTCACGAAAGGTGAGGGTCAAGCGCCAAAACTCAAAAAGTTTGCAACATGTCCATTGATACTTGGCTTCTGTACCTCGTGACCCTGCTCGCCTTCATGGTGACGCCCGGGCCAAGTCATCTGTTGATGCTCTCCAATGCGATGAGCCACGGGTTTCAACGTTCATTGGCCACGGCTGCCGGTGACCTGACAGCCAACTGTCTTCAAATGCTAGCCGCCGGCCTGGGTCTCGCTGCTCTTCTTATCGCCTCACAAGGTGCAATGACCGTCGTGAAGTGGGCGGGTGTCGCATACTTGACATGGATGGGTGCGCGCATGTGGTTGCGCGCTTCGGCAACCCGTCGCGGCACAGTTGCTGTGGCATCCCCTAGACTTCGGGCCCTTTGGTTTCAGGGCTTTCTGACGTCTGCGGCCAATCCTAAAGCGGTGGTGTTCTTTGCGGCACTTTTCCCGCAGTTCATGGATGCTGAGCGCCCATTTGTTCTACAGTTCATCATCCTATCGGCAACATACATCGTCATCGATGGTGCCTTTCTGGCAGGTTATGGCGCCAGTGCCAGTTGGCTTGCAAAGCGGTTAAAACGCGCTGGCAAGGCTGTGCTGGATCGCATTGGTGGAAGCTTTTTGATTGGCGCTGCATTTATGCTCGGGTTGAAGACACTTCGTGACGCGCGGTGAACAGTCTGTTCGCACCAGTTGGCTTGACCCAAGTCGTGCAAATCATCACCTGCTTGGCCAACAACCACCACGGAGTGCGCCATGGGATATATGGTCGAAGGCATCTACCATACCGGCGATGATGTCACACAGACACTGCCGACCGGAGAATGGGAACGCAGTAAGAGCACGCTTCGCAACTGGATTACGCGCGACGGAGCGCCCGGTCCCACCGGCGAGGGTGGGTTTAAAGCCGAAAATGATCGCTACCATCTGTTTGTCGCGTGGAACTGCCCTTGGGCACATCGTGCGTTGTTGGTTCGGGCCATCCTAGGTCTTCAAGATCGGATATCCGTCTCTTACGCCAAACCCAACCGAACCGACCAAGGCTGGGCCTTTGACGCGGTGGGCCCTTTCGCTGATCCGCTTTTTGGCGCCAAGGCCGTACACGAGATTTATGGTCGCGATGCGAAGCCCTATACCGGAAGGCTGACGGTTCCAGTTCTCTGGGACAAGCAGGCAGAACGGATCGCGAGCAATGAGTTTGCCGATATCGTGCGTATGCTCAACGATGCTTTTGGCGGCGAGACAAACCTTTATCCACCAGCCCATGCCGACGAGATAAATCGTTGGAACGAAACGATCTACGCCACCATCAACAATGGTGTTTATCGTGCAGGCTTCGCCTCATCGCAGGACGCATATGAACAAGCTGCTTGGGCTCTGTTTGATGCACTTGACCGCCTTGATGATCATCTTGCTACCAGCCGCTACCTCTGTGGCGATGTTTTCACCGAAGCTGATGTTCGCCTGTTCCCAACGTTGGCTCGCTTCGATGTGGCCTATCACTATGCCTTTCGTTGCAATCTGAAGAAGCTGAGCAACTATCCAAATCTGTGGCCCTACGCACGCGAAATCTATCAGATGCAAGGTGTGGCCGACACCGTGCGCTTCGATATCTACAAGCGCGGCTACTTTTCAGCCAGTGAGAAGCGTAACCCACTCGGCATCATCCCAATTGGCCCATCGGTTCCTAACTGGCTGGAACCGCACGGTCGCTAAAGCACCACCTGGTTCGCGGCCACCACGAGCTGCGTCACCCCATCGGCGACAAACTGCACAGCCAATGCCGAGAGTATGACGCCCAGCAAGCGTGTTAAGATGATACGCCCTGTGTTACCCAACATGCGCTCAATGCGTCCCGCCAGGAGGAAAACCGTGAGGCACGCGAGGATGATAACGAGCAGCACGCCCACCAAAGCGCCCGTGCCAGTCCATCCAGCCAACTCGTGCGCTTCGTGCGACAGCAGAACCATCGCTGCTATGGCGCCCGGACCGGCCATAAGGGGAATGGCCAGTGGAAAAACGGCGATGTTTTTAATGTGATCCTTGTCGATGGCGCGGGTCGCGGTGTTGTCACGCCGTTCAGTGCGCTTTTCAAACACCATTTCAAAGGCAAGCCAGAAGAGCAGAATGCCGCCCGCAATACGGAAGGCTGGTAGGCTAATACCCAGTGCATCCAGGAATGCCTGCCCGCTCAGACCAAACACCAGCAAGATGCAAAAACCAATGATACAACCGCGAACAGCCACTTCGCGGCGCTCGGATTTGTCCATGCCGCGCGTCAAGGTCACAAACAGCGGCGCAAGGCCAATCGGATCGATGGTGACGAGCAAGGTGATAAAGGCATTTGAGACAAAATCGAGCATGATCAGCCACCCCTTACAGGTGTAACAGCAAGCTGCAAGAGCCAGCGAACGCAAGCAACTGGATGAGCGGTTGAAAACCGCTGGGATTCTTTGTGTGCAGGCCTTGAATCGGCTAACAAAATCAGACGAAACAACGATGAGATTCGCACGTGGCTGACGACACGAACAATGAAACGCCTGATGATGGTGATGGCGCAAGAAACAGCGGTGCCTCAGGCAGCGAAATGAGCGACATTCGCTCCGTTTCCATCTCCGGTGAAATGCGAAAGTCCTATCTCGATTACGCGATGAGCGTGATCGTTTCGCGCGCTCTGCCGGATGTTCGCGATGGTTTGAAGCCAGTGCATCGGCGCATCCTCTACGCGATGCAAGAGGCTGGCTACGACTGGAACAAAGGCTATCGCAAATCGGCCCGCATTGTAGGCGACGTCATTGGTAAGTATCACCCACACGGTGATCAGTCGGTTTATGATGCCCTTGTGCGCATGGCGCAGCCTTTTTCGATGCGGCTGCAACTGATTGATGGACAAGGTAATTTTGGCTCAATCGACGGTGATCCACCTGCCGCAATGCGTTACACGGAGGTTCGGCTCGCCCGACCTGCGCACTCTCTCGTCGAAGACCTGGATAAAGACACTGTCGATTTCCAGGAAAACTACGACAACACCGAGTCCGAACCGACTGTCTTACCCGCGCGCTATCCAAACCTGCTTACCAACGGAGCTGGCGGGATCGCTGTGGGGATGGCGACCAACATTCCTCCGCACAATCTCGGCGAGGTGATCGACGCCTGCAATGCCATGATCGATGACCCTGAGATCGATCTTGAGCAGCTTATGGAGATCATGCCTGGTCCAGATTTCCCCACTGGTGGATTGATTCTGGGACGCACTGGAATCCGCAACGCGTATGCGACGGGTCGAGGCTCGATCATTATGCGCGGTAAAGTGGATGTTGAGGAGGTGCGCAAGGATCGCCAGGCGCTTATCGTCACCGAGATACCCTATCAGGTGAACAAGTCATCGATGATCGAGAAGATCGCCGAGTTGGTGCGCGACAAACGCGTCGAGGGTATTGGCGATATTCGCGATGAGTCCGACCGCGATGGCATTCGCGTCGTGATCGAGTTGAAACGCGATGCGGTTGCCGAAGTGGTGTTGAACCAGCTTTACCGGTTCTCGCAGCTGCAATCCACATTTGGCGCCAATATGGTCGCGCTCAACGGCGGCAAGCCTGAGCAGATGAACCTGACTGATATGCTCTCAGCGTTCATCTCTTTCCGCGAAGTTGTGATCACCCGGCGGACCAAGTTCCTGCTCGCCAAGGCACGAGATCGGGCGCACGTTTTGGCAGGTCTTGCCATCGCAGTGGCCAATATTGATGAAGTCATCAAGCTCATTCGCTCTGCCCCAGACCCGGCCACAGCGCGTGCTCAGCTTATGGAGCGTGCTTGGCCGGTGGGTGATATTCGCCCACTGATCGAATTGATTGCAGACCCACGCTACATGGTGAGTGAGGACGGGACGTATACCCTGTCTGAAACACAAGCACGCGCCATTCTTGATCTGCGCCTGCAGCGTCTGACCGCTCTTGGTCGTGACGAGATCGGCGACGAGTTACACAAGATTGCCGATGAAATCCGCGACTATTTGGAGATCCTCGGCTCTCGGGCACGCATTCGCGCGATCATCAAAGAAGAGCTGGCAGAAGTGCGTGAGCTGTTCGCCACACCACGTCGCACGGAAATCACTGAAAGCGATGCAGACTTCGAGGATGAAGACCTCATTGCCCGTGAAGATATGGTGGTGACTGTTAGCCATGCCGGCTACATCAAACGGGTTCCGCTTTCAACTTATCGTGCGCAACGCCGCGGCGGCAAAGGTCGTTCTGGCATGTCGACACGCGATGAGGACTTCGTCACCCGTATCTTTGTCGCCAACACGCACACACCTGTGCTGTTCTTCTCTTCTGATGGCCAGGTCTATCGCCAAAAAGTGTGGCGCTTGCCGCTCTCTGCTCCGCAGGCGCGCGGCAAGGCGCTGGTGAATATTTTGCCCTTGTCTCAAGGGGAACGGATCACCTCCATCCTCCCGCTGCCTGAGGATGAAGAAAGCTGGGCAAACCTCGACGTTGTGTTCTGCACCAATGTTGGCTCGGTGCGGCGCAACAAGCTGTCTGATTTCCAACGCATCAATCGCAACGGCAAGATCGCGATGAAGCTCGATGAGGGCATGAGCATCCTATCGGTTGATGTGTGCACGGATCAGGATGATCTGCTGCTCACCACTGCTATGGGTCAGGCCATTCGTTTTGCTGTGTCCGATCTTCGCGTCTTCCAATCACGGGACTCCACAGGTGTGCGTGGTATCAACCTGGCTGAGGGTGATAAGGTGATCGGCATGTCCGTTCTTCATCACTTTGATGCCACTCCCGCACAACGCGCGGAGTACATCAAACGCCGCCGTCTTATGGAGGGCGAGGTGGATGACGCTCCTGTCGTCGATGAGGAAGATGCTGGCGAGGGCGCAGCCGAACTCACCGAAGCGGATTACATTGCCATGTCTGCCGCTGAGCAGTTCATCCTTGCGATCTCCGAGAACGGATATGGCAAACGCTCATCCAGCTTTGAGTATCGCGTGTCCGGTCGTGGCGGGAAGGGTATCACAGCTATGGCTGTCACCCCGCGCAACGGGCCCATTGTTGCCTCTTTCCCTGTTGAGCATGCTGACCAGATCATGATCGTTTCCAACAACGGTCAACTCATCCGTGTGCCGGTTGATGGCATTCGTGTTGCTGGCCGTGCAACGCAAGGTGTCACGGTGTTTAATGTGGGCTCCGACGACAAGGTGGTGTCGGTTGAGCGTGTGTCTGAGCCTGAAGACGATGCAGAAATCGGCGTTGATAGTGAGGGCGGGCAAGCTGAATCTGATTCAGAAGATGAACCGCCAAACCCCACTGACGAGGCATGATTCAAAGCCTTATAGAGTGTCGCTAAGACACTGACCCGAAAATAAAAAACCGCCTCTCCTTCTGACAAGAGAGGCGGTGGCGTTGGGAGGTCAACTTGAATCAGTTTGGCAAAAGAAGTCTTTTTGTTATCGGCGTCGCTTGTGGCGTTCAGTCTTAGCGGGCTGCGACTTCAACTGGCTGTGCTTTGGTCACAACGGTGAAGCCGTGATCGGCATCATGCATCGTCATGGAGATGGTCCGGTCGATGCCAGTGTTGTTGCTCGATGCTGCAATCCAGGCGGCGCACCCGTCCGTAAAGTGTGGCCATGCTTGGCCTGAGCAAAGATCCAGTTCGGCAGCCCCCAGGCGCACATCAACACTCATGGAAGGTGCAGCCTGTTCGGCGCTGGAGTTGGCCGGAGATGTCGTGGCCAGCCACATGCCCATCAGGACGGCGATGAGAACGGCGATGGAAGTCATGGTCAGTGTCTTGGTCAAGGTGATCATAGGTCTGCTCCGTGTCTTCTTGTTTGGTTTCAACGTTTCTTGCTGCTGGTCAGTTCCAACAGAACTTCGATGAACCCACTCTGAACCAGGCCGTCAGTGTTTCCTGTGATGAGAGTCACCATTTAACGTTTCGCTGTTTTTTGGTGCGTCCGATGCGCTGCTTGCGCCGTCTAGCAAGCGCTTGCTAGGACGGTGCCAGACAACAAAGGCAGTGGCGTATGAAGCGAGTTGCTCTTTTTCCCGGGTCGTTCGATCCCATCACCAACGGTCATGTGGATGTTATCCGTGCTGGGCTTGCTTTGGCTGATGAGGTGCTGGTCGCCATCGGCCAAAATCCAACCAAGTCACCGATGCTCTCTGTTGAACAACGGCGGACTTTGATCGAAGGGCTCGCCGAAGAGCTGGGCGGGGCAGGGCGTGTTCGCGCCACGGCCTTCTCAGGTTTGCTGGTAGACTTCGCGCGCGATCACGGAGCCTCCATCCTTTTGCGTGGACTGCGCGATGCGTCTGATTTTGCCTATGAGATGCAGATGGCTGGCATGAATGCGACCATGGCGCCTGAACTGGAGACGGTTTTCATCCCTGCGCGCCCAGCCAATCGCCACGTTACTGCCACGCTGGTACGTCAGATCGCTTCAATGGGTGGCGATGTCAGTCCCTTTGTGCCAGAAACCGTTCGCGACGCACTGGCGACAATCAACTAGTTGGATAGCGCACAGGCGCACCCAACTACTTTTTATGAGAAAGTTCATGATCCCAACATCCGTGTTCCGCACGCCTGCTATGTTCGCCGCGTTCGCGCTGCTTGTTTTCACCGCATTGCTCATGCCTGCCTCTGGCTTCGCCCAAAGCAGTTCAACACCCGCAGCTATCGCTGATCTTGATCCAAGCAATGTCTTGGTAATCGAGGTTGATGGTGGCCCGATCTACGTCGAACTTCTGCCCGATGTGGCTCCACAGCATGTGGCGCGCATTCAAACGCTTGCCCGGGAAGGCTTCTACGATGGTGTTGTCTTTCACCGTGTGATCGATGGTTTCATGGCGCAAACTGGCGACCCTACCGGCACCGGCACAGGCGGTTCTGGCTATCCGGACCTGCCTGCCGAGTTCTCGCAAATCCCATATGAGCGCGGTGTTGTTGGTATGGCCCGCACCAATGACCCCAACAGTGCCAACTCTCAGTTCTTCATCATGTTTGGCCCAGCCGCCAGCTTGAACGGCCAATACACCGTGTTTGGTCGCGTGGTCGCCGGCATGGATGCGGTCGATGCGATTAAAAAAGGCGATGCGCGCCGCAACGGCATGGTCACTGATCCGGATGCCATGATCCGTGCCCGCCTTCTTGCCGACCTCAACGGCTAACGATTTCATCATTCAAGACCAGAAAGGGCCGCACCTATGGCCGATTCCAACACCCTCGTTCTCGACACTTCCAAAGGTGAAGTCACCATCAAGTTGCGGCCTGATCTGGCTCCAAACCATGTTGAGCGCATCAAAACGCTTGTCGGCGAAGGCTTCTATGATGGTGTGGTGTTTCACCGTGTGATCGATGGTTTCATGGCACAAGGTGGCGACCCCACCGGCACTGGCATGGGTGGCTCAAAGCTTCCTGACCTTAAGCAGGAGTTCTCCAGCGAGCCCCACGTGCGCGGTGTTTGCTCCATGGCACGTTCAGCCAACCCGGATAGCGCCAACTCGCAGTTCTTTATCTGCTTTGGAGATGCACGTTTTCTCGACGGTCAATACACCGTCTGGGGCGAAGTGACTGAAGGCATGGAAAACGTGGACCAGTTCGCGCGCGGTGAGCCAGTACGCAACCCTGATCAAATCAACTCTGCCAAGCTGGTCTAGCCGACAAGACCCTTTGACCCATGCGGGTTGATGCCTTCGATTTCGAACTGCCTGAAGAGCGGATCGCGCTGCACCCAGCCGATCCACGCGATAGCGCGCGCCTGCTTGAGGTCCATGCCGACGGCAGTTTTGGTGATCAGATCGTTCGGGATTTGCCTGGGCTTTTGCAGCCAAATGATCTGTTGGTCCTCAATCAAACGCGCGTCATACCGGCCCAGCTGTCTGGGGTCCGCACGCGAGAGGGCGCAGAAGTGTTGCCTGTATCGGTCACCTTGGTCGAAGCTCAAGATCAAGGCCAGCTGCTTTGGAAAGCAATGGCGCGGCCTGGCAAACGCATCAAGCCAGGCGACACGCTGTCTTTCTCTGGCGATGGGCCTGCCCAGCTTGTCTGCACCGTGGTCGACAAAGGCAAGGATGGCCTAATCACCCTTGCGTTTGAAGGCTCCGCAGAAAGCTTTGCCAATGCTCTTCAAACCGTCGGGATGCCCCCTTTGCCGCCTTACATCGCGGCCAAGCGAGGTTATCTGGATGAGGATCGGGATGACTATCAGACCGTTTATGCACGGACGGAAGGCTCAGTGGCTGCACCAACGGCAGGCCTGCATTTTACCGATGATGTGTTTTCCGCACTTGATGCCAGAGGTATCGGCCGAGCCTTTGTCACGCTGCATGTCGGTATGGGAACATTCTTGCCTGTGAAGGCTGATGATACCAAAGACCACACCATGCATGCCGAGTGGGGAGAAATCACCAAACAGGTCGCCGACCAGATCAATCAAACGCGCGCCTGCGGTGGTCGTGTTGTGGCCGTTGGAACAACCAGCCTGCGTATTCTGGAGAGCGCAGCGCTAGACGATGGCACGGTTCAACCGTTTCAAGGCGAGACCGATATCTTCATCACCCCTGGTTACCGATTCAAAGCCATTGATGGCCTAATGACCAACTTCCATTTGCCCCGTTCCACGCTGTTCATGCTTGTGTCGGCTCTGTGCGGCCTTGAGCGGATGCAAAACGCCTATGCACACGCCATTGCCAACAGCTATCGCTTCTACTCCTATGGTGATGGATCCTTGCTCTGGAATGCACAGGCGGGGAAAGCGCCGGTATGAGCGGTTCGTTCGCGTTCTCGGTCTTGCACACAGATGGCAAGGCCCGCCGAGGCCAGATCACCACGCCCCACGGCTTGGTGCAAACACCTGCTTTTATGCCGGTCGGCACAACGGGCACGGTTAAGGCAATGTACACCGATCAGGTGCGCGAAACCGGTGCGGATGTCGTGCTGGGGAACGTTTATCACTTGATGCTGCGACCAACTGCAGAGCGTGTGGCGCGCCTTGGCGGCTTACACACCTTTATGCGTTGGCCGCACACGATCCTGACAGACTCTGGCGGCTTTCAGATCATGTCGCTTGGTGCTCTGCGCAAGCTGAATGAAGATGGTGTCACGTTCAAATCCCACGTGGATGGTTCCAAACACTATCTTTCGCCGGAACGATCCATGGAAATCCAAGGGCTTCTGGGTTCCGATATTCAAATGCAGCTTGATGAGTGCCTGAAACTGCCTGCTGAACGATCTGAAGTCATACGCGCCATGGAACTGTCAGCTCGTTGGGCAGCGCGGTCCAAAGCCAGGTTCGAGGAGCTCGGTGGCCCGCAAAAAGGGCAGGGGCTCTACGGTATCGTGCAAGGCGGGACGGACATCGAACTGCGCCTGAAATCAGCGGAGTTGCTCACCGACATTGGTTTCTGGGGCTACTCCGTGGGCGGTTTGGCTGTTGGCGAACCTCAGCATGAGATGCTGGCCGTGCTTGATGACACGTGTCCAGCATTGCCCGAAGACAAGCCTCGTTATCTGATGGGCGTTGGGACACCCGACGATCTGGTCAAGTCGGTCGCGCACGGCATAGACATGTTTGACTGTGTGATGCCAACACGCGCTGGTCGCCATGCCACAGCTTACACGCGCTTTGGTAAGATCAACCTGAAAAATGCCCGGCACGCCGATGACCCACGCCCATTGGACGAGGAAAGCAGTTGTCCGGCGACACGCGACTACTCGCGCGCTTATTTGCACCATTTGGTGAAGAGCAATGAGTCTCTTAGCGGCATGCTGATCACCTGGAACAACATCGCCTACTATCAAGATCTGATGCGCGGCGCGCGAGATGCCATTGCGACCGGCCAGTACAACGATTATCTGGCTGCCTGCACGGACGGCTGGGAGCGCGGTGACATCCCGGCCGTTGGCTAGGCGTCTTCTAGATTTGGCGCTCGTTCTGGCGACGTAAAAAGACGCCAGAAATCAGGAGGTTGCCATCATGTTCTTCGGCGAATGTGTAGAGCCCGCGCCAGACTTGGCCATCCTCCCCGACAAATTCCACCTGTTGTGCCGGGCCCTCCGGGGTGAGAGCCGAAGCTGCAAACGAAAAGCTTTGTGGGGCGTACACTGCCGGATAGCCTTGCTCGACCATGCGAACGAACATGTTGGCAGTGGGGAAGCGCATCTTGATCGGTTCAGCTGCAAAAGCGTAGGCGGCATCGGCATCCTCAGCCAAAAACGCATCAATCTGGGCGGTGATAATCTCTTGCATCTGATTGACTGTTGCAGGCGGCACCTGCGACGCGGGGGCCTCCTGAGCGCGCAAAACCGTGGCCAATACCAGGGTCATTGCAGCAAAGGTGGCTAAGCTAAAAAGAACAACGCGATAGGTGCGTGTTATATGCTCGTGCATAGACGCGACACGCGCGATGGATGTCCGAGAACGCTGGTTCGATACGCGATTGATGGATTGTGGCATAAGAAAACCCTCCAGTTCAGCGGTGAACAGGAGGTTAGAGCACGCTACAGCGCTGCCAAGGGCGTTCTTTGGGCAAGGGTTGCCGATATTTTAGCCGCTAAGACGACCAATGCGGATCATCCAACAGCGGTTTTCTTGGCCATCTCGATGTAGAGCTGGCGCAATCGAGACGCGATTGGACCCGGCGCTCCATTCGACATCACCCGTTCATCCACTTTGACCACTGGCATCACCAGCGTTGTGGCAGCGGTGATAAAAACTTCATCAGCCTGCTGTAGCTCATCGACAGTGTAAGTGCGCTCCTCGACCTCAAGGCCTTGCTCTGCGCAAAGCGCCATGACGGAAAGCCGGGTGACGCCTGGCAGGACAGAATTGCTGAGCTGACGCGTGATCAGTTTCCCGTCCTTGATGAGCCATGCGGTGGACGAAGACCCTTCGGTAACGACGCCGTCTTCGACCATGATGGCCTCCGCAGCGCCAACCTTGGCCGCTTCTTGTTTGGCGATGGTCTGGGCTATCATCGACACAGATTTGATATCGCGGCGCTTCCATCGCAGGTCAGGAGTTGTGACCACCGCAACGCCCGTTTCAGCTCTTGGGTCGGCAACAAGGTTGCGGGTCTGTGTGAACATCACAAGGCTGGGTTTGGCATCCTTAGGATAGGAAAAATCGCGCTCAGCAGCGCCACGCGTGACCTGGAGGTAGATGCCACCCTCGTTTAAACTGTTGCGGCGTGCCAGCTCCAACTGCAGCGCGGTAAGCGTTTCAAGCGGCACCGGGTGACCCATCTCAATCTCACCGAGTGAGCGTTCTAAGCGGGCCAAATGGGCCGCATTGTCCACCAGTTTCCCGTCAATGACAGCCGTTACTTCGTACACGCCATCGGCAAACAAAAAACCACGATCAAGAACCGAAATTTTCGCATCCACCAAAGGGATGAAGTCGCCGTTCACATAGGCAATGCGGGGGTCATCAGCGGCGATCATGAAATGTCCTTCACTCAATGGAAACAATCAGTTCAAGCCCAGCACATCGCGTGCAGCTTCAACGTAGTCACTATCGATTCCATCGCATTGTTGTAGGTACGCGCGCAAGGCATTTGAGCCAGCATCACGTGCCGTCTCAAACGTAAACCGGCTGTTGCAAAGTTGCTCACGAACACCCGTTGCTTGGGTGTCCTCTTGGCGATCAGCAGACTGCGGACCTTTGCGTGGTTCGTCCTCACTGTCGATCTGCGTGGGTCGATTGCTATCGCGCTGGGCCTCAATCTCCACCGAACTGCTGTCATCGTCGCCAAACAAACCGCCGGAGGCGACCATCCACGCAACGCCCAATGCTATGGCGAAGCTCAAAATGGTACCAATGCCAACTTTGCGCTTTGGTTTGCCTTGGCCCCCTCTGGACCCGGGGATTGGGGGAGGTGCCTGCCCAATGGTGCTTGTTCGGCTTGTCTTTGGGATGGGTGGCACGCCGCCGGATCGCGGTCGAGAAGCGGGAATGGGAGGTGGCGATCCTGTCGGAGCCGTCGTTTCACCTTTGGTCGTTTGTGACCAAGGGCTAGAGGGCAGAGGTGGCGGCGCCGATGTGCTTTGCGATACTCCGTCCACATGCGGTTCCAAAACCTCAGCAAGCGCTGTCATGGACTGCGGGCGTGTTGCAGGATGCAGGCGCAGGCCTGTTTCCAGCGCTCGGGCAAGGGCCGTATCGAGCTTTGCTATGGGTTCGGGCAAAGGGGGCAGCGGGTCTTCATCGCGTTGCGCTTTGGACGCTAGGCGGTCATCTGCCGAGGGCGGTGGCGTGCCAGTAAGCGCCCAGCGCAGAAGCGCACACATGGAGTACACATCACTCACGGGACTGGGCGCTTCTCCTGAAACCAGTTCAGGAGCTTGCGTTTGCTTGAACTGCTCTAGCGGTTCGCCGCCGTCAGCAAGCCATGGGCCAAGCAGCCGGGCTTTGTCTTCACGGTCCATCAGCACCTGGCCGGCAGCAATACGACCGTGAGCAATGCCGCGTGAATGCAGCTCCGCCAAGCCTTCAATCACTGGCAGAAAGAGGCGGGCCGTCTGGCTGAGCGACAAGGGCTGCCGTCGTTGCAGCCAAACAGCCAAAGTTTGCCCGGCTAGAGGAGCGCCTTGCTCTTTGCCAACCACAACTGCCGAGCCTGCACCAAACCGTACGACAGTGCGTGGGCCAACAAGCGCCCAACGATCAATCTGCTCAAAGGTTCGCGCCAGATCAAACAATGGCGATGGGTCTTGATCGCGGGAAAGTTGGATCAGTGTAACCGCAGCATCGCGGTCGCGAGAATCCTTGCCAGCGTAAGCAGCATTCAGTCCGGCGATGTTGCCAGTGCCCGTTAATTCATAGCCCTGGCTACGATCACCGACCACCAAGCCCGTTGGGGTTTCCTCAGCCATGCCTATCTCCAGCTGCGCAGTACTTGCTGCTTGCCTCTTCAGAACCTCTGTGTGCGCAATCGATACGTCAGTTTCAAGAGCTATGACGGCTATGCTCTGAACGCTGTTTACGTCCCACAGAAGGTGGCATGCACCACTTCATCAGGTTTGGGCGGCTGTGTGAGTGCTTCGCCTTCTCCAGAAGAAGGTGGGTCCTCATAGGGCTTGGCCAGGGCCTGCACCATGTCGTGGAACGGCGCAAAATCGCCATCAACACCAGCGGCAATCATCGCTTCGACACGATGGTTGCGCGGGATGATGGCCGGGCTTGCGGCGCGGATGATCTCTTGGCGTTCCTCAGCAGATGCGGTCTCTCTACCGAGTCTCGCCGTCCAGCTCTCAAACCAAGCTTTCCCATCCTCTCCGATAAGAGCGAGAAACATGTTTGCATCATTCTCAGCATTGCTAAGGGCTCGGAACGTGTTTGTGAAATCAGCTTCACTGTCGGCCATGAGCTGAAGAAGGTCGCGAACCAGTTGGCGATCAGCTTCGTGACTATCGGTAAGACCAAGTTTGCCCCGCATCACGCCCAGATACGCAGCTTGGAACGCAGTTGGAAATCGATCCACAGCGTCTTGGGCCAACTTGATCGCCGAAGCCTCTTCATCATCGATCAAAGGCAAGAGAGCCTGCGCCAGTACAGCCATGTTCCAATGGGCGATGGGCGCCTGGTTGGAAAAAGCATAACGGCCTTGATGGTCGATGGAGCTGTAAACCTGTGCTGGATTGTAGCTATCCATGAATGCGCAGGGGCCATAGTCGATGGTCTCGCCGGAGATGGTACAATTGTCGGTGTTCATCACACCATGGATAAACCCAACGCCCATCCACTGGGCGATCAAAGCAGCTTGGCGACCAACAACGCCATTCAGAAGTTGCAGGGCAGGAGGACCATCCTCAACGCGGTCTGGAAAATGACGGTCCAACGCGTAGGTCACCAGCGCAGCCAGATCATCTTTGTTGCCTCGAAAGGCAGCCAGCTCAAACGTGCCAACACGGAGATGGCTGGACGCGACACGTGTAACGATGGCTCCGGGCAGGACGCCTTCGCGCAACACGGGGTCACCTGTCAGCACAGCAGCCAAAGCACGGGTCGTCGGTATGCCAAGCGCGGCCATTGCCTCACTCATCACATATTCTCGCAGCACGGGGCCCAGCGCGGCGCGCCCATCACCTTGGCGTGAGTAGGGGGTTTGCCCGGACCCTTTCAGTTGGATGTCGTAACGTCGGCTATCGGTGCCAATGACCTCGCCAAGCAGCAGCGCCCGCCCATCTCCCAAACCGGGGTTGAAGCCCCCAAATTGGTGTCCTGCATACGCCATCGCCAGTGGCTTTGAGTGATCAGCCAATTGGTTGCCCGCAAAAATCTGTGCTGCATCGTCGTCCGTCAGACCTTGCAGATCAAACCCCAAAACCTCGGCAAGAGCGCTGTTCAGCTTCAGTAGTTTCGGCGAAGAAGCGCCATAGGGATGCACGTGCGAATAAAATGACGCGGGCAAACGGGCGTAACTGGTATCATAGCGCGGGAAGGGGGAGAGATCCGACATTGAGCGGTTTACCGATCATCATATCTGGGCGTTGATTGGCATGTAGGGTAGAACAGCCCCGATTGTTAGATCACCATTCCCCAGACGCATGGCAGCTGCCCGGTGATGGCGCTGAACTGCCATGTCTGCGCCACCATTGGCGCGCATCGCGCAATGCGATCATATGAAAACAATGAGAAAGAACTGAACGTCTGCCATGGTGCGCCATCTTCTCCCGCTCGCTGCCTTGCTAATGGGGTCAGGCTTCCTCTTCTTCGCTGGCGGTATGAATGCGCTCCTTTTGCCCGTGCGCGGTGGTCAAGAAGGCTTTTCCACCCTCTCTCTGGGCTTGCTCGGGACAGGTTGGGCTTTCGGCTTTGTCACCGGCTGCCTGGTTGTATCAAAACTCGTGGCACGCGTGGGGCATATTCGCTCTTACTCCGTGATGGCTGCGTTGGCCTCACTGGCCGTTCTCACATCATTGCTGCTGCTCACGCCCTACGCGTGGGTCCCGTTGCGGGCGCTCTCGGGCTTCTGTTTTGCCGGCGCTGCCATGATCGTGGAAAGCTGGCTTAACGAACAAGTCGACAGCGACTCGCGCGGCAAGGTTTTTGGCGTCTACCAGATGGTGAATTTGACCTCGACCACCGCAGGGCAGCTGTTGCTGACCTTGGGCGACACTCGCGGGTATTTGTTCTTCGTGGTCGCTGCTATGGGCTATTCCCTGGCGCTCATCCCAACAGCGGTGTCTTCCTCACGCGCTCCCAAGCCGCTTGTTGCCACCAAGCTCAACCTAAAAGAACTCTGGGTGAACTCGCCCGTGGCCGTCGTGTCTGTCGTGCTTCTGGGTGCGTCTAACAGTGCCTTCGGTACTCTTGCCGCAGTGTACGCTGCCCAAGTGGGCCTACCTATCTCGCTTGTGGCTTTGTTCGTTGCGATGCCCGTTCTTGCCAGCGCTGTCATTCAGGTGCCAGTCGGAGCGATATCTGACCGTGTGGACCGTCGCTACGTTATGATTGGCATGGCTTTGCTCGCGATTCTTGCTGACATTCTTTTCATTACCTATGTTGATCCATCGCCTGAATTGCTGATCGGGTTTGCTCTGATGTTTGGTATGGCGATCTTCACGCTTTTTCCGCTGGCAGTTGCCCATGCCAATGATCATGCTTCACCGGACAGTTTCGTGCGCACGTCTGGCGGCTTGCTGCTTCTCTTTGGGTTGGGGTCAATCGTTGGTCCACTGGCGGCAGGCGCTGCCATGGGGCAGTTCGGGCCATCGGGTCTGTTCATGGTGACGCTTGTTACGCACGCCGGTGTGCTGCTCTACACGATCTATCGCATCTCGCGGCGGGCCGGTGTCGCGCCAGATGAAAAGACGCACTTTGCGCCCACGCCAACAGCGCGCAACACAACGCCACAAACATCGGCCCTACGAACCGGCGATGATGTGTACTTCATCGAAGACGAGATCAATTGAGGAAAAAATGGTGAGCCGGCAGGGATTCGAACCCTGGACCGTTCGATTAAAAGTCGAATGCTCTACCAGCTGAGCTACCGGCTCTCACCGCGCGCTGCCTAACAGGCTCGTCAGCGTTGCTCAAGACCCAATTGCCAACCTTGTGCAAAGCGCGCATTTTTTCACGGTAACAAACACGTGTTACCCAAATGCAAAAGCCTTGTGATGCGGGCGAAAAGCCTATCTCAGCGCCAATTGCTGACCGTCAAAAATAGCTGGTAGGCATCGCTCTAAACCTGCTGCCACGAGCTGTGCACACAAAATTGCTGCATCAGCAGCATCGTTGATTGGCCCTGCGACCAACCTCAGATCAAGCGATCCGCTGCTCGTTTGCTGCAAGAGAATACGCGGTGTAAGGCCTGTCAGTGTGTCAGAGAAACTCTCTTGGTGCGCCATCCAAAGCGCATCAATTGCGTCCAGCGTTGCGCCGCCGCCTATATCAATAGCAAAGGGTGTCTGCGACACAGCAAGCATCGATTGCTCACTTGGCATCGGCTCGTCTGTTGATTCGCTAGTGGTTTCTTCTGAGGCAGCTTCATCTGTGCTGATGGTGAGCGGGCTCATGCTCACAGCAATGGACCCGCCGTCGACCGGTGTTGGCGCTGGCAACACGATGCGCGGCTCCGTCACGGCCAATGTGAGAGGCTCAATGGCCGCTGGTAGAGCTTGTTGGCTAGGCTCGCCGGGAACCGTGCCAATGCTTGCCGTCATAAAGGAGAGGTTTTCCTCAATGTCGCTCAGTCGACGATTTGTACTGACCGTTGACGCCTGTGCAGCCGCCAAAGCGTCGCGCAGTGCAGCCATTTCCATGGTAATCGAATCAAGACGCGTTTGGAGCGCTGAAGGAAGGGCGGGCATCGGCTGGCTGGCCGCATCGCCAATTGAGCCTGTCATGATCGGGTCAATGCTCGGGCTTTCGCTCTGAAACGTCGCTGTCAGAGGTATTGATGGTACCGTTCTATCGTATTGTAGCACGCCAAAGCAGGCCCCAATGGCCACAAGGGCACCAGCTCCCCAGCCGTACAGCGCGATGCGCTGATCTTTGCCTGAAATTGGTTCTTTCAATGAGAAGCCGCGTATTGCCAACGTCCTCAGTCCCCCCAGCAAAGCGCCGTTGCTTGAGCGCTCAACCATGTTAGATGCCTGAGTCGGGCGATTGCGCCAACGACTCACGACCAAATTCAGCGTGATCCTCGCCGCAATTGGTTAACAACTGTTAAGCATGTTGCGTTTCGTTGGGACTGTTTGGCCGGGCGTTTCGCCCGGCAAGACGATACTACAAAGACGCCGAGAGAAGTGATGTCATCATCCAATCGCCAACCCCAGGCTATCATCCTTGCCGCAGGTGAGGGCACGCGGATGCGCTCAAGCCTACCGAAGGTCCTTCACAAGGTTGGTCACCTTCCGTTGATTGCGCATGTCATGAAGGCAGCCAGCGCGGCTGGCCTCTCCCATCCGCGTCTCGTGCTCGGTCATGGCCGAGATGAGGTTGAGCAAGACTTGCAGAGCCGCGGTTTCGTTTTCGATGTTGCCGAGCAAAAGGAACGCTTGGGTACCGGCCATGCAGTGATGATGGTACGTGATGCGGGGCAACTACCAGATGGCCCGGTTATGGTGCTTCTTGGCGATGCACCTTTGATCAAGCCGGAACTGATCAGCGGTGCTTTGGACCGGTTGGATGAAGGTGCCGATGTCGTGGTTGTTGGGTTTGAAGCTGCGGACCCAACGGGTTACGGGCGCCTCATTGTATCCGGTGACAGTCTGGAAGCCATCGTTGAGGAAAAAGAAGCGACGGCGGAGCAACGGGAAACCACGCTGTGCAATTCTGGCCTAATGGCCTTTTCAGCTGGAGTGCTGGGACCGTTGCTGGGCGAGATCAGCAATGACAACGCCAAAGGCGAGTTTTATCTCACCGATGCAATAGCTATTGCCCGCGAGGCTGGAAAAAAGGTCGCCTACACACTTGCCGAAGAGGCTGATCTGGCTGGAGTGAACAATCGAGCCGACCTTGCTGCTGTTGAGGCCGAGTTTCAAAGCCGCAAGCGTCGCGAGCTCATGCTCGGTGGTGTGACCATGCTGGCACCAGATACAGTGACGCTTGCTCACGACACGCAGATTGCACCCGATGTGACCCTTGAACCCAACATCGTGTTTGGATCTGGTGTCACCATTGAGGGTGGCGCCACGATCCACGCTTTCTGCCATTTGGAAGGTGCGCATGTGAAAGGCGGGGCGGCCATTGGACCCTTTGCTCGACTGCGTCCAGGGGCGGACATTGGTGAAGCTGCGAAAGTTGGGAATTTCAGCGAGGTCAAAAACGCTGATGTCGCCGCAGGTGCGAAGATCAACCACCTTTCCTACATTGGCGATGCATCAATAGGTGAGAAGGCCAACATCGGAGCCGGTACCATCACATGCAACTACGATGGCGTGAGCAAGCACAAAACAACTGTAGGCAAGAACGCGTTCATCGGGTCCAACTCGTCGCTAGTGGCTCCAGTCAGTGTTGAAGATGGTGGCTATGTCGGTTCGGGCAGTGTGATCACCAAGGATGTGCCAAGCGGTGATTTGGCAATTGGGCGTGGGCGGCAGGTGAATTTGCCAGGTCGAGCACCCAAACTGACGAAGAAATAAGCCTGCCTTAACGATAGAGTAGGAAAGACCACGTGATTGGCGTGGCGTGTGACCTAGCGCTAACCAATGTGTGCGCCTGTTCTGGCGACAAATTTCAATCCATCTAGATGGTCCAACCAGGGGTGAATGCTGATGTGTGGCATTGTGGGGATATTGGGCACCGAGCCGGTTGCTGATGACATTGTCGATTCGCTGCGCCGGTTGGAATACCGTGGCTACGACTCAGCCGGTGTTGCAACGCTCGAAGATGGTCAGGTCACGCGTGTTCGCGCGGAAGGTAAGCTCAAAAACCTGGCCGCCAAACTCGCCGCCCAACCTCTGTCAGGTCACACTGGGATCGGCCACACGCGCTGGGCAACTCACGGTGCGCCCACCGAGCGCAATGCTCATCCGCATACCGCTGGCAAGGTTGCTGTTGTCCACAACGGCATCATTGAAAACTTTCGCGAGCTGCGTGATGCGCTGTCTGCCAAAGGGGTCAACTTCGAAACTGAGACCGATTCGGAGATCGTGGCCCAGGCTGTTGCTGCGCGTATGCGCGACGGGCTTGACCCGGTCGCGGCCGTCAAAGCCGTTATACCAAGCCTTGAAGGCGCCTTTGCGCTTGCCTTCATCTTCGACGATCACCCCGACTTGATGATGGCCGCCCGCAACGGCCCTCCGCTTGCCATCGGCCATGGCGAGGCCAAGGGCCAGATGTATATAGGCTCCGATGCCATCGCGCTTGCGTCGCTGACCAACGAGATCACCTATCTGGAAGATGGCGATGTGGCGGTCCTGACGCGCAGCGGTGTAGAAATCTTCGATGCAGTAGATGTGCCCATCACGCGACCGCGCAGTATCTCCGAGGCGCAGGTCTATGCCATCGACAAGGGCAATCATCGTCATTTCATGGCCAAAGAGATAGCCGAGCAGCCCGAAGTCGTGGGCTATACACTGGCTCGCTACATCGACCTCACTGTCGGACGCCTTGCCATGCCTGAGAGCCCCGTCGATCTTTCGACCATCAACCGGCTCACCATTACCGCCTGTGGGACAGCCTATCTCGCCGGGCTTACCGCTAAATATTGGTGCGAGCGCTTTGCGCGAATCCCGGTAGATATCGACGTCGCCTCCGAGTTTCGTTACCGTGAAATCCCACTGTCGCCTGGCGGCATGAGCGTCTTCATCTCCCAGTCGGGCGAGACAGCCGACACGTTGGCGAGCCTGCGTTACTGCAAAGAAGGCGGACAGGTCATCACATCGGTGGTGAATGTGCCCGAATCGAGCATTGCCCGCGAGTCCGACCTGCTCTTACCTACACTGGCGGGGCCAGAAGTCTCCGTCGCGTCTACCAAGGCGTTCACCTGCCAGCTTGCCGTTTTGGCCTGCCTGTCGATCGTCATCGGCCGTGCCAAAAATGTGCTCACCGAAGACGATGAAGACCGCTTGGTCACAGCTCTGGTTGAAGCGCCACGCCTTATGAACGATGTGATGGCGCTAGGCCCGCAGATTGAAGCGATATGCCGCGAGATCCTCTTGCATGCATCTCACGCGCTGTTCTTGGGCCGTGGAACCAACTACCCCTTGGCGATGGAGGGCGCGCTCAAGCTCAAAGAGATCAGTTACATCCACGCCGAAGGCTATGCAGCTGGCGAACTGAAACACGGACCCATCGCCCTGGTGGACAAAGACATGCCTGTGATTGTCATTGCGCCGTTCGACCGAGTGTTTGAGAAAACCGTCTCCAACATGGAAGAGGTCGCTGCGCGTGGTGGCAAGATCATCTTGATCACTGACCAGAAGGGCGCCGATGCCGTTTCCTCAGAGGCTGTGTCCAAGATTGTCATGCCGGACATGCCAGCCACCATCACGCCACTGGTCTATGCGGTGCCGTTGCAGTTGATGGCCTATCATACCGCTGTCATGCGTGGGACGGATGTTGATCAGCCACGCAATTTGGCCAAATCGGTGACGGTGGAGTAGCCCCTAGTCGACGGGAGGCTCATCGTTACTTGCCCTCATCCGGGCGGCATCCTGCGCATCTTGAGCAAGGTCATCGGCCGGAAGCGGTCGCGACATCACATACCATCCGCTTGCGAGTATTATGATCGCAGCGAGAGCAACCCATCGTAGATCCTGCACAACCAGCACGACGATCACCATACCGAGCCCCATACCCCAGAGTGCGGCGGCTTTGCCACGTTTGGAAATGGCACCTTCATCAAACCAATGCTGCAATGGTGGGCCAAACCTTGGGTGACGGATGAGGTAGGCGTGCAGGCGCGGTGAGGAACGGGCAAAGCAAGCAGCTGCGCCAATGAAAAAGATCGTTGTTGGCAAGATTGGGACCCACATCCCGATGATACCAACCGCCAACAGCACAAGACCAAGCAAGCTGTAAGCACGCATGACGATCAACGCACGCATGGATGGCGGCTGGTCGCCAGGCAGTCGCGAAGGCGAAGAGTCGTCTATGATCTTGATCCTTTTGTTGCTCGAATGGACAAAGACAACGGTCCAGTTCAAGGCAGCTCGCCGGCACTCTTTGCAGCTGTTTGCCTAGCCGATTGATGGTTTCATAGGTAGGCGTTCTAAGGCATCCTTAAAGGTGCTTTTGCTTCACTTCCTGATCCCAGGCCCTTGCAATTTGTTGGTCTGGGACCTCATGTGTGATCAGCCGTCCTGTGCGGTGTCTGCCATCACCATCATTGCCCAAAGTCTATGCAAGACCACAACGACGACCACCACGAACGCCACCACAACGCCCATCCCATGGCCCGTTTGCGTAACTACTTTTTCACCGGCGTTATCGTTGTCGCACCGATCACGATCACCGGCTATCTGATTTGGACGTTCGTCACGTGGGTTGATCGGATCGTCAAACCGCTCATTCCGCCTCAGTACAATCCCGACACCTACCTGCCGTTTGCGGTGCCTGGCTTTGGGTTGCTCGCTGGTGTTTTGATCGTGACGATGACGGGTTTTCTGGCTGCCAATCTTGTTGGGCGATCCGTCGTGAACTTTGGCGAGCGGCTGCTTGATCGCATGCCTCTGGTTCGCACGCTCTATCGTGGCTTGAAACAGATTTTCGAAACCGTTCTCAATGATCGATCAGACAATTTTCAAAGCGTTGGACTCATCCAGTATCCGCGTCCTGGTGTCTGGGCGGTGGTGTTTCAATCCACAGAGACCCGCGGTGAAGTCGCGGCCAAAATCATCGGTGAGTATGGTGTTGAAGACCTGGTGAGCGTCTTTCTTCCCACCACGCCCAACCCGACGTCTGGTTTCTTGTTGTTTGTGCCACGCAAGGACCTCATTCAACTCGACATGACCGTTGAAGATGGGGCGAAGCTAGTGATCTCAGCTGGCTTGGTTGTACCAGAGCACCAAGAGAAACTTGCCCAACTAGCGGCCGAAGCCCAGGCAAAGCACGGGCATCCTAGCCCGAGGCCATCAATCGAATAGCACTGTCTCGCCGGAAGAGCTGCAAGACCAGTCGTAAGGCGGCCCCGCGATCAGAGCGCAAGTGTGGGTCCTGTGAGACCATCAATCGGGCATCGTCATGCGCGAGAGCTATGAGGTCTTTGTCGAGTGCCGGATCAGCAACGTTAAAGTCTTTGAAACCACTTTGCCGCGTGCCAAGCACTTCACCGGCGCCACGCAGCTCCAAATCACGCTCAGCGAGCACAAACCCATCGTTGGTTTCGCGCAACGCCTCCAAGCGTGCCTTAGCAGTAGCACCCAACGGGCTTTTATAGATCATTAAACAGGTGGACTGCTCAGCGCCGCGCCCGATGCGTCCACGCAATTGGTGCAACTGCGAAAGGCCAAACCGTTCAGCCTGTTCAATCACCATAATGGTCGCATCGCGGACATCAACGCCCACCTCAACCACGGTGGTGGCAACAAGCAGGCGCGTGTCTCCAGCCTTGAACGCTGCCATTGCAGCGTCTTTTTCTTCCGCCTTCATGCGTCCGTGAATCAAGCCAACTCTGCCCGCCAGCACCGGTCCCATGGCATCTTGTAGAGCTTTGTGGCGCTCTACTGCGGCGGTGAGGTCGATCTCATCGCTTTCTTCAACAAGCGGGCAAATCCAATAGCCCTTCAAACCACTCTCAAGAGCTGATTTCAGCCGTGCCACAACATCATCAAGTCGCTCCATCGGAACGGCTCGTGTTTCAATTGGTTTGCGACCTGCTGGCTTTTCATCGAGCTTCGAGACATCCAAATCGCCATACCAAGCCATGATCAGTGTGCGTGGAATGGGCGTGGCTGTCATCGCAAGGAGATCAACAGCTTTGCCTTTGTCAGCCAGTTTGAGCCGCTGCGAGACGCCAAACCTGTGTTGCTCATCGATAACCGCAAGACCGAGATCGTTAAACGTTACAGGGTCTTGGATAAGCGCGTGTGTGCCCACCACCACATCGATGGAGCCGTTTGCCAGACCTTCTAGAATTCGGTTGCGTGTCTGCCCTTTCTCTCTGCCGGTCAGGATAGTAATGCTCAATCCAGCTGCCTCACCAAAGGTGGAAAGCGTTTCAAAGTGTTGGCGTGCCAAAACTTCGGTTGGAGCCATCAACGCGCTTTGCGCCCCGCTCTCGGCCACATCTGCCATGGCCAAAAGTGCCACCAGTGTTTTGCCGGCGCCAACATCGCCTTGGAGGAGCCGGACCATCCGGTCTTTTGATGCAAGGTCTGCACGAATTTCTCCGTAAGCACGAACTTGAGCACCCGTCAGCGCAAAGGGCAGGGCGGTGATGAGTCTGTCTGCCCTCGCCCCCGCTGTCTGCCGCGCAACGCCTTTGCCTGTGATGGAGAAATGCCGGATAAGCGCCAAAGCCAGCTGGCCAGAAAGAATTTCATCATAGGCTAACCGTCGGCGGGCGGTTCCTCCCAAACCAGTCTGATCATCCCCGACATGAACAGCTTGGAGCGCTTCAGCAAACGGCGGCAGATCATGGAGCGCAGGATAGCTCTTGTCGATCCATTCAGGTAGGTCGGGCACAGAGGGCAAGGACGCTGCGATGGCCTTGCGTAGGAGTTTCGGACTAACCCCAGCGGTCATAGGATAGATGCGTTCAAAGACCGGGATCGTATGAGCTTTGTCCTGTGTCACCGCATAGTCTGGATGGACCATCTGGCGGTTCCCGTTCCAGAGCTCCACCTTCCCTGAAATGGTGATGGTGTTGCCAACGCTGTAAGTGGGTGCCAGCCAATCAGCCCGGGCATTAAAATAGACGATTTCAATATCGCCGGTTTCATCCTCGGCTGTGATGCGAACTGGGCGGCCATAACGCGCACTGTCCAAACCCCGCACATCCGCCACCTGCACATCCATTGTGGCAATGGTACCAGGTTGCGCATCGCGCAAAGGCACGCGTTGTGAGCGGTCAACAACCGCAATCGGCAGATGTAACAAAAGATCGATCAGAGTAGCTGGTGGCGGTGCTCCGCCTGGCAGAACAAGTTTTGAAAGCGCAGCCTCAACTTTCGGGCCAACACCAGAAAGCACCGAGACGGGTCGAAAAAGGGGCTGCAACCGTTCATCACGCATGCAAAAGCCAATACGCGCAATTGTCGCGCGTTCCAACCGATCTGCGCCCGTGACAGTGTGGACAAACACCGCTAGAACCCACCGCCTCAGCTGACAAAGGCTTTCCACATGAACGACACGATTGGCCGCGCGGTAACAGGGATGGGCCGCACCTCAGATGGCCTAGATGCACGCCGGAAGCGCATGATGTTCCGTGCCTGGCATCGTGGCACGAAAGAACTGGACATCATTCTTGGTTCGTTTGCGGACAAGCATCTGGGTGCCATGAACAATGACGAGTTGGATGCTTTTGAAAAGCTCCTCGAAGTGCCCGAACCAGATCTCTACAATTGGATTTCTGGCCGCGAGCCATTGCCTGACAACTATCAAGGCCCGTTGATTGAGCGGATCATAGCCTTCCACAAGGAGGGTGGCGCCGTTTTCATCGGCTAGCCAAGCATCTATGACTTCCCCCCTGTTTTCACTTCCCAATCTGCATCTTGATGAAGCAGGAACGACCACCCTCTCGGCGGTGCCAGACGGTCTTACACCGCTGGTTCTGGCGCAAATGGCTGAGGATGCGGGCAGCGCTGTGCTTTTTGTGGCACGCGATGGCCCAAGAGCGCGGACCATCGAAGAGGCGTTGGCGTTTTTTGCGCCGGAAACAACCGTGCTCAATCTACCAGCCTGGGATTGCTTGCCCTACGATCGGGTGTCGCCGTCTGCCCAAGTGGTCGCCAAACGTCTCTCTGTGCTTGCCAAGATAGCCGCCTACCGCGAGAGTCGCTCCAAAAAGCCGATGGTGGTGATCATCACCATCAACGCCATGGTGCAGAAGGTTCCACCTGCTGAGGTTCTGGCAAGCCAAGCCCTGTCTTTGGCGCCGGGTCAATCACGGCCTATGGACACCGTTCTTGGCTATCTTGAAGCCAACGGCTATGACCGCACCTCCACCGTGCGCGAAGCCGGTGAGTACGCGGTCCGCGGCGGTATAGTAGATCTTTTCCCGCCTGGGGCACTTTCACCCATTCGCCTCGACTTTTTTGGCGACACGCTGGAATCGATTCGTACCTTCAGCGTCGAAACCCAGCGCTCGGAGGAGACCCGCCGATCGCTCGAACTGTTACCAATGAGCGAAGTGCGCTTGAACGAAGAGACCATTCGTTCATTCCGCCGCGCTTACGCCATGCAATTTGGTGCACCTTCGCGAGAAGACGTGCTCTACACGACCATCTCTTCAGGCCGACGCGTGCAAGGCATGGAACACTGGCTGGGACTGTTTGAGCCTGAGCTGGTGCCGCTGACCGATCATCTGCCCGATGCACCTATTGTACTGGATCATCTGATCGCACCGGCTCTGACCGAGCGGCTCGATACGATCGAGGACTACTATCAAGCGCGGATCGAAGTGCTAGAGCGTCAGGGCGAGAAAGCGGGCTACAAACCCGCGCCGCCAGATGCACTTTATCTTGATCAGGCAGGATTTGAATCTGCCTTTGACGGGCGCGCGCGTCTTGATGTTTCGTCTTTTGCTGAAGACGATGTTGCCGGTCGTCGTCAACTGACAGGACATGCAAGACAAGGCAGAAGCTTCGCAGCGGAGCGCGCAAGCGCTGAACGCAACGTGTTTGATGCCGTGCGAGAGCACGCTGCCTCTCTGGTAAAGGATGGCAAAAAGGTTGCCATTGCATGCTGGTCTGAAGGGTCTCGCGACCGGATGGCACAAGTTCTGGCCGACCATGATCTTTCCAATGCCCGCGCCATCAAAAGCTTGAACGAACTGGCCGATGCGCCGAAAGCGCTGGTTGGTCTTGCTGTCTTACCGATTGAAGAGGGGTTTGAGACAGACAAGCTTGGCATCATCACCGAAACCGACATTCTCGGCGAACGTATGGTGCGCGGCACCACAAGACGCACAAACAAAGACGCACTGACAGAAGCCGGAACGCTGCAACCAGGTGATCTGGTGGTGCATGTCGATCACGGCATCGGCAAGTTTGTCGCCATGATGACGCTCGACATCGCCGGTGCACCGATTGAGTGCCTTGAGTTGCATTATGCCGGAGGCGACAAGCTATTCTTGCCTGTCACCAACATCGAGCTTCTCACCCGCTATGGTGCGGACGGTTCGGAAGCGAATCTCGACAAGCTTGGTGGTGGTGCCTGGCAAGCACGGAAAGCAAAGCTCAAAAAGCGCATCCGCGATATGGCGGACAAGCTGATCCAGATCGCAGCACAACGTGCCATGCGCACTGCGCCGCTGATTGATCCACCCGAAGGGCTCTATGAAGAGTTTGCAGCGCGCTTCCCTTATGACGAAACCGAAGACCAGTTGAACTCGATCACGTCCGTCATTGAAGACCTTTCATCAGGCCAGCCGATGGATCGCTTGGTTTGTGGTGATGTTGGCTTCGGTAAGACCGAAGTTGCTCTGCGCGCGGCCTTCATGGTCGCTTTGTCCGGCAGGCAGGTTGCGGTCGTTGTGCCCACAACCCTCTTGGCAAGGCAGCACTTCGCAACCTTCAAGGACCGCTTTAAGGGCTTCCCAGTGAATGTGCGGCAAGCCTCGCGTTTCGTCGGTACAAAAGAACTGGCCGAGACCAAGGCGGGCCTGAAAGACGGAACGGTCGACATCGTTGTCGGTACCCATGCGTTGCTGGGCAAGAGCGTGTCGTTCAAAGACCTTGGACTGCTCATCATTGATGAGGAGCAGCACTTTGGCGTGGCGCACAAGGAACGCCTGAAGGAGATGCGCTCAGACGTCCACGTGCTGACGCTTTCTGCGACTCCGATCCCACGCACGTTGCAGCTGGCGCTAACTGGTGTTCGTGAGCTGTCCTTGATCGCCACACCGCCGGTGGACCGCTTGGCAGTGCGGACGTTTGTCTCTCCGTATGATCCGCTGATCATCCGCGAGACGCTGTTGCGAGAGCATTTTCGGGGAGGGCAGAGCTTCTACGTCGTGCCACGCATCAAAGACCTGGAAGAGGTGCGACGCTTCCTAGAAGAATCCGTACCAGAGGTGAAGGTTGGCATAGGCCACGGTCAGATGTCAGCGACCATGCTGGAAGAGGTGATGGAAGGGTTCTACGATGGCAAGTTCGATGTGTTGTTGTCGACCACCATCGTTGAGTCTGGTCTCGACATACCATCAGCGAACACCTTGATCGTGCACCGGGCTGACATGTTCGGCCTTGGGCAACTTTATCAGCTTCGCGGGCGGGTGGGGCGCTCAAAAACCCGCGCCTATTCGCTTTTCACGGTGCCGGCCGACTACAAGATCACCAAGGTCGCTGAGCGCCGCTTGAAGGTGCTCCAAAGCCTGGAAAATCTCGGTGCTGGTTTCCAACTCGCCAGCCATGATCTGGACATTCGAGGGGCAGGGAACCTGCTCGGTGAAGAACAATCCGGTCATATTCGCGAGGTGGGATATGAGCTTTATCAACAGATGCTCGAAGAGGCTGTAGCCAGCTTGAAGGAGGGCGATGGCGCTGAGGAAGATGATGGCCAATGGTCGCCGCAGATCACGCTTGGTACGCCAGTCATGATTCCAGAAGACTATGTGCCCGATCTTCAACTGCGCCTGCAGCTCTATCGTCGCCTGTCCGCGCTCGAGAACGTCGACGAAATCGACGGTTTTGGCGCTGAGATGATCGACCGTTTCGGGCCACTACCGTCCTCGGTCGAAGGCCTCTTGAAACTGGTCTATATCAAGGTTCTGTGCCGTCGCGCGCATATCGAAAAGCTCGACACCGGGCCAAAGGGTGCTGTGGTGATGTTCCGGCAAAACAGATTCCCCAACCCGGCTGGATTGATGAAGTTCATCTCAGAGCAGGGTAGCCAAGCGCGGGTGAAACCAGACCATAAGATCGTGCTGACCCGCAACTGGTCTAAGGTGGATGATCGTGTGAAGGGCGCTGCAGTGTTGGTGGCAAAGCTTGCTAAGATCGCGGAGGCACAACCGGTCGCGGCTTAGCGCCATCTAGGCAACGGCTTGCACATCAAAGCCATCATCCACGGCGTGCTCTTCCCAGGCGTTGTCTGGCAGTGCTGCAACATCCACCACGCCTCGTCCGCGTCTTGGCACGCGTGCCACCAAGTGTAGCTTCACCGGCAGACCGGCATCTCCAATACCGCTCTCTTGCAGCATGGCTCTTACCATCTCAAGCGTCGGCAACGTTTGCGCTTCGCCGTCGCCCGCACGCGGTTCAACAGCCACTTCAACGCGATTTTGCATCATTGGATCAGGAACAGCGAAAACAGCCGCATCCTGCCAGCGCCCGGTTAGTCCGAGCGCACGATTGATGACAGACAACATCACACGATGCGTTCCAACCTGAACGGCCACTGCGTCAGCATCGGTAAGAACATAAGTTGGACGGCGGTCATCGTCCTCAGCAAGGCGAGCCATCTGACTGGTGGGTTGGGGGTCAGCCAACTTGCCGTTGCGCGCCGCCACCAAAGGACTGTCCAGGCAAATTTCGCCATTCATCAGTGTTCCATTGGTGCTGTTTTCTTGCTGGCCGCCCTCCAGGCGAACTGTACCGAACGTCATCCCAGCGCCATTGGCGGGTCCAACAGTAATGGCACCTGGGCGCAACCGGGTGTGACCCTGGTCATCCTGATCAGCGGGAAGCAATGCTGTGCCGCCGCAATCAACCAGCAGATGATCGCCCTTTGGCACTCCATGCATCTCCGATCCGGTGGAAACCCAAACACGTTTGGCCTTGTTGATGCTGGTTTTGAAGCCGACCGCGTGGGCGAAAGCGGCTGGCAAAACTAGCCGATGTGTGTCGTCTTCTTCAAGCCAGAGCTGCATTCTTGCATCAAGGCTTGGGTCAACAGCTTCAAAAAGCTGCACACTGCACCCGACCAAAAGCGCTGGGAGGGTAGCGGCCAGAAGGCCATGCATGCCGATCGGATCAAAAGCGGTGCCGATGTGGCTGCTGACGGACAGATCACTCACCATGGCACAGGCGAGCGACTGAGCAAGCATCTGGTTTTGCGTTCTTGATAAACGCTCCATCTTGCCATCAGCGCCGTGTCGCAGAGCATGCACCACGCCATCTTGATCGGGATCGATAGGGGGAAGTGCACTCTCATCAGCGGGCGGGGCATCTATCGATGCCAAATCAACAAACCCGTCTGGAGCCGCCCCAAAGCAGCCAACAAATCGGATGGTGAACAAATTGGCCGCCATCTCCAAGATTCGAAGAGATTCAGGGCGATCCTGGTGGAGCGTGCCGGCGTCAACAGCAAGTTTAGGCGCGTAATAAACAGCGCCCTCAGTCACTTGGCGGGCACTCATTCCCTCTGGTGCGAGACATACTTGAAGACCAGCCTTGATGGCTGCCAACAGCATGATGAGGCCTTCTGGCCGCCGGCCAGCGCGCAACAGCATGCTATCGCCTGGCCCAAAGCCTTGCGCACGCAGCACATTGGCAAGTCGCACAACATCATTATGCACGTCCGCAAATGTCAGGGCAGGACGGCCAATCGGTTGCAAGAATGGTACGTCACCGCGCGACCCTGCCCATTTTTCCAGAACGCGTGCAAAGGTCAGCGACCCCCAGCTCGGACAAGTACGCGCCTTAGCGGCAGGCTCTTCGGTGGCATTGAGTTTGCTCACCGTTAGTCCTCAATCCAGATCGTGTTGGGCGTGAAGAATTGATAACCCCATACGGAGTTTGTCTCGGGAAAGTTCACCTCACGTGCGTGAGCGATCCACTGAGCTGGCGCATGGTAGTGAGGAATGATGTAGCTGCCAGAAATCAAAAGGCGGTCTAGCGCGCGTGCAGCATGGACAAGGTCATCGCGATCAACTGCCCCAACAATGGCATCGATGGCCGCTGTGACACCAGGCTCCCGAACACCAGCAGTGTTCCATGATCCTTCCTGATCGGCTGTTGCTGGGCCGAAGCGATTGTACTGCTCATTGCCTGGCGAGAGACTCTGATACCAAACATAAGGAATCATGTCGTAGTCGAAGATACGGCGACGTTCTTCGAACTGGGCACTGTCGATCACACGCACGCTCATATTGATCCCAGCCAGTTGCAGTGTTTGGGCGTAGGCAAGCGCAACCCGTTCTGCACTGGGTGAACTGGTGAGCAGCTCAAAGCCAAACTGCTGCCCGTCAGCGTTGACCAACCTACGCCCATCCAGACGCCAGCCAGCTTCCTGAAGCAGTTGGAGAGCCGCGCGTATGTTGGCGCGATCCCGTCCTGAGCCATCCGAAGTGTTGGGTTGCCATGTACCGTCGAGCACCTCTGGCAGAACCGCATCGATGTGATCGCCTAGAATGGCTATCTCTTCATCGGATGCCTGACGCCCAACGGCCGACAGCTCTGAGCCATGAAAGAAGCCTGCGGTGCGTTCGTATTGCCCTGCAAAAATGGTCTGATTGATCCACTCAAAGTCAAACATCAGGTTGAGAGCTTGGCGTACGCGGCTGTCCGAAAAAATCTCTCGACGCGTGTTGAATGCATAACCACTGGGGGCTTTGGGGCGTTCGTCGACCAGAGCGGTTTGGACAATGTCGCCTGATACAGCAGCTGGAAAATCATAATTGTTGAGCCAGGCAACAGGATCACTTTCCGCAAAGAAGTGAAGACGGCCTGTTGAGAACGCCTCAAACAGAGCAGTCTCATCGCGAAAATACTCAACCGACCACTCGTCGACATTGTATTGACCAGCATTGACCGGAAGGTCCGCACCCCAATAATCCTCGCGACGTTCAAAAACCGCCAAGCGCCCCGCATCAACGCGCGTTAGCGCATAGGGACCGCTCCCAATTGGCGGTTCGAGGCTCGTCTGATTGAACGCGTCCGCGGTCATCGCGTGCTCGGGCAAAACGGGCAGAAGGCCCATCAAAACCGGTAACTCACGGTTGGATCCGTCGCCAAGGTGAAACGTTACAGTGAGATCGTCGAGACGTTCGACATCGGTGATCTGTTCATAAGCGCGCCGTTGGCTTGGACGACCATACTCGCGCAAAAGCTCCATAGAAAAAATGACATCATCGGCCGTCACCGGCTCCCCATCGGAAAACCGTGCGTCAGGGTTGATGCCAAAGGTCACATAGGTCCGATCTTCCGGCATGATGATGGTGTCGGCGAGCAGTCCGTAGAGCGTAAACGCCTCATCGCGCCCCCGCGTTGCCAGGCTCTCCCATACCCAACCGCGCACCCACCAAACAGGCGACCCACGTACGATCAGCGGGTTGACGCTATCAAATGAGCCGCGCAAGCCAAACCTGATGGCGCCGCCCGTTGGTGCGTCTGGGTTCACATAGTCAAAGTGTTCGAAATCCGGGCCATGAAGCGGTGAACCATGCATGGCAACCGCATGCGTTTGGCCATCTGCGTCCTCGGCCAGGGACGGGCTTCCGACCAGTCCCAGGGCCGTACCCACTGTTCCGACAAGCAGAGCAACTCTGCGCCAGCTTTTCGGTTCTGTTGGTAAAAGCATGAAACCCCATGTTGCTTCGATTCGCTCCCAGTAGGAGTAGAATGCCGCGCCAACGCCCTGTCCAGCATCACAATGGCAGCCATCTTGCAAAAAGTCAGGAAAGTGAGGCTATCTGGGCTTTGCCATCTGGTCATGGCCTTTGAGTTTGGCTACAGGAAGGCCGGAAACACTGCGCGGCGTTTGCCGTGGCCAACCACCTTTTAAGGTTAGGCCATCACTCCGCCGCATTTGCCCAACATCGCCATGCCGCGCCATAGCGCTTTGCGGCTGTCAGGCACCCGAATGGGTTGGATGGTACGTTTGGGCGGGCAAGAAACAAAAGATGAAAGTCAGCCTTGGTCTTAGGCTGCACACTGGAGATGATGGAATGCTGCCAACACTAATGTCCAACAAAGGCGCGCGTTCGCTTGCCGCAGCTGTGGCCATGATTGCTTTGCCAACCGGCGTTCTCGCCCAAGAGGCCGAAGGCGAGCAGCAGTTAACGCCAGAACAGCGTCTGCAACAGATCATCGAAAGTGTTGACCCAGCTGAAGCCAACGCGCTCGCTGACTTGTTGCCTGAAATCACGTGGATCAAAGTTTGCGGTGTTGATCAGCGGGCTAACCAGTCAGTGTGCAACATTCGAGCCCGTGAACTTCAGGTTGAAGGCGTGACAGTTGCGGCCCTCCAGATCATTGAGTTCTGAGGGCGGCGAGCGCCAGATGGTCACCATCCTGCCCACACGTTTGCAGATTCCTGAGGGTGTTCGTGGTCAAGTGGATGACGGTGCTCCGGTTACCGGTGAGTTCCGCATCTGCTACCCGCAGAATTGTTTCGTGGAGTTCGAAGCCAACGATGCGCTGATTGATTCCATGAAAGCTGGCGGGGAGTTCACGGTCACAGCGCTCAATGAAGCTGGCCGGGCTGTTCCCTTTGCTTTCTCCTTGTCAGGTTTTACCGCCGCCTATGATGGCGAAGGCTACGACTCAACTGTCTTGATCGCGGCCGAACAGGTGGTTCGTGAACGCGCTGCTGCAGGTGCACCGGAAACGGCCCCGCCATCAGATGAGCTTCAAAATGCTCTTGAGGAGCGTGCCCGTGAATTGCGTGAACGCATGCAAGAACAGTGATTCAGTCCTAAATCAGGCAATAAAAAAGGCGGTCCTTGGGCCGCCTTTTTTACAAGTGAAGTGCGAAGCTAGTCGCTAGTGTGCTTGTCCTGCAAAAATCAGATCACCATTGGGCCCTTCATAGAAAAACTCAGCGATCTGTGCGTTGCGTAGCGGTTTGTCGCTATCATCCGGTAGTAGGTTTTGTTCGGATACATAGGCCACATACTCCGTCTCCTCGTTTTCAGCGAGCAGATGGTAGAAGGGCTGATCTTTGTGTGGCCGAACATCGGCGGGAATAGCCTCCCACCATTCATCGGTGTTGCTAAAAATCGGATCGACATCGAACACCACGCCGCGAAACGGGTAAACGCGGTGCTTGACGACATCGCCGATAGTAAAACGTGCTGTACGCATGGGCGTATCTCCTTCAGCCGCAATAGCTAGGCGCGTCGGGGATCAGTTTCAAGCGCTTTGGTAAACACAAGGTTGCGACCTTAAAGCCCGTATCGCTCGGCGAGAGACGGGTCGCGGGCCACCAATTGCTTGGCCAAGTCAGCCAGCACTTTGGCTTGTTTCCAAGTGGCATCGTCTTGCATTTTGCCATCAATCATCACGGCACCAGTGCCATCAGGCATGGCTTCCAGGATGCGCAATGCGAACTTCACTTCCTCAACAGGGGGGCTGAACACGTCCCGCGCAATGTCGATTTGGCTTGGATGAAGCGTCCAAGCGCCAGCACAGCCCATCAAGAACGCGTTACGGAACTGGGCGCGGCAGGCGTCAGGATCGGAAAAATCGCCAAAGGGCCCATAGAAAGCCTTAAGGCCCGCAGACGTGCAGGCATCCACCATCTTGGCGAGAGTGTAGTGCCAAAGGTCCTGCTGATAGGCTTTGCGAGGGCTGCTGGAGCCTTCGTCATCAGCCAAAACCACATAGTCTGGGTGGCCACCGCCCACGCGCGTTGTTTTCATCCCGCGCGAGGCTGCTAGATCAGCCGGGCCGAGGCTCATGCCATGCATGCGTGGGCTGGCTGTTGCAATGCTCTCGACGTTCTTTACACCTTCTGCCGTTTCCAAGATGGCATGAATTTGAATCGGGCGACTGATGCTAGCCTTGGCTTCCAACTGGGCCAGCAGTTGATCCAAATAATGAATGTCCCAAGGCCCCTCCACCTTGGGCAGCATGATGACATCGAGCTTGTCACCAATTTCGTGCACGAGCGTTGTGATATCGTCGAGAACCCAGGGAGAGTTGAGGCAGTTGATCCGGCTCCATAGCCCAGTCTCACCGAAATCGTTGTCCTTGGCGAGCTTCACAAATCCTGCCCGGGCAGCCTCCTTTTGGTCGGCAGGTATCGCATCCTCCAGATTGCCCAGCACGACATCTACCTTGGGGATTAGACCGGCAAGCTTAGCCACCACTTTTTCAATATGGGGTGGCACAAAGTGAATCATGCGTTCCACCTTAACGGGTGGTTCGCGAAACGGTTCGGGAGCACCAATGGCCAGCGGCCGGAAAAACGCGTGCGGGGTTTTGGTCATAGGACAAACCTGTGCAGAGTGACTTTAGTAGCAACAATGCCATGTTGCATTGCACAATGGCCAGCCACGCTTTGGTCTAGCTATCTGGCGTTAGGGATGGCGCACGTCGCGTGACCAGCGTCGGTGCGCCCACATCCATTCGTGGGGACGTTCGCGGATCCAGGCCTCAAACTGGGCGTGAATGGAGCGCGTAATCGTTTCAACGTCCCGCGCGTGATCATCGGATGACTCAACGGGCAACTCTTTCAGATCAATCGCAAACCGCACGGGCCCCGTTCGGCGACAGCGGACCAGGATTAAACGGGCACCGGTTCGCAACGCAAGCGAGGCGGGCAGTGGAGTCGACGGCGCATCGGCGCCGAAGAAAGGCACATTGATGCCACGCGTGGCTTGACGTTGATCTGCGAGCATGGCGACCGCATCGCCCGATCGCAAAAGCCGCACAATGCGCTTCATCGCGTGTGAGCCTTTTGAGATCATGCCCGCAAGGTAGAGCTTGTTACGTTTTCCAAGAAGATAGCGTTCCAACATAGGATTTTGGACGGCTTGATAGAGCCCAGCAACCCGCATGCCTTGCGCTGCAAGCGGAACGCCCAATGCTTCCCAGTTGCCCGAATGCAAGGAAACAAAAACTGTACCACTGCCATCAGAGCTTGGCTTTCGTAGATCGCTTGCAAGTGCATGATTATGGACCAAAACGCGATCCGGCTCAGCTATTAGTCGATCCAACAGCATGCCTTCTGCAAATGTCCGGCCCAAGCCCTCCCACATGTCTCGTACAATACGTTGCCGACCGTCAGGCGAGATGTCCGGCATAGCCGCTTCCAGTTGGCTGAGCGCGCGCGGGTGGCGCTTTGTCCAAGGCGCAAAGATGCGCCAGGACCACCCCATGAACGAGGACGCGCGCTCCAAACCAAGTAGGTTGAGACCGGCGTGCATGACTCGCAGCGCCACATAGGCAGCGAGCCCAGAAAACTGATCAAACAACGAAGAAAAAGACAAGCGGATCAAGAAGAGCAAGGCCTCGTGTAGAAAGCGCCGGTTCCATACGCGATGCGCTCCCATGCTGCAATTCATTGAAGGTCCCGTTGCGCTTTTGGACTGGTTACAACCTTTTCGTCCGCATGGTAGGGGCACGTTGTTTTCTTTGTTCAAGCACGGGCTCTATGGCCGACATCCTCGCCCTGGTGGCACCCTTTTTCGGATTGATTTTCCTAGGGTTTTTCTCTGGGCGGGTCGCTAAGCTGCCTGAGGATGGGTTGGCCTGGTTGAACTTCTTCATCATCTATATGGCGTTGCCGGCTCTGTTCTTTGACTTGCTGTCGTCGACCCCTCTGGATCAGTTGGAAGGCTGGTCGTTCATTGTCGTCACAACGCTCGCCGCGTTCCTCGTCTATGTACTGGCGACGTTGGTGGCTGCATTGCGTGGACGTGATCTCAGCGAAGCGGCAATGCAAGGGGTTGCCGGCTCCTATTCCAATATCGGTTATATGGGCCCGGGGCTTACGCTTTCGGTTTTGGGTGCGCCAGCTGCCGTGCCAACCGCGCTCATTTTCTGCTTTGATAACGCTTTGCAGTTTATTCTGACGCCGATCTTGATGGCCATGAGTGGCACCTCGCGCGATAAACCGCTTCAGATCGCTTTGCTTGTGGCGCGCAAGATCGTCTTGCACCCCTTCATTGTTGCCAGCGCTTTTGGCATCGCTGCCGCCGCTTTTCAGCTTGAAACACCGGGCCCTCTCCAGCGCATCATTGACTTTTTAAGCGGTGCAGCCGCTCCGTGCGCCCTCTTTGCGATGGGCGTGACCATCGCACTGCGTCCGCTGACTCGTGTGCCCAGCGAAGTGCCTTGGCTGTTGTTCGTGAAGCTTGCCATTCACCCCATTCTTATCTGGGTGATGCTGTCATGGGCGGGCGACTATGACCCGATCTGGGTGTACACCGCGATCCTTATGGCGTCCCTGCCACCGGCCTTGAATGTATTTGTCATGGCCCGGCAGTATGATGTCTGGGTGCAGCGAGCATCCTCTATGGTGCTGGTGGGCACAATCGTCTCGATACCAACACTGACAATCATGATCCTGCTCATCACAGGCGGACATGTGCCGGTGGATTTGTTTCCACGTTGATGCGTCAGCTAGGCAGCTGGTCGCATCACATCGCGCATAGCACCCACCATGCTGCGCAAGCCAAACGGTTCTAACCCGGCCACCATCAGCCCTTTTTTCAAACGCGGGGATAGGCGGGTGAGGGACATCGCAGCTGCCCGACCAACTTGCAGCAGTGGGTTCCCTGACAACAGTGATCGATTGAGGGCATCGACGCCAAAGGTTCTCGCCCACACATCAGCACGTCGTTTGGCACTGTATCGAGAGGCCATGAGCATTGACGTGGGATCATCACCAGACGTAAGCGCACTCGAAATCACGTCGACGGCATCACTTCCGTCACGGACGCTAAGATTCAGCCCTTGCGCGCCGATCGGCGGAAAAGCGTGCGCCGTTTCGCCAGTGAGATAGACGCCCTTGGCTGCAAACGCGCTCGCGACGAGCGCTTCCAGCGGCCATAGCTGCACCTCTTCTTCTAGCTTGAGGGCACCGAAGAGATGTTGCGCGCGCTTCTCCAAGAACAAGCTTGCATCGGACAAGGGCATTTGCGCCAACGCGCCAGCATCGTCGGGCGACAGTGCGCACACAAAGCTAGAGCGGTGCTCACCGTCCGCATCAGGCATGGGAACAAACGTAAAAGGCCCTGTTTCGGTATGGAACTCGGTCGATACAAAATCATGAGGTTTTGCATGTCGCACAACGCCAACAGCAGCCGTTTGCGGATAGCTCCAACGACGCACATTGATACCGGCAGCAGACCGTGCCGGGGAGTTCTTGCCATCAGCAGCCATGACAGACTGAGTGTGCAACACCTGTCCATCATTCAACGTCATAGCAATCGGGTTCGATCCGAGTGTGTAGTCAACAACCATCGCTTCAATGCGCTTGATCGCATTTTGGCTCGAAACGGCATCCAGCAACATCTGGTTGAGCTGAGCATTCGGACAGTTAAGGCCAAACAGGGCGCGTCCGATCTCTTCAGCGTCAAACGAAACAGTTGGCGCGCGAAGCAACCGGCGGGAACCATCCATCAATCGCATCGTCATCAGTGGCGTGCCTATGTCGGCCACCGCCTCGCTCAACCCAAGGGAATCCAAGGTGTCCAGCGACGGCGCCAAAAGCGCCGTGGTGCGTTTGTCGTCCAGGTTGATCGCGGGACCGACCAGCGCAGTTGAGAGACCTGCTTTGGCCGCACACAAGCTTGCGATCATACCCGCTGGACCTGTACCAGAAATCACCACATCAAATGGGGGTTGGTCGATGGACATATCCTTGCTCCTCGGCTGCTCCCGCTTTACCTGACGCTTCAACCTTTGTGGGTCAATGCGGCATCCTGCCGACCACCCACGATGACGATCCTTGAAGGCAATCGCTATGACGACACAAACTCAGCGCATCGTAATCACCCAGACCGGTGGTCCGGAGGTAATGCGATATGAAGATGCGGTGCTGCCCGATCCCGGTCCTGATGAGATCGTTGTTGAACACACCGCCATTGGGCTCAACTACATCGACGTCTACTTTCGCACCGGTCTCTACCCAGCGCCCAACGGTGTCCCGTTCACACCGGGCAATGAAGGTGCTGGTAGAGTGACAGCTGTGGGCGGTGAGGTGACCGGTCTACAAGCAGGGGACCGCGTCGCTTATGTTGGCCCCCTTGGAAGCTATACACGCCATCGCATCATCAAAGCTGACATCGCGGTCAAGCTGCCGGATACCATTGACGATGAGACCGCCGCGGCCATGATGCTCAAAGGCATGACAGCGCGGTACCTGTTGCGCAAAACGTTTGATGTGCGTGATGAGACAACGCTGCTTTTTCATGCTGCGGCTGGCGGTGTCGGCCTTATCGCCGGGCAATGGGCCAAACACCTAGGTGCCACGGCGATTGGTACGGCTGGATCGGACGAGAAGTGCGCAACAGCGCTGGACCACGGTTACGCGCACTGCATCAACTACGTGAGCCAGGACTTCGTGGCGGAGGTGGCCCGTCTTACTGATGGCGCAAAGTGTGATGTGGTGTTCGATGGGGTTGGCAAGGCAACCTTTGAAGGCTCGTTGGATTGCATCAAACCTTTTGGCCTCTACGCATCCTTTGGCAATGCGTCTGGCGCTGTCGAGGCATTCAACCTCGGCGTGCTCAGCGCCAAGGGATCACTCTATGTCACGCGCCCTACGATTTTTGCTCACATCGCAACGCGTGCTCTGCTCGAAGAGACCGCCAATGATCTCATCGACGTCGTGTCATCAGGCGCAGTAAAAATCCCAATCGCGCAACGCTTTGGTCTGAGCGAGGTCGCCGAGGCTCACAAAGCACTTGAAGCGCGCACAACGATCGGTTCGACGGTTCTTCTGCCGAACGGTTGAGCAACGTGCTTTGTGCACGTTAGCGATGTGCACAGCTTTGCGGCATTCTTCGCCTAAGTCGTAGTTGCAGCGATGCCCAAACAGGCACTAGATTGCGTCGGTGGCGCGTGGATAGGCATGTCTAATAGCTAGGCTGGCTCAACCGCAAACCACACCGACCAATTGGGTGACCTAGCGTTTGGGCAACACTGTTCCGCTTCTGGCCGTCGAGGGCCTTACCAAATCGTTCGGCGCGTTGGTCGCTGTCGGTGGGGTTGATTTGTCGATTGGCGAAGGGTCGATCCATGCCCTTTTGGGCGAGAATGGCGCCGGTAAATCCACGCTGGTGAAGATGCTGTACGGCACGCTTCAGCCAGACGCTGGCAACATCACTATACGCGGCAAACCGACCGTTGTGACGTCACCCAATGAAGCCCGTGCCCTAGGCATTGGTATGGTTTTCCAGCATTTCTCATTGTTTGAATCAATGAGTGTGGCAGAGAACATTGCTCTCGCTCTGGATCACAAGCCGACACCCGATGAGGTGAAGGTTGAGCTTAAGGAGTTTGTTGAGCGCTACGGTCTGCACGTAGACCCCGATGCCACCGTGGGTGACCTTGATGTCGGTGTGCGTCAGCGCGTGGAAATCCTGCGCGTGCTTTTGCAGAAGCCAGCCCTGGTCATACTCGACGAACCAACTTCGGTTCTGACGCCTCAGGAAGCCGAAAGCTTGTTCGGTGTTCTTCGCCAGCTGGCCAGCGAAGGCAAAAGCATCCTCTATATCTCGCATAAACTGGATGAGGTGAGGGCGCTTTGCGACGATGCAACTGTGATGCGCCACGGAAAAGTGGTTGAGCGTACCGATCCGCGCAAGGAGTCCTCTGCCTCGCTAGCCCGGGCGATGGTTGGGTCAGATGTGTCGGAAGTTCGCCGCAAGGCTGGGGCGGTTGCTGCGGATGCGCCGCTTGTTTTTGAATTGACTGAGGTAAAGTACGACCCCGGTACACTTTTTGGCATGAGCCTGAAGAACGTCTCCATGCGCGTTCATTCAGGAGAAATTCTCGGGATCGCCGGCGTTGCTGGAAATGGCCAGAAAGAGCTGTTTGACGTTCTTTCTGGAGAGGCATTGGTCGAGCTGGATGCCGTGCGAATGGATGGCCACCCAGTTGGATCTCTGTCGATCTCCAAGCGCCGTCAACGCGGAGCAGCCTTTGTGCCTGAAGAGAGGGCGGGGCATGCTTCGGTTCCAGCAATGGCGCTTAGCGAAAATGCGCTTATCACCCGAAAAGCACCGGAAGACGGAACGCTTGGCTCACTGGGTGTGATGAAGTTTTCCGCCATTCATAAGCTGTCGAGCATGATCCGTGACGCGTTCGATGTGCGGTCCGCCAAAGCAGACCCTGCTGCGTCCACCTTGTCTGGCGGGAACTTGCAGAAGTTCGTTGTGGGTCGCGAACTGTCACGTGATCCGAAGATCTTGGTGGTCAACCAACCGACATGGGGTGTTGATGCAGCGGCAGCGAGCTTCATTCGCGGTGCCATTCTTCAGCTGGCCGAGAAAGGGTCAGCCATAATCGTCATCAGCCAGGACTTGGATGAGCTGCTACAAATCTCTGACAAGATATCTGTGCTTTCCCATGGGCATTTGTCCGAGCCACTCGATGCCTCCAAAGTGACATTGGAGCAGCTCGGTTTGTTGATGGGCGGAGATCCAACGGCAGGCCAGTCCGAAACCACGGTGGTGGAGCGATCAGATGCAGCTTGAACTGGTCAAACGCGACGCGCCGTCGAGCACCATGTTGATCGCTGCGCCGTTCATGGCCCTTGGGCTCACGGTTTTGACGTCGGGCATCATGTTTGCATTCATGGGCTTCAATCCGGTTGCGGCGCTCTACGAGTATTTCATCGCCCCACTCACTGAACTCTGGTCAGTGTATGAACTGTTGCTCAAAGCCGGTCCACTGATCCTGATCGCGCTTGGTTTGGCCGTTTGTTACCGCGCCAACATTTGGAACATTGGTGCAGAAGGCCAGTTTACGATGGGTGCCATTTTTGGCGCTATTCCACCGATCCTGTTTCCGGAATGGACCAGCTGGGCGACACTACCAACAATGCTCATCCTTGGCATGGTTGGTGGCGCTCTCTATGGCGGCATCCCAGCCTTTTTGAAAGTGAAGTTTCGCGCCAACGAAATCCTGACCTCGCTGATGCTGGCTTACATCGCATTGCTGGTTCTGGACTATCTTGTGCGGGGTCCTTGGCGAGATCCGGGCGGCTTCAATTTCCCTGAATCACGCAATTTTTCCGATGAACAGTCGCTGGCGACGCTAGAAGGGTCTCGCCTACACATCGGCATTCTCATTGCTTTTGCCGCTGTTCCTGTGATGTGGTTTTTCATGAGCCGCACTTTGGCCGGCCATGCCTTCAAAGTGGTTGGTGAAGCTCCACGCGCAGCGCGCTTTGCAGGGTTCTCGTCGAAAACACTCACCTATGCTGCCTTGATGTTTTCAGGCGCTTTGGCAGGGCTTGCCGGTATTATGGAAGTGGCGGGTCCCATCGGCGAACTCCGCCCCACCATTTCACCGGGCTATGGGTTTACGGCGATCATCGTTGCGTTTCTCGGGCGCTTGAACCCTTGGGGCATCTTGATGGCTGGGCTTTTGCTTTCGCTATCCTACTTGGGCGGCGAAGCAGCGCAGATCACGCTCGGTTTGTCAGATAAGATGGCGCGCGTTGTCCAAGGCATGCTGCTTTTCTTTGTCCTCGGCTGTGACACCCTCGTGCGTTACCAACTTCGTTTCAAATCATCGCCTAAAGCATCATCATCGTCGCTCGGAAGCGGGGCCGCCGATGCTGCTTGAGGGAATCCTAGTCACCATCGTCGGGGCTGCCACGCCGATTATCTTGGCGGCGATTGGCGAGCTGGTTGTGGAACGTTCAGGTGTCCTCAACCTTGGTGTTGAAGGCATGATGATCATGGGGGCCGTTGTTGCTTTCGGGGTATCGCTTTCAACCGGGAACCCCTATCTGGGGGTTATCGCTGGTGGTTTGGCAGGCGTTGCGATGGCACTGCTTTTTGGCGTCTTCACCGTCTATTTGGCATCCAATCAAGTAGCGACCGGACTGGCCCTGACTTTGCTCGGCTTGGGACTGGCAGGGTTGATCGGCGAGAGCTTTGTTGGAACACCTGGCGTGCGCTTGGAAGCCATCACCATTCCGCTGTTGAGCTCCATTCCCTTCATTGGCCCAGCGCTTTTTGACCGCGATATCTTGGTCTATCTGTCGTTCGCCGTTGTCGCTGGTGTCAGCTACACCATGTTCAAGACACGCGTCGGTTTGATCCTGCGAGCGACGGGAGAAAATGCAGAAGCAGCTCATGCGTTAGGTCGTGATGTTCGCCTTATCCGGATGGGTGCGGTTGCTTTTGGTGGGCTGTGTGCAGGCCTTGGCGGAGCCTATCTGTCGCTGGTCCTAACAGCACAATGGACCGAGGGTATGAGCGCCGGTCGCGGCTGGATTGCCCTGGCAATTGTTGTGTTCGCCACATGGCTACCGTGGCGTGCCCTCGCAGGCGCCTACCTGTTTGGTGGTGTCATCATCTTGCAACTGCACGCCCAAGCTTTCGGTATTCGTGTGCCGCCACAGGCCATGACTATGCTGCCCTACATTGCGACCATCGTCGCGCTGGTTCTTCTCTCGCGCAACCAAGCCACTATGCGGCGCAACACACCTGCTGCTTTGGGGCGTGCTTTCGTCCCCGACCGTTAAACCGTTCTGCGCCCAGCGGATCGCGATGGCCCTCCGCAAAGCGCTTGTTCCCACCCGCCATCACCAGAACTGAACCAAAGGATGCCACGATGAAAAGACTGACGTCATCACTGCTGGCCCTAGGCGCCGCCGCCGCCCTATCTATGGGTGCTGCGACCGGTGCACAGGCCGATGATCACACTGTTAAAGCAGGCTTTGTTTATGTCGGCCCAGTTTCCGATCATGGGTGGAGCTATGCCCATGATCAGGCTCGTTTGGCCATGGAAGCTGAGCTTGGCGACATGGTCGAAACCACGTTTCTTGAGTCGGTGCCAGAAGGCGCTGACGCACAACGGGTCATAGAGCGCCTCGCGCGATCTGGCCACGACATCATTTTTGCAACGTCATTTGGCTACATGGAAACCGTGATCGAATTGTCCGAGCGTTTTCCTGATGTCGTGTTCGAACATGCGACCGGTTATCAGACGTCGGACAATGCTGCCAATTACAACGGCCATTTCTATCAAGGTCGCTATGTTCTGGGCAAGATCGCCGGCCTGGAAACAGAAACAAACACGATAGGCTACATTGCTTCCTATGCGATCCCTGAGGTGGTTTCCGGCATCAACGCATTCATGCTCGGTGCTCAGTCTGTGAACCCTGATGTCGAGGTGAAAATCATTTGGGTGAACACTTGGTACGACCCCCCGCGCGAGGCCGAAGCAGCTAATGCGCTCATCGATCAGGGTGCTGACATCCTCGTTCAACACACAGATTCAACCGGGCCACTTCAAGCTGCCCAAGAGCGTGGTGTTCGTGGTTTTGGCAATGATTCTGACATGGGTGCTTTTGCACCAGAAGCTCAGTTGACGGCGATCGTCAACAATTGGTCACCCTACTACGTCGAACGTGTTCAGGCTGTTGCAGATGGCACGTGGGAAACAGGGTCACATATGGGCAGCATGGCCGACGGTATGGTGCAGATGGCTCCTTTTGCCAACATGGCAGATGAAACTCGTGCTGTGGCTGAAGAGACCATGGCCGGAATTATTGCTGGCGACATCCATCCCTTTACTGGTCCCATCTTTAACCAAGATGGCGAGGAAGTTGTTGCCGAAGGTGAGCAAGCGCCGCTCGACATGATCCTGGGCATGAACTTCTACATCCAGGGCATCGACGATGCCTACCCGAACTGATCGGGCTTAACCACAACAGTCGAAAGGCCGGGGTTTCCCCGGCCTTTTTTGGTGGCTTGTGGGTTGATTGCCAGCTTACCTCTTGCGCAACTGATCATTGGACGCCATAAGCGCAAACGCTGGAGAGGTGGCCGAGTGGTTGAAGGCACTGGTCTTGAAAACCAGCGTGCGGGCAACCGTACCGTGGGTTCGAATCCCACCCTCTCCGCCATTTCCATAAAACAAGTGCATCTCCGAACCAGCCTGGCGGGATCAGAGCAATACAATCGAATTTTCAGACCTAACGTAAGCCGGTTCGACCTTATGTTTGGGCGATTCTTGGGCGAACTCATTTCAAAGTTTGGTAAAATCCACGGCGGCTCCGCCGGCAAAGAGACCAAGCCCATTTAGCGCCAAGTCAGCCGACAACTTTGTTCAACGCCGACATTTGGTCTAAGGTTTATCGGCTTTTCTCTGCGCCACATCAAATCTGCAAACCGAGAAACATCACAGCCAACGGAATCGGTGAGACAGCAACCGCAATGGTCAAGAACGTCGCCAATGGCGAGAAGATGCCGCTTAAGCCTGCAATCATCATGATACCGCCACCACCACCGATGACGGAGTTGCCCGGCGTGTTCACCGCCAACGCGACAGCGATGTAACGAAAGCGTAGTCCTAGCTTTACGGAGCGTTTCGATTGACCGTCGAGCAGCATCGCAATGCGTTCTTCGCGCGATAGGGGGGCAGCACGTGCCACAAGATGTGCTGCTCGGCGCAGGCGCAAGAAGGACAGCAGCCGTTCCAGCGCACCAATCGGCAAAAAACGTCCTATTGTATAAGCCAGCATCATCGAAGCCACCGTCATGGCGTAGATCAGGGGCGCGATATTGGCACCGAACGCGGCCAGCATCGCAATCCCGATCTCGGCCCCCGGCACAAACGGAAGCGCCATAAGCCCGACGTACGCAGCCGACCCCAGCATGACAACGCGATGCACCTGCTGCTCGTTGTCAGGCCGGATCTGAAGGTTCAGCGCATCACGGATCAAATGCGCGCCCCATGTTGCAACGACCAACACAGCGATAAGAATGACGAGCCTTAAGAGGAGCGAGCCAAGGCTTAAGCTGCTTGTGTTCACTCCAAAAACCCTAGAGCTGAGACATGACTTCGGCACTGGGGACGGACACGCCTGAACCAGAGATGGCAATCTGGTTGGTCCAGTACCAGCGTCGGGTTGTCCAGGTGACGTCGATTTCTATCGTATCATTGGTGACGGTGCCGTACCAAACCACAGTGTGCGGGGCGGTCGGACAGATGGTGCGAACCGTAAAATGGATCACGTCGTCAATCACTTTTGTTTCGTAGTTGGACCAGCCAAAATCACAGTATTCCTGGCAGTCGACGGATTGGAATGTCCCGTCGCGAAAGATAACTTCGTCTTCAAGAACGGCGCCACTGGCCAAGTCCGTCCCTAGGATCTCGAAAGTCATACCATCAAGTTCACCGCCAGCGGCCCAAGCTCCTTGGGGAATGGCCAGATCCGGGATATCCTCGTTCATCACCGTCATCGCTGCCGCGCCGGTTCCCAGTGTTCCCAAAGCAATGGCTGCCACTTGCAAAATCTTGATCATTTTTATCTCCGGCGAATGCCTTGTTTGAAGAGGGGCTCAGCGTGGTGGCCAACAGATCACAGTCCTTGGGCCGCAGCAGACACAATGAAAATCTACGCACCAACGCCCGTCATGAGAACGCGGAACATCGCTATGATGCGGTAGCTGCCGTCTGATTGCCGAAATGGCGCAAGGGCTGTTGCATGCGCCTCGTCAAGTGCGTCCTGCCCTGAAATCTCTGCTGCCTTTGCCGCAACGCCCGAAGACCCCAGGCCCTTCTGCGCTGTCGCCAAGTCTGGATAGTGCCACGGGGCCTCAACGTCGAAGGTTTCGAGCGCGGTTAGACCTGCCGATGTCGCTAGCTTTTCGAGTTTGCCCGGCTCCGATAGCGCGAATGGTCCGCCCGCCCCCGGTGGTGGTGGTGGCAACAGGGGCTTGAGTGCCGCGACCAGCGCCGCTGCCTCCATGCCAGCCGGCTCACCCCATGTCATGACGAAAACCCGGCCGCCAGGCTTCGTTACGCGGAGCGCCTCTTGCAAGGCAGCAGCGGGATCAGCGGCAAATTGGAAAGAATTGAAGCCTGTGACAACATCAAAGGCATTATCTTCAAAGGGCAATTCTTCAAGGTCACCATGGGCGAGTGAAGCGTCAGCCAGGCGGTTACGGGCCACCTCCAAAAGTGCCTGCGAGGCATCGATGCCTGACACGACCGCGCCAAGGTCGGCGGCAAGGCGCAGCGCCATACCAGCACCGCATCCGGCGTCGAGAACTCGGGTTCCTGCGCCGACCCCACCTTTTTCAAAAACTGCATGATAGGCTGGCGCGCATTGCTGCTCTTGAATATTGGCCCAATCTGCGGCGCGCAGACCCCAGATGCGCCCGTTTGCCTCGCCGCTAAGCGGGCTTTTTGTTGCGGTGCTCTGTTCGATCACTGTCATGTGGATTTTAGCCTTTGAGTTGCATCTGTCGGCACGTATCTCTGTGCGAAGATCGCAGCGTCATGATCTGTTCGATCTTGCACCTAGCTTTCGACAAGCAGTTCAACAGTGCCAGGGCGCACGCCATCATGTTTCATTGCCGCGCCTGCAGCCTCGCTGGCCAGGACTGCTTTGAATTTATCCATGTCGAGAATGGTGCCAGACAGGCCGACACTATTTGGCTTTTCAGGATGCACGAAAGTGAGGATATCCTCCATCACGCCTGCAAATACCTCTTCGCGCTTCGGTGAGGCGAGCCAGTGGGGAACGTCATCGACTTCGTGGAAGAAAATAGCTTTGACAGACATAGAGGTCGTCCTTTTTTAAATGAATATTGGGCTAGCCAAGCGAAAGGAACCATCCGACGCTTCGCGTGAGGTTCTCGGAAATTGTTTCTGATTTTCAGTCGTTTGGCCGAATTCCGCGCCAGGGATGTCACGTTGGCGGCATCATGCGCCAGGTCACGCTGGCGCTGCTATATCGTGACCTAAATAGTTATAAATCGACGGCTCAGCGCACAGCATCGGCCGCTTCGGGCAGCGCTTGTCCGGCTGCGACGCGGAAAAAGGTGTATGCACGCGTCAGGTAGTCCGGGTTGGAGCTTAGCCAACGACCCGCTAGACGTGCCTCTACAAGTTTTGGGGCATTCAGCGCGACCTGTTGGAACAGCATAGTTGCCCTGTCGATCCGGCCTGCGCCGACATTGGCGATTGTTCCCAGGATCAGGGGTGTTGCACCATTTGCGGCCTCCGCCAGTGCCGCTTCGGCAGCCACGACTGCAGCGTCATAGTTGCTCGCTGCAAACTGCGCGAAGCCCAGCGCACAAAGCATGGACCCTCGCGCCGGATCACGTGGGCTGCGCCGCAAGCCAGCCTCAGCCAAGGGCACGCCCTTGGCGACGTCTCCATTGACCGCTTCGTAGAACCCCAGCCAGCATAGCGTCAACGCACAGTTCGGGTTGAGATCGTGGGCGTGGCGAAGCTCAATCAAGCCCGTCGGCGCATCGTCCTTCATGAAATACAGTTGCGCGCGCAGCCTCCTTGCGTGGTGATCCGTCTGGTCGATGGTGATTGCGCGGGTCGCAGCGTCGATGCCCTCCGTAAGCGTTGCGGGAACCGAGCTGGTTGTGCCGTGGTAAACAGTCCACCATGCGACCCAGGCCAATGTCCGATGGGCAAGGCCGGATCGCGGATCACGCGACAGCGCTTGGTGTGCCAGCGCCGCCGCCCGGTCGCGCGGCCCGCTTTCATAACTCATTTCTTCAGAAGAAATCGCTGTCCAGCCCTGCTGCGCCAACCCATGGGCCGTCAAATCATCCGGTACCGCGATGCGTATACGATCCGCTTCTACCCGTTCGATCTGCGGAAAGAGGCACGAGACGATGGCCCGCGAAACGGCTGCTTGGGTCTCGAAATGTGCATCGATAGTGTGGTCGAAGCGTTCCGCCCAAACCTGCCCACCGCTGGTCGTGTCGATCAGCTGGGTCGTCACTCTGACCCGCTCAGGCGTCGCCCGCACGCTGCCTTCAACCACGTAGCGTACCCCGAGGTCGCGGGCGATCGAGCGCAAGTCGCGGGGCGTATCGCGAAAGAGGAAGGCTGAGTTCCGGGCGACGACGAAAAGATCTTTGAAACGAGACAGCTCGGTTGTGATGTCCTCCACAAACCCGTCCGCCATCCAAGCCAGCTCCGGGTCACCGCCAAAGTTCGAAAACGGTAAGACCACGACCGAGGGACGGTCAGGCAATTCCAATCGCTGGGTGTCTGCCGCCAGATCAAGTGCGAACCGCAGACCGCGTCGTGGCACCGTGATGATGGCGTCCGGCCCAAGCACTTGCCTAAGCTTGGCCACTTGTACGTTCAGATTGTTGTCGCCCACCACCGTATCGGGCCAGACGGCCTGAAATATCTCATCGCGGCCCACGATCCGGTCGCTGTGTGAAATAAGGACCTCCAGCAAATCGAATGCACGCGCGCCGATGGGCAGCACATCCGCACCGCGTCGCAACTGCCGAGTCCGCCGATCGAGAACGAAATCAGAGAAGAAAATGTCCGTGTTCACAGTCTAAAAGGCCCCCTTGGTACTTGGTTAGACCACAGGAGACGGGCCTTCCTCAACAAAGTGACTGTCCACACGAAGACCCGAAAAAAAGGTTCTGAGCCATTCTTCATCTTTGGGCGCGTATGAGGCTCCGAAACCAGTCCTTCTGCCCGGCTGCCGATATGGTTTGGTGACCCGGACTGAGACCGAAACTTTCAAAAAAGCGCGCGGGGCCCGTCTTGCTGTCGTGCGACCACGACAAATGCTGTGATCTGCACCAATGCCCCTTTTTAGGAGGCCGCACTGCAGCAGCGCTTGGCGCGCTCAACGTTGGCTGTGCGTGGAGATCGCAATCTCCAACGGCCCATTTGCTCGGTTTGCGGTCATTATTCAAATGCGCAGCATTCGTAATTTTGGGCCCGTAGCTGCCACTTGACGTTCGGTTGCTAATCAATAGCCAACGCGTCCAAATCCATCTCATCCTGATTTTGATCCACACCAAAACCAGGCAACGAACTCAAGATTGCTTCCCAGTCTTCCAGGTCTTTGAAAAGATCATCAGGAAGGTTCGGACTTTGTCCCAGCAGGTCCGCCAGATGTTTTCGAAACCTTAGAAGTTGCCTCGCAGTTGATCGTGTAGCGATCGACCAAGAGGTCATTCATTGTTCTCTTCGTGTCGCGATTGCGACCGCTCAACAGAAGAGCAGGCTTACGACTTAGCCGTCACATCCTCGATCCACGTTTTCGCAGCCACGGCCTGAGGGAAGCCAAGCGTTCCGATGGCCAGCATCGCCACGTGAAGCATATCGTCCTGAGAGACACCTTCACTGCCACCGCGACGTGCGTGGGAATGGACGGCGCCTTCCGAACCCGCACCGACCGCGAGTGCCAGCTTGACCAGACGCTTTTCGCGATCTGAAAGCGGCCCAGCATTCGCGCTGGCCTCGCCTAGGGCCTGATACGCCTGCCAAACATCGGGATAGTGCTCAGCAATGGCGCCAGCAGCGCCGGGAAGCTTCGTGTTCATGGTTGTTCCTTAAACGGTGAAGTCATCAATCAAGACTTCCGGTTTTGCAAAATTGGTGAGGTCATCAATGTCATTGATCGTGACGCGGGCACCATCCACCTCCACACCATACCCCTGCAGAGTTTTGAAGGCGCGCGAGAGGTTTTCCGGGGTCATGCCGAGATATGAGGCCAAGCGGCGCTTCTCCATCGGCAGATGAACTGTGTCGCCGTGGTCGCTAAACTTTCGAACCCGCAGCAGATAATTCGCCAACCGTTCGATGGACGTGCGAAGTTTTAGGTTCTTGGTGTTCTTGATAACGCCGCGATAGCACTTGGCCAGCTCATCCACGATAGCGCGCGCAAACACCGGGTCGGTCGAAAAAACTTCGCGCACGTCGGTGGAGGGCAGTAGCACGATGCGCGACTTCTCAAGGGTTCGGGCGGACATGAGATAAGGCGCATCGCGGATCGTTGCGGCCAAAATAAACGTTGATACCGGCCTGACGGTGGCCATCGTTGTTTCGCGGCCGTTCCAGGCGGCATAAAGCTCTACCGATCCACCGACCATGACGTGTAAAAAATCACACGGATCGCCTTCGGTTATCAGTTCAATCATCGGTGGAAAATTCTGGACATAGGCACCGCGAAACAGAGCGTCAAAACTCTCATCTGCCATGCCTTTGAAAAGACTCAGCGCCCGGATATCGGCTTCTTCGGTCGGTTTCACAGTCGCTCGCGGCAAATCGTTACACCTAACATTTATCAAGCCATGACATGATAAATGTCAATAGGCGGATTGCGCTTTCCCAAACGTTAGCATGACCTTTTCACAAGGAGAAGCTGACCAATCTTAGCCATTGATTTATTTGAGTATTTCAAGGGTACTCGCTTGATGTACGTCAAATTCGACGTCTAAGGAAGCGCGCAGACACATTCCGGTGCTTCGGCAATTTGGCTGAAGCAGAATGCCGGAGAAACCCGATGGAACTGCAAAACAAGGCCACCGCGCTGTGGTCGAATTTCCTCAAAGTGAACATGGTGCAGATCAGGACGTTCCACATGACGTGGTTCGCCTTCTTCGCCTGCTTCTTCGCTTGGTTCGGGATCGCGCCTCTTATGTCGGTGGTGCGCGATGAACTGCAACTTACACCTGATCAAATCGGCTGGGCCATCATCGGTTCGGTGTCGATGACGATCTTTGCGCGTCTGTTCATCGGATGGCTATGCGACCGCATCGGTCCGCGCAAAGCTTACACCGGCTTACTGCTTTTTGGGTCTTTGCCAGTGATGGGCATTGGCCTTGCGCACACGTTTGAGACGTTTCTTCTGTTTCGCGTTCTCATTGGGTGCATTGGCGCATCATTCGTTATCACCCAGTACCATACCAGTGTGATGTTTGCCCCCAATGTGGTCGGTCAAGCGAATGCGACATCTGCTGGTTGGGGTAATCTTGGCGGCGGTGTCACCCAGTTCGTGATGCCCTTGCTGTTTTCGGTGATGGTCATTGGCTTTGGCTTCTCAGAAGCTGTCGGCTGGCGCCTGTCGATGGTTGTTGTCGGCGTGATCATCATGCTGATCGGCATCGCCTACTTCTTCCTCACCCAGGACGCGCCTGACGGCAACTTCGATGACCTGCGCGCGCAGGGAAAAATGGAAGAGAAGAAGAAGGTCACGGGCAACTACATGCATGCTCTGGCCGATCCGCGGGTCTGGGTTCTGTTCGTCATCTATGGCGCCTGCTTTGGCATCGAGTTGACGGTGAACAACGTCGCTGCTCTCTACTTCATGGACTATTTTGACCTGAACCTGGTCACTGCTGGCTTTGTGGCCGCTTCGTTTGGCCTCATGAACATTTTCGCTCGCACCCTGGGCGGCATTTTTGGCGACAACTTCGGTTCGCTGTGGGGCTTAAGAGGTCGGGCGTTCTGGCTGTTCATCTGCCTGCTGTTTGAAGGCATCGCCCTGATGATCTTCAGCCAGATGAGCGTTTTGTTTCTGGCTCTCCCATCGCTGATCGTCTTCTCCTTGTTCACGCAGATGGCCGAAGGCGCGACCTACTCTGTTGTTCCCTTCATCAACAAGAAGGCTCTTGGAGCCGTCGCAGGTGTGGTGGGCGCAGGCGGTAACGCCGGTGCTGTGCTTGCAGGCTTTCTGTTCAAGAACGTGATCGATTGGTCTGAGGCCTTCCTCATCCTGGGCATCGTGGTGACTTGTGCTTCCTTCCTCGCCTTCTTTGTTCGGTTCTCGAGCAAGCAGGAAGACGAAGAGCGTGCAGCCTTCGCAGCGGCCAACATTGAGACGCTCAAAAAGAAAGCTGAACGGGCCAATGCCGAGCTCGAAGAAGGGTTGATTGCGATCGCCAATCGCAACCCCAAGCCCAGCCCAGCTGAGTAGCACGAAACCTACACGAACCACGACGCGTGGCATCCGGTCACGCGTCTCTTCCCGACCGCCAAGACCCAATCAAGGACACGATAATGGGACAGGACCTTAGAAATTATACGCCGGACGATGAGGCCTTCTGGGCCTCTACCGGCAAGGCGATTGCGAACCGCAATCTTTGGATTTCAATCCCCTCACTGCTCTGCGGTTTCGCCGTGTGGCTTTACTGGGGCATCATCACTGTTCAGATGATCAACCTGGGGTATCCGTTTGAAACCTCACAATTGTTCACGCTGACCGCTATCGCGGGCCTATCCGGTGCAACACTGCGTATCCCGGCAACCTTCTTCATTCGTATTGCCGGTGGCCGCAACACGATCTTCTTTACCACTGCACTTTTGATGATCCCTGCCGCTGGGACGGGTCTGGCACTGCAGAACCCTGACACACCGCTCTGGCAGTATCAGATCTTGGCTCTGCTATCCGGCATTGGCGGCGGTAACTTCGCAGCCTCTATGTCCAACATCTCGTTCTTCTTTCCCAAGAAGATCCAGGGCTACTCGCTGGGCATGAACGCTGGTCTTGGCAACTTTGGTGTCACGACCATGCAGATCGTGATCCCACTGGTCATGACCTTTGCCTTGTTTGGTGGTGAGTCACAAACCCTGGTCAATACGTCCGGCACGCTGATCGGCCGTATTCCTGCTGGCACGGAAACCTTCATCCAGAACGCGGGTTTTGTTTGGTTGCTCGCACTCATCCCGCTCGCCTTCCTTGGCTGGTTCGGTATGAACAACATTCGCGATGAGCATGTTTCACCCAACATCCCCAACCCAATTGGTGCCTTCAGCATCATTGGCTTCATGTACGCCATCGGCCTTGCCGCGGCAGCCTTTGGCCTCTGGTTGATGCTTCCAGCTGCCGTGGGTGGCTCGGGCCTTGGCGTTTCGAAATGGTTCGTCCTGCCGATCGTAATCGTGCTGACGGTTGTGGCGTTGAAGCTCATTCCTGGCCAAGTGGGCCAGAACCTTACGCGCCAGTACAAAATCTTCGGCAACAAACACACATGGGCGATGACCATCATCTACGTGATGACCTTCGGCTCGTTCATCGGCTACTCCGCTGCCATGGGCCTGACCATCAAAGTGGTCTTTGGCTTCCAGCACATCATGGTCGACGGTGTTCTGACCCACGACACGGCCAACCCCAACGGCCCTAGCGCCTTGATGTTTGCCTGGATGGGCCCATTCATCGGCGCTCTGATCCGCCCACTGGGTGGGGTTTGGGCTGATAAGGCCGGTGGCGCCAAAGTGACCCAGATCATCTCGATCATCATGGTCCTCTGCGCCGTTGCTCTGGCTTACATCCTGCAGCAGGCCTACGCCTCAGCAACACCGGAAGAGTACTTCATTCCCTTCCTGCTTCTGTTTCTGGTGCTGTTCGCTGCAACAGGGATCGGCAATGGCTCGACCTTCCGCACAATCGCTGTGGCCTTCAACAAAGAACAGGCCGGTCCGGTTCTCGGTTGGACATCAGCGGTGGCCGCGTACGGAGCCTTCTTGATCCCACAGATCTTCGGCGAACAGCTGCGCGCTGGATCTCCCGAACTCGCCCTCTATGGCTTTGCGGTCTTCTACACCGTCTGCATCGTCATCAACTGGTGGTTCTACCTTCGGCGCAACGCCTACATCCAAAACCCTTGAGTTTTGAAAGCCTTAGCTGCGCCGTATCGGGCGGCGCAGCTCCCCATTCTTCGTAAGGAAAACAATCATGAGCCACCTGCTCGACAGACTTAATTTCCTACAGTCGAAAGAACTGGAACAGTTCTCAAACGGACACGGCCAAGTCACGCGCGAAAACCGCGATTGGGAAGACACCTATCGCAACCGCTGGAGGCACGACAAAGTGGTGCGCTCCACCCACGGCGTGAACTGCACTGGGTCATGCTCATGGAAGATCTACGTCAAATCAGGCATTGTAACCTGGGAAACGCAGCAGACGGACTATCCGCGCACGCGCCCAGACTTGCCCAATCATGAACCACGCGGTTGCGCCCGCGGGGCCAGCTACTCCTGGTATCTCTACTCTGCTAACCGGGTGAAAAACCCGCTCGTACGCGGTCGTTTGATGAAGGTTTGGCGCAAGCTGCGCCAAACGCTCGGCCCCATCGAAGCTTGGACCAAGTTGCAAAGCGATCCCATTCTGCGCGCGGGCTATGTTGAGACGCGCGGCAAAGGCGGTTTTGTACGCGCTACGTGGGATGAGGCAACGGAAATCACTGCCGCTGCCAACGCCTACACAGCCAAAACCTATGGCCCGGACCGGGTGTTCGGCTTCTCCCCCATTCCCGCGATGTCGATGGTCTCTTACGCGGCTGGATCGCGCTATCTGTCGCTGCTTGGCGGCGTCTGCATGAGTTTCTACGATTGGTACTGCGATTTGCCGCCTGCATCTCCAATGACCTGGGGCGAACAGACCGACGTTCCAGAGTCCGCTGATTGGTACAATGCTGGCTACCTGCTGATCTGGGGCTCAAACGTCCCACAGACACGTACGCCCGATGCGCACTTCTACACCGAGGCCAGGTACAAGGGCACAAAGTCGGCCGTCATCTGCCCGGACTATTCAGAAGCCGCCAAGTTTGGCGATGTCTGGTTGAATGTGAAGCAGGGCACGGATGCTGCACTCGCCATGGCCTTTGGCCATGTGATCCTGCGCGAGTTCCATCTCGACCAGCAAACGCCATACTTCGAAGACTACACCCGGAAGTACTCTGATTTTCCAATGCTGGTGAGGTTGGAAGAGAAAGACGGCAAGCTGATTCCGGGGCGTTTCCTGCGCGCCGATGATCTCGACGGCAAGCTCGGCGAAGACAACAATCCAGAATGGAAAACGGTCGCTTACGATGAGACCTCCGAAGGGCTCGTCGCACCCAATGGATCGGTTGGCTATCGTTGGGGCGAAGATGGCGAATGGAACCTAGAAGAGCGCGCTTCAAAGGCTGACACGCGCCTGAAAATGACTTTGGTTCTCGAAGACGACCACGACGATGTCGTTGGTGTCGACTTCCCGTACTTCGGCGGCGAGGCCATCGGTCAGTTCGCAACCGATGCAGACCATCCCAACGTTCTGACCCGCAACATTCCGGTCAAGAAGGTCAAGACAGCCGACGGCGAGACCTATGTCGCCACGGTTTTTGATCTCTTCTGCGCCAACTATGGCCTTGATCGTGGTTTGGGCGGTGACTGGGTTTCCAAGGACTACGCCGACGAGACACCTGGCACGCCTGCTTGGGCGGAAAAAATCACCGGTGTGTCCGCTGACAAGATCATCCATGTAGCCCGTGAGTTTGCGCAAAACGCAGAGAAAACACAGGGCAAGTCGATGGTCATCATCGGCGCGGCCATGAACCACTGGTACCACATGGACATGAACTACCGTGGCGTCATCAACATGTTGGTGATGTGCGGGTGTGTTGGTCAGTCCGGTGGTGGCTGGGCGCACTATGTGGGCCAGGAGAAGCTGCGTCCGCAAACCGGCTGGCAGCCTCTGGCCTTTGGGTTGGATTGGTCTCGTCCACCGCGGCATATGAACTCCACATCAGCTTGGTATGCCCATTCTGATCAGTGGCGTTATGAAACGCTCAGCGCTGACGAGATCATCTCTCCAACCGCCCCTGATGGCGATTGGAATATCAACATGATCGACTACAACATCCGTGCTGAGCGGATGGGGTGGTTGCCATCCGCGCCTCAGTTGAAAACCAATCCGTTGGAAGTTGCCAAAGCCGCTAAGGCCGCAGGCAAGGAAATCCCGACCTATGTGGTTGAACAGCTGAAGTCCGGCGATCTGGAAATGGCCTGCGAGGATCCTGATGATCCTGCCAACTGGCCACGCAACCTGTTTGTCTGGCGCTCGAATTTGCTCGGTTCGTCAGGCAAAGGGCACGAGTACTTCCTCAAGCATCTGCTTGGCACCGACCATGGTGTGATGGGCAAAGACTTGGGCGAAGAGGGTGCGCAGCTGCCCAAGGAAGCCAAATGGCATGAGGAAGGACCTCGCGGAAAACTTGATCTTCTTGTGACCATTGATTTTCGCATGTCCACGACCTGCGTCTACTCTGACATCGTTCTACCGACCGCGTCTTGGTACGAGAAAGATGATCTCAACACCTCGGACATGCATCCGTTCATCCATCCGCTTCAGGCGGCGGTTGATCCGGCTTATGAGTCAAAGTCCGATTGGGAAATCTTCAAATCCATTGCCAAGAAGTTCCAGGACATTGCGCCGGGATACTTGGATCAGGAAACCGATATCGTCGCGCTTCCAATCCTTCACGACACCCCTGGCGAGATCGCTCAAGATCAGGTGAAGGACTGGAAGAAGGGCGAATGCGACCTGATCCCTGGCAAGACGGCGCCAGCCTATGTGCCCGTGGAGCGAGACTACGGCGCTATCTACGACCGCTTCACCGCGCTTGGCCCCCTAATGGACAAGCTCGGTAATGCCGGGAAGGGTATCGCCTGGAACACGCAAACCGAGATCGACAATTTGGCGGCCCTCAATGGCACCCAACTTGAGGGTGCCGCGGAAGGCCGTCCGAAAATCGACACAGCGATTGATGCTTGCGAAGTCATCTTGATGCTGGCGCCAGAGACCAACGGCGAAGTGGCCGTGAAGGCCTGGGAGTCGCTGAGCAAGGCCACAGGGCGTAAACATGCGCACCTAGCCGAGGGCGAGCACCACAACAAGATCCGCTTCCACGACATCGCTGCGCAGCCGCGCAAGATCATCTCCTCGCCCACCTGGTCAGGCATTGAGTCAGAGAAGGTCAGCTACAATGCCGGCTACACCAATGTGCATGAGTTGATCCCTTGGCGCACGCTGACCGGGCGTCAGCAGCTCTACCAGGATCACCTTTGGATGCGCGCGTTTGGCGAGGGCTTCATGTCCTATCGTCCGCCTGTGGATCTGAAGACGATCACCGATGAGGTGCACACCGATCAAAACAGCCCTCACGTGGTGCTGAACTTCATCACGCCGCACCAGAAATGGGGCATTCACTCCACCTACACCGACAATCTGTTGATGCTCACGCTCAACCGCGGTGGTCCGGTGATCTGGATCAGTGAAAACGACGCCGCCACAGCCGGTATCGTCGATAATGATTGGGTGGAACTCTACAATACCAACGGCGCTTTGACGGCGCGTGCGGTGGTTTCCCAGCGGATCAAGGACGGAACAACGTTCATGTATCACGCGCAGGAAAAGATCGTGAACACACCGGGCTCTGAGAAGACCGGTCATCGCGGTGGCATCCACAATTCGGTGACCCGCGCCACGCTCAAACCAACCCACATGATCGGTGCATACGCCCAGCAGTCCTACGGCTTCAACTACTACGGAACCGTTGGCGCAAACCGGGATGAGTTTGTCGTCGTTCGCAAGATGCAGAAGGTCGACTGGCTCGACCGTGAGGCCCCCAAAAACATGGAAGCCCCCCGAAAGGAGGCAGCCCAATGAGAGTACGCGCACAAATCGGCATGGTGCTAAACCTCGATAAATGCATCGGGTGCCACACCTGCTCAGTAACCTGCAAGAACGTTTGGACCAGCCGTGAAGGTGTTGAGTACGCCTGGTTCAACAATGTCGAAACCAAACCGGGCACCGGTTATCCCACCGACTGGGAAAACCAAGCCCGCTGGAACGGTGGTTGGGAGCGTACAGCTTCTGGCAAGCTTCAGCCCAAGCAGGGCGCGAAGTGGCGCATTTTGTCGAACATCTTCGGCAACCCGGACCTGCCTGAAATCGACGACTATTACGAGCCGTTCGACTTCGACTACGACCATCTGAAATCGGCCCCGGAAATGGAGGCGTTCCCAACGGCGCGTCCCCATTCAAAAATCACTGGTGAGCGGATTGAGAAGATCGAGAAAGGCCCGAACTGGGAAGAAATTCTGGGCGGCGAGTTCTCCAAGCGCTCAGAGGACTACAACTTTGAGGGTATCCAGAAGGAGATTTACGGCGAGTACGAAAACACCTTCATGATGTACCTGCCACGGTTGTGTGAGCACTGTCTCAACCCAACGTGTGCAGCCTCTTGCCCATCAGGTGCGATCTACAAGCGTGAAGAAGATGGCATCGTTCTGATTGACCAGGAAAAATGCCGGGGCTGGCGCATGTGCGTCTCTGGCTGTCCGTACAAAAAGGTCTATTACAACTGGGAATCGGGCAAATCCGAGAAGTGCACGCTGTGTTACCCGCGCATTGAATCAGGCAATCCGACGGTCTGTTCAGAAACCTGCGTTGGTCGCATCCGTTATCTCGGCGTGATGCTCTACGACGCCGACAAGATCGAACAGGCGGCCAGCGCTGGCAAAGAAACTGATCTTTACGACGCTCAGCTCGATGTCTTCCTCGATCCCAACGACCCTGAGGTGATCGCTGCGGCACGCCGCGATGGCATTCCTGAAGATTGGATCAAATCGGCCAAGGAAAGCCCGATTTGGAAGATGGCAATGGTCTGGAAAGTGGCATTCCCGCTGCACCCAGAATACCGCACGCTTCCTATGGTTTGGTACATCCCGCCGCTGTCTCCGATCCAGAACGCAGCCCAAGCTGGCAAGATCGGCATGGATGGCGCAATGCCGGATGTGAACTCGCTTCGTATCCCGGTGAAGTATCTGGCCAACATGTTGACTGCTGGAGATGAGACACCGGTTGTTCAGGCGCTCGAACGTATGCTTGCCATGCGCGCCTACATGCGTGCCAAAACGGTGGAAGGCGTGAGCGATGCGGCCATCGCTGCGCGGGTTGATCTCAGCCCAACCATCATCGAGGACATGTACAAAATCATGGCCCTTGCGGACTACGAGGACCGGTTCGTCATCCCAACCACTCATCGTGAGCAAGTCGAAGAAGCCTACGACTTAAGGGGCGGCTGCGGCTTCACTGATGGCAATGGCTGCTCGACGGGCATCTCCGGCAGTTCACTCTTCGGCGGCAAGAAGAAGCCGCTCAAGATGCCAGCTGAGGTGCGCTGATATGGCCAATCCACACGATAGAACCCTAAAGGCGCTCTCGCTTTTGCTGAGCTACCCAACGCGGGACCTTCAAGCGGCAATGCCGGAAATCGGTGGTGTGTTGGCGTCTGAAAGCCGTCTGACAGCTGCTGCTCGCCGTGACCTTCGACCGTTGGTCGAAGAACTGGCAAGCCGGGACATCTATGAGTTGGAAGAACAGTTCGTCATGCTGTTCGACCGCTCGCGCACGCTCTCGCTCAACCTGTTTGAGCATGTTCACGGGGAAAGCCGTGATCGCGGCGGCGCCATGGTCTCTCTGATAGAGACGTACCGCGACGGTGGATTTGATCCGGTAACCAGTGAGCTACCGGACCATCTTCCGGTGTTGCTGGAGTTCCTTTCCACGCGGCCAGCCGCTGAGGCACGCGACACGCTGGCTGATGCCGCGCATATTTTCAGCGCGCTGTGCGAACGGTTGGTGCGTCGCGAGAGCGTTTATGCCGGCGTCTTCAATGCGCTGGCGCAGCTCTCTGGCATTCATGCCGACGAGCAGGCGGTTGCCGACCTTCTGGAAGAGCCAGAGGTCGACCCCAACGACCTGGAAGCGCTCGACAAGGTTTGGGAGGAGAGCGAAGTACGCTTTGGCCCCGATCCCAATGCAGGCTGTCCGCAAGTGCGCGACATGCTTGCTCGCATGGATGAGCCCATCAACCCCAAACCACCCAGTTCCATGCCACACGCGCAGCCGACGCCGTCGGTTGCTGCCGAATAAGGAGTACGGACAACATGTTCAGCAACTTCGATATCAACTTCATCATTTTCGGCGTAATGCCTTATGTGGCGCTGACCGTTCTCATCGTTGGTTCTATCGCCCGCTATGAGCGCGATCCTTTCACTTGGAAAAGTTCGTCTTCGCAGCTCTTGCGCCGCAAGCAGCTGATCTGGGGCTCGGTGCTTTTTCACGTCGGTATTCTGACCGTGTTCTTCGGCCACCTTGTTGGTCTTTTCACACCGGTTTGGGTGCTTGATGCGCTGGGTATTCCTTACGCACTTAAGCAATGGATGGCCGTGCTCATTGGTGGTCCGGCGGGTGTTGCGGCTCTCATCGGCTCGACCATGCTCTTGCACCGCCGCCTGGTCGATCCGCGTATCCGTGTCACCTCCAGCTATCCCGACATCATCATTATGGGGCTGATTTGGCTTCAGCTTGCGATCGGTTTGCTGACAATCACTCAAACACTGCAGCATATGGATGGCGCGGCGATGGTTCTCTTCATGAACTGGTCGCAGAGTGTTGTGACCTTGAACCTCAACGCTTGGATCAACGTCATCGACGTGCACTGGCTGTACAAGCTGCACATCTTCCTCGGCTTGATCATCACGATGTTGTTCCCGTTCACTCGGCTGGTGCACATCTTCTCTGGCTTTGCGACGCCATTTCGTTACCTGCTGGGTCGGCGTGGCTACCAACTGGTCCGCTCTCGCCGCCAGACGCCGTTGGATTCCCATTCCTCCACCCCGGCGGAGTGAGCCTTATGGAGCGGACAACCCACACGCTTGCGAATGCTGGTGCCCCGAAAGGGGGCCAGCAAACCAACGGCTCAATAAGCGTCAACGGTGAGGCCATTTCAGCGGAGGCTATCGGTTTGGAGGCGCAAAATCACACCGCACCTAAGAACAAGCCCGGCACGGCCTGGAACCAAGCCGCACGCGCCATGGCAGTTCGTACGTTGCTTTTGCAGGTCGCCAAAAGGCAGGGCATCACGCCATCGCCAATAGAAGTTGGGCCAGGACGGTTCGAGACTGACGAGGAAGCGTTGATCCGCGCCTTGCTGGAAGACTCAATCAGCGTATCGGCACCAACGGATGATCAAGTGCTTGCCGAATGGCAGCGCAACCCAGACCGCTTTCGCTCGCCACCCCTTTGGGAGGTTTCTCACATCCTGGTTGCTTGCGACATGGGCAACCCAGAGAGCCGCCTTGCCGGTTTCAAGCAAGCGGTCTCACTGGCCAAGTCGGTTCGTGAGAAACCACAGCAATTTGCAAGATTTGCCATGGATCATAGCGATTGTGATTCCAAAACCAATGGTGGCGCCCTCGGCCAACTTACACCAGGCGACAGTGTTCCAGAGTTTGAGGCGGCTCTGCGCACACTTGGTGAAGGCGACATCACGCCTAAGCCCGTTCCAACGCGCCACGGGTTTCACATCATCCGCATGGATGCGTTGGCGCTTGGTCAAGTGCTGCCTTTCGAGGCTGTGCGCGGCAAGATAGCTGACGCTATGGAAAAAACCGCTTGGGCGGCCGCAGCCCGTGGTTTCCTGAACACCTTGGTGCAGGGCGCAACGATAGAAGGACTTCACCTCGATCTCGCTGATGTCTAGGCGAGGCTGACAGGAGCAAACCATGCTCAGGAACCAGAATGAGAGGCTAGCCGACGGGGTGGAGTCAACCAGCGCAAGTCTGCAGGCTGATCCGCTGACCTTCTTGGCTGAGGACCATATGCGGCAGCGTGAGATATGCGCGATGCTGCACATGGTTGCCAGCCAACCTTATCCTGAGTTCCGATCCATGGGCATGTCGCTGGCTTATCTGCGCCACGAGTTTCTGCTGCATAACGCAGACGAGCGGGTGGTATTGTTCCCCATGATGGTCCGGCGCTGCGAGAAAGAAGATGAGATTGGTCTCATCATTGATCGCCTGCTGCGCGACCACGAAACAGCGGAAGTCCAGGCACAAAGAATATGCCACATCCTGGACTCCATCATGGAGGCAGGCGACGCGCCCAACGACAAAGATCGCGCCGAACTGAAGGGCTTTGCTGGCCGGTGCCAACGCTACCTTATCTTGGAAAACGCCATCATCTTAAGGTTGGCGCGCGTACGGCTCGATGAAGACGACTTGGCAACACTAACGCGAAAAATGCTGCTGCGGCGTGGGCTGATAGAGCCAAATCAAGCCGGGCAAGAGGAGCGCTAAGATGATCAACAATCTGCTTGCACGTAACGCCAACTGGTCAGCCCGGCGGCATCAACAAGATCCTGGCTATTTTGCCCGGCTGGCTGAACAGCAGGCGCCGGAATACTTCTGGATTGGCTGCTCTGATAGCCGAGTACCGGCCAATGTTGTTGCCGGGCTCGACCCTGGCGAGGTGTTCGTCCACCGCAATGTTGCCAACGTGGTGCACTCTTCTGACATGAACTTACTCAGTGCGCTGGAGTACGCCGTCGACGCCCTCAAAGTGCGTGAGATCATTGTGTGCGGGCACTATGGCTGCGGCGGCGTTAAGGCCGCTACGGAAAGTCTGCCACATGGCCTTGCGGACCACTGGCTGGAGCCAATCAAACGACTGGCTCGCGCCTACGCGCTCGACCTTTCCCAAGCCTCATCTTTGGAAGAGAAGCAGAACAAGCTCGCTGAGCTCAATGTCATTGAAGGTGTGTTGCGTGTTTCAGAAACGCCGATCCTGCAGCGAGCCTGGCAACGCGGCGACAAGATTGCAGTTCACGGTCTGATCTATGGGCTAAGCGATGGCCGGCTACGCAATCTCAACTGTTCTGTTGGTGCCGGACATCTTGATCAACCTGAAACAACAAAGGTGTATCTATGAAAATCGCGTACACAATGATGCCTGGACGGGGGGATATGGACCGGCTCCTTTCCACCTTGGCCAGTGATCTTATCGCCGATGGCCTGCGAGTGTGCGGTGTGGTTCAGTCCAATCAGGAACGTCCAGGCGATCATCCATGCGATATGGATATCAAGGTTCTGCCAGACGGAAACGAGCATCGCATTTCGCAGGCGCTCGGCAAGGGTTCTCGCGGTTGCCGCCTCGACCCTTCCGTGCTGGAGCAGGCCGCTCTTGAGGTTGAGCACAGTCTTGAGGCGGGTGCCGATATCTTGCTCATCAACAAGTACGGCAAGCATGAAGCCCAAGGGCGTGGTCTGGCCACCGCTATTGCCATGGCCGTAGAGCGGGATATGCCGGTGATATGCGGATTGAACGAGCTTAATGTGGAAGCGTTCAACACCTTCACTGCGTCGGCAGCCGTTCAACTGGCCCCCAAGCTGAACGAGCTTGTCGGCTGGGCTAACACCAGTCTAGCAGGGGCAGTTGGCGACGAGCGTGTGGCTTAGCGCTTAAGCGCAGGAACCAACGTCCTAAACAACTGGGTCTGGCGCAAAGATTTGTGGATACATGTGCTGCATCGCTTCTTCATCAAACTCTTGTTTGAAGGCGTGCTGGGTGGGCAGTGCCTTGGCGCGCTGTGCTGCTGGGCGGGCATCAAGCTCTTTCATCAGTCGATCAAGGTTTGGGTATTTTTCCATTATGTTGTCATCAGCCAGCATGTAAGTAAGCCGGTCGCCCCAGCCCCAGACCGCCATGTCGAGGATGGTGTAGGTGTCGCCCATCATATAGCGGCCTTCGGCCAACCGATCATCGATGATCTGCCAGTGGCGCCGCGCTTCAAAGTCGTAGCGCTTGATAGCGTAAGGGATCTGTTCTGGCGCAAACTTGCGAAAATGCACGGCTTGGCCGGAGTAGGGCCCAAGTCCTGAGGCGATGAACATCAGCCAGGAGAGTAGGGTTCCGCGCGAACCGTGATCGTCTGGTGGCAGGAATTGGCCTGTCCTATCAGCCAGGTAAAGCAAGATCGCATTGCTATCGAAAATGGGTACATCGCCATCAATGATGGCCGGTACTTTGGCGTTGGGATTAATCTGTTTGAAGGTCTCGCTGTGCTGTTGGCCGCGTTTGGAATCGATGGGGACAGGCTCATAATCCAACCCACTTTCTTCAAGGAACAGCGCAACCTTCATTGGGTTGGGTGCTGCATTGTAGAAGAACTTGATCATACTCATTCCTAATATGTGCGATATCGTAACACTTGTACGCATGTTGAACATGAGCGACTTTGGCTGGCAAGCGCATTTAGAAACGCACCAGCAGTGACGAGGTCTGACCAAGATGAAGCCTACAATCAATCATGAAAGACCTTGGGACACCGATGAGGCCACCTGGCGAAGCGCGGTCAACCAAGTGCGCGCCGGTCGCGAGCTTGCGCCCAAAACATGGCCTGGCGGTGCCCAATGCGCGATGGCGCTGTCTTTTGATTGCGATCATGAAACGTTTGAGCTTGGTATGGGCAAGGCCGCTGTCGGACGCCTTGCGTGGGGTGAGTTTGGCCGCCGCCGCGGTGTGCCGCGCATCCTAAAAGTTTTAGCCAAACACAACGTCAGGGCGAGTTTCTTTGTTCCAGCTGTTTCGGCGTTGATCGAGCCGGTGGCGCTTCGGCCGATCGTCGATGCGGGGCACGAAATTGGCGTTCATGGCTGGATTCATGAAAACACATCCAAACTGGATCAAGAGACCGAACGCGAGCTTCTGCATCGATCCCGGGACACGCTGGAACAGCTCACCGGTGCCACGCCCGTCGGGCACAGGGCGGCCAACTGGGATCTCAGCGCCCACACCATCCAACTGGTTGCCGAAGCTGGCTTTTCTTATGACAGCAGCATGATGGCCGACGACAGTTGCTACGAGCTTTTGAGCGAAGGTCGCGAGACTGGGCTGGTGGAAATTCCTGTCGATTGGGTGCGTGATGATGCGGTCTATTTGCTGTTCAACCGCGAGCCAGCGACCAGGCCATGGACCGCGCCAACCGACGTGCTCGACATCTTCAAACGAGAGTTTGACATGGCCTTCGATGGGGGCGGCGTTTGTCAGCTTGTTTTTCACCCATTCGTCATCGGCTATCGCTCCCGCATATGGTTATTGGAAGCGTTGATTGAACACGCAAAGGCGCGCGGCAAGGTATGGTTCCCAACCCATGCTGAGCTTGCAGATTGGGTGCGCAACCAGGGGTAGAAACAACCTTCGATCACTCTCGATGTTCGTATTACGCACAAAAATTTATCTTGCGCACAAATGATAAGTGCTCCATCTTAGGTAGTTGTACGCAGGCTATCCTCTGCGGCTATCTGGGTTGGGAGGCAGGCTTTGCGAGCGTTCGTGACAGCCATGGATCGCGTGAATGCAGTGGCCACCGCGCTCGTCGCGGCTTTGCTCGCGATCGTCGCCCTTGCTGTGATGGGCCAAGTGACCGTCCGCTTCGTCCTCACGGCCTTCGGAATCAACATCTCTGCGCCTTGGACCGAAGAGATTGCGCGGTACACGCTGATCTGGATGGTCTTTCTGGGTGCCGCCATTGGCGTACGTCACGCCCGCATGATCGCGCTCGAGTTTGGCGTGCGCAAACTGCCCCCGGGCGTTGGCGTGCCGATCCGCTACGCCGTCATGATTATGAGCATAGCCTTTTTTGGGCTGCTGTTCTGGGTTGGGATGGACTTCTTGGAGCTTGGTCGCTCTGAGCGTAGCCCCGTCCTCGGTATCACCCGCGACTATGTCTACTGGGCGATGCCCGTTGGCATGGTGCTGATGATCCTCAACTCGCTGGCATTGATCGCCGAAACAATCCTTGAAGGCCGCGATATTCGCTTCGCCTCCGATTTCGCGCCGGAGGACTAGGCGATGGTCATGCTCGTTGTCGTTCTTCTGGTGCTTTTCGTGGCCAGCGTCCCCATTGCGATAGCCCTTGGCATGGCGGCGATCCCGACATTGGTTGATCGCGGCATACCCTTTATCGCCATCCCGCAAGTCATTTTCGAAGCGCTGGACAGCTTCGCACTGATGGCCTTGCCACTCTACATTCTTGCTGGGCGGCTCATGCAGCATGGCGGCATCGCCGGTCGGCTGGTCGACTTCGCCAAGGCGCTGGTCAGCTGGGTGAGAGGCGGTTTGGCGGCAGCCGTCGTCATGACATCCATGCTCTTTGCCACCATCTCTGGTTCCTCAGCAGCAACCGCTGCCGCGATTGGCTCCATGCTGATCCCAGAGATGGAAAAGCAGAAATATCCACGCCCGTTCAGCGCTGCTGTGACAGCCTCCTCGGGTGAACTGGGTGTGATCATTCCACCGTCGGTTGCCATGGTGATCTACGGCGTCATCACCGGCGTCTCGATCACTGATCTGTTCATCGCTGGTTTTCTGCCGGGCCTGATGATCGCGGTTTCGTTGATGACCACAGCTATCCTCATCGCTTGGATCATGGGCTATGGCGAGCGCCAGCCTTTCAGCCTGGGTCCATGGGCACGCGACGTCGGCCATGCGCTCGGGCGTGCCTCGCTCTCGCTTTTTATGCCGGTGATCATTCTGGGTGGCATTTTTGGCGGCATCTTCACCGCCACCGAAGCAGCCGTCGTCGCAGTCTTCTACGCGCTGTTCTTGAGCTTGGTTGTCTATCGGGAGATCGGCCTACGCGACCTGCCGCGCATCTTCGCCAGTGCCGCGATCACGTCATCAGTGGTGATGATTATCGTTGCCTTTGCAGCCATGTTTGCCTTCGGCCTTCACCTGCTGCGCGCGCCGCAACAGCTGGGCAATCTCCTAACAACAATCACCGAAAATCCCATCCTTTTCCTGCTGCTCGTCAACCTCTTTCTGCTCATCGTCGGCATGTTCATGGAAACGTTCGCAGCCATCGTGATTTTGGGGCCGATCCTTTCGCCTATTGCCGTCAGCTACGGCATCGATCCGGTCCATTTCGGTCTCATCATGATCGTCAATCTGGCCGTCGGCATGGTGACGCCGCCGGTAGGGGTCAATCTGTTTATCGCCTGCGGCATAGCGCGGATCAGTATGGAGCAACTGATGCGCCCGCTGGCGATTTTCCTAGGTGTGCTCATCATCAATCTTCTGATCATCACCTATGTGCCGAGCATTTCGCTCGTTTTGCTCCGCTAAAATCAACAACTGGGAGTACCGACCGCATGACCATCAAAACGACCCTTATGGGGGCCGCTGTGGCCTTTGCTTGCACCGCGGGTGCAGCGCAAGCGCAGACTTACACCATGACGCTTGCTCATGTTCTCAGCGACACAAGCCCTTACCAAGTGATCCTGGAAGAGTTCAAAAGCCTTATCGAAGAACGCTCAGGAGGCGATATTGCGGTTGAAATCCAGTGTTGTGGCCAGGCAGGAAACGAAACCCGCGCCATTCAGTCGATGCGCACAGGCATCCTAACGGGTGGTTTTGTTGGCGGTTCGACGTTGGAAAACGTGGTGCCTGCCTACCGTGTGCTGTCGCTGCCGTACCTATTTGAAGACAAGGCACAGGCCTACGAGATTCTGCAAAGTGAGATGGGCCGCGAGATGCTTGATCTGCTTGGTGAGTTCGACATGTATGGCCTTGGCTTCGGTTCGATCTACGAACGCTCGGTGGCCTCCAAAGAGCCTGCACGTGTTGAAACCATAGATGACATGCAGGGCCTGAAAATCCGCGTGCTGCCGACACCAGGTTTTGTCGAAGCCTACATTGCGATGGGCACGCAACCGACCCCGATGTCGTATGGCGAGCTTTTCATGGCGATCCAAAACAACGTCGTTGATGCGCTGGAAATCTCGCCTGATGCTATCGTAGCCGATGGTTTCTATGAGACGGTCAACAGCTACACCATGACCCGCGCTCATCAGTCGACGACCGTCTTTGTGCTGTCGCAAAGCTGGTGGGCAGGCTTGCCCTCCGATGTCCAAGAGATGATCCAAACGGCGGCTGACGATGCCATTGCAGTCGGTATCGAAGCCCATGATCGCTTGGCTGATGAGGGTCTTGAGACCGCTCGTGCCGCAGGTGTCGAAATCATCGAGCCAGACCTTGGACCATTCATGGAAGCGGCCCGTCAAAGCTGGGATGTGATCCTCACCGATCAGCCAGAAGCGGCAGAGTTCAAGGATCGCTTCGAAGCCTTCATGGCGCAGTAAATCTGGACATCAACAACGGGGAAGGGTGGCCAATTGGCCGCCCTTTTTTATGTTCAGCCTTCTCTAAACCAAGCGCACATCGCTGCCGGCCCGTTTGAAAACCGGGATCCGATCAAGTGGTGCATCAGTGGTGAAGGTCTGGCCACCTTGATGCTGTGTGCCGGTCCAGGCGTCTTCCCAGTCAGTACCCTTGGGCAAGTAAACCTCTCGACTGGTCGCATCAGCTTCCAGAATGGGCGCCACAAGCAAATCAGGGCCGAGCAAGTAGCTATCGTCCTGGGTCCAACAGCTCGGGTCATCAGGGAAGCCGAACAAAAGTGGGCGCATAACCGGCGTACCAGTTGCAGTCGCTTCAGCACGACAGGCTCTCAGATAAGGTTTCAGCCGCTCTCGCAGGTGCATGTAGCGTTCAAGAATTGCGTACACATCATCACCGAATGACCAGACCTCATTGTCTGCTCCGCCAAATGAAAACAGCTCGCCAAACCGCTCATCGCGCGAGGCATCTTTGCGGAAGCCGTGCAACCGGAAAATTGGGCAGAGCGCGCCAAACTGAAACCAACGGATCAGCAGTTCGTGAAAGGCTGGATCATTCACGTCGCCACCCTTGAAGCCGCCAATGTCAGTCGTCCACCACGGAATACCGCTCATCGCCATGTTGAGGCCCGCTCGGATCTGACGACGGAAATCAGCAAAGGTCGATTTTACATCGCCTGACCAGACCACCACTGGATAACGCTGTGTGCCCAGCCAAGCTGATCGCGAGAGCATCACCCCATCCTCAAAGCCTTCATCTTGAAACGCTTTGGCGTAGCCCTTTTGATGCTCCACCGGGTAGACGTTGGCCACCGCCTGTCCATCACCAGCCCAGAACCGCAAATTGTCGCGGTGCATGGGGTACATTTCCGGCTCATTTGCATCGAGCCAAAAGGCATGAATGCCGTGATCGGCATAGCCTTTTTTGACGCGCGACCAGTGGAAAGCGCGCGCATCGGGATGGGTTGCATCATAATAGGCGAGGGCATTCATCGCGTCCGGCTCACGGTCATAAAAGATCATCCCGTCCAATGCGCCGCGCTTGCTTTGCACCATCCAGCCATTGTCGTGCAGCTCGCCCCAGGTTTCGGCGTTGGCGTTTACCGACGGCCAAACCGAAACCATGGGCGTCACGCCCATCGCGCGCAGTTCGGCGACCATAGCTGATGGATCGGGGAAGTCTTGAGCGTTAAACCGCCACTCACCCATCTTGGTCCAGTGGAAGAAATCGATCACCAGACAGTCAAGCGGCAGGCCTCGCCGCTTATGTTCGCGAGCAATCTCCAGCACCTCCTCTTGCGTCTTGTAGCGCAGCTTGCACTGCCAAAAGCCCAGCGCCCAGTCTGGCAGTTCTGGCGGCCTGCCGGTGAGGGCGGTGTAATCGTTCAAGATAGAAGCAGGCGTCTCACCAGCGATGACGACATAGTCCAGCTGAGCTGTCGCATCCATCACCCACAGCGAGCGGTTTTCCGCCAGTTCCACACGGCCAACGCCTGGGTTGTTCCAGATCAGGCCATAACCGCATGAAGATACCAGAAAAGGGATCGAGATCTCGGTGTTGGCTTGCGCCAAATCTACCACGCAGCCCTTTTGATCAAACTTACCGTGTTGATGCTGACCCAAGCCAAAAAACTGCTCGCCATCACGGGCTTTGAAGCGCTGTTCAACGTGCCAAAGGTCACCCTCTTGTGGTTTGTAGTGTCGGCTCGCTGGCCACAAGATATGCGGCATTTCTTCCTCAAGAAGCAGCGCTCCGGTAACGGCATCAACAAAGCGCAGCTCAAGCGCTGGTCCCATGCCGCGGGCAAGCAAACGCAGCTCAGCGCGCAAACGCCCATTGGTCAAAGCTGCCGCATCCTCGTCGATGTCCCAAGATGTGTCTGGCGCATCGGTTTCCAAAAGCGCGGAGATCGCATGCTCATCGATTGCGCGATTGCGTGTTGTGCGAACCCGCGCGCCATTGGTTCCGCATGGCTCCAGCCAGATCGTTTCGCCACCCAGACGGGCGACAACTCGATCACCGATCTGTTCAAACACTGTTGGCATTGACTGCATTCTCCTTGTCAGATTTCCTTGCAGATTAGGGGCGGGGTTGCGTTTTGGCAAACGTTTGTATTGACCTGATTGAAATGGCGCGCCATCCTTTAAAAGCGCTACATTTTGAACAGAAGGGCTCGATATGACTGACTTTTTCCATGGCATTCCCAAGCTGCGTTATGAAGGCCCGGACAGTCAAAACGAGTTTGCATTTCACCATTACAATCCAGATGAAATGTTGGGCGGCAAAACGATGCGCGAGCATCTGCGTTTTGCGGTTGCCTATTGGCATTCCTTCGCTTGGCCTGGCGGCGACCCGTTTGGCGGGCAGACATTTGATCGACCATGGTTTGGCGATACGCTGGAGCTTGCCAAGCTCAAAGCGGATGTGGCGTTCGAGATGTTTGATATCTTGGATGCGCCATTCTTCTGTTTTCACGACGCTGATGTGCGGCCAGAAGGTGCAGACTTCGCTGAGAACACGCGCAATTTAGAGGCCATCACCGACTATTTCGCGCAGAAGATGGAGACGTCTTCAACCAAGCTGCTTTGGGGTACAGCCAACCTTTTCTCCCACCGCCGGTTCATGGCCGGTGCTGCCACGAATCCTGACCCAGATGTGTTCGCCTGGTCCGCCGCAACGGTGAAAACCTGCATGGATGCCACCCATAAGCTGGGTGGCGAGAACTATGTGTTGTGGGGCGGACGTGAGGGCTATGAAACCTTGCTCAACACTGACCTTAGTCGGGAAGCTGAGCAGGCAGGTCGGTTCCTTGCAATGGTAGTGGAGTACAAACACAAGATCGGTTTTGACGGCACAATCCTGATCGAGCCAAAACCACAAGAACCGTCCAAACATCAGTATGATTATGATGTAGCCACCGTATACGGTTTTCTTAAGCGCTTTGGGCTGGAGAACGATGTTAAGCTGAACATCGAGCAAGGCCACGCCATCCTGGCCGGTCATTCCTTTGAGCACGAGCTTGCTCTGGCCGCATCGCTCGGCATTCTTGGCTCTATCGACATGAATCGGAACGATTACCAGTCGGGCTGGGACACCGATCAGTTCCCCAACTCTGTGCCGGAAATGGCGCGTGCTTACTACGAGATTCTAAAAGCTGGAGGGTTCACCACAGGCGGCACCAATTTTGATGCCAAACTGCGCCGCCAGTCCCTGGACCCAGATGACCTTGTTCTCTCCCATGCCGGTGCTATGGACGTTTGCGCGCGGGCGCTGAAAGCAGCTTACGCCCTTTTTGAGAACGGTAGCTTGGAAGCGGCGCGCAACGAGAGATATGCGGGCTGGAACGCGCCAGAAAACGCGTCAATGCTGACGTCCGATCTTAGCAGCATCGAACAGCGTGTTCGCAAGCAATCCATCAATCCTCAGCCGCGATCAGGCAGGCAGGAGCGACTGGAAAATCTCTGGAACCGTTTCGTTTAGGCAGACAGGAGGTGGGAGCCACGAAGCAAGGCGCGCGGCTCAATCACTTGCCCCTCCAGATCATCATCATCTCGCGGCCCGTCAAGCCGCCGAAGCATGATATCGCTGAGTAACTCGGCCACGCGATTGTCTTCGGTTGAGAATGTCGAAAGGGGAGGGGCTGTGTGTTCTGAACCGGGGAAGTTTTGACCACCAAACACAGCGGCTTCCTCTCCAAGTTTCACGCCGAGTTTGGCAGCAGCGCGGAAAACACCAAAGGCCAGAGAGTTCTTGAATGCATGCCAGGGCAATGCGCGCTCCAGGTTGCAGCAGCCCCATAGCGGCTTCTTCTCCCATCGCTTCGGTCATCTCGATGCGATGGGTGTGCACATTGGTAAGGCCGTTCTTCGATGCAGCACGCTTAGCACCAGCAACATAGTTGTCCGCAAAGCGCAAACCCTCAGGTGCTGAGAGAATGTGCAAGGAATCTGGTTTGGCCGAGGCAAGCGCTTCAACTGCGACTTCGCCCGCGCGCGCATAATCGATCTCCACCCAAGGGTGCTCACGCTCCCATCCAGTTCGGCCAAAGGTCACGAACGGAAAGCCTGCCTCGATAAGATAGGCGACGCGTGGATCGTCCTGCCGTGTTCGGCCAAGCACGATGGCATCGGCCAGCCGGTCTTCGACAACCGCACGCACGATATCAATCTCTTCATCACGCTCTTGTGCTGCGAACACTGCCAGACTGCGACCGGTGCCACGCAAACGTTGATCCAATGTCGAAAGCAATTCCAAGAAAATTGGCGAGGCAAATCGCTGTTGCGGTGGGGAGAGCAACACAGCCACGCGATTGGTCATCCCACCTTTCAGAGCCCGCGCCATCGCATTGGGTCGGTAGCCCATACGTTGCGCGGCATCACGGATAACCTCTGATGTTTCAGGCTTCACCCTTGGATCGGAACGCAGTGCGCGCGAGACCGTGGACACATCGAGACCAAGATGCTCGGCAATATGTTTCAATCCAACGCGATGCGGCATGTACGCGACCTCCATAAGCCAGCAGTGTGGTGATTCTGATCGCCCGTTGAGAGCCTTCTTTTACACCGGAAATTTTCCGGAAAGCAAAAATACAAAGGTTTGTATTGACGCAATCGTCCATTTGTCGTGAAGTATGCGCAACGATAAATGGGAGGTTGCATGATCAAGCTCGTCGCCCTTGTGCGCCGCAAAGCGAGCCTGTCGAAGACGGCATTTGCCGACTACTGGGTGAACGTTCATGCACCGCTTGCTGCGGCCATTCCAGGTATGCGCGGGTATCGTATCAACATAGCTGGTGATGCAGGCGGCATGCCCCCTGCAGACTATGACGGGTCGGCGGAAATCTGGTTCGATAGCCGAGAGGCGATGGACGCCGGGCTTGCTTCGCCAGAGAACGACATTGCGGGCAAAGACACCGAGAATTTCCTCGACCATTTGGAATTTTTGGTCGTCGACGAGCACGTGATTCTGCCGAAGAGCGTCGCCTGATGGCCGCTCGGATGTTTCCCGTTGCTGATCGCCATCAAGGCAAAGTGTATGTCATCACAGGCGGTGCCGAAGGCATTGGTCGGGCATGCGCTGAACGCTTTGCTCAAGAGGGCGCGCACGTCATGATCGCCGATATCAATCCCAAGGGCGCAGACGTTGCCGATAGCATTGGAGCGGCCTTTCAACTGACCGATATGGCCGAACCAGAGCAGGTGAGGGCGCTGGCCGCCGCCACCGTCGAGCGCTTTGGCCGGATTGATATCTGGCACAACAACGCCTTCACCGCCGTCTTCAAACCCATTCATGAACAGACACTAGACGAGTTCAACGCCATCACCGGCGTTGGCATTCGTGGCTATTGGATGGGCGCAAAGGTGGCCGTTGAGCAAATGCGGCTTCAAGGCTCCAAGGGCGTCATCGTCAACACTGCGTCTGTGCAGAGCTTTGTCGGTGAGAAGGGCTTTTCAGCTTACCAAGCCACCAAGGGCGCCGTGCTCGCAATGACCCGATCTCTTGCGCTCGATCACGCACCGGACATTCGCGCCGTGGCCATCGCGCCTGGTTTGATTGAGACCGAAGCGGTGAAGGCCATACCTCAAGATGTCATGGACGAGGTGATTGCGGGCATACCCGCAGCCCGTGCGGCGCAGCCTGAAGAAGTTGCCGCGGTTGCCGCTTTCATCGCCTCAGATGAGGCTGACTACATGTCTGGAACCGCCATCATTCTTGATGGTGCCTACCTTGCGATTGGATAAGTGATGACCTCTTTGTTCACCCAAGATGGGGTTGCACTTGTCTGTAGTTTTCAGGCTGAAACACTACTCATCGAGCCGTGGGGCACGGATGCCCTGCGCGTGCGTTCGCGGCCAGGCCGAACGCTTGCCGAACCACATGTCGATGCGCTGTTGGCTGTCGATGGGCAAAGCTCTCAGATAACCATCGAGGGCGAAAAAGCCTCCATTACGCGTGGCCATATCCGCGCCGAGCTTTGGATCAAAGTGCGCTACGGTGCTGAAGTCCGTCGCGAACTGATGATCCGTTTTCTGCGGTCTGACAGCGGCGAGGAGCTTCTATCGGAAACACGTTCTCACTTTGCAGGGCCACGTCCACGCAACTTCAAGGCCATCGCATCCGGCTCATGGAAATTGGAACAGCAGTTCAAAGCCTATGACGGCGAAAAACTGTGGGGCCTAGGCCAGCCGCAACACGGCAAGATGGACCTGAAGGGCGTCTCAACCACGCTCTTGCAACAGAACGCCCATGTGGTGATCCCATTCGTCGTCTCCTCGCGCGGTTATGGTTTTCTCTGGAACAATCCTGCCGTTGGCCGCGCTGAATTTGCTTCCAACGTGACCCGCTGGACGGCTGAGGCCACCAATGGTCTGGATTACTGGGTCACAGCTGGCGACACGACCCAAGAGATCGTGCGCAACTACATCATGGCGACAGGCAAATCGCCCGACATTCCTGATTGGGCGCTTGGCTTCTGGCAGTGCAAACTGCGCTACCGCACGCAGGAAGAGCTGCTGTCGGTGGCGCGCGAGTACAAAGCGCGTGGCTTGCCACTGTCCTGCATCGTGATCGATTTTTTTGCTTGGACACGCCAAGGGGAATGGAAGTTCGACCCCTCTGAATGGCCCGACCCCAAAGCCATGGTCGATGAGCTCAAATCCATGGGTGTTGAGCTCATGGTCTCGATTTGGCCAACAGTCTCAGCTTCCTCTGAGCACTACAAACAGATGACCGAGCGTGGTCTGATCTTCACCTCCGAGCGCGGCTCACCGGTCATGATTCCGTTCCCAGACAAAGACCCGTTCGGCGCGGGTTTTTTCACCTATTACGATGCGTTCAACCCCGACGCACGAGCCTTTCACTGGGATTTGGTCAAAGAGAATTACGTGGCCCACGGCATCAAGCATTTCTGGCTGGATGCGTGCGAGCCAGAGATGCGGCCTGCCCACCCGGAGAACGTCCGGACGTCTTTGGGCAATGGTGCCGAAATGCTCTGTGGTTATCCGCTCCTTCACGAGGAGAATTACCGCAAAGGCCTGACTGATGCAGGTCACGAAGATGGCGTTCTGCTTTGTCGTTCAGCTTGGGCCGGCTCGCAGCAGCATGGCGTGATCCTATGGTCCGGCGACGTCTGGTCTGATTGGGATTGGTTCCGCGCCCAGCTTCCTGCCGGTCTGCATGCTGGGATGTCAGGCCTTGGTTGGTGGACGACCGACATTGGCGGTTTTTACGACGGGCATGGAGAATCAGAAGAGTTTCGCGAGTTGCTCGTTCGCTGGTTTGAGTTCGGTGTCTTCTCGCCCATTTGCCGTTTGCATGGCTTCCGTGTGCCGGAGGGTGTGCCTGCCCCAGGACCGGGCGAAGAGGTAACCTACGGCCAAGATACCTTCAACATCTTCACCAACACCGGTGGACCCAACGAGGTCTGGTCTTACGGGCCGGAGATTGAAGCCATCCTGACCGAGTTGCTCCGCGTGCGCGAGGCACTACGCCACTATCTGGAAGGCGTTTTTGCCACCTATGCACAAACTGGTGACCCGGTCATGGCGCCGCTTTTCTATCATTTTGACACAGATGCTGGCGCCGATGGCACGAGCTACATGCTTGGGCCTGATCTTTTGATTGCGCCCGTTTTGAACCCTGGCGAGCGATCCATCACTGTTGATCTACCAGATGGCGAAACCTGGGTGCATGTCTGGTCCGGCGAGACTCACGATGGTGGTACCGGCGCCAGTGTTGATGCGCCGTTCGGACAGCCAGGCGTTTTCGTTCGCGCAGCCGCTGCTCATCGGTTCACACAAGCTTTCCCCGCCCTAACCCCCTGAAACCAAAAGAAGAGCGCTGTTGAGGCGCCCGCCCACACACAAACAAGGGAGATACCCATGAAACGTACCTTCACAGCGCTGGCGTTCTCAGCGCTCCTCACATCGACCGCCATAGCGCAAGATGTGACACTAACCCTTTGGACCGAAAGCGCAACAGGTGCTGAGGCGACCTTTGCGGGCGAGTTTTCTGAAATGGACAATGGGATCACCATTGAAGTCCGCGAAATTCGTTTCGATGACATCGTGACCGAAACGCTGCGTGCGTTCGCAACACGCACCAACCCGGATATTATCTCAATCGACAATCCCGATCATGCAGCCTTTGCCGCACGGGGCGCTTTCTTGGACCTCACCGATTTGGCGGCTGGGTCCGATCAGATCGACATGGACAATTACTTCCCCGGCCCACGATCATCCTTCACATGGGACGGCGGTGTTTACGGCATTCCGCGCGCCTCCAACACCATCGCGCTCTACTACAACAAGGACCTGTTTGAAGCCGCTGGCCTTGACCCCGATAGCCCCCCGACAACTTGGGACGAGCTTTACGAAGCTGCCAGTGCGCTGACCGATCCTGACAATGACGTTTACGGCATCGCCTTCTCCGCCAAAGCGTCTGAAGAAGGTACGTTCCAGTTCTTGCCCTGGCTGCAAATGACCGGCGGCTCGTTTGAACAGGTCAATGGTGATGGTGCAGCTGACGCACTTGCCTTCTGGAAAACGCTTCTTGATGAAGGTCTTACAAGCCCGGACACCCTGACCCGCGGCCAGTGGGATTCCACCGGTACGTTCAATGGCGGCAACGCGGCCATGGTGATCTCTGGTCCATGGGAGCTGAACCGCATGGCATCTGATGCGCAGTTTGAGTGGGGTGTAACACTGCTTCCTGTACGCGAAGAAGGTGGCCCGCGTGCATCGGCTTTGGGAGACTTCAACCTCGCCATCTTCGACAACACCGAGCATCCAGACGAGGCCTTTGCGTTCCTAGAGTATTTTGACAGTCAAATGGACCGCCTGTGGCCTGAATTTACCCGCATGCCACCGCGTCCAGACGTTTCGTTGGCACCCACTGGCGATGCGCGCATCGATGAAGCGGCTGGTGTGTTCACAGAACAGCTCCAATACGCTGCCAACCGTGGACCACATCCTGAATGGCCGCGCATCTCACGTGCCATCCAAGATGCGATCCAGTCCTCATTGACAGGCCAAAAAGAACCGCAAGAGGCACTGGATGATGCCCAAGCTGTCATTGATGGTATCTTGAACTGATAGCGGTCAGTCATCGCAGTTCGGCCAGGCGGTTGTCCGCCTGGTCTTTGCAGCAAAGGCGCAACCATGAGCCTCTTTAAGAGCTTTCGAGACGGCATCGGCTTTGACACGCTGCTTATCGGCTTTGCTCTGCTCTACCTTCTGGCCTTTGCTGGCCTGCCGCTCATCTACAACGTCATCATCTCGTTTCAGCAGGTCGACGTTTTCTCGCTCGGAACGCTCTTTCACTCTGCAGCGGGTTGGGACAATTACCTATCGATCTTCCGTGATCCGTTGGCCAACATGGTGTTTTGGAACACCATTATCTTCACCGTTGGCTCGGTCGCCTTCCAGTTCACCATCGGCTTTGCATTCGCGCTGTTCTTCCACCAAAAATTCCCCGGCGCGACCTGGTTTCGCGGACTGTTTCTCGCCGCCTGGGTGATGCCTGGACTGGTCGTTGGTGTGCTGTGGAACTGGCTGCTGTCTGGTGACTTCGGCGTCATCAATCATGTGCTGCTCACCACCGGTCTGATCTCAGAGCCGATCTTCTGGCGCTCGGATATCGACGTCGCACTCTACTCGGTAATTCTTGCCAACATCTGGTATGGCATGCCGTTCAACATGATCCTGTTGTCGGTGGGTTTGGCGGCCATCCCTGACGATCTTTACGAGGCAGCCGAGCTGGACGGTGCAACCGCCTGGCAGAAATTCTGGACCATCACGCTGCCCATGATGCGGGCCACCATCGGCGCGGTTCTGGCGCTGGGCACCATCTTCACGCTTCAGCAGTTCGACCTCTTCGCCGCGATTACCTCTGGAGGCCCGGCGGGCTCCTCAACGGTGGCGCAGTATTGGTCTTGGCAGCTTTCGTTCCGCGAGTTCGATTTCGGACGCGGCGCGGTGATCTCTGTGATGATGATCATCGTCGTGCTGGCCGTTTCTCTGGTCTATGTGCGCTCCACCCGCGCTGAGACGCGGCTGTGAGGGCGGCGTCATGAGATCAGATTGGCACAGCCGCGCACTCTTTCTCATCGCCCTAGTCTTGGCGGCGATCTACCTGTTTCCGCTCTACTGGATGTACGTGACGAGCCTGAAAACTGGCTCGGCCATCTTCGCTGTCCCGCCAGAAATCCTGCCGACGGATCCGCAATGGGGCACCTATGCGGAAGTCTGGGCGACCACCAACATCCCGCGCTATCTCTGGAACTCCACGCTGATTGCTACCGGCGTGACGGCGGTGACGGCTATCCTTGGGGCAGGGGCCGCCTATGTGCTTGCGCGCTATCGCAACGTGTGGATCGATGTCGCTCTGTTCACCGTGCTCATGCTGCAAGTGCTGCCGCCAAGCTTGATGGTGACACCGATCTTTGTTGGGTTTGCCACAATTGGGCTGCTCGATTTTCCGCGTACTGCCGCTGTGCTTGCTATTGCGGCGAAAACTATGCCGTTCTTCGTCATTTTGTGCCGGGCGACGTTCATGACCATCCCGCGTGAGCTGGAGGAAGCCGCGCTGGTGGATGGCAACTCGCGGGCAGGGGCGTTCTTCTTCATTGTCCTGCCGCTGGCGCGTAACGGCATCCTGGTCGCTGCGCTTCTGATCTTCATGCAAGGCTTCGGTGAGTACGTCTACTCGGCCTCGCTCATCGCCGACAATCGCCTGCAACCAGCTTCCATCGGCATGACAAACTTCCTTCAGCCGAACGTTGTTAATTGGAACGCCATCATGGCCTTTGCCGCGACCTATGTGACGCCAATCCTCGCCGCTTTCGTCCTTCTGCAACGCCAGATCGTCAACGGTCTGACCTCCGGGGCTTTGAAATGACCAGTAGCCAAATCCGCATTGAAAAGGTCGACAAGCATTATGGGGCGTTTCATGCCCTGAAAGGCATCGATCTAGATATTCCCAAAGGCGGTTTCGTGGCGCTGGTCGGCCCGTCTGGCTGCGGAAAATCCACCCTGCTGCGGACCATCGCTGGACTCGAGAAGATCACCTCAGGCGACATGTGGATTGAAGACAAGCTGGTGAATACTCTCGCGCCGCGTCACCGCGACCTGGCGATGGTGTTTCAGTCTTACGCGCTTTACCCACACATGAACGTGCGCGACAACCTCACCTACGCGCTGCGCCTAAAGGGTGTCTCCAAAGCCGAGCGCGCCAAACGCGCTGAGGAGGTGGCAGCGGTGATCGGCCTGGAGAGCCTGCTTGATCGCTTTCCGCGCGCCCTGTCGGGCGGGCAACGACAGCGCGTGGCCATGGGCCGGGCTATCATCCGCTCACCCAAAGCGTTTCTGTTTGATGAGCCGCTGTCCAACCTTGATGCCGCTCTCAGGGTCCGCATGCGCAAGGAAATCCGCGCGCTCCATGATCGCATCGGCGCGACATCGGTCTACGTGACGCATGACCAGATCGAAGCCATGACCATGGCCGATCATGTCGTTGTGATGCGCGCTGGGGTCATCGAGCAGCAAGGCGCGCCTTTGGATCTCTATGAACGCCCAGCCAACCAGTTCGTGGCCGGTTTCATCGGCTCTCCAGCGATGAATTTCGCACCTGGCGTGGTGGCCGAGAATGGCACGTCAGTTCGGTTGTTGGATGCGGAAATCCCAATCGATCTGGCGATGCAGCCAGGCCGCGATGTCATTGTTGGTCTACGGCCAGAACACATCACGGTGACTGATCCCCAATCAAAAGGGGCGGTGCCAGTGACCATCTCTGCCGTTGAAGCGACCGGATCGTCCAGCTATCTCTTCACTGATGGTGATCCGGAGCTGGTGCTTGTGACCAATGGAACCAGCCCTTTGGAGGCGGGCGAAACCATCGGGCTGTCGGTCGAACCTGATCAGGTGCACCTTTTTGACAGCCAAACCCAGGTGGCGCTGCGGAGCACTTAGAGATGGCCGAGCACAGCGATGTGGTGATCGTTGGCGCTGGTCCGTCGGGCGCCGTCGCCGCCAGCGAACTCATCGCCGCTGGTATGTCCGTCACAGTGCTGGAACAAGGTGATTGGGTGCCAGCGGACGCGTTTCACGGCGCGACACGCCATTGGGAACTCACACAACTGCACGAATGGCACCCCAACCCGAATGTGCGGGGCAGGGCAGATGATTATCCAATCGATACGTCCAAGTCCGACGTTAATCCGCTGATGTTTGCCGGCGTTGGCGGGGCGGCCCTGATCTATGGCGCGCATTGGATGCGCTTTATGCCATCGGACTTTCGCGTGAAGACACTGGATGGCGTGGCCGATGATTGGCCCTTCGCTTACGAGGATTTGGAACCCTTCTACGCGTATGTCGAGGAGGCGATGGCGGTATCGGGCCGTGCCGGCAACACCGCTTACCCTGATGGCGCACCATGCCCCTTGCCGCCGCTTCCCATCGGCAGAGTTGGACGTAAAGCCGCCGAGGGCATGAACGAGCTTGGTTGGCACTGGTGGCCCGGCTCGAATGCCATTCCCTCGCGCCCCTATCGCTCGTTGCAACCCTGTGTGCTGCGTGGCACCTGTGGCACGGGTTGTTCAGATGAAGCCAAGGCAACGCCGGACCGCACCCATTGGCCAGAGGCCATCAAGCGGGGGGTGAATCTGATCACCGGCGCGCGGGTCTGCGAGGTCGAAACCGATGCACAGGGCAGGGCATCTGGCGTGATTTGGGTCGACCGAGACGGTGCGCGCCATCGCCAGAGCGCAGATGTCGTCATCCTTTGCGCCAACGGCATTGGCACACCGCGTTTGCTGTTGACGTCAGAGCTTGCAAACCGGTCCGGGCTTGTCGGCAAACGGTTGATGATGCACCCGTTTGCCGCTGTCATGGGCACGTTTGAGGAGGATCTGGAAAGCTGGGTCGGTCCTGCCGGGCAGATCCTCACCTCCATGCAGTTTTACGAAACCGACAAAAGCCGGGGCTTTGTGCGCGGTGCTAAATGGAACTGCATGCCCGCTGGCGGGCCGCAAAGCTTCCGCGCTGGCTATGGCGATGGTCCGCTGACCGATGCCTGGGGCGCCGCGCTGCACGAGCGCGTGCGACGCAAGTTTGGTCGATCCTTCGAGTGGGGCATCATTGGCGAGGATTTGCCGGATGAGGCCAATCAGATCGTGCTGTCAGAGACGCTCACCGATGGTGACGGTCTGCCCGCGCCGGAAATCCGCTATCAAGTCTCTGACAACACGCGCGCCATGCTGGATTTTCACAGCGCGCGCGCCGTTGAAGCAATGGAGGCGGCTGGCGCTATCGAGACCTCTGTGACCTCGTTGATCCGCGATTGTGGCTGGCATCTCATGGGCACGGCAGTCATGGGCAACGATCGAGAAACGTCCGTGACCAACGCCGACGGTCGCTGCCACGACGCCCCGAACCTTTATGTGTTTGACGGCAGCCTGTTCCCAACATCTTCGGGCATGAACCCCACGGCGACGATCATGGCGGTGGCGGCCAAATGCACATTGGCGCTGATCGAAAATCGTGCTGAGATTGAGACCGCCGCATGAGACTAACCGACGGCCAGAAAACACGGCTAGGAGAGTTTGCGAGGGTTATGCTCCCCGGCAGCTCCCGGATGCCCTCAGCCGTTGATCTCGACCTATGGCATAACCCGGTAGACGAAGTTTTGGCCATTGATCCAACGCGGTTAGAGCCACTGTTGCAGTTCTTGGCGTTGGAAGGGCCCGTCGAAACACTCGCCGACGTCGAAGCCTTAGCGCAAGCGGACACATCCGGTTTTGAGGCGTTGGGGGTTGTGCTCGCTAATGCCTATTTCATGCATACGGCTGTGCGCGAAAGCATCGGCTATCCGGGGCAGGAGGCACGGGACAGCTCTGGCGGATTGTCGGAGGAGGATGAGGCGCTGCTCGCGCCGGTTATCGCACGGGGGCCGATCTACCGCCCCGCGTAACTCCAGGCCCGACCGCCGGGTAGAGCGGTTTTCAGGTGGTAGAGCGATGACACGGCCGTGATGAAAAGGTCATCCATCTCAGGTCCACCAAATTCCACATTGGTCACCATTTCCGGCACCGCTGCGTGGCCAATTTGAGAACCATCCGGCGCATAGACATAAACGCCATCGCCGCCGCCAACCCAAAGGTTGCCCGCCGTATCGACCCGCATACCATCGGGCACACCAACCGCCATGACGGCGAAATCGCGAAGGTTCGACGCCTCCCAACTCTCCGAGATATCGCAGGCGAGCACCTTGTGATGCTGTTCGGAGCTGTCGCTGACATAGAGCGTGCGTTCGTCCGGCGAAAGGCACAGCCCGTTGGGCCGATAGATGTCTTTCAGGACTGGTGCCGGGCTATCGGCATCGTCGCCTACCTTGAACACATAACAGCCTGGAATCTCCATCGCCTGTTGATAGCCGTGAAGCTCGCCATCCTCTGCGCGCAAGCCAAAAGGCGGATCAGTGAAGAGAATAGCGCCGCCCGATGTGCAGATGACATCATTGGTGGAATTGAGCACTTTGCTGCCAAGCGAACGGGCCAGAACCTCGCGGCTCCAGTAAGATCCATCGGCGCTGACAGTCAGAGCCGATAAACAGCGCGTGGAGTGCTCGCAGGAGAGCACGCGACCATCTGTGGCGCGCGCGAGCCCGATGGCGAAATGGGCATCGTCGGTCCATAGCGACACGCCCCGCTCGGCGTGCCAAGCATGGATCGCATTGCCTGGGATATCGGTGAAGAGCAGCGTTTGATGGTCAGGCAGCCACACTGGCCCCTCGGTGAAGGCAAAGCCGGTCGCAAGCTGTTTTACGTCGCTGGCAATCACACTCATGCCGAAGCTCCTTTCAAACCCCTGGCCCAACGGTCGAGCAGCACAACGGCAATGACAAGCACGCCTTTGATGACCTGCTGGGCGTTGAAATCCACATTGAGAATGGCAAGGCCATTGTTGAGCACGCCGATCAGCATCACGCCAATCAGCGACCGCACCAAGGATCCAGTGCCTCCGCCCAAAGCTGTCCCGCCGATCACCACGGCGGCAATGGCATCGAACTCCAGGCCGACCGCCCCGTCGCTGCGCGCGTTACCAATGCGTGAGATCAGGATCATCCCGACCAAACCCATCAATGCGCCCGCCATGGTGAAGATCAAGATCTTGATGCGATCCACCGCAAGGCCCAGCATCCGCGAAGACGGTTGGCTGCCGCCAATCGCGTAGACATGGCCCCCAAATCGCGTGCGCGAGAGCAGCCACCATAGGGCCAGAAATGCGAACAAAAGCCAGAGGAACGCGCTGCGCAGCCCGAACACCGACCCGGTGGCAAAAAGATCGCGGAACCAGTCGGCGTCAAACAAAATTGTCCGCCCGCCGGTTAGTGTAAGCGCTACGCCTTGGGCAATGAAAAAGCTGACCAGGGTAGCAATGAACGATGGCACGGCAGCATAAACCGTTAGCAGTCCGTTCATCAGGCCGAAGCCCGCGCCGACACCCACACCAATAAGGATCGCCCAAGGGCCAAACCCGGCAGCAAGCGCCATGGCCGTTACCACGCCAGCTGCGGATGCTACAGCGCCGACCGAAAGGTCGATTTCGCCAGCCAAAATCACAAAGGTCATAGCGAAGCTGGCAATGCCAAGCACGGCGACTTGTCGGCCGATAGCAATGAGGTTCTCCGGGGCGCGGAAGGCAGGGCTCGCAATCATCATGCCGATCACCACCAAAGCGAAGGCAAGGAAAATGCCGTAATTGGCCAGTTGAGCGCGCGTCATGTGCGCACCCCTGATGCCAGCCGTTCCAGCACCACGGCAAAGAGGATGATCACGCCTTTCACGATGTACTGCGCATCGATGTTGACGTTCATCAGCACCATGCCGTTGTTGAGCACGGCAATCAGCAGCGCGCCCAGAAGCGTGCGCAAAACCGAGGCCCATCCACCGAAAAGGCTAGCCCCACCGATGATGACCGCCGCAATGGCATCGAGCGTCAGGGTGGGGCTTGATCCCGGGGCTCCATTGCCAAGCCGCGCCGCACTCAAAATCGCGCCAAGGCCGACCAGCAGCCCCATAATGGCAAACACGGCCACCTTGCGCTGTTTTACTGGCACACCAGATAGGCGCGCCGCCTCCATGTTGGCTCCAACGGCAAACAGCTCACGGCCAAAGCGCGTTCGGTTGAGCGTCAGCAGACAGGCAACGAATGCCAGTGCGACGATGACTAGTGGGATTGGCAGGCCGAAAATCTGTTCTGAATAGAAAAGGTCGAGGAAGTCGTATTGCAGAATGGCGACCGAAATCGCGCCGGTGAACACAAAGGCAAGGCCAGTCGCGATGGCGAGCATGCCGAGTGTCACGATGAAAGAGGGGATTTGCCCATAGACGGTAATCGCGCCGTTCAGCGTGCCAATGCCAACTGAGATCAAGATCACCAGCACCATGGCGACGGGCCAGGCCATCCCTGCCACCATTATCTGCGCCAAGATGACCGAGAGCAGGCCAACAACAGCAGAGACGCTGAGATCGATCTCACCGATCAGGATCACCAGTGTCATCCCGAAGGCAACGAGCATGAGGGTCGCGCTGTCAGTGGCAAGTCGCTCGAAATTGCGCGCGTTGAGGAAGAACTCAGACGACAGCGAAAAATAGCCAATGAGCAAGATCAGCCCGAGATAGGGCATCAGATCACGCAGCAGCTTGGCGGCTGACTGGTTCATGCAGCCACCTCATGATCAGGTGATTGCTCGGTGAACGCTAGCTCCAGCAGGCTTTCTTCGGTGGCATCGGCGGCAGACACCACACCTGCTACACGCCCTTGCGCCATCACGGCGATACGGTCGCTGATTTGCAGTACTTCGGGCAGTTCCGAAGAGATCACCATCACCGCTGTGCCTTGGGCAGAAAGATCGCGGATAAGAGTATAGATCTCAGACTTCGCGCCGACATCGACACCGCGTGTCGGTTCATCGAGCAGGATCACCTTCGGCGCAATGGCGAGCCATTTTGCGATGGCCACCTTTTGCTGATTTCCGCCAGACAATGTGTCAGCGGCCACATCCGGTGAAGCCGCGCGAATGCCCAGTTTACCCGACCACTCTTTTGCCATTGCTTTCAGCTTTGCCATGGAGAGCCAGCCTGATTGGCTAAGCGACCCCAGGTTCGGCAACGCGATGTTATCGGCCACTGAAAGGGAAAGTACCAAGCCTTGGGTTTTTCGGTCTTCGGGCAGGTAGGCAACGCCGGCCTCGATGGCGTCTGCTACGGTGTTCGGACTAAAAGGCTCGCCAAACAAGGTCATCGACCCAGCATCACGGCGATCAACACCGGCCATGAGACGCGCAAGCTCCGTACGACCTGCCCCCATCAACCCAGCGACGCCAAGCACTTCGCCGACATGCACGTCTAAAGAAACATCGCGCACTGCCGTGCCTCGCGATAGACCATCGACACGCAGTGCTACTGGTAGGTCTGCTACGTGAACACCGCTGCGCTTCTCATCAACGGCACGACCCACCATGGCTGCGATCAGCTTCTCGCGCGTAAAGTCTTTCGCATCGCCCGTCACCACATGCTTGCCGTCGCGCAATACTGTGATGCGGTCGGCCAGACGAAACACCTCCGACATGCGATGGGTGATGTAGACGATCCCGACACCATCGGCGCGCAATCGATCCACAAGGGCAAAGAGCAGCTCTTCTTCTTGGCGACCAAGTGAGGAGGTTGGCTCGTCGAGCACCAGAACCTTTGGCGTTTCGCCGCAGGCGCGGGCGATTTCCACCATCTGGCGCTGGCCCGCCGAAAGACTGCCTATTGGTGTGCGGGCATCGAGTTTGATGTCGAGACGATCAAGAATTGCTTGCGCTTTAGAGTAGAGCGCACCGCGATCGAGCCAAATCCCCGCTTGCATGGGCTCCTGACCGATCATGATGTTTTGGCCTACATCCAGATTGGGCAGAACCGTGAGCTCCTGAAACACCGTATGGATGCCAAGTGCCGTAGCATCTGATGGAGTGGAGAGCCCCACGCGCTGGCCCTCAACCTCGATGAAGCCCTCGTCTGGCCGGTGGATGCCAGCACCGATTTTCATCAGTGTTGACTTGCCAGCACCATTCTCGCCCATGAAGGCGTGGACCTCGCCAGCACGTACATCAAAGCTCACATCGTCCAGCGCTATCACGCCAGGGAAGCGCTTTGTGATGCCATGAAGTGAGAGGCGAGGGGTGGATGTCACAAATCAACTCGCGCAAAAAAGGCAGGCTCTTTTTGAGCCTGCCCAAGTTTTCGGGAGGGACGGATTACCAGGGCTGTTCGGCGCCTGGGTACTGGATGGACCAGCTTTCTTCGAAGTTGTCAGCGGTCACCAATAGGTTGGGTGTGATGATCTCATCACAGAGCTCTGCGCGAAGGATCGATTGAGCCAAACCTTCAATGGCCGCGCGACCTTGGAGGGCTGCCTGCTGACCTGAAAGCGCCACGATATTGGTATCGCCGCTGGCAAGTTCTACATAGCCGGGAACTTCAGAATCATAGCCTGCGATGACGATGTCGCGGCCTGACTGCTCCACAGCTTCAGTGGCGGCATTCACAGCAAGAGACCAGGTGGCAAAAATGCCCTTTAGGTCGGGGTTGGCCTGAATGACGTTGGTTGCCAGCTCGAGTAGGCGATCTTGACTGAAATCCGACTGCATAGAGATGACCTGACCGCCAGATGCACCAACGGCATCCAGGATGCCTTTCTCTCGGTCACGTATGGTTTGCAGCGCGAAGGGAATGCCGAGAATGGCAACTTGCGCATTCGCTTCGCCAATTGCGTCCATCATGGCTGAACCAGCGTCGAACGAGCCTTGATAGGATGAGGCGTTCATCACGGCGATCACGTCACCACGCGCTGGCGCACCGCCGACAATGAACACAGGCACATCATCGCGGTTGGCGCGGTTCACCGCTTGACCGATGGAGCTAGCGTCCACCGCCGTGAGGAAAATGCCATCCACCTGACGCTGCAACAGCGCATCGAACTGTGAGAGCTGCGTGTTGGCGTCGAAATCGGCATTGTTGACGATCAGTTCAACGCCGATCTCCTCAGCATAGGCCTCTCCGCCCGCGACGAGCGTGCGGCTGAAGTCATCAGAAATGTTGTTGGTCAAAAAGCCGAAGGTGAGTTCGCGCTCCGCCACGTCGGCGAGCTGCGCATCGCTAAGATGCAAGTCTTCCGCCGTCGCCAAACATGCATCTTGAGCGGCCACTGGCGCTGTGGCCAGCAAGGCAAAAACAGAGGCGGCAAGCGCCAAATGCGGTGTGCGGGTCATGCTTAGTCCTCCCAAGTTCAGGCAATTTTGCCTTTTGGGAAGGAAACAGCATTCTCATCGGCAAATCAATACAAACGATTGTATTTTGTGAAAAGTGATCAGCCTATCGGCGTCCATAAGGGTCATCGTAGCGCACAATATCATCCTCACCGAGATAGCTACCGCTTTGCACCTCGATCAGCTCCATAGGCACCTTGCCTGGGTTTTCCAGCCGATGTTTGGCACCAAGCGGCACGTAGACCAACTCATTTTCGCTGACCAAGCTGACAGCGGAATCGATTGTCACCCGTGCTGTGCCAGAAACAACAACCCAGTGTTCGGCGCGGTGGACATGGCTTTGCAGCGACAAGGCTGCACCTGGGTTGACCACCAGGCGCTTGACTTGAAATCGGTCAGAGAGCGCGAGCACATCATAATAGCCCCAGGGGCGATGATCCCGGGGAAACGAGTCAGCTTGCTTGCTCCCCTTTTTGCTGAGAACGTCGACAGCTTGTTTAACCTGTTGCGCGTTGGATTTGTCGGCCACCAGCACGGCATCCTGGGTTGCCACAACCATCACGTTCTCTAGGCCCATACCGACAACCGCCAGTCTGTCGTCATCAGAGCGAAGGTAGGATGAGGAGCAGTCAAGTGCGGTCGCATCGCCAACGGTCACAACGCCGTGTTCATCAGGTTCGCTTTCGCGCCAAAGCGCTTCCCAGTTACCAAGGTCGCTCCAATCGCCTGAATAGGGCACGACCTTGATATGATCGATCTTCTCCATGATCGCATAGTCGATCGAGATACTCTCAACTTGGCCCCAAGCATCGGCATCCAGGCGCTCAAAGCCGAGGTCTTTGGTTCGCCCCTGTACGGCGTTGCGTACGGTTTCGAGGATGTCAGGTTGGTGGGTGGCAAACGCTTTGACCAGAACGTCAGCGCGAAACAAGAAAATACCAGCGTTCCAGAGATGAGAGCCGTTGGCGATCATAGCAGCGGCTGTTTGAACATCTGGCTTCTCAACGAAACGCTTAAGTGGGAGCGCCGAGGAGCCGCCCACAGCTTCGGCTAACTCTAGATACCCATAGCCTGTTTCCGGACGTGTTGGCGTGATTCCGAATGTAACGATCGCACCGCCCAGAGCTGTTTCAACGCCGCATTGAACGGCATCGCCAAAGGCGTTCGTGTCCATGATTAGATGGTCAGATGGAGCTGCAAGCAGCAGCGACTTCGGATCCGTTTCCTGTGCGATTAGAGCGGCGGCCAAAATAGCGGGTGCCGTGTTGCGTCCTTCCGGCTCAATCAGAATACATCTGGCCTCAGCCTTTGCCTCAGCCAGCTGGTCGCGAACCAAAAAACGGTAACCATCACCTGTCACAATGATGGGCGCCTCCCAGTTCAGCTCGGCCAACCTTCGCGCAGCTTTGGAGAACAGGCTCTCGTCGCCGATTAGCTTCGCAAATTGTTTTGGCAACACTCTTCGGGAGACTGGCCAGAGACGCGTGCCCGCTCCACCACTGAGCAAAATGGGAGTAATGTTGTCCACCGGCTATCCTCTATGCAAAAAGCCGATCATTCAGAATGATCGGCTTTAGAGTTGAAAGCACTCTTACTTGAACAGTCAAATAAGACTTGCTTGGGTCGCTGCCTTGATGTCATCCTCGCTTACACCTGGTGCGGTTTCAGTGATCTTTAAACCGCCATCGACGACATCGAGAACACCCAGATTGGTGATGACACGATCAACAACACCTTTTCCGGTGAGGGGCAGGGTACATTCTTTCAAGAGTTTTGACTCGCCCTTCTTGTTGGTGTGATCCATCACCACGATCACGCGGCCCACACCGGCAACCAGGTCCATTGCGCCGCCCATGCCTTTGATCAGCTTGCCTGGAATCATCCAGTTCGCGAGGTCTCCATTTTCAGCCACTTCCATAGCGCCAAGAATCGCCATCGCTATCTTCCCACCACGGATCATGGCGAAGCTTTGAGCTGAATCGAAATAGGCTGTGCGATCCAACTCGGTGATTGTTTGCTTGCCGGCATTAATAAGATCAGCGTCGATCTCATCTTCAGTCGGGAAAGGCCCCATGCCCAACATACCGTTCTCTGATTGCAGCGTCACATCCACGCCATCTGGAATGTAGTTGGCCACCAGCGTCGGAATGCCGATGCCAAGGTTCACATACATACCGTCTTCTAGCTCTTGCGCTGCTCGGGCAGCCATCTGGTTACGATCCCACATAAATCTGTCCCCTAAGCCGCGCGTACGGTGCGTTGTTCGATACGTTTTTCATGCTCGCCTTGAATGAGGCGGTTCACATAGATGCCTGGAAGATGGATGGCGTCAGGGTCTAGAGAACCAGCTGGCACGATCTCTTCGACTTCCAACACGCAGACTTTGCCGCACGTGGCAGCGGGCTGGTTGAAGTTACGCGCAGTTTTGCGGAAAATTGCGTTGCCTGTTTCGTCGGCTTTCCAGGCCTTCACGATGGCAAGATCGGCAAAAATACCTTTCTCCATTATGTAGGTCTCACCGTCGAAGTCTTTGTGCTCTTTGCCCTCGGCAATCACCGTGCCGACACCAGTTTTGGTATAAAACCCCGGGATACCCGCTCCACCAGCGCGCATGCGCTCAGCCAAGGTGCCTTGCGGGTTGAACTCGATCTCCAGCTCTTCGGCAAGATATTGACGCATGAACTCATCGTTCTCACCAACATAAGAGGACATCATGGTTTTGATCTGCCGCGTATCGAGCAGCTTGCCCAGGCCAAATCCATCAACGCCGCAATTGTTGGATGCGATGGTGAGATCTTTCACACCGCTCTTTACCAGTGCATCGATTAAAAGCTCTGGAATGCCGCACAGGCCAAAGCCGCCAGCGGCAATCAGCATTCCATCGTCCAGCAGGCCTTCTAAGGCGCTGTCCGCCGTGTCGTATATTTTGCGCATCGCGCTCCCCTATAAGAAAGTCACCTGAAAGGTCGGGAACAGGTGGCGCAGTCTCTCCCATGCCGCGCTGCAATATTCAAGTTCACGGTTGGGACGCACCGCGCCGGGCAAATAGGAGTTCAGCATTTACCGCTGCTTTATCAGTTACCGGTCATTAACCAATCACCGCCGCCCAAGCGCCACACCGTGGCATCCTTGCAACACAATCTGCCAATCATATCGACTGCACCCCAAACCCATCACTTGTCGCTTGCATGGGCAAAACCGTTTGATAGGCATGGAGCACGAGAAGGGCTCGCCCAACTCGGCCTGTTTTGGTTGTTTTTGGTTTCGCTTCTAAAGCTCCCGCATCCCAAACAGGCTTAGCTGGATCAGATGTGGTCTGACACGCACTGATCTTTTGTTTGATGATTTGGAGGTCAATTATGACTTTGGCAAAACGCCTTCTCCTCGGTTCGGCTGCAGCTGTTGTTGCAACCACTGGGGCTCAAGCTGCCGACCTCGGCCTGCCGGTTGCACCGGCTGTCGACTACGTGCAGATCTGCTCGATCGGTTCTTTCACCGGTTTCATCCTTCCTGGTTCTGACGTCTGCTTCGACATCTCAGGTTTCGCTCGTGCGCAGGCTGATTTTGGCGTTGCCAACACTGGCAGCTACTACGACTATGACGATGTAGATTTCTCCAGCGAAGTTGAGTTGAATTTCGACGCTCGCACGATGACAGAGTGGGGTCTTCTTCGTGGCTTCATCCGTTTGGGTGAATCTGACGAGGGCGAAGACTACAATCTGGATGTCGTGAAGGCGTTTGTTCAAATTGGTGGCTTTACAGCTGGTCTGACTGACTCATTCTTTGATCCAGTTTACACCGATTACGCGATGGCTGGTATTGGCGCACCTGATGGTGGCACCGACGACCTGACGCTCTTTGGCTACAGCTATGCTGTTGGCAATGGCGTTACATTGATGGCTTCTGTTGAAGACAATGATGGCAATGGTCGTTTCGGCGGCATTGCTGCGGTTGATCCGGTTGCTGGCAACATTTACCAAGGTGGTGCTGCTGTTGCTGTTGGTACCGCTTTCACAACCGGTGCCGGAACTACAATTAATAACATCCAAGACACAGAGAACGGTCTAGCATTTGTCGCCGCTATCCGCGTCGACCAAGCTTGGGGTTCTGCGAAATTGGCTGGTGCTATCACCGAAGTCGATATCGACAACTCTACATTGGCTGCGTTGAACGCGGCTATGGGCTCGACCGTTACCGATGATACCGAGCTTGGTTGGGCGATTTCTGCGTCCGCTGAGTTCAACTTGCCTGTCGGTGTTGACTCTGAATTCGGTATCTTTGGTATCTACACCGATGGTGCTGTTTCCTACGCTGGTGTTGGCACGGGCATCACTGCTCCAGGCGCATCAGCTGCATGGGCTGATCTGTCTCTTGACGCAGTGGTTGACACAACAACGGGTAACCTGCAGACGACAGAAGCTTGGGCACTTGGTGCTGGCGTCGAATTCGGTCTGAATGCTATGACCGATTTGGAAATCGATGGTTATTATGCTGATGTTGACCACGGCGATGCCATTGGCGCTGTTGGCGACTACAATGTCTGGGCTGTTCGCAGCTCGATTGCGTACCGCCCAGTTTCCGGCCTTGAGCTGCGCGCTGGCGTTGGTTACACCGACTACGACGTGAACTCGGCTCTTGACCCATACTTCGACAGTGGTTTCACCGGTCGTTTCCGCGTGACCCGTTCTTTCTAATCTGATTTTTCAGACTTAGAGATTACATCGGAAGGGCCCGGCATTCGCCGGGCCCTTTTGTATTTGTCATGTGGTCATTGCCGGACTTGATCCTGCAGTCCAGCGATGAACGATCTGCACACACAGTCGGTTAAACAGACTTGGCTTCACGCGATGCCCTTGCACCTCTTTGCAAAACCGGCTTTCCTGATGTTGGTGCAGATTTGAAGGGGACTCCATCGACATGTGCAATTGGCGTGCTTGGCTTCTCCCAGGGCTTTTGACCCTCATCTTATTGACGGCCATTGCCGTTTTGGTGCGAGGCGGGCTGATTGAAGCCGATCTCACGGCACGATCGCTCCAAATGCTGGAAGCTGATGGCACGCCTTGGGCCTCTGCGACCTTAGATGGCCGCGATGCAACATTGTCCGGTACGGCACCAACCTTAGCGGCACAAGAAGCAGCGATCGCAGCGGCCGAACGGGTGGCGGGCATCTACCGTGTCGACACGTCGGCGCTTACTGTTCTTCCGCTGGCAGACCCCTACGCTCTTTCCTTCACCATTGACGCCGGCAGTGTCACCGCATCGGGCTCGTTTCCTGATGGTGTAACGCGCGCTTCGCTGCTTGATCAGGTTCGCGATGGGCTTGGAAGTCGCACGCTCGTTGATGAAACGGACTTGGCGCGTGGGGCTCCGATTGGTTTTGGCGGCCTGGCAACCTTTGCTGTCGCAGGCTTGCCCGCTCTCCAGGCCGGATCGATTTCTCTCGATGGGTCAACGCTTTCCATCAACGGCGATGCGGCTACGCTTGAGGGTTATACTCTTGAATTGGAACGCCTTTCCGAGCCTCCAACTGGGCTGATGATTGGTGAGATAGCCATCAATCCACCTGAGGTCTCGCCTTACACATGGTCGGCTGAAGTGACGGATATTGGCGTAACGCTTTCCGGTTTTGTGCCGGATGAGACGATTCGCGCTGCCATCCTCGAAGCATCATCATCGTTGGGCACTGTCACCGACACGATGCAGTTGGGGTTTGGTGCGCCCGAAGGTTTTGCCGATGCGACACTTGCCCTGCTTGGGCAGATGCAGATTCTGGATAATGCAGCGGCGTCCATCACAGACCGAGATATCACATTGTCCGGCGAAGCTGCCGACAGCGCGGCCTATGATGCAGCCAACGCGTTCTTAGGCGCTCTACCCACTGGGTTTGACAGCATTTCGGGTCGCATCGCGCCGCCGGTAGCCGCGCCGTTTACAACAACGCTGTCCAAAACAGACGAAGGTTTTGCTCTTTCCGGATTTCTGCCCGATGAAACAGCTCGTGCCGTGATTTTGGACGCTTTGGCAGACGCGTCGGTCACTGACACATCTACAGTTGCACGTGGAGCACCAGAAGGCGTCGCGCTTGGAGACGTTTTGTCATCCATTGCGAGCTCTTTTGGTGACTTGTCCGAGGGAACCGCGTCTCTGACGGATAGCGATTTGACCATCACAGGCATAGCTTCAAGCTTCTCTGCGGCTGAAGAGGCCGAAGCTGCTCTGATGTCGCTTGCGACTGGTGCCCTGTCGGTGACAGTGGATATCACGCCTGGTCCAGTGTCACCTTTCACCTTTGGCGCTTCGGTTGATGACGCGGCTGTTATGCTTGAAGGTTTCGTTCCGAGCGAAGACGCGCGAACCACTATCTTGGATGACCTTTCAGCGCTTTATCCGGGCCGCGAGGTCACCGAGACGCTTGCCATTGCCGAGGGCGCACCGGAGGGTTTTTTGGAGGCAGTGCAGGCGGGTTTGCGTAGCCTTGGTCGATTGGCCGTTGGCCGGTTGGCCATCAGCGGTTCTGAAGCCGCGATCTCTGGGGATGCCTTTTACGCCGGTTCAAGGGAAAGTATTGCGTCAGACTTCTCAACCAATGCGCCGCAAGCTTTTGACATCACCTCTGATATCGGTGTTTTGGACCCACCTCAGGCCATTCGTCCGTTTGCATGTCAGGTGCAGTTCCGCCGTTTGTTGGCGGGCAATACAATCCGCTTTGAAACAGGCAGCGCCTCGATCAACACGCTATCAAATGGGCTTTTGGATCGGTTGGTGCGCGTTCTGCAGAGCTGTCCCGATGCAACGGTTGAGATTGGTGGCCATACCGATGCCCAGGGCTCCGACGATGCCAACATGACACTGTCAGAGGCTCGCGCCCAATCCGTTAGCGACTACATCACGAACGCTGGCATCCCTGAAGGTCGACTGATCGCGGTCGGCTATGGTGAAACCGATCCTATCGCCGACAACGAGACTGAAGAAGGTCGAGCACAAAATCGACGTATTGAGTTCACCGTTCAACGCTAAGGTTGCATGCGCGCTGGCGCCAAACGCACAAAGGCTAACCGATGTACTATCTCATCACGCAGCTCTGGCTGTTCCTGCTTATCGCTTTCTTGATCGGCGTTGCGACCGGCTGGTTCACCAGCGGTTCATCAGCCAGTGATCGCAAATAGGAGGCTGCGTTGTTCTATTTGGTTCTCCATACAGCCCTACTGATCCTCGCAGCTTTCGTGCTTGGCGCGATTGTTGGTTGCCTTTTGAAGTGCTTCCTATCCGGTGGCAGTGTTTATAGTTCTGGTACCGCTGAGACCAAGCGCTCAACACCAGCGCAATCTGCTGCTGCGGCAGCTGCTGCAACCGTCGCCGCTCGGGCCAAAGCGCTTGAGCAGTCGGCTGAACAGGCTGTGGAAGAGGCCGCCCACAAGGCGGAAGAGGTGGTTGAAACCTTGTCTGCCGATGCGCCCACCATGGATCAGCCAGAAGTGGCATCGACGGACATGGATGATCAGGCCGTCGAGGCGGCGCTGGCGGCCTTACCAGCCAACGCCAGCAATGAAGACAAGGCCAACGCAGTGGGCACGCGCCCAGCTGGCTTGGCTTCACCAACAGGTGGAGCAAAAGACAACCTCCAGCGCATCAAGGGTATAGGCAAAGTGAATGAGGGCAAGCTCAACGATCTTGGCATCTACCATTTTGCCCAGATAGGTGACTGGACACCCGCCGAAGCACGTTGGGTTGGGACCTATCTCGCCTTTTCAGGGCGTATTGAGCGCGAAGACTGGATAGGGCAGGCCAAAGTGTTGGCGGATGGAGGCGAAACTGACTTCGCCAATCGTGTCGATAAGGGTGACGTGCAAACCTCATCTTCAAAGAAAAAGTAACGCCCCAGGTAATCTCTAGAGGTTGTGCTGGAGCAAAAACTGCTCAACAACCGTGAGCACGTCGCCACGCAGGCTTGGCGCATGTCCTTGGCCAGCAATGGTGCGCGCGGTCGCACCCATTGCAATGGCATCATTCAAAGTACCGCCATCAAGCAGATCAGAATGCTCGCCATGCAGCACAAGCGTTGGTCGAGTCACCAAAGCTTTGAAAGGCCCGGAAAGGTCGATGAACGGCAAGCCATCCGGCAAGGCTGAAAGCGGCTCAAGCAGTTTCCGATCAAAGGCTGAGGTAGGGCGCCCATCCTTCTCGTAGAAGGTCAGGCGGGCATAGTGCTCCCAATCCTGCTCTGAAAACACTGGGAACTGAGCGCCCATGCTGGCCTTTACGCGTGCAGCGGCTTCATCCCAACTTGTGGGCAAAGTGGAGGAGGGCAGTTGCCTTTGCAAGCGAGCGATACCGTCGCCAGCTATCCGCGGCCCAATATCATTGAGCACGCTCCCGACCAAAAGGCCCGGACGCGTGAGCGCCAACACCATCGCAAGTATGCCGCCGCGCGACGTGCCAACAATCACGCAATTGTGCATGCCGAGCGCGCAAGCAACCTGCGCCGCATCATCGGCCTCGCGTTGCACGGTGTACTGCGAACTATCGGATGCATGGTCGGACTCACCACGTCCCCGTGTGTCCATCAGGACAACCCGTCGCGGCGCATTGCCGTGAAAGGCGAAATGGTCTCGCAGGTCGTAGAAATCGCGTTTGGTACGCGTCAATCCCGCCAAGCAGAGTAAAGGTGCGTGGTCAGAACCATGGCGCGGCCCCGCATCCTCGACCGCTAGGCGCAAACCGTCACTGGCCAAAACCGTCAGATGGCGAACATCACCCACTGGCGTCAGCCATTAGCGGTAAGCTGCTGATAGACAAAGATGTTTTCAAGCACGCGTTGCACGTAGCTGCGTGTTTCAGAGAATGGGATAAGCTCGATCCAATCAATCACATCAACCTGTCCGGCGCGCGGGTCACCAAAGCGTTCGATCCACTGGGGCACACGACGCGGGCCAGCATTGTAAGCGATAAAGGTAAGGATGTAGGAGCCGTTATACTCGGCGATCAGCTCGTCCAGATGATAGGCGCCAAGCGTTACGTTGTGGGCTGGATCTGAGGTAAGTCGGGCGGTGGAGTGTGAAACGCCAACCTCTCGTGCAATACGCCGAGCGGTTTCTGGCATCAACTGCATCAAGCCCAATGCACCGGCGTGGCTGCGGGCACGCGCATTGAACCCACTTTCTTGGCGCGAGATCGCATAGGCAACCGCTTGCGGTAGCCGCTCGGGTATCCTTGCATCTTGGGGAAAGGCACCGGTCGGATAGCCCAACAGCGCAAGTGAACGGTGGCGCAGCGCACCAATCTTGCCAATCTGAACCACACTTGTCGCATCACCATGGCGCGCTGCTAACTCCGCCATCGCAGCAATCTGCGCCGGGGTCGCGCCGTCGCGGGCCAAAGCGTAGAGGAACAGGCGGGCATCTGTGCGCCGGTCCATACTGTAGAGCGCGTCAGCGTAAGAGAAGTAAGCGTGGCTCGGCGCTTGCGCCCTCGGCACGTCTTCAAAGCGGATGGGCAACCCAGTGATGGTTGAGGCAGCTTGGCCGTAAAACGTCTCGCCATAGGTCATGGCTTGGGCATAGGCCTGATTGGCGCCTGTTGTATCGCCACGTGCTGAGAGAGCTCGGCCCAACCAATAGTAACCGCGTGCCCGCGTGATAGGTGTCGTTCCGATTTCCAAGATCTGTCGGAAGTGCGGTTCGGCACGATTGGGGTCGTTCAGATACCGCAGGGCAATCCATCCTGCCAAAAATGAGCGCTGCGCTTCATCACCGGCGCTGGACCCTGTTGGTGCAACGGCCAACTGATAGGCGCCATCGAACTGACGCGTCTCGAGCAAGTCGCGCGCCACGATATGGCGTTCGCGCCACCAAACATCAGGGCGCACCAGGGCATCGCCAGTCTGGCGCACCGACCGCAGCAATCGCGCCGCTTCACGGGGCTGATCGGCTCGGCGGTAGAGCCGAGCCAACTCATAGGTGATGTGTATATCGCCGGGATTGGCCTCATGCGCCCTGCGCACCAAATCGCGCGCGCTGGCGCCATCTCGTATAGCCCGACCACGAACGGCAATGGAATTCTGGTCGGCGGAGGGCAGATACTGGCCAACGCGTTCGGCACCTGTCACGCGATCACGATAAAGCAGCCAATGGGCACGATGGCGATGATCGTCTTGGGTCAGCAAGCTGCCAAGAGAAGAGAGAAGTCGGGCTTCCAGGCCATCATCGAGAATATCACCACGCCAGAGCGCAGCAGCAAGACGTCGAGCTTCCTGCGTTTGCCCTGCTTGGGCAAAAGCTTGGGCTTGCGCCAGTTGGGCTGCGGGGGTTCGCGCGTCACGTGTGCCAAATAGGGAAACGGGCGGCACCTGATTGCCGTAACGCTCCATCATCGCGACATCGGTTTGGCGAGCAATGATCCCTGCGCCTGGCCATCCCGCGAACGCATCGCGAAACGCTGTCCGTAGTTCCAAGGGAAGATCATCGGCCCGGGTACGCGCGATCATCCAGAGGCCCAGATCACGTGTTGCAGGATCTGTGATGCCTTGCGCAATGGAGTAAGCCCGCTGACCTTGATCGTTCGCCAAAGCCTGCGAAAGGGGCTCCAAGGCGCGCGCCGCCGCCGATGCATTGCCGCCAATGCTTCCGGTGAACAGGGGGGCGGCATCCGCTTGAGCTTGGCGGGCAAGCGCATGCGCGGTTCCGATGGCCGAAGATGTCGGTGATGTTTGTGTCGCGGTGCCAACTGGATGAGCAATTGGGTTGGGCGGAGAGAACCGCTGGGCAAGTGCAGCGCCGCCAAGCACCATCATTACCAAAGCGCCGGATACGGCCGAAATGGTCAAGCGAGAGAGCGGAAAAACCGACACGGGAGCAAAGTTCCTTCAACACGGGTTCTGCGCGAATACTCCAACGCCGACAGTTTCGCGCACAAAACGGCGAAAGTCTGGTCATTTGAACTGGAATATCGTCGACAAGGTTTGGTTCACCATGCACCGCTCTTGGTGAAAACGAGGTGAAGATTGCCGTGGACGCGCAGACACGCCTCATCAACGTTCCATCAACCATGTTAGCGACTAACCATTCGTGCCGCGGCCGCTTGCGGGATCGTTCGCGTCTACCTATGGTCCGGCAACCTTATTCAAGGCTGCCGCAAGGTCTGCGGTGGCCTTTCTTGCCTTTGAAGGAGACCTGGCCATGCTCACCCTGGGCGGCTCAATTCCAGCGCTTGTCACCCCGTTTGATGGTGACGCGGTCGATTTTGATGCGTTGGACGCGATCGTGGACTGGCAGATTGCCGAAGGTTCGTCCGGTTTGGTGCCGGTCGGAACCACCGGTGAATCGCCAACTTTGAGCCATGACGAGCACAAACAGGTGGTAGAACGCGTGGTGAAACGCGCTGCTGGGCGCGTGCCTGTTGTCGCTGGAGCAGGGTCTAACAACACAGCTGAAGCCATCGACTTTGGCCGCCATGCCCTCAGTGTCGGCGCCGACGCGATCCTTGTCGTTACGCCTTACTACAACAAACCCGGTCAACAGGGGCTCTATGCCCACTATATGGCGATCGACGCTGCCGTCGATCTGCCGACAATCATCTACAACATTCCTGGCCGCTCTGTGGTGAACATGAGCGTGGAAACGATGGCGCGTCTGCACAAAGAAGGCCGGGCCATTGTCGGTGTTAAAGATGCCACAGCCAATCTTGTGCGCGTTTCTGAACAACGCGCGGCGGTTGGCCGTGATTTCATTCAATTATCAGGCGAGGATGCGACAGCCATCTCTTTCAATTCCCATGGCGGGCAGGGCTGCATCTCCGTAACGGCCAATGTTGCCCCAGCGCTTTGTGCGCAGATGCAAGCGGCATGCGCCGCAAATGACTACGCCAAGGCGCTCGATATCCATGATATGTTGATGCCGCTACACACGGCGATGTTTGTTGAAACCAATCCTTCACCTGTTAAAGCCGCGCTTGAAATGCTTGGCAAATGCAAGGCCGATGTGCGCCTGCCCATGGTGCCGATTTCCGAAGCGACACGCACGCAACTTGGTGATGCGATGCGCTTTGCTGGCCTCTTGAACAGTTAGGCGCGCGCACGCATCTAGAGCACTATGGCAGCAAAGAAAAAAGGCGCGAACGACGGCCCACGACGCACAGTGGCCGACAACCGCAAGGCGCGCTTCAACTATGAATTTGTCGAGACATTTGAGGCGGGCCTGCAGCTGACAGGCACCGAAGTCAAAAGCTTGCGTGAAGGCAAGGCGATGATCGCCGAAAGCTATGCAAGCGCGGAGGGCGATGAGATATTTCTCATCAACTCCTACATTCCAGAATATCTACAGGGCAATCGCTTCAACCATGAAGCCCGACGTCCGCGCCGATTGTTGCTGCACCGCAAGCAGATCAACAAGCTGATCGGTGCGACGCAGCGCGAAGGCATGACAATGGTACCGACCAAAATCTACTTCAATGATCGTGGTCGCGCGAAGATCGAGATTGCGCTCGCTAAGGGTAAGAAGATTCACGACAAGCGCCAGACCGAAAAAGCCCGCGATTGGCAGCGTGACAAAGCACGCCTTATGCGAGAGCGCGGCTAAGACGGCACTCTGTCGAGTGCGTCTTGAATGCTATCAAAAACAGCCTCAAACATCGGCACGGTGAGGCGGCCTGTGTTCGTGTTGTAGCGCGAGCAATGGTAGCTATCGATAAGCACCAAACCACTATCGAGCGCATGCACTGCATTGTGCCCGAAGGTGTAAGCTGAGCGTTTGATGGCAAAGGCGCGTAGGACTGCGTCATGCGAAATGCGCCCCAAAGCCATAATCACTTTCAGGTTTGTCATGCCGCCCAGGAGTTCTTGAAGGAAGGCGTTGCAGGTTGCAATCTCCGCACCAATGGGCTTGTTCTGAGGTGGAACGCAGCGCACCGCGTTGGTGATCGCGACGTTGTGAAGGGTCACACCATCATCGGGCCGCGCGTCATAGGTGCCTTGGGCAAACCCATACTTGCCAAGCGTCGCGTAGAGCAGATCGCCGGCATAGTCGCCGGTGAAGGGACGCCCAGTCCGGTTGGCGCCGCGGAGCCCTGGGGCTAGCCCAACGATAAGCAGATCTGCATCAGCATCGCCGTAGGTTGGCACGGGTCCATTGTGCCAGTCAGGATGATCGGCTTGGTGTGAGACAGCGAAGTCATGCAAGCGCGGGCAAAGTGTGCAGGGCAGGGGTGGTTCGCTGTTGGCAGGAAAGCCAGCGGCCACACCTTGCTGCTCAGTCGTCGTAATCGTCATACTCGTCGTCATCATCATCAAAGCGCTCGCGCCGCGCCGGGCGTTCTGAAGGATCACGGCCAAGGCGATCCGTCAAATCGGCAAGATCAAGAAAATGATCAGCCGTGCGCCGCAAATCATCAGACACCATAGAGGGGGTGGTTTTCAGCGAAGAGACGACGGTCACCTTCACCCCCTTCTTCTGAAGCGCTTCGACCAGAGCCAGATAGTTGCCGTCACCGGAAAACAGAACCAGATGATTGATCGAGTCAGCCAGCGTCATCGCATCGACCGTTAGATCAACGTCAAGCGAAGGGCGAACTCGCCGCCGCTGTCCGCTGTTGTCTGTGAACTCCCGCATCGGCTTTGTAGTGATCTGAAAGCCGTTATAGTCCAGCCAATCGATCAGCGGACGTAGTGACGAAAACTCCTGATCGTCTGCCATGGCTGTGTAATAGTGCGCGCGCAGCAGATAGGCATCACCAACAAAGCTGGTCAGCATGCGCCGATAATCGATATCGACGTTCAAATTACGCGCTGTTTGATAAAAATTTGCACCATCGACAAAGAAAGCAACGCGTTCACGCATATCAAAAGGAAAATTGGACGACATTATCATCTTCTCCAGATCGAAAAAATAGAATCAAATATTGCAAGAGATGCTGCTTATACTGCAGCACCTTCTGGCTACTCAGAAACGGCGCGCAACTCAAGAGGATAAGAGCGCGCACCCAAAACGAAACGCTCTGGCAACAACCCAGTCGCGTTTTGCTTGCGTTTCGCGGCGAGCCTGCGTATAGCCACCGTAAATCCAAAAATGTTTCAGGAGGGCCGCATGGCTCGTGTGACTGTCGAAGATTGCGTCGACAAAGTCGAAAATCGTTTTGACCTGGTTCTTTTGGCCGCCCATCGTGCGCGGTTGATCTCGTCTGGTGCTGAACTCACCATTGACCGCGATCGCGATAAGAACCCTGTTGTGGCGCTGCGTGAGATCGCCGACGAGACCATTCTTCCCGGTGATTTGGAAGAACAGCTTATTCACTCCTTGCAAAAACAAGTTGAGGTTGATGAGCCCGAACCCGATGTCGTGCCTATGATCCCGTCACCAGAAGCGATGGCTGCATCGTCGGCGGATGGTACTGACGTGCCCGATGAAGGCATGTCGTTTGAGCGCATGACCGAAGAAGAGCTGCTGGCCGGATTGGAAGGTATCGTTCCACCTGAGCGCAAAGACGATATGTAGTTTGATCTTCGCGTAAAGTTTTCGGAGCGCCGGCTTGGATCAACCAAGTCGGCGTTTTGCGTTTGCATTCAGCTTTCTAAGGCGCCACCTTGCGCCAGAGAGACACGTTCAGTCGCCACTGGCTGAACGACACCCATCCGAGCCAACACCATGATGCGTCAGTACGAGTTGGTTGAGCGGGTCGCCCGCTACAACCCCGATGCCGATGAGGCCTTGCTCAACAAGGCCTATGTGTACGCAATGCGTGCCCATGGCAGTCAGACGCGCGCTTCAGGTGACCCCTATTTCTCACATCCTCTAGAAGTGGCGGCGATCCTCACCGATCTTAAGCTCGATGATGCAACGATCGCCGTTGCGCTGTTGCACGATACGATTGAAGACACCGACGCTACGCGCGATGAGATCGACCGCCTGTTCGGTGATGAGATCGGCAAGCTGGTCGATGGCCTTACCAAGCTGAACCGCCTTGACTTCATCACCTCTGAAGCCAAGCAGGGCGAGAACCTACGTAAACTTTTCTTGGCAATCTCCGATGATGTGCGTGTGCTGCTGGTGAAGCTTGCTGACAGGCTGCACAACATGCGCACGCTTGGCGCTATGCGCGAAGATAAGCGCCAGCGCATTGCACGAGAGACGATGGAAATCTACGCGCCGCTCGCCGGACGTATCGGCATGCAGTCCATGCGCGATGAGTTGGAAGATTTAGCCTTCGAGATCCTTGATCCAGAAAACCGACAAATGGTGCTGGATCGCTTGGCCGAGCAGATGGAGCAGTCAGACGCGATCATCGGCACCATTATTGAAACGGTTCAGGCAAAGTTAGCTGAGTATGGTCTCGCATCAGAGGTGACGGGGCGGCAGAAACGGGCCTACTCGATCTATCAAAAGATGTTGCGCAAGGGCCTGTCTTTTGAGCAACTTTCCGACCTCTATGCTTTCCGGATCATCGTCGCCAATCCTGCGGCTTGCTACCGCGCCCTCGGCATCGTCCACACAACCTGGAAATGCGTTCCTGAGCGTTTCAAAGACTATATCTCCGTCCCCAAGCAGAACGATTATCAGTCTCTACACACGACAGTCATTGGGCCGTTTTCACGCCGCGTCGAACTGCAGATCCGTGATCATGCCATGCATGCGGTGGCCGAGTACGGCATCGCTGGTCATGGTTTCTACAAAGATGGCATGACGGTTGGTGGCTCCCAGCTTGATGCGCTTCGCCGCGATAGCCGGGCTTTTGCTTGGATCAGGCACACCGTCGATATGCTTGATGGCGATGACACCGCTGAGGAGTTCCTGGAAAACACCAAGCTGGAGCTTTTTCGTGATCAGGTGTTCTGCTTCACGCCCAAAGGGCGCGTGATCGCTTTGCCGCGGGGCGCCACACCGATTGATTTTGCTTATGCCGTCCACACCGATGTTGGCGACACCACCGTTGGGGCGAAGATCGACGGACAGTTGATGCCGCTGCTCACCGAGCTCAAAAACGGCAATCAGGTGGAGATTATCACCTCGCGGGCCCAGGTTCCGCCTCCAGCTTGGGAGCAGTTTGCGCGTACCGGTAAGGCGCGCGCTGCAATCCGTCGTGCGACACGGCAAGCAGTGCGCCGACAGTATCTGGGTCTTGGCAAAGAGGTTGTTCAACGGGCCTTTGAACGCGCAGGTAAGAGCTTTGATCCGGCTTCCATAGAGACCGTACTGCACAAGCTTGCGCACAAAAATGTCGATGATGTTTTCACATCAGTCGGGCGAGGGGAGTTGGCCTCGCGCGCCGTTCTGGCCGCTGTCCATCCCGAGGCGAAAGACATTGAGCAAGGTCCAGCTCCCAACGATCAGGACGGTTGGTTTGGCCTATCAGATATGACGGCGCTGCAGTTTCGTATTCCCGGTGAGAAGGCCGATGCATTTCACTCTGGCAGCAATGGCCATGCTGATCCGAACCGAGCTCCCGTACGTGGCCTCGACAAGGCAATGCCGGTGCGCTTTTCCACCGATGAGCCTCCCATTCCTGGTGACCGCATTGTCGGCATCGTGACGCCCGGCGAAGGCGTGACCGTCTATCCGATACACGCCGCAGCGCTTGCCGATTTTGAAAATCAGCCCGAGCGCTGGCTTGATGTCCGCTGGGATATCGATCCGAGCCAGACCCAGCTCTTCGAGGCAAAAATCCGAGTGACCGCTCTCAATGAGCCTGGCTCGCTGGCAACCTTGGCCACGGTCATTGCCGACCATGGCGGTAATATTGAGAACCTCATCATGACGCGCCGAGGTCCTGATTTTCATGACCTTTTGATCGAGCTGCAGGTCAGCGATGTCAAACATCTGCATCGCATCATTGCTCAGCTTCGCTCAAGCGCCGTCATAAGCAGCGCCGCCCGCGCCGAAAACTAGGCTTTTTTTCTAGCCCTTCTGCTGCTTGCTCTTCAGCAGCGAGAGCGCTAGGTCCATCCCCACAGACACGCCGGTTGTGGGGACGGATCATCATGAGTGAAACACTGTTGAGCGACGAAGATGTGCTGGATGTGTTTCGCTCGGAAGACGCAATTCTAGATGGGCACTTTGTGCTCTCATCTGGCTTGCACAGTCCGGTCTTCCTTCAAAAAGCTCTGGTCTACCGATCACCTGCCAAAACAGAACGTCTCTGCCGGGCATTGGCTGCGAAGGTTCGCGCCAGCGATCTCGGCGCCATCGATTGCATCATTGCTCCAGCCATGGGTGCGGTCGTCCCCGGCTATGAGACAGCGCGCCACCTAGAGGTTCCTTACATGTGGGTTGAGCGCGAGGATGGAAAGTTCGCTCTGCGCCGTGGCTTCACGTTGGAAAAAGGCGCCCGCGCGCTGATTGTCGAAGATATCATCACCACTGGGCTGTCGGTGGGAGAGGCGGCTAAATGCATACGCGATTTGGGTGCTGAAGTGGCAGGATGTGCGTGCATCATTGATCGTTCCGCCGGCAAGGCGGATATCGGGATGCCCCTGGTTGCGTTGGCCAATTACGAGGTGCCTGCTTACCCGGCCGATCAATTGCCTGATGAGTTAAGGGCCATTCCAGCGACAAAACCTGGCTCACGCGGGCTGGCCTAAACGCCATGCTCTTTAAGCGCCGTTCAAAACCATCTTGGGCCAAAAGAACCCGCGCGATGGCTTGGCCAACGCGCAGTTTTACGCGTTCGGCTCAATATTTCTTCAAGCGCATTTTAAGGGTCAATGCGACGCCCTATGCCATTGCTATGGGCGTTGCGATCGGTGCGTTCGTCTCTTTCACGCCGTTGCTCGGCCTGCATTTTTTAATGGCCTTTGCGCTGGCGTATCTGCTGCGTGCCAACTACTTTTCCGCCATTATCGGCACAGTGGTTGGCAATCCGGTCACCTTTCCCTTCATCTGGGCGTTCACCTTTCGCGTTGGGCGGGTGATGTTGGGTGACCCTGTTCATCGTAACGCCGAGCCCCAACTTGATGGGCCAACCGCTTACACCGCCGAGGCCATTGGCGGTTTCTTTGAGCGGACATGGCCGGTGATCAAGCCGATGCTGGTCGGCAGCATTCCCCTTGGCTTGACCGCTGCCGTTGCCTGCTTCTTTCTCACCTATGGCACCGTCTTAGGCTATCAAAAAGCTAGGCAGGCCAAAGCATTGGCCGCTGCGAAAAAACGTGAAGCACTGATAGAAGGTGCCGACACACTATGATGGGCACTGCATGATCATCGGGCTTGGCAGTGATCTTTGCGATATCCGCCGCATCGAAGACACGCTTGAGCGGTTTGGCGAGCGGTTCACGCACCGCGTGTTCACGCCGCTTGAGCGCGCGAAATCCGATCGCCGAAAGCAGCGCTCAGCATCTTACGCCAAACGTTTTGCGGCCAAGGAAGCCTGTGCCAAAGCGTTGGGAACAGGCCTTCGCAACGGCGTTTTCTGGCGCGATATGGGTGTTGAGAATCTGCGCAGCGGCGCTCCCACCATGGTGCTGACAGGCGGCGCGCAGGATCAGCTTCAGCGCTTGATTCCAGCCGGTCACGCACCGGTGATTCATCTTTCCATCACTGATGATTTTCCCTACGCGCAAGCGTTTGTGATTATCGAAGCACTGCAGCCAACACCCTGATCTAGCGGCCTAGGCGTGGCCAAACCGCCACGATTGTGGCGCAATTGCCCACCAAAGGCTTGCCTTCACACCGGGCGAAGGTTGACTTGTGCCCACGGACCCCCGACATGGGCGACACGCAAGGCGCAAGCGGCGCCTGGAATCGACCATTCTTTTGAAGAACCAGGAAGGCAACCATCGCATGGCGCAGGACGGATCAACCGAAGATGCCACCGCGCGCGAGCCGGAAAAGAAGAAGAGCGAACTGTGGGACACCATCGTTGTTCTATTGCAGGCGTTCGCCATCGCCTTGGTCATTCGCACATTTCTGTTCCAACCGTTTGTGATTCCATCCTCTTCGATGGTTGGTACGCTGCTCATTGGTGACTATCTGTTCGCCAACAAGTTTGCTTACGGTTTTTCCCAGCACTCTTTGCCTTTTAGCCCTGATCTCTTCGATGGCCGAATTCTCGGCTCAGACCCAGAGCGCGGCGATGTGGCCGTGTTTAAACTGCCGTCTGATGGCTCGACTGACTACATCAAGCGTGTGATCGGCCTGCCCGGCGATAGCGTCGAAGTGCGCAACGGTGTCGTCTTCATCAACGGTGAAGAAGTACCGCGCGAGCGCATCGATGACTTCGTTCATCCTGAAACGGGCGAACGCGTGCCTCAGTACCGTGAAACATTGCCCAATGGCGTCACCTACAATGTGCTCGATCTCATCGACAACTCGATGCTCGACACCTCACCTGCGCCCTTTGTGGTGCCGGAGGGCCATTACTTCATGATGGGCGACAACCGCGACAACTCCTCTGACAGCCGCACCGCGCTGGTTGGTTTTGTGCCTTTGGAGAACTTTGTTGGCCGGGCCGATTTGATCTTCTTCTCGATGGCTGAAGGATCCTCGCCTTGGCAGGTGTGGCGCTGGCCCTCCGATGCCCGCTTCGACCGGATGTTTGATGGCATTTAAGCCTGTTGAAGTCGCGCTGGGCCATACCTTTGCAGACACGGCCTTGCTTGATCGTGCGCTCACCCATGCCAGCCATGGTGGTGGCCAAAGCGATCCCAACAAGACCTATCAGCGCTTAGAATTTCTCGGCGACCGCGTGCTTGCGCTGGTCATCGCTGACGCCTTGATTGCCCGTTTTCCAAGCGCCGATGAAGGTGAATTGGCGCGTCGCCTCAACCATCTGGTTCGGGCTGAAACCTGCGCAGCGATTGCCAAGCAGCTTGGCCTCGATCGTCATGTGCGCACCGACGATTTGGATGTCACCAAACCCACACGCGCCGCCCGCGCGGTGCTTGCTGATGTATGCGAGGCACTCATTGCTGCACTGTTCCTTGATGGCGGTATGAAGGTCGCCAAACGTTTCATCCTCACTCACTGGCAATCGGTGATGGATGAGGCCGGTGCCGCACGCCGTGACCCGAAAACAGCACTTCAGGAATGGGCGCATTCCAAACGCAAGGCCACGCCGACCTACACGGAAGTAGGCCGAGATGGTCCAGACCATGCGCCGGTGTTTAAGATCGCCGTCTCGGTCGACGGGATCGATCCGCTGGAAGCTGACGGCAAATCAAAGCGCGACGCACAACAGGCTGCCGCTATGGCAATGTTGGTGCGTGAAGGCGTTTGGAAAGATTCCCATGACTGAGCCATCGTCTGAAAATCAGCAAACACGTGCTGGTTTCGTTGCCCTGATGGGGCCAACCAATGCTGGGAAATCGACACTGCTCAATCGCTTGGTTGGTTCGAAAGTGGCGATTGTCTCGCACAAGGTACAGACAACGCGCGCACTGGTTCGCGGTATCGCTATTCTGGAAGAAACACAGGTCGTTTTTGTCGACACGCCAGGTCTCTTCAGGCCCAAACGGCGTCTGGATCGCGCTATGGTGGAGACCGCTTGGTCGGGCGCAAAAGATGCTGAATGCGTATGCTTCGTCATCGATGCTCGCAAAGGCCTGTCCGAAATCGTTGAATCCGCCTTAGAGCAGCTGGAGGGTATCCGTCAGCCCAAATGGTTGGTGCTCAACAAGATCGACGAGATGGATCAGTCCGAGCTTCTGCCATTGATTGCCGCCATCAATGAAAAGCTCTTGTTTGATGAAACCTTCCCGCTTTCGGCCATCACGGGCGAGGGCGTTGATGTGTTTGTTGATGCCCTGCGCAAGACCATGAAACCAGGGCCCTGGCTGTACCCTGAAGACCAGATATCCGACATGCCGATGCGTATGTTGGCTGCTGAGCTGACCCGCGAGAAACTGTATGAGCGGCTTCACGAAGAACTGCCCTACGTCTCCCATGTCGTCACCGAAGATTGGAAAACCACCCCAAAAGGTCACCGGGTGGAGCAAACCATCTATGTGGAGAGGGACAGCCAGAAGAAGATTGTGCTTGGCAAAGGCGGGCAGACGATCAAATGGATTTCGATGAACGCCCGCAAAGCGATCAGCCATGCCGTCGATGCGCCGGTTCATCTGTTTCTGTTCGTCAAAGTACGACCGAATTGGACCTCAGATCCGGAACGCTACAACGAGATGGGCTTGGACTTCCCCACCCAATAGGGCAGGTTTGCCAGCATGGAATGGACCGCCAGCGGCATTGTTCTCGGTCACAAAAAGCATGGTGAATCGAGCCTCATCCTTGAGGTGATGACACGCGAGCGTGGTCGTCATCTGGGCTTGGTACGCGGTGGGCGATCGCGCCGTATGGCGGCGCTCTTGCAGGTTGGCAACACGCTCTCGCTCACTTGGCGAGCCCGTCTTGATGAGCATTTGGGCCTCTTTCAAGTGGATGGCGAAACACTGCGTGGTGCGCAGTTGATGGATGAGCCTGTCGCGCTGCTCGCGGCCCAACTCTGTGCGGCTCATCTGCGTCTACTGCCCGAACGCGATCCGCACGCCCGGCTGCATGATATGCTGGGCCTCATCCTGGATCATTATGATGAACCGCAAACCATCGCCGCTTTGGTGGCGCGTTTTGAAGTGCTGCTGCTGGAAGAGCTTGGCTTTGGCCTTGATCTCACCAAATGCGCGGGAACAGGCGTGCAAACCGGGCTGATCTATGTCTCGCCGAAATCCGGCTGTGCGGTCAGTGCCGATGCTGGCGCGCCTTACAAAGACAAGCTCCTGGCTTTGCCATCTTTTCTTACCGGTTCCATGAAGGGTGTCTCGTCGGATCAAACCGCAGAAGCCTTCGCGCTGACGGCCTTCTTTTTGGAGCGCAATGTGTGGGGACCACGTGCTGTGCGTCCGCCAGAAGGCCGTGATGCGCTTCTTCGTCGGATTTGCGGGCCTTCTGCACAGTCAAAGACCAGTACTGCTTGAAGCCGTGAGCGCCGTTGGGTACGTCCAAGGACATGAGCGACATGACGATTCGGCCACCCGGTGGAGATGATGATGACGGCATTGAGGCCATCGACCTCGATGCGGCTCTGCGTGAGCGTTATCTCGCCTATGCCCTTTCCACCATCACACAACGGGCGCTGCCGGATGTGCGTGATGGTTTAAAACCGGTTCACCGCCGCCTGCTTTACGCCATGCGGCAGCTAAAGCTGGATCCAGCGCAGGGCTTCAAAAAGTCCGCCCGCGTTGTCGGTGACGTCATCGGCAAATACCACCCGCACGGTGACCAGTCGGTCTATGATGCTTTGGTGCGCTTGGCGCAGGATTTTGCCGTGCGCTACCCGTTGGTTGAAGGCCAAGGGAACTTTGGCAACATCGATGGCGATAGCGCTGCCGCCATGCGCTACACAGAAGCGCGCATGACCGATGTCGCCACGCGGCTGCTTGATGGCATCGACGAGGATGCGGTTGATTTCCGCGAAACCTATGATGGCTCCGAAGAAGAGCCGGTGGTTCTACCTTCTGATTTTCCTAACCTGTTGGCGAATGGCTCCACTGGCATTGCCGTCGGCATGGCAACGTCCATTCCACCGCACAATGTGGCCGAGCTTTGCGACGCGTCTCTGGCGCTGATCGACAATCAGAACATGGAAACGCCTGAACTGGTGAAGCTCGTTCTGGGGCCTGATTTCCCAACTGGCGGCATTTTGGTTGATGATGAGGCAAGCCGCATTCAGGCCTATGAAACAGGCCGCGGCGGTTTCCGCGTCCGAGCGCGCTGGCACAAAGAGGATCAGGGCAGGGGCACTTGGTCGATTGTGATCACCGAAATCCCCTATCAGGTCGTCAAAAGCCGTTTGGTGGAACGCATTGCCGATCTGCTGCTGTCGAAAAAACTACCGCTTCTTGGCGATGTGCGCGATGAATCGGCCGAAGACATGCGTTTGGTTCTGGAGCCAAAGAACCGCAATGTTGATCCTGAACTCATGATGGAGTCGCTGTTCCGGCTCACCGAGCTGGAATCGCGCATCTCGCTCAACATGAATGTGCTCGACGGCGGGCTGACACCGCGCGTGATGGGTCTGCGCGAGGTTCTTGTCGCCTGGCTTGATCACCGCCGCGACGTATTGGTGCGCCGCTCCAACTACCGTCTTGGTAAGATCGCCGCGCGGCTGGAGTTGCTTGAAGGCTTTATTGTTGCCTACCTCAATCTGGATGAGGTGATCCGTATCATCCGCTACGAGGATGAGCCCAAGCAAGAGCTGATGAAGGCCTTTGGCCTAAGCGATACCCAGGCTGACGCCATCCTCAACATGCGTTTGCGTGCCTTGCGCAAACTCGAAGAGATGGAAATCCGCAAGGAGCGCGATGCCCTGCTGGAAGAGCAGGCCGGACTGGAAGCGCTGGTCGGTTCCAAAGCGCGCCAGTGGACGCGCATTGGCAAAGACATCAAAGCGCTGCGCAAGACCTATGGTCCGGACACCGATCTTGGCCGTCGTCGCACAACCTTTGCTGAAGCGCCGTCTATTGATCTTGGCGATATTGATGCCGCGATGGTCGAGCGTGAACCGATCACGGTTGTGCTGTCGCAAAAAGGTTGGGTACGGGCGCTGAAGGGCCACAATGCTGATCTGTCGCGTCTCGATTTCAAGCAGGGCGATCGGCTGAAGTTGACCCTTGAAGCCATGACAACCGATAAGCTCGTGGCGGTCTCAACAGGTGGCAAAGTGTTCACGCTCGCGGCAGACAAACTGCCTGGCGGGCGTGGCCATGGTGACCCGCTGCGCATCATGGTTGATCTGGAAGCTGGACAGGATGTTGTCGCGCTTTTTGTTCACGACCCGAAGCGCAAACTGTTGATGGTCAACACCGATGGCTATGGGTTCGTTGCGCCGGAGAAAGATATCGTCGCCAACACCCGCAAGGGCAAGCAGGTTATGAACCTGTCAGAACCCACCGAGCTGCAAATGTCAGTGCCGGTGGAGGGCGATATGGTCGCTGTCATCGGTCAGAATCGCAAGCTTTTGCTCTTCCCACTCTCTCAGATCGCCGAGATGGGCCGCGGTAAGGGCGTACGGTTGCAACGTTACAAAGATGGTGGGGTCAGCGACCTCGTCACGTTTAAGACTGATGAGGGCATCACTTGGTCGGACAGCGCCGGGCGGCAGTACAACCGGTCACTGGAGGAAATGGCGGAATGGCGCGGTGAACGCGCGCAGGCCGGCCGCATGGCCCCGCAGGGCTTCCCCAGGAACAATAAGTTCGGCGCTTAGCGTCGCGCTGCACCCATGCGGTGAGAAAATTCTGAGAACTGTGCGTCAATTTCCTCGGTTGAGCGACCTTCGATGATCGCGCCAAAAAAATTCACCGAGAACGAAAAGTACGCGATCGCCGAAAACAACATGTCCACATTCATGTCCTGCGGGGCTGATCCAAGCTGCTGGTGTTGTTTGGCACGCAGTCTGAAGTTTTCGTCCGCTCCGCTTGCCATCATCGCGCGCGCCTTTTGACGATAGTCATCGTCGATAGAAACGCGGCTGACCATCAATCGAACCATCGCCTCATGCGCGCGATCCTCTAGCAGGCGATGATGGAGATAGTGGTAAATCTCATCGCTCAGGGTTGGTTGTAACGGGTAGGGCAGTTCAGTGTAGCGCTTGGCTTCCACAAAGCGCTTGGTGATACCAACCAGCAGCCCGTCTTTGCCACCAAAATAGCGGTTTATAAGCGAGGTGTTGGCCTGTGCTTCAGCAGCCACATCGCGCACCGTTGCACCGTCATAGCCGTGTTCAGCGAAGACTTTTTCAGCTGCATCCAAGAGCCGAGTTTCCGTTTCAAAACGGTTGCGCGGGTGTCGCTTAAGGTTCCTGGAATCGATCATCGCTCGCGACCATCTGTCATGTAAACATACCTTTACTTAGCGTCGTTCCAACGATAAAGCAAACAAATGTTTACATAGGCAACTGTTCGGAGAGCATGAGTATAATCCAAACTGTTTCGCAATCTGATCCCTTGCGTTTCCTGCGATGGGTCGGGGTTTTTGAAGGGTTCACGTTGATCCTCTTGATGTTGGTGGCGGTACCAATCAAGCGACTGCTTGGTGTCGCAGAGATGGTCACATGGGTTGGTCCAGTCCACGGCGTTGCTTTTCTTGTCTATCTCTATGCTGTCGTTGAGGCTTGGTCGGCCGGTGATCTTTCCAGACGTCGCTTGGCCTTCTCTCTCCTGGCTTGCTTCATTCCCTTCGGAACGTGGTTCAACAACAGATATCTGCGCGGCCCAGCCAAAAATGCCTGGCTTTCCAAAACGAAATCCGAGAGGTCGATGCCTTGATGTATGAGTGGCTAAAGATCATCCACATCATCTCTGTGATCATCTGGATGGGCGGTATGCTGACAGCACCGCTCGTGGGCACAATGTTGTCCGATCAACGCGCTGATCAACAATTGCGCTTGCGTTTACGATCGGCATTCTCACGATGGATAACGCCGGCGATGATCTTATCTCTGATCGTCGGCATCGCCCTGGCTCAAATCGGTGGCTGGTTTACCGATCCCTGGCTTCTCACCAAGCTTGTATTGGTGCTCGTGATGACCGCCCTTCACGGCGTTATCTCTGGCCGCTTGCGTCGTTTTGCATCTGACCCGAAAGCTGAATTGGCTGCTTGGTTTCCTCGCGTCAGCCTAATCGTTCTGCTCTTGTTGGCAGCTGTGGTGTCATTGGTGGTTACAAAGACTCTGTTCGCAGGTTGACATCACAGAAAAAGGTTCTGGTCAGGTCTGACCCTACTTACTCGCGCGCCATCCGCTTGGCGTCAGATGCTCTTGTGGTTTGAAGCGGGCTTTGTAGGCCATCTTCTGCGAGCCTTCGACCAAATAGCCGAGATAGAGATAGGGCAGGCCGCGTTTGCGGGCCCTCTCAATGTGATCAATGATCATGTAGGTGCCCAGAGATCGAGCTTCGAGCGACAGATCAGGGTCGAAAAACGAGTAGACCATCGACAGACCATCAGCCACCTGATCGGTAAGGCAGAGGCCCACCAGCGGGCCGCCATCTTCCCCGGCCAGTTCGCCTGGCTGGCGTTGGCGATAGCTGACAACCTGCGTGTCGATATGGCTGTCTTCGATCATCATCGCGTAATCAAGGACGCTCATCTGGGCCATCCCACCATCTTCATGGCGGGCATCCAGATAGTCGCGAAACAGGGCGTACTGCTCTGACGTTGCGCGGTTGGGCTCATCGCTTCCGATGATATCGACATTGCGCCTGACGATGCGTTTCATCGATTTGGTAGGTCGAAAATCATCAACTCGCACGCGCACCGAGACGCAGGCATTGCAGCCCTCACAGGCCGGGCGATAGGCAATGTTTTGCGAGCGACGGAAACCACCTGCCGACAGCATGGCGTGCAGTTCACGGGCTTGCGAACCAACAAGATGGGTGAAGATTTTGCGCTCCCGATTGCCCGGCAGATAAGGGCACGGCGAAGAAGCCGTTAGATAAAAGGTTGGCGTATCAAGCGGATGCTTGGTCATTGATTAAGGCCAATCAGGGCGTTCGGCGGCAAAGTTGCGCCACTCTATAGGGAAAAATACCAGGGCGCCAGCAAGGTGAAAGCAAGCCAATACATCACAACAAGCGGCGCACCGGCTTTGACATAGTCCGAAAAGGCGTAGTGGCCAGGGCCCATCACCAACAGGTTGGTTTGATAGCCGATCGGTGTCGCAAAAGAGCAGTTGGCCGCCAATAGGACGGCCATCACAAAAGGCTCCGGCGGCAGAGCCATGTCACCAGCCAGTTGCAGGGCGATTGGGGTGAAGAGAACCGCCGTTGCATTGTTGGACAGAATATTGGTGAGCACCGCCACAACCAGAAAGAATGCCGAGAGGATAACGGTTGGCCCCGCATCGGCAGCCAAGGCCATAACGCCATCCGCTATGGCTCTATCGCCGCCTGTCACTTGCAGTGCTGCCCCCATGGCGAGTGCGGTGCCGATCATCATCACGATGCGTGGATCGATTGCGCGTGTTGCTTGGCGGATGTTGAGGCAGCCCGTAGCAACCATCGCAAATGCCGCCGCGACCGTGGCCACCATCAAGTCGGCGAAGCCCAACAAGACGCATATGATGGCCACCGCAAAAATGCCGATGGCCATGGGTGCGCGTTCACGATTACCGATTTCGGCCCGCGTCTCTTCCAAGATGAGGAGTTCACGTTGGCCACGGAGATTTTCCAATCCGTCATCAGTGCTTGCCAGTAAGAACACGTCGCCAGCTTCTAGGCGCAGGGCATCCAGCGCAACACGCGGCATGCGCGAGCGCCGTTCGATGCCAAGAAGCTTGTGTTCTCCCCCAAGATAGGCAGCAATCACATCAATGCTTTGGCCAACAAACCGTGCGCCCGGGGCCAGCATTGCCTCGCTTGCATTGACCGACAGCACGCCACGCCGCTCCTCTTCCTCAGCCGGTGTAGAGGCCACGAACGTTTTCACCAGTTCATCGCGCTTGGCGGCGACCACGACCGTGTCGCCAGGCATCAGTTCCAGATTGTCAAAAGGTGGCAAAAATAGACGCGGTCCGCGCCGCACCGAGCGCACGGTGATGTCTTTGAGGCCCGTGAAAAGACCTTGTGTTGCGCGCGCGCCAACCAGCGCATCGCCAGCCACCAAGCGCTGTTCGGCAATGAACTGCTTGCCGCGGAAGGCGGTGGCTGGTGTCGAAGCTGCATCATTCTTCAAGATGTTGGGCAGAACCCACAATAGATAGGGCAGCATGGTAACCACAAGGATCAGAGCCAGAGCGGTCTGATCGAAGAAGCTGAGCATATAGCCTGCATTGCGTTCGGCTGTGGATGCGACCAGCAGGTTTGTCGAGGATCCAATCAGTGTAGTTGTACCACCCAAAATGGTCGCAAACGAAAGGGGAATCAAAAACGGCCGCGCGCCACCGGGTAGTTTTGCCGCCATCGCGCCGATAACCGGCAGCAGCATGACAACGACAGGTGTGTTGTTGAGAAAGGCGCTGAACGCACCAGCGATCAGTATCACCAGTAAGATGGTCAGTACTTCGCGCTTGCCGCCAACACGCGTGGCCAAGCGTGCGACGGGTGCCAGCGCATCGGTTTGGAAAAGCGCTTGCCCGATGACAAGCAGAGCCAGGATCGTGAAAAGAACGGGGCTCGCAAACCCATCGAGCAGAAAGGCCGGATCAACAAAGCCTTGCAGCACCGCTGCGCCGACCGGAACCCCAAACTGTTCGGTGAGTGTCGGGCCGACCATTGGCAGGACCGAAAAGACCAGCAGCAACGCGGCCATAATGCCAAGCGAGACAAACTCGATTGACCATCGGTCGGACGCATACGCGATGATGGCCAAGCCAATCACCGCATAGACCATCCAGACATCAAGTCCAATCAAAGGCAAAACCCTCTCGCCGCACTAGGGGGTCAACCATGCGGCGAGAGGGTGGGGATTAGCAACCTGCTTTTGGTTGCGTGTTGTGGATGGGCGAACCGCTTGGCTTAGGAGCCACGAAGCTGATTGGCGCGCGTGCCGTTGTTGATGACCACCGTGCCTAGAAGAACATCATGCAGGCAACGTTTGGTTGAGGAGAACAAGCTCGCGCCCAAAATGATCATCAACAAAAGTCCTGTCCCGGCTGAGAAATAGAAGGCCAGTGCATGCACGATGGCCAGAAGACCGTACATCGGCGCGCCGTGCCAGAGCCGCATCTCAATGCCCATGGCCTGCATGCCAGGCGTTGCCGATTTCGCGCCACCCAGTGTGAGGCCGATATAGGCGATAGCGATCAATGGCAGCAGAATTGGATAGAGCAACCACGCCAACCCAAAGGTCGGCAAGCCGAGGATCGCGATCACCACCGCAGCGATGGTCACAAAGACCGAGAGCACAATCAGATCGAGAAAAAACGCGAAGATCCGCCGCGTGCGCACACCATCGAAAAGCCAGGGCTCGCCAACAGGATCAAAAGCAAAGCGGTCCCGCTTAGGATCGCTCCCATCAAGCGGCATGATAGGCGGGCGAGGTTGTGATGAAGCGGTGGTCATGGGTCTCCGGTCCTAAACAATGGATATTTAAGACGTGGGCACGCTGTTTGGCATCTTCAAGCAAAAAGCACCTATTTGGCCAGTTTTGCAGCGATCTCTGGCGCAAAATAGGTCAAAATACCATCAGCGCCGGCGCGCTTGAAGGCCAGCAGGCTCTCCATGATCGCCTTGTCGCGGTCGATCCAGCCATTGGCGGCTGCCGCTTCGATCATCGCAAATTCGCCGGACACCTGATACACGGTTGTTGGCACGCCAAAAGCAGACTTCACCCGGTGCACGATGTCCAGATAGGGCATGCCGGGCTTCACCATCACCACGTCGGCGCCTTCGGCCAAATCCAGCTCCACCTCATGTTCTGCCTCTTGGCCGTTGGCAGGGTCCATTTGATAGGTGCGCTTGTCGCCCTTCAACGTGCCCGAGGCACCGACCGCATCGCGAAACGGCCCGTAAAAGGCGGACGCGTACTTTGCTGCATACGCCATGATGGGCAGATCCGTATGACCGGTCTCATCCAAGCTTGCGCGAATGGCACCGATACGCCCGTCCATCATGTCTGAGGGCGCGATCATGTCAGAACCTGCCTCGGCCAGTGTCTGGGCCTGCAAAATGAGTTGCGCGACCGAGGCATCATTGTCGATCTGTTGATCGTTACTGCCAAACACCCCATCATGGCCGTGACTGGTGTAGGGGTCGAGCGCAACATCTGTGATCAACCCGACATCAACACCCGCTGCTTTGATCGCGCGCACCGCTGTGCAAACCAAATTGTTGCTGTTGAGTGCCTCGCTGCCTGTTTCATCACGCAGTTCAGAGGGTGTGTTTGGAAAAAGCGCAAGCGCACGGACACCAAGATCCTCAGCGCGTTTGGCGGCATCCACCGCCAGATCAGGGGACAGGCGCGACACACCGGGCATAGAGGCTACGGGCTCGCGTGTGCCGACGCCTTCGGTCAGAAAAATGGGCCAGATGAGATCATTGATGGTGAGCACATTTTCACGCGCGAGATCACGCAGCCAGGGCTGAAGCCGCCGACGCCGCATCCGCCGTCCACCTGTAACCTCATTCACAAGGCCGCGCGCAGTGTGTTTGTCCATGATATCAGCCTTGTCTCGCCGGGTGCTGTTCTTATCCTGTTGCTAGCAGTGGCTTGGCGGTGGAACAATGTCGTGGAAGGCCTGATGCGACAACCAGCCATCCTCAACCCTTCCTTGCTCTTGCCCAACGCCTTCGGCATAAGCCGACCATGTCGCACTGAGTTTCAGCCAACTCTTAAAAGGAATGCCTTTGCCACATGGCGCGAACGTCCGCTCCTGAGCCGATTGATCCCATCTGGATCACACCGCCGCCAAAACAGCGGCTCGACCCCATTGAGCGTTGGTTCATTGTGGTCTTACGCATCATCGCGTTGGTGCTCTTGGTGCGAGCGATCCACGGTTGGCTCTTGATCGTCGGCATTTTGGAGCACCCAGAGCTTGGACGCTTGCTGGTTGCCGATCCCTATGTGCGGTTCGCGCTGTTTGGTATTCTCACCGTTGCCAGCATCATCGCTTGCGTTGGGCTTTGGCTGCTCGCGCCGTGGGGCGCTGTATTGTGGCTGGTGATCGTTGCAGCGGATGCCTTGATCTTTTTCCTGCTGCCCAATCTTGGTATTGTGAGCATCATCATTGTGTTGACCAACGCCGGATTGGTTTCAATCTATTTGGGTATGCTGTTGCAGGTTCGCCGCCTGTCACACGAAGCGCCGCCTCTTCGCTAACCCCGTCCGCCAAAGTTAGCCTGAACGCTCTCTCACCAGCACTGGTTAGGGGTTCCTGACCGCAATTGGTGAACAGCTTCTTGCACGAATGCCAGAAGAAATATGAAATTAATCAAAGACTTTAAGCGAGGTTTTAGAGCTCACTGCTACGTTGCTGTCACGACCGGAGGAAACATCCGGCAAAAACAGTGAGGCTTACCTATGACCAAGACCAGTGCCGCTATGGCAAATTACCTGGCCGACCAAGATGAAGACCAGGGTATTGAACCGCTTTATATGGAATCGCTGCACCTTGTGGAGCGGCTGCACCGTCGCCTACTTGACGTGATCAAGGACGAGTTTGATCGCCAGGGTCGCTCTGACATCAACTCTGTGCAAGCGCTGCTGCTTTTCAACATTGGTGATTCCGAGCTGACGGCAGGCGAATTGCGCACCCGCGGTTACTATCTTGGTTCCAACGTTTCTTACAATCTGAAGAAGCTCGTTGACTTAGGTTTCGTCTCACATCAGCGCTCCCGCATGGATCGCCGCTCGGTACGCGTCAGCTTGACCGACAAAGGCAAAGAGATCGCCAAGATCGTGGGTGACCTTTATCAGCGCCACCTGCTTTCCATTGAGAAAGTTGGTGGTCTGGGCACCGAAGAATTCAAAACGCTGAACAAGTCGTTGCACCGTCTTGAGCGTTTCTGGACAGATCAGATCCTTTATCGTCTGTAGATGTCAGAGCCGACAGGTGTCGGCGCAAGACTTTGCTAACCAAAACCTCGCATCATCATCGTCGATGGTGCGGGCTTTTTCGTTTTGGCCTCTGCGCTGCTGTGATCCGCCGGTCACTCTGTGTGGTTTTTGCCGCACTTCATCACAAATGCGTTAGGTGAAAGCGGCTCATAGGGCCAACCACAAAAGAGCCACATTGCATTGGCGTCACCGAAGCCAACATATGAGACAAAATGCATGTAAGCGCCCGTACGGATATCAGGTGGCTAGGCGTGCTCTCGCGATTTCTGTAGGATGCTTTGATGGACCGTAAAACCAACCATTTGAAAACACGTCGCCAAATCTTGGCCGCCGGACTTGGTCTTGGCGCGTCTGCATTGGCGATGCGTGCTGCCCACGCACAGCAGTCGGCGCTTGATGCGCTGCTCGATCAACGTCTTCGTCAGCACAACTCCGGGTGGGGCGATAGCTTCGATTCCACGGCACAAGGCCAGGCGCCGGTTATCTCGCCGGAACCAATGTTCTCGCCGGCCAGCGCGGTGAACCTCGAAACCGCGCTCCGTCAGCATTCTGACATGATGAACCGTGGCGGTTGGAACCAGGTTCCTGCCGATTCCGTGCTTCGTTTGGGCGTTCGTCACCCCAATGTGCAGCATCTTCGCCAGCGTCTCATCGTTGGTGGTGATTTGGCTCAGCAATGGGGCATTTCGGACATCTTCGACAGCTATGTCGATTCGGCGGTCAAGCGCTTCCAAGCGCGTCATGGTCTGGTCGTTGACGGCATTATGGGGCCAGAAGGCTTTGCGGCCATGAACGTACCGATCGGTTTCCGGGTACGTCAGATGGAAACCAATCTGGTGCGCATTCGTTCCATGTCGGGTTTCCTAGGCGATCGCTATGTGATGGTGAACATCCCAGCTGCTGCGCTAGAGGCGATCAACTCCGGTCGGGTCACCACACGCCACACCGCCATCGTTGGTAAAGTGGATCGACCAACACCGATCCTCGATAGCCGCATCCACGAGCTAAACTTCAACCCGTACTGGACTGTGCCGGTTTCCATCATTCGCCGTGACTTGATCCCGCTGATGCAGGAAAACCCAAGCTATCTGGCTGAGAACAACATTCGCATCTTCAACAGCTGGGGTGCCAGTGCGCAGGAATTGGCGCCGGAACAGGTCAACTGGAACACCGAGGAAGCCACACGCTACATGTTCCGCCAGGATCCAGGCGAGATCAATTCACTTGGCTCGGTGAAGATCAACTTCCACAATGAGCACCAGGTCTATCTGCACGATACACCTGACAAGTCATTGTTCGGTGACGACTACCGCTTCCTGTCGTCGGGCTGTGTGCGCGTGCAGAACATCCGCGAGTTGGTAACATGGCTTCTTGCCAACACAGATGGTTGGTCACGTCAGCGTATTGACCAGGTCATCCAAACCGGTGAGCGCGTCGATCTGCGCATCCCTGATCCTGCGCCGCTCTACATCAATTATGTGACGGCTTGGGCTGCATCGGATGGCACGGTGAACTTCCGTGAAGACATCTACAACCGCGATGGCCTGCCAACCGTCGCGTCCAACGGCTAAAGCACCGGCGGCGCATGACGGGCGAGATTTATCTCGAAATCATTCCCGTCGATAAGGCGTTGCGTGTCACAGCGATTGACCCGGTAACGGGGCTGGAGGTGGTTTTTGCCGCCCCCAGCTATACCGCTCGCGAGCGGATCAACGAACTGGCACGTCGCAAACTGCAAGCGCGCATCGCGCGCGAGCGCCCTGAGTCCAAGGCATCCGCGATTGATGCAGAGCCTGGGCGCGGCAAGCTCGTTTAGCTGATCTTTCTGTGCGCTTTTCACGCGGCCATTGGTGTGTTGGACAGCGCCGCGCAATGTGTTAGCTGCACATCTCGCTTGCCGATTGCCTGTCACGCGCCTTGCTGCGCCGATCCATCACCAGGGGGCCTTCAACCATGGCTATGACCGAACACGACGCTGCGCCGTTGTACCCGACCTTCTTCACAGATGATCTTGCGACCACCGACCCAGAATTAGCTGCCGCCATCAAGGGTGAGCTTGGCCGTCAACAGCACGAAATTGAGCTGATCGCATCAGAGAACATCGTCAGCCGCGCCGTGATGGAAGCGCAAGGCTCGGTGATGACCAACAAATATGCCGAGGGCTACCCAGGACGCCGTTACTACGGTGGTTGCCACTTTGTTGATATTGCAGAGAAATTGGCGATTGAGCGTGCTTGCAAACTGTTCGATTGCGAGTTCGCCAACGTCCAGCCCAACTCCGGTAGCCAGGCCAATCAGGCGGTGATGCTCGCGCTGGCCAAACCAGGCGACACCATCCTAGGCATGAGCTTGGATGCTGGTGGTCACTTGACCCACGGTGCTGCGCCGAACCTCTCAGGCAAATGGTTCAATGCGATCCAGTACGGTGTGCGCAAGGAAGATGGCTTGCTCGACTATGACCAGGTTGAGCAGCTTGCCCAAGAACACAAACCCACAATCATCATTGCTGGTGGATCGGCCTATTCCCGTCAGTTTGATTTTGCCCGGTTCCGCGAGATTGCCGATTCTGTTGGCGCGCTTCTGATGGTCGATATGGCGCACTTTGCTGGCCTCGTGGCCGGTGGGCAGCACCCAAGCCCATTCCCTTACGCGGACGTGGCAACCACAACCACGCACAAAACACTGCGCGGCCCACGCGGCGGTATGATTCTCACCAACAATGGCGACATCGCCAAGAAGCTGAATTCAGCCGTATTCCCGGGCCTTCAAGGCGGCCCGCTCATGCATGTGATTGCAGGTAAGGCTGTCGCCTTTGGCGAAGCCTTGCGCCCAGAGTTCAAGATCTACGCCAAAAATGTCGTGGAGAACGCGATTGCGCTGGCCGAAACCTTGAAGGGACACGGCTACGATATTGTGTCCGGTGGCACCGAAAATCACATTGTCCTTGTTGACCTGCGGCCGAAGAACCTCACCGGTAAAGTGTCGGAGAAAGCGCTGGAGCGCGCTGGCATCACCTGCAACAAAAACGGTGTGCCGTTTGATCCACAGAAACCGTTCGTGACTTCCGGCGTGCGTCTTGGCTCGCCAGCTTGTACGACGCGCGGGTTTGGTGTTGCCGAGTTCCAGGAGGTTGGTCACCTTATCTCTGAGGTGCTCGACGTGCTGTCGCAAAACCAGACCGATGAAGACTCGCTGGTTGAAAAAGCTGTTCACGAGAAGGTGGTCGCGCTCACCGATCGCTTCCCGATCTATCCTGATCTCGGCTAGAAAGGCTCCTTCTGCTTTATGCGCTGTCCTTTCTGCCAGAGCCTGAACACGCACGTTAAAGACTCACGACCTGCCGAAGATAACGCCGTCATCCGCCGCCGCCGCGTGTGCGGCGACTGCGGTGGTAGGTTCACAACGTTTGAGCGGGTGCAACTGCGCGAGCTAACCGTTGTGAAGCGCGACGGAAAACGCCAAGCCTTTGATCGCGATAAGCTTTCCCGTTCAGTACGCATTGCTGCCCGCAAGCGACCGTTGGCCGATGAGCAGTTGGAGCGGCTGGTCTCCGGCATTGTTCGCCAGCTGGAAAGCACCGGTGAGACCGATGTCCAATCCGATCAGATCGGGCTTTTGGTGATGGATGCGCTCAAAGGCCTGGACGATGTGGCCTATGTTCGCTTTGCCTCGGTCTACAAAGACTTCCGCGAAGCGCGCGATTTTGAAGAGTTTGTCGAAGAGCTCGCCAACTCTTCGGGCGTGACTGCCAAGCGCGTCGACCAGGCCGAGTGATCGCATCTGCGATGACCTCAGAAACCGACCGTCGCTATCTGGCTGCTGCAATTCGTGTTGGACGTGCTCAGCTTGGGCGCACCTGGCCGAATCCTGCCGTTGGTTGTCTTGTCGTCAAAGACGGCGTTGTGGTTGGCATGGGCGCAACAGGGCAGGGCGGTCGTCCCCATGGTGAGACTGTTGCCTTGGATGAAGCGGGTGACGATGCGAAAGGCGCGACCGCCTATGTCTCGCTTGAGCCCTGCAACCATCACGGCAAAACCGGTCCCTGCACGCTCGCGCTCATATCGGCAGGCGTTGCGCGGGTTGTGATCGCCCTTGGAGACCCTGATCCGCGTGTGTCGGGCGCCGGCGTTACACGGCTGCGCGAGGCAGGCATTGAGGTCCTTTTTGAGCCGTTCGCTGACTTGTGCGCCACCGCCGCGCAGGCCCACCGCGGCCACTTCACGCGCCTTGCAAAAGGCCGCCCACATGTCACGCTTAAACTGGCGCTGAGCGTCGATGGTGGCATCGGTTTGTCGGGCGAGGGGCAGGTTGCCATCACCGCGCCGGCCACCAACCGGCTGATGCACGGGCTTCGCTCCCGTATGGACGCCATCGCTGTGGGTGCGGTCACCTATCAAACAGATGCTCCGCAGCTCACGGTACGCTTGAGTGGGCTACCGGACCATTCACCACAACGTGTTGTTTTTGGTGGAAGTGAAGCGCCTGATGGTTTCATCCACCTACCAGGTCATGATCTCGATGCTCACCTTCAAACATTAGGTGAGCGCGGGTTCACCAGCCTGCTCGTTGAAGGCGGCGCGAAGCTTGCGCGCAGTCTATTGCAGGCTCATCTGGTCGACGACATTGTTTTGATCCAGGGCACCCCTGTTTTGGGTCCTGACGCGATACGCCCTTTTGAGGTGAACCCGTTTGCCGGCGGAGTGCCAGGCTTCACGGTCATATCACGACGTCAAAATGGCTCCGATCGCATCTTAACTTTTGCACCAGACAGGAAGGCTTGAGCCTATGTTCACCGGTATTGTCACTGCAATGGGATCTGTAGAAGCCGTCGAAGCAATGGGTGCGGACAAGCGCTTCACCATCCAGTCGCCTTACGACGCTGCTTCCATCGATCTAGGCGCGTCCATTGCCCATGATGGTTGCTGCCTGACGGTCACAACATTGGAGCAGACGCCTGAAGGCGCGCGCTATACCATTGATGCCTCCAGCGAGACGCTTCGCTTGACAACTCTGGGCCAATGGCAACAGGGAACCCGCATCAACTTGGAACGCTCCTTGAAGCTGGGCGATGAAATGGGCGGGCATCTCGTCACCGGTCACGTGGATGGCATGGCCGTCATCACCAAACGCGAGGATGGAGACAACACATCCTTCTTTGAGATTGAAGCGCCACCAGAGCTATCTAGGTTTGTCGCCAAAAAGGGCTCGGTCTGCCTTCAAGGAACATCTTTGACTGTCAATGATGTTGCTGGTGATCGGTTCACACTGATGCTTATCCCACACACTCTGGCCGTCACCACATGGGGTGACCGACAGGTGGGTGATGCGATGAACATCGAGATAGACCTTATGGCGCGTTACGCTGAACGCTTGATGGGTAGCGCTGGCTAACAAAAGGCGTATAAGCGGCGCGCGATCCAAACAAACTGGTATTTCATGGCTCATTTTCTCATTGTTGAAGCGCGCTTCTACACCGATCTTGCTGATGAGTTGGCAGCAGGTGCCATCGAAGCACTAGAGGCCGAAGGGCATACCTATGAACGTGCCTCTGTACCTGGAGCGCTGGAAATTCCTGCTGCGATGATGATCGGCTACCGCAACCCCAAAGCCTATGACGGGTACATTGCGCTCGGCGTCGTGATCCGCGGCGAGACGAGCCACTACGATATTGTCGCCGGGGAATCCTCCCGCGCGCTCATGGATCTAACGCTCAATCCGGGCCTTGCTATTGGTAATGGCATCCAGACCGTTGAGAACCGCGATCAGGCCTGGGCCCGCGCCAACCGAAGCGATAAGAACAAAGGCGGCGGGGCGGCCAAGGCAGCTATGGCGCTTTCTGCGCTGCGCAGCACCATGGGAACCCAGTGATGACCGCAGCCGCTCGCCCCAGTTCGACGTCCAAAGGTGCGACGCCAAAACCAGCCAACGCACGCGGTGTGGCACGTTTGATTGCCGTTCAGGCGCTCTACCAGATGGATGTGGGCGGAACGACGCTGCCTCAAGCATTGGCGGAGTTTGAGATGTTTCGCTTGGCCGAGGAAGTCGATGGCTGGGCCTATCGACCGGCAGACAAGGGTTACTTCCGTCACTTGGTTCAAGGCGTGGTAGAGAGCCAGAAAGTGCTCGACCCAGCCATTCACGCAGCATTGCCTGATGGGTGGCCGCTAACGCGTCTGGACACATTGCTACGCGCCATACTGCGTACAGCGGCGTTTGAGATCATGAAGCGGCAGGATATTCCAGCGCCGGTTATCCTCAACGAGTATCTCGATGTCGCCAAAGCATTCTACGAAGATCAGGAAGTGCGCCTAAGCAATGGTGTGCTCAATGCACTCGCAAAACGGTTTCGCGCCTAGTTGGTATTGACGCGCGGTCGAACGACGACATGTGCGCGCATAAGCGTTTTCCAACATGGACGTTTGGCGCTCACTGCGAGATACCCCCTTCATGACCATAGCTTCCGCTGAACCAATAGAAACGCACGATGACGGTCGTGCCAAACGCAACGCCTTGGTGCTGGCCGTCGGCCAAGCCCTTGGTGGCGCCAACGCATCCATCGTCATTGCCACAGCCGGTCTTGCAGGTGGCTATGTGCTGCCTGCTGAACAGGCCGCCTTCGCCACGATCCCGGTTTCGTTGTTTATTTTGGGCACCGCGTTTTGCACGCTCCCAGCGCAAAAGCTGATGGGCCGCGTTGGCCGTCGGCCTGTTTTTCTGGCAGCTGCTGCCTTCGGAGCACTTGCCGGTCTGGTGGCAATGCAAGGTGTATTGATTGGCGCCTTTTGGATGCTGTGCCTCGGTACTTTCATGGCAGGTATGTTCGGCGCCGTCGTGCATTCTTACCGTTTTGCCGCTGCCGATACAGCCTCGCCCGCTTTCCGGCCCAAGGCCATCTCCTGGGTGTTGGCGGGCGGCGTGGCATCTGGCTTCATCGGCCCGCAAATCGTGATCGCCTTCAACGACTTTTTTGATCCGATTCTTTTCGCTGGTGCCTTTATGGGGCAGGCCGGTCTGGCACTGCTTTCCATTGCCGTGGTCAGTTTTGTCGATCTGCCCAAGCCGATGGTGCAAACGCCAGCAAGCAAAGCGCGCACGCGCCCAATGTCTGAAATTGCGCGCCAACCACGCTTCCAGGCAGCTCTAACAAGCGCCATTGTCTCTTACGCGCTGATGGCACTGGCGATGACGGCTGCCCCTATCGCAATGATCGCCTGTGGTCACACAGTGGGTGACGCTGCGCTCGGTATCCAGTGGCATGTTATCGGCATGTTCGCGCCGAGCTTTTTCACTGGCTCGCTGATCACACGCTTTGGGGTCGAGCGGATCATCTTGACAGGCTTTGCCGTTCTAGCTGTCTGCGCTGCTGTGGCCCTCAATGGCATCTCTGTCGGCCATTTCTGGGTTGCTTTGGTATTGCTGGGCGTGGGTTGGAACTTGGCCTTTCTTGGCGCAACATCAATGCTCACAGAATGCTACCGCCCAGAAGAACGCAACACCGTTCAAGGCTGGAACGATTTCATCCTATTTGGATTCGTCGCTTTTGCCAGCTTCTCTTCAGGCGGGTTGCTGCACCTCTTCGGCTGGGACGTCATCAACTGGCTGCTTCTGCCTGTTTTGGCAGCCGCTGCGCTGTTCCTTTTGTGGCGTGGGCGCAAGGTGGAAAGCGCAGCAGTCTAGCTCGGCCCTTGTGCTTTAGACTTTCGTTGAAAGGTGTACCGACAAGCGTGAACCATCACCCAGCAGCGCTTGCTTATGGTTTGCCTTTTTGGCATGACCAGCACGGCTAGGGGCGGCCAGACCCGCTCACCCGCGAGGTGGAAGCGTCCCTCTCCAGCCTACCAAGAATAAGAACAAGCGGTGCGCGTGCGCGCAGGCTTGCTGGAAACAGGCGCGCTTTGCGCTTCTAAACGCTTCAAGGGATTTGTTCTATGGAACTCATTTTCGTCATCGCGTGTGGCATCTTATCGATCGTCTACGGCGTCTGGGCCGTGCAGTCGGTGATGGCCGCTGACGCGGGCAACCAGCGCATGCAAGAAATTGCCAGCGCCATCCAGGAAGGCGCTTCGGCCTACCTGACCCGCCAATACCTCACCATTGCCATCGTTGGCGCGGTGATCTTCGTCGCTGTTATCTTCTTGCTCGGTTTTGAGGTCGCGATCGGCTTCTTGATCGGTGCCGTTCTATCAGCCGCTGCTGGTTTTATCGGCATGCACGTATCGGTTCGCGCCAATGTGCGCACCGCGCAGGCATCGTCACAAAGCTTGGCTGCTGGCCTTTCCATCGCCTTCAAATCGGGCGCTGTGACCGGTATGCTGGTGGCTGGCCTCGCCCTGCTCGGTGTCGCTGTCTACTACTACCTGCTGACTGGCCCGATGGGCTTCGATAACACCTCACGCGTTGTCATCGATTCCCTTGTCGCGCTTGGCTTCGGTGCTTCACTTATCTCTATCTTCGCCCGTCTTGGCGGCGGTATCTTCACCAAAGGTGCTGATGTTGGTGGCGACCTTGTGGGTAAAGTTGAAGCTGGCATCCCCGAGGATGATCCACGCAACCCAGCCACGATCGCTGACAATGTCGGTGACAACGTTGGCGACTGCGCAGGCATGGCCGCTGACCTGTTTGAAACCTATGCGGTGACGGTCGTTGCCACCATGGTGTTGGCATCGATCTTCTTTGTCGGCGCGGACGGCGAGAAGCTCATGCTGCTGCCGCTGGTCATCGGTGGTGCCTGCGTGATCACATCGATCATCGGTACGTTCTTTGTGCGCCTTGGTTCGAACAATTCCATCATGGGCGCCCTCTACAAGGGCTTCTGGGGTGCTGCCATCCTTTCCATCGTTGCTCTTGCCGGCATCGTCTGGGGTTGGTTGGGTGCTGACCAGGTGTTCACCACCTCTGGCGGCACAAGCTTCACCGGTATGGACCTGTTCTTCTGCGGTGTGATCGGCCTTGTGGTCACTGGCGGTATCATCGTCGTCACCGAGTACTATACCGGTGTTGGCTATCGCCCTGTGCGCTCGATCTCTCAGGCGTCTGTGACCGGTCACGGGACGAACGTCATCCAAGGTCTGGCGATCTCACTGGAAGCAACCGCGTTGCCTGCGATCATCATCATCGCTGGTATCATCTCCACCTTCTTGCTTGCCGGCTTGTTCGGTATCGCCATTGCGGTGACAACCATGCTGGCGCTGGCTGGTATCGTCGTTGCATTGGATGCCTTCGGTCCTGTCACTGATAACGCAGGCGGCATCGCTGAGATGTCGAACCTGCCGGACTCGGTGCGTGAGACAACCGATGCGTTGGACGCTGTCGGCAACACCACCAAGGCTGTCACAAAAGGCTATGCCATTGGTTCAGCCGGTCTGGGTGCTCTGGTGCTGTTTGCGGCCTACACCGAAGATCTGAAGTTCTTCGCGGCCAACGCAACGCCGGGTTCCTTCTTTGAAGGTGTGGCGGTCGATTTCTCGCTATCCAATCCATACGTCGTAGTCGGTCTGCTGTTCGGTGGTCTGCTGCCTTACCTGTTCGGTGGCATGTCTATGACGGCTGTGGGCCGTGCCGGTGGCGCGGTTGTGGAAGAGGTGCGCCGTCAGTTCAAGGCTGACCCTGGCATCATGGAAGGCACGTCTAAGCCGGACTACGCCCGCGCCGTTGACATGCTGACCAAAGCTGCGATCAAAGAAATGATCGTGCCGTCCATGTTGCCGGTTCTTTCGCCGATCGTGGTGTTCTTCGCCATCAACGCGATTGCTGGTAAAGACCAGGCCTTCGCTGCCGTGGGTGCCATGCTGCTCGGCGTGATCGTCAACGGGCTTTACGTGGCGGTTTCCATGACCGCCGGTGGTGGTGCGTGGGACAACGCCAAAAAGAGCTTTGAAGATGGTTTCACCGACAAAGATGGTGTGAAGCACGAAAAGGGCGGCGATGCCCATAAGGCTTCGGTCACGGGCGATACTGTTGGTGATCCTTACAAGGATACCGCGGGCCCAGCTGTGAACCCGATGATCAAAATCACGAACATCGTGGCTCTGTTGCTGCTGGCTGTGCTTGCTCACGGCTAAGCCGGGCCGTCACCACACACACATGAAAACCCCGCCAAACAGTCGGTTGGCGGGGTTTTATTTATTCTGGATGTAACTGGTCGGGCTTAGAAGACACTCGTTGGCGCTGACCCAAGTCCACCGAGAATCTGACCGATAAACGTCAAATCAGCACCACCGGTTGGTGTCGTCTCACTAACAAAGTCAAAGATCACACCGTCTTGCAGGCCGTAATCGGCGATGCGGGCCACGAGCTCATTTTCATCAAAATAGACCGCAAGCACACGCTGGTCGGTGATTTCAGGGCGCGAGAACGCAAAGGTCTGTTCGCTGCGCTGCGAGATGTAATAAAACACCTCATTGTCCAGCGTCGCCGTGGTTTGAGGTGTGCCAAGCACAATCAGAACCTGGTTCTTTGAGGAGCCAACCGGCACTTGCTCAAGGCCCGAATCTGGCATGATGAAGCCGTGATTGCGCACCTCGGTGGTGTTGCAAGCAGACAGTGCAAACGCAGCACCCAGAGCTGCAACGCCCATCATAAGCGATCTTCGTGTTGGTTTGCTGCTGGGTTGTGCGACGCCAATCGGGGATGCCCCCTTTAATCCAACCTGTGCCAACCCTATACCTCCTCAATACACAAAGCATACGCACATGGGTGCGGGCTTAAGCGAATGGTCCAAAAGACCCTTGTGCGTCCGGACCTACCCAAGATGACCAAATAGGGCAACACGATGGTGTTCGGTTTATGGAAACGGCGTAAAGATATGACGCCTTACGCTTTTTATCAAAGCGTGATGGATCAGTCGCGCCAACCCATCTTTTTTGAGGCCTGGGGCGTGCCCGACACCATTGGGGGGCGGTTTGATACGCTCATTGCCCACGCCATTCTTGTCTTTCGTCGGCTGAAGAGAATTGAAGGCGCTCGCGCAGAGGAAGCCGCAGCGCGATCACAAGCCTTTTCTGACTTGATGTTCAAAGACTTGGATCGTGTTCTTCGTGATACCGGCGTGAGCGATCGCAATGTGCCCAAACGACTGAAAACACTTGCCACAGCCTATCTGGGGCGCGGACAGGCGTTTGGCGATGCTCTTGATGCCAATGATCAGGACGCTTTGGTGGATGCTGTTGAACGCAACGCCGGCGGCATCGTATTTGGTGCCGACAAAGCATCAGCCGAAGATGAGGCGGAACCTTACGCTGTCGATGCACTGGCGTTTGCCAAATATCTTCAGGCCGCTGACCAGGCGCTGATCGATCAAGATGACGAAACAGTGCTCAGCGGAACATTGGCATGGCCTGCCCATCCTGATCAGGCCGCAGCCTAACGGACAAAGCATGGCTGAACATCAGAAAGTGAATAAGACCGACCTTCCAGCGCTCACCGTACTCGCAGAAACCGCGCGCAGAAGTCCGGTGAGGGTAAAGCTTGAGCTTTCCCCGAGGAGCGCGCTGTGCTGGCGCATGAAAACGGCTTGGCCTCCGTAGAGGCTTTTCGTCTGAAAGCCACGGCGCTCGGTATGAAGGGTAGAAAACTGCGGGTGGAGGGCGACCTGACCGCCGACGTCACCTATGTGTGTGGCGTCTCGTTGAAACCGTACCCGGCATCGCTTGATGTGCCATTCGATCAGGTGTTCGGTGAAGGCCAGCACGACAACAACCTCATCGATTTCGACCCGTTGGATGACAATGAGGTTGAACCTCTGGTTCACGGCGAAGCGTCGGTTTCTGACCTTGGCTACCAGCTTTTCAGTTTGGCTCTTGATCCCTTTCCTCGGCACCCTGATCTGGCTCCACCAAGCGAAAAAGACGATGAGGACGGCGATGATGAGATTGAAGAGAAAACCTCTCCGTTCGCTGTGCTTAAAGACCTCAAACTCTGACATCTCAGGTAAATCAGTCAAACGGCGCGTTGCATCCTCATCATCATGATGTGCCCTTTATCCGGGCAAGATTCGGCTATAGGAATGCGAACGTTCTTTGCGACCTTCGGTGTCGTCGGGCCCCAACACTTTGAAAGCATTGATGACGCGTACAGATAACACGGTAACGATCTCGGTAGATGTGATGGGCGGCGACAACGGCGCCATCGACGTCATTCCCGGGCTTGCCATATCACGGCAGCGCCATCCGGAATTGGCCTTTGTCCTGGTGGGCGATGAGACCGTCATCACGCCGATTTTGGCCAAGTACCCCAATCTTAAAGACTGCACGTCCATCGTTCACACCGATGTGGCCATCGCAATGGATGCCAAGCCTTCTCAAGCTTTGCGCCAAGGACGGCGCACCTCGTCCATGTGGAAAGCCATCGAGCAGGTAAAAATTGGTGACGCAGATATTTGCGTGTCTGCTGGCAACACTGGCGCATTGATGGCGATGTCAAAGTTCTGTTTGAAAATGCAAAAAGGCATTGAACGCCCCGGTATCGCTGCCATTTGGCCAACTGCGCGCAATGAGTCGGTCGTGCTCGATGTTGGTGCAACCGTCGGCGCTGATGCTGACATGCTTGTTGATTTTGCCTTGCTTGGCTCAGCTATGGCCCGTGCTTTGTTTGGCCTTGAGCGCCCCACAATCGGCCTTCTCAATGTGGGTGTGGAGGAAGTCAAAGGCTTGGAGCCAATCCGCGAGGCCGGTCAGCGGCTGAAAGATGCTGCCTATGAAGGCATGGACTATATCGGGTTTGTCGAAGGCACCGATATTGGTTCGGGCAATGTCGATGTGATCGTGACAGAGGGCTTTTCGGGCAACATTGCTCTGAAAACGGCGGAAGGTACGGCCAAACAGATTGGTAGCTATTTGCGTGATGCGATGACGGCAACATTGCGCACCAAGCTTGGTGCTTTGTTGGCGCGCCCCGGGTTCAACGCACTGCGCATGAAAATGGATCCACGCCGGGTGAATGGTGGCGTGTTTTTGGGCATGAACGGAACAGTAGTGAAAAGCCACGGCGGCGCCGATGCGCTGGGTTTTGCTGCTGCTGTTGATCTTGCGCGAACCATGGTCATCAACGAGCTTGGTGAGAAGATTGCTGCGCAGCTTGCCCAAGCTGGGCGAGGCAGCGTAGAAACTGATCCTACACCTTCTCCCTCGGTCGAGGAAGATACCCCAATCTCCGAGGCCTTATGACACCTGCAGCTTCCACCACACGCCACACCCGTCTTTTGGGTGTCGGTAGCTATCTGCCTGAAAAGATCCTCACCAATGATGATTTGGCGAAGATGGTGGACACCTCAGATGAGTGGATCGTCCAACGCACGGGCATAAAGTCACGACGCATTGCTGACCCAGACCAGCGCACCAGCGACCTCGCCTTTGAGGCTGCCAAAGCTGCGCTTGCCAATGCTGGCGTTGATGCGGAGTCAATAGACCTCATTGTGTTGGCTACCGCCACACCGGATTACACCTTTCCGGCCACTGCGACGCAAGTTCAGCAGAAGCTTGGCATCCGCCATGGCTATGCTTTCGATTTGCAGGCCGTTTGCTCAGGGTTTGTTTACGCAATCGCCAATGCCGATAGCCAGCTGAAAGCAGGCCTTGCCAAGCGGGCTTTGGTGATTGGTGCTGAGACTTTTTCGCGCATCATTGATTGGGAAGACCGCACGACCTGTGTGCTTTTTGCCGATGGGGCAGGGGCTGTCGTGTTGGATGCCGTCGATGGTCCGATGAGTTCAGATGGCCCAGGTATCATCGCCTCATCATTGCGTTCAGACGGCAATCATCGCGAGAAGCTTTATGTCGATGGCGGCCCGTCGACCAATCAGATGGCGGGCCACCTGCGCATGCAGGGCAAAGAGGTTTTCAAACACGCCGTGGGCATGATCACTGACGTGATTGTCGACGTCTTTGAGCAAACCGGCTTTGATGGTGATAGCATCGACTGGTTTGTGCCACATCAGGCCAACAAGCGCATTATTGATGCGTCGGCCAACAAGCTCAAAATCGACCCTGCCAAGGTCGTTACGACCGTTGATCATCACGGCAACACATCGGCGGCATCCATCCCACTTGCGCTCAGCGAAGCGGTCGACGACGGACGCATTAAGACAGGCGATGTTGTGCTGCTTGAAGCGATGGGGGGCGGTTTCACCTGGGGTGCCTGCCTGTTGCGCATGTAACCCACTGCGCAAGAATGCCCGCCTATTGCGCTTGATGCTGATATTTCTAGCTATTTTTGCCCTCCACTGAATTGACCCGCTGCAAACTCATCGCTTAAGACTTGTCCTCCAAGGCGAGGGGTCGCTGGGGCGAACAGGAAAAGGGCCAAGAGGGTTATGGCTGGTGGAACCGTTACGCGTGCTGATCTATGCGAAGCCGTCTATCAACAGGTAGGGTTGTCGCGGACTGAGGCGGCCGATTTGGTCGAAGCAGTGATTGAAGAAATTGCGGCGGCAGCTGTCCTTGGCGAGAATGTTAAGCTGTCCTCTTTCGGCACATTCGTTGTGCGTCACAAGGACGAACGCATCGGACGCAACCCAAAGACTGGCGAAGAAGTTCCGATTACCCCGCGCCGTGTGATGGTGTTTAAGCCTTCCAACATTCTCAAAGAACAGGTCGACAACGGCCACAAGAGTTAGACAGTCCGCCTGTTGCAGGTCTCATTGTAGATGCATAGTCTTCCAAGACTTTATCAATGAAAACGTTGTCGTCGTAACGCAACAAATCGCATGGATTGCTAACTTTTCGTCATCATTCAACCATAGACCTGTTGGTACGTTTGGCGACATGACGTAAAGTCTGGCTTCTTCAATGATTCGTACGATAACTACCGTTAGTCATTGAAATATAAGAATAAAAAGTTCGTCAAATCGGTGTCATTGAGGGGGTTGCAGCGACATGGCGCGTGCCTCGGCCAAAAGTCCGGAAGCGTTTCGCACAATCAGCGAAGCGGCCGATGCTTTGGACTTGCCTCAGCACGTTCTGCGCTTTTGGGAAACCCGCTTTAGTCAGATCAAGCCGATGAAGCGCTCCGGCGGCCGGCGTTACTATCGCCCCGGCGATATCGCACTTCTGCAAGGCATTCGCCATCTACTCTACGATGAAGGCTACACCATCAAAGGTGTGCAGCGCATTTTGCGCGAGCAAGGCATTGCGCATGTCGTTTCCTTTGCTGACCAAGGACCGGCTCTGCCGGACGTTGCATCCAAGTCGACGCAGCCGAAGCCAGAACCAGCACCGCAACAAAGCGCCGAGCAGTCGCCACCTCGACCAGATCCTGTGCGTGCTGCGCTTGCCAACCCGCAACCAGAGCCCATTCAGCCGGAGCAACGCCAACCTCAACCAGCGCAACCAATGCCGCCAACTGCTCCGGTGCCAGTTGCCTCGCCGCCGCTCATGCCAAGTTCGGGTCTAAGGTTTGTCGCTGAACCCGAGCCCGATGGCGCACAGCCCGCGCCAACCCAGATGGTGCCGTCTCAGCCTGCTTCACCACAGCCAGCTGTTTCGCAGGCGATGAACCAACCTGTCGCGCCTGTGCCACCGGAGCCACAGCTCCCGCAATCGCCCACTCACACGCAACCACTGCCAAATCCGGTGTTGCAGAATCAACCACTGCCCACCGTACCGTCGATTGTAGATCCTGCGACACCAGCGCCCACGGTTGCTCAGCCAACAGTGGCACCAGGTGCATCCGAGGTTGGTGGTCAGCTCGCGCCGCATCAAACCAAGTCACTGGTGAAAGCGCTGCGCACGCTGATGGAGTGTAAGTCGCAGCTGGATCAGGCCCGGCCCGCACCAACAGCCTCTTCAGCCTCGGCGCAGGTGATAGACCCTTGAAGGCTCCTTTGAAGTCCAGCCTCGACCTGTCTTACGTCCAGTTCTTGATTGCCGATGACAGCCGGTTCATGCGCCGACTGGTGGTATCGGTGCTCAAAGCGTTTGGCGTGCGCCACATACAAGAGGTCTCAACGGGCGGAGAGGCTTATGAGGCCATTCTTGCCGGCAACCACGATATCGTTCTGCTGGATTGGGAGTTTCCTGACCGCTCAGGCGAGTCGGTGATGCGCGCCATTCGCACCCCAGGGCATCCAGGTGCTTTCCAAACGGTCATCATGATGTCTGGCCACGATGAACAGCGCCGCATTGAGCGCGCTCTGCGCTTTGGTGTGAATGGCTATGTGGCCAAGCCGGTGGCCCCGGCAACCCTCTACACCCAAATCCGCCAAACCATTCTGCATCCGCGACCCTATCTGCGCACCGAGCACTATTTTGGCCCACAGCACCCCTTGATCACCGAACGGCTACGTCAGGACGACAAGAGAAAAGCGCGTGAAAAAGCAGAAGCCGAGCGCACGTTATCGAAGACGGACAACACCATCTATCTGGACGAAGTTCAGCTCTTTGATTGATCTAACACGGTCCTGAAAATGGTCGGGGCGGCGGGATTCGAACCCACGACCTCTCGTCCCCCAGACGAACGCGCTACCAGGCTGCGCTACGCCCCGACGGACGGCACATAGCCTGTGTCAGGTGCTTTGTGCAAGCACCCAAAGCTGGTTGCCGAAAATCCCCAGGCCAATCCCAGGAACAGCCACAAATGGCGCCAGTGTTCCGCCTCGTGCAGGCTGGCGCACAGGACGATTCCAATCACACCAAACATGACTGTTATCGGCACGTCAGAGCCGGTGCGAATATAGCCCCGCAGACCTGCCACCAACGATCCAAAGAAGAGGAAAAGCCACGAAATGCCACCAAGCCAGCCATAGTTCACAAAGGCACTCAAGAAGATGTTGTGAATGGGCTCTGGGAAGATGCGTTCCAACTGCAGCACCCCAACGCCAACTGGATCTTGCAAGATCATCGGCAGCACGAGCAGATAGCGACCAAAGCGACCTTCCCGACCGGAGTCATAGGCTTTCACAAAGGTGAGGCGTTCAAAAAACTTGGTTGCGAACTCTTCTGACAGCGACAGTGCGACGGCCAAGGCAAACACCGCCAGCAGCGTCACGATAATCAGCTTTGGGATGAAAACAGGAAGTTTGTGGCGATTGAGAAAGCCAAGATAGCCAACAACCACAAAAATCAGTGCAGCTGAGGCAATACGTGAAAAGGCGACCATCACACCGACCGCGATAACCAGCGCGCAAGCCATTCCAACAATCCAGGAGATTCGGCGGTGTTTAACCAAGAAGATGGCTGCCAAAACACCTGGGATCAAAAAGGAGGCGAACATGTTGGGGTCATCAATGAACGCCATCGCGCGCCCATCCCATGTGAGACTGGGATGCCCTATTGCGAACGCGACGATGCCGATGGTCGCCGCAATAGTGGTCGATATCATGTAAACTTTGAAAAATGCGGCAAAATCCGCTTGTCGCCATGTCGATGCGATGTAGGCGGACAAGATGGCCAGCAGCGCGACAAACGTTTTTGCCAGCAGTTCATGCTGAACATTGCTGTCCCCTGCATAGGGCAGCGACGCATTCATGTAAGAAAAGACCCAGGCCACGATAATGGCGAAAAAGGCAACGAAATGCGTGCGTATTGGCTGATTGATCACCACGCACACGCCCAAAGCACTGAGGAAAATCAGATCCACAGGAGATGGCCGCATCCAAGTGTAGTTCATGGCAATCACGCCAAGAAAGAACAGGTAGGACCTGACGTGCCAGAACGTGCGTGACGCATTCCACGGGACTGTCGAGACGTCAGCCATAAAGGAAATCCCAACGGGGGGGTCGTCGATGTGTTTTCATCAATAGCGAGCTGCGCATATCAGTACGCATTCTCGTTTTTGGTCAGCAGGGCCAGCGGCGTCATAGCAATGATCTGCAGATCAAAAAGGATCGACCAGTTTTCGATGTAGAACAGGTCATGTTCCACGCGCCGTTCAATCTTCTCCAGCGTGTCCGTTTCGCCGCGCCAGCCGTTGACCTGGGCCCAACCGGTGATGCCAGGTTTCACTTTGTGGCGAGCAAAATAGCCATCAACCACGTCATGGTAGAGGCCGCCGGCTGCTTTGGCGGCCATGGCGTGAGGACGCGGGCCAACCAGCGATAGATCGCCTTTGAACACCACATTGAAAAGCTGCGGTAGTTCATCCAGACTGGTGGCGCGTATGAACCGCCCAACACGGGTGACGCGCGGATCATCCTTGGTGACCAGCTTGTTGGCCTTGGCATCGCACATGTCGGTGTACATGGAGCGAAACTTGTAGACGCCGATCGGTTCGTTGTTGAAGCCAAAGCGCCGCTGCTTGAAGAACACCGGACCTTTGCTATCCAGTTTCACCACAAGCGCCGTGGCCAGCATCACCGGTGACAGGGCCACCAGCATCGCAAAGCCAAGCACGCGATCGAGCACCGATTTCGCGACATAGTCCCAATCGGCCAGCGGTCGATCAAGGATCGCCAGAAACGGTACATTACCAATGTAATTGTAGGCGCGGGGACGAAAGCGCAGTTTCTGTGTGTGTGCCGACAGGCGAATGTCGATGGGCAAAACCCAGAGTTTGCGCACCATGTCGAGCACACGCTTTTCAGCGTTTACCGGCAGTGTCACGATGATCATGTCCAGCGTTGCCATGCGGGCAAATGCAACGGCATCATCAACGCAGCCGAGCTTTGGTAGCCCTCCGCATGTTTGTTTGCTTCGGTCATCCCCACGGTCATCGAAAAAGCCGATCAGATTGAGATCGCTGTTGGCTGAGTTCCGCAGAGCTTCCACCAGCTTCTCTGCGTCTTTTCCGCCGCCAACCAGCGCAACGCTCCGCTGTAGGCGACCGGCCTTTGTCCAATGCCCCACAAGCGTCACCACGCCTGCGCGGTAGAGCATCAACACCAGCAGACCAACGGCGAACCAAAGGCCGACCCATACGCGGCTGAGATCATCACCAACGTTGGTGAAGAAACCAAAGGCCAGCATCAGAGCAAACAGGACCGTCCAACCGCCCACCAGACGAAGACCCTGATGCACAACCGAACGCAAGCCGTAAGGGGTATAAAGGCCGAGAAGCTGAAAGATGCCAACGGCTGCTGTCGATACACCAGCGATCATGCTCAGATAAAGAACGGAGAACCCAAACTCTGATCCCAGGTAACTGGCGTAGATGATGGTGCCAACACCAGCGATCGCGATCCATTCAAACAGGCGCACCAGGCCGGCCAGAATAACCGGCGACATCGCATGGCTCTTGAGCGCATGGGCGGCGTCCATGGCTGCTTGAGAAAGTGGGCGAATATCATCTTCGCCCCCAATAAGGTTGGAACTGGTGGAGGGGTCAATGTCGACGCTGGCGGCTTGAATGGCCTCGCGTGCAACGCTCCCACGATCGATCAACATGACGGCACCCTTGTTTGGCGCCGGATTGGTCCAGCGCCTTGTCGTTAGGGTTCGTTGTATCGCAGTGGTCTTTGCGCCCGTTTAAGGGAAGTGGTGAACAACACCTTGCCGCAATCGCTGATAAAGCGTTAACGGGCCTGGCTCAGATTGCGGTAGCTTGCAGCGATTTGGTCAACCATCGTGTCGACGTGAAAGTTCGCAGCCAGGTAGGCATAGCGCGTTTCCAGCACGCTCTCCGTCGTCGGCGAGCGTGGCTCCAAAGCTTGCCGCATAGCCTCTGCCAACGCATCCACATTGTCGGCAGGCACCAGCGCGTCTCGCGTCGGGCCGAAAATTTCGCTGATGCCACCAACATCCGTGGCGATCACCTGTTTGCCTGCAGCAATCGACTCAATCACGATGTAGGGCAGAGATTCCGCCCGTGATGGCACCAAAACCGTGTTGGTAGCCGCAAAGGCTTCGCGCACGGGGCGCCGGCCGACAAAGGACACCTCGTCGGCCAAACCAAGTTGCTCTGCATACGTGCGATAGTCCTCAAGCATCGGTCCATCGCCAAGCATCAGTACTTTCAAAGGGCGTCCTTCAGGATGCCGCACTTGGCACAGCGCTTCGAGCAGGACATCGACACCTTTGATTGCGCGCATTTCACCGACAAAGGCAAAGTCATGGGTTGGCTCGTCCAACACAACCGGGCCACCAGCAAACTCACGGCTTCCTAGGCCGTTGAACACAACCTTGTCACGTCCCTGCGTATCGCCAATCTTTTCTTCAAAACCGTCAGCACTGAACTGGCTTTCAAAGAGAAACTGATGGGTAAGGGGGATGAGCCGCCGTTCTGCCGTCAGAAACACCTTCCCGCCCATTGTCTTCCAATCATAGTGCAGCGAGCCGCCATGAGGGGTGTAAACGGCGTTCGCCTCGGTCCGCCACGCCGAAAGCCTTGCGTAGAGGCCGCCTTTAGCGCCGTGGCCGTGTACAATGTCTGGCTGCACGGTCTTGATGAGCTTGCGAAACTGCATGGAGAGCCGCAGATCGCCCCAGCCAGGCAGACGCGGGATATCAAGTGTATGGACCCCGAGGGCAAGCCTTGGCTCAAAACGCTTCAGAGTGGCGCGGACATGCTCTGAGGCCCGCAGCGAATCCACCGCAATGCCGAGCTCAAAACCGCGATCGAGCAATCCGTCGGTGAGATCAAGAATATGCCGCCAAAGCCCGCCAACGGGCGCGCGCGTGATCAGCAACACCCGCACGGGTTTGCCATCGGTCCTGGTCATTAGAACCAGCGTTCCCGAACGGTGATGACATCGCCCGGACGCACAGCCTCATTCAAGTGGATGCGTCCGACAACAACCTCGCCATTGATCACGCGGGATACATCCACATTCTCACGCACCGCACGCGGTGAAAAACCTCCAGCAATCGCAATAGCGCTTCGCACAGTCATGCCAGCGACATAAGGGAACTGTCCTGAGGTGCCCACTTCGCCAAGAACAAAGAAGGGGCGATAGGCAGCCACTTCAACGCTGACGTCCGGATTACGCAAAAACCCTTCACGCAGCGCCGTGGTGATGGATGTGTCGAGCTCGTCCGTTGTCAGGCCGCGCGCGGGAAGGTCACCGACCAACGGCATGGAAATCATGCCTTCAACATCGATTGTGTAGGTCGCCGACAGGCTGGGTTGCTCAAAGACCGTGACACGCAGGGCGTCACCAGAGTCCAATGCGTAAGGCTCAACAAGGAGTGGATTGAAGTTGGACGGCTGAGGCGGCGCAGTTGCGCACCCACCAAGAAAGGCAAGAGAGACCAGCAGGCCCATCTGCCGAATTTTCTGTCCAAACACCATGACACGCTACGCCTTACAACCAACAAACAGTGCGTTGCTGTGCGGCGGCGAAAGGCAGCCAAGCAACATTTCTAATGGCCGCAAAGGTAATCGAACAAGGTTAATCAACCGTTGTTTGGATGTGCCGAGTTTTGGCGATCGTCGCGCTACGTTGCGTCAAGCATCATGCAGGCATTGGACGGTTAACCGCTTGCTTACCATAGTCGGTCACATTGCCTGTGTCTTTCTAGTCGGCTTCTGGACCCGTGGAGTAGAGCGTTGGCGTCCCCCTATGTGCAAGCACCCCAAGAAATAAGTCTTTCCCATCTGCTGGGGCGTCTGTGGGCCATGAAGTTTGGCATGGCGCTGTTCGTCATTGTTTTGACGGGCCTAGTCTACCTCTACACACAGACCGCAACGCCAAAATACGGCGCCGAAGCGCAAATCCTCATTGAAGCCCAGGAAACCGCGTTTACCCGCCCTGAAGTTCAGCAGGGCGAGGCAGCTCCAAGTATCGACGAGCGTGTTGTTGCCAGCCAAGTGCAGGTGGTGCGTTCGCGTGATGTTGCAGAGCAAGTGATCGAACGCTTGAATTTGCGCGATGATCGCCGGTTTGATCCCGCCTTGGATGGGTTGTCGCTGATCAAATCTGTGCTCGTGCTGTTTGGCCTCTCCGACGACCCGATGCTTCTGTCACCCGAAGAGCGCGTCTATCGCGAGTTTGATCGCGGCTTGAGTGTCTACAACATCGTCGATTCGAGCGTTATCGTGGTGCGTTACGAAAGCACCGACCCAGAGCTGGCCGCGCAACTCGCCAACGCTGTCGTCGAGGTCTACTTAGCCGCGCAGCGCAGCACGCAGGCGACGAACACACGGTCGGCCACGTCTTTCTTGGAGACGGAAATTGCGCAGTTGCGCGAACAGGTGAACGAGGCCGAAGCTGCCGTCGCGCGCTACCGTTCGGGCTCTGGCCTTTTCCTGGACACCAACGATCGCACACTCTCAACGCAGCAGCTGTCTGAACTCTCCAGCGAATTGACACGGGCTCGCGCTGAGGAGTCCACCTCACGGTCGCGTGCAGAAGAAATCCGTTCGCTGATTGCTCAGCAAGGCACCCGTGTTGCGTTGCCTGACAGTTTCTCCACCCCGCTCACTCAGCGTTTGCAGGAAGAGCAAGCCACACTGCGTGCGCGGGTGGCCGAACTTTCAGCCACATTGCTGCCGGCGCATCCGCGCTTACAAGAGCTCAACGCGCAGCTCTCCGACCTGGGCGGACAACTGCGAGCCGAAGCAAGCCGCATTGCTGAACGCTTCGACAACGAAGCGCGCGTGTCCGCGGCGCGCGCCGCTGCTTTGCAAGACGAGCTTGCGCGCTTGAGCGCAGAGGCTTCACGCGTTGCTGAAGCAGAAGTTGAACTGCGTGCCCTTGAACGCGAAGCGGCTGCGCAGCGTGACCTTTTGGCCAGCTATCTGGTCCGCTTCCGTGAGGCTGCGACACGTGATGAAGCAGCTGATCTGCCAACCAATGCACGAATCATTCAAACTGCACAGATCGAGCGAGATGCGATCTTCCCGCAAACGCTGCCCATGATCATGATCGCTTTTGTTGGCAGCGTTGCGTTGGCACTGCTTGGTGTTACCAGTCACGCGATCTTGGCAGGTGCTGTGCGCGATGAAAGCTTGGATGCTGTTGAACCGCGTATGGCGCCGGAACAAGAACCCGTTTCTGTCCAGCCAGCATCAGCAGCGCATAGCAGCAACGACGCTGTTGCGCGTCTCCAATCCATGGCGCAGAGCAGTGCCGCAAGCCAGACTGCCGTTCCAGCCATGGCACCAATGGTGCGGACCTACACGCTGTCTGATCTGCAAGAGTGTCGTTTGCTGTTCGCGCATCTGCATCGCTTGGCGCAGCCCGGTGTTGGCACCCGCATTACCATGGGGGCTGCTGACGGGCAGACATCCGCCGGTGACGTGGGTTTGCGCCTTGCCCGCGCTATGGCCAATGCCGGACGTTCGGTGGTGATGATGGACTGCGTCGGTGATCTGCGCAGTGCCGGTATCAGCGCTGATGGCCCTGGCTTCTATGAGCTTATTATGGGAACGGCAGGTTTTGACGCTGCTCTCCACAAAGACCCCGAAAGCCCACTTCACTTTGTGCCTTCAGGTTTCACACAGGCTGATCGTTCCATGATTGCCGATGATGCTGCCGATCTTGTGGTGTCTGCACTGGCCGAGGCCTATGACACCGTTATCGTCAATGCCGGTTCAGATGCGCAGCTTCTTTTGGAGTGTGCCAACATCAATGATGGCATGGTGCTGTGTGGTGAGCCTGAGCGTATCGATGCCTTGGCCCACACGCTGGCCAGCATCGTATCCCGTGAACGCATCTTGTCCGTGCGCCCGCACGCCCATACGGCTTTGCAAGCTGCCATTCCTGCCTAGCAGGGTGCTTCAACCTTTTGGCAACCAAGCGTTTTAAGCCGGCTCAAACGCTTGGCATGCCATGGGTGTTCAAGGCGACGATCAGGCAAGGAACATTCCATGGCATCCACACGCGTAAGGCTCATGAAGGGCGCACTTGGTGCGATGCAGACGCTTGGTGTGCATGCATTGCTGCGACCCTTGTCCGAAGGGTTGGGCATGATTCTGACGCTGCATCGCGTTCGCCCCGCCAGCATGTTGGAAAATGAACTTGGCGCGTTTCCCAAGTTCAATCCCAACGGTCTGCTGGAAGTCACGCCTGATTTTCTTGACGCCGCGCTCGGACTGCTCAAGGCTCAAGGCCTTGCTGTCCTCAGCTTGGATGAGGCGGTTGAAGCAATCAAAAATCCAGCCGTTCGCAAAGGCCGGTTCGCTGTTTTCACCTTTGACGACGGCTATATCGACAACCGCGAACATGCCTTGCCGGTTCTCCAAGCGCATAATGCGCCAGCCATGATCTATGTTCCCTCGTCCTATCCGCAAGGCACAGGTGAGCTGTGGTGGGTTGCTCTGGAAGAGATGATCCGCTCTGCCGAGACGCTTGTGAGGCCCGACCAGCCGGAGCAGGGTCCGCAATCGGTTCGTACCGACGACGAGAAGCTTGCCTTCTATCTCGATCTCTATTGGACGCTGCGAGCGATGAGCCAAGATGATCAACGGGCTGCTGTTCGCCAGATGGCGCACGCCCAGGGCTATGATCTTGATGCGCTTTGTCGCCGTCTGGTCCTTTCAACCGCAGAGCTTCAAGATTTCAGCAACCATCCACTTATCACCATCGGTGCGCACACGGTGACCCATCGCGCCATCGCCCGGCTTTCGCCGGAGGAAGCCATGCGGGAGATGGTGGAAGGCACCGATTGGTTGGAAGAGGCGCTTGGTAGCAGACCAAAACACTTCTCATTTCCCTATGGTGACCGCGGCTCGGCGGACGCACGCGACTACGCGTTGGCACGTGAGGCCGGTTTTGAAACGGCGGTCACAACACGCAAAGGCATGCTCTTTGCCGACCACAAGGACCATCTGTTCTGTTTGCCACGTGTTTCGCTGAATGGAGACTATCAGCAAGAGCGATACCTCAGGCTTTTTGAGTCTGGCGCGCCGTTCTTGCTTGCCAACAAGTTTAAGAAAGTGGCCTAGGGTCTCTCTCGATCTGCTGAACGCCCCTCTCCGACATTGCTCCAAACATCATTGGACGGGCCACGGCAGCGCTTGGCGTAAGACAGATAGAGATGGTGTGAAAAGGACTGCAGGCCCGCGTCAGCTTTGTGGCACGTCTGGCCTGAGCATCCATTTCAAAATCAGCATAGCTGGAAATGCCCAAGCACAACCGGTCACCACGTAATAGATGATCGAGAAGACCTGAGATGCGTCCTCCAGCAGACGCACACCGAGCAGCATGATCAAGAACGCGTAGACGATGATGAACGCCAGTAGGAGAAACGTTCCGATCAGTTTGCGCGCACGCGTAGGAAGGGCCATGACATGATCCGGTCTTATCGATGATGGGCGCACAGATAAGCTGATGAACGCATCCCGCAACCCCTGATATCGACGATGCGGCACCGGGCCGCAAAGGCTGGGGCTAGGCATGACAGGGCCAGAGCGCCATAAACTAGGTTTTCAACAACAGTTGCGAAAAGCCAATGGCCGTGACCTCACCAATGATGAACGCAGACACGTCGGAGCAAACGCGCGACGCGTACCGACCCGTGCGGATTTGGTTGTGGAGCGTGGCGGCGCTCGTTTTTCTAATGGTGTTTGTTGGTGGTGCGACGCGACTGACCAACTCAGGGCTTTCCATCACTGAATGGCGTCCGATCACGGGCGCGATTCCACCACTGAGTGCCGAAGGCTGGGAAGCCGAACTGGAAAAATACCGCCAGATACCGGAGTACCAGCGCATCAATCGCGGCATGTCGATGGCCGAGTTCCAGTTCATCTATTGGTGGGAATGGGGTCATCGGTTCCTAGGCCGTCTTGTGGGGCTGGCCTTTGTCGTGCCGCTGATCTGGTTTGCCGCGCGTAAGGCACTGCCGCCAAAGTCCATGCCCAAAATGCTTGGCTTGCTCGCTTTAGGCGGGCTGCAAGGGTTCATTGGTTGGTGGATGGTCGCATCGGGCCTCACCGAACGTGTGGATGTTAGCCAGTATCGTTTGGGCGTTCACCTCACCATGGCCGCCATCATTCTGGCCTCCATCGCTTGGGTCGCGCAGTCGATGAAACCCATCGACTTGGATCTGGCGAAAAGGCGTGGGGAGGCGGCACCTGGCGCGACAATGGCCGCTCTGCTTGCGCTGTTCGTTTTGGTACAGATTTTCCTCGGCGCCTTGGTTGCGGGCCTCGATGCTGGGCTCACCTACACGACCTGGCCGTTGATGGATGGCGACTTCATCCCGCCCGCCGCCAAACTGTTTCTGCAATCGCCCTGGTACGTCAACTTTGGTGAAAACGTGCTCACCGTGCAATGGGTCCACCGCATGGGCGCTTATGCCCTTCTCGGTTTCGCGCTCTTCCATGCATGGCGCATGCGACGTGTCGCCGACGACACTAAAGATGCGAAAATGGCGTCGGCGTTGGTGATCGCTCTTTTGGTGCAGGCGCTGGTCGGCATTGTCACCCTTCTAACCCAGATCGAGATGGAGTGGGCACTGTTGCACCAGTTCTGGGCGTTTGTGATCCTGGTCGTAGCAGTGTTGCACCGAGCGCGGCTCACCGGTCACGGATACGCGCCAGCTTCTCAACCAGCATAAAAAAGCCAGCGCCTCAAAGGAAGCGCTGGCAAGAGACCGCCTAAAGACGGTCTTCAGGGAAAACCTGATTGTGATCGTTAACCGAGGGCTTTGTCCAAGTCAGCGATGATGTCGGCGACATCCTCAATACCCACTGAGATGCGCACCGTATCAGGCGCAGCACCGGCTTCGGTTTTCTGCTCGTCAGAAAGCTGACTGTGGGTTGTTGAGGCCGGGTGGATGATCAGGGAACGCGTGTCGCCAATATTGGCAAGGTGCGAGAAGAGCTCAACGCCTTCCACCAGTTTCACACCAGCTTCATGACCGCCCTTGAGGCCAAAGGTGAACACCGCGCCTGCGCCCTTGGGAGCGTATTTTTGGGCGAGCTTGTTGTACTTGTCGCCCGGCAACCCAGCGTAGGAGACCCACGCCACCTTGTCGTGGTTCTGCAGGTGTTGCGCGACGGCCAGTGCGTTGTCGCAGTGGCGCTGCATGCGCAGCGGCAGCGTTTCCAAACCTGTTTGGATCATGAACGCATTGAACGGTGAGATGGCCGGGCCAAGATCACGTAAGCCAAGCACGCGGCAGGCGATGGCAAAGGAGATGCCGCCAAGCGCCTCGTGCAGCTTCACGCCATGATACTCGTCCAGTGCTTCTGAGAGCTTTGGATAGTTGTCAGAGGCTGACCAATCGAAGTTGCCACCATCGACGATGATGCCGCCCATCGAGTTACCATGCCCACCAATGAACTTGGTCAGCGAGTGGATGACGATGTTCGCGCCATGCTTGATGGGTTGCACCAGATAGGGCGTGGCCATTGTGTTGTCGACGATCAGCGGGATACCAGCTTTTTGCGCCACAGCCGCAATCGCTTCGATATCGGTTACCACGCCGCCTGGGTTGGCGATGGACTCAATAAAGATTGCTTTGGTTTTCGGTGTGATCGCTGCTTCGAACGAAGAAATGTCGTCCGGATCAGCCCATTTCACGTTCCAGCCGAAGCTCTTGAACGAGTGATTGAACTGGTTGATCGAGCCGCCATAAAGCTTCTTGGCGGCGATGAACTCATCGCCAGGCTGAAGCATGGTGTGGAACACCAAGAGCTGTGCTGAATGACCTGAGGCCACCGCCAGGGCAGCTGTGCCACCTTCTAAAGCGGCCACGCGCTGCTCCAGCACATCTTGCGTTGGGTTCATAATGCGGGTGTAGATGTTGCCGAATGCCTTAAGACCAAAAAGGTTTGCCGCGTGCTCGGTGTCATCAAACACAAAGCTCGTGGTTTGATAGATCGGCGTTGCCCGCGCACCCGTGGTTGGATCGGGTTGCGCGCCTGCATGCACTGCCAGCGTGTTAAAGCCTTGGGGTTTGTCGCTCATGATTGGTCCTCACCGGTTTGCGCCCACGCCTACAGTGGGGGTCGTTCTGAATATCGAATGAGCGTTCTTTATATAGAACGCGGGCGCACGTCAATTGGGTTTGAGCTTGCTGAGATATGTGGTAATAAAATACCGCATTTATAGAGCTCTGAAATATCTAAGGAAATTGCGCACATTCCGGCTTGACCCATTCGACGCGCATTCGTATAGAGACGCCAACCTTGATGGGGCTTGGCTTCTCAAGGGTATCGTATTTCCAAAACGGTTCGTAGCCCAATGCTTTACGGCGCAAAGAGCGCTGGCATAGCACGCTTTGCCCGTTTGAAGACCAGGACCAACTCTCATGAAGACCTTTTCAGCGAAGCCCGCTGAGGTGGAGAAAAAGTGGATCATCATTGACGCCGAAGGCCTTGTGGTCGGGCGTCTTGCATCCATCATCGCCACCCGCCTGCGCGGCAAGCACAAGCCCATCTTTACCCCGCACGTTGATTGCGGCGACAACATCATCGTCATCAATGCTGACAAGGTGCTGTTCACGGGCCGTAAGCGCGAGAACAAGAAGTACTATTGGCACACCGGTTATCCAGGCGGCATCAAAGAGCGCACAGCCAAAGCGCTTCTTGAAGGCCGTTTCCCTGAGCGCGTGGTGGAAAAAGCTGTCGAGCGTATGTTGCCGCGCGGCCCACTTGGTCGTCAGCAGCTCTCCAACCTTCGCGTCTATGCAGGCGCCGAGCACCCCCACGAAGCGCAGCAGCCAGAAGTGCTGGACGTCAAAGCGCTGAATGCGAAAAACAGCCGGAGGGCTGCATAATGGCCGAACAGATTACATCTCTTGAAGATCTTGGCGACGCCATGGGCGTGGCTCCTGGTGAAGGCGCTGATACACCTGCAACCGAAACAGCTCCGGTGCATGTGCAGAAGCTGGACGGCGAAGGCCGCGCCTATGCCACGGGTAAGCGTAAAGATGCTATCGCCCGTGTTTGGGTGAAGCCTGGCTCTGGTCAGATCACCGTCAATGGCAAAGACTTCACTGCCTACTTTGCTCGCCCGGTGCTGCAGATGATTGTGCAGCAACCGATTGTTGCGGCAGCACGCGATGGTCAGTTTGACATCGTCGCCACCGTCAAAGGCGGCGGCTTGTCCGGTCAGGCCGGTGCGGTGCGTCACGGTATTTCCAAAGCACTCACCTACTATGAGCCGGATCTGCGTGGCGTGCTGAAAGCTGGTGGGTTCCTCACCCGCGACAGCCGTGTTGTGGAACGTAAGAAGTATGGCCGCGCGAAAGCCCGCCGCTCCTTCCAGTTCTCCAAGCGCTAAACATCTCATCCCAAATGTGGGTTTTTGGGGCGGGGTGTTTCGACACGCCGCCCTTTTTGTTTGTCATGCGAGTTTGGTAGAAGTCCGATGTTAGAACTTTGGCTGCAATTCTGGGACGCGGAATTTTGGGATAGTGCCGAGACCAATCAGCAAAAAATAATGATTCTTATTACTATAGGATCAATTTTAGCATACGTCGCTTCATATGTATTTGGTAAACGTCTCTTGGTTCATCGCAATTGGTATCTGGTCATTTTTGTAATTAGTATCATAGTCAGGTCTATACTTCCCGATCCTTTTTGAAGCCGACCGTATTCAAATAGTTCACAGGTAAACCGGTTATCGTCTTAATGTCCAAAACCATCAAAACCGCGATCTTGGGCGCGTCCGGCTACACAGGCGCCGATGCCATGCGGCTCGCCCTGCGCCACCCGCACCTTGAGATCGTCGCGCTCACCGCCAACACCCATGCCGGCAAGCCTGTCGGCGATGTCTTCGAGCATCTGCGCGGGCTCGACTTGCCGGATTTGGTCACGCTTGATGATGTGGATTGGACCGCCGTCGATCTTGTCATTTGCGCGCTGCCCCACGGCACGACGCAGGCAACCACCAAGGCCATCCGCGCCACCAACCCCGACTGCGTGGTGGTCGACATGTCGGCGGATTTCCGGCTGCGCGACGTTGATACCTATGCCCAGTGGTATGGCATCCCGCATGGCGCGCCGGAGCTTCAGGGTGAGGCCGCGTACGGCCTTTCAGAACATAATCGCGATGGTATCGCGGGCGCCAAGATCGTGGCGTGTCCGGGCTGTTTTCCAACAGCAGCGCTGACGGCGCTCATCCCACCGCTCGCCAATGGTCATGTCCAGCCTGATGACATCATCATCGATGCCAAGACTGGCATGTCAGGTGCGGGGCGTGGGCTTAAGCAAGGCATGCTTTTTTCCGAAGCTGGGGAGGGCACATCGCCCTATGGCATCGGACACCACCGTCATATGCCCGAAATCGAACAAGAGCTTTCCAAAGCATCCGGTCAGGCGATCACGGTCGGGTTCACACCACACTTGGTGCCCATGGCGCGTGGCGAACTGCTGACATGTCACGTCAGGCTTGCGGACAACGTGTCCATCGATGATGTACGCACCGGGCTTGTCGAGCGTTACGCTGACGAGCCGTTCGTGCTGGTGCTGGAAGAAGGCCAGATCCCGAAAACGCAAAATGTGCGTGGCTCCAACATGGTCCATATCGGCGTCTTCAAGGATCGGCTGGCGGGCCGTGCGATCATCATCGCTGCGCTCGACAATTTGGTGAAGGGATCAGCGGGCCAAGCGCTTCAAAACGTCAACATCGCGTTCGGCTTTGAGGAGACGCTCGGCTTGGAGCAGATCGCGCTCTTCCCGTGAGTGGGCCTAAGCGTCTGGATCGTAGTCGGGCTTGAACGGCGCCATGCCGGCGCGGGCAAGCTCGTCCGCGCGCTCGTTCATCTCATCACCCGCATGGCCTTTAACCCAATGCCACGCGACGTCATGATTCAGAATCTGAGCGTCAAGTAGCTCCCATAAATCCTTGTTTTTGACAGGCTTTTTGTCCGCAGTCTTCCAGCCGCGAGCTTTCCAATTCACCATCCACTTGGTGATGCCGTCTTTCACATAAGAGGAGTTGGTGTGCACCGCGACCTTGGATCGGCGCTTCAAGGCAGCTAAGGATTCAATGGCGGCCGTCAGCTCCATACGGTTGTTGGTGGTCTCGAACTCACCACCCTTGAGCTCTTTTTCATGGCCATTGAAGGTGAGGATCGCACCCCAACCGCCAGGTCCAGGATTGCCGGAACACGCGCCATCGGTCCAAATTTCAACGAGCTTCTCAGTCAAAGTCCAACCCATAAAAACGGGCGTCGTAGACGCCTTGGTGGAAGGCAAGTTTGGTCGCGTATTCCTGCGGATTTTTTGGCACCACGAGTGCGCCTTCAGGCACACTCAGCCAATCATTGAGACGGGTGACCAAAAACCGGATGGACGCGCCGCGCGCCAAAAGAGGTAGGGCTTCAATTTCCTGCCGCTCCAATGGCCGCACGCTCTGATAGCCGGAAACCAATGCACGCGCTTTGGTAACGTTGAACGCCATATCGGGCTCAAAACACCAGGCGTTCAAACAGATCACCAGATCGTAGGCGTAGGCGTCCGTACAGGCGAAGTAGAAGTCGATCAGCCCGGACACGTCGTTGTGTAGGAAGAACACATTATCGGTGAAGAGGTCGGCATGGATGACACCGGATGGCAGGTTTTGTGGCCAGAGCTTATCCATCTGGTCCAGTTCGCGCCCCATCCGCGCCCGCAGGCCTGGAAAGGCCGCATCGGCTTCCTTAGGCGCAATGCCATCATAAACCTGCCGCCAACCGGCCAGTGAAAGATCGTTCGGGCGACCTGTGGGGAAGTCAGCCGTGGCGAGATGAAATTTGGCCAGCACCTCGCCCAGTTTGCGACAATGCTCCGCGCGGGGTCTCCGGATCGCTACACCATCCAAGAACGAGATAATGGTGGCCGGGCGCCCGCAAAGCTCACCCAGCACCGCGCCATCGCGGCGCATGATTGGCAGAGGACAGTTCAGTCCGCGATCCACCAGATGCTTCATCAGATCAAGGAAGAACGGCAGGTCGCCCGCATTCACCCGCTTTTCAAACAGAGTAAGAATGTAGGAGCCAGCTTCTGTGCGCAGCAAAAAGTTTGAGTTTTCAACGCCTTCCGCGATACCTTTGAACGCCAAGACCTCACCGAGATCATAGTCGGCAAGAAAGGCGTCGAGATCCGCATCGCTGACATCAGTGTAGACGGCCATGGAGAAGAATCAGCCGTTCACAAAACGCATGTCATCGCGGGTGAGCTCAACGTCACGCAGCGCGCGTGCGACCGGAAAAAGCTCATTTTCTTGGGCCGTTTCAACAAGATCAAGCGATACCTGGAATCGATCTTTGAAGCGATTGATCACGCCGTCGACCAATATCTCCGGCGCTGATGCACCAGCTGACAGAGCCACGATGTCGCCATCGGACACAGAGTCCAGATCGATATCCTCCGGCCCTGCGATCAAAAGGCCTCGCGTTGCACCAGCCCGCTCAGCCACTTCGACCAGCCGTTTGGAGTTGGAGGAATTTTGTGCCCCGACCACCAAAAACAGGTCTGTGCCAGGAGAAGCGGCCTTCACCGCTTCCTGACGGTTGGTGGTGGCGTAGCAAATGGATTCGCCCGCTGGGTCAGCGATCTCAGGGAACTTGACCTTCAGCGCGTCGATCACCTCCATCGTGTCATCCACCGACAGAGTCGTCTGTGTCACGTAACCCAGCATGGTCGGATCGGGCGGGGTGTAGGCGGCCACATCATCAGGCGTTTCAATGAGATCCACCGCACCCTCGGGCAACTGGCCCATGGTGCCCACCACCTCAGGGTGGCCGGTATGGCCAACCAGCACGACCTGACGGCCAAGCTTCATGTGTCGTGCCGCCTGCTTGTGCACTTTGGAAACAAGCGGACAGGTGGCATCGAAATAGAGAAGGTTCAGTGCCTCAGCATGGGCGGGCACAGATCTCGGAACGCCATGGGCTGAAAAAATCACGGGCGCGTTGGAGCCTGTAGGAATCTCATCCAGCTCTTTGACGAAGATCGCACCCTTCTCGCGCAACCCGTCCACGACATAACGGTTGTGAACGATCTCATGGCGTACATAAACTGGCGCGCCATAGCGCTTCAGGGCCATCACCACCATTTGAATGGCACGGTCAACACCGGCGCAAAAACCGCGCGGTCCGCAAAGGCGAAGGGTGATGGAGGGTGATGCATCTGCCATGACCTGTCCTAACCGCTGTCTTTGGCAATGAAAAGATGACTTTGGAGCATAGCGTCCGCGCCTTTTGGCCCTACATTAGAGATGAAACACCGACACCTTGAAAGGTTCCCCATGCGTTTTGCCCTTCCCATTGCTTTGCTGGCGAAAACCATCGCGCTCGCTGCAACATTTGGTGTGTTGACGGCACCAGCTCAAGCGCAGAGCGAAGGGGGCACGGACGCTTGCGCTTTCGACACTGTGATTGATCTGCGCACCGGCGTACCAACAACTGCGCAGCGGCTGTTTGGCGAGGCCGGCAACACGCAGCTCGTTTTTTTAGGCGAGCGACACGGCACGCCGGAGCATGTGGCTTTGGCATCGTGCATCTTGGCGGCCAAAACCGGCAGCCGTCCTCCTGTTTTGGCGCTGGAACATGTGCCTGCCAGTGCGCAGAGCGATCTGGACGATTGGCGTCGTAACAGTGCGTTTGACACTGATCTTTTTGCCGACACGGTCGATTGGGAGAGCCTTGGCTGGCCGGACTTCAACATCTATCGCCCGCTGATTGAAACCGCTGGCACGTCTCGCGCTCATGTCGTGGCCACCGATTTGCCGCAGCCAGGTTCCGGTGGTCCATCCTTCGATGCCTTGTTGGAAGTGGCACCGGCTTACGGTCTGCAAACCGCTGAGATCGTGGAGGCTTGGATTCCAGATATGATTGCCGGTCACTGCGGGTTGATCGATGAGGAAGCCGCGGCGCGCATGGCGTTGGCACAAATGGAGCGTGATCGGATTATGGCCGGACGTTTGATCGCCGGACGTGGCCGTGGGCCCTCAACGCTCTATTTCGGCGGCAAGGGCCATGTGCGAATGGATCGCGCCATTCCCTATCTCATTGGTCGCACCGACCGTCCGCCCAGCATGCTGACCGTGGCCGCTTACACGGTGGATGAGTGGGAAAGCCTACTCGAAGCAGGTCCAATCCGCGAGCAGGGCCTCAACGCACAGTATGACATCGTGGTTGTTGCCGGAGAGTCGAACCCGACCGATGAGTTTCTGTGCGAGCAGATGCGCGCGATTATGGGTGGTTAAACACCTTGGGTGAGGCGAATGACGCGCATCCAGTTACCGTGGCAAATTCTGGTGATGAGCGCTTGGCCATAGCCACGCGCTTCCATCGCCTGCACCAGCACCGGCAGCCCGGCCACTGAGCCGATCTCAGCAGGCACCACCGCGCCATCAAAGTCAGAGCCTAACGCCACATGATCCTCGCCCATGCGTTTGATCATGTAGTCCAGGTGCTCGATCATCAGCAAAACGGGGGTGTCGCTCAGCATTCGACCGTCCGCGCGCAGAAAAGCGGCGGCGAAGTTGAGCCCGACAACGCCACCAGATTCGGCAATCGCATCCAACTGCTTGTCCGTCAGGTTGCGGGCGTGCGGGCAGAGCGCGTGGACGTTGGAGTGGGTGGCGACCAGCGGCGCATCGGATAGCTTTGCCACATCCCAAAACCCGGCTTCGTTGAGGTGAGCCAGGTCAATCATGATCTTCAGCGCATTGCATTTGGCGATGAGGCGCCCGCCATGCTCCGTCAGCCCGCCGCCTATATCGGGTGACCCTGGAAAGCGAAACGGCACACCCTCGCCATAGATGGTTGGGCGACTCCAAACGGGACCGAGCGAGCGCAAGCCTTGGGCATAAAACTCATCAAGAACCGCAAAGTCTGGATCGATAGCCTCCGCGCCCTCCATGTGCACAAAGGCGGCGATCCCATCTGATGCCATCACGTTCTCAATTTCATCGGCGCTTGTGCAGATGGTTACTGAGCCCTCGGCGTCTAAAGCTTTGAGCGTGTCGAGTTCCACGCGGGCGCCGCGCAATGCATCAGCAGCCGGCACCATGGGGGGCAGGGGGATATCGTAGTGCAACGCGCGCATCGCATCACTGGGATTGCCGCGCGGTTGACGACGGTCCGTGCGCGCTCGCTGAGGCCCTGGCACCCAAATGGCAAAAAAGCCGCCCGCAAAGCCACCATCACGCGCCTTCTGGGCATCCAGATGACCGCTTGGGCGCCCGGCCTGAAACTGGTTTGCTGCCTGGACCCCGCCTGCCAAGTAGAGCCGAGCCAACAGATCATTGTGGCCGTCAAAGACCTTATGTCGGCTCACAACGACACGCTTAGGCTTTCAAGGCCATGAAAATGATAGGCGTTTTTGAAGCGCGGCGTCTCAGCCATGTGCATGTTTGGGAAACGGGCAAAGAGCATCGGGATGGCCGTCGCCATCTCCAGTCGCGCCAACGTGTGACCGATGCAGAAATGAATGCCCGCGCCAAAGGCAACGTTTTTGACTGGCACACGCGAGGGGTCAAAGCGCTGTGGGGCGGGCATCGCGCGTGGATCATGATTGGCAAGCCCAAGATGCAGGCCGATCACATCGCCTTGTTTGAAGGGTGCGCCGTAAAGCTCGCAGTCCTCCAGTACATAACGCATGAACATGTGCAGAGGTGGCGTGTGGCGCAGGATTTCCTCCGTCATCGCTTCCGGATCGGCGAGCCAGCGCATGCGCTCGTCTGAGGAAGCCAGAAACAGTGTCCGCAACCCATTGCCCATGGCGTGGACAGTGGCCTCGTGACCAGCATTGAGAAGCAGGATCATGGTAGAGATGATTTCCTCTTCGGTGAGCCTGTCCTGCGCCTCATGCGCGGTAATGAGATGGGTGAGTAGATCAGGACCGGGGCCCTGACGGCGTGTGGCGATTTCCTCGCGGACAAACTTTGTGAACGCGCGTGCGGCGGCATTGGCAGCTTCCTCAACGGCGCGGTCACGTCCAAAGGCATACATCTGCACCATAGCGTGCGACCAAGCGAGCAATTGCGGCACATGCAGCAGATCGATGCCAAGCATGCGTGCGATGGTGTTGCCCGCAATCGGTTCAGCGAAGTCGGCCAAGAGGTCAGGTGCATCACCAAAAGCGTCCATCGCCTTGTTCGTCTCCGCCGCAATCTCAGGCCCCAGCGCTTCCACGTGCCGAGAGACGAACGCGCGATTGATCAAGGCCCTTAGCCGCGTGTGATCAGGCGGTTCCAACTCAAGAAGTGAGCGTGCATCAATGGCGTCAAAGTCTGCCGTGTGAGAGTGAGGGGCATCCCAGCCGAGAGCCTCACGGGTCGTGCGATGGAGAATTTGCCGCCCCAAACGCCGGTCACGGAATAGAGCATTCACCGCATTCAAGCCGCCAAACACCCAGTGGTCATAGGCCTCCCAGAACACAACGGGTCCATGGTCCCCGCCGGCCTCATGGAGTGCGGCGTAGGACGGATAAGGGTTTTGAACGAAGGCATCCTGACGCGGGTCTATGAACAGGCGACGTGAAGCAGAGTCGTAAGGCAGTGAGCGCATGGTACCGACTTACGCGCAACGCGGGCAAAGAAAAAGCCCGGCTGAAGAAGCCGGGCTTGGAGCAACAGACAGATGTCTCAGCTCAGTACACGCAGTCATACTCTCAGGGAGGAGAAGAATAGCGTGGAAGTCATCGTTACGAGCATCCGCTTGTTGAGCCGCAGGTGTCGCATTTCAAGCAAGTCCCGTTGCGCACCATGGTGAAGTTACCGCATTCAGAGCAGCTTTCGCCCTCATAGCCCTTCATCCGCGCAATGGAGCGCTGCTCCGCGACACTTTCCAACGGCTTAGCTGCTACCGCAGGAGCAATGTCGGCTTCAGGTGCCATCTGCAACGCTGCTGATGTTGCCACAGCTGCTGATGACAGCGACGCCGTCACCGTGCTTGGGGCAGGGGCATTGGAATTGCCGACAGCAGAACCACCCACAACCTGCAAACGCTCAGCCACTTTGCCGCGCACCAGACCAGCCGACACGATGGAGTTGGCAGATGGCTTTTCAGCATCTTCGCCTTTGCCAAGGGTCGTGGCACCAGCTTCATCAGGCTGGACATGCGCCAGATCGTAACGGCCGAGATAGGAGACCGCCAGTTCGCGGAAGATGTAGTCCAGGATCGACGTCGCATTCTTGATCGTCTCATTGCCCTGCACCATGCCTGCCGGCTCAAACCGGGTGAAGGTGAAGGCATCCACATACTCTTCCAGCGGCACGCCATATTGCAGGCCGAGCGAGATCGCGATGGCAAAATTGTTCATCATCGCGCGGAAGGCAGCGCCCTCTTTGTGCATGTCGATGAATACTTCGCCTAGGCGACCATCTTCATATTCGCCAGTGGTTAGATACACTTTATGCCCGCCAACACGCGCCTTCTGGGTGTAACCCTTGCGGCGGTCCGGCATTTTCTCGCGCATGCGCACTTCTTTTTCGATGATGCGCTCAACGATTTTCTCCGCCACCTTTTGGGCGCGCAGGCCCTGTGGTGCAGCGATAATCGCTTCTGCTGCGTCCTCAGCATCCTCGTCATCATCATTGTCAGCAAGCAACTGCGAATTGAGCGGCTGCGAGAGTTTTGAGCCATCGCGGTAAAGCGCATTGGCTTTCAAAGCGAGTTTCCAAGAGAGCATGTAGGCACTCTTGCAATCCTCAACCGTCGCCGCGTTCGGCATGTTGATCGTTTTGGAGATCGCACCTGAGATGAACGGTTGGGCAGCAGCCATCATGTGGATATGGCTTTCCACCGACAGGAAGCGCTTGCCCTTCTTGCCGCATGGGTTGGCGCAATCGAACACTGCATAGTGTTCCTCTTTCAGGTGCGGTGCACCTTCCAGCGTCATTGTTCCGCAGACATGTTCATTGGCCATGCTGATTTCGTCAGCTTCGAACCCGAGGGCTGAGAGCATATCGAAAGCAGGGTCGTTGAGCTGTTCGTCTGTGAAGCCTAGCTCGTCAATGGCGATGTCGTCGCCGAGCGTCCAACGGTTGAACACAAACTTGATATCGAACGCTGAGCCCAGTGCGCCTTCAATCTTGGCGACCGCAGCATCGGAGAAACCGCGAGCTTTCAAGCTTGTGTGATTGACACCGGGCGCCTGCGCCAGCGAGCCATGACCCACCGCATAAGCTTCGATCTCGCCGATCTCGGCCTCGGTGTACCCAAGCACACGCAATGCTTCGGGCACGGCACGGTTGATGATCTTGAAGTAACCGCCACCGGCCAGCTTCTTGAACTTCACCAGAGCGAAGTCCGGCTCAATACCTGTCGTATCGCAATCCATGACCAGACCAATCGTACCGGTCGGCGCGATCACCGTGGCCTGTGCATTGCGATAGCCGTGCTCGGCGCCGAGTGCGACCGCTTTGTCCCACGCTTCTGTCGCATGTTTGATCATGCGCTGATCAGGGCAGTTTTTATGATCCAGCGGCACTGGATTGACGGAGAGGCCTTGATAGCCATCTGTCATACCCAGGGCTGCCTGGCGGTGGTTGCGCATCACGCGCAGCATGTTGTCCGCATTGGCTTCATAGCCCGGGAAAGGACCAAGCTCTTTGGCCATTTCTGCTGACGTCGCATAGGCAACACCGGTCATGATCGCCGTCAGCGCGCCACAGATCGCGCGGCCCTCTGGTGAGTCATAGGGAATGCCAGACGTCATCAGCAGGCCACCAATATTGGCATAGCCAAGGCCTAGCGTGCGATACTCATAGGAAAGCTGAGCAATCTGCTTGGACGGGAACTGCGCCATGGCGACGGAGATTTCCAGAACCATGGTCCAGAGCCGCACACCATGCTCATAGGCTTCGATATCAAAAACCTTTTGCGCGCCGCTTTCGCTGGCTTCATTGAACTGAAGCAGGTTCAGGGAAGCGAGGTTACAGGCCGTGTTGTCCAAGAACATGTATTCCGAACACGGGTTGGACGCGCGAATGCGTCCACCGGCTGGCGAGGTATGCCAGTCGTTCATGGTCGTGTTGAAATGCAGGCCGGGATCAGCTGACGCCCACGCGGCGTGACCGATCTTTTCCCAAAGGTCCTGGCTCTTCACCGTTTTGTGGACTTTGCCCGTTGTCCGCTCAACCAGGTCCCAATCCCCATCCTGCTCAACGGAACGCAGGAAATCGTCGGTGATCGACACTGAGTTGTTGGAGTTCTGGCCCGACACAGTGCCATAGGCTTCAGAATCCCAGTCAGTGTCATAGGTGGAGAACTCAAGCTCTTTATAGCCTTGGCGCGCAAACTGAATGACACGGGCGATATAGTTCTCTGGCACCAGAGCCTTTTTCGCTGCGCGCACTTCACGCTTCAGCGCAGGGTTCTTGGTGACTTCAAAGCAATCGCCATCCTCGCCTTCGCAATTGACGCATGCCTTCATGATGGCGGTCAGGTGCTTCTTGACGATCTTCGAGCCGGTGACGAGCGCAGCAACTTTCTGCTCTTCCTTCACCTTCCAGTCGATGTAGGTCTCGATGTCGGGATGGTCGACATCCACAACCACCATCTTGGCCGCGCGACGCGTCGTGCCGCCCGACTTGATGGCACCAGCGGCGCGATCACCAATTTTGAGGAAGCTCATCAGGCCGGAGGATTTGCCACCGCCGGAGAGTTTTTCGCCTTCACCGCGCAGCATAGAGAAGTTGGAGCCAGTGCCGGAACCATATTTGAACAGGCGCGCCTCACGCACCCAAAGGTCCATGATGCCGCCTTCGTTCACCAGGTCATCGCCAACGCCCTGGATGAAGCAGGCGTGCGGCTGTGGGTGCTCATAAGATGAGGCTGACTTGGTCAGCTCGCCGGTTTCCGGGTCCACATAATAGTGGCCCTGGCCTGGGCCATCGATGCCATAGGCCCAGTGCAATCCTGTGTTGAACCATTGTGGCGAGTTTGGTGCCACGCGCTGGGTGGCAAGCATGAAGGCCAGTTCGTCGCGGAACGCCAGTGCGTCTTCTTCGCTGTCGAAATAGCCGCCTTTCCAACCCCAATAGGTCCAAGTGCCGGACAGGCGGTCAAACACCTGGCGCGAATCTGTCTCAGGACCGTAGCGCTCCTCTTCGGGCAACTCGGCGAGCGCCTCTTCGTCAGCAACCGACCGCCAGAGCCAAGAGGGAACGGAATTTTCTTCGACCTTTTTCAGTCGAGCGGGCACACCGGCTTTACGGAAATATTTTTGCGCAATGATGTCGCAGGCAACCTGGCTCCAGGTCTCAGGAACCTGAATGTCCTTCAACTGGAAGACGATCGATCCATCAGGATTGCGAATCTCGCTGAGCGCATTGCGGAAGGTAAGATCCGCATAGGCCGATTGACCGTCTTTGGTGAAATGCCGTGCGACACGCATATTGGTAGTGCTCCTCTAGCCCATTCTAAGCCGACACACAGATGCTCACCCTAGTCTGCCGCAACGCCGCCAGACCTCTCAAGCATGACCTGTTTCAGGTCGATGTCGATTCCGTTTGTGCAATAGCCACAACACATCAACATATAGTGTGTAAACAAAAAATTAACACCATATGTGGGGCCTTTAGGCCGCAAGAAAGCAGTCCGCTGCTACACACAGCAGAGGGCCCAAACCAATTGCAAAAACGCTTACTCTGATTATGTGCCGCCGAGCCCAGATTTGCTGGGTGGTCACCACACCGTCGACCAGAAGGCCCAACTCGCATCCGCTCGTCAACCTTCGTCTAAAGGAAACACCGACAAAGAATTTTTTCCACGGGATGAATGTGGACAATTTTCCCGCCCCTGTGGGCAACATCGGATGCAACGAAAAAGGGCGCGAGCACGCATCAAGCGAAGATGTCTGTGAGCCGATCGCTTAAGCAAAGGGTGCGCTGGACAGGGCTCATCATTCAAGGCACAACCACGCCAAACCTTTCCACGCCTGTTTGCGGATCAAACATGAAACAGTTTTTCTTGCGCTTCTTCACTTGGTGGCAGGACCAAACGTTCGGCACCATGCTTTTCACCGCCCGCAAGGGGCAGCGTGTGGGTGAGGATCAGCTGGGCAATGTCTACTACCGTGCTGATGTTCCGCCTTTGGGTGAGCGCCGCTGGGTGATTTACAATGGCGAAGCCGATGCATCGGCCATTCCTCCAGGCTGGCACGGTTGGATGCACAAGAAAACCGATGTTCCCCCCACCGAGGATGACTATGTCGCCAAAGAGTGGGAATTGCCGCACAAACCGAACCGCACCGGTATGCCGGGCGCCTATCGCCCTGATGGCTCGATTCTTACGCCCACCAAGCGTCCAGCAGCCACTGGTGATTATGAGGCTTGGTCACCAGGCGACTGATGTCGCTTGGAGGGCACCCCGGGCTTTCTAGCTAGGAAAACAGCATCGAATCGCCACAATGTGCCAACAGGGCTTTCGCGAGCCCTGCCACGCCTATGCGCGCCCCGAATCACATCCGAGATATTCATGCGTCTGCCGACTTACTTCACCGCTGTTTTGACCATTGCCGTGTTTTTCGGGGCTGTCGGCCAAAGCACCGCTCAGACATCTGCGCCGGTTCTGCGCAATGAGCACCCGGTCGCGCTGTTTGCCGGTCTCGATAAGATCACGGGTGAATTGCACACCTTCTACGTCTTCGTTGATGAGACAGTGCAGTTCGGCGCGTTGCAGCTGACCCCGCGCGTTTGCTATGACCGCCCGCCCTCAGAGCCAGAACGCACAACGGTGTTCTTGGAAGTTGATGAACTCACCCTTGATCGCCGCATTCGCAGGGTTTTCACCGGCTGGATGATCGCTGAAAGCCCCGGCCTCAACGCCATCGATCACCCGGTCTATGATGTTTGGCTCACCGGTTGCAGCGATGCGGCGCCTGAAACGCCAGCCGCTGGCCAGCAATAAAAGTTGGCATCGACCGTCACGGCCTCACGCAACGCTTCACGATAGATATCGGCCGAGATCTCCACAGCGCCAAACTGCCGCAAATGCTCGGTGATGAACTGCGTATCGAGCAACGTGTATCCGCCTGCGATTAAGCGTCCAACCAGATGCACCAGCGCCACTTTGGATGCGTCGCGCTCGCGCGAAAACATGCTCTCACCGAAAAACGCGCCACCCAGCGCTACGCCGTACAAGCCACCGACCAGCTCACCATCGCGCCATGTTTCCACCGTGTGGCAGTTGCCGCGCTTAAAAAGCTCGCCATAGAGAAAGCGGATGTCGGCGTTGATCCAGGTTGAGGCCCGGCCCGGTGCGCTGGCCGAACACCCATCGATCACAGCGTCGAAATCACTGTCGATGCGAACCTGATAGACATCTTGGCGAACAGTGCGCGCAAGGCGACGCGGCACGTGGAACGCATCAAGCGGAATGACCCCACGCATCGGCGGATTGACCCAAAACACCGACGTATCGTCGGCATCCTCAGCCATTGGAAAAAAACCCACTTCGTAGGCTTGCAACAGAAGGTCAGGGGTAATCGTCTCGGCCATCAGCGGGCCTGCCTGTCGGTCAGTGACCCTGATCAGCCAGCCAACGTTCCAGCCAATGGATGGAATAGTTGCCGCTGCGCACATCGGGCTCGTTCACCAGGCGGCGGAACAAGGGCAGGGTGCTGTCCACGCCGGAAATTACGAACTCATCCAACGCCCGCGCCATCCGGTTTATGCACATCTCGCGCGTATCCGCATGGACGATCAGCTTGCCGATCAAGCTGTCGTAATAGGGTGGGATCTGATAGCCCTGATAGACCGCTGAATCCACGCGCACGCCTAGACCACCTGAGGGGTGAAACGCCTCAATCATACCAGGCGAAGGGCGGAAGGTTTCAGGGTGCTCTGCATTGATGCGCACCTCGATAGCGTGGCCCTTAAAGGAGATGTCGTCCTGCGTGACTGACAGGCCCTGACCGGCGGCGACCCGCAATTGTTCGGCCACAAGGTCTAGCCCGGTGATCGCCTCTGTTACCGGATGCTCCACCTGCAAGCGGGTGTTCATCTCGATGAAATAGAACTCGCCATCCTCATAGAGAAACTCAATCGTACCAGCACCTGAATAGCCAAGATCAGCAATGGCCTTGGCCGAAACAGCGCCAATTTCTTCGCGCTGCTCAGGCGTGATCACTGGCGACAATGCCTCTTCCCATACCTTCTGGTGACGCCGCTGCAGTGAGCAGTCGCGTTCACCCAGATGGATCGCTTTGCCCATGCCATCGCCAAACACCTGAACTTCGATATGGCGCGGATTTTGTAGATATTTCTCCATGTAAAGCGCATCGTCGCCAAAGGCGGCGCGCGCTTCGGCGCGAGCTGTGTTGACCGCATCGGCCAACTCTTCGGCGTTGTTGGCAACCTTCATGCCGCGACCACCGCCACCGGCAGAGGCTTTGACAATCACCGGATAGCCCATGCCGTCTGCCACTTGGCGTGCTTCTTCCACCGACCGCAGCTCGCCTTCCGAGCCAGGAACGACGGGGATGCCAAGACGTTTGACGGTGGTTTTGGCCGCGATCTTATCGCCCATCACCTCGATATGCTCAGCTTTCGGGCCGATAAAGGTGACGTTATGGGCCGCCAGAATCTCAGAGAACTTGGCGTTCTCTGACAGGAAACCATAGCCGGGGTGCACCGCATCGGCGCCGGTGATTTCACAGGCGGCCAAAATCTGCGGAATGTTCAGATAGCTCTCGCTGGCATCAGGCGGACCGATGCAAACGCTCTCATCAGCCAGGCGCACATGCATGGCATGGGCATCGGCCGTTGAGTGCACCGCAACGGTGCCAATACCGAGCTCTTTGCAGGCGCGCAGCACACGCAGCGCGATCTCACCACGGTTGGCGATCAGGACTTTTTTGAACATGTCTGACCCCTTAGGCGATAATCACCAGCGGCTCGCCATACTCAACCGGCTGCTTGTCGGTCACCAAAATCTCTTGCACTACGCCGGAGGCCGTGGCTGGGATTTGGTTCATCGTTTTCATTGCTTCCACGATCAGCAGCGTTTGCCCTTCGCGCACTGTATCACCCACCTTGATGTAGGCTGGGGCGCCAGGCTCAGATGACAGATAGGCCGTGCCAACCATCGGCGAGCGTACCGCTTCGCCCTGCGCGCTTTCAGCTGGCGCTGGCGCCGTTGAGGCTGCCGGGGCAGGGGCGGCCGCTGGAGCAGCCGGGGCAGCGACCGCAGGCGCGGACACTTGAGCGGTGTGGGTAACAGGAGCGGGCGTGCGGGCAATGCGAACCCGGGTATCGTCTTGCTCAACCTCAATTTCGGTCAGGTCCGTCTCATTAAGCAGCAGGGCAAGCTGACGGATAAAATCCTGATCGATGGTGGCTTTGGACTTCGACATAAAAACTCTTTCACTCATCATCGCACCCCAAGAAGGAAGCCTAGGTTGAAACCTGATGGGCGTGCGCACGCAAACAAAAAACGTGGGAGACTTGATCGGCGCGGTATAACCGCTCCAATGCTGGCCGTCCACAGCCTGTTTGTCACGTGATTAAGCGTCGATCAGATCGGCAAGAGCCGTCAGTGCCAGCCGGTATCCGGTTGGGCCCAAACCGGCGATCATGCCTTGGGCCGCTTGCGCTGTGTAGCTGGCGTGGCGAAAGGTTTCACGGGCGTGAATGTTGCTCAAGTGGACTTCGATCACCGGCAAGTCACACGCCTTCAGCGCATCATGCAATGCGATGGATGTGTGGCTGTAGGCGCCGAAATTGCAGATCAGTCCATCAGCCAGTCGACGTGCTTCATGCACCCAATCAATCAGCACGCCTTCATGGTTGGATTGGCGCAAGTCGATCTCCAGATCGAGGTCAACGGCATGGTCGCGGCACATCGCTTCGATGTCATCCAACGTTTCGTGACCGTAGAGATGCGGTTCGCGTTGTCCCAACAGATTAAGGTTGGGGCCATTGAGAATGAAGACGGTGGCCATAGCGGTAAGAGCCCAATAGAGGTGAGTGCGAATCGACTAGAGCGCCGACAGACGATCACGTTCAACTTGGATGGCCTCGGCAAGCCGGTCAAATCCGACGGCCCCCATCAAACGCTGTTCACCGACAATGAAAGCTGGCGTGCCACGAATGTTGAGCTGTTCGGCCAGTGTGTAGGCCTCTCCAATGGGTTCCATGATCGCCGGGCTGTCCAGTGCGAGATCAAGAGCGGTCTCATCGGCACCAAGCTCAAGCGCAACAGCGCGCGCCAAGGTGGCATCGGCTTGGACAAACTCATTCATCATTGCATCGATAAAGGCTGTCATATCGCCACCGATAGACCGGAAGGCCACAGCAACTTGGGCTGCTTCCAAAGACCCTGGTCCGAGCACCGGAAAGTCCTTCACCACAACACGCACATCGGTCTGTTCAGCGATCAGGCGCATGACATCGCCATGGGCGCGTTTGCAAAACCCGCAATTGTAATCGAGGAACTCCACCAGCGTAATCGCACCATCTGGGTTGCCCATAAGGCTTGCGTTTTCGCTGTCGAACAGAAGATCTGCATTCTCAGCAATAACTTGCGATACCAGCGTTTCTTCTTGTTCGGCGCGGGCTGCTTCCAGCGCTGTGATGGCCTCATCAAGCATCAAAGGATTGTCGAGCAAGGCTTGCCGTACCACTGCTGCTGCGCCTTCGCGGTCAGCAGCGGCCATATCTGTCAAGCTTTGTGCGGTAGGGGCAGGCGTCGGTGAAAGCTCAAGCGGCGCTGCGTCGGCCTCTATGGCCTGTTCGAGCATATGATCGTCCAGACCCAAGGGCTCAGGGTCTGCCAAACTGCCAGAAAGCACGTAGACACCCAAACCAATAGGCAGTGCGATGCCCGCGAGGGCGGTGACGGCGACAAGAGCGCGGGCCATGTAAAGTCCTAGAGTTGGCAACGTTTGAAGGTTGGGCTGAAGAAGCGACTACTCGTCGTATGTCAAGATGTCCTGGGCGCGCAACCAGCCTGTCGAACCGCGTGGCAGATTCTGCTGCGCGCGCGCCGCAAAACCCTTTGCTCCTTGAATATCACCGCGCGCAAAGGCTTCCAGGCCAGATGCCAGTTGCGCCATCGCCGTATTGCCGCTGCGGGCGTAGGCTTGACCCAGGAAACGATATCCAAAGGCCAGCGACTGATCGTTGGCAAGGCCACGCTCCAATTCGCCAATGGCTGTCGCAAGCAATGCATCATCGCCACTTTCCACAAGGGCTGCTCCATAGAACACGCGGATCATGGTGTTGTTGGGCGCCAGTTCCAGTGAGCGAGCCCAGCTTCGGGCAGCTTCACGGGGGTTGCCGTTTTCAAAGAGGATCGTGCCACGCATTTCCCAGAAAAACGGATTGGAAGGTTGGGCGGCGATCAGCTGGTCAAATTGCTGGATCGCATTTCGCGCTGAACCTGATTTGCCTTCGACAATGGCGCGCGCATACCGTGCAGGCAGAGATGTATCGCTGCTGGGATAACGCCTCGCCACAGTTCGCTGGCCGTCCAAAAGGGCTGTTAAGCGTGCAATCGCCATATCGTGTCGCAGTTGCAGCTCTGGCGGATCACTGCGGCCAAAATATTCACTTTGCCGCGCCAACCGTTCAATCTGGTTGATACGATCACGCGCCATCGGGTGCGAGCGCACATAGGGATCAACAAAACGCCCGGTGAACATGGTCTGGTCAGCAAAGCGACTGAACACCTCCAGCATACCCTGCGCGGACTGACGAGTGGCATTCAGATAGGTGATCGCAGCACGGTCGGCGGCCAACTCTTCGCCGCGCTGATAGGCCAGCAGCGAGCGTTGCGCAGCGCTCTGGCCGCCGATAGCGATCCCCGCGCCTGCAGCTGCTGCGTCACTGTTACCAGAACCCGCAGCCGCTGCCATCGCAGCAGCGCCTGCCAACATCGTGATGGCTGAAATGATCTGTGAGCGTGAGATTTGCTGGCGCAGGCGGGTAAGGTGTGCCCCGGCCAAATGCCCTGTTTCATGGGCCAAAACGCCGATCACTTCATTGGGTGTATCGGACTCCAACATTACACCCAGATTGATGAAAATACGCCTGCCGTCAGCGACGAACGCGTTGAAATCACGCTCATTGATCAAGACAATTTGGATAGAGCTTCCTCGAATGCCGGCAGCGCGCAAAATCGGCGCTACATAATCGGCAACAAGGGCCTCTACTTCTGCGTCGCGGAAAACAGAAATCTGTCGCTGCGCCTGCGCGGTGGAGACAACAAGCTGCGACACCACAAGAAGCGCGCTGATAAGCCAGACGCGAAGAAGGTGAGCGGATCGGATCATGGGGCCGACACTCCAATGGGGAAACGGCAAGATTTGGGCATCAGAAAGGGATCTGAAGTCGCTAAGATGCTCAGGTGTTTTCGGTTGCGATGAAACTAGCATCCGATCCTTCCTGGTCAACGTGCCATCAAAGACCTGTCGGCGTGCCAAGCGTCATTGTCCACGAGCGGAGAGTTGCGTATCACCGTGGCACGCTAACCCCTGACAAAGGCCCAAACCTCCATGGCCGCAATGGAAAAGCACACTGCTGCAAAACATCACCACCTAGCTGCGATGCGACACATTGCGCAGGCGCGCAAAGTGGATTCGTTCCTGGCGATGGACGTTCTGGCTGCCGCCAATCAACGTGAAGCGGCGGGCGAGGCCACCTATCATTTAGAGGTTGGGCAGCCCGGCGCCCCCACACCCCAAAGCGTGCGTGATGCGATCAGTGCCACATTGGCAGATGGTCGTATCGGTTACACCGAAGCCGCTGGCACGAAAGCCCTGCGTCAGCGGATCGCGCGCCACTACGCCGACCAGTATGGGCAGAGCGTTGATCCAGCACGGGTGATGGTCACCACCGGTTCCTCGGCCAGCTTCTCGCTTGCGTTTCTGTTGCTTTGCGATCCAGGCGACCGCATCGCCTTGCCCAGGCCAGGGTATCCGGCCTATCGCAACATTGTGCGTGCGCTTGGTCTGGAGCCCGTCGAGATCGACCTTGATCCGGATTCAGGGTGGGTCCTGACGCCGGAAGCGCTGGCCAAACATCATGACGATGTACCGATCCGTGCGGTGCTGATTGCCTCGCCCAACAATCCAACCGGCACGGTCATGCCACCACAAGCCATTGAAAAGCTTGCCTCTTACTGCAAGCAGGCAGGTATCTGGTACATCTCCGACGAGATCTATCACGGGCTGGTTTTCGATGGTGAACAGTGCTGTGCGCTGAGCTTTGATGAGGATGCGATCATCATCAACTCCTTCTCAAAATACTATTGTATGACCGGCTGGCGGATCGGCTGGATGATCCTGCCCGAACGCCTGGTGCGAGGTGCCGAAGCGCTGGCGCAAAACCTCTTCATTTGTGCGCCAAGCCTGTCACAAACCGCGGCCTTGGCAGCCTTTGATGCGACCGACGAGTTGGAGACCATCAAGGCAGGTTATGCCGCCAATCGGCAGCGCTTGTTGCAAACTCAAGAGGTCCTTGGGCTAGCTGGCGGTCCACCGCCGGACGGCGCGTTCTACATGTACTGGCCGGTCCAAACGCTGCTGCGTCCCGGTGAGACATCGGTGGCTCTGTGCGACAGTTTACTTGCCGAAACCGGCATCGCTATCACGCCTGGCAACGATTTCGATCCGGTGCATGGCGATGGGTTCGTTCGGGTGTCGTTCGCTGGAAGCCAGGAGACCATTTCTGAGGCCGCTGACCTGTTTGAGCATTGGGCGAAACGGCGCTCAAATCGTCTTTGAAGGAGCGGACCAGTCTGCTCAGCACAAGCGGACGGTCCGCTCTTAGTCCGCCGATAGTCTGCACTTAGTCCGCTCGTTTGGGCGGACCGTCCGCCTAGCGAACCAGACGTTCCAGCGGATCATAGCCAGCGCGGTGCTCTCCAAAGGCAAAATCGGGTAGCAGGTCAGGCTTGAAGCGAACGCCCATCATTTCTTCGCGTGACATGAACTGACGTCTATCGACAATCGCGTCCTCATCCTTCCAAGTCGGATCGAGGGCGCCAGAGAGAATTGTCGCGTGGAAATAGAGATCAACCTGGTGGAAGTCAGAGCCTGGCTCATGAAACTCGTTGACGCCCGCAAGATCGCCGACAGCAATGGTGAGCCCGGTTTCCTCAAAAACCTCGCGCTTCACATTGTCATGGATCGATTGGTGCTTCTCGACACCTCCGCCAGGCGCGCACCACAAGTCTGAGGTGCCGCCCGGATAGGCGTTCACCAGCAAAAGCTTGCCGTTTTCAACGATCAAGGCCCGCGCTGCGAGACGCGGGCCTGTGTTATCGGGAAGCGAAGGCATGGAAAATCTTAGAAAAACGAGCGCTTCTGCCACCAGCCCTGCTTTTTCGGGCCAGTGTCTGGATTGGAGCTTTCCACCACCGGCTCCTTAGGCGGTTCAGGTGTCGGCTCTGGCGCCGTTTCCGGTTCAGCCGCGGCAACAGCAGGCGCGTCTTCTACTGGAGCCTCTTCAGCAACGGGTTCTTCAGCGGCCTCTATCACTGTCTCGGCGGGCGCATCATCAGAAGTAGCGGCCGCTTCTGACTCAGTATCGTCGGCCTTCTCAGTGGTTTGCTCAGCGTTGGCGTCGACATCCACGCCGTTCTCGGTGTTGCCCTCAGTGTTGCCTTCGCCATTGCCGCGTCCACCGCGACGACGACGGCCTCCACGGCGCGAGCGACGCCGTTTTTTCGGCTCACCATCTTCTTCAGAGGTCTCTTCATCTGAAGACTTCGCCTCAGAAGATTTGGCTTCAGACGTTTCCTCGTCTGAGCTTTCCTCTGAACTGCGTTCAGCCTCATCATCGCCACCACCTCTGCGGCGACGGCGACGGCGACGGCGCTTGCGGCCTTCACCACCTTCGCCATCGTCTGAGGAGCGCGTATCATCATTATCAGCTGCCAGGGCTTGTTCTTCGGCTTCTGCGGCCTCAGCAGCTTCCGCCGCGGCTTGGTCAGCGCGTTCCTCGGCTTCCAGATCAACACTCACCGATTGCACGGCGGCGACCGGGACAACGTCACGCGGATCGGCGGCATCACCACGGCTGATGGAAAACGCGTCAGCGGCCAGGCTACCGTCGATGGTGAACACCACGCGGCGACCATAGCGCGTTTCAAGATCGGCCAGCATCGCGCGTTTATGGTTGAGGATGTAGAGCGCAGTTTCTGAGCGCAGCGTCACATTGGCATGGTGACCCTGATGGCGCAGCAGTTGGGCTTCGGCTTGACGCAAAATCTGTAGTGCAACCGAGGATGATGCCCGCACGTGCCCAGTGCCAGCGCAATGCGGGCAGGGCTCCATGGTGCTCTCGATAAGCGATGTGCGGATGCGCTGGCGCGACATCTCCAAAAGGCCGAAATGCGAGATGCGCCCGACTTGAATGCGCGCCCGGTCGCTTTTCAGCGCATCTTTCATGCGCTTCTCGACGGCCCGGTTGTTGCGCTTTTCCTCCATGTCGATGAAGTCGCAGACGACCAAGCCAGCCAGATCGCGCAGGCGTAGCTGGCGAGCGATTTCGTCGGCGGCTTCCAGATTGGTCGCAACCGCCGTGTCTTCGATGTTGTGCTCTTTAGTTGACTTGCCCGAGTTCACATCGATGGCCACCAGTGCCTCGGTCTGGTTGATCACCAGATAGCCACCTGATTTCAGCTTCACCGTCGGCTCGAACATGGAATCGAGCTGCTCTTCCACACCTTGGGCAGTGAAAAGCGGTGTCGGATCGCGATAGGGTTTCACATTGCGGGCATGGCTCGGCATGAGCATGCGCATAAAGTCTTTGGCTTCGCGATAGCCCTCATCACCGGCAACCGTAACCTCATCGATATCGCGCGAGTAGAGATCGCGGATCGAACGTTTGATCAGGCTGCCTTCCTCATAGACGAGGGCGGGGGCGGCAGACTTCAGCGTGACATCACGCACCGTCTCCCAAAGCCGCATCATATATTCAAAGTCGCGTTTGATCTCGACCTTGGTGCGGTTGGCACCGGCGGTACGAAGGATGACGCCCATACCATCCGGCACATCCAGATCGCTAACAACCTCTTTCAACCGCTTGCGGTCGGCGGCGGACGTGATCTTGCGCGAGATACCGCCACCGCGTGGGGTGTTGGGCATCAGAACAGCGTAGCGGCCAGCCAGCGACAGATAGGTGGTCAACGCTGCACCTTTGTTGCCACGCTCTTCTTTCACCACCTGCACCAGAATGATCTGGCGGCGCTTGATCACCTCTTGAATTTTGTAGTGACGACGACTTGGGCGGCGGCGCGGGCGTGCCTCTTCCAGCGCATCGTCCGATCCGCTCTCGTCGACATTGTCGGCCTCATCGTCTTCGCCAGTATCGTCATCGCTGACGAACAAGCCGGCAGAGACCGCCGCTTTGACCGTTAGGCCTTCACCCTTCTCGTCCTCAGAAGCATCCTTGTCGCCAGCTTCGTTTTCGCTTTTCGATGCCTCAGCGTTCTTGTCGTCGCCATCATCATCGGATTCGCTGTCATGGCCGCGTTCATCGGCCAACAGCGCATCGCGATCTGCTTGCGGGATCTGATAGTAATCAGGGTGGATCTCGGAAAAGGCCAAAAAACCGTGGCGATTACCGCCATAGTCCACAAACGCAGCCTGCAGCGAAGGTTCAACGCGGGTTACTTTGGCCAGATAAATGTTGCCGCGAAGCTGCTTCTTCGCGAGCGTCTCGAAATCAAACTCCTCGACGCGATTGCCACGCTTCACCACCACACGGGTCTCTTCCCGGTGGGTGGCATCGATTAACATTTTGGATGACATTGAAGGGTTCCTTGGGGCGCGCAGGCCGAGCATGAGGAACAAGCTCAGCAGCGATCGCCAACGGTTCTGTAGAGAAAGATGCGCTGCCTGCTGTGGTGGCCGCATGCGGCTCAGCGACACCAGGACGAGCGAAAGTGTGTGGAACCGGTGCAAGTTTCCGTGCGAGCGATCCGCGTGCAGCGGCATCGGTCAGGAGCGCATACCCATACGAACGCGGTCGCTGAAAAGCGGTGTTCGATACACAAGGCAACGGGCGCAGCACCATTTATATTCCGGTCTAAAAAGCAGGCGAAGCAAGTCCGCACCGCTTAAGAAAGCTATTGGCTTGCAATGGTCATGGGTGTGGGCAGCTATGCGCAATCCGGGCTGATCGCCCACTCGGTGCCAGTTCCGGAGCCTAGAACAGTCTCAGATCGCTGCCTGCTTTCGCGTTGGCTTTGCGCTCTGCATTCCAGTTCCGATTGGCGTCTCCAACCCAAAAGTTGGTGCCGATCAGATTCATGCCGCATATTGCCCGCAAGTCCCAGCAGATGGCCAAACCTTGGTCCATCCAACACCCTGCAAGTCTTCCCGATGTACGCTCACCAGTGCTTATTTGCAAGCGTACTCAATGTGTTTGGCGGCATTCCCAAGGTCTGGGTGCTGCCTTTCAGCGCATGGTGACGGTGCGACACGCATGTTTTGGATTGATTTACCACCGTGCTTTAGGATGTGGTAACCGTTGCGCTCACGGCGCTGACCTGGTCAGGCTTTGAAGGCAACTTGCACGCGTTTGAGACAGTCTGCACGTATGAAAGCATCAACGCCCACTTTTGGCGAGCAACCATTCCGCCCCGATGCCAAGACCTCCTTGGGTCTGGGGCAGGGCGCGCTGCGTTTTCTCAGCATGTTGAAATTCTCGTTGTGCCTAACCTTGTTGATCGGCTTGATGTGGCCTTGGTCGGCAGCCGCGACCGAAGACACAACGTTGGAAGCGTCCTTTGAACCGGTGGAAGAGGCCACGGCCCTGGCCGCACGGATTGCCGGCGATGAAGCGCGCACGCGTATCGTTATCGATTTGGCCGGAGACGTCGTGCCCTCGGTCTACATGCTACCAGAACCAAACCGTTTGATCCTTGATCTGCCCGGCCTCTCATTTGAGCCAATGGGTGATACGCAAGTGGAAGCGCGCGGCCTTATCTCGGCGTTTCGCTATGGTCCTTTTGCACCTGGACGTGGGCGCATCGTGGTCGATCTTGCCGACTATGTGGTGATCGATGAAATCCTCATGCTTGCCGCCCTTGATGATCAGCCCACCCGACTGGTGCTCGATCTGGTGCGCAGCGATGAAGAAGGTTTCTTGGCCGAAGTGGAGCGCACGCGCGAAAGCTTTTTGGCCAGCGTTGAAGCACCCAAAGAAAATCGTCTCGATATCGCCAGCACCAGCGGACGCCCGATCGTTGTGATTGATCCGGGCCATGGTGGCATCGATTCTGGCGCGGTTAGTCGTTCGGGCGTTTTGGAAAAAGAAGTGGTGCTGCGCTTCGCGCGCGAGTTTGCCGCTGATCTTCGCGCCACCGGGCGGTTTGAAGTCTACATGACGCGCGATGATGATGTCTTCATTCCGCTCGCCGGGCGCGTGCGCTTTGCGCAGAACCACAATGCAGACCTCTTCATTTCAGTGCATGCCGATTCGCTGGTGCGCCACCGCGATATGCGCGGGGCGACCGTCTACACTCTATCCGACCGGGCATCGGACGAGATCGCCCAGCAACTGGTGGACAATGAACGGCGTTCAGAAATGCTGGCAGGCATGGACGTCACCGAACCGGCGACCAGCGAAGTGGCTGATATTCTGATTGATCTGACACGCCGGGAGACAACGCGCTTCTCGCTTGCCTTTGCCGAAGACCTGGTAAGCGAGATCACGACGGCCACACGCATGGTCAACAATCCCCACCGTTCAGCCGGGTTCCGTGTGCTTAAGGCCCCCGAAATCCCATCGGTTCTGCTAGAGCTTGGATTTCTATCGAATGAGGATGATGTGCGTCTGTTGACGGATGCCGCTTGGCGCGAACGCACCATCGCGTCGCTTTCAACAGCCGTGGAGCGATTTTTTGAGCAGCGTGTTGCAAGCGCGCCATAGCGCTGCGCAAACACCACGCCCATATCACCGAAGCTGGTATTGTCGCGCGCGGCGCCCTATTTCCGCCGCATCACCAACGCCTACCGTGACGCGATTGGCGCCGATCGGGCTTTTGGTTTCGCTTTGCCTGCAAAAGCTAACGGTGCATTTACCATACTGCGCTTCAGTGACACTTAGGTGGCGGGCGCACACTGATGATGACGAACGGATGAACGCATGTTCACGAAGTTTCTGGGTTACCTTTTTGGCATAGGCGTTCTTGGCTTCCTGTTGGCAGCTGGCGGTGTCGCCTATGGCATCCACTATTACTCTCAGGATTTGCCCGACTACACGGTGCTCAGCGACTATGAGCCACCGGTGATGACACGCGTGCATGCATCCGATGGCGCCTTGATCGCTGAGTACGCCTCCGAGCGGCGCCTCTTTCTGCCCATCCAGTCGATGCCCGATGTTCTGAAAGCAGCGTTCCTGTCCGCTGAGGACAAGAACTTCTACCAGCATGGCGGCCTGGACTTCACCGGTATCGCCCGCGCCATCGTGGTCAACATCGAAAACTTAGGGTCTGATCGCCGTCCTGTAGGGGCATCGACCATCACCCAGCAGGTTGCGAAAAACTTTCTGCTGACCAGCGATGTTGCCATCGAGCGGAAGATTCGTGAGGCGATTCTGGCGCTGCGGATTGAACGCACCTTCTCCAAGGACGAAATCCTGGAGCTCTACCTAAACGAGATTTATCTCGGTCTTGGCGCATATGGTATCGCTGCTGCTTCGCTCGTTTATTTTGACAAGTCTGTCCATGAATTGACGCTGGCTGAAGCCGCCTATCTTGCCGCGCTGCCCAAAGCGCCGAACAACTATCATCCGTTCCGCCAGACCGAGCGCGCTTTGGAGCGCCGCGACTGGGTGCTCGATCGCATGTACGAGAACGGCTACATCACCGATGAGCAACGGACAGCCGCTCAAGCTGAGCCGCTCAACGTCATCCCGCGCGATACTGGCACGTTCCTGGAAGCCTCTGACTATTTCGCTGAAGAGGTGCGCCGCGAGATCGCTGAACGTTATGGCAATGACGGTCTCTACGAGGGTGGCCTGTCTGTCCGCACCACGCTTGACCCTGTGCTTCAAAGCCATGCCCGCCGTGCAATGCGCCGCGGATTGGAAGAGTTTGACCGCGCCCGTGGCTGGCGTGAACCTGTTGCCTCCATCGATATCACCCAGGACTGGGGTATCGCTTTGAGTGAGGTGGAAGGGCTTTCCGACATCGAAGAATGGACGCTGGCCGTTGTTCTCGCCGTGGGCGAAGATGGTGCGCAGCTGGGCTTGATGCCGCCACGTTTGGCCTCCCGCGCTCTATCTGATGAGCGCCCCACGGGCTTCATGCCAGCTTCCGCGATGAGTTGGGCCGGTTCCAATCCCTCTGACATCGTGTCGGCCGGTGACGTGGTCTATGTGCGTCCTGAGCCAACCGAATCCGGTGAGACAAACTATTCACTGCGCCAGGTGCCTGAAGTCTCAGGCGGCATGGTTGCCATGGACCCCTACACGGGCCGTGTGCTGGCGATGGTCGGCGGTTTCTCGTTTGACGACAGCCAGTTTAACCGCGCGACGCAAGCTTGGCGTCAGCCTGGGTCCTCGTTCAAACCGTTCGTTTATGCCGCGGCCCTCGACAATGGCTACACGCCCTCCAGCGTGGTGATGGATGCTCCGATCGAAATCGATCAGGGCCCAGGTCTCGGCATCTGGCGCCCGGACAACTACTCCAATGAGTTCTATGGCCCGCAGACCCTGCGTGTCGGCATTGAGCGCTCACGGAACGTGATGACCGTGCGCCTGGCTCGCGATATGGGCATGCCATTGGTCTCCGAATATGCTCGCCGGTTTGGCGTCTATGATGACCTTGATCCGCTGCTGGCTATGTCGCTCGGCTCCGGTGAGACCACCGTGATGCGCATGACCGGCGCTTACGCTGTGATCGCCAATGGTGGCCGCGCCATTCAGCCCACGCTGATTGACCGCGTGCAGGACCGGTACGGCAACACCATCTTCCGTCACGACGAGCGTCTTTGCGAAGGCTGTCGGGTGGAGGCCTGGCAGGGCCAGGATGAGCCCAACCTGATTGATGAACGCGATCAGGTGCTCGATCCGATGACCGCCTATCAGGTGACCTCCATGCTGGAAGGCGTGGTGCGCCGTGGTACCGCTGCTGGCATTTCCGGCGAGCTGTCCAACTGGGCGGTCGCAGGCAAAACCGGCACCACCAACGACAACCGTGATGCCTGGTTTGTCGGCTACTCGCACGATATCGCTGTTGGCGTCTACATTGGCTACGACAACCCGCGCGACATGGGCCGTTCGGCCACTGGCGGTGGCTTGGCCGCCCCTATTTTCGCTGACTTCATGCAGGCAGCCCTGGAAGGCCAGCCACGCACTGAGTTCCAAGTGCCGCGTGGTATCTCTTTGATCCCAATCGACCGCCGCACTGGCCTTCAAGTGGCCGCTGGAACCGATGGTTCGATCCTGGAAGCGTTCCGTCCTGGGACTTCGCCGCCCTCATCCTACTCCATCATCGGCTTCACCGATGATATGGGTCGCGAACTGACCGTCGATCCACAAGCTGATCGCGCGGTTGTTTCGGGCACCGGCGGGCTTTACTAACCGGCCAACTTATCCCACATGATCACCCAGTTGCATCGGGCGCTTGCTGAAAGGCATGCGCCCCTTCTGTTTGACTGACCTTAGGACTGACCCATGCGCGCGGAAGCCCAGCGGCTTGTAGATGACATTGAGCAGGCACTCACCCTGCTAAGGAGGCATCTTTGACTGGGATGCTGCCCTCAAACGCCTTGATGAACTGAACGCGCTGGCCGAAGACCCACGCCTCTGGGACGATCCGCAAGAAGCCCAGGGGCTGATGCGCGAGCGCCAGAAGCTGGACGATGCCATCAACGGCATGAATGCCATGCGCACCGACCTTGCTGATACCAGCGAACTCATTGAGCTGGGTGAAGCTGAAGGCGATGATGAGATGGCCAGCGAAGGCGTGGCTGCCCTGCAAGAGCTGGCGAGCAAAGCCCGTCGCCTGCAAGTTGAAGCGCTGCTTTCTGGCGAGGCCGATGGCAACGACACCTATGTGGAAATCCATTCTGGGGCAGGGGGCACCGAAAGCCAGGACTGGGCCAATATGCTCTTGCGCATGTACACCCGATGGGCTGAGCAGTCTGGTCGCAAGGTCGAGTTACTAGAAGAGCAAGCCGGGGAAGAGGCTGGCATCAAGTCAGCGACGATTTTGGTGAAGGGTGATGATGCCTATGGCTGGCTGAAAACCGAAGCTGGCGTGCACCGTCTGGTGCGCATCTCGCCTTATGATTCCAACGCCCGCCGCCACACCTCCTTTGCCAGCGTCTGGATCTATCCGCTGATCGACGACACGATCAACATTGAGATCAATGAAAGCGACTGCCGCATCGACACCTATCGGGCGTCAGGTGCCGGTGGTCAGCACGTGAACACAACCGACTCGGCTGTGCGCATCACGCACAATCCGACGGGCATCGTTGTGCAGTGTCAGAACGAGCGCTCCCAGCACAAGAATAGGGCGACGGCCTGGAACATGCTGCGCGCGCGCCTTTATGAGCTGGAACTGCAAAAGCGCGAGGAAGCAGCGAGCGCTGAGGCTGCCGCCAAAACCGATATCGGTTGGGGGCACCAAATCCGCTCCTACGTGCTGCAGCCCTATCAGCTGGTGAAAGATTTGCGCACCGGCCACGAAAGCACCGCGCCCTCGGACGTGCTTGATGGCAAGCTTGATAGCTTTATGGAAGCCACGCTTGCCCAGCGGGCCTATGGCGGGACAGCCGACGTCGCCGACTTGGACTAACAGCCCTTGTGGCCCGCTAAGACAGGCCCGTCTGAAAAGTGCGTTCCGTGCCGTTATCAAGCCTTGTGAGTGGGCGTCATCAACCCTATCTCTAAGGAGACAGCGATAGGAGCCGATTTCACCATGGATATGAACCTCGCCACCACCAACTCCTTGGTTTTGCTGCGAGATATCACGTCCTATGTTGGCATCAGTTTCTTTGTCCGACCTGTCATGGTCCACACCTGACGGCACCCCACTTTTCAAGCATCTTACCTTAGCCTTTGGCTGTGAACGCGTTGGCCTTGTTGGTCGAAACGGCACCGGCAAAAGCACGCTTCTGCGCCTGATCGTCGGTGATCTGCAGCCGCACGCAGGCCAGATCAAACGATCTGGCACGCTGGCGATGGCACAGCAGGATGTGGTGAAGCATCCAGATGACACCGTTGCTGACCTGTTCGGCATCCAGGAAGCCCTTGCTATCCTTGACCGGGCTGAGGCAGGCGCAGCCGATGCTCAAGATCTTGCGGAAGCCGACTGGACACTGCCCGCACGGGTCGAGGCCGCGCTTGCACGGTGCGGTCTTTCCGCTGATCCGAAGACGCCATTGGCCGAGCTTTCGGGCGGGCAACGCAGCCGTGTTGCCCTGGCAGCCCTTCTCTTTGCCGAGCCCGACTGTCTGCTTTTGGATGAACCGACCAACAATCTAGATCGGTCAGGGCGCAAGGCCATCATCGATCTCGTGCGCAGTTGGAAAGGCGCAGCGATCATTGCCAGCCATGATCGTGAGCTGCTGCAAGAAATGGACGCCATCATCGAGCTCACGTCACTCGGGGCCACCCGTTATGGCGGCAACTACGATGTGTTTCAGGCGCAAAAAGCCATAGAGCTGCAGGCCGCCAAACATGATTTGGTGCATGCCCAAAAGGTTCATGCTGAGACGGCACGACGAGCCCAACAGGCTGCCGAACGCAAGGCGCGCAAAGATGGTGCCGGGCGAAAGGCGCGTGCCAAAGGCGATCAACCCAAAATTGTCATGGATGCCGCCAAGGCGCGTGCTGAAGCATCAGGTGGTGCTGGCGCTCGTCTTCGCGATGCCAAGCGCCAAGCCGCCGATGACGCGGTGTTTGCCGCCCAGAGTGCGGTTGAGGTCTTGCAGCCGGTACACATGGACATACCGGGGACGGCTTTGCCCGCAAACAAGCAGGTGTTGCACGTGGAGGGTGTTACAGGCGGGTATGACAGTGATCACCCAATCATTCACGATGTCTCGCTCACGATAACCGGTCCAGAGCGCGTTTGTGTGTCCGGCAAAAACGGCAACGGAAAGACCACGCTGCTGAAACTCATTGCAGGTCACTTGCAGCCTCAAAGCGGGTGGGTCGATGTGATGGTGCCCTTTGCGATGCTCGACCAGCATCTAAGCTTGCTCGATCCAGGCGAGAGCTTGCGCGCGAACTTTCTTCGCCTAAACCCATCCGGTGAGGATCACAGTGCCCATGCAGCGCTTGCGCGCTTTGGTTTTCGCGCAGACGATGCGCTGCGCAAGGCAGGTGATCTTAGTGGAGGCGAACGGCTGCGTGCTGGCTTGGCCTGTGTCTTGGGGTCAACACCCCCGCCAAAGCTTCTGATTCTTGATGAGCCGACCAATCATCTCGATCTGGATGCGATCGAGGCGCTGGAGGCCGCGTTGGAGGACTATGACGGAGCTGTTATGGTGGTCAGCCACGATGACGCTTTTCTCAAATCCTTGAGGCCAACCCGCGTGGTCGTGCTGTGACATCACAACGAAGGTCTGGCTGTCCTCTGAGACGAGTGCACGTTCTTGGTCATCGTGGCGGCGCTTTGAAATCCAAAAATCGCTCCTAAAGGCCAAACCGATGTGTTTGATGTCTCAACATACCCTCGTTGGGCGTAAAGGGCTTGGGCGCGAGGGTTCGTATCGATCACGTCGAGCCGAACGCGTTTTAGAGCGTTCTTGGCGGCGTGATCCTCGATGGCCGTGAGCAGCAACGTGCCAACCCCATGGCCTCGGGCAGTTGGTTGAACGAAGATGCCGTCCATCAGCAGCGTGTCCGGCTCGTTCTCTCGCTCAAGCAGGCTTATCAACAGGCCTCGCAGCGTCCCTCCGATAGCACCATAAGTGTTGATCATGTCGCGCAGCCCACCTCCCACAAAGGCGCCTTGTGGTGTCTTGAACCCGGCAACGCCCAGAAACGCACCATCGCGGGCAACGGCGCTGATGGCATGGCCAGGGTCAAGAACCTGCTCAATGAACGCCACGGCCTTGCGCTCTGGTCCAAGGGGGTAGTGCAGTTTGCGCGAGAAGGCTTTCCAATACCCAAGAGCGGCCTCGTTGCGATGGGCATCGCGCAAGCCTGGCTCGATGATGATGGTGTGCTTGTCGCTATCGACAGCCATTGAGGAGTCTCCGTGAAGGTCCTATCGAGGTGGGCATGCAGGAGGGTGAATACAAATGAAATGGTGGGCCATTTTGGCCATGTGTGCGATTGGTTTTGTAGCTACGGCAACCTTCGTGCTGTGGCGCCTTGGCGATCACGATCTTGAACGGCGTTCCAGCGAAGACTTTGACGTTCAAGCCGATGGGGTTGAGCTGAGTGGAACGCTTTGGTTGCCAGATGCGGAGCTGGTTGCCGCCATTGTGCTCGTCCATGGCGATGGCGCTCAAGATCGCCTCGCTGGCGGCGCCTATGCACCCTTGATCAACACGCTTTTGGATGCCGGTGTTGCGGTTGCCTCCTGGGACAAGGCTGGCGTTGGCGGGTCTCAGGGCAACTGGCTGGACCAGTCGATGCACGACCGAGCAGAGGAGACCGCAACAGCCTTAGAAGCGCTGAGGCAGCGGTTGGAGAGAGTGTCGGTTGGGGCGCTTGGTTTCTCACAGGCTGGTTGGGTCTTGCCACGCTTGTCGGAGGGCCAGGCGGACTTCCTTGCGCTTGTCGGTCCAGCCGTTTCCTGGCGCGATCAAGGCGCGTATTACACAGCAACCCGGTTGCGGTTGGAGGGGGCTGGTGAGGCTGAGATCGCAGAAGCGCTCGCCTTGGCGCAGGACGAGAATGAACGCCTGTTCGCTGCGGAAGCACAGTTTGATCCAACCGTGCTTGCCAATGAGATGGACGAGGCGCGATGGGCGTTCATCCAGCGCAATCGAAACGAGGACGCGCGAGATTATCTTGGATCGCTTCAGATACCGACATTGGCAATGTGGGGTGAGGACGATCTCAATGTGAACGCGACAAGCGATGCGGCGATCTACCAAACCCTCTTGAGGCAGAATCCAGCCAATCAGATCATCATCGTGCCGGATGCCACCCATGGGTTGCTGAAAGCTTCGCCCTACAACGCGCAGCTAACAAGCAGCTGGCCGTGGCACACGGTTCTGCGGTTCATGATCGAAGGGCGTCATGCCTGGGCGCCAGGCTCTTTGGAGACGCTTGTCGATTGGATCAAGGCGAGGGCGGCTGACCGGCGTGAGTAACGCCCAGATTGCCGGGGCTTGCTTTTGCAACGGGGACGTGCAGGCTCGCGTAACCCGCGTTCGCCTGCAATCAGGCTCTGGTTTCACTACGACAGTCGAGGGGATTGAGCGCTTCCTTTGGCTTGCAAGCCCTATCGGCTCGTCCGAGCCGCCCGTTGTCTTCCATGAATTCTGATCGTCTCGTCAGCACAGTTTCTGCTTTTGAACAGAGCCAAACGGCACAAGATGTCGTCGAGGTGTTCGTCCACGCAATTCTTACACTTGGCTTTCAAGGCTTCGTCGCCGCCGACATTGATATGCAGGATCGGTGGAAACTGCTTCTGTACACCTCGATGTACGCTTTCTTTAAACCGCTCGATGGTGCTGCACCCTGGTGGTCAGATGATCCGGTGGCGGCCCGGCTGGCCACCGGCGAAGTGCGACCTTTTCGTGTGGAAGATGCGTGGGCCAACCCTTTGCCGTCGGCCAAGGATCGCTGGGACTACATCGTGGCAAGCGGCTATGGACAAGGCTGGGTCTTGCCAACAGCCAAGCCTGGCTATGCGGGTGGTATTGTTTTGTTTTCGCAAAACAATGGGTCTGCCAGGCAGGAGCAAGACTTGCAGCTTGGTGAGTTGCACCTGCTTGCAAGTTATTTCCACGCTTTTGTCACCGAGCGTGATCCAGATCCCGATGATCGCTACTTTATCCGTAACACACTTGGGATCCGTTCCTTTAAGGGTCGAAAGGCCCATCTGGCCCCACGCGAGATTGCCTGCTTGCGCTGGTGCGCTTTTGGCAAGACCGCCGACGAAATCGCCTATCTGGAAAACATCAGCGTGCACACTGTGCGGCAGTATCTGAAACTGGCCATGCGCAAGCTTGACTCCAAATCACAGGCACAGGCCGTCGCCCGCGGCTTGACCTACGGGCTCTTCAAAATCTGATGTGAAACAGTCCCAATATTAGGGAGTGTTCAGACCGCCTACCGATACGCTTAGTTCCGGCCTCGAAAGTTCAGGCGTATCGGGGGTGTCTTATGGGGCTGTTTTCGCGTGTTTTTATGGCTGGTGTTTCAGCCACAATGGGTTTGGTTGGCTACGGGTTTTTGGGAGCTCAAAACGCGCATGCGATAACGCTTCCACTCAGTGTTTGCCAAGCTCAGGTTGGGTCTACCAGCGCCCCATTTGTTACTGGTTGTTCCTGCTCTGGCTCGACCTTGATTACCACATTCACGTCAGGGCCTAACAGCACGTCCTCTGGAAACTCTGCTTGCATGTCCAGTGGGTCATCCACGATGGATCGCATCAAGCACAGCTCGGCTGGTAGCTTAATCCGTCCAGGCGTACGGGTTTCCGACCGCCTTGCTGTCTCTGGGCTGGCATGGGGCAACCAGACCGTCCAAGACGGGCAGGCCCGCCCACAAGACATGGATTATTCCGGCATAGGCAGCACGTTTGAGCCAAACAACCCATTGTTTGGCTATGCACCGACCCAGGAATCTGGCTTCCACAGACCCTTCGCTGCCATCGATAGGAGCATTCGCGAAACATCGGCTGCGTTTTCTTCCGTTGGTGGTGTTCGATTTTCAACGCCTCGCTTTGACGGCGTAACCACCGATTTCAACGTCCGCAGCATCAGCGTTGATAGCCCGTTCGTGGACACGGAGGTTACCGACTTTCAAAACGATAGCTTCATCACCTACTCGCTTGCCTCGCGCTTGCAGGTGCAGGCCGGACTGCTGAACTCCTACTCGCGCGTGGAAACACAAGGTGGCGGCGAACTGGATGTATGGCGCTCAGAACTCTATGGCGGCGGCTTTGTGGGTGTGCTGCCATGGTTGTGGCTTGATGGATCCGTCGGCATTGGCTTTGCCGACTTCGATGCCAACACAGCGGCCAACACGGTTGATGAAACATCGCTGCTCTTCTCCACCAATGGTGGCGCGACGGTCATTGCCGGTCACCCGGACTCACCATGGGCAGCCTCTGGGCGCGTCGGTGTCAATTTCTTGCACGTCGGCACATCACCTGATGAGGTTAATCAAACCAAATTTGATCTCACCGCACGTGTTGGCCGCAGGATGGATTGGGGGCCAGGTGGTGGCGCGGCGTATCTTGGATATATCGGCTCCACTGCCCTGGCGAACGCCGCGGTTCCTGGGCAGGATTGGACCAACCAAATCGAGGCCGGGGTGATCTTCGCGCTGCCCGATTTGGGTGTCTTGCGCTTGAGCGGAGATGTGCTGGTTGGCGATGCAGATGTCGAGAACTACTCAGCCAAGCTGACCTTTCATCTCTTTCCCAATCGTGGCTAAGCGATTGCGGAGTTGGATCAGGTCACCGATGGCAGTGCAGGGCATGCAACTGAGCTTGGGTTAGTGGCTCAGCGATGTCAGCAGGCAGGCCGATCGTGTCAACAAACCCATCAAGCACCGTGGTCAGTGTGCCCACCAAGCCTGCCTGGTGAAGCGTTGGAAACGTCAACATGTTGTCAGGCGTCGACAGATCATCAAGGCTCTGCCCGCGTGGCCAGCTTGAACACGCGAAATCGACCTGCGCCATGTCGATCTGCCATCGACGATCATCATCAGGGAAGGTGAAATGGATCATGCCGCCACGTGGATCAAAAACCACCTGCCACCGCGTTTGCGCATTTTGAACGGAAAGCAACGCGTCAAACGCGTCATCCACCGCAACGGCATCTCGCTGGTTAGCCGCTGAAGCTGCAAGAGCAAACCGTTCTTGGTTGCTAGGCTCATGGTCCAAGGAACTCGGCGGCAAGGGTGTTGATCCTCCAAACCCGGCATAGACCTCGATATCGCGCAAAAGGACCTCATAGCTGGAGTTTGTTAGCGCGCGTATGGGCATATCCTCGCCCATATGAATGTGCATGCCACCCCGCGTTGGGGTCACGATGGCTGTTGCACCAGCCGCGTCAGCAACGAAGTAATGGATGGGCACCAGTGCCTGAACGGAGGCTCCATGAAAAAGCTGTGCAGCTTCGTCGACCGACGCGGCGCGATCCAGCACCATCTGGATTAATTCCAACTCGTTCACGATGGCGCTATCGATGATGGAAGGGAAGATCACATCGTCGTTCCACATCAAGGACACAACCAACCCCATCGTGTTGATACCAACCGTCGGCATTCCAAGCCCCATCTGGTTGAACGTGATGCTGCCATGGTCCACGTCCCAACGTGCTGTGCTGCCTTCCATGATTGAGAATCGCTTCGCCTGCGATGGGTTGACGAAAATGTAGCCGCTGCCGACGATGGAGACGTCATAGCTGTAAGCAATCAGCGGATTGTCGTCCGGCCCGATAGCAAAGGTTGAGCAGGCAAGTGCTACCGGAGCGAACAGACAACTGGCCAAAACAGAGGGCCAACGTCTTGATAGCAGTCCGGCAATGTTCAACTTCGCGATGAGGGTGGGCGTGACGCGGGTCATTGCAGGCTGTTGCTCCAAAAGCGAGAAAACACACTCGTCTTTGACCTGCGGTTTGGTTGGCTGAGCAGCAAGCGGAGTTTCGCCAAATGCATCGACACATCGCCAACGTCGCCGAGCAAGCCCTTTTGCACAGAGCCACAGTCGCCTTGATGGGTACGCCTCGGCGCGCATCGATCTTGCTTTTGATCGCCTTCCTTGCTGGTTTGGTCGGTCCCTTTGGTACGACCGCCGGTTTCTTCACTGTTGAACGCTATGTCTATTGGCTTCTTGTGACATTGGGCACGGCCATCCCAGTCCAAGCTGTATTCATGGGCTTTGACCGCTTCATGGGCCACTCGTTCTGGCGTGATGCAACCTGGCTGCCCATCATATCGCTGGTCGCATCAATCCCCGCCACCAGTGTGGTCATTCTCATCGCCACCCTGTTTGGATCACGGATCGATGCCCCTACAGCAAAGGAGCTGTATGGCCAGTGTGCGTTTGTCGTTTTGGCCATTGCGACGATCATGCATTTGGCAACCAGCCAATCGAGGAGAAAGCCTGCCGCTGATCTGCCTGTTCAGCAAGCATTGGCCAAAGAGTCATCTCCACCGATCTTGGATCGCTTGCCCGGCGCACGACGCGGCAGGCTGTTACGCATGAGCGCGCAAGATCACTATGTAGAAGTGGTGACCGATCGAGGCCGGAGCTTGGTAGCGATGCGTTTTCGGGATGCGATTGCTGAGGCGCGACCGGTCAACGGTGCACAGATCCATCGTTCGCACTGGGTTGCTGCAGATGCTGTAACGGCGCGTCGGTCGGTCAATGGCGCGATCCGTCTTGAACTGTCTGATGGCAGTGTTGTGCCTGTCGGACGAACCTTTCGCCGAGCGGCTAAAATGGCCAACGTGCTCTACTGATATCAGATCAGGCTGTGAAAGACTGCTGCTCTACAAGGCGTCAATGCTTTGCCCAGCGCGGACAAAGGGCATGGGATCGATGGCGCGGGTTCCACGACGCACTTCATAATGCAGGTGAGGGCCGGTGCTTCGACCTGTGGAGCCGATACGACCAATAACATCGCCGCGCTGAACCTGGGTCCCCGGTGAAACCAACATGCGTGAGAGATGCGCGAAACGCGTTGAAAGTCCGTGAGGGTGATCGATTTCAATCATCAGCCCATAGCCGCCACGACGGGCTGCGCGTGTCACCACACCGTCAGCTGGTGCGTAGACTGGCGTTCCAGTGGGTGCGGCGTAGTCGATACCGGAGTGAAAAGCTGAGCGCCGCGTGAACGGATCACGTCTGTTACCGAAGCGAGAAGTTAGCCGCGCATTGCGCGCCGGAGCTGCGATAGGAACCAGGTCAATCGCCTCGCGTGCAGCATTTAGATCGGCAAGAGCTCGCTCGGCGTCATCGGCATAGAGTTGAAAGCGATCAGTTTCCGACATAGGGGCGAGCAATGGACCACCCATTGCACTTTCGCCCGTGAGCTGTGTTGGCAATGGGTCCATGGATGCACTGGGCAATGAGACGCGAATGCCCAACCCACCAACAGCGTCAACAATGGCATCGGCTTCATGATTGGCTTCAGCAGAAAGGCCTGCGAGCGCGATCATCTGGTTGTGCTCGCGCGCTTCCAGCGTTTCATCCAGTGTGGTCAACAAACCCGCGGGATCAGTCACGGCTTGCTGCATCACTGTCATGCCACGCTGTGGCGGCAGCTGTGGGATGCTGCCAGTGATCAACTCGCCAGGAGGGATCGGTGCGAAGGCCGACATGTCCGTCGCCATCGTGCCGAGCTGGAGGCGGCTGCCAAGGCTGGCTTCCTGGTTCGGTGGGATCACGGGAGAAGGCGGGGCAGGGCGCGGTACCAGGCCAAGAGAGCCCGCACGATCAAGAATCACATTGAGGCGTGCACCTTGCTCGTAAAGCTGCACATGCTCTGTGAGCAGGCGTTCAACACGCGCTTCATAGGCTTGTTGATTGAGCAGTTGGCGCGAGGTAATGCGATCAATCTCGCGGCGCAGATCTGAGACGCGATCCTCGTAGGCCACTTGGATTTGATGCTGACGTTTGATGGACGCGGTAAAGAGTTCATCGCGAAAGAACAGGTAGCTTGCCGAAGCGATAATCCCAACCGATCCGGCCAAAACAAACAGGACCAGCAATGCCCCCATCCATGGGGCAATGCGCAAAACCTGGACGCTGTCGCCATGGGCAAAAATAATGCGGCGGTCAGCGCGAGCGCGCTTGAGTTGCTTGGCTTGAACGGACTTTTGAAAATCCGCCTGGGACGACGGCATGGCCGATGATCGAGACAAAGACTGCGGCGCACCATTCGCCATTGGGAACCCACCACTGATACACAAACTGTTGCGCCTATCTGGCCCCAGCATGGTTAATGTGAGGTTTAGGACAGGTGGTTTGCGATGGTTTCCCAGTTCCGTTTAATGGCCGGTCAATGGCATCAGCGGTTTGTAAAATCCTGGCGTCAAACCAGCTTCGGCACGCGCTCGATCATTGGTCGGTGGTTTGATGGCGCCTCGAAAATGTTTGCGCACCAAAGCGTGGAATGTGGGTTCAGGTGCGCGTCGGTCGCGGTCGCACAGGTAGCGGAACCATTTCGCGCCGAAGGCCACATGCTTCTTTTCATCATGATAGATCGTACGCAGGATTGCTGCGCTGTCTGGATCTCCCAGTCCTTCCAACGAACGGATGGTTGCGGGCGTGACATCCAGTCCGCGCGCTTCAAGCACCAGGGGAATGATCGCCAGGCGTGCGGTGAGATCAAGACCGGTCGATTGTGCCGCTTCCCATAGCCCGGCATGGGCCGGCAAAGCGCCATAGTGCGAGCCCAGCTCTTTGAGCCGATTGGCCAACAGTTTGAAATGTTTGGCTTCTTCAAGCCCGACCTGCACCCAATTGTCATAGTAAGAGCGCGGCAGGCGGTGCCCTGCTGAACGCGCGATCATGTCCCAGGTGAGATCAACTGCGCTCAGTTCGATATGAGCCAGAGAATGCAGAAGTGCGACGCGCCCCTTCACCCCGCCTTTGGAACGCCGCGGCATGCGGCTGGGTGCGATGAGCTCTGGCTTTTCAGGCCGTCCGGGGTCATCTGGGAGTGTGTTGCGGTCGACTGAGCCAACACCGACCCGTCCAGCAAACCATGCCTTGGCAAGCGCGTAGGCATGGTCTGCTTTGGCGTCCAAGTCAGCCAACCGCACAACGGTGATGGCCTCTTCGGCAAGTGACTTCATGGAGTGCTTAAAGGGCTTTGGTCGCTTCCAAGACTTCATCCACATGGCCGGGAACTTTCACCTTCCGCCACGCTTTTGCGATGGTGCCATCGGCGCCAACCAAGAAGGTTGAGCGCTCCACACCCATGTATTTCTTGCCGTACATCGACTTTTCCACCCAGACGCCATAGGCCTCGGCAACCGTCTTTTCCTCATCCGCTGCCAACTGGATGGTGAGGTCGTACTTCGCGATGAACTTGTCATGCTTGGCCGCCGAATCGGGTGAAATGCCAACAATTGTTGCGCCGAGCGCATCGAAGTCGCCCTTTGCTTCGGAAAACCCGATCGCTTCCTTGGTGCAGCCGGAGGTATCGTCTTTGGGATAAAAATAGACGACCACCGGCTTGCCCTGCAACGCGCTTAGGCTCACCGAACCACCGCCATCGGTGGGAAGCGTAAAGTCGGGGGCTTTTTCGCCTTCAGCAACGCGGTCAGCAGTCGATGCAGTCATGATGTATCTCCAAAAAGTTCAGCGCCACCGGAACAAAGGCTTCGTATGGTTTTGCGGGGAATGAATGATCTGACAAACCCTACGGTTTGACGCAAGCAACAGATCGGCTCGCGATGCCATGCTCCTGCCGTTTGTTGTGCATAGCATTCTACATTAGCCGATGTGAATGTGGCGTTGCGCGACTCCTTACGTTCGGGCAGAACGGTGGGTAGCAAGGGAATCCCGTGTTCACGTGACGCGGTAGAAACGATACAGGTTGCCAAGCGGCAGAGATCGCAGGCGAACGCCTCGGGAGCATGGATCATCCGTGAAGGTTGAAGTGCCATCACAGTCTGAGCTTGTTGCCGAAAACGGCATCAGTCAGCCAGTGTCCGCTGACGACAGCGCACATCCCAACGGGCCAGTCGCTCCGTGGGGACGTGTACGCAAACCCGCCTTGGTAGCAGGCCTCACGATCCTTGCTTTGTTCTTGATGTTGCCGGTGCTCGCTTTGGGAACACCGCCTGGCCAGCGGCTGGTTGAGCAGGCCATTGCCGCACCTCTGCTCGCGCGCCTTGAAGCATCCGCACCAGCGCCCTTCACACTCACCGTCGACGAACTCACGACCCATGTCGGTGGCGCGACCATCCGTGTCGATCTGGTGGGGGCCGTTCTTAGCGCGCCAGGCTTATCGCTCAGCTTGGATGAAATGAGTGTGCGCGTGCGATATCTGGACGTTCTTCGGCGTAACCTGGTTCCGGATCGTATCTCCGTGGAGACGGCGCAGCTGGATGTGGTGGACTTGGAGCCTATGCGCGAGTTCAGTCGCAGCATCCAGAGACCTTCCGCATCCGCGTTTGATAGCCCCGATGTTGCCAGCTTCGATAACTTTGAAGCGCTGGCGCCCGCCACCCAGAGCGAAGAGGCCGAGATTGCAACGCCTGATATGCTCGCAAGCCTGCGGTTGGAAGGCTTAGTCAACGCCTTTGATGCCCTTGATCGCGCGCTGACCGATATCACCGTTGGCGACACGTGGCAGAGTTTGGAAAGCATAACAGTCGATCAGTTGGTGATTGTGCCGCGACCGGATGCTGGCATTCCCTTCTTACGAAACCCTGATGATTTTCAGGTGACGATTGACCGCGAAAACGCCCGCGAGATGATCGCGCGGGTGACAACCACCACGCGCGCTGAACCGCTGTCATTGATCGTGCGCCACGCCGAAAGCGGTGCCCCGGAAGGGCCATCGGTTCTTGCTCGCGTGGCAGGTGCAGAGATCGCCGAGGACGAAGCCTTCTCGCATCTGTTGTTGAGAGGCTTGAAAACCAGCGATGTGACCGACGCGCTGACTGGTGATGGACCTGTCACGTTCGAATCCAATCTTGCCTCCGAAATCGTTGTGACGCGCGATGAAGATGATGGTGCGGTGAACCAGATCGCCGCTCTATTCGAAAGTGATGCAGGTTATCTGGTGGCCAGTCGGCGTGCGGCCACTATCTTGGAATTTGCCTCCGTACCGATGATCTACACCCGTGAGAGCGGGCGGTTCGATATCATCTCCGCGCAGGTCCAGTTTCAAGAAACAGGCGGTGTGTTCAATGGCACACTGGCGCCAGCCGTGCGCGAGGGGCGGCGCGGAATGGCGCTAACCCTCGCTGCCCCCAGCTATCGCTTGGCCATACCACCGGAACCTGAACTCAGCCGAACGCTTCAGCGCGCCCTTGGCAGCGTATCGCTCGAACTCTTTGTTGATGACAGCGGCCGTTTGATCGATCTACCGCTTATGCAGGTGGCCATGGGCGATGTGCGCGTGGCCTATGCTGGTTTGATGGAGCTAACCGAACAGGGGACGTTCGTCTCGCTGGTCGGCCAATCAACGCCCATGCGTGTGCCGCATTTGGCAGCCATGTGGCCGCTTCCTATTTCGCCGCAGGCACGAAGCTGGTTCCTGGAAAATGTTGCCGAAGGCCGACTGGGCGAAAGCACGTTTTCCTTTGCCGCGCGTCTTGAGGATATCGAAGTTGAAGACGGTCGCACCTATCTTGTCGACGACATGCTCAGCCTATCGGCGCCATACCAAAACCTGGTGATGCGCACCGCGGGTGAGTTGCCGGTGGTGTTTGGATTGGATGGAACAATCGAGGTGACGGGGCGCACTGTCCATATGGTCGGTAACGGCGGAGCTGGGCGTTTAGAAACAGGCGAAACGATTGCCGTGCCGAGAGCCGAGTTCTTCATTGCCGATCATGCTGATCCCGATCCCCTAGCTTGGCTTGAGCTGGACTTGGAGGGACCCGCATCTGGTTTTGCTCATATGGCATTGATGGATCCCTTAGAGCTGGAGGATGCGGTTCCCTTCGACCCAGAAACGGTCACAGGGCATGTTGAGCTGTCCTCGCGCATCGAAGCTGTGCTTGCTGATGAGATCGACCGTGACACAGTGCGGGCGTCCACCGAAGCAATCGTGACCGACTTTGCAAGCAGTCAGCCGGTTGAAGGGCGAACCATGTCGGATGGCAATTTCCGCATTCTTGCCGACGAAACGGGGACATCGCTGCTTGGACAGGCACGTTTCGACGGAATCTTGACGGATTTGGACCTAACTCCTGGAACCGATGGCTTGCTGCTGGCCATGGTCTTGGACGCCGATGATCGACGCCAAATGGGTTTGGACTTCGGCGACTATCTAACCGGCACAATTGGTGTAGACCTCGGCCAGGAAAACGCTGATGGCGAGCGCAGAATGGTGATTGACCTTACCGATGCCACCATCGCGATCGCTGAGCTTGGCTACAGAAAGCCCGCTGGTGTTGCCTCACGTGCAAGTTTTACGGTGCGGGAGCGAGATAACCAACGGCAGATTCGCGACCTTGTGGTGGCTGCTGATGGCTTGGCCGTGCGCGGAAGCCTTGATTTTGTAGACGACGAGCTGCGCGTCGCTGAGTTTGAGAGTGTGGCTATTGACGGTATTGGTCGTTTTGCATTGGACCTTACACGCAACAGTCAGAACATATCCGCGCGGCTGACCGGCGATAGGTTTGTTCTCACCCCCGATTTGCTGCGCGGTGATCGAGAAGCTGCAGGTGCGCTGTCGCTTGATGTTGAGGTGGGCGAGCTTGTTACTCAGCAGGGGGCGAGCTTGGCCGACGTGCAGCTCAGATATGCTCAAACCGGAGAGCGCATCACCACCTTTGATCTTCGAGCACGCCATACTGATGGTACAGATTTGGTGGGCACGCTGGCTCCCGCTGGCGCCAGCAACAGTCTGGTGATCTCATCGGGCGATGCTGGGACGTTTCTGCGGTTTTTGGGGCTGTATGAACGCGCCCAAGGTGGCCGTGCCACACTGGTTCTTGATCCACAATCGGTTGGTGGTCGTGTCGCGGGGCAACTGTTGTTGAGCGATTTTGAGATCGTCAACGAACCGGCCATGGAGCGCATCTTCACCAGTGGTCGCGATCAAGCACGCAATGCCAGCGACGTTGTCTTGCCAGGAGAATTTGAAACCGCTGATCGCATCGAAATTGAAGTCACCAACATCACATTTGACCGCACACCTGATCGCCTCATCATTCATGATGCAGAAGGGTGGGGACCATCGCTGGGTGGCAACATTGATGGTGTGATCGACTATGCTGCGAACGAGGTGCGGCTAAGCGGTACCTACGTTCCGTTCTTTACGATCAACAACATTTTCAGCCGGATTCCGATTCTTGGTCAGGCCCTGGGCGGGCGTGACACCGAGGGCCTGCTCGGTGTCACTTTTGCGCTAACTGGCAGCGTGGATAGCCCGCAGTTGGAGGTCAACCCGATGTCAATTTTGGCACCGGGCGTCTTCCGTAACATCTTTGAATACCAGCAGGGTGGCTAGTACCAGCCGGCCATCAAACTGGCTTGAGAAGAACATGCTTCTTCTTGCCAAGCGAGAGTTTGATAGCCCCATCAAGCACATCGCTGGTTAGCAAGACGCGGCGTTCATCCTGGCTTTGCTCGTCATTGATCCGTACTGAGCCGCCTTTGACGTGGCGGCGCACTTCACCGTTTGATGAGGCCAGGCCCGCTTCCACATAAGCTGCAAGCACACCAAGACCTTCCTCCAGGCGTGAGGAGGCGATTTCAACCGTTGGCATATCGGCCGACAGAGCACCTTGCTCAAAGACTTTTTCGGCGGCATCCGCCGCTTTGGCGGCCTCATCCGCACCATGCAGCAGCGTGGTTGCGGCATTGGCGAGCGCCTTTTTCGCCTCATTGATCTCAGCACCTTCCAGCGCTTCAAGCCGCGCGATTTCCTCCATCGGCAGAGTTGTGAAAAGCTTCAGAAAGCGACCCACATCGCTGTCTTCAGTGTTCCGCCAAAACTGCCAGTAATCATAAGGGCTGCACATCGCCGCATCGAGCCAGACAGCACCTTCAGCGGTTTTACCCATCTTTGTGCCAGACGCGGTCGTGAGCAGTGGCGTGGTCAGCGCGAACAGCGATGCCCCTTCCATACGACGACCAAGATCAATGCCGGAGAGAATGTTGCCCCATTGGTCCGATCCGCCCATTTGCAGGCGACAACCGGTGCGACGGAAAAGTTCAACATAGTCAAAGGCCTGAAGCACCATGTAGTTGAACTCTAGAAAGGACAGGTGTTGCTCGCGTTCCAAGCGCAGGCGCACGGCATCACGTTGGATCATCTGATTGACCGATAGGTGCTGACCAACATCGCGCAACAGATCGACATAGTGCAGACCAAGCAACCAATCGGCATTGTCCACCATGGAGGCGGGTGTTTCTCCGCCTTCGAAATCGAGAAACTGAGCGAATACTTTTTGGATGCCGACCTTGTTTTCCTCAATCCGCTCAGCGGTGAGCATTTGCCGGCTCTCATCTTTACCCGATGGATCACCGACGCGCGTCGTCCCTCCGCCCATCAGCACGATGGGCGTGTTACCGGTTTGCTGGAACCAATGCAGCATCATGATCTGAACAAGCGAACCCACATGAAGGGAGGGCGCGGTGCAGTCGAATCCGATATAGCAGGTCAGCGGTCCGTCCTTGAGGGCTGCATCCAAGCCGTCCGCATCGGACAGCTGATGGATAAAACCGCGTTCAGAAAGCGCGCGCAGGAAGTCGGATTGAAAGGACTGTGTCATGGGTCTGCTGATGGTTTGGGGGAAACGGCGTCTTTGGACTTTAAGACCCGGCTCTTGCCATGCCCTCCAGTCCTTTGCAACGCGTGACGGTGTGCAAGCATGATGCGGGCCATTGGTACAATGAGCGGTACATCTATGGATGGTGTGGATGTTGCGCTTATTGAGACGGACGGAATGGGCGAGGTCGGCGCGGTGCAAGACGCGCATCTAACGCTGGACTATTCACCTGATGAACGTGCTGTTCTGTTCCAGGCCGTTGAAACGGCGCTCGCGATCAACGCGCGCGAGGCGGTTGATCACCCGGATGCGAAGGCGGCCGCCGCACTCTCCACCCGTCGTCATGCTGAGGCATTGGTTGCGCTTCAGAAAACGCTGGCAGTACCCGCTGATGTGATTGGGTATCATGGGCAAACGGTGCTGCATCGGCCCAACCCCAGCGAGCCATCAAAGGCGTTTACGCTGCAATTGGGTGATGCTCAAATCCTCGCAGATGCCACGGGTTTACCGATCGTCTATGACTTCCGCAGCGCAGACGTGGAGGCGGGCGGCCAGGGCGCACCGCTTGCGCCCCTCTACCACCAAGCGTTGATTGCATCGCGAACCAGGTTGCCTGCAGCGATCTTGAACTTGGGCGGCATCGCCAACATCACGCTGATCCAGGACACCAACCCAGAGAGCCTGCTTGCTGCCGATGTTGGCCCGGCAAACGTGTTTATGGATGATCTCCTGCTGGAGCGCGAAGGCGTCGCTTTTGATGAGCGTGGCGCGCTCGCTGCATCGGGAGCGCCTGATCTGGATGTGGTGCGGGCGTTCTTCACTGACCCTTTTTTTACCCAAGACGGACCGAAGTCGCTGGATCGCTACAGCTTTGCCGCGCCCGATCTCGCGCACCTTAGCACCGCTGACGCCCTGGCCACGCTCGCCCAACTGACCATTCGAAGTGTGGTCAGTGCTGTCGCTGATTTGCCTGAAACGCCCAATGCTTTGTTCGTGGCTGGGGGTGGCGTTCAAAACACATTCATCATGCGTGAGCTTGCCCGCCAGCTGCCTTGCTCGGTTGCGCCGTTGGATACGCTTGGCGCCAGTGCCGCGATGCTGGAGGCTGAAGCGTTCGCCTATCTGGCGGTACGCCACATGCATGGAATGCCGACCAGCTATCCCAGCACCACCGGCGTTTTGGCGCCAACTGTGGGTGGAAAGCTCATCCACCCGCAGTAGCAGCCAAGACGCACCCAGACTCGACCAACCGGCGTTGCCGGTTAGCGCATGCCAGGGTTAGCCAGACGGAAGTCCAGATACTCGCTGCACCGGCGATCAAGGTCTTCCAACTTGCCTTCAAAGAAGTGGTTGGCGCCTTCCACCGTTTGATGGTCGATTGTGATGCCCTTTTGGGTTTTCAATTTGTCCACCAGCGCCTGAACGGCTGGCTCCGGAACGACCTTATCCTCATCACCATGGATGATGAGACCTGAGGACGGGCAGGGGGCCAAGAAGGAAAAATCATGCAGGTTGGCTGGCGGGGCGACGGACATGAAGCCGGCAACTTCTGGACGACGCATCAACAGCTGCATGCCAATCCAGGCGCCAAACGAGAAACCAGCAATCCAAGTGAAGCGCGAATCAGGGTTTTGCGCTTGCAGCCAATCCAACGACCCGGCTGCGTCGGCGAGTTCGCCAACCCCATGATCGAAATAGCCCTGTGATCGCCCCACACCGCGTGAGTTGAAGCGCAGCACCGAGAACCCGCGCTCCACGAACATGTAGTAGAGTTGGTAGACGATGGGGTTGTTCATCGTGCCGCCAAACTGCGGATGCGGGTGCAGGATGATTGCTGTTGGAGCACCACGCTCGGGGGCGGGGTGCAGCCGCCCTTCCAGACGACCAGAGGGACCTTGGTAAATAAGTTCGGGCATGATACGAAATGTTGCCTTCTATTTTCAACAAATCAGGCCGAGCGTCTTGACGCACGGCCTGCAAAAAACCTAGAACGGTTCTAATCTTCAACCGCAGGCCTTTGAACCTGTTGGCTGATGCAAGACTTTTCAAGCGCGGGTGCTGCTATTGGCGGCGGCCCGGCTGTCGCGCCGCACTTAACACCAGGCGCTGCTCGAAAAACAAGGTTTTTCGATCCCTTGCTGTCAGCTTTCGCTCATAAGGTGCTGCAAACTTTGGTTTCTTTGCACCGGTCAGCGCATGATGGCGAACAGCCCCAACGCCCCAGTCTATTGTGACTACAACGCGACCAGCCCGCTGCGTCCGGCAGCGCGCGAGGCGATGCTGGTGGCCATGGAAGAGATCGGCAATCCTTCATCCATTCATGGATTTGGTCGCGGGGCCCGCAAGCGCATAGAGGAAGCGCGGATCTCCATCCTCAAAGACCTGGACCTTCTAGACTATCGACTGGCTTTCACCTCGGGCGCCAGCGAAGCGCTGGCCACCTTGCTGACACCTGCCACACAGTCGCTCGCGACCAAGCGCCAGGTCAGCCACCTTTTCATGGCCCCCACAGAGCATGTGGCGGCGCTTCAAGGTCATGGGTTTGATGAATCTGCAGTCATTGCGCTGCCAGTGGATGCCAATGGCCAAGTGGTCCCGGTGATGCTTGGCGAGGCGTTGTCTACCTTACCGGGCGATGCGCAGGCGATGGTGTGCGTGCAGGGCGCGAACAATGAAACCGGTGTTCTGCAACCCATCGAAGAGATCGCAACGCTTTGCGATGTGCATCAAGCGCTCTTCGTCTGCGACCTGGTGCAGTGGGCTGGTAAATGCAGGCTCAGCGACGCGCGCCCGGCCGCCCTTGTTGTGTCGGCGCACAAATTGGGCGGTCCAGCTGGTGTTGGCGCGATCATCTACGATCCGATGCGATTGCACCTCACCAAACCGCTTGTCCGCGGTGGCGGACAGGAGAGGGGCGTTCGTGCTGGAACGGAAAACGCCACCGGTATTGCGGGCTTTGCAGCGGCCATGGGTGCAGCTGTCAGGGCAATGGATGGCGAACAAAGCCGTCTGCAAGAGCTGCGCGAGCGTTTTGAAACCGAGCTTTTGAACAATCATCCCGACGCGATCATTTTCGGCAAAGACGCACCGCGGCTCGCCAACACAAGTTGCTTTGCGATCCCTGGACATCAAGCTGCATTGGCACTGATGCAACTGGATCTTGATGGCATCGCGCTGTCCTCAGGCTCGGCGTGTTCCAGCGGGAAGGTAAAGGCAAGCCACGTTCTCAGCGCCATGAATGTGAGCCCCGACATTGCCGACTGTGCCTTGCGGCTCAGCCTCGGTTTTCAGTCGAGCGCCGATGATGTCGACCGTGTTTTGGCGTCTATCGCGCGCTGGTCGACCCGGAAAACTGTGCCTCCAGATAAAATCAGCGGGAAAAATGCAAATTTAACGCAATCTGCCATTGGTGAATCTGCGTAGAGTCGTTATACAATTTGGAATGATTTTAAAGTGGCCGGTTTGGTCACTGGTTTGAAAGCCTAGCTTTTAAGGAGCATGCCCCCGATGCCAGCGGTACAAGAGACCATCGAACAGGTCCGTGAGATTGACGTCGACAAGTACAAATATGGCTTTGAGACTGACATCGATATGGAGTACGCGCCCAAGGGCCTGAACGCCGATATCGTGCGTTTTATCTCGGCCAAAAAGGGCGAGCCTGAATGGCTGACCGACTGGCGCTTGGACGCGCTGAAGCGGTTTGAAACCATGACACGGCCCGAGTGGGCGCGCGTGGATTATCCTGAAATCGACCTTCAAGAACTCTATTACTATGCCGCACCGAAATCGACCGAAGGCCCCAAGAGCCTGGACGAGGTCGACCCGGAGCTTCTGCGCACTTACGAGAAGTTGGGTATCCCGCTGAAAGAGCAGGAGATTTTGGCCGGTGTGCGCAAAATGGATGAGCCGTCCAAACTGGATGGTGATCTGGATTCGCTGGCTGGCAAAGTTGCGGTGGATGCCGTTTTTGACAGCGTGTCGGTTGTGACCACGTTCAAGGAAGAACTGGCCAAGCACGGCATCGTGTTCTGCTCGATCTCAGAAGCGGTGCATTCGCATCCAGAACTGGTGAAGAAGTACCTCGGTTCGGTCGTACCGGTCACCGACAACTACTACGCAACTCTTAATTCCGCGGTTTTCTCAGATGGCTCATTCGTCTACATTCCGGAAGGCGTGCGCTGCCCCATGGAGCTGTCGACCTATTTCCGCATCAACGCGGAGAACACGGGCCAGTTTGAGCGCACACTGATCATCGCCGACAAAGGCTCCTATGTCTCCTATTTGGAAGGCTGTACGGCGCCAATGCGTGATGAAAATCAGTTGCACGCGGCCGTCGTTGAGTTGATTGCGCTGGATGATGCAGAGATCAAGTATTCCACCGTCCAGAACTGGTACCCAGGTGACGCCGAAGGCAAAGGCGGCATCTACAACTTTGTCACAAAGCGCGGCGACTGCCGCGGTGACAACTCCAAAATTTCCTGGACCCAGGTTGAGACCGGATCGGCCATCACCTGGAAGTACCCGTCCTGCATTCTTCGCGGCGACAACTCGGTAGGTGAGTTCTATTCGATCGCCATCTCCAACGGGATGCAGCAGGTCGATTCCGGTACCAAAATGATCCATCTGGGCAAGAACACCTCGTCGAAGATCATTGCGAAAGGGATCGCTGCCGGCAAATCAGACAGCACGTATCGCGGCTTGGTGCAGATTGCGCGTGGCGCGAAAAACGCACGCAACTTCACCCAGTGCGACTCGCTGCTGATTGGTGATCGCTGTGGTGCACACACGATCCCGTACATCGAGTCGAAGAACGCAAAAGCCGTGTTGGAGCATGAGGCCACCACCTCAAAAATCTCCGATGATCAGATGTTCTATTGCCTGCAGCGTGGTCTCAACGAGGAAGAAGCTGTGGCACTGATCGTCAATGGCTTCGTGAAAGACGTGCTGCAGAAGCTTCCAATGGAATTCATGGTGGAATCCCAGAAGCTGATCGGCATCTCGCTTGAAGGATCGGTTGGGTGAGTTTCGACGGCATTGCCATTGCCTACTACGCCGCCATTTGCGGGGCTCTGGCAGCGTTGGCTCCACGCTTCAACACGCTCATGCGGCGCCTGGCTTTGGGCGCTGCGGTTGGCGTGATCGCGGCGACGCTGGCTCCTAACATTCGTGCAGCCTTGGGTCTGTAGGGGGCGGGCACTGATGGAGTTGGCACTATTAATTGGCCGTCAGGTGGCCTTTGTCGGTCTGCTCGCTGGACCGATCATTTTGGTGGTTCTGCTTGGTCGCCATCGCGGCTGGAACCAGACCTACATTTTTGTGGCGGTGCTCGGTTGGGCAGTGCTGTTTTTGGGATTGAACGCGATGATGGCAGGCGATGCATCCGCTGGTGCGCAAGCCCTCTCGCAAAGGATATGAGGACCTACAACGATGCTTCAGATTAAGAACCTGCACGCACGGATTGCCGATGATGGCACGGAAATTCTTCGCGGTGTCGATCTGTCGATTCCCAAAGGCGAAGTGCACGCCATCATGGGCCCCAACGGCTCCGGCAAATCCACACTGTCTTATGTGATCGCTGGCAAGGAAGAGTATGAAGTCACCGAGGGTGAAATTCTGCTCGACGGCGAGAACATCTTGGAGATGGACCCGCACGAGCGCGCCAATGCAGGCCTGTTTTTGGCATTTCAGTACCCAATTGAAATTCCGGGCGTTGCGACCATGACGTTCCTGCGTACGGCGCTTAATGCCAAGCGCAAGGCTGAAGGTTTGGAAGAGCTTTCGACGCCTGATTTCATGCGCGTCGTGAAAGAGAAAGCCGCTGAGCTCAACATCTCGTCGGACATGCTGAAGCGCCCACTGAATGTTGGGTTCTCCGGTGGTGAGAAAAAGCGCAATGAAATCATGCAGATGGCACTTCTTGAACCCAAGATGGGCATTTTGGATGAGACCGATTCCGGCCTTGATATCGATGCGCTCAAAGTGGTCGCCGATGGTGTGAATGCATTGCGCGGCGCTGATCGCGGGTTTCTTGTGATCACCCACTATCAGCGCCTGCTTGACCATATCGTGCCCGACTATGTGCACGTGCTCTCGGGCGGCAAGATCGTCAAAAGTGGCGACAAAGAACTGGCGCTTGAGCTTGAAGCCAAGGGCTATGCCGACATCATCGCTGACGCTGCTTAAGGGTAGACAACCATGAACGCCGACTTGAAACGCATCCGAACTGCTGCTGAATCGGCCGTGCTGGAAAGCTTTGCCGATGTGGAAGATTCCCTTCCGGGCAACGCGGCCACCCATGCTGATCGCCGCACGCGTATCGCCCTTTTTGAGCGTGAAGGCCTGCCGCATCGCCGCATCGAGCCGTGGAAATACACTGATCTGCGAACCTTGGTGCGTGAGATTGCGCCGCTCGCTGACAGCGCTGGCGCTGCTGAGGTGCCCGCACCGCTGTTGAGCGGCGCGCGGCAGATCGTTGTTGTGGATGGGTTTCTAACGTCTGGCAGCACTGACCTGCCAGCCGGTGTCACCTTGGCACCTTTGATGGATACCTTAGTCGAGGGCGCAGCTTCTCTGGCTGGTGCTGACACGCCAGATCGCGCCATTGATGCGCTGAACGCGGCCTTTGTGCGTGACGGGTATGCCCTGTCGGTTGAGAAAAACGCCAAGGTCGACACACCGTTGGAACTTGTTTTCATGCGCTCGACGGGGGCATCAATGAGCCATGCGCGCGCGCGCATTGTTCTGGGTGAGGGCGCTGACCTAACGGTCATTGAGCGTCATATCAGTCCTGATGGTGAGGCTTGCCAGTCAAGCGCTGTCACCAACTACACGGTGGGCGAGGGCGCTTCGCTTGCAGTGCTGCGCACACAAGACGAGGGCAGTGACGCAGTGCATCTCGGTGAGATCACAATGGATCTTGCCGCCAAGTCGCACACCAAACTGCTTCATCTGGTTGCTGGTGCCAAGCTGGCTCGCACCGAAACGCGTGTGGTTTTCGCTGGTGAAGAGGCTCGCCTTGATGTGGCCGGTATCACCATGGTGGCTGATCGTCAGCACTCCGATTCAACACTTTATGTGGATCATCTGGTGCCGCATTGCGATAGCACAGAGACCTTCAAAGCTGTGATCGATGATGCGGCCAAAGCTGTTTTCCAGGGCAAGATTGTCGTGGCGCAAGATGCGCAGAAGGTGGATGCGCAAATGGCGATCAACTCGCTGTTGCTCTCTGATACGGCGGACATGGTGGCCAAGCCTGAGCTGGAAATTTTCGCCGATGACGTTAGCTGCGCCCATGGTGCAACGTGTGGCGACATCGAAGAAGACTTGATGTTCTACCTGCTTGCTCGTGGCATTGCGCCCAACGAAGCGCGCAAGCTGCTGCTGCAAGCGTTCCTTTCCGAGGGCGCTGAGCTGTTTGAAGATCACCCGTTTGAGCAATTGGCCTTTGACGCCATTGAAAACTGGCTTGCTGCCCACGCGGCACGCTAGTTGGAGAACCCCACCCTATGAGCCTTGATGTAGCTGCCATTCGCGCGGATTTTCCAGCGCTTTCCACGCAAGTGAATGGCAAACCGCTTGTCTATTTGGACAATGCTGCGTCCGCGCAGAAACCAAACCAGGTGATTGACGGCACCGCGGAGTTTTACCGCACATCCTATGCCAATGTGCATCGCGGGCTGCATCATCTCTCAACGGCTGCCACAGAGGCGTATGAGGGTGCGCGGGCCAAAGTCGCCAAGTTCTTGGGTGCTGCCAGCGATCAGGAGATCGTGTTCACCCGCTCTGTTACCGAAGCCCTGAACCTTGTGGCGCATGGTCTTGGCGAGAGCTTGCAAGAGGGCGATGAGATCATCCTCTCGGTAATGGAGCATCACTCCAACATCGTGCCGTGGCATTACCTGCGCGAGAAGAAAGGCGCGGTGCTCAAATGGGTGCCGGTGCTGGAGGATGGAAGTTTTGATTTCGACGCGTTTGAAAGCATGCTTTCAGAGCGCACGAAGATCATAGCGCTCACGCACATGTCGAACGTGCTCGGCACTGTCACACCCATTCGAGCTGTTGCCGATCACATCGCTGAGCGCGATGACATCACGCTTGTCGTCGATGGCGCACAGGGCGCGGTACATATGAGCGTTGATGTGCAAGCTCTTGGCTGTGATTTTTATGCCATCACTGGGCACAAGCTTTACGGGCCTTCGGGGATCGGTGCGCTTTGGGGCAAGGCTGAGAAACTGGCGGATTTGCCACCCTATATGGGCGGCGGTGAAATGATTGATGAAGTGCGCGAAGATGGCATGACCTATGCGCCGCCGCCAGCACGCTTTGAGGCCGGGACGCCCCCGATCGCCCAAGCAGTGGGACTGGGGCTCGCGCTCGACTATATTGAGATGATTGGGCGCGATGCCATCAGTGCCCATGAGCACGACCTGCTCGCTTATGCGATGGAGCAGATACGCCACATCAATGCGGTGCGCATCATGGGTGAAGCGCCCGGCAAGGGTGCCATCATCTCTTTTGAGGTCGAGGGCGCACACGCCCATGACATTTCAACGCTGCTTGATCGCTCCGGCGTTGCAGTGCGCGCGGGAACCCATTGTGCCCAACCGCTTCTTAAACGCTACGGCGTGACTTCTTCTTGCCGCGCTTCGTTCGGGGTCTACAACACCCGTGACGAGGTCGATACGTTCGTGGAGTCCTTGAAAAAGGCTCAGAGCTTCTTCACATGAGACTTCACTGGTAAAGTCGGGCCTGACCCCTGGAATGGACACATCAATGACCGAGACAGCCACAGCGCCAACCACAACCGATCCGCAAGCGCCCAACGCGGCCGAGCTGAGTGGTCCCACGTCTGCCATTCCCGCTGAAGAGCTGGAACAGTTGACCGAGGACATCATCGCCGCCCTGAAGACGGTGTATGATCCTGAAATTCCGGTCGACATCTACGAACTTGGCCTGATCTACAAAGTCGACATTGATGATAACCGTAAGGTGTCGATCCATATGACGCTAACCGCGCCGGGCTGTCCGGTGGCTGGTGAGATGCCAGGTTGGGTTGAAAACGCGGTGGCAACGGCCCCTGGCGTGCAAGATGTACAGGTAGAGATGGTGTTCGACCCACCCTGGACCCCTGAGCGCATGTCAGAAGAGGCGCAGGTCGCTATTGGTTGGTTCTAAGAGACAATCGAAGGACATGTGATGAGCTTTGCGATGATCACAATGACCGATCCTGCCAAGGATCACGTCGCTGCGCTTTTGGCTGATCATGGGCCGGAAGCGGGTCTGCGGCTTACTCTCAAGAAGGGCGGCTGCGCTGGTATGGAGTACAAGCTCGACATAGCCGAAGAAAAGCCCGACGGCGATGATGCGGTCGAAGATGGCCCAGCGCGCCTCTTCATCGAACCATCGGCAATGCTCTATCTTCTTGGCATGCAGGTCGACTACGAAGAGACCAAACTTCGCTCTGGCTTTGTTTTCAAGAACCCCAACGAAGTGTCAGCCTGCGGCTGTGGCGAATCTGTCGAGTTGAAACCGGCAGAGGCCGAGCCGGCGCATTAAGAGGATCACCTGAACACAAAAAAGCGCGCAACCGTTGGAGGCTGCGCGCTTTTTGTTTGAACGGAAGCAGGTGGCGCTTAAGCGGCTTTCTCGTTTGCCTCAAGCTCAGCCTCGGCAACAACACGGTTCCGACCGGCTTCTTTTGCCGCGTAGAGACACTTGTCCGCGCGCTCAATGATCGACTGCACGCTGTCATCCTCGCGCAACTCCGCGACACCAATGGAGATGGTCACGCGGCCCAGCGTCTCGCCAGTTGAGCGTTTGACAAGCTCTTTGCCCATAACCGCCTGACGGATCACGTTGGCCATATCGGTCGCGCGTCCAATTTTCGTTGAAGGCAGGATGACGCAAAACTCCTCGCCGCCATAGCGGCAGGCAATGTCCTTGGAGGACACAGAACTTTTCACCGTGCTTCCAACCAGGCGTAGAACCTGATCGCCAGTCTGGTGGCCGTGCGTGTCATTGAACTTTTTGAAGTGATCAATGTCGCAAACAAGAAGGCTGAAAGGCTCGCCTGTCGCTTCAGACGAGAGCATGGCCTCGTCCATCGCCCGATCAAAGCGCTTGCGGTTGCCGATGCCAGTCAACTGATCTGTCATGGCTTCGTAACGAACCGATTCCAAAGCTTCTTTCAGAGCTGCGATTTCCTGCTCACTCTCCAAAAGTTTGTTGGACATGGAACGGCTGCTACGCTCGACCTCATCGGTCATGGTGATCAGTTTTTGAACGATGGCTTGCACCACCTGCTCATCAACAACACCATCAAGATTTTTGGAGGCATCCTGCAACTCGTCTGAGTAACCGCTGGTCTGGCCAGCAGCCTCGTTGATCAAATCCATGATCTCAGACACTTTGCCAGAAAGCTGGCCGCCAACAGCATCAACGCGTTCTTCAAAGGACCCCGCGCCGAAAAACTCTTCGCGGATCTTTTCAAGCTCATCCTGGCTGACACGTTCGCCAGCGCGCAGAATTTCATTGATACGTTTGTTCAATGCTGGGTTGAAACCGGCAGCATAAGCAAACCAAATCTCGTAGTTTGGAGGAAAAGCCCCAAGCTCATTTGTTTTGATCTTCGCGATTGCGTGCTCAGCAATTTGATATGTGCGCGCAACATCTTCGGGCAATGACATGCCAGGGTCCCCCCAAGGGTCAACTCAACTTCCCCAAAACTCTGTCATAACACCGTTTCCAAGGCGTTAATCGATAGCCTTGTGGTCGGTTCAAATCGGCCAACAAAGGTAGAATAGGTGTTCTTTGGCGCAAAATTGCAAAGGCGGCTAAGCGCAAGTTGAGGTCGCAGAGCGGTTGCATGCGCGCAGATGGCACGCGTCAGTGTTGTCGAACAACGTTTAGCCAGCCGACGCGAATCGGGAACAGGCGATCAGTCGGCGGGTAGCAGTAACGCCAAAAAAGATCAGGCAGCAGACCGACGGATAGGACGCAGCAAGAAAGCAGGCACATAATCCGTTTCGCCGAAGGGACGGCGATCATCTGGACCGTCATCGTTTCGGTTGCCGCGACGCCCACGTCCACGCTTGGGTGGATTGGCCTCATCACCATCTTGGCGTGGGGTACGCTCACCGCGACGGGACTTTTTCGGTTTGTCTGCAGCCTCTGAGCTTTCCTCATCGGTTTTCGCCGATGGTGTTGCTTCCGATGTTTCGGACGATGCCTGCGCCTCGTTCGACTTGCGGCCACCGCGACGGCCCCGCCGACGTGTTGGTTTTTCTTCCGTCTCAGGCTTTGCGTCTTCAGCCACTGCTTCAGCAGCGTCGGCCTGATCCTCAGGGGTCGTGTCGGCCTTTGGAATCGGCTGGCCGATCATCTCTTCAATGGCGGCGACATACTTGCCATCAGCTTTTGAGGCCAGTGTGATGGCTGTTCCCGTTCGTCCTGCGCGGCCTGTACGACCAATCCGGTGCACATAGTCTTCGGCGTGCGTTGGCACATCGAAATTGAACACGTGGCTCACCGCGGGAATATCGAGGCCTCGTGCTGCAACATCGGAAGCGACAAGAAGGGTCAGTTCGTTGTTGCGAAACGCTTCGAGCGTTTGCATGCGCGCACGTTGATCCATATCGCCGTGCAAACAGCCGGCATTGTAGCCATGGCGCTTGAGCGAGCGCTCCACCACCGACACATCACGTTTGCGGTTGCAGAATATAATGCCGTTGCTGAGGTCTTCTGCGCCGTCGATGGCCTTGCGCAGTGTCTCACGCTTACCGGCGGCCACGCTTGGCGCATTTAGCAGAACCTGCGTGATCGTCTCACTGGTTGATGAAGCACGAGCTACCTCCACACGTTCCGGCGTGTGCAGGAAGGTGTTTACAAAGCGCTCGATCTCCGGCGGCATAGTTGCTGAGAAGAACAGTGTCTGGCGAGTGAATGGCACCAGCTTAAAGATACGCTCCAGATCAGGCATGAAGCCCATATCGAGCATCCGGTCAGCTTCATCGACAACCATAAATTCGACGCCGGTCAGCAGCAGTTTTCCGCGCTCAAAGTGATCGAGCAGGCGACCTGGGGTGGCGATCAGAATGTCGGCGCCCTTGGTGAGCTTCTTTTCTTGCTCTTCAAACGAAACGCCACCAATGAGCAACGCCATCGTGTATTTGTGGTTCACCCCAAAGGTCTCAAAGCTCTCAGCAACTTGGGCTGCCAACTCACGTGTCGGCGCGATCACCAACGAGCGCGGCATACGGGCCCGGGCCCGACCGCGTTCAAGCAAAGTGAGGATGGGCAGAGAGAAGGCCGCGGTTTTACCCGTGCCGGTTTGGGCAAGGCCCAAGACGTCCTTGCGCTCCAAAACATGCGGGATGGCCTGTGCCTGGATCGGCGTTGGCTCGCTGTAGCCAGCGGCATCAATGGCGGAGAGTACTTTTTGCGAAAGACCAAGGGTCGAAAATGACATGCGTTAAATGGGTATCCGTGTCGAAAGGGATCGGTGCGCGAAGGGCTGAAAGGCGCGGCGAAGTGGCGGTTTACGTAACAGCGATCCAATTGGATGCCGCCCGGCGCAGGCCACTGGGCATGAGCGCCATAATGCGCACTGGCGATCACAACTGTGTGACGAGCGCGCGTTTGCAACGAAGCAATGGGCGGCACATGGCCTGTGGGGCCGCAAAAGTCAAGGAAATGCGGGCGTTACCTGCCAAAACAAGGCCAATTGCGGCGAAAGTCTGCGTCAAGGGTTTAGAAAGCGCGAATGTCTTGCCCGAATGGCGCAAAACCAAAGGATGATCTGGAACGTTTCTCCCACGGCTGGAATTTTTCACAGCAACCCCTCTATGGAGATTATCAATGCGTTTCACTCACTTCCTTGGCACCACCGCTGCAGCGGCCGTCGTCTCTCTCGGCATGGCAGGCTCGGCGTTCGCTGACGGCCATTCGAAGGACATCGTCGACACAGCTGTTGAAGCTGGTTCGTTCACCACCCTCGTTGCAGCCGTTCAAGCTGCTGGTTTGGAAGATACGCTGCGCGGCGAAGGCCCATTCACTGTTTTCGCCCCAACCGACGAAGCCTTCGCGGCTTTGCCCGAAGGCACCGTTGAAAACCTGCTTCTGCCAGAAAACCTGGAAACCCTGCAGGCTGTCCTGACGTACCACGTGCTTCCAGGCAAAGTGATGTCGGCGGATATCGCCGGTCAGGAACTGTCCGTGGCGACGGTTGAAGGGTCTGAAGTGATGGTCAATGCAACCGATGGCGTCATGGTCGATAGCGCCAACGTTGTCACAGCGGACATCGAGACATCCAACGGTGTTATCCACGTTATCGATGCGGTGATTTTGCCACCGTCAGCGATGTAAGGCTGAACACCAATGCAATGAGAGGGTCGGGCATTTGCCCGGCCTTTTTTGCGATGTCGCGACAACGCGAGGTCAGCTAGATATCCAACTCTTCGGTGAACTTGGCGTTCTCCTGGATGAACTGGAAACGCGCTTCTGGTTTGTTGCCCATCAGCGTTGTCACCGTATCGCCTGTGCTCTCACCATCCAGAACTTTGACGCGTAGCAGGGTCCGCTTGTCCGGGTCCATGGTGGTTTCTTTCAGCTGCGCAGGCAGCATCTCACCCAAGCCTTTAAAGCGACCAATCTCAACGTTGCGCTTGCCTTTGAAGGCTGTGCGCATCAGTTCATCCTTGTGAGCATCATCGCGAGCATACTCCACCACGCTGCCAGCCGAGAGCCGGTAGAGCGGCGGCACAGCGATAAAGAGGTGCCGGTTTTCAATCAGCTCCGGCATCTCGCGGTAGAAGAACGTGATCAGCAATGAGGCGATATGCGCGCCATCCACATCGGCGTCGGTCATAATGATCACCCGCTCGTAGCGCAGATCATCATCGCGATAGGCTGAGCCAGTCCCAACACCCAGCGCCTGAAGCAAGTCTGAGAGTTGTTGGTTGGAGGTGATTTTCTCGCGGCCCGCATTGGCAACGTTCAAGATTTTTCCGCGCAGCGGCAGCACCGCCTGCGTGTCGCGGCGGCGGCCCTGCTTGGCCGACCCGCCAGCTAAATCGCCCTCGACAATGAAAATCTCAGAGCCTGCAGCTCCGGCCTTGGAACAGTCGGCAAGTTTGCCGGGAAGGCGTAGCTTACGTGTTGCGCTTTTGCGGGCGATGTCTTTTTCAGCGCGCCGTTTCAGCCGTTCCTCGGCACGGTCAATCGTCCATTCCAGCAGCTTATTGGCCTGGTTGGGTGAGCCGGTGAGCCAATGATCAAAGGCGTCGCGGACGGCATTTTCAACGATCTTGGTCGCTTCCTGCGTGGCCAGTCGATCTTTGGTTTGGCCGACAAATTCTGGTTCGCGCACAAAGACCGACAGCATGGCACCCGCTGATGTCATCACATCATCAGCCGTAATCTGCGCGCCTTTTTTCACACCGGTCAGTTCGGCGTAAGCGCGCAGGCCTTTCAGCATCGCCATACGAAGGCCAGCCTCATGCGTACCGCCCTCGGGCGTTGGCACCGTGTTGCAGTAGGAAGCGAACGATGCATCGCCGACATGCCAGCAGACCGCCCATTCCACGCCACCATGTTTGCCGGCATTGGGCGTGCGCCCAGCGAACATCTGCTCGGTTACGCGTCGCTCGTTGCCCAGAGACTCGGCCAGATAATCTTGCAAGCCACCAGGGAAGGAGAAAGTCGCAGTTTGTGGAACGTCTTTCACGCCTTCCAAAAGCTCTGGCGCGCAGGTCCAGCGGATTTCAACACCGGCGAACAGATAGGCTTTGGAGCGCGCCATCTTCATCAGGCGAGCTGGCTTGAATCTGGCGTTTTTGCCAAAAATCTCCGCATCAGGATGGAAACGCACGGTGGTGCCACGGCGGTTCATCGTTTCGCCGATCACTTCAACAGGCCCTTGGGGAATGCCGCGCGAGAAAATCTGACGATGGAGTTTGCGGTCGCGCGCAACCTCCACTTCCAAATGGTCTGACAGCGCATTGACCACCGAAACGCCGACACCATGCAGACCGCCTGATGTTTCATAGACCTTGCTGTCGAATTTGCCGCCAGCGTGCAGCGTGGTCATGATCACTTCCAACGCGGATTTTTCCGGCATTTTTGGATGCGGATCGACGGGAATGCCACGACCATTGTCACTGACCGACAATGATCCATCTGCCATCAACTCCACCTCGATGCGCGAGGCGTGACCGGCCACCGCTTCATCCATGGAGTTGTCGATCACCTCAGCAAACAGGTGATGCAGGGCGCGTTCGTCCGTACCGCCAATGTACATGCCTGGGCGGCGACGCACGGGCTCCAGTCCCTCGAGCACCTCGATAGCAGAAGCATCATAGCCCGCCTCCGCGCCAGACGTTGACGGTTTGGGCGCAGCCTTCTTGCTGGGCTTTGGCGCTGGTTTGGGGGCAGTGTCAGCTGCTGGTGTGGCCGCAGCTGCGGCGCCGAACAAATCTGTCATCGTGGCAAAAACCGAAGGGGCTGGGGGCGAATCGCTTGGCTCCACAGTGCCATGGCCAAGGGGCTGGTTGCAAAGGGGTATCGCATCACCCTCTTTGCGAATGATTGCCATCAGCACCTCAATGCTGAGTTCCCCCTAAACGGTATCAAGTTTGCCACGTTCTATGTTCTATAGAGGAAATGAAGCACCACGAGCACCCTTATTGCCTTGTCCGGGGAAAAGCGTCGCGTCTGCGCTCCAAACGAGCACAGGGTAATCCCTAACGGAGCGTGGTGAGCAAAGGTTCCAGATTGCTGAAACTCGCTTCCATGCCTTTGCCCATGCCGTGCTGAATGCTCATGTCGCGATTGGCCTGGTTCTCATAGTGGATCAACAACGTAACAGTTGTTGCGTCTCCATCCTGGGAAAAATGTGTTTCGACCAGCGATTCCATTTCCGGTGCAATGTCGAAGCTTTCTGTGTGCACATAGTGATCATGCTCGACGATGTGCTTGAAAATGCCGTTGCCCACCATCTTGCCGTCCGGCCATTCCCAGACATATCGCCAAGCGCCGTCCACACGAAAATCGATCTCGCACTCTGGCATGGTGTGATCAGACTTGCCCGTCAGCCATTGCCGAACCAGTTCCGCCTCGGTGAAGGCGCGCCAAACCAAGTGTAGCGGCGCATCAAACCGGCGCACGATCTGAATGCTTGTGTCTGTTGGTGTTGTGAGAGTGAGCGGGGCCATAACCATGATCCTTCTTAGTTTTGGGAATTCTTGAGCGTTTCCAGAACTGTATCGAGACGCTGGAACTGCGCCTCCCAGCGTTCGCGATAGGCTGAGAGCCAATCGTCAAGCTCCTCCAAGGGCGCGACTTCGAGCGTGCGGGGGCGGGCAGTTCCGGAGACTTTTGTCGAGATCAATCCTGCTTTTTCCAACACCTTCAGATGCCGTGAAATTGCCGGTTGTGAGATATCGAACGGTTCCATGATCTCGGACACCGTCGCTTTGCCTTCTGCAAGGCGAGCCAGAATAGCCCGGCGGGTGGGGTCGGCGAGGGCGGCAAAGGTATCGTCAAGCTGAGACATGCGATCATTATATCGCATATATGTTATATAGCAAGAATGTTATGTTTAGCTGTTCAGAGGCCCCAACGAAAAAGGGCGCCCACTGGGCGCCCTTCCTTTTGGCTCAAAGCTGTAACGGGCGGCGTTACGCTGAGTAGTACATGTCGAACTCAACCGGGTGCGGCGTCATTTCGTAACGCATGTTCTCTTCCATCTTCAGGTCGATATAGGCTTCGATCTGATCTTCATCGAACACGTTGCCAGCGGTGAGGAACGCATGATCATCGCCAAGGGCTTCAAGAGCTTCGCGAAGCGAACCGGCAACCGTTGGGATATCTTTGAGCTCTTCTGGCGGCAGATCATAAAGATCCTTGTCCATCGCTTCGCCCGGGTGAATTTTGTTCTTGATCCCATCAAGGCCTGCCATCAACAGAGCCGAGAACGCGAGATATGGGTTGGCCATTGGATCAGGGAAACGCACTTCCACACGCTTGGCTTTTGGCGAAGACGTGTATGGAATGCGGCAAGAGGCCGAGCGGTTACGCGCTGAGTAAGCCAACAGAACCGGCGCTTCGTAGCCTGGAACGAGGCGCTTGTACGAGTTGGTAGATGGGTTGGTGAACGCGTTGATCGCCTTGGCGTGCTTCAGAACACCGCCAATGTAGTGCAGGCAGGTTTCTGACAGATCAGCATATTCCGATCCAGCGAACACGGGCTGTCCATCTTTCCAGATCGACTGGTGGCAGTGCATGCCGGTGCCGTTGTCACCAAACACTGGCTTCGGCATGAAGGTCGCCGACTTGCCATAAGAATGCGCAACCTGATGCACAACATACTTGTAGATCTGCATGTGGTCTGCGCAGGTCGTCAGCTCGTTGAACTTCATACCAAGTTCGTGCTGAGCAGCGGCCACCTCATGGTGATGCTTTTCGACCGTCACGCCCATTTGCGCCATCACGGTCAGCATTTCAGAGCGGATGTCCTGGCAGGAATCAACAGGTGGTACAGGGAAGTAACCGCCTTTGGTCCGTGGGCGGTGTCCAAGGTTGCCCATCTCATACTCGGTGTCGGTGTTCTCAGGCAGTTCTGAGGAATCCAGCAAGAAACCGGTGTTGTAAGGGTCGGCGCGGAAACGGACGTCATCAAAGATAAAGAATTCAGCCTCTGGGCCAAACATGACCGTGTCGCCGATGCCGGTCGACTTCATGTAGGCTTCAGCTTTTTTCGCAGTCATGCGCGGGTCGCGGCTGTAGGCTTCGCCTGAGCCTGGTTCAAGAATATCACAGAAGATCGCCATGGTTGGCTGTGCGAAAAACGGGTCCATGTGGGCTGTGTCGGTGTCTGGCATCAGAACCATGTCCAACTCGTTGATCGCCTTCCAGCCGGCGATCGAAGAGCCGTCAAACATGATGCCGTCGGCAAACATGTCTTCATCAACCTGGCTTACATCCATGGTGACGTGCTGCATCTTGCCGCGCGGATCGGTGAAGCGAACATCAACGAACTTCACATCGTTGTCGCTGATGGACTTCAAGACATCTGCTGCTGTGGTCATGCTTACTGTTTTCCTTAAGGCTTGGGTACGAATGGGTTGTGCGAATGTTGGAGAGGATAAGAAGGGTGAGGACACCCTTTGGTGGTTGAGCGCACCTGGCGTCTAAACGGCGTCCGGTCCGGTTTCACCGGTGCGAATGCGCACGACATCCTCAACTGGGGAAACGAAAATTTTGCCATCACCTATGCGGCCGGTTTGCGCGGCTTCGCGGATCGCGTTGACTGCGCCTTCAAGCAGATCATCTTGAAGGACAACCTCCACTTTCACTTTCGGAAGAAAATCGACCACATACTCCGCGCCACGATAAAGTTCGGTATGGCCCTTCTGCCGACCGAACCCCTTGGCCTCAGTCACTGTGATGCCCTGAAGACCAACGTCTTGCAGCGCCTCTTTCACCTCGTCCAGTTTGAACGGCTTAATGATGGCCTCGATTTTTTTCATCAACTCCCCAATCCAACATACTGTGTGCGCGGGTTGCGCACTGCTCCACCCCAAAGCATGTACCGTGCCAACTTCGCAGCGACGGCTCAGAACGGGGGTATTTTTCGGCCATCTGAGGCGCTGGGGCTGATTTACAGTCCGTTTGCCCATTGCTTGTGCAAACAAGTGCGCTTGATGACCGGCGGTAGCGCCTAATTATTATGCAAATGCCTGTTTGGCGAGCAAATTATTGCGGCAAGACGGATGGGGTTTGAAATAATGCCTGCTTCTTCATCGGTTGAGCCGTTTGGGCGCGAGAAAATCGGCGCCATTCGGATTTTCCTTGATGCGCGCGTACGCTTTGCTATAGAGCCGCCCACGGCATCGCGCTTCGTGCATGCGGGCGTGGTGAAATTGGTAGACACGCTGGTTTTAGGTACCAGTGGCGCAAGCCGTGGGGGTTCAAGTCCCTCCGCCCGCACCAACAACGCGATTAACGTGTGTTTGCCGAACCGCGAAGAGCTTCTGCTCTTCGCGGTCGTCTGACACACATGGATGATAAGGAACTCGGCCCAATGCAGGTCACTGAAACGCTCGCCGAAGGCTTGAAGCGCGAACTCACAATCACCATTCCCGCCACCGATCTGTCGACCAAGTTGGATGACAAACTGTCGTCGCTGAAAAGCCAGGTCCGCCTTCCAGGCTTTCGCCCTGGCAAAGTGCCGGTGTCACACCTTAAAAAAGTCTATGGCAAGCAGGCAATGGCTGAAGTCATCAACGATACGTTGAACGAGTCCACCAACGCTGCGATTGCCGACCGCAAGGAAAAGCCAGCCAGCGAGCCGAAGTTCACGCTGCCGGAAGATGAGAAAAAAGCCGAAGATATCATCGCCGGCAAAGAAGACCTGGAAATCGCAGTCGCTTACGAGATCATCCCTGATTTCGAAGTGAAAGACTTCTCCGGTATCGAAATCGAGCGTCCGGTGGTCGACGTCACAGACGAGATGCTGGATGAGCGTTTGAAGCAAATCGCATCCTCAAACGTCACCTATTCGGCCGTCAAGCGCAAAGCCAAGAACGACGACCAAGTGACCTTCGACTTCTTGGGCAAGGTTGACGGCGAAGCCTTTGATGGCGGCGCTGCAGAGGGTTTCAAACTGGTGCTCGGCTCCGGGCAGTTCATTCCAGGCTTTGAAGAGCAGATGGTTGGCCTGAAAGCTGGCGATGAGAAAACGCTCGATGTGACGTTCCCCGAAGAGTATGGCGCTGAGAACCTTGCTGGTAAGGCTGCCACGTTCGACGTGAAAGTCCATGAGGTAGGTGCGCCGGATGAAGCGGTGATCGACGAAGCTTTTGCGACCAATCTTGGTCTGGAGTCGCTCGACAAGCTCAAAGAGGCCGTCAAAAGCCAGCTTGAAAACGAGTACGGTCAAAAAACCCGCATGAAGGTGAAGCGTCAGCTGCTGGATGCGCTTGACGAAGCCTATGACTTTGAACTGCCGCCAAGCCTGGTTGATCAAGAGTTTGAGGGCGTCTGGAAACAGGTAACCGACGATCTGGAGCGCGCCGGGCGGTCGTTCGAGGACGAAGACACCACCGAAGACAAAGCCAAAGAAGAGTATCGCGTGCTTGCCGAGCGTCGCGTACGTCTTGGCCTGTTGCTAGCCGAAGTTGGTGGCCAAAACGATGTTCAGGTGACCAATGAAGAACTCCAGCGCGCCGTGATCGCGCGCGCGCAACAGTTCCAAGGCCAAGAGCGCGAAGTGATTGAGTTCTTCCAAAAGAACCCACAGCAGCTTGCTGGCATCCGCGCGCCAATCTTCGAAGACAAAGTGATCGACTTCATTTTGGAGTTGGCCAAGGTGACTGACAAGAGCGTCGATCCGGCTGACCTGGAAGACGATGACGAGCATGATCACGACCACGATCACTAAAGTCTGGTGGTGCGACTTGGTATCTTGAAGCCGGTCGCGTGTTCACCATATTGCCATTTGATGGGCCGTGATCGCACCGATCGCGGCCCTTTTCTGTTCCCAAGCCTTGCCCCATCGCGATCAACCGCTAGGCTCCGCTAAACCGGGTTGAGTCGGACAGTTGCCATCGGCCCGTGACATTTCTGAACAAGGACGTTTTTTCCATGCGCGATCCCATCGATTTGACCATGAACACCCTCGTGCCCATGGTGGTCGAGCAATCCAACCGCGGCGAGCGCGCGTTCGACATCTATTCGCGTTTGCTGCGTGAACGTATCATCTTCATGACCGGCCCGGTTGAAGACAATGTTGCCTCGCTGATCTGCGCGCAGCTTCTGTATCTAGAGGCGGACAACCCCTCCAAAGACATTGCACTTTACATCAACTCGCCTGGTGGTGTGGTGACATCGGGGATGGGCATCTACGATACGATGCAGTTCATCAAACCATCCGTGTCGACCATTTGCATCGGCCAGGCAGCTTCCATGGGGTCGCTTCTTCTAACAGCAGGTGCCAAGGATTCGCGCTTTGTGTTGCCGAACGCGCGCGTGATGCTTCACCAACCATCAGGCGGTTTCCAAGGTCAGGCCTCCGATATTGAACGTCATGCAGCTGACATCATCAAAATGAAACGGCGTTTGAATGAGATCTATGTCCAGCACACCGGCCAGGACTATGACACGATTGAAAAGACACTGGATCGCGACCACTTCATGACGGCTGAAGAAGCCAAAGACTTCGGCATTGTCGATGAAGTGATCACCTCACGTGCCGCTCTGGAAGAATCAGCGGAGTAACGCGATTTGGCCATTTTCGGCGATCTAACACGTCTTTTGTGCCCGGTAGTCCACAGCATCGGGCACAAACGCATCTGTTACCCAGCATTGCGTCAACGGTGGTTGACAGGGCCAACAAACCCAAGAACTCTGTGGCCAAGCGGTCTTTTGAAGGTGTGCGCAGACCCAATGGCTGTGTGAAGGTCGCTGAAAACACGCCAAGTAAGCGTGCCGCGTGTTAACCCTTGGGCCGGACAATGGGTTTAATCTGGTCTGATCGTCTGATTTGGTCGACGTAGCTGACGGCGCCTAATCGGATGTGAGCTTAAGGGGCAGGCAAACCTGTCCCAACCAAAGGCGAAATGCGTTTCGCCAATTCGGTACGCGTGCTGCGTGCCGCTATGGAGATAAGATATATGAGCAAGTCTGGCGGCAGCGATTCCAAGAACACGCTTTACTGTTCGTTCTGCGGGAAGAGCCAGCACGAGGTGCGCAAACTGATTGCGGGCCCAACCGTGTTCATCTGCGATGAGTGTGTTGAACTGTGTATGGATATCATTCGTGAGGAAAACAAAACCTCGCTTGTGAAGTCCTCCGACGGCGTGCCGACCCCGCAAGAGATCCTGACCGTTCTTGATGACTATGTGATCGGGCAACCTCAGGCCAAGCGCGTGCTTTCTGTGGCCGTGCACAACCATTACAAACGGTTGCATCACGCCGCGAAGAACGCAGATATTGAGCTTGCCAAGTCCAACATCATGCTCATCGGCCCAACTGGGTGCGGTAAAACACTGCTTGCCCAGACGCTTGCCCGCATCATCGACGTGCCGTTCACTATGGCCGATGCCACCACGCTAACCGAAGCTGGTTATGTGGGTGAGGACGTTGAAAACATCATCCTGAAGCTCTTGCAGGCGGCCGACTACAATGTGGAACGCGCCCAGCGTGGCATCGTCTACATCGATGAGGTCGACAAGATCTCTCGCAAGTCGGACAACCCATCGATCACACGCGATGTGTCGGGTGAGGGTGTGCAGCAAGCGCTTCTGAAAATTATGGAAGGCACGGTTGCCTCCGTGCCACCACAGGGCGGCCGCAAGCATCCGCAGCAGGAGTTCCTGCAGGTCGACACAACGAACATCCTGTTCATCTGTGGCGGCGCGTTTGCCGGTCTTGATCGGATCATTTCTGATCGTGGTCGCGCAACCTCCATCGGCTTCAAAGCCTCTGTTGAGGATCCTGATGCCCGTAAGGTCGGTGAACTGTTTGCTGAGGTTGAGCCAGAAGATCTGGTGAAGTTCGGCCTGATCCCCGAATTTGTTGGCCGTTTGCCGGTGCTGGCAACGCTGATGGACTTGGATGTGGAAGCACTTGTTTCGATCCTGAAAGAGCCGAAAAACGCTCTGGTGAAGCAGTATCAGCGCCTATTCGATATGGAAGAGGTGCAACTGACCTTCCAGGATGAAGCGCTCGAAGCGGTGGCCAACAAAGCCATTGAGCGCAAAACAGGTGCACGTGGTCTGCGCTCCATCATGGAGACAATCCTGCTCGACACGATGTATGAGCTTCCTGCCATGGAAGGCGTGGAACAGGTCGTTATCTCTGATGAGGTGGTCAACGGATCGGCCCGCCCGCTCTACATTTATGCTGATAAGGAAGAAACGCAGCAAACGGCTGACGCGTCCTAACGCTCTTTTTCAGGTAGTTTCGCAAACGGCGTTCCAACCATTGGGACGCCGTTTGTGTTTTGGGTTCCGACCGACAAACAAACCGGTTTCTTCGGTGCATAGCTCAGCGATTGTGCCTCTAAGATATCGCCAGCCGTTGAAATCCATCCAAGAAGCGCCCAAGTTCGCTGCAACAACGTAACGGCGTGATTCACTGCCCACACTGGGTATTCTGGTTGCGTAGCGTTGCGTTCCCCCCTGCCGGTGCATGTTTGCCGGACAGCGATGCCAGGGCGACGGCACCAAGATGTCTTTCTGCCAGCCGCCTCAACCGACCATCAGGCCGGTTCGATCCGCACCGCTTTTCGGCTTGGATATCCTTCCGCTCATGCCCGATTGCCAAAGGCCTGACTATGACTGAACAAACCCCTGACTACACTGCGGCCTATCGCGACGCTGAGCCCAGCGTGCACCCCGTGCTGCCGCTGCGCGATATTGTGGTGTTCCCCCACATGATCGTGCCGCTGTTTGTGGGCCGTGAGAAATCCATCGCTGCGCTTGAAGAAGTGATGCGTTCTGACAAGCAGATCGTGCTTGCCACGCAGATGAATGCGTCTGATGACGACCCTGCTGCCGACGCCATCTACAATGTTGGAACCATCGCCAATGTGCTGCAGTTGCTGCGCTTGCCCGATGGCACCGTCAAGGTGCTGGTAGAGGGCACCGATCGCGTGGAGATCGTGCGGTATCATGAGCGCACCGACTTCCACGAAGCGGATATCCACGCCCTCATTGAAGATGAAGGCGAAGAGGTTGAAGTGGAAGCTTTGGCCCGCTCGGTGACGGCTGAATTTGAGAGCTATGTGAAGCTCAACAAAAAAGTCTCGCCAGAAGTTATCTCCGCCATCAGCCAGATCGAAGGCTTTTCCAAGCTTGCTGATACGGTTGCCTCGCATCTGGCTGTGAAGATTGCCGACAAGCAGGACGTGCTTGCCACGATTTCTGTTGTTGAACGGCTGGAACAAGTGCTCGCGCTTATGGAGAGCGAAATCTCCGTTCTCCAAGTGGAAAAACGCATCCGCAGCCGCGTGAAGCGTCAGATGGAGAAGACCCAGCGCGAGTACTATCTCAACGAGCAGATGAAGGCGATCCAGAAGGAGCTCGGCGAAGGCGAGGACGGCAAGGATGAGCTGTCGGAGCTGGAAGATAAGATCGAGAAAACCAAGCTCTCCAAGGAAGCGCGCGAAAAAGCGACGGCTGAAATGAAGAAGCTGCGCGCCATGAGCCCGATGTCCGCTGAGGCAACGGTTGTGCGCAACTATCTTGATTGGTTGCTCGGCCTCCCTTGGGGCAAGCGTTCGCGCATCTCCGTTGATCTGAAAGCCGCCCAGGACATTCTGGATGATGATCACTATGGCCTGGACAAGGTCAAAGACCGCATCATCGAATATCTCGCGGTGCAGGCGCGCTCCAACAAGCTGCGTGGCCCGATCTTGTGTCTCGTTGGACCTCCAGGTGTGGGTAAAACCTCACTCGGCAAGTCCATCGCCAAAGCCACCAAGCGCGAATTCGTTCGCATCTCGTTGGGCGGCGTGCGTGATGAAGCTGAGATTCGCGGTCACCGGCGTACCTATATCGGATCGATGCCTGGCAAGGTGATCCAGTCGATGCGCAAAGCCAAGAAATCCAACCCGCTGTTCCTGCTCGATGAGATCGACAAGATGGGCATGGATTTCCGCGGCGATCCATCATCGGCTTTGCTTGAGGTGCTTGATCCGGAACAGAACTCAACGTTCGCCGATCACTATCTTGAGGTCGACTATGATCTCTCCAACGTGATGTTCGTGACCACCGCCAACACGCTGAACATTCCTGGGCCTTTGATGGACCGCATGGAGATCATTCGCATCGCCGGTTACACCGAGGATGAGAAGATCGAAATTGCGCGCCGTCACCTCATTCCTAAAGCGATCAAGAACCACGGCCTGAAGCCTGAGGAGTTCACGATCGACGCTGAGGCTTTGCGCTTGGTCGTGCAGCGCTACACCCGCGAAGCTGGTGTGCGTAACCTTGAACGCGAGCTGTTCTCTCTTGCCCGCAAAAGCGTGAAAGCCATCATGCTCGGCAAAATGAAGACTGTGGACGGCGAAGAGATCGAGATCGAAAAGGCCGATATCACCGCTCAGAACGTTGCCGACTTCCTTGGCGTGCCCCGGTTCCGCCACGGCGAGATCGACGATGATGATCAGGTTGGCGTTGTCACGGGCCTAGCTTGGACCGAAGTCGGCGGTGAGCTGCTCACCATCGAGGGCGTCATGATGCCAGGCAAAGGCAAAATGACGGTCACCGGCAACTTGCGCGATGTGATGAAAGAGTCGATTTCGGCTGCCGCGAGCTATGTTCGCTCGCGTGCTGTGGACTTTGGTGTCGAGCCGCCGCAATTCGACAAGCGTGACATCCACGTTCACGTGCCGGAAGGGGCAACACCCAAAGACGGACCGTCAGCCGGTGTTGCTATGGTGACAGCCATTGTCTCCATGATGACCGGCATTGCGGTGCGCAAAGATGTGGCGATGACCGGTGAAATCACATTGCGGGGCAGGGTGCTTCCGATCGGTGGCTTGAAAGAAAAGCTGCTGGCGGCTCTGCGCGGCGGCATCAAGAAAGTTTTGATCCCAGAGGAGAACGCCAAGGATTTGGCGGATATTCCTGAAACGGTGAAGAACGGTCTTGAGATCGTGCCCGTTGCCCGCATGGATGAGGTGATCGAGCACGCTCTGGTCGAGCAGCCGCAGCCCATCGAATGGACAGGTGAAGAGGTGACAACCGATTCGCCTGCCGGAGACGAGGCGGATGCAAGCGGTACCATTGTGGCCCATTAGCCGGATAAGCATCGGCTGATGGGTCGAGAAACCCATCTGATGATGACACCTTGTGCACAAATGAGCGAAAAACCCCGGTTTTCCGGGGTTTTTTGTTGTCAGAACGGTCGAATATCGGCAGTGTTTTCTGGCATTAGCCGCAGATTCGCGGCGTGAGCGGCAGAGCCTGGCGGAAAAGCTGAACGGCGCGCCGAACCTATTGGAGACAAAGAAATGAACAAGAGCGAATTCGTTGCCGCAGTTGCGGAAAAGTCCGACCTGGGCAAAGGCGATGCCGCCAAAGCGGTTGACGCTGTTTTTGAAACGATCACGTCTGAGCTTGCCTCAGGTGGCGATGTTCGCATGACAGGTTTCGGCAATTTCAGCATCACGCACCGCGCTGAAAGCAAGGGTCGTAACCCTTCCACAGGCGCTGAGATCACCATCCCAGCTGCCAAGCGTCCAAAATTCACCGCTGGTAAGGCGCTGAAGGATGCCGTGAACAACTAAGTCTTGTTCCATTGTTGGCCATGCTTCGTGCGTGGTCAGGCGCCCGGGTCGATCATCGACTCGGGCGTTTTGCGTTGTAAGCTGAAAAACAGGATCGAAAGTGTGAGCTTGGCGGTCAACAGCGCTTGCATTTGCGCTGCACGCAACCTATTCAACGGCCTCGCATTGGTCTGACGCGTGGTCGGGCCGGGCAGGGCGGTTAGCTCAGCTGGGAGAGCATCTCGTTTACACCGAGAGGGTCGGGGGTTCGAGCCCCTCACCGCCCACCATGTTGTTTCTTGAAGAAACGACAGCGGCGCGACATGCGATTATTCCAATCGCCGAGAGCGCCAGCTTCTACAAAACTGTCGGCATGGCAGGCGTTTGCGGAGCAAATGTCGAGAATGCCAAGTCTGAACGACATGACGCTTTTTTCCTTAGATCAACTGATCGTGTTTGCTAGAAGTCGAAGTTTTTGATCTCACGTCGAGATGCATTTCGTCAGCACCGCGTTTTCCTGAACCGGCTGCCAGTCATTTGCGTAGAGTGAGTTCGGCGACGCATAGGCAACAGACGCTTCCCCGCTTCGCATTTCCTTGCAATGATGGCAACTCGTTGCCCAGACAATCGTCAGGCCCAATTGTCTGCTAAAAATGATGGATGCCATGGCTGACTCGGCTCTTTCTTACGGAAAACATCCACAGTTTGAGGCAGCTGCCCGCGCGACTCATTCGCGTCCGGCGTTACCGGTCAAAGCACCGGCGGAAATCAACCACTCTGTTATTCTGGCCGGTGAGACCGATCACGGTGCTGACCGACGCCGGTTTGTCGATGCCGTTGAGAGCATTGGCTGGGACGTCATTCAGGAGAGTACGGGCGAAGTGCTGGCCGTGAAAGACCGCAGCACCATGAAGTGGGAGCGGCACACCGAGTTTATCTCACTCACTGCTGTTGCCGGTCAAAAACTTGGCAACACCGAGACGTCGCAAGCCTTTGAGGCAACACTTCGCGAGCTAGCACAAGATCACCAACCTGACGGCGATACGGATGTTGGTGTTCTCTCGCGCACCCGCGTTTTGGTCGGCATGCCCAGCGATGGTTTGACGATCAACCGCGGTGACAGGCCCGTCCAAAGGGTTTTGGTGGTTGGCGACAACATCCAAGTGGAAACGACGTTGCTGCATGATAGCACTGATATGGTGGAGTACCGCGCCACACTGCTCCATGAAGACACAAGCCCGATGAGCCCCCGCCGGGTCGGCCGGTTTGTGCAACGTTTGATTGAAATCGAGAGCTACCGTCTGATTGCCTATCTTGCGGTGCCGATGATGCAAAGCATTGGCCCACGCGTTTCGGCACTGGAAGCAAAGGTGAATGAAATTGCTGAACGTGCAGCAGCCGATCCAAGGCCTCACGAAGAAGCAGCGATTCTCACCGAGCTGACCAACCTGTCGGCTGAACTCCAATCCATTGGATCTGCTTCGGAATTTCGTTTCGCAGCCTCGCTGGCGTACGCAGCTATTGTTGATGAACGCCTTGAGTCGTTGCGAGAAAACAGGATCGAAGGCGCTCAGCGCATTTCAACGGCAATCAAACGCAGGCTTGATCCAGCCATGCGCAGCTGCAACGCGCTGCTACGTCGCCAGCAGAAAATCGCCGAGCGTATCGGCTACGTGACCGAGCTGTTGCGTACGCGGGTTGATTTGGCCCTTCAGGATCAAAATGCCGCAGTTCTGCAAAGCATTGATCAGCGCGCGCGTGCGCAGTTGCGTTTGCAGCAGGCGGTTGAAGGTCTGTCGGTTGCTGCCATCACCTACTACACGCTCGGCATCATCTACTATCTGGTGAAGGGGGCACCCCTAGAGGCGTGGGGCCTCTCCAAAGATGTGGTGCAAGCGCTGTTCGTGGTGCCCGTGGCACTGCTTGTTTTCTACGGATTACGGCGTGTGCGCGCCCGCAATGAGGCCGCAGATGGAGACGTGGAAGAGAAGGAATGAGGCCGCGCCAATCCACAAGATGCAAAGCTTCTTCAAATCCACTGCATCAGGCGCTTGACTTGCCCTAGGTGCTGCCTTATCCCGGCGCATCTCTAACGCATTTACAGCGTTTTGCGCGGCTGTAGCTCAGTTGGTTAGAGTGCCGGCCTGTCACGCCGGAGGTCGCGGGTTCGAGCCCCGTCAGCCGCGCCACTTTCCATTGATTTTCCATGTTTTGGTGATACCGGTTTCATAGACGAGCGGTCACGCGTTTGCATACCTGCGTCAATAGGCCGTGTGTTTTCCCAAAGGCGGGATTGACCTCCCGCAGGAGTTCGATAAGCACAGGGTTGAGATCGGGACTCTGACAAGAATGGAGGCGCGCTGTGGAAGCGTTGCTGGCGGAATATCTGCCCATTTTGGTGTTCTTTGGCCTATGCTTGGTCATAGGGCTTGCGCTTTTGGTGGCGCCGTTTGTTGTTGCCTATAAGAACCCGGACCCTGAAAAGCTCTCAGCTTATGAGTGCGGCTTTAATGCTTTTGATGACGCACGCATGAAATTTGATGTGCGTTTCTATCTGGTGGCCATCCTTTTCATCATCTTTGATTTGGAAGTGGCGTTTCTCTTCCCATGGGCAGCAACCTTTGGCGACCTTGGCCTGTTCGGCTTCTGGTCGATGATGGTGTTTCTCGGCGTTCTGACAATCGGCTTCATTTATGAGTGGAAGAAAGGGGCGTTGGAATGGGATTGATCGACCAAAAAGGCCAGCCTCTGCGTGCCGCTGCCGAAGGGGGCGGTACCCTTGTTGCTCCCAAACCTGTTGGCGCTACTGATGATAGCGGTAAGCCGGTCGGCTGGGATGATCCCTTTTACACCGGTGTGAACGACGAACTTGCCGATAAAGGCTTCCTCGTCACCTCCACAGACAACCTTATTCAGTGGGCGCGCCAGGGCTCGCTCATGTGGATGACATTTGGGTTGGCATGTTGCGCTGTTGAAATGATGCAGATGGCCATGCCGCGCTACGATGCTGAGCGCTTTGGCTTTGCGCCACGTGGTAGCCCGCGCCAATCCGATGTGATGATTGTGGCCGGCACACTGACCAACAAAATGGCACCGGCGCTGCGTAAGGTTTATGACCAAATGCCTGAGCCTCGCTACGTGATCTCCATGGGATCCTGTGCCAATGGCGGCGGCTACTATCACTACTCCTATTCGGTGGTGCGCGGATGTGATCGCGTGGTGCCGGTTGATATCTATGTACCGGGCTGCCCGCCAACGGCAGAAGCGCTGCTCTACGGCGTTTTGCTGTTGCAGAAGAAACTACGCCGCACCGGTACCATTGAGCGTTAACGCGAGACCCTTATGGCAGACGTGACAAATCCACAGGACGAAGCGCTCGGCGAGCTGGCTGAGACTTTGGCTGCGAGCCTGGAAATGGACTCTGGTGACGTGGAGATCGCCCACGGCCACGTGACCGTTCGTGTTGGGATCAATGATGTGCTTTCGACCGTTCGCACACTGCGCGATGATCCCAAGCTTGCTTTCGTCAACATCATTGATGTGTGCGGTGTGGATTACCCCTCGCGTGAGCGTCGATTTGATGTGGTGTACCACTTCTTGTCGCCAACTCAGAACGCGCGCGCTCGTGTGATCGTTGAAACAGATGATCGCACGCCTGTGCCGTCCATCACCGAGCTTTTTCCCGGTGCTGAATGGTTCGAGCGCGAGGCCTACGACCTCTACGGTATTCTGTTTTCAGGCCATCCGGACCTGCGCCGTCTGCTGACCGATTATGGCTTCGATGGCCACCCGCTGCGCAAGGATTTCCCGCTGACTGGGTTTGTCGAAGTGCGCTATGATGATGAGCAGAAACGCGTCCTTTATGAGCCGGTGCGGCTCAACCAGGAATTCCGCGATTTTGACTTCCTCTCTCCGTGGGAAGGCACTGATTACGTGATTCCAGGCGATGAGAAAGCCTCAGACGAGAAGGCTGGCTAAACCAGAATGGCGATTTCATGAACGTTATGCCAACCAACACGACCGGCGAAACCCAGGTTCGTCAGTTCAATATCAATTTCGGCCCGCAGCATCCAGCTGCGCACGGCGTGTTGCGCCTTGTGCTGGAGTTGGATGGGGAGATCGTTGATCGTGTCGATCCGCATATCGGCCTGCTTCATCGCGGCACCGAGAAACTGATCGAGCACAAGACCTATCTCCAAGCGGTCCCTTATTTTGATCGCCTCGATTATGTTGCTCCGATGAACCAAGAGCACGCGTTTGCTCTGGCTGTTGAGCGCCTGATGGGGATAGAGGTGCCGCGTCGCGGCCAGCTGATCCGTGTCTTGTTCTGCGAGATTGGTCGTATTCTCTCGCACATCTTGAACATCACCACGCAGGCTCTGGATGTCGGCGCGCTCACCCCGCCTGTTTGGGGTTTTGAAGAGCGCGAAAAACTGATGGTGTTTTACGAGCGCGCGTGTGGCGCGCGGTTGCACGCAGCCTATTTTCGCCCTGGTGGTGTCCACCAGGACCTGCCGCAAGAGCTGATTGACGATATCGAAGCCTGGTGCGACCCGTTTCTGCAGACTGTGGAAGACATCAGCGAGCTTCTGACTGACAACCGCATTTTCAAACAACGTAACGTCGATATCGGTGTCGTGACGTTGGATGAGTGCTGGGCTTGGGGTTTCTCGGGCGTGATGGTGCGCGGTTCGGGCGCTGCCTGGGATTTGCGCAAAAGCCAGCCTTATGAGTGCTACGAGGAGTTCGATTTCGATATTCCCGTCGGCAAGAACGGCGATTGCTATGATCGTTATCTGATCCGCATGGAAGAGATGCGCCAATCAACCTCGATCATGAAGCAGGCGATCGCCAAGCTGAATGCGCCCGAGGGCAAAGGCCCAGTCGCTAACACCGACAACAAAGTGGTGCCGCCCAAACGCGGTGAGATGAAGCGTTCAATGGAAGCGCTGATCCACCACTTCAAGCTCTACACTGAGGGCTATCACGTGCCAGAGGGCGAGATTTACGCCGCCGTCGAAGCGCCAAAAGGCGAGTTCGGCGTCTATCTGGTTTCGGATGGCTCCAACAAACCTTATCGCTGTAAGATCCGCGCGCCCGGCTTTGCGCATCTGCAGGCGATGGACTTCATCTGCCGCGGGCACCAACTGGCTGACGTTTCGGCCATCCTCGGTTCGCTCGACATCGTTTTTGGGGAAGTGGACCGCTAAGCCACTTCGCATCGCATATGGGGTTGCTGGGTTACGGCGACCTTTGAAGGAAAGACTGACTTCATGGCTGTTCGCCGCCTACACGAAGAACAACCCGAAAGCTTTGCTTTCACGCCCGACAATGAGAATTGGGCCAAAGAGCAAATCGGAAAGTATCCTGAAGGACGCCAGGCCTCGGCGGTGATCCCGCTGCTGTGGCGCGCCCAAGAGCAGCACGAAGGCTGGCTGCCAGAGCCTGCCATCCGCGCGGTCGCTGAGATGCTGGATATGCCATACATCCGTGTGCTCGAAGTCGCGACTTTCTATACGATGTTTCAGCTGCAACCGGTGGGCAAAAAAGCTCACATCCAGGTTTGCGGCACAACGCCTTGCATGCTTCGCGGCGCCAATGACCTGAAAGACGTCTGCCGCCGCAAGATTGCTGAGAACCAATTTGAGCTGTCCGAGGACGGCAACTTCTCTTGGGAAGAGATGGAGTGCTTGGGCGCCTGTGTGAATGCTCCGATGCTGCAAATCTTCAAAGATACCTACGAAGATCTGACACCGGAAAAGCTTGAGCAGTTGATTGACGATATTGCTGCTGGCAAAGCAGTGACACCCGGCCCACAGAACGGTCGTCATTTCTCGGTTGCTGAAGGTGGCCTGACATCGCTGGTGGATTTTGACGGTGGACCTGAAGGCGGTGTGCCTCAGCCACAGGTCATCAACGGCGCGACCCAAACCATCAATTCGGTGGCAGGTTTTGCGCTGAACGGTGGCGAAGGCACTGCGGCGAAAACCAAGACTTCTTCTAAAAAACCTGCTGCCAAAAAGGCCCCAGCAAAAACGCCCGCCAAGAAAGCGGACTCTTTAGCGGCTCCGAAGTCAGCGGCTGCACCGCAAGCCACAGATGATGGCCCAGCCAAAAAGCCAAAAATGCTGAAAAAGGCGCGAGCTTCCGGTGCGGATGATCTCAAGCTTATCAAAGGCATTGGCAAGGTGTTGGAAGACAAGCTCCACGGGCTCGGCGTCTTCCACTTTGATCAGATTGCCGCTTGGACAGACGAGGAAGTGAACTGGGTGAACGATCACCTGTCCTTCAAGGGTCGTATCCAGCGCGAGGAATGGATTCCGCAAGCCAAGGCGCTTGCTGAGGAGACCAAAGCATGACGGCTTTTCTCGACGACAAGGATCGCATCTTCACCAACATTTATGGTCTCCACGATTGGGGTCTAGAAGGTGCGATGAAGCGCGGCCACTGGGATGGCACCAAGGGCATCATCGAAAAAGGCCGTGACTGGATCATCGATGAGATGAAAGCCTCCGGCCTGCGTGGTCGCGGTGGTGCGGGTTTTCCGACCGGCCTTAAATGGTCGTTCATGCCCAAAGAGAGCGATGGCCGCCCATCCTATCTCGTCATCAATGCCGATGAGTCTGAGCCTGGTACCTGCAAAGACCGCGAGATTATGCGCCACGATCCGCATACGCTGATCGAAGGGTGCTTGATTGCAGGTTTCGCCATGAATGCGCACACCTGCTACATCTATATTCGCGGCGAATACATTCGCGAGCGTGAGCGCCTACAGGCAGCTATCGACCAAGCGTATGAAGCTAAGCTGATTGGCAAGAACAACAAGAACGGCTGGGACTACGACATCTACGTCCACCATGGGGCAGGCGCCTATATTTGTGGTGAAGAGACAGCGCTTCTGGAGTCACTGGAAGGCAAGAAGGGCCAGCCACGCTTGAAGCCGCCATTCCCGGCCAATGTCGGCCTTTATGGTTGCCCGACCACTGTGAACAATGTGGAATCGATCGCCGTTGCGCCAACTATTCTGCGTCGCGGTGGCGCTTGGTTCGCAGGCTTCGGGCGTCCCAACAACACAGGCACCAAGCTGTTCTGCGTGTCCGGCCATGTGAACCAACCGGCGACGTTTGAAGAAGCGATGTCGATCCCGTTCAAGGAACTGATCGATAAGCATTGCGGTGGCATTCGCGGTGGCTGGGACAATCTATTGGCCGTGATCCCTGGTGGGTCCTCGGTGCCCTGCGTGCCAGCCGAAGAGATCATCAACACGCCGATGGACTTTGACGCGCTACGCGAGCTGAAATCTGGCCTCGGAACAGCGGCTGTGATCGTCATGGACAAGTCCACCGACATCATCCGCGCCATTGCCCGTATTTCTTACTTCTACAAGCACGAAAGCTGCGGCCAGTGCACGCCGTGTCGCGAAGGCACGGGTTGGATGTGGCGCGTGCTGGAACGCATGGCCAAAGGCGAAGCGCATAAGCGAGAAATCGATATGCTGCTCGACGTGACCTATCAGGTCGAAGGCCACACCATTTGCGCCTTGGGCGATGCTGCCGCATGGCCGGTGCAAGGGCTGATCCGTCACTTCCGACAGGAGATCGAAGAACGGATCGACAGCTATTCTTACAACGCAAAACCAGGGGAAACGCTCATTGCTGCTGAGTAGGCCAGCGACTTCCGTGAGGGGCGGGGGCAAGGCACGTGCAATGAGAGAGACGAAACGATGATCGATACCTGGATGAACATGTGGACCGATGGGTTGAGCAAAGATCCACAGACAGTGGTGACCGGCTGGACGGCCATGCAAGATGCCGTGCCAAGCGTGACGGACGGCGATATGCCGATGTGGCTGACGTCAATGGCAACGCCTGTGATGGCGCCCGCCATGATGGGAGCTGTGGCTGCCAACACGGCTGTCGCGACATGGGCTGGGCTTTGGATGGGCGCACCGCTTGCAGGCGCCGCAGCCCTTCAAGCGCTGTCTGGTGAGGCACCTGCAGCTGCTTCAAAAAAAGCCGTTTCAAGGCCCGCTAAGCCCGCGTCTAGTACGGTTGTGAAGGCTGCGACCAAGCCGTCAGCCAAAGTATCTGTCAGCAAGAAAGCAACAAAAGCCAACGCACCTAAGGCAAGCCCAAAAGTGGATGATCGTCCGGCTGGACTGGATGCACCGAACGCTGGCAAGGCAGATGATCTGAAGCGTATTTCCGGCGTTGGCCCAAAAATGGAAAGCGTTCTCAACGATTTGGGCATCTATCATTTTGATCAGGTTGCTGCCTGGACAAAAAAGGAAATCGCTTGGGTTGAGAACTATCTGCGCTTCAAAGGGCGCATTGAGCGTGATGGCTGGATCGCTCAGGCCAAAACCTTTGCGAAAGAAGCCGTGTAACGATTATGCATCTGGCTGAGCTCAACATTGCTGAATGGAAGATTGACCCGCAAAGCGACGCGGCTCAGCCCTTCCTGCGCGCTATCGACAAGGTGAATGCGGTTGCTGATCGCTCGCCCGGTTTTGTGTGGCGTGCCGATGTCGAGGTTGGCGATCCAACACCTTTTCGATCGGATGATATCATTGTGAACATGAGCGTCTGGGAAGATGCGCATGCGCTTGAGAACTATGTGTGGAACACGGTTCATCGGGCGATCTATCGTCGCAAGGACGAATGGTTTTCACACATGCGCATGGCCCACTTCGTTATGTGGTGGGTGGAAGCCGGCCATCAGCCAACATTGGATGAGGCCAAAGAGCGCCTTGACCACTTGAACAAACATGGCAACACCGACACAGCCTTTGGCTGGGAGCACTTGCCGCACGTCAAACTCTGGCAAAGCCAGCAGTGCGGCTAACCGAGCCGACCAGGAGCAAAACGGACATCTAGATGAGCGATACGCGCCAAATCATCGTTGACGGAACCGAAGTTGAAGTGCCTGCGCACTACACGCTCTTGCAAGCGTGCGAGGAAGCAGGCGCTGAGGTGCCGCGTTTTTGCTACCACGAGCGTCTGTCGGTTGCTGGCAATTGCCGCATGTGCCTGGTGGAACTCAAAGGTGCGCCGAAGCCCATCGCGTCCTGTGCGTGGGGTGTGCGCGATTGCCGCCCAGGGCCTGAAGGTCAACTGCCAGAGGTCTCCACACGCTCACCAAAAGTGAAGAAGGCCCGCGAAGGGGTGATGGAGTTTTTGCTCATCAACCACCCGCTGGACTGCCCAATCTGCGACCAAGGCGGCGAATGCGATCTGCAGGATCAGGCTATGGCCTATGGCGTTGATAAGAATCGCTTTGAAGAGAACAAGCGCGCCGTTGAAGACAAGAACATCGGTCCGCTTGTGAAAACCATCATGACGCGCTGCATCCACTGCACGCGCTGCGTTCGCTTCACCACGGAAGTGGCGGGTGTGTCCGATCTCGGCGCGACTGGTCGTGGCGAGGATATGGAAATCACCACGTATCTTCAAGCCGCGATGGCATCAGAACTTCAAGGCAATGTGATTGACCTCTGCCCTGTCGGTGCGCTGACCTCAAAACCCTATGCGTTTAAGGCGCGCCCCTGGGAGCTCACCAAGGTTGAAAGCGTCGACGTGATGGACGCGGTAGGCTCCAACATTCGTGTGGACGTGAAGGGTCGCGAAGTGATGCGGATCATGCCGCGCCTCAACGAGTCGATCAATGAGGAGTGGATTTCCGACAAAACGCGCTTCATCTGGGATGGCCTGCGCTCACAGCGTCTGGATCGGCCATACATCCGCGAAGGTGGCAAACTGCGCCCGGCAAGCTGGGGCGAGGCATTTGCGCTCATCGCCGATAAAGCTTCCAAAACAGCGCCGGAGAAAATCGGCGCACTGGCAGGCGACTTAGCCGGTGTGGAAGAGATGTTCGCGCTGAAAGGTCTCATGGCGGCCCTTGGATCGGCCAATATGGACTGCCGTACGGATGGAACAGCATTGGATCCAGTGCACGGTCGTGCGAGCTATCTGTTCAATTCCACCATTGACGGCATTGAAGACGCAGATGCGATCTTGTTGATCGGCACCAACCCGCGCCATGAGGCACCGATCCTCAACGCACGCATTCGCAAACGCTGGCGTGCTGAACCAACGATGATCGGTTTGATCGGTGAAGCAGCCGATTTGACATATGACTACACCCATCTGGGCGACAGTGTCGACGCGCTGGCCAAGCTGGCTGATCATGCGCCCGCCAACGCTGAACGTCCGATGATGATCATCGGGCAGGGCGCTTTGTCTGGACCCAATGGCGCCGAAGTGTTGGCGCTGGCGGTTCAAGTTGCGAAGAAAATCGGTGTCATCAAGAATGGTTGGAACGGCTTCAACGTGTTGCACACGGCAGCTGGCCGGGTCGGCGGTTTGGATATCGGTTTTGTTCCAACTGATGGCGGTAAGGATGCTGGCGCAATTGCCGGCGGCGAAGTCGATTTGCTCTTCAATCTTGGTGCTGATGAGCTGGAAATCGCTGATGGAACCTTCACAGTGTACATTGGCACCCATGGTGACCGCGGTGCCCATGGCGCCGATGTTATCTTGCCTGGCGCTGCCTACACCGAGAAATCAGCGACTTATGTGAACACCGAAGGTCGTCCGCAGCAAACACAGCGCGGCGCGTTTCCTCCCGGCGAAGCCAAAGAAGACTGGGCAATTCTTCGCGCACTGTCTGATAAGTTGGGCAAAACACTGCCCTACAACACGTTGGAACAGCTGCGCGCGGCGCTCTATGCGGAGCATCCGCATTTGGCGCAACTCGAGCAGATCACTGAAGCCGACGCATCCGCGCTGGCCGATCTGGCGAAGAAAGCACCCAAGAGCGCTGGCAAAGCTAAGTTTGCCCGTGCCTTTGATGATTTTTATCTCACCAACCCGATCGCCCGCGCCTCAAAGGTGATGGCCGAGTGCTCGGCGACATTGAACCGGCCTGATCTGGCCGTGGCGGCGGAGTAAGCCCGATGGAAGCCTTTTGGTCCACTTACGCATGGCCGCTCATCATCATGGTGGCGCAAAGCTTGCTGTTGCTGGTCACGTTGCTGATCGTCATCGCTTACATTCTCTATGCTGACCGCAAGATTTGGGCAGCCGTGCAGCTGCGTCGTGGTCCCAACGTTGTTGGGCCGTGGGGACTGCTGCAGTCGTTTGCTGATCTCTTGAAGTTCGTTCTCAAAGAACCGCTGATTCCATCAGGCGCGGATAAAACAGTCTTCTTGCTGGCGCCGCTGGTTACCGTGTCGCTCTCGCTGCTTGCTTGGGCGGTGATCCCGGTAGCCGAGGGATGGGTGATTTCCGACATCAATGTCGGCATCCTCTACATTCTCGCCATTTCATCGCTTGGTGTTTACGGCGTGATCATGGCCGGTTGGGCCTCCAACTCAAAATACCCGTTTCTGGGTGCACTGCGCTCTGCTGCGCAGATGGTGTCCTACGAGGTTTCGATTGGCTTTGTGATCATCACCGTTCTGCTGGTGGTGGGCTCGCTCAACCTGTCAGAAATCGTATTGGCTCAGAACACTGGCATTGGGACCAGCATTGGTTTGCCGCCATCCTTCTTGGATTGGCATTGGTTGCCGCTGTTCCCGATGTTCATCATCTTTTTCATCTCAGCGCTGGCGGAGACCAACCGCCCACCGTTTGATTTGCCTGAGGCTGAGTCGGAGCTGGTTGCCGGTTTCATGGTGGAGTACGGCTCAACGCCTTACATGATGTTCATGCTGGGTGAGTATGTGGCCATCGCGCTGATGTGCGCGCTTACCACCATCCTGTTCCTGGGTGGTTGGCTGCCAATCGTCGATATCCCACCACTGTCGTGGGTGCCGGGCATTGTATGGTTCTTGCTTAAAGCGTTTGGCGTCTTCTTCATGTTCGCCATGGTGAAGGCCTTTGTGCCGCGCTACCGCTATGACCAACTTATGCGCCTCGGCTGGAAGGTCTTTCTACCGCTCTCGCTGGCCATGGTCGTGATCGTGGCAGCCTTTCTTCAGTTCACCGGCCTTGCGCCCTAAGCACCTTTGGGAGACTTCACATGCAGCTTGATCAAGCCGCTAAATCGCTCCTGTTGAAGGAGTTTGTTGGGGCTTTCGCCCTGTCGATGCGCTACTTTTTTAGGCCCAAGCCAACGCTGAACTATCCTTATGAAAAAGGGTATGTGTCACCGCGCTTTCGAGGTGAGCACGCGCTGCGTCGGTATCCAAATGGGGAAGAGCGCTGTATTGCGTGCAAGCTTTGCGAAGCGATTTGCCCAGCGCAGGCCATTACCATCGAGGCTGGTCCGCGCCGCAACGATGGGACGCGACGCACAACCCGCTACGATATCGACATGGTCAAGTGCATCTATTGCGGCCTCTGCCAAGAGGCTTGCCCAGTGGATGCGATCGTTGAGGGGCCAAACTTTGAGTTTGCCACCGAAACGCGTGAAGAGCTCTACTACAACAAAGAAAAACTGCTGGAGAACGGTGAGCGCTGGGAGCGCGACATCGCCAAATCTCTGGAGATGGATGCAGACTACCGTTAGGGCCACGAAGGGTCGGTCCCAACGTTACAAAGTTGGGCTGGACGACTTGTCTGGCTTTGGCTAACACGCCACCCAATCGGGATGGCAACAGTGATTTGATATGCAGCGCACCCGCGCTGATGGATGCAATGACATCGCCTCTTTAAGGCGATGATGTAAATGAGAAGGTATGACCGCTGATAACGGCGGCAAAACAGGCGCTTAGATGGTTCTTACCAGCTTCTTTTTCTATCTGTTTGCCGCCATCACTGTTGCATCGGCTTTTCTGGTGATTGCCGCACGCAACCCAGTGCACTCGGTGTTCTTTCTTATCCTGGCCTTCTTCAATTCCGCAGGCCTCTTCATGCTTGTCGGCGCAGAGTTTTTGGCGCTGCTTCTTGTGGTTGTGTACGTTGGTGCGGTCGCGGTGCTCTTCCTCTTCGTCGTGATGATGCTCGACGTTGATTTCGCCGAACTGCGCCAAGGGTTTCTTCAGTACCTGCCAATCGGGGCGCTGATTGCGGTGATTCTGGTGCTAGAACTTGTTCTGGTGCTTGGCGCGACTGTGTTCGACGCGGAAGTCGCGCTCGACACAGGCATGCCGATGCCGCTGTTGGAAGAGGTTTCCAACATCGAAGCCATCGGCTTGGTCCTGTACACCGACTACGTCTACTTCTTCCAAGCTGCTGGCATGGTGCTTCTGGTCGCAATGGTCGGGGCCATTGTGCTCACGCTGCGCCACCGCGAAGGCGTCAAGCGGCAGGATATCAATGTTCAAAACGCACGCACACCTGAAACCGCCATCGAGGTGGTCAAGGTTAAGTCGGGCCAAGGTCTTTAAGAGTTTGCCGCCGCGGGTTCTTCCACGGCGATCAGGGGGTTAAATTCGCACATGTCCATCGGACTTGGCCATTATCTCACGGTCGGGGCGATCCTGTTCACGCTGGGCGTATTTGGGATCTTCATCAATCGCAAGAACGTCATCATCATCTTGATGTCGGTTGAACTGATCCTGCTTGCGGTCAACCTGAACCTGGTAGCGTTCTCTTTCTACTTGAACGATCTGGCCGGACAGATTTTCGCGCTCTTCATTCTCACCGTGGCCGCCGCAGAGGCAGCCATTGGCTTGGCTATTCTCGTTGTCTTCTTCCGTAACCGTGGGTCCATCGCGGTGGAAGACATCAACATGATGAAGGGCTGACACGTTCATGCTATCGGCAATCGTCTTTCTCCCTCTCATCGGCTTCTTGATCGCTGGCCTGTTTGGCAAGCTGCTTGGCCACCGTCCCGTTGAAATCATCACGACCAGTTTCGTTGGGATCGCTGCGGTTCTCTCCTGGATCGTTTTCGTTCAGACAGGCTTCGGTCATGGTGAAGTGGCCGAAGCGGTTGAGCACTCCGGTCTCATGTCCCTGGTTGGCACGGCTGGTAATGGCCACGCTTACGAGCGCGTCCAAGTGCTGCACTGGATTTCTTCCGGCGACTTCACCGTCGATTGGGCGTTTCGCCTTGATACGCTGACAGCTGTGATGCTGGTCGTGGTGAATTCGGTCTCAGCGCTCGTTCACCTCTATTCGATCGGCTACATGAGCCACGACGAGCACCGGTCGCGCTTCTTTGCCTACCTTTCGCTCTTCACCTTCGCCATGCTGATGCTGGTGACATCAGACAATCTGTTGCAGATGTTCTTCGGCTGGGAAGGCGTGGGCGTGGCCTCCTACCTGCTCATCGGTTTCTGGTACAAAAAATCGTCGGCCAATGCGGCGGCGATGAAAGCCTTCATCGTCAACCGTGTGGGCGACTTTGGCTACCTTCTTGGCATCTTTGGCGTGTTTGTCCTGTTCGGTTCGGCCGAATTTGAAGTGATCTTCAATGAAGCCTCCGAGTACGCCGACACCACATTCATGTTCCTGGGCATGGAAGTCCACGCTCTAACGACGATCTGCCTGCTGCTCTTCATGGGCGCGATGGGTAAATCAGCGCAGTTCCTACTGCACACCTGGCTTCCAGATGCGATGGAAGGCCCAACACCAGTCTCCGCGCTGATCCACGCAGCAACCATGGTGACCGCCGGTGTTTTCCTGGTGGCGCGCATGTCGCCGATCTTCGAATACGCTCCGAGCGCGCTCGCCTTCGTAACCTTTATCGGTGGCACCACAGCCATCTTCGCGGCAACGGTTGGCTTGGTTCAAAACGACATCAAGCGCGTCATTGCTTACTCAACCTGTTCGCAACTCGGCTACATGTTCGTTGCGCTCGGCGTTGGGGCTTACTCGGTTGGGATTTTCCACCTCTTCACGCACGCCTTCTTCAAGGCACTGCTTTTCCTTGGCGCTGGTTCGGTGATCCATGCGGTTTCCAACGAGCAGGATATGCGCCGCATGGGCGGCCTCTGGAAGCACATTCCGTTCACCTACGCGATGATGATCATCGGCACGATTGCGCTGACTGGTTTCCCTTATACGGCAGGTTACTTCTCTAAAGATGCGGTGATCGAAGCGGCTTTCGCTGCTGGTGACGGTGTGGCGCGCTACGCATTCTGGATGACAGTGCTCGCGGCGATGCTCACAAGCTTCTATTCGTGGCGCCTCATCTTCATGACCTTCCATGGCACACCGCGCGCCTCAGCCGATGTCATGAGCCATGTTCACGAGAGCCCTTACGTAATGACAATTCCGCTGGCGTTGCTGGCGGTCGGGGCGCTGCTGGCAGGCATCGTATTCGAGCACTCGTTTGCTTACGAAGACGGCTTCCACCACTTCTTCCGCGAAGCGATCTTCATGCTTCCCACCAACGACATCCTTCATGCCCTGCATGAAGTGCCACAGTGGGTGATCCGTTCGCCACTGGTGATGATGATTCTGGGCTTCTTACTGGCTTACTGGATGTACATCCGAAGCCCGCACATGCCTGCTCAGTTGGCAGAGCGCCATGACATCCTCTACCGCTTCCTGCTCAACAAATGGTACTTTGACGAGCTCTACGACATGATCTTCGTGCGCCCAGCGCAGTGGCTTGGCCGTCTGTTCTGGAAAGGCGGAGACGGCAAGATCATTGATGGAGTCGGGCCCAACGGCATTGCAGCGCGCGTCATTGACGTCACCAACCGCGTGGTCAAGCTGCAGACCGGTTTCGTCTATCACTACGCCTTTGCCATGCTGATTGGTGTGGCGGCGCTCATCACCTATTTTGTCTTTGCGTCAGGTGTCTAACCGATGATCGACTGGCCCATCCTTTCCATCGTCACGTTCCTGCCGCTCGTCGGTGTCGCGCTGATCCTGTTGATCCGTGGTGATGATGACATTGCGCAACGCAACATTCGCAACATCGCCCTGTTCACCACCATTGTGACGTTCATCGTCTCGCTGTTCATCTGGGGTGGGTTTGATAACTCCAACCCCGGCTTCCAGATGGTCGAAGAGAGCGAGTGGCTCGGCGGTCTGGTCACGTACAAGATGGGCGTGGACGGCATTTCCATGCTGTTCGTCATCTTGACCACCTTCTTGATGCCAGCCTGTATTCTGGCAAGCGCTGCGATTAAGACGCGCCTCAAAGAGTACATGATCGCGTTTTTGGTGCTCGAAACGCTGATGATTGGCGTGTTCTGTGCTCTTGATATCGTCGTCTTCTACATCTTCTTTGAAGGTGGCCTCATCCCGATGTTCATCATCATCGGCGTCTGGGGTGGCAAGCGACGCATTTATGCGAGCTTCAAATTCTTCCTCTACACGCTGCTAGGCTCGGTTCTGATGCTGCTCGCCATCATGGCGATGTACTGGAGTGCAGGCACCACCGACATTGAGCAGCTTCTGGCGCATGATTTCCCGGCCAGCATGGAATTTTGGCTGTGGCTTGCCTTCTTCGCTTCGTTCGCTGTGAAGATGCCCATGTGGCCATTCCACACCTGGTTGCCAGACGCGCACGTGGAAGCACCAACCGCAGGTTCGGTGATCCTCGCCGGCATCTTGCTGAAGATGGGTGGCTACGGCTTCCTGCGTTTCTCGCTGCCCATGTTCCCCGAGGCAAGCGAACTGTTCGCGCCACTTGTGTTTGTCATGTCCGTGGTGGCCATCATCTACACCTCGCTTGTGGCGATGGTGCAGGAAGACATCAAGAAACTGATCGCCTACTCGTCCGTCGCTCATATGGGCTTTGTTACCATGGGAATTTTCGCGCTCAACGAACAGGGCATCCAGGGTGCTTTGTTCCAGATGATTTCACATGGCATTGTGTCCGGCGCGCTCTTCCTATGCGTCGGGGTTGTCTACGACCGCATGCACACACGTGAGATCAAAGCCTATGGCGGACTTGTCCATCGTATGCCGCTCTACGCCGCGATCTTCATGATCTTCACCATGGCCAATGTCGGGTTACCGGGCACATCCGGTTTCGTGGGCGAGTTCCTGACACTGATGGGAGCTTTCCAGGCCAACACTTGGGTTGCGTTGCTGGCGACAACGGGCGTGATTTTGTCGGCCTGTTACGCACTTTGGCTGTATCGCCAGGTGATTTTCGGCCCACTTGAAAAAGAGAACCTGAAAACAATCACCGATGTGAACGCGCGCGAACTCATCGTGCTTGTTCCGCTCGTTCTTCTCACCATTTTCTTCGGCGTCTATCCCTCGCCAATCAACGATGTCACAGCCGCATCGGTTGCCAACATGGTCACCGGTGTTGAGCAGGCTCTGCAAGCCGCAGAGGCGCTCAACATGGCGGCCACGCAGTAAGCTTCAGAGACACTCATGCTTCAGCCAGCCCTCCCAGACCTGATGCCAGCGCTGCCAGAGATCGTTCTGGCCATCGGCGCTATGGTAATGCTGATGTTTGGCGTGTTCCGCAAATCCGACAGCACCAACCTGATCACCGGTCTGGCCATTGGCCTGTTGGTGGTTGCTTTGGTGCTCACGCTTCTGGCGCCCGCGGGCATGACCATGAATGGCGCGTTCGTGATGGATGAGTTTGCGCGGACGATGAAGGTGTTAATCTTTGCTGCTGCGGCAATCGCGTTGTCGCTTGGTGTGGATTTTGTTCAACGTGAGGGCTATGGCCGTTTTGAGCTGCCGGTGTTGATCGTACTGGCAACGCTCGGCATGGGCATGATGGTCTCGGCGACAACGCTGATCGCGCTTTATCTCGGCCTGGAACTTATGTCTCTGGCGCTCTACGTGACTGCCGCCATCAATCGCGATTCCACCCGCGCATCTGAAGCCGGTCTGAAATACTTCGTTCTGGGTGCGCTCTCCTCAGGCATGCTGCTTTATGGTGCCTCACTGGTCTACGGTTTTACCGGCCACACCGAGTTTGGCCCAATTGCCGACACGCTTCAGGCGGGTGGTGTTTCCACCGGTGTGATCTTCGGCCTGGTGTTCATTTTGGCCGGTCTTGTTTTCAAGATTTCCGCCGTGCCGTTCCACATGTGGACGCCTGATGTCTACGAGGGGTCACCAACTCCGATCACGGCGTTCTTTGCCGCTGCACCAAAAATCGCAGCCATGGCACTGCTTGTGCGGATCGCTGTGGACGCCTTCGAACCGGCAACCCGCGAGTGGCAGCAAGTGCTCACCTTTGTGGCCATTGCCTCCATGGTGCTCGGTGCGTTTGCGGCCATCGGTCAGCGCAACATCAAACGTCTTATGGCCTATTCGTCTATCGGGCATATGGGCTTTGCATTGGTCGGGCTTGCCGCTGGCACACAGGCTGGCGTTCAAGGGGTGGTGATTTATATGGCGATCTACGCCGCCATGACCCTTGGTGCATTCGCCATCATTCTTTCCATGCGCCGAGCTGGCGGCATGGTGGAAGAGATTGACGAGCTTGCAGGCCTCTCCAAAACCAATCCTGTGCAGGCTTTTTTCCTGGCAATGCTTCTGTTCTCGCTGGCCGGTATCCCGCCGTTGGCAGGCTTTTTTGCCAAGTACTTTGTCTTCCTGGCGGCCATTGAGGCAGAGCTTTATGCGCTTGCCATCATCGGCGTTCTCGCCAGCGTTGTCGGAGCGGTCTACTATCTGCGCATCATCAAGATCATGTACTTTGATGAGCCTGTGGAAGGCTTTGTGCCCGCGGCTATCGAACTGCGCACGGTGACCTGGGCCTCTGGCCTGTTCGTGGTTTTCTTCGTGTTTGTTGCTGGTCCGCTGACCTCCTGGGCAGACCGCGCAGCCGCGAGCCTGTTCTAAAGAGTCTTGCCAAACACGCCGCATTTCCACCTCTCCAGCGTTGGGTCGACGCTCACAGAGGCTTGGGCCATGGTTGGCCAAGGAGAAGCGGTACCGTTTTGGCTGACCGCAGATGAACAGACGCAGGGGCGCGGGCGGATGGACCGCCATTGGGTTTCTGCACCGGGCAATCTCTATTCGACATATGTTACGCCCCCGCCTGATGCGCTTCAGCTTTTGCCGTTTGCCGTATCATTGGCCGTCTACCATGCCATGGCCAAGCATCTGCCACCGGAGCGTCAAAGCGAGGTTGGCCTTAAGTGGCCCAACGATGTGTTGATAGACGGTGCCAAAACCTCGGGCATCCTCATCGAGCAGAAAACACTACCTGGTCATCCGCCGTTGATTGCGATTGGAATTGGGCTCAACATTGAACATGCGCCCGAGATAGAGGGACGCGCCGTCACCTATCTTTCCGAGCAGGGAGCGAGCGCAACGGCGGGCGATGTGTTTGCAAGCCTGCGAGGAACACTGAGCCATAGCTTGGCGCAGTTGGACAGCGCGCCGCAGTCAATCATTCCGGCCTGGATGCAGCACGCGACCGGTATTGGCGCGCCAATCACCGTGCGGATGGGCAGCGAAGACTTACACGGCACCTTTGACCATCTGGCATCTGATGGTGCCTTGATGGTACGGCTGGACTCCGGCGCTATGCGCGCCATCCGCACCGGCGATATCGTCATCAAATCGCAATAGGATCCGCACGCTAAGCGCCGGACCGCAGCAGAAGAGCCACTATGAGCAAAGCTCCAACCTTCACATTCATGCCTTTGGGCGGGGTGGGCGAAATCGGCATGAATTTGGCGCTGTATGGCTACGGGTCAGGCAAAGGGCGCCGGTTCATCATGATTGATTGTGGCGTTTCGTTTGCTGGTCCAGACCTTCCTGGCATTGATCTGATCACGCCTGACATCAGCTACATCGAGAAGCGTCGCGACAAGCTGGATGGCATCGTCATTACCCACGCGCATGAGGACCATATCGGCGCGCTTCTAACGCTTTGGCCGCATCTTCAGGCGCCGGTGTACATCAGCGCCTTTGCCCAGGCACTGCTTGAGGCCAAGAATCCGTCAGATCAGGTGTTCCACGCCATCGATTTTCAGCGTTTTGAACCCCGTGCTCCGTTTTCAGTTGGTGACTTCACACTTACAGCTGTACCCGTTTCCCATTCGATCCCTGAGAGTCATTCCTTGATGATTGAGGCTGGGGATCGTCGTGTCGTGCATACAGGCGATTGGAAGCTGGACGCTGAACCCATCATTGGCGAACCAACCTCACTTGCCGATTTCAAAGCCTTTCGTGACGCTGGTCCCGTCGATGCCGTCATGGGCGACAGCACCAATGCTATGCGTGACGGGGAAAGCCCTACCGAAGCTGAGGTCGGCAAAGCGTTGGCAAAGGTCATCAATGAGGCCGAGCAGCGCATTTGCGTGACGCTCTTTTCCTCCAACATGGCCCGTATCAAGTCGATTCTAGACGCGGCTCGCGATGCTGGGCGCACAGTCGTGCTGGCGGGAAGGGCACTTCAGCGTGTCATTGGCGTTGGCGTTGATCTTGGGATCCTTACCGATCTGCCGCCAATTGAAGATATGCGCAGTTTCGATCGCATCGCGCGCAACAAGGCGCTCATCCTGCTCACAGGATCACAAGGCGAAGAGCGCGCAGCGTTGTCGCGCACCGCAGAGCACGATCATCCGCATCTTTCCCTGACGCGTGGAGACACCGTCGTCTTTTCGTCACGCATCATCCCAGGAAACGAGCGCGGGGTGCTACGCATCATGAACAAGCTCGCAGCAACGGGCATCAAGATCATCACTGATGCCGATGCGCCAATCCATGTCTCCGGACACCCAAGGCGCGGCGAATTGGTTCACCTTTATTCAGCGCTCAAACCGACGACAGTCGTGCCGGTGCACGGAGAGGCGCGGCACATGAACGCCCATGCCAAACTCGCCAAAGAGCATGGCTATGGCGCAACCATTGTAAACGATGGTGACATCTTGGAAATTCGCGCTGACGGGGCTGAGATCGTCGATGGAATTGAGCAAGGCTTTTACGTTAAAGACGGCAACTTGCTTACTCTGCCAGGCGATAGCGGAGTTTATGAGCGCCGCACATTGGCCGACGTAGGTGTAATCACCATTGCGCTTGGACTGTCGGCTGCTGGCAAGCTGGTCAGTGATATCGAGGTGATCGTGGATGGTTTGCCCGACCAGTTGGATGATGAGGATGCGGACAGCTACGTGTTGACCGCGACAAGCCAAGCTTTGCGAGCGCTACCAATGGCCCGGCGTCGCGATGTTGATGCTGTGTCGGAAAGTTTGCGCAAATCGGTGCGCGGCAAAGTGCGCGAAGCCTGGGGCAAACGCCCTGTGGTACATGTTCACGCATTGCTCATCGATAAGGGTGCCACGTGATGATTGGCCGCCTCAACCATGTCGCCATAGCCGTTCCTGATCTTGCTTCGGCGACCGCGCTCTACCGTGATCAACTGGGCGCAACTGTCTCTGAACCACAGGCTGAGCCTGATCATGGCGTAACCGTGGTGTTTGTCGAACTGCCAAACACGAAGGTGGAACTGTTGGAGCCGCTGGGTGAAGGATCGCCCATTCAGGCCTTTTTGGATCGAAGCCCATCTGGCGGAATCCATCATATGTGTTTTGAGGTCGATGACATCATGGTGGCGCGAGACAAGCTGAAGGCCGAGGGGGCGAGGGTGCTTGGCTCAGGCGATCCTAAAATCGGGGCGCACGGCAAACCTGTTCTGTTTCTGCATCCAAAAGACTTCAACGGCACATTGATCGAGCTGGAAGAGGTTTAGCCCATGTCGCTTGGCAGCGCTTTTGCGATCTATTTTGTGGTTTGGTGGGTCACACTGTTTGCGGTTTTGCCGTTTGGCGTGCGTACGCAAGCAGAAGCAGGAGAGGTGGTGCCAGGTGCTCCAGCCAGCGCGCCGGAAAAAACATCGTTCCTGAAGATCGCCATCCGCAACACGGTTGTGGCCAGCATCGTCTTTGCGGTGATCTATTGGTTGATTGTCTACTCCGGCATCTCGATCATGGATTTTCCGCTTCCTGGCGAATAATATCAATAACTTAAGAGATTTTCTTCAAGTAGCAATTGATGTTGTGAATTGCTGGCGCTTTGTGCGCCATAAACATGCGTGCCTCGAAACCGCTTTCAAAAACTTTTTCAGCTTATTGATTTGCCAAATAAAAAGGCAGGATCTTTCGATCCTGCCGATAGTAATCCAATTAACCCCGCGTCTCCCCCCGAGACTTGAGCCACTGGCATTTATTTGTGCGGTTTGGCACCGCTTATGACAACTTTGTAGGCGTTTTTCCGGTTGGGTGTCACGTAAAAAATGTGCTGCGCTGCACAACAAATGTGGCGCCACCTGTTTGAGATCGATTGCACCGGGGAACCTTGCGTAAATTCACGTAGGAAACTGTCTACTGGCAGTCAAAGTACGAGAGTTGGTTGCCAAAATCGTGCTGTTTACCGCGTTGCAAACCTCTGTGCGCAATCGGTTTCGCTCGTGCTATCAATCGATCATGCCTAAGACGCTTGAAAAACTGGCTATGAGACTGGCAACCACCGCAACAATGCTGCTCGCGACCGTAAGCCTTGGCACGGCAGAATCGCTCAGCAATCGCCACCATCTTTCTTGCACAAACCAAAGCGCGCCGGTGGTGATTCCACACGCAACGGCGCGAACGGTGCGGCTGGGGTTGCCCGCTGATGTCGGGCCAACTGTGAACCTCCAAGACGTTTATGGCTGGGACGAGGAAACGCGCTTGCGCTTGCGTCGACAGGGTCTGTCTGTTCGTACAGAGGGCGGCGGCGCGCGCTTGGTGGTTGAACAAAACAGCGCCTGTCCGCACTAGTCACAGCGTTCAGACCACATCCGGCCTTGCCATGACCCCGTGCTTTCATGCACATGCGCAGGCAACACCACGATCCCCTTAAGGAAGAGGCCTGTCATGCGCTTGTCGCGCTATTTTCTGCCGACCCTGAAAGAAACGCCGCGTGAAGCGGAGATCGTCTCCCATCGGCTCATGCTACGCGCTGGCATGATCCGCCAAGAGGCCGCTGGCATCTACTCTTGGCTTCCGCTGGGTAAGCGCGTTCTGGACAAAATCTGCACGATCATCCGCGAGGAGCAAGACCGCTCCGGCGCCATTGAGGTGCTGATGCCGACGTTGCAACCGGCTGACCTTTGGATCGAATCGGGGCGGTACGATGCCTATGGCCAAGAGATGTTGCGCATCACTGATCGGCACGACCGCCCAATGCTCTACGGTCCAACGAACGAAGAGATGATCACCGCGATCTTCAAGTCCGGTGTGCGATCTTACAAAGACTTGCCGCTCAACCTCTACCACATCCAGTGGAAGGTGCGTGATGAAGTGCGCCCGCGCTTTGGCACAATGCGCTCGCGCGAATTTCTTATGAAGGATGCCTATTCCTTCGATTTGGATGCCGAGGCTGCGCGTCGCGCTTACTATCGTATGTTTGTTGCCTATCTGCGCACCTTTTCGCGCATGGGTCTTACCAGCGTGCCGATGAAGGCCGACACTGGCCCAATAGGCGGTGATCTCAGCCATGAGTTCATTATCCTGGCAGATACCGGCGAAAGCGAAGTCTTCTGCGACAAGGCGATGCTTGATTTGCCGATTCCTAGCGAAGACACCGACTTTTCAGGCGACTTGGCCGATCTGGTTGCTCCTTTTACAGCGCCTTATGCGGCCACCGATGAGATGCACGATCAGGCTGCCTTCGAAACGGCAGTACCAGAAGAGCGGCGCGTATCGGCCCGTGGCATCGAGGTTGGTCACATTTTCTATTTTGGTACCAAGTATTCAGCGCCTATGGGCGCTGTTGTCACCGGACCAGATGGCAAAGATGTGCCGGTGGAAATGGGCTCTTATGGCATTGGTCCAAGTCGCTTGGTTCCTGCCATTATCGAGGCCTCGCATGATGATGATGGCATCATCTGGCCTGCCTCTGTGGCGCCGTTTGATGTTGGTATCATCAACATGCGGTCCGGCGATGAGGCTTGCAATTCAGCTTGCACCTCGCTTGAGGCCCAGTTGCAGGCTCGTGGGCTGGATGTGCTCTACGACGACACGGATGCACGCGGTGGCGCCAAATTTGCCCAGATGGATCTGATCGGTCTGCCCAAGCAGATCATTGTCGGACCAAAGGGACTGAAGAACGGTGAAGTGGAAGTCAAAGACCGCAAAACCGGCGAGCGTTCCCTGATGTCGCCTGACGCAGCGGTGAACGCGCTGGCAGCCTCCCAATAGGGCAACGGCTCTCTCACCTCACTTTGGCCTTGGTTTGCAACACTAAGGAAAGCTCAGAACAGCCTTGGTCGGTTTGCTCGCCGACAGGTGGCGAATCGTGGCACATCTCGTCTAGGAGGAAAGACTTTGGTGAGCGTTTCCGATCAAAGCGACATGGCCAGCGATGGCACTGCGACATTGCCCCCAAAGACAGGGCCCTTCTCCCGTTTTGAACGGATGATTGCGCTTCGCTATCTACGCGCGCGCCGTAAAGAAACCTTTATCTCCGTCATCGCGGGATTCTCGTTCCTCGGCATCATGCTCGGCGTGGCGACCCTTATCGTCGTCATGGCCGTCATGAATGGCTTCCGCGCTGAGCTCCTGGATAAGATCCTTGGCATCAATGGTCATCTGGTTCTGCAAGCTGTTGACCGGCCCTTTGATGACTATCGTGATGTGCAGACCCGCGTGACCGGTGTAGATGGTGTTGAGATCGCTGTGCCTTTTGTGGAAGGCCAGGCACTCGCGTCAGGAACCAATGCCAGCAACGGCGTTGTTGTTCGCGGCATGAGCGAAGATGATCTGCTGTCGCTACCCGCCCTTTCACAGTCTTTGCGCGGTGGAACCATCGACGGCTTTGATCCTGTCGAGGGTGAGCCAGGGGAAACCATCATCATCGGATCGCGTCTTGCCTCACAGCTGGGCGTTGCGGTCGGAGACAGCGTGACCATCGTGACGCCGCGAGGGTCTGTTACACCATTTGGTGTGACGCCGCGTATCAAAGCCTATCAAGTGCAAGCGATCTTCGAGATTGGCATGTCGGAATACGATCTGGTGTTCGTGTTCATGCCACTGGCTGAAGCGCAGGCTTATTTTAACATGGGCAACACGGTGTCCGGTGTGGATGTCTATGTTGAGGACCCAGACGCGATTGGCGAAATGCGCGCGACCATCGAAAACGCGGCGCAACGCTCGCTGTTCAGCGTCGATTGGCGGCAACGTAACCTCACCTTTTTTGCTGCGCTTGAGGTGGAACGGAACGTCATGTTCCTGATTCTCACCATGATTGTGCTTGTGGCGGCCCTGAATGTGGTTTCGGGCATGATCATGCTGGTGAAGGACAAGGGGCGCGACATTGCGATCTTGCGCACCATGGGTGCCTCGCGCGGTGCCATTATGCGAGTGTTTGTGATGACAGGTGCCAGTATCGGACTGGTCGGTACAGCATGTGGGTTCGTTCTGGGCACAATCATTTGCCTCAATGCGGAAAACATACGTCAGTTGATATCAACGCTGACACGCACCGAACTGTTTTCCCCCGAACTCTATTACCTTTCACGCCTGCCGGCTGACATGGACCCTATGGAAACTTCAGCCATTTTGATCATTGCCTTGGCTTTGTCCTTGTTGGCCACGCTCTACCCAGCATGGCGTGCTGCCAAACTCGATCCAGTTGAGGCGCTGCGCTATGAGTAACGTGCCGCGGCTTCAGCTGCACAATGTATCGCGCGGATTCCAGACCGGCGAAGCGCGCTTGGACATTCTCCAAACCACCAATTTTGCTGTTCACCCCGGCGAACTGGTTGCCTTGGTCGCGCCATCAGGCGCTGGCAAATCGACCCTGCTTCATATTTGCGGCTTGCTCGACCGACCCGACAGCGGAACGGTTTTGATCAATGGTCAAGATACGACCGGCCTTGATGACAAAGACCTTTCAAGTCTGCGTGGTCAGCAGATCGGTTTCGTCTATCAATTTCACCATCTGCTGCCAGAGTTCGATGCGCTTGAAAATGTGATGATGCCGCAGCTCATCGCCGGGTTGGACAAAGCGACCGCGCGCGACCGTGCGATGGAACTCCTTGACTATTTGCACATTGGGCCTCGTGCCACCCACCGACCCGCAGAGCTTTCAGGCGGTGAGCAGCAACGCGTTGCCATTGCGCGTGCCATGGCCAATGCGCCGGGCTTGCTGCTGGCTGATGAACCAACGGGCAATTTGGATCCTGGTACGTCTGATCATGTGTTTCAGGTGCTGCTGGCACTTGTGCGGGCAGCGGGTGTTTCGGCTTTGATTGCCACACACAATCTTGCCCTGGCCGCGAAAGCTGATCGCATCATCACGCTACAAGAGGGCAAGGTGGTTGCGAAAGAGCCGGTGGAATCAGCCGCTTAGCCTGGACGAGCCAGACAAAATGCAGCCGCGCTTGACGTGAGAACAAAAATAGAACTATGTTCCCTTCATGTTCTTTTTGTAGGGAGTTGAACATGCTTGTTCTCAAAGATGGTTGTGCATTGATTGTCGTGGCTTTGCTGGTGATGTCCGTTGGGCTGATCGGCTAGAGCAAAACCTGGCTGTGCATAACGATCTGAGATGTCGCACAGCCCTTTCACTGAAAGCCGGGGAAGCCTAGCTTGCTACGTCAGGTAATCATGCCGGCGAGTCACGAGGGCAAGGCAGATGGCAGATGCGACTGGAGATGCGATGGGCAACATGCCTTTCATTCATCTGCGCTCGCACTCTGCGTATTCGCTCCTTGAGGGGGCTCTCCAGGTTCCCAAGCTCATTGACCTTGCCAAGGCGGACGGTCAGCCAGCGGTAGCGATCACCGACACCAACAATCTGTTTGGCGCCCTCGAATTTTCAGAAAAAGCCGCAAAAGCTGGCATGCAACCCATTATTGGATTGCAAATACCTGTTCTCTTCGACCGGGAAGAGGATGGCGATAGCAAGATAGGCGGCAGAGCAAACGCCAAAGGAAGCGTTGCTCAGACGTCTCCATCCATCGTTCTAATCGCGATGAACGAAGAGGGCTTCGGCAATCTTCTATCTTTAGCGTCGCTTGCTTACGATGATGTTGCGAGCACAGGGCCATTGCTCTCCATCGATCAGCTTTCTGATGCCCATCAGGGCATCATCTGCCTGACCGGCGGTGCCTTCGGTCCGGTGGGCGAAGCAATTTGGCGCGATGAGAAGGAAATAGCAGAGCAGCGCCTGAAGCAGCTGCATAGCGTTTTTGACAATCGGCTCTACGTGGAACTTCAACGCCATGGCATGGAGCAAGAAAAAGCTACAGAGCCTGGCCTCATTTCGCTTGCCTACAAGCATGATCTCCCCTTGGTCGCGACCAACGAAAATTTCTTTCCTGCACCCGATGATTATGAGGCGCATGATGCACTTCTTGCGATCGCCGAAAGCAGGTTGGTGGCGGACGATGATCGCCGACGCCTGACACCTGAGCATGCCTTTGCAAGCCAAGAGGAGATGCGCCGCCGCTTCTCCGATTGTCCCGAAGCCATCGCCAACACGTTGGAAATCGCTCGGCGCGTCTCCTTCCGACCCACAAAGTCTCCACCGCTTCTGCCGCACTTCACCACAAGCGAAAGTGCCGCAGGAGAAGAAACAGAGACCGAAGCACTAGTGCGGATGGCCAGAACCGGGCTCGATGAGCGCTTGGACGCCAATGGATTGGCGCCCGATACCACGCGTGAAGATTATGACAAGCGTTTGGAGTTTGAGCTCTCGATCATCGAGCGCATGCAGTTCCCCGGATACTTCCTAATCGTTGCCGATTTCATCCAATGGGCAAAGCAACATGACATTCCGGTTGGGCCAGGCCGTGGTTCTGGTGCCGGTTCCGTTGTGGCGTGGGCGCTGACCATTACAGACCTCGATCCCTTGCGGTTCGGACTGCTGTTTGAACGTTTCTTGAACCCTGAACGCGTGTCGATGCCCGATTTCGACATCGATTTCTGCCAAGATCGGCGCGATGAGGTCATCACCTATGTGCAAGAGCGCTACGGGCACGATCGCGTCGCCCAGATCATTACATTTGGAACGTTGCAGGCCCGCGCTGTGCTGCGCGATGTCGGGCGTGTCCTGGAGATGCCATACGGCCAGGTAGACCGCCTTTGCAAAATGGTGCCCGCCAACCCAGCTGATCCCTACACGCTTGATCGTGCACTAAAAGAGGTCGACACACTGCGCGCCGCCGGCCAAGACGAGCCGATTGTCGCTAAGCTGTTGGATTTGTCACAACGCCTAGAAGGCTTGTTCCGGCACGCGTCCACGCACGCTGCTGGCGTGGTGATCGGCGACCGCCCGCTTGATAAATTGGTGCCGATCTACCGAGAGCCAGGCACGCCGATGCCGGTCACCCAATACTCGATGAAGTGGGTGGAACCGGCCGGTTTGGTGAAGTTCGATTTTCTCGGTCTCAAAACCCTCTCCATCATTCAAGAAACGCTGCGCCTGCTCGAAGGGCGAGGGATCGAGATCGATCTGGAAACCATCCCACTTGATGATCCAGGCGCCTACGAGCTGTATGCCAAGGCCGATACGGTTGGAGTGTTCCAGGTGGAATCGGCGGGCATGCGGCGCACACTGCTCAGCATCAAGCCTGACAGATTTGAAGATATCATCGCACTGGTGGCGCTCTTCCGGCCTGGCCCAATGAGCAACATTCCGCGCTTTGCGGCTATCAAGCATGGCCACGAAGAGCCAGACTACATGCACCCGCTGCTTGAACCGGTGCTCAAAGAGACGCATGGCATTATTGTCTACCAAGAGCAGGTGATGGAGATCGCTCGCGTGCTCTCTGGCTTTTCACTTGCTGAAGCGGACATGCTGCGTCGTGCGATGGGCAAAAAAATCCGTTCGGAGATGGAGAAGCAGAAGTCTCGTTTCTTGGATGGCGCGGAAGAAAACGGCCTAGATGCCCATGTTGTCAGCGACATCTTTGAGAAAGTGGCGAAGTTCGCCGACTACGGCTTCAACAAATCCCACGCTGCCGCCTATGCCCTGGTTTCCTACCAAACAGCCTATCTAAAGGCGAACTACCCGGTGGAGTTCCTGGCCGCGTCGATGACCTATGATCTCACCAACACGGAAAAGCTTGCTGACTTCCGCCAAGATGCGATCAAACGCGGCATCACCGTCAACTCACCGTCAATCAATCATGGACTTGCACGCTTTTCGGTGCGTGATGGTGCGATAGACTATGCGCTTTGCGCTATCAAAGGCGTGGGCGAGGGCGTCGCCGACCATATTGCGGACATTCGAAAATCTCACGGCACGTTCGCGTCGCTGGATGACGTTGTGGCCCGCATCAACCCGCGCATCATCAACAAGCGCTCCATGGAAAACATGATTGCCGCTGGCGTTTTCGACAGTTTGCACGGTTCGCGAGCTGCTCTGTCACGATCCGTTGACCGCTTGATGGCAGAGGCGGCAAGCCGTCACGATGATCGGGCCTCAGGGCAGGGCGGTTTGTTTGGCGATGCACCTGCCGACCAAACAGACCTGGTGGTTATTGGCAATGAATGGCCTTTGGCCGAGCGCTTGCAGAACGAGCTCAATGCCCTTGGGTTTTTCTTCTCCGCCCATCCGCTCGATGACTATGAACAGGTCCTCAAACGGCTCCGCATTCAAACGTTCAATGAGTTTTTGGCCAGTGTCAGCCAAGGACAACCGGACGAGGATGACGCGCCGGTTGTGAGCAGCAACGGTCGCGAACGCAAAGGCCCGATGCACGCGACACGGCTCGCGGGTGTCGTGTCCGACAGCTATGAGCGCCGTACCCGCGATGGCCGTGCAATGGCGATCATCAAGCTCACTGATCACTCTGGGCTCTACGAAGTCGCCGCTTACGAAGAGCAAATCGGTGACGTGCGCGCTCATGTGAAACCAGGTGTTTCATTGTTGCTCAGTGTGGCCGGTCGTATGAACGATGGTGATTTGCGTCTGCGCATCACAGCCATTGAGCCGTTGGAAGACCTTGCCAAATCCAGTGTCCAACGTTTGCAGGTTTTTGTTCGCGAGCCGGAGACAGTTTCGTCCCTTGCAACCTATCTGAAACCTGGACCACGCGGCGAAGTCAGCGTGATCGTTCTTGATGGCGAAGCTGCGCAGGAAATCGAAGTTTCTCTGCCCGGCTCCTATGCAGTCACTCCAGCACTGGCGGGCGCAGTGCGTGCACTGCATGGCGTGGTTGACGCGGAACTGGTCTAGTTCTTGATGTCGAAAGCGCCGCGTTTAATCGGCGACGCACCAGTTATGCTTGCGTTGGGCTGCAAAACCCGCTAAGCGCCCCCTCATTCCACACGCACTGACCGGTCGATGGCAGTTTATCGACCATCCGGTGGGCTTCAGGCTTCGGCCTGAGCGAAGGCCCTACGGTGCGCTAGGTTAAACCGGAAAAAAGGACATTCCGCATGGCACTCCCTGCCTTCACCATGCGTCAGCTTCTGGAAGCTGGCGCTCACTTTGGACACCAAACTCACCGCTGGAACCCGCGTATGGGAACCTATATTTTCGGTGAGCGCAATGGCGTCCATATTCTCGACCTTGGCCAGACAGCACCGATGCTGCAGCGCGCGCTGCAAGCTGTTTCCGATGTGCTTGCCGATGGTGGCCGTATTCTGTTCGTTGGCACCAAGCGTCAGGCTTCTGAGCCGATCGCTGAAGCTGCGCGCAACTGCGCACAGTACTATGTCAACTCCCGTTGGCTCGGTGGCATGCTGACCAACTGGAACACAATCTCCAATTCGATCAAACGCTTGAAGCACTTGGAAGAGGTTCTGGCGAATCCCGAGTCTGGCTTGACCAAGAAAGAGCGTCTGCTGCGCACCCGAGAGCGTGACAAACTTGAACGCGCACTTGGCGGTATCAAGAACATGCCAGGCCTGCCGTCTATGATGTTCGTGATCGACACCAACAAAGAGTTGATTGCCATCAAAGAAGCCAACCGCTTGGGTATTCCTGTGGTCGCTGTGGTCGATACCAACTGCAACCCGGATGGCATCACCTTCCCGATCCCAGGCAATGATGATGCGGGTCGTTCGGTCGCTTTGTTCTGTGATCTCATTTCGCGTGCTGCGCTTGATGGTATCGGTCGCAACAAAACCGGGATGGGCGTCGACTTGGGTGCAACGGAAGAAACTCCGATTGAACCAGCCCTTGAAGAAGTTGCTGCTGAAGCGCCCGCAGAGGCTGCAGCTGAAGAGGCTGCACCAGTTGCTGAAGAAGCTGCCGCAGCAGAAGCCTCAGCCGAAGCACCCGCCGAAGAAAAGCCTAGCGCTTAACGTCTGCGCTTAACGCATGGCAGTGGCCCGCTGGGCCTGACTTGAACGGTGTGAGCAGCGTACCCATACATGCTGCTCACCCGCAAACACGAGAAACCAAATTGTGAGTTGGTACGTTGCCATCAGGTTTGACACAGCCGTGTCATACTTGATCAGGCAAGACCTCCCGCACAGGAAAACTGCTCAGGTAAGTCCGCTTAAAAGGATAGTGTCTGGGACAGCGCAACACATTTGATAGGAGATGAGAGCAATGGCCGCAATCACCGCAGCCGCCGTGAAAGAACTGCGCGAAACCACGGGCGCAGGCATGATGGATTGCAAGGCAGCGTTGGTGGAAACCGAGGGCGACATGGAAGCCGCCGTCGACTATCTGCGCACCAAAGGCCTTGCTCGTGCGGCCAAGAAGGCAAGCCGTGTGGCTGCTGAAGGTCTTGTTGGCCTCGTGGCCGATGGCAAGCAAGCCGCCATGATCGAGCTGAACTCAGAAACTGACTTTGTTGCCCGCAACGAGCAGTTTCAGTCATTGGTGATGGGCGTGGCGAAAACCGCGCTTGGCACTGATGGATCGGTCGATGCCGTTGAAGCCGCAACCCTGGATGGTTCAGACAAGACCGTTGATGCCAGCATCAAAGATGCTGTTGCAACAATCGGTGAGAACATGAACCTGCGCCGTGTTGCCAAGCTTTCGGTCAACGAGGGTGTGGTGGCCAGCTACGTCCACTCATCTGTCGCGCCTGGCCTCGGCAAGATCGGTGTTCTGGTTGCGCTGGAATCATCCGGCAAAGCCGATGCTCTGGCCGGTGTTGGCCGTCAGGTTGCCATGCACGTGGCTGCAACGACGCCTTTGTCTTTGTCTGTTGATGACATGGACCCAGCTGTTGTTGAGCGTGAGCGTCATGTGTTTTCCGAGCAGGCCCGCGAGTCCGGCAAGCCTGAGAACATCATCGAGAAGATGGTGGAAGGCCGCATCCGCAAGTTTTTTGAGGAAAGCGTGCTTTTGAACCAGTCCTTCGTCATGAACCCAGACGTGACGGTGGCTCAGGCTATCAAAGATGCTGAAGGTGACGTTGGCGCACCGATCAATATGACAGCGTTTGCACTCTTCAAGCTCGGTGATGGCATCGAGAAAGAAGAAGAAGACTTCGCTGCAGAGGTTGCCGCTGTCGCTCAAGGGTAGGTTTCACGACCTCACCTAAGGGAAACATCGATACGAAAAACAAAGGGTGTCGCGTGACAGCGCGGCACCCTTGCTGTATCCGGTGCCCATTCAATGAGAGGGTCAACAGTGGCTGATTCTTCACCCCGTTACTTGCTGAAATTGTCCGGCGAGGCTTTGGCTGGGCCGCAGGGCTTTGGCCATGATGCGGCGACCATGAAGCGCATCGCGGGCGAGATCGCAGAATGTGCCAATACGGGCGCGCAGATGGCAGTCGTTGTCGGAGGTGGCAACATCATTCGCGGCGCACGGATGGCTGCTGACGGCGGAGACCGCGTTGCCGGTGACCATATGGGAATGCTTGGCACGTTGATAAACGGTATCGCGATGCGAGAAGCGATCCGCGAAGCAGGCGCTGCCTCAAACCTTTTTTCCGGTTTTCCGGCGCCAACCATGTGCGAGACCTTTTCGCAGCGCGCGGTGCTTGCCTCGCTTGAGGCCGGTGAGGTTGTTGTCTTGGCTGGTGGTACGGGCAGCCCCTTTTTCACAACGGACACAGGGGCAACGCTGCGCGCTGCCGAGATTGGCGCTGACGCCATTTTGAAGGCAACGCAGGTTGATGGTGTCTACAGTGCGGATCCAAAAACAGATCCTAGCGCCACGCGCTATGCCACGATCAGCTTGGATGAGGCCTTGGCCAAGGGCTTGCAGGTTATGGACACCGCTGCTCTTGCCTTGGCACGAGATAATGCGCTGCCCATCATAGTTTTTTCTATTCACCAGCCCGGCGCGCTTGGTTCGGTTGTGGCCGGTGAAGATGTTGGTTCAAGGATTACACCATGAGGGTGTGGTGGCTGAACCACAGAGGCCGATAGAACTTTCTTGGCGGCTCCGTTCCGTTGGCCGCCTGACTTTGAACGATGCGTGTAGGGTGAAAACGATGAGTGATGATATCGATCTTGGCGACATTGAGCGCCGCATGCAGGGTGCTTTGGGAAGCCTCAAAAATGAGTTTGGCGGCTTACGCACAGGGCGGGCGTCATCGAGCCTTGTGGAACCGATCATGGTGGAAGCCTACGGCAGCATGATGCCGATGACCCAAGTGGCGACGGTCAGCGTGCCAGAGCCGCGTATGATCTCCATAAATGTGTGGGACAAGGGCACCTTAATTGCGGTGGAAAAAGCCATACGGCAGTCGAATCTAGGCCTCAATCCAGTGGTGGATGGCACCAACATTCGTCTTCCTATCCCCGAACTCAACGAAGAACGTCGCACCGAATTGACCAAGGTTGCTCAAAAGTATGCCGAGCAGGCCCGTATTGCCGTTCGTCACGTACGGCGTGACGGACTGGATACCATTAAGAAAGCTGATGGACTTTCAGAGGATGATGTACGCGCCCAATCTGATCAGGTGCAGAAACTGACAGATCGTTATGTTGGCGAGATTGATACGATGCTCGCATCCAAAGAAACGGAGATCATGCAGATCTAGCCCGTGCGTCTGATCCTTGCTTGATAGAACACCATGAACCCACCGTCAGCCGCTGCTCGCCTCGTCGATCTTGAGGAAAATGCTGAAGACATCCGCACCTCCACGGGAGGCGCGAATGGAACGCCAGTTCATCTGGGCATCATCATGGACGGCAATGGTCGGTGGGCTGAAAACCATCATTTGCCGCGCGTTGAAGGGCATAGAAAGGGCGTTGAGGCATTGCGTCAAACAGTGCGCGATGTTGGTGAGCGTGGCATCAAGCACCTAACGCTCTTTGCTTTTTCCTCCGAGAACTGGAAGCGGCCTCAAGCTGAAGTGCGCGATTTGCTGATGCTTCTTCGGCTGTTCGTCAAACGTGATTTGGGCGAACTAAAAGCCAACGGCGTGAAGGTTCGCGTGATTGGCGAACGCGATGACCTGGCTCGCGATATTCGTGAGCTTTTGGAGCATGCTGAAGCTGTCACGCGTGATGGTCGAAACCTGTATCTGAATATCGCCTTCAATTATGGCGGGCGCGATGAAATCGTTCGTGCCGCCCGCAAACTGGCCGATCAGGCCGCCAATGGCGTGCTCGATGCCAACTCCATCACTCCAGAGCTCTTTGAAGGTGCTTTGGATACAGCTGGCATGCCGGATCCTGATCTTATTGTTCGCACCAGCGGTGAAATGCGCCTGTCCAATTTTTTGCTTTGGCAGGCAGCTTACGCAGAATTCGTCTTCACAGAAACGCTCTGGCCCGATTTTAACGCGGCCGCGTTGGATGAGGCATTGGAGACATTCCGCTGCCGGAACAGGCGTTTTGGTGGTCGCGTTGCAACGGCAAGCGTAGCCGCTGAATAAGTGGCAAACCGCCGCTTTTGGTGATCTGGTCAAATTGCGCTGGAGGCCCTATGCCATGGCGCATGACCGCGCCAATACCACCAAATTCTCACAAGGCTTCAGCTGGCCGTCCGCTCTCTGAGCTGACGAAGCGCGTACTGTCAGGCATCGTGTTGATGATCGTGGCATTAGTGACCACCTGGACAGGTGGTCTTGTATTGGTCTTCGCCTTTTCGGTTTTGAGCTTCTTTGTTTTGATTGAGTGGGAACGTCTGACGGGCCCTAACTCACAGCGCCGCCTGGTCTTGGGTATGCTTGTCGTGGGCGCTGCGGCGTCCATAGCCTATTTTTTTGGGCCCGTAGCAGCCATGGCAGTTGGCATTGGATCACTTTTTGTGGCTTTGGGGGCGGCGCTCCTTGAGAGCCCAAAACGTTGGTCATTAACAGGTGTTGCGTACGCGTCTTGGTTGGTGGTGAGTCTGGTCAGCCTTCGCGGCCATGACAGCGTGGGATTGTCTGCCATTTTGTTTGTTTTCGCCGCCGTCTGGGCAACGGACATTGCCGCCTATTTTGGTGGACGCTCTATCGGCGGGCCGAAGCTTATGCCCTCGGTTTCGCCCAACAAAACATGGTCGGGTGCAATTTCAGGTGCCTTGGCAGCTATTCTGGTCTGCGTCGGTTACATCGCTTGGGCAGATGTTCATGTCTCTGCCCGCACGTCCTCTCTTGCGCTCACACTGGTTTCCGTTGGTTACATCGCCTTGATGGCGTTGGCTTTGAGCGTGGCGTCGCAGGCTGGCGATCTTTTTGAGTCAGGCCTCAAGCGGCGTTTTGGCGCAAAGGACTCAGGGACTCTTCTCCCTGGACATGGCGGCTTCATGGACCGGGTTGATGGGTTGGTGTTTGCCAGCGCAGCCGCTTTTCTGATTGGCCTTTCCTTGAAGGGGCAGGGGACGGTTGCTGAAGGTCTTTTGACATTGGGGAATGGGTGAGATGGTAGATGGTAACGACACGCGAACCATCGCCATACTGGGTGCGACGGGATCAATTGGTGATAGCACCGCTGATATTGTGCTCGCCAACCGTGACCGTTTCCACGTCACAACGCTTGTTGGTCATTCCAATGTTGATAAGCTTGCCGCTCGAGCGAAAGCACTACGCGCGGAGAGAGCGGTGGTGGCGGACGAGCGGCACCATCAAAAGCTCAAAGATCTTTTAGCAGGCACGGGTATCGATGTTGCGGCCGGTCGACGTGCTGTGATTGCCAGCGCTGCCGAGGCCGCTGATCTTGTCGTTTGTGCCATGGTTGGCTCACCTGGCATTGAACCAGCAATGGCGGCGATTGAAGCTGGCAACACCGTGGCGCTGGCCAATAAGGAGGCTCTTGTGTGCGCCGGGCCAGTGATGATGAAGCTGGCAGCCCAAAAAGGCGTGCGTATCCTGCCGCTCGATTCAGAACACAACGCACTGTTTCAAGTCTTTGAAGACACAAACAGATCGCACATCGAAGCGATCACGGTCACGGCATCTGGCGGTCCTTTTCGCACATGGGACGCAGAGCGTATTCGCTCCGCCACATTGTCGGATGCGCTCAACCATCCAAACTGGACGATGGGGCAAAAGGTCACGATCGATTCAGCAACCCTCGCGAACAAAGGGCTGGAGGTGATTGAAGCACATCACCTTTTTGCCATGAGTCCTGATGCGATCAAGGTGGTTGTGCACCCACAGTCTATTGTACATGGCATGGTCCACTATGCAGACGGGTCGGTGCTGGCACAGCTTGGTATGCCGGATATGCGCACGCCCATCGCAGCTGCATTGGCATGGCCTAATCGCTATCAGGCGCCGCAAGTAGAGAGGCTAGATTTAGCCACTTTGAGCACGCTGAGTTTCGAACGCCCTGACTTGGAGCGCTTTCCAATGCTTGGTCTTGCTTTCGATGCCATGCGCGAAGGTGCAGCGGCTCCGGCGCTTTTCAACGCAGCGAATGAAGCTGCGGTGACGGCTTTTGTTGAGGGCAAATGTGCGTTCTCTGACATTGCCACGATTGTTGCAATGACCATGGATCAAGCCCTGGCAGCTTCAACATCGCGACCATTTGCGTCACTTGAGGATGTCTTGTCCGCTGATCAAAACGGACAACGTCTTGCTAACGCTATCGTGGATGATCAATTGCACGGTGTAGGCGCGCCAAGCTAAATCAAGCTTGGGAAAAAGGGATAGTGGGAATGGAACTCATCGCAGGCAGCGGGTCGTTTCTTTTGGGAACGATCGTGCCCTTCTTGTTTGTGCTGACGGTCGTGGTGTTTTTCCACGAACTGGGACACTTCGCGGTCGCGCGGTGGTGCGGGGTTGGCGTGCGCACATTCTCGGTCGGTTTTGGTCCGGAGCTGCTCGGCGCAACCGATAAACACGGCACGCGATGGAAGCTTTCAGCAATCCCACTTGGCGGCTATGTGAAATTCGCAGGTGATGAAAACGCTGCCAGCGTTCCTGACAATGCTGAGCTTGCAAAGATGAGTGAATCTGAGCGGGAAGAAGCCTTTCATCTCAAACCGTTATGGCAACGCGCAGCTGTCGTGTTTGCTGGACCACTCGCCAACTTTATTCTGGCCGTTGTTATCTTCGCTGGCGTCTTCGTCACTTTGGGCGAGAGCATCACTGTGCCGCGCGTTGACAGGGTACAGGAGGCATCCGCCGCCGAAGCTGCCGGCGTTGAAAGCGGGGACATTGTTGTCGCTATTGATGGCGAACCAATTGAGGCCTTCGCTGATGTTCAGCGCATCGTGTCATTTTCCGCTGAGCGCCCTTTGGTATTCACGCTGGATCGTGCAGGCACAATCTTTGATCTCACAATCGTTCCTGAGCGCAGGGAGGTTGATGACGGTTTTGGCAACATGCAGCGCGTCGGGATCATCGGCGTCGTCCACGAGGCCAATGAAAACGACGTAACGGTGATTGAATATGGACCGCTAGAAGCAACCGGTCGTGCCGTTGAACAAACTGGCATCGTGATCACCCAGTCGCTAACCTACATTGGGCGCATTTTGGTCGGCCAGGAATCGGCTGATCAACTCTCCGGCCCAGTGCGGGTCGCAAAAATTTCCGGCGATGTGGCAACACTGGGCTTTCTTGCATTGCTGCAACTGACAGCCGTCATCTCGGTCTCGATCGGCATGGTCAATCTGTTCCCGATCCCCATGCTCGATGGTGGGCACTTGGCTTTTTACGCAATCGAAGCGGTGCGCAGAAAGCCGCTCAGTGAGCGTAGCCAGGAGATCGGATTCCGCATTGGTTTGGCCATGGTCATGTTCCTGATGGTATTTGCGACGTGGAACGATATCGCGAACCTCATGCGGTGATGTGCACTTATGAAAGGTTAAGTGACCGTTGCTTGCGTGCAACTAAGTGGCGCAAAGGTCCATAAATCAGGTGGGTGAAGGCTCAGATGGCTTGCGTCTGACGTCAGCGTGGATAGAAGACAGTATGCGATGCCGAAGTGACTCGGCTGAATTGGTGTGCCCCGTAAGGGGTAAAGGATTGTAATGACTATGAACCGTTTGGGTATTTCGTTTGTGTTTGCGGTGATGATGGCGGCGCTCCCGCTGTCGATCTCAGCAGGAAATGGCACCTTATCGCTCACCCCAACTGCCGCCCAAGCCGCCACGGTTTCTTCCATACAAGTCGAGGGCAATCGTCGGATCGAGTCATCCACTATCATTTCTTATGTCACAGTCATTCCTGGCCGGAACTTCGGTGCACGCGACCTCAACGAGTCATTGCAATCGCTTTTCGCCACCGGGTTGTTCGCAGATGTTTCTCTCGAACGCCGTGGCAATGTGTTGCTTGTTCAGGTCGTTGAGAACCCAGTTGTTCGCCAGGTTGTTTTTGAAGGCAATCGTCGAATTGACGACTCCGCGCTCAGCACGGTTGTGCAGTTGGAGCCACGTCGTGTTCTGACTGAGTCGGCTGTTCAATCGGACACGCAACGTATCCTCGAAGCCTATCGCCGTAATGGCCGGTTCGCAGCACGCGTCGAGCCAAAACTGATCGAAGTTGGCGATAACCGCGTCGATCTGGTGTATGAGATCGAGGAAGACGAGCGTTCTGGCGTCTCGCGGATCACGTTTATTGGCAACCAAGCTTTCAGCGACGGTAAACTGCGCGACACCATCACGACCGAGCAATCGGGCCTTTTGTCATTCCTTTCCTCGGCAGATGTTTATGATCCAGATCGGTTGGATGCTGATCGCGAGCGTCTACGCCGCTTCTATCTCAGCGAAGGCTATGCTGACTTCCGCGTGGTTTCAGCGGTCGCAGAGCTTGACCGTGAACAGAACGTCTTTTTCATCACCTTCACGGTGGATGAGGGCCCACGTTACCAGTTCGGCAATGTTGAGATTGACTCCACGTTGCGTGAGCTTGACCCTGAAGACCTTTATTCGGTGCTCGAAACGCGTCCTGGCGACACCTATGACGCCACGGCCGTTGATCGCTCTATCGAAGCCTTAACAATCGAGGTGTCGAGCTACGGCTACGCTTTCGTTCAAGTTCGCCCACGCGGTGACCGTAACGCTGCCGACAACACAATCGACCTCACCTACTTTGTTGATGAGGGCGTGCGCGCCTATGTTGAGCGGATTGACATCTCTGGTAACACGCGGACCCGCGACTACGTCATCCGCCGAGAGTTTGACTTCGCAGAAGGCGACGCATTCAATCGGGTGCTGGTTGACCGCGCGCAGCGGCGCTTGGAAGCGCTTGGCTTCTTCGAACGCGTTCGTATCACGACGTCTCAAGGGTCAGCATCCGACCGTATCGTTCTCAACGTACAAGTGGTGGAGCAGTCAACGGGTGACTTCTCGTTCGGTGTCGGCTATTCGACAACATCCGGTGTGACGCTTGAACTTTCAGTCACCGAACGCAACTTCCTTGGCCGTGGTCAGTACGTTCGTGCTGCCGTTGGTGGTGGTCTGGACGAAAACCGTACGTTCGATTTTTCGTTTACCGAACCTTACTTCCTTGGGCGGCGTCTGGCGGCTGGGTTCGACTTGTACCGTCGAGAGTCAGGCGATTCCGATGACAATGCATACACGACCATCGCGACAGGTGGTGCATTGCGAATTGTTGCGCCAATCACGAATGATTTGAACTTCGGCCTAAGCTACGGTCTGGATGTTTCGGAGTACGACCTTGATGCTGGATCATCGGCGTCGCGAGCAGTCTTGCAACTCGTAGGGGCTCCGGACTTCACAACACCAACCGCTGCGAATTACTCTAATGAACGTGTAACATCCAGCCTAACATGGACTCTGGTCTATGATACCATCGACAATAGAACGACGCCCCGCGATGGCTACTTCGCACGCTTGCGCCAGACCGTTGCTGGTTTAGGTGGTGATGCAGAGTACGTACAAACCACGTTGGATGCTCGCGCCTTCCGCACGCTTTCAACCGATTTGGATTTGGTTGCATCAGTTCGTGTTCAAGCGGGTAACGTTTGGTCGTGGGACGAAGATGGTCTTTTGATTGTTGATGGGTTCTTCAAGGGTGCTGACCTGGTGCGTGGTTTCGATAGTCTTGGGCCCCGCGATGCCAACACCCTCGATGCATTGGGCGGTACGACTTATGCTGGCATTTCAGGCGAGCTGAACTTTGCCTTGCCTTACATCACTGAAGCGATTGGCATTCGCGGCGCAGTCTTTGCAGATGCAGGTACTTTGTTTGATCCGGTCGGCAGCGTGGATAACATTGCCGGTCTGACGGTCAATGACGACAATTCCATCCGCGCATCGGTGGGTGCAAGCTTGATTTGGAACTCACCGTTTGGCCCGTTGCGTGCTGACTACGCGCATGTGTTGGCATCCGAAACCTATGACCGGGAAGAGGCCTTCCGCTTCAGTGCGGGCGCGCGCTTCTAACAGAAGAACAGGGCTTCTAGCTCCGTTTCAGCAAAAACTTGAAAAAGCCACAACGCTTATGCGTTGTGGCTTTTTCATTTTGGCCGCTGGGCCTTGCTACGACATGCCTTAGAAGGTGAGCTCAAACCAACAGAAGGAACGATCAAGTGTTGGCCAACCGCATGTGACCAAGCTAAAGGTCGATATGTAAGTTCAACCGCGTTTGTGTGTTCACCCATGGTCGATACCGCCTTTTTCCCTCCAATCGTTCCACAGACCCCACAAAACTTGGCGGGCGCACTCGGTCTGGACATTGTTGGCGGAGATCCCGGCGCGCTCGATCAAAACCTTTCAGGTGTGGCACCGATCGAACAGGCTGAGCCAGGCACATTGTCTTTCCTTGATAACGCTAAGTACGCTGAAAACTTAGCAAATACGAAGGCGAGTTGCGTGATCCTCGCTGCTCGCTTTCAAGACAAACTGCCCGACACGGTTGTCGGACTGATCTCAAAAGAACCGTATCGCGACTTCGCCAGAGCAGCGGCATTGATGGTACCAACAGGGGTCAAGCTGCAAGGCGCTGCGCTGAGTGATGGGATTTCATCTGCTGCGCATATCGATCCGACAGCAAGTCTGGAAGACGGCGTGACTGTTGAACCTAGTGCAGTTATCGGCGCGCATGTGTCTATCGGGTCAGGCACAACCATTTGTGCCGGTGCCATCATCGCGCATCACGTACAGGTTGGGCGCGACAGCTATGTCGGAGCGCAAGCTGTTCTTCAGCATGCGCTGGTCGGCGATCGTGTGATCGTCCACAGCGGTGTTAATGTCGGCCAGGATGGTTTTGGGTTCGCTATGGGTCCAACAGGCCACCTCAAAGTCCCGCAACTCGGTCGTGTCATCATTCAAGACGATGTGGAAATTGGCGCTGGCACCTGCATTGATCGTGGAACGACGCGAGACACTATCATTGGTGAGGGCACAAAAATCGACAATCTGGTTCAGATTGGACACAATGTTGAAGTCGGCCGCCACTGTATTTTGGTTGGCCATGTGGGGATAGCAGGATCCAGTGTGCTGGAGGACTTCGTTGCCATTGGTGGCCAGTCCGGTATCGCTGGGCACATACGCATTGGTATGGGTGCGCAAATCGCGGCAGCATCCAACGTGAAGGACAATGTGCCAGCCGGGGGGCGTTGGGCCGGGACACCCGCCAAACCAGCCCGCACGGTCTTCCGTGAGCTTGCCGCTATCAAGCGCCTAGGAGAGCAAGGCAGCGCTTCGGCGAAAAGCAAGGATTGATCCCCGACTTTTGGCGGCTCGCCATTTGAACCTTTTCAGTGGACATGCTGTAAGGTCTCAGTTTCCTATGCAGACCCAACGATCTATGACGGATATGACAAACTCTCCTACATCCCTGGGCATTGCTGATATTCAAAAGCTGCTTGAGTATTTGCCGCACCGGTACCCATTTCTCCTGGTCGACAAAATCATCGATATGGATGGTGATAACTACGGTGTCGGCATCAAGAACGTGACCATGAACGAACCGCACTTTCAGGGTCATTTTCCAGGTCATCCGATCATGCCCGGTGTCCTGATCATTGAGGGTATTGCGCAGACGGCTGGGGCTTTGTGCATTGCTGCCAACCCCAAGCGCGAAGTTCAACCTCTTGTGTACTTTATGACCATCGACAAGGCAAAGTTTCGCAAGCCCGTTATCCCGGGCGATGTGCTGCACTATGAAGTTAGCAAGATGCGCCAGCGTGCAAACATTTGGAAGTTCGCCTCCGTTGCCAAGGTAGACGGTGCCAAGGTGGCCGAAGCCGAGATCAGTGCGATGATTGTCCACCAGGAGGCAGCCGATTGAGCACCACCATTCATCCCTCAGCCCTTGTTGATGAAGGCGCAGAACTTGGCGAAGGGGTGACTGTCGGTCCGTTTTGTCATGTCGGCGGCCATGTCAAACTGGGTGATCATACAAAGCTCGAAAGCCATGTGGTTGTTGCGGGGCGCACCACGGTTGGTGCTGGGTGTCACATCTTCCCATTTGCATCGATTGGCCATCGACCGCAGGACTTGAAGTATCATGGTGAGCCATCCACGCTGGAGATCGGTGCGAACACGACCATGCGTGAGTATGTGACAGTTCAGCCAGGCACTGAACATGGCGGAATGATCACCAGGGTCGGCGAGCAATGCCTGCTCATGGCCTCAGCCCATGTCGCGCACGATTGCCAAGTCGGGAACCAAGTGATCCTGGGCAACAATGTGATGATGGCTGGCCATTGCACCGTCGAAGATCACGTCATTGTGTCGGGAGGCTCAGCAGCCCACCAATTCGTGCGCATCGGTGAACACGCATTTGTGGGTGGCCTTACCGGTGTCGAAAACGATGTGATTCCTTACGGTATGATCATTGGTAATCGAGGGAATCTAAGCGGCCTTAACATTGTCGGCCTGCGGCGACGTGGATTTGACCGAGATGAGATTCACACAATTCGTCAGGCTTATCGGCTTCTGTTCTCCGATGAGGGCACATTGGCTGAGCGCGTCGAAGACGTTTCAAAAATGTTTCCAGACAGCCCCAGTGTGAAGCGTGTGATTGATTTCATTCGTTCGCGATCAGATCGGGCACTCTGCTTGCCACACTCAGGCGACTAGCTCCGCCAATGGCGGAAACAAGCACCAACAACCTGGCAATCATAGCCGGCGGCGGGCAACTTCCAATCGAAGTGGCCCATGCCGCTCAGTCTGTCGGCCACAACGTCCTTGTTGTGGGTATCGCCGAAGAAGCCGACCTTTCCAATCTTGACGCCGGTGTGAGCCAAACCAAGGTGGGCTGGGGCCAGTTTGGCGCGCTTCAACAACATCTCAATGATCATGGAACGAACAAACTGGTCATCATTGGCAGTATCTCTCGAAGGCCCGAATACAAGGATGTGAAGCTGGATTGGGGCGCCGTGCAATTGCTCCCCCAACTACTGACCACTCTTTTGGCCGGGGGCGACTCGTCGGTGCTCGATAGAGTTGCGAAGCTCTTCTCAGACCTCGGGTATGACCTTATCGGCGCCCATCAAGTGGCACCCTCTCTGGTTGCAGAAGAAGGTATCTTGGCCGGGCCCAAGCCCAGTGAAACTTTGAAGCAAGATGCTCTCCAGGCGATGCGAGCTGCTTGGACGTCGGGACATCTCGATATGGGGCAGGGGGCTGTCGCCACCGCGGGGCGAGTCGTTGCCATGGAAGGCGCTGAGGGCACCGATGGTTTGCTGGAGCGTGTGGCGGCCATGCGCCAAGCAAAACGCTTTTCGGGATTTAATCGCTCGGGTGCTTTGGCAAAATGCACACGTCCGCAACAAGATCTTCGCCTCGATATGCCGACCATTGGCCCCCGCACCATTGAAAACGCAGCAGATGCCGGTCTGTCAGCCATTGTATTGGAAGCTGGACGCGTTCTTCTCTCACAGCGAGAGGAAACAGTGGCACGGTGCAAAGCGCGCAAGATCTCGCTTCTTGCAAAGCAACGTTCTGAATTCATCCCGCAAGGCAGGGAGGACGAACCGGCGTGAACATCCCAGCTGCCAATCAAGTGCGGGTGTTCTTTGTGGTTGGCGAAGCCTCAGGAGATAGGCTGGGCGCATCCTTGGCATCTGAGCTAGTAGCCAAACATGGAAACACAGTCGCGTTCGAGGGGTTGGGCGGCGAAGGCCTAACCGAGCATGGCCTTACGAGCCTCTTTGATATCGAGGACATCGCAGTGATGGGCCTAGCCCCCGTAATTGCCAGACTGCCCTTGATCTTGCGTCGTATTAGACAGACCAGCGATGCCATTATCGCTTCCAAACCCGATCTGGTTGTGTTGATCGACAGCCCCGATTTCACCCACCGTGTTGCCAAACGCGTTCGCAAGGCCGCTCCAAATATCCCCATCATTGGTTGGGTTTCACCGTCGGTTTGGGCCTGGCGCCCTGGGCGGGCTAAGGCCATGCGGGCCTACATGGATCACCTCTTGGTTTTGCTGCCTTTTGAGGTGGAGGCTCACCAACAGCTAGGTGGTCCCCCAGCAACCTATGTGGGACACCCGCTGATTGATGAGCTAGAAAGCCTGCGCCCTCAATCGCCCAACGAACGCCTCTCGTTGGGCACTGATCCCTCAACACTGTTGGTTATGCCAGGAAGTCGAAGCGGCGAGATCAGTCGGCACATGCCCATGCTTCGTGAAACACTGGCGCGAACCAACCAGCTGCTGGTTGGCGAGGGGTATGCACCGCCGACTTACATCCTACCGTCAGTTCCCAAACATACCACAACAATCAAGGAGGCGGTCAAAGACTGGCCCGTGAGCATGGATGTCGTTAGCTCCCAGGATGCCAAACGCGCGGCAATGCGAAAGGCTCATGGCGCAATTGTCGCCTCTGGTACGGCAACACTTGAGTTGGCGCTCGCCGGTATTCCCATGGTCGTTGTTTACAAGCTTGACGTCCTGGCTCATCTGGCACGCCGGTTGGTGAAAGTCTGGACCATTGTTTTGCCCAACCTTGTTCTCGGCCGACCGGTGGTGCGCGAGTATGTGGATGAAATGGCGCGACCCGAAGCGCTAGCCCGTGCTTTGAAAGCTCTGGCGACCGACACACCCGAACGGAGGGCGCAAGTCGAGGCCTTTGAAGAGCTCGATGCATTGATGGCGGGCCCTGACAATCAAACACCTGCCCAACGTGCACGCCGCATCGTCGATACGTTTCTCTCCAAAGAATAAAAAAACCGGCCTCAAGGGGCCGGTTTTCACTTTGATGGTGAGCGTAGCTACTTGCGCCGCGACATCGGTACGTAGTCGCGCTGTGTATGGCCAGTGTAGAGCTGGCGTGGGCGGCCGATGCGCTGCTGCGGGTCTTCCACCATCTCTTTCCATTGAGCAATCCAACCCACGGTGCGGGCAAGCGCAAAGAGCACCGTGAACATATTCGGCGCAAAGCCAAGTGCCTTCAGCGTAATACCGGAATAGAAGTCGATGTTTGGATAGAGCTTCTTCTCAATGAAATACTCATCGGTGAGGGCGATGTTCTCCAGCTCCATTGCCACCTCGAGCATTGGATCATCGGTGATGCCCAACTCACCCAATACCTCATGGCAGGTTTTCTGCATGATCTTGGCGCGCGGGTCATAGTTTTTGTAGACGCGGTGGCCAAAGCCCATCAGGCGGAATGGATCATCCTTATCCTTCGCGCGCGCCACATAAGTTGGAATGTTCTCAACCGAACCAATCTCCGACAGCATGTTCAGTGCGGCCTCATTGGCACCACCATGGGCAGGGCCCCAGAGGCAGGCGATGCCTGCAGCAATGCACGCAAAAGGATTGGCGCCAGAGGAGCCAGCTAGACGCACGGTCGACGTGGAAGCGTTTTGCTCATGATCAGCGTGCAAAATGAAAATGCGATCCATCGCGCGAGCGAGCACAGGATTGATCTTGTATTCCTCACAAGGTACCGCAAAGCACATGTGCAAGAAGTTTGCAGCATAATCGAGATCGTTACGCGGATACACAAAAGGCTGGCCGATGGAGTACTTCAGCGCCATCGCGGCAATTGTCGGCAGCTTCGCGATCATCCGCAAGCTAGCAACCATGCGCTGATGCGGATCCGAGATGTCGGTGGAGTTGTGATAAAAGGCTGAAAGCGCACCAACAACACCGCACACAATAGCCATAGGGTGCGCATCACGGCGGAAACCGGTGAAGAAGCGCGCCATCTGCTCGTGCAACATGGTGTGACGGGTCACACGGTTGTCGAAGTCTGCCTTCTGCGCCGATGTCGGCAACTCACCATAGAGCAGCAGGTAGCAGGTTTCTAGGAAGTCTCCATGCTCAGCCAGCTGGTCGATAGGGTAGCCCCGGTGCAATAGCACACCCTTATCACCATCGATGTAAGTGATTTCGGACTCACACGACCCTGTGGATGTAAAACCAGGATCGTAGGTGAAAGCGCCGGTCGAAGCGTAAAGTTTCGAAATATCAATGACATCTGGCCCGATGGTGCCAGAGCGCACGTTAAACTCGTGCTCCTTGCCATCCAAGCTCAGTGTCGCTGTGTTTTTGCCAGTGGTATCGCCCATATGAGACGCTCTCCTCTTTCTATCGGACCCGAGTGTTGGCTGGGCGAGGTTGGTCTATCCGTTCTTTCGCTATGAAAGAAGAACAGATGGCTCTACCGCAACGCACCCATGGTCAGGCTGTGAGGAGTGGGTAGCGAATTAACCCGCCTGCCACAAGCCACCAAAGGACGCATAGACAGAGTGCATCGAGAACAACGCGTTTGAAAATTTGGTCGCAATTTCAGCGTGTTGTAAAAACTAAGGCTGCGTTTGATCACCAATTCGGGCCAATGACTCCTCGCGACCCAAGGCAATGAGAACATCGTAGATACCAGGACTGGTCTTTGAGCCAGTGAGTGCCGCTCTAAGCGGTTGGGCAACCGCTCCAAGCTTGATCTCGGCCTGTTCTGCATAGGCCTTTGTCGCCGCCTCCAGGGGTTCAACGGTCCAGGCTTCCAGCGCGCCGTAAAGGCCGTGGAGCGCTGCCAAATGACCACGCGCTTCATCTGTCAAAAGCGTAGCGGCTTTCTCATCCATCGCCAACGGACGCTGTGCAAAAAGGAAAGCTGCGCTATCAATCAGCTCCACCAGTGTACGCGCCCGCTCTCTCAACCCTGGCAACGCCGTCTCAAAACGAGCCTTGGCGTCTCCCTCAAACGGGTTGGGAAGCTTATCTTTGTTCGGCAAATAGGGAAGGCTGGCGTTGAAAGCAGACTGGAACGCATCGATGCTTAACTCGCGCATGTAATGCGCGTTGAGCGCCGTCAGTTTCTTCACATCGAAACGCGCTGCTGACTTGCCCATGCCATCAAAGCCGAACCATTCAATGGCCTGTTCGGTGGAAAAAATCTCATCATCGCCATGCGCCCAGCCGAGACGGGCCAGGTAGTTTCGCATGGTATCTGGCAAGAACCCGTCCGCGCGATAGGCCTCAGCGCCCACGGCACCATGACGCTTGGACAGTTTGGCGCCATCTGGACCGTGAATAAGAGGAATGTGCGCAAACACCGGGCGGTCCCATCCAAGCGCATCATAGATCACGCTTTGACGTGCCGCGTTGGTCAGGTGATCATCGCCGCGGATCACATGGGTCACACCCATATCATGATCATCGACGACGACTGCCAGCATGTAGGTCGGTGTTCCGTCGGAGCGCAGAATAATAAAATCATCGAGGTCTTTGTTGGGTGTTTTGACCTCACCTTGAACCTGGTCATGAACAACCGTGAGACCATCCGTAGGTGCTTTGATCCGAACTGCAAAAGGCGCGCCCTCTGGTGCGTCGGACGCTGGCCTATCGCGCCACCTGCCATCATAGCGTGGGGGTTTCCCTGCCGCACGCGCGTCTTCTCGCATTTGGGTCAACTCGTCCGGGGTCGCATAGCACTTGTATGCTTTGCCATCGGCCAGCAGTTGATGGGCCACTTCGGCGTGACGGTCGGCGCGTTGCGATTGAAACACCGTTTCGCCATCGTGATCCAAGCCCAACCAAGAAAGACTGTCCAAGATGGCGGCAATAGCTTCGGTTGTGGAACGCGAGCGGTCGGTGTCCTCGATCCGAAGCCGCATCACGCCGCCAACCGACTTGGCATAAAGCCAATTGAACAAAGCGGTGCGCGCACCACCAATGTGCAGAAAGCCCGTGGGCGAGGGGGCAAAGCGCGTGACAACAGCGGCTTGCGTGGTGGTGTGACCGGATTGGCTCATATCGCGATAGGCTCACTTGTGACAGGATAAGTATGCTGGGCGGCGCGCTGATAGCGTGTCGACCGAGGGAGGGTGACCAAGCAAATGGTGTGCTCGCACTTATCATGTCTGGAAAGGCGCACAAGTATCGGTGCATCGATGCGTCCGCTACGCGGGAACTGCAATGGCTGAAGACCCGCCAGCCGTTCGGCAGAAACCACGGTTGCTTTCAGCTATTGCGCTGGAAAGACTGGCGACGGGCAAAGCGGCGCGATCTAGTCACCCCGCCATCAGCAACGAAGACCTGGCCGAACATCGTCCATCGGCTTTTTCGAGAACACGCAAAGCTCTCCTGCAGTCTGTTGAAAACTCGCTCGCGATGGGAAACGGCCCTGCCTGGCTTGTCTTTGGGCTGGGCGGCGGACTCATTGGCTACTTCGCTCTGCCCTACGAACCAGCCCTTTGGGCGCTCTACCCAGCAGCTATCGCATTGAGCCCTTTGGCATGGCGCGCCCGTTCGGGTGTTGGATTGTACAGCGCTTTGATGGCGCTCTTTGTGGTTTTGGGTGTGGCCCTTGGCGCGCAAACAGCGCGACTGGTTGACGCGCCTCAGATTCTCGTTGAACGGGTCGATCAGGTAACTGGCAGGGTGGTGCGTGTGGAGCAGCGCACCCCAGCGCGCGCTCGATTGACGGTCGATCGGTTGGCCATCGAAGGCTTACCAGCTGAGAGAACGCCGGAGCGAATTCGCATCACGGTGATCGCTGATGCCGGCACGATAACGCCAGGGGATGAGATTGATGTGCTTGCCCGCCTGGGGCAACCACCCGAGTTTGTGATGCCAGGTGCGCGCAACATACGTCGTGAACTCTATTTCGATGGTATCGGCGCCACTGGTTTCAGTTATGGCCGACCATCGCGCATTGAGAGAGCCGCAGAGCACCGCCTCTCTTTTCAGAGTGTCGTTCATGCTGTTGAGCGAACGCGGTTGGCGCTGGCGGCACGCTTCTCTCAAACCTTGCAGGGTGACACTGGGGCCTTGGCAGCCACTCTATTGGTCGGCAAACGTGATGGTCTGTCTGAGGAAAGCTACGAGGCGCTGCGTCGCGCGGGGCTTGCCCACCTTTTGGCGATCTCCGGCATGCACTTGGCGATGATGACCCTTTCAGCCATCGCTATGATCAATCTGGTGCTTGCGCTTCACCCCTCAATGTCCACCTCGCAAAGCGTAATGCGGTGGGCAGCTCTTGCGGGATTGATCATTGCCAGCGGGTATTTGGTGCTGTCTGGCGCGAGCACGGCCACCCAGCGTGCCTTTGTCATGATTGTCATTGTGCTGGTTGCGATGATGACAAGCCGGCGAGCCTTGACGATCCGCGGCGTGGCTTTCGCCGCACTGATCGTGTTGTTGCTTCATCCTGAAAGCATATTGGGGCCAAGCTTTCAGATGTCGTTCGCCGCGACTTTGGCTTTGGTCGCCTTCTACGGCGCGTTTACGACCTCTCCCTGGGTGTGGCAGATGCGCGCCTCGTGGCAAACAAGCTCGCTCGGTCCGATGATACGGCCAATAAGTATCGTTTCCGGCATTGCGCTAACATCACTGGTGGCCGGGCTCGCGACAGCGCCTTTCGCCGCTTACCATTTTTCGGTTGGCGCGCCTCTAGGCTTGCTGGGCAATGTGCTGGCCTTACCACTGGTTTCCCTAATCATCATGCCCGCAGGACTTATCGCGCTTTTTCTGACACCCTTTGCGTTGGAAGCACCAGCGCTCATCATAATGGGATTTGGCATTGATGCCGTGATGGTTATTGCCCAATGGGTCGCATCCTTCGACGGGTCGCGCGTGGCAATAGCCGCCATCACGCCGCATGCTTTGTTGCTGCTTACCCTCTCTGGGTGTTTGGCTGCGTTCTTCACGGCGCGCGCACGTCTAACCTCGGTTCTGCCCCTGGTTGTGCTTCCCTTTTTGGGTGTCTTTCAACCCGTCCCCACTATCCTCGTGGAGCGCAATGCAGCGACCGTCGGACATGTCAGCACCGGCGTGGAAGCCAATGTATGGATTGATCGTTCGATAGCCCGTGGCAGCAGATTTTCAGTTGAAATGTGGGGACAACGCTTGGCCATTGATGAGCACACCCATGCCACACCTACCAATTGGACGTGCGATCCGTTGGGATGTGTGCTGACACTACAAGGCGGAGAAACGATTGCACATGTTCTCGATGCCGCCGCGCTGGAGGAAGACTGCCGGTTGGCCAACATTATTGTCAGCCCATTGCGTGTGCCGGAAAGCTGCCAAGCAGATCTGATCATAGACCAGGGCGTATTGCAGGAGCATGGCGCTACCGCTCTCATACGGACCAATGAAGGTGGTCTGGCCATTTGGCCAAGCTTTGCAACGCGAACGCGCCCCTGGGAACAGATCAGCAATCAAACTGAGTGAAGCGGGCCGAAAAGCTGCTCGGCTTCCGCTTTCAACGCGAGATCCAGATCGTCCATGGCAACTGGCAAGCCCAAATCAACCAAACTGGTCACGCCATGCTCGCTCACCCCGCATGGCACGATGCCTGAAAAGTGCTCCAAGTCTGGTTCCACGTTGATGCTGATACCGTGAAAACTCACCCATTGGCGCACGCGGATTCCAATGGCAGCAATCTTGTCCTCTGCAATTGTACCAGGCACAGGCGAGGCTTTCTCCGGTCGTTGAACCCAGACGCCAACCCTATCTTCTCGCCGTTCGCCGCGGACATTGAACCGATCAAGCGTCTGGATGATCCACGCTTCCAATCCCGCAACAAAAGCGCGCACGTCTTTGCCTCGTCGATTGAGATCAAGCATCACATAGGCAACCCGCTGACCGGGCCCATGATACGTGTACTGCCCACCCCGTCCAGTCTTGATGACCGGAAAACGGTCCGGTGCCATCAGGTCCGCCGGATCAGCGCTGGTTCCTGCGGTGTAAAGGGCAGGGTGTTCGACAAGCCAAATCAGCTCCGGTGCATTGCCAGCGCGAACGGCAGCGACACGCTCTTCCATCGCCTCAACCGCAGAATCATAGTCGATCAAACCAGGTTCAACGCGCCACTCAATGGGAGGCGTGGCTGCAAAAAGCTCATCTGTGACCAAGGTCTCTTCGCGTAGAATGGGTCGGAACTCCTGATTTCCTGGTGCTCTGCAGTCAGCGCAGCTGAACGAATGTAAGGCTTTAAGTATGCGTTAACCATCCACGCTCAATGGTGAGTGACGAGCCCTCCTAATGAGTTTCAGTGCCTGATGCAAAACCCCATTGAAAGCATATCCGTTGATATCGCTGTTGAGCTTGGCGCGACCGTCATGCCGGTGCACCAGTTGCTTCGCATGGGTCGTGGAGCGGTCATTGAGCTTGAAACGCTGCCCAACGAGCATGTGAAGGTTCTGGCCAACAATATGCAGATAGCTGAAGCTGAAGTGGTTGTAAGTGGAGACGCCATTGCCGTTGCCATCACCCAGATCGGAAAATCTGAGCTTTAGACTTTGATTGCAAACGCGTTTTCCACTCGCGCTGAAAAAATCACGCTTTCGGACAAACCAGCCCTTGAGACTGTGAGCGGCCTTTGGTATCAGCGCCGCTCTGGATGCTAATTCAGAATAGTCTTTGCGGTCGTGGCGGAATTGGTAGACGCGCAGCGTTGAGGTCGCTGTCCGGTAACACGGGTGGAAGTTCGAGTCTTCTCGACCGCACCATTAAAAGCAAAGCCCCGTGGGAACCACGGGGCTTTTTTCATTTTCTATCAGAGCTTTACTCGCCTAGCGCTATGCCTTCGCGGCGTCGATCGGCACCGCCAGACAATGTCTCGTCGATGGCGATGGCATGAAGACCTGATGTCAAGGCGCGAACATTGACCTCAAAGCCCATCTCTTCCAGTCGTTCTTGGAAATCAACGGCGCTTGTGCCCTCTTCCACATCATAGGTGCCAAACCGATTGACCAGATGAGGCATATCGATGGCGGCTTGCACATCCATGCCCCAATCAACATGCGCGATGATGGTTTGCGCAACATAGCCTATGATCCGGCTTCCGCCCGGTGACCCCACAACAAGTACCGGCTCTCCGTCTTGCAGCACGATTGTTGGTGACATGGAGGAACGGGGGCGTTTACCTGGCTCGATACGGTTGGCGATAGGCACCCCATCACGCTGGGTTCGAAACGAGAAATCGGTCAACTCGTTATTGAGCAAGAAGCCGCCTGGCGCCATCACACGAGAGCCAAAGCCGTTTTCAATCGTGGTTGTCATCGACAGGGCGTTGCCAAAAGAATCGACGATCGAGATGTGGCTGGTTGAGGGCAATTCCAGCGATTCGTCGTCTGCTAGCACCATGGCGTGATCCCATTCGGGTATCCCAGCCTCGACCTCTTCCAAAGCATTGTCGCCTGCAAGCAACTCCGCCCGAGAGGCCAGGTAATCCGGGTCAACCAAACCCCGCGTTGGCATCGGTACAAAGTCGCTATCCGCCATGTATCGGCCTCGATCGGCAAACGCCAACCGTGAGGCGTCGCCTATAATGCGCCAAGCGTCCGCGCTTTCCGGTCCCATTTCCCCCAGATCATAGGATGCAGCCATGCCGAGAATTTGCCCGACGGTCAGGGCGCCCGAAGATGGTGGGCCCATGCCGCAGACATCGTGATCACGATACGCAACGCAGACGGCATCGCGTTCAACAACATCGTAAAGCGCTAAATCGGTGAGACTGAGATGCCCAGGATTTCCTTCAGCGCCGCGGACAGCTGCGACGATACCCTCAGCAATAGGTCCTGAGTAGAACGCATCAACACCCTCGCTCGCGATGGCATGCAATGTGTCTGCATAAGCCTGATTGGTCAGAAGTGTCCCTTCGGCGATGGGCTCTCCACCTGGCAAAAAGTAACTGGCTGTTGCGGGAAAGCGGCCAAGCCGCTCTGCATCACCTGCCACCAATGTGGCGAGCCGTGGGGAAACAGCAAACCCGTCTTCGGCATGGGTGATGGCCGCTCTAAAAAGACTACCCCAATTGGCGTTGCCCCAGCGACGGTGTGCTTCCTCCATCAGGGCAGGTGTCCCCGGCGTGCCAACCGATAGTCCGCCAACAACAGCGTCAAAGAAGCGAAGCGGCTCGCCGGTAGCGTCTTGGAACATAGTTGGCGTGATGGATTGCGGCGCCGTTTCCCGCCCATCAAGAGTTGTAACGTCACCTGTTCTTGCATCGTACCATACGAGAAAAGCGCCGCCGCCAAGTCCGGAGGATTGTGGCTCCACCAAGCCAAGCACGGCTTGCACGGCCACCATCGCGTCGGCAGCTGTGCCACCAGCACGAAGCACATCGGCACCGGCCTCAACGGCCAGTGGGTTCGCGGCCGCAACCATCCAAGTGTCCGCCTCAACGGGTTGACCGGCTTCTTTTGCTTCTAGTGCCGCCATAGCCGCTTCGCTCAACCCCGAAAAAGCACTCTGCGACGCCATCTCCGGTGCGACGCTGTCAGCGGCTTGTTGGGCAAGTGCGCTGGTGCTCATAAGAGCGCCAAGAGTAAGAGCAAGAGTGATCCGCATACTGTGTCCTCCTCACGGTGTTTCTTGGGAGGGTGGATCAGGCTTAGATATCAGGCAAGCCAATTGTCGAACACTTGGTTCAATCGCTGCCAATTGTGATCCAGTGAAAGGTTTGACAGGTCGGTGAACACGCAAGTTCAAAAATGAGTAGGCGGCTCACTAAGGACTGTTCATGATACTTTTTGGTTTTGTCGGCTCCATCAGCGACAAGTACCGACATTACTTGTTTGATCCTTGACGAAGGTTGCAACCATCGGTGATGGTGTGCGGCCGATTGGCAATGGACGTTCGCATAGCTCTGTCCGAGCTTTGATCCATAGCCAACAACAGCGTGATGCAAGCAGAAAACGGCGCCGATGCGCCCAGAGGATTGACGATGGAAGTACGCGAAGTGTTTGCGCGAAATCTGCGTAATCTGTGCGAGACGCAACCGAGCATTGCAAGCGTTTGCAGGGATGTCGACATAAACCGCCAACAGTTCGCGCGTTATCTCAGTGGTAAGGGTTTGCCCAATACGGGTAATTTAGAGAAGATATGCGAATACTTCGGAATCGTAGAAGCCGAGCTCTTCAGCTCGGATAGGTTGGTCGATGCAAACCATAACCTTAAACAGAAGCATCCCGTTGGGCGCCAGCTGATGGGGATTATCGAAGAAGAAACCCCTGCTAGAATTGAGCCCGGCATCTACTTTGTAGATTTCACTGGGCCGCAGCACGAGAACACGGTTGTGCGATCGGTGTTGATTGTGAAGGCACAAGGCAACATCATGACATTTCGACGCATAACCGGATTTGGTGAGCGTCGACGCAGTTGGTGGGCTCAGTTCGATGGCGATCATGAGGGCGTAATCCTTGAGCGTCGCGGAAATTTCTACCTGATGGGTATCAACAGCAGCGGTACGCGCGAGCCTTCAATGATCGTTCTGCGGTACGCAGCAACTGAGCGTTTTGTATTGGTTGGTCATGCATCCATCATTGGACCCACCGGTCCAACAACAATGGCGGCCGTTATCACGGCCGCACCAAAATCAATGTCGTTGCGTGGAGCCTTGAAAAACGCTCGCTCCCACGCGGTCGACGCGCCGACCATTCCGATGGACATCATCGATCTTTTGGAAAGCGAGCGTCACAGCCTGGCGCGTCAGCCAGCGCCCCTTATTCAAGCTGTGCCAGCATAAGTAGCTACATATTCACGTTGATTTTTCGCCTGCGCGTTGAAACGCGCAGGTTTTTTTTGTCGTGTTTTTACCTCTTTAGGGTCTCATGTTCGCACCTTTCGCACAAAGCGCGAAGGGCTTGTGCACCTCGCTCGCTCTCCGCGCACCCTTCGCGGATCACGCTGCTCGTTGGCCTCTGAGAGATTTTCCATGTTGCCGCCAGCCGTACTTCGCGGCGTGACAACTTTGGAGAATGATAATGACTTCTCGATCTTACCGTGACTTAGGTTTCTCAAATCGAAGGCGTTGACACGCCTGCAATGGCCTACGACAAACGCTAAGCGTGTAGGACTGCAGACCGGCAGCCGGTAAGGCTGCCGGTCTTCGCATGCTTGAGGAGCACAGCATGCACTATCGGGCGTCGCACGCCTTGGTCTTTTATGCAGAAGGTGAGACAGGGCTGGTTGGGCTCAACTACCTTCAAAACAAGCGTTTTGCCGGTAAGTCGGACATAATCACGCTCCTCGGAGTGATGGGAGACTGGTCAACACCTGGCGCCATTGCTGAAGCGCTCGGCATAAATGATGAGCAGTTGCTCTCCGTACAACTGAACAACTTAGCCGACAGCGGTATCGTTGTCCGCGAGGGTTCGGACGAAGCCGAACTTGAAGACGCCCATTTCTCTGCTTGGAAATGGGGCGCTCCAGCAGCACTTTACCATCATATCGTCCAAGATCGTCCTGTGATGTCGGTCGATGAAGCGCTGGACAAACAGCGTGAAAAAATCGACACCACCGACCAGCCAGATGCGTATTTTGTTCCCGGGGCTGCGGACAAAAAGATAGAGCTACCGCGCGAGTGGTGCTTTGCCGATTATGACCTAGGGCAAAGCATGGATGGCCGTAGATCTGTTCGAGAGGTCACGGCTGCGCCTATCTCGATGGAAGCCTTGTCCGACTGCTTACGTGCGGGCTTTGGCATCAATGGTTACACGCAAAACGACGCCGGTGTCCGTCTTCCGCTGTCGTTTACGCCATCAGGCGGCGCTCGCAACCCCTACGACGCGTTTGTCTTCGCAGAGACCGTTGAGGGATTGGTCCCAGGCATCTATCGATATGCGCCGCTTTCCCATGCATTGGTACCCTGCGGCCAGAAGTCTGCTGGGTTTTCCGCAATGCTGGGTGGCCAGGATTGGCCCGATAGGATGTCGTGCTTCATTGTTTTGCGGGCGGATTTCTCACGCAGCATGTGGAAATATGACGACGCCAACGCCTATCGCGTGGCGTTGATCGAGGCCGGACACATTGGCCAAAACGTTATGCTTGCCGCTACTGCTCATAGTCTCACCGCGTGCCCATCGGCCGCTCTCAACCACGCTCAATTGGCTGAAGACCTCGGGCATACCGATGATCCTGTAAAGGCTGCCGTCTATGCTCTTGGATTAGGGCACCCCGACCAAAGCTTAGCCGGTAAGGAAAATGATCCAAAGGCCGGCCAGCCCTATTCGATGACTTGAAATGGCCGAAGGCGAGATCACAGTGGCGTTGTCAGTGACCGCGAAGAGTTTGGGTTTTGGCAATCAGATCGATGCCCATCTGCGCCATCAGATCGTTGTAGTCGAGCAGAACCCAGTTCTCCATGATCTTGCCATCTGCGCAGCGATAGAAGTCCATCACGCGAAGTGTCAGTGCTCGACCATCGGCTTTCACGTCTAAGTAATCGCCTTTGAAGGTCATAGTCATCGAAGGCCAACCTGATATCGCAGCGTAATTGCTATCTCCGAGGCGGCAATAGTGGTCGCCACCTTTACGATCCGGGAACGCGCGAAGAAACGGTTCGCGGTGATCCCTCACAAAGCCATCCCACAGATAGTTGGATCCTATGCCCGCCGGTCCGTACCAGAGCATGTCCTCGTGCCAATATCCCGATGCGCCTGTCTGGTTGCTGGAAGAGAATGTTGTTGGATCGAAATTGTGGAGGTCGGCGAGCATGCCTTCCACCACATCTAAAGAGCGTCCAGCCATATCCTGATCGCTATCTGGAAGCACCCCATCATGAGTTGCAGGTCCAGGGAAAAGCGTTTCCAGCCCATACGATGCGCCGAAGGGGTTGATACCGGTCTGGCGGATCATATCGGGGATATCGAGAATGATCCGCGCTTTGGTGATGAGCCCGTCATCGATACGATAGAACTCACCGGAGCGCGCAAGCATCAAATGGTAGGACGGTGCTATCCCCAAAAAAGGGGCGTCGAAGTTGCCCAAATAATGGGTGACCGACGCAACCCATTCACCACCTTCTTCGCGGATGTTTTGCCCGCCAATGAAGATCTCATCGCGCCGTTGAACACGCGTTAGTGCGGCTCGAAGAGGGCGAACAAAGCCATCCAGAACAGCGTCAGGACCAACCAGATGATTGATGGGGTGGGACACGTCCCAAACACAGTCAGGCGCAAGGTGCTCATGTGCCAAATCGTTTAAGACCGACTCAGGTGCGCGGATCAACGTGTTGAGAAACGTGTGGGCTGATGCCCGAAAATCGGTCATTTTGGCTCCATTTTCGGCAATAAGCCGATGCGATGCATTGGTATGCAAATTTGCTCTTGCCACGCTTGGCAATGTGTTGAAAGCTTCTTGCTGCACGGATTCAAAAACAAAAACACCGTGTGGGAGTGGCTATGGCTGAAATCCAGTTGCGCAATGTGTGCAAGCGTTGGGGCTCGTTCGTCGGCGTCGATGACTTTGACCTGACCATTGCTGACCGAGAATTCCTGGTCCTCTTGGGACCATCGGGGTGCGGCAAGACAACAACCATGCGTATGATCGCCGGGCTTGAAGAAGCAACCAGTGGCGACATCAACATTGCCGGGCGACGGGTCAACGATCTGGACCCAAAAGATCGTGACATCGCAATGGTGTTCCAGAGCTACGCGCTCTATCCAAACATGAATGTCTACGACAACATTCGTTTTCCTTTGAAGGTCCGCAAGGTCCCGCAAGAGGAGCACGACGCGCGTGTCCGCCGCGCTTCGGCGATGGTGGAACTTGATGAGTTTTTACACCGCAAGCCTTCTGAGTTGTCAGGCGGTCAGCGTCAGCGTGTTGCGCTTGCACGTGCAATTGTGCGTGAGCCCAACGTCTTCCTGATGGATGAGCCTCTTTCCAACCTAGATGCCAAACTGCGGGTCTCAACTCGGGCGCAAATCAAAAATCTATCGCACGAGCTAGCGGTCACAACGATCTATGTGACCCACGACCAGATTGAAGCGATGACACTGGCCGACCGTGTGGTGGTGATGAAACAAGGCATCGTCCAGCAAGTCGGGACCCCCACAGAAATCTATGACAAGCCTGCCAACACATTCGTGGCAGGCTTTATTGGTTCACCAGCAATGAACCTGATGGAAGGCAAGCTGGAGGGCGGGACCTTCACTGGAGAGAATGTTGAGGTCGCTGGCCTTAAAGGGCCCGATGGGCCAGCTGTCCTAGGCTTTCGGGCTGAAGATGCACAGATCACCAATGCTGGGGAAATCAACGCGCCTGCCTATTCTGTCGAGTTGCTTGGCGATGCCACTATGATCACGGTGCGGGCGGGCGGTGCCCTGGTGGCCGTTAAGGCTCACAAAGACTACCGCACAAAAATCGGTGCGCCAGCTGCCATCGCTGTGGCTCCGACAATCTGTCATCTCTTCGATGCTGAGAGTGGACAACGCATCGATTAAAACTTTTGCCCATTAGGGCGTCGCTGACACGCTTGGCACCAATGCCTGGCGAATAACAAGGGAGATACAATCTCATGAAAAAACTTCTTCTTGCTAGCGCTGTATCCATCGGCGCGATCATGGCCGTCAGCACGTCAGCTCATGCTGATTGCGCGATCCAAAACGATGTTGAACTTTCCTCTCTCACCGCAGGTTTCGAAGCTTGGAAGTCTGTTACCGACGCCATGGCTGAATGTGGCAATTTCACCGCCGAGCTGGACCAAGAGTTTCGGACAAAGCAGCCAGCGGCTTTCGCTGCTGATCCATCGCTTTACCAGATTGGCGGCGTATCAAACGGTACGGTGACGCCTTTGCTAAACGAAGGCACCATCCGTCCACTTGATGATCTTGTCGCCGCCTATGGCCAGGATCTGTCACCGAACCAACTGATCCGCATCGATGGTCAGATCATGGCGGTCGCGATGATGGTGAACACCCAGCATCTGATGTATCGGCACGACATCTTTGATGATCTTGGCCTGGATGTTCCCACCACTTGGGAAGAGGTGATCATCGCTGCTGAAGCGATTCAAGAAGCCGGTGTGGTCGAGTATCCGCTCGGTGGCACCATGAAAGCTGGCTGGAATATCGCTCAAGACTTTAACAACATGTTCCTGGGCTTTGGCGGCAGCTTCGTGAACGATGACGGTACCCCCAACGTCAACTCAGAAGCTGGCGTCAATGCGCTGGAGATGATGGCGCGTCTTACCGAGTTCATGGACCCAGAATATCTAGTGTCTGATAGCACCTATGTGCAGCAGCAGTTCCAGCAGGGCACCATTGCGATGGCCAATCTTTGGGCTTCACGTGCAGCTGCTATGGATAATGCCGATGAGAGCCAGGTTGTTGGCTTGGTCAACACCGCTGCCGCTCCGTTGGCAATGGATGGCGGTGCACCAGCAACAACACTCTGGTGGGACGGCATCGTGATTGCTTCCAACATCACCGACGAAGAAGCCGAGGCCGCTTTCCAAGTGGCTCTTGAAGGCATCGACACGGACATGGTGATGGAAAACAATGAAGACGCCATCTGGCTGATACCGGGCTATGAGCCAAACCGGCTAGCCGAAGGGGCCATTGCCACGGCCACCGCTAGTCCAGCGCCACAGTCCTACCCGTCCTCAACTGAGATGGGCCTCATGCACACAGCCCTCGGCAACCAGCTTCCCGCGTTCTTTACCGGTGAGCTGTCTGCCGAAGAAACGCTTGCTGCTATCGAGGCGGAGTATGTGACGGCCGCTGAAGAAGCTGGCGTTCTTTAGGCACACAGTCTTTGGGGTCGGTTTGCGCTGACCCCAAAGCTTTCTCTAGGCAACATCAGCGCATTTCGGGGGAGATGGCATGAAGTTCCGCACCTTTGCCGCCTTTGTTGGCCCATCTATCTTCCTGATGCTTCTGTTCATCGCCGCGCCGCTTGTGAGCGTGTTCACGCAGAGTTTTTATCTCACGCAACCTGTTGTGGAGATCGTCACCGAAGAGGTTTGCACGCCAGGTTTCTTGCAGCAGACCTGCACCACCGAAACGCGTAGCCAGCCGGTTCTCGACGAGGCCGGTCGTGTGGTGCGTGAAACAACGTTTGTTGGTCTACAAAGTTACCGCAACGTGCTTGAACCAGAGCGCGCGTGGAATGCGATTTCAAATTTTGATATCGGCGGCTTGCTGGCCATCGATTTTTGGAAAGCACTGCGTTTTACGCTGACATTCACGTTGATCACGCTGCCCTTGGTGATCGGGGTGGGGCTTGCCATTGCGCTTGCCGTCAACAATGCAGCGAAAGCTGTGCGTGGGCCGGTGATTTTTGTTTCTCTGCTGCCGTTCATCATCACGCCGGTGATCGGTGCACTGTCGATCCGTTGGCTCTTTGTCGGTGATGGCATCCTGACGCGTGCGCTGGAGTGGTACATCGGCACGGATATCGCAATGTTCGCGCAAGGCTGGACCATTGAGATATTGATGCTTTTCTATCGCGTCTGGCATGTTGCGCCATTTGCATTTGTGATTTTCTATGCGGGCCTTCAAACAGTAAACACCGATACGGTAGAAGCCGCGATTATTGATGGCGCTTCCCGCTGGCAGCGGCTCTGGTACATCATCGTGCCGCACCTTATGCCGTTGATTGTCTTCGTGGCGCTCATCCACCTAATGGATGCTTATCGTGTCTTCGAAGAGGTCGTTGGCTTCTCCTCACAGGCCCATGTCATTTCGTTGCAATGGCTAACATACGACTTCTTGCAGCCCGATGATTCCGGCAACCGTGCCGTGTCGCGAGCCTCAGCCTCGGCCATGCTCACAATGATTGGTATTGTGATCTTGCTGATACCGCTGCTGCGCAAAACATGGCGCGATCACAGGGGAACTCGCTGATGTCTGGTCCCAAGGCGCTTCAACAACCACTCACCTTGCGTTTTGCTTCCAACGCATTTCTCGCCTTCTGGTGCCTGCTTGCGGCGTTCCCGATCTTTTGGATCGCTGTCATGAGTTTCAAGGCCCCGGTCGATGCCTTTGCAGGCAATCCGCTGGACGTGATTTTTGGCCCGATGACACGTGCTGGTGGCGATGGACTGACACTGATCGACGTTGTGGTTGGTATCGCCGTCCTCTACGCCGCTGTGCAGTTTGCGATGCGGCTTTTGCCACGACTGGTGGGAGTGTATTCTCCTTGGGGCAGCCTTGTTCTTGGCTGGTTGATTGGCAGCGCTGTTTTCGCCGTCGGCTTTATCCTCGTCTTTTTTGGGCTCCTGCCGCCCATCCTTGGCGCAATCAACAGCGCGCTTGGTCTGGAACCGGTGATCGGCCTTACCACCGCACACTATCAGGCGGTCTGGATTGACAATGAGTTTTGGCGCAACTTCGTCAACTCACTCATCGTGACGGTCGGCGTGGTGACCGTATCGCTAACGGTCGGCACACTCGCTGGGTATGCCCTGGCGCGGTCCGGCTCTCAGTTGGCCTTCTGGATTCTTATCATCGCACTTGTTTTCCGGGCGCTTCCACACTCGGTTCTCGTTGCGGGCTATCTGCCAGTTTTCGTGAATTCTGCGGCGATCCTTGAGCCTATCTTTGGAGAAAACGCCCCAACGCTTTACGGCCAGCCGCTCGCCGTGATCGCTGTGCTCGTGTCGATCAATCAGCCCTTTACAATCTGGATGCTGCGCTCATTTTTCATGAGCATCCCCGCTGAACTGGATGAAGCCGCACGCGTGGATGGCTGCACCCACTTTCAGGCATTTCGGTGGGTTATCATGCCGGTCATGTGGCCAGGCGTGATCACAACCGGGCTGTTCTCATTCTTGCTGGCTTACAATGATTTTCTGGTCACATCGCTGCTCTTGGATGCCTCCAATCAAACGATGGTTCCAGCCATCGCTGGATACTTCAACCGCGAAACCACGACAACAGATCAGGTGGAGGCCGTTGCTGCGGCCGTGTCCATCACAGCGCCCCTGTTCCTACTGGTCATGATCTTCCAACGCCAGATCGTATCAGGTCTGACGGCTGGGGCCGTGAAGGGGTAGGGCTATGTCATCAAACGCCCGTAACGGCGCCCTTATGCGTCATCCTTGCCTGAACCGCATGCCGCGCGACTTCATAAGTGCCTGAAGCGTTTTCATCAGACGTTTCAATGCATTATGAATGGATGGGCATATGCAGGGCTCACGACCCGAACAAGCGCTTTTCACGCGCGACACGGATCTTTCCAAGACCGACGACACGCGGCGCGTTATCGAGGACATGGTCGATGGTTTGAACGATCATCGCATCGACGATATGGGCGAGTTTTTTGCCGAAAACTTTCGCTGGATGGGTAACTTCGGATGCGGCACCAAACAGGGGCTGCAGCAATTTCAAGACAATTGGCAGCGTCCTTTTCAGGCAGCCTTTACAGACAAAGTGTGCGTGGATGAGGCTCGGCTGTTTATGGGCGAATGGGCGGCCGCTTTTGGCCGCCAGGAGGCCACCCATTCGGGTGCCTTCATGGGGATCGAGCCAACCGGCAACCGCGTCGTGATCCGCTACATGGACTTTTGGAAAGTGGAAGATGGCCGCATCGCCGACAATTGGGTGATGGTCGATTTTCCCGACATCTTAGCTCAGTTGGGTGTTGATGTTTTCAGTGGTGAAGGCTGGGAAGCCTATGACCGTGGAGAGCGTGTTCCACCGCGCCCTGAGGCTGCGTGATGGATGTGCCAAGCCATCACAAAGCGCTGATCGCACCTTACCGGGCTGCTCTCTATAACTTCAATGAAGCGGCGCTTCTCACCATTATGGACGACCTGTTCAGTTTGGATCTTGTCGCCAATTTTTGTCACCCGATTGGCACCCTGTCAGGGCCTGCCGCGACGTATGTTGCCACCATCGCGCCGCTTGCCAACGCATTTCCTGACTTGGAACGACGGGACACAATTGTGATGGCTGGCCCAACACCCAAAGGTGACCATTGGGTGGGTTGTGGTGGATTTTACACAGGCACCTTCAAGCGTCCTTTTCTTGATGTTCCACCAACCGGCCATATGGCGGCCATGCGCTTTCACGAGTTCTATCGTTTTGAAGACGAGCGCGTGGTGGAGATCCAGGCGCTTTGGGATATTCCCGAGCTTATGATGCAGGCAAGCGCCTGGCCAATGCAGCCGAGCTTAGGCCGTGAGTGGCAGGTGCTTGGTCCAGCCACACAAGATGGTATTGTGCCAGGGCCCTACGACGAGGCAACCAGCAGCATCACTTGTCAACACATCATCGACATGTTGGAGGCAATGAAACGCCATCCATCGCAGGGCGGGCCGGAAGTGATGGAAATGAATCGCTACTGGCATGAAAAGATGAGTTGGTACGGACCGAGCGGAATCGGGACCGGTCGTGGTATTGAGGGTTTCCGCAACTGGCATCAAATCCCGTTTCTGGCCGGCATGCCTGATCGCGGCCAGTATGTTGATGAGATAACCTATCATTTCTTCGGTGATGGCAATTACGCTGCCGTGACCGGATGGCCGGACATGATCCAGACCATAAGCCATGGCGGGTGGCTCGGAATCCCACCGGTGAACAAACGCATCACGATGCGCTCACTCGACTTCTGGCGGCTTGAGAGCGGCAAGATTCGTGAGAACTGGGTGATGGTCGACATGCTTGATATGTACGATCAAATAGGCGTCGACGTGCTGGCGCGGATGAGAGAATTTAACAAAGCAAAACAGGGCTTTAACCGGCAAACCGGCAAGGCCGTGACAGGAGCATTTGTATGAAAGGTTTCAGCCAGCGCTGGAAAAATTTTCCCGACTACATCTTGGGGATCACCAAAGAAATATGGGAAGACCGCGGCATCGCCACCCTGGAACGCTACTATGCTGACGATGTGATCGTGCGCATGCCCTCTGGTATCTCCATTGGCAATCGCGGCTCGATCAACTCCACAATGGCAGTGCTGTCCGAACTCCCCGATCGTCAGCTCCTGGGCGAAGATGTCATTTGGTCGGGTGATGCGGAGACTGGAGACCTGTTGTCATCTCACCGCTTGATGTCAACAGCGACCCACAGCCGCGATGGCGTTTACGGGCCAGCATCAGGAAAGCAGTTGCGTTACCGCATCATCGCTGATTGTGCAGCCGCGGACGATTCCATCTATGATGAGTGGTTGATCCGAGACAATGGCGCCATTGTTCGACAGATTGGCCACGATGTGGTCGAGTATACTCGCCGTTTGATCGAAGCTGAAGGTGGCTTTGAGTACGCTGCCAAACCGTTCACGCCATCGGCCGACAAGCAAGGAAGATACAGGTCCAAAGGTAACACACACGAAGCTGGTGTACGCTATGCAGACAATTTGCGTCGATTGATGCGCGCTGATTTCGCATCCATCCGGGAAACTTATGATCGGGCATGCCAGATTGAAATGCCGGGATACAAAACCGATCACGGTTGGCAGGCTGTTGATGCGTTTTGGCTTGGTTTGAGAGCGGCTTTTCCAGATGCGACCTTTGAGATCCATCATCAGATCGGCATGGATGATTCTGATGGGTTTCCTGAACGTGCGGCAATCCGCTGGTCGCTGACCGGCAAGCATGCAGGCCATGGCGTTTTCGGCAGACCTTCCGGCGCGGACATTCACATTATGGGCGCAAGCCATGCCGAGTTTGGGCCGTGGGGCTTGCGTCGAGAGTTTGTGCTCTACGATGAGATTGCGATCTGGAAACAGATTCTATTGGCAACAGGATAAGAAATGACCCCTCAAGACATGGAAGCTCGGATCGTTCGATATGGCGAGCTAAAGCCCTGCAAAACAGCCTTTATCGACGCGCACACGCCTGGCTCGGACCAAAAAGAGAACTTCACAATTATCGGTGGTGGGGTTTCAGAGAGCCCTGATCAGCACGTGCACATCTCTATCCCGCACGGGTTCAACATTGGTGCGGCCGGCCAGCCGCCTAAGTGCCGAAATTCGCTGCACTCTCACCGCACGGCCGAGGTCTTCTTTGTGTTGTCTGGTCGCTGGCGATTTTTTTGGGGACGTTGGGGAGATGCTGGAGAGGTTGTTCTGGAAGAGGGCGATATCTTCAACATCCCAACGGGCATCTTCCGGGGTTTTGAGAACATCGGAACCGACTATGGAATGATCATGGCCATTCTCGGTGGTGATGATGCGGGCGGCGGTGTGATTTGGGCGCCGCAAGTGATTGAGGAAGCCGCGGGTCATGGCCTGGTCCTCTCAGAAGAAGGCAAGCTGTACGACACCAAGCAGGGGCAGTCTTTGCCAGATGGCATCGGACCAATGCCGCTTCTGACGGATGATGAGCTCACAGCGTATCCTGAGCCAACCACGGCGGATGTCGTGCCCAACTACGTTGCCCGCTATTGGGATGTGGTGGCCTTGGCCGACAAAGCGCCTGCCAAAGTGATCGGTGAGAATGGTATGCTCCGTGACAAGCCGGGTTTTGAGGTTGATCTAATCACCCGCGCCTCTGCCAGTGAGGCGATGCATCAGCACAATCGACCTTCAGTGCTTATGCCGGTGACTGGACACTGGAAGGTTGACTGGGAGGGCGGCGAAACTGTGCTGGCGCCTGGCGACACCATGAGTGTGCCGGAAGGTCTTCCACATCGCGCCAAGCCATCCATGACAGGAGAAGCCGCGCTCTACCATATCGTTGGGACGGATGATCCCGCCGGGCTGACATGGATGCCAACCTAGAGTGCCGCCAAACAACGTTTCTTCTCGTGATCTTCAAGCCATCCACGCACAGACGCGTGACATCTATGATCGGGTTGCTGAAGGCTACGATGCGCATCGTTCCAAGGTTCTGTTCGAGCAAGACTGGCTTGACCGTTTCCTAAGCTGCTTGCCGCAGATGCCCAAAATTCTTGATGTGGGATGTGGGGCTGGAGAGCCGATTGCGCGTTTTCTTGTTGAACAAGGCTGCGCGCTAACCGGGGTTGATGTTGCGCCCGGTATGCTGTCCCTCGCAAGAGAGCGGTTTCCCGATCATAGATGGCTTGAGGCCGACATGCGTTCGCTCGACTTGGGTAGCATGTTTGACGGCGTTTTGTCCTGGAATGCCTCTTTTCATCTGACGATCCAAGAGCAGCGCGACACGATCCCGTTGCTTGCCAAGCATGTCGCGCCATCAGGCGCTCTCATGTTCACTATCGGACCGAGTGAAGGGGAAGGCACAGGGACGGTGGAAGGGGAACCTGTCTATCACGCTAGCCTCCACCCAGAAGACTATCAGTCCATCCTCTCCGAGCTGGGCTTTTCCAACATTCAGATTGGTTTGGAAGACGCCAAATGCAATCTCCACTCCATCATCCTGGCCACACACAAGAAGCCGTAAGAGGACCCATCATGACCATCGCCACCACCCATGTCGGTTCATTGCCCCGCAGCCAAAACGTTGTCGATTTCATCTTCGCTCGCGAGCGGCAGGACGACTATGATCAGGCAGCCTTCGATGCCGCCATGGCCGAGCACGTAATGGACGGGGTGCGTCGGCAAAAAGATGCTGGCATCCACATCGTTTCTGATGGCGAAACATCGAAGATCAGTTACGCCACCTATGTGAAGGATCGCTATACGGGTTTTGATGGCGATAGCCCACGCAACGCTCCGGCGGACTTGAAAAAGTTCCCGACGTTTCTCAAACGTTTGGCGGAATCCGACGGCACGCCGACTTACTCACGGCCCATGTGCGTGGGCGAGGTGAAGTCTAAAGGGCAGGGCGAGCTTGAAAAAGATATCGCGAACCTAAAATCCGCGATGCAAGCCCATGGCGTGGAGCGTGGGTTCATGAATGCCGCATCACCAGGCGTCATCTCACTGTTTTTGCCCAACGATCACTATTCAAGCCGAGAGGCTTATCTGGCAGCCTTGGCCGACGCGATGCGCGAGGAGTACCGCACGATTGTTGATGCTGGACTTGATCTACAATTGGACTGCCCAGATCTCGCGCTTTCTCGGCACATGCTTTTCAACGACCTGTCAGACGATGAGTTCGTGAAGGTTGCCCAGCAAAATGTCGACGCCCTTAATCATGCCCTTGATGGCATTCCGCAGGATAAGGTGAGGGTGCATATCTGCTGGGGCAACTATGAGGGACCCCATGTCTGCGACATTGATATGGCAAAAATGTTCGACACGCTGATGAGCACGAACGCACGGTACATGCTCTTTGAAACGTCCAATCCACGCCATGCCCACGAGTGGGCGGTTTTTGCGGAGCGCAAGGCTGATATCCCTGATGACAAAGTGCTGGTGCCAGGTGTGGTCGATACCACAACCAACTTCGTTGAACATCCAGACGTTGTCCGCCAACGCATTGAGCGGTTTGTCGATGTTGTCGGAAAGGAACGGGTGATTGCCGGTTCCGATTGCGGCTTTGGAACGTTCGCGGGCTTTGGCGCCGTCGATCCAGAGATCGCCTGGGCGAAGTTGGCAACGCTCGCCGAAGGAGCATCACGGGTCATATAAGCTCTGCGTTCTACATCACGGCGCCAAGCTGCCAAGGCACGAATTCGGCGCCACCAAAGCCCTGTTTCTCGCTTTTGGTCTGTTCACCTGAGGCCACGGCTACCAACTGACTGAAGATGGCTTCGCCCTTTTCTTTGGCAGTGACACCGTCAGAGAGAACATCGCCACAATTGATATCCATGTCGTTGGCCATCCGCTCGTACATGGGTGTATTGGTGGCGAGCTTGATGCAGGGCGTTGGCATATAGCCTGATACCGACCCACGTCCTGTTGTAAAGGCAACAAGGTTCGCGCCAGACGCGATCTGACCCGTCACTGAGCAGGGGTCATAGCCAGGGGAATCCATGTAAACCAAGCCGTGGCTCGTGACAGGTTCAGCGTACTTGTAGACGTCGACAAGGGGAGAAGCGCCGCCTTTAGCAACTGCGCCCAAAGACTTCTCCAGGATGGTCGTCAAACCGCCGCGCTTGTTGCCGGGTGAGGGATTGTTATCGAGCTTACCGCCGTGCATGGCGGTGTAGCGCTCCCACCAATGCACACGCTCCATGAGTTTGTCCGCAACTTCGGGCGAAACCGCCCTATGGGTCAGCAGGTGTTCCGCGCCATAGATCTCCGGTGTTTCGGAGAGAATGGATGTTCCGCCCGAAGCAACAAGCAAGTCTGAGGCATAGCCGAGAGCAGGGTTGGCGGTAATTCCGGAATAGCCGTCTGAGCCGCCACATTGCAGGCCAAGTGTTAGCTGCGACAGGGACGCAGGCTTGCGTTCCACAGCATTGGCTGCTTCGGCCAGCTCCTTTAGCAGGGCGACGCCTCGTTCCACCGTTTTCACAGTGCCACCAGACTGTTGGATGGTCATGTACCGAAAGGCTCCATCGGCGCGTGGGCGCCCTTGGCCAATCAAATCGCCAACCTGCATAACCTCGCACCCTAAACCCACCAGCAGGATGCCTCCGAAGTTGGGATGTTGGGCATATCCTGACAGAGTGCGAAAAAGCGTGTCATAGCCTTCATCGTCACCAGCCATTCCACAGCCGGTCCCATGAACGATGGGGGCAATACCGTCGACGTTTGGAAAAGCGTCCAGCAAGCCACTTTTCTCAGCCGCATCGGCGATAAAGCGCGCCACGGAGCCTGAGCAGTTCACCGACGTGACAACCCCAAGATAATTGCGTGTGCCGACCCGGCCATCGGCGCGATGATATCCCAGGAAGTTGGTTGGAAGGTCCTTTGATGCCTGGATGGTTGGCGCACCCGTCTCACCGGCCTTCAGCCTTATGGCCCCATCGTCGGCCTGATCGCCCATAGCCAAGTTGTGGCTGTGAACGTGCGCTCCAACCTCGATTGGCGAAGTGGCGCGTCCGATCATCTGACCATAGCGAATAACAGGATCACCCGCCACATGCCGAACACGGCTGATCTTGTGGCCTTGGGCCACGCGATCAAGAGTCGTGATGTTCAGAGAGGCCAGATCTGCACCCATCTCCAAGTCCTCGGTTGCAACAGCAACTGTATCGTTTGGATGAAGCAAAAGCGCACGCAGCTGTGACATAGACTTGGAATCGTGTGATGGAGGCACTTGAAGGACAACCTTCTTTAGAGAACAGAGGCTTCGTATCTCAAACGCTGGCACAAACTCTTCTTGCAGAGAGCAAGCAGCAAACCCTACAACTGCCCTATGAGCTGAACGACGCGACCAGTTGACAGCACCTGGTCGGCAACTAACATGCTAACATGCTACAGCTGGATCGGGCGAAGGTGCAAGACCCAACACAGACCTCCAAGGCCGTTTCCGAGGCCGACTTGTCAAAACCCACATTGACCGGGATCGCGAGACCTGAAGGCAGCGCCTTGACTCTGGCAAGTTTGGACGATTTTCCAGGAACGCTGGCCCAAAAAACATATGGGTCGCTCAAACAAGCCATACTCAGTCTTCATCTGAAGCCAGGGGAAGTGTTGCGCAAACCAGAGATCTGCCAACAACTTGGCGTTTCTCGCTCACCAGTCGCCGAAGCTTTAGCGCGATTGGCTGTTGAGGGTTTGGTGGATGTGGTCCCCCAGGCGGGCACCTTTGTCGCACGATTTTCTCTTGAAGAAATTCGTGAGGGTGCCTTTCTGCGCGAGGCCCTGGAGCTGGCAACTGTGGAATTGCTCGCCACAACCATCACCGACGATCAATTGGTGCAACTGCGGCGGAACTTACGCATTCAAGCCGCACTGGTAAGCGATGGTGATTTTCCCGGATTCTATCAAATGGACGGCCAGATGCACGAGCTGATGATGTCGTTCACCGGCTTCAAACGGTTGCCCCAGATTGCTGAAACGAGTTGGGTGCATGTCGATCGTGCACGCCAGCTTATCCTTCCTCAACCGGGCCGGGTGCAGGCCACTCTAAAAGAGCACGAAGCGATTCTTGCCGCGTTAGAGCGACGTGATCCTCAGGCCGCCAGGGAGACCACACGGCATCACCTACGCCAACTCGTTGCACTGCTTGAACCTATGATGCGCTCCAAACCAGAACTGTTCGTCAGCCTATGACCATTCTCCGGCCGAACGCGCCGCGCTATGCAGCCCGCCTGAACGCCTTCAAAACGGGTTTGCCAGGTAAACCAAGCGCTGAGGACATGCTGCGACGCGCGTCCACGGTGCCGGGTCTCAATGCCGCCGACCTCAACTATCCCGATCATTTTGATCACCATAGCGCCGAAGAAATGATGAGGGTGTTGGAAGACTGCGGCATGGCGCTGAACGGCCTGGCGATGCGCTACTACACCGATCCAGGCTTCCGTCTTGGAGCCTTCACACACCCCAATCCAACTGTCCGACGCGCTGCCGTGGATATCACAAAAAAAGGATTGGATACGCTGGCACATATGGGCGGCAATCTGATGACCCTTTGGATGGGGCAAGATGGTTTCGACTACGCATTCCAGGGCGACTATAAGGCCATGTGGGACACCACGATTGAGGCCATTCAAGAGGTCTGTGACCACAATCAAGCCATTGATATTGCGATCGAGTACAAGCCCAATGAGCCACGGGCCTATGCTCTTATGCCAGACATCGGCACCACCTTGTTGGCTGTGAAAGAAGCAAACAGAACCAACCTGGGTGTCACGTTGGATTTCGCCCACGTTCTTTACGCCGATGAGATGCCAGCTCACACTGCTCATCTGATTGTTCGCCATTGCAAACTGCTGGGCGTCCATCTCAATGATGGCTACGGCAAGCGCGATGATGGTCTGATGGTTGGCTCAGTTCACCCAATGCAGACACTCGAGCTCTTTGTTGAGCTGGAGCGGGCTGGCTATGATGGTGCAATCTATTTCGACACCTTCCCCGATCATGGCGGTTTGGACCCATGTGCGGAGGCGGAGACCAACATCATCATGGCTGAGCGCTTAAGAGCAACTGCAGCGCAGCTGGTGAGTGACAGCAGTTTGGCTGCTGCTATTGCCCAGCAGGACGCGACAAAAAGCTTACAAATCGTGGGCGAGGCGCTCTACCGGAGCCCGGTTTGAGCATCCTGGTTGTTGGGGCCATCCACCATGATGTGATTGTTGATGCGCCTTCTCTTCCTCGATTGGATGAGACCTTACCAGGCAGTGCCGTTCGCTATGCGTTTGGTGGAAAAGGCGGGAACCAAGCTGTTGCCGCGGGCCGTCTAACCAAACATGACAAGACCAGTATATCGATGGCCGCATGTGTTGGGAGCGATGCTCCAGGTGATCAAGCACTGGACATCTTGGCTGACGCTGGTGTCGCGACAAATCAGGTGCAGCGCGTTGAAACGCCCACCGGAATGAGTGTTGCCATCAGCCTGCCAGATGGTGGCTATGGAGCCGTTATTGTATCAGGATCCAATCAAAAGCTTGATGCTGATGCCATAGCCATTACGCCTCCAACGCAGTGGGTTGTGCTGCAAAACGAGCTGCCGCTAGCGGCAAACGAAACCATTGCCGAGAAAGCTAAGCGTGCTGGTGCACGCGTCTTGCTCAACGCAGCGCCAGCGCGACCTCTCGGTTCCGATCTGGCCGGTCAACTCGACTGCCTGGTCGTCAATCGTGTGGAAGCGGCAGACTTGCTTGGCCTTTCCGCTAAAACCTTGGACGGCAAGGCAGCCGTGCTTCAACTGGCCGCCAACTATGGGTGTGCTGTGATCGTCACGCTTGGCGATCAAGGTCTTTGGTTCATTGACTTGGACAGTGCAGAGTTCTTGCCGGCTCATGAGGTGTCAGTCATTTCAAGCCACGGGGCGGGCGATGCCTTCATCGGCGCTCTAACGGTTGCTCTTTGCAGGGGGCAATCACTCGCCGCAGGGGTGCGTTATGCCTCGGCAGCTGCTGCTATGCATGTTTCAACGCCGGTTGAAGAACGCGCATTGATCACCGATGAAATGGTTCAAACGCTCGCTCAAACATCCAGCCGATAGAAGGCTTTGGCGTTTCCGCCAAAAACCGCAGCCTTTTCCGCTTCGCTCAAATGAGTGGTTAGTTCTAATGCGGCCGCGCGCCAATCATCATATCCACGCGCCAGACGCGAAACGGGCCAATCTGATCCCCAAACCATCCGCTCTGGTCCGAACACCTCGAACACATGCACTACGTAGGGTCGCAAATCATCCACAGTCCAACCCTCACTGGCTTCGGTGACAAGCGCTGAGTATTTGCAGAAGGCATTGGTGTCAGTGGCTATCTTGGCCATGCCGTCGGCCCAGAACCTGAACGTCTCTGGAGAGTGATCTCGGATTTGTGGCTTCATGCAGTGATCGACCACCACGCGCAGTTTCGGATAACGCGTGAGAAGGGTGTGAAAGTTGGCCAGATGACGTGGGAAACCCAAGGCATCAAAGGATAGGTCAAGCTCGCACAAAGCTTCATAGGCCCATTGGATATCATCGCGCAGCATCCAGTCATCGTCGGGGATGTCTTGGATCATCGGGCGGACGCCAAGGAACTTCGGATGCTTGGCCAGTCGTTTCAGTTGTGCCAAGTCTTCCGGCTTCTCAAAATCAATCCAGCCAACCACGCCAGCAACGAACGGCGTCGCATCGGCTATACCAAGCATGTACTCCGTCTCTTGGATTGTCGCGGCAGCTTGGACCAACACCGTTGCATCAATCTCGTGGCGCTTGAGGTGTGGTGTTAGATCAGCGGGGCCGTAAGAGCGCGCCAAAATGGCGTTGTCCATTGGCATCCAATCATAGTCACCGCGCGCCGGGTTCCAAAAGTGCTGATGAGCATCGATCATCACAGCTTTGCCGCCTCAAACCGGTGCATCATCGCGCATCAAACCTTCAGCTTTGAGATCGTCCCAAAGTGTTTGGGGTATCTCGGCCTGAGAGGCCTGAAGATTGGATTCCATTTCGGCCATTCCTTGTCCGCCCGGGATCACGGACACCGTGGTTGGGTGACGGAGAGGGAACTGAAACGCTGCGTCGACCATGCGCACGTCGTGACGCTGGCAAACAGCTTGAATACGAGCAACTTTGTCTAACACCTCGGGCGGTGCCACATCGTAGTTGAAGAAGGCACCTGGCTTGGGTCCGGTTGCCAAAACCCCCGAATTGTAAGGCCCGCCGATAACCATGCCGATGCCTCGCTGTTCAGCCAGCGGCAGATATGTTTCCAGAGCCTCTTGCTCCAAAAGCGTGTAACGACCCGCCAAGAGGAAAATGTCAAAATCGCCTTGCTCGGCCAAAGTCTGGCAGCTCTGCCACTCGTTCACCCCTGCACCAAAGGCTTTGATGACGCCTTGCTCGCGCATCTCTGACAGTGCCTTGTAGCCGCCATCATTCATCAGCTCAGAGATCTTTGCGTCCAGCGCCTCTTGGCTCCCATGATTGAAGATGTCCAAGTCATGGGCAAACAGGACATCGATGCGGTCAATGCCCAGACGTTCCAGCGAAAACTCAACCGAGCGCATCACGCCATCATAGGTGTAGTCGTAAATCTCTTTGCGGGCGGGCACGTCAAAAAACTTGCCGATGCAATCGCGCTGATCTGGTGTGGTGACTTTAAAGTAACGCCCGATTTTGGTGGAAAGCACATAGGAATCACGCGGCTTATCGCGCAAAAAGCGGTTCAAACGGGTTTCTGAAAGCCCAAGCCCATAAAGCGGCGCCGTGTCGTAGTACCGTACCCCGGCGTCCCAGGAACGCTGAAGCACCGCATGGGCATCATCATCGCTCACCGCTTTGTATAGATTGCCAATCGGCGCCGTCCCGAAACCAAGTTCAGTGAAGGTCAGGCCGCCATTGCCCAGGCGATCCCAGTGCCGTGTTTTCAGTGGTGTGGTCAATTGCATCAAAGTCTCCCGCATTGCTAACATGCTAGTATAAACAGTCGGGCGCGCCTACCGTTTTGTGAGCAGTCGCGCGAGAGAGAAGCCGAGAAAAGGACGTCACATGGATCGTTTCACCCAAACCTTTGGTAGCCAAAAGCCGGTGATCGCGATGGTCCATCTCGGTGCTCTTCCAGGCTCACCACTTTATGATGCTGAGGGCGGGCTTACCAAGCTGCTTACCGATGCGCGAAAGGATCTTCAGGCGCTTCAAGAGGCCGGTTTCGACGCAATCATGTTTGGCAATGAAAATGATCGCCCATACGCCTTTGATGTCGATACGGCATCCACAGCAACCATGGCCGCGATTGTTGGCGCTTTGAAACCCGAGATCACGAGGCCCTTTGGCGTCAACGTGCTCTGGGACCCTATGGCAACGGTTGCGTTGGCAGCAGCAACGGGCGCAAGTTTCTGTCGTGAGATTTTCACCGGAACTTATGCCAGCGATATGGGCGTTTGGGCTCCAGATGCGGGAAAGGCTCTGCGTTACCGCGATGGGTTGGGACGCAAAGACCTTTTGATGCTTTACAATGTATCTGCAGAGTTTGCTGACAGCCTGGATCGACGTCCTTTGCCGGATCGCGCGCGTAGTGCTGTTTTTTCTTCCATCCCAGATGCGGTTCTTGTTTCCGGTCAAATCACGGGTGAAGCTGCGCGTATGGAGGACCTAGAGGGTGTGAAGAACGCTTTGCCTGATACGCCCGTTCTTGCAAACACGGGAGTGAAACACGACACGGTCGCCGATGTGCTTGCCATCGGCAATGGCTGTGTTGTTGGGTCTGCTCTGAAGGTGGATGGGCATACTTGGAACGCCGTTGACCCAGATCGGGCAAAAGACTTCATGGATCGCGCAAGGAAAGCGCGCTGATGAGCATTCGTGATGATCTTGAAGCACTGATGGTGATACCGGGGCTCTCGGGTCATGAGGAGCGCGTTGCCAAAGCCATCCGGAAACGTTTGGACGGCTACGGCCTGACGCATCGAACCGATCGATTGGGCAACGTCATTGCCACTTTACAAGGTGACGATGCCGCGCCATCCATACTGCTTTTCACCCATATGGATCAGCTGGGCTTCATCGTTCGCAAAATCACAGATGATGGGTTCATCAAAGTCGAACGTCTTGGCGGTGTTCCCGAGCGAGCATTGGCTGCGCAGTCGGTTCTTTTGTGCGTGGGTGAGGGCAAAGATGTCCCGGGGGTCATTGCGAACAAGGCCCATCACGCAACGGCGCCAGATGAGAAATATCATGTGGTGCGCGCACCTGATCTGGTGATTGATGCGGGTTTCACCAGCAAAAAGGATGCTGAACACGCCGGCATCCAAATCGGTACACCCGTCGTCTACAAACCTCAGGTCAACGTGATGGGCGAGAACCGGATCGTTGGCACAAGCGTTGATGACAGAGCAGGGTGCGCGGTGCTGCTGGCAGTCGCCAGGGCTTTGAGCCATCGTGTTGGTGGACCAACCGTACACTTGTTGTTTTCCGTTCAAGAAGAGTTCAATTTGCGCGGCGCAGTGGTGGCAGCTCAACGGCTGATGCCAGACATTGCCATTCAGGTTGACTTGATGCTGGCCAGCGACACGCCAGACATGGCTGATCGTGGTGACATGGAACTAGGTGGTGGGCCCGGTATCAGTCTCTATTCTTTTCATGGCCGCGGAACGCTAAACGGCGTCATCCCGCACCCTGCCATGGTTCGCTTGATTGAGGATGTGGCAATGGCCAACGGTATTCCTCTTCAACGCTCAGCCCAGGTTGGTGTACTGACCGACCTGTCGTACGTTCAGTTGCTTGGCGATGGCGTGGCAAGCATCGATGTCGGATTTCCGATGCGCTATTCACACTCAGCCAATGAGATGTGCGATGTGTGCGACTTGGAAGCACTTCAGAGGCTTCTGACACACGCGATCAGTGCCGTTGGCCCAGACTTTCCCTTATCACGAGAGATCTCATGACCAGTTACACTCTGGGTGTCGACATCGGCACCTTTGAATCCAAAGGCGTGCTGGTTGATGAAACGGGCGGGATTGTTGCTCAGGCCACCAACCCTCACAAAATGCTTGTCCCTCAAGCTGGTTGGGCGGAGCATCACCCTGATGAAGACTGGTGGGGAGACTTCGTGCGCATCACGAAGACTCTTTTAAAGGAAAGTGGTGTCGACCCGGCAGCCATCAAAGCGGTTGCGACATCTGCCATTGGACCGTGCATGCTGCCGGTGGACGCCGATGGCACGCCGCTTATGAACGGTGTGCTTTATGGTGTGGACACCAGAGCAAGCAAGGAGATCAACGATCTCAACGCCAAGCTTGGTGAAGAGGCAATTCTCGCTCATTCAGGCAATGCTCTGACATCCCAGGCCGTTGGACCAAAAATCCTCTGGTTCAAGCGCAACCATCCTGATCTTTGGGCCAGAACTCACAAAATCCTGACCGCCACAAGTTACCTGACTTTCAAATTGACCGGGCGGTTTGTGATCGACCACTACACGGCGCCGAACTCTGCTCCGCTTTACGACATCAAACAGCAAGCCTGGTCGGACGCTTTGAAGTCCGATATCTGCCCGCTGGCGATGCTCCCTGATCTGATGTGGTCGACAGAGATTGCGGGCAAGGTTACGCCGCAAGCCGCTGAAGCGACGGGCCTCGCGGAAGGTACGCCTGTTACCTGTGGCACCGTTGATGCTGCAGCAGAGGCAGTCAGCGTTGGAACGCTCAACCCTGGCGATATGATGATGATGTATGGATCCACCATCTTCATCATCACAGTGACCGAAAATCAGCTTTCTGACCCGCGACTGTGGCACGCGCCCTGGCTCTTTGAGGGCGAATACGCGGCAATGGCCGGCCTGGCGACATCAGGAACTCTGACACACTGGTTTCGTGACCAATTCGCTAAAGACCTCTCCAAAGAGGAAGCCTTTTCGGTACTCGCAGCTGAAGCCAGCGCATCGCCGGCAGGCGCAAAAGGCTTGCTGTGCCTGCCTTACTTCTCTGGTGAACGCACCCCAATCCATGACCCTAAAGCCAAGGGGGTGTTTTTTGGCCTCGATCTTACGCATTCGCGTGGAGACCTTTATCGCGCGGTCATTGAGGGCATCGCGATGGGCACGCGCCATGTGACAGATACCTATGCCGAGGCTGGACAAGTGCCACAGCGGTTGCTCGCGGTCGGCGGTGGCACCAAGAATGAACTGTGGTTACAAGCAACCTCAGACCTCACAGGCCTAGACCAAGTCGTATGTTCGATCACCACTGGAGCAAGTTACGGCAATGCGTTTCTTGCCAGAATGGCTTTGGGCGATGTCATAAAAGCCGACCTGCCCGATTGGAACTCGGCTGAACGCACAGTGAAATCGGTCAGGCATGCTGCGCACGACAAACACTATCCTTTGTTCAAAGCGCTCTATGAGCAGACAAAAGATATTGCTTACGGTTTGCAGGCCTAGCCGGCGAGCTACTTAACGGCGCCTGCGGCCATGCCTTTGATGATGAACCGCTCAAGAGCGATGCCGATAACAATCAGCGGAAGAATAGCCGCGAATGACAAAGCGGCCATCGACCACCAACTGATCCCTTGAGACCCGGTCTGGCTGGCCACCATCACCGGCAGTGTGTTGGCGTGGGTGGAGGTGAGCAGAGCTGCAAAAAAGTACTCGTTCCACGTCAAAACCAAAGACAAGATGAAGGCTGCCACCATGCCGGGCAGGGCGATTGGCAAGATGATGGTCGCAAATGCGCGCCAAATCGAAAGCCCGTCCACCAAGGCTGCCTCCTCCAGCTCAGTTGGAATTCCAGCAAATTGATCACGCATGATCCAAATGACGATTGGCAGGACTGTGAGCGTGTAAAGCAGGATGAGACCGATGCGGGTATCCAGCAAATCAAGCTCCCGGTAGAGCACCAGGAACGGCAAGGCCAAAACAACTGGCGGAAGAATGAGCTGCGACAAGAAGAAAAACGAGATGTCTTGGTTGCGCATAAAACCGAACTTGAAGGAAAAACGCGACAGCCCGTAAGCGGCCAAGCTGCCGAGCACCACCGCCAAGGTCGAAGCTGATAGCGATGTGATCACTGAGTTAAAAAATCGCTGTAAAAACTGCTCTCTAACTGTTGATTCTGCTAGGATAGTTTCTGGAGAAAGACCGAGAGAGCGCCAGCCCAACCAAGCGGGTCGATAGTCAACCCAAGGGATCATGTTGCCGCGCATAACGTCGGGCGCCATCTTAAAGGATGTGGTGATCGTCCAATAAATCGGGAACAGGCAAACAATCGCCCAAACGATCAGGATGCCATAAAGCAGAGCCTTGGACGTGAACCATTTTGCCCGGTGGGCCAGGTCACTTTCGCTATCGTGAAAGATTTGCTCGCTCATCATCCCACCTAGTGCTGCGGTCGCATCCAGCGATCGGCAAGCTTCATGAGGATCGTCATCGCGATCACGATCAGCACCAAGTAAAACATGGCAAGCATGGTGCCGTAGCCAACATTGGAGCGATCGCGGTACTCGCGGAAAATGAAGCTCGTCACGCTGTCGGTAGCGCCACCTGGGCCACCGGACGTTACATTGATGATGATATCGGCAAGCTTCAGCTTGAAAATGATACGGATCAGGATGGCCGTAATGGAAACTGGCAGCATCAGCGGGAAGGTGACTTCCCAAAAGCCGCGCCAGCCTGATGCCCCGTCTACCTTTGCAGCCTCTTGGACCTCTTTTGCGATAGCCTGAAGGCCAGCCAAGATCATGATCATCATGAAGGGGATGAATGTCCACGCATCCATGATCATGATTGTTAGACGCGCCAGCTCTGGGTTGCCAAAGAACGAGACATTATCGACACCAATCTCACGCAAAAACCGCGAAATTGGTCCGAAGCGCACCTCCAGCATCGACTTGCCAATCATCCAGCTCACGGCCACCGGCGACAGCATGAGGGGCAGAAGGAATGCAACACGGAAAAACTTGCGCGCTTTGATCTGGCTGTTGAGAAGCAGCGCCAAGCCGAAGGCAATGGCATACTCCACCAAGATCGCTAGCGTGTACCAAACCATGTTGGTGAGAGCATTCCAGTAGAACGGGTCTGCCCACATTTGCCGGACATTGTCCCAACCGTTGAACTGGCGGCCGTCAGGTGACGAAAGGTTCCAATCGGAAAAGGCAATCACCAAGCCAAAGAGCAAAGGAAAGACCACCATTGAGACAACAAACAAGGTGGCTGGGAGTACAAACAGCACGCGCTTGCCTTGTTCACCGCGCACAAGAACCTGGCCCGCGCACAAACATATCGCCCACAAAACATAGGCATAGAGGGTAGGGCGCCAAGTTTCGAACGTTTGATCGATCTGTCCGATAACACCAAGTGTTTGAAAGGCCGCAACGATCACCAGCAAGCCAAACGAGCCCCATATGATGAAGCGACCAAACGCAGCGCGTTGGGCCGAAATATCATCATTGGTGACAACGTGAAGAAGATCGCCTTGTGCGGACAAAGAGCTAGGCCTCACACATATGTGCCCGGTGGGGCGGAAGGGGTCTGGCGGGACAAAACCCGCCAGACCATTCTCTGGTTGCTACAAGCCGAGCGAGGCTCGGTACAGCGCAATCTGGCTTTCGCGGCCAATTTGATCGGTGATCCGCTCCCAGGCCGCGGCGATAGCATCGGCTGTTTCTTGTGCACTTGCGTACTCACCGGCAAAGCCTTTGGCCAACTCGTCTTCCGCCACTGAATAGTATTGGAAGATGCCCGGAATCCGCGGCTCAATGGCCGCATTCGGGTGATTGTAGCTATCAAGGTTGGAGCCAAGATAGTCTTCCACAAATGGGCGGTCATAGCCGGCAGCTTCCCACTCATCGAACTGGAAGTGTGAGTTGCGATAAGGCTGGAAGCCGGACGGATATGCTGATGCCCACAAGGACAGGTCCTTGCCGCCCAGATGCGCCGCAGCCGACCAAGCAGCCTTGCGTTTAAGGTCATCACCCTCAACACGGTTGGTAACGTAGACGCCCCAACCAATGTAGGCATTGTTTGGCGAGACGTTTGCCGAGTCTTCCCACGCGCCAGTCACTGAGTTGTAGACCCGTGATGTGCCTGGGTTGATGTCAAAGCCGACAACGTCGCCAACCACCGAAGAGTCAGATGTGCGTGCGTTGGACCCCACATCACCCCACCAGTTGAGCATGGCGCCTGTGCCAGCCAAGAACTGCTGGAACGCAGTCGTGCCAGGATCAGCATTGATCTGATCAGCCGGATAAGCGCCAGGGGTTTCGATGAGATCCATCACATCCTGGATTGCCTGAACCCAGCCAGGATTGTTGACCCGCGGTTCCATGGTTTCTGGATCAAAGAGCCAAGCCGGATCATCAGGGTGTTTGACGTAGGGAGCGGCGCGGTTTTCCAGAAAGTAGAAGCCAAAGCCGCCCCAACCTTTAAGCGGGTCAAGATAACCATGCGCGTCAAGGCCTGTCAGCGGATCGGTCTTGCCTGCCAAGAATTTCGAATGGGCGTTGACCATCTCCCATGTTGTTGGCTGCTCCCATGCGCTGTCATTGCCAGCGTCCGCCCATGCTTGAGCCAGTTCTTCACTCTCGTAATAGTCTTTGCGGAAAGCGAAGGTGTGGCAGTCACCATCAATAGAGACGCGATACGTCTTGCCATCCCAAGTTCCAACAGGCGCTTTGAGATAGTCGACATAGTCGTCCATATCGATCAGCTCAGCGACCCAATCTGGCATTTCGTTCAGAAGGCCACGGCCCGCTGTATCGCCTTCGAAGGGAGCGCCCATCTCCAGAATGTCAAAGTCGACGGTACCGGTGGCAATGGACTGTTGCAGACGAGCGTTGTAATCGGCCTGCGCTAGATCGATCCAATTGATCGTTGCTCCCGTGTACTCTTCCCAAGACCGCAAGAAGCCGCGGAACAAGAAGTTGTGCAGGTTCTGGTTGTTGAGACCCATAAAGGTCAGCTCAACGCCTTCAAACTCTCCTTCAGCAACAGTCTCGCGCGTGCCGCCCAAGCAAAGCTCGCCAACCCGCTGCCAATCAGCATCGGTGGGCGAACCTCTGCCGACGCCTGGGATTTGCAGGATCTGCGCGCGCACATCGTCCATAGCGAAGGCTTTGGTGGCGCCCATGACGCCGGTGCCCGAAATGGCTGCTGCACCGGCGATTGCCGTTGAGCCCTGAAGGAAACGCCGCCGCGTCAGCCCGTTCTTCAAGGCATAGTTGTACAGATCAACTTTCATTGAGGTTCCTCCCATGATGTGACCGCGATGTTTCAACGGCCAACTGGCTGCCCTTTTGGGCTTATTCGATTGCCATTTTGGAGCGCCAACGGCGTCGCAAACAGGCTTTAATTGGATGTATGAACCTGGCTCCAAATGATCCGGTTCATGCGATAACATCGCGGACTGTCTCAACCTTAGCGAGCCGAGTCAAGCCGCTAACATGTTAGCATGTCGACAATGGACATGGGGGCGAGCTTCGGCTAGGTCTTGCCGAAAGATGTGCGGAAAAACGCACCGAGACCGCCCCCTACAAAACTGGGCGACAGAAGGCTGGGAGCTTGCAAAACATGGCCGAAGTGACTGTCCGCGATGTGCGCAAAAACTACGGGCAAGTGGAAGTTCTGCACGGCATCGACGTTGATATCGATGATGGCCAGTTTGTGGTTCTCGTCGGCCCGTCAGGCTGCGGGAAGTCCACACTCCTTCGTATGATCGCGGGGCTTGAGGGCATAACCGGCGGCACCATTCAAATCGGTGAGCAGGTGGTGAACAATCTTCCACCGGCCAAACGCGACATCGCGATGGTTTTCCAAAACTACGCCCTCTATCCGCACAAAAGCGTCGCTGCAAACATGGGTTTTGCCTTAAAGATGCAGGATATGCCCAAGGCGGAAATCGACGAACGGGTGAACCGCGCTGCGGACATATTGGGGTTGCAGCCCTACCTGAAACGCTACCCGCGTGAGCTCTCTGGCGGACAACGCCAGCGTGTGGCTATGGGGCGGGCTATCGTTCGCGATCCGCAGGTCTTCTTGTTTGACGAGCCGCTGTCCAACCTCGATGCCAAACTGCGCGTTCAGATGCGTTCGGAGATTCGCGAGCTTCATCAGCGTTTGAAAACCACAACCGTTTACGTGACCCACGACCAGATTGAGGCCATGACCATGGCTGACAAGATTGTTGTCATGCGTGATGGTCACGTAGAGCAAGTTGGCGCGCCTTTGGAACTCTATGACAAGCCTGCCAATACCTTTGTGGCTGGTTTTATCGGCTCGCCCTCTATGAACCTCATCGATGGCAAAATTGATGGATCGAAGTTCGTGTCCAATGGCATGCACTTCGATATAAGTGAGACAGCCAATGGACATGACGGCAAAGCGGTGACCGTTGGTTTGCGCCCCGAACACCTCGCTCTGGCTGATGGTGGGTTTGAGGCGAAGGTCGCCATTGTGGAACCAACAGGATCTGAAACCCACCTGGTCTCACGCGTTGGTGATAAGGAAATTGTCAGCATTGTGCGCGAGCGCCATCAATTCTCGGTCGGGCAAAGCATCACTCTTCGCCCTGATCCCAGCACGATCCATCTTTTTGATGCTCAATCTGGGGCTCGGCTTTGACGCCAAAAACACTTCTTTGTTTCGGTGACAGCAACACGCACGGCACAATGCCTATGACGTCGCTGTCAGACACTCGTCGGTTTCAAATCAGCAGTCGTTGGCCGTCCGTGATGGCAAAGGCCCTTGGTGAGGGATGGCATGTTCTTGCCGAAGGGCATCCAGGTCGTACCAGCGTACATGACGATCCAATTGAAGGCGCCCACAAAAACGCGCGCCGAACCCTTCTGGCCGTGCTTGAAAGCCATCGCCCGATCAATCTGGTGATCATCATGCTCGGCACCAACGATTTGAAATCAAGGTTTCAGGTCAATGCACTGGAAATCGCCTTAGGGGTTGAGAAGCTGGTGCACACAGTTCGCACATCACCCTGTGGGGTAGATCAGGGCGCACCAGATGTTCTTGTGGTTGCACCACCACCTCTTAACAATGCCGGTGTCTTGATGGATTTCTTTGAAGGCGGTGTCGAGAAATCCATCGGTTTCGCACAGACATTTGCCGCCATGGGCGAGCGCGTTGGCGTTCCTGTTTGGAACGCTGGCAGCGCTTGTTCTATGTCGCAGATCGACGGTATTCACCTGGATGAAGATGGACACACAGCGCTTGGGTTAGCCCTTGCAACTGAGGTGAAGAAGCTTGGTCATTAAGAGACAAAAAGGGAGATTGCGATGCTCAAAGGGATAGACCCGCGCCTCAATGCTGAGGTGCTCTACACGTTGGCCGCCATGGGCCATGGTGATACGTTAATCATCTCAGACACCAATTTTCCTGCCGACTCCATTGCGCGGCAAACGGTCGTTGGTGACTTGCTACGCATTGGCAACGTAACGGCCGGTGAGGCCGTTGAAGCCGTGCTATCTGTCTTCCCCCTCGATACATTTGTCGATGATTTTGCAGGGCGTATGGAGATCGTCGGCGAGCCGGACACCATCCCTCCCGTGCAAGAGGAGGTGCAGGCGGCCATTGATGCAGCCGAGGGAAGTCATCGGCCGATTGTCAGTGTTGAGCGTTTTGCCTTTTATGACATGGCTAAAGACGCTTATGCCGTCATCCAGACAGGCGAACGGCGTTTTTACGGCTGCTTTATGCTGCGCAAAGGCGTGATACCGCCGGAAGCTTAAGGAGATCGGCATGGCAAATGTTGTCATTTTGGGCGTGTTCGTCGCCGATACCGCCTACAGAGCACCACGCCAACCCAAGATGGGTGAGACAATACTCGGTGAGAGCTTTGCACTCGGCCCAGGTGGAAAAGGCTCCAACCAGGCCGTAGCCGCAGCCATGGCAGCAGGTGGTGGTAACGTCTCGGCACACTTCATTACCAAGCTTGGCCAAGACCCTTTTGCCGACATGGCGTTGACCACTTGGCAGAAGGCTGGCGTGAAGCCTGCAATCTCTCAACACGCTGACAGCTACACCGGTGCGGCTTACATCTTTGTTGAGTCAGGGACGGGCAACAATGCCATCATTGTATCGCCGGGTGTCGCACGAACCATCAGCCCAACCGACATTGACTCGCATAGCGACCTTGTTGGGTCGGCCTCGGTTTTCGTAACGCAGTTGGAGCAGCCGATGGACGCGGCGGTGCGGGCGCTTGAGATCGCGAAAAAAGGCGGCGCGCGTACTGTGCTCAACCCAGCGCCAGCCGATACGCTGCCCGATGGCATGTTGGCGCTGTGCGACTTCGTAACCCCCAATGAGTCTGAGGCAGAGGCTTTGGTCGGTCATCCAGTTGTCTCAGTCGATGATGCTCGTGCGGCCTCAAAACTGCTTCGCGACCAAGGGGCAGGGGCTTCCATTATCACGCTAGGTGAACAGGGTGCGCTCTATGATGACGGTACCGTCAGCGAACATGTTCCCGCGTTCAGTGCAGGGGCCGTGGTTGAAACCACAGGTGCAGGCGATGCGTTCAATGGCGGCTTTGCTGTCGCCATTGCCGAGGGTCAAGACCCTGTATCAGCGGTGCGCTTTGGCTGTGCGACGGCAAGCATATCCGTCACGCGTGCCGGTACCGCGCCGTCCATGCCCTCGCGCGCTGAGATCAACGCGCTGCTCAACTCAGCTTAGGACAACCAAAAATTATGGGACGATTGAAGGGCAAAACCTGCCTGGTGACAGCAGCAGGGCAAGGTATCGGTAAAGCGACGGCTCTCGCGATGGCAAAGGAGGGGGCCAGTGTTGTCGCAACTGATATCAATGAGGGCGCTTTTCCTGATCTTGAGGCAGCAGGGTGTCAAACGCACGTCTTGAATGTGCGTGAACCGGACAGCATAGCCAGAACGCGTGAAGCCATTGGCACACCGGATGTTTTGTTCAACTGTGCGGGCTACGTTGCACACGGCAACATTCTTGATTGCGATGAGGACAGTTGGGCTTTCTCCATTGATCTCAACATGACGGCGATGTTTCGCGTCACCAAAACGTTTCTGCCTGGTATGATTGAGGCAGGTGGTGGCACCATTCTCAACATGTCGTCTGCGGCATCCTCGGTGATCGCTGCCCCCAATCGTTTCGTCTATGGCGCCACCAAGGCGGGTGTTATTGGGATGACGAAGTCGATTGCGGCTGATTTCATTGGACAGGGCATTCGGGCTCACGCCATTTGCCCAGGAACCGTGGAAAGTCCTTCACTGGACGAGCGTATCCGCACGCTTGGCGAAACCATGGGCGGGTATGAAGCAGCCAAGAAGGCTTTTATCAGCCGTCAGCCGATGGGTAGAATTGGCACCGCCGAAGAAGTCGCTGCTTTGGCTGTTTATCTTGCGTCTGACGAAGCGGCTTACACAACCGGAACCATCCACGTGATCGATGGTGGTTGGAGCAATATTTAGAGGGTCATGTCCAACCATACGGTGCACGGTGGAGCAGTCCTGATCAACGCGCTGGTCGCGCAGGGCATTTCGCGTGTTTTCTGTGTTCCGGGTGAGAGCTATCTAGCCGCTTTGGATGCCCTCTTCGACACCAACATTGAAACCATTATTGCGCGCCAAGAAGGCGGCGCAACGATGATGGCTGAGGCCCACGGCAAGCTTACGGGCAAGCCGGGCATAGCATTTGTTACCCGTGGTCCAGGTGCCACCAATGCCGCATCAGGCGTCCACGTGGCGTTCCAAGAACTCCACACCCATGATCCTTTTCATAGGGCAGGTGGCTACCGATCAGCGTGATCGCGAAGCCTTCCAGGAAGTGGACTATCGCGCCATGTACGCGCCGTTGGCCAAGTGGGTGGCGCAAATTGATCGGGTTGATCGCATCGGAGAGTATCTCAGCCGCGCCTTTCAAGTCGCACAATCTGGTCGCCCAGGACCGGTCGTGTTGGCATTGCCCGAAGATGTGCTGTCCGCTCCAGTTGAAAAGCAACCCAAAGCATCCCCGCCAGCGACGCTAGCAGTCGCCGCACCCTCTTCGAGCGAAGTTGACGAGGTGGCTGACTTGCTTAGCCAAGCGCAGCGCCCTTTTGCTATCGTCGGGGGTGGCGGTTGGACTGGGGAAGCCGCCATTGCTCTGGGAGAGTTTGCTCGGCAGGCGCAACTGCCAGTGGGCTCGTCGTTTCGCTGCCAAGACTATCTGGATAACCGGCACCTAAACTATGCAGGCGATGTTGGCATCGCGCCAAACCCGGCCCTGGCCAGAACAATCGAAGAAGCTGACGTCATTCTTGCACTTGGGCCAAGGCTCGGAGAAATGACAACGGGTGGATACACGTTGCTCACGCCCCCAAAAACTCGGCAAAAACTCATTCACGTTCACGCCGACACCAACGAGTTGGGCCGTGTTTTCCATCCAGATATCGCCATTTCCTGTCGACCCGCACAAATGGCCATCGCTCTGGCCGAGAAGACCACTACCCCGAAACATGATCGTTCTTCTTATGTCGAAAGCTGTCGGTCAGCTTACGAGGCATGGCAGAAGCAGCAGCCAACCGTTGGCGACCTGCGTATGGAAGCTGTGATTGGTCACCTTAATGCCGTTCTTCCCGACAACGCGATCATGACCAATGGTGCTGGCAACTATGCTGCGTGGCTGCATCGCTATTTTCGCTACAAAACTTGGCGAAGCCAATTGGCACCAACGTCTGGGTCCATGGGATATGGTTTGCCTGCCGCCATCGCTGCCAAACTGGAAGCCCCAGAGCGCGATGTGATCTGCTTGGCCGGCGATGGTTGTTTGCAAATGGTGATCCAAGAGTTCGGTACCGCCGTCCAGTACGGAGCCAACATTATTGTGCTTGTTGCCAACAACGGTGTTTACGGCACCATCCGCATGCATCAGCACCGCACATATCCAGGACGACCATCTGGCACTGATCTCAAAAATCCTGACTTTGCAGCGCTTGCAGAAGCTTATGGCGGTTACGGAGCAGCTGTGACGCGCGGCGAAGACTTTGTTGCAGCATTTGAAGCGGCACGCGCGGCCAAAGCACCGGCAATCATCGACTTGAAAATCGACCCGCGCGCGGTCTCGCCTCGTATGGTTCTTGCCGACTAGGCAGGAAGGACCTTCCCGGGGTTCATGATATTTTGCGGGTCAAGCGCCTGTTTGATGGCACCCATGACATCGACTGCATCGCCGAGTTCACGACGTAAGTAGGCTGATTTGCCCTGGCCGATACCATGTTCGCCCGTGCAGGTGCCTCCTGCTTCGATCGCCATCTCGTTCAGCCATCCAACATAGGAACGGGCCCGCTTGATCTCATCTTCATTGTCCATGTCAATGAGTGGTAAAACATGAAAGTTGCCATCACCCACATGACCGACAATCGGTGCAATAAAGCCCTCATCCTCAGCGCGCTTTTGCGCCTTTCCGATGCACGCGGCCAGCTGGGATATTGGCACACAGATATCAGTTGAAAGGCCTTTGGCACCCGGCCGCAGCGTCAGGCTTGCCCAATAGGCGTCGTGACGTGCCTGCCAGATTCGTGTCCGCTCTTCGGGACTGTTTGCGGACGGTACGGTGTTGCCGCCATGGTCCTCAACGATTGCTTTGAAAAGCTCTTGATGCTCGGCGACTGCAGTCTCTGATCCATGAAACTCCACCAAAAGCAGCGGGGCCTCATCGAAATTGAGGTTGGAATAATCGTTCATTGCGCGCACGGTCAGTGGGTCGAGCAATTCGATACGCGCTACTGGCACGCCATATTGCATGGTCGCGATGACGGCCTCAGCCGCCTCAGCGATAGTGCCGAAACTCGCCGCCACACTTCCGACAGCCTCCGGGATACCAAAGAGCCGCACTGTGAGTTCCGTGATGATCCCCAGCGTGCCCTCGGATCCAATCAGCAACGATGTGAGATCGTAGCCCGCAGAGCTTTTGCGCGCCCGCTGGCCTGTGCGCACAATACTGCCATTGGGCAATACAGCTTCGACTGAAATTATCATGTTCTTCATTGTGCCATAGCGCACCGCATTGGTGCCCGACGCTCGCGTGGCCGCCATTCCGCCAAGCGTTGCGTCGGCCCCAGGGTCAATTGGGAAAAACAGCCCTTGATCACGCAGCAAGACATTGAGTTGCTTGCGGGTCACACCCGGCTGCACCACGCAGTCAAAGTCATGGGCGTTGATCGCAAGCACCTGATTCATATGGGAAAGATCAACCGACACACCACCCTCAGGCGCATTCACGTGACCTTCCAGCGATGTGCCGACGCCAAACGGGATAACCGGCACGTCGTGAGCGGCACAGGTGCGAACAATGAACGCGACCTCGTCGGTGGACGCAGCAAACGCAACGCCATCCGGTGGCTGATTGGGGATCCATGTTGTTGTGTGGCCATGTTGCTCACGAACCGAATCGCCGATCTGAAAACGGGCACCAAGGCGTTCTGAGAGTGTTCTTGCGACAGTTTCCCAAGCCTCATTGGAGAATCGGCGTAAATCACCCTTAGGGGGTGGAGACGATGACGCTGCTGCAATGGTCATGAAACCTCTGGCTATTTTGAATGAAGCAAACGGCTCGCCGCACTATTGCTTTAAAGTATTGACCATAGGGCCGAATATGCAACCGATTGATTGCCGCGTGCGTTGAGCAATGTCACAACTTAAGACAGCACATCTCAGGCACGCCCAGTCTTTCCGCTCGATCGCAAGTTCCTTGACCAGATAGGACCGCCCACCCCCATGGCACCAGAGCTTGAACCGGCATCCGTTACGGCGGGCCCAGATCTACCGTCCGATGCGATTCGCACAGACGACGACCATTTGTTGCGCGGGTTCGTCTCGGCAATCAAAGAGGCATTGGCCCAAGAAAATGCGGACGAACTGCGTGCACTTACCGACCAGCTCTACGTTTCAGAGGTTGCCGAACTCCTCACCATTCTGACCGATGACGAACGCCCCAGGCTTATCGAACTGATTGGCGAGAGCTTCGACTTTGCAGCCTTGACCGAGGTGGATGAGCAAATCCGCATCGACATTCTTGATGAACTGCCCTTGCACCTCATCGCGGCTGGTTTCGTTGAGCTTGAATCTGACGATGCCGTCTACATACTCGAAGATCTCACCGAGGATGCGCAGGCCGAAATCTTAAGAACGATCCCAACCTTGGATCGTCTCGCTCTGCAACGGGCCCTTGACTATCCCGAGGAGTCAGCCGGCCGACGTATGCAATCCAACTTCATTGCTGTGCCGCCTTTTTGGACGGTTGGTCGCGCCATCGACTACATGCGTGAGGCGAGTGACTTACCAGAAGAGTTCCACGATCTGTTTGTGGTGGACCCGGGATATCGGCTGCTCGGTTTTGTCAAACTCAACCGTATGCTGCGCTCTAAGCGACCCGTGACAATTGACGCTATCATGGACGAGGTCCAAGAGATCAGTGCAGAAACCGACCAAGAGGACGCGGCACGCACCTTTCAAAAGTACGATCTCACCTCCGCCGCTGTCGTGGACAAGGGCGGTCGCTTGGTTGGTGTTCTCACCGTCGATGATATCGTGGACGTTGTTCAAGAAGAGGCCGGTGAGGATATGCTGGCGCTTGCAGGTGTCGGTGATGAAGAAGTGTCGGACAGCGTGCGTGCGATCACGCGCTCTCGCTTGCCTTGGTTGTGCGTGAACCTGGCCACCGCGGTTTTGGCATCACTTGTTATCGGCCTGTTTGACGCAACACTGGAACAGATGGTCGCCCTGGCAATCCTCATGCCTATCGTCGCGTCCATGGGCGGCAATGCCGCAACACAGACCATGACGGTGGCCGTCCGCGCTATCGCAACCCACGATCTTGACCCCTACAATATGGGGCGCGTGGTGTTGCGTGAAACGTACGTCGGTTTGGTCAATGGTGGCGCTTTTGCCTTGCTGATGGGGATCGTTGCCATCGTTTGGTTTGGCAGTGCCGGACTTGGTCTTGTGATCGGCGCAGCGATGGTCGTGAACATGCTGGCCGCTGCTCTTGCTGGTATCTTGATACCGATTGCGTTGGATCGCTTTAAAATCGATCCGGCAATTGCCTCCAGCGTCTTTGTGACAACTGTGACGGATGTGGTAGGCTTTTTTGCTTTTCTCAGCCTGGCCGCGCTTTGGTTTGGTATCTAGAAGCTTCTATAGCCAGCGTCGAACCCGCGCCGCGTAGTTCGGCCATTCTTCAGGAAAGTTGGCAGCCAGATGCGCCTCTTCCCGAGCAATGGCGAAATACCAAATCGTTGCGGCGAGCGCGGGCACCAAAACAACGTGCCAGGGCGATCCGGCTAGAAGTCCAACGCCCGCCAAAATCAGCAAGTTCCCCACATAGATCGGGTTGCGAGAAAACCTAAAAGGGCCTGTCGTCACCAGGTTTCGCGTACCGCGATGGGGAAGTATCGTGGTCTTCGCCCTGCTAAACGTCAGAGACGCCCAGCCGTCCAGGGCCAAGGCACCTGCAATCAAGACAAAACCGGAAAACTGGCTGAGCGGTGTGCGCGACACACCGAACGGAACCAATTCGCGCAACACGAATCCGACGCCGATCATCGCAACGAGCAATAGTGGCGGCCAAGGGAAGCGGTTCGGTCGTTCTTGGATATCCCAATTCGTCATCACATGCCTTTCAGGGCAACAAAAACACTGTCTCGCCAGGGCGCTTGTTGCAGCGCGGCAACACAGTGCTTTTCATAGTCAACAATTGCTGAAGATGCCTAGGATAAATGTTTTCGAAACAGATTGCTGTGATATGTGACGCGCCGCACAGTTTGATACAAAGTCACATGGAATACCTAGCGCCATGCTCAAGCGGATTGCCCTTTTTGTTCTCGCCCACATGGCCTTTTTCGGTGTCGCCGCCGCTATTGTCGCCGCGTCGACCACCAACGCCGACGCACAGCGTAGCGATAACCCCTACGATATGCGCTTTGTGACAACCGAGGAGCAGCCACTAAGAGCTGGCCCTGAGGCGGATAGCGCAGTCTCCGGCACCGTGGCTTCCGGTGTGCGCGACATATCCATGCGTTGGTGCCGTCCGGAGTTTGATTTTCAAGGCTGGATGTTCGGTTCTCCTGGCGCGCAGCAACGTCAGTTGGATGAGCGTGTTTGTGAAATCAATGCGAACGGACAGGTGGGTTTCATTCCTGGATCGGCGCTTCGCGTTCAGTAGCTTGAATTTTTCCGCTTCTTAACCGCGCGACAGCAAGCCCTCCCAATATCAGTCCAAGACCTGCAAGCAGGCTCAGCGGTATCGGCTCCGACAACCAAACGGCAGCTATGGCGACACCAAACACTGGCACCAGGTAAATGCTTAGCCCAAAATAGCTCATGCCAACCGTGCGAATGAGCCTATAGCGCAGCATGTACGCGCCGCCGGTGGTGATTGCTCCTAGATAGAGCGTTGCTAGTATGGCATCTGGGCTGAGGCGCGTGGTTACATCAATGATGTTGGGCATAAGCAGCGGTGTAGCAGCCAGCATCGCAACACTTCCAAAACCCAGAACCAAACTCGCGAGCTGATGTGACGGTAGATCAGTGATGCGTCGCACAAAAACACCCGAAACCGCATAACAAGCACTGGCCAAAAGTGCAGCGGCTTGGGCCAATCTCGCCTCTATGTTGCCACCGGAAAGCCCTGTGAAAGCATCAACACCAAGCACGAGGGCAACACCAGCAAAGCCCACGGCCACACCGGCTACCTTTGGGCCCGACAGCCGATCATCCGTCGTCGTCGCATGGCTCATCAGCAAACCAAACAAAGGCCCGGCACCCATAAGAAGCGCCATCAGCGATGCATTAATGTGCTGCTGTGACCACGAAACCAGGAAAAACGGAATGATCAGGTTGAAAGCACATAGAAAGCCCAAGAGCGCCCAACTGGAGCGTGACGATGGCCATGTCCAACCACGGGCCAGAGCATAGGGAAGAAGAACCGCAAACCCGAGCAGAACACGGGCTAGCACCAGCCCGAACGGGCCAAGCTCAGGCACCGCAATCTTGATTGCGGTAAACGCCGAACCATAGATAGCGGCGAGCAACACGAGCAAAAGCATGTCAGAAGGGGTGGCAATGCGGATCACGCTTGCAGCGTTACCGTTAGTGGACCGTCATGGCAATTGAGCCGCGAAGCGCTCACCATCAACAGCGGAATTGCTGCTATGCAAAATTGATACCTTGCGGCGCGGTAAACAGTTCGTTAATGAGCCGAACGCCCCGCATGCAGTTGTTGTATGCGCGGGTCCTAGTGAGGGCTTTATGATCGATAGTAGTACGGTTTCCTGCTGGTCGGCAGCACGTTGGACAGTGGCTTGTGCTTTGTGCGTCGTTGCACTTGTTTGGTTTTTCGGCGGCTTTGAAACATCTGCCCTTGCAGTAGCACCGAACTAAACGGCACAGTGCGTCATGTCTGACGCAACAAACACCCCAAAAATCGCTCCAAGTTCTGCCAGTCTGGTCGCTCAGGCGGAAGCCTATGTTGGCCATGTCGATGTCGCAAGCGCCGCCGACATGTTGAAGGTCACGGACGTTCGCTTCATTGATGTGCGTGATGTTCGTGAGCTCGGTAGAACAGGACGTATTCCCGGGGCAAAACACTGCCCTCGCGGTATGCTCGAGTTTTGGATCGACCAGGAAAGCCCTTATCACAAGCCGCTGTTTGCTGAAGATGCCACGTTCGTCTTCTACTGCGCCAGCGGATGGCGCTCAGCGCTTGCCGCCCAGACAGCCAAACAAATGGGCTTGCAGAAGGTGACGCATCTAAAAGGCGGCATCACAGCCTGGATCGAAACTGGGAAGCCGACAGAAGCCCGAGAGACGTCCTAAGCTAAGAAGGCATACTTCTTAGCGCGTAAAGATGTCTTGCAGTTTGACCAAAAGCTCTTCGACGCGCTCATCGGCAATGCGGTAGAATGCCATCTGGCCTTCTTTACGGAAATCCACCAGATTGTCGGCCCGCAAACGCGCCAAATGTTGCGACATGGCTGATTGGCCAAGGCTGATCGATTGGGAAAGAAACGAAACCGTTGCTTCACCCTTTGCAGCCAAAAGGCACAAAATCATCAACCGCCGTTCATTGGCGATCAGTTTAAGGTAGGTTGCGGTTTCCGCCGCATTGATGTTCAGCGAACCTTGACCGGCGCCCTGGGCCGAAAGAGGAGTTTGATCGTTCATAAGAGTCGTGTTGCCGTTGCGTCGTTGTCGACCAAACAAGCCTGCGACTTGTCTGTCGCTGAACGCTCGATCTGGTAATAGTAGGTTAGCTGCGAGGCGCCCGAGGGCCTATCCGGTAAGCCCCATACTCACTATGGCCTTAAGCCTATGTTTGCGTTGAAAGACTCGCGCAATTGTCGCTTCAGCAACTGTGGATTGCAAAAAAGTGTGCGTAGTTTCCCTTGGAAGGGCCGCTGTCGCACGGCATGATGCATGAATGAGCCTTCACCTTCTCAAACTTTGCGTCGGCGCCGAATCTCTCGAAGACCACCGTGAATGGATCGCCCATACGCTGGAACGAAAACGGCGCGCGGGATTGCCTGAGGAACAGTTACACACCACACGCATGGTGCCCAAACAGCGTGACGCTTTGCTTCAAGGCGGCTCACTTTACTGGGTGATCAAGGGCAGCATTCAGGGCCGCCAAAAGTTGCTCGACATTCGCCCGTTCAAAGATGATGAGGGTATCAACCGCTGTCATCTGGTGATGGAGCCTGTTTTGTTTGCGACACGGCCGCAACCGCGCCGACCGTTTCAAGGCTGGCGCTATCTGAAAGCCAGCGATGCGCCTGCTGATCTATCAGAACTGGGTGGCCAGAGCATTGAGTTTATTGAGCCAGCCATGCGGCAGGAGTTGATCGAGCTTGGCCTGATTTAAACCGCTATGTTGTCGATAAGACGTGTTTTGCCGAGCCAAGCTGCTGCAAGCAGGCGCGCTGATCCAAGGTCTTGCAACGGTCCCAGTGTTTGCGCGTCGCGCAGCTCTATATAGTCTGGCCTGAAGTCGAAGGCTTTGACATGAGCCACGGCTTTGGCGAGCGCATCGGCCTCGGAAGCTCCGGAACGCAAAGTCTCCCGGCAAATTTGAAGGGCGCGGTTCAACTCAGGCGCTCGTTCGCGTTCATCCTCGGAAAGGTAGGCGTTGCGCGATGACAACGCCAGACCGTCAGCTTCGCGCACAGTTGGGCTTCCTTGAATGGCGACAGGAATTTTAAGATCAGCCACCATACGCTTGATGACGAGCAGCTGCTGATAGTCCTTCTCACCGAAAACTGCGATATCACACATAGATGCCAGCAGGAGACGGCTCACAACCGTTGCCACGCCTTGGAAGAAATGGGGGCGAAAATCGCTCTCAAGTCCAAGGGCAGGGCCCTCCATTAGGATGCGGGTTGCATCGTGCGATCCATACATTTCTTCTACATCCGGCATGAACACGGCATGCACACCAGCCCTTTGCAGAGCATCTAAATCGGCCTGTTCTTGGCGAGGATAGCGATCCAAGTCTTCGTTGGGTCCAAACTGGGTTGGATTCACAAAGATGGTTGCAATCACTGCATCGGCCAGCGAAGCCGCATGTGTCACCAGAGCAAGATGCCCGTCGTGCAATGCACCCATGGTTGGGACCAACGCACTGGATCTCCCTGCAGCTTTCAATGCTGACTGGGTTTGTCGAAGAGAAGCGATTGTGCGGCAGACTTTGGTCATCAAGAAAGTAAGCTGAGTGGAAATTAAGGTTGGGCGGTCGTCGCCAAAAGGCCAACGGTGCGTTCAAGGACAGCGCTTTGGCAGTCCTATACCCTTCCCAAGAGCACATGTGCATCCCAAATGATGACCTATGAAGAAACAAACACCCTCTGTTAAAGGTCAGTCTGAACCGACAACGCAGTCTACTGAAGGCTCAGTGGATGCGTTTGTTGCCGCGCTTGGAGCGGCCCCAAAGCCAGGCTCATCTGGGCGACTGCTGTTCGCTTTGGACGCCACACTCAGCCGAGAGCGCACATGGGATCGCGCTATGCACATCCAATCCTCCATGTTTGCTGAGGCCAGTTTGGTCAACGGGCTAGCGATGAAGCTTGTCTACTTTCGAGGGTTTAATGAGTGCCGCGCGTCAGCTTGGCAGACTGATGGCAAATCATTGGCGCGGCTGATGCAGGGCATTGTGTGTTTGGGTGGCCAAACGCAGATTGGTCGCGTGCTCGGCTTTGCCCGCAAAGAGATCGCCAAAGCTCCGGTGCCAGCGATGGTTTACATAGGTGATGCTGTTGAGGAAGCGCCTGATGCGCTCAGTCAACAAGCTGGTGAACTTGGCATGCTTGGCTGCAAGCTTTTCATGTTCCACGAAGGGCGAGACAGAATGGCCGGAAGTGTCTTTCGCTCCATGGCCACCAACTCCGGTGGCGGCTATTTCCAGTTTGATGAGCGCTCAGCCGAAACGCTTGCAAGGCTGCTCCAAGCTGTCGCGCGCTATGCGTCAGGAGGGCGGACCGCACTGGAAAACACATCGACCCACGAAGGGCAGATGCTGTTGGAGCAAATGCGATGATCTACCTGATTTTTGGCCTGGCCCTACTGGCGTTGTTTTTGCTGGTCGGACGCGCACTTACACGCATTCCTGCTGCACAAATCGCCAAACACGCGCGTTTTGGCGGCATTGCCCTGCTGATGGGCCTTGCCGGCCTGTTGCTGCTAACCGGACGCTTCGGCGCGATGAGCCAAGTGTTTGCACTCGCAAACCATGCCTTACGCAACCGCGCGATGTTTCGTGGTCGACCCAAAGGCTTTGATGATGTGGACGGTGTCTATGGTGCCAGCACATCGCAGGGCGGTCCAACTGTGCGCACCAAATATCTGGAGATGAAGCTCGATCAAAGCTCCGGAGATATTTCGGGCAGCTTTATCGAAGGCCCCTGGAAGGGCAGGGCTCTTGAGGATTGCTCACGAGATGACCTGCTGACCGCGCTTAGCGCGGCAAGCGATGATGGAGAGAGTGTCAGGCTTTTAGAAGCGTATCTGGACCGCACGTTTACCGGTTGGCGAGAAAACCATGACGAGCGGGCGGGAGACCGGCGTGCCCGCGCGTCGAATCCGAGCGGCATGACTGAAGACGAGGCCTATGAGATCTTGGGGCTTGAGCCGGGCGCCAAGGCCGATGCCATCCGTGCGGCGCACAGGCGCCTCATGGCCAACATCCATCCCGACCGAGGCGGGTCGACGTACCTTGCGGCCAAGGTCAATCTTGCCAAGGAAGTTCTCTTGAAGCTGCACGGCTGATACTCCTGGAAACACAAAAAGCCGAGTGGAAAGGTAGACGCTCGTTTTGCCTCTAACGGTCTGGTCTCACCGCCAGACATGCAAAGCTGCGCGCCTCAAGGGCACTGCATGCTGCCTGCGCAACATCGCGACTGTTGAACCCTCCAAAACGGGCGCGCCAAAGCGTGTTGCCATTGGACTGGATGCTTTGGGTGTAAGGGGTACGAGCCGTTAGGTCGCTAAAGCTCCCGCGTGCTTGGGCAAGCATATCAACGGCGGCTTCCTGGCTTGGCATGGCACCAATCTGGATCGTCCAGCCATCGGCGGGCACACTTCCCAGTTGCATACCGCCTGATGCCGAAGCCGTGGCAGCTGGAGCCTCCGGTGAATGGGTGGCGACCATACTGGCAGATGCTGGCGCAGAGACGGTCGCGACTTCAACGGCGGCCAGCGGTGCTGGCAAAGGCTGCGGAGGTGTTGGCGCCATCATCGCATTGGCGGCCGCGAATGCAACGGCGGGCAATGCTGCAGGGTGTGGAACAGGTGAGGGTGGTGTGAACTGGGCACGAGCAACGACCAAACGCGCCGTGCGAGGCCCGGTTGATGCCTGTGGCAGATGCCGTGCGATCAAATCGCGCATATGGGCATTACGGCTGGCGCCAGTACGACCGCCCATGACAACCGCAACGATATGACGGCCACCATCATTGACCGACGAGAGCAAATTGAAGCCCGAGGCACGAATGTAGCCGGTTTTGATGCCATCAACGCCACGAACGGTACCGAGCAACCGGTTGTGGTTCCGGTAGGTGCGACCGCCATATCGGAAGCTTGTGGTTGAAAAAACCTGGTAGCGCTGCGGGAAACGCTCATAGATCGCCCGACCCATCAGCACCATATCATGTGCCGTGGTGCGTTGCTCACGGTTTGGAAGTCCGGATGCATTGCGAAACGTGGTGTCGCTCATGCCGATCCGGCGCGCGGTCTCGGTCATGCGCTGAGCAAAACTCCACTCGGTGCCACCAATGTGTTCGGCAACAACGGCAGCGGCATCGTTAGCCGATTTGGTGACAAGCGACAGCATCGCATCGCGCACCGTGATGGTTTGACCGCTTCGCAGGCCAAGCTCTGATGGAGGCTGAGCCTGGGCGTGAGCGGAGACGTTCATCCGTGTGTCGAGGGAAAGGCGGCCAGCCTCCAGCTCTTCAAACAAGATGTAGAGCGTCATCACCTTGGTAAGGGAAGCTGGAAATCGTGGAGCATTCGCATGGCGAGAGAACAAGACCTCGCCGTTGCGCGCATCAACAACCAAAGCGGCATAACGCGGATTGGCGTTCGCCTGTGACGGCATGCCGAAAGATCCGAAGAAAACGCCAAACGCAACAAGCAGTGCAAACCCAGCCTGCACCAACGATACTCTACGCAACACAATTCCACCCATTGGTTTTCCGGCTCAAAACGCGAGCCAGTACGCCCCCAAAAACTTGTCCACCCGCACAAACGCCACGAGCCAAGCTTGATGCTCAAAATAGAATTTGGAGGGTTTCAGAAGGGTTAAACGCTCGGCAGGAATTGCACTTTGTGCGTCGCAGCAATTTCTCCTTGACTATCATGTTGCAACGCACATATATGATTGTGCGCTGCAAACATTTGCGGCACGTGATTTCTTGCACAACCTTATGGAGCTGAGGACCATGATGACCAATTTTGATGAAGTACAAAAAGCCAGCAAAGAGAACATGGATTTGGCCATGGCCTCCATGGCCGCCATGTCTAAAGGTGTCCAGGCGATGGCCTTGGAAACCCAGGACTATTCCAAGAAAGCAATGGAAACAGGTTCCGCTGCTATGGAAGACCTGCTTGCTGCTAAGTCGCTCGACAAGGCTGTTGAAGTGCAGTCCGACTACATGAAAACCGCTTACGAGGCGTTTGTTGGCCAGGCAACCAAAGTCAACGAGATGTTCGTTGATCTCGCCAAAGAGACCTACAAGCCTTACGAAGGCGTGTTCGCCAAAGTCGGCAAGTAAACAACACGGTCGCATGTTCCATTGTAGTGATGGGATGCCCGCGACACTTTGAGAGTTGACGAGCCGTCGCGCTTGTCTCGCTCCAACTGTCTCAAGAAGGGCTGGTGCCATTGGCACCGGCCCTTTCTCGTTTTTGGACGGCCACTTTGTGCTGCCCCTTTAAATCTTTCCAGCGACGCATATTTGATAGGCTGTGCCCGCCAGATAATTGGCCTTGATGGCATCGCTATTGTGCTTCACCATCCAACCCAAATCAGACCGCACCCATTTGTGGTGCTTCATGGTGGCCCAAACCGTGTTCGACGACCCGACCCAGTTCAATCATTCAATGATGCCTGCCTTGCTTGAGACGACCTTGCCCCAACCTACCATCATGCCAATCAATATGACCGGCAGCACCACACCTATGTTGTCTGCCGAAGAGGGCAGTGACGGCGACAACGCCGGAAATGGCACAGCGGTCATCACGCGCACCAAACCTAAGGTGAAGCGCCCCAACCTCTACCGGGTTTTGCTTCTCAATGATGACTACACGCCGATGGAATTTGTCGTGCTTGTTTTGGAACGGTTCTTCCGCAAGACGCGTGATGAAGCGACTCAGATTATGTTGCATGTCCACCAGAACGGGGTCGGCGAATGTGGCGTGTACACCTATGAAGTGGCGGAAACCAAAGTGACTCAGGTCATGGATTTTGCCCGACAGAATCAACATCCTTTGCAATGTGTTATGGAAAAAAAGTGAGAGCCGCCTGTGCCAACCTTTTCCCGTAGTCTTGAAAAAGCCCTGCATCGCGCCCTCGCTGGCGCCAACGAGCGTAGCCACGAATACGCAACGCTTGAGCATCTACTCCTGGCGCTGATGGATGATGAAGATGCGCTCGGCGTTATGCAGGCCTGTAGCGTTGATGTAACGGCGCTGCGCGACGCGGTGGCCGATTATGTGGACCACGAGCTTGTCGATCTAACCGCCGAAGACGGTGAAGAAGCCAAACCAACAGCCGGCTTTCAGCGGGTTATTCAGCGCGCAGTCATTCATGTTCAATCCTCTGGACGCGATGAAGTGACCGGTGCGAACGTGCTTGTCGCCATCTTCGCCGAGCGGGAAAGCCATGCTGCCTACTTCCTGCAAGAGCAGGATATGACCCGCTATGATGCGGTCAATTACATCTCGCACGGAATTGCCAAACGCCCTGGAGCAAGCGAGCAGCGTGCGCCGCGCGGTGCTGACGAGGACGCTGGGGATGATGAAGGCCGCGAATCCAAAAAGAATGAGGCGCTGGACGCGTACTGCGTGAACCTCAACGAAAAAGCCAAGGACGGAAAGATCGATCCTCTGATCGGTCGTGGCAAAGAGACTCAGCGCACGGTGCAGGTGCTTTGCCGTCGTCAGAAAAACAATCCGTTGTTGGTTGGTGACCCGGGCGTGGGCAAAACCGCCATCGCCGAAGGCTTGGCCAAACGCATCGTTGATGGCGATGTGCCTGAAGTGCTGGCGGATGCCACCGTGTTTTCGCTCGACATGGGCGTTCTATTGGCGGGGACGCGCTACCGTGGTGATTTTGAAGAGCGGCTGAAACAGGTCGTCAAAGAGATCGAAGCCTTTGAAGGCTCAATCCTTTTCATTGATGAGATTCACACGGTCATTGGTGCTGGAGCGACATCAGGCGGCGCCATGGATGCGTCGAACTTGCTCAAACCTGCCCTTGCTGCCGGGTCACTGCGCTGCATCGGTTCGACGACTTACAAAGAGTATCGTCAGTTCTTTGAGAAAGACCGTGCGCTTGTTCGGCGTTTCCAGAAAATCGATGTCACCGAGCCAAGTGTGCCGGACGCAATCGAAATTCTGAAAGGCTTGAAGCCCTACTTTGAGGACTATCATAAGGTCCGCTACACCCATGATGCGATCAAAACGGCCGTCGAACTCTCAGCACGCTACATCAATGATCGCAAGCTGCCGGACAAAGCCATTGATGTGATCGACGAGACCGGCGCGTCGCAACAGCTTGTTCCAGAGAGTCGTCGTCGTAAAACAATTGGTGTGAAAGAGGTGGAGAACGCGATTGCGCTGATGGCGCGTATCCCGCCGAAAAATGTCACCAAGGACGATGCGGTGGTGATCAAAGGTTTGGAAGACAATCTCAAACGGGTTGTCTTCGGCCAGGATGATGCCATCACTGCCCTGTCGGCTGCCATCAAGCTTTCACGCGCAGGCCTGCGTGAGCCAGAAAAGCCAATTGGCAACTATCTGTTCTCCGGCCCAACTGGTGTCGGTAAGACTGAAGTCGCCAAGAGTTTGGCCAACTTGCTTGGCGTGGAGCTGCTGCGCTTTGACATGTCCGAATATATGGAGCGTCACGCGGTTTCGCGACTCATTGGTGCGCCCCCAGGCTATGTCGGATTTGATCAAGGTGGCCTTCTAACCGATGGCGTCGATCAGCATCCGTACTGCGTCTTGTTGCTTGATGAGATCGAGAAAGCTCATCCCGATCTGTTCAATGTGCTTTTGCAGGTGATGGATCACGGCAAGCTGACCGACTCAAATGGTAAAGAGGTCGACTTCCGCAATGTCATCATCATCATGACCACAAATGCGGGCGCGCAGGACCTCGCCAAGCCGGCCATCGGCTTCAAGAACTCACGCCGCGAAGGCGACGATATGGAAGCGATCAACCGCTTGTTTGCACCTGAGTTCCGCAATCGCTTGGATGCGATCATTCAGTTCAGCCATTTGCCGCAGGATGTTGTCTTCCGCGTGGTTGAAAAGTTTGTGCTTCAGTTAGAAACCCAGCTGTCAGACCGCAATGTCGTGATTGAACTGACGGACAAAGCGCGCGAATGGCTGGCGATTGAAGGCTATGATGAACATATGGGTGCACGCCCGTTGGGACGTGTGATCCAAGAACACATTAAGAAACCGCTTGCTGATGAGGTCTTGTTCGGTGAGTTGATCAAGGGTGGTACAGTGCGCGTCGATCTCGACCAAAACGAGAAAGGCAAGACGGTTGGACTGAAGCTGGAAGCGGTCGCCGAGCCAGCAAAGCCGAAACCGGACCCTGTGCCAACCAAGGCGAAGCGCAAAGCACCTGCCAAAAAGAAGACAACCACCAAGGCAACCGCAACCAAAGCATCTGGGCGCAAAAAGCCTGGCTCAAGCGGCGGAAGAGGCGCGGTACCGAAAGTGCCGCTGAAGACATAAGAGCAAAAAGGTCGGGCAATTATCCGACCTTTTTTTCTGGGAGTGTCGCTATGAAACCCGAAGCCATCAACCTGGCTGACAAACTCAGTCAGTTTTCAGAACATTGGTCACCAAAGATCGTCAGTCAGTTCAATGGCAACGATATCATGGTCGTGAAGGTGCAAGGCGAGTTTGTTTGGCATGACCACCACGACACGGATGATTTCTTTCTGGTTCTGGATGGCCAAGTGCGTATTGAAACCGAAGACGGAAACGTCACCCTCGGGCCAGGTGACCTTTACGTTGTTCCGAAGGGCAAGAAACACAGACCGGTTGCTGATCGTGAAGCCCATATTTTGCTCATCGAGCCGCGTGGTACGCCGAATAGGGGTGACGCGACAACAGCGGTGATCAAGGAAGCGATCTAGCTGAGATGGGCGCGATACTTCTCAGCATGATCTGCTAGAACGGTTTGATCGGCCATTGCGCCAGTGTGCGGCTTTAAGGGTACGCCTGTATGCCGAGGGATCACGTGCACATGCAGGTGGAAAACAGACTGGCCACCTGCGGCCTCGTTGAACTGCTGAATGGTCACCCCGTCTGCTTCAAAGGCCTGTTTGGCCGCCTGCGCGACAGCTTGCACCGCTTTGAAAAGCACAGCAAAAGTTGAAGCGTCCGCATCGAGAAAATTGCGTGACGGTGCTTTTGGAAGAACCAAGGCATGTCCCGGCGCTTGTGGCATCACATCCATGATGGCCAGCACGTCATTATTCTCAAGGATCTTGTGGCTGGGAATGTCACCGCGCAGGATCTTAGCAAAAATATTCTCAGAATCGTAAGCCGTCATTGGGTCGTCCTTGCTGGTGCTCAACCTTTGCGGAAAGGCGTGCGCTGTTCAAGATACTGCGCATCAAACATCACCTGTTCACGCTCCCCGACCAAATAGTCGGACACCGCACGGCGGAAACTTGGATTGGGTATGTAGTGCATGCTTGTCGTGATCGCAGGCTGATAGCCCCGCGCCAGCTTGTGCGAGCCTTGTGCGCCAGCCTCAACACGATCAAGCTTGTGAGCAATCGCGTAGTCGATGGCCTGATAGTAGCACACTTCAAAATGCAAGAACGGATGATGTTCCGTGCATCCCCAGTTACGCCCATAGAGCGCATCTGAGCCTTTGAAGTTGAGGGCGCCTGCGACGTAGCGTCCGTCACGTTTGGCCATGATGAGCACAATGTCATTGGGCATACGCTCACCAATCAGCGAAAAGAACGAGCGCGTCAGATAGGGTTGACCCCATTTGCGAGCGCCAGTGTCCTGATAAAACGTGAAAAACGCATCCCAATGCTCTTCATTCAGATCATCGCCTGAAAGCCACTCGATCTCAACACCATTGTTCGAGAGTGCTTCCCGGCGCTCTTTGCGGATTTGTTTGCGCTTGCGAGACGCCAGCGCGGCTTCAAAGTCCACAAAGTTGCTGTAGCCATCATTGTACCAATGAAACTGTTGGTCATGGCGGGTCAAAAAGTCGTGACCCTCCAGCAGTTGTGCTTCGTCTTCGCTCACAAACGTAATATGCGCCGAGGAAAGGCCAAGTTTGTCGACCACCGCCTGCATGCCTTGTGCGAGCAGCGAGCGCAGCAAGTCATCGTCCGTCTCGTTGGCAGTCAGCAGTTTTGGTGCACTGGCAGGGGTGAACGGAATGCTTGATTGAAGCTTTGGGTAGTAACGGCCTCCAGCGCGCTCATAAGCATCAGCCCAAGCATGGTCGAAGACGTACTCGCCATAGCTGTGCATTTTTAGATATGCAGGAAGAACAGCCTCAAGCGTGCCTTCGGCGCTCCGCACAACAATGTGAGAACCGATCCATCCCGTGTCGGCCTCAGCCGATCCAGAGTCTTCCAAGGCAGACAAGAAAGCGTAAGAAACAAAAGGGTTGTAGAAGTTGCCTTCGGTTTTCGACCCACCTTGGAGGCCCGCCCAGGCCTGTTTACCGACATCGGATAAATTCTCTACGGTCTCAAGCGTGCGCGATCCAGAAACAGTACTCATAGGGGCACACCATAAGGATCAAAGCCCTCAAAGGTGATCGCATCAACATGACGCGCCATATGTTTGGCGGTCTGGACATCTTTGACAGTCCAACAAAGAAGCGCTTTTTGACCAAACACCTTTGCCAGCCAGGGCGAAAATGCAGGTAGGTTGGCCTGATTGTAAGACACGAAATCGCACCAAAGTCCGGGGCCGTGAAGCAAGGCTCCATACTGAAAACGCTTCCAAATCGACAACTCGCCCCAGTGTTTATAGCCCATGCTAGCGGCCACGACGCCCAATGGACGACCCGTATTGTGTTTGTGCAGATGCGATATCAAGGTTGGATCAAATGACATCAAAGCCAGTGGACCTGGGTAAGCGGCAATCGCGCCTGCAACGGCATCAGCTAGGGCAAGTTCTCGATCAAATCTGCTTTTCAACTCAACGATCAGTGGCGTACGACCATCAACATGGGCCAAAACTTTCGCCAAGGATGGGATCTTTGTGCCGGCGCCAATCACTTCAATTTTTTGAAGGTCTTGGCATGCTCTTGCCACAACAGAGCCTGTTTCACGCGTCAAACGATCGAGCGTATGATCATGAAAGATCACCGCATCGTTATCAGCCGTCAATTGCACATCAAGTTCGATCGCAAAGCCACGTTCAATAGCCGCATCGAACGCTGGGATGGTGTTCTCCACAAGGCCTTGTGTTTGATCATGAAGGCCACGGTGAGCGATTGGGCGAGCCGTTAGCCAATGCGGTGTGTTGGGCATGGTGCGCTAGACTGCACGCTGGCAACGAAAACCAGCTTCGGCTGACAGGTTATGGTCAGAGTCGGCAAATCGTTGCTCGAAGCTCATGGGGCGTGTATCTCGACTATTGATTGAAACCAATTGGCTACAGGATCGAAAATCTCTTGCTGTCCAGCTATTTAAAGACCGCCGCAGGAACGTCCAGGGGTTACGATAAGCACCTCACTGCTTTTCTGGTGGGCGGCGGGTTTTTGGTGCTCTCTGGTGGTGTGACGACATCTGCACAAACGGTCGATCCAACAGAGTTGCTCTCACACCGCGCGGTTTACGAGCTCTCGTTGATGGACAGCGAGCGCGACTCAGGCATCGAGCACGCATCTGGTCTTTTCATTTTTGACGTAACAGGCGCCGGTTGTGCCGGCTGGACCATGGCGAGCGACATGATTCTTTCTATTGAAGGTCGCTCCGGCAATACCATTCGAACCCAGACAAGTTACCGCGCTTTCGAGGATGGGGCAGGGCAGGTTTTCACCTTTCAAACCAACACTGAGACCAACGATGAAGAACCAATCTCCGTGACGGGTGCTGCAGAACGCGCGCCTACAGGAGATATGACCATTCGACGCTTTGCACAGGAAGAAACGACAACGGCTGCCCTGGCCGAAACCCTCTTTCCTAATCAGCTCACCGAAGCGGTCATGCGAGCTGCGCGCGATGGCGAACGTTTGGTTTTTACCTCAGTGTTCGACGGTAGCCATGAAACGGGCCTGGCCCAAGCTGTTACCGCAATAATCGGGGAGCCGATTGAACCAACGGTACTTGCTCCTATACGCGCCAACGCCACCACTGACCGCGATGTCACGGACCGTGAACGTTGGGATGATTTCCCAGCGCCATTTCGCGCTTGGCCGGTAACGCTAAGCTACTTTGATCCTGTGGAAGCGGACTCCGGACCAAGCTTCGTTGTTTCCTATTCACTGGACAGCAACGGGATTTCAGATCAGCTGGTGCTTGATTACGGCTCGTTCTCTTTACGCGGTGAACTGGCAGACTTTGAAGCGTTCCGATCGACACCCTGCTCGGAATGATTTGCGGTCATCGTTTGATCGGATTGTTTGGGTGATTTCTCGCCAAACACCAGCCCCACACCAACGGCATCGTCGCCGTACTTCGCCCGCAAAGCGTCCATCGCTTTCTCTGCATCTGTGCGACGTTGTGCATCGGCATCGGCAAGGTCGCGGTCATCAGCCGCTTGCCCATCCATGAGTTCCGACACACCCACTCCAAGCAAACGATAGCGCGTCCCCTTGGCCACGCCCTCCAATAGGGGCTCAACAGTGCGGAAAATGCGGTCAGCACTCTGTGTTGGCGTCGGCAGACTGTGCGAACGGGTGAGTGTTTTAAAACTGGCGGTCTTGATCTTCAGCGTGACTGTGCGCCCACTTATATCTTTCGCTTTCAGTTGCTTGGCTACGCGCTCGCTGGCGCCGCGTGCAATCACGCGCAAAGCATCAAGCTCAGCGATATCCTCATTGAATGTTCGTTCTGACGAAACGCTTTTGCGCTCCCTGTCAGGTCGCACCGTTCGTGGATCAATGCCGCTGGCAAGATCGTGCAAACGCGCGCCTTGCTCACCAAAACTGCGCCACAGACGCTCCGGGTCTGCGGCTTGAAGATCAGCCAGTGTGGCGTACCCTTTTTTCTCGAGGCTCCTGGCCATGGCAGCACCCACGCCAAACAGCGCTCGCACAGGCATCGGCGCCAGAAGATCCAACGTCTCTGCGCGGCCAACGACGGCAAAGCCTCGAGGCTTGTCCATATCGGAGGCCATCTTCGCCATCGACTTGTTGTGTGAGAGGCCAATGGAGACCGTCACACCGACATTTTCTTCAATGGAGCGAGCAAATCGCAAAAGGGTCAAAGCCGGTGAGCCACCATGCAAGCGTTCCGTTCCAGTAAGATCGAGGAATGCTTCGTCAATGGACAAGGGCTCAACAAGAGGCGTCAATCCAAGCATGCGTTCACGGATATCGCGCCCCACCTCCGAGTAACGCCGCATATTGGGTTTCACGATCACCGCATCGGGGCAAAGCTTGCGAGCCGTGAACATCGGCATGGCGGAGCGGACCCCGTGGATACGCGCAATGTAGCAGCATGTTGAAACAACGCCGCGCTGACCACCGCCAACAATCACCGGTTTGTCACGCAAGTCCGGATTATCCAGCTTCTCAACAGCTGCAAAGAACGCATCACAATCGATATGCGCAATTGAGAGCGCCTCCAACTCGTCATGAACAAGCATCCGAGGGGACCCGCAGGCAGGGCACCGTTTTGGCAGTTGGGCAGCAACACTGCCTTGTGCGGAGGTTAAACAGTCACGGCAATAGCCGGTGACTAAGCCCATGAATCGTCGATCCCACTGCTTTGGGCCACACGTGCGACAAAAGCTGGATCTTCACCTGTCTCCTCGCAAAAAGCCAGGAGCAAAGGTTCATTGGTCATCATGTAATCCAGCAATCCATTTTGGAACCCCTTGTCCGCCAAACGGGAACGCAACTCACTTGGATGAACACCTGAAATGGCAAAAAACTGCTCCATGTCCTCAGGTCGAGCACCAAGGAAAACAAGCAATCGTGAAACAAGATCAAAGCGGTTAGTGTTCATTAACGCTGCCCACTGTTTATCCCAACAAGGCGTTGGTTGAGAGGTGTGTGATCATCAAGAACTGGGCGCCCTTTGCTTTTTCTTCAAGTTTGAACGGCATAACTGACCCAAAGGCAACCGCGCCTGGACGTCCATCGGCGATCCATGTGGACTAGTGGGGACGGCAGTTGGCCGATCCGGAGCAAATAAGATGAGCAAGACCATCCTCATTGTTGAGGACAACGAGCTGAACATGAAGCTGTTCAGCGATCTACTTGAAGCCAAAGGCTATGCCACGGTGAAAACCGGCAATGGCATGGACGCCATGGAGCTGGCACGCACCCACCGTCCAGATCTCATTCTGATGGATATCCAGCTACCAGAAGTCTCTGGTTTGGACGTAACCCGCTGGCTTAAGGAAGATGATGATCTGCGCCACATACCCGTCATCGCTGTCACCGCATTTGCCATGAAGGGTGATGAAGAACGTATCCGATCCGGCGGCTGCGAGGCCTACATCTCCAAGCCTATTTCCGTGTCCGGTTTCCTTGACACCATCCGCACTTTTGTCGGCGAAGCATAGGGATCCGTCATGACTGCGCGTGTACTGGTCGTCGATGATATTGTTGCCAACGTCAAATTGCTCGAAGCACGTCTGAAAGCAGAGTATTTTGAGGTGCTGACCGCGACAAGCGGCTTTGAGGCCCTCGATATCGCGGGAAACTCAGACTGCGACATCATCATCCTGGACATCATGATGCCTGGTCTCGATGGCTTTGAGACCTGCCGGCGCCTCAAGAGCAATCCCAAAACCGCCCATATTCCCGTTGTGATGGTGACAGCACTTGATCAGCCAAGTGATCGCGTCACCGGTCTGGAAGCTGGTGCGGATGACTTTCTTACCAAACCCATCAAGGATGTCGCACTTCTGACACGCGTAAAGAATCTGGTGCGCGTTAAGCGCTTGATAGACGAGTTGCGCACCCGCTCTGCATCACGCGGTGACACGATGGCCCAGCCTGCGGTGGCACCGGTAAGCGAGGCCGCGGTCACCGGCCGTGTCATCCTGGTCGATGATCGTCCCAGCTCTTACGAGCGATTGAAAACAACGCTCTCCAAGCGCTTCGATGTTGACGTTCATACCGACCCCGAATCGGCACTCTTTCATATCGCCGATGAGACATATGATTTGGTGATCGTCAGCCTTTCTCTACGCGACTATGATGGTTTGCGTTTGTGCTCTCAGCTGCAAAACCTTGAAAAGACCAGGGCCTTGCCCATCGTCATCATTTCCGAGCCGGAGAACGATGGCAAACTGATGCGCGCATTGGACATGGGTGTCAGCGACTATTTGGTTCGTCCGATCGATGCCAACGAGTTGATGGCGCGTATCGTGACGCAGCTACGACGCAAGCTCTACGCCGACCAGCTTCGCGAGAGTGTTGAGCAGACCATGGAGATGGCGATCATGGATGGGCTGACCGGCCTCCACAATCGTCGATACTTCGATACCCATTTCAAATCGCTGACCCACCAAGCGGCTACTCGCGGCAAAACACTATCACTGGTCCTGACGGATATAGACTTTTTTAAGTCAATCAACGACACGCACGGCCACGACGTTGGCGACGAGGTATTGCGAGAATTTGGGGACCGTATACGTCGTTCTGTACGCGGCGCCGACCTAGCGTGTCGCTACGGCGGCGAGGAGTTCGTGCTCATTCTCCCAGACTCTGACCAAGACGCCGCCGCTGCCATAGCTGAACGCCTGCGCGCGCGCATGGATCATGATCCAATTCCCGTGGCGGGGGGGCAGAAGCAACTCACCATTACAATCTCGTTGGGTGTTTCTACCATTCAAGGCCCTGAGGACACAGCAGAGGCAATGCTAAAACGCGCTGACGAGGCGCTCTACAAAGCCAAGCGCGACGGACGCAACCGCGTTATGCTTGCCGCTTAAGGTTACCAAACCCTTTTAACCACAACGAGCAAGGTTAACATCGCAAACACGGCTCTGAGTGCCGCGTTAACGGCGTATTTGCTTGCCCGTGAGTGTTTCATTGAGGCTTAAAGCAGATACCGCCTAGTGCGGGTCCCACTTGCGTTTCGGGTCCGCCGCACACCCCGAAACGTCGGGATGGCTGGTGCTCATCTCCACCTTTTGGCCTCCTCAAGCCTGGAGCACGGCACCAGCCGCTCGCGGTATCGCCACAAGAGCATCGAGCACAAAAAAACGCGCCCCCAAATCTGGGAGCGCGCTTTGATCAATCAGTGCCAGCTGGCTTTTATTTGATCTTTGCTTCCTTGAACTCAACATGCTTGCGCGCAACCGGATCGTATTTGCGCACAACCATCTTCTCAGTCATGGTGCGGGAATTCTTCTTAGCCACATAGTAGTAGCCAGTGTCAGCCGTCGAAACGAGCCGGATTTTAATGGTCGTGGCTTTAGCCATGCGATGGGCCTCGATATTGAATCGGTAAAGGGGTGCCGACCGTCAGACGAGCTGACCACCAAAAGGCATAAGTCGGAAGATGCGGTGCTATCGTGGGAATTCGTCTTTTTGTCAAGACCTTGAAGACTTCGCTGGTGCGCTTTGTGCCGCTTTGAGGTGACGAGAGCGCAGGGGGGCAGACCCTGTCCAGCGTTTGGGTACCCTGTCGGCGATAAGCAAGCGCGGATGGGAGGCCCAATCACCTTGCAAACCATGATTCAACACGGCCTGCGTTACATGGTGCAAAGGCTGACCGGCAAGCCTGTCCAGTGAGAACCAATCTGGCTGGAGGAGTTCCCCGTCGCCTTGCCCCTGGGAAAGCGGGGGCTCTGCGCTGGGTACGACAATAGCCAGGAAAAATCGCGTGTCATAGCGTATCGACAAGTGCGGCGGCGTGATCGCACGCGCAATGTAGTTCAAGTGTCCATCAAGATGAGGGGCCAAATCCAGTCCGGTTTCTTCTACGCACTCACGCAAGGCCGCCCGTGCAAAAGTCTGCGGCCTAGAGGCAGGGCAAAGTTCTGCCTGAAGCGTTTGGGCACAAGCTGCAGACAGATAGTCCTTCTCAGAAGCATGTCCGTCGCTCCTTTCAACCCGACCACCAGGAAACACCAAATAGCCTGGCATGAACCGCAAAGACGCATCTCGGCGTCCCATGAACACATGAGGCGATCCCGATGAATCATGCCAGACGGTCATAATGCTGGCAGCGGGTCTGGGGCGTGCAGCCCGCTTACGTCGCACAGAACCATCCGGCACTTTACCGGCCCTTGGCTTTGCGCACGGCTTTGCGGACATGGGAAGCGGGAGACTGGCTGCGTTTAGGGCTTGTTCCAGGTTTTTTGCCGCTGCGCTTCCTACCTTTGCTGGGACGACCATGCCGGTTTATCGGCTTGCCACTCTTTCCTTCGCTGAGCATCTCAAAACGCAAGGAACCAGCAAGAGGCGCAACCTCTTCAAGACGCACCTCAACAGCATCACCGAGTTGGAAGGTGATGCCTGTTGCCGAACCCACGAGCCTCTGGTGGCCTTCATCAAAGGCAAAGTAATCAGCCCCCAACTGAGCAACGGGAACGAACCCATCCGCTCCGGTTTCATCAAGACGAACAAACAGTCCAGCACCGACAACGCCGGTGATACGCCCTTCAAAGCGCGCGCCAATTTTGTCAGCTAGAAAAGCGGCTATCAGCCTATCCGTTGTCTCGCGCTCGGCAAGCATAGCACGTCGCTCCGTGCCGGAGAGATGATCACCCATTCGTGCGAGCACGTCGTGACCAGCGGCCAAAGCATCCTCATCACCAAGGCCATACGCATCCAACAAAGCGCGATGGACCAAAAGGTCTGCATAGCGGCGAATTGGCGAGGTAAAGTGCGCATAGCGCGACAGGTTGAGACCGAAGTGACGAATGTTGTCGGGCGTGTATTCAGCTTGAGCCTGACTGCGCAGCACCATCTCATTGATCAGTTGCTCACTTGCCTGGCCTTCGGCGCGCGCCAGAATTTTGTTGAAGTCAGACGGACGGAGCGAGCTCTGACTGGCAATTGATATGTTGAGGCTTTTCAGGAAAGCGCGCAGCCCTTCAAACTTGGCCGCACCTGGCGCGTCGTGCACACGATAGAGGCAGGGCGTCTTTTTTGCTTCCAACAGTTCAGCAGCAGCCACATTGGCTTGGATCATGAACTCTTCGATAAGCTTATGCGCGTCCAACCGGTCTGGAACACGCACGCTGATCACCTTGCCATCATCGTCCAGCACCAGCTTGCGCTCCGGCAAGTCCAAATGAAGCGGCGCTCGGCGTTCACGGGCCTGATGGACCGTGCGATAGGCAGCCCAAAGAGGTTTCAGAACAGTTTCTGCAATATCGGTCGGGCAGGGCACAATACCGGCAGGAGGCGGCGTGCCGTTAATCGCTGCTTGCGCTGCTTCGTAAGCAAGACCCGCGTGCAGCTTGATCCATACACGGTGCAAGGAGTGCTTTCGCTTGCTCCCATCCCTGGAAAACACCATACGAATAGCAAGCGCTGGTCGATCTTCACCCTCATGCAAAGAGCAGAGATCCGTCGACAGCCTCTCCGGCAGCATAGGAATCACACGGTCGGGGAAATAGACCGAATTGCCGCGAGAACGTGCCTCGCGATCAAGCAACGTATGCGGGCGGACATAGTAGGCAACGTCTGCAATAGCGACCATGACGACAAACCCACCTTTATTGTCTGGGTCATCATCCGCTACGGCATACACTGCATCATCGTGATCTTTTGCATCAGCAGGGTCGATCGTGATCAGCGGAAGTTCACGCCAGTCCTCGCGCATGCCTTTTTGTGCAGGTGCAAGTGCCTCTGCGTGAGCCTGCACATCAGGTGGAAACACATCCGGCAGTCCTTGGCGCAAGACGGCGATCTGGCTGATGGCACGCTCAGAACCGAGCTGACCGAAAACCTCTTCCACCTTGCCGTTTGGGGATCGCCCACGGCCGCGACCTGGCAGGCGCACAGCGGCGACAAGATCTCCGTCTTCAGCCCAACCAATATCGTGCTTATCGATCTGCAAGATATCGGCTTTGCGCTCTACTGGCTCAATGTACGCACTGCCGCTTGAAGGAACACGAAGCACGCCATAGTGGCGTACATCACCACGTCCAATGGCCTTAATGAGTTGAACCCGGCCAGGTTCGCCAACATCTGCCGATGCAATCAGACGTACCAGCAGAGTATCGCCAACGCCCGGTGGTGTTTGGTTGGGGGCGCCGCGACGGGCGGACTTCTTTTCGACCAGGACAAACCGATCAGGTTCTCCGGCTCCATCAAGCTGGATGCGCGGTACAACAATCAGATCGCCCTCATCGTCAACCGAAGCAACTTGGGCCGGAAACACCGGTGGCAACGCATCGGCGCGACGGAAGCTTCCACCATCTTTGGTGATAACGCCTTGATCCTTAAGCGCCTTAAGACGCTGCTTTAGCGCAATACGGTCTGCACCTTTGATCCCAAAAGCCCGCGCAACCTCACGCTTCCCCGATTGCCCGGGATTGTTGCTCAAGAACTCCAGCAACGCCTCATCAGAGGGAAGCCCACTCATTCGCCGCTGGCTGCTTTCTTCTTAGCTGCTGTCTTTTTGGCGGCTGCCTTTTTCTTGGCGGGGGCTTTCTTTTTTGCAGCTGGCTTCTTGCCTGCCTTGGCGGCCCGCGCCGCGATCAGTTCGATGGCTTGATCCATCGTCACATCTTCAGGCTTCGTATCCTTAGGGATCGTTGCATTGATCTTGCCGTGTTTCACATAAGGGCCGTAACGCCCCGAATGCACTGTGACCGCGCCACCGTCAGGATGATCGCCCAGCGTTTTTAAAGCCGCCGGGGCGCCGCGTCCACGACCACCGCTGGCTGCTTTTTCAGCAATCACGGTCACCGCCCGATTGATACCAACCTCAAACACCTCATCGACGGATTCCAAGTTGGCGTACTTGCCATCATGCAGAACGAATGGCCCGTAACGGCCAATGCCTGCCATAATATCTTTGCCCGTTTCCGGATGGGCTCCGACAAGACGAGGAAGAGAAAGAAGTCGCAAAGCCTTCTCCAAGTCCATCGCAGCACGATCCCAGCCCTTTGGCAGACTTGCGCGCTTGGGCTTGGCCTCTTCGCCCAATTGGACGTAGGGCCCAAAACGGCCATCGCGAAGCGTTATCTGCTCGCCTGTTTCAGTATCCTCGCCAAGCACGACCGGTCCAGCTTGCGCCTCACCATCATTGTCATTGGCCGCAAGCTGACGTGTGTAGTTGCACTCAGGATAGTTCGAGCAGCCTATGAAAGCGCCGTAGCGCGAGATCTTCAAAGAGAGCTGCCCATCATCACAGGCTGGGCACTTGCGGGGGTCTGAGCCATCGCCCTTATCGGGGAAGATGTGTGGCCCAAGCAAATCGTTCAGGGCATCGATGACTTGTGTGATGCGAAGCTCGGATATCTCATCGACTGATGCTGAAAAGGCCGTCCAGAACGCCCGAAGCACGTCGCGCCAGTCACGCTCACCGGCGGAAATTTGGTCAAGCTCTTCTTCTAGCGAGGCAGTGAAATCGTACTCAACATAGCGTTTGAAGAATGCCTCCAAGAACGCGGTCACCAAACGCCCTTTGTCTTTGGCAAAGATACGACGTTTCTCAACTTCGATATAATCGCGGTCTTGAAGAACGGCCAGAGTCGCCGCGTAGGTTGACGGGCGACCTATCCCAAGCTCTTCCATCCGTTTGACAAGGCTGGCCTCAGAAAAACGGGCAGGGGGCTCGGTGAACTTCTCTGTCGCTTCAATTTTTTCTTGTGTAATGCGATCACGCTCGGTGATGGGTGGCAAACGCTTGTCGTCATCATCTTTTGATGATGCACCAGTGTCATAAGCAGCCAAGAAGCCATCGAAAGTGATAACTGAGCCGCTGGCACGAAGGTCAGCTGAATGCCCGCCATGGGTGGCAGTCAGGTCGACGCTTGTACGCTCTGAAACCGAAGCCGCCATTTGGCTCGCCATCGTGCGTGACCAAATAAGCTGGTAGAGCTTCGCCTGATCCGCATCCAGATACCGCTTCACCTGGTCCGGTGTGCGGAACAGATCCGTCGGTCGGATCGCTTCGTGCGCCTCTTGCGCATTTTTGGCCTTGGAAGAGTAGAGCCGTGCGTCCTTCGGCAAATACTGCTCGCCATACTTCTCGCCGATCAGCTTACGTGTGGACCGGATAGCTTCAGGCGCCATTTGGACGCCGTCAGTCCGCATATATGTAATGAGACCGACCGTTTCGCCATCTATTTCTGTGCCTTCGTAAAGGCGCTGAGCAACCCGCATTGTTGTGCTAGGTGACATACCAAGGCGTGACGAGGCGTCTTGCTGAAGCGTTGAGGTTGTAAACGGTGCGTAAGGGTTACGGCGCACCGGTTTGGCTTCAACCTTAGCAACCGAAATATCAGCCTGCTCCAACATACTTTTGATCGAACCGGCCAAATCAGCATCAGTCAGATCATGACGGCCATACTTGGTACCATCATAGGCCGCTAGGCGAGCTTCGAAGGGCGCGTTGCTGCCGTTCTTCAAATGCGCGTTGATCGTCCAATAAGCCTGCGGAACGAAAGCTTCGATTTCTGTTTCTCGTTCGGTAACAAGACGGAGCGCCACGGACTGCACACGACCAGCAGAGCGAGACCCTGGCAGTTTGCGCCAAAGCACGGGCGACAAGGTAAAACCAACCAGATAGTCAAGCGCGCGGCGTGCAAGATAGGCATCCACGAGGGGGCCATCAATCGCACGTGGATTGTCCATCGCTTCAAGAACAGCATTTTTGGTGATCGCGTTGAACACCACGCGTTCCACCGGCTTGTCCTTCAAAACTTTCTTGGCCTTCAGGATCTCTAAGACGTGCCAAGAGATCGCTTCACCTTCTCTATCAGGGTCAGTCGCGAGAATAACACGCTCAGCTTCCTTTACGCTTCGCGCGATTTCCGTAATGGTTTTGGATTTGCCAGCATCGTTCTGCCAACGCATCGCAAAATCATCTTCAGGGTCCACCGAACCATCTTTCGACGGCAAATCGCGCACATGGCCCATCGACGCCAAAACTTTATAGTTTGGTCCGAGATATTTGTTGATGGTCTTCGCCTTAGCTGGCGATTCCACGATGACGAGATCCATGTGGTTGCTTCACTCTCACGCAAGATGGTGGATGGTGTTTCAGCGCTCGATCAGCGCTTTGAGACCGACGAAACCCGGTACTCTGCTGGCGGGAACATGAGTATGGGGCTTGCACTTGTCAAACTGCATTCGTCAAGAAGCAACCAAAATGACCCCGACAACCGCAGCTGCTTTCTGGAAGCTGGCTCTCTTTCGAGCCCACAATCAGCTTCGGTCATAAAAATCTAGCGATACAACTTTTGCGAGTAAATTGAGATGACAATATAGAAATACAACTTATAATAGTATTTGATAGCAATCGTTTTGTGGCTTTGTGAAAGGTTAAGTAGTGCGGAAACCTACTGACATGTCTCAGTTTTACGATGACCAAGACACCGACGGTGCTGCTCAGAGCCAAGATAAGGAAACGAACAACCTTCTTACGTTTCCTTTGCGACTGGCATCGTCTGACGATGATGACTACCCGTCAAACGCCAAGGCGAGCGCATACGATATCGCTGAGTACATAGCTGAGATGTTGGAACCCCTTGAAAACCTTGCGCTTCAAAACCGGCTGGAAGTTCTCGGCCTCATGATCGCAATGGCCCGCGAACAAGCCAATGATGATGTTCGCGAGAATGGCACAACCTAAAACGTGCGGCTTAGATAGATGTTTGTCGCCGCTGATGGTCACTGCAGCGTAGCTAGCTTGCGGCGTCAGGGTTCCATGCGAACCGGTCACCGGGCGAGCGAACGATTCGACCAATGAGCTCGTTCTCGACGAGCCACACACGTACCTGTGCGGTGGGCACGCCCGTGCTTTCAATCAGCGCATCAGCTGAAACGGGAGAAAAACCCATAGCTTGCTCGATCAACGATTCGGCATCTGCGTCAGTTGGTGTGTAGCCTAACGAACTGAGCTCTTCCTCTTTTAGAAGCGGTAACTGGCCCTTGCCGACCTCAGCCGACGGGTTGGATGCATCCCAACTGGCCGGGCGAGCAAGCATTGGCGAGACATCCTCTAAAACATCGGCGGCACCGGTTACCAGCGTTGCACCATCACGAATCAGACTGTTGGGACCATCACTGCGCGGATCGAGCGGGAACCCTGGGACCGCCATGACCAACCGCCCAAGCTCGCCGGCCTGACGAGCGGTGATAAGTGAACCCGAGCGCTTGGCAGCCTCCACCACCACAACTGCGAGCGAGGAGCCAGCTACCAAGCGATTGCGCTTAGGGAAGTCTTGAGCGCGCGCAACCCAGGTAAGAGGCATCTCAGAGTAGACTGCACCACTTTCAACGATTTGCGCCATCAAATCGGCATGTTCAGGCGGGTAGGGGCGAGCCAACCCACCGGCTGTAAACGCTAAGGTGCCCGTTTCCAATGCCCCCAAATGGGCAGCAGCATCGACACCTCGAGCAAGGCCTGAAACCACCGCAAGGCCTGCATCGCCCAGCTCAGCTGCCATACGCTTGGCCAGCGTCAAACCACCAGCGGACGCATTGCGAGCGCCAACAAGAGCCACACATGGCTTTGACGCAATGTCGGCCGACGACATCATCGCGCACAGAACGGGCGGCGGTCGTGGGGAGTGCGACAATGCCCGCGGATAGCCTTGTTCGCCACTTGCTACAAAACGTGCACCAATGCGCTCGGCCTCGGCTATCTCGCGCTCGATGTCGGCCAATGGCGCAGGCTGAAAGGAAATTCCGCGCCGGGCGCTCATATGCGGTAGTGCATCAAGGGCACTCTGAGCACTGCCGTAGACGTTCAACAGATCTTGAAAAAGGGCAGGGCCGATGCGAGGCGTTCGGATCAGGCGAAGCCAGGCCAGGCGTTGGGCATCCGAAAGTGTCGGCCAACCCTCAGCCATCTATGTCTCGCTTTGCGCCTTCGAGCCACCAATCTTGCTTTCTTCACCTCGCATCAATCGCGCTATATTAGCGCGGTGTTTCCACCATATGATCAGCACCATAATGGCGGTCACTTCACCAATGGCAAACGCCCCAAAGAAGGATCCTTCGGGGAAGAGGAAGGCGGCCAATGGTACACACAGCGTTGCAACCAAAGCAGCCAGGGAGGAATAGCGTAGGGCGAAAGCCAAAACCAACCATACGACCGCAAAGAGCAATGCGTGGGGCCAGGACAAGGCCAACACCACGCCCAAGAACGTCGCAACGCCTTTGCCACCTTTGAACTTGAGCCAAACAGGATAACAGTGCCCAACTAGAGCACCGATGGCCGCGAGCGCTGCTGTGCCAGGGCCAAACTGCGAGGCAATCAGAACCGCGGCAAAGCCTTTGCCTGCATCAAGCAACAGAGTGGCGGCAGCCACATCTTTGCGGCCTGTTCGCAACACATTGGTTGCGCCGATATTGCCAGAGCCTATGGAACGCACATCACCAAGGCCTGCAAGCTTGGCCAACAGCAGCCCAAACGGAATACTTCCAAGCAGGTAACCAAACAAAAAAGCCGCCAGAAAGTACGGGGCAGAGGCAGCCAAATTGATTGGATCAGGCATAGTGAACCTTATGCTAGTAGGCGCTCGATATTTGTTGGTAAGCTAGCGCGCTCTTCTATCAGGCGGCAACATCAATGCTGCCGTCATCACGGCGTTCGGCAATTTTCCTGCCGCCGACGAAAGTGAGCTGAACACGCCCGGAAAAACGTGCATCCTCAAACGGCGTGTTCTTTGATCGTGAATAGAGTGTGTGACGATCAAGAACCCAAGGCTCATTGGGATCAAAAAGAACCACATCAGCCGGCGCGCCTGGTTTGAGTGTCCCAGCATTCAATCCCAAAATACGTGCTGGCGTTGTTGAAAGCTTATCCACCAATTGCATCAGTGTCAGATGGTCATTGTGCACCAGCCGTAAAGCAGCCGAAAGCAGTGTCTCCAGACCAATGGCGCCATCATGAGCCTCGGCAAAAGGATGACGCTTGCGCTCCACGTCTTGAGGGTCGTGGTCAGAGACGATCACATCGATCGTGCCATCCGCAACGCCTTCAATCAGAGCTTGGCGATCATCTTCTGTACGAAGAGGTGGCGATAGCTTCAAAAAGCTGCGCCACATACCAATGTCGATCTCATTGAGTGAAAGGTGATTAACCGAAACGCCGACGGTCATCTTTACACCCGACGCTTTGGCGCGCCTGACGGTCTCAACGCTCTTTGCGCATGATATCTGCGCCGCATGATACCGCCCGCCGGTTAATTGCGCCAAACGAATATCACGGTCGAGCATGATGAGCTCAGCTTCCACGGGAATACCCGGTAAGCCGTAACGTGTTGCGGTCTCCCCTTCATGCATTACACCCGCGCCACGAAGATCGGGATCTTCCGGGTGATGGATAACCAACGCGCCGAAATCACGTGCATAGGTAAGAGCGTGGCGCATAATAGCTGCGCTGGCCACAGGGTGGCGGCCGTTGGAAAACGCAACAGCTCCAGCTTCTTGAAGCAGACCAATCTCAGCCATTTCTTGGCCAGCAAGCCCCTTTGTCAAAGCAGCAATGGGGTGGATGTGCACGGTTGCGGTGTCGCGCGCCCGACGCATCAAGAAATCAACCAGTGCGGCATCGTCAATCACCGGATCGGTGTCTGGCATGACGCCAAGGCTCGTGACTCCGCCCGCAGCGGCTGCCTGGCTTGCTGATGCAAGAGTTTCCACGTGCTCAGCACCAGGCTCACCAACACGCACTTGCATGTCGACCAGTCCAGCACACGCAACAGCACCGCGCCCATCAATGGACAGACAGCCATCGGGCTCAGCGGTGGATATGGCATCTGGACCCGCCGCAATGATGCGCCCATCAATCATCAAGATCGCGCCTGGAGCATCCAGGGTACGCGAAGGGTCAATCACCCGGACATTGCTTATCTTGGTTGGACGTACCGCCATCTCTACCGCTCCGACGATCCAGGTGCTGCATCGCCATTTGGAAGATGGTGGGCCAGCGCATCAAGAACGGCCATACGTACAGCAACGCCCATCTCAACCTGCTCATTGATCACGCTTTGCGTGCTCTCGGCCACCTCTGGGTCAATCTCAACGCCACGGTTCATTGGCCCAGGGTGCATCACCAATGCATCGGGTTTGGCATAGGCAAGCTTGGCGGCGTCTAGGCCATAGTAGCGAAAGTATTCACGCGTTGAGGGGATCAATGCCGCATGCATGCGCTCGCGTTGCAGGCGCAGCATCATCACGACATCGGCACCATCAAGTGCATCCTTCATGGATCGAAAAACATCGCAACCCAATCGCTCAACCCCTGCGGGCATCAGCGTTGAGGGACCGCAAAGTCTGACGCGAGCGCCCATAGCATGCAGCAAGAGCAGATTTGACCGTGCAACACGAGAGTGCAGAACATCTCCGCAGATAGCGACGATAAGACCTTGCAGACTACCTTTGTGACGCCGGATTGTCAGTGCATCCAACAAAGCCTGTGTTGGGTGTTCATGGGCGCCATCACCGGCGTTGATAACCGAACAGCCAACTTTACGTGCCAGCAACTGAACGGCGCCGGCCGCATGATGCCGCACGACAATGATATCAGGTCGCATGGCATTGAGCGTCGCCGCCGTATCAACCAGTGTTTCGCCCTTCTTCACGGAGGAAGAGGCAACCGACATGTTCATCACGTCAGCGCCCAATCGCTTTCCCGCAAGTTCAAAAGAGGATTGGGTGCGCGTTGAGGCCTCGAAAAAGAGGTTGATTTGCGTGCGCCCGCGCAATGTCGAGAGTTTCTTCTCAACCTGGCGGCTGACCTCAATTGCGTTTTCCGAGAGATCGAGCAGTGCCGATATGTCGGTGGGTTGGAGACCCTCAATTCCAAGCAAATGCCTATGACCAAAACGCGGAGCGCTTGGGCGATCGGTGGGGGCGGTGCTTGCTGTCATAAAGCTGGGTCATAGACCGCGGGTTCAGAGGCCGCAAGGCTTTGAGCAAATGGACCCCAGCTTTTCGATGTTGGGACTTCGTTTAACGGTTAGAAGCCCGCCAAAGCGAAGGGTAGGTTGCCAGTGTATCGCCCAAGGCGCCGCGTGGTGTACCCGTTTCTATGTGCACGGCCACCGTCCCAGTGACGGCGGCATGCTCAGCCAATGTCATGGCCATAGCTTGTGCATCCTCAGCACCAAGACGTGGAGCAAGACCAAGAACGGCATGATGGGGTACATCAGGCATTGAAGCGCAAGGGACATTCAGTACCCAAGCTTCGCGCAAACCTGCCGAATGACTGAAAAGCGCTTTCAACGTGTCCTGGTCTTCAGCATCGAGGGAACAGGGGCCGAGCTTCTCAAGATCAATCTCTGCACGTTCTTGGGCAATGGCACTTGCGTTCTTCTGCATGTTCGCCACCGCTTGGCGTAGAGGCTCCTCCTCCAAAGGGCTCACCATCGCAAGAGCACTTTGCAACCGGTCCAAAATGGTGGGTAAGGCGCTGGGCAACCTCTCAGCACACGTCATGAGATTGGCCACACAGTCAGGGTTGCCCATCTCTATCTGGGCCTCGGCCATACGAAGGCGTGCGAGCGACCAACGTGGATTGGCGTCTACAAGAGCCTGATAGGCTTCAAGCCCAACCCCTGGATCGTTCTTGTAGAGAGCATCAGCATTATAGAGAGGCTGCTGATGGGGATCGAGATCAGGCATAACGTCTTTGGTTTTACGACCGCGCCCAAGCAATTTCCCAACAAGGCTTTTCGACCTGCCTTGGTCTTTTGACGCCCTTTCTCGCTTTGCGTTTCGCTCGCCCGTCAATTCCTTTGTCTTGGGTTTTGACAACTTGCCTTGTTTTTCCTTCGGTGGCTTTTCAGGCTTCGACAAGCGCCTTTCCAAAGCTTTTTGGGTTGATGGAGGCAGATCAAGAAAAGCTGGATTGAAGGACGGCAGAACTGGCACAGAACAGGATGTGTCGAGATTGGCGACACGCTCCAAAAGAGCAATTGGCATGCCCATCGCAGCAGCATCGGCTGATGGGTGACCGTCCTGCGCTACGCTATGGAGAGCACCATCCAGTTGCGAACGACCATAGCCATTTCTCAAAGCTTGAAGGCTTTGAGCATAGGAACCGCCATCGACAGCATCTTGCCAAAATCGTGCGGCAAGCAGGGCCTGGGCAAGTAAGGCTTCAACCAGAGCGCGGGGACCAGCATAACGAGCTGCCAAACGATCGGCCTGACGCGCGCGCTCTTCCCAAGAGATATGAAAAGCGCGGACAGCTTGGCTGTGTGTGGCCTCAAGAGCATCGACATTGGAAAGACGAGTAAGTCTTGATCGTTTAGACAAGGACTGGCTTAGCACATTCAAACGTTGAATGGTTTCACCATCAACAGCCTCTGTTTCATTGGCCAGCTTGGCGCAAACCAGAGCATGGGCAACCAAAGCTTCAATCTGCCGAGCTCCAAGTCCTACCAAAACCGCTAGGCCGATCCTGACACGGTACCCTCTAGGGCCGGACCGGCGAGAACTGCCAACTGTGACGGCATGGACGGCTGCACTTTGATCAATAGAAATGTTCAGTGAACCTTCGGCGCATTCAACCAAGCCGCAAGCGTCCCTCGCCGTTTCAAACAGTTTGGGCGCTTGCTTTGGTTTCAAGATAACGGTCTTGGCGTTGTCGGTAGCGATGCGTTGCGCGCGCTTGCCAACCATATTGCCAGCCAGTGCGCCAACCAGAGCACCGGCAGGTAGCGCGATAGGTGTGCCAGAAGCAGCTAGGCCAAGTGCAACCCCCGCACCACCTCCAACTGCAGCATGGCGCAGCGTGTTCTGCTGCAATGGCTTCAAGGTCTCTGCATGTGTGATCGAGGCTCGTTGCGTGTCGGCCACGCTTGCTGTTGGTGTGACGAGCATGCTTGACGATGTCGCATCTTCCACCGCCTCAGCACGTCCCGCGACATGCCTGTCGTTCTTCGACAGACGGTCCACGGGCGACTTCTTCGGCCGACTGGATGAGGGTGGGTCGTCGCTGCGCGCAAACGGCAACTTTGACAAAAGACTTGGTTTGGCAGGCCGTTCCAACCCGCTGGTCTGATTGCGTTCAGCACCAATCCGGCGCATGTCGGCCAACGACAATCCGCTCATTCTTCTTTTCCCGTACACACCTACACATCGGGGGCGCGGCAAAGACGCGCCGTGCTGGCAGCTAGAGTAAATCGGAATGCTTACTGATTCGTGATGTCTCGCAGGTGAACCAAGCAATCGCCAAGAATGTGAGCTGCTGCTGCTGCATCAATCATGGCTTCGCGTTGCCTGTTGGTCTTGCCTGCATCGCGCAACGTTTCACTGGCGACGTCGCTAGAAAGGCGTTCATCCCAAAACAGCATCGGGAGATCGATGTACTCGGCAAGAGCACGACGAAACGCGCGAACGGATTGCGCTCGTGGTCCCGCCGTGCCGTCCATGTTGAACGGCATGCCGATAACCAACCCGCACACGACCTCGCGCGCAATGATATCAACCAGCGTCCCTGCATCTCGGTGAAATTTGGAACGCCGAATGGTTGTAAGGGGACTTGCCAGGGTCCGATCAACATCGCTGATCGCAACGCCAATGGTTTTGGTCCCAGGATCCAGGCCAAGCAACGTGCCGCTACCACCAATGGCAGCAGCAAACACGTGCGCATCAAACAGCTGTTCTGGTGCGGCCACTTACTGGAACGCCGATTCAGAGAAGCTGCGCAACTTGCGCGAATGCAATCGCTCACTGGGCATTGACCGCAAAAGCTCCATGGTGCGAATGCCGATCTGCAAATGCTGATTGACCTGGGTTTTGTAAAAGGCACTCGCCATACCCGGCAGTTTCAATTCACCGTGTAAGGGTTTGTCAGACACGCAAAGAAGCGTTCCGTAAGGCACACGAAAGCGGAACCCGTTGGCGGCGATGGTGGCCGATTCCATGTCGAGCGCGATAGCCCTGGATTGAGAGAAACGCTCAACCGGTTCAAGAAAGTCGCGCAGCTCCCAATTGCGGTTGTCGATGGTTGCCACTGTGCCTGTTCGCATAATGCGTTTGAGTTCATACCCAGACAGGTTTGTGATTTCAGCGACCGCTTGCTCCAGGGCCACCTGAACTTCAGCCAGCGGGGGAATCGGGACCCAAGGTGGCAAATCAGCATCCAAAACATGGTCCTCTCGCACATAGCCGTGCGCAAGTACGTAGTCGCCCAGGCGCTGGGAATTTCGCAAACCCGCGCAGTGGCCCAGCATGAGCCAAGCATGCGAACGCAACACGGCCACATGGTCTGTGATTGTCTTTGCATTGGAAGGGCCAACCCCAATGTTGACGATACTAATACCTTCATGCTCACCCGAGCACAGGTGATAGGCTGGCATTTGCGGTGTACGAGCTGCTAACTCGCCCTCAGGATCACGCCCTATGCGAACGTTGAAACTGGCTCGTCCTCCTGGCTCAACAAAATGCGAATAAGCACTGTCTGGATTGGCAAGCTCACGTTTCGAAAATTCAATAAATTCATCAATGTAAAACTGATAGTTCGTGTAAAGAACGAAGTTTTGAAACGCTTCAGGCGGTGTCGCCGTATAGTGCTTTAGACGGTAGAGCGAATAGTCGGTGCGCGGTGCCGTGAACAGCGCCAGTGGAAAAGGCTCGTTCTGCAGGGAGGGGGCAACCCCATTCACAATCGCGTCGTCGGTGATGCCCAGATCGGGAACATCAAAATAGTCACGAAGCGGCCTATCATCTTCAAGCGTTCCATCGCCCTCGAAAACCATGCCGTCAGGAAAAGCAAAATGGATCGGGATTGGGGTATCGGACAGACCGACCTCAACCGGCACGTCGTGGTTCTCAATGAGCGCGTCGATCTGCTCTAGCAGATAGGTACGATAGAGTTCTGGTTGGGTTACCGTGGTTTCATGCCGGCCAGGGCGGGTCACGTGGCCATAGGCAAGGCGCGAATCAACTTCCGCATAAGACTCAGTGGCCAGGCGCACAAAGGGGTAGAAACCGCGGACCTTTCCATGGCCAGACCGCATGCCGCCATTACCCCCACCCAAAGCTCCCATATGCTCGTAAAAAGCCTCGCGCAGTCGCGCGGTTTCGTCGTTGTAAAGTTCAGTCAGTGCATCGACGGCTTCACTGGCACTACGGGTTTGAAGTGTGGAGTGTTGAGTGTGTGGCATTACGGTTTGCCCTTTTCTTTTTGTTTCGTATTGGGATGAGGACGCTGGTTGAAGTATTGTTCGCTTCGCGTGCGTCGTTCCTGTGACGTATCACCACTTCAACCTTGCTTGAACCCATTGAGGTCGCGCGCTATCACCCAGCAAGCATTTTCCTGCAGCTGAGCACAGGCCCAAGTGGTCTATGCCTGAACAAGGTTTACCCACATTGAGTGTAGACAGCGATACCGTGCGTCGCATCGCACACCTTGCCCGTATTCGTCTTGAGGACGAGCGCATCGAACCAATGCGCGAAGAGCTTAACGCCATCTTGGCTTTCGTCGAACAACTCAACGAGGTCAAAACAGACGGGGTGGAGCCCATGACATCTGTAGTCGCCACCAAGATGCGATTGCGTGCAGATGCTGTGACGGACGGTAACATATCAGAAGACGTCGTTGCCAATGCGCCGGCCAGTGAAGACGGTTTCTTCATGGTGCCGCGTGTCGTCGAATAGCGCATGCAGCCTGCCGCAAATACTTTGAAAAGACTGGTACGATGACAGAATTGACGACCCTTACAATTTCGCAAGCGCGTGACGGATTGCGCGACAAAGCTTTCACGGCACGAGAGCTGACCGATGCGTATCTTGGGGCAATTGAGGCAGCGAACGATAAGCTGAACGCCTACATTGTAGAGACGCCGGACCAAGCCCGCGCAATGGCCGCTGCTAGCGATGCCAAACTCGCAAAGGGTGAGGGCGGTGCGTTGGAAGGCATTCCTTTGGGCATTAAAGATCTTTTTGCAACCAAGGGCGTGCACACGCAGGCTGCTAGCGGCATCTTGCATGATTTCAAGCCACGCTATGAGTCCACCGTCACGCAAAACCTTTGGGATGACGGCGCGGTGATGCTTGGCAAACTCAACATGGATGAGTTTGCGATGGGCTCATCAAACGAGACGTCAGCTTACGGACCAGTGGTGAACCCTTGGCGCTCGACAGGTTCCAACGCAGACTTGGTTCCAGGTGGGTCATCTGGTGGCTCGGCCGCCGCCGTTGCTGCTTGGTTGTGTGCCGGCGCCACTGCAACCGACACCGGTGGCTCGATCCGTCAGCCAGCGGCTTTCACCGGTACGGTTGGCGTGAAACCAACCTATGGGCGCTGTTCGCGCTGGGGCGTTGTGGCATTTGCCTCATCGCTCGATCAGGCGGGTCCCATCACACGCGATGTTCGTGATGCAGCCATCCTATTGAAAAGCATGGCATCGGTGGACACCAAGGACACCACCAGTGTGGACATTCCCGTGCCAGACTACGAACAGGCGTTGGGCGGCTCGATTGCTGGCAAAACCATCGGCATCCCCAAAGAGTACCGGATGGATGGCATGCCAGCGGAAATTGAAGAGCTTTGGCAGACTGGTATTGCCTGGATGCGCGAAGCCGGTGCTGAGATTCGCGACATCTCGCTACCTCATACAAAATATGCCTTGCCAGCCTATTACATTGTCGCGCCAGCTGAAGCTTCTTCCAACCTCGCGCGCTATGATGGAGTGCGCTACGGGAAGCGTGAGCCAGGCGAGGATATTCAAGCGCTCTACGAGAACACCCGCGCGTCCGGCTTTGGCCAGGAAGTGCAACGCCGTATCATGATCGGCACGTATGTGCTTTCAGCGGGCTATTACGATGCCTACTACAAGCAGGCGCAGCGCGTGCGCACGCTCATCAAACAAGACTTTGAAAAGGTCTATGCCGATGGCGTGGATGCTATTCTGACACCGACCACGCCGAGTGCAGCCTTCGGCGTCAACGAGATGGCAACAGCCTCACCTATTGAGATGTATCTCAATGACATCTTCACGGTGACGGTCAATATGGCTGGCTTGCCAGGCATGTCGGTGCCAGCTGGTCTGAGCAAAGATGGATTGCCGCTGGGGTTGCAACTCATTGGGCGACCATTTGACGAAGAAACGCTGTTCACACTCGGCTCAGTGATCGAAAAACAAGCCGGACACTTCGCACCGACAAAATGGTGGTAGTGGGCCCGTGAGCAAGCTTCCATCCATCTCACTACGGCCAGGAGACCCAGGCGAAGTCGATGCTTTGGTCAAACTGGCCACAACAGCATACGCGACCTCAATTGGAAAACTGGCCGAATTCAGCGGACGTGAGGCTGAACTTCATCAGGCTTTCAAGCGCTTTGTTACGGCTGCCGTTGATCAGATCATCGTGGCCGAACAAGATGGTGCTCTTGTTGGCTTTGCTGCCACTGAAGGACGCTCTGATGAGATCAGCGATGTCTGGGTTGAGCCTGCCCACCAGGGCAAAGGCATTGGCGCTATTTTGTTGGCGGCATGTGAAGCACAGATCAAGCAATGGGGTTTTAGCTGTTCATGGCTGACGACCCATGCCCAAAACACCCGCGCAAGCAACTTCTACCGCGTACAAGGCTATGCGCTGCTGAACGTGCACACAGCGCCTTCGGTTTCGTTGCCTGATATCACCTATCCCAAGGCACTGCTGGGGAAGCAGCTATCACGGCCTGATGCCTCCAAAGCTGCCTCCATGGCAGAGGTTCGGGTTGGCATCGATACACTTGACCCCATGATCGTCTCTCTCATCGCAGAGCGCTTTGCGTTCATTGATCGTGCCGCCGACTTGAAACCGGCGTTGGCTATGCCCGCCCGTGTGCATGAACGTGTTGAAGAGGTCGTCGCGAATGCGCGGGCGCAAGCTGAAGGTGTTGGCTTTGACCCTGATCTGACGGAGAAGCTTTGGCGCACCATGATCGACCTTGCCATCCATCGCGAGGACAAGAAAATGGGCGATCCATCGCATGAACCTGCCTCATGACGACAATGCCACTTTCCAAAATGCTGCTTGATGTCTTTGCTGGCATGCTTGCGATACTGATGGCTGTGGCGTCGGCACTTTTGATCCTCTTGGTTGCTGTCAACGCCAGCCGCGGAGATAACGAAGCCAACGGCTCCTTGCTAATTGTTGCCTGTTGCTTCGCCGTTGGCGCTATCGGCTTTTACGCATTGAAGCGCTGGGCTAAGAGCATCCGCACGTAATCTTTGTATCGGCAACACAAGCCCTATTCCCTTGCCAGAGAGACACCCATGAACCAGCCCGCCAACTACACCGAAATGCGCCAAGCTGATCCGGCGAAGTTTATCCCTGGCGCCACCGGCGACTGGGAACTCATCATCGGGCTGGAAGTGCACGCACAGGTAACAAGTGAATCCAAATTGTTCTCTGGAGCATCAACGCAGTTCGGGTCTGCGCCCAACACCAATGTTTCGCTGGTCGACGCTGCCATGCCCGGCATGTTGCCGGTCATCAACGAAGAGTGCGTGAAGCAGGCTGTGAGAACCGGTCTTGGCCTTAAAGCTCAGATCAACAAGCGCTCCGTTTTTGACCGCAAAAACTATTTTTATCCTGATCTGCCGCAAGGCTATCAGATATCACAGTTTCTCGACCCGATTGTCGGGGAGGGCGTTGTAACAGTGGACTTGGTTGATGGCACGTCGTTCGACGTCGGCATTGAACGTCTGCACCTGGAACAAGATGCTGGCAAGTCACTGCATGACCAGCACCCAACTATGAGCTTTGTCGACCTCAATCGGTCAGGTGTTGCGCTGATGGAGATCGTTTCCAAGCCAGACATACGCTCATCTGAAGAAGCGCGTGCTTATCTCACCAAACTGCGCTCGATCCTACGGTATCTTGGCACCTGCGACGGCAACATGGAAGAAGGGTCGATGCGCGCCGACATCAACGTGTCGGTCCGTCGCGCTGGCGAACCATTGGGCACGCGTTGCGAGATTAAGAACGTGAACTCAATGCGCTTTGCGGTGCAGGCCATCGAGTATGAGGCCCGTCGCCAGATTGCGATCCTTGAGGATGGTGGTTCCATCGACCAGGAAACACGTCTTTTTGACTCTGTGAAGGGTGAAACCCGCTCCATGCGGTCGAAGGAAGAGGCGCACGACTACCGTTATTTCCCAGACCCTGATCTCCTACCCCTGGAGTTTGATCAAGCGTTTGTTGATGCATTAGCAGCCGATCTGCCAGAGTTACCGGATCAAATCAAACAGCGGTTCATCGACGACTATGGGATCACGCCCTACGATGCTTCGGTGCTGGTCGCTGAAAAAGAACGCGCCGATTTCTTTGATCAGGTTGCAAAGGGCCGCGACGGGAAACTTGCCGCCAACTGGACCATCAATGAGCTCTTTGGTCGCCTGAACAAGGAAGGCATGGCAATCTCCGATAGCCCAGTAAACGCCAACCAACTGGGCGCAATCATTGATCTAATTGGTGAGAAAACCATCTCCGGTAAAATCGCCAAGGACCTCTTTGAGATCGTCTGGTCTGAAGGTGGTGAACCGCGCCAGATCGTTGAGGACCGCGGCATGAAGCAAGTCACCGATACCGGAGCGATTGAAGCAGCTGTGGATGAGGTCATCGCCGCGAACCCTGATAAGGTAGAACAAGCCAAGGCCAAACCCAACCTGGCTGGTTGGTTTGTTGGTCAGGTGATGAAAGCCACAGGCGGGAAAGCCAATCCTCAAGCAGTTCAAGCTCTCGTGCGTGAAAAGCTAGGTGTCACAGAAGGATAGAGACCATGATGCGTTTCCTCAAAATTGCCTTACCGGTCTTTGTGGTCGGCTTTCTTGCTGGCAACGCGTTTTGGTACCTCTTCTCGCCCCTTTGGATCGACCAAGTCGTCTCTGAGGCGCTGCCCGATGAATTGATGGTATCGGTGATTAGCCTAGGCGCCTTCCAAGATGCCGATCGGGCGCATCAAGGCGCTGGCAACGCGTTGCTGTTGCAAACGGCCACCGGCTCCCACCTCATGCGCTTCACGGAGTTTGAGGTCACCAACGGCCCTGACCTTGAAGTATGGCTTGTGGCTGACGATACCCCGTTTTCTTCAGGTGCCGTGCTCGCTAGCGAATGGGTTTCGCTCGGCCAACTCAAGGGTAATATTGGCGACCAGACCTACACCATTCCCGACGACGTCGATGTTAGCCAGTTTGGATCCGTGGTCATTTGGTGTGAGCAGTTCAGCGTGCTCTTCTCAGTCGCAACATTAGAAGAGCCCAGCTAACCAGTACCTAGCTTGCTCCTCCAAAGAGTTGGGCAGCCAGCCCTGCATTGGATTGGTAGGCAGCTGCCGCGCTGGCGGCGCTTGAAGCGCTGATTTCTCCTGTCGATCCAGCGTCGCCCTCGGCTTGGCTTATGATCTGAGCAAGGATACCTGAGTCAATTCCAACGGCATCAGCGCTTTCACCTTTTTCAGGCGCGCCAGATTTGCGCTCATCAGCCTGTTGTTGGGCAAGTTGTTGTTGCGCTTCCAAACGCTGTTGTTGCGCCTGGCGAGCTACCGCTCGGTCCTGTGAGGAGGGCTCAGCCGGGGCAAGCGCAGCACGGATAACAATGTCCATCTTGCGAATGGTGGCATCAGGTGTGCGCTCAGGAGAGGTATCAATCTGGACCTCTCCACCCACAGCATATTTTTTCCCATCTGGACCACGCGTGTACGTGTATTTCGGAGCACTGGCATAAGCTCCACCAACAGCGGCGTGCGCCTGCTCGTGTGCTTTGACTTCAGCATCGCGTTTCTTGAGATCGCGAACCTGCGCCTCCTGCTCCTTAGAAAGCGGTTCGCCTGTGGAGGACGTAGCACCGGGCTGTGTTGGCTTCTCTGCTTTCTCTAGAGGCTTGTTTTCCGCAGCACCGAACCCCGCGCCAGCTGATCGGCTGGGCGGTGAAGAGAGAGGGGCAGACAAAGCGGATCCAAGTTCCAAGCAGAACCACTCCAAAAACAGCCCAATCAAAATCAAGAAAAAAGGTCAGCAAATCCTTACAGTCAGTCGACCTGTCCTAAAGATCACGATCACAGCTTTGTGAGTGAGGGCACCAATCTTCCCAAAGCAGCCTTTTCATTCGTTCGCAGATACATAGATTGATGCCATCTCCTGGTGGGGCCGCTTCAAAGCAGTGTGGCCCAAAATCACCGCTTACCGAACAACTCTAAGGATGGCGTCATGGCGACCCAAACCAAACCTATCGACCTTTACTTCTGGCCAACTCCAAATGGCTTCAAGGTATCTATTTATCTGGAAGAGCTGGATATTCCCTACAGTGTTCACCCAATCAACATCGGCAAGGGTGACCAGTTCAAGCCAGAGTTTTTGGCCTTCTCGCCCAACAACCGTATGCCGGCGATCATTGATCCCGAAGGGCCAGATGGGCAGTCAATCTCTGTTTTTGAGTCGGGCGCAATCCTCCAATACCTCGGTCGCAAGTTTGGCGCTTTCTATCCTGCCGATGAGCGAGGCCGGGTGAGAACAGAAGAATGGTTGATGTGGCAGATGGGCGGATTTGGCCCAATGCTCGGTCAAAACCATCACTTCAACACCTATGCGCCGGAAGAGGTGCCTTACGCCAAAAAACGCTACACCGATGAAACACATCGACTGTATGGGGTTCTCAACAAACAGTTGGATGGAAAAGACTACATCACTGGGGATTATTCGATTGCTGATATGGCGTGCATCGGTTGGGCACGTGGCTGGGAACGCCAACAAATGGATATCAAAGAGTTTCCCAATGTGGGTCGCTGGATCGACACGATGATGGCACGCCCTGCCGTTGAGCGCGGCCTGGCTGTGGGCGCTGAGTGGCGCAAACCCATGTCCGACGACGATAAAAAGGTGCTTTTCAACCAACGTGCCAAATAGGCATCGCGCTTACTGGTCGGTCAGGCAAACAAACGAGTTAGCCTCGACCGGCCACCGGCGAGAGCTTGTTCATATCGACACCAAGGTTGGACAGACTGGCCGCGTAGTGCAGCTCTGGCGGCGTTTCAAACAAAGCTTTTGCGCCCATGGGTGCCGCCAGCCAGGCATTTTGCAGCATTTCTTGGTCGAGCTGACCTTCACCCCAGTTGGCAAAGCCCAGTGCAATCAAAAAGTGTTTTGGGCCGTGGCCCAAACTGATATCGCGCAACACATCCATCTTGGTGCTCAAATGCACATCATCGGTCACGGCAACCGTACCATCACGCTCAAGCACATCAGGTGAATGCAACACAAAGCCGCGTGTTTTTTCAACCGGGCCACCAAGCAAAACGCGGCCTTCTAGCCGCGTGGACTGATGCTCACCCAGCGGTGCCATATCATTTGTCTCAGGGTCAGCTGCCAGACCCAACTCATCAAGAATATCGCCAACCGTTTGGTCAGACGTTGGCCGATTCACAACCACACCCATCGCTCCGTGCTCATCATGAACACAAAGATAGATGACGGTGCGCTCAAACCGCTCATCGCCGATGGACGGCATAGCAATCAGCACTTGACCGGCAAGGCTTGGAAACTCATCCATGTTCGGACTCGATACTTAAAGACAAAAAAGGGGCAGCACCTAGATAAACCAGGGTGCTGTGGAACACGCCATTGATCGCCTCTCCAGGACACAAAGGCCAGCGCAAATCGAAGAGCACAACCAGTTTTCTGAGCGCTGTGATGAGCGTGTTATGCTGCATAGCGCCGATGGCGGCTGTCGCCAACGAGACACGTACATCAGTTGCTCTGGAAGGCGCCACCATAAGCTTAAGCGCGGCTCCATCCATGGCCGAGGTGCTGCTTTCCGATGCAATTTCGCTGGGTGAGGGCGAGCATGTTGTGTTCCTATCAATCGATCTCAACGAGGGTTGGAAAACCTATTGGCGCCTGCCGGGTCGCTTTGGGCTGGCGCCAGATTTTGACTGGCAAGCAAGCGAGAATGTGGCGTCCGCAACGGTGCATTTCCCCAAACCATCCTTGTTCCAAGAAGGCGAGGGAACATCAATCGGCTATGGCACGGCAACACTATGGCCTGTGATCATTCGTACCGAAAACGAAGGGCAGCCTATCGATGTCCATCTCTCATTAAACCTTGGGCTTTGCGCTGAGCTTTGCCTGCCGGAGACCGTCGAGCTATCCGCATCAATGATTGATCTGGTGGCGGAACCAGCAGTCACCATGGCCCAAGTTTTTGCCTTGCAAGAAAGTTTGGCGTCAGGTGTTCAACCTCTTGCGGACGTAGCGCTGCTGCACCAGCATACCGAAATTGCTCTCATCCAGGACAAACAAAGCGAGCCAGGTAGCTTTGCCATCGTTGAGGATACCCTTGGTCGGCACGTGCTTTTACACGCCAATGACAATCAAGCGGAAGACACAGAGGGCCTGAGGGGTGAGTGGCAATGGGAGACACCCATTACCTGCATTACAGTCATTGAACCCAGCTCTCCTATGCAAGTGTTCACAAACGACAATTGCGGACAAACACAGCTCCCATAATTTTGCAGTCGCTAGCTCTGGTTCTGACCTTCCATTGCCTTACATGTCGAACAACAAACACTGAACCTGGAGACTGCTATGCCGCTTACCGTTGGCCAACCCCTACCTGATGTCCCTCTCGCCGCTATTACCGACGCCGGCCCTGAGGAAATGAGCAAAGATGCACTGTTCGGCGGGAAGAAGGTTGTTTTGTTTGCCGTGCCCGGCGCCTTCACACCCACATGCAACAGCAATCATCTTCCTGGCTATGTCGAACATGCTGACGCGATCAAAGCAAAAGGTGTCGATACGATTGCAGTTCTCGGCGTCAACGACGTTCACGTGATGAAGGCCTGGAAAGAAGCTGCAAAAATAGGTGACGCGGTGCTTTTCCTTGCCGATGGCAGCGCCGCCTTCACGAAGGCCGCCGACATGGTGCTGGACGCCACGGCTTTCGGCATGGGCATCCGCTCCCAACGCTACGCCGCATTGATTGTCGATGGTGTTGTAACCAAGATCGCAATCGAAGATTCACCAGGCGAAGCTGAACAATCTGGTGCAGCTGCAATGCTCGCCATGCTTGATGAAGCGTAAAAAAAGCACGTCGAAAAAAGTAAAGGCGAGCCAAAAATTGCCTTTACAATGCCCGTTATTGCGGGGCTCTGGATGGTTACCAGGCTGACCAGCGTTAGCAGAACATAAAGATCGGGTTTGCTTTCAATTAAGGGCAAATTTTAGCGACCGATTCAAACCCGATCGCCATACTCCCTTCCATCGACGTTTTGGGGACGTCACGGCCACTTAAGCCAATGGGAGGCACACAAAATGGCACGTTTAGCACTCAACGAATTCGAGGCTGGCTATCTTGGTCAGCGCGCCGACGAGGGCGACTTGTTCTTCGACCTGGGCATGATGTATGCAACCGGTCGTTCAGTCGCGATCGATCTTGTTGCAGCACACAAATGGTTCAACCTTGCATGCCTGCGCGGTAAGCAAGCTGCGAAAACCTATCGCGAGGAAATCGCTGGCGAGCTTTCAAAAACTCAACTGGCTCAAGCGCTTGCCTCGGCACGCAGCTTCCTGGCAGACAAACGCTGATACACGGCCTCGACCATGTGGCTGTTGATTTTCAAGTCCGGCAGGGCGGCAGTGCGCAAAGCTAAAATGCCGTTAATGCTGCTCTGCACAAATTGCATAGCTGTTTTGATTTCTTAGGGCTCCTCATCGGGCAGGAACACGCTTAGATGCGTTTCGTCACCCCCCGACGGAATTCACATCTTAAGGATCGAACCCCATGCCAATGATCAAAGCCATCACTTTCGGTATCGAACAGGCTTTCGCGAAATTCAACGAACAGCGCTTGCGCGCAGAACAGGAGCGCTTGACTGAACTTCAGTTCGCCCGTGAAATGCGCAATCGTGTTGAGCCAGGCTCGCCCGATTTCTACTACTACAACGCAATCGTGAAGCGTTGCGGCGGCTTCTAAGCTGCTAGCCATTTATCGGTCACAGAACCCGCGATCTCGTGGTTGACAAAGTGCCGTTCCCGTTTGACAAGCGACGGCGAATGGGCACGTGGCCGAGTGGCTGAAGGCGCTCCCCTGCTAAGGGAGTATACGGTGTTGAGCCGTATCGAGGGTTCGAATCCCTCCGTGCCCGCCATTATCGAAAGCCCGCCAGATCGGCGGGCTTTTTTGTTTTTGGTTTGGCAGAAAAGTTCGGCCAGACCCGCAACTGTTTGGATCTGTCTATGCTGGAAGCCTCCGCACCGCTCAAAGGCCTAAAAGTTATTGAATTGGCTCGGATTTTGGCGGGGCCGTGGGCTGGTCAGGCGTTGGCTGACCTTGGGGCAGAAGTCATCAAGGTGGAAGGGCCCAAAGGTGATGATACGCGCGCATGGGGCCCTCCGTTTATCCAGCAAGATGATGATACTTCAGCGGCTTACTACTATGCCTGCAATCGGGGAAAAACATCGGTTTTTGCCGACTTCAAAACAGATGCTGGCAAGCAAACGGTGCTCGACCTGATCGACAGCGCCGACATCGTGATTGAAAACTTCAAAGTCGGCACACTGGCCAAATTCGGCCTCGACTATGAGAGCTTATCCAAACGCAATCGGCGCCTCATCTACTGTTCAATCACAGGCTTTGGGCAAACTGGACCCTACGCCCAAAGGGCTGGATACGATTTCATGATTCAGGGCATGTCAGGCCTGATGTCTATCACCGGTGAGGAAGGTGGCGGACCGCAAAAAACGGGTGTTGCCATCTCTGATCTGGTCACCGGGCTCTACAGCGGCATGGGGATCTTAGCAGCTGTTGAACAGCGCCACCGCACGGGGCGGGGCCAGCACATCGACATGTCTCTTTTCGATTGCTCCGTCGCCCTGCTAGCCAACCAAACAATGAACTATCTGGCAAGTGGCATTAGCCCGGGTCGGCTAGGGAATGCTCATCCCAACATCGCTCCGTACCAGACTTTCGAAACCAAGGATGGTCACATAAATATCGCTGTCGGCAATGATGATCAGTTTGCGCGATGTTGCATCGTTCTCGGTCTTCAAGGCCTGCCTGATGATGAGCGTTTCTCGACAAACGCGGCACGTGTCGCCAACCGAACAGCTCTCATTGACTGCATGAGGCGAGCGACACGCGAACATTCATCAGATGGTTTGCTGGCATTGTTGGAACAAGCAACCGTTCCGGCAGGCCCAATCAACACAGTTGGCGAGGCGCTTGAAGACAAACAAATCGCTGATAGAGGCTTGCGGATCGCCCCCGATGGTATTCCGGGCGTGCGCGGCCCATGGGTCTTTTCAGACGCGCGGTTGGAAACCAACAAAACAGCACCCAAACGGCCTAAGCCAGACGACCAAAAAAGTTAGCACCAAACGGCATCTTCAGTGTTTCACCTTTCGCCTCATGGATTGAGAGGATGTCACCATCAATTTTTATGTTGGTGACTATATCCCAACCGGCGGGGCGTGGCACCGCGCCAATCACATGAGCAACACGGTGCGTCTTACCTTCGGCCAAACTTAAAGCAGTTGGCACACCGGATTTGGAAAACACCGTCTCACCAAGCGCAGCTTTGTGGCCAGCCGCCCCTGCAGCGATGCCATCCTCGATGCCAAGAACACCTCGGTGGCGGCCGCTCCACGGAGCGTCGTCACGACCACCGTTGGAGTGCCAAATCATCGTGAGGGGCAGAACGGACGGGTCTTTCAACACGAAAACAATATCGTCAAAAGCCTCGCGGATAACCGCAGTCCAACCCAGTTCCGATTGTTCAGCTTCGACCAAAGCAACAAAATCCTCATCGCTGTCTGCAATCGGCAACCGCGTCACATCGATGGTTCCTCCGCGGGTCGCCGGAACAACGGTATGATCAGCAATCGCGACGCCGCTTTGGAGTGCATGGCGACCCGCAACAATCGGTGCGTCTGGCGTCACAGCCAAGCGTTTGGGCGAAGTGAACAGGCGCGCGCCACCGGCGACACGCATCATCGGATGGTGCGCAAAGGTGAGGCACCCAACCCCTCCTTCAATCGTGTGCACCTGATAGAGTAGGGGCGCATCTGGGCCAGGGCGGACATGCTTAGTGAGGCGGGCGCCGAGAATGGTTCTATCGAGTGTGAAGCGAACACCGTTAGAGTCGTTGCTAACCAAGCTCCATGCACTGTTGCTAGTCCAACCGTGTGGCGGCGAAACCTCAACATCGCTCATCCCGAATGGGGCACAAACAAAATCACCGCTTAGCTTGCGATCAACCAGGGGCATATCTTCGGAAAACGTGTTATCCTCAACCCATGGCGCACGATGCAGTGGCTCCCAACTCTTTCCTTGCCAGTGAAAAACAAGGCGCGGAATGTTTCCGACGGACGGATCAATACCGACCTCACAGCATTCAGTGCGGGCAAAAACGGTACCGTCTGGGAGTGATGTTGGCGTGTGCATTCATCAACCTTCCAAAAAACAAAACCAAGTGACGACAAGCGTTCCTCAACGCTGGCCCCAGATGATTTTGCCATGCTAAGCAGGGTATTCACCACGAACCGGTGGTCCATGACAAACAGCGGGTAAAGCTGATGACATCCAATGTCACCCCCATCGCGCCCAAGGCTCAGTTGGGCCACAACACAACGCACCATCAACGCAATGAGGCGATGGAGCTTGATCTTGGTTGGGTGAGGGATGTGCGGGTCAATCTTTCGGCCACCGAGCGCCGTGTAGCCACGCTACCAGGTCGTCGCACAGTTAAGAAAGACGCCCAAGCGGCATGGCTGCTAAAGGCTTTGACGTGCATTGATCTCACAACACTCAATGGCGATGACACCGAAGGTCGTGTGCGGCGGTTGTGCGCCAAAGCGGCTCGTCCTGTAAGGCCCGACCTACTTGAAGCAATTGGTATGACGGACCGGATCCTCACGACCGGGGCTGTGTGCGTTTATCACCGTTTTGTTGCAACGGCTGTAGACGCTTTGAAGGGAACCGGGATTCCTGTCGCCGCCGTTTCAACCGGTTTCCCGGCAGGCCTTTCACCGCATCATCTGAAAGTTCAAGAGATCAAAGAATCGGTCGCTGATGGCGCCGAAGAAATCGACATTGTTATCACTCGAGAGCATGTGCTGACGGGTAACTGGCAAGCGCTTTATGATGAAATGAGGGAGTACCGCGAAGCCTGCGGCGACGCGCACGTGAAGGCTATCCTTGCCACCGGCGATATCAAAACACTGCGCAACGTTGCTCGCGCATCTCTTGTTTGCATGATGGCTGGGGCAGACTTCATAAAAACCTCAACCGGCAAAGAAGGCATCAACGCCACCCTAGCTGTCTCACTGACAATGCTGCGCTGTATACGAGCGTATGAGGAACGCACGGGCATCAAAGTTGGCTACAAACCTGCCGGTGGCATCTCCACCGCCAAAGATGTGCTGAACTATCAATTCCTGATGAAGGAAGAACTCGGCCGCGATTGGCTGGAACCAGATCTCTTCCGGATCGGCGCATCCAGCCTTCTGGCTGATATCGAACGCCAGCTTGAACATCATGTTACCGGCGCGTACTCCGCGTTCCTTCGTCACCCACTTGGATGATTCACCCATGAGCGTTGCTGACTATTTCGACACAATGGACTACGGCCCTGCACCAGAAGCCGATGGTGATGCACGGGCATGGATCGCCAAGCACGGCAATGCATTTGGCCATTTTATCGATGGAGCGTTTGTTAAGAGCGAAGCCACATTTGACAGCCAAGCGCCTGCCTCGGGCGAACATCTGGCAACGCTTTCGCAAGGCTCAGATGCAGATATGGATGCTGCGGTAAAAGCTGCCCGTAAGGCCCAAAAAAAGTGGGCGGCTCTTCCCGGCCATGCACGCGCAAGGCACCTCTATGCTTTGGCACGCACGATCCAGCGCAACGCCCGCCTCATCGCGGTTGTTGAGGCGCTTGATAATGGCAAACCAATCCGTGAAACCCGTGACATTGATGTGCCGCTCGCCGCGCGTCACTTTTATCATCATGCCGGTTGGGCTCAGCTTCAGAGCAAAGAGTTTCCTGACCATGACCCTGTTGGTGTCGTTGGGCAGATTATCCCCTGGAACTTCCCAGTTCTTATGCTGGCATGGAAAATTGCTCCAGCCCTGGCACTCGGCAACACGGTTGTCTTGAAGCCAGCTGAGTTCACGTCCCTTACCGCACTTTTGATCGCCGAGTTAGCGCAAGCGGCTGGTTTGCCGGCGGGTGTGCTGAACATCGTAACAGGTGAGGGGGACACTGGCGCCGCGCTGGTTGATCACCCTGACATTGACAAGGTTGCTTTCACAGGCTCGACCGAAGTTGGCCGCATTATCCGCCAGCGCACAGCCGGAAGCGGCAAATCACTCACACTCGAACTTGGCGGGAAGTCCCCCTTTATCGTCTTCGATGATGCTGACTTGGATGGCGCGGTCGAAGGTGTTGTGGATGCGATCTGGTTCAATCAGGGCCAAGTTTGCTGCGCTGGATCACGACTGCTGCTGCATGAGGGCATCGCCGATACATTTGTTTCCAAGCTCACCAGGCGCATGGAAACACTGCGCGTTGGAGCGCCACTCGACAAAGCCATTGATATGGGTGCGATTGTTGCTCCTGTTCAGCTTGAACGTATCAAAGCACTGGTTGATCAAGGCGTGAAAGAGGGCGCAACACTGCATCAACCCTCCGGCGCCATTCCAGCAGCCGGAAGCTACTTCCCGCCCACACTGCTATCCAACGTTGGAACATCGTCCACCGTTGCGACAGAAGAAATTTTTGGTCCAGTAGCTGTCTCCATGACGTTCCGAACACCTGATGAGGCCGTGCAACTGGCGAACCACTCTCGCTATGGTCTTGCCGCTTCCATCTGGTCGGAAACGATTGGGCTGGCGCTCAACGTGGCCGCCAAACTCGACAGTGGCGTGGTCTGGGTAAACGCGACCAATATGTTCGATGCATCGGTTGGTTTTGGAGGCAAAAAAAATCTGGCTTTGGCCGAGAAGGTGGTCGTGAAGGTGCTTTTGAGTACCTGAAGCCGAAGTTTTGGACAGGTACAAAGCTCCGTCAAACCGCCCCTCCAACAGAGCCCAAACCACAGTCTGGTGGTTTCGACACACCCACCATCGATCGCACAGCAAAGCTTTACATTGGCGGCACACAAGCGCGCCCCGATGGCAACTATTCGCGCCCAATTGTGTCGCCAAAAGGGGACATCATCGGAGAAGTCGGCGTCGGCAACCGTAAAGACATTCGCAATGCCGTAGCTGCTGCCCGCAAGGCTGCAGGCTGGTCGGCGGCAACCGAGCACAATCGCGCGCAAGTGATCTATTACCTCGCTGAAAATCTCTCCGTCCGTCGAGATGAGTTCGCGGCACGTATGGCAAGCGTTTCAGGAGCCACACCAGCAAAAGCCGCCAAAGAAGTGGACGCAGCGATTGATCGCCTGTTCACCTATGCCGCCTACGCGGACAAAAACGACGGTCGCGTGCATGTCCCGCCAATGCGTGGCGTGGCATTGGCGATGAACGAGCCAATCGGTATTGTCGGTGTTGTTTGTCCGGACGAAGCACCTTTGCTCGGCGCGATAAGCTTGGCAGCTCCTTTGATTGCGATGGGCAACCGTGTGGTTTTGGTTCCCAGCATGGCCAATCCCCTGGCGGCAACAGACCTCTACTCAGTTCTAGAAACATCAGATGTACCGGCCGGTGTTATCAACATTGTCACTGGTGATTCCGGCGAGTTGGCTGCCGTTCTGGGCTCCCACAACGATGTTGATGCACTTTGGGCATTTGGCTCACAAGATCTGTCCACAAAGGTGGAGTCCCTTTCAGCTGGTAATCTGAAGCGCACATTCGTTGACTATGGCCGCGCCATTGATTGGTTTGCGCCTGCGGCAGAAGGACCAGAATGGCTTCGAAAATCCTGTGAAATCAAAAACATATGGATACCATACGGCGAGTAACAGAGCGCTCAACGTCAACAGACTTAACGCCTTCTTCACGCTCATGCGTCACTTTACACGCACAGTTTCACCATTTGTGAAGCAAACCGCCTGCGTGCTTTGCGTGTTTAAGTTGCCCGTGCGGTCGCCAGTTTGTATCGAGTATGGCGTGATGATGAGATGTTCTGTGGCGCTTTCAGGCGCCTTTTCGGCTGCGGGCTCCGCTGCCAACTCCTTTGTTAAAAGGCCGCTTCACCGTGCACTTGCGGTGGTTGGCGTCTGTGCGTTGGTATTGACCGGTTGTAACGCGGTCACAACAGGTGGTGATGGCGGCGGTGGCGATGGCATCAACGATGCGGCGCTGGGCGTGGCAGCAAGTCCACGCGTTACCGACCAGGAAACGAACCTGCCTCGCGGCGGGGGTAGGGCGCAGGTTGGGCGTCCCTATCGCATTGCTGGACGTCTCTACACACCACGTGAGGACCCAGACTACGATCGAACGGGCGTTGCGTCCTGGTATGGGCCCGGATTTCACGGACGCCTGACCGCCAATGGTGAGGTGTTTGACCAATATACACTATCGGCGGCACACCCAACGCTGCCTTTGCCGAGCTATGCCCGCGTCACCAACCTGGAAAACAATCATTCCGTGGTTGTTCGTATCAATGATCGTGGTCCTTTTGCTCACGACCGGATCATCGATCTTTCAAAACGAGCCGCTGACGTTCTTGATTTTCGCGGCGATGGCGTGGCGCGCGTTCGTGTTCAATATGAAGGACAAGCGCCGCTGCACGGACAAGATGTTGCTTGGATGGAAGCCACTGCCCAGGTCAATGGCCAGCCAATGAACGGTGCCGATCCGGGCACCATGTTAGCGCGCGCCCCGGTTCCAGCCCCGACGCCTGTTGCTGCGTCCAGCCAAATTGCTTTTGCAGAGAGTGCCCAGTCATCAGCGGCGAACCAGACGGCTTCATCCCAAAGTTCGTCGTTTCTGGACACGCTCTTCGGTCAGCCACAAAGTGAACCACAGGTTCAACGTGCACCGGTCTTGTCACAGCCCTCTGCACCAGCCACCGGATCACCCATGGTGCTAGCGCCACCATCAGGTGCGGAAGCGTCTGCTCCAGCTGCGTTTTCGACTCCAACCGTGCAACCTGCTGGAGGTCTTGTACCAAACGCGCCGATTCCGAGCGCCGCTATTGGTTTCATGGCCACTGATCTTGAAGCTGGTTTCACCCAACGTAACCAGTCTGCTACCGCTCAAAGCGCGCGTATTGAGCTCGCGCATCGCGCTGCGGGTGCAAACGCTCTGGATGCGGCAAGCGCTTTGGCCCTACAATCACAAGCAGTTGCGCATTTGAGCGAAGCGCAACAAACGCCACTCGTTGCTCTTACTGCGACGGAAACACCTGCAGCTGGACGCACCGCGCTCATCCAGATCGGAATTTTTGGCGATCCGGCCAACGTCACACGATTGCGTTCCGAACTGGCATCGTTTGGCGAGGTTGTCACAGAGCCTGTGCAATCGCGAGGAAGGACACTAACTCAAGTTCGCCTGCGCGCCCCAGCACCAACAGAGCAGGCCGAGCAAGACCTCTTGCGTAGATTGGCTGGCCAAGGCTACACCGACGCGTATGTGACGGGCACGACAAGCAGTTAAATTCATCGTCCAACACGGCCGGGTCGGCACGGCAGCGGGAGCTCGAGTCTATGACACCACGGGAGGCAATGCGCGCATGCGAAGGCTGCGCCTCACATAGCTTTACCTACGCGCTCTCTGTCTTAGGTGTCCTGGCGCTTGTATGCACTCCCCAAATCGCCTGGTCACAAGCCTTTGAAAGCCGCGCGCCTTACGCCTTCCTCTATGATGTCAACTCGCGAACGGTGCTCTATACGCAGCGGGCCAATGAGCGCTTTGAACCGGCGTCAATGGCCAAGACCCTTACCACCGCCGTCGTTTTTGATGGTATTGCTCAGGGCACCTTTGATCTTGAGACTACATTTCCAATAAGTGAGGACGCGTGGCGCAGGGGTGGGGGCCCCTCTGGTCGAGCAGCCATGTTCGCTGAACTGGGAAGCTCGGTGGCAATCGCAGATCTCTTACGTGGCCTAACAATCATCTCTGGAAACGATGCTGCCATCGCATTGGCTGAAGGTATTGCCGGTAGTGAAGAAGCCTTTGCCGAGCAAATGAGCGAACTTGCCATGAGCTATGGCGCAACAAACAGTGCCTTCACCAACTCAACGGGACAACCGGAGCGCGGCATGTACACAACAGCTCGCGATTTGGTGGTCGCAACGACGGCTCTTATCGACTCGCACCCCAACCTCTATGCGATGTTTGCCGAAGACCAGTTCTCCTGGAACAACATCACGCAGCGCAACAGAAACCCGATTTTCAACCAAATTGCAGGTGCTGACGGCTTGTTTGCAGGGTTTAGCGATGAAGCCCAGTACGGTCTTGTAGGATCGGTTATTCGTGACGGCCGCAGAGTTGTGTTTGCCTTGTCTGGCGTTGATACGCCTGAAGGCCGGGTCGACGAAGCGCGTCGCCTTGTTCGCTATGCCTTTGAAGACTTTCGTACTGTGCGTGTGGCCGAGCCAGGCGAACCCATAGCGTTTGCCCGCACCTATGGGGGCGCGCAACGTCAAGTTGGCTTGATGGCAGAGCAGGGAGCCTTAGAACTCCTACTTCCACGCGAAGGGGTCGATCGGGTTCGTGCCCGCGTTGTCTATGAAAGCCCTATCCCAACGCCCATCGCAGAAGGTCAGCAGCTTGGTCGGTTGCTCGTCGAGCGCGATGGAACGATCATTCAGGAAACACCTTTGGTCGCCGCATCACAGGTCGAAACAGGATCAATGGTTCAGCGCGCGCGCGATGGATTCCTTGAACTTGTGCTCGGTTGGATCCCGCCCATCTCGTTCGCGGGAAGCTTTTAAGCCATGCCATCAAATAAAAAAGCAGCAAAGCAGCCGACGGGTGGCTATTTCATTTCATTTGAAGGCGGAGAAGGGTCTGGCAAGTCCACGCAAGCGGCAATGCTTGGTGAGACGCTGCGCGAGGAAGGGTACGACGTGCTTGAAACGCGCGAGCCAGGAGGTTCCCCAGGCGGGAAGATTGTACGTGAGGTGCTTCTTGGCGGCCATGCAGCTGAAAAAGGCCCTCTGGCCGAAGCTTGTCTACTGACCTCTGCTCGCCGCGAACATGTTGACCTTGTTATCAAACCAGCATTGGCCAGCAACCAAGTGGTGGTGTGCGACCGCTACGCTGATTCCACGCGCATTTATCAGGGTTATGTTGGTGGTTTGCTCCCCGAAACGATCGATCAACTTGAAGCGATCGCGACAGACGACCTGATGCCAGAAGTTACCTATGTTTTGGACGTCGATGCGGATGTATCCAAGACACGCCGCAAAGCCCGCTTGTCGACCAAAGATGATGGCGACGATCGTTTTGAGAAGGAAGACCAAAGCTTCCATGACAAAGTCTCAGAGGGTTTCCGCTGGCTTTGCGATACTTTTCCCAAACGATGCATCTTGATTGACGGTGCAGGAAAGCCAAACACGGTGGCGCTTACGATCCGCGATAGCCTACGCCTTCGTGGTCTGGTTTAGCCAATGGCGCGCAAAGCCACCGCCAAAGACACCATTGCCCGACCCGGCTTACCGCTCGACCAGCCTTTGGTTGGCCATAAGAGCGCTCAAGGCGCTTTCCTAGACGCGCTACAAAGCGGTCGCATGCATCACGGCTGGCTGCTGCACGGCTCAAAAGGCGTCGGCAAAGCGCGTTTTGCCGCGCAAGCAGCTGCCTACCTGGTTGCCGAAAACGCTCGTAAGGCGGTCAATGGGCTCGAGATCGATCTCAACCATGCGGACGCAAGACTGGTTGCTCAGGGTGCTCACCCGGACCTTCATTGGATTGACAGGCAAACAAGCAGTGATGGCAAAAAGCTACCAAAGACAATTCCCGTTGGCGCGGTTCGCTCTACGCTTCACAAGCTGCAATCAACCGCCGCGTACGGTGGATGGCGGGTACTGGCTGTTGATGCCGTCGACGAGTTGAACGTTGAAGGTGCCAACGCTCTGCTTAAGCCGTTGGAAGAACCGTCTCAAAAAACCGTGATCTTCTTGGTCGCCCACGCTCTTAATCAGGTCTTGCCAACAATCCGTTCGCGATGCCGCCATTTGGCGTTTGCACCTTTGAGCGCCGAGGAGATGGGAGACTTGGCTCAATCAACAAGCGGCATGAACCTTAGTGACACCGCTATCGCGCTTTCTGGCGGCAGGGCAGGGCACATGCTTAGCTTATCGAAAGACAGCCAAGCGCTCGATGCCTATCAAGACTTCTGCAAGCTTGCAGGCGAAACCGGGGAACGCCCAGACAGCAAAACGATGGCAGCTCGCTTGATGTTTTCAGCGAGCTTGACAGCCATGTCGCCTGAAGTGCGCGAGCTATTGCTCGGCCTGATAGAAGACTGGCTTTCAAGACGCGTTAGGGAAGAGAGCGAGCCAGAGGGGCTAGCAACACCCCCGCCAACAAAAGGTCTGATCCCACAACAGAGGCTCGCCGCACTCTGGAGCGAGCACACAGCGGCGATACGCACACACCAAGCGATCAATTTGGATGTATCAGAACGCATCATGGTGCTTTTCGACCAACTCGATCAGGTCTATAGCCAGGGGTAAATCCCTCCGCGCCGAAAGCTTACATTCGTTCTATGTCCCAACGCTTCTACATCACCACAGCCATTTCCTATCCCAACGGCAAGCCGCATATCGGCCACGCCTATGAGGCGCTCGCCACCGATGCCATTGCTCGCTTCAAACGGTTGGATGGGTATGATGTGCGCTTTCTCACCGGCACGGATGAGCACGGCTTGAAAATGGACAAGACGGCGCGTGAGGCGGGCATGACGCCCGCTGAACTCGCTGATCAGAACGCTCCCCAGTTTGAGAAGATGGTAGAGGTTCTAGGGTGCTCGAACGACGATTTCATCCGAACCACCGAAGAGCGGCATCACAAGGCCAGTCAGGCAATCTGGCAGCGCATGCAAGATGCGGGCTACATCTACAAAGACAGCTATGCTGGCTGGTACTCAGTTCGTGACGAGGCCTATTACGGTGATGAAGAGACCCATCTCAAAGATGATGGCGTCCGATTTGGACCGCACGGCACACCCGTGGAATGGGTCGAGGAAGAAAGCTACTTCTTTCGTCTTTCTGCCTTCCAGGATCGCTTGCTGAAACACTACACCGACAATCCAAGCTTCATTGGGCCGGATGAACGTCGTAATGAGGTGATGAAGTTTGTCGAAGGCGGATTAAAAGACCTTTCGATCTCTCGCACCACATTCAATTGGGGCATCAAAGTGCCGGGAGACGACGCCCATGTGATGTATGTTTGGGTCGATGCTCTCACCAACTACATCACCGGGCTTGGCTTTCCCGATGAAAGCGATCCTCGCTGGCAATACTGGCCAGCAGACTTACACGTGATCGGCAAAGACATTGTGCGGTTCCACACCGTGTATTGGCCTGCTTTTTTGATGTCGGCAGGCATTGCGCTGCCCAAGCGTGTGTTTGGCCACGGCTTCTTGTTCAACAAGGGCGAGAAGATGTCGAAGTCGATTGGCAATGTCATCGACCCATTCACCATGGTGGATCACTATGGTCGCGATCAGGTCCGTTACTTTTTTCTGCGCGAAGTTCCATTTGGGCGAGACGGCAATTACAGCCACGAGGCGATTGTTGGGCGAATCAACGCCGATTTGGCCAACGACCTTGGCAACTTGGCACAGCGATCCTTGTCAATGATTGGCAAAAATTGCGACGGCAAAGTACCTGTGCCAGGTGAGCTATCTGCCGACGATAGGGCACTGTTGGTATCAGCTGATGCCCTGTTGGGTCGCGCCCGTGTAGCCATCGACAAGCAAGAGCTGCACGCGATGCTCACATCTATCTGGTCTGTTGTGGCTGATGCGAACCGATACTTTGCTGCGCAAGAGCCATGGGCTTTGAAGAAAACAGATCCAGCCCGGATGGCAACGGTGCTTTGGGTCACAGCTGAAACAATCCGCAAAATCGCCTTGCTGGTTCAACCGGTCATGCCCGATAGCGCGGGCAAGCTTCTCGATGCGCTGAGTGTTACAAGCGAATCCCGCCAGTTTGCCGATCTTGATGCGGAAAGCGCACTCAAAGCTGGCACAAACTTGCCAAAGCCAACGCCGATTTTCCCACGATACGTTGAAGACGACAAAGCCGGGCAAGGGGCCTAACGCCTTGCTCGTCGATAGCCATTGCCACCTTGATTTTCCGGACTTTGAGCCTGAGCGTGATGCAGTCGTTGCGCGCGCCAACGATGCCGGTATCGGGCATATGGTCACGATTTGTACGCGTGTAAAGAAATTCAACCAGATCAAGGACGTGGCTGAGGCCTACGACAGCGTTACCTGTTCTGTTGGTACCCATCCACACAATGCCGGCGAAGAACCTGATGTTACGGTAGACGACCTGGTGACACTTTCCGAACACCCAAAGGTGGTAGCAATTGGCGAGGCGGGTCTGGATTACCACTATGACAACGCGCCGCGTGAAGCGCAGGCCGGAGGGCTGAAACGCCATATCAAAGCGGCTCGAGTTACAGGCTTGCCGCTGGTTATCCATGCACGTTCGGCCGATGATGATATGGCCGCCATTTTAGAGGAAGCGTATGAGACCGATGGCGCTTTTCCGATGGTACTGCACTGCTTCTCTTCTGGCTTGGAACTCGCGAAACGAGGTATCGCCTTAGGAGCGTACGTTTCGTTCTCGGGAATCTTGACGTTCAAAACGGCTGAAGAGCTGCGCGGCATCGCAGCCCAAGTTCCAGAAGACCGGCTGCTCGTTGAAACAGACGCGCCGTACCTCGCCCCTGTGCCGTTTCGTGGCAAGCGCAACGAACCGGCTTTTGTATCTCACACCGCTCGCGTGCTTGCCGATGTACGCAATATCCAAGCAGATCAGATTGCTGACCTGACAACTCGAAATTTTCAGCGCCTTTTCAGCAAGGCAAAACTTTGATGACGCTGACGCTTACCATTCTTGGATGCGCGTCATCGGCTGGCGTGCCTAGGGTAGGGGGGACAACCCACAAAGAGCGTTGGGGCGATTGCGACCCGAGCAACCAGAAAAATCACCGAAGGCGCTGTTCGGCCCTCCTCACTCGCAATGGGCCCAATGGAACCACCTATTGCGTAATCGACACCGGCCCAGACTTCCGTGCCCAAATGTTGGATGCTCAAGTTCCTTGTCTTGATGGCGTTGTTTACACCCATGAACATGCAGATCATCTTCATGGGATAGACGACATGCGCCCGTTTGCGCTGATACAGCGCTCGCGCATTTCAGTTCATATGGACAATCGGACCTTCGAGCGTGCTAGTGCGGCTTTCGGTTATGTGTTCCATACACCGCCTGGCTCAGGTTATCCACCAATCTTGGATAGACAGGTTTTAGAGCATGATCGCCAAGTCGTCATTGATGGTGCTGGCGGTTCAATCGAGCTGACACCTGTGCCTGTGGATCACGGCGATATCACTGCACTTGGCTTTCGTATTGGCGGCTTGCTTTATCTGCCGGACGTCAGCGCGATACCGAAAGCAAGCATGGCGCATTTTCATGCGCTCGACGTGTTGATTATCGACAGCTTGCGCCGCAAGCCACATCCGAGCCACTTCAATCTTGAAAAGGCACTGGCTCTGCATAGCAGCGTGCAGCCGAAGCGCACCATTCTCACCAATCTGCACAACGATTTGGATTATGAGACGCTGCTCAGTGAAACACCAAACAGCATTGAACCAGCCTACGATGGACTAGAGGTCGCTATTTCCTAGCTAAGTCGGGGTTTCAGCGCGCTTTTTGGTTCCATAATATATCTTATCGGATAAATGTATGTCTTTCTTGTGGGTTCTACCCCATTGGATGTCCACCACCCACGATCGCCATGCAGTCCTGCGTTAGACTTGCTGATGCAAAAGCATGGAGCTGCCAATGAGCGACAATGGATCAACAGACGGCCCACCCGGTGAGCTGTCGACCTTGCTCGCCATCATGGCCAAGCTGCGTGACCCAAAGACAGGTTGCCCTTGGGATGTGGAACAGAGTTTCTCATCGATCGCGCCCTACACCATCGAAGAGGCCTATGAAGTCGCCGACGCAATCCAACGCAACGATAAAGAAGATCTCTGCGACGAGTTGGGTGACCTTTTGCTTCAAGTCGTTTTCCACGCGCAGATGGCCAAAGAAGAAGGCTCATTTGCCTTCCACGATGTCGTGGCTGCAGTGACGACAAAAATGATCCGCCGCCACCCGCATGTCTTCGGCGATATTGATCGCAACGATCCTCAAGCCGTGAAAGTGCGCTGGGAAGAAATCAAGTCCGAAGAAAGAGCAGAGAAGCGAGCCCGACGTGCGTCGCAAAATCAAGGCGAGGGCGATGACAAACCAGCAAGTGCTCTAGACGGGGTGCCGACCACCCTGCCCGCCCTTCAACGCGCCTTCAAGCTGCAAGCCAAAGCCGCAAGCGTCGGCTTTGACTGGCCAACTCCACAGGCAGTGATGGACAAGCTTGCCGAAGAAACTGACGAGGTCGCCGAAGAGCTAGCAGCTGCTCCTCAAGACAGATCGAGGCTTGAGGATGAAATAGGCGATGTTCTTTTCGTGGTCACAAACCTGGCGCGAAAACTGGATATTGACCCGACCGTTGCACTTGAAAGCACAAATCAGAAATTTATTCAAAGGTTTCAGTGGGTTGAGAAGGCTTTGGAGGGCACATCGACCCCTGTCGGCAACGCCTCCCTGGAGACAATGGAAAATGCCTGGCAACAGGCAAAGAGCGAAGCTTAATAGTGTTCTACGCTGGCGTAGCAGCTCCAAACCGCGCCCTCGCATGGGCCATGCGCCGGGGTGTCATAGCCACGCGAACCTGTGTTGACCCGTCCTCTAAAATGACTTCGTCTAGCACTGTTGCATTGGCAAAAACCCAAGCACGTCCTTCACCATCCTCAACAGGAACAAGGAACGTTTCTTCCTGACGTGTAGCTGCAATCTCTTTCTCAATCTGGGAGAGCAAAGCACTGAGCCCCTGCCCGCTCACCGCAGAAACAGCCAGAACGCGCGCGCCTTGCACCTCTGCTTGGCGTAGCGTGACATCCAAGGTGCCCGCATCCATCAAATCGATTTTGTTCCAAGCTTCAATCATCGCGCGGTCACTTTGACCGTCGCGGTCCACCACACCCAATTGTGCAAGAACATCAATGACATCAGCACGTTGTGCATCGGTCTCTGGGTGTGTGATATCACGCACATGAACAATAAGATCGGCTTCAAGCACCTCTTCCAAAGTGGCGCGAAACGCGGCGATCAAAGAGGTGGGCAGGTTTGAGATAAACCCAACAGTGTCGGACAGAATAACCTCTGTCCCCCTAGGCAATTGCACCTTTCGAAGAGTGGGATCGAGCGTGGCAAACAGCAGGTCCTTTGCCATCACTTTCTCATCGACAATACGATTGAACAGGGTGGACTTACCCGCGTTGGTGTAACCAATCAAAGCCACGGTAGGCGCAGGCACTTCCTGTCGACGTGAGCGATGTAAAGTCCGCGTCCGCCGAACCTCCTCAAGTTGGCCCTTCAGGCGCGTGATCTTCTCTTGAATAACGCGTCGATCAGACTCGATCTGTGTTTCACCGGGGCCACCAAGGAACCCTTTCCCGCCTCGCTGACGTTCCAGGTGGGTCCAGGAGCGCACAAGCCGGCTTTTCTGATAGGTCAGATGCGCCAAATCAACCTGCAATGTCCCTTCGCGGGTTTGAGCGCGCCGTCCAAAGATCTCTAAAATAAGACCGGTGCGATCAACAACTTTGGCCTCCAAAGCGCGCTCGAGATTGCGTTGCTGAATAGGTGTCAACTCGTGGTCAATAACAACGAGTTCGATGTGTTCTTGGGCTACGCGCTTCGCAATCTCTTCAACCTTACCGACGCCTAAAAGTGTCGCAGGACGCGGCGTTTGAAGCGCTAAAAGTTCAACAAAAACAACATCTAAACTGATCGCGGCGGCCAGCCCAACAGCTTCTTGCCGGCGTGCATCCAGTGAGCGCTGTTCACTTACGGCACGTCCGCCAGCTTCTCCTGCCCGCTTTGCTGCGCGACCGGAGATGACGGGGACAATGACGGCGGTGCGAGTTTCTTTGGCGCGTGTGTCTTCAATCTGGAAACGGGGCTTTCCAGCAGGTTTGCGATCGGTATCGCTTGTTTCAACGGTCAAGGATTATCCTTTTATCCGTCAGCGCGATCTTCATCGGACGGATCAAACAGTTGCACCGGTTGTGCTGGCATGATGGTGGAAATAGCATGCTTATAAACAAGCTGCGAATGGCCATCACGGCGCAACAATATGCAGAAATTGTCAAACCAGGTCACAATGCCCTGAAGCTTCACCCCGTTGACCAAAAAGATAGTCAACGACGCTTTCTGCTTACGCACATGATTAAGAAAGGCGTCTTGCAGATTTTGGGTTCGCTCGTTTGCCATGGTTACCCCCTGGTCGTTGTTGTTGGCCGCACAAATCAAAACACACCCTCATGTGTTCAGACGGCTACGCTAGCACGGCTTTTTCACGAGCCAAAGAGTTTTGAGGGGAGATTTGGTCTTTCATGCCTGCGTTGCGCAGAACAACTAACGCCTAAAAAACAAGACGCTAAACCCTGCAACCAAACCGATGATCTCAAGGCGCCCAGCAAGCATGGTCAGGCTCAGTGCTCCACTGGCAAGCGGTCCAAACTCAAAATAGCCTGGCCACGCATGGGGCGGAGACCAACCGAATGTATAGACGGGTCCAGCATTCGCCAACGCGCTCAGCGCGGCGACCAAGGCGGCCTCGGGCGGCAAGCCAGTAAGCGCTAAGAGGACGCCACATCCTGCCCAAACGACAAAGAACAACACAAGTGCGGTCCAAATGGCGCGCATGCCATCGGTGTCATAAGCAAATCGACCTAAATGATCGGTGTGAACAGCATTGGGATAAATGATATGCTCAAGCTCTTTCAAACTGTGGCGCGCCATAAGTGCTACGCGATAGAGTTTGACACCCCCTGCAGTGGAAAACATTCCACCACCAATCAGGATCACCACCAAAACCAACGACAACGGTAAGACAGACGCACCGGCATTGCGAGCCTCAAAGCCTGTTGTTGAAACAAGCGAGGCTGCCGTTACGAAGCCCTCGCGCAGCGCCGTGATTGGCCCCAGAACTGTTCCAGAGCCAGCAGCCAGCGCAAAGGCTACAGCGTATGCAACCCCAAGCGCGCCAGCCAATCCTATCAGCGCTACACTTTCCAAAAGCGTGATTGAGCGGCCTAGGCGACCGGTCGCCACCAAGCGGTGCCACATCAAACTGGATGCACCGATCAGCATAAACAAACCGATTGTCCACTCAGCCAGCGGTGCATTGTAGTCGCTCAGCGTGCCTGGCCGCGGCATCATACCCCCGGTTGAAACAGTGGTCAGGGACAGGGCGAAGGCATCGAACGCACCGATGTTGGACGCCAGCAGTAATGCAAAACAAGCAAGTGTGACTGCCAAGTACGCACCAAATACACCTCGCACACGGTTTTCTAGTATCTGCTGCGTGTCTCCCCCCAGTCGCAGCAAAGGTGTTCCCCCGGCCCCAGCGGGCGCTAGAACCACAATGATAGACATAAGCGTCGCCAGACCACCAAGCCACTGCAACCAAGCCCGCCAGCCAATGATGGACAACGGCACGGAAGCTAGATTCTCAATGGCCGTTGCACCGGTTGTGGTGATCGCCGATGTGGCCTCGAAAAAAGCCAAGTGCAAGGGAAGGTCGGTGAGCAACAAAAAAGGGGGCGTGGCGAGAACTGGCGCCAAAACCCATGCGAGGATCAGGACCCGAAAACTGATTGTTCGGGTCAGCGGTGCACGTCGACCAGCAAAAGCAAGGCGCACAGCTGTGGCGAAGAAAACCAGCACACCCGCCTGTCCCGCAAAGAGGGATACAGAAGCGCCATCGCCCTGCCCCAAACCAATAGCAGCGCACATGATCATGGCCAACGCCATGGTGAAACAAACGGCCGCCAGAGCACGAAGCCCTACAAGCATCGCACCGCCATCAAGGTTGTTTCAGCACAAGCCATTCTAAGTCTAGAAAAACTCAAGAGAAACACGGAACAATTGCTCCACCCGTTTCACTTGGCCAGCAAGCGCGAACATCACCACACGATCGCCGGCCTTCACGGTCGTCTCTCCGTCTGGCATAATCACTTTCGACCCTCGCAAAATAGCACCAATACGAAGACCGTCTGGCAAGTCTAGGTCTCGCAGATGCGCGCCAACTAATGGTGAGGTGTCAAGCGCCTCAGCTTCTATCACCTCAGCAGCACCATCTTGAAGCGAGTGTACCTGGCGGATACGCCCTTTGCGAACATGCTGCAAAACACGCGAAATCGTCACCTGGCGCGGGTTAACATAGGCATCGATGCCAAGCGATTGGGCTAGAGGTGGATAGGAACTGTTGTTGATAAGCGCCAAGTTCTGCCGCACGCCCAAACGCTTAGCCATAACGCAGGAGAGGATGTTAACTTGGTCATCGTTGGTCAGCGCAACCATCGTATCTGTTTGGCCAATGTCACTCTCGTTCAATATATCTTGGCTGAGAGCGCTGCCGTGCAAGATGACGGTTCGCGAGAGATCGTCGGCAATTTCAACCGCGCGCTCTCGATCTTGCTCAATGATTTTCACCTTGGTGCGTGATTGGCGTGCTTCAAGAGCTTGCGCCACATAGAGGCCGATATTGCCTCCGCCGGCGATCACCACCCGACTTGCTTCAGTCTCTTCACGGCCAAAGATACCAAGCGTGCGCCGGACCTGATCGCGATCAGCGGCAAAGTAGGCCACATCACCAGCAAGCATGGCATCATCAGAGCGCGGGACAAACATGCTGTCGTTGCGCAACACACCGACCACTGTGGCTTTGAGTTCCGGAAAGAGACCAGACAGCTGACGCAGAGGAGTGTCGATCACAGGACAGTCTTCACGCAGATAAACACCAACGACCGAGATACGCTCATCGGCAAAGCGCGCTGAATCCAACGCGCCTGGCAACGCCAACCGACGGAGCACCATCTCGCCGACCTCAATCTCAGGCGAGATAATGACATCAATTGGCAGATTATCGCGTGAAAACAGCGAAGCGTACTGCTTCTCCAGATAGCTCTGCGCACGGATGCGTGCGACTTTTGTCGGCACATTGAAAAGAGAGTGGGCCACCTGACAGGCGATCATGTTCACCTCATCATACAAGGTGACAGCAACGATCATATCAGCCTGCTCAATGCCTGCCTGCACCAGGGCATCAGGGTGCGATCCGTGACCAACAACACCACGCACATCCAAAGAGTCTCGGATCGCTTGCACGAGGCGTGCAGAAGTATCGATAACAGAGACGTCGTTGTTTTCACGCGACAATCGCTCTGCGATACCAAAGCCAACCTGCCCTGCCCCGCAAATCACTACTCGCATCGGCTATGGAGTCCCTGTGTTCTGTTCGTGATGAATATCGCGTCGAGCGCGATCATCCATCGCTCACTGGTCGCACATTTCAAGCCGATGTGCCAATCACCCGTTAAGGCCCAATGACTTGAGTTTTCGGTGCAAGGCGGAGCGTTCCATGCCGATAAACTCTGCAGTCTTAGAGATGTTCCCGTTAAACCGATTGATTTGAGAAGAAAGATAGTCTCGCTCAAACAACTCTCGCGCATCACGAAGAGGCATGCCCATAAGATGTTCACTGCCCATACTAGCCGTTTTTGGGAGCAGCGATGAAACGTCCGGCGGCAAGAGATCCGCGGTCACGTGAGAACCATTTTCGCCGCGTGCTAAGATCATTAAGCGTTCTACATTGTTTCGCAGTTGGCGCACATTTCCTGGCCAATCGTGCGTTTGTAGGATGGTCATAGCGTCATCGGCGATCTGACGCGTTGGCAGACCGCTGGCTTTAGAAAGCTGTTGCATAAAGTGTTGGACGAGTTCTGGGATATCTGAACGCCGCTCAGCAAGCGAGGGCACCGGAAGCGGCACGACGGCCAGACGGTGATAGAGGTCGGAACGAAACGCATCAGTTTCAATCAGCGGTTCCAGCGGTACTGAAGACGATGACAACACGCGCACATCCACCTGCACACGCGTTGATCCCCCAACACGGGTAAATGTTTGATCGACCAAGACACGCATGATCTTGGATTGGGTATCGCGCGGCATTTCTGACACTTCATCAAGATAAAGCGTCCCGCCATGAGCCTCTTCAAGCGCCCCAACCTTACGAGGTGTACCTGGCTCGGCTTCGGTTCCAAAAAGCTCCAACTCCATTGTTTCGGGAGAGATGTTGGCGGCATTAAGCACCACAAACGGCCCGTTGGAGCGACGGGATTTGTCGTGGATTGCACGAGCAACCAGTTCTTTGCCGCTGCCCGACGCCCCCATAATCATAACCCGTGAGTTCGTGGGTGCGAGGCGGTCGATCTGTGCCCGTAGCGTGTTCATTTCCTGCGAGGATCCAACAAGTGTGTATTCAACACCTGATGTTTGGCGCAGTTCGCTAATTTCGCGCTTTAGGGCCGTTGTCTCCAGAGCACGCATAGCAACATGAAGCAGGCGATCAGACTTGAAAGGCTTTTCAATAAAGTCAAAAGCACCCGTCTTGATAGCATTCACGGCTGTATCGATCGTGCCGTGGCCCGAAATCATCACCACGGGCAAGTCTGGATAAGAAGATCTGACAACATCCAGAAGCTGCATACCGTCCAGCCGGCTTCCTTGCATCCAGATATCCAAGAAGACTAGATTTGGGCGACGTTTCTCGATCGCCTGCAAAGCTTCGTCTGCGTTGCCAGCAAGCCTGGTGGTGTACCCTTCATCGTCCAGAATACCAGCGACGAGTTCGCGGATGTCAGCCTCATCATCAACGATTAGAATATCACCACTCACGCGTTATGCTCCTTCACCTGCTGCGACGCGTATCCATCGTCGGCAAAAGGCTGTTCGTTTGTATCTTGATTGTCTTTTGACTCCGCATCGCTTCCAGCGGCAGGCAGGGTCAATCGAACTAGGGCGCCATGTGTCGGTACGCTGGCTTGCTCGCCGTCAAGCAGACGCAAAGTTCCTCCGTGGTCCTCCACAATGCGCCGCACAATGGCCAAACCCAATCCAGTACCCTTCTCACGAGTCGTCATGTAAGGCTCAAGCAATTGCGCGCGGCCTGTCTTGGGAAATCCGATGCCATCGTCAGCGACATCCACGATGTACATTCCATCCTCTCGCCGCCGCGCATTCACTTGTACATGACCTTCAGGGCTGGCCTCGCCGTCCTGCTCACCACGTGAGGTAATACCCTCGGCGGCGTTCTTGAGAAGGTTGGTGAACACATGTCCCATCAATCGGCCATCAAGTGAGAGCGGCATCCCACCGGGTTCAAGCTCGGCGGTGAAACGAATGTCAGGGTATCCGTTATCCATGAGGAAAACTGTGTCGCGGATCACAGTCGCCAAGTCGCCGGGAGCAAACTCTGGCTTCGGCATCCGAGCGAAGGACGAGAATTCATCGACCATCTTGCCGATATCTTCGACTTGGCGAATGATCGTGTCTGTACACTGGTCAAACACTTCGGTGTCTTCCGTCAGTTTCTTCCCATAACGACGCTTCAATCGCTCGGCAGATAGCTGGATAGGCGTGAGCGGATTTTTGATTTCATGAGCAATACGCCGAGCAATGTCGGCCCATGCGCTCGAGCGCTGGGCAGCAACCAAGTCAGACACATCGTCAAACGTCATAACTGCACCTTGAATAGCGCCATCATCACTGGCTTCGACAGTAATGTTGACTGTCAGAATACGCTGATGCTCCCCTCTCTCGATGCGAACTTCGCGAGCAGGTCGTCGACCGAGCTGCTCATTGATAGAGCCAGAAAAAAGCGAGGAAAATTCTGGAACTGCCGTGCTGATGGAACGCCCCAACATTGCGGCTTCTTCGACGTCGAGCAACTGGCAGGCCGATCGGTTCATCAGCGTGATACGCATAGCGCGATCAACACCAATCACCCCCGCCGACACACCCGCCAGCACTGCCTCGGTGAACCTTCGGCGACCATCGATCTGATCTTTCGCATCAACAAGCTCGTTTCGCTGCGAACGCAGGTCATTTGTCATTCGATTGAAGCTTTGACCAAGCACCGCCAGATCACCTTCTTCGCGACGAACCGGAACCTGAACATAGAGATTCCCAGCTGAAATCTGTTGTGCTGCAACCATGAGACGACGCACAGGAAGCACGAGGCGATCAGCAAAGCTGATGGCTATCCACATCGCCGCAAGCAGCATGATCAACGCCAGCCCGAGGAACATAAAACCAAAGGAAAGTTGCACACCGAACCGCCGGTCCTGCATGGCCTGAAACTCGGTGGCATTCTGCTCGGTCACCAACAGGTACTGAACCACGCGCGGATCCACGGCGCGGGCAATGAAAAGGTAGACGTTGTTGAATTCCGGCAGTCGAATAAGACCCGCAATTTGGTTGGTTGTACCGGGCGGAATCAATACCGGCTCATCGCCGGTCACCCTTGCAATCATCGACGGATCAGGCTGTCGATAGCCTTCAGCAAACCGTGTGTCAGCCCGCAAAATCTCAATGCCATCTGCGCCGACAATGGAAAGATAAGGAATAGAACGCACCGCCGCGATATTCGACATATGCTCAGCAAAACGCTCTGGGTCGAAGTCATACAGCGGTTTGGAACGATCAAGCTCACTGGCGACCGCCGTCAGCTCCACGTTGAGGACTTGACGGTACTCATCCAGATAAGCGCGCGCGACAACAAGCGAAAAATCCACCATTGATTGTGTGCGCTCGGAGAACCAACGGTCTAGCCCTCGATCGAGAGTCAAGGTCGCAACTATTGCCACCAGCACAGCGGGCACGGCAGCAATAAGACTGAAAAGCACCAATATCCGTGTGTGTAACCGTGCACCTGCTTTACGTTCGCGCCGGGCCAGTATGATCTTTCGCACTTCAAGACCAATAAGCAGAACAAGCGCGAACACTGCTGCAGCATTCAGCACCACAAGACGGACCACGACGTCACGGGTCGGAATGATGGCGGTAGAACCGGTCAGTATCGCAAATGTCACGCCAGCCAACACCACCGAGAGCACGACAAGCATAGGCGCAAGCAACCGTGAACGTGAGCGGCGCGTTTCGTTCATTACAGTTGGTTTTGAACTGACGGCATCAACCAAGCGAGAGGTGCTCCAGGCGCAGCAAGGTTCGTCCAGCACGGGAGAACCAAAGAATCGACAACCACGTCACTGTGGCATGCGAGGCACACCAGTGTTGTTTATTTATGACAAAAAAGAGGTCAGTGGCCAGATAAACGGCAAGGACTGTCTGTTTCGGCGCGGATCAGCGTTAACGGGAACCTCGAATGACCTGGATATCCAAGTCACGAATTTTCTTGCGCAACGTGTTCCGATTAAGCCCGAGAAGTTCAGCGGCTTTGATCTGGTTGCCCCGTGTGGCGGCTAGAGCGACAGAAAAAAGCGGGATTTCGAGCTCCTTAAGCATGCGGTGATAGAGCCCAGGCGGCGGAAGATCGTCCCCAAAGTCCTTAAAGTAGCGCACCAAGTGGCGCTCGATAGAAACAGACAGCCCTTCGTCCGCATCGACCTGCTCTCCCGACGGAGCAATGCCGGTAACCGCTGTGCGCAATTCATCTTCGACAATCGGCGCGGTTATCACATCCTGAGGGTAGAGCGCAGCAAGACGCCGAACCAGGTTCTCAAGCTCACGAATGTTGCCAGGCCAACGATACTGACGCAGCACATCCAGCGCGGCACCATCAATTTGCTTTGCCGGCAAACCCTCTTCAACCGCTTGGGCAAAGAAGTGCCGCACAAGATCGGGCACATCTTCGGTACGCTCACGCAAAGGTGGCAGACGCAAGGGAACCACATTGAGACGAAAGAAAAGGTCCTCGCGAAAGAGGCCCTGATTGATAAGCTGACGCAGATCCTTGTTGGTTGCAGCCACGATCCGCACGTCGGAACGTATCGCTGTACGGCCACCAACCGTGGTGTACTCGCCTTGCTGCAAAACCCGCAGGAGGCGCGTCTGCGCGTCCATCGGCATGTCGCCGATCTCATCGAGAAAAAGCGTGCCGCCCTCGGCTTGTTCAAACCGACCAACGACACGATTCTGTGCCCCTGTGAACGCACCCTTCTCGTGACCAAACAGTTCAGTTTCAATCAGGTCGCGCGGTATGGCAGCCATATTTATGGCAACAAAAGGGCCTTTGGCACGGCGGCCAAACTCATGAAGAGCCCTTGCAACAAGCTCTTTGCCAGTGCCGGATTCTCCCGAGATCGTTACGGTTAAATCCGTCTGCATCAGGCGTGCCAAAACCCGATAAATCTCTTGCATGGCTGCCGACCGGCCAACCAGCGGCATGTTTTCAGCGCCCTCTTCGACGGAAGGAGCACCTATGGCCTTGCGTTTGGGTTCGGCCATCGCGCGTCCAACAATGGCAATCAGCTCTTTCAGATCAAAAGGCTTGGGCAGATAATCGTAAGCGCCTTTTTCGGATGCGCGCACCGCTGTCATGAACGTGTTTTGCGCGCTCATTACGATGATAGGCAGATCTGGCCTTGCCTTCTTCATACGCGGGAGCAAGTCAAAGGCATTCTCATCCGGCATCACCACATCAGTGATGACGAGATCACCCTCGCCTTCACTCACCCATCGCCACAGCGACGTCGCGTTCGACGTCACGCGCACGGAGTAGCCAGCACGCGTCAGCGCCTGATTGAGCACAGTGCGGATAGCCGCATCATCGTCAGCGATCAAAACCGTTTGGCTTCGTTGAGGCATTGGGGGGTTCCTAATCGGTCAAACGTTCAAGCAGTTACACGGAGAGGTTTGGAGTGTTTTCAGCCGGTCGATAAATCGGCATCATCACTTTGAAAGTTGCGCCACGCTCATGGTTCTCGCACTCCACAACCCCACCATGATCGCGGATAATCTTGGCAACCAACGCCAATCCCAAGCCACTGCCATTGGATTTAGTTGTTACAAACGGATCAAAAAGATTGGGCACCAAATCGTGCGGGATACCGCCCCCATTGTCGTGAATGGAGAACTCCAGGGGCAGAGTAAGCCGCTTTGCGCTGCCTGGCACAGACAGCCGAATACCAGGCTTAAAACCCGTGGAGAGAACAATCTCGCCATCGGAAGCCGAACCAATAGCCTCACACGCGTTCTTCACGAGGTTCAAAAACACTTGAACCATCTGGTCTCTATTGGCGAAAACCGCGGGAAGTGAAGGATCGTAGCGTTCGACAAAATGTATGTGGCTGCCGAAGCCGTTTTCCGCCAAGCGCTTCACATGCTCCAACACAGTGTGGATGTTGACGGGCCCTCGCTCCACCGGACGTTCGTCGGAAAACACCTCCATCCGATCGACCAGTTTGACAATGCGATCAGCTTCGTCGGTGATGAGTTGGGTCAGTGCGCGGTCTTCGTCCTCCACGCTGCCTTCCAACAACTGCGCAGCCCCACGAATACCCGAAAGTGGGTTCTTGATTTCGTGCGCCAACATGGCGGCCAGTCCGCTGACCGAACGCGCTGAGGATTGCGAGGTAAGTTGCCGATCAAGCTTGCGCGTGCGCGCTTGGGGATGCAGCGTCAAAGCAATGGCTGAAACTGGGCCACCCTGGCCTTCGTCGGCAGAAGCCTCGACAATGGGAACTGCATAGACGTCCACAAGCATATCGTCAGGTTGACGTGGGCTTGAAAGATCGACGCCGTAGGCCGTCAAGGGGGCATTGTCAGCTGCAACTTGATCTATCGTTGTGAACACTGGGCTACCAAAGGGTACAAAGTGTTTCAGCCCTTCACGCCGCATGATCGCAAGCGATGTGCGAAAGAACACCTCAGCCGCGTTGTTGGCCTCAAGTATTTGAAACTGCTCATCAACCAGCAATGCTGCGTGTGGCAGCGCGTTGAGCAGCCTAACTTGAAGGCGTTCACTGTCGCGCGTTTCGATACTCATGCTGCGCGCGCCTTGAACATATCGCCTGACAAATCAGTATTCGCGCCGCTTTCCCGTCCAACTGGTCGAAGCCAAACTGCATCGGCCCACACAGACAGGATCACCGGCACGACGTCGTTTGGATCATCGCTACCGAACAGCACATCACGCTCTCTGGTTTCCAACGGCCTCTGAAGGTCGGTTGTATCGAGATACCAGCCAAAGTGTTTGCGGGCGATGCGAACGCCCAACGGCACACCCCTGTGCACGGCATGATGCGAAACAAGGGCCTGATAGTGCTCAGCAATCAAGTCAACCGGTTTGGGCAGTTCCGACAGAAATGCTTGAGGGTCGTCGCTTGCCAAATAGCCAGGTAGCCACGGTCGACCGTAGGCGCCACGTCCTACCATCACCGCATCTCCACCGCTCTCTTGCAAGATGCGCTTTGCATCAGCGCTAGAGACCACATCGCCATTGGCAACAAGAGGCACATCGATCGCGTTTTTCACCGCTGCGATAGTCGGCCAATTGGCCAACCCTTTGTAGAACTGGCAGCGTGTGCGCCCATGCACAGTGATCATCTGCACCCCAGCTTCACACGCACGGCGCGCTAGCTCTGGTGCGTTGATAGTCTTGTCATCCCATCCGAGGCGCATCTTCAGCGTGACCGGCAAAGACACGGCATCAACCGTTTCCTCAACAAGTGTGAGCGCATAGTCTAAATCGCGCATCAATGCGGAACCCGAGTACCCTGAAGTGACCTTTTTGGCCGGACATCCCATATTGATATCGATGACGCTGGCGCCCGCGCCTTCAGCAATCTTGGCTGCTTCACCCATCCATTGGGCCTCTCGGCCTGCGATCTGAACCACCGACGTCTCTAGGCCGCTCACATCCATCCGCAACCGCGAGTCAGGATTATCGACCACCAACTCCTGACTGGCCACCATCTCGCTGACGACCAAGCCAGCCCCAAGCTTGTTGGCCAAGTGACGAAAAGGCAGGTCTGTTACACCGGACATTGGAGCAAGCAAAACGCGATTGCGGGCCGATGCCTTCGCAATAGGCATTGGCGTACCGATTTCCGGTACGGACGACCCGAGCGGATCGTTTTCCAACTCAACACCTGATGCATAATTGACCATTATGCATGCATGGCTAATTTTTCAGCACATTGCAATGCTCTTCGTGCTCATCGTCAAGTGGAAGAGCGGCAGAGTTAACAGGCAAACGCAATAGACCGCGTTGAACGCACGACTCCCTTCCCGACCGAAGCTCGTCACGATATGCCTCCTCATATGTCGAACCAAACCTCACCAGCAACCAACACTCGTTATGCATGCGCCATCGTCTTGGCCGCAGGTCATGGTCGCCGAGCCCGTGAAACAACTACCGAGCACGGCGTTGCCAAACAGTTCGTTGAGTTGGAAGGCAAACCGCTTCTTGCCTGGAGCTTGCATACGCTCTCCTCGCATAAAGATGTAGCAACAGTTGTGCTTGTTTTGCCCGCATCAGAGACCAACGCGGGGGCTTGGAAACGTTATGTTGCCGAAGGGGTCAGCTTCTTCGCGGTCCCTGGCGGCGCCTCGCGACGTGAAAGCACGCTGGTAGGCCTTCAAGCGTGGGCCGCTTCAGATGCCTATCAGCCAGATAGCGCTGTTCTTGTTCACGATGGGGCAAGGCCTTTTGCCTCGACCGGCCTCATCGACCGGTTGTTGAATGGGTTAGAAAACGCACTGGGGGCGATCCCTTGCTTACCTGTCACGGACACATTGAAAACACGACATGATGACTGGCTAGCAAACGGCCCTGACCGCAGCACTCTGACAACGGTTCAAACGCCACAAGCCTTTCATGGAGAAACACTGCTGAACGCACACAGAGCAGTTGAAGCTAACAGACCCGAGACACTCTTCACCGATGACGCCAGCATCATGGAATGGGCTGGGCATAGCTGTATCGGAATCAATGGAGAAGCAGACAACATCAAGATCACCACGCCTCGGGATTGGCAGCATGCGCACGCCATTATCCAAACGAAAGAGAACTCCATGTTGGAACCGCGCACCGGACTTGGCTACGATGTTCACCGCCTGGTCCCCGGAGATGGTGTATGGCTTTGCGGTCATTTCATCCCCCATACCCATAAACTGGACGGACATTCTGATGCGGATGTGGGGCTCCACGCCCTAACCGACGCGCTCTTAGGGACCATAGGCGAAGGGGATATCGGCACGCATTTCCCGCCATCAGATTCAACATGGAAAGGCGCGGCGTCACACTTGTTTGTCCGTCACGCTGCCAATCTGATCAGAAAAGCAGGCGGAAAGATCATCAATGTCGATGTAGCACTGGTTGCTGAAAACCCTAAAATTGGGCCTCACCGTGACGCCATGATCAAGGTAATGGCCGAAGCTTTGGGCATCAGCAAGCAGCGCGTTTCCGTTAAAGCAACGACCAATGAACGAATGGGTTTTGCGGGCCGCGAAGAGGGTATTGCTGCCTTCGCCACTGCGAGCGTGATGGTACCTTCAGATGAATGATCTTCACGATCAAGCGCGCCATCTTCTCAAACAATTGGAAGCTCATCGGCTGATGATAGCGACTGCTGAGTCGTGCACGGGAGGGATGATCGCAGCCACACTGACCGAGATCGCGGGTTCGTCAGCGGTGGTGGACCGAGGGTTTGTGACATACTCCAACGGCGCCAAAACTGAAATGTTGGGCGTTCCTGCTGCATTGATCAACGAGCATGGCGCTGTAAGTGAGCCGGTTGCCAGGGCTATGGCCGAAGGTGCCTTGGCGCGCGCTGGCGCTGACATCTGCGTGTCCGTTACCGGCGTAGCAGGACCAAGCGGCGGCTCAGCAGAGAAACCCGTTGGCACTGTTCATTTTGGATGCGCTCGAAGAGGGCAAGCAACCGTACACAGCCACAGACTGTTTGACGGTATGGACCGTTCGGAAGTTCGGCAGGCGAGCGTTCTGCATGCTTTTGAGTTGGTTGAAAAAATACTCTAGGCCGCGCTTTCGGTTCCATAGAGTTGATCAGCACGAGCTTCGAAAGCGCTGGAAAACTTGCGAAAAGCCCGATCAAACATCGCCCCCATAAGCGAGGCCAAAGCGCGTGAACGAAATTCGTAGTCGATGAAAAACTCGACCACGCAACGCCCCTCGCCTGTCTCTTCAAAGCGCCAACGGTTTTCCATCTTCTTGAACGGGCCATCCAAGTAAGTGACCAGGATTTCTCGCTTATCTGGATCGAGCTCAACACGGGACGTAAAGGTCTCTTTGAACACCTTGTACGCCACCGTCATGTCAGCAACGACGACCGACCGGTTCCCTTCCAAGGGCGATTCCCCGCGGACGCGCAGACTCTGGCAAAGTGGAACAAACTCTGGATAAGCGCGCACGTCGGCAACAAGCGCGAACATATCGTCTGCGCTATGCTGAACCATATGGCGGGTCGTGAAGTGCGGCATATGTGCTCCCCGGGCACGATCTTAGGCATCGAATGCCAGATATGGCAGCGAAAACTAGCATGACAAAGCGCTGAAAGCCTACGCGCTATGCGTGAACAGATCGTTTGAGACACAATATCGTTCAAGGGCCGCACCTTGGTCATAGTGTCTCATCATAGCGGGTCATTCGCACTTCCACCTCAACCATGAGTCTTTGATGAAACACTACAGAAATGCCCTGGCCACAGTTCTGGCCTCATTTGCCCTGCTAACCAGCGCACAGGCGCAACAGACCAACACGGCGACCCTTCCGCTTGCTCCTCACCAGGAGAGCATCGAAGACCGTGATGTCTCCTTCCTTGCGTACGATCTGGAGACAAACACACGTTACGTTTTAGAAGGCAGTGATCTGCAAAGCCGCCACGCGCCTTGGTCTACGTTCAAGATACCCAACTTGATTATTGCGTTGGACAGCGGCTTTACACCCGACCTAGACACAGTGCGGCCTTGGGATCAACAAACGCGTCCCGCCAGTTTCTGGTGGCCTGACGCTTGGCGTCAGGAGCAAAGCCTACGCACGGCTTTTCAGCGATCTGCTGTTTGGTACTTTCGCGATATTGCCCAGCATGTTGGCGCCTCCACCTATCGGACGCAACTGACCGCTTGGGACTATGGCAATGCAGGCGCTCCGGACGGTTCGGACTCGTTCTGGCTGTCAGGCGCCTTGGAGATATCTGTTGAAGAGCAAGTGGCTTTTCTCGCAAGTCTCCTTACAGGAGAGCTTGGTGTACCAGACGCTCAACTCGCTGCCCTAACAGAGGCCAGCCTGGCGCGCGAAATTAATGAACATGCACTGCACGGAAAGACTGGGGGCGGTCCGGTCGTATCAGGAAACTTCTCAGGCCCATTCGAGGGTTGGTATGTCGGCTTTGTTGATCGAACAAACGCCATGCCGGTCGTTTTCGCCCTGCACACCCAAGGGCCAAGCTGGAACTCCATCCGCGAGTTCAGGCAGTCATTCACAACGCGTTTGCTGATCGAAGCCAACCTGCTTCCAGCAGGCTTTGGCGACTAAAATCCCTGGGTCTTCATCCTAGCATCACGCAGTTTGGCGAAGTCGTCGCCTGCGTGATGCGAAGAGCGCGTCAAAGGACTGGATGAAACCATCAGAAAGCCCTTCGCATAGGCGATGGTCTCGTAGGCCTTAAACTCCTCAGGCGTCACAAATTTCTTTACCGGGTGATGCTTGCGAGTGGGCTGAAGGTACTGACCGATAGTCAGAAAATCGACGCCAGCGGCGCGCAGATCGTCCATAACCTGAAGCACTTCGTTGCGCTCTTCACCCAAGCCGACCATGATGCCGGATTTGGTGAACAGGGTTGGATCGACTTCCTTCACCAGTTGAAGCAAGCGGATCGAATGGAAGTAGCGTGCGCCAGGGCGAACCGTCAGATAGTTTGACGGCACCGTCTCCAGATTGTGGTTGAACACATCAGGTTTGGCACGTGCAACCTGCTCAATAGCACCATTTTTACGCAGGAAGTCAGGCGTCAGGATTTCGACCGTGGTTCCCGGCGATGTGTCGCGAATGGCATCGATCACCTCAACAAAGTGCTGAGCACCACCATCATCAAGGTCATCTCGATCCACGGACGTGATCACAACGTGCTTCAGACCCATTTGCTCAACAGCATTGGCGATGCGACGAGGTTCATCGGAATCAAGCGCCGTCGGCACACCTGTGGCCACGTTGCAGAACGCACAAGCTCGCGTGCACACCTCGCCCATAATCATGAACGTGGCGTGTTTTTTATCCCAACATTCGCCGATGTTGGGGCAACCAGCTTCCTCACACACAGTGACGAGCTTGTTTTCACGCACGATGTCGTTCGTCTCATGGAAGCCTTTGGACACCGGCGCTCTCACGCGTATCCAAGATGGCTTCTTCAGAACATCGCTGTCAGCACGGTGCGCTTTTTCCGGATGCCGAGGCTTGGGCTTGCTGGCCGGGGCGTTCGATGCTGTGCGATCAATCAGCGTGACCATGGGGTCTCCTGAGGTTTTGACGGCCAGAAAGCCGTCAATTGCAAACCTGTGCTAGCGTTTGATCATCCGCAGCACCCAGAGGAGCACAATCGCACCGATGGTTGCCACGACCAGGCTTCCTAAAAAGCCGTAGAACGCGATACCGACCGCGTTGGCCAAGAAACCGCCGATGAACGCGCCCACGACACCGACAATCAAATTTGTCAGCAGCCCGTGACGTGAGTTCATCACTTTCTCAGCAATCCAACCGGCCAAAATGCCAATCACGATAAAACCAATCCAACCCACACCCTGCATGTCCAATATCCTTTTTGTATTTGGCGTTGCGCCAGTGATCTTAGCTAATAAGAGCTGAGAGGCAGTTCAACCGCTCGACCTTGATCCATCTATGTGTGGATTACCCGATCATAGGCATCAAGCACGCTTTCATGCATCATTTCTGAAAGCGTTGGGTGCGGGAAGACGGTATGCATCAAGTCTTCTTCGGTAGTCTCCAAGTTCATCGCCACGACGAAGCCTTGGATCAATTCAGTCACTTCGGCGCCAACCATATGCGCACCAAGCAACTGCCCGGTTTTCTTGTCGAACACCGTTTTCACCAAGCCATCTGGCTCGCCAAGGGCAATCGCCTTACCGTTTCCAACAAACGGGAACCGACCAACCTTCACCTCATGACCAGCCTCTTTGGCCTTGGCCTCAGTGAGACCAACTGAAGCCACCTGTGGGTTGCAGTAGGTGCAGCCTGGGATCTTCTTCTTGTCCATAGGATGGGCATCAAGACCTGCGATCTTCTCAACGCAGATCACACCCTCATGCTCGGCCTTGTGGGCGAGCATGGGAGGTCCGGCAACATCACCAATAGCGTAAATGCCCTTGACCGATGTGTTGCCATATCCGTCGACGGAGATGATGCCGCGATCGGTCTTCACGCCAAGCTTTTCCAAGCCAAGGTTTTCAATATTGCCGACGACACCCACAGCCGAAATCAGTTTCTCAGCTTCAATGACCTGAGACTTGCCGTCCTTGGTCTCAACGGTCGCCTTGATACCAGCACCGGCTTTTTCAACTTTGGAAACCTTGGCGCCAGTGATGATGTTCATGCCCTGCTTTTTGAACTGCTTGGCAGCGATTGCAGAGATTTCTGCATCCTCCACTGGCATAACTTGATCCATCATCTCGACGACCGTCACGTCCACGCCCATGGTGCGGTAGAAAGATGCAAACTCGATGCCGATGGCACCGGAGCCCATAACCAGCAAGCTTTTCGGCATTGATGGGGGAACCATCGCCTCAAAATACGTCCAGATGGTTTTACCGTCAGGTTCAATGCCCGGGATCACGCGCGGCCGCGCGCCCGTGGAAATCACGATGTGTTTGGCGGTGTAGGTGCCCTCGCCCTTGGTGCCTTTCGGTGCTGGGTGGGCAGGCTCCATCGCGGCCTTGGTTGGTTTGCCAACCTTCACTTCACCGGGCTTGGTGATCGTGGCTTCACCCCAGATCACATCCACCTTGTTCTTCTTCATCAGGAAGCCAACACCACCATTCAGCTGAGCGGAAACGCCACGCGAGCGTTTGACCACGGCTGACGCGTCAAAGCCGATCTTTTCCGCCGACAGACCGTAGTCTTTGGCGTGTTCCATATAATGGTAGATCTCAGCTGAGCGCAGCAGAGCTTTGGTAGGAATACAGCCCCAGTTGAGACAGATACCGCCAAGATGCTCACGCTCAACGACCGCCGTCTTCATGCCAAGCTGAGCGGCGCGAATGGCGGCGACATAGCCACCCGGCCCGCCGCCAATAATGATGATGTCGTAAGCGTCTGCCACGGATCGTCTCCCGTTTGGTTTCTCAACCGGGAGACTGGCTGCACTCTCGCTAGACTGCGTTGCTCAGCATCCCGAAGATTTCATCCTTGAGCTGCATTCGCTCTTTGCGCATGGCTTCCATGTGCAAATCATCGGTTGGCTCAATATTTGTTTCAGCGCGATGAATAGCCCGGTTCACATCATGGTAAGCGTCAAACAGCTTGGCAAAATGTGCGTTATCTTGCTTCAGCTGATGCATCTTATCGGTGTGCTCTGGAAACTCCTCGGCCAATTCGTGGGGCACATGCGACACTCTTATTCTCCCTTGCTTTATGGTTCGCTCGTATTGGTTGAGCGGTCATATGGAGGGTTAGCCTGCGCCCCAATGATCTCCTTTGATCGCCATCAATGGCGGTTGCGAAAGCGGCCTACACCAGCATCGACATTGGATTTTCGATGTAGGACTTAAACGCCGCGAGCAACTCAGCCCCAAGGGCGCCATCAACACACCTGTGATCGGTGGAAAGAGTCACCGTCATCACGGTCGCAATGGCCAGAGCGCCATCCTTGACGACTGGTCTTTGTTCACCAGCACCAACCGCAAGGATCGTGGCGTGCGGCGGGTTCACGACAGCTGAGAAGTTGGACACGCCCATCATACCCATATTGGAAACAGCCGTTGTACCGCCTTGATACTCCAGCGGCTGCAGTTTGCGGTCTTTCGCGCGCTTACCAAGATCTTTCATCTCGTTGGAAATGATGGAGAGCGACTTCTCTTCAGCGCGACGTACAATCGGCGTGATCAAACCACCCGGGATCGACACGGCAACACCAACATCGGCATGCTTGTGTTTGACCATATCATTGGCCGTCCAAGACACATTGGCATCTGGGACATCGCGCAGCCCCAAGGCCAGCGCCTTGATGACCATGTCATTGACAGAGAGCTTGTACGCGGGCTTCTCATCTTTAACTGGAGCCGATTTGTTCAGCTCGCTACGCAGCTTCAACAGCGCGTCCAATTGGCAATCCACCGACACATAAAAATGCGGGATCGTCTGCTTCGATTCTGTCAGACGGGCGGCAATCGTCTTGCGCATGCCGTCGTGTGGCACCAGTTCGTAAGACCCTTCTTCGAACAGCTTCAGGACAGCATCATCTGACATACCTTTAGCCGGCGCAGCTGTCGCTTGAGACGGGGCGGCTGCATTTGGTGAAGATGCAGCTTTGCTCGTACCGCCTGCGATGGCAGCTTCCACATCGGCTTTCACAACCCGCCCGCGTGGGCCCGTTCCGGTTACCGAGGAAAGATCAACACCATTTTGTTTGGCGATACGGCGTGCAAGGGGTGAAGCAATCACCCTATCTCCCGATGCGGCAACAGGCGCTGGGCCTGCCGGAGCGGACAGTGCAGTCGGAGCAACGTCTGGCGTAGCAGCAGGGGCATCGACTTGAGCGCTCGCAGCTTGCGGAGGAGCAGATGCTGCTGCCGATGTATCTATGGCTGAAGCATCTTCACCATCTTCCAACAGCACAGCAATCAGCTCGTTGACCTTCACACCGGCAGTGCCATCGGGAACAACGATCTTGCCAACAGTGCCTTCGTCGACGGCTTCCACTTCCATGGTCGCTTTGTCCGTCTCGATTTCGGCAAGCACGTCACCAGACGTGACGCTATCGCCTTCCTTCACCAACCATTTGGCAAGGTTGCCCTCTTCCATCGTCGGAGACAGGGCGGGCATCAGAATATTGATGGGCATCGCTTGGGTCTCCTAGGACTTGTAGGTCACGGCTTTCACCGCCTCGATAACCTCGCCGACGTTGGGTAGCGCAAGTTTTTCGAGGTTGGCCGCATAGGGCATTGGAACATCCTTGCCAGCAATGCGGATCACCGGCGCATCAAGATCGTCGAACGCCTTTTCCATCAGCTGAGAAGAAATCTCCGAGCCGATGGAGCAAACTGGGAAGCCTTCCTCGACCGTTACGCAGCGATTGGTTTTACGCACGGATGCAATGACTGTATCGATATCCATGGGCCGCAAGGTGCGCAGGTCGATAACCTCCGCGGAGATGCCCATACCAGCCAACTCATCGGCTGCCTTGGTGGCGTAGGTCATCCCGATACCAAACGAAACAATGGTGACATCAGAGCCTTCGCGAGCAATCCGCGCTTTACCGATTGGCAGCACATAATCGTCAAGCTTCGGCACATCGAAGGTTTGGCCGTAGAGAATTTCATTCTCCAAGAAGACCACCGGGTTTGGATCACGAATAGCAGCTTTCAAAAGACCCTTCGCATCAGCCGCAGAATAAGGCTGAATAACCTTGAGACCTGGGACATGACTGTACCAAGCGGCATAGTCTTGGCTGTGCTGCGCCGCCACGCGAGCGGCAGCACCGTTGGGGCCGCGGAACACAATTGGCGCTCCCAGCTGACCACCTGACATATACAATGTCTTGGCCGCTGAGTTGATGATGTGATCGATGGCCTGCATGGCGAAGTTAAACGTCATAAACTCAACGATCGGGCGCAATCCCGTGAGCGCTGCACCAACGCCAACACCGGCAAACCCGTGCTCAGTGATCGGTGTATCGATCACGCGGCGTGCGCCAAACTCCTGCAACAAGCCTTGGGTGATCTTATAGGCACCCTGATATTCAGCGACCTCTTCTCCCATGATGAAAACATCATCGCTGGAGCGCATTTCCTCCGCCATCGCATCACGCAATGCTTCGCGAACTGTTGTCGGCACCATTTCTGTTCCAGCAGGAAGATCCGGGTCAGATGGAGCAACACTCTCCACCGGCGCGGCTGGTACAACAGGCGCTGACGGCACGGGCGCTTCAGCGGATGGAGCGTTATCCGCAGCAGGTGCTGGAGCGGAAGAGCCAGAGCCAATAGCGGAGGCATCCTCGCCATCTTCCAGCAGCACGGCAATGATCTCGTTGACTTTCACCGCGTCCGTGCCTTCGGCAATCATAATCTTGCCGAGCACGCCTTCATCAACGGCTTCAACTTCCATAGTCGCTTTGTCGGTCTCGATCTCGGCCAGAACATCACCAGACGAAACCGAGTCGCCCTCGGCCTTCAGCCACTTGGCAAGCTTGCCCTCTTCCATTGTCGGCGAGAGCGCAGGCATCAAAATATCAATCGGCATGAATACACCCTCCCCTTAAAGCGTTATGTCTGTGTAGAGCTCAGAAACGTCTGGTTCCGGATCGCTCTGCGCAAACTCGGCTGCGTCGGTGACGATGGCGCGAACGTCTTTGTCCAACGCCTTCAAATCGTCCTCGCTAGCCCATTTTTTATCCAACAGACGCACCTTCACCTGTTCAATCGGGTCGTGCTCTGCGCGCATTTTCTGCACCTCATCCTTGGTGCGATATTTCGCAGGATCAGACATGGAATGGCCGCGATACCGGTAAGTCAGCATCTCCAAGATGTAAGGGCCTTTGCCGGAGCGCGCATGCGCCAAGGCTTTCTCGCCTGCAGCGTGGACCGCGCGAACATCCATACCGTCAACCTGCTCGCCAGGTATCCCAAACGAAGCGCCACGCTGCGAGAGATCAGTGGTTGATGAGGACCGCTCGATGGACGTGCCCATCGCGTATTTGTTGTTTTCGATGATGTAGACGACCGGCAAGCTCCAAAGCTTGGCCATGTTGAAGCTTTCATACACCTGGCCTTGGTTGGCCGAGCCATCGCCAAAGTACGTGACAGAAACATTGCCATTGTCACGATATTTGTTGGCGAACCCCAAACCTGTGCCAAGTGAAACCTGCGCCCCCACAATACCGTGACCGCCATAAAAGTGCTTCTCACGGGAGAACATGTGCATCGACCCGCCCTTGCCACGCGAGTAACCACCTTGGCGCCCAGTGAGCTCAGCCATCACACCACGGCTTTCCATGCCGGTTGCCAGCATATGGCCGTGATCACGGTAGCCGGTGATAACTTGATCGCCCTCAACCATGGCCATTTGCATGCCAATCACGACGGCCTCTTGTCCTATGTAAAGGTGACAAAACCCGCCGATCAGGCCCATGCCATAAAGCTGGCCAGCCTTTTCTTCAAAACGACGAATAAGTAGCATTTCGCGATAGGCAGCGAGTTCTTGTTCTTTGGAAAAGTCAGCAACCTTTGGGCTTGCTTTTGACGCCCGCCTGCTGGTGGTCTTTCGAGCGGTTTTCGCGGGCGATTTTGATGCGGAACTGGCTGCACGCGCCATAGACTGGCTCCTTGGTTATCCTCAACAGCGAACGTGTTATCTCTGCGCTCGTTGGGTGACGCAAATGTAACTCAGTAGTAGCCGGTTTTGAAGAGAAACGAAAGGCTAGATAAGTGCAAATACAATAGAGAAAAAAATGATATTTTTTAATGGGTTAGACTAGATTAACTGAATTATTGTTAAACAACATATGCGGTTGCCAGGATCGCATTGAAGCGTTCCTGGTTATCGACGAACGATCCGCTCCGATCGGCCAATCAATGCGAGCGACTGTCGCGCTCTTTCGTCAACCAGATCACCATCCATTGCGTCATTTCGCAAGGCTTCTACGCGCGCTTCTAAAATGTCGCGGCGCGCCTCAAGGTGCAACCGTTCCTCAGCAAGACGCTCAACCTGACCTTGAACCTGCGCATAGGCAAGTAGACCATGGTTGCCGTGAAAAGCATGATAGGCAAAATAAATCCCGAACAAGATGAGGGCGACGCGAAAGGCGTAGAGCGTTCGGCGGGATCGAGGTTTATGGCGCGTGAGCATGCGTGGGGGGTCACACTGTTATGGCGATGGACTGTTTATGCCGCGCTCAGCGTTAGCCGCCACTTAAGCGACTTGGTTAACAACAGGTATCAAGAAAAAACCCGGTATCGCGCTGGGCGACACCGGGTTCATCAACATCGTAGCGCTAAAAAAGAGTGCTAGCCCTTCAGCATTGCCCGCCCCTGATAGAGCGCTGTAGCGCCGAGCTGTTCTTCAATACGAATTAGCTGGTTGTATTTGGCCAGCCGATCGGAGCGCGCCAGAGACCCGGTTTTGATCTGTCCGCAGTTGGTTGCAACCGCGAGGTCAGCAATGGTTGCGTCCTCGGTTTCGCCAGAGCGATGCGACATTACCGCAGTAAAGCCAGCACGATGCGCCATATCAACGGCCGTCAACGTCTCGGTGAGCGTGCCAATCTGATTCACCTTCACCAGAATGGAATTGGCCGACTTTTTCTCAATGCCGGTGGAAAGGCGCGCCGGGTTGGTGACGAAAAGATCATCACCGACAAGCTGAACTTTATCGCCTATCTTGGCTGTGAGGGCGTTCCAACCGTCCCAATCGTCTTCAGCCATGCCGTCTTCGATGGAGATAATCGGATAGTTGGCTGTAAGTTCGGCAAGGAAATCTACCATGTCGGACGGTGAGAGAACCTTCCCTTCGCCTTTCATGTTGTAGTTGCCGTTCTCAAAGAATTCGGTGGATGCAACATCAAGCGCCAGCATCACATCGTCGCCGGGCTTGTAGCCAGCGTCTTCCACCGCTTTCATGATGAAGCCAAGCGCGCCCTTGGTATCGAGATTGGGCGCGAAGCCGCCCTCGTCACCAACATTGGTATTTTGACCGGCTTCAGAGAGCGCTTTTTTCAGCGTGTGAAAAATCTCAGTGCCCATCTGCACGGCGTGGCTGAGGCTCTCAGCCCCAACAGGCATGATCATGAATTCTTGGAAATCAATCGGATTGTCGGCGTGCTCGCCACCATTGATGATGTTCATCATCGGTACCGGTAACACTCGGGCTGAGGGACCGCCGATGTAACGATAGAGTGGCAAGTTGGAGGCCTGGGCAGCTGCTTTGGCGACAGCAAGCGACACGCCGAGGATGGCATTGGCGCCAAGGCGCGCTTTGTTTGGCGTGCCATCCAGTTCAATCATGGTGGAGTCGATTTCAACCTGATCTTCTGCATCCAAGCCCAAAAGCTCTTCACAGATATCGGTGTTGACGTGGTCAACGGCCTTGGTAACGCCCTTACCTTTGTAGGCATCGCCACCGTCACGCAGCTCAACAGCCTCATGGGCGCCCGTCGATGCGCCAGAGGGAACAGCCGCACGGCCAACAAGGCCATTCTCCAGTTCCACATCCACCTCAACGGTTGGATTGCCGCGGCTATCAAAGATCTGGCGTGCATGAATATCGACAATAGCTGTCATGAGAGTCCCCCGAGGATAAGTGGCCAACGCGTTGGCAGAACACGGTTTTGATTTCGCTTGGCTTCTAAGACAAAAGTCTTGAACCCGCCAGCCCAAAGAAGGTCACTGTTTGGCGGCTTGATCGATCGCCATCAGTCTCAGCAACAAACCTTCCATCTGATCAAGCCGGATCATGTTCGGTCCATCCGAAGGAGCGTTATCAGGGTCTTGATGACTCTCAATGAACAAGCCGGCGATACCGGTTGCCAAAGCTGCTTTGGCCAACGGTTCAACAAACTCACGTTGGCCTCCGGTTGACCCGCCCTGCCCGCCTGGTTGCTGGACCGAGTGTGTCGCATCAAAGATTACCGGTGCGCCCATAGCTGCCATGGTCGGCAAAGAGCGCATATCGACCACCAGTGTGTTGTAGCCAAAACTTGCGCCGCGTTCGGTCAGCAAGACATTGGCATTGCCAGACCCTGTGACCTTGTCGAGCACATTTTGCATGTCCCAGGGCGCCAAAAACTGCCCCTTTTTTACATTGACCACGCAACCAGTTTTGGCTGCCGCCACAAGAAGGTCTGTTTGCCGGCAAAGGAAGGCTGGGATTTGCAAGACATCCACCACACTGCCAACTTCTGCGCATTGGCCAGGTTCGTGGACATCGGTGAGTACAGGCAGTCCAAGCTCGGCCTTGATGTCGGAAAAAACCGCCATAGCCGTTTCAAGACCAACGCCGCGCTTTCCCGAAAGGCTGGTACGATTGGCTTTGTCGTAGCTTGTCTTGAAAATGAAGCCGACACCGAGCTTGCCGCAGATCTCTTTCAGTGCGCCTGCCATATCAAAGGCATGCGCGCGACTTTCCATCTGGCAAGGCCCAGCAATCAGCGAAAACGGCGCATCGTTAGCAAACGACACGTCCCCGACTGTAACAGTGGTGCTTGGCTGCATGATCAAGCTTCCCGAGCAACGATGGTGATAGCAAAGTCTTCGTCGCGGTGGATCACCAGATCATGACCACGATCATCAAAGGCGATATCCGAGACGCTTAGGTGCGCACGCAACACGTCCAGACTATCGAACTGCATTTCCACCGCCTCAATGCGGGGGCCGCGACCACGTGGTGGAAGTATCTCACCTGTCATCGCTGTATAAGCCGTCGGAGAAACCACGCTGACCAATGCGTTGGGCAAATCCATCTCCATGCCAAACGAAGTTGTTCGTAGATCACGATCACCGGTCACGGTCTGGAAGAGATACTGAAAGTCAGATGGATTGCCTTCAACCAAAACCAAGCGAGAAATGCCCTTGGCGCCGTTGACGTGAACGAAGCGTTCCGATTGCCACAGCACCTCGCGTGACAGGTGTTCGCAACAAAACAGTGTGACATCGGGCGCGCGTTCCGATGCTGACACGGCCAGATGCACGCCAATCGTCGTCTCTCCGCCGTCGGGCATTGCCTGCTTGCGCGTGAAGGAGAGAATATCTCCCGCGCTTACGCCCTCCAATGCAAAAAGCGACTGCATCCGCTTCGCGCTATCGGTTGTGAACGCTGCCATGATCGGCCCATAGCCATGGCGGAAACGAAAAGCATGGTACCGCTTCACGAACGGGTTGGTTGTTTTCAGCGCTGTAAGTTCAGCATCACGATCTGTAACGGCCAACGGCTCAAAGTAAGTGCCGTTCTCGAAAAAAACGTTGCAGTTGCCCGTGCCGAAGGGATGGTGAGCATCAGGCTGAACCTGAAAACCAAGCGCCGTGAGACGTCCGCGCGCGGACACAAGATCGGGCACGCCAACAACGACGTGGTCGAGAGCATTTTTCGGGTTCATGAGCGTCCGGCTTTCTTCGAAGAAAGGCTTTAAACGAGCCTGCTCTGTTCAATAGCCGCTTCGATGAACGAGGCAAACAGCGGATGCGGTTCAAAGGGGCGCGATTTCAGCTCTGGGTGGTATTGGACGCCAATGAACCAGGGATGATCAGGATACTCTATGGTTTCGGGAAGCACGCCATCTGGCGACAAACCAGAAACCACCAGGCCAGCTTTCTCCAGTGTCTCACGATAATCGATGTTCACCTCGTAACGGTGACGATGGCGCTCAGAGATATCTGTGTTGCCATAAATATCGGCGATCTTGGTGCCGTCAGAAAGGTGCGCATGATAGGCGCCCAAACGCATCGTACCGCCAAGATCACCTTCTGCAGCACGTTTTTCAAGCGCATTCCCCTTCAGCCATTCGGTCATCAAACCGACCACGATTGGGCCTTCTGAATTCTCAAATTCGCTGGAACGCGCATCGGTTACACCAGCAAGATTGCGCGCTGCATCAAGCACCGCCATCTGCATACCGTAACATATGCCAAAGTACGGCACCTGACGGGTGCGAGCGAAACTAGCGGCAGCAATCTTGCCCTCAGCGCCACGTTTGCCAAACCCACCAGGCACAAGAATACCGTGTACACCTTCTAAATAAGGACTGGGATCTTCGCTTTCAAAAATCTCAGCTTCCAGCCATTCGATCTCGACCTTCACCTTGTTGGCGATGCCGCCGTGCGTCAGGGCTTCAATGAGCGATTTGTAGGCATCTTTCAGGTCGGTGTACTTGCCAACAACGGCGATTTTTACGGTACCGTCGGTGTTCTTCACACGACTGGAAATGTCTTGCCAGCGCTCAAGGTCTGGTGCCGGCGCACCTGTGATTCCAAAAGCGGCCAGAACTTCATCATCCAATCCCTCGTCATGATACGCCAAGGGCACATCATAGATGTGAGGAACATCAAGAGCTGGAATCACACTCTCTTCGCGCACATTGCAGAACAAGGAGAGCTTTCGCCGTTCCCCAGGTGGAATTGGGCGATCACAGCGCACCATGAGAATATCTGGCTGGATACCGATAGAACGTAGCTCTTTGACCGAGTGCTGGGTCGGTTTGGTTTTCAGCTCACCAGCGCTTGGGATGTAAGGCATCAACGTCAGATGCATATAGATCGCATCGCCACGTGGAAGCTGGTTGCCAAGTTGGCGGATCGCCTCAAAGAACGGCAAACCTTCGATATCACCAACCGTGCCGCCAATCTCACAGATCACAAAGTCGTAATCCTCGTTGCCGTCCAATACGAAGGCTTTGATCGTATCGGTCACATGCGGGATGACCTGAACCGTGGCACCCAGATAGTCCCCTCGGCGCTCTTTGGCGATGATATCTTGATAGATTTTGCCGGTGGTGATGTTGTCCCGCTGATTGGCTGAACGGCCTGTGAACCGTTCATAATGCCCAAGGTCGAGATCTGTTTCCGCGCCGTCGTCTGTAACGAACACCTCGCCGTGCTGAGTCGGCGACATCGTACCGGGGTCAACATTAAGATAAGGGTCGAGTTTGCGGATGCGGACCTTGTACCCACGAGCCTGCAACAGCGCGCCTAAAGCTGCCGCTGCGATGCCTTTACCGAGGGAGGAAACCACGCCGCCTGTGATGAAAATATATCGCGCCATGGGACTCACCTAGTAACTGAACCGCCTTGGCCTCACAAGCGCTGATCTGTGGACGTTCATGCATGACAGCCATGCAAACAGTTTGTCCCCAAAAACTATCCTTGCTGCCCAGTGTCTAGGAGTTCCCCACATGAGGTGAACTGCCAGCAAAAAGCGCAGCGTTGCGGCTGAACAGTTCAACCATACGATCCACAAACAACCTCACTTCAGAGCGCTTGCGATCATCGTCGTGCAAAACGATCCATGCGGTATGGGTTAGTTCGTCGATGACGCCGCCCAAACGCTTCAGCTTCGGGTCTGTGTCGCCAATGTAACACGGCAAGACCGCTCGCCCGGCACCAGCTCGAACCATATCGCGTAGAACACTCGGACTATACGTCCAAGAAGTGATCCAGGCGCCGGGCTTGCTAGAAGCCCAATTGGCCCAAGGGGTGTCCAGTTCACCACGACCAATAGACACCCAGTTTTCATTGTTGGCGTCGTCAAAATCGCCAGCGCAATACACCGCATAAGCCACCGAGGGAGCGCTACGCACCGCAACATTCCCGCTTTGTGGACGTTTGTCAGACACCGTAATGGAAACACGGCGATGCCAGATATCAGCGAGGCCGCCATTGGCTTCGATACACAGTTGGAAGGGATCCTGCGGCGTCCAAAGGGATGTCAAATTTGCCGTGAAAAAGCATGCCATCCAATGATCGAGCGAGATATCAACGCCAGGCAAAGGAACTGCTTCCAATCGCCAGTCCTCGACGCTTTTAGCTCCATCGCGCATCATCAAAACACGGTCGAACAATGCCTTACCATCTGGCGCCAAAACGTAACCAGTCTGGCGACGGATGAAGAGCTCTCGTTGCAACACCCTCTCAAGGTCATGCATGCGGCGCCCGATTGTCGGTGAACTGATCCCGGTATGGGCAGATGCAGCTGCCAAGCTGCCTAGGCTGGCCACTTTGTAGAAAAGCCGCAGATCATCCCAATCCAACGCGTCTTTCATCTTTGAAAATACCCTTTCAAAACGTCCTCTACCAAGACGGCCCATCCACTCTTAGCTTCCGAGTATCCTGCCAACTCCCCTCGAAAAGGATGCAGCCCAATGTTCGAGTACTCTGTTCTTGCAACCCACATTGTTGAAGCCCCGAAAAACCACAACCATGTCGACAAAGATGTGCTGGACAGCCCTGAATGGGCTGGTTTCCTGCCCCTAGTCGAGCTTGCCGCCCGGTGGAGCACCGCCAATCGCAAGCGTGCGCTCAGCAATCTTGCCAAAGACACGGCACAGACAAAGGCATTCGCCCAAGACCTGGCGGCCAAACCATCTTGCCCTTGACGGATAAGCCTTCCCGACACGAAGCGCATCCTTCAGGTATGAAACCCGTCTTTCGCCGCTGAGCGATCTGCCACCACCGACACAAACAAAAAAGCTGCGCGTGACGGGGTCACGCGCAGCTTTTTTGTTTGTCTAGGAACAGCTTTACTGGGTTGTCGGTATCTGCGGCTCATCAGGTGTATCGACCGCTGGAACTTCGCCGCCGATCTGCTCAAGCAATGTCGAACCATCCTCCGACGGTTGAGCGTCAGGAATGCTGTCGAGAATCGAGGACGGCCCAGCACCTGTCTGAGCAAGCACCGTCAATGAGATTGATGTGATAAAAAAGCCAAGCGCCAAAAATGCCGTGGCACGGGTCAGCACATTCGCCCGACCGCGACTGGACATAAAGTTGCCGCCACCGCCGCCACCGATCCCCAAAGCTCCGCCTTCAGAGCGTTGGAGAAGCACGACAGCAACCAGTGCAACAACCACCAGAAGATGAACAACAATCAAGACAGTTTCTAAGGTTTCCATACCAATTCCATTTTTCCAGCAAAAAGCCAGATGGCGCCGACAATGAAGCAGCTCAAGTGATGTCCAGCTGTGCTTGGATCAAGAGGGTTGCGCTAATCACGTAGATAAAAGTGCAACGTTGGCGTTGCCATACACCAAGACTGAGCCTCGTGCAAAGTCCTCTTCTAGGTGAAGCAAGCGGCTAACCCTCGGCCTTCATCATACCGGCCACAGCATCAGCGATACCCATAAAGTCGGACGCGCTGAGGCTGGCACCTCCAACCAAGGCTCCATCAACATTGTTTGGCGCCAACACGTCGGCTGCGTTGCCCGGTTTCACCGATCCCCCGTACAGAATGCGCATCTTGGCGCCTTCGTCTCCGAAACGGTTGGTAAGTTCAGCACGGATTGCATCATGCATCGCGGCGATATCATCGACCGTGGGTGTCAAACCTGTGCCGATGGCCCAAACAGGTTCATAAGCAACAACCGTGTTCTCTGCCGTTGCCCCATCAGGGACTGATCCCGCAATCTGTCCGGCGACAACTGAAACTTCATTGCCAGCCTCACGCTCATCTTTGGTTTCACCCACACAGACAATTGCGCAAAGACCAGCACGCCATGCACCAAGAGTTTGGGCATGGACAACTTCATCTGTTTCACCATGGTCAGTGCGTCGCTCAGAATGACCTGTCAAAACATAGCTGGCACCAACGTCCAGCAGCATTTCCGGAGCGATATCACCGGTGTGCGCACCATTTTCGGCTGGGTGACACGTTTGGCCACCAATATGGATGGGGACCGTGTCCATGGTTTTCACGGCCAAAGCAACAAGAGTAGCTGGAGGACAAACCAACATATCAATGCGCTCAAGCACGCCCTCTTGCGCGTGGCTTTTGAGGGCCTCGATCGTGTCAACGCTGCGTCGCAACCCGTTCATTTTCCAATTGCCCGCAACGAGCGGACGAATACCGTCAGTTGGCATAACCGTTCCAAGTGATTGATGAAGTTGGCGGCCTGCTAGCAGGTTTACCGCCATCAATCAAAGCCGCAAAAGCTCGTCCGGTTCCGCTTGCACCGCCCCAAACGGCTGACTATAGTCGCGACCAACCACGCGATTTGCGTTATTTTCTAACAAAAACAAAAGCTTAAAACAAATGCTGACAGCCTTACGACGGGGCGCAAGCACCACCCTTGCCAAAGTCTTCCTCATTATTGTGTCCATTGCCGTGGTCGCGGGCCTCGGCTTTGGCGGCTTCATCGGCAATATCGGCCAACGCACTGTGCTGGCGGTTGGAGATTTAGAGATCAGTGCTGAGACCTTCCAGATTGCATTGCAGCGGCAACTGAACAGGCTCAGCCAACAACTCGGCACCAACTTAACACTTGAGCAAGCAAGCTTGTTTGGGCTGGATCGCCAACTTCTTGGTCAATTGGCTTCTGAGGCAGCGCTGGACTCCGAAGCAGACCGCCTCAACATCGGTGTGTCCGATTACCGTCTGGCCGAGCGCATCGCCAACGATCCTATTTTTCTTCAGACCGGCGGTTTCAATCGCCAGTTTTTCCAACAAGTTCTGCGCTCATATGGCATCACAGAAGACGATTTTGTCGCAGACACGCGCTCGTTCGCTGCCCGTCAACAGCTCGCTCAAGGTCTCGTCGGCGGCATGCAACCCGCCGATGCAATGCTTGAAGTTGCCAACACCTACGCAAACGAACTGCGCGTTGTTTCATTTTTGACTCTTGATGACACCTCCCTCGGGGACCGTCCAGCCGCGACCGAAGAAGATCTGAGAGCCTTCTTCAACGACCGCACCGGGGACTATCGCGCGCCGGAGTATCGCAGCATTGTTTATATGGCACTCTCTGAGACAGATCTCGCCGACCCTTCAGCAGTAAGCGCCACCGATGTTCAGGCCGCCTATGAAGCTGAACGCGAAGAACTCACAAGCGCGGGTGAACGCGATATCACACAGCTCCTTTTCCAGGATTCAGCCCAGGCAAATGAAGCGCAAGCGCGCCTTGAAGCTGGCGAAGCAGTTGCGGACCTCCAGGCCGATGAGAGTTTTGATTTTACCGCAACAGAGCTTGGCGCTGTCCAGCGAACAGCGATCTTGGATCAAGCTGCTGGCGATGCCGCGTTCTCACTGGATGCTGCCGGGCCAACGGGTGTCGTTGACGGTCGCTTCGGCAGTATCATCATGGTGGTGAATGAGGTGATTGAAGACAGCGTCACCCCGCTTGAAGACGTTGAAGATCGTTTGCGCCAGGAACTTGCAAACGCAGCCGCGCGCGATGAAATCTTCTCGCTGTTTGATGCCATCGAAGATGCCCGCGCCGGTGGAGACCCTCTGGATCAAATCGCTCCGCGGTTTGACCTTGAACTGGTCACTGTTGACGCACTTGATGCCAACGGTTTTGGCCGTGATGACGAACCCGTTGATCTGCCAGAAACAAACTCGCTGATCGCAGACACATTTGAAAGCGACGTCGGCCTGGAGAACGATGCGCTCGATACAACCGGCGGGGGATTCGTCTGGTTTGAAGTGACAGGCGTCGAGGAGGCGCGCGACCTCACATTCGAAGAGGCACAAGATCGTGTTCAAAGCGATTGGGAAGACCAACAGCTTGATGAAATGCTGCGCGAGCGCGCAGGTGAACTTGTCAGCGAGTTAGAGCGTGGTCGCTCACTACAAACACTTTCCATAGCGCTGGATTTACCGGTCACCATCACCGAGCCGTTTACGCGTGGCGAGGCACCTGATGAGATGGGTGGCCCCGCAACCGTCGCCGCTTTTGAAGGTGGTGAAGCCCATTTTGGTGATGTTGAGGGTCCGCCAAATGCTGACGGAGAAACAACGACCCGCCTTGTCTTCGTGGTTGATGACGTCACCCGCCCAGCCTTCTTTGAAACGGCCGCTGACGTGCAAGAGCTGGCAGAGCAGCTGGCACCTGCACTTGAGGACACGGTGCTCACCCAATACGTCCAGGCGCTGCAGAACTCTCTCGGCGTACGCGTCAACCAGGCACTGGTGGCAGAATTGACCGGTGGCGGAAGCCATAGCGGCATGTAGGGCGCATAGGGTACCAAAAACATGCAGGTTCTGCCCTTCTCCGACGCTTTTGCCGAGCGCTACAACGCCGGAACCGCTCAAGTCGTCTACACACGGCTCGTCGCAGACCTTGAAACGCCGGTCTCGGCGATGCTCAAGTTATCAGGCACGTCCAAAAACGCATTCTTGCTGGAGTCGGTCGAGGGTGGTGCGGTCCGTGGGCGCTACTCGATGATTGGTCTGGCACCTGATTTGTTGTTCCGCGCTGATGGCGACCGCGCAGCCCAAGCCAGTGTCAGCATTGACGGTGTGACGGCACCTTTTGAAGAGCTTGATGCCTCGGCACTTGATGCTCTGCGCACGTTGATTGAGCAAAGCCGCATAGACCTGCCAGATGATCTACCGCCAATGTCAGCAGGTGTGTTCGGCTATCTAGGCTACGACACGGTTCGGTTGATCGAAAAGCTCCCGGACCAGAATCCAGATCGCCTCGGCACGCCCGACATTTTGTTGATGCGCCCCACCATCATCGTGGTCTTCGATGCGGTGCGTGATGAAATCACGGTGGTAACACCCGTTCGACCAACGCCAGAGCAGAACGCCGACCAAGCCTATGCGCGTGCTTTGGACCGTTTAACAGCCGCGGTGGACAAGCTCGAAACTCCGCTTGGACAGAGCGCGGCACCCATCGATGTGCCAATGCCGACGATGATGTCGAACACATCGCCGGACGAGTACAAGGCGATGGTCGCGCGTGCCAAAGAGTACATCACCGCAGGCGATATCTTCCAAGTTGTTCTGTCCCAGCGTTTCGAAACGCCATTTCCTCTACCCGACTTTGCGCTCTACCGTGCTCTGCGGCGCACCAATCCCGCACCATTCCTGTATTATCTCTCTTTTGATGGCTTCACGATTGTCGGCTCAAGCCCAGAAATACTGGTGCGCGTACGTGATGGTGAGGTTACCATTCGTCCCATTGCTGGCACGCGCAAACGTGGAGATACACCCGCTGAAGACCAGGCATTGGCAGACGAGCTTCTCGCCGACCCAAAAGAGCGCGCTGAGCATTTGATGCTGCTCGACCTCGGCCGCAACGATGTCGGTCGTGTTTCAAAGCTGGGCACCGTGAAGGTTACCGATCAGTACTTCATCGAGCGCTATTCGCACGTCATGCACATCGTTTCCAACGTGATCGGCGAGCTTGATAGTGATCGCTACGACGCTCTCGATGCTTTGGGCGCTGGTTTTCCTGCCGGAACAGTGTCCGGAGCGCCAAAAGTACGGGCGATGGAAATCATTGACGAGTTGGAGAAGGACAAGCGGGGGATTTATGCAGGTTGTGTTGGCTATTTCGATGCCAACGGCTCGCTTGACACGTGCATTGTGCTGCGCACCGCGATCGTCAAAGATGGCGTGATGTATGTGCAGGCGGGAGCCGGCATCGTGGCAGACAGCGACCCTGATTCAGAACAGGCAGAATGCGAAAACAAAGCCCGCGCGCTTTTCCGCGCAGCTGAAGAAGCTGTGCGCTTTGCGGCCACCTCACAGCGGGGGCAATGACGTGGCAGACACCTATCTCGTCATCGATAACTATGACAGCTTCACTTACAATCTGGTGCACTGTTTGGGCGCCACGGGTGTGGCAATGGATGTTGTGCGCAATGATGCCATCTCCGTCGAGGATGTTGCCAAACGCCGCGCATCAGGCGAGCTTGCCGGCATTGTTCTCTCACCGGGTCCCTGCACACCTAATGATGCAGGTATTTGTCTCGATCTCATTGATCACCTGGGCGCATCCACTCCGATTTTTGGGGTTTGTCTTGGCATGCAGTCGATGGGCCAGGCCTATGGTGGCAAAGTCATCGGCGCAGCTCAACTGATGCACGGTAAAGTATCGACAGTGACACCGGCTATCGAAGCGCCATTGTTTGCGGGTATCAACGGCCCTTTCGAAGCCACGCGGTATCATTCGCTCGCCGTAGAAACCACATCACTACCCACCGACATGGTGATCACTGCACGCACAGATGAAGGAGAGATCATGGGCCTCTCCCATCGCAATGATCCGGTCCACGGCGTACAGTTTCACCCCGAGAGCATTGCTTCGCAGCATGGTGAGCGCATTCTCGCCAACTTTGTGGCGATAGCCACACGTTTCAACGATCAGCAGCAGGGCCAGTGATGTCTGACGCAATCAAACCGCTTCTGACCAAAGTCTGCTCTGGCGATGGTTTGACCCGTAGCGAGGCAGAGACTGCCTTCGAGCACATCATGTCCGGTGATCTAACCAACGCTCAAATTGCCGCGTTTCTTATCGCACTTAAAGTGCGTGGCGAATCCATTGATGAGCTGGTGGGCGCTGTTTCGGTCATGCGCTCAAAGATGACGCCAGTAGACTTACCCGAGCGGTTGGCTGTTGAAGCAATGGATATTGTTGGAACCGGGGGCGACGGCAAAGGCAGTTACAATGTGTCAACCGCAACCGCGCTCACTGTTGCCGCGTGCGGTGTTCCGGTCGCCAAGCATGGCAATCGCGCTGTTTCTTCCCAGTCCGGCGCAGCCGACGTACTCAAAGCACTTGGCGTCAACATCGACATCGGGCCAGAGCAAATTGCCACCTGTATCGAAAAAGTTGGCATCGGATTCATGTTCGCCCCCATGCATCATTCAGCCATGAAGCATGTCGGACCGACCCGCACTGAACTCGGGCAGCGCACGATTTTCAACCTCATCGGCCCACTCTCCAACCCCGCAGGCGCGAAACGTCAGTTGATTGGCGTCTATGATGAGCGCTGGCTCGTGCCCATCGCTGAAACCCTTAAAGCACTGGGGTCGGAAACAGCGTGGGTGGTCTATGGTATTGATGGCATGGACGAAATCACAACGACAGGCATCACGCATTTGGCCAAGTTGGAGGAAGGCGAAGTCAGCCTCGCTGCAATTGACCCGCGCGACCACGGCATTGACCTCGTCGATGAACGCGAACTCGTTGGCGGCGATGCCACTCACAATGCCAAGGCACTGCGTGATGTTCTAGCAGGTGAGCAGAATGCCTATGCCGATATTGTTGAGATGAACGCCGCCGCCGCTTTGTGTGTCGCCGGCGCAGCAACCACGTTGGACAAGGGCCTTCTCAAGGCTCGCGACGCACTATCATCCGGCCAAGCGTCGGCGACACTGGACAAGCTCGTCACAACATCTAACGAGGCTGCGTGAGCTGTGGTCGATATCCTGGACAAGATCGAAGCCTACAAGCGTGAGGAAGTCGCGGCCGCCAAACTGGCCGTTTCGCTTTCGCACCTCGAAGAGACAGCAAAAACACAAAGCGCGCCGCGCGGCTTTCTATCCGCTCTTCGCACCAAAAAGGCGGCAGGCACCTATGGTCTGATTGCTGAGATCAAAAAAGCATCCCCCAGCAAGGGGCTGATCCGTGAGGCTTTCGATCCGCCTGCTCATGCTCAGGCCTACGCTGCAGGTGGAGCAGCGTGCTTGTCGGTGCTAACAGATGCGCCTTCCTTTCAAGGCCACCCTGATTTCATGATCGCTGCACGCGATGCCGTTTCCTTGCCCGTTCTGCGAAAAGACTTTCTCTACGACACCTATCAAGTCGCCGAAGCGCGCGCCTGGGGCGCCGATTGCATTTTGATCATCATGGCAGCAGTTGATGATGCACTGGCGGCTGATTTGCTCGCATCCGCCACACACCATGGCATGGATGCTCTGGTCGAAGTGCATGACGCGGATGAATTGGAACGCGCGCTGGCGCTGGATGCCCCACTCCTTGGAATCAACAACCGCAACCTGCGAACATTCGAGACCAAGCTAGAGACAAGCGAAGAGCTAGCCAAAAACGTTCCCAATGATCGATTGTTGGTGGGCGAATCTGGACTTTTCACCCGCGCTGACTTGGATCGCATGGCAGCATCAAACATTACCACGTTCCTTATCGGCGAGAGTCTGATGCGCCAAGCTGACGTGGAAGCAGCAACGCGTGATTTGTTGGCTGCATGAAAGATCAGCTGACTCACACAGATCAAGCTGGCAAAGCATCTATGGTGGATGTCAGCGACAAGCCTGTAACGGCTCGAACAGCCGGCGCATCTGGCGCCATTTTGATGCAAGCGAAAACACTCGCCGCCATCCGCGACAATCGCTTAAAAAAAGGAGACGTGCTGGCCACGGCACGTATCGCTGGTGTTATGGCCGCCAAGCGCACACACGACCTTATTCCGCTATGCCACCCTCTGGTTTTGAATGATGTGCAGGTGGCGATCAATGAGCGTGACGATGGCAAAGGTTTAAACGTTGCAACATCGGTCCGCACAAGCGGGAAGACCGGTGTTGAAATGGAGGCACTGACCGCCTGCAGTGTTACGCTTCTAACGCTGTACGACATGGCCAAGGCTATCGACCGGCACATGGAGATGACCGACATCAAAGTGACGTCGAAAGCTGGAGGCGCATCGGGCGACTGGAGCCTGGACGACCAATGAGCGAGATGGTGCCCCTGGAGGCTGCGCTTGAGCTCATGATTAGGTCGGTTGAACCACTGGCGCCGTGCGCCTTGCCTCTTCTGGAAACCGACGGCTGTGTGCTTGCAGAAGACTGCGTTGCCACGCGAACTAAACCTCCCTTCGCCGTCTCTGCCATGGATGGTTATGCAATAGCGTCCACGCCATTGGCCGGGGAACATCTTCAGGTGGTTGGCGAAGTGCCAGCTGGCGCGATGTTCAATGGGACGATTGGCAAGGGTGAAGCTGTGCGCATCTTCACCGGCGCACCAATACCCAACGGCGCGAGCCATGTCCTTATCCAGGAAGATGCCATTCGAAATGGCAATGCTGTTACCGTCGCTGAAAACCCAGGTAAGGGCGCGAATGTACGTTCAGCAGGTGGAGATTTTCGCCAAGGCGATGTTTTGATTGCCAAAGGCACGAAACTGACGCCGCAACATTTAGCACTCGCTGCCTCCGGCAATCATCGAGAGTTGGTGGTTCATCCTCAGCCCAAGGTGGCTGTGATGATGAACGGAGATGAGCTTGCTTGGCCAAATCCAGAAGCGCCCAAAGATGCCATCATCGCATCCAATGGCTTCGGGCTGGCCACGCTGATACAGCGCTACGGTGCCAAGCTGCATGACCTAGCACTCATTCGTGACGATCAAGATGGTTTGGAGGCTTACATCGCTGGCTGTGAGGCCGACACGTTGGTCACAATCGGCGGTGCTTCTGTCGGTGACTATGATCTCATCCGCCCTGCCCTTGAAGCCCAAGGCTATACGTTGGACATCCCAAAGGTGGCGCTACGACCAGGTAAACCGACACTGTTTGGGAGAAAAAATGAGAAAACGGTGCTCGGTCTACCGGGCAACCCCGTCTCTTCAATGGTGAGCGCCATCATCTTTCTGCGTCCGCTTCTTGATCGGCTAGCGGGCCGCAATCCTCAACCATTCCTGGCTCTAGAAACGGCAAACCTTGGAGAAGACTTGCCTGTCAACGGGCCACGCGCGCACTTCATGCGGGCCGTCGAGAATACAGAAGGCGATCTGGTACCGGTATCAAGCCAAGAACTCCTCGCTCCTGCGCCTGCTCGGCAATGCCGATGCTTTGATCTATCGGCCAGCACATGCCGAAGCGGCTCGCGCTGGCACGCCTTGCGCAACACTTCCTTTGCCAAAATAAGGCCAACCCCTTGAAGAACACATCAAGAACAGGTACAAACTGTTCATCTTGTGTTCCAATGAGTTGGATGCGCCGCGCGCAAACAACTTGAGCCATTTGAAGCGGGGGAAATGCCGTGCTGACACCCAAGCAGCATGAACTTTTGATGTTCATCCACGAGCGACTGCGTGAATCAGGCGTCCCTCCTTCTTTTGATGAAATGAAAGATGCGCTGGACCTGAAGTCAAAGTCAGGCATTCATCGCCTCATCACTGCTTTGGAAGAACGAGGTTTTATTCGCCGACTTCCAAACCGGGCGCGCGCGATGGAAGTTGTACGGCTTCCAGACTCCCACAATCCGCGTTTGGGCGGTCGTGAAGGCGGCTTCGTGCCGAGCGTTATTGAAGGGTCCGGTGGGAGAGAGAAACCCACTCCATCAATGCCTGATGTGGCGGCACTGGGCGACGTTGTCACGGTACCGGTCATGGGTCGCATTGCTGCAGGTACGCCAATATCCGCCATCCAACAGGAAAGCCATTCAGTGTCTGTGCCAGCTGAACTGATTGCTGGTGGTGAGCATTTCGCGTTGGAAGTGCGCGGTGACTCGATGATTGAAGCCGGTATCTTTGATGGCGATACCGTGCTTATAAAACGCTCCGAAAGCGCTGATAATGGTGAAATTATCGTGGCTTTGGTTGACGATGAAGAAGCCACACTGAAGCGTTTGCGCAAGCGTGGCGGGTCAGTGGCTCTCGAAGCGGCCAACCCAACCTACGAAACACGAATCTTTGGCCCAGATCGCGTGAAAATCCAGGGCAAGTTGGTCGCGCTTTTCCGACGTTACTGACCAATCCGTATGGTCAAAGCTTTTTCAAAGCTCGGCGTTCACACGTCGAGCTTTTTTGTGTGTTGAAGCCGTTTGACTCACTCCGAGTTATTTTCGCATCCACGCACAATTTCCTGCACTGCACCACGCTATGTTGCGCTTGCGAAAACGAGCAAGCAGTCTTCACACTTCGCCCGAAAAGCATTCAGCCCATTGATTTCAAAATAAATTAATATCGAACGCAATTGCCAATTCGTGATTGACAGGGCCAAATTTTGTTTATTACCTACTAGTCAGTAACAAAGGGAGGAAAGAGACCAATGAAGCTCTCCACATTCGCATGCACATCCCTCGCGGCCATCGCGACACTTGGACTAACCACAAGCGCAATGGCGCAATGGCAGCCCGATCGTCCTATCAACATCATCGTGCCATGGTCGGCAGGTGGATCAACCGACCAGGTAACCCGCGTGGTTGCCCCATTGCTCGAGGAAGCGCTTGGAACTGAGATTGTAGTGGTCAACCAACCAGGTGCGTCCGGTTCGATCGGCACGGCTGCAGCGCTTGCAGCACCGCGCGACGGGTACACCTGGACGGCCAACGCTATTGCGAACAACGCAACCTACTCTGTTACCGGCCTCATCGAAGACACCTCGATTGAGGATTATGTCGTTTATCTGCACGTCGCCAACGTGCCCGTCGTCTCTGTGAATGTGGATTCGCCCTACCAAGACTTTGGTGAACTGCTTGATGCTATGAAGATGGACAGCGTGACGGTTGGGACAGCCGGCGTGAACTCGTCTGGCGGCATGGCCTTGGCAGCCATTCAAGAAGCGGCTGGCGAAGAGCTCAATGCGCGCATGGTGACCTATGACGGAGGCAACCCTGCTGTCATTGCTGCGGCGTCTGGCGAAGTGATCGCAACGACGCAACTGGCGGTCGAACAAACCGAGATGATTCGTGCTGGTCGCTTGCGCGGTTTGGCTGTGCTTTCCGATCAACCTTTGATGGTTGAGGGCATCGACCCCATTCCGCCCATCACAGAATATCTGCCTGACATGCCCATCGCCGCGGATTACTTCGGCGTCTTCATTCCCGTTGGTGCACCCGATGAGGTATATGAGACCGTCGATCAGGTTTGGCGTGATGTGATCATGAGCTCACCAGAACTCCAGGCTTATGCCTCAGATCGCGGTGCTGTTTTTGCACCAAGCTATGGCGAAGATGCCATGGCAGCCGCCATGCCGGTCGTGATCGCTGAGGCTTGCGCGCGCGTCACGCGCGGTGAGGCAGTGGTCGATCCATCTGAAATCGGCATCGACTGCCCCGCTGAGTAGTCACCAACCATTCTGGCCGTTTCCTTAGCGGGTGATGCGGCCAGAATGGGCAACTGCAGACGGCCCTGAAGAGGTCTCATCCCGCGTCCCCCCGCGACAATAATAAGTCTCCCTAGCGAACCAGAAACCAAATGACCCTAGACAGCGCTACCGCAGACCGTTGGACAAGTGTGATTCTCTTTGCTGTAGGGGTCGCAATGCTGATCGGCGGTTACACAATGGATCGGCTTGAAATTCGTCAGATCCATCCAGCTTCTATCCCTGGTCTGGTACCAATGATTCTGGGTTTGGCTATGATGCTCTGCTCGGTGTTGCTATTCCTTTCAGCACGTGCGCTACACATCGCGGCGCAATCACAGCTCGCAAAAACTGTTGGGCCTTCAACCGCCTCGCAATTTGATGAAGCACTCAATCAGACCGACGATCCAATCACTTCCAATCGCGACTTGTTTTTCGCGGCCAGCTACAGTGTGATCTACGCGCTAGCTCTTGTTGGATCACTACCGTTTGCGCAAGCTACCGCTATCTACATCGCTGTTTTTTATACGCATTTCACTTGGAAACGCGATGGATCGGCAAGCGATCATGTCAAGCGCATCGCTTTTGGAATAGGCTTCGGAATTATGGGGGCTTATGCAATCGCGAGCCTCTTTGAATACGGCTTCTTGGTTCGCCTTCCCTGATGGACGGCCTTCTTTCCCTTTTCCAAGCCTTTCAGCAGATGGCGACAGGCCAGATGCTCTTCCATGTTGTGTGGGCAACACTGCTTGGCATCTTTGTTGGCAGCCTACCGGGACTGACCGCAACGATGGGGGTCGCGTTGCTCACCACCCTCACCTATACGCTTGACCGCGATGCAGCGATCACGGTGCTCATCTGCATGTATGTGGGAGCGATTTATGGCGGCTCGCGCAGCGCCATCCTGCTCAACATTCCGGGGACACCTGCAAGTGCGGCAACTGCGTTGGATGGTTATCCACTAGCCCAATCAGGTCGTGCTGGCTACGCAATGGCGTTGGCGACCGCTGGATCAGCGATGGGCACGATGGTCGGCATCTTGTTGCTGGTCATGCTGGCGCCACCCCTCGCCGAGGCGGCGCTGAGGTTTGGTTCCTTTGAATTCTTTTGGCTTGCTGTTTTTGGCATCGTTATCTCTGGTCAACTGACCGGAGGCATCAGCCCACTCAAAGGCTATATCGCTGGGCTAATAGGGCTGATGGTCGCGATGATTGGATCAGAAGGGATCCACGCTCACATTCGCTTCAATTTTGGTGTGCCGGAGCTAAACGGTGGCATTGGCCTCATTCCTGCAATGGTGGGCGCTTTCGGTTTTGCCGAAGTGCTCACTGTTATGTGGCGGGCCAAAGCAAGAGTTGTGAAATCAGCTGATAAGCGCGACCGAATCTTACCCAAACTCGTCGATCTCTGGCGCTACAAATTCACCATCGCTCGATCAGGTGTCATTGGAACGCTGGTAGGTATCATCCCCGGCGTTGGTGAGGATATCGGCGCATGGGCTTCTTACGCTGCTGCGCGTCGCACAAGCAAAGAACGCGCTGACTTCGGAAAAGGCTCCTACGAAGGCCTGACGGCAGCCGAGACCGGCAACAGCGCCGTCGTGCCGGGCGCTTTGATCCCAGCCCTTACCCTCGCCGTGCCAGGGTCAGCACCAGCGGCGGTCCTTATCGCCGCGCTCTTTATTCATGGCGTGCGCCCTGGCCCGATGATCATGATCGAGCAGCCCGATTTTATCTATTCGGTTGCGGTAATGCTGATCTTTGCAACCATCGCTATTGCGATCTTTGGTTTGTTTTTGACGCGTATTTTTGTCCTGGTGCTCAAAGTGCCGCGTGAAATCTTGATGCCCTTGGTCTTCACCCTTTGCGTTATCGGACCCTACGCGCTCACCCAACGTACCTTTGAGATTTGGGTCATGGTGGTGTTTGGCTTGATTGGTTTTGTGCTGCGCCAGATGAACTACCCAATGGCACCGCTGGTACTCGGCATCATTCTGGGCGCTTTGCTCGACAAAAGTCTGCGGCGCGGCCTCACGCTCAGCGATGGCGACCTCACCCCCTTCTTCACGCGGCCAATCTCCGCAGTGTTCGTCATCATTATCATCCTAAGCATCGCATTTGGCGTGCCCGCCGTCCGCAACGCTATCAGCCGTGCACTCGACCGCGTTTTGCAACGGGAAGCAGAGAGATCAAACGATGGCTAAAAACTTGCCCATCAGCGGACGACAAACCCGCGCTGCGTCGTCTCGCAAATCCTCGGTGCGAACCGCCCGCAAGCCAGCGCAGAGCCAGAAGCGCGATGCGGCAAGATCCAAACGTGCTATCTTGGATGCCTCACTGATAGAGTTCTCAACCTATGGCCATGCAGGCGCGCGCATTGACATGATCGCCGAGCGTGCGGGTGTCTCCAAGCCTTTGATTTACAGCTACTTTGGCGACAAAGATCAGCTTTATGCAGCCGCTCTTCGCGAAGCCTATGTGCAAATTCGTGAAGGTGAACGTGATCTCGATCTGGATCACAAAGACCCTGAAACCGCCATCCGCGATCTGGTCGATTTCACATTGCGACACTTTATGCAAAAACCCTGGTTTATCTCCATGCTCAACACGGAAAATCTCCGCGGCGGTGAGACGATCCGGCAGATCAAAGATGTCGCCGATATTCAATCACCATTGACGGATGAGCTACGTAGCTTGCTTGATCGTGGCGTGGCCATGGGCGTGTTTCGACCCGGCATTGCGCCAACCGATCTCTACATTTCGATCGCCTCGCTTTGCTACTTCCCGATTTCCAACATGCACACGCTGCGTGCCGTTTTCCACGCACCGATTGATGATGCATGGCTCGATCAACGCAGCGACGACATCGGCGAAATGGTCATCCGTTTCCTACGCCCCGACCCCAAAGACTAACCGTCTTCCCCCGACATTCCAGTTGCTTACCTAAGGAGCCAAAAAATGAGAACGCAGCGTATCGGCATCATCATGCACGGCATCACCGGCCGCATGGGGATGAACCAGCATCTCATCCGATCTGTTTTGGCCATTCGCGACCAGGGCGGCGTACTTCTATCCGACGGGTCCTATCTCGTGCCTGATCCTGTTCTTGTTGGTCGCAACGCCGATAAGGTCGAAGCTGTTGCCAAAGCCCACAATGTGGCGCGCTGGACAACCGACCTTGATGCAGCATTGGCCAACCCAGACGACACACTCTTTTTCGATGCAGCCTCCACCAAGCTACGTCCTGAGCTTCTCAAGCGAGCCATAGACGCTGGCAAAAACATCTATTGCGAGAAGCCAATCTCAGAGAGTTTAAGTGAGGCTCTCGACATAGCGACCTACGCCAAATCCAAAAGCGTCAAAAACGGAATTGTTCACGACAAGCTTGACCTGCCAGGCTTGAAGAAATTGAAGCGCTTGCGGGACTCCGGATTCTTCGGACGTATTCTCTCGGTGCGCGGCGAGTTCGGCTATTGGGTGTTTGAAGGCGATTGGATGCCTGCCCAGCGACCGTCATGGAACTATCGTGCTGCGGATGGCGGCGGCATCATTTCTGATATGCTCTGCCACTGGCGCTATGTGCTCGACAATGTGGTTGCACCTGTGAAGGCTGTTTCTTGCCTTGGCGCCACGCATATCTCCGAGCGCTGGGACGAAAACGGAAACGCCTACAAAGCTGACGCAGACGATGCAGCCTATGCAACATTTGAGTTGGAAGGCGGCATCATCGCTCACATCAACTCCAGCTGGTGCGTGCGCGTGCGCCGTGATGATCTGGTCACTTTCCAAGTGGATGGCACGCATGGATCAGCTGTGGCGGGCTTGCATTCCTGTGTTTCGCAACAACGTGTCAACACGCCCAAGCCGGTATGGAATCCCGACCAACCTCAAACCATGAACTTCTTTGATGATTGGGAAGAGGTTCCTGACAACGCAGTCTTTGACAACGGGTTCAAGTTACAGTGGGAAGAATTCCTTCGCCATGTCGCTGAGGATGCTCCTTGGAGCTACACATTGCTTGAAGGAGCCAAGGGCGTTCAACTGGCAGAGCTTGGCGTCCAAAGCTGGAAAGAGCGCCGCTGGCTCGATGTACCGGCACTTGAGGGGTAACCGGTGGCCACGCTTCATCTTCCCACAGCCGATGGAACAATCGAGCCTGTTCACTTAACCGCTGGCCCAACCCCGGCGCGCTCGCCACTTGGTTGGAATCGAATTGCCTACGCCGCCGCTCATGTCGTGGCGGACCCGCGAGCCGACAGTGATCCGTGGCTTGATCCGATCATAGACTGGGATCGCACTCTGGCTTTTCGTGAGCATCTCTGGTCGCTCGGCTTTGGTGTAGCCGAAGCGATGGACACAGCCCAACGCGGGATGGGCTTGGATTGGAACCAATCGCTGGATCTCATTCAACGTTCGGTATCAGCAGCCAAAGCAGGTGGTCATTTGATCGCGTGCGGCGCGGGCACCGACCATCTGTTGCCTGGCCCAGATGTGACCATTGATGACGTGATCGCTGCTTATGAAATGCAATGCGAAGCTGTCGAGGCAACGGGTGGCCGCATTATTCTGATGGCCTCGCGTGCCTTGGCAAAAGCAGCCAAGTCACCGGACGACTATGTGCGTGTTTACACACGCATCCTTGGTGGACTGTCTCAACCTGCCATTTTGCACTGGCTGGGCGAGATGTTTGACCCAGCCTTGGAGGGCTACTGGGGCTCCGACGACCATATGCAAGCCATGGATACCGGCCTAAGCGTCATCGCTGAAAACGCTGCCAAGGTGGATGGCATCAAGATTTCGCTGCTCTCGGCAGACAAAGAGATTGCCATGCGCCGACGCCTTCCTGATGGCGTGAAAATGTACACAGGCGACGATTTCAACTATCCAGACCTCATCGCAGGCGATGAAGAAGGCTTCTCACACGCGCTGCTTGGCATCTTTGATCCAATTGCTGGCGCGGCTGCAAAAGCTCTCGGAGCATTAAGCTCAGGCGACGAACCAGCCTATAAAACCGCCTTTGAACCAACAGTTCCTCTGTCACGTCACATCTTCAAAGCACCCACGCGCTTCTACAAAACTGGCGTTGTCTTCATGGCCTATCTCAATGGGCATCAAGACCATTTCACGATGATCGGCGGCCAGGAATCAGCACGCTCGACGTTGCATCTGGCTGATGTTATTCGCCTAGCAAACAGCGCCAACCTGTTCACCGACCCTGAGCGTGTTGCCGCGCGTGCTCGACCCGTTTTTGCTGCCCGCGGCATTGAGGTGTAACCCGTGCCAAGCGCTTCTGACCTTTCGCTCAACACCGCCACTGTGCGGCCACAGTGGAACCTTCGTCAGTGTGTTGATGGTTGCGTGCGGCATGGCATCGGCGGCATTGCACCATGGCGTGACAAGCTTCAAGAAACTGGTGTTGATGAAGGCGCACGTATGATCAAAGACGCCGGCCTTAGAGTGTCTGGCCTTTGCAGAGGCGGTATGTTCACCGCCGACGGAGCACTCAGCGATGATGTTTTGGACGACAACAAACGCGCCGTCGATGAGGCCGTCGCCATTGAAGCCGCTTGCTTGGTTATGGTGGTTGGTGGGCTGCCCGATGGCTCCAAAGACATCGCAAATGCACGATCCATCGTCACCGACGGTCTCGCCAAAACGTTGGACTATGCGCGGACCGTTAACATGCCGATCGCCATCGAACCATTACATCCGATGTATGCCGCGGATCGCGCCTGCGTGAATACGATGAATCAGGCCCTTGATATCTGCGACGAACTGGATCCTGGAAGAACAGGGGCCATGGGTGTGGCGTGCGACGTCTACCATGTGTGGTGGGACCCTGATCTTTCAGCGCAGATAAAGCGCGCTGGAAAAGAACAGATGCTCGCATTTCACATCTGCGACTGGCTCGTGCCCACCAACGATCTTCTGCTTGATCGCGGTATGATGGGTGACGGCGTTATCGACATCAAAGCTATTCGCGAGCAGGTCGAGGCGGTTGGTTTCACAGGTCTCAACGAGATAGAGATTTTTTCCGCAGAAAACTGGTGGAAACGCGACGCCGATGACGTGCTCGCTACACTGGTTGAACGCGGTCGAACAGCCAGTTAGCGCTACTCGAACTCGATCATCACCTGATCGACAGCCAAGCTCTCACCGGCCTCAACTTTGATCGACTTCACGGTGGCATCGCGCTCAGCTCGCAAGATGTTTTCCATTTTCATCGCCTCAACGATGGCAAGCTGCTGGCCGACCTGAACCGTTTCGCCTTCGGCAACGTGAAGCGACACGACAAGACCTGGCATCGGACACAGAAGGTACTTAGACGTGTCCGGGGCAACTTTCTCTGGCATCAGCTCGGCAAGGTCAGCATTCGTCCGTGGCATCACCTGCGTATGCACTTGCGCCCCTCGCCGCTCCAACATTCGGCTGTGCCCGTTGCGTTTGATGCGTACGGCAACTTGCTGCCCATTCACGGTTCCAAGCCAAAGGCTTTGGTCCGGCGTCCAGCCAGATGTGATAGCCACGTCCTCGCCATCCAGCGTAACCTTCAAGTCCACGGGCGGGAGAGTTGTTCCCGCTAGAGCATCGGCATCATAGCGCGTTCCAGCCAAAAAGACTGACCAGCTATCGCGAATACCGCCCTGATGCGGGCGAAGCCGACCGGTAAGGTGATCCAACCGTTTGCGCTCCACAACTTCCATCGCCAAAGCGGCACTTGCCAAGACAAGTGCTTCATCACGGCTTGGCTCCAGCGGTGTGAACCCATTGGGGAACTCTTCAGCGATGAAGTTGGTCGTCAGTTCACCTGACTTCCATCGCGGGTGGATCATCAGCGCTGAGAGAAAACCCATATTGTGTTGGATGCCATCGATCTGGAACCGATCAAGTGCCTCTTCCATCGCAGCGATAGCGGATGCCCGATCTGGTGCGTAGGTTACGAGCTTGGCGATCATCGGGTCGTAGAACATGGAGATTTCAGACCCCTCCACAACACCAGTGTCGACGCGTACGGTCTGCTCGGGATCGGATGTTTCCTCGGGTGGCGCATAGCGCGTTAGCCGCCCAATCGATGGCAGGAAACCACGCACTGGGTCTTCTGCGTAAACACGGGACTCAACCGACCAGCCGGTTAATGTGACATCGTCTTGCGTGATCGATAGGGGCTCGCCAGCCGCCGAACGGATCATCTGCTCCACCAGATCAACACTGGTGATGAGCTCGGTCACAGGGTGTTCCACCTGCAAACGGGTGTTCATCTCCAAGAAATAGAAGCTCTTGTCCTGGCCAACCACAAATTCCACTGTGCCAGCGGAATCGTAGTCAACTGCTTTGGCAAGAGCGACTGCCTGCTCGCCCATGCGCTTGCGCGTTTCTGGATCAAGCAGCGGAGACGGGGCTTCCTCAATGACCTTTTGGTTGCGCCGCTGGATGGAGCATTCGCGCTCGCCGAGGTAAACGCAATTGCCGTGCTTGTCTCCCAACACCTGAATTTCAATGTGGCGCGGATTTTCGATGAACTTCTCAACGAACAGTCGGTCATCGCCAAAGGAAGAGGCTGCTTCTGACCGCGAGCGTTCAAACCCTTCGCGTACTTCGTCTGGTGAATAGGCAATACGCATGCCCTTACCGCCGCCACCCGCTGATGCCTTGATCATCACCGGATAACCGATCTCATCGGCAATGCGGATTGCGTCATCAGGTGTATCAAGAATTCCCAGATAGCCTGGGACGGTGGAAACACCGGCGTCAGCAGCAACCTTTTTTGAGGTTATCTTATCGCCCATCGCTTCGATAGCTCGCGGGTTGGGGCCAATGAAGGTGATTCCCGCCTCTGCCAATGCCTCGGCAAAACTGGCCCGCTCCGAAAGGAAACCGTAGCCTGGATGAACAGCGTCTGCGCCGGTTGCTTTGCAAGCTTCAATGATTTTCTCGGCCAGCAAGTAGGACTGCGCCGCTTGTGGCGGGCCAATATGCACGGCCTCATCGGCCATCTTGACGTGCAACGCACTGGCATCTGCGTCAGAATACACAGCTACAGTCTTGATCCCCAGCGCCTTGGCACTTTTGATGACGCGGCAAGCAATTTCGCCGCGATTGGCGATAAGGATGGCATTGAACACGAGGCAGCTCCCAGCTAGGCAGATGCACCTCATTACTGCGTTGCACAACACCGGGCAACTTGACCGAAAGGTGAGGAAAATAGAGAGCTCGCAACCAACAGTGCAGCGCTTTGGACTGCTCGATAAAGCACGTGGCCTCGCTCTGGTCGCGATGATTGTCTACCACGCGATCTGGGATGGCTTTCAGTTTGGCTTGCTAACTTGGACAGCAGAACGCGATGCCATCATGCGCTTGTCCGCGCAGCTTATCGCCGGGTCCTTTTTGACAATCAGCGGAGTATCGCTTGCGCTCTCCGCAGCGATGGACAACATGGCCCTGCTCCAAAGACGGTCATTTTGGAAACGCACGATCATCGTTGCTGGCGCTGCGCTGTTGGTAACAGCAGCAAGCTTCGTCGCATTGCCACAAGCCCCAATCTATTTTGGTATCCTTCATCATATCGCCGTCGCCAGCCTCGTCATCGCGCTCGTCGCAACGCGACATGCTTTCCTGGCTGCTGCGTTGGGCGCTGTCGTTCTTCTGGTCAACGCCAGCTTGGCGATACCAGAGTTCAACAACCCGGCCCTGATTTGGCTCGGTCTAGGCACACGCGCGCCGATCACCGCAGATTGGGTCCCTGTTGTGCCTTGGCTTGCTGCCGGGCTCTTAGGATTTGCTATCGGCAAACAGTTTCTGCTGCCGTGGCTGGCGTCACGCGCGCCGTCACCAGCGGCCATAGCGCGCGATCCACTCACATGGATGGGCCGTCGCAGCCTTCTGATCTACCTGGTACACCAGCCAATTTTGATTGGATTAATATATTTATATCAAGAACTTACACCGATATATTAAAGTGGAATATTATCATGCTTCTTCCACGGAATGTCCAGTTGCTTTGACGCAAGCAGCTTGAGGCCACGGGCCACTCGGCGACGCGTTGAGTGCGGCAGGATCACATCATCGATAAAGCCACGTTCTGCTGCAACAAAGGGGTTGGCGAACCGCTCCTCGTAATCTGCAATGCGTGTTGCAATCTTCTCCGGCTGATCCAGATCTTGGCGATAGAGGATCTCTGCTGCGCCTTTTGACCCCATAACGGCGATTTCTGCGGATGGCCAAGCATAGGTGAGATCACCACCGATGTGTTTGGAAGACATCACCACATAGGCACCACCATAGGCCTTGCGTGTGATAACAGTGATCTTGGGAACGGTGGCCTCAGCAAAGGCATAAAGCAGTTTTGCACCGTGCTTGATGAGGCCGCCGTACTCTTGAGCGGTACCTGGCAGAAACCCAGGTACATCGACAAACGTTACGATGGGAATGCTGAAACAATCGCAAAAGCGTACGAACCGGGCCGCTTTGCGACTTGCGTCGCTATCGAGCACACCAGCCAAAACCATTGGTTGATTGGCAATCACACCAACCGGTGATCCCTCAATACGTCCAAACCCAGTAATGATGTTGCCAGCGAAACTGGCTTGAAGCTCATAAAAGTCGCCATCATCGAGCGTTTTCAGCACCAGCTCTTTCATATCATAAGGCTGGTTCGGATTGGCCGGCACAAGGGTGTCTAGACTGTCATCTTGCTGGTGGACATCATCATAGCAAGGAACTTCCGGCAACTCGGCAGTGTTGGACGCCGGCAGAAAGTTGATCAGGCGCCGCACTTCAAACAACGCATCCATATCATTGTCGAAAGCGCCATCAGCGATGGACGATTTGGTCGCATGTACACTTGCACCACCCAACTCCTCCGCAGTCACGGTTTCATTGGTGACCGTCTTTACGACATCAGGACCCGTCACAAACATGTAGCTCGTGTCACGAACCATGAAGATGAAGTCCGTCATGGCTGGAGAATAGACATCCCCACCGGCACACGGTCCCATGATAACCGATATCTGTGGGATGACGCCTGACGCGCGCACATTGCGATCAAAAACACCGCCATAACCGGCCAGAGATGCAACGCCCTCCTGGATACGAGCTCCACCGGCATCGAAAAGGCCAATGATAGGCGCGCGGTTGCGCAGCGCCATGTCCTGGATTTTGTGGATTTTTTCTGCATGCGCCTCGGAGGTCGAGCCACCAAGGACGGTAAAATCCTTGGCAAACACATAAACGACGCGGCCATTGATGGTGCCCCAGCCGGTTACCACCCCGTCGCCAGAGACTTTGTTATCAGCCATGCCAAAGTCGACGCAGCGATGCTGCACGAACATGTCGTACTCTTCAAAGGATCCTTCATCCAGCAGCACCGATAGACGCTCGCGCGCCGTCAGCTTGCCTTTTTTGTGCTGGCTTTCGATCCGTCGCGCACCGCCACCCTGACGGGCTTGGTCGCGCCGCGCTTCCAACTCATCAAGCACACTCATAAAACAGCCCTGCCTTCGGTAAGAACGTGATGGCACTATCGCTTACCAGTGCACCGCAGCATGTCCAGCCATCCGAAGGGCGCAACTCGTGAGGGATTCAGCTGCGCGTTACGGACAGAACGAAGGCCGCAGCCTCAAAATCGCGCCAACGTGTCTCTCGCAGCGCAGTTGCTTCGGCATCCTCGCCCCACTGAGCGCGATTCCAGTCTTCATCCACGTGCGCTGCCTGCCAAATGGTCTTGGCGCGCCCGTCATCCATACCGGGCTCGGTGAGGGCGAGCGCCAAAACCGCAGACCCCGTCAAGCTTGTCGCCAAAACTAGAGCTGCGACAGCCTCAGCATCACCAGCTCTTCTATCAGCAAGCGCTCGTACGGCATCCAACATCGGTTCGTCTTGCGCCACATGCATCACGCCAGCGGCCTGCTTCATGGTGATACGGTGGTGTGTTTTCAAACGGTCAAGATAAGGGTCCCAAACCGTGGACTGACGGTCCACCAACCCTTGCGGACGTTCAGCACGATAACAAAGCAGGTCAGTGCCAGCGTAGGAACGAACCTCATCTAGCAGCGCTTCGCGATGGTCTGTCCCGCCATCAAGAGCAACATTGACGAGCTTGGTCAGCGGCAGGAGTGACGGGTCGAGTTGCTCACCAACAGCATTCCACTCCAAGGCCATGCGCTCAGCTATCTGCAAGTGGCGTGATGCCAACGTATTGCGCCCCGGCGATCTGGCGGAACGACCATCAAGCAGAACGTGAAAGACACCATTGCGTTCATCAACCGAGGCTTCTTTCCAGAACCGTTTTGGTAAATCTGGGCGCATAGTACGCTGCGCTGCTTCATTGGGATCAAGGCCGGTTTCGGTGAAGATCGCGTCAAAAGGCGAAGTTTTATCACTCATCAATCTGATTCTTACCCGGCTCTTCAATAAGGCGTTCAAGATTGCCGTTGAGACGGCGCAACTCAACAACCAACTCTGCCATCTGTTTGTCGTGCGACGCTGACTTACCACCAGGCCCAACCACGCCTAGCGCATGCAAACCGCGACGACCGGCCCAAACAGCCAGTACCATCAAAGCGATGAGAACCGCCAAAGCTCCCCATAGGATCAGTTCATTGATCACCGTTTGGTTCCACGCATGGCCTGGGTCTCCCAGGCATCATCTTCCTCTTCACCCATGCCTTGGGTGGAAAATCCAAGCAGGTTCCAGCTTTGTTGCATATGCGGCGGCAGCGGTGCTGTGACATCGATCTGCCCGCCCTTTGGGTGTGGAATTAGCAAGCGGCGGGCATGAAGGTGCAAACGGTTTTGGATACCGCCCGGTAACTCCCAGTTTTCAACATCAAAGTATTTGGGGTCACCTATGATCGGATGGCCAATATGATTGGCATGGGCCCGCAGCTGATGGGTTCGGCCGGTGACAGGTCTAAGTGTTACCCATGTCAGTCCCCTGCCCGCTGTCTCCAAGACATTGTAAAGCGTTAGCGCGTGATCAGCACCGCTGTCTCCATGCTTGGCAATCCTCATACGCTCTTTTAGATCAGGCGCAGCATCCTCATCGCCTTTGGCGAGATAGCTTGAGATACGCCCCTGGCGTGGCTTTGGAACACCGCGTACCAGCGCCCAATAGACTTTCTTCGTTGTGCGCGCCCGAAACGCAGCCGCAAGAGAAGACGCCGCGCCCTTGGTTTTGGCGACGATAAGAACGCCGGAGGTATCCTTGTCTAGCCGATGAACGAGCCGTGGTTTGCGACCTTGTTTGTCGCGCAGTGCCTCCAGCATGCCATCGACATGTTTTGACAATCCTGGCCCACCTTGAACTGCCAAACCAAAAGGCTTGTTGAGCACGAGGACCATATCGTCTTCAAAGAGTGTCATGTCTTTGAGCGCCTGGACTGTCTCATCATCTGGTCTGGCAGGCGCCGACATTAGCGCCTCAGCCTCCATCGGCGGTACGCGGATCGTCTGACCAGCTTCAAGACGGGCGTTGGACTTTGCCCGGCCACCATCGATGCGGATGGACCCCTTACGCAGCAACTTGTTCAGCGCTCCAAAGGCCAAACCTGGATAGTGCTCCTTGAACCAGCGATCGAGGCGCATGCCGTCTTCATCGCTGGCCACCTCGCGAGTCTGGACACCACTCATGCCAACGCACCTCGCACCAGCACCAAACCGGCGATCAGCGCCGCTATGGCAAGCGCAACGCTCAACGCAACATAAGCGATAGCTGCACTCTGCGCTCCAGACTCCCAAAGCCGCACCGCATCCAGCGAGAAGGCCGAAAAGGTTGTAAAGCCGCCAAGCAATCCCGTCGCCAAAGCTGCTTTGGCGGCATCATGGCCAGACATATCGAGAAAAGGGCCAAACCCACCACCACGCGCAACCAACCAACCGGCAAGCATTCCCATCATAAAGGACCCAACGATGTTGGCGGCAAAAACGCCATAGGGGAAGTCCGTTCCCAGAGCGCTCTCAGAGACGCGTACCAACCCATAGCGGACGAGTGCACCGCATCCACCACCAACAAACACCAAGGCTGCCACGCTCAAGGCCAACGCCGATCACTCTCCGTCATGTTTTGAGTCTCGTAAGCCCTGCCAGTATCGCAGCCGCTTGACAAGTTCACGCTCAAAGCCGCGCTCAGGTGGATCATAGAGAGTGTGGCGACCCAAAGCCTCGGGAAAATACGCCTGACCTGAAAACGCATCAGGCGTGTCATGATCATAGATATAGCCTGAACCGCGACCGATATCTTTCATCAACTTGGTCGGCGCATTGAGAATCTCTGAGGGCGGCGCCAATGAGCCACCCTCTTTGGCCAGTTTTCGAGCGGCTTTGTAGGCGGTGTAGGTCGCGTTTGACTTAGGCGCTGTTGCGACGTGCACCACAGCTTGAGCAATGGCAAGCTCACCCTCCGGGCTGCCAAGCACATGATAAGCATCCCGTGCCGCAATAGCCGTTTGCAGAGCTGTGGGATCAGCCATCCCGATGTCTTCACTTGCCATCCGGATGATCCGTCGGGCGAGAAACAAAGGGTCCTCGCCGCCTTCCAACATGCGGGCAAACCAATAGAGTGCAGCGTCCGGATCGGATCCTCGGACACTCTTATGCAGGGCGGAAATTAGATCATAGTGCCCATCGCGATCCTTGTCGTAGCGAGCCAGCGCCATGCCCAAGCGCTCCGCAATTGCCTCTGCGCTGTAAAGGGATGCGTCGTCTCCTTGCCCCGCAATCACCAGTCCGGTCAGCGCGATAGACCGTCGGCCATCCCCATCCGCGCGATCTGCGATCACCTGTCTGGCCGTATGATCCACCGTGTCAGATTTGCCCAATGCCTCTAACGCTCGACCAACCAAAGTGACCAGATCATCAGGTTCCAGGGATTGCAGAATCAAAACATCGCAGCGTGAAAGCAGTGCCGGGTTCAGCTCAAAGGATGGATTTTCGGTCGTTGCACCGATCAGTGTGATCGTTCCGTCTTCCATGACGGGCAGAAAGCTGTCCAGCTGGGCCTTGTTGAAGCGATGAATCTCATCAACAAAAAGAACCGTTGATTGACCGTGGCCACGCGCCAGACGAGCACCATCAAAAGCAGCTTTGAGATCCTTCACACCGCTAGTCAGCGCTGACAGCTGCACAAAACGTGTATCGTCGCCAAGATGGGAGGCAATCAACCGGGCAAGTGTTGTCTTGCCAGTGCCCGGCGGCCCCCAAAGCACCAGGGACGGCAAAGCACCACCTTGTTCAACCGCTGCCAGCAAACGTGTCAGCTTGCCATCAGGCCCGAGCAGTTCCTCTTGTCCAACAACATCACTCAGTGTGGTCGGACGCAGACGTTCGGGCAATGGCGTGCGATGAGGCGTTGCCTCCTCTGCAGCACCGAAAAGATCATTCATCGTGACATAAGCCTAGAACCGCAACATAGCGGAACGAATGCGCCCATCCCGCTCAAAAACAATCTGCCAGGCACGGTTTTGGGCAGACGCGATCTGCTCAAGGTCGAACGTGTTGCCAACGCGACGGTCATTCACTTGCATGATCATGTCGCCCTCACGAAAACCAACCTGGTTGGCGATAGACCGCGGTTGCACTGAAACGATCATGACACCTTCGGTTTGATCAAAGCCAAACTCCTGCGCAACAGCAGGTGAAAGGTTCAGCACTTCAACGCCTGAAAAAGGTGAACGTCCCTCAATCAAACGCAGATCACGCGGCACGGTTTCGGGCGGCCCCACCAGAAAAATCGTGAGATCGCGGCGGCGGCCATCACGGATGACCCTAACACTGGTCGTCCCGCCAATACCTTTAGTCGCAAAGCGGTAGGCAAACGCATCGGGGTCTTCGATCTGCGCGCCATCGATCGACACCACAACGTCACCACGCCGCAAACCAGCTTGATCCGCTGGACTGCCGCGCACGAGATCAGCCACCAGCACACCACGTGGGCGGCGCATACCGAGGCTCTGAGCGATGGCAGATGTCACAGCCTGCACTTCAGCCCCAAGATAAGGGCGCGCAACAAAGGATGCCCCGCTGGCTGCTTCACCAAGCACAACATTCACCATCTCCGTTGGGATCGCAAAGCCAATGCCGTTCGAACCACCAGATCGAGAAAAAATTGCTGTGTTGATACCGACCAAGCGCCCGGACAAGTCAACGAGGGCGCCACCGGAATTGCCCGGGTTGATGGCTGCATCGGTCTGAATGAAGAATTGAAAATCCGTCACCCCAACTTGCGTACGAGCAAGCGCCGATACGATACCCTGGGTTACCGTTTGACCGACACCGAACGGATTGCCAATCGCGAGCACCACGTCACCGACATCCAGATCGTCAGACACACCAATGGACAGCGCAGGTAGTGGTTCGTCCAAGTCACGAACCTGAAGCACAGCAAGATCGGTACGTTCATCCCGGATGAGAATATCAGCGGCAAACTCTCGGCGGTCCGACAAGGAAACGCGAACATCTGTTGCTTGTTCGATGACATGATTGTTGGTGACAATGAGCCCTGAACTGTCAACGATCACACCGGAACCGAGGGAGGACGCCATCCGCTCACGCGGACGAGGCCGCATCTGGTCGCCAAAGAAGCGGCGAAAGAACGGATCCATTTGCGCAAATGGATCGCGCACTTGCTCCATACGAGTTGCATAAACATTCACCACGGCAGGAGCGGCCAAATCCACAACCGGTGCGAAGGACAGTTGCACCTGCTGAAGACTTTGCGGTGCTTCACGAGTCAGTTGCGTCGGTTCACCCTGCCCCTCGTTCAACTCTTCCAGCAAAACCGGTGCATTGTTGATGAACAGATCAAGCAGCCGCTCTGGCAAATCACTCTGCGCCTGAGCAGGCATCGCGTGCGCGATACCAGCCACGAGCGCAACGACGGCCAACCTGCGGATCGCACCCATTCTGGTCTCCTTAAACATCTCGACTCACCGCGCTCACGGAGCACAAATCTAGGCAAAAAGAAGGGCGGCTCCAAGGCCGCCCTTCATTCTATTGCCAATGATGGCCGTTCACTATGCTGCGACTGTTTCAGCTTCTTCTTCAGCTTCAACGCGCGCGCGATCTTCCGCACCTTTGGCCTCTACATCGCGGTCAACCAATTCAATGATCGCAACCGGTGCATTGTCACCGAAACGGAAACCAGCTTTGAGCACACGCGTGTAACCCCCTGGACGCTCGGAATAACGCTCTCCCAAAACCCCAAACAGCTTGCGCACGGCAGCTTCGTCGCGAACCTGGCTAAGCGCCTGACGACGCGCGTGCAGGTCGCCACGCTTGGCGAGTGTGACGAGCTTATCGACGATGGGCTTGAGCTCTTTGGCTTTCGGCAACGTTGTTTTGATTTGCTCGTGGGTGATCAGCGATGCTGCCATATTGGCGAACATCGCTTTGCGATGGCTCGATGTGCGGTTGAGCTTGCGGCCTGATTTACCGTGGCGCATGGCCCTTCTCCTTTTTTAACCGAGGTCGTTAGACCTGGTGTTCCTCATAACGCTTAGAAAGCTCGTCGATGTTTTCAGGCGGCCAATTGGGCACATCCATGCCCAAATGCAGACCCATCGAAGCGAGCACTTCTTTGATTTCATTCAGCGACTTGCGACCAAAGTTCGGCGTACGAAGCATCTCTGCTTCGGTTTTCTGGATCAGATCGCCGATGTAAACGATGTTGTCGTTCTTCAAGCAGTTGGCCGAACGCACTGAAAGCTCCAACTCGTCGACCTTCTTGAGAAGCTCTGGTGAGAATGGGAAATCAGGCAGCTCTTCCTCGACCTGCTCTTTCTCAGGCTCTTCGAAGTTCACAAAGATCTGGAGCTGGTCCTGAAGGATACGCGCAGCGTAAGCGATCGCGTCTTCAGCAGTCACCGCACCGTTTGTCTCGATATCCAGCGTTAGCTTATCATAGTCGAGGATCTGACCTTCACGGGTGTTTTCCACCTTGTAGGCCACGCGCTTGACCGGCGAGAACAGAGCGTCGACGGGCACCAAGCCAATCGGAGCATCGTCCGGGCGATTACGCTCAGCTTCCACATAGCCTTTGCCGGTGTTCACCGTGAACTCAATGCGGACTTCAGAGTCTTCATCGAGGGTGCAGAGAACATGGTCTGGGTTGAGGATTTCAACATCGCCAACCGTCTGGATATCTCCAGCTGTGACGATACCAGGGCCTTGCTTGCGAACAATCATGCGCTTGGGGCCTTCGCCTTCCATGCGCAAAGCTATCTCTTTAACGTTCAGCACGATGTCCGTGACGTCTTCACGCACACCAGGGATAGAGGAAAACTCGTGCAGCACGCCGTCGATCTGCATGCCAGTAACCGATGCGCCCTGAATGGACGACAGCAGAATACGGCGCAGAGCATTGCCAAGCGTTAGGCCATAGCCACGCTCAAGCGGTTCAGCAATCACTTGGGCGATCCGACCGTCTTCGCTGGTCTTCACTTCAAGTTTGCTTGGTTTAATCAGGTTCTGCCAATTCTTATGGATCATGGGTGCACCCCTTTGGGTCTTGCGCATCCAACAGTTGGTTTGGGTGACCAACTATGCGCCTGAAGGGAAAGCTTGGATTTGGGTGCCGCCACCCGGTTCACCAAGCCAGTGATGATGTCGAGGCGTTGGCCTCTTACACCCGGCGCCGTTTCGGCGGACGACAACCATTGTGCGGGATCGGCGTCACATCGCGAATGGACGTGATCGTAAACCCAGCAGCTTGGAGCGCGCGCAGGGCCGACTCACGGCCCGAACCTGGACCAGAGACTTCAACTTCCAGCGTCTTTACGCCATGCTCCGATGCCTTTTTGGCAGCATCTTCAGCTGCAACTTGAGCTGCATAAGGGGTAGATTTACGCGATCCTTTGAATCCCATCGTTCCGCACGATGACCAGGAAATCGCGTTGCCCTGTACATCGGTGATGGTGATCATGGTGTTGTTAAAAGACGAACGCACATGCGCCACGCCTGAAGTGATGTTCTTGCGCTCGCGGCGGCGAACGCGTCCAGCTTCTTTAGCCATTTTGGTCCTTATGTCGATCTCATCGCCAACCGTTGCCCGGCGCCCACATGGCGACCGTGAAAGCCCGGTTGGCTCCACCGAAGGTTAGGCGCGACCAAGTCGCGCCACCTCTTACTTCTTCTTGCCAGCAATCGCCTTCGCAGGACCCTTGCGGGTACGAGCGTTGGTGTGTGTGCGTTGACCGCGCACTGGCAATCCACGACGATGACGCAGGCCACGATAGCAGCCCAAATCCATCAAGCGTTTGATGTTCATGCTCGTCTGACGGCGAAGATCACCTTCGACCATGTAGTCGCGGTCGATGATCTCACGTACCTGGATCACATCTGAATCGGCCAACTCGTTGACCCTTTTGCTGGGGTCAATGCCAGCTTTTTCGATGATCTCCGCAGCCTTCGCTGCACCGATACCATGAATGTATTGGAGCGCGATGATCGCGCGTTTATTCGTAGGAATGTTGACGCCTGCAATGCGGGCCATACCACCATCTCCATCTTACGGGGCACAGACGAAAAGACTGTGCCCATACTGACCCTTCGCAAAGGGTTTCCCACAATGGGTACAACCGCGTCCGGTGGAGGCCGGCCCATGCGGTTTCTTCATAAAACAATCAGCTCGCCCACAAGGCGCAACCGAATGGTTTGTCGGGAAGAGCCATGCGCGTATTGCCTGATTGACCATTTGTCAACAGTTACGCCGCTCTTTCGCGACTGAAAGAGGCATCAGCATAAGGCGCCTCACACTTTTCAGCATAAAAAAGTGCTGCCTGAACTCTACAGCGCCTTCAGAACCGCATTAATCTCCGCAGTAACCTCATCAATGGATGCCATGCCATCGATCGTTTTGAGATTGCCTTTGGCATAGTAGTAGCCAGTCAGCGGAGCGGTGCTTTTGTAGTAAGCACGCAAACGTTCATCGAAGACCTCAGGCGTGTCGTCCTTGCGCACTGGCTGACCTGCGGCCTTGGCATCCTCAGCGCGCTTAACGATCCGGCCAACCAAAGCTCGATCATCGACGACCAGCTCAACAACAGCGTCCAGTCGCCGACCCTTACGTTGCATCATCTCTTCAACCGCATCCGCTTGCGCCAATGTGCGCGGATAACCATCGAGGATGAACCCCCGAGCACAGTCCGGTTCAGAAATCCGATCAGAAACAATTTGGTTGACGATCTCATCAGAGACCAGATCGCCTGCTTCCATCACAGCCTTGGCTTTGAGACCTGTTTCAGTGCCCGCAGCAACTGCAGCGCGAAGCATGTCGCCTGTAGACAGCTGAACTATGCCATATGTCTCAACAAGCCGTGCGGCCTGCGTTCCCTTCCCCGCGCCTGGCGGTCCAAGAAGGATCAATCTCATCTACGTTTCCCCCGGAGTTTCGACTTCTTCACAAGCCCCTCATACTGGTGCGCCAGCAAATGCCCTTGCACCTGTTGAACGGTATCCATGGTCACAGAGACCACGATGAGAAGCGATGTACCTCCGAAATAAAAGGGAACGCCAGAATAGGATATGAGAAATTCGGGTATGAGACAGACGATGGTGAGGTAAGCAGCACCAGCAACCGTAATGCGCGTCAGCACGAAATCGATGTAATTGGCCGTCCGCTCACCTGGACGAATGCCAGGAATGAACCCGCCGTGCTTACGCAAATTGTCAGCGGTATCGGCCGGATTGAAGACGATCGCGGTGTAGAAGAACGCGAAGAAGATAATACCAGCTGCATAAAGCAACATGTAGGCTGGCTGCCCATGACCAAGCAACGCGGTCAGCGTTGTGATCCAGCCGGTCGCCTCGGTGCCATCTGAAAAGCCTGCCAGCGTTGCCGGTAACAGCAGCAAAGACGAAGCAAAGATCGGCGGGATAACACCAGCCGTGTTGAGCTTCAGTGGCAGGTGCGAACTTTCGCCCTGCGTCATGCGATTGCCGACTTGGCGCTTAGGATACTGAATCAACAAACGGCGTTGTGCACGCTCAACAAACACAATGAAAGCAATCACAACAATTGCCAGAATAATGATTGTCAGAATGATACCGGTGCCGATAGCGCCCTGGCGGCCAAGCTCAAGGGTCTGAGCCAACGCGCGCGGAAGCTCGGCGACAATACCAGCAAAAATGATCAGCGAGATACCGTTGCCAACGCCGCGCGCGGTGATCTGCTCACCAAGCCACATCAGGAACATCGTACCGCCAACAAGCGTGATCACAGTCGTTAGACGGAAAAACCAGCCCGGATCAGTTACGATGGTACCGGATGATTCCAGGCCAACTGAGATACCGTATGCCTGGATCGCAGCCAGAAACACTGTGCCATAGCGGGTGTACTGATTGATAACCTTACGGCCGGCTTCACCCTCTTTCTTCAGCTGCTCTAACTTCGGCGATACCGTCGTCATCAGCTGAATGATGATCGAGGCCGTGATGTACGGCATGATGCCGAGCGCAAACACCGCCATGCGCTCTACAGCGCCACCGGTGAACATATTGAACAAGCCGACAACGCCCTGCGCGGCCTGATCAAACGCCGCAGCAAAAGCCTGCGGTTCGATACCAGGCATCGGGATATAAGTCCCAAGCCGATAGACCAAAAGCGCACCCAGCGTGAACCAGATGCGCTTTTTGAGCTCTTCGGCTTTACCGAACGCTTTAAGAGAGAAGTTTGAAGCTAGCTGCTCAGCTGCTGATGCCATGCGTCTTCAATTCCTTTGGCCAACATATGCCCATCAAAGGCATCCATCAGGGCTCAAAAAGAGCAAGAGAGGCCCAGCCGAACTGGGCCAATCCGGATTATTTGGCGACTTTGCTTGCCCCGGCTTTGCCCGAAGCTTCTTTGGTTTCTTCGATGTGGACCTTGCCGCCGGCCTTTTCAACCGCAGCAATCGCGCCTTTCGAAGCGCCCGCAACGGTGATCTCAACCTTGGCCTTCAACTCACCGTTACCAAGCAGGCGAACACCATCTTTTTCAAGCTTGGTGACAACACCACTTGCAACCAACGCGGCAGCATCAATGGCAGCTTTGGCGTCTAGTTTGCCAGCATCAACCGCCTGTTGAATGCGGCCAACGTTCACTTCTGAATAGGCCTTGGCAAAAACATTGTTGAAGCCACGCTTAGGCAGGCGGCGATACATCGGCATCTGGCCGCCTTCAAAACCCTTGATGGCGACACCTGAACGCGACTTCTGGCCTTTAACACCAGTGCCTGTGTTCTTGCCTTTGCCCGAACCAATGCCGCGACCGACGCGACGTTTGGCTTTGGCAGACCCTGGCATAGGGGCGATTTCATTGAGCTTCATGATTTTGTCTCCACTTGCGCGGCATCGGAGGACAATCGGTCCTGCCTATACCGCTCGCTTTCAGACGAGAACAAGGCCGCCAACTGGCAGCCCCGTCTCAGTTAGTTTTCTTCAACCACACGCACCAAATGGCGCACCTTGTGGATCATACCGCGCACAGAAGGTGTGTCTTCCAACGTCCGTTTACGGCGCATTTTGTTCAGGCCGAGGCCGATAAGCGTTGCACGCTGATCTGGCTGGCGCCCAATGGGGCTGCCAATTTGCTCAACCGTGATGGTTTTTGATTGTGCCATCGATCTTATCCTTACCTGTCTGGTGAGCGCCTAAGCATCCACCGCGGCGACATCACCGCGACGTGCTTGAAGCACCGAAACTTTCAAACCACGGCGAGCAGCAACCGAACGCGGGCTGTCTTCTTCGCGCAGCGCGTCGAAAGTGGCGCGGATCATGTTGTAAGGGTTGGACGTACCTTGCGACTTGGCAACAATATCTTGGATACCGAGCGTCTCGAAAACCGCACGCATTGGACCACCAGCAATAATACCGGTACCAGCGGGTGCAGCGCGCAAGAGAACCTTGCCAGCGCCATGACGACCTTTGACATCGTGGTGCAGGGTACGGCCTTCGCGCAGCGGCACGCGGATCATCCCGCGCTTAGCAGATTCTGTTGCTTTACGAATTGCCTCAGGCACTTCGCGAGCTTTGCCGTGGCCGAAACCAACACGGCCTTTCTGATCACCAACAACAACAAGAGCTGCAAAGCCGAAACGCTTACCACCCTTCACCGTCTTTGAAACGCGGTTGATGTGAACAAGCTTGTCGACAAATTCACTTTTCTCTTCGTCGCGGTCGCGATTGCGGTCACGTTGAGCCATCAAACTATCCTTATGTGTCTTGCAGGGGCCATGATAGCCAGCTGCCAAGTGCGATCTGCCTTCTATGCAGACCGGAGGGAACCAAAAGGGTGGAGAGCCACCCTCACCTAAAATTAGAAGTTCAAGCCACCTTCACGGGCTGCATCGGCCAGCGCTTTAACGCGGCCATGGTAGCGATAAGAACCACGGTCGAAGACCACATTCTCAACACCAGCTTCTTTGGCACGACTGGCGACCAGCTTGCCGACTTCAGCTGCAGCATTGGTGTCAGCGCCTGTTTTCAGGCTCGAGCGCATATCTTTTTCAAGCGATGATGCTGCGCAAACCGTGCGACCAGCCAGATCATCGATCACTTGCGCATAGATGTGGCGACCTGAACGGTAAACGGACAAACGTGGGCGTCCGTTTGCAACTTTGCGAACCTGACGGCGAACGCGCTCACGGCGACGTTCGGTCGATGTTTTATGGGCCATTGTTCTGCCTTTTCAAAAACGGAGCACCGCATGGACGTCTCCCAAGCAGATTGGGACGGCCAGGCACGGCAACTCGCATGCCTTACTTGTTCTTACCTTCTTTGCGGAAGATGTATTCATCCGCATATTTGATGCCCTTACCTTTGTAAGGCTCCGGCGGACGGAACTTACGGATTTCCGCAGCCGCCTGGCCAACGCGTTGTTTGTCGATCCCAGACAACACGATTTCCGTTGGCTTCGGCACGGCAACCGAAACGCCCTCAGGCACGTCGTAGATGACGTCATTAGAGTAACCGAGCGCCAAGGTCAGTTTCGACCCTTGTGCTTGCGCACGATAGCCAACGCCATTGAGCTCCAACTTCTTCTCAAAGCCATCCGAAACACCGACAACGATGTTGTTCACCAATGTGCGGGACATGCCCCACATGGAACGCGAACGCTTATCCTTGCCACGAGGGCTTACCTCGATGCCGTCATCGCCCATGGACACGGAGCACTCGTCAACAACTGTAACGACCAACTCACCCTTAGGGCCTTTGACCGAAACGGTTTGACCTTTGACATCGGCCGTTACACCGCTAGGCAGCGCAACCGGCTTTTTACCGATACGAGACATTAATCTCTTCCTTTCATTGGACCGGTTTCTTCCAAGCAGTGCTTAGAAGACCTGGCACAAAACCTCGCCACCAACATTCTCTTCGCGCGCCTGATGGTCCGCCATCACGCCTTTTGGCGTTGACAGGATCGACACACCCAAGCCGTTGTTCACGGTTGGAATGTTGCGGACCGACGCGTAAACGCGGCGTCCAGGTTTGGACACACGTTCAATTTTGCGGATCACAGGTGCACCATCGAAATACTTCAGCTCAATGCTGATTTCCGACTTGCCATCGTCCATCTCCGTGCGCGCAAAACCACGAATGTAGCCTTCATCGGCCAACACCTGAAGCACACGTTCACGAAGCTTGGAAGCAGGAGCAACCACGCTTGTTTTGTTCCGCATCTGCGCATTGCGAATGCGCGTCAACATATCACCAATCGGATCTGTCATCGCCATCGTGAAGATCCTCCTACCAGCTTGATTTCACTAGGCCGGGCACATCGCCGGCCAAACCCAACTCACGCAACGCAATACGCGACATACCTAGCTTACGATAATAGGCACGTGGACGACCTGTTACGTTGCAACGGTTGCGCACGCGCGTTTTAGACGAGTTACGCGGCAACTCAGCCAACTTCATCGTCGCGTTGAAACGTTCCTCAGGGCTTGCACTCTTGTCATGCACGATTGCATTTAGCTCAGCGCGCTTCTGGGCGTAATGATCGACCAGCTTGCGGCGGCGGTTGTTCTTTTCAACGGCGCTTTTCTTAGCCATCTATCTCTATCCTTTGAAAAACGCGTCAGTTCGTGCGGAACGGGAAGTTGAAGTGCTTGAGCAGAGCCCGCGCTTCATCATCATTGTCCGCCGTGGTGCACACGATCACATCAAAACCCCACACCTGGTCGACTTTGTCATAGTCAATCTCAGGGAAGACGATGTGCTCTTTGATCCCCATGGCGTAGTTGCCATTGCCATCAAAGCTTTTCGGGTTCAGCCCGCGAAAGTCACGAACACGTGGCAGTGCGATTGTCACCAACCGGTCGAGAAACTCATACATGCGCGTCTTACGAAGAGTGACTTTAACGCCAAGCGGCATCTGCTCGCGCACCTTAAAGCCGGCGATCGACTTACGGGCATGCGTGATCACTGCTTTCTGACCGGCAATAGCTGTCAAATCTTCAGCCGCGGTTTTCACCTTCTTGGAGTCACCCACAGCTTCACCAACGCCCATGTTTAGGACGATTTTGTCAAGCGCTGGGATCTGCATCGGGTTTGCATAGGAAAACTCTTCCTTCAGCTTACCCTTGATCTCGCTCTCATAGAGCGACTTCATGCGTGGTGTATAATCAGCCATCGATCGCTTCTCCCGAGCGGCTGGCGACGCGCACCTTGGTGCCATCGTCTTGAATCTGGAAACGCACGCGCGTCGGTTTCCCATCTTTCGGATCGCGCAAGGCAATGTTCGAAATCTGGATCGGCGCTTCTTTGGAAATGATGCCGCCTTCGCTGTTCGCCGTCTGACGCTGGTGACGCTTCACCATGTTAACGCCTTGAACGAGCGCACGATTTTCAGCCGGCATCACCTGCATGACCTGGCCCGATCGACCCTTGTCACGACCGGCGAGCACTACAACGGTGTCACCTTTTTTGATCTTCGCAGCCATAACTACAGCACCTCCGGTGCAAGCGAGATGATCTTCATGTGGCTCTTGGCGCGCAGTTCGCGCGGCACTGGGCCAAAGATACGCGTGCCAACAGGCTCTTTGTTGTTGTTCACCAGAACAGCAGCATTGCGATCAAACCGGATCACAGAACCGTCTGGGCGGCGGATGTCTTTAGCGGTGCGCACAACGACCGCCTTCATCACATCACCCTTTTTCACCCGACCCCGGGGGATGGCTTCCTTCACGGAGACAACAATAATGTCGCCCACGCCAGCGTACTTGCGCTTGGAGCCGCCCAGGACCTTGATGCACATAACACGGCGCGCGCCGGAATTATCGGCGACGTCGAGGTTTGTTTGCATCTGAATCATGGCCGTATGCCTCTCTTATAAATCAACTGAAACGATCAACCGTGCGACGCCATCAGCGCGCGCGATTCATCGGCCAGAACCATGAAATTTTTCGACTTCGAGAGTGGACGGCATTCTTCGATCAGAACAATGTCGCCAGTCTTGAAGGAATTATCAGCATCATGCGCATGGTACTTCTTTGTACGACGCACAGTCTTCTTCAGAAGGGGGTGCGTGAAGCGTCGCTCGACAAGCACGGTAACGGTCTTGTCGGTTTTATCGCTCACCACGGTGCCCTGCAGAACGCGTTTTGGCATGGTCTATCTCCTCGTGACGAACGCTAGGCGTTCGCCGCTTCGCGCCGTTTGGCGTTCAGCACAGTGTTAATGCGCGCGATGGATCGGCGAACCTGCCGGAAACGCGCGGTGTTCTCCAACTGACCCGTGGCGCGCTGAAAGCGCAGATTGAACTGCTCTTTCTTCAGCTTCACCAACTCGTCCACAAGCTGGTCAGGGGTCATGAGGGCTGCGTCTTGCGCTTTCATCTCTCTGGTCTCCTGCCGCTATTCGCCAATGCGCTGAACGAAGCGCGTCTTCACCGGAAGCTTCATTGCCGCAAGGCGAAGCGCCTCGCGGGCTACATCTTCCGAAACACCATCGATCTCGAACATGATGCGACCAGGTTTCACTTTGGCTGCCCAATATTCCACCGAGCCCTTACCTTTACCCATACGCACTTCGGTCGGTTTCTTTGTCACCGGCACATCTGGGAAGATGCGGATCCACACTCGGCCGGCACGCTTCATGTGGCGTGTCATGGCACGGCGAGCCGCCTCAATCTGGCGCGCTGTCACACGCTCAGGCTCTTGAGCTTTCAGGCCAAAGGCACCAAAGGTCAGCGTCGTGCCACCCTTTGCCACGCCTTTGATGCGGCCCTTATGCTGTTTGCGAAACTTGGTGCGTTTCGGCTGAAGCATCGTCTTCGTTCCTGTTTTTTATGCCCGGTCTCCGCTGCAATCACGGACGCAAGGCACGTCTTAAAAAGTCAGTTCACAACGGCGAGACCGCCGTCCAAACGGCGGGCACGCCAAATCAATGCGTGTGTTTAATCGCGGCGACGTCCGCCGCCACCACCACCGGAGGCTTCCAGTGCGCGGCGCTCAGAGGCGAGCGGATCATGTTCCATGATCTCGCCTTTGTAGATCCAAACCTTGATACCAATGATACCGTAGGCGGTCTTTGCTTCTGCAGTGCCGTAGTCAACATCTGCGCGCAGTGTGTGCAGCGGAACTTGACCTTCGCGGTACCATTCCACACGGGCAATCTCAGCACCGCCCAAACGACCGCCAGAGTTGATACGGATGCCCAGGGCACCAGCTTTCATCGCGTTTTGCACCGCGCGCTTCATGGCACGACGGAAGGCAACACGACGCTCAAGTTGCGAGGCAATGGACTGAGCGACCAGCGTTGCGTCTGTGTCAGGCTTGCGCACTTCAACGATGTTGAGATGCACTTCGCTGTCCGTCATCTTAGAGATGGCACGGCGCAGCTTCTCAATATTATCCCCCTTGGGGCCAATGATGAAGCCTGGACGCGCCGTGTGGATCGAAATCCGGCACTTCTTAAGCGGACGCTCAATCACAATTTTTGAGATCGCTGGATCAGCGCCGCCCTTGGCACGACCGCCATCGCTTTTCACGAAAGTCGGAAGCTTCTTTGTGATGAACTCACGGATCGTGAGATCTTCATGAAGGAGCTTGGCGTAATCATTGTCAGCGAACCAACGTGAGTTCCACGTTTTGTTGATGCCCAGGCGCAAGCCTGTTGGGATGACTTTCTGACCCATTAAGCGGCCTCCTCAACTTCACGAACCACGATGGTCAAGTTCGAAAATGGCTTCTGAATCCGACCAACACGACCGCGCGCACGCGGTTGCCAACGCTTCATTACCAACGCCTTACCGACGAAAGCCTGCGCGACAACCAAGTTGTCGACATCCAAATCGTGGTTGTTTTCGGCGTTAGCAATTGCCGATTCCAGTGCTTTCTTTACGTCAACTGCGATGCGCTTGCGCGAGAAGGTCAGATCGGCCAACGCCTTATCAACCTTCTTGCCGCGGATCATTGCAGCGACCAAATTCAACTTCTGCGGGCTGATACGAAGCCGACGGACAACCGCCTGAGCTTCATTGTCAGCAAGCGAGCGTTCACGCGATGCCTTGCCCATCTTACTTCCTCTTTGCCTTCTTATCGGCGGCATGACCGTAATAGGTGCGCGTTGGCGCAAACTCACCGAATTTGTGGCCGATCATGTCTTCCGAGATCGAAACCGGAATGTGCTTCTGGCCGTTGTAGACACCGAAAGTCAGACCGACGAACTGCGGAAGGATTGTCGAGCGGCGCGACCAAATCTTGATCACATCGTTCCGACCGCTTTCACGCGCCTTATCAGCCTTCTTTAAAATGTACCCGTCGATAAACGGGCCTTTCCATACCGAACGTGACATGGGAGCTCCGTTATTTCTTCTTGCGCTGATGGCGCGAGCGAATGATGAATTTATCGGTCGCCTTGTTCGAGCGAGTCCGCTTGCCCTTAGTCGGCTTGCCCCATGGCGTCACCGGGTGACGGCCACCAGACGTACGACCTTCACCACCACCATGCGGGTGATCAACCGGGTTCATAACAACACCGCGAACCGATGGACGACGGCCAAGCCAACGTGCACGACCAGCCTTACCAAGGTTGGTGTTCATGTGGTCGGGGTTCGACACGGCCCCAACCGATGCAAAACAACGACCGTGGATGAGACGCTGCTCTCCAGACTGCAAACGAACAATCGCATACGCGCCGTCGCGACCAACAAGTTGCGCATACGCACCAGCGGAGCGAGCGATCTGACCGCCCTTACCGATCTTGAGTTCCACATTGTGGATGATCGTGCCAACAGGCATGGACGCAAGCGGCATAGCGTTGCCTGGCTTTACGTCGGTTTTCTCATCAGAGATCACCTTGTCGCCTTCGGACAAGCGTTGCGGCGCCAAAATGTAGGCCTGGTCACCATCCTCATAGGTCACCAACGCTATAAATGCAGTCCGGTTCGGATCGTACTCAAGACGCTCCACTGTGCCAACAACGCCAAGCTTTTCCCGACGCTTGAAATCGATGATGCGGTAGGTGCGCTTCACACCACCGCCACGACGACGCACGGTGATACGACCGGTGTTGTTACGACCACCTTTCGACGTCAAGCCTTCGGTAAGCTGCTTGACCGGCTTGCCCTTATGCAAAGCAGAGCGGTCAACTGCAACCAACTGGCGGCGTCCCGGCGATGTTGGATTGAATGTCTTCAATGCCATTGTTCTAAATCCTCACTTCGCCTTAAAGACCGGTCGTCACGTCGATGGACTGGCCATCTTCAAGAGTCACGATCGCTTTCTTGACGTCCGACTGGTGACCAATCATGCCGCGAAAGCGCTTTTCTTTGCCCTTGCGGACAAGTGTGTTCACAGCCTTAACCTTCACCGAGAACAAAGCTTCGACAGCTTTCTTGATCTGCGGCTTGGTGGCGGTCGGTGAAACGTTGAACATCACCTGGCCATTTTCAGATGCCATCGTCGATTTCTCAGTGATCACCGGCGAGACGATCACGTCGTAATGGGTTGGGTTCGAGCTCATTTGAAGCGCGCCTCCAGCGCATCGACAGCATCCTTGGACAGGACCAGCGTGTTGCGACGCAAAATGTCGTAAACATTGATGCCCTGCACCGGCAGCACATCTACATTTGGAAGGTTCCGGGCTGCCTTGGCGAAATTATCGTTCACCGATGCACCATCGATGAACAGAGCGTTGGTCAGGCCGCGTTCACCGAGAACTCCAGCAACAACCTTTGTCTTGGCTTCAACATCTGCGAAGCTTTCAACCACAATCAAGTTCTCAGCCTTCACTTTTGAAGAAAGCGCGTGGCGAAGAGCCAAGGCACGAACGCGTTTCGGCAAATCATGAGCATGCGAACGCACGCGTGGACCGTGGGCCTTGCCACCGCCAACAAATGACCCAACCCGGCGCGAACCGTGACGGGCACGCCCGCCGCCTTTTTGCTTGCCGAATTTAGCACCTGTACGCGCAATCTCTCCACGCTGCTTGGTTTTGTGATTGCCAGTCTGACGCTTAGCGAGCTGATAGCGCACCATCCGCTGCAGGAGATCAGCTCGCGGCTCAAGACCGAAAACTTCCTCCGACACAGCAACCTTACCGGCAGCCTTACCATCAAGCTTGGTGACCTTGATATCCATTAGACGGCCTCCTCAACTTGAGCTGTCTCATTGGCTGCACCAGCTGGAGCGCGAAACGCGCCAGGTGTTGGAACATCACCAGGCAAAGACTTCTTCACAGCGTCACGAACCATGATCCAGCCGCCCTTAGAACCAGGGACAGAGCCTTCAACCATGATCAGGCCGCGTTCAACGTCCGTCTTGACGACTTTGAGGTTCTGCGTAGTCACACGCTCATTGCCCATCTGACCAGCCATCTTCTTACCTTTGAAGACTTTGCCAGGATCCTGGCACTGACCGGTTGAACCGTGCGCGCGGTGCGAAATCGACACACCATGTGAAGCGCGAAGACCACCGAAATTGTGGCGTTTCATAGCACCGGCGAAGCCTTTACCGATGGACGTACCGGATACGTCGACATACTGGCCCGGAACAAAATGATCGGCGGTGAACTCAGCACCGACATCAACCAAGTTGTCTTCCGATACCCGAAACTCAACAACCTTACGCTTCGGCTCAACATTCACCTTGGCGAACGCACCGCGTTCAGCTTTGGTCGTGTTCTTAACCTTAGCAAGGCCGCAGCCGAGCTGCATGGCTGTGTAGCCATTCTTTTCCACGGTGCGGTGGCCAACCACCTGGCAATTGTCGATCTTCAAAACCGTCACGGGGATATGACGCCCGTCTTTGGCGAAGATGCGGGTCATGCCCACCTTCTGTGCGATAAGTCCTGACCGCATGGGTCCCGTCCTTCTAATCGCGTTTCAAACGCTTGTTTCTTAAAAACCGGGTGGCTTAGCCGCCCAGCTTGATTTCCACATCCACACCAGCAGACAAGTCGAGCTTCATCAGCGCGTCCACTGTCTGTGGGGTTGGGTCGATGATGTCCAAAAGCCGCTTATGGGTACGGATTTCAAACTGCTCGCGACTCTTCTTGTCGATGTGCGGCGAGCGGTTGACCGTGAATTTTTCAATCCGCGTTGGAAGCGGGATAGGGCCACGCACCTGCGCGCCTGTCCGCTTTGCGGTCGAAACGATCTCAACGGTCGACGTGTCGAGGACACGATGGTCGAACGCTTTCAATCGAATTCGAATGTTCTGTCCGTTCATGGCCGAACCTTCTGCCTATCTAATGTGTGAGACCCGACGTTTGGGGTTTCACGAGGGAACGAAAAAGCGCGCAGCCAATCCAAAGGCAGCTGCGCGCTGTTAGTCTGTCTACTCGACGATTTTGGAGACGACGCCGGCGCCGACGGTACGGCCGCCTTCGCGGATGGCAAAGCGCAGCTTCTCTTCCATCGCGATCGGCACGATCAGATCAACATTGATCTCAACATTATCGCCCGGCATCACCATTTCCACGCCCTCTTTCAGCGTCACGATGCCGGTCACATCGGTCGTGCGGAAGTAGAACTGTGGGCGGTAGTTGGTGAAGAACGGCGTGTGACGGCCACCCTCTTCCTTCGTCAGGATGTAGGCTTCAGCCACAAACTTCGTGTGCGGCGTCACCGAGCCTGGCTTGCAGAGGATCTGGCCACGCTCAACATCTTCACGGCCAACACCACGCAGCAGCGCGCCAATGTTGTCGCCCGCTTCACCGCGATCAAGCAGCTTGCGGAACATCTCAACGCCCGTGCAGGTGGTTTTCTGCGTGTCACGGATGCCGACGATTTCAATCTCTTCGCCAACATTCACAACACCGCGTTCCACACGGCCGGTCACAACCGTACCGCGACCAGAGATCGAGAACACGTCTTCGATCGGCATCAGGAACGGCTGGTCCACCGGACGCTCAGGCTGTGGAATGTAGCTGTCCACATGCTCCATCAGCTCACGGATTTTGGTCTCACCGATTTCAGGTGTCTTGCCTTCCAGAGCGGCCAGAGCCGAACCGGCCACGATGGGGATATCATCGCCTGGGAACTCGTAAGACGACAGCAGCTCACGGATTTCCATTTCGACAAGCTCAAGCAGCTCTTCATCGTCGACCTGGTCAACCTTGTTCATGAACACCACCAGCGCTGGCACACCAACCTGGCGGGCAAGCAGAATGTGCTCGCGGGTCTGTGGCATCGGGCCATCAGCAGCTGAACACACCAGGATCGCGCCATCCATCTGCGCCGCACCGGTGATCATGTTCTTCACATAGTCAGCGTGGCCTGGGCAGTCGACGTGTGCGTAGTGACGGTTGGGTGTTTCATACTCAACGTGCGCCGTTGAGATGGTGATACCGCGGGCACGCTCTTCAGGTGCACCGTCAATCTCATCATAGGCTTTGAAGTCACCAAAATACTTCGTGATCGCCGCCGTCAACGTCGTCTTACCATGGTCAACGTGACCAATCGTGCCAACATTCACATGCGGCTTGTTACGCTCAAACTTCTCTTTCGCCATTTTCGGCTCTCCGTAATCTCGACTGACGTCGTGTTAATCTTGAGTGTCGCGTTGCCTGGATCAGGCGTACTTCGACTTAACTTCTTCCGCGATGGCTTGCGGAACCTGCTCATAGTGATCGAACTGCATGGTGTATTGCGCACGGCCCTGCGTTGAAGACCGCAGCGCGGACACATAGCCAAACATATTAGCCAGCGGCACGAAGGCGTTGATAACGGTGGCCACACCACGCGTTTCGGTGCCCTGGATCTGGCCGCGACGTGAGTTAAGGTCACCCATAACCGAACCGGCATACTCATCCGGGGTTACAACTTCGACCTTCATCACCGGTTCAAGCAGTTTTGGACCGGCTTTTTGAACGGCTTCACGGAACGCAGCACGCCCAGCGATCTCAAAGGCAAGCACCGAGGAGTCCACATCATGGTAGGCGCCGTCGGTCAGTGTTGCTGTGATGTCGAGCATCGGGAAGCCAGCAATCGGACCCGATGACATAACCGACCCAATGCCCTTATCGACACCAGGAATGTATTCCTTCGGCACATTACCGCCGACAACTGTGTCAGTGAACACGTAACCAGAGTTCGGCTCGCCAGGTTCAATAGTGATCTTCACGCGCGCAAACTGACCTGAACCACCGGACTGTTTCTTGTGGGTGTAATCAACATCGGCCGTCTTCGTGATGGTCTCGCGGTAAGCCACTTGCGGCTGACCGATGTTGGCCTCCACCTTGAACTCACGCTTCATGCGATCAACCAGAATGTCGAGGTGAAGCTCGCCCATTCCAGCGATGATTGTCTGACCAGATTCATGGTCAACTTTCACGCGGAATGAAGGGTCCTCAGCTGCGAGACGGTTCAGCGCGATGGACATCTTCTCCTGGTCGCCCTTAGTCTTCGGCTCAATAGCGATCTCGATGACCGGCTCAGGGAATTCCATACGTTCAAGGATTACAGGCTTCAGCGGCTCGCAGAGCGTATCGCCTGTTGTTGTTTCCTTCAGACCAGCAATCGCGACAATGTCACCAGCGTAGGCTACCTTGATGTCTTCACGGCTGTTGGAGTGCATAGCCATCATACGGCCTACGCGCTCACGCTTGTCTTTCACCGAGTTAAGCAAGGTAGAGCCCTGCTCAAGCACGCCGGAATAAAGACGGCAGAATGTGAGCGAACCAACGAACGGATCGTTCATAATTTTGAACGCGAGGATCGAAAGTGGTTCATCATCGGAAGCTTTGCGCTCGATTTCACCATCAGTTTTTACATCGATGCCCTTAATGGCAGGGATATCCACCGGCGATGGGAGGAAATCGACCACAGCGTCGAGCAGCGGCTGCACGCCTTTGTTCTTAAAGGCAGATCCACAGAAGACTGGGAAGAACTCAACGTTACATGTGCCCTTACGGATCAAGCGACGAATGGTGTCGTTGTCTGGCATTTCGCCTTCGAGATACGCTTCCATGACATCGTCATCCATTTCGGCGACGGTCTCAATCAGCTGCTCACGGAACTCTTCAGCCTTGTCTTTCAGGTCCGCAGGGATCTCAACAACATCCCACTCGGCACCAAGATTTTCAGATTTCCAGACCAAGGCATTCATCTCAATGAGATCAACAACACCGGCGAAATCATTCTCAGCCCCGATCGGCAACTGCATCACGATGGGCTTGCCACCAAGACGCTCTTTGATCATCTCAACTGAGTTGTAAAAGTCAGCGCCAAGCTTATCCATCTTGTTGACGAAGATCATACGCGGCACATGGTACTTGTCAGCCTGGCGCCACACTGTCTCAGTCTGCGGCTCTACGCCAGCGTTGGCGTCAAGCAGCGCGATCGCGCCATCAAGCACGCGAAGTGAACGCTCCACTTCAATGGTGAAGTCCACGTGACCTGGCGTGTCGATGATGTTGAAGCGACGCTTCTTGCCGTCACGGCCTTCCCAGAAAGTGGTGGTCGCAGCAGACGTAATCGTAATGCCACGCTCCTGCTCCTGCTCCATCCAATCCATGGTCGCAGCGCCGTCGTGTACTTCACCGATTTTGTGCGACTTACCCGTATAGTACAGGATGCGTTCGGTCGTGGTCGTCTTACCAGCGTCAATGTGGGCCATGATGCCGAAGTTACGATAGTCCTCGATGACGTATTCGCGTGCCATGGGGGGATGCTCCTTAGCGGACCAAAAGGTCCTAAATTACCAGCGATAGTGCGAGAAGGCGCGGTTGGCGTCGGCCATCCGGTGCGTATCTTCGCGCTTCTTAACGGCAGTGCCACGGTTGCTCGACGCGTCCAGCATCTCGCCCGACAAACGATCCACCATGGTGTTTTCGTTGCGACCGCGAGCTGCCGAGATCAACCAACGGATCGCCAAGGCCTGGCGACGCTCGGTTCGCACTTCAACAGGCACCTGATAGGTCGCACCACCGACACGGCGTGAGCGAACCTCAACCGACGGGGAAACGTTGCCCAACGCCTGATGGAAAACTTCCAGCGGGTTCTGTCCAGTCCGCGTTTCAATGGTGTCAAAAGCACCATACACAATGCGCTCAGCGGCAGACTTTTTGCCATCGATCATGATGGCATTCATGAATTTTGAGACAACCAGATCACCGAACTTGGGATCGGGGTTGACGACGCGCTTCTCGGCTGCGTGACGACGTGACATCGCTTCTTACCCTTACTTAGGACGCTTAGCGCCGTATTTCGAACGACGCTGCTTACGGTCTTTAACGCCCTGGGTATCCAGAACACCGCGCAGAATGTGATAACGCACACCCGGCAAATCTTTCACGCGACCACCGCGAAGCATCACAACAGAGTGCTCCTGCAGGTTATGGCCAACGCCTGGGATGTAGCCGATGACCTCAAAGCCGTTTACCAGGCGCACCTTGGCAACCTTACGAAGGGCCGAGTTCGGCTTCTTTGGGGTCGTGGTATAGACACGGGTGCAAACGCCGCGCTTTTGCGGGTTCTGCTCCAGTGCCGGAACTTTGTTACGCTTGACCGGAGCCTGACGTGGCTTGCGGATCAGCTGATTAATAGTTGGCATCTAAGCCTCTTCCTTTTTGGTCGAACGCTTCGGCCTCGTCAGCCGATCGCTTTTCGCCTCATCAATTGCGTCTAAGCCAAAGCCTCAAGACGCATACCTTAACGACAACAAACAAAGCGCCATTCGGGGCATTCCCCGGGCGCTTTGCAATCAGAGGACCAAGAAAGCACCGAAGTGCGGGTATCTCAGTCGTGACATGCTTAAATTTGCAGCCAGTCAAAGCAGCGTTTGGAACCAAGCCAGCTTGCGAATTGACACAAGCTAAAAGGCTTTGCGAACCACGGCCTGCCGCAAAAGTGAGCGGTGGATACGATGGGTTAGGCGTATGGTCAAGCCCCTAACCAGAAATTTGGCCGGTTAAGGCAAAGTTCGTCAATCTCAAGGGCCACAAGGGCTCAGCTCTAGCTTTCACACCTACAAACACTTCGCGAAACAGGCACTTGGCGCAACTTTCGTTCGCACAGGCACAAGGTATCGCTGACATAAAAAAGCCGCTGAAACCAAACCTGATTCCAGCGGCTCTGATTTTCGTTTTCGAACCAGGTTACTCGGCTGCGGGTGTCTGCTCGGAAAGGTCTTCCAAGACCGCTTCCACATCGACAACCGGTTCGGCTTCACGCGCATCAAGAATGAGATCATCGCGCTTGGCTGCAACCTGCTTGATCTTGTTCATCATCCGGCCAGTACCGGCTGGGATCAAACGACCCACAATGATGTTCTCTTTCAAGCCTTCGAGCGTGTCGACTTTACCGTTGACCGCAGCCTCGGTGAGGACACGTGTGGTCTCCTGGAACGATGCCGCGGAGAAGAACGAACGGGTTTGCAGCGATGCCTTGGTGATACCAAGCAGCACCGGCGTGCCCGACGCAGGCTTCTTGCCATCGGCGGTCAGTTGCTCATTGAGCTCTTCAAGCTCAATGCGATCAACCTGTTCACCGGCCAGGAACTCACTGTCGCCCGGATCGGTGATGTCCACCTTCTGCAACATCTGACGCACGATCACCTCAATATGCTTATCGTTGATAAGCACACCTTGCAGGCGATAGACCTCTTGAATTTCGTTGACGAGATAGGCCGCCAACTCTTCCACGCCCTTGACCGCAAGAATATCGTGCGGCGCTGGCAGGCCATCGATAAGGAAGTCGCCTTTCTGAACCTCATCCCCATCCTGAAGCTGCATGTGCTTGGATTTCGGGATCAGATATTCAGCTGGCTCCATACCCTCTTCGTGCGGCTGGATCGAAATCCGACGCTTGTTCTTGTAGTCACGGCCAAAGCGAACCACACCATCAATGTCAGCCATGATGGCTGCATCTTTTGGACGACGCGCTTCAAAGAGTTCTGCAACGCGCGGCAGACCACCGGTGATGTCACGGGTCTTGGCACTTTCGAGCGCGATACGTGCAAGCACGTCACCGGCCTTCACCTTATCTCCTGGCGACACGGAAAGAACAGCATCGGCAGGCAAGAGAGCACGAGCATCGCCACCGCGCGCGGTTTTGAGAATCTCGCCCTTCTTGTCCTTGATCACCATAGCAGGACGCAGATCAGCCCCGCGCGGCGTGGAACGCCAATCAATAATCAGACGTTTGGCGATACCGGTAACTTCGTCAACCTGCTCGGACATGGACACGCCATCGACCAAGTCTTCGAACTCAACCTCACCATCCACATCAGCCAAGATCGGACGAGTATAAGGATCCCATTCCGCCATGCGCTGACCGCGGCGAACCGTATCACCTTCTTCAATCAGCAAGCGCGAGCCATAGGTCACACGATGCACCGCCGCTTCATTGCCCTGATCATCAGTGACGACAATGAACATGTTCCGACCGGTCGCAATCAGATGACCCTCGGTGTTGCGGGACACAGAGCGGTTGCGAAGGCTGATCGTGCCCTCATTGTTCGACTCAATGAACGAGCTATCGACAACCTGGGCCGTACCACCAATGTGGAACGTACGCATCGTAAGCTGCGTGCCTGGCTCACCAATGGACTGTGCAGCGATAACACCCACAGCCTCACCCATGTTCACAGGCGTGCCCCGAGCAAGGTCGCGACCGTAACAAGTGCCGCAAACGCCGTGACGCGTTTCGCAGGTGAGCACAGAGCGAATTTTCACGCCCTGAACGCCGCTTTCTTCAATGGCAATCACCGCCTTCTCGTCGATTAGAGTGCCTTTAGGAACCACCACTTCAAGCGTTTCAGGGTGGATCACATCATCGGCAGCCGTACGACCAAGCACACGCTGCCCGAGTGAAGCCACAACCTGACCAGCATCGACGATGGCCTGGACGCGGATACCTTTATCGGTGCCGCAATCCACCTGGCTAATGATCGAATCCTGCGCCACATCGACCAAACGGCGGGTCAGATACCCGGAGTTGGCCGTTTTCAGCGCCGTATCAGCGAGGCCCTTACGCGCACCGTGGGTGGAGTTGAAGTACTCCATCACAGTCAGGCCTTCTTTAAAGTTCGACGTGATCGGCGTCTCAATGATCGAGCCATCCGGCTTAGCCATCAAGCCACGCATACCAGCAAGCTGTTTCATCTGAGCCGGCGAACCACGGGCACCGGAGTGCGCCATCATGTAAACCGAGTTGATCGGCTTCTGGCGATTTGTTTCCTCATCGATTTCGACAGAGGAAATCCGCGCCATCATTTCGTCGGCGATCTTGTCGGTGCACTTGGCCCAAGCATCAACAACCTTGTTGTACTTCTCACCTTGGGTGATCAGGCCGTCATTGTACTGCTGCTCGAACTCCTCAACCATCGTCCGGGTCTCATCAACGAGGCCCTTCTTGGTGTCGGGGATGACCATGTCGTCCTTACCGAACGAGATGCCAGCCTTACAGGCTTGACGGAAACCAAAGCCCATCACTTGGTCGGCGAAGATCACGGTCTCTTTCTGACCGCATGCGCGGTAGACCGCGTCGATCATCCGACTGATTTCCTTTTTGGTCATCAGGCGATTGGCGGCGTCAAACGGCACCTTGGCATTCTTCGGTAACAGATCGGCCAAGAGATAGCGACCAGCGGTCGTGTCATGAATTTCCGAGACGGCATTGCCATCGGCATCTACGGTTTTGTAGCGACCTTTGATCTTGGTGTGCAGCGTGATGACACTGGCATCAAGCGCGGCTTGCACCTCGCCTGTCGACCCGAACACCATGCCCTCGCCGGGCTCATTGTCCGCTTCGATGGTCAGGTAATACAGGCCAAGAACCATATCCTGCGACGGCACGATGATCGGTTGACCATTTGCCGGATGCAGAATGTTGTTCGTTGACATCATCAAGACGCGCGCTTCCAACTGCGCTTCAAGCGACAGCGGAACGTGGACAGCCATTTGGTCGCCGTCAAAGTCGGCGTTAAATGCAGTACATACCAGCGGGTGAAGCTGAATGGCCTTGCCTTCGATGAGCACCGGCTCAAACGCCTGGATGCCCAAACGGTGAAGCGTCGGCGCACGGTTGAGCATAACCGGGTGCTCACGGATCACCTCATCGAGGATGTCCCAAACCTCCGGACGCTCTTTCTCCACCAGCTTTTTGGCTTGCTTGACGGTGTTGGAGTAGCCCTTAGCGTCAAGGCGCGAATAGATAAACGGCTTGAACAGCTCAAGCGCCATCTTCTTCGGCAAGCCACACTGGTGCAGCTTCAGCTCTGGACCGGTCACGATCACAGAGCGACCGGAATAGTCGACTCGCTTACCAAGCAGGTTCTGACGGAACCGGCCCTGCTTACCTTTGAGCATATCAGCAAGTGACTTCAACGGACGCTTGTTGGCGCCGGTGATCACTCGGCCACGACGACCATTGTCGAACAGCGCATCCACCGCCTCTTGAAGCATACGCTTCTCGTTACGGATGATGATGTCAGGCGCTCGCAGCTCAATCAGTCGCTTCAAACGGTTGTTGCGATTGATCACGCGGCGATAAAGATCGTTGAGATCCGACGTCGCAAAGCGACCACCATCCAGCGGCACCAAGGGACGCAAATCAGGGGGAATGACCGGCACAACGGTCATAATCATCCACTCAGGCTTGTTGCCAGAGTTGAGGAACGCGTCGATCAGCTTGATACGCTTAGCCAGTTTTTTCGGCTTCAGTTCACCGGTTGCTTCAGCCATTTCCTGCTTCAGCTGATCGCGCAGCACAGGCAGATCCAGATCGCCGAGCAACTTACGAATTGCCTCAGCACCGATCATCGCGGTGAAGCTGTCAGCGCCATATTCATCCTGCGCCTGAAGATACTCTTCTTCCGACATCAGTTGGTAAGGCGCGAGCGGCGTCAGGCCCTGCTCGGTGACAACATAGTTCTCAAAGTAGAGCACGCGCTCCACGTCTTTGAGCGCCATGTCCAGCAGCGTCGCGATACGCGATGGCAGCGACTTCAGGAACCAAATATGCGCAACCGGCGCGGCCAGCTCGATATGGCCCATACGCTCGCGGCGCACTTTGGTCAGGGTGACCTCAACACCGCACTTCTCGCAGATAATACCTTTGTATTTCATGCGCTTATATTTACCGCACAAGCACTCATAGTCCTTGATCGGGCCAAAAATACGCGCACAGAAAAGACCGTCCCGCTCAGGCTTGAACGTACGGTAGTTGATGGTTTCAGGCTTTTTGATCTCGCCATACGACCAGGAGAGAATCTTCTCCGGGCTCGCCAATGAAATGCGGATCTGGTCAAAACTTGGCATCGTGGACTGCAAGTCACGGCCAAAGACGTTTTGGATTTCCTGGTTCAAAGCGTGTCTCCTAAGGGTCTAAACCCTGGGTGCTGCATCTGCCTTGCGCCACTGGCAGCCTGGAACACCCTGATATTTGTTTCTTCACGCGCTCCAAGGGACAAGGCAAAGCGCCCTGCCCCTTGGTATCTGTGTTACTCAGCAGCGTCCTGTGTTGGAATTTCAACGTCGATGATGTCCTCATCATCCTCGTCTTCCTCACTCTGGGCCAACTCAACATTGAGGCCGAGTGAACGCATCTCTTTGACGAGCACATTGAAGCTTTCTGGAATACCAGCTTCAAACGCATCCTCGCCACGCACGATCGCCTCATACACCTTGGTACGACCGGCCACGTCATCGGACTTCACAGTAAGCATCTCTTGGAGGGTATAGGCCGCGCCGTAAGCTTCCAAAGCCCAGACCTCCATCTCACCAAAGCGCTGGCCACCAAACTGCGCCTTACCACCCAGCGGCTGCTGCGTGACAAGTGAGTATGGTCCAATCGAACGCGCGTGGATCTTGTCATCCACCAAGTGGTGCAGCTTGAGTACATACTTGTACCCAACCGTCACTTTGCGATCGAACTGATCACCAGTGCGGCCATCAAACAGCGTGACTTGGCCTGAACGATCAAGACCTGCTTTTTCCAACATCTCGGCCACATCAGGTTCACGGGCACCATCAAAGACCGGAGTACCGATCGGCACCCCTTTCGACAGCTGCTTGCCAAGACCAACGATCTCGCCTTCCGACAGTTTGTCCACCTCAACGGCGTCACCATAAATCGTAGTGATCCGCTCCTGAAGCTGCGCTACGTCAGCTTCCTTGCGATAGGAATCAACCGCTTTCTGGATCGACTTCCCAAGGCCCGAGCAAGCCCAACCCATGTGGGTTTCAAGGATTTGCCCCACGTTCATACGCGACGGCACACCAAGTGGGTTCAGCACCACATCGACAGGCGTCCCATCTTCAAGGAACGGCATGTCTTCCTGCGGCACGATTTTCGAAACCACACCTTTGTTGCCGTGACGACCAGCCATCTTATCGCCTGGCTGAATCTTACGCTTCACTGCGACGAAGACTTTGACCATCTTCATCACGCCAGGGGGAAGCTCGTCGCCTCGTTGCAGCTTCTCAACTTTGTCCATGAACCGCTGTTCAAGCTGGTTCTTGGATTCATCGTACTGTGCACGCAGCGCTTCGATTTCACCCATAAGCGTGTCGTCGTCGAGCGCAAACGTCCACCACTGTGAACGCGGATACTCGTTGAGCACATCGATGGTGATCGCATCACCCTTTTTGTAGCCCTTAGGCCCGGCAATACCTTTTTTGCCCGACAGCATGTCGGCCAAACGACCGTATACGTTGCGATCCAAGATTGCTTGCTCATCATCGCGGTCTTTGCCGAGGCGTTCGATTTCCTCACGCTCAATAGCAATCGCGCGCTCATCTTTGTCGATGCCATGGCGATTGAAGACGCGAACCTCAACAATGGTTCCCTTCACACCGGGAGGCACGCGCAGCGAGGTATCGCGCACATCAGATGCTTTCTCACCGAAGATGGCACGCAGAAGCTTCTCTTCCGGCGTCATCGGGCTTTCGCCCTTCGGGGTGATCTTACCGACCAAGATATCGCCAGCTTCAACTTCCGCCCCGATATAGACCATGCCGGCCTCATCAAGGTTTTTCAGCGCTTCCTCAGAAACGTTGGGAATATCACGGGTGATCTCTTCCGGGCCCAACTTGGTGTCGCGCGCCATCACCTCGAACTCTTCAAGGTGGATGGACGTGAACACATCGTCTTTCACGATGCGCTCGGACATCAAAATGGAGTCCTCAAAGTTGTAGCCGTTCCAGGGCATAAACGCGACGAGCACGTTTTTACCGAGTGCCAACTCACCCATCTCAGTCGATGGACCGTCAGCGATGATTTCGCCCTTCTTCACCTCATCGCCGATCGTCACAAGCGGACGCTGGTTGATACAGGTGTTCTGATTGGAACGCTGGAACTTCATCAAGCGATAGATATCAACACCCGGACGACCGGGATCGAGGTCCTCGGTGGCACGAATAACGATACGGGTTGCGTCCACCTGCTCCACGATGCCTGTGCGACGTGCACCAATCGCAGCGCCAGAATCCTGCGCCACAATGCGCTCCATGCCGGTACCGACCAGCGGCGCCTCAGCGCGCACCAACGGCACGGCCTGACGCTGCATGTTCGAGCCCATAAGAGCGCGGTTAGCATCATCATTTTCAAGGAACGGGATCAGCGAGGCAGCCACAGAAACCAGCTGCTTCGGAGACACGTCCATAAGGTCAACGCGCTCTTTCGGCGTGAGCATCACATCGCTCTGGTGGCGGCACACAACCAGCTCATTGATGAAGTTACCATCATTGTCAAGCTCAGAGTTCGCCTGTGCAATATGGTGACGTGCTTCTTCCATCGCCGACAAGAAGACCACTTCGTCGGTCACATTACCGTCGTTCACTTTGCGATAAGGCGTTTCGATGAAGCCGTACTTGTTCACGCGAGCAAATGTCGCCAACGAGTTGATAAGACCAATATTCGGGCCTTCCGGCGTTTCAATTGGGCAGATGCGGCCGTAGTGCGTTGGATGAACATCGCGGACCTCAAAGCCTGCACGCTCGCGTGTCAGACCACCTGGCCCAAGCGCAGACAGGCGACGCTTGTGAGTGATCTCAGACAGCGGGTTCGTCTGATCCATAAACTGCGAAAGCTGCGAGGAACCAAAGAACTCACGAACCGCGGCCGAGGCAGGCTTGGCGTTGATCAAGTCCTGCGGCATCACCGTACCGATCTCGACCGATGACATGCGCTCCTTGATGGCCCGCTCCATACGTAGCAAACCAACGCGGTACTGGTTTTCCATCAGCTCGCCAACGGAACGCACACGGCGGTTACCTAGATTGTCGATGTCATCAATCTCGCCCTTGCCGTCACGCAGACCAAGCAGTGTGCGCAGCACTTCCAGAATGTCTTCTTTGCGCAGCGTACGAACGGTGTCTTCAGCATCCAGATCAAGACGCATGTTCATTTTCACGCGACCGACGGCGGAAAGATCATAGCGCTCAGCATCGAAGAACAGCGACTGGAACATCGCTTCAGCGGCTTCAATGGTTGGCGGCTCGCCTGGGCGCATCACACGGTAGATGTCAAACAGTGCTTCAGCCCGGCTTTCGTTCTTGTCAGCCATCAGCGTGTTGCGGATGTAGCCACCGGTGTTCACATGGTCGATGTCGAGCAGGTTCAACGACTTGAAGCCAAGCTCAAGCAGTTTTTCCATCAGCTCTTCGGTGATTTCTTCACCAGCTTCGGCGTAAATTTCACCGGTTTCCATGTTCACGACATCTTCAGCCAAATACTGGCTGATCATGTCTTCGGCTTCCACGCGCAGGTTTTTCAAACCTTCGTCAGCGAGACGCTTGGCCTGACGTGGTGTGATTTTTTTGCCGGATTCAACAGCAACTTCGCCGGTGGCATCATTGATCAGGTCACGTGTGACCTTCATGCCTTCCATTTTCCCGGCGTCAAACGGTGTTTTCCAACCGGTCTTCGTCTTGGTATGAACCGAAGCGGTGTAGTAAGTGTTCAAAATCTCTTCGGTGTCGAGGCCGAGCGCATAAAGCAGGGATGACACGGGGATCTTCCGCCGACGATCGATGCGCGCATGCACAATGTCTTTGGCATCGAACTCGATATCCAACCACGAACCGCGGTAAGGAATAATGCGCGCGGCGAACAGAAGCTTGCCAGACGAGTGTGACTTACCCTTGTCATGGTCGAAGAACACGCCAGGTGAGCGGTGCATCTGCGAAACGATCACGCGCTCGGTGCCGTTAACGATGAACGTTCCGTTCGTCGTCATCAGCGGCATGTCGCCCATGTAGACGTCCTGCTCTTTGATGTCCTTGACCGACTTGGCGCCGGTTTCTTCATCCACATCAAACACGATGAGCTGAAGGTTCACTTTCAAAGGCGCTGAGAACGTCATGCCCCGCTGACGGCACTCATCAACATCATATTTGGGTGGTTCAAACTCGTAGCGAACAAATTGCAGCATGGCAGTGCCAGCAAAGTCCGAAATCGGGAACACCGATTTGAAAACCGACTGCAACCCCTCATCATCCGGGCGGCCACCTTCTGGCTCGTCCACCATCAGGAACTGCTCGTAAGATGCCATCTGCACTTCGATGAGATTGGGCATATCGGCAACTTCGCGAATGTTGCCAAACATGCGCCGTGGGCGCGAGCGCACAGAAAAGCTCGTCACCGGTACTGTGTTCATTTTGCGCGAAAGATCGGAAGTCGTTGAAGTATTTGCCACGTCGATGGTCGCCATGTCCGCTCCTTGTATGGACCTAAAACCAGACCGACCTCGGGGGTGGATCGTCTGGCATCAGATCACCTGGGAAGCGCTGCGCACAGTGTGCGAAAACCAGCGTTTGCCAGGTCATCCGATCATTCAAAAATGCATCTCAATCAGCAAAGAGCCTTAGAGACGCGAAAAAGATGGCACCGAACCCTCAAAGCCTTTGAGGACGGCCCATCTTACAAAACAAGCAATCCAATCCCTTAGTTACGCGGGATTGGTCGATGTGGCTGCACTTCACTGCACAGCCACATCGCGCAAGACATATGCCTTACTTCAGGTCGACAGAAGCACCGGCTTCTTCGAGCTTTTTCTTCAGCTCTTCTGCTTCTGCTTTGGCTACGCCTTCTTTAACAGGCTTCGGCGCGCCTTCAACCAAGTCTTTGGCTTCTTTCAGGCCGAGACCTGTGATGCCGCGAACTTCTTTGATGACGTTGATTTTCTTGTCGCCGGCCGACGTCAGGATGACATCAAACTCATCCTTTTCTTCGGCAGCTTCAGCGCCACCAGCAGCCGCGCCACCAGCTGCAGCAACAGCTACGGGAGCAGCGGCAGAAACGCCCCACTTTTCTTCCAGCATTTTGGAAAGCTCAGCAGCTTCCAAAACAGTAAGGTTGGACAGGTCGTCCACGAGTTGTTCAAGATTTGCCATTGTATTAAGTCCTTAAGAGGTCTGTTCGATCAGTTTGTGAAAGCCGCTTACGCCGCTTCGCCCTTGTCAGCATAGGCTTGGACCACACGCGCCAACCCACCAGCCGGTGCGTTGACAACCTGCGCGATACGCGTTGCTGGGGTTTGAACCATTCCAACAATCTTAGCACGCAGTTCATCAAGCGAAGGCATCGTTGCCAGCGCTTTGACGCCATTGGCGTCCAGGTGTGTGGCGCCCATTGCACCACCAATGAGAACGAACTGTTCGTTGTCTTTGGCAAATGCGCTGGCCACCTTCGGCGCCGCCACCGGATCATCCGAATAGGCAATCAAAGTCTGCCCTTCGAAAAGATCGGCGATATGCGCCGCGTCCGTGCCGTCAAGAGCCAGCTTTGCAAGGCGGTTTTTGGCGACCTTAACCGTGCCACCGGCTTCGCGCATTTTCGCACGAAGGTCGGTCATTTTGGCAACGGAAAGACCACCATAGTGGGCAACGACCACAACACCGGCCGAGGAGAAAACCTCGTTCAGCGTCGAGACCATTTCGCGCTTTTCCGCTCTATCCACTGTCTCTCTCCAGTTGGCCAATCCTTCCTCAAGTGAGGAGATCAAGGCCGGTTTCATTGTGATGCCCGCCAAAACGCGCACCGTTCAAAACCTGCCCCGACCGCCCGTAGGATGGCCGATAACGGATCGAACTGACCGGTGAGAGCGACACACGCTCTCAAAACTCAGCTCTTCGCGTCTCATGCTGGCCTGGAAGTTTCCAGATTAAGCCCCGCTTCCCAAGGAAAGATCAGGGCGCCCGCAATCTCGGACAGGTAAGCCGCCAATCAAGAAAGGCTGGCGGCCCTACCGGGGCAGGACCAAAGCCGTGCCCGCGATTTCGTGTGTCAGCCGGTGCTTAGGAAGCACTCAAGCTGGAAACATCAATTTTCACGCCGCGGCCCATGGTCGAGGAGACCGACGCGCGCTGCATGAAAGTACCTTTGGCACCCGATGGCTTGGCTTTCGATACCGCATCGGCAAACGCTTTCACGTTTTCTGCCAGTTGTTCTGCGGTGAAAGACGCTTTCCCGACGCCAGCATGGACGATGCCAGCTTTCTCAACGCGGAACTGCACTTCACCACCTTTGGCGTTTGCAACAGCTGTGGCAACGTCCATTGTCACAGTGCCGACGCGAGGGTTAGGCATCAAACCACGTGGGCCAAGCACCTTACCAAGACGTCCGACCAAACCCATCATGTCAGGTGTGGCGATGCAGCGATCGAAGTCGATCGTGCCGCCCTGAACGATTTCAACCAGGTCTTCTGCGCCAACAACATCGGCGCCAGCAGCCTTGGCTTCATCGGCTTTCTCGCCCCGGGCGAAAACACCCACACGCACTGACTTGCCGGTGCCATTTGGCAAGCTCACCACACCGCGCACCATCTGATCCGCGTGGCGCGGGTCAACACCCAAATTCATGGCAATCTCGATGGTTTCGTCGAACTTCGCCGTGGCGCGCTCTTTGACCATCGCAACGGCCTCTTCAACCGGGTACAGCTGATCCGGGTTCAAACCTTCATCAGCAGCTTTCAAGCGTTTTGCTACACGTGCCATCGACTAGCCCTCCACCTTGAGGCCCATGGAACGGGCAGAGCCAGCAACCATTTGCATGGCCGCTTCAATTGTTGTGGCGTTCAAATCAGTCATCTTCGCTTCAGCAATCTCGCGAACTTGCGCTTCGCTGACCGAACCAGCGGTACTGCGTCCAGGCTCAGAACCACCTTTTTGTAGCTTGGCCGCTTTCTTCAAGAAGAAGGACACCGGCGGTGTTTTCATCTCGAAGGTGAACGACTTGTCCTGGAAAATGGTGATGACAACCGGAACCGGCGCACCCTTTTCCATTTCCTGCGTCTTCGCGTTAAACGCCTTGCAGAATTCCATAATGTTCAAACCGCGCTGGCCAAGCGCCGGCCCGATGGGCGGCGATGGGTTGGCAGCACCGGCAGGCACCTGAAGCTTCAGGTAACCAGCGATCTTTTTCGCCATGGTTCATCCCTTATCAGTTTGCCACCTGAGTGGCTGGGTTGGGGTTGCGTGGTGCGATCAAAACCAGGCGGCGAAACCTGGCCATCTCTCCCACACGGGGTTATCGGCAGCGAAAACCTTACAGCTTTTCAACCTGCCCATATTCAAGCTCGACCGGGGTTGCCCGACCAAAAATGGAAACAGAGACTTTCAAGCGCGCCCGCTCGCCATCGACCTCTTCAACAACACCGTTGAAAGACGCAAATGGGCCATCCGACACACGCACCTGTTCGCCCACATCGAATGTGATTGACGGCTTGGGTCGGTCCACGCCTTCCTGGACCTGGTTCAGGATATGATCAGCCTCAGCGTCTGAAATCGGGATCGGCTTCATGTCCGATCCAAGAAAACCGGTCACCTTAGGCGTGTTCTTGATGAGGTGATAAGCCTCATCGGTCATTTCCATGCGCACCAGGACATATCCGGGAAAGAACTTGCGCTCCGTATCTACCTTACGGCCACGACGCACCTCGACCACCTTTTCGGTTGGCACCAAAATTTGGTCGAACAGCGCATCAAGGCCCGCAGCCTGCGCACCCTCACGGATTGACTCGGCAACTTTCTTTTCAAAGTTCGAATAGGCGTGGACGATGTACCAGCGCAAAGCCATTTTTCTGCGCCTCCTCAGCGACCGAGAGCAAGAAGCTGGCCAACGATGAAGCTCAGCACCTGATCAGCAGCCAAAAAGAACAGCGCTGCCAAAAACACCATGATGAACACCATGATCGTTGTGACGGTCGTTTCACGACGCGTGGGCCACACAACCTTGGAGACTTCCTGCCGCACTTCCTGCATGAAAGTGAAGGGATTGGTCTTTGCCATCATCTACCTTTTCGCCACACGAGCATTGCGACCGCGTCGAGATATCCCGGTCATTGCCGCTCAAAATATCTGAGCTGACAGTGATAGGTACCTTCCTACGGTAGCGGGTTTTTCAGCGACACCTGCTTGCGGGCCGCGCACAACACAATAAGGGCGTGCAACCGGGGCAGCACGCCAGAAAGTTCGAAGTAATCGCGAATCTGGTTGAAATCAACCCTAGTGCGGGGATTTTTTGGCCAGATGATCACTTGGTTTTTCCGAGCTGGCCGTCAACAAGCCAAACACTGGCCCAAACGTGATCAGAACAGGGGTAGGCAACCAACCAAACGGCAATCCACGCCGCAACAGTCTATAGATTGATGTTGTTTGATGCACCAAGAAAACATGCCATCGTCAGTTCGGTTGCTGTCCACATCAGGCGTTAAACGCCTCCATCGCGGGCGCGGGTCCAACGATGAAGCCAAACCGGGCTCACCGCAGAGCCATCTTCGGCGCGCAAGCTCAAGCGAAGCTCAACCGAGCCTTCGCTCGCAGGGGTCAGCAAGAAAGTCACGCGCATGCCGCGTGCATCTGGCAATGCAAACGCGCTAACGCCAGAGACTTCTGCCTGGCCGGAAGATGAGATGTCAGGTGTGGCGTCTGTTGCGTCGGTATCGAAGTCCACCACAAAGCGCCGAGTACCTGGACGATCATGCTCTTCTCCGCTGCGACTTTGAACGATTGGAGCAAGGTTGGCAGTGTCCGCTACATCACGCGTCCAACTCAATTGATAGGCATAGCTGTAGGTACCACCTGCTTCAAGTGATCCCTCAGGGCGCCAGAAGGCCACGATGTTATCGAGAAACTCATCACCTGTGGGGATTTCGACCAGCATCACGGCACCCCTCCCCCAATTGTCGGAGGGTCGAACAATGGCAGACGGCCTATCGTGATAGCGTGCCTCAGTGTCCTCAAAATCTTCGAAACGGCGCGCGGTTTGAAACAAACCAAAACTGACCGGGTTATCATCAACAAAGGCCGAACTTTCAACCTCCGCCGGATTGGCGATGGGGCGCCAAAGATGTTCGCCAGCGCCATTTTCGATGAACAACAGATCGCTGTCATGGACACGTGGGCGAAAGTCATCGGACACGGAAGCGCGCATCGGACCTTTTAGGTACATGGATGTGAGCGGCGCGATACCTATTGTGCTGATCTCCACACGCGGGAAGAGCGTTACCGCGATCTGCATGTCTGTGTTGGTGCCAGGTTGAACGGTCATGTCGATGTGACCGGCTAAAGAAGGGCTATCTATCAGACCTTCCAACCGCACAGCACCATTGTATGGCTCATGCAATCTCAGATGGGTAAAACGCGGAAACTCTTCAGGTTGCGAGCCTCCAGTGCCGATGGCGACCGCACGGGCAGAAAGGCCATAAACCATCGCTTGGCCAATGGCGCGAAAATAACTCGCGCCTTGCACCACAAGCACCTCGTCCATGCGCTTAGGTTCGTTCAAGCCATAGCGCAGGCGCATTCCGGAAAACCCAGCGCCAGGACTGGTTTGCGGAACACCCTCGAAATAGCGCGGGCCAAAACTGAACAATCCAGGGCGGAACGAAATCTCCACCAAACCTTCTGGAGTCACGCGGTCAATCTTAACCGGATCTGGAAAATAAAGCCCTGGCGGCAACAGATCTGCCGCAAATTCCTCGCCATGTGGAAGCATCGCGGAAAGCCCAGGTTGCGGGCGGATAGAGCGGTAAGCATCATAAGTTAGCCCGGCAAACGGAGCGCTTAGCGCTGTTGTGTTGGGTGTGTAAGCCTGTGCACTCAACGCACGCGCTGCCTCCAAAAGGCTCGCTGGTGAAGTCGAGGTAGCATTGGCAATCGACGATGCAAAACCAAGCACCGGCGTTGAAAACAGTGCTGCGGCGGCCCCAAGAACGTCGCGTCGACGCATCACGCCCCTGCATCCAGCACACGAACAATCAGCGGCGCGCAGACGAGCGGCAACACAACAGGCGCAAGCCAAAGCGCTGCGACACTGCCCATCAGTATCGTAAGCGCGGCAAAGCCAAGGCCAACCGCAGCTTCTATGGACCCAGATGGGACACGCCATGCGCGACAACGGCCGGTTTTCCACCCGCAGTCAATGCCAAGCAAAACAGAACCCACTGAAGCCGCTTGACGAACCATAATGAGCGGCGCCAGCAATGACGAGAGCCCAAGCTCAGCTAACCAAGCGCGAGCAATCACAACCCGCCGTTTGGCGGTTTTGGAGCGTGTCAGCCCATCGATAAGCGCGCATATCTTCGGCAACAGCAGAGCAGTGGCAACCAAAATAAGCGGCAAGGCACCGGCAAGGGACACGGCGCCAGAGCTGATCAGGCCAACAAGGAGAAGCCACACAGGAGCTGCAAGATAACTGAAGATACCAGAGATGAGATGAAAGCGACTGACAGGATGCAAACTTGGCTCAGCAAGCAATCTCAGATGCTGCAAATTGCCCTGGCACCATCGTCGGTCCCTGCGGTGGAATGCTTCCAGCGTTTGCGGTGCGTCTTCGGCGCTGCCAACCAAATCAGGCTCAAGCTCAACAGCCCACCCTGCCCGGCGGATCCAAGCTGCTTCTACGAAATCATGGCTGAGCAGATCACCGCCAAAGGGTGCACGACCGGACAGGTGTGGCAGCTTTGCCGCTGCTCGAAAGGCAGCAACACGCATGATTGCATTATGCCCCCAATAGTTGCCGCTTCGACCCGACCAAGCTGCGAAGCCCCGGCCAAAATTGCGTGAAAGCAGACGTGAAGAGGTTCGCTGATGGCGCCCAAAGCCACTGCGCCCTGGGATAAGCGCGATACCTGCTTGGATGAGGCCGGTGTGTGGTCTCGTTTCCAACTGCCAAATCATCTGCCGAACACGGCGTGCGGACATACGGCTGTCGGCGTCAAGCACCATCATGTAGTCGTAGTCGGCTCCATGCCGCTGCAACCAATCAGCGATATTGCCAGGCTTGCGACCAACATTACGTGCGCGGCGGCGGTAGCTAACGTGATCACTTGCAATCAGCTCACCAAAAGCACCCTCCTCCTTCTCTATCGAGTCAGCATCACTTGTATCGGACAGGACAAAAAGGCGCGCGTTTTCTTGAGCGAGGTTCTGTTGAACCAAATCACCAGCCAACTTATGAAGATAATCAGCAACCGGACCAGGATCCTCACCACATAAAGTAACTAGAATGGCAGTCCGACCCTTCGGCATCGAGCAATCTGGAAGGCTTTTGGTGGGGAGCTTCGGTTGCATCAAACCAAGCAAAGCCGTCACAGCGCCGCCTGAAATCCAAAGCGCGTTGATCAAGACCAACGATAGAGCCACAACTGCAAGAAGCGTCCATTGAGTAAGCGAGTACGCAAAAGCTGTGACAATCGCCAGCGAAAGCAACCCAGTCAAAACAGCGAAAGTTACGCGTGTGCTGAAAACCCATAGCCGCGGCTCAACACACACCTCAGCCGTTTGCAAGGTCTTATAAGTGGCTGGCAAGGGGGATGGCCTCCAGATGGACCCGCGCATAAACAAGCGCGCGGTAATCATGAGCTATTAATCAACGAACAGGTATCGCAGCGCACAAAAACGGCAAGAGTATAGCTAAGCGGATCAATTTTTGATCGGTGGCCACATGCGCGTAAAGATACCGTCGCGACGAACCAATCCGTGATAGGCTGCGGCGGCTATGTGCAAGCCCACAAAGGCTGCAATGGCATAGCTGCCCCAATAGTGGACAAGCTTTGCAAACTCCGCCAACTCATCTGAACGGGGCACCATCGCCGGAATGCCCATCGCGTTGAGCGACTCAATGGGAAAACCACCGGCGCGCACGCGAACGTAGCCAGCGATCGGCATAATCAGCAAAAGAGCATAAAGCGCGAAGTGCGTGAGGTGGGCTGCACGTTCTTGCATCGCGGGCATGACGCTTGGAAAGGCTTCGGGTGGCTTTGCCAAGCGATAAACAATGCGAGCAACGACGAGAAGGAGCACCAAGACACCCACATTTTTGTGAAAAATGAAGAGTGTGTTTTGTGTTGCCCGATCCAGGCCATCTTGCACCATAAGAAAGCCTGCTGGAATCATCAGCAGAACCAAAATGGCCACAGACCAATGGAAAAGTCGGGCCGTATTGCGATAGCCGGTGGTCGGTGTATCCATCTTTAGTCTCCTTAAGGACCGCCAGGACTAGGTTCTCATGCTTCAGCCCAGCACATGCACTCTTGACTTCCTACGCCAGCGAATAATCTGCGTGGTATGAGTATCATGCAACCCGATCAAGCACCTACTGCCCAAAATTCTCTCTATCGCTCAAACAGACGCCAACCCTTGTCTGGCTTTGCTTTGGCAGCTTGCATGGGTGCGTTTGTAGTTGTCGCGCTCAGCAGGGGCTTGTTCGGCACAGGAGAACGCGTGGGGTTGGGGCTCAGCGCAGGGCTTGGTCTCTATATGGTCGCGGCTGGAGCTGCGAGCTTTGCCCTCCTGCGCACCTATCCGCACGCCACGCTCGGGCTCTGCAACATTGTTACGCTAGCTCGATTGGTGATCGTCGCTACCCTTGTAGGCGCGCTACTATCAAACCCTGGACCGTCCTGGGCAGTGTTCTCCTTAGCTGCTATCGGCCTTGTGCTTGATGGCGTCGATGGCTGGCTTGCGAGAAAACAAAACCTCACCTCGTCCTTTGGAGCGCGTTTTGATGTTGAGGTCGATGCGGCTTTCGCGCTGGTGCTAACCCTGCATGCATTGGTTGGTGGTACCGCGGGGTTTGCCGTTCTGTTTCTAGGGCTTCCCTACTATCTGTTCAGAGGTGCCAGCCTTGTTGCCCCATGGCTGAGCCACCCCTTGCCGGAGCGGTTCAGCCGCAAAGCAATGTGCGTGGTCCAAATTGCTGTTCTCATAGCCATCCAGTTGCCTTTTGTTGCCTCGGGTCTCCTAGACCCGGTGGTTGTGGCCGTTGCCGTGGCACTGGCGTGGTCGTTTGCGCGCGATATCCTTTGGCTTTGGCGGAAAAACTCTTGAAGCCTGACAAACTGCGCATCGTCATTCGCCTGGTCTTGGCGGGTTTGATTTTTCATCTTGTGCTGATCCAGCCCAACCACCCGGCGGCGATGACGTGGGAAGCGCTTTTGGTGCTGCCGCTGGAGTTGCCCGCTGTCTTGCTCGGTTTGATGGTCGTTGGAAACGGGCGCCTAAGCACACTCATCCGTATTGCTCTGGTTGCGGTGCTGACGTTGATCGTCGTTCTGAAGACCGCTGACTATGTGATGTTCACCTCGCTCAACCGGGGGTTCAACCCTGTGGCCGATCTGCCGCTTGTGGCGTCTCTCGTTCATCTTACGGCAGGCAGCATGGGGCTCGCAATGGCGTCGCTGGCCATTGTTGGATCACTTGTTGCAACGGTGATCGTTGCGGCAGCCTTGTGGTGGGCATCAGGTGTTTGGACGACGATCAGCACAAAAAGAGCTACGCTTCGTTTGGCAGCCATCGGCACCGTGCTTTTCACTGGTATTGCGATCGCCGAGGTCGGACACGCAATGCGTTACTGGAGCTTACCGATTTAGCCGCCCGGTGCAGCCTTTACCGCCCGTGTCGGCGTTGAACGCGTCCAAATGGTCCAAACCACACTGGCTGAACTGCGCGCCTTTCGCTTAGCGGCAGCAAACGACCCTTATGGAGACATCGACACGCTGCTTGATCACATAGATCGCGATGTCATCATCCTGTTTGTCGAAAGTTATGGGCGCACCAGTTTCGACACCCCGTTCTACGCCGATCTCCATCGCGAGACCCTCAACACTGCCCAAGACGATTTGGAGGCGCTCGGCCTGTCCATGGCGTCCAACTTTCTCACCTCACCAACGCAAGGCGGCCAGAGCTGGTTAGCGCATGCCACATTTGCCAACGGCCTCTGGATTGACAGTCAGGCGAGCTATGGTGCTGCTTTGGCGAGCGGGCGCGAAACGCTTTTCCACATCGCAGCGCGCTCAGGGTTTCGAACGGCAGCGGTTATGCCGCAAATCACCTTGGATTGGCCAGAATCGCAATTCATGGGCTTTGATACTGTTCTGGCGGCAAGTGACCTTGGGTATCGGGGTGAACGCTTCAATTGGGTCACAATGCCAGACCAATTTACACTGACCGCACTCGACCGCCGACTGCGCGACGGTCGGTCAGATGATGAAAGGCTTTTTGTGCAAGTCGCTCTTGGATCGTCCCATGCACCCTGGGTGCCTGTGCCAGACCTGGTGGATTGGGATGCAGTCGACGATGGTCGCATTTTTAACGCGATGGCAGCATCCGGCGATTCTCCCGATGTAGTCTGGCGCGACAGAGATAGGGTCCGCGCACAGTATCGTTTATCCATCGACTATGCCTTACAGACCGTCTTTTCATACACCGCCCTCCATGCCGACGAGTCAGCACTGATGATTGTGGTTGGCGACCATCAGGCTGCGAGCTTTGTCGCTCTAGACGAACGTGCGGATGTGCCGATTCATATCATCGGACCACAACACCTTGTTGATCGCATGATTGATGTTGGGTTTTCTCCAGGCTTAATCCCAGCACCACCAGAACCCGTTCTTTCGATGGATCACATGCGACATCTGTTGCTCGAAGCCTTCTCTTCAGGCCAGACAGTGGATGAGGCACGATGACCACGGCGGCGCTCTCATTCTCACCTCGACTTGTGCGAGTGGGCCAAACAGCGGCCACGATTGGGCTTCTTGCCTTCCTATGGCAAATTGCTGATGGTCCCGAAACAGCGCGCATCCTGACGACCGCTGAACCGGTGTGGCTTTTGGCAGGATTTCTGGCGCTCACAATCCAGACCGTACTTTCAGCCATGCGCTGGCAGCTCACTGCCGCTCAGCTAGGCATAAAGCTGCCGCAGATGCATGCGCTTCGTGAGTATTATCTCGCTCAACTGGTCAACCAGGCGGTACCTGGAGGCGTTGTCGGGGATGCTGCGCGAGCGGTACGCTCACGCGATCAGGTTGGACTGATCGCTTCAGGTCAAGCCGTTGTCTTCGAACGCTTAGCTGGGCAAATTGCCATGTTTGTTACCATGGCCGTCGCATTTCTAGCGACGCTTCTAGCACCTGGAGGTTTTGAGTGGCCGGCATGGTTGGTGCCGCCCATCTTGTTGGTGATCCTTGCGGGTACACTGACCCCGTTCGCTGGGTTCGTTGCCACGCAGCTCCCAGGCCGAGTTGGCGTCATCATCAAGAGGCAATGGCTCACTTTGGGAAAAGCTCTAACTGAACGTAACGTTCTGCTTCGGCAGATTGTGCTCAGTCTTGGAACCGTGTTTTGCAACCTTGCAGCCTTTGCATTCTGCGCGCACGCTGTTGGAGTGGCGCTTCAACCCATCATAGTTTTGGCACTTGTCCCGCTTATCCTTTTCACCATGCTTGTTCCGATAACCATTAGCGGCTGGGGCGTGCGTGAGGGCGCGGCCGCAGCCCTTCTCCCGCTCGCAGGCGTGTCTGCAAGCCAGGGCTTTGCGGCAAGTATTGCCTTCGGACTTGTGCTGTTCGTGGCTGTTTTGCCCGGATTCCTGGTGCTTTGGCGCCAAGCCGATGAGGATAGCTGAATGCGTCAGAACAGATCACAGGCGTGTTTTGCGCATTTTCTCAGATATACGCGCTTTCGCGTGTTGCCTTCCCAACCATCCTTTCTAGCTTCCCGAAGTCACAGGAGGACTTCATGACGAACCGTTTTTCGCTCACCCGACGCACACTTCTTGGCACCGGCGCTCTAGGCTTAGGCGTGGCAACCTTTGGCCGGTCGATCCCTATGGCCCATGCGCAAACATCTGTGAGCCTTCAGCTTTCATGGCTGCACTCCTCGCAGTTTGCGGGCAGTTATATCGCGCTTGATCGCGGCTGGTGGGCCGATGCTGGGCTTGATGTCGCACTGCTTCCCGGTGGGCCTAACGCGCCAGTGGAACCACCTGTGGTGGCTGGCACGGCGCTCATGGGTATCTCCGCTGCTGATTACACCGCGGCAGCCGTGGAAGAAGGCGCGCCTTTCAAGATCCTTGGCGTCGCGATGCAGAAGAACCCGTTCGTGGTGGCTTCGCTACCAGACAATCCAGTAAACGAGCCCGCTGATTTGGTGGGCAAGCGTATCGGCATGGCGCTTGCCAACACGCCTGTGCTGCAAGCGCTTTGCACACTCAATGGCGTGGACATCAACGGCATCGAGATCGTTCCAACGCAATATTCGGCACAGCCACTGCTCGCTGGCGAGGTCGACTGTTTGCTCTGCTGGGAAACCGACCTGCCAGTTGCCATGGCTATTCAAGGCATTGAAAGCCTAACCATGCTGATGGCTGATCACGGTTATGCGGTGCACTCGCAGACTTACATCGCAACGGAAGACAGCCTGGCCAACCGTCGGCCTGAACTGGTCAAGCTAATGGCTGGTGAAGTGCGCGGCTGGGACACTTATCAGACCGATACCGACGCGGCAGCGCAGCTCACACTTGATATGTTCCCCGACGCGGGCCTCGACCTTGAAACACAAAAACTGCAGGCTGCACGACAGGTGCCCTTGATGTTCTCGGAGCTCACCAACGCCAATGGTTTTGGTTGGTGGACCGACGAAGCGGTGGCGGAAAACATCGAAACGCTTGGCTTACTTGGCCGCACAGTGACCGCTGATCTTTGGGACCGTTCTATCCTTGAAGAGGTCTATGGCGCCTGATCGAACTCCCCCGCCCGGCATTGAGTGTACAGGGCTTGCCAAGACATACCCCGATGGTCTGGTTGCTGTAAGTCCACTTGATGTGACGTTTGCCGCCGGAAAAACGACGGCGATCGTTGGGCCTTCAGGGTGTGGCAAGTCCACACTGTTGCGTATGATCGCGGGCCTTGAAACGCCAAGTGGTGGCAGCGTTGATATCGGAGGATCCCCGCCAGCTGAGACGCTACGCAACGCGCAGCTATCTGTTGCGTTTCAAGACCCTTCTTTGCTGCCGTGGCGTACCGTACGCGGGAACATTGAGCTCGCGCTGACATTGGCGCGCCGATCAATCGTGCCATCTGACATTGATCAACTGGTTGAACTTGTCGGATTGGACGGCTTCGCAGATGCTCGCCCCGCAGAGCTTTCCGGTGGTATGCGCCAACGTGCAGCCATCGCTCGAGCCCTTGCGACCGAGCCGCGCTTACTGCTGCTTGATGAGCCCTTTGGGGCAGTCGACGAGCTAACACGCCGCCAACTGGCGCAAGACCTACCACGGCTTTGGGAAGCGCGCGGCACAACGACCCTTTTGGTAACACACTCGGTTCATGAGGCGATCATGCTGTCTGATCGTATCATCGCGTTGTCACCAAGACCGGCCGAGATTGTTGCTGATATCACGGTCGATCTGGCGCGACCACGCCGACCAGACCATGCGCGACGACCTGAGTTTGCGGCCATCGCTGACAAGGTTTTTGCAGCGCTTACCGATAGCATGGCCAAAAGCAGACCAGCCCTGGCCGCGCAATGACAACCGCCATCGCCGCGCCCTATCACACCGGCTCGCATCGCCGCTCGTGGTCATCCACAGCGCTCGGTATTGCACTTGTGATTTTAATGTGGGAGGTCGCCGCTCGCCTACTGATCGACAGCTTTGTTCTGGCGTCACCATCGCAGGTTTTGCTCTATCTGGTCGAAAACCACGCGTTGATGACGCGCGCACTGACCGAGACGCTAACCAACGCTGCAGCAGGCTTCGTTTTGGGCAATCTCGCTGCTGTCCTACTTGCAGCGATCGCACTGGTATGGCCGCGAAGCCAAACCGTCGTCACCGGTCTAGCGCTGGTGGTGTTCTGTTTACCGCTGGTTGCAACGGGGCCAATTCTTCGTGTGTTTTTCGGTCCAGGCCCAGGACCGCAAATCATCCTCGCCGCGCTGGCGGTTTACTACACAACCCTTATTCCACTGCTCGTGGGGCTGAAAGCCGTACCTGCTACATGGTTCGATCTTGTGCGCAGCTATGGGCGCTCAGGCCTAACCGAACTCTTTCATGTCCGCACGATGGCATCCTTGCCCTATCTTTTTGCTGGCCTGCAGATCGCCGCACCTGCGGCCTTCCTCGGTGCAATGGTCGGAGAGTTCACAGGCGCTGAAAAGGGTATGGGAGTGCTCACGATCCGCGCAATGCGCGCGCTTGACGTAGAGATGACTTGGGCGATTGCCACACTCGCTACCGCCGTTGCCACGATTGCCTACCTCACCATCGGTTGGATCGCCAAAAAGGTCTTGCGCGATACCCCGCCGGTTATCCTGGCCCCTCCTCGCTCTGCAGCCGCCTATACCCAATCGCCTATGCGTCTAATCCTGAACATGGCCCTTGTTTGCGCTGCCGTTCTGCTCCTTTGGTGGGGCACGATTGCAGCACTCAACCTGAACCCATTCTTGGCCAAGGGTCCTTTGGACGTGTTCGACGCACTGTTCACAGCCGGTGACGCGGCCTCAAACCGCGCGACTTTAGCCACTGCACTTTGGGAAACAGCGACCTTCCTGCTGCCTGGCTATCTGGCGGGCCTAATGGCAGGTGCAGGGCTTGCCGTGCTCTTTGTCCTGGTCCCAGCGGTGGCTGGCACAGTGATGCCGGTAGCGATTGCGCTAAGATCAGTTCCCATCGTGACCACTGCCCCGCTGATCGTCCTTCTTCTCGGAAGGGGCGCGGCAGGCACCATTGTTCTGGTAGCCGTCATGGTCTTCTTCCCAACTCTTGTTGCGTGCTTGCATGGCCTGCGACAAGCACCAGGCCAAGTGAATGATGTTCTGAACAGCTACGCAGCAAGCCCGCTTCAAAGACTTGTTTTGGTGCAAGTGCCGGCCATGCTTCCAGCGTTCTTTGCAGCAGCACGCATGAGTGTGCCAGCAGCAGTGCTGGCCGTGACAGTCGTAGAGTGGCTGGCAACTGGCAATGGCATCGGAAGCCTAATGGCACTCTCCTCATCGCTGTCGGACTATGACGTGTTGTGGAGTTCGGTCTTTCTGGTGGCAAGCCTATCAGCTGTTTGCTACGCCATCGTCGGTTTGATTGAAGCACGCGTGCTGCGCATCTATGCGCCTGAACAACTTGCATGAGCCTACCGAAATGAGCCTGCCGCACGCCGCCTTCGCAATTCCTGGAGATATCAACACGCTTACCGGTGGCTACATCTATGAACGGCGCTTGCTAGAAGGCTTGCGAACGCTTGGCCATAATGTGAAGCACATCGAACTTGCAGCATCCTTCCCCGATCCATCGCCCGAGCATATGGCCGATGCGATGAAACAGTTGCAAGCCTTGCCGGAAGACTGCCCCCTTATCCTTGATGGATTGGTGTATGGTTCCATCGAAACGCAAGGTTTGGCGCAGATGCGCGCACCCATCGTGGCGATGATTCACCACCCATTGGCGCTTGAAAGCGGCCTAAGCGATGAACGTCGTAGCCATCTCTATCAGACCGAGCGCGACAATCTCACTTTTGCCAGGCACGTCTTAGTACCAAGCCCACATACGGCAACGATCCTGGCAAAGGATTATGGCGTGGACCCAAAAAGCATCTCTATTGCGCGCCCAGGTACCGACAAGCCAACAGGAGTTTCAACACCCATTGATCCGCCTTTGATCCTTTCCGTTGGTATTCAGCACCCCCGCAAAGGCCATGACATCTTGCTGAAGGCACTCGCCAGCATCACCGATCAGAACTGGCAGGCAGTGATCGTCGGCTCGCCCTACGATGCAGAGCACGCAGAAGACTTGGTTGGGCTACAGGAACAGTTGGGGCTGATGGAACGCGTCCAATTGGCAGGCCGGGTATCGGCAGAAGAGTTGGGTGATTTCTACCAAAGGGCATCCATTTTCGCGCTGGCAACGCGTTATGAGGGCTACGGGATCGTTTTTGACGAAGCGCTTGCCCACGGATTGCCCATTGTTTCCTGCCACACCGGTGCTGTTCCGGATACCGTACCGGAAGAGGTTGGACTGTTGGTGCCACCAGAAGAGCCAGAACCATTTGCGAATGCACTCAGGCAGCTCCTGGAGGACAAAGCCAAACGCAACACGATGGCCGCCGCCTCACAACACGCTGGCAAAACACTGCCCAGCTGGCTCGATACGGCCCGTGTTGCGTCAGACGTGTTGACCGCACTTTCAGCTCACAGCTCGGTTGCTTCCGCGAACCGTGAAGTCTCGTCCTCGCCATGACTGGGTTAAAACAACGTGCTGCGGCGATCGCGCGCTCTTTGGATACATACTACCGCGACCAAGAGCGCACAGAGCGTATGGATCAATTGAATGCGAGCTTTGTAACCAAGGGCGGTCTCGCTTTTGACATCGGCGCTCACGTAGGCGATCGAACAGCAAGCTTTCTTCGTCTGGGTGCATCCGTGGTCGCGCTAGAGCCGCAACCAAGCGTCTTTCGTGCACTCAAACTCATCCATGGTCGCGCGAACAATGTGGTTCTTCTTTGCCAAGCGGTCGGAGCCGAAACGGGCGAGATCACGATGCATCTCAACACCGCCAACCCCACTGTTTCAACCGCATCGCACGATCTTATCGCAACCGCTTCATCAGATGAAAACTGGCAGGGCCAAGTCTGGGATTCACAGATTGAGGTGCCGGTCACGACACTTGATCAACTCATCACACAGCATGGCGAACCTGATTTCGTGAAGATCGACGTCGAAGGTCACGAACTCGACGTTCTGTTGGGCCTCAGCGCACCGATCCCTGCCCTCTCTTTCGAGTTCACGACTATTCAACGCGATGTTGCACTTGCCTGTATTGAACGTTTGAAACAACTGGGGCGCTACGAGTTCAATGTTAGCTTGGGCGAAGATCATCACCTGCGTCACACGACTTGGATCAGCCCTCTAGCGCTACGGGATGAGATTGATCGCCTGCCAAGCAGCGTAAACTCCGGTGATGTCTATGCCCGGCGTCTGATCTAGGCAGGTTGAACCTCCTGCGACTCCAAGACTTTGCGCTCTGATCGTGAGAAGAAGAGATCGTAGAACACCGGCGCAGCTATAAGCGTGAGGATTGAGGCAAAAGCCAATCCCCCCATGATCGCCACAGCCATCGACACAAAAAATGCGTCGGTTAGCAACGGAGCCATCCCGAGAATTGTTGTGGCAGCTGCCAAGATCACAGGTCGCAACCTCGACTTGCACGCCTCCACGATAGCCTCGCGCAATGCCCTACCCTCAGCACGCACCAAGTCTATCTCCTCAACCAACACAATGCCGTTTTTGATCAACATCCCAGATAGGCTGAGAAGCCCCAGCAGAGCGGTAAAAGTGAACGGCAGTCCGGTCGCCAACAGCCCAATCGTCACACCGTTGACGGACATCGGCACCAGCAACCAGATGATCAACGGCTGGCGCAGGGCGTTAAACAGCAGCACCGAAATCAGCACCATGATCAAGATCGTGATGGGAAGCTGACGCCCCAGGCTCTCATTGGCATCGCCCGAGCTTTCAAACTCACCGCCCCATTCCATACGGTAGCCAATAGGCAGCGCCATTTCTTCAATGATCGATCGAATTTCCGCATGCACCTGCGCTGCCGTCAGTTCCGTTGGAATATCAGCGCCAACGGTGATGGTCGGCACTCGGTTGCGGCGATGCATGAGCGTGTTCTGCACCTCATAGCCATAACCTTCGACCACCTGTTCGATAGGCAAAAGCGTACCGGAGCCAGACGTCACCACCTGATCAAGCGGGCTGAGACCACTTTGATCAGCGACTCGCACAATAATGGGCAACTGGCGATCGTCCTCACGATACGCACCAGCAGTGATGCCATCGGTCGCAAAGGAGAAAAGCTGGGCCACGGCCTCGCGGGTAATGCCTGCAGTCTGCGCTCTGTTCTCGGCGTAGTTGGGTCGCAGAACCAACTCCTGCTCACGCCAATTCGTACGCGGCGCGATGATGTTGCTTGATGCTTCTTGAAGTCTTGCAATCGCTTCATCCGCAAGGTCGCGCAGAACCGCTGGATCGCTGCCCGAGAAGCGCACCTCAATGGGATTGCCACCGCCGGGGCCGAACACCAGCCGTGCAGTTCGGAATTCTCCTGCTGGCAACACAGAAGCAGCATATGCCTCCAGATCACTTTGCAGCGCCGGAATTTGATCGAGCGTCTCAGTACGGATGATCAAATGTCCATAGCTCGGGTTTGGGCTTTCCGCCGAGTAGGTCAGCATGAAGCGGGTCGCCCCTTGGCCAACGAACGTGGAGACCGAAACGACATCTTCACGTGCCACCAACCAGTCTTCCAGCAGCGTCAAATCTTCCGATGTCTCCGCAATCGGCGTGCCCTGCTGGAGCTTATAGTGGGCGAAAAAGAGCGGTGTGTTGGAGTTGGGGAAGAACTGCTGCTTCACCTGTCCAAAGCCCCAATAGCAAACAACCGTCACAACCACGAGGCCCGCTGCCACGAGCCAACGAAAGTTGAGGGCATGAGAAAGCAACGCGCCATACGCCCGGAACATGAACCCTGAATAGGCATCACCCTCGTCTTCAGAACCAACCTTGAAAAAATAGTGTCCAAGCAAAGGGGTCACGGTCAGCGCAAGAACCCAAGAAAGCATCAGTGAAATGCCAATCACCGCAAACAAGGAGAACATGAACTCGCCAGTGGAATCCGGGCTCAACCCAATACCCGCAAATGCCATGATGCCGATGACCGTGGCACCAAGCAGCGGAATCTGCGTCTTTCCAGCGGCCTCGCCTGCCGCATCACGCGAGTTTTTGCCGCGCAACATCGCAATCTGCATGCCCTCGGCGACAACAATGGCATTGTCTACAAGCATGCCCATAGCGATGATGAGCGCCCCCAACGAGATGCGCTCCATCTCGATGGAAAAGATCGCCATGAAGAGCAATGTGCCAACAACCGTTAGAAGCAGCGTCGTTCCCACCACAACAGCAGCGCGCGGACCCATAAACAGGGCAAGGACCAACACAACGATGCCCACCGACATTGCAAGATTGACCAGGAAATCGTTGGATGCCGTGTCCACCACGACATGCTGCTGATAAATGGGGTGGAGTTCCACGCCGTAAGGTATCTCAACCTGCAACTCGGCAAGCCGCGCGTCCACGCGCTGCCCCACCTCGACAATGTTCTCCGTGCCAAGTCCTGCAACACCAAGCGTGAATGCCTCCACTCCATCAAAGCGGATCAAGATAGAGGGATTGTCCTGACGACCACGCGAAACATCGGCGATATCGATCAGATTGACCACATCGCCTCCAACGCCGACCGTCAGCCCAGCGATGTCGTTGACGCTGTCCGATCCCTCTGGCGTTTGAATGCGTGTGCGCACCCGGTCGCCTTCCAATGAGCCAGCCGGATCGATGGAATTGGCGGTCGCGATGGCGTTGATCACAGCTTCAGGAGAGATGTTTTGGTTGGCAATCAATGTTAAATCAGGCTCTACAAAGATTGCTTCATCCGGCAAACCTTGAACTTCGATGTTGGCAACGCCTTCGACAGCGAGCAGCTCACGACGCAAGAACTGAGCAAGCTCATGCTTTTCTGCATCATCGAAGCCTTGAGACGTGACGGCATAAAAAATGCCGAACACATCACCAAACCCATCATTGACGAACGGTTGCTCCACTCCATCGGGCAAAGACCGGGCGGCATCGTTCACACTGTCGCGCAAGTCGGTCCAAATAGCCGGAAGCTCATCACCATTGTAGGTGTCGCGGATCTCAACCTCGATCCGTGACAAGCCTGGTTGTGAGATCGACGTGATCCTATCGACCTCCTCCATGCCCTGAATAGTCGCTTCCAAAGGCTCCGTAACCTCGCGCATCACCTGCTCAGCTGATGCACCAGGATATTGCGTGATCACGACTGCCGTTTTGATGGTGAAGGCCGGGTCTTCGAGCCGACCCAGCGTGTAGAAGCCCCAGATACCACCCGCTAGATTGATAAGGATTACAATCCAAGTCAGGATTGGCTTGTCGATAGATGCCCGCGCGATGTTCATAAGCCGGGCCTCAGTTGGCGAAGCCGGTGAAGCGACGCACGGTTTGCGCATCGTCCACATCAGCTACGCCCGTCATCACGACGAGATCGCCTTCCTCAAGCCCAGACAGGACATGAAACCTGCCTTCACGCGTTGGTTCGATCTCAATAGATCGCCGCTCCAGCGTACCTTGATCACCCTCTGTTGGCTGGAACACCATGGCAAAAGCTTCGCCGTCATTGGCAAGGCCGATGGCCGACGTCGGCAGCATCAGAAAATCCTGGCCGCTATCAAGACGAGCCGTCACCTCAACCGATGATCCTGGTAAGATGGCCAAGCCGGTTGGCTGAGGCAATCCAAGCGTCAATCGAAACGTTTGGCCAACCGATGAAGCCTGGGCATCAAACTCTCGAATCTCTAAGGGGAAAATGGTGTCGCTGGCAGGAAACTGAGCGGTCAATGTCACATCGGGGTCTTGTCCGGCCTGCTGGAACAGAATCTCCGGAACATCGATCTCAATGCGTAGTTCAGACAGGTCATGAAGTCGTACAACTGGCGTGCCACCACTGATGGTCGTGAAGTTTGCGACATTGCGCACAGCAACAAGTCCATCGAACGGAGCGTAGAGTGTGGCGTGTTCCAGCGCATACTCCGCGTCACGCAACGCTATGCGCGCAAGATCAACCTGGGTTCGGGTATCATCAATCGTGGCTTGTGATACGGCAAGATCTGACAACTGGTCGAACCGTTCCAACGTTCGCTCAGCTTGCTCCAACTGCACCCGGGCCTGGTCGCGCTGAAGCGTAAGGGGCTCCAGATCAAGCTCGGCTATCAATGCGCCTTCAGCAATCTCCTCGCCTTCGATGGCAGGAAACTCTACAATCTGACCACCAACCTGAAAGGCTAGGTCGACAGTCTGTCGTGCAACGACGTGGCCGAAAAAATGACGTTCAATACCATTGGAGTCAGCCTGGATCTCAACCAGCTTGACCGGCCTAACAACCTCCTGAGCAACCGCATTTGCTGCTATTCCACAACATACAGCAATTGCTGCGCACAAGGCTGCCATTTGGTTCATCGTTTTTCTCCAGCGTGGACTGCGCCCGGGAACAGGCTTGGCAGAGGACAAAGGGAGCATCAAGTTGGATCACAACACGGCGCTCACAGGCTTTAGAGCCTGCACTAACAAAAAAGAGAGGAAATCAAAGCTGAAATCTTGGTAAGGGTTGCATCTTTTTTGCAAGAGTTGTGATCACTCAACACCTCAATCTTTAGATGAAAGCAAGGTTGAAAGGTCCTGCTTGCTTGGCAAGGCCCTTGCTGTCCCAAACCGCGAAATTGTGATTGCCGCGGCTTTCGATGCGACTTGCAGCATGTGTGAACGCAATGGGCCGTTCTCTCGGATCATTGCTGCCAGTGCCACGCTTTGAAACGTATCCCCAGCGCCGGTCGTGTCGACAACGTCACAAGGGTGCGCCTGGACACTGCCGACGTCGCCACCGGAAACACCGAACAAAGCTCCCTCGCCGCCTCGTGTTAGAACAACGGCATGACTTCCCATAGCTAGTAGCGCGTGCACCGCGTCTTCGCCTCTTTTACCAGTGTAAGCTTCTGCCTCCGCCTCGTTCAAAAACACCATGGATGCTCGCCCAAGCAACGCTTTATAGGCGTCGTCGATAGGCGATGGATTGAAGATGACCTTCAAGTCTTTGGCTTCGGCAACATCAAACAAGTCAGCCGTCACTTTGGTGGACAGGTTGCCCTGGAGCACCATCATATCGCCGGTCGATGCTTCACGTAGCACCGAAACAACCGTTGAAACGTCAAGCGAGCGCGCGCAATCAACCGTTGTCAGGATCGCATTCCCGCCACGAGGGTCGGCCATCACAATAGAAAGATCCGTCGCAATACCTGAAAGTGTAACAAAGCGAGCATCAACTGGCTCGTCTGCCAACCGGTCACGCAGTTTGCCAGCCTGCGCATCGTCCCCCACACCAGCAATAAAGGTGACCGGAACACCGCAACGGGCAAGAACGATGGCTTGATTGGCGCCCTTACCACCCAGGTCGCTGGAACGCTGCGATCCAAGGATCGACTGTCCTTCTTGCGGCAATGCCTCGACCTCAAAGGTCTCGTCCATAGCGACATTGCCGACCACATACGCACGCATAAAAGAGGCTGCCTTTTCACCCTGATCATTCAGGAACTTGAGATGAGAAGCACGACGATGGGTCATCGCGCTTGCATTCTTGTGCGCGCAATATCCTTGACTCCTGCGCTCAGAACAAGTGTAAATGCGTTTACTAAACCGCTTTATAAGACGGAAAGAGCGCTCGCTTGGCCCAAAACCGGCATAGCTTGAAGGATGTTGCAAAACGCGCTGACGTATCGGTGGCGACTGTCTCGCGCTATCTTAATGGGTTTCTCGAACTCCCCGACGGCACCCGTGGTCGCATAGATCGCGCTGTTGCTGACCTTGATTATCGACCCAATCCTCACGCACGCCGACTTAGCCTCGGGCGCTCAGATACCTTCGCACTGATTATCCCCGATATCGCCAACCCATTTTTCTCAAGATTGGCAGCAGCGATGGAGGCCTGTGCGGCAGAGCACGGGAAGATGGTCACGTTGCACGCCACGATGAACCGCAGTGACCGCGAGATTGCTGCGCTTGAAAATGCTTTTCAAAATTTGGTCGATGGCCTCGTTTTCATCACCAACCATATGCCTCCCCCCGAGGTTGCAGAGCGGATCAACCGCTTTGCGCGGGCCATCGTTTTGGATGAAGATGTCAAAGACGCGCGCGCACCGCGTGTGCTCTGCGACAACGAACAAGGTGGGTTTTTGGCCGGCCAAGTTCTCTACCAGGCGGGCCATCGAAAAGTCGCCTACATTGGCGGCCGAGAAGACCTGTTCAGCACATCAGCACGTCTGGAAGGTCTGCGGCGCGGCATGCAGGGCATTGCTCCACTAAGAAGCTACGTCGATGACCACGCGGCTGCGTCTGGTCGCGAACTTGCCCAGCGTTTCCTCAAGGACTGTGATGGAGAGACCGCCCTTTTTGTTGGCTCAGATGAGTTAACGGTCGGCGTACTTGAGGTGTTTCGCGCCCAAGGCGTTCGGGTGCCAGATGACATCTCGCTGGTCAGCTTCGACAATGTTCGCTCACTCCACCTTTTTGCCCCCGCAATCACGGCTGTCGAGCAGCCGGTCGACACCATGGGCCGCCGCGCCATCGAAATGCTTCTCGATGGCGAGTGGGATGATCCCGACTTTTTAAAAACAAGAGAACTTTTACCCGTGCGCCTGATCGAACGTCAGTCCGTCGGTGCACCCAACCCCATTACCAGAAAGGCCTGATCAAGGGTCTCGTCAATGCTGATTCAACAGGAGAAAAATCGATGAGAAAAGCTTTGAGAACAACTTTGCTTGCCGCAACCGCAGTGTTTGGCCTGAGCGCCAACGCAGCGCTCGCAGATGAAACATTTGCCGTGGTTCAAATCAATCAACAGGCCCTCTTCTTCAACCAAATGAATGAGGGTGCACTCGCTGCCGCTGCGGAGTTGGGCGATGAAGTGGTGATCTTCAACGCCAACAACGATCCGGCTGCACAAAACAGCGCAATCGAAACCTATATCCAGCAGGGTGTTGATGGCATCGTCGTGATTGCCATCGACGTGAACGGCATCATGCCAGCCGTTGAACAAGCTGTTGACGCGGGCATCCCTGTGGTGGCCGTTGATGCTGTTCTGCCAGAAGGACCACACGCCGCTCAAGTTGGCGTAGATAACGCGACCGCTGGCGCAATGATGGGTGAATTCTTCCTCGACTATATGGCGGCTGAAATGGGCGGCGAAGCTAAAGTGGGCATCGTCGGCGCTCTCAACTCTGCCATCCAGAACATCCGCCAGGCCGGCTTTGTCGATACGATTGAAGGCGTCGACGGGGTAAGCATGGCAACGGTCGTCGACGGCCAGAACGTGCAGGATCTAGCACTTTCTGCCGCCGAGAACCTGATTACTGCCAACCCGGATCTGGACGCGATCTATGCGACCGGTGAGCCAGCCCTCTTGGGCGCAATTGCCGCCGTCGAAAGCCAAGGCAAGCAAGATTCCATCCGCGTGTTCGGCTGGGACCTTACCGCACAAGCAATTGCCGGTATCGATGCTGGCTACGTAACCGCCGTGATTCAGCAGGATCCAGGCCAGATGGGCGCAACGGCTGTTGAAGTGCTGGACACGCTGGCTGGTGGAGGTTCCACAGACCCAATTGTGTCAGTTCCAGTCACCATCGTCACAACTGACAATGTGGATGATTTCCGCAGCATCTTCGAATAGGCGGCGCAATGACGTCCCCACAAACATCATCCCCGGAGGGCCTCACGCCCTCCGGGACATTGAATGTCCCGCGCATCGCGTTGAAAGACATCCGCAAAACCTTCGGTTCCATCGAAGCTCTGCGCGGCGTTGATCTGGATATCGCGCCAGGAGAGTGTGTTGGTCTGATCGGTGACAATGCCGCGGGCAAATCGACACTGACCAAGATCATTTCTGGCACGTACATAGCCGACGGCGGCTCTATCGCCATTGATGGTGAAGAGGTCCACTTCACCAGCCCATCGGACGCGCGTGCGCGGCAAATCGAGATGGTCTTTCAAGACCTTAGCCTCTGCGACCATATCGATGTGATGGGCAATCTGTTTCTTGGGCGTGAAGAAACAAAGTTCTCGTTCCTCAACAACGCCGCGATGAAAACCCACGCCCGCGAGATGCTGGATGAGCTTGATATCCGCATTCCAAAACTCAACGCCAAGGTCGCCCAGCTTTCCGGTGGTCAGCGCCAAGCCATTGCCATTGCCCGAGCAGCATCTTTTGATCCACGAGTGTTGATCATGGATGAGCCGACATCGGCTCTCGCCGTGGCTGAAGTTGAAGCCGTGCTTCGCCTTATCAACCGCGTCAAAGAGCGTGGTGTCTCGGTGATCCTCATCACCCATCGCCTCCAAGACCTGTTCCGAGTTTGCGACAAGATCGCCGTTATGTACGAGGGTACAAAAGTGGCTGAACGCCGCATTGAAGAAACCGACCTTGAAGACCTCGTGAAGCTGATTGTTGGCAAAGGGGAAGAACTTTGAGCGTCAACTACACCGAGCGCGGGCAAGGCTCAGCCGCCGCCGACTTCATTGCCGAGCATGCTCAGGTCCTCTCCATCGCCTTCTTTTTCGCGGTCTGTGCGGTCTTTTTCTCAGTATCGACAGACGTGTTCCTGACCACAGGCAATATCCTCAACATCTTGCGGCAAGCCGCGCCAATCTTGATTGTGGCCACCGCGATGACGTTCGTCATCATCACTGCCGGCATCGATCTGTCGGTTGGATCGCAGGTTGCGCTGATCAATGCAGCCGCTGCGCTCATCTTGATGATGGGGGTACCCTGGCCGGTGGTGATCATAGCCATGTTGGCTCTGGGCGCCTTCATTGGTTTTGCGCAAGGTTGGTTCGTCGCCTACCAAGGCATTCCAGCTTTCATCGTCACGCTGGCAGGTCTTTCCATTTTGCGCGGCCTGGCTCTCTACATGACCCAGGGCTACTCCATCCCCATCTCAAATGTTCCAGGCTTCTTCGCCTTGGGGCGCGGGACGCTGATGGGGATCCCGGTGCCTGCCATCATCGCGTTAGCCATCGCTGGTATCGGTTGGCTGATCCTTAGCCGCAATCTCTATGGTCGCAGGGTCATCGCTGTCGGCTCCAACCCTGAAGCTGCACGGCGTGTGGGAATGCCAGCGCGCTGGACCATCACGTCAGTCTACATGCTCACCGGCGTTGCCGCAGCCATTGCAGGTCTTCTGATAGCAGCGCGCCTGGGCTCGGGTTCATCCAATGCCGCTGTCGGCTTTGAGCTTCAGGTCATTGCTGCGGTTGTGCTCGGTGGCACATCGCTGTTTGGCGGGCGCGGGTCCATCTTGGGCACAGTGTTGGGGGCGCTGACCATTGCTGTCATCGGCAATGGTCTGATCCTGATGCATATATCGCCATTCTTCACACAGATAGTGACAGGCACAATCATCCTGATCGCCATCTGGCTAAACACGCGTATTTTCACCGCATCCTTCTCTTTCAAACGAAAAAAATGATGGCTCAATACCTGCGCAAGCAGATCAAACGGCCTTCAAACTGGACAGTTTATGCAAACCATCTCGAGCAATGACGGTAACGCGATCCAAGACATCTTTGGGCGCCCCAAAGCCTTGATCGGCATGATCCATTGCCCGCCTTTTCCAGGCAGTCCACGCTATCGCGGTGAGGCCATGGAAGCGATCTACGACGCATGCATGCGTGATGCTGACGCCTTGATCTCCAACGGAATGCACGGATTGATTGTCGAAAATCATGGCGATGTACCGTTTGCCAAACCTGAAGACATCGGGCCGGAAACAACCGGCTTTCTCGCTGTGGTGACGGATCGTATCCGTCGCAACTTCGATGTTCCAATGGGCATCAATGTACTGGCCAATGCGCCTGTGCCCGCCTTTGCAATAGCACGTGCAGCGGGAGCAGAATTCATTCGCGTGAACCAATGGGCCAATGCCTATGTGGCCAATGAAGGCTTCATGGAAGGACGCGCAGCCGAGGCGATGCGCTACCGATCGGCTTTGCGTGGCGAACATATTCGCGTGTTTGCCGATGCCCATGTAAAGCACGGTAGCCATGCCATTGTTTCTGATCGCTCGGTTGCCGAGCTCACACGTGACCTTGCTTTTTTCGATGTGGATGCGGTGATCGCCACGGGGCAACGCACCGGTAACAGTGCAACGCTGGAAGAGTTGGAAGACGTGGCAAGCGCCACCAACCTCCCCGTCCTGGTTGGCTCCGGCGTAACCGCCAACAACATCGTATCAATTCTCAGCATTGCAGACGCGGTCATTGTCGCGTCCTCGCTGAAAGAAGGCGGTGTGTGGTGGAACCCGGTTGAGGTCAATCGTGTAGGTTCCTTTGTTGAGGCCGCCAAACCCGCAATTGAGGTCGCTGAGTGAGCCTGTCAGACGAAATACTGCGAGCCAATGAAAGCATCTTGAATGTGATGCTAAACCATCGCTTTGTCGAAGATGTTTGTGCAGACCGTCTCCCCCCAGACGTGTTTCAACGATACGTTGCCTATGAAGGCGCGTTCGTTGAAACTGCCATCGCCATCTTTGCCTACGCGGTTGCGCGCGCTCCTGACATGGAAGCCAGCCGCTGGATGATCGGTGTACTGGACGCACTCGCCAACGAGCAAATCCCGTACTTTGAAGAGCGCTATCAAACCCTCAACATCACACAGCTTGCCGATCTCCCCCCGCAGGCTGCTGCGTTCGACAACGGCATGCACGAACTGGCAAAACAAGGCGATTTTCTTGATATCGCCACAGCCATGTTTGCCGCCGAATGGATGTACTGGTCGTGGAGCAAGCGAGCCATCACCTGCCAGATTTCCAATCCAGACCTAAAAACCTGGATCGCCCTGCATGTAGACGACACCTTCGCAGCGCAGGCCATGTGGCTGAAACAGGCGATCGACCGCTATGGCAACGCAAGCGATCTCTCACGCCTGTCCACCATCTTTGCCAAAGTGACAGAGTTGGAAATTGCATTCCATCACGCGCCCTATGAAGAAGCCGACCCGTCATGACACACCACTTTTCAGACAGCGTGATGACCGTCCTTGGTCCAGTAAAGGCCAATGATCTTGGACAAACGTTGATCCATGAACACATCTTGAACGATTGCACGTGCTGGTGGCGGGGTCATGACCCACAGTTCACTTCGCCTGTGCGCGATGTGCCAGTGAGCCCAAACATCCTTTGGCAACTGCGAAACGACCCTTTCGCCAACAGACACAACTGCGCCCTGGATGACGAAGCGCTCGCCATCGAAGAACTGGGCCTCTTCACCGCAGAGGGTGGCCGCACGATAGTCGATCCAACCTGCCAGGGTATTGGCCGCAATCCAGAGGCCCTACAACGCATTGCCCAAGCGACTGGTCTCAACGTCATCATGGGATCAGGATACTATCTTCAAGCTTCCCATCCAGAACACCTGGCAACGATGTCTGCGGAGGATGTAGCCGACGAACTGGTCTTTGAAGCTGAGAATGGTGTGGGTCAAAGCGGCGCTCGTATCGGCTTGATCGGTGAGATTGGTGTTTCGGCTGACTTCACGGACGAGGAGCGCAAAGTGCTGCGCGGCTCAGCGCTTGGTGCTTTGCGCACTGGCCTCCCGCTCATGGTGCATCTGCCAGGCTGGGAACGCCTAGCGCACGAGGTGCTTGATGAGATCGAGAAATATGGCCAGCCGCTGGACCGGGTCATCCTTTGCCATATGAACCCCAGCCATGCTGACCGCCAGTACCAACGCCTGCTCGCACGACGTGGCGCCTACATCGAATATGACATGATGGGCATGGACTATTGGTACGATGACCAAAAGGTCCAATGTCCAAGCGATGAGCAAACGACTTAAGCCATCGCCGCGCTTTTTGCGGATGGCTTTGGCGAGCAAGTCCTGCTTTCGCAGGATGTTTTTCTAAAAATGATGCTCTGTGCCTATGGCGGCAACGGCTATGCCCATGTGTCGCGCTATGTGCTGCCCCTTTTGAAACGGCTAGGCCTCAGCTCACAAGACCTGCATCTCCTGATGGTGGACAATCCTCGGCGGGCGCTTCTGCAACGAACAAATGAAGGACACTAGAATGACCAACGTACTGCTTGTCGGTGAAAGCTGGGTTAGCGCAGCCACACACTTCAAAGGCTTTGATCAGTTCGGCAGTGTGACCTTTCATACCGGCGCCAAACAGTTTCTATCCGACATGAAAGACGCTGGTCTGAACGTGACCAACATGCAAGCACATGAGGCCGCTGAAGCCTTTCCGACAACGCTGGAAGGCCTCAGCGACTACGATGTGATCATCCTATCGGATATCGGCGCCAACACGTTGCTTTTGCATCCCGATGTCTGGTTGCGCGGCGAGCGTGTCGCCAATCGCATCGCCCTCATTGAAGAGTGGACGCGCAAAGGTGGCGGTCTCATCATGATCGGCGGCTACTTCTCCTTCCAAGGCATTGATGGCCGAGCGCGCTGGCACAAAACAGCGGTTGAAAAGGCGCTGCCAGTTACCTGCCTTCCCAGCGATGATCGTTTGGAGATTCCAGAAGGAGCAAAGCCTGTGGTCAAAGCACCTGATCACCCTATCCTATCAGGCATTACGGGTGACTGGCCTTACCTGCTGGGCGTTAATGAGGTGGAACAGAAAACCGAACCAGGCATCGAATGCGTGCTTGAGCTTCCTGAAGCGCAGCGCAGCCTACCATTGCTGGTCACGGGCCAGCACGGCGAAGGGCGCACAGTGGCTTGGACATCAGACATGAGCGAACACTGGCTGCCCCCAGCTTTCCTCGCATGGCCAGGCTACAAGACGCTTTTTGCAAACATGATCCATTGGGCCGCCGCCCGCTGATGGTTCGCGATAAAAAGCCAATCAGGCTTTTACCGACCGCAACCATCCTAACGTTGCGTCCGTATCGCCGCCTGGCTTGTACTCCGCACCCAACGGCTTGCGATAGCCCAACGTGTCGAGCAATTTGAAGATGTATCCATAGTCGACCTCACCGTGATCAGGCGCACCGCGATCTGGCACCGAGGCGAATTGGATGTGGCCGATGCGCGGCATCAAGCTCTTGAGCCGATTGGTAATATCTCCCTCCATCAGCTGAACGTGGTAGCAATCAAACATGAGATGCAGCGCGTCTGAGCTGACTTCGTCGATGATGGCGACAGCTTGCTCAGTGGTTTGCAAAAAATAGTCCGGCGCATCGTACCGATTGAGCGGCTCAACAAGGAGACCGATATCAAGCTGCTCTGCTTTGGCACACGCGTACCGCAGATTTTCAACAAATGTGGCATGGGCATCTGGGCCACTGGCAAAACCCGCCATTACGTGCACCTTGCCCGCACCGATAGCATGAGCGTAATCAATGGCTTGATCGATCGCTGCCCGTGCTTCCGCTTCACGACCCGGCAGTGCCGACAACCCATTGTCGCCCGCGCCAGTGTTGCCGCGGTTCGTATTGAGCCCAAGCATTGCGAGCCCAGTCTCGCTCAGCGCCTGCACCACCTGCTCGGCAGGCGTGTCGTAGGGCCAGTGGCACTCCACCGCGTCAAACCCAGCGCGTTTGGCAGCGCGTATGGCATCCGGCAAGGACAGTTCGGTCCACAGAAATCCCAGATTGGCCGAAAAAATCATGCCTCCCACTCCACGTTGAACTTGGTGACCAAGCCATCAATCTGTTCCGCCGTCAGCATACGGGCCTCAAACCCGCGCATCAAAACGGCCAAACGAGCCATGTCTTCGAATTCTTCGATGGCATTGCAGGCCGCCTCGATGTCCTTGCCAGCAACAACGGGTCCATGGTTGGCCAGCATCACAGCGGAGCGCTTTCCTGCCAAACCGCGAACAGCCTCGCCCATCGCCGGATCGCCAGGCAAAAAGAACGGGAGAAGCTTCACTTTGCCCAATTTCATGATCGCGTAAGGCGTCAGCGGTGGCAGAAAATTGTCTTCATCCACCTCCGGCATCAGTGACCAAGCAACCGAATGGCATGAGTGAAGGTGAACGACGGCACCAGCCGTACTGCGCGTGTCGTAAAACGCTGTGTGCAGCGGCATCTCTTTGGTTGGTGGATCACCATCGATAAGCGTGCCCTGCGCATCGAACCGGCTAAGCCGCCCCGGATCAAGACGGCCAAAGCTGGTACCGGTGGGCGAAACCAGCAAACCACCGTCTGGCGTGCGCGCCGAGATGTTGCCGGTGCTGCCACCGGTCAATCCACGGTCAAACATGGACTTGGCAAGCAAACACATCTGTTCGCGTAGTTTGGCTTCGCTCATGTCGCCTCCAAGAGATCAAGGGCGTGGCTAAAAAACGTTTCAGAGCCAAAATTGCCAGACTTCAGAGTCTAAAGCGATGGGCACCCCTGCACTCTGGCTGTACGTCCAGGGCACTCCAGGAGCAATCTCAACCCCGATATCAAGCCGCGTAACTCCAAGTGCTTTGGTAACAGCGCCTGAGGTTTCACCTCCTGCAACGACAAAGCGGCGAACCCCCTTCTCACGCGCTGCGACCGCAAGGGTCGCCAACGCATCTTCCACCAATTGTCCGGCGCGCTCGACACCCAACGCATCCTGCGCTGATCTCACGTCTTCCGGTTCAGCAGATGCATAGAGCATGGGTGCTGCCCCCCGGCTTTGGGCAGCAAGCCAAGCCAATGCCTGGGTCGGCCCTTCGGTAGCCAAAATGTGTGGATCAAGGTGAAACGACGGCGCTTGTGCTGCGTATTGCGCAACTTGGTTGCGTGTCATGGCAGAGCAGCTGCCAGATAGAATGATAGAAGGCGCGTCTACGTGCGGTTTTTTAGTGTCACCGCTTGTTACATCACTCATACCTTGAGCAGCGTACAAGGCCGGCAAAGGCATAGCCAAAGCACTGCCACCAGTTAGCAGGGGCATGGCGTGGCACGCTTCAGCAATGAGGCTGAGATCCTCATCAGCCACAGCATCGACCACAATATGAGCGACACCATCGGCTTTCAGTTCTTCGAGAGCCGAGCCGATGGCCTGTGAACCCTTGGCAACCGTTAGTCGATCCACCAACCCCACAGATTTGGTCACCTGGGGTTCAAGCAGGCGCATCAGATTGCTATCGTGCATGGGTGTGAGCGGATGATCTTTCATTGGGCTTTCCGCAAGCGGCTGCTGGCCAACAAACAAATTGCCCATAAAGATCGACCGACCATTTTCTGGAAAGGCAGGACAATAGATGGTTTGATCGGTCCCGAGATCAGCCATCAAGGCTTCAGAAACCGGACCGATATTGCCCTCTGAGGTCGAGTTGAAAGTCGAGCAGTACTTCCAGAAGAAATGCTTGGCACCTGCTTGTTGCAACCAGGCAAGCGCGCGGCGGCACTCCAGCACAGCTTCCTCAACTGGAGCGGTACGGCATTTAAGGGCGATCACTTCAAATGGGGCTGTTTCGCTAGGTGGCTCATCCGGCACGCCGATGCGCAAGCTAACCGGTGCGCCACTGCGTGCCAACAGGCCAGCCAGGTCGGTCGCACCAGTGAAATCATCAGCAATGCAGCCCAAACGAATGCTCATAAATCCTCCATACCAGGCAGTGTTACTTTGCCCTTACGCGCCAGCAATTTCGCAACCGCTGCATCATCTTCAGCGCCCATGCCAGCAAGGCTTGCTTCTTCAAAAAGGCTCAGCGCAGCTTGCGTCATCGGCGTTGGAAACGCTTGGCCTTTGGCCTCGTTGGAGACAATGCCCAGATCTTTGACAAAGATATCGACCGCTGAATGCGGCGTGTAATCACCGGTCACGATGTGAGCGCCGCGATTTTCAAACATCCACGAGTTGCCAGCGCTCTCGCGGATAACCTTGTAGAGAGTGTCCAGTTCAACGCCGATGCTGGCCCCAAGGCTCATCGCCTCGGCCGCTGCTGCAATGTGAACACCGGCAAGCAGTTGGTTGATCATCTTCACCCGGCTGCCAATCCCCGGCGCATCGCCCAAGCGAAACACCTTCCCAGAGATCGCAGCCATTGCTGGTTCGGCCTTGGAGAACGCCTCAGGTGATCCAGACGTCATCATGGTCATGTCGCCGGCTTCCGCTTTCAGCGATCCACCTGATACAGGTGCGTCAATCACCAGCATGCCACGTTCGGCCAGATCATGGGCAATATCCTGAGCGGCACTTGGCGGCATGGTCACGCAAAGCACAAACACCGTGCCACGCCGTGCGGCGTCGACAGCGCCTCTCTCTCCAAAAAGCACCTGCCGGGTCTGCGCTTCATTAACAACAAACACAAACACGATGTCAGCGCTTTGGGCGGCTTCTGACGGCGTTAGGGCAGCAACCCCACCAGCCTGCTGGAGACGCAAAAGCACATCCTGACGCAAGTCCACACCAATCGTCGGCAAGCCGGCTCGCAACAACGATATAGCCGCCCCCCAACCCATAGAACCGAGGCCGATCACAGCGCTGGTGGGGGGCGTCTCAGTTGAACTTGCCATCACGCCTGCCCTGCGCGCGCAACGCTTGCTGCGTCACGTCGCGTGGTGCGCACGCGGTAAACTTTGTCCGAGGACGTGATGAACATATCGGCGCCATACTCGCCACCGAAGCAAAGATTGGACGTAGCCGCAGGCAGAATGATCTTACCCATCAAGCCTCCATCGGTGTCTAGACAGCGGATGCCATCCATCGCTGATGTCCAGACATAACCTTCATGATCAACCCGCAGGCCATCGGGCACGCCAGGATGTATCTCGGCGAACACCTCGCCGCCTGAGAGCGTGACGCCATCCACATCAAACACCCGGATATGATGGGGCAAGCCGTAGTCGATGCCAGGAAAGCTAGCTCCTTTGATCGCACCGGAATCAGCGATGTAGAGGCGCTTTTCATCTGGCGAGAAAGCCAAACCGTTTGGCTTGTCGAAATCGGTGGCAACAGCATGCAAGCGGCCATCCGTTGAGACACAATACACAAAACAGCCAGCTTGTTCGCTGTTGGCCAAATACCCTTCTACATCGCTGTTGATCCCATAGGGTGGATCGGTGAACCAAACCGAACCATCCGAACGCACAACGACATCATTGGGCGAGTTCAGAGGTTTACCGCCAAAGCGGCTAGCGATCACATCGATACTGTCAGAATCCTCGGGCACAGCACGACGCACGACGCGGCGACCGCCATGCTCGCAGGAGATCATCTGGCCATTCAAATCCAGCGTGTTGCCATTGGCGAACTCACTGTTTTCAAGGGCAATTCGAACACCGGTCCTTTCGGTCCAGCGCAGCATCTTTTTGTTGGGGATGTCGTTGAAATACAGACCGTCATTCAACCAAACCGGCCCCTCAGTCCATTTGCAACCCTTCGCAATCACCTCCGGTGGGGTGGTGATATCAACGAAGCTCTCAAAGAGCGGATCAACAGTCTCATAGGCAACACTCATGCACGCGTTCCTTTTCTCCGAAGGGTTTGGAACAGCAGCATGATGATGATGATGCTTCCGAAAATGATGTTCCGCCACGCCTCGGAGATTTGAAACACCGAGAGAATGGACGTTAGGATCGTGATAAAAAGAACACCGCCAATGGTGCCGACCAACGATCCGCGACCACCTAGGATCGACGTGCCACCAATGACGACCGCCGCGATGGTAGGCAGCAAGAACGGATCACCCATCGACTGGTAAGCTTGGTTGGCATAGCCAGCCAAAAGAACGCCGCCCAAAGCCGAGCAGGCGCCCGCAATCATGAACGCGGCGAAGATCACGCTAGGTGTCGAGACACCAGACAAAAACGTCGCCTTCTCATTGTATCCAATCGAAGAGAGATAGCGGCCAAAGCCTGTCAGCGAAAAGAAGAACCCCAGAACCAGCGCGACGGCCATCCAAAGGAGAAAGGCAAATGGTACGCCAGCAACCGTGCCGGTGGCAGCTTCAATCATGAGTGGCGAAGCAACACCGCGCGGGCTGAAGCCACCGGTGTTGAGCACGGCCACCCCAAGCAACATGGAGTTGACTGCCAGGGTCCATACCATCGAGGGAATACGAAACACCGCAACCCCAACGCCATTGACGATGCCCACCAGCACGCCAAAAAGAAGCGCAGCGGGCACAGCAATCGCGCCCAATACGGCACTGTCTGTACCAACCAAAGCGGTGGATATGATCGCCGCTCCGCCGAGAACCCAGGGCACCGACAGATCGATATGGCCAAGCAAGATCACCACGGTTGCGCCGAGCGCCAAAACGCCGAGGAAGGATGCAACCTGTAACTGCTGCAGTAGATAATCCAGGCTCAAAAAGCGCGGCACGAAAAACGAACCAATGATGATGATGGCGGCCGTCGCCAAAAACGGAATGGCAGCATCAAGATCAAAGCTTGGCCGTTTGAGAGAAAGCGTTGTCATCGCCGGAAGGCCTCCAAGCGGTTGCGTTGACGCAAAATCGCGAGGCTACCGACAGCAATGGCTGTGGCGAGCACCAACCCCTCCACGAAGGGTTGTGCCAATGGCGGTAGTCCGGAGAAAAACATCAAGAACGCAATGGTTTCTAGGATGAACGCTCCAATGACAGCGCCGATCAAGCTACCGACACCCCCACTAAGCGCAACGCCGCCCAGCACCACTGCTGCGATGGAATTGAGTGTGAAGTTTGCTGAAATACCAGCATCACCTGTCGTTGTGACATAGCTGAAGTAAGTGCCAGCGAGCCCGGCAAAGAAGCCGCCCAGTGCAAACGCAGCAATGCGCACCGTGTTGATCGGGATACCCGACTGGTACGCGGCCGTTTCAGACGATCCCAGTGCGTAGATCGAAAGGCCAAGGCCACTGCGGCGCAGCGGCAACCAGAACGCGCCAATGATAATCGCCAGTATGACGAGCGCGGTGGGAACACCGAGCACATCCAGCGTCATGGCATCGGCAAGGTCGAAATTTATACTGCCGCCTGGCGTCGGACGCAAAAGCAGCGCGAAACCCACGTAGATCGATGCGGTTGCCAATGTCACAATGATTGGTTGAATGCGTCCATAGACGACGATCAAACCATTGATGGTGCCGCACGCCGTGCCAACCGCGAGCACCAAGAGCGTCCCACCGAACAGACCCAACCCGCTTCCCGCAAGGACGTAGGAAGCAACCGTGTTGGTCAGCGCCATCATCGCACCAACGGACAAGTCAATACCGCGAACGAGGACCACGAAAAATTGTGCGATCGCCGCCAACGCAAGCACAAGACACTGGTTGGCCCATATGGTCATAACATACGTCGATGGCCCGCGCGGATGCGTGGCAAGATACGCGATCAATGCAACGACCAAGATGGCAAAGGCAATCAGCTCGCGTCGGTTGGATTGAAGGAAATGACGCATCTTAGGCCGCATCCTCCATGGTCTGCGTCAGCCCAAGGTTCAGCGAAGACGCAATGATGTTTTCGGCGGTCAGATCATCGCCAGATAAACGGTTCACGACTCTACCAGCGTAGAATATATGCACCTCATCACAAAGATGGAGCAGCTCTTCGTAATCGGTGCTAAGCAGAAGAACCGCTACGCCGTCATCGGCAAGCTTACGCAAGAGCGCGTAAATCTGCGTCTTGGTCTTCACATCGATGCCGCGTGTAGGATCGGCGAGCAGCAAACACTTCGGTGAAAGCACCAGCCACTTGATCAGGGCAACCTTCTGCTGGTTCCCCCCGGAAAGGTCTTCAACCGGCTGATCCAGGCTGCGGCACTTCAACTCTAGCGCTTCGATAAAAGCCTGAAAGCTGCCCTCACCTGGCGCATCGTCTCCTGATCGGCTGGTTGCGGCCAGTTCCATGTTTTGGCGGATCGATTGCGCAAGGATCAGACCCTCGGTCTTGCGATCCTCTGGCACCAGAGCAATGCCAACATCCGGTGCCTTGGCGTCTTTAGGTGACCCGAGATCAAGAGACTTTCCATCCATCGTGACGGCACCGTCGGTCTGCTTCAACAGACCAAACAGTCCTTGCAGCACCAGCATCTGTCCTTGACCATCCAGGCCGCCAAGGCCGGTGATCTGACCGGCACGCAGAGACAAGGAGACATCATGTATCTCACCGTCCCAGCCGAAATTTTCCAGACGCAGAACTGCCTGCGCACTAGGGTTTGGCTCGGGTTTGGGTGGGAAAAGCTCATCAAACGACTGGCCAACCATCTTATCGATGATTGCCGGATAGTCGTAAGCACCATTGGCAAAGGTATCGATATGCTTGCCATTGCGAAACACGGAGATGGTGTCAGCCAGCGCCTCAATCTCGTGGAAACGGTGTGAAATAAACAGAACACCGGTACCATTGTCGCGCTCTTGGCGGACAATCTCAAAGACCTTCTCGACAACCGATGCGTTGAGCGCTGAGGTTGCTTCATCCAGAATCAACAAACGCGGCGCACGGCTGAGCGCCTTGGCAAACTCAACCTGTTGACGCTCGGCGAGCGTTAGATCAGCGACAAGGGCTTGAAACGAGATCGAGGCACCATCGATCTGATCGAGGATTGACCGCGCGCGCTCCAATCCATCTGCCTTCAATCGCCCAAGGCCAATGCCAGGTGCGCCCAGCAATAAGTTATCGCGAACGGTCAAATCCGGTACCAGCGAGAGCTCCTGGAACATGCAGATGAGACCGAGGTCCATCGCAGCGCGCGGTGAGGAAAGCTTTTGCTCTTTACCGTCGACAAAAATCGACCCTTCACTTGGCTCGATCACACCTGCGATCAACTTCATCAGTGTCGACTTGCCCGCTCCGTTCTCACCCAGAATGGCGTGAATTTCGCCGGCATGACAGTCAAAGTCCACGTCGCTGAGCGCAGCGGTTGGGCCGTAGAACTTCGACGTACTCGACAGACGCACCAAGGGTGTTTGTGTTTTGGACATTCTTTCTCTCGTCAAAGATCGAAACTGTTCAAACAACCACAGTCATGGCGTTCTAGAGCCTTGGTCAATGCTATGCGCAAGAGTGGCACCCCATCCTGGGGTGCCACTCTTGCGCTTAGCTTACTCGACGCTTTGGCCAAGCAGCTCTTCGGGGGAGAACGGTTCAAAGCACTCGGCAAAGCCCGTGCCGGTGTTGAACGAGTTTGGCAGATCGGGGAAATAGTTCACCCCTGCTTCCAAGTCAGCGGCAGGTACTTGCGGAATCGGCAAGAAGATAGTTTGCGGCAATGCGTTGCCCTGAAGCAGCGCCACCGCAGCTTCCAGCGCAATAGCGGACATAGCAGGCGCCTGACTTGCTGAGATGCCAGGAATATCATGCTCATCCATCAAGATGCGCACACCATTTTCGCCATCCACGCCCATCGGCACGATAGGGTGATCAGCAGCCAGCATCGCATTGATGGTGCCTGCCGAGCCGTGCTGTGAGACCACGCCATCAAACTGACCATGGGTTGCCAAAGCATCAGCAACAACCCTCTGGCTGGTACCCGTGTCCCAATTGCCAACGACCTCAACAATCTCAAGACCATCAACCTCTTCAAGCACGCTCATCATGCCCAAACGACGATCACGGTCGGTAGCATTGCCTGGCAAACCGTTGACCATCAGGATCTTGTCGGCTTCCCCGCCAAGCTCATTCATCACCGTCTCTGCTTTCAAGCGACCGAGAGCAAACTGACTTTCGTTCACCTGCACAACCTGATCGGTGTCGAGAACGTTGTCGAACGGCACAAGAATGGTCCCTGCCCGATCCGCGCGGCGAATAACGCCTTCAAACGCGGTTGGGTTAACAGCAATGAAGGTGATGGCGTCGTAACCAGCGGCAATGAAGTTATCGATGGCCGCAATCTGGGCGGCGCTATCATCACCAACCGAGACGACATCAAACTCTTCCAAGTTGGCAGCGTTTTCCGGACGCGCCGCCCAAGCCTGAGCGGACTGGATGGCCTGGATGCGCCAGTCATTGCCGGCAAAGCCGTTGACAAAAGCGATGCGGTAAGGCCCTTCGCGCTCATCGTACTCGATAACGGCGGAATCTGGAGCTGGGGCAAAGCACTCAGCGCGATGCGTTTCGTGATCATCAGCTGCGGCGGGCTTGCTGAGAAGCATTGAGCCAGCGATGGTACCTGCCATCAGCACGGCAGCGGTAAGAGCGATTGGTTTCATTGTGTCCTCCCAGGACCATTGGATATTTTTGTTTGTGTAGCGCCGTGATGGCGGCTTGCATGTTTGACAGCGCATACGTCTATCTTGTTATGTTAGCGCAAACACATTTGCCAGGCCATACTCATGATTGCGCAAACATATGTCAAGGCTAGACTTTCAACCGTGAAAAATGGTCTGTCTGCAAACCGAGGGGGCAAGGTCACATGGTGAGCAAAAAAGGGGTCGGGTCAGTCGCGCGCAGACCGACGATGAGCGACGTTGCTCGGCTCGCCGATGTTAGCCAAATGACCGTTTCGCGTGTCATGCGCAAAACCGGTTATGTCAGCCAAGACATTGTTGAGCGGGTGCAAAGCGCCTCAGCTAAGCTTGGCTATGTTCATAACCGCATTGCTGGCGGTCTTGCTGGTGAAAAAAATGCGCTTGTTGGCGTTGTGCTTCCAACGCTGGGCAACCGCGTGTTCACCGAAGTTCTGACTGGCATCACACAGGCCCTCGCCTCCTCCAGCGTCCAGCCGGTGTTTGGTGTATCGGAGTACTCCACTGAAACCGAGGCTGCTCTGGTCGAAGACCTGCTCTCCTGGCGCCCCATGGGCCTCATCTTGCCCGGCCTAGAGCAAAGCGAACCGGTCCGCAGGATGGTGGAAGCCTCTGGTATCCGCACAGCTCAAATCATGGATATCGACGGACAACCGCTGCAGGGCGAACATGCGGCTTGCTTTGGTTTCTCTCAGGTTCGAGCGGGCGTGGAAATGGCCGAGCATCTTTTGGACAAAGGCTATCGGCGCTTTGGCTATGTCGGTAGCCAGGTCGATTTGGATTTGCGCGCCGCCAAAAGACGCAACGCTTTTGTGGAAACAATCGAACGAAACGGCGCTCAGCTGGTGGCCGAACGCCAATCCGATGAGCCATCATCCATGGTGGTTGGCCGTAGTCTCACCGCAGACGTCTTATCCGACGGCACACCACCGGAGGCCATCTACTACGCCAATGATGACCTCGCTTGCGGTGGTCTGATGCATTGTATCGCTGACGCAATCAGCGTTCCTGATGACGTTGCAATCGCCGGCTTTAACGGCCTCAACTTCCTGCAGTCCATGCCTCTGAAAGTCACCACCACACGCACACCACGTTACGATATCGGCTTTCAAGCCGGGCAGTATGTGAGCGGTGCGCAGCAGATGGATGGTCAGCTGGTAGACCTCGGCACGACCATAGTGCGCGGGGAAACAAGTTAAGGGTCCTAGGCTTGTTGCTGCTCTCGTTGGTAGGCGAGTTCTGCACAATAGGTCTCAAGCGCTGCACGTGTGCCCTGCTGCCAGATCAGCGTCAACCAATGTTCAAAGGCCGAAGAAAAAACGGGAGCTTGTCCGAGCTCTCCATAGATCGCCTGCTGGTCGAGCCAGACGCCTGGCCTATCCCGGGCTGATTGAGCAGCTGCAAGTAGGGATGACCAGTTGGGGTCGTTCGCCTCGATCGCCGAACCATCTTCACGCGTTCCAAAACACATACGCGCCCAAAACGCCTCAACCAGAGCCAGACCAGACACCTCACCGCCCACTGCCAGAGCATCCCGGATAATTGGCAGAACAAAGCCTGTATGGCGTGAGGAACCATCAAACGCCACCCTGCGCGTGGTATCTTTGATCGACGGGTTGGCAAAACGCTTTGAGATCAGATCGAGATAGTGCTGTGGGCTCATCTCAGGAACTGGCTCAACCCGTGGAATGATCTCATCTTGCTGCACTTTTCGAAAAAAATCGCAAACACCAGCGTGCGCCATACAGTCGGCGATGGTTTCAAGCCCAAGTATCTCGCCCACATTGGCAAGCACCTGATGCCCAGCGTTGAGCATCCGTAGCTTCATAGCCTCATACGCATGCACATCACGAGCAAACGTGACACCAACCTTATCTAAGTCCGGACGTCCCGCGCAAAAATCATCCTCAATCACCCATTGGCGAAAGTTTTCGTGGGTCACTGGGACAGCATCATCAATGCCTAACTCCCGCACCAGCGAGAGTTCATTGGGCCCAGTGGCCGGCACGATGCAATCCACCATTGAGTTAGGAAAGGTGCATGTCTGATCGATCCAAATCGCCAGATCAGGATCATGAAGACGCGCAAGCGATACCACCGCCTGGCGCGCAATCGCACCATTGCCCTGAAGATTGTCGCAGCTGAGAATACTGACTGGTCCAGCACCCGTCTGGCGACGGCTTTTCAGCGCTGCAATGATCGCTCCAAAAGCAGTAATCGGCTTTTCAAGCGAGACCGCATCGCGCTGGATATCAGCATGAGATGTGTCGAACTGATTGGTGGCCGGATCAAGATAATACCCCCCCTCCGTCACCGTAAGACTGATAATGCGAACCGAGGGTTGCGCCATGGCCGATATGAGACCGGCGTGGCCTTCTTCAACCGGCAGATAGTCCACCATGGACCCAACAACCTCGGCTGAGGATCCAGCAGGGTCCAACTCCACAAGGGTGGTCAGACAGTCTTGCGCTAAAAGCCTTTCGCGCATCACCGCATCATAGTGGCGAACCCCCGCGCCCAATATGGCCCATTCATAGGCTTCACCCGTCTGCATCAAGCGGTGCAAATACCAAGCTTGATGGGCGCGGTGAAAATTCCCAACACCGATATGCACAATCCCCGGTTTGAGATCAGACCGCTGGTAAAGCGGGCGCTCCACGCGTGCTGGGAGCTGACTGAGAGTGGCACTGGACAGCGTGATCAACTCATCCATTGACCGCCATCCACATTGTAGGTCTGCGCGACGATGTAGTCGGCTTCATCGCTGGCAAGAAAAACGGCCATGCCCGTCAGGTCGTCGGCGGTGCCCATTCGACCAAAAGGAACACCCTCACCAACTTCGTTTTTCTTCTGACCGGGGGCCTTGTTCTCCAGTTTTGCAAAAAATGCATCGACGCCGTCCCAATGGTCGCCATCAACCACGCCTGGTGAAATCGCATTCACATTGATGCCGTGTTTGATGAGATCAAGGCCCGCCGACTGGGTGAGGCTGATAACAGCAGCTTTACTGGCGCAATAGACCGCCACCAGCGGCTCACCGCGGCGTCCAGCTTGACTTGCAATATTGATGATTTTGCCTCCGCCGCCGCGCGCGATCATATGGCGAGCAACGGCCTGCAGCGCAAACAAGGTGCCAGCGACGTTGATAGCGAACACCCGCTGAAAGTCTGCCGGTTCGATATCAACAATTGGCGCCGCGGAGAAAATCGCAGCATTGTTGATGAGAACATCGATGCGGCCCATCGCATCAACCGCGGCATCCACGCCTTCTGTAACGCTGCGCTGATCGCTCACATCCATTGCAACGGCAGTTGCCGCAGACCCAAGCGTCTCCGCCGCTTTCTGAGCAGCTTCCTTGTCGATGTCAGCGATAACAACCCGCGCGCCTTCGCGTGCATACGCTTGCGCGAAGGCAAAGCCGATACCGCGCGCCGCGCCTGTTATCAGCGCGCACTTGCCTTCCAACCAATTCATTCGATGCGTAGTCCTTCGGCATCGAAACGGTGAATACGCTCAGCATCGGGCGTGAGGTAGATCGTGTCGCCATGATGCATGTCGACTTCGCCACCGGCGCGCACCGTTATCGGCTCAGAGCGCCCTTCCATATGCACATGGAAGAAGGTGTCAGAACCCAGATGTTCTGAAACGCCAATGCGACCCTGCCACGTGCCCTCTGTGGAAGATGTAACAATATGCTCAGGTCGAATGCCGATGGCGTGTGCGCCGTGCTTGCTGGCTTCCTCGCCTTCCAAGAAGTTCATTTTGGGCGAGCCGATAAATCCGGCGACAAAACGATTGCGCGGCGAACGGTATAGCTCAAGTGGACTGCCAACCTGTTCAATCCGCCCAGCTTGTAGCACCACAATTTTGTCCGCCATGGTCATGGCTTCGACCTGATCGTGGGTCACGTAGATCATCGTGGTTTTCAGACGCTCATGCATCTCGCTGATTTCCAGGCGCATACCAACGCGCAGCGCCGCATCTAGGTTAGAAAGCGGCTCGTCGAACAGGAAGGCAGATGGCTCGCGCACAATCGCGCGGCCAATCGCAACACGCTGGCGCTGACCGCCTGAAAGAGCCGCGGGGCGACGATCAAGATAGTCTGTGAGGTTGAGAACGGCAGCAGCTTGCTCAACTCGCTTGTTTTGCTCTGCCTGGTCGAGGCCTGCCATCCGCAGCGGGAAAGCGATGTTTTTGCGCACGCTCATATGCGGGTAAAGGGCGTAAGACTGGAACACCATCGCCAAGCCGCGCTTGGCCGGCGGCACGTTGGTCGCATCGGTACCATCAATGCGGATGGAGCCGCCTGTCATGTCTTCCAACCCCGCAATCAGCCGCAATAGCGTGGACTTGCCGCAGCCGGACGGACCAACGAAGACGACAAACTCGCCATCGTTGATATCCAGATCGAGTGGATGGATCACCTTCACATTGCCAAAGGACTTTTCCACTTTGTCGAGAACGATGTTTCCCATTGTGATTGTCCCTATTTAACCGCGCCGAAGGTGAGGCCGCGCACAAGTTGCTTTTGGCTGAACCAGCCGAGGATGAGGATTGGCGCGATGGCCATCGTGGATGCCGCCGAAAGCTTGGCAAAGAACAAGCCTTCCGGGCTGGAATAGCTGGCAATGAACGCTGTCAGAGGAGCTGCCGAAGCGGCGGTGAGGTTCAACGTCCAAAACGCCTCGTTCCACGCCAAGATGAAATTGAGCAAGATAGTCGAAGCAATGCCGGGGATCGCCATTGGCGTGAGCACGAAAAGAATTTCCTCTTTCAACCCGGCGCCATCCATGCGCGCTGCTTCCAGGATTTCTCCAGGTATCTCGCGGAAATAGGTGTAGAGCATCCACACGATGATCGGCAGGTTGATGAGCATCAGCACAACCACCAGCCCAATGCGTGTATCGAGCAGCCCCAGCTGAATGAAGATCAACGAGATCGGGTAAAGCACACCGACCGCCGGAAGCATTTTGGTGGAAAGCATCCAAAGAAGAATGTCTTTGGTGGCCTTTGACGGAACAAACGCCATAGACCAAGCAGCTGGGACCGCAATGATGATGCCAAGCAAGGTTGATCCACCCGCAACAATCACCGAGTTCCAGAGGAAGCGCATATAGTCGGAACGTTCCTGAACGACGGCATAGTTTTCCAATGTCCAATCGAAGAAGAAGAACAGCGGCGGATCATTGATCGCCTGTGCTTCGGTTTTGAAGCTGGTCAGGATCGTCCAATAGATCGGGAAGAAAATCAGCAGACCAACACCCCAAGCCAGGGCCGTGGTGAAGATTTTGCGCTGTGTTGTGACCGAGCGTGCCATCGTCGTCTCTCCCCTACTTATCCAAGTTCTTGCCGACGATGCGCATCAAGAAGATCGCAACGATGTTGGCGAGGATGATGGCGTAGACACCACCTGCCGATCCCAGCCCGATATTCTGGCTGTCAATGACGCGTTGGAAGATCAGGTAGGTCAGCGTGCGTGTGCCAAACGCACCGCCGGTGGTGACAAAGATTTCCGCAAAGATTGAGAGCAGAAAAATCGTCTGGATGAGGACCACGATGGTGATCGCCCGAGAAAGGTGCGGCAGGATGATGAACCAAAAGCGCTTGAGCGCTGGCGCACCATCCATCTCAGCGGCTTCAAGCTGCTCGCCATCAAGCGACTGAATGGCTGTCAGCAAAATCAACGTGGCGAACGGAAGCCATTGCCAGGAAACGATCATAATCACTGATTGAAGCGAGGCATCTGACAACCAAGAGACCGGCTCAGCCCCGAAAAACCGCCAAAGGTGCGCCAAGATCCCATTCACGGGATCCATGAACATGTTTTTCCAAACCAATGCAGAAACGGTTGGCATCACGAAAAAAGGCGCAATTACCAGGATGCGCACCACCCCCTGCCCCCAGAAGGGCTGGTCGAGCAGCAACGCCAACAGCACACCGAGCACGACAGTGATCAGCAGCACGCCGCCAACCATGATCAGGGTTGTCTGAACACTTGGCCAGAACGAGCTGGAAGAAAGAAAGCGGGCGTAGTTTTCAAAACCCACCCAGTCGAGGCCACGCTCAAGGCTGTCTCCGCGCAGTGGCAGATACCGTTTGAACGAGAAGTAGAGCGTCATCGTCAACGGCACCAGCATCCAACCAAGAAGGAGGATCACAGCGGGCGCCATCATAATGCGGGCGGCGGATCGGGATGCTTTGGTGGCCATGGTGCGACTTCCGGATACACTTCTTTCGTTGACGGGATTGCCGACAGAAGACGACATCACCCGACGGAGGCATGATGAAGGGTATTGGGTGGTACGGTAAGGATCGAGGGGCGGAGGAGGAAAACCGCCCCTCGCGTGTGTCACACGGCGCTTAGCGGTAGCCGGCGGCTTCCATCGCGTCGTTTGTCAGAGCCTGGGCTTTCTCCAAGGCTTCTTCCACACTTTGCTGGCCTGCATAGGCAGCCGAGAACTCCTGGCTGACCTCTGTGGCAATCCCAGCAAACTCAGGGATCGCGACAAACTGAATACCAACATAAGGCACCGGATCGACTGTTGGATTGGTCGGGTCCGCCGCGTTGATCGAGTCCAACGTCATCTGAGCAAACGGAACCTCTTGGTACTCAGGGGTCTCGTAGAGCGAGGTGCGTGCGCCAGGAGGAACATTGGCCCAACCCTCATTTTCGGCCACCAGCTCAATATAGTCACTGGATGTTGCCCACTCGATGAACGTTTTGGCAGCCTCTTCTTGCTGCGTACCAGCGGGGATCGCCAAAGCCCAAGCCCACAACCAGTTGGAGCGCTTACCAAGGCCAGTGTCTGGTGCAAGAGCAAAACCAACGCTGTCAGCCACAGTGGAGTCGTTCGGGTTGGTCACAAAGGACGCTGCAACCGTGGCATCAATCCACATGCCGCACTTGCCCTGCTGGAAGAGCGAGAGATTCTCGTTGAAGCCGTTGGTGGCATATCCTGGAGGGCCGGACTCTTCCATCATGCCGACGAAGAAGTTCAGCGCTTCAGCCCATTCGGGTTGATCGAACTGAGCATTCCAGTCCTCATCGAACCAACGCGCCCCAAATGAGTTTGCTGTTACCGTGATGAAAGCACCGCCCTCACCCCAACCGGCCTTGCCACGCAGGCAGATACCGTTGATGTCGTTGTCGCGGTCAGTCATCGCCGCAGCCGCTTCGCGGATGAACTCCCATGTCGGCGCCGTTGGCATTTCCAGGCCAGCAGCTTCCATCAAGTCTGTGCGGTACATCACCATCGAGCTTTCGCCGTAGAAAGGTGCGGCATAAAGTGTTCCATCATGCGATAGGCCGTCGCGCATCGCGGGCAGGATGTCATCAACATTGTATTCAGCTGACAGGTCGTCCAGCGGAATCAGCCATTCATTGGCACCCCAAATTGGGGTCTCGTACATGCCGATGGTCATGATATCGAACTGGCCGCCATTGGTGGTGATGTCAGTTGTGACGCGCTGGCGAAGAACGTTCTCTTCGAGCGTCACCCACTCCACAGCGATACCAGTTTGCTCAGTAAATTGGTCGGTGTAGCCCTGCATACGGATCATATCGCCATTGTTGACCGTGGCGATGGTGATCGTAGCGTCTTGTGCGACTGCAACGCCGCCAGACATGATCAACGTCAGAGCTGTGGCTGTGCACAGCTTCGATGCAAAAGACATGGTGTCTCCTCCCGGGACATTTGTTTGTTTTTAGGGGGAGCAGCGTACTGATGAAAATTCGAGCGTGTCAATTAAAATTTTACGCGCGTAAAATTAAGACATCTCATCAGGCCGAGGCGCGTATCACCAACCGACCATGAAAAAGTGTTGTTTTCCTGTCGGTTGGGCGCTCAGAATGATCATCAAAAAGCCCTGTTAAAAGCTCCACACTACGCGCGGCGATAGCGTCGAAATCCTGAGAAACCGTCGTAAGTGGAGGACATGTGAAGCGTGAAAACGGATGGTCATCATGGCCTGCCACACGCAAAGCACACCCATCACCGCGGCCAACGCGCAGCCCCTCTTCATAAGCGGCAGCAAGGAAGCCAACAGCCAACCGATCATTGCCGCAAAGCACGGTATTGGATGAGAAAGCCCGCTCGCGCAGGGCCTTGATGCCAGCCTGATACCCAATCGCTTCGAAGTCCCAGCCTTCGCCATCGGCATATACGATGTGCGCCTCATGCCCCAGGTCTTGCATGGTCTTCTTGTAGGCCCGCAGCTTGGAACGAACGTTTGGGTTCGGCGCTGACCGTCCTTCAAAAAAGCAAGGTGGCTCTCCTGATTCACAGAGATACCTGACGATCGCACCGATACTCTGATCATTGTCGAGGCCGACAAACCCCTCACCCAAATTCTCAATGTTGCTGTCAAACAAAACCGAAGGCACATCATCACAAAAGCTCGAAAGCGCCTCTTGGTCGGACAAACGCCCAAGCGGCGCAAGCAACGCACCAGCAGGCTTCATCGCCAGCAAGCTTTTGAGATTATCAACTTCAAGCTCGGGTTCGCCATGTGAGCTGAAGACAATCGGGCGAAAGCCAGCATTGTGGCACAACCGCTCAATGGTGCGGGCGATCTCAGCGAAAAAGGGATCGGCCAAAAATGGCACCAAGATGCCCACCGTACGGGTCAATCTACGGTTCTGGTTCACCGCATACATGTTGGGCGTATAGTCGTAACGCTCCAACGCCTCTTCGATCTTGGCGCGCGTCGATTTACGCACGCTGCTTGCATCGAAAAAATATTTAGAAACCGTTGGCCGCGACAAGCCGCTGACGCTGGCAAACTCTTCCATAGTTTTGATCTTGGTATCAGACATCGCGACGTTCTAAACCAGCAAACCGCTCCATGCCAAATGATCGCGCCTCGGCTCGGTCGATCTTATGAAAAGCCCTAAACGTGCAGATCAAACACGATGATGCCATCATGGCCGCCGACGCACATATCAACCATCCTGGCGCCGAGCTCTCGATGCAAAGGGTGGTTTTCATAGGCCAGATGCGCATCCCTGTCGGCGAAGGTCACAATGAAACCATCGCGGTAGGCGTCTGACTTGTTCTCATAGTCAAGGTTCGGCCCGTAGCAATAGTCGAGCATACCAGGAACGTCATCGGCTACAGCAGCAAACCCAGCCAACACCTTGTCCCGTTCGATCTGCGAACAGTCTGGTTTGAAATTCACGAACACACAGTGTTTTAACATCGACATTCCTTTGATCAGCACGAGTCTGAATCTGAACCAAAGAAACACGGAACGCATTGAAATCTCAAGGCAACCACGCAACCGGCGAGCCTTTGATCAATAGCTGTAGAACGGATACGGGCCTTCAAAGTCACCTAGATGCACAAGGTGCGACTGAAAACCTGATCCAATCCATCGGTGCAGCAGCATACCCGGCGGTTCCAGCATCAGACTGTTGGGCTCTTCAGCGCGAAACTCCAGTTTCACCGCGTGCGAGGTCCCCGGCGCGATTGTGGCCGGGATGGTACCAAGCCGGCTCACGACCATACGATGCACATGGCCACAGATAATCTGGACCTCTCCATCATAATCACCGAGCATCGAGAGCAACGCATCGCGATTGTCAAAACCCTGCGCATCCATCGTTGGAATGCCCGTGAGAAACGGCGGATGGTGAACCGCTATCATTACCGGCTTGGGCGACAATCCATCGAGTGCAGCTTTTAGGAATGTCAGCCCCTGTGTGCAAAGCGCGCCACTGCCCTGCCCTTCGACCAGCGTATCGAGACCTATGACTGCAAAATCATCAAACGCCAACAGCCATTGGATCGGGCCATCGGACGGCATCCAGGTTTGGCTTGAGAACGCAGCACGCATAGGCTCGCGCCTATCGTGGTTACCCGGGACAGCAAACACTGGTGCTGGCAGATCACGCGTCAGGTCGAGGAAGCGTGCGTATTCGTCCGGCTTTCCGAAATCTGTCAGATCACCGGTCACAACAATCGCGTCGATGGCCCCTAGCTGCGGTGCGATCTGCTTGATGACAGCAACGCCGTCAGCCAAAGCCGTGGCGGTATCGACCACGCCATAGGCGCGCTCACCAGCGCTGACGATGTGAGTATCAGAAAGTTGAAGGATAGTGGTCATGTCAGTTGATGCAGTCCGTGAAACTAGAGAAGAAGGGCCTCATCGGCGTTGATCGCCAGGCGCACGGGCTGACCACGTTGTGGTGGCGTGCTACCGCGATAGGTGGCCGGGATCGGCGCAGGATTAAGACCTGCAACAAGCACACGGTGATGGGTGCCCATGAAGGTGGTTGCAGCCACTGTCCCTGAAAGGCTCCCCGTCTCATCGACCATCAAGCTTTCCGGGCGCACAAACACTTTGCGGTTACCAGCAGGTTCGCGTGTCCGGAACCGCCCGGCACCAGTCACCCACTCATCACCTTCAGCTTTGCCATCCAGCGGCACCGCATGGCCGACAAAACTGGCCACGAAAGGTGACGCCGGTTGCTGATAAAGCGTCATTGGTGTGCCGATCTGTTCGATACGACCAGTGTTCATCACCGCGATACGGTCAGCAATGGCAAGCGCCTCACTTTGATCGTGCGTGACGAAAATTGCCGTTGTTCCGATGGTACGCAACAAACCGGCAAGCTCATCGCGCAGAACCTCGCGCAAAGCTGCGTCAAGCGCCGACAAGGGCTCATCCAACAGCAAAAGTTTCGGACGCGGCGCGACCGCACGTGCTAACGCAACACGCTGTTTCTGACCTCCAGACAACATGGTGTTGGCGCGATCTGCCAGCCCTTCAAGGCGGCAAAGTCCCATCACCTCATCAACGCGCGCGGTGATCGTTGCGCGTGGCTGCTTCTGCATTTTCAGGCCGTAGGCGATGTTCGCCCGCACGCTCATATTGGGAAAGAGCGCATAGTTCTGGAACACAATGCCCACCCGGCGCGACTCGACAGGTAAGGCCGTAACATCCTCTTCACCTAATTGAATCCGGCCACCGGAATCAGGCGTTTCAAGTCCAGCGATTAGACGCAGCAGCGTGGTTTTTCCGCAGCCAGAGGGTCCAAGAAGAGCAACAATCTCGCTATCACCAACAGCAAGGTCTGTTGGCAAAAGCGCCCGCGTGCCATCGGGAAAGGTCTTGGCGCACCCGGTGAGAGAAATGGTCATGGGTTGATGGCTCCTGCCCATTTCTGAGCTTTGGCGCTCGCCCACTGCATGGCAACCAGCAGTGGAACGATCATGATAAAGAAAACAAGCGTGTAGGCCGAGGCGATCTCAAGGCGCATCGAGGCGTAACTGTCCGCCAGACCAACGGGCAGCGTTTTGAGAAAGGGCGTATGCAGCATCCAGGTGAGATTGAACTCACCGATGGAGAGCGTCACCACAGTCAATGCACCGGCCAGAATGCCGGGCGTCGCGTTCGGTACAACGATATCGATGAACCTCCGCCAGGGTGGTGCGCCAAGCGAGGCCGCGCCCTCTTCTAGGGTTTTCAGGTCAATGGCGGACAGAACGGCAAGAACCGATCGCACCATGAACGGCAGAGTGTAGAGCACGTGGCCGACAAGGATGAACGTCCATGAAACACGAAAGCCGCGCATCGTGCCGTAAAGCTGCAACAGTGCGAGTGCTAGGGCGAGACCCGGCACCGCCAAGGGCAGTGAGATGAACTCTTCCAGAACACGGCTCCAGCGACCGGGATTACGCGCCAAGGCGTAACCGGCGGGCACGCCAAGTATCAGCGTGCAAACGAGGCAAGCCAACGCAATGCCGATAGATAGAAAGATGCTGTCAGCATAAAGCACCCAAACTTCGCCCACCCAGCGCAGCGTCAAACCAGAGGAGAGGCCTTGAAAATAGTTCCGGGTAAGGCCAGCCAGAACCGATAGAAGTGTCGGAACGAAGAGGAAAAGGCACGCCGCAAGCGTGACGATGATTTGAAGGGTGCGTGCCATTTTAACCACCTGCCGCAACGGTGGAGCCGGACAATGAGCGCGCCAGCAAAAGCAGCGCCCATGTCACCAAACCCAAGAGCACCGAAAGGGCCGCAGCGCCGGCTATGTTCGCCGAAAGCGTGAACTCCGTGTAGATGACCATCGGCAACACATCGATATCGGTCGCCAGCGTGAATGCCGTGCCAAAGGCGCCCATTGCTGTGGCAAACGCGATGGCACCCGATGCAATAAGCGCTGGCATCAATCCCGGCAGAATCACATCGCGAACCACCTGAAATGGCCCCGCGCCGAGCGATCGCGCCGCTTCTTCCAGCGCCGGGTCCAGTTTCTCGCTGGCCGCCATCACAGTCAGCAACACACGCGGAATAGAAAAATAGAGATAGCCCAGGAAAAGGCCGATCATCGAATAGGCAAACACCACATGACCAGGTGTCAGCGTGTTCACCAACCCCTGCCGACCACCGAGCAAGATGATCAGAAATCCGATCACAACGCCTGGAAAGGCGAGCGGCAAGGTCAAGATCGAGAGCACAACACCGCGACCAGGAAAGTGGTTGCGCACCAGAAACAACCCGGCAGTTGTGGAGACTGCCAGCGCCGCGATGGTCACGGCCAGCGATACCAGCACAGTGTTGAGAAGCGTTTCCATGTAACGCGGAGTTTGCAGGATATCCCAATAGATCGCCCAGCCCGCCTCTCCCTGTGAGGAAGCAAGCACAAGACGCATCAAGGGCAGCGCCAGAAAAGCCAGCGCGAAAATGCCCATGGGCAGCAAACAGAAAAGCGGGAAGAGAGAGCGGCGCATAAGCGGACTTTCAGCAAGGGCGCCCACCACAGTGGAAAGCGCCCCCGCATTGCGTGTTTTGAAACGTTACTCGACTTCAGCTAAATAGCGTTCGCCAAAAGCTGATTGCGCTGCTTCCATAGCGGCGTAATCGACTGCAGCAGCACGCTCATACTCGCTCATCGGCAAGAAGCGGGAGGCGACCTCCTCCGGCAGCTCAATCGGGCGGGCCGGACGCAGATAGGCATTGGTCCAGATCGCCTGACCTTCGTCCGACATGATGAAGTCGAGCACCTGACGACCAAGCTCAGGGTTCGGGCCATCTGCCACAAGGCTCATGACGTAAGGCACCGTCACCGTGCCTTCACAGGGAATGACAAACTCAAAGTTGCCGTCTTCCTCGTACTTGGCGCGGTAAGCGTTGAAGTCATAATCAAACAGAATGGGGATCTCGCCGGACACCACACGTGCGTAAGATGTCTGCTTGGGCACGATCGGGTCGTTTTCGCCCAGCGTCTGGAAGTACTCGATCGCTGGATCGAAATTGTCCAAATCACCACCATTGGCCATGTTGATGGCAACAGCACCGGCATAACCAACAAACGCGCTGGATGGGTCAAGATAGCCGACCATACCGCGATATTGCGGGTCATTAAGATCAGACCAACACGCAGGCACAGGAGCACCGCCAAGTGCATCGACGTTCACGAACAGGCCGAGTGTTCCTGCGTGAACGGCAAACCAACTGCCATCATCGGCGCGCAAACCTTCAGGGATTTCATCGAAACCTTCAGGCATATAAGGCTCGGCAACGCCCTCATTGGCGGCACGAATGCCCGTTGTCACACCATAGTATGCAACATCGGCAACCGGTGCCGCACGCTCAGCCAACAGCTGGCTTAGCGTTTGACCGGAGTTCTTGTTGTCGTGTGGCATGGTAATGCCAAGGTTGGCTTCAATGGCTTCAAGCATTGAAGCCCAGTCAGCCCATTGCGGGGGACAATTATAACAAACCGCGTCAGCGGCCTGTGTTGCGGTTATTTGTCCAGGTGCCAACAGTGCTGTTGTCACCATGGCGGCGGCCAAGATATGTTTCATAGATCAATCTTTCTTGAGTGATGGTTCACGAGGGTGGGTTGGTGAAGGCAGTGGAGAGGCGGCAACCTCTCCACTGTCCGTTTGATCGTCCCGGCAGCGCGAAAGCGAGCCACCGGGGCGAAAATGAAACCGCGTTTGATCACAGCTTGATGAAACCTGCTCATTGCGCAGGGCGGCCAAAACCGTCTCTGCGGCGGCGGTCCCCATCGCTTCAGGATCAGTTTGCACGGTTGCAAGAGTCGGCTCGACCATCTGGCCGATGGCGATGCCATCAAAACCGACAATCGAAAGGTCATAGGGAACGCGCAGGCTAAGGGTGCGAGCCGCCTGCATAGCTGCCAGAGCCAACATGTCGTTGGATGCAAAAATCCCGGTCAAATACCGATGCTCATCCAAAAGGCTGGGCAAATGATCGGCAAGATGGGCTGGTTCGTCATCAACCTCCAGCAGAACAGGTGCTTCAAGACCATGCTCCTGAAGGCGCGCGCCAAAACCCTCAAAACGCTGGCGGGACCGGTCTGATGAGCCAAATCGCAGGGCCAGGAAGCCCAGCAGGCGGTGCCCTTGATCAACGAAAGCGTCAGCCACCAATCTGGCGGCAGATGCATTGTCGACGCTCGCACAAGGCGCAAGGCTCGGGGCATGGTTGAACATCAACGCATGGGGCAAGCCACGCTCGCGTACCAGGTCAAGCGCTTGGCTGGTCTCTGGGTCACTGACGGTTAGCACCAACCCATCAACTTGCTTGCCCAACAGCGTGGTAACCGCTTCCAGTTCCTGATCAAGAGTATAGTTTGACCCACTCACGATCAGCTGATGACCGGCAGCACGGGCCGCGCGTTGCAACCCCTGGAGCGCCTGCGCGAAAACGGGATTGGCGATCGATGGAACCACACACCCAATGGTGCGCGTTCGTTGCGTGCGAAGTGAGCGGCCAATATCGCTAAGTTGAAAGTCAAGGCTAGCTGCCGCGGCGAGCACCCGATCATGCGTTGCTACACTGGTCGGTCCCGACCCATTGAGCACACGACTGACGGTCGCGATACCACACCCTGCCAAAGCAGCAACATCCTTGATGGAGGCGCGTCCGCGGTCGGAAGTGTTGGTTGATTTAATCACGGCTCGGGTATCGGCAGTCAGCAAATGGAAACGATTCCACAATGCCTAACACACATGACGGTTTGATGTCAGTTTCCCAAGAGCTGGGTCCAACGCCAACAGCTCGATAACCGTCATCTGGCCAAACAAGCACACGCGAGGACGACCTCAAGACCTGTCCGTCTAGGGTGGGCGCCGGGTTCGGCACACCCAGAAACAAAAGCGGCAGGCACGCGTCCAAGGTTCAGGTTTCCTGCCGTCATTCTGCTTCAACAACACCAATCATTGACCCAGAAAAAAGGAATCCCTCGCCCTAAACCGCTCTTTTTGCTGGTAAATATCGAAAACGACCTCAATGTGTTGACATGTATGGAAGTATGGAAATAGCATTTTTGCCAGGAGGAACCATATGACCCTGGTCCTGGATGATCTCAACGCTTGGCGCCTCGACCCTCTTCAGGCGGTCAGCCCTCAACTGCGTTTGATTTTAAGAAGTCGGATCATCCGCAATGACCTCAAACCAATGAGCCGTCTGTCAGAACCGGAACTTGCCAAACAATACAATGTCAGTCGGCAACCTGTGCGTGAAGCTTTCATCACATTGGCTGACGAGGGCCTGCTCGAAATCCGCCCGCAACGTGGCACATTCGTCAAGCGCATCAACTATGAGGCAGTTCTCAACGGACGCTTCGTGCGCGAGGCGGTTGAAGCCGACATCGTTGCCAAGATAGCCGCGCAGCCCGACGCTGCGTTGGTGCGCGAGTTGCGTGCACAACTCACCCGACAAAGTGAGCTTGAGGACGCAAACTCCAAACGTTTCATCGAACTGGACGAGCTGTTCCATCGCACACTGGCCAGTGCTGCTGGCGTCGCCCAGTCGTGGAACTATCTTGACGCCATCAAGTCGCAAATGGATCGCGTGCGTTTCATTTCGTACGAGGAATTTCCTGTTTCCACACTCGTGCGCCAGCACAGGGCAATCGTAGATGCGATCGAGAGCGCCAGCGTTGCCTCGGCCGAAACAGCCATGCGCACCCACCTTCAAGAAATCCTGAAATCGCTACCAAAGATTCAATCCTTGTATCCTCAGTACTTTGATTGATCGGCGGCGAGAAAACACAAAACCAAAAACCGGAGGAAACAATGAAAAATTTCAAAACACTGACAGCACTTGCTGCTGCAACATGCATCTCGGCGGTGGCATCCACAGCGGCGTTTGCACAAGAGGTAACGTTGCAGCTCGGCCATCTTGCCAATGAGCAAAATGCCTGGCACCTGGCCGCCGTGCGCTTTGGTGAAGAACTGTCGGAGCTGACGGATGGACGGATCGCCGTCGAGGTCTTCCCCAACGAGTCGCTCGGCAAAGAGATCGATCTCATCAACGGCATGCAGCTTGGCACGGTCGATATGACAATCACCGGCGAGAGCTTGCAGAACTGGGCACCAATGGCCGCCTTGCTGGCTGTGCCATATGCATACCGGTCGCTTGAGCACATGGACGAAGTCGCATCAGGCGACATCGGTGATGATATCGAAGCGCAAATCATCGAGCGTGCGCAGGTTCGACCCATCGCTTACTTCGCTCGTGGCCCGCGCAACCTGACATCACAGCGTCCCATTGCCTCGCCTGATGATCTGGATGGCATGCGCATGCGCGTTCCTAATGTGCCGCTCTTCGTCGATGTTTGGAGCGCCCTGGGGGCCTCACCAACACCGATGGCCTTTTCTGAGGTTTTCACCTCGCTGCAGAGCGGCGTGATCGATGGTCAAGAAAACCCACTGGCGCTTATCCGCTCGGCCAACTTCAATGAAGTGCAGAACTATGTGAATCAGACTGAGCACGTTCGCTCTTGGATTTACCTGACAATCGCTGAGTCGACCTGGCAGGGCCTATCGGAAGACGACCAGGCTGCAGTGATGCAAGCAGCAGCGGCAGCGCAAGAGTATGAGCGTGGTTTGTTGCTGGAGAGCCTGGCAGAAGACCGCGCACATCTTGAAGCAAACGGCATGGAGTTCGTTGAAGTCGATGGCGCTGCCTTCCAAGCAGCGGCTCGCGATGCGGTTCTAGCCAATGTGAGCGACGAGATCCGTCCGATCGTGGAAGACTTGTTCTCAAACTAGCAATCTGCTGGTTTCTCCCCGGGGAGGCTGTCGAGCCGAGTGCTTGACGGCCTCCTTGCTTCTCATCGAAAGCATCCTGCATGCAGCGCATTGAAAAAGCTGTTGTTTTGATTGCCAAGATCGGCGTCGGCGTGTCGTTTGCCATACTGATCGGTGCCGTTCTCACGCAGGTTCTAGGCCGAACCTTTGGCTCCTCACCAGTCTGGACCGAAGAGCTGACCCGCTTTGCGATGCTGTTCACCGTTGCTTTTGGCGCCGGCCTAGCATTGCGCTCCGGCGATATGGTCAATGTTGATATCGTCTGCGAAGCTCTGCCGGGCGCATGGCCTTGGCGCCTTCGCTTGTTTTCAGCGGCTGCCACCGCGTTACTCTCGGCCATCCTCATTCCAGCAGCCTGGCGCTACGTTTCGATTGGCGCTTTGCAAACATCGCCTGCTCTTGGTGTGCGCATGAACATCATTCACTTTTCCGTCTTCGCCCTACTCGTTGGTTTGTTGGTTTTTGCCACCCTGCGTCTGGTGACCATGATTTGGTTTGGCAGCGACGGCCATCCGCAAAACCGACTGGACGGATAACACCATGGGCTTGCTAGTTCTTGTTGGGTTTTTTGTTTTTGGCTTGGTTGTTGGCATTCCAATCGCCATCACGCTGGGCCTAAGTTCACTCGCCTATCTGCTGGTCATGGACATACCGGCGGTGGTGATGCCCCAAAAAATGTATGCTGGTATGGATGTGTTCGTCCTGCTCAGCATTCCAGGATTCATTCTGGCAGGCAATCTGATGAACCGTGGCGGGATCACTGAGCGCATCATTCGGTTTGCCAACGCGCTTGTCGGCTGGATACGTGGCGGGCTTGGACTCACCAATGTCGGCGCATCCATGCTGTTTGGCGGCATCACGGGCACAGCTGTGGCCGATGCTGCGTCCATTGGTGGCGTCATGATCCCGGGCATGAAGAAAGCCGGCTATCCAGCTGACTTTTCAGCCGCCGTCACGGCTGCTTCATCAACCGTCGGGCCGATCATACCACCCAGCGTGCCAATGATCATTGTCGGTGCGCTTTCCAGCATTTCGGTCGGCAAGATGTTTTTGGCTGGCGCCATTCCAGGCATCCTGATGGGACTGGCGATGATGGTGACCACCTACATCATCGCGCGAAGGCGGAACTTTCCCCGGCAAGAATGGAAAGGCGGCGGTGAAATCGCGCGCTCGTTTGCTGGTGCGTTTTGGGCTTTGGCGATGACTGGCCTCATCCTCTATGGCCTGTTGAGCGGCATCGCAACGCCCACCGAAACGGCCATCGTCGCCAGTGTTTATGCGCTGGTCGTCGGGTTGTTTGTCTATCGCGAACTGCCGCTCAAAGAGGTTCCCAAAATTCTTGTCGACAGCGCAGTGTCTGCTGCAGGCATCCTAGTACTGGTGGGCTTTGCCAATGTGTTTGGCTGGATCTTGGTGTCTGAGCGTATTCCACAAACCATCGCTGACGCGGTGCTCTCATTCACCGACAACCGCTTTGTTATCATCCTGATCATCACTGTCCTGTTGCTGATCGTTGGCATGTTTATGGAAACGATCGCGGCGTTGATCATCCTGTTTGTGCCTTTGTTAACGCTGGCAACATCGGTCGGCATTGACCCGCTGCACTTTGCAACCTTTGCCGTGCTCAACCTGATGATTGGCCTCACCACACCGCCCCTTGGTGTGTGTCTGTTCGTTTGCGCCGGGATCGCAAAACTACCGCTCAGCCCAGTCATCATTGCGATCTTGCCTTACATCGCCACCAACATCTTCATTTTGCTGCTGGTCTGCTACTTCCCCCCACTCGCCACGTGGTTGCCCTCGGTGTTGCTGCCGTGAGGACCATGCCTGACACCATGACAGTCTGTCGCCTGCACGGTCAGGATGATCTGCGCGTTGAAGAGCTGCCACTTGATCAACCGACCGCAGGCATGGCGATTGTGAGGATAGCCCGCGGTGGCATCTGTGGATCGGATCTACATTACTATTTACATGGCGGATTTGGCCCTGTTCGTGTGAAAGAACCTATCATTCTCGGCCATGAGATTGCCGGAAGTGTTGAGTGGGTGGACGACCCTAGCGGCACCATCAAAGCTGGCGACCGTGTCACTGTGAACCCTAGCCAGCCTTGCCTTTCTTGCCACTTCTGCAAGCGCGAGGAATTCCAGCATTGCATGTCGATGCGGTTTTTGGGCTCAGCTCGCACAATGCCCCACGTTCAAGGCGGCTTTCGAACCCACCTCACCATTCCTGCCAAGCAGTGCGTTACAATCAGTGAGACAACCAGCCTGGCGAGCGCTGCCTGCGCGGAACCGTTGGCGGTGTGTCTCCACGCCGCACGGCAAGCCAGTGATCTGCATGGCCAACGCGTCTTGGTCACGGGCGCAGGCCCAATCGGTGCGCTCTGCATAGCGGTTGCTGCGCATCAAGGTGCGCAAATGATCGTGGCAACAGACATCTCGGACTTCACACTTGAGACCGCTGCCAGAATGGGGGCGAGCGCGACAGTGAATGTGGCCACAAGCCCCTCCCGGATGGACAGGTTCAAAACGCCCCCTAAGGGCTTCGATGTTGTGTTGGAATGTTCAGCCGCACCTGAAGCCATCGCGATGGCAATTGAGTGCGTGCGTCCTCGTGGCACGATTGTCCAGGTCGGCGTTGCTGGCAGCCTGCCCATACCGATCAACGCGGTTGTCGGCAAAGAAATCACTTTCAGAGGAACGCATCGGTTCCATCCAGAGTTCGCAGATGCCGTCGCCCTGATCGATCAACGCAGTGTCGATGTGGAGCCGCTTCTAACCCACACCTTTCCGATGCGCGATGCGCAAGAGGCCTTCAGGGTTGCGCTTGATCGCTCCAAAGCCCTCAAAGTCCAACTGGACATGGATAGCTAGGCTCTCGAACCCTCGGGGCTACGGCCTATCTGATGAATTGACTTCGGTGCTGCAATCCAAGGGCATCGACACCAAACCGTGACCAAACATCGGGTCCCGACCAGGCTCCCCAAGATCTTCTGCGCTCCCAGCTAAGATGCTTAGAACATCAGCAGATGCCAAATCGGGCTGGCCGTGCAGAAGAGCCGCAACGGCTGCGGTAACAAACGGCGCAGCGAAGGATGTTCCTGTATGCCAGCGTGCGCCGCTTACAGAGGCAGCTGACCAAACATCCACGCCGGGCGCGGCCAAGTCGATGTGAGCCCCCTGCACTGCCCTGCGATACACGCGTCCATCCAGTGTCACAGCGGTCACCGCGATCACAGCTTCATAGGCCGCTGGATAGAGCGGTTCTGAGCGTGGGCCAGCATTGCCAACCGCAGCGACCAGAACCGTACCGCGTTGGTTGGTCAAGCGTTGAACCAACTCTTCCAGAACAGTGTTCGCCGGACCAGCAAGGCTGAGATTGATGACAGGTACATCTTGGCCAGCAAGATAGTCCAGCCCAATGACAAGCCCCTCAACATCAGCCCGTTCATCACCACCTTCGCGCGAAAACACGTCGACTGCGACCAACTCCGCATCGGGGAGCAAACCTGGTGAGCGGCTGTTGCCATCGCCCACCAGAAGCGCTGCGACAGCCGTGCCGTGCACGGCGCGAGAGCGATCCAAAGCCTCATCAGCCAAACGCTCAACGTGAAGTGCGGCCGTCGCGAACGTTTGGTGTTCGTCGTTGACCCGTGTGTCGATCATCCCAAGGCGGATGCCTGCACCGCAACTGCCCGATGGCTTCCAAGAGACCATGTGCCACGTATCGCAGTGCAGGCCATCACACGTGAAGTCCTCGGGACCTTGATTGCTGCGGTAGTAGTGATTGAAATCAGCGCCCTGCCCGGTTGGAAGCGCGCGAACACGCAAACGCGCCTGTTCCAGAGTGGAACCGCTTGGAACACCCAGCCGCCGACTAACCAAACCAAAGCTCGGCAGAACACGTTCTGAAATCAACTCATAGCCTTCATCAAGCAGAACGGAGAGGTCCTCGTCCGATAGGCCAACCGTGATGATCTCGTCAGGTGCGTTGTCTGGAAGGACAACCGCAGCAGGTGTCTGACGTGCCGGCCTTTGTGGCTGGACCTGGCGGGGCAAGAGCGGCGCGAAGAATTCACGCAAACCTGATGATCCAGACGAAGGTGAGCCGGACCTGGAACCCGATCCAGAGCTGGACGAGGAGCCCGAGCCGGAACCGCCACCTCCGCTGCTATCGTCATCGTCGTCATCATCATCACCGTCATCGTCGTCATCATCGTCGTCCGCCATAGCGGTGCCATCAAGATGATCGACCCATGGGCTCCAGGTCGGCGATAGAACAAGGCCCGCGATCAAAAGCAAAGCAGCAATATGGTTGAGAAGAAGAGCCATCGGAAACACCCGTTGTCAGCATGCAAAGGATCTTGTCCATCCATGCGCCATGCTCTTGCCCACAGATGAGGTTCAAGGCAAACGTATGACAGACACTTTTATTCCTCTTGGCCAGTGAAGTACCTCACGGCGCACGCATACAGGCAAATCTGTGAGTGAAACGTTCAGCGACGATCTGATCGCAAGCCTACCTGTTCTACGCCGGTTTGCGCTATCGCTCTGCAAGCGCGGGGATCTCGCCGACGATCTGGTTCAGATCACTGCAGAACGGGCTTTCAAGTCGCGGGACAGCTATGATCCAGCAACACGCCTTGATGCCTGGCTCTTTCGCATCCTGCGAAACGCCTGGATCGACATGACACGTCGGCAAAAAACCCAAGGGTCGCAGATCGACGTCGTCGATAACCCCGAGCTCATCAGCATTGACGGGCGTGATGTCGTGGAATCCAAGATCAGCCTCAATCAGACCGAGGAGGCTTTAACAAACCTGCCCGATGACCAGCGGGCTGTGTTGCTTTTGGTATGTGTTGAGGGTCTTTCCTATGCAGAAGCCGCCGATACGCTGGATGTTCCAAAAGGCACCATCATGAGCCGGCTGGCGCGCGGGCGAGTGGCGCTTGCAAAACAACTGGGAATAAAATCATGAGCCGCGCGTTATCAGAGCAACGAGGAGACCTGCTATGACACGTCCGCCCTTCTCTGATGAGACTTTGATGGCCTATGCCGATGATGAATTGGACGCTGAAACCATGGCAGCCGTTGAGGCTGCAATACAGAGCGACCCGGTCATCGCTGATCGTGTGGCTTTGTTTGATCTATCCCGACAGAAGCTGGCCGATGATCTCGGCGAACCGGACCCAGTTTCTGCTGAGCTTCTGGCATCAGTCAAAACTCTTGCCGACAAGCACAATGCTCAAGCTAGAGAAAGCAATACGCCGGAGGCATCTGTGGTGGCCTTCCCTACCCCAGCCGCCCAAATGCGCACCGCGTCGCGGTGGCAGCTGCCGCTTGCCGCTAGCATCGCTTTGCTGGTTGGCCTGTCTCTTGGACCGCTCCTACCCTGGCCAGGCAACAACGAGACGCGACAGGTTGCCGTAACAGGCCTTGATACACCTGGCTTGGCAACGGCTCTTGCCACCATCCCATCGGGCGAAGAGATCGCACTTGCAGACGGCAGCAGCTTAAAACCCATTGCAAGTTTCCAAGATGGTGGTGGCACACTCTGCCGCGAATTCGAGTTGGACCAAGCCTCGGGCCAGACACTGGTTTCGGTTGCCTGCCATCAAGAAGGATCTTGGTCGCTGCGTTTTGCCGTCGCTGCTGGCCAGAACGATGGCGGCTATGCCCCCGCTTCCTCTTTGGATGCCCTGGATGGATATCTCACCGCCATAGAAGCAGGAGAACCGCTGAGCCTAGACGCCGAAGCAGACGCATTGGGTAGCCTCTAGCCTCGGCTTTTTTTTACCAAGTCTTTTGCTCCCGCGGCGGCACCTCATTCCAAGGTGCCGCCGCAATACGTTCGAGGCCCTGTTCATAAAAAAATGCGCATCCCGGGGAATAAAATCGAACCCCATCCGTTTCCCCTGCAACCGACATGAAAAAGGACGTTGCAGATGCTCATTGAACCCCTCACTGCGAGTACTATTGATCGCCAGCCGATATGCCAATCGCTGAACCTGCGGCTAAAAAACAAAGCACTCACGGCCAGCATCCATGTCCCAGCAAACATCGATCCTTCCTGTCCGCCACTGTTGGCGCTGCATGGTGTCTCGCGTAACGCAGCAGCCATCTCGGCAAGTTTTGCTCCCACTTGCCTGGTGCGCGGACAGGTCCTGATTGTTCCACGGTTCAGCCGGAAACACTGGCCGCATTACCAGCAGATCGGCCGTGTACGCGCCGACAAGGCACTGCTGGAACTGATGTCAACCGTTCAGAGCCTTGGCTTTGTCAAAACCGGTACATTCGATCTGTTTGGCTACTCAGGTGGTGCACAATTGGCCCACCGGTTCGCAATGCTTTACCCAAACCGGATCAACACGCTCCATGTGGCAGCAGCCGGTTGGTACTGCGTGCCAAACACTGCCCAAACCTTCCCGATGGGCCTTGGCCTCCCGACCAGCAAAAGACCAGGATCAGTTAGATCAACGCGAAAGACGGCACGCCTTCAGCAGATTGCATCACTCGCACGCGTTCAACTCGACACGTTTTTGAAGCTGCGTTTCAGAATCTATGTCGGCGACAAGGATGAGACACGCGATCCAGCGCTCCGCCAGTGCGAGCACCTCGATCTCTTCCAAGGCAAGACCCGCCGCGAACGCGCCCGCAACTACGCTGAAAGCTTAACGCGTGCCGCCCATGACGCCGGGATCACGCCCGATGTTGTTCTCAGCGAACTACCAGGATGCGTGCACAGTTTCTCTCAGTGTGCTGCCGCAGGCATGACCCAACTCGTCTGCCGCTAAGTGGCCTTATCACCCCCTCCCCACATTTCTATTCACCAAGGAGACTTGACCATGAAACCCTCTTTTCCAAACGCCAAATGGTGCTTTTCCTCGCGTCGCATTGACCCCGCACTCGCCCATGGCCTCGATAAGGACGTCGCCTCAGCAAAACCTGGCGATATGATCCTCGGTCGCGTGATATCCATTGGACAACACGCCCGAATTCAACTGCCAACCGGTCGCCCGGCAACGCTCTACCCTGGCGATTTGGTAGCCATGCCCTGCGGCGCACGCTACGCGCCCGATCAGTTCGAGGGTTTGGCCGAAATCGATCCGAAAGGCTGCGATATGCTGGCCGGCGGTGGTTGCCTGGGTCGCATGATTCACCGCAACACCCGGCGCAAAGAACCAACACGCGTGCAACCACTCGGCCGCATTCTTGATGCAACCGGCAAAGTGATCAGCACAGAAGATCATGCCTTGCCAGCCATTGGCTCCGCATTCTCTCCTGATATTCCAATCATAGGTGTGTTTGGCGCCGCGATGAACTCCGGCAAAACAACGGCCGCTGTGGCGCTGAGCCATGGCCTCACCAAAGCTGGGTGGAAGGTTGCCGCTCTCAAAGGCACCGGCACAGGCGCTTTCGGCGACTTCAACGATTATGTTGATACCGGCGCAAGCATGGTTGCCGATTTCACAGACGCGGGCATGGTCACGACCTATTTAGAAAGCCACAAACGCGTGATGCGTGCCATCACCGACCTTGTGGCCGAGGCCCAATCCCAAGGGTGTGATATCGCCGTTCTTGAGATCGCTGACGGTCTTTTTCAGCGCGAAACGGCAGCTCTCCTAGCCGATCCAAAGTTCCGAGCCATGCTGACTGGAACTCTCTTCGCCTGTGGCGACCCACTGGCCGCCTCTGGCGGTGTTCTTGCCCTCGCACGCAACCATATCCGGCCGCTTGCACTAACAGGCATGGTGTCATGTTCGCCGATGGCGACAGCTGAAGCAAAGCAGAACACCGGGATCGACGTACTCACCCGTCAAAATCTGCTTGATCCGGCAGAAGCCAACCGGTTGGCGACCTTGGCAAGCACCAAATTATCGACGGCGGCATGACACCTCCACGCCTTTTGGGCGACCGACGAGGGTGGCTTTTTACTGCCCTTGTCGGAGCCAGCCTTCTGCAAGCTATCGGATTTGCTGGCACGGCACTGGCAACCCGATCGGCTTTTGGAGCACTCAGTAGCGATGAGAGTATTGCACGAAATACGTTGATTGCGCTTGCTGCCTCGGCGGCATTGGTCGCCATGATGCAAGTGTGTTTTCGTGTGTTGGCTGATGCCATTGGTGAGCGCTACGCAAAATCTGTCCGACTAGCCTTGTTTGCCCATGCAAGCGCCAGCGCGCAGCCTGACATTGATCGGCGACGGCGCGGCTATGTGTTCATGCGATTTATCGGCGATCTCACCGCGCTTAAACAATGGCCCGGCCTCGGCCTACCGCGATTGGTGCAGTCGATGGTTGTTTTACCGTGTTCGGTGGCCATTTTGTTCCTTCTTCATCGGCCTTTTGGCGGGATCAGTCTTGGCATTATCGGGTTGGTGCTGCTGGCAGTCTTGTTCACACGTGGCCCTCTGCTCAAGGCACACGAAAACCAACGGGCTCAACGCGCCAGAATTGCTGCTGACATGGCAGAACGCATGCCGCTTGCACCACAGCTCAAAGCTGCTCAAAGGCAAGCACGCGAAGCCACCAAGCTATCCAACCAAGCTGACAGGTTAGCGGGCCTGGCCGTTCGACGACGCAGCATCGCTGAAGCTCTAAAAGCCATACCAGACATGTCCGCTGGACTTGCAGCAGCCCTGTTTCTTGCGATCGGCGCCAATCAAAATCTAGGTACGGGCACCATCGCCGGCGCTTTAGCTGCTCTGGCTCTGACGATCACGCCACTTCGTAACCTCATGGCGTTGACTGACAAAGCCGCGGCTTTTCAAGCCGCCCACCAAAAACTCCAAGCCTTGCTGGAACGACCCACGATCTTGCCAGACGTGTCCAAAAGCGCCCTTCCGAAGGGGCCGCTGTCACTTGAGCTTAACCTACCCGGACAAGAGCAAATCATCATACAGCCGGGTGATCATGTAGCTCTCACACCAAAGCTTCTTGACCACATCGCACCCTTATTAACCGGCTTGTGCAGCTTGCCAGAAGGTCAGATCCTATTAAGCGATAGAGATGTTTGGGATATCAACGTTGAAAGCTTGGGGCGGCGTGTGGCCATCATCGATGACAGCCCCTTGGTTCTGAAGGGTAGCTTGAGGCGAGCCTTAGCCCTTGGTTTGCGCCAGCGCCCGTCTGATGAGCAGATGCTACAACGCCTCGAAAAAGTCGGGCTAACCCCGATACTGCAAACACTTGGAGGCTTAGACCGCCGGCTCTTAGAAGGCGCATCGGATTGCTCTCCGTCAGAACGGATCGAACTTGCCGCGCTTCGCGCAGCTGTCCTACGACCAGGACTGCTTCTGCTTCGCCACGGAAACGACAATCCACAGATCCTGTCCTCGCTCAAACGGCTGCGTGCAACGCTGATCACAGCGCGTGTTCCCGCGGGCGCCGCGCGAGCACCGGCCAATCCCGGCCATTGACCGACCCTGATGAGGTAGGGTCATTAGCCGGATTAATGCGCCAGGATTTACAATGCCACCCTTGTCTGTTCATACTTCCCAGCGTTTGGGGCGGAGCATGGATATCAAAGGTCAATGGCAGACGACGATCAACTGACGCGTCCCTTGCCGGATGGTCCACCTGGCGAATTGCCGGTGGGGGCTGAACTGAATGGCGGACAATACAAGATCATCAGCAACATTGCTGCTGGTGGGTTTGGCATCACCTATCTGGCCAAAGACAATCTCGACCGCGATGTCGCCCTGAAAGAGTGTTTCCCACTCGGCCTAGTGGCCCGGTCATCGAGCCGAGCGGTCAGCGCAGCCAGCGAGTCGACGGCGGCATCGTTCAGCACCGCACGCAACCTTTTCCTTCGCGAGGCTCGCCTTCTTGCCGGCCTATCGCATCCCAATGTTGTGCATGTTCAAACCCTGTTTGAAGAAAACGGCACCGCTTACATGGCCATGGATTTTATCCATGGTCAGGACTTGCAGGCTGTCATCAATGCTGATGCCAAAAGCCTGACTCCAACCGTCGTGCTGGCGTTGGCGCGCAGCCTGTTGGATGCGCTGACCTATTTGCACGAAAGCGGGCTGCTTCATCGCGACATCAAACCGTCCAACATTCGTATTGACCGTTTTGACAGACCGATCTTGATCGATTTCGGCGCGGCGCGTCAGCAAACTCGTGCTGAAACGCGCAAAATGGGCACATTCCGAGTCGTGTCCGATGGCTACTCTCCCAGCGAGTTTTACACCACCGGGGCAGAGCAGAGCCCAGCCAGTGATCTCTACTCGCTTGCCGCAACCCTTTACCACGCTATTGCCGGCGAGGCTCCGCCCGCTGCTGACGTGCGCATTCAGCGTGTCGCCACGGCAGAACCTGACCCTTACGAGGCTATGTCAGGGCGGTTCCCTGATCACGATCAGACGCTTCTTGCGCTTATTGATCGCTCCATGGCGATCTCACAAAAAGAGCGACCTCAATCGGCAAAGGCCTGGTTGGACAAGCTCAATGCAGCCGCCACAAAGGCATTGCCCCCAAGTCTTGCGCAGCAAGCACCATCAGCCGCCCCTGCGAGTGGTTCGAGCGGGTCAGGAGGCTTTCTTCGCGGCGCTTTGGTCGGTGGCGGCAGCATCGCCGTTGCAGCCGGTGTTGTTATCGCTCTACTGGGCGGTGGCATGAGCGCAGAAGACGCATCTGCTCTTCAAAACGAACTTGATACGGCGAACGGCGAAGTTAGCCAACTAAGTCAGTCTGTTACGACGCTCCAACAACAACTTGAAACGGCACGGACCGATCTTTCCGCTGCCCAACAGCAGCGTGATCAAGCCTTGGCTGACCTCGCTTCTGCTGGATCGTCAGGTGTCGCAATCCCTGCCGGGTGCCCTGACTTCGATGCGCGTTCTGGTCGGACCGTTCGGCTGACAGGCAGCTTCCTGCAATCCAACAGATCGACCTATCAGCTCACAGCAGGCGGTAGCGCCTCTTTACGCGACTGTCCCAACACGACAGGACGCGGCTATGTGGAGCAGGCTGCGAACCTCTCCATTCTTCTGTCCGATATTGCATCAGACACTGGTTGGTTGCAGTTCTCGGTGACCGCGAACTGCGACACCACCCTGCTCGTCAATACACCAACCACCATTTGGTACTTTGATGATGATTCCAACGGGCGACTTCAGCCTCGCCTGATGGTCCCCAACACCGAAGCCTTCAACGGGACCGAAGGCGGACGGCTCGATGTCTGGGTCGGCACGTTTGAGCAAGCGGAGTCTTGCGATGCAACACTGCAGGTTGAAGGGGTTTAAGCGAGCGGGAGGTCGCTTCAGCTATTCACGTCACAAGCAGATAGACGCTTGAGGCGATGATCCAGATTGAAGCGGCTGTTTTGAGCCAAAGGGAACCAAGCAGCGATGCTATGCCCTTGGCCAAGAAGCCGCCCAATATAGCACCCGGAACCGCAATAAGTGCGATTTCCAATCTGATCAAACCGGCAAAGTAATTGTCCCAAAAACCGGTGAAAACACAAACGACCGAAACCCAAACGGCAACAGCGATCGCCACCTTAGTTGGGAATCGACGCAGGATAAGATAGATCGCCAAAAACTCTCCGATACCAACGGAGAACAGCGCTGTGACCGCACCACCTAGAGCGCCAAGCACAAGCAACACCCAAAGTTCACCCGGCCCAACCGTCAGCTTACGTTCGAGCGCTGACTGATGGCGCTGAACCCACGTGAAGATGAGCAGAATTACACCAAGCGCGAGCGAAAAAAACTTAAACCAAACAATGAGCTGATCGCCATCAACCTCGACAAAAGCTTGGGTCAAAAGAAGCGCCGGTATGCCCGTGGCTAACGGCGTCGCGGTTAGCGTCAACAACGAGTGCGGAGCGATTTTCTCATCCCACTTCAGGCTGTCTTTGACAAAAATAGCATGCGCCCAGGTGAGCGCGCCAATCGACATGCCAAAACACTGAATGGTGAAAGAGACGGCAACGCCTTCATTGGCATTCTGCGGCAACAGGCCCAGCAGCGCGCCTGGCACCATAATGCCACCATCCTGCAGGGCGGCGAACACCGGCACAAACACAACGCCACCACCTGTGCCAGTCGCGTTGGCAATGATCGCTCCAAGCACACCAACGGGCACGAAGAACCAAAGGCCAAGCAACACCTCTAGTGTCAGCGAGGACTGCCAAAACAAGAGGATATAGGCCGCCACCAAGACAGCCAGATGGATCGGTATCCAGGTTTTGACCAGTCGCGCCAAGGCCTAGAGCTTTCCAAACTGGCCGGCCTTAAACCGCCAACGAATAAAAAATACTGACAAAGGACCAAGAAGCGCGAGAAAAGATGGGATGAACACGCTGAGAAAGTGCAGCGTTACGGTCTGCAGCTCGATGGCCCCTTTGCCACCGCCCATAGGCAACCAAGGCAGCCAGTTGTTGAGCATAAGCCCGACAACAATGCCAAACTCAACAATCGAAAAGAAGAACTGGAACGCAAAGGGCCAATCCCGGTCCCAGCGGACCGACTGAATGAAAATGTAGACCGGGTCGAGAACCAGCCCGACACCAAGCAAAGTGAGCAGAAACAGAAAGAAAATTTGCGCCTGGCTCCAGTCCCATGACCACCCGGCATGGGAATAGGCAAAGAGCGCGGTGATCGGCAGTCCAAGAAAAACAAACAAAAACAAACGGGTTTGGATACGGCCTGAAAGCGTCGGTATCATCGCTGGGCCTCCTTAAGGTGAACTGCCAACGGCCCATTTGAGCCATTGGGAAAGAGAGCGTAGCGGGCCGAGATCTCGAACCTTGTGGGTCTTGTCGGTCACAAGATGATCGACGGAGCGCAGCGCAGAGTATTGCAGGCCGAGAAAACTATCGACGGCCAGATAGGGGCCACCGGATGTGATCGTGCCAGCCGCGTACACCCGGCCTGGCCCGTTTTTCAGACCGTTGATCTCAAAATCATTGCTGACTTGCAGTCCAGTTGGCCCGCGTTTTTGCGACACACCATCCTTGATCGCATAAGCATGGTTCCGGGGCAGATCGTAAACATCCAGAAGGTCGGCCATGAAAGGTGAGCGACGAATATCAGCAATCAAGCCAGTGCAATCGATCAGATAGTGAGCGAACAGCTCCTCGCGGTGCTTTTCCGGAGTCTCGATCAAAACGCGAATGCGATCATCCGTATCATCAGCAGGCGTCAACTCCTTGATTGAGCCAAACACCACCCGATACCAATCCTCTTCGGACCCGCGTTCGGCGATAGCCACCCAGTCAGAGCGCAACGCTGTAGACGTGCCACCGAGCGTTGAAAGGATTTCGCCGCGGCGTTCATCATCGGCGTTTTCATACTCGAATCTGAGGTCGCCGCCCCAAGCAGCTTTCGGCCAGTTGAAAGGTTGAATTTCAACATTGTTGATCACGGGCCGCTTGGCGCGACCGTATGATGCCCCATCCCGCGCGCCCAACGGACTGCGCATCGACTGGATGATCCTGATCTGTGGGTTCTTAGCGCGCGCTTCACTCAGCCGTTGCAAGATACGGCTGGCCACAATGCCTCGTCCACGTACCACGACAAAAATCGGCTCATCGTGTTTTTCAATCGCGTTGTAGATATGGTCGTGGGGTTCATAGGCGTTGGCAACAAGCGAACGTTTGTCGGGATGGCTGGCAACAAAGGATTGGAAGTCATCAACAAAACGGGTCGCTGGATATCCAGTGGACAGATGAACGACATCGGCGACGATCAGTGCCAGCTTAGGCTGGTCTGCTCCACCCTCCGAGCCTCGCGGTTGGTAGGCAATGCAGTAACGACCATCATCGGTTTTGCGCAACCGCCGAACCTGCCCCTGCCGAAACATCGCTTCCCAGTGAATACGCTCAGCTTCGCGGTCCAGAGAGTCGAAGACATCCCCTGCCCGTGGTGTATAACTTTGCGCCAAAGTCGGTTCGCCAAAGACCTGAAAAACACCACGCAGCCCAGAAGCCTGGCCTTTGAAAACCTCACGCAGAGCGTATCCTGGGAACCCCCAAATGTTGTCCGGTCGAGAGAGCGAATTAGAACGTAATCTCTCATGGTCTGGGATCTGGCTGTTCTTGCAGTATCTCTTGTAGGTTTCGTAGCACTTGCTCTCGGTGCCGACCACGGCAATGGCATCGGCAGGAACGCCGTAGCAGCGCAGATGATCGACCCACACAAACGAGCCAAGTCCACCGCCAACTGCACAGAACTTCACCTCGGTCAGCGGGTAGCCACTGTTGGTGAGGTCTTCCAGACTGACCTCGCTCTTTGCGCCAAACAGTTCAGTGGAGGGATTGATCGGGGGGGGCACAGCAACATCGCCAGAGTCGCCGGTGATGAGGCGACTGAGAACAACCGCATCCGATCTGGTTGCCGTCTGGGCTGGAACAGCCTCTGCGCCCATCAGAACGATGTGCCATCCAGGCAACTCGATCTGATCGCCGGGAACCACCTCAGCATCGGCAACACGGGTCCCGTTCAGAAAGGTACCGTTGGTGCTGTCGTCATCGCGAACCCGGACATCATCATCACTTAAGACGAGAAACATGTGCTGGCGAGATACGGATTCGCCTTCCAGCTGAACGTCGCAACTCTTTGACTTACCGACAGAAAACTCGCCAGAGCTCTCACACTTCAGCGTCCGGGCCTCGCCCACTGGATTGCCAAGATCGGAGACCTTTTGAACTTGAAAAGTAATGGGATAATTGAGCATGCTTAAGTCCCAAGTGGCAGCTTCTGCGTGCGGCCATCGCCCAGCCGGGTGCCGCAATATCGGCAGTTTCCGCCGACCTCATAAGCGTTCATCTGACGGCAATCTGGATTGACACAGACAATCGGTTGCTCACCGCCCTCCTCCATAATGCGCAGATCCATTCCGCCGATCTCCAACGTGTCCATATGCGCCAAGGCAAACGGCTCATGTTCTGGGAGTGCCCGTCGATTGCAAACAACGCTTCGGTTTTGACCGGGCAAAACGACGGTTCGCCCGTCATCATCGCGGCCAACAACGGCCAAGCACACCTGCCGGGCGTCTTTCACCGACTGTAAAACATCACCGGCCGATGGCCCTATCTGACGCTCCATGCGCACCGAGTTGGCATCGCGCACAAGGCAGAGATAGCCATCCGTCAAGTCAATGGCCTTGGGACGACCGGCACTGGCACTGTCGTAGACGGCATAGATTTTTTGGCCTGTGGATCCCGCTTCAAGCGGGCGCGAGGCATGCGGCAAATTGATTTCGATGACCAGGCCCACGGTCTCATATTGCCGTTGACTACCGATCGGCAGGTGGTCCTCACCATCCTTACCCAGCATTGTATTTGGCTCGCCGGGCATTTTGCGCTGAACACCGTTGCTTGATCGATCAATCACGGTGGCACCGCCGGTATCGGAGACGGTGATATCCATATGGTGGCGCGAAAGGGTGGCAAGGTCCGAACCAAACAGGACTTCCTTGCCATCGGCGTCGGTCAAACGGCCCGCATCATTCGGTCCGTGGCGACCCAATACAACGGGCAGACGCACCTCCAGGGCAGACAGCAGCACCGCCCCAGACGCGGACTGCCAGACCGAAAGCTGCGCTTTGCCCATTCTTCTCCCCCAAGCAGATTGGCCGATGCGTCGACGTTACCTAAGCCAATTGCGCCGGCAAAGCCAAGCCCACCATCGCCTTTGGTAAGCCAACTCAGCACGTTTAATGAACTGGTGCTTACCGACCTTCATTGCCGCAAAAACCAAACGGCTGCCAAACCGGCAGCCAAGGCCACCAGCAGGGCAACACTCCAATAACCAGACTTTGAAGCCCCTTGCCCGGCTCGTTCGTTGGTTCCTATCGCCCCACCTTCACCGGCAGAGTGTGCGTTGCCTTCACGCCCCGTGGCCGTGGAAGCCACCAACGGAGGCTGGCCTTTCAACGCCGATTGATCGGCATTGCCTGTCTCAACTTCGTCATCAGCGGAAAGGATGCGGGTTTGAGGTCGATCATTATCGCCTCCATCCTCCATCAACCGCTCTTTCACTTCCGGCTTCGATGTCTGCTCAGCTTCGTGTCGCTGGATCACAACAATGGCCGAATTGTCCTGATGCGGATCCTCCAGGTCTTTCAGCGATTGCATCAAGGCGTTGCAAATAGTGGTGCTGGATCCCGGGCGCGCTTTGACCACGCAATCAAGTATCTTTGCTTCGTCCAAGAATTGCAGACCATCGCTGGCTGCGATCAAAACGTCGCCGGGCTGCAACGCCATGGGTGCATCGGGCACATCAGATTTTTCAATCTTCTCGCCCATCAGCACCGATGTTAGGGCGTTGCGATCAGGATGCTGCTTGGCTTGTGTAGAGGTGATCTCGCCCCGCTCCACCATCGCCGCAATAACAGGGGCCATAGAATGGTCTTGGTTGAGTTGGCGAAGCGCCGCGTCCCGCACCAGATAAAGCGGGCTATCGCCGACAGATCCCCAATAGAGATGATCGCCAACAATCGCCACGGCCAACAACGTCGTGCCCATGCCAGCAACACGGCTGTCCTGACCAACCCGCTCAGCGATGGTTGCATTGGCTTTATCGATTGCAATGCGCATCTCGCCAGGAAGGCGATCTTCTCGCCCTGCGATCTCCTGCATTGCAACTTTCAAATGCCCGGCGCTTTGGACGGCTGCCAGATTGGATGCAACGTCACCAGCCGCATGCCCGCCCATGCCATCAGCAATGATGGCAAACCCCTGCGATGAACCGGCATGAAAATCAGTCGACAAGCTGTCTTCTTGGTAGGGTCGCATCCCTTTCCAGATTGCACTGGCAACGTCGTAATCGGCTGGATCAGCTGTCAAGACGGCAAACTCAGCTGTCAGACCAGTCGAAGTCTGGACCGCACAAGGCACAAAAGCGCACTGTCGTTTGGCCAAGGCGCAAAAGCGCACCATCGTCGATTGGTTTGGCTTCCAAAAGAGGTTGGTCGTTCAGTCGAACGACACTTTGTTTACCGGCATGGGTAACGTGAAATGCCTTGTTTTCCTCGTCATATACGATGAACGCATGGGCGCTCTCGGTGATGTCCTCATCTCCAAAATCAAGAACGACACCATTGTCAGGCCGGCGACCGATAGAGTTCATCCCAGCGCCAAAAGGAACACTTGTTCCACGACCGGGCCCCTCAACAACAATCAACCAGCCGACAACGGGGGTGCTTGAAAGACGTGCTGGCGAGCGCGTGGCGGATTCCGCCGGATCCTGCTCATCAGAAACCAACCGAGTGACATCAGCTTCAAAGGCCGTCTGCTGGTCATCAACCAGCCGGGTAACGCTTTCTGGAGAGTCCGGCTCTGTTACAGCAGGCCTTTCACCCAGAATTCGTGTTGGGTTCGGCGCCGTCGAATGCGATTCAGACGCTGGGGCTTCAGCAGGATCGCGGTAAAGGCGGGTCGGCGCTGCAGCGTCTTTAATCGTCTCGCTTGCACCATCACTTCCTGAATCAGACGAAACGAAGATTGGTTTTTTAGTCATCTGGTCACCAGGACAGTCTCATCGAGTGCATCGATCCGGTGAGCAATTGGGTCGCACTCAACGCAATCTGTCAAGGAGCATGCATCCTTGGGTAGGTTGGCAACCAACGATAAGGCGCCCAGCAGCATCAAGTCTTTGAGCCTGTGCCTTCACACATCTGCACCAAAAAAGGTCGCGCACACAGACGTATTGATCGCCGCAAACCATCCCCCATCAGCAGACCATCATGCTCATGATATCCAACGAGCCAGTGTTGCTCGGCAGACCTGCAAAGAGACAGCAAAAAACGTGCTGGAAAAACCAGCTTTAGAGGCGAAAGCGACCTGATTCACCTTGCCCATCTGACCTTACGTTCTCATGATGCTGATATCAGATTTCCCCTTCCAATCCCTGTGTCTAAGGAACAGTCGATGAGCAGCAAAGCAGGCTATGATGGTGGGCGGCTCAACCTACCTTTTGTTGGCATCAGCACGTTCGGCAAAAACCGATATGTCGAAGACTGGGATGCCATCGATGCCGATGTTGCGATTTTGGGGGCACCCTTTGATTTTGGAACCCAATGGCGCGCCGGTGCGCGCTTTGGACCACGCGCAATCCGCGAGGCATCCACGCTGTTCTCCTTTGGTCATGGCGGCGCGTATGATCACGAGGAGGACAAGACGTTTTTAGAAGCCGGGGTGGTGCGTGTCATTGACCTGGGCGATGCCGATATCGTCCACACCAACACCGAAAAAAGTCACGCCAACATCGCCTATGGCGTGAAGAAGATTTTAGATGCCAGAGCTCTCCCAGTGGTTCTAGGCGGCGATCACTCCATCAACATTCCTTGTATCAACGCCTTTGAAGAGGATTGCGCGAAGAACGGCCCGATGCATCTGGTTCAGATCGATGCGCATCTGGATTTTGTCGATGAACGCCACGGCGTGCGCAACGGGCATGGCAATCCGATGCGCCGCGCCATTGAGAAGCCCTACATCAGCGGCATGACCCAGATTGGCATTCGCAATGTCTCCTCAACCGCCAAGGAAGGCTATGAAGATGCGCGTGCCCGAGGCAGCGACATCTTGAGTGTTCGACAAGCGCGCGTTTTGGGCAACGAGGCTTTACTTGATCGCATCCCAGCCAAGCAACGCTACTACGTCACCATTGATATTGATGGGTTCGACCCATCCATTGCGCCCGGCACCGGCACGCCAAGCCATGGAGGCTTTCTCTACTATGAGGTTCTGGAACTGCTTACTGGGCTGGCGGCGCGTGGCGATATAGTCGGTCTGGATTTGGTGGAAGTGGCGCCGGACTATGATCACACCGGATCGACGGCGATCCTTGCCGCCCAGATCCTCATGAACACCATCGGTCACATCATGCACAATCGAGCAGGTTAGGCTTTGCCTTGGAGCTCGGTCGGAACCTGGTTTTCGCTGTAGTAGGGCAACGTGTCCACGCGTGCATCGTAGCTGCCATCGGCTCGCACACTTTGAACATGGCGCGCTATCTCTTCCATCGTCGCGAACCAAACATCGCCGGTCTGCGCCATGTAATCGATCATCTTTTCAACGCGCATCCAGCGGGACAAACGCCCACTGACAAAGGGATGCCAAACGCCGATCCACAAGCCCCCAGGATGCGCACGTAGCGCTTCGAACTCTGCCATGAAAATCTCCATAGCCCGCTCCGGCGGCATGATTTGGAACTGATAGTCCAGATCAGCGCAGTGCACATAGGGTGGCCAATCATCGGTCGCCCAGCTGACGGGCAACTCAACAAGTTCACCGGCAGTTGTTTTCAAGATATAGGGCACCTCGTCGCCCATCAGCGAGCTGTCATAGACAAAACCCTCTTTAACCAGCAAATCAGGCGTCTGGTCTGACATATGGTAAAGCGGGGCGCGATTGCCCCGCGGCCTTTGGCCGGTGTGTTTCTCGATGATCTCGATCGACCGGCCCATCCAATGCTGTTCTTGATCAGCTGAAAGCTGATTGGGGGCTTCATGAATGTACCCATGAAAACCAATCTCGTGGCCAGCCTTCACGATGGCCTCAACCGTGTGCGGATAGTTTTGGATGCACCAAGCCGGAATGAAGAAGCTTTGCTTCATGCCATAACGCTCAAAGGTATCAAGAATGCGAGGAATCGCGACCTTAGGCCCGTACTGCAACATCGATGTGGTGCAGAGCTTGGTCAGAGCATTTTCACCATGGTGGATGTGAACCAGGCTGTCGGCATCCATATCCAGCGTAATCGCACAAGCGACCTTTGCATCGTTTGGCCAGGGCACGGGACGTTGCAACATCAGCTCTATCCTTCCAAGAAACTCAAATCATCACCGCGCCGCCATTGGGGCTGAGGGTCTGTCCAGTGAAAAAGCCGGCATCTGGCCCGCATAGGAAGCGGGCCAGCGCTGCGATCTCTTGCGGTTTCCCAAAGCGGCCTAGCGGGATTTGCAGTTCTTTTTCGCGCCACTCCGGCGACATGCTTTCCTGATCAAGCATCGGCGTATCTGTCGGGCCAGGCGCGATGGAATTGACCAAAATGTCAGGAGCGAGTTCGCGAGCCAGCGACCGTGTAAGCCCAACAACGCCTGCCTTGGTGGCGCAATAGGCGGAAAAATCCTCACGCCCGAGATAGGCAAGCTCTGAGGAGATGGTGATCAAGCGGCCCGCATCAGCTTGACGCATAAGACGCGCCGCACCCTGCGCGATCAGGAAGGTGCCGCGCAGATTGACCGCCACGATCCTGTCAAAGTCCGCGACATCCATGTCAGCGATCTTGGCTTCAATCAGTATGCCAGCCGCGTTCACCGCGATATCAAGCCCGCCCCAAGACTGGTTAATGGCTCCGAAGAGTTCAGCAGTCGCGTTCGCATCACTCACATCACACGCCATGCCCGTAGCAGACCCGCCTGCCCGCTTAATAGCGGTTACTGTTTCAACGGGATCAGCCAGGTCGCAGACCATAAGATCGGCGCCCGCTTGCGCAAGAGACTGTGCCACCGCCGCACCAATGCCGCGCGCAGCGCCGGTCACCAGCGCTCGTTGGCCTTGCAACTCTGACCCATCTGACGCGCTCATTGCATCAACTCCCCACGATCAACCGTGAAGGACTGACCGGTGATGTTGTCGGCTGCCGGTCCAGCCAGAAACAGATACATCGCCGCCATGTCGGACGGGTCCATCAAACCGGGAAGCGCCTGTGCGCCTACAATCTCATCAAGCAGCTCGCTTTCACTGCGTTTTTCACGCGCAGCCATGGCCGATAGCGAGCGCATAGAGGCCACGGTACGCACCCAACCTGGACACACGGCATTGACTGAGATTCGGCGCGGCGCGAGCTCCTGCGCAAGCGACCGGGTTAGGCCGATCACCGCATGCTTGGAGGCACAATACGCACTGAACTCAGCAACTGCCGTCTTGCCCCACATCGAGGATGTGCTGACGATCCGCCCGCCATCCACCAGCTTGGGCAACAAAGCCCGTGTTACAGAGAAGGTGCCAACAACATTGGTCATGATGATGCGTTCAAACACATCATCAACCCGTGGCGAAGGATCAGCAATCGGTGTGATGAACTCAAAGCCAGCATTATTGATCAACACATCAAGGCTGTCGCAGTGCTCGCTGAATGCCAGCACCTGTTGGCGATCAGAAATGTCGCAAGTGACACCCTTCACCGAGCGCCCATGAGTCTGGGCAAGTTGCGCAGCGATTTCCGGCGTCTCGTCTTCCAGGCCGCAAATGGTCAAGTCGGCACCGGCTTTTAGAAAACCTTCTGCAATGCCAAGTCCGATGCCACGATTGGCACCGGTGATCACAACATGCTTGCCAGAAAAATCAGCCATCTCGGTCATGTCTCACCCTGCGCGCGACGGTACTCTTGCCGCAGAATCTCAAGTATCTCACCACGCATCCTGAAGAAGGCTTCCATGTTGGCGGTTCCATTGCGTCGATCATCATAGGGCAACACATCACCAACCCTGATCTCCTTGATGACCCGCGTTGGCCGAGCCGAAAAGATCAAGATACGGTCGGCCAGCAAGATCGCCTCTTCAACATCGTGGGTGACGAAGATGGTGGTTTTCTTCTCTTGCTTGTTGATGTCCATGAGTTGGAATTGGAGGAACTCGCGTGTTTGAGCATCAAGCGCTCCGAAGGGTTCATCCATCAGCAGCACATCGGGCGACGAGGCGAGCGTACGAGCAATGGCAACACGCTGGCGCATGCCACCTGAAATTCGGTTGGTGTAAAAGTCGGCATAGTTGGAAAGCCCAACCATGTTGAGATAGCGGTCGGTGACCTCTTCCTTTTCCGCGTTGGAGATGTCTTTGCGATAGCGTGTGCCAAACTTGATGTTTTGGCGCACCGTGAGCCACGGAAACGAGGAGTAGGCCTGAAACACCATGCCTCGGCGACGGTCGGGATCGCTCAACACGTCCCCAGCCAAAGTTATCGATCCCTTGTCTTGGGTTTCCAGCCCACCAACAATGCGCATCAACGTCGTCTTGCCACAGCCCGATGGGCCAAGAAACATCACCAACTCACCTTCGTCGATGGACAGCGACAGCGGTTGAATAACCGGCGTTTCAACCTTGCCATCGGATGACCAGAAGGTTTTGGAGATGTCATTGATGGTGATAAAGTTCTGCATCGCTCACCGGTTTTGGTAAGAAAAGAGCCGCGCGTGGGCGAAGCGAAAAGCTTGGTCGGTGAGCAAGCCAATAATCCCGATGGCAATAATGCCCGCCATCACCTCAGGCGTCTTCACGAACCGGCGCAGCGACCAGATGACGTGACCAATGCCGGAGTTGGCCGCCACGATCTCAGCAACAATGAGGTAGGTCCAACACCAGCCTAGTGTGATGCGCAGATTATCGACCATGTTGGGCAGAGCGGCCGGCACGATGATGTGGCGCATGATTTCGCCCTTGCTCGCACCAAGAGTATGCCCAGACTCAATGTATTCACTCGGCACACGTTTGGTATCGTCAGCGATGAGCAGAATGAGCTGGAAAAATGTACCCATCCAAAGCACCGCGATCTTGGACGCCTCACCAACGCCAAACCAGATCACAAGCAGCGGAACCAAAGCTGGTACCGGAAGATAGCGAATGAAATCAATGAAGGGTTCTAACAAAGCGCCAACAGCTCTGTAGGTGCTCATCAGCAGTCCCAGTGGGATCGCAACGATCACAGCCAAAAGGAAGGCAAACCAGACGCGTCCGACACTTATCCCGATGTCAGTTGCAAAATCTCGCTCTGTGAACAGGCTCACAAAAGCTTGAGCCACCGCCCAAGGTGTCGGCAAGAACTCAGGGCGTATTGCTCCAGAAATCGCGATGAGATGCCAGGCAGTCAGGAAGATCGCGAAGCCAAAAACACCCAGAACGATCTGTGTGCGTCGCGGCAGCTGCTTGCGGAACGAAACGAGGGTTTTCAGCACGAAATGAGCAACCTGTTCAGCGGCAACAGTTGGAGATCACGCATCTTGAAAGACGCGTGATCTCAAGGGTGGACCTAGCGTTCATGGCCTTCGAAAAGGTCGACCAAAAGATCGCCTGACACCAGGCCATCATAGTCCAGCGGGGCGTCGGCAAGGTCTAGTGAGATATTGATCTCGTTGAACGCATCAAAAACCTCTTTCAAGCGTCCAGGCCCATCGGCGCTAGGCATATAGCTCACCAACTCTTCGTAGCTGGTGTAAAGGACACCTTCGAGAGCCTCTGACATTTCATCAGCAGGAACATCGAAGAAGGGCGCCGCGATTTCCACGAAACGTTCAGGGTCAGCCTCATAAAGGTCGATGGCGCGGTAGATGCCACGCAGGAATTTGGCGTACTTTTCCGGGTTCTCTTCATAGTCCTCGGTGCGCACCAAGATCACATCGGTGATGAGGCCCTCATAGTCGGCTGAAGATAGCAAAATACGCGCACCTTCACGTGAGGTGCCATTGACGATGGAGCTCATCATCGGTTCCCACGTCGCAACGGCAGCGATGGAGTCATCCTCGAAAACCGCCATACTGTCGTCCGTGGCGATCAGCTGCAGGTTCACATCGTCAATGCTCAGGCCTTCTTGCGCCAACGCGTGCGCGACAAGGGTCGTCCCTGGATGATTGATTTCACCGGCGAAATTCTGGCCGATAAGGTCGGCAACTGTTTCAATTTCAGGGCCAGCCACAACACCATCAGCGCCGACAGAAACGTCGATGGTTCCAATAACAGTGCCCGTTGTGTCTGCCGTACGTGGGCGCGACATCACCTCTCCGATAGTGCGCATGGTGCAATCGATGGCGCCACTGGCCATAGCAGGCAGCACGTTCGCACGGTCGTTGTCGAACGCGGTACTCACCTCAAGATCTTCGCTGGCAAAATAGCCTTCGCTTTCGGCAACAAAGACGGGAGCAAACCCAAACCAGAAGGGAAACACACAGTCGATTTCGTCGGCGGCATGCGCTGGTGCCATAGCGCCCAAAACAGTGGCAGAAACAAGCGCGGGCATGAGCATGTGTTTGCTCAGCTTGGCCGGGGTACTTGATTTTGTCATTGATACGATCTCCAGTTTGCACGGCACAGCACAAGGTGACCCTAATGCCTGAACGAGAGGGTCAGTCGGCAATCGCATCGCATAAATACGGTATTACCCCATGATGCATCGATATTTATCGATTTAATGCACGCAAACAGGTCAACGCATAATCATTAGGCGCCTATCTTCATGTCTGGGCAGTTCGGTCGGTAAAACGCCTAAAATTAGAGCAGAAAGGTAGACCTGTCCGACCACGCCATCGCGCCGCAAAACGTGGTTTTGCGGCATAGGAGCATGCCACTTTCAACCGAACGGCTAACGGCTTTCGCGCAATGCGCTCTCAAGCGCACTCAAAAACCGATCAACATGCGCCGGTGTGAAAGTCAAAGGCGGGCGAATTTTCAAAACATTGGCATTGAAACCAGTCGCCGATATGAGCACGCGCTTTGCGCGCATCGCATTGACAAGGCCAAGGGCTAGCTTCGAATCTGGTGTTTTGGTCGCACGGTTACTCACCATCTCCACGCCCAGATAAAGGCCTGCGCCACGCACATCGCCAATGCGCTCATCGCTGCGAGCCAAGCTTTCAACACCTGCCTTGAGCATCGCGCCCACTTGGGCGCTGTTGTGGAGAAGGTTCTGGCCCTTAATCACATCGAATGTCGCATTGGCGGCAGCCACCGCGACCGTGTTGCCGCCAAAGGTGTTGAAGTAGCGCATATCGTTGCCAAACGCCTCAACCACGTTTGGACGCATCGCGACCCCAGCAACCGGGTAGCCATTGCCCATGGGCTTACCCATGGTGATGATATCAGGCACCACGTCATGGCGCTGATAACCCCATATGTGCGACCCTGACCGCGCAAAGCCGCACTGAACTTCATCGGCGACAAACAGGCCGCCAGCCTCGCGCACCACGTCCACTGCGGGCTTCAGAATAGGGTGATCATGGGCAAACACGCCGTCCGATGAGAAAAGCGAGTCCACAACAAACGCGGCCACCCCCTCTCCTCGACGTTGCAGATCATGAACTTGCTTGGACACTTCGCCTGCCAGCCATGTGCCCATATCGTTGGCGCTAGCACGATAGGTGTCCGGGGCGGGAACGCGCCGGACCCAGGTTCCCAACGGCGCGTTCTCGCCCAAGGACGGAGAGAAGCTAGCGGAAAGGTCTGAATTGCCGTGATAGGCCTCAGAGGTGACGATAATGCCTTTGTTGCCCGTATGGTGTTTGGCCATCCGCAACGCCAGATCGTTGGCTTCCGACCCGGTACAGGTAAGCATCATGTGCCCGATGTTATCTTCAAACGATCCGAGCAATTTTTCGGCAAAGTTCAAAATACCTTCATGCATGTAGCGTGTGTGGGTGCACAGCGTTTGCATCTGCGCATGCACCGCTTCAACAACATGCGGATTCCCGTGCCCCACTGATACCACGTTGTTGTAGGCATCCAGGTACTCGTTGCCATCGGCATCGTACATCAGCACATCATGGGCGCGCACAAACTCCACCGGATCGGCGTAGAACAAGCGATAGGCGGGCCCAAGAAGATGGGCGCGACGTTCCACAAAATCGCGGGTCCGCTTATCCAGCGTACCGGTCGTTGATGGGTCAAACCCGTTGACCATCTTGCCGCGACGCGGCGTGTTTGAACGTGTTGCCATCAGTGTCCCTTTGCCCGGGCATCGAGCAGCTCCATGCTGACCTGGCTCATTGGTCGGTCAAGAAACCAAGCCAGCTGATGCCATCCCTGCTCGGTGTTGCGCAGAATATAGGTTTGATTGTCAGGAAACATGCGCGCACGCCAAAGCGTGATCAGCGCCCGGGCGACCACACGTGCCATCACCAGATGCGGGATGAGGCGTAGCTCATCGTCCGTTAGATCGGTCTGGCTCAAATAGCCGTCCAGAACATCGCGACCAGCGGCAAACATGTCCGCTTCTGGTTCGCGTGGAAGCTGATTGAGGAGCGCCGTCGATACATCGATCGCAACCGCTGTTTTCACCGCATCACCAAAGTCAATGATGCCCGTGACAAACTCCGGCGCTTGGTGATCAACCACGATGTTAGAGCGGCTAAAATCATTGTGCAAAACCTGTTGCCGGCAGCTGCAAATGTCTGGGAGCAGTGCCTCAAACCGCCCCATGCCGGCCTGAAGAGCCTGCTTTTGATCGGGGTTAGTGATCTCCTCAAGGAGTGGCTTAAGGGACAGCAGGTGCTGAACATCCCACGCAAGCACCCGGTCTTCTGCCGCATGCGACACAGCCTCGGTTGCCAGCCGCAGCCGTGCCAAGATTTTCCCTATCTGGCGACGCTGCTCGGAACTGGAATGGGTTTGATCCAGCGGCGTACCATCCAAAAAGCTCAGCAATCGCACATAGCGATCTTGCCCGTTGCGATCAGTGATCTGGAAAAGATGTTGGCCCTCACTCGTGGCAATCACGCGCGGTACAGGAAGCCCCGGATCACGCCGCTCAACGGTGCGCAAAATGGCGTGTTGAAAGTCAATCTCACCAAAGCTTTCACCGGGGTTGGCGATCTTCAACACAAACGCTTGCCTGTCGTCAGCACTCACCCCAAACGTGTCATCCTTTTCTGTGGCGAAACGTTTCAACTGACCGGTAAAGCCATAGTGCCGATGCAGCAGATTATGCGCCTCGTCTTCCGGCATCGGCGTGTAGCTGTCAGCCAGACCTGCCGCTTGTGCCGTCTGGTTGGCCATCATCATCGCCGCCTACGTGCGCGCACTGGCGGCGCGCACCTCCGCAAGCACACACAAAATCTCATACATAACTGTGGCGGCCGTCAGCGCGGTGATGCCACCCACATCGAAGGGAGGAGAAACTTCCACAACATCTGCACCGATGTAATCCAGATGGCGAAAACCCCGGATCAGATCGAGCGCCTCAGCGGTCGTAAGCCCGGCAATCTCAGGTGTGCCGGTTCCGGGCGCAAAAGCTGGATCAATGCTGTCGATATCAAACGTCAGATACACCGGACCATTGCCCAACACGGCCCGTGCCTCATCGACGATTGCTGGAATGCCCTTGGCGCGAACCTCCTCGATAAACATCACGCGCATGCCTGAGCTTTGCGAATAGTCCCACCCTTCAGAAACATTTTGGGCACCGCGAATACCAATCTGAACGGTTTTTTTCGGGTCAATAAGACCCTCTTCATGGGCACGGCGAAAAGGCGCTCCATGATTGAATTTTGAGCCTTGGAAACTGTCCCAAGTGTCGGTGTGGGCATCGATGTGGAGCAAAGCAACAGGCTCTTTGGCCAAAGCCCTCAAGATCGGCAAACTCACCGAGTGGTCGCCCCCGCAGCTCAACGGCAAGGCCCCTGCCGCGGCGACATCGGCGACAAAGGCTTCAATCTGTCGATGCGACGCTTCGATATCAAAGGCCGACGTAAAGGCCACATCGCCAACATCGGCAACCGAACACAGAGCGTAAGGGTCGATGCGCGTTGCATGATTGATAGAGCGCATCAAGCTGGATTGGTTGCGCACCTCACGCGGGCCATGTCGGGCGCCCGGACGATTGGTCAGGGCGCCATCGTAAGGAATGCCCAGCATCGCAATATCGATGCCCTCAAGAGCTTCAGCAATTGGCGCGCGCATGAACGTTGCCAGACCGCTGTAGCGTGGTGCTGTCATGTCTGGCGTCTTGGGGGATTGGAAGTGAGCCAACTGACGAGTCCTCCGTGTCGTGTTGACAATTGTCTTCTCCAGACCAAACATCTAAGCAATTTGTAGTAAAGCATGCTTACATTGACATTCATCGAAGAGAGTCCCGGCTATGATGTCGATCTCCAGCCCTGACATTCACTTGCTGCGCGTCTTCGTCACGGTGGCAGAGGCCGGAGGTTTCTCACCAGCGCAAATTGCCTTAAATGTCAGCCAATCAACCATCAGCACGCAAATGGCTGACTTGGAAGCACGTCTTGGACTGAAACTATGTCGCCGCGGACGTGCCGGTTTCGCGCTAACCGATGATGGCCGCGTCGTTTACGAGGCCGCCAAAGAACTCTTCGATAACTGCAAACGCTTCACCAGCAAAGTGAGCGCGCTGCGCGGCGAGATCACCGGCGAGCTTCATATCGCAACGGCCGACTCGCTGCTCGGCAATCCAGACTTTCCCATTGATCGGATCATCCGAACCCTCCGGCACAAAATGCCCGCCGTTGCGCTGAATCTCCGCCTTCACGACCCGCTTGAAATCGAACGTCAGATCCTTGATCAGAAACTGCACGCGGGCATCCACACGTTCCCCAATCACGCTCCTGGGCTGCGCTATGTGAGCCTGTTCGACGAACGTCAGACACTCTATTGCGGCCCCGGTCACCCACTGTTTGACGCCACCGAGTTTCCCGACATCGAAGAGCTGTCGCAGTTCGATTACGCCGCGAAGAACTATTATGGGGGCATGCTGCGTCCAGGGCTCATGCAGCCCAAAAAACTGTCCACCAACAGCAGCAATTTGGAAGGCGTGGTCGCCCTTATTCTCTCAGGCGAGTTCATCGGCCACCTACCCGATCAAACTGCGGCGAGCTGGCATGAGAAAGGCATGTTGCGACCAATCTTGCCCGATCAGCTATCCTACAACACCCATTTTGAGTGCGCGTTTTCAATTGGAACACGCATTTCCCGCGCACAACGCGTTTTTGAAGAGACGTTGATGGCTCACGCTAAGAGCACACACTGACTGGGACTAAGCAAAAATGAGCTAGAAGCTACGCCAAATTAGGCTTCGGCCAGTTCAAGCTCCAAACCTTCGACAGCGCTGAAGCCTTCAAAGTTGGGATGTCCCAGATAGAGCGGTTTGTTCTGGCCAGCACCTTTGTGCGCATCACGAAAAGACTGACTGCGCGTCCAATCCAGGAACGCTTGTTCATCCGTCCATGTGGTGTGTGACACGTAGAGCGTATGGTCTTCTGCTTCAGGGCCTTTGAGCATAGCAAAGCGTACAAAGCCCGGCTCTTTGTGGATGTGGATCTCTCTGTTCTGCCAGACAGCTTCAAAAGCAGCTTCCTCGCCCTTCTTTACTTTGAAACGGTTCATAGCGATGTACATCAGCTTATCGTCTCCCTTGTGATGTTGTGAGATCAAGAAAACGGCTTTGCCGCGTGGTTTCAGCCCAGCTTTCCATGAATCCATACACCTGAGAATCGGCACAACATTCTTCGTTGCAACGACCGTACAAGCGAAAAGCGGCCTCATGACAGCAGGGTTGAGCATCCAAGGGCGCTTGGCCATTGCGAAACGGCGTTAAGGCAAAGCGCAACACTGCGGTGAGCAGATCGCTACGCATCGCTCGACCACCAGTCAGCAAGAAAGCTTGGCGAACGCCCAAGCTCCGGATCGTCGACGGACATAATTCCCTCGCGCCAGGCAAGCCGCGTTTCGCCATCTCGCCAAAGAGGCAGATAGGCAAAGCTCTCGCGCAGCAGCCGGTCAAAGCTGCGGCCAGCGGCGACGGCATCCTCCATCGTGCGCGCTGACGATAAGGCATCCAAAGATGCGTCGATGTTCGCATCGTCCAAACCAGACAGTGCGTAACTGCCAGGTCGCGCTGCCAAGTCGCTGTGCCACAGCAAGCGTTCAGCAGATCCAGGCAAACGGCCAGGCGCCCAAGCAAGAGTGGCAAGGTCGAACTGGCGATCGAGCAACTGGCGCGACGCGATGGACGGCTCCAAGGTCTGGGGCACCAGCTCAACGCCGATGCGCTGGAAGGCCAACACCACCTCGCCTAGCACACTGGCGTAGAGAGGGTTTGTGGAGACCGCTTCGAAGCGCAAAGGCGCGCCCGTCTGCGGATCGACCCGACGTGTTCCATCCAATCGATAGCCTGTCTCATCCAACAACTGGCTCGCTAAGCGGGCTGCCTCACGACTGCCCAACGGCGGTCCATCGGCATTGGGGTCGAAATCGGCATCAGCAAAAGCAGTGCCTTCAAACAAGCTTGCGATTGGCTGAAAGAAGCCGGCGAACAAGCGCTCTAGTGTTTGGGCGCTATCAAAGCTCAGATGCAACGCACGGCGCACCCGAACCTCAGCGAGTGGACCAGAGCGCACATTCATCACAAGCCCATGTAGCTTGCCTGGACCATCATTGGGCGTTGTTGCGCGCATAACGGCGGGCGAAGCATCGGCCAGGTCATCATAGCCATTACGCCAACGCGTTGGGCTGGTTTCAACACGGGCATCGTACTCGCGGGCACGAAAGGCCTCAAAGGCCACATCTGCGTCTCTGTAGTAGCGAATGGCCAGACGATCAAAGTTGAAAGCGCCGCGAACGGTCCCAAGGTCAGCCGCCCAGTAGTCGGGCACACGTTCCAGGATCAGACGGCTTGGCGCATCACTCTGCAACAGCCGGTAGGGACCGCTGCCAAGAGGCAGGTTCTCAGGGCCAGGCGGCTCTTGGCGATGCGCGGGATGAATGGGAAGACTGGCCAAGCCGCCGATCAGGTCACGATCAGGTGCACCTTCATTGATGAAGGTGACGGTTCGCTCTGCCGTCTCTTCCAAGCGCACTGCGCGATAGGCTTGACGGTAAAAAGGGGCGCCAAGCGTTTTCAACGTCTCAAAGGTGAAGAGAACGTCTTGCGGTGTCAGCGGTTGCCCATCGTGCCAATGAGCGTCTGTGGCCAAGCGAAACGTGATGCGCGACACATCATCTGAGATCGCCATACCATCGGCCAAGTGACCATAATAGCTGGCCGGTTCATCGGGGCTTGGGATCACCAAGCGATCATAGATCAAGCGCAGATCGGATGGCGGGCGCCCAGGATAACGCAGCGTGTCCAGCGTATCGAAAGCCCCAATACGGGCTAAGCGCAGGACACCGCCCTTGGGCGCTTCTGGGTTACGATGCACAAAGTGTTCGAAGCCTGGTCGGTAGGCCAGGTCCCCCAATGGTGAGGCGCCATGGGCGAGAGCTTCGCCATCTGCGCCCAGCGCAAGCAATGAACCGACTGGCTGAAAAAGGCTGGCGGTGAGCGATGCAACGCCAAGCTGGATCGCGCGCCTGCGGGAGAGCTGGATCATCGCCCGTGGGCGCCGGTAATCGGCTCCACGACTTCAAACGCGGCGGCACACTCATCGCGGTTTCGGAACCCTCCCTCCACCTGACACGTTCCGACCACGAGCACATAGCTTTCAATCGAAGCGCACGGTTCGTTGGGTGCGTCCATTGTCATCTGAAGCGCATCACCCGGCGCAATTGGTCCGGCCAACACGCCACGCGAGGTGTTGATCAGTCCGTTGGAACCGATCAAATCAACAAAGGTGTTGATGCCGACAAGCGGTGCGTTGGAGATGTTCTCGATCTCAATGGTGGTGGTGCAATAATAGTCACGGGTGCCCGCTTCAACGAGGCTCACGCGGTAGTCAGCAGCAACAACCGGCCCCACCAAAACGAGCGCAATTGCAACCAACATAGACGCTTTCACGCAGGGCAAAAGCGCGCTTTTTAACGATTCTTGCATGCAAAACCTTCGTCTTGGCAGGTCAATGTGCGCGTGATTGCGCAAGTAAAACTTGCCTTTGAATCGCAACAAATAAAAGTTGAGATCAAAAGTCAAGTTATAGATGTGCTGAAATTCCAGGCGATCTTGCTGCTGCAGGAAACGACAAAAGAGAGCTCATCAGCGCCGAAGCGGGAGGGGTTGTAAGAGCCTTTCGGTGCCGAAAAAGCCAGTCGATAGCTGTCGAGACTGTAGAGCGCTACGAACGAATGGTTTCGCTCATTGGCGGTCCCGCCAGCGTTCTTATCAGCACCATTTGAGTTGGTCGGAAATTGAGCGTCGCTGGGTTTAATGTGTTGGACATATACCAGTGTGATGTAATGCGCAGCATGGGAAAAACTTGTGGTGTTTTAAGACCTAATGTTGGACGCTGGCACTGTCTATAAGTGGTTTCAGGCAAGCGACCCAGCCAACTTGCAGCTTTCCATCAGTTATCGTTAAGGTTTGAGCCTGTTTCAGAGTGGGTATGACCACTTACCCCCGTACGACGATTGCGGCAGTCGGAATCTAGGATCCGACGGTTCGGCCTGTAGGCAGCTAGTCTCTTTTTTCACGACGAATGCTGCTTGCATGGGCTTGGCCTTGGCGATCGCAGCGGCAAAGAAAGCTCCGATCCCAACCGGTGGTGTCACCATCGACATCATGCCGAGATAGAATTTGCCTCCTTTGGCGGCGCATCTGCAGCGGCATATTGATCGGTGAAGAGCGTGGCACCGCCGCTTTTCGGAACACTCACCCCAAGCAAGGCGCCATAGCTTGGCGGCTGTTTGATGTAGCTGGTGTCGGAGTGAAGCACGCTTTTGGTGGTGTCGTGCGGCCAACATTGGACACGACATTTAGGTCCTCAAAACCCTCTACCGGGGTCTCGCCTTCGGTGAACATCAGCGGTCCTAAGTGCCGGAGCAGGTCCACAAAAGCCTTGGCACCAGACGCGCCACCCTTCAGCTTCACAGCGCCATGGTGCGCGACGGCCCGCTTAATCTCGCCAGGATCGCTTTGAACCAAGGGCACCTCTGCCACATCGCTCTGCAGATTGACGATGTCCATCTACGACGTGCTTTGCGTCATGGATGAAAAGGCCACCAGAAACGTTGCATAGACATCTTTGTCCGCCACATGGTCGGCTTTGCTGTAATCCAGATGATGTGTGTTTGCGCCAGGAAACGCGATCACCTTGATGCCAGCATCCGCCGCGGCTTCCACGCCTGCTGGATTGTCCTCTATGGCGATGGCGTCCCGGGCCTCGACACCGAGCTTTTCAAGGGCGAGGCGATAAATGGCCGGATCTGGTTTGGGAGCAACGCCGCAATCATCAGCGGTGATCAGATCAAACTGACTGGCATCCAAACCTTCCAGCGACGTCAGGGTCAGCAACAGAGATGCGCGCGATGTCGTGGAGACGAAACCCAGTTTCAAACCGTTGCTGTTGGCAACATGGCAGGTATCTGTCACGCCTTGGCGTGCGGAAAGAGTGTTTGATTTCAATGCATCCTGGAACAAGGCCGTTTTCGTGGCGTGGATCGCTTTTGCGTCAACCTGTGTGCCCTGACTTTCGGCGTACCGCGCAATGCGTGCCGCGCCGCCAGAGTCACTCAACATGCGTGTGTAGGCATCGCGCTCCCAAACCCATGGCAGGCCGTGCTTTTCGAACGCTTGGTTGAAGGCTGCGCGTTGTATTTCGGATGTCTCAACGACTGATCCGATCGATCCGAACAAGATCGCTTTCATATCAGATGTCCCTTGTGTCGGGTGAAAATTAGAAGAGGTCGAGGACAGATCGCACGCGTTTGACGCTATCAGACACATGATAGGCGACCCGCCCTGGCGGAACCGGAACTTGCACGGTGTTCGCTTCGATCATGACGCCAAATCGCTTTGGCGCTGCATTGATTGCCGAAGGCAACCAAAACCGCCACGACTGACCCCAACCCCGCCAATCTCCCTCGCCTGCTCCGGGCAGAAAACGCAGAGAATTGTCCCACATGCGATCGCGAATGGCTTCGGCTTTGGCGACAATTGCCCGGTGAACGGCAACCTGTTCACGGCGGTTTGTTGGCTCAAACGTCGCTGAGAAGCACAAATCGTACGCACCGATCTGAAGATCGAATTGCGGACTAAGTGCCGCCAGATCAAGCGCCCGCCAAGCGATGTGAACAAGGGCTTCTTCCTGCTTGCGGCCAGGGTGCAGGCGTCCCAAACCTGGATCATAACCGAGGGCGGCATAGGGTCGGTTGAGGGCTGTTGAGAGATGCCGGGAAACATAGTCAGCCAACTCGCGTGACGAACTGGGGAGCAAAGCGACATCACGCTCAAACCGTCCGCTCGAACCCTGTCTCAACGCTACTAAGGGCTCTCGTTTGAGGGCGCGAGCGATCGTCGAGAAGGTCTCTGACAATCGATCAGGCTCACGCTCTCCATAGGAGGGAAAGAAGGCGATATCGCCGGTCTCGTTTTGGGTTCCGTGCTCCATAGCGTGCTACTCCGCGGCAACAGGTTGCGGTGTCATAATGTCGGTGCCCTTGCTTTCATCATTGTCAGCTTTGGCGGCCTTGGCAGCTTGGCGGGCGTTGCGTTTGGCAAGCCTGCGCGCTTCTTTGGCTTCACGCTTGGCGGCATAGCGAACCGCGTTTTCCGCACGGCGCTCGTTGCGCAGATAGCTGTGATAGAGCACCGGCGCACCCACAAGCGTGAGCACTGAGGCAAAGCCCAAGCCACCCATGATGCTAACCGCCATGGACGCAAAGAAAGGATCGGTCAGCAGCGGTATCATGCCCAAAATGGTTGTACCGGCGGCCAGGACCACGGGACGCAAACGGCTAACCGATGCGGCGACAATGGCGTCGCTCTGAAACGCGTGATCTTTCTTCTGCTCGTCAATCTCTTCGACCAGCACAATGCCGTTTTTGATCAGCATGCCTGAAAGCGACAACAGCCCAAGGAGTGCGGTGAAACTGAAAGGAAGCCCTGTGAACAACAGACCCAGAGCAACGCCGTTCACCGCCATGGGCACCAGTGTCCAAATCACAGCCGTCTGACGCAGTTTGCCGAAGACCAGAATGGTCAGAAGCAGCATCGTGCCGAAGGCGAGCGGCATTTGCCGACCAAGGCTTTGCTGCGCGGTGGTTGCGCTTTCATGCTCGCCGCCCCATTCCATGCGGTAGCCCGGTGGAAGCTGCATCTCTTCGATCAGCGGTCGCACTTGGCTGAAGACGCTGGGTGGCATCACGCCTGGTGGCGTGAAGGATTGCACCGAGATCGTGGGAACCCGGTTGCGACGCTCAATGACCGTGTCACGCACGGCAACATCAAACCCATCAACAACCTGTTCGAGTTGCACAAAGCCCTGCGTTGCCCGCGAGTAGACCGGTTGATCAAGGACGAGCCCGTTTTCGGACTGCTCGTCGCGAGGGGTGCGCACAAGGATCGGGATTTGGCGTTCACGCTCCCGGTACACGCCCGCACGCACGCCATCAGTCGCCAGAGCGATAGCCTGAGAGACATCCTGCCGGCTGATCCCAAGGGCTTGGGCCCTATCGGTGGCAAAGATCGGCTGGACGGCCAGTTCGCGCTCACGCCAGTCAATACGTTCGGTGAGCAAAAGATCCGTTTCGGTCTCAAAGATAAGCTGTGCTTCATCGGCCAGCTCACGCAACACGTTGGGATCTGGGCCAGAGAAACGCACTTCCACATCAGCGCCAACCGGTGGACCGTAAATGATCTGCTCGGTGCGCGCTTCGGCCCAAGGCAAAGCATCAAACGTAAAGGCATCCAAGTCCGCACGCAGCGATGGAATGGCGTCAAAGCTCTCCGCACGGATCAAGATTTGGCCAAAGGCTGGGTCTGGGTTCGGCGGGGTGTAGGTGAGGATGTAGCGGGAGAAAGGACCGCCAGCAGTTGTTGTGAATGCTTTGACATCGTCACGCTCAGCAAGCCAGGCTTCCACCCGCGCAAGGTCTTCGCCCGTTTCGTGGATCGAGGTCCCCTGGGCGGCTTGATAGTTCAGGTAGAAAAGCGGCGTGTTGGCCGGCGGAAAGAACTGCTGCGTCACCATGCCGAACGCCCAAAAACAGGCGACCGTGGTTCCGATCAACATCGTGATGACCAACCAACGCACGCGCAGCGCGCCACGCACCATGCTGCCGTAAGCCCGGAAAAAGAGCGTGTCGTAAGGGTCCTTACCGTCTTTGAGATCGCCAACTTTGAACACGTAGCTCGCGAGCAACGCCGTGACGGTGACAGCAATCAACCAGCTGAGCATCAAAGAGATACCAATGACGGCAAACAGGGAGAACAGAAACTCACCAGAGCTATCCGGGCTCAAACCAATCCCGGCAAAAGCCATGATCCCGATAACTGTTGCCCCAAGCAGGGGAAATTGGGTTTTGCGCGCGACCTCAGCCGCTGCATCTTTGGCTTTGCGCCCACGGCGCATCTCGACCTGCATGCCTTCGGCAACGACGATGGCGTTGTCGACGAGCATGCCCATTGCGATGATCAAGGCACCTAGGCTGATACGCTCCACCTTCACATCGAAAATGTTCATGAAGAAGAAGGTGAAACTGACCGTCAGCAACAGCGAAACGCCAACGACGAGGGCAGATCGCCAGCCCATGAAAACAGCCAGGACCAGGATCACGATGCCAACCGACATCATGAGCGAGTTGAGAAAATCACCATTGGCTTCGTCAACCACGCGGTGCTGCTCGTAGATGGGGGCAAGCTGAACACCAACGGGCAGTATGGTTTCAAGCTCGGCGAGCTTGTCTTCAACCCGCGCACCGACGGCAACAATGTTTTCCGATGTCAGACCGGCAATAGCGATTGTGAATGCTTCTTCACCATTGTGACGGATGATCTGGTCAGGCTGATCAACGCGGCTGCGGTAGACAGTGGCGAAGTCGGTCAGGTTCAAGACCTCACCATCAACACCAAAGCTTAGCGAACCGATGGCCGATACGCTGTCATCAGGCTCAGGCGCATCGATTTCCACTTGCCGCCCGCTGTTGCTGGCCTCACCGGTAGGATTAAGCGCCGTCGACCCACTAACCACTGCAAAGATGGTGGCGGGGTCCACGCCAAGATTAACGATGGATTGGGTGGAAGGCTCCACATAGATCGTCTCTTCAGGCAGACCGAAAACCTCAACATTGGCGACCCCGCCAACAGTCAGCACTTCGCGGCGCAGAAAGGTGGCGATTTCCCAGATCTGGGCGTCGTTGAACCCTGTTGTTTTCACCGCGTAGTAGAGGCCAAACACATCACCAAAACTGTCATTGATGGTTGGCGGGAAGGTGCCATCGGGCAGCAGCGCGCGGGCATTGTCGATCCGGTCGCGCAGATCGTCCCAAATCTGGCGAAGATCATTGCCATCATAGATATCCTTCATCTCCACTTCGATGACGGAGACGCCGGGAATGTTGCGCGAGGAGATGACATCCACTTCGCCCATCTGCTGGATTTCAGCCTCAAGAACCTCTGAGACCTCTATGGCGACTTCACTTGCGGATGCCCCTGGATAAGGCGTGATGACCAGCGCTGATTTCAGCGTAAATGTGGGGTCTTCCAGCTTGCCGACACTGGCATAGCCAGCGACACCGCCGAACACACAAAAGAGGATGAGAAGCCATGTGTAGAGCGGCTTCTCAATGGAAAGGCGCGCGATCTGCATCGGACTATTCCTCAACTTTCAGGCCGGTGTAACGGCGAACGGCTTGGCCATCGCGCAGCAGATGTGCGCCCACATTGACGATCTCCGTATCGGCAGACAGACCGGTGACTTCAAAACTGGTGCCATCCAAGCTGGTGACATTGACATCCACCGCGCGCACCACGCCTTCCTCAGCGCCTGTCGGCTCGAAAACCATGACGTAAGGATCGCGATTCTCATCGGCGGCGATGGCCGTGGTAGGCAGGATGAGTGAGGGTGTTGGCTGCGGCAGAGCTGCCGTAACGGTCAGTGAACTGCCCGGCAGAAGGGACGATGACGATACATCAGGCAAAGCCAGGCTGAACCGGTAGCTTTGACCAACCCGCTGCGTTTGTGCCTGAAACTCAACGATGGATAGTTCGATTGGCTCCTCAAAGCCCAAGGGGTGAGCAGTGAAGGTCACCCGATCGACATACGGGAAGCGCTGAATCAGCCGCTCAGGCACATCAATCTCGACACGCATTTGGGACACATCATGGATGCGTACCACCGGTGAGCCCGGCGCAATGATCACATGATTGGCGATCAACCGCTCAGCGATCAATCCACGGTAGGGTGCGGTAATGGTCGCGTCTTCCAATGCATCCCGCGCCTCACGCAGAGCCACGTCGGCCAGGTCTCTGGCAGTCTCTGCATCCTCGGCCTGGGTGCGCGGGCCAACATTTTGCCGGGCCAGTTCCTGCGCACGCTCCAGATTGCGCTCTGCCTGCTGAAGCTGAAGCTCAGCTCGCTCAACGGCCCGCTCAAATGGTGCCAGATCAAGCTGTGCGAGCAACTGACCAGGCTCGACGATTGTGCCCTCCTCAACCGGGAAGGTGGTCAGCGTTCCATTGAGAGGAAAGGCCAGGTCAGCGGTTTCTCGGGCGACCACGCGGCCAAAAAAATTGCGTTGGAGAATGGTTTGCTGATCGGCAGGGATCGCAAGTTCCACCGCGCGCAAGACGGGGATGCCTACTTCCTCAGCGGTGTCTTCAACGACATCTTCCACCGGAGTGTTTTCCCCAGCTGGATCTTCAGCGCCGATACCAACTAAGGCCAGCGCCTGCTCCAGAAAGGATGGGGCGGTTTCCCCAAGCATCTGTTGCTCAGCATCAGCAGAGCTTGTCGTTGTGTCCTGCGCGTGGGCAAATGATGAGAAAACCAAAAGGCAGGAAAGGCTCGTACCCAGAAGCAAAGCCTTGGATGGGGGGATGACTTGCATTGTGATATGCCTCGCACTAACTCTGTTGTCGTCTACCGACCGGTCGGTTGGTTTATAGGTTAGGAAAAGTACGTGGCAAGGCCGACACGAAAAAAAGCTGAGGTTCTGGTGTCGACTGCTGACACGATCGTCGAGACAGCCACGGAACTGTTCTTGGCGCAGGGCTATTCGGGCACATCAATGAGTGCGCTGGCCAAAGCGTCCGGCATTCAAAAGGCCAGCCTCTACCATCATTTTGAGGGCAAAGAGGCTGTGCTCTTTGCTTGCCTACAAAGTGGTTACGCCGATCATGTGGAGCAAATGCGCGAGGCCGCGGTCGACAACGACCTATCTTATCGGCAGCGCCTGAAGCCGCTTCTGGACGCCGTCTATGGCGCCATTGTTGAGTCCAATGCGGGCAAGATGGCTCCCATCGTGGCTGAAACGACCGGTCGTTTTCCTGACATCGCCTCGCGCTTCAATGACGAGTTCATGGCGGAGATGCAGGTGATCTTCAGAGACTATGTCGAGGGTGGGATGCGAGCTGGCGAGTTCGATGCCATGGATCCCGAAACACTCGATCACGCGCTGTTCGGCGTTGCGGTGCACTTGACGCTTTGCCGCTCCATGTTCAGCGGGTTTGAGATCGCCGACACCAAATATGACATCGCCGCAGTCAAAGCCCATCATTTGACGATCATGCGCAAGCTGCTTGGTATTGAAGCCTAGGCCATTTTTGGTTGCGGGCGTTTCTTGAAGGGCGCTTCGCACGCAATCCGTACAATGCGTCTGTGGGATACAAGCTACCTGCTTGCCTCACCATGCTCAACAGCAGCCAACCAACCAAGTCTTGAGGAAACATCAAACACAACGTTGGATGGGCTAGCACCTTCGATACAACACGGAGTACCCAGTTCACCAGCCTAAATAACAGGATCGGCTGTTCATAGTTAGAGACCCAGTTCGTTGCGCGCATAGAGGACACTTTGCGTCAGCCAGTCATGCTCTTGCTGGCGCGCGCGCGCCATATCATCGGTGCGTGGCAGCCAATGCTCCATGATAACGGTCATGTCCTGCGTTGGCATCGCATCAAGCACAGCACGGCAGTCTGTACGCCCCTTCCCCAATGGACAGCCATGGATGGCGAAGCCGACGCCATAGGGGTCAGGCACAATCACATAGTCTTTCAGATGCAGGTTGATGGTGTGCGTCGCCAGCATACTCACAGTTTCCATCGGCCACTCGCCAGCGCAGATGGAATTGGCAACATCCAGGCATACGCCCACGCCATCATCATCAATGGCGTCCAGCAGTTGTACCAATCGTGGCGAGGGGTAGTTGAAATGGTTCTCAATCGCGATGCGCAGGCCTGCATCCTTGGCCTTGGGCAGTAGCGCTTGAAAAGCAGCGGCGAGATCAACAATCGGGGTTTTCGCGTCCGGACCGTCCAGGGCAACACGCAAAATCTTAGCACCGACGCTCTGTCCGACAGCGACGTAGTCCTCGACCTCTTGGGCGTTGAACGACTGCGTGCCGAGCTCGATGGCGATACCGAACGCATCGGCCTTGGATTTGAGGCTCGCAAGCTCGTCGGCACTCAACAGATGCAGCGGGCAATTGTCTGCGTACTGAACCACAGCAAGGTCTTGCGCCTTGGCTACATCCAGCAAGTCCGACGCAGACAGAGGTTGGGGCGGGTTCAGCCCCTTGTGGCCGATTGACCAACGGAACGTATATGAGCCAAGACCCAGAACCATCCTAAAGAAGACCTTTGACCAGGTCGCGATAGCCCTGCTGCGGCATACCGCTAGCAATGATGCTTTCGATGGTGTCTTGGCCGAGTTTGTCCAGAATCTTTTCAAGATCCTCCATGATCTCAAAAGTCGAAGCAATCGCTTCCACATTGTCGCCGGTGCGCGTGAACACGTCATAGGCAACCCAGCCGTCGTAGCCGATGCGGCGCATGTAATGCAGCGTTTCGAGCGTCTGCCAAAGGTGAACGGAGGCTGGCAGCATATCCCAGTCGGCTCCACGATCATTGTCGTTGAAATGGACATAGAAGAGGCGGCCCGCATCATGGGCGATAGCAAGCTCAGCCGCCGGACATTCCCCGGCAATCAGCGCATGACCGACATCCATCGTCACGCCAAGGTTTGGCGCCCCTACCCGATCACACAGGTGCAAGGTTTTAGCCATTGTCGGCATCACAATGTGGTTGCGGCTCTCATAGGCCTTGTACTCAATGCTCACCTTCACATCAGAGCGGTGAGCGGTTGCCGCGGCAAAGGCTTCAATGGTCCAGCCCCACTGCTTCTGGTGATCAGCCTGAAACGCATAGTCCCAGCCATCTATAAGCGGGCAAACGGTGATCATGTCCGTACCTAAATCAGCGGCAAGGTCCATCGCCGTCTTGATGTACTGCACGGTTTCCGCGCGCAGGCCTGCATCGGTGCTGGTGAAAGACCCATCGCGAAATTTCGGCTCTGTCTTGATGTTCACGTTCACCGCTGACACGGCAAGGCCCGACGCCTTAACCGCCGCTGCACCTGACCCATCAGCACCCAAATCCTGCGGATAAACAGGTTCTACCCCATGCGTACGCGGAATGGTCTTGGCGATCTCCAACCGCTCTTCCAGGCTGCGGTCTTTTTGGAACTGATGGAACCGATCACGGTAACCACCAATCGTGCCCAACAAAATCGAGTTCTTGTACATCATAAGGCGTCCTTTGGAGGTCAGAGGTCGTAGACTTGATCTGGGATGAACATCACCAGGTCAGGAAAGAGGGTAATCAGAATCAGCACCACCAAATGCATCGCCAGAAACGGCAGAATGGCCTTGCAGATTTGCAAAATGGAGATGTTGGCGATGCCCGCCGCGATGTAGAGCGAAAGGCCCACAGGCGGTGTAATTGTGCCGATCATCAGGTTGACCGTCATCATCACACCAAAGAAAATCGGATCGATGCCAAAGGCTGTGGTGACCGGCAAAAGAACCGGGGCAAAAACGATGATGGCCGAGCCGCCATCAAGGAAGCACCCGGCAACGAGCAGCAGTATGTTGATCACCAGCAGCAGCAACAGCACGTTGGTGATCCTGTCGGAAAACCAATCGGAAAGAGCCAGCGGTATCTGCTCGATGGTCAGAACATAGCCAACCAGATTGGCAACGCCGACAATGACCATCACAACCGCGGTGTTCAGTGCAGCCTGGCGAAACAAAGTGGGCAGCTGCGAAAATGACAGCTCGCGGTAGATAAACAGGCCAGCAATCAGCGCGTAGACTGTGGCAACGACCGCCGCTTCGGTCGCGGTAAAAATGCCGCCCAAAATACCGCCAACAATAATCAGCGGCATCACCAGTGCACCGATGGCCGAAAGAAACGACGTGCCAAGACCGCTCATCGAGAAGGGCTCGGTTTCAACCTCCCAGTCGCCGCGGCTCGCTTTCACATAGATCAGGACCATCAGGCCAATCGTCATCATGAAGCCCGGCACGATGCCGCCCATGAACAGCGCACCAATGGAGACGCCTGAAATCACGCCATAAAGAACCAGCGGGATCGAGGGTGGGATGACGGGCCCATTCACGCCGGAGGCTGCCACAACAGACGCGGCAAAGGAGGAATCAAAACCACGGCGCTTCATCATCGGGATCATCGTTGAGCCGATGGCGGTTGTATCAGCGACGGCTGAGCCGGAAATACCAGCGAAAATCGTTGAGGCGATGACAGCCACATGGCCCAGCCCGCCTCGTATCCAACCGACAAGATAAGAAGAGAAATTGACCAAGCGTCGTGAAATGCCCCCACGCTCCATCAAGCTACCGGCAGCCATGAAAAACGGAATGGCCAACATTGGAAAGCTATCGAGCCCAGCATAAACCCGTTGTAGGGCAAGCTGCGGTGACAAAAAGTCGATGGAGGCGAGCACGACCAAAGCTGCGCCCATCAGCGCGAAAATAATCGGTGTGCCAATGATGAGCAGAACAAAAAACACGCCAAAAAGCAACAATAGGCTGGTCATGGCGCGTCCTCAGGACCTGTTTCTGGCCCCTTACGATCATGAGGTGCACCTCGGGCCGCATCGGCCAAACTTGCAATCATCGTTACGACAAGCCAGAGCAACAACAAGGCGCAAGACGCTAGGATAAGCGCGAACACCACGCCCATCGGAAACTGAAGCGCCGGGGTCCGCTGATCCCACTCACGCAGAAGCGTTGCCCAAGCCCCATGCACCAAGAAATACGAGCAGATCAACCCGACGCCCGTCGCCGCTGCATCGGCAAGGTGACGCGTCCGATCAGGCAACATGTCGACAAAGATGGTGACAGTCAGATGATTGCGTTGGCGCGCCAAAACCGCCGTGCCGACAAAGACCAGTGAAATGAAGAAGAGACGCGCCACCTCCTCTGACCAGATCAGCGAGACGTTGAGCAGGTAGCGTGAAGCGACCTGCAAACTGACGACCACAACCATACCAGCAAGCAGCACGATCAAAAGCCAGCCAAGGGCGGCCAACAAACGATCCTCGGCACGCGACAGCACGCCGAGGATGTTGGTCTTGGGGGAATGCGGCAAGTTAGTTGGCCGTCCGTGCCGCGTCGATCAATTCAATCCAGCGGGTTGCATCCTCGCCAAATTCGGCAACTGCATCATCGCGCAGAGGCGCAACCGCCGCAGCCAGAGCATCGCGATCAGGGCGGGTCACTTGCATGCCCTGCTCTTCTAGCTCACCGAGCAGCGTTGCATCGTCCTCAGCAACCTTGTCTCGTTGCACGACTGCACTGTCGAGCACGGCCTGGCGAACGATCTCTTGATGTTCCTCCGGCAGCTCGCCCCAGAGATCTTCAGAGTAAAGAACCATGTGGGTGAGATGCAGATGGCCAGTCAGCGCCAAATGATCGTTCACTTCAGAAAAGCGGGCATTGTAGATGTTGCTAAGCGGGTTTTCCTGACCGTCAACAACGCCCTGTTCCATGGCCGTATAAAGCTCATTGAAAGCCATCGGTGTTGCATTGGCACCCATCAGCTCAACCGTGCGCAAATGGTAGGTTGAACGCGGTGTGCGGATACGAAGCCCTTCAATATCGTCCGGACCATTGATGGCACGCACAGAGTTGGTCATGTGCCGCATGCCAGCTTCATAGAAGCCTAGAAGCTCCACGCCGTGGCGCTCCACACGCTCGGCCACTTCATCGCCCAGCGGTCCTTCAAACGCGCGGAAAGCATGTTCCCGGTTTTCAAACAGATAGCCGATTTCAAGCGCACCCATGATGGGTTCCCAAGAGCCAAAGAAGCCGGTCGTCACCCAAGTGATTTCAAGATCACCGGAACGCAGCTGCTCGACCATCTCGCGCTGATTGCCAAGCTGGCTGTCGGTGAAGACGCGCACGTCAATCGCTCCGCCAGAACGCTCTTCAACCAGGCGCTCGAACTCGCGCGCACCGACATTTTCAGGGTGATCGCCTGAGACAACGGTGCCGACGCGGATCGTGGCATCCTGCGCAAGCGCCGGGCCTGCAAGACATGTGGCAGCCAGCAAGGCAGCCGTCAGCTTCAAATGTTTCATGGTATTCCTCCGTGGGGTTTTGACGTTCTTGTTATTTTTGAGAGATGTTGGGCATCACCGGCTGGTGCTTCTGCACCAAGTCGACAAGCTCAGCGGTCGTGCGATCCCAATGGGTGGTGTAGATCGCGGCGAGCTGGTCCTCATCGCGAGCAACCAAAGCCTCCAGCATGGCGCGATGCTCTTGCGCTGATTTCAGCGGCAAGGGGCGCAGATAGAGCGCAAAGTAGCGGGCTCGATCGGTTAGCCCGCGTTGCGCATGATAAAGCTGTGAAAGCCGCTTGTTGCCGCATTGATCGACAACGGTGAAGTGAAAGCGCGTGTCAGCGTGCGCCCATTTTTCCCGATCATCTTCGGCCAACGCGGTGTGCATATCGTCGACCGCTTGGTGCAGTGACAAAAGGTCGGGCTCATTTTGCCGCGCCAGCAAGCGAGCCGCTTCCAGCTCAAGTGCTTTGGCAATCTGATGAATTTCCAACACGTCGCTCGCCAGCAAAGGCAGAACGCGGGTTCCCCTACGCGGGATCACCTCGACCAAACCCTCTGCAGCCAGCCGCTGCATCGCATCGCGAACCGGCGTACGCGATAGATTCATCCGCGCTGCGATCTCTCGGTCAGACCAGAGCGTGTCGCCGGGAATGGCACCGGTAAGGATGCCGCTTCTCAACGTGTCATAGGCATTCGTGGCTAGGTCAGCACTCATTCACAGTTCAACTTTCGCTTGCCAGATTTCTGGGCCACCATCTGGCATACCAGATAATATGTCAATAGAACTCGGACGCAAAGAGCAGATCTCTCCAACTCCAAAGGGCTCAAGGTTCCGTGTAGTCAGTGCAAAAACTGGACGTCCTACGACACGCGGCGCACGCCAGTGCCAGCGAGACCGAAACCCATAGGGTTTATGAAGTTTTCGAAATGAGTAGCGCTACCGACAAGACTGCAGATACGCTGGCAAGAAGGCTCACCGCAAGCAACCAAAGAGAACGGGCTGGACCGGCCTGAGTGCTAAAACCTGACAGTTTCAACAATGCTCCCGATTATCAGAAGCCCAAGTTGCGCGCTCAAAAAGCCAACGGCTAAGTCGCGACTATTTCCAAGCCTTTTTGACGCGCAGCTTTCATGAAATCGGCTGGCGCAGCCTTGTTGGTGATCAACGTATCGGCACGCCCCAACTCAACGATACGGGCTGACGCGATGTGGTTGATCTTGGTGTAGTCGGCCATAAAAACCACCCGCTTGGCTGCTCGCACCATAGCCTTGGTGACCTCAGCCTCAGCCCAGCTGCTGTTGGTGAAGCCTCGGGTTTCATGCACGCCAGAGGCGCTGAGCAGCGCCAGATCAGCATTAATCTCTCGAAGCAACACGTCACCCAACGGAGAGACCAACGAGTTGCTCTTCGGCCTTAGCGTTCCACCCGTCACAATAACAGTAACGCCGCTATGACCGGCCAAGATGCGCGCAACGTTGATCGAGTTGGTCACGACAACCAAGTCTTTGATCATCGATGGAATGTTCGCCGCCAGAAGGTCGGCTGTCGATCCGCTCGACATGAACATTGTTTCGCCATCTCGAATCATCTCGACAGCAGCACTCACAATACGTTCTTTTTCTTTCAAACGCGTTGGCATCGAAAGACCATCGTCACCATCATGACGACTAGTGAAAGCTGCAATAGCGCCTCCTCGGACGCGACGCAGTAAATGCGCCTGCTCAAGCTGAGCAAGGTCGTTGCGAATGGTCACGGCGGAAACACCCACCGACTTCACCAGGTCATCAATCCGAACGCGGCCATAGTCTTTGAGCGCATCAACGATCAATTTTTGTCTTTCGGTAGCTTTCAAAGATGGCATATAGTAAAGCAACTCTAATGAAGGGCCGTGGATTCAAACGGCCGGTCCAATTTGTGTGAAGTTTGCAACTTCGCTTTGTCGGATCAGCGTCAGCATTCGGCCAACTATCTGAAAAGTGAGAACAATTGTCTATCCCCCCCGTTATTGCTGCGCTTCAAATCCCGGCTTTCACCGCTGGCTCCGTACGCAGCATGGCATGGTATGAAGATTTTTTGCTTTCCAATGCAAAAAGCTTTGTCGAAAACGGCATCAAAGCCATCAAGATACAAGACGAAACGGTTGTGTCCGGCTGTGCAAGCGAACGCACGATCGCACGCATGGCCAGCCTTGGTCACGCGGTGCAGCGAGAATTTACCGACCTGTTTCTGGGGATTATCGTTCAGGCTCACGATCCCAAAGCCGCCCTGGCGATCGCCGATGCATGCGGAGCATCCTTTGTCCGCCAGAAAGTCTTTGCCGCCGCGGCGGTGAACGCTGAAGGTGTGCGTCAGGCGCTTGGCCCAGACGCTGTTGCCTACCGCGATGCCATTGGTCGGCCGGACATTCAGATCTACGCCGACGTCCAGGACCGCACATCAATGCCGCTGGAAAATGTGCCCAGCGAGATGGCCGCTCATTGGACCGAACGGTTGGGCGCGGACGCTCTGGTGATCACAGGAAGTAACTTTGCCGACACCAAGGACCGCATCGCCAAAGCGCGCAGCTTTGGCGTGAAGGCGCCGATCCTTATCGGTGGCAGCATCACCAAGGACAATGTCCAAGACGCGCTCAGCGTTTGTGACAGCGTGGTGATCAGCTCATCACTGGTCCGGCCTGGAGCAGCGCGTGACGCCTTTGATCGCTGGGATCCGTCCAGCATTCGCCAATTCATGGAGCACGCAAACGCATGACGGTTTCAACAACTGCCCCGGCTTCGCCACTGGTAGGCGACAATTCCCCCTTGAATGCCACGGACCAAGCCTTGATTGCGCGTCTCAACGAGGAAGAGTCGGCCCATATCGCTGGTCTGCCATCTGACGATCCAAATGACCCCAGACGACAACGCCGTGTCGGGTTCACGCTGCCGGAAATTCTTGATCAGCCCACATGCATCGAGAACACGGTCAAGGGCCATCGCGAGGCCATTCGCACCACGGCCCAGTCCATTGCCAAAACCGGGTTCACGCGCATTGTCATGACCGGTTGCGGCGACTCCTTGGCCGTTCATGAGGCGGTGCGCAGCCTGATGGAGATGATGACCGGCGTTCCTTGCGAGCCGGTGCAAGCTTTGGAACTCGCCTATTATCAGAACCGCTTCATCGACGCGCAGACCCTCGTGGTTGGTCTGAGTTCCAGTGGTTGGACCCCTCGAACGCTTGAAGGCATGCTGCTGGCCAAACAGCAAGGCGCAAGCTTGTTGGCGCTTACCAACACTGCTGGATCTGCGATCACAGACATATCCGATTACACGCTGATGATCGAAGCCCAGCGCAAGGGTTGGCCAACTCAGTCCAGCACGGCGGCGATCGCGCTGCTTGCTCAGTTGGCGCTCGACATCGGCGCGGCCAAGGGGCTGACCGGCGATCGCATCACCCACTGGCAGCAGGAATTGGATACCATGCCCGCCACGATCTCCAAGGTTCTGGAAACGATTGGTTCGGGCGTCGAGACGCTCGCCCATGAACTATCCGGGGCACCCATGGTGCTTTTCACAGGCGCAGGTCCGTCCAACGCAGCAGCACGCTTCGGTGCTGCGAAGATCAAGGAATGCACCTCAGGTCACGCTCTAGCGATCCCCTTGGAAGAATTTCACCACTACACGTCGATCAAGCCAGGCGAGCCTCTGTTCATCGTTGCGCCATCAGGACCGTTGCAGTCACGTGCGCTCGACACAGCGCGGCGAACGAAAGTCTGGCATGGACGTCCTTTCGGGATTCTCGATGCAAGCAACACCCTTCTTGCTGGCGAGTGCGAGCAAAGCTTTGTCATGCCGCCGGTGAGCGAAGAGCTTTCCAGCCTCATCTACAGCCTTCCCGTGCAGGTCCTGGCCGTGCACATGGCGCTCAAAGAGTTTGAAGCGGCGAGCGCCAATGATTGATCCTTCGCTGGTCTGCTTCGGCAATTTCACCATTGACGATGTGGTGCTGGCCGATGGCCAGAGGCGCGACGGCTGCACGGGCGGAGACGCACTCTACGCGACGCTCGCAGCGCGCGCCTTCGAACAGGCCAGTGAACTGGTGGCACCGATCGGCAATGATATGCCGCCCGACATCCTCGCGCGGCTTGAAGAACTTGGCCTATCCCTCGCCGGCATGCCGCAGCGTGACGTGCCCAACCTGCACAACCGCGTCGACTACAAAGCCGATGGCAGTCGCGAATGGACGCTCTACAGCAACCCGGACCACTTCGACGTTCTCTCCCCGTTTGCCCGTGATATCCCCCCCGCATTCTTGGACGCCAACCGCTTTCTTGTGTTGGCTATGGCCTTACCAGCGCAAGAAAGCCTAATCGGGCACTTAAGCGCTAGGCCGGACACTCTCGTCGCGCTCGATCCTCAAGAAGACTACATTTTTGGCAATGAAAGCCGCCTGGAGGCAATGATCGCCAAGACCGACATCTTCATGCCAAGTGAGGAAGAAGTCGTCCGCCTAACAGGGCTTCGCGACTGGCCAAAGGCTGCGAGGCAGTTCGCAAAGCTCGGTCCAAGACTTGTGATCATCAAGCTAGGTGCCAACGGCGCCTACCTTTATGACAAGGAGCGCGACGCGAGCTTTGAGATACCCGTTTTTGATGGTGACATGGTTGTTGATACCACTGGCGCCGGCGACAGCTTTTGTGGGGCTTTTATGGCCATGATGGCTGGCGAAGCGCCGGAGTGCGCCGCCCTGGCTGGGGCGGTCGCCGCATCAGTGACCGTAAGCGGCTATGGTGTTGATCCATTGCTGACAACACCTTCAAATGTCATCGCGCAGCGCTACGAACGGTGGCGGTCGCAAACCCACTTCGTGCTGGAACCTGACGGCGTGCATCGCTTGCGTCCAAGCGACGGAGCTTAACGTGAGCAAATCCATCGTTCGCGCGCGTTGGCTACTGGAGGGGTTTGATGGGGACACGCCCATGATTTACGAACAGAGCGCCTTGCTCGTCGTCGACGGTGCGGTTGCCAAGATCGGCGATGCTGATGATTTGGTCGCAGAACACCCTGACGCCGAGCCGGTCGGAAGCGGTCAGGATTTGGTCATTCCAGGGCTCATCAACGCCCACCATCATGTTGGCTTGACGCCTTTTCAGCTGGGCTCAGCTGATCACCCGTTAGAGCTCTGGTTTGCGAGCCGCTTGGGGTTGCGTGCGGTCGCGCCTTATCTCGATACACTCTACTCAGCCTTTGAGATGATCGCATCAGGCGTAACGACGGTTCAACATCTTCACAGCCGTGCGCCAGGCGGCCTGAACGGTCTTTACAAGACATCCAAAGAGATCTTGTCGGCCTATGATGAGATCGGCATGCGGGTGTCGTTCTCCATGGCACTGCGTGACCAGAACCGGCTGGTTTATCTGGATGATGATACGTTTTTGAATCGCCTGCCTGAGCGCCTGCGACCGCATCTCGCAGCCTATTTTGAAGCCTACAAGGTGCCGTTCACCGACCAGTTGGCACTGTACGACGATTTGACATCGATGACGGACGGCAAACTGAAGCAGAGCGCCCAACTGGCGCCGTCAAACCTCCACTGGCTTAGCGATGACGCGCTTCAAGCAACCGCGGACCTTGCAAGAAAAAGCGGCGCCCATTTGCATGCGCACATCTTGGAAACGCCCTACCAAAAGCAATACGCCGCCAAGCGTACGGGCGGCTCGGCCCTCACAGCCTTTGATGAGATGGGGCTCCTGAGCCCGAAGATGACCATCGGTCATGGTGTCTGGATGAGCGAAGCTGACATTGAACTCTGCGCGGATCGCGGCTGTCATGTGTGCCACAACTGTAGCTCGAACATGCGGTTGAAGAGCGGCAAGGCCCCGGTCAATGCGCTTCTCGCTCGCGGTGTTCCCGTTGCTATTGGCATCGATGAGGCAGGCATCAATGACGACCGCGATATGCTGTCCGAGATGCGCCTTGTCATGCGCGCGCATCGCGAACCCGGCCTTGCCTCCGCTGCCCCCAGCGCGTCCAGTGTTCTGAAGATGGCAACAACCCACGGCGCCAGCACGACGCCCTTCAGCACGTCCATTGGCCATCTGGGCATAGGGGCGCAAGCAGACCTGGTCATACTCGATTGGAAGACGATCACCTGGCCGCATCAGGACCCTGCTCAAGGTCCAATCGAGGTTCTTCTCCACCGCGTTAAAACCAACGCCGTCAAGCAGGTGATGATCGCAGGCGATGTCGTCTACGCCGATGGGTTGTTCACCCATGTCGACAAAGACGCAGTCTTATCCGAGATCGCCGAGCGCCTGGCCGAACCGCTTACGGAGGATGAAGCCGCCATGAAGGCCTTGGCGCACGACATGCTGCCCCATGTGCGAGCCTTCTATGACGAGCACTACACCCACGATCCCGCCCAGTTTTAGAAAGACTGCATCATGCCGCGCGACTTCTTCGGCTACGGCTCAAACCCACCCGGCGTGACCTGGCCCAACGGATCACGGGTAGCCGTTTCCTTTGTCGTCAATGTGGAAGAAGGGGCGCAGCTTTCCCTCACCGCAGGCGATGAGCGCAATGAAAGCGTGTATGAGGCGCGTGAAGAGGTGGTCGGCACACCCGATCCATGTATGGACAGCCACTATGCCTACGGGCCGCGCAAAGGCTACTGGCGTATCGTGCAAGCATTGGAGAAACATGGCGTATTAGCGACTTTCTCAACATGCGGGCGTGCCGCCGAGACCTGCCCATGGCTGATCCAGGATGCTGTTCAACGAGGCCACGAAATCGCCTGTCACGGCTGGCGCTGGGAAACCCATGCGCATATGGACCGCGCAAGTGAGTGTGAGGTCATCGCCAAGACCTACGCAACGCTGGAGGAAGTTGCAGGCACCGCACCGGTTGGATGGCATACACGATCAGCATCGACGCCAAACACCCGCAACCTGCTGCGCGAACATGGCGGCTTTCTTTACGATTCCGACGCTTATGATGATGATCTTCCCGTGATCTTGGACGACGCGGAGGGGCGACACGTGATCCTGCCCTACGCCTTCGACACCAACGACATGCGGTTTCAACCGGGCGGTGGGTTCATCCATGCAGAGGATTTCTCCCGCTACTGCTTGGCCGCCTACGACCGGCTGCTCACCGAAGAAACACCATCTGTGCTTTCGATAGGACTGCATCTGCGCATTCTTGGACGCCCCGCGCGCATTGTGGCGCTCGACCAGATCCTCGACGGAATCAAGGCTCGCGGCAGCGCCTGGATCGCCTCGCGTCGGCAAATCGCTGAGCACTGGTTGAACGTTGCAGGCTAACCCGCGGTGTCGATCCGTGCTTCGGCCAAGGCAACCGCGCTAACGATCGGCTCGATAATTGGTACATCAAAGTGCGGTTTCAAAACGCGCGCGGCCTTCGCCAATGGCCCGCCTCCGATCACAACTGCCTCTGCCCCATCGCCAACACACTGATCGATCGTCTTGGCAAGCGCTTCCACCAAACGGTCTGTGTCTGCCATCACCACAAAAGGGTCTCCTTTGGTGAACCGCACCGACACACATTCGGCCGTCAGCCCCAACTGCGTGGCTTTTTGGGTGATACGCGGACCAAGCGCTGGCGTGGTCGTCGCTATGCTGAACAATCGCCTGTTCTGACCGGCTTCAAGAAGGCTGGCTTCGGCAATGCCGACCACTGGCACTGGCAAACGCGCACGCAAGCGATCAAGACCGGGATCACCGAAAGCTGCAACGACGACAGCGCCATAGTTGTTATCGATGGGCGTTTGGGACACGGCTTCGGCCGCCTGATCCAACGCGTCAGGTGTCGTGATGATCGGCGGCACGCCTATCATGGTCACACCATGAATGGTGCTGGTCTTGGCCGCCTCACCTGCAATCTCCACCATGGCGCTGGTGGTCTGCGCATTGCTGTTGGGATTGATGAGCAGGATGGAGCGTTGCATCGTCAGCTTACGAACGAGCCGCCAAAAACGCGCGGGCGATATCCTCACGTGTCGCGACCCAAATGCGATCCTCATGGCGCTTGAGCAATTTCAAAATGTTCCAGACCGCCTGAAATCGGGCGGGCCTCCCGCAAATGCGCAAATGAAAGCCAATGTTGAGCAGTCGGCTTTGGCCTGCCTCTGCCTCCCGCAGCAACGTAGCCAGTGCGTCCTCAACATAGTCTTCCATGTCTCGCGAGCGGACAAACCCGTTGGGGTGGAAGAACTTCATATCGTTGCTGTCCAAGGCGTAAGGAACAACGAGCAAGTCTGGATGATCGATGTCCGCATAGGGTAGATCATCGTCAAAAGAGTTAGACGTGTAGAGAAAGCCGCGTTCAGCGAGAAGGCTGCGAGTCCACACGCTCTCGCTGCCACGGCAGAAGAACCCAACTGGTTTGCGTCTCGTTGCAGCCTCAATAGCCGCGACGGCCCTATCAAGGTCAGCAGCTTCCTCTTCGGCTGTTTGGTAGTCGGCCTGCGGGCGCCATCGCCACCCATGGCACGCCGCCTCATGACCCTGGTCCGTGATCTGCTTGGCAAGCTCCGGCGCGCGCTCGACCGCCTGTCCACAACAGAAAAAGGTCGCTAGAAACTCATAATGCGACAACACATCCATGAACCGCCAGAACCCAGCGCGCATACCATAGGCAAATATCTGTTCCTGACCCATGTCGCGTGTGCCAGGCGCGACCACGCTCATCACCTCTCCCATGGGTTCAGAAACCGCGTCGCCGTCGCCAACCTGCCGTTCGGCACCCTCTTCGAAGTTCACAACCAACGAGACAGCCAAACGCGACCCGTTCGGCCAAAGGATATCGGGCGTCTGCCCGCCATAACCGATGAGGTCGCGGGAGGCATCCATCACTGCTTGGCCAAACGCTCAAGCCCCATGGTGCGCGACAACACGATCATGATGAGGAACGCCAGCAGAATTTCCAAGCTCGAAAGCGCTGCCACCATCGGGCTGCTGTCGAACTGGACGAGATTGTAAAGCTCCACTGCGAGAGGACGCGAACGCGGGGATGATGTGAAAAGTGCAACGGTGAGATTGTCGAAGAACTCGATGAACACAAATGCCGCAGCGGCAGCGATCGAGCCGGTCAACTGCCGCACCGTGATGCTGGTGAACGTGCGAAACTTGCTCGCCCCCATCGACAAAGAGGCTTCTTCAAGGGCCGGATCCAATTGGGCCAGGCGGGCCATCACGATGCGCACGGCAAACGGCATGCAGAAAACCGTCAGGCCAAGAACAAGCATCAGATTGGATTGCCGGAACGCGATAAACGCGCCGAAGAATAGCAGCGCGACGCCTATCACCATGCCAGGGATCATCTGCGGCGCGACGATCAAAGCTGAAGCGAAGGCCTTGCCTGGATAACGCCCTCGGACAAGCGAATAGGCGGCCGGAATGGCAAAGCTCAAAGCTATCGCCGTAGCCGCTCCGGCCACCTGGAGGCTGGTGATCGCCGAGTCGATGATCTGCTGGCGACCAAACAAATCGGCGTACCAGTGCAACGTGAACCCCTGAGGTGGGAACGTGATGTAGCGCGTCTCGGTGAAGGAAATCGCGATCACGATCAGGCTCGGCAAGACCAGCAACAGCAAGGCGAAGACTGCCAACGTCACCATGACCGCTGTTCCGAGATGATCAAGCCAGCGTGAGCCTGCCGCTTGTGGCAGCGCGCGTGCCGACGCAGCAGTGTCTGTTGGTGATGCGGGCTCGGCAATGCTCATGATTTAGCGGGCTCCATCCACTTCATGAGGCGATTGCCGACCAAGCCAATCAGCATGATGAAGACGAAACAGCTGCCGAGCAGCAACAATGCCAACATCGCACCCTTGCTCCAATCCAGGATCACCACGATAGACTCGTACACTTGCACTGCAAGCGTCGTGTAGGCACCGCCACCAAGAAGCTGCGGAATGATGAAGTTGGTGTAGGAGAGCGCGAAGACGATTGTCAGGCCGGCGACGATGCCCGGCACACTCATCGGGAGCACCACGCGGAAAAAGGTTTGAACGCGGCTTGCGCCCATGCCCAACGACGCCGCTTCTAGATTGCGGTCACGCATGGCGAGCACGGTGATGAGCGGCAAGATCATGAATGGCAGATGGACCTGCGTCATGCCAACAATCACAGCAAAATCAGTGTTCAGCATGCGAATAGGCCGGGTGATGATCCCAAGCTCGATGAGAGCTGAGTTGATCACACCACGCCGCCCGCCCAGGATGACGAGCCAAGCGTAGGTGCGCACAATCGCGCTGGTCAAAAGCGGGGCGATGGTGAGAATGAGAATGAGCATCTGGGCGCGGCGGCCAACCAGCGTGTAGACATAGGCAACCGGGTAAGCGAGCAAAAGACAAACAACCGTGGAAATCACGCCGACATAAAAGGACTTCCACCAAACCCGCCAAAACAGATCATCCTGCAGCGTTTCGGTGAGATACTGCAGCGTGAAGCCGGTTCCCATCACTTGGCCACGCTCGATGGTGGTGAACCCGAACGAGAAAAGCACCGCCATCGGGGCGATGAAGAAAACCGTTAGGAAAACAAAGGCTGGCACAGCCGGCCAAACCCCTTTCCACTCTTTGAACCGTTCAAGCGCGCCGGCAATCATCACAGAGCGCCAAGCACGGGTTTGCAGCCATCCTTGTCGCGCACCGACACATAGACCTGGTCGCCAACATCAAGCTGGATATGGTCATGACGGTCGATGAGCGCGCGCACGGACGGTCCGCCATCAAGCGCAATTTCATAGGCCATGTCAGGGCCAGTCAGGCGGACAAAATCCACACGGCCAGGCACAGCGCCGGGTACCACCTGCGGCGTCAGGTTGAAATTCTCTGGTCGGACCACGATGCTTTGCACATCATTCGCCCACCCTTGATCGTCGGCGACAAACCTATCGGCAGCCTTTCTTGGCAATACATTGGCCGCGCCAATAAAGTCAGCCACAAAGGCTGTGGTTGGACTGTCATAAATCGTTTGCGGGCTGGCGAACTGTTCAATGCGCCCTTCTGACATCACAGCAATGCGGTCGCTGATCGTCAGGGCCTCATCCTGATCGTGCGTCACACAGACGGCCGTCAACCCGACCCGCTTCACGATCTTGCGCAACTCAATCTGCATGGCACCGCGAAGCTTGGCGTCAAGCGCGTTGAAAGCCTCATCCATCAACAGCACTTTGGGATGAAGAACCAGCGCACGTGCCAGAGCTACGCGCTGTTGCTGTCCGCCCGAAAGCGACTTTGGAAACCGGTCTTCAAATCCGGTAAGCGAAACCATGTCCAACGCTTCAGCAACGCTGCTTTCCATGGTTTTGCGGTCAGCGCGGCGCACAGAGAGGCCGTAGCCAACATTTTCCGCCACCGTCATGTGCGGGAACAGGGCGTAGTTTTGAAAAACAAAGCCCACATCGCGCCGGTTGGGCGGCAGGGTTGTGACGTCTTCACCAGCCAGCGTCACACGGCCTTGTTGCGGCGTCTCAAAACCCGCGATGCAACGCAGAAGCGTTGTCTTCCCGCAGCCTGAAGCGCCAAGCAGCGTCACAACCTCTCCAGCATCAATCGCCAGCGAACAATCGCGCAGCACATGATTGGCCCCAAAATGTTTGTTGAGGGCTGAGACCTCAATCATCAACTCAATCCCCTTAAACGGCCGTCGCAGGGTCACCGGCAACTGCATGCAGCGAACGCCGTGTCAAAAGACGGCTCGTTTTGAACCGTGTCGTGTCGTTCTTCAAATGCATGCGGCGATTGGGGTCGAAGCCAGCCGCATCAGCCCAATGATACGCCAGCAGCTGCAGCGCGCCAGATGCGAGCGTCGCATCATCCACGTTTAAATCATCGCGCCAGGTCATCTGCCAACACGCGGCATCAACACCAAGGCTGGCCGGTCCAATCGCAACCGTGTCGACTTCCATGGCGCGCAGCGCATCCGCCGATTCCTTGGCGATGTCGGCAACGAACGTGCTTGTTGGCAGCATGACGGCCACCTCCCCTCTGGCCATGGTCCAGTACTGGCGATGAGCAAACTCTTCGAGGTCATCGGACCAGACCGGCGTTGCTGAGAGCTCAACGATCTTGGCCGCACCATAATCTGCGACAGCTGATCCGCGACGCCCACAGGATAGATACCGTGCGCCAGGTGTGCTCTTGGCTTTTTGAGCAGCGATGTCCTCGGCGATCGGCCCGACCTCAGCCAGCACGTATCCCAGAGCATCGGCCGTGGTCGTTATCTGCTCCTGCATGGCGCTCACCGACTGGCCTTCGGAAAACGCAGAGAAAGCGGCCAAAACAGTGCGCGTCGCCGTGAAGCTGGACGTTCCGCACAAAAACGGTGCGACATCATCAATTTGGAGGGAGAAGTTGGCAAGGCCGAGTTCGGCAAGACGTCCGCCAGCACTGTTGGTGAGGCTAACAGCCTGGGCACCTTGTTCAACTGCCCGCGTCGCCGCCTCAACCGTCCGGTCAACATTGCCGGACATGGAAATGGCAATCAGTCGATCGGCTGGAGTGATCAATGGGCCCTGATCACCAGCAATCTCCAGCCCACTAGCGGCCAGCAATCCCGGCTCACCGGCGCGGGAACTCGCACTGCGCGCCGCGAACCAGCCGTCGCCGCTACCAAACGCGATCAAGCGTGACGCAACACGCAGATGCTCGCGCCAGAAGGCTTCGATATCGCCGAGACGTGACGCCAGCCCTCGCAAAAGCAAGGGCTGGCGCATGATGTCTTCAAGCATGGGTTTCTCAGTCACCCGTGCCTCCGCTATGCCGGAAAAAGGAGAACTTAGACCGCGAACTCGCGATCAAAGCGTTCCACCAACTGCGGACGAACAGCGACAATGGCATCCCAATTGACCGTCTGTAGGTTCGCAACCTCTTCCGGCGTCGAAGGCGTGTAGGGACGAGCGGCCTCAGGCACTGAAACACCCTGGACCGTTACACCGAAGAAGTAGGGCGAGTCGGCCGCCATCTCCTGGTATTCCGTGCTGATCACACCATCCATAAAGCGATGCGCCATTTCTGGGACGCGGGTGCCGGTGATTTCTGACATCATCGACAAAATGGCAACGGGCCCTGGGTCCGGCTTGACGAACTTGATCGGCAGGCCACGTTCGGCGGCAACGGCGGCGTCGTTGTTCCAGAGCGGCGTTACGCCAATCTCGCCTCGCTCCAGCATCTGCGCGAGAATGCGCGGGCTACGACCGGCAATCGGGTTAAGCTCTTTCAACTTCTCCCACCCGGGCTCGAGATTTTCTTCCGAGCCGCCAAAGATCTTTGAAACAACGGCCAGCGTACCAAGGCCAAGGTTCGAGGACGTGCGGCAGAGACCCACCATGCCAGCATATTCCTCGTTCCAAAGGTCAGCCCAACTGGTTGGCGGCGTTTCCACCATCTCTTCATTGTAAGCGATGCCGATCAGCGAGAACGTGGCTGGCACACCAAAGCCGCTGGTTTTCTCCCAAAACTCCGGAACGACATTCTCGTAATTGTCGATCGTCGACGGGTCGAGCTGCTGAATGTAACCATCGCGCTGCGCAATCAGGTGTGGCGGCTCGCCATTTGGCATCACGTCATAAGGGCTGAAACCCTGCGCTGCCTTGATCTGCGCAACGATATCCTGTGATTCACTCGGCACAAGTCGGACGGTGAGGCCAGGAAACTCCTGCTGCAACTGGTCACCCAGCCAACGGTGCGGCTCCTGCAGAGCACCCCCATAGCTGATAACGATGAGTTCTTGCGATTGAGCACGCACAATATTTGGCATCGACAGAGCCGCACCGGCCCCGAGAAGCGTTTTGCCGAAAGCTCGTCTGCTCAGTTTCATCAATATTCTCCCTGTGTCCCGGGCAGGCCCCTCGACCTGCGGTTGCGACCAGATTGATCGCTTTTGCCTTGAGCGTTCGATGACACCGCCGAACATCAAAGACTGTCTCTCATGGTATCCACGCCCCAAGACGTGGAACGAGTGGTTGAGCGGAAGAGGAAACCCGTTCGCAAAACCACCTCGCGCACTTTCACTCTATATCGAAAAAAAAGAAAGCACAATTTTAGTGCAGAGATGCCGCAACCTTAGTCGTTGGACGCTATCCGACGGACAAAGAAGCACTTCCGGTCACTCCATACGCCGCAGCAGACCATACTGCATTTGCGGCTTCTATGCATCTCGATTTGTAAAGTCCAATGGACGTATTGCTACAGTTCTGACCAGTTCCGAGATCTGCGCACCACTTACCAACCGCAAGATACGAAAGATCCGGCATTTTTCTTTCAAAAGTCATCAAATAAAAAGCAATAGAAAGAATTTTGAAGCGAGCCGCATGTCCAATGCCGTGCGACCTCAGAGGAAACCCTCATAACCATGGGCTGTCGTCCTGCTTGCCCGGCATCGGTTAAAAGCAGCAACACGTCTCTGGGCAGCTCAGGAGCGTGGCCTAAGGAACACACGCAACGGGCCAACCGCTTAACTTGCCGACCAAAGGCCTCGATGGGCAGAACTGATGACTGGAATGTTGTGTTCAACAAAAAAACGCGAGCAAACATCAAACCACGTCGCGATGCAGACCTGACGAACCACTCAGTGATTAGAAGAATGGCAAGGGCAACAGTGTTCGAACCCGCGACCTACGGTTTTGGAGACCGGAAACAAAGCTTTAGACAATCCATATTGAAGTGTTTTTCAGGCTCCAGGGCCTGTTGCGCAAGACTTTAGGTATGTTGACGGTGGCCAGAACGGCTCATCGCTAGCGGTTCTTCGATGAAGGGCCCGACCTCGTGGTCGGTGGTGGATTCGACGAGTTGGGAAAGAACCGTGGTCTCGCTGGTACGGAGCAGCAGTAACATCGGTGGCAACAAAGCAAACAGCAAGATAGTCGCGGCACGGTGCTCCGATAGAAAAGCGATAGCTGCCAACATCAGGCCGCTTTCCACCGATGGGAGAAGTCGAAAGCGCCATCGTAGCCAAACAGCGCCGCAGAGCCCCCGGTGTGGATGAACACCACCCGTTCGCCAGCTTTGAAATGCCCTTTGCGGACCAAGTCAACAAAGCCCGCAGCGCCCTTTGCCGAATAAACCGGATCAAGCAAGATGCTCTCCAACTCAGCAAACATAACAATGGCTTCCTGGCCAGCCTGGGTCGGAATGCCGTACCCCTCGCCCACATAATCGGTGTTGGCGACCACATCACCGCGCTCAACAACACCAGAACAGCCAAGCTTGTCCGCTGTTGCACAGGCCAGATTGAAGACGTTTTCCTCCTGCTTGGCTTTGGGCGCACGCACGCCGATACCGAGCAGTGGGATCTGCGCGTTCATCGCTTTGAGGCCAACGATTAAACCAGCTTGGGTGCCTGCACTGCCGGTGGCGTGCACAATGTGGTCAAGCTTCAAGTTGCCGTCATTGGCCTGGGCCAGCAACTCAAAGGCGCAGTTCACATATCCCAGCGCACCCGTCGGGTTCGAGCCACCGCCAGGAATGGTGTAAACATTTCGACCATCAGCACGTAGCCGATCGGCAACCTTCTCCATCTCGGCATTCATGTCGCCGCCGCCAGGGCGCTTTTCCGTCGTCGCGCCATGCAGATGGTCAAGCAGAACATTGCCATTGTGGTTGTAATTGGCAACGTTGGAGCCGGTACGGTCCTCCAGCAGAATATGACAATCCATCCCAAGCTTGGCCGCAAAGGCCGCTGTTTGCCGAGCATGGTTAGACTGGGTCGCTCCCTGCGTGATCACCAGATCGGCACCAGCCAATTCAGCTTCAGCCATCAGAAACTCAAGCTTACGGGTCTTGTTGCCACCAGTGCTCAGGCCGGTGCAATCATCCCGCTTGATCCAGATCTCAGGCCCGCCAAGCTCCTTGGTCAGTCGGTCAAGGCGTTCAAGCGGCGTTGGCAAATGCGCGATAAAACGGCGAGGAAAACGAGCGAGATGCATGAGAGACTCCTTAACTGACGTTCCACGCCAGTTACTTTCGTTCCCATCGCTGGTCTAATGCCGAATTCCGATCATGCTATGCAAAAACCGCATCTTCTAAACGCTCTTCTTGGTGCCTCGCGACGGCAATCGCCGCATCAGCGCCTAACCAGGTGGCTTAAAGCGCCTCCCACACACGTCGACCGATTTTGTCCAAACGATCAATGGAGCAAAACAGCGACAGAGTGAGTTTTGCATTCCATTCAGGACCGCCCACCGCCACCAGACGGCCATCTGCCATTTCCTCAACGATAGCGCTCTGCGGTAACCACCCCACTCCACTGCCTGCAAGGGTCCGCCGTTTGATCGCTTCCGTCAGCGCATCCATGTAGCGTAGCGCAAGAGGCGGTTTACGCGAACCAATCGTCTGATCCACCACGGTGCCCAGAAAACTCGTTGGGTCGTAGCCGAGATAGGGCACCTGCCGACTCGACGGTGAAGAGAGCGTCCAGCCGCCAAGTGTCGCCGCTTTTGCTTCAGCCACGGGGATCAGCATATCGACGCCAATGTCCTTGCGGGTAAACTGCTTTTCATCAAAAACTGGCGAGACGTCTTGGTGGCTGTAATACAGCAGGAAGTCGCAGGTTCCTTCCGAGAGCATCTGACAACAGGTGCGCAAATTGTCAGAATAGACCCGCACTCGCAGACTCGGCATCGTCTCTTCAAACTCTGCAATGCGCGATGATAGATAATTGACCGATATCGTGTGAAGAACGGCAAAGCGTTGGAAAGCGGTCGTTCCCCTCTCCTCGGCTCGGATCGTCTGACGCATGTCGGTCAGGTTGGCGATCGTCTCTTGCGCGACAGGCAGAAACTGCTTACCGGCATCCGACAACTGAACCGGATAGGTGGACCGCGTAAAGAGTGGCGCGCCAAGCCAGTTCTCCAACGATTTGATGCGTCGACTGAAGGCCGGTTGCGTGATGTTTCGCTCCTCAGCAGCACGCGTAAAATTCAGCGTACGCCCGAGGCATACAAAGTCCTGAAGCCAGTTAATATCCATCAGATGCTCCAAATTACGCCGCTAGCATGTTGATTTTACGAAACTATGCAAGATCAGAATGCAAGGATGCGATGTTTGAATTGGCGCAGCCTCAGCGGCTGCGCATAGCCTCTCAACCTTAGGGCGTGTCACATCGCATAAAGACGCAAACCGCGCACCGCTTTTCGGCAAGCCCTTACTGGAACATGGTCTGAGGGGACCGGCAGAAACACCATTGCCGCTGCATTCTGACCGACTAAGGGAGCTACATATGACACCTTCTTGGAAACTAACATCGGCGGTATCCGCCTTGGCTTTGGCTGCCTCGATCGGCACCGTCCACGCCGAGACAACGATCCGTCTGTCCACCTATGTCAACGAGTTCGGACATTCGCTATCAGGGATTTCGGCACTTTGCTGAACAGGTCACTGAGCGCACCGGTGGCAGTGTAACCGTCGAAATTTTTCCATCGGCAACGCTTCACGGATGGTCTGAAGGGGTGGATGCGTTGCAAGGTGGTGTCTCCGACATCAGCTGGATCAACGCTGATAACCGCCTACCCTGCTATGCGGTGACGTCCCTCTATCCCGCCGAGGTCAGCCTTGAGCGCCAAACCGAGTTGGATGCCGCCTACGCTGAGTTGATACGCGCAGAGGCCGCCGAAATGAACCTGGTGCCGCTCATCAACTCTAACTACTCCTATGACCAAGAATGGTGGTTTGAGGAGCCCGTCGATGACCTTGGCAATCTGGACGGTCAGCTTGTTCGCTCCATCGGCCCGCTGGTCAGCCTGATGATTGAAACCTGGGGTGGTGAACCGGTATTCGTGGCTCCACGCGAAGTGTTCCAGTCTGCAGAGCGTGGCGTCGTTGACGGCATTAATATGGGTGTTGCCACATACTCGTCGTGGCAGCTTTGGACGGTGATGCCGGTCATGGTCAACGCCAACCTGTTTTACGGCAACATCCAGTACATGATGAACAAGTCTGTGTTCGATGGCCTAACCGCTGACGAGCAAACCGCACTGACCGAAGCGGCAGCTGCAACCGAAGCTTGGTTGCAGCCACTCTATGAAGCCTGGGTCGATGAGCAGGTTGGCAACGCAGTGATGTCCGGCGGTGGTTCGGCTGTTTCCATCTCTGACGACAAGCGAGCAGAGCTGATCAGCAGTGTGGCTGACACTTGGAACGAAACAATCGATGAAGCCTGTGGTGCCGATTTGGCAGAAGCGTTTCGCGATTTACTCGAAGATCACGCTCCCTAAGGCAGACCCAAATCGGGTCTTCCATGCCCTGGCCGGTTTCGCGAACCCTTGAGCATTCCGGCCGGGGTACTCTTCTCAACTGCCCAGACGGACCGTGCCATGTCCAATCGTCTTGATCACCTTATCCGCCTTGTTGAACGCGCCGTGGTTTGGATGGCTGGAGCCGGTGCAGCCATCGTCCTCATACAGATGCTTTGGATCTCTTACGGTGTAGCCGTGCGCTATGGATTTGGACGTCCCGACCGCATGGTAACGGAGGCCACAGCCCTGTTGCTGTTTCCGGTCGCGTTTGCTGGCCTTGCCTATGCCATGCGTGAGGACGCGTATCCCAAAGTGACCATGTTGACGGATCTGCTGGGCGCATCCGCTAGAAAAGTCTTGGCGGTCATCAACCACCTGCTCATGCTCGGTGTTGGCCTCTTTTTGTCCTACGCTGGCGTCAGCGCCACCATCCGGTCGTTCAACTCCGGCGCTGCTTCAGAAATCCTGCACTGGCCGCGCTACATGTTTTGGGCCCCTGGCGCAGCATCGCTGCTTCTCTTCTCGCTCTATGTCGCGCTGCGCTTGATCCGTTTGGTCAAGACGCCTGTCACACAGGAGACTTGATCTATGGAATGGTACTATGTCGGCCTTGGACTGTTGGTCCTGTTAATGCTCTTCATCAGCATCGGCCTGCCCATCCCCTTCGCTTTGGCGGCAGCATCCCTGCCCTTTCTCTGGGAAATCCAGGGATGGAGCACCTCGGTTGTTTCCTCTGAGCTGAAGCTGTGGGGGGTATGGATCGACTACATTCTGCTCGCCGTACCCCTGTTTGTGTTCCTTGGCGAACTGATCGGCAAATCCAACATAGGGCCCAATCTCTATCAGTTCTTGCACCAGGGTGTGCGGGTGCGCGGCTCAGCAGCCTATGGCTCAATTGGTGCGAGCGCCGGGTTCGGTGCCGTATGCGGCTCCTCCATGGTGGGAGCGCTAACCATCGGCGGTGTGGCACTGCCTGAAATGCTGCGTCTTGGCTACGGCAAACGGCTCTCAAGCGGCGTCTTGGCCGCAGGTGGAACACTGTCCGTGCTTATCCCGCCAAGCTTGATCCTCCTGTTCTACGGCATTGTTACCGACCAAAGCATTGGTGATCTTTTCATCGCCGGAGTTGTTCCCGGCCTCATCCTTGTATCCTGCTTTTTTCTGATCGTTTTGGTGTGGGGCTTCTTAAAACCCCAAGACATTCCAAGCCGTCAGGACGCAGCAAAGATGCCGCTGCTGATGATCCTCATGACCATTGGGCCCATCGCTCTCATCGGTCTGGTGATCACGGTGGCGATCTATGCCGGGATCGCGACACCCACCGAGGCGGCGGCGGTGGCCGCCTTGCTTACAGTCATCCTTGCTTTCGCGGTGGGTGGACTAACGTGGCAAGGCTTCAAGCAAGCCATCTTCGCCACCATGCGCACGATGGGTTATCTTGGCCTGTTGCTGTCAGCCGGGGTGCTGTTTGGCTTCGTGCTCACCTATCACCGGGTACCACAAGAGTTCACCGAATTCTTTCTATCCTTCGATCTCTCACCGACCATGGTGCTGATGATCGTGCTGGTCTTTTACATCGTACTCGGCATGTTTCTTGAGCCGGTCTCAATGACCTTCATCACGTTGCCAACCATCTATCCTTTGATGGCAGCATCCGGTTTTGATCTCATCTGGTTTGGCGTTGTTTTCACTGTGACCATGGAGATCGCGGTTCTCACCCCACCTGTCGGCCTCAATCTCTACGTCATACAGGCAATCAGCAAAGATGACGTCAGTATTGCCGATGTCATCATTGGCTGCCTGCCTTTTATAGCTTCGATGGTGCTTCTCATCGCGCTGCTTATTGCCTTCCCTGACTTGGCGCTTTGGCTGCCAGAACAGATGAACTGATGGCCGACGACGTGTCTACATACCGAAGCTCTGGACAGGGGCCTGCGATGGTTCTCGTCCATGGCTATCTCGGCGGTAGCGAGCAATGGGCGGCTGAGATGGAGCAGTTTAGCGACCGTTTCCACGTCATTGCTCCCACCTTGCCAGGTTTTGGCACTGCTGCTGGCGAAGCCGGTTACTCTCGCATTGAAGAGATGGCCAATCATATTATTGCGCTGCTTGATCGCCTGCATGTCGATGATTTCGTTTTGCTCGGCCACTCCATGGGCGGCATGATCGCTCAGAGCATTGCAGCCATGGTTGGTGACAGGGTTCGCAAACTCATTCTTTACGGCACGGGCCCTCTGGGTGTCATGCCTGACCGGTTTGAACCAATCGAGGCATCGCGCGAGCGGCTGGGTCGCGATGGCGTTGACCAAACCATTGAGCAAATCGGCTCCACCTGGTTCTGTCGCGGGAGCGAGGCGCCAGAGTTTGCTCTGGTAAAACGAATTGGCGCTTCGGCCAGTCGGTCAGCTGCGCTTTCTGCGCTGGATGCAATGTCGGTCTGGGATGGCCGTACGGCGCTCAAAACCATGGAGATGCCAACGCTGATTGTCTGGGGCGATCATGATCGTTCCTATCGTTGGCCGCAGATTGAAACGCTTTGGACCAGCCTACCCAATGCTCTTCTGTCGGTCATTCCAGGCACAGCGCACGCCGCCCATCTTGAGAAACCAAAGCTCTTTCATGCGATCCTAGAGGACTTTTTGTCCAACTAGAAAAAGCGGTTGTACATCGTGCGGGCGGATCCGTATTTTTGGGCTTTGCTATGGGAAAAGCGCAACCCGTTAGCCGTCCCGGAGAGCGTTTGGGCGACACTCGCACTGAAAGATCAACCCTCTCGTCGATCACAAACAAACTCCAAACTACCAAACAGTGTGCGTAGCTTGTGCCAGCGTGGCTCTGGCGCAGCCAAGTCCAATGATTGTTTTGAGAAAATGGCTGGGGCATCAGGGTTCGAACCCATGACCTACGGCTTTGGATCCGAAGACAGACATCATAAGATACTGAAATAACTTGGCGAACTAAGATCAAACACCAATGATGAGTAAGTCATTGGCAGTCTTATTGCGAGATGGGCAGAGCTTCGTCGCAACAATTGTATCAGAGGGTCTCACCCTTCGCTGACGACAATTCAGCAGACACGGGACCATCGAAGCCTGTCCAAACGGACCAATCCTTGGAGTGAATCCAGCCAGTTCTCAGAATGAAGATTTTTCCGATCTCTTCCTCTGAAAAACACTTCGGAAAAAGCGGTCAGGCGTTAGATGTGTTTATCCGTTGTGCACCAGCCCGCCCGCACGGATTTCTTCGAAGTAACCCGGCGCGCCCATTTGCCCCCCTTTCAGTGCAATCTCCAAGGTGCGTTCGTCCTTGGAGTGAGGGTGAGCGCGATAAAGGCCAGCGCCAGGGGCAATTGGCATCAGTGCCGTTAATGCCAACATCTCAAGGCGCTTGAGTGCGTAGCCTGAGCTGTCGCCTCCAGCGATTGCCGCCCGTGTTACAGCACCGGCGTTGATGAGTGCGGCCAACACCTCGCCCAACGCTTCTCCAATCTGCTGGCTTGCAACCTCGCGGGTCAACCCAAGTTGCTCTGCTGCCTGCCGATGCTTGGCTATGGCAGGATCATCTCGGCCACGTGCGGTGTAGACCAAAGGCGATTTGCCCTCTGACAAAATGGCGAGTGAGGCTTCGACACTTCGACCAACTGCCTCTTGCCGTTCAGCGCCCAAGCAACGGTCAGTATCAAGCTGGACGCCAACGAAACCATTGGCGAGTGCCTGATCAATTTGGTTGCGTGTCGTTGAGGACAAAGACCCTGATAGGCCCACCATATGCTTTGCTAGGCCAGGAGCTTCCAATTGGGCCCTAAAGTCAACGTTTTCGCCGCTGGCTCGCCAGAATGCCACAAGCGCTTCTGCCACACCTTGGGAGCCCGCGAGCAAACTGCCATGCGGAAGGCTAGCAAAAAGCTGCCCGCAGGAGATGAGATCGGCTGGGCTGACTGCGTCAATCGAAACCAATCCAGAGTTGGTTTCCGCCAAAGCCGCGAATGTTTCAACGATGTGAGCTAAGTCCGTCAGCGTGATCAATCCGATGGGGTCGTCGGTTTGTTGGGCGATGTGTTTTGCGACATCGGCTTCGCCCATCGGGGTAACAGGATGGCGAGATACCACCGGATGCCGATCCAGCCGATAGACGGTTTGATCAGAACGGGCGAAAAGCGTGCCGAAGCACTGATAGCGTCCCATTTTCGGTGAAGCAGGAAAGATGGGGACTGCGCCTGATCCAAAATAGCCGCGTGCTAAACTCAAAGCCTTGCCGATTGAACCGACCTCAGGCGAGGAATCGAGTGTCGAGCAAATCTTGTAGAGGTTAAGCGACGCGTTCAGTCCTCGTAGAAAGGCAAAAGGCTCGGGTAAGTTTTGTTCCATCCAGGCGGTGCCGTGGGCGCGGCTGGTACCTGCCAACCCGATGGTACGGGCACTCGCAAAACGCGCCAACTGCTTAGCATTGGGGATATCGAGGAAGAGAACGCTATCCACGCCAGCAAAGGCGAACTCCTCCATGACAGCCGCTGACCCGGTGAAATCGTCACCGTACCAGGCAACCAACGGCGCATTGGGTTGGCTCATTGGGCGTAGGCATCCAAAGCGCGTGCCAAGGCCGGATGCTCTTTGGCGTGATCTACCGCTGGAATACCTTGCTCGGCGGCGTCCCACGCTTCACGCAGGCTACGCACACCAGCTTCAATGCCATCTGGATGCCCAACAATGCCGCCACCAGCGGCATAAATAAGATCGGTCGTTTGCATGCGCCGGTAGGTCTCATCAGGTTGAATCGCACTTTGACCAGAGGAAAAAACCGGCATGGTAAGGCACGGTTTGTCGTTGAACAGCGGCGTCAGCAAGGACTGAGCCGATTGAATGACGCTGTCATCTGGCTCGCAAAACTTGTTGCGCAGTCCATTCACATGCAGATGGTCGGCACCAGCTAGGCGCCAAAACTTCGACCAAGCAACATGCGACCACCCGAGCATGGGGTGGCGAGACAGGTAGCCCCAGCCGTTGCGATGGGCGTGGATGGGCAGTTGCGAATGACGGCCAAGCGCAATCATGCCGCCAAGCCCGACGGAGTTCACACTTGCCATGACGCAGGTGCCACCCAGTTCACGCACGAAATCGTGACGCGCGCGCATCTCGTCGACTTCACCTGTTAGATTGAAGGCGTACATGACTTTCTTGCCGGTCTTCTCAGCGTGCGCATTTATCACCGCCATAACGGCTGTCACGCGCTCTTCAAACGGACAATAGGGTCCATCGGTTTGAAGCTCATCATCTTTGATAAAATCGATACCGGCCTGCGCCAAGATCGCGACGCGGTCGGCAGTTTCCTGCGGGGAAAACCCGACACTTGGCTTGATGATTGTACCGATCAAAGGACCTTTGGAGACACCAGTTAAACGGCGCGTGCCCTCAATGCCAAACTGCGGTCCGGGATAGATATCTGCAAAAGCTTGCGGCATGCGAATATCCATGACGCGCAGGCCAGAAAAAGGCTTTAGTTCAAACAGATTACCGCTGACAGTTGCCATGAGATTGGGCAGCGACGGACCAATATTACCCAGTGGCCACGATAGGGTGACATGTGCACGTTGATAGGTTTCTCCCACTGCCGCACCGGGTAACGATGGCGTATCGACGGTCTGAAAAACCTCCAAGTGCTCAACGCGCGCAGCGGAGCGAGCTTTCAGTTCTTCGGTTTCACCAGGAATGGGCAGAAACGTGCCAGAGGATTGTTCGCCCGCCATGGTCTCCGCAGCTTCCTGCGGGTCTATGGCTGTCTCGATGACATAGTCGGCCTCAATGCGGTCGGTAACGGACATCGATGCGGTCATGACGTTGTCTCCTGCCAGTCCGCCATGGTGATGCTGGACCTGGTTTCTGCTGCGTCGTAGGCGGCCAGGGCCAACGCAAGTGTTTTGAGATTGTCAGCGCCTGAGGGAGCAGGGTCCGCCTGCCCGCGCGCAACATCGGCGGCATGGTTCTGAAAGCGCATGACGCTGTCCTGCACACCCTGCCAAGGTGCTCCGCCCCAGCTTGGAACAGCCGGCGCGGCATCGATTTCGCGTGCGCCGCTGCCAGTGTGAAGGGTAAGGCGGTAGTCTTGACCAAGCATCAGTGTGCCTTGGTCACCCTCAATGCGCGCCAGTGTTTGAGGGAAGGGATCGGGGGCTACTTTGCTGTAGAAGGAACAATCGCAAATGCTGGTCGCGCCACTTGTGTGGACGAGCATCGCGGTAAAAGCATCCTCACCGCGCACAATTGGGTTGAGGCGCTGGGTGGTGCAAGAAAGCGTGTCCACCTCGCCAAGAAAATGGCGGGCAAGATCGAACAGATGAAGCCCCACATCCATGATCGTGAAACGTTCAATTTCGGCCAAGTAAGGTTGATTGACGTAGTTGTCGTAGTCGTGGCGAAATGAAAACTGCGCGAAATGAAGACTGCCCAGATCGCCATTCTCGATCATCGCCTTCATTACTGTGAAGGCGCGCTGCCAGCGGAAATTTTCATGAACGATGAGTGTGCTTCCAGATGCTCCGCAGGCCGCAATCATAGCCTCGCCATCAGCGATGGTTTCAGCGAAGGGCTTTTGACAGATGATCGTTTTGGCATGGCCACTTGCCAGTTCAACCAATGCTCGGTGCGAGCCTACGGTGGTGGCCACATCGACGAAATCTGGTGCTTCAGTCGCCAGCATATCTTGCGCGTTGGTGTAGATGGTTTTTACACCAAATCGCTGCGCCGTTGCTTCGGCTTTGACTTCATCTAGATCGCACACGGCAGTGATGGTCACGCCATCCTGACGGGTCCAGGCGTTCATATGATTGTCAGAGAAAAATCCGCAGCCGATCAACACACCGCGTAATGATTGATCAGTCATTATCTTCTCCAAATCCAGACAGATGGAGAGCGCCTTGACCGCAGATATCAGCTGATAGTGACCCGATAGAGTTTGAGAGCGTCACCTTGTCTTGGCTCACCATGAGGTTTGCTTCCGGTCCCAGAGCCGACAAGGCTTTCAACGCTTTACCAATAGGCAGCAAAGAACCATCGGCGTTCATCATTCCCAACCGTCCGCTCGGTGCCGCGAGTGCGATGGCTTCAACGCCTGCTTGTGCAGCAAGCGCAAACGCAGCCACCGCATAGGCGGCAGCAAAAGGGGCTGTCTGCCGTGGATCATCACCCGTCATGGCGATCTTGGCGTGGCATAGGTTCGGCACCAAAGCCGCTCCATACGGGTTGGAGCGCATGCCAATGGAGACCAGACCAAGACGTATCGGCAAATCGCCTGAAAGGGCTTTGGCCGAGGCGAAGATGTAGGGCAAAGTTTCTAAAGTTTCCCACACCGATATGTCGTCCGCGGCGTGGACGATAGCGGCGTTGGCAAACGTCACATAATCACCAAACGATGTATCGGGCGCGCGCCGGTTGAACTCGGTAAAGTGGGTTAGCATGCCCACACCGATGCGCGCGTTTGTGAAGGTTTGGAGCGCGACTTGGGTGCAAGACTCTGGCGAGAGACCTTCCGGCCAAGGACCGGTCGGCTGGTAGCTTTTGAGGTAAGCCTGCGGCAGCGCCGTAATGTGCTTGGCGTTTAACCCGCACCGCTCAAGGCAGTCCTTCACGGTCTCGCAAACGCCGAGCGCATCCTTGTCCTCTGGAACAATGATTTCGACATCGACATCCTGGTGCGTTTGCACGATCTGAGCGAGCTTTTCATCGCTGTAAGAGTCACCCCCGGTAAAGCGCAAGACAGGAACGACACCTCGCGGCAATGATGCGGACGTCAGCCAATCTGGTTCGACTGCTAAGCAGATTTGTGGCAAGCGCACAGGCTTTTGAATGGACTGCGTTGGCCTCGCGGCCACACCCCGATGAGTGCTTTCAAACTTGCGATCCAAATTGACTTCGATGCGCTGGGTGACAGTCTCCCCCTTAACGATCGTGTAAGGGAACGGCAGCGAAAGCGGGCGGCAATAGGTTTTGAAAGAGGCATCCGACCAGTTGCGCTGATCTTCGGTTTCGAACGTTTCGCCCTTGAAGGATATTCTGACATCCACATCGCCCACTTTGTGAGCCAGCCCGCAGATTTCGATGGCAGGTTGTCCGGGCGCTATCTGCTCGGGGAACTGGGTTTGAGTCACACAACCGTCGCTGTGTGAGACCGTCAGGGCGTTACCTGTTGTTCCAGCAATGGGGTGAAGCAAGGTGAAACCGGCTCTGTTGGTCTGGACATCTTCCTTACCGGTGAAAATCAAGTTGGCAGACACAACACCATCTGCGTGGACGACGAAAGTAAGGTCCGCTAGCAGCCTTCCATCGGCAACCGAAAACACCTCTTCGATACGCACGTTATCTGGGGTTTCGTCGATCGAGTTGGACAACAGTTTTGGCGAGAAGGTGCCCCAGTTCGCGTCGCGCACCGGCGCGCTGATCATGCGGATCACTTCGGTACCAGCCACCATCAATCGTCGGACTAGGCCCGGTTCGTAGAGAAAAGAAATATCTCCGACAGAGAGGTGGTGTGGCTCCTGCATCAGCTCTTAAGCGCCTTTACCGTAGACGATCAGTTCGGCGGCTTCTTTCACTTTGGCCGGGTTGAGAGCTTCTTCCCAGTCCTCACGCACCACCACGCCTTTAGCAAAGCGCATCAGCCTCAAGGCCGCATCGGACGGCACTTTGGGTGAGTAGCCGAACCACATGGCGATCTCGACGTTCAAATGCCCGATCATGAAATCAAAAGCTGCTTCGCGCGGGATGTCGTATTTGGATGCGCACAGATCGACAGCTTCCACCATCGTGTCCACGAAGGGCATCGCCACCATTTCCGATAGTCCGGGCTCCAGAATGGCCAATTGCTCGACAGTAACGCGGTAGCAGTTGGTGATCGGCGACCACATGGCTTTGCAGATGTCTTCGCCCAGTTCGTAGGCCTCTTCGGGTCCCTTCATGAGGGCGCAAACGATGGACTGGCGTGCGATGCCGCCATGATAATCTCGCCGGGCATCCCAGTCGGTTTCATCGTTGAAAAGCGGCGGGTGGCAAGGATGACCGATGACAATGGAGACATCGTCTCGCTCGGTTGGGACATCGCCAGCGTAGGGGGCTGCTGCATCCAGGATGATGAGCAATGCACCTGACTTAAGCGACGGCACAATATCGCGCGATACTTTGCCGATGATGTTGTCGGGCAGCGCAAGCACGACGACATCAGCACCAGCGATCCCAGTCGCCTGGTCAACGGCTTGAATATCGGCCTCGGCAAGGCGAGCCTTGCCAACATCTGCGGTTTCGACGGCGCGAACATCATAGCCGGCATCGACGAGTTTCTTGGTAACACGAAGGCCCATTTTGCCTCCGGCTCCCAGAAGGGCGACGGCGTGTGTCATGGATGGGACTCCTTGTTGGTCGTTGAAGCAGGTGGCGGGTCGCCACGTACTGGTTCGGGTAAAAGCGGACGGATGATGCGGCGCTTGCTGTCTTCCAGTCTCGCCTGGCGTAATCCATCGAGAAGGACGGCGATGAAGATCACCAGCCCAAGCAAAAGTGGCTGCAGGTAAAGATTGATGCCGGTGTAAACGAGGCCGGCCTGCACCACCTGAATGGTGATGGCGCCGATAAGGGCACTGAACGCGGTTCCAACACCGCCAAACAGGCTTGCACCACCCAAGACGGCTGCGGCGATGACGGAAAACTCGCGCCCCTCACCAAAGCCGGTATCAAGCCGTCCAATCTGCGAGATCAGCACAAAGCCCGCTAGCGAAGCGCAAATGCCGCTGGCGATGTAGACGAAAGCTTGCAAGCGGCGCGTGGGCAACCCAGCTTTGCGGGCGCCCTCAGCATCATTACCGAAGGCATAGATCTGTCGACCCATCGGGGTATGCGCCAGGATGATGTAGGCTGCCAGCACCACAATGGCGAAAACAATAACTGGCATGGGAATTCCGAGCACGTTGGACAAGCCAAAGGCACGCACCTCGGCAGGGAAATCCAGTTGCCGCGAGGAGGTCACGTAGGAACCAAAGCCCCGGAACAGAAACAGCGTTGCCAGCGTTGTGATGAAAGGAATAATCCGTAGCACGACGATAAAGAAGGCGTTGATCACCCCCATCAAAGCGCCTGCCAGAATGCTGACAACCAGCGCGCCAGTGACGCTCACTTCCATATCTCGCATGGCAATGCCGGCCATTAGCGGCCCCAGATACATGATGGAACCGACGGACAAATCGATACCTGCGGTTAACAGCACAAAGACCATGCCAACAGCTGCAATGCCGATGAAGGACGCCTGCTTGACGGTGTTGCCCATCGTATCGAACGAAAGGAACGCAGGCTCGGCAATGCCAAAGCCGATGATGATGGCGAACAGGATGATGATCGAGGAATGCCGAGCAGCCATGCCTGCTGGGTCGAATGGGCCCGATGGTCGTTGCGCGCTCATGCTGCCACCTCTTTGAAAGCGGCGGCAATGATCGCGGCCTCTGAAAAGTCCTCGCGTTTGAATTCGCCAGTCACTTCGCCCTGGGCCATCACCATGATGCGATCGCATGTGCCCATCAACTCTTCCAGCTCCGAGGAAATGAGGAGCACACCGCTGCCCGAAGCCGCCAGACTGTCGATAATGGTGTAGATCTCGTGCTTGGCGCCAACATCCACGCCGCGTGTGGGTTCATCCAAAATGAACAGCTGCGGATCGCCCAACAGCCACTTGCCGATCACCACTTTTTGCTGATTACCGCCCGACAAGGCACGCGCGGGCTGCGTTGCGATATCACCGGCTTTGATGGTCACGCGTTCGCGAACGGCTTGCGTACGCTCTTTCAGCTTGTCCTGGTCGAGCATGGCCAGTGGCGCCTGGCCGAACTGATCGATGGTCACCAGTGACAGATTGTCTGCAATGGCTGCATCCATCATCAGGCCTTCGTCACGCCGGTTCTCGGTGACGAACGCCATGCCTTTACCGATGCGTGCACGTGTGTCGCCATCAACCGGTGTGTCATTAAAAAACAGCGTGCCGCGTTGGGTTGGATCGATGCCAAAGATCATGCGGGCGAGTTCACTGCGCCCTGATCCCATCAAGCCAAATAGCCCAAGAATTTCGCCCTTGTGCAGTTTGAAGCAGATGTCTTCGACGACGCCATCCTGGCTTAGCCCATCGGCTTCCAAGATCACTTCGTCACTCGGTGCGCTGGTGCGTGGAGGATAGATTGCAGAAAGCTCGCGCCCGATCATCGCGTTGATCATGGCCGGCACACCGAACTGATCGACTGGCCCATTGGCCACCAGGTGCCCGTCACGCAGAACGGCGATCTCATCGGATAAGGCCTGCACGTCCGCCAAGATGTGCGAGATGTACATGATAGTCGTGCCATCGGCCTTCAACGCGTTGATGGTCTCGAACAGCTTATCGGTCTCACGCGCGGTGAGTGAGGTTGTCGGCTCGTCAAAAATGATCAGCGAGGCTTCACGGTGGAGCGCTTTGGCGATTTCCACCAATTGCCGCTCGCCCGGTGCAAGGCTGCCAACTGAGGTTTCAGGCTCTGCTTGAAGGTTGAGTCGCTCTAGAAGAACACGGGATCGCGCAGCCATCTTGCGCTTATCGATGAGGCCAAAACGGTAAGGAAAATCATCAATAAAGATATTCTCGGCCACCGACAGGTTGGTGAAAAGATTCAATTCCTGATGGATGAACGCAATGCCATGGGCCTTTGCATCGGCTGGGTTTTTGGGTGCATATGAGTCGCCGCGCCACGTCATGCTGCCGGACGTAGGTGGCACCACGCCGCCGATCATATTCATGAGCGTCGACTTGCCTGCGCCGTTTTCACCGATAACGCCGAGACAGATGCCAGCCGGCACCTCAAGATGCATATCGCTGACGGCCGGAACCCCAAACCAGGCTTTGGACAAGCCATGAAGGCCAAGAAGCGTACTCATAACCCGCGCTCCGCCGAGTAGCGGTTTCGGGCAACATCAAGCAGCGCGGCGCACAGGATCACACCACCCTTGGCCATATCGATATGGAAAGTGGAGAGGTTCATCAGGTTCAGCGTGTTGGAAAGAAGAACGAAGAAGATGACACCAAACACGGTCCAGATGATCTTACCTTTGCCGCCGAACAGGCTGGTACCGCCAATGACCGTCGCGCCAATGACATCGAGTAGAAACGTCCCCTCGCCCAGCGTCGGGCGGCCTGCCTCCAGACGGGCGGAATAAAGGATCGAGCCGACGGTCGCGCAGAAGGCTGAGATGGCAAAGACCATCACGATGATGCGCTTCACCGGCACGCCTGAGATCTCAGCCGCTTTGCGGTTCGCGCCGATGGCGATGACCTGCCGACCAAAAACCGTCTTGTTGAGCAAAATATGGGCTGCAATGGCCAGGCTGATGGCAATGACAGCGGAAAAGCCAATGACGGAAAAAATTTCACGGCGCGGAATCTGCGAGCGATCCTGCTCACCGAAATAGACGGAGATAATGTCGCCCTTGCCCAGTGTGACAAGGCTCTCTGGCAAGTTGCCAACGTTCTCCGACTGTGTGAGCCAAACCGCAAACGCTGAGACGACGATCATTGTGACCAACGTCATCATGAAAGGCGGCATGCGCAAATAGGCAATCGCCAGCCCGTTGAGCGCGCCAACACATGTGCCAACCGCGAGCATCACCACAAGACTTAAAAAGACGCTGATCGGCAGGCCATGGAAGAGGCCGCCGTTCTCGTCAATGAACAGCCCCCAGACCGGCGCACCTTCCAGCACATTGGCTGAACCACTCGTGGCAACCAGAACGGCCATCACGGTGCTGGTGAACCCGATCACAGCGCCTTGTGAAAGATCGATGCCCGCAATGGTCAGAACAAAAGTCTGGCCAACAGCTACCGCCAAAAGAGGCCATGTGTTGGACAAAAGGTTCGACAGGTTCGCTGGATTGGTCAGTGTGGGCAGAAACGGCGCCAGCACAAGGAAGTAGGCAATCGACAGCCAAAGAATGAAATAGTCCGATAGAACCAGATTGCGCAGGCGTACCAAAAGGCTAGGCCGTTCCTTGCCTTCGGGCTGCGCCGCAGACGCAGGCGTTTTGGACGGTGGTATGGAATGCATGGATTGCCGTTTCGCCGTAGAAGAGGTTGGTGGTGGCCCAAAAGCCACCACCGGAAAGAACGGCGGCTAAACCGTTCGCTCGGGAGGAACGATAAGTCCTAGCGATCGAGGAAGCCTTCGGAGAGCAGAACGCAGCCCCACATGTCCATTTCACGCTCGCCAATGTTGGCTGAGGTAAGAGCAAAACCCGGATCTGCGATCACTTCATTCGGCTGAGCTTCACCGGCTTCAATCGCCGCAAGGATAGCGTCCATCGCTGCCTCGGCCTCGAAGTAGAGGTCCTGTACGCCGGTCGCGTCCACATACCCGTCCTTGATCAGCCGACAGGCCGTGGCATCGCCATCAAGGCCAGCCATCAACACATGACCTTCTTCACCGGCAGGCACCCACATGCCACGCGGTTCCAGTACCGAGCGAATGGTGGGGAACAGGAAATCAGAAGAAGTGAAAAGCACGTCAATATCTGGATTGGCCGTAATGGCCGCTTCCAGATTGGCCAGGGCTGTGGCTGCGTCCCACTCCGAGGCAACTTCGATGGCAGGATTGAAGTGATCGGCGTACCGGCCGATGGCTTCGTAAAAACCATCGCGACGACCCACAGCGTTGGAGTCGCTCAAATCACCGACGATTACCATAGGTGTGAGCATGCGATCAGGGTTGGCTGCGATGGCTTCCTGGGCCACGAAGTCCACTGCCTGGGCGGCAATGCTGGCATTGTCAGCAACGACGATGATGCCTTTGGAAAGGTCTGATGGCGGGCGGTTGAACACCGCGATAGGCACATCATTGTCTTGCGCTTCACCGACGATCGTCGTCGCGCTGTCGCCATCCTGTGGAATGATGATGATGCCATCCACGCCCTGGGCAATACAGTCGCGCACCTGCTCAAGCTGGCGATTGGCATCTTCATTGGCGTTGCGCTCGATAACGGTGTGCCCGGCTTCGGTCAGCGTGGTTGTGATCGCCTGATGACCCGCAACCCAGAATTCTGTCTCCAAGTCCTGAAACGCGAAGCAAATGGTGGCTGCAGAAGCTGAGCCGGCAAAAAGCATGCTGGTCGAGGTCACCGCAAAGGCGGCTCCGATCAGTTTTGTGCGGAATCTCATAGTGTCACTCCCTAGTCGTCGAGCGTGCCTTTTTGGCACCGTTAGCACCACGGAAATGGATCCCGCGGAAACTGTTGGAGGGCTCATCCACACCTGTTTTTGATGCTTTGGCATGGCGGCATCACCTCATTACTGTTATAGTCATTATACCAGTTGGAAAGCTAAGGCAAGCGTCGGCACGCACAGCCTGCTTGAGACTGGCTGAACAATTGCTTATGAGGCTGGTATGACAACTAAACCAGCAGGGATTAAACGCCGCAAACTATCCGATGAGGTTCAGGATCAACTCCTGGCCATCATTCAAGGCGGCGACCTTGAGCCCGGTGACTATCTACCATCGGAGCGTGAGCTGATGACCGACTTTGAAGTCGGGCGTCCAGCAATCCGTGAAGCGATGCAAAACCTACAACGCATGGGTCTTGTAGAAATTCGCCATGGAGAGCGACCCAGAGTTGCCAAGCCTTCTATTGATCAGATGGTTGGTCAGATGTCGCAGACGATGCGACACGTGCTTTCACATTCCGAAACATCGATGACCCACTTGAAGGAAGCCCGTCTGACCTTTGAGGTTGAAATGGCCCGCATTGCAGCCAGAAAGCGCACACTTTCCGATATCGCTTTCTTGCGCCAGACCGTCTCGTTGCAAACCGCGGCACGCGATGAGGCAGAGGACTTCATGAACTGCGATGGGAATTTTCATCGCGCTGTTGCCACCATCAGCGGCAACCCCATTTTTGCCGTTCTGGCGCAGGCCCTCTTTGATTGGCTGGCCCACTTCCATATCGACCTGGTTCGTCAGGAAGGTATGGAGAGCCTGACCATCCAGGAGCATGACGCGATTGTCGATGCCATTGAGGCAGGTGATGAGCGTGCCTCCGCTGAAGCGATGGCCAACCACCTCAACCGCGCGAACAAGCTCTATCATCAAAAGTACTCAGCCTAGCCGCACAAGATCAGCATGCTCAGCGGGGCAAAAGACCGCTAACAAAGCAAACACACCGCGCAAACGTTAGAGATCAGGAGCACTTCAGAATCGCTGGAAAACTAGAGGAACAACTCTGCAGCAGCTGGTTCTGGCCGCAGATGTGTTGTGAACTGACTGCGTTGCGCAAGAGAGATTTTGGCTCGATAGCGGACGTCGCTGATATGTGAGCCCGCCCCTTTTGAACGCATCCACGTCGAGTGGAACATCTGCGAATTCAAAGGAGTGTTGTGATGGGCTTGAGTTCGCATCCACAGCCGTCGGGGAGCAGTTCACCAAGGTCAGTGCGAAGACCCTGTTCATCGAACCTGGAAACCCCAGGGAGAACAGTGATAACGAGAGCTTTAACAGCAAACTCAAGGACAAGCTGTTGAACGTTGGGACTCTTCAACACTCTGCCCGAAGCCAAAGTGCTTATTGAGAGATGGCGTCGGCACTACAACATCATCCGTCCGCATGCATTTTTAGAGTATCAACCGTCGGCTCCATGGATTGATATCCGGGCTGACATTGTCAAGTCGGCATGGACCGACCCGTCAGATCAGACTTCCATCGAGAGCAGCGCAATGCTTACAGAACAGGTGGTTGCGCCTCTGGGATCCCGTTAGGCGGCTGGTTTCTTTTTTCACGAAGACTGAGCAGCAGCTCTTTGTTGGCACAAAATTCCGGCGGTTTTTCCCTGTCGGTCGCTTTATGCTGTTCAAGCCAAGAGAGACATTTGTCGACAGACTTGCAGTGTGTGCAGGCTTTGAGCGCCTTTCGATAGCGCTCGGCATCCAATCGTCCGTCAAGAGCTGCGTCGGACAGATCAACATCTGTTGCGGCCCCCATCTTGTTCATGAGATCGGCATGTTCATCGAGCTTTTTGAACGGGTTACGCATCAGGACCTCGTTTGATCAGGGGTGGCAAGTAGGGACGCCAGTGTCGCCCGCGTGGATTGAGCAGATTGGGAGCAAGGTGGTGGGCTAGAAAGACGATCGTGGCCCCAGCAATTCCAAGTCCATTGAACCAGAGAGAGAACGGCAAGCTGAGCGGCACGAGAAGTGCTGATCCTGCGAAGATCAGCAAAAGCCGCATCAAAGGTTGAAGGGGAACATGCAACCATCCAACAGCCGCCGCGGAGATCAGGTAAACACCGGCCGCTGCTGTAATCACATCCACCACGATGGCAATCGTGTCGCCTTTCAAAATTAAGGTGGGTGAGAGGACGAACAGGAACGGGATCACATAGGCCGTCCACCCGTAGCGCATCGCGACGAATGCCGTTTGCATGGGCTTGGCCTTGGCGATCGCAGCGGCAAAGAAAGCTCCGATCCCAACCGGCGGTGTCACCATCGACATCATGCCGAGATAGAAGATGAACAGGTGCGCTGCGATAGGATCGACGCCACTTTGAACCAGCGACGGCGCGATCAGAACTGCCAGCAAAAGATAGACCCCGACGGTTGGCATGCCCATGCCAAGCACCAGGCAAACAGCCGCACCGATCAGCAGCAACGCTATCAGGCTCTCCCCACCCAGCGACACAAGAACAAAGGTGAGGCCAAACCCAAGGCCGGTGATGTTGAGGACACCGATGATGAACCCGGCAGCAGCCGCAATCATCACGATATCAACGACCGATGAGCCAGTCTCGCAGAGCGCCTGCCAGATCTCGCGCAAGCTCATGCGTTGCCGGTATCCTTTGATCAGACCGATCGCGAGGGCTGCGCCTCCGCCATAAAGTGCGGCTGTTTCAGGGCGTTGACCAAAGGAGAAAAGGGCAAGCACGATGGCTGCAAAAGGAACGATGAACACCCAGCCATGTTTGAACACGTCTGACGTTTCAGGGATCTCACTCTCATCAACAAGAGCGATGTCGTCGCGCGCGGCCTGCAGGTCAACTTGTGCGAAGACCGCCACATAGTAGAGAAGCGCGGGAACGATCGCAGCAACGACGATTTCCGTGTAGGGGCGCTGAAGGATGTCGGCCATGAGAAACGCAACCGCACCCATAACGGGCGGGACGATCTGGCCGCCCGTTGAGGCGACGGCTTCAATGGCAGCGGCTTGGTGGCGGCGATATCCTGATGCGATCATCATGCGGATGGTCACCACACCCGTGGCGACAATGTTGGAGACCACCACCCCGGAGATGGAGCCGAAGAGGCCTGACGCCACCACAGCGATTTTCGCCGAGCCGCCACGGCGACGTCCCATCAGGGCAACCGCGATGTCGTTGAAGAAATCAGCCCCACCCGATTTCAAGAGCAACTGGCCAAACAGCACAAAGGCGATGACGACTGTGGCCGCCACGTTGAGCGTCAGTCCGAACAATCCGTTGGCATCAAAGGCCAGATACATCAGCATACGTTCAGGCGCGACTTCGCGCGTCTGCAGTGCGCCGGGAATGGTATGGCCTATCAAGCCCATGAGCCCTATGCAGGCAACCACGATAACCAGTGGCCAACCGGTGCAACGTCTCAGCGCTTCCATGATCAGAAGGAAGAGGATGGCGCCTGCGATCAGTCCGTCCAACGGCAGGCTCATCTGTTGGAAGATGAGCCTTGGATACTCCCACATCACCCAAAGGGCCGTACCAAGGCCAAGCAGGCTAAGCGCAATATCCAACCCGACAAAAGGGCTTGGTTTCTTGATGAAGACCAATGCGAGAGAGAAGGCAAGAATAAGCGCCAAAAACTGCTCGGTGTAGGGCGCAAGGCCAATCGAGCGCGGCACATCGGCAGCCCAGGCGACTGCCGTCAATGTGACGACAGCCGCGAAGAGGTTTCCGATCACCGCCAAATGGCGGCGTATCGCGCTTTGATCGGCCATTTCGCTCACAGATCAGAAGTCCTGAAGCGCAATGCCGCGCTCTTCGAAGAACGCGATGGCACCGGGATGATAGACTGCCCCTGGGTAATCCACATAGGAACGCTCAATGCCGAAGGCACCAAAGGGTGGAAAGGCTTCGGCCATGTCGCTCTGGCGCTCGGCCATCGATGCGAGCAACGCCATCACCGTTTCATCGGACACGTGGGCACCGGCAACCAACACATTGTCCCAGGTCACCATCATCATTGGCTCTTCGATGCCAACCCGAAAGGGGGCGGGTTGCACTTCTGAGAAGTAGAAGGCCGGGCGAATGGCCTGAATGGCATTAAGCGTTGCGTCATCGCTTGCGCCCTGTAGAAAACGGACGCCATCAACGGTGGCGTTGACTTCGGCCACTTTCGGCCCGCCAACTGCAAAGAAAGCTGCTTCGGTGCGTCCAGCTGCGAGGTCATCTGATCCACGGATCAAGCCTGGTGTTGGCACACCTTCCACGTCATCATAGGTCAAACCACCGGTCGCCAGCAGTGCTGAGACATGGGAATTGGCAAGTGGGAATCCGTCCCAGCCAGAAGAAACGCGGCGGCCTTCCAGCTCGCTCATTTGCGTCATGCCGCTATCGGTACGCACATAAAGACCGATGGGCAGAGGATTGATCTTGGCCACGATACGCAGGTTTGATTGAGCCTGCCCATCATAGTGGTCGATCCCTTCTGCTGCCGCGATCACATCGTTGATGTCATTGATCGAGAACTCAGCAAGGCCCTGTTCCAGTGCCTGCATCATAGCGAGGTTCCCACCATAGGGCTGCACCACCATGCGCACACCATCCTCGCGCACGGCACCGGCGATTACATTGCCCATTGTGTTCCAGACTGAGCCCTGCGGTAGGGTGGCTATGGAAACGGTTTGCGCGCCGACCTGTGCTGCCAGTCCCAAAGTGGCGCCAAGTGCCAGCGCACCGGCAATCAGTTGCTTTTTCATCATTTTCTCCCGGTTTTAAGATCGCGCGGTTAAGCCGCGTCAGGTTGGTTTTCCGGCAAGGCATCCTGAAAAGCAGGCAAAGCCATGCAGGCGTTGTAAATCCTCTTAAGGGTTGGATAAGGCGCGATATCGACGCCGAAACGACGGTTGTTGACCACTTGGCTCGCCAAACAGATATCAGCCAGGCCGGGCATATTTCCGTGGCAAAATGCACCGGTTTCTTTGTCGTTGGCCAAGCGTTTTTCCAGCGCGCTGAAAGCCTGGTTCACCCAGTGGTGAAACCAAGCGGTTTGGGCGTCGTCATCGGCGCCAAACTGGTCACGAAGGTAAAAGAGCACGCGCAAATTGTTGATGGGGTGTACATCAAGCGCGATCATCTGTGCCAAACCACGCACACGCGCCCTGCTCCAGGCATCGTCTGGTAGAAACGCTGGTTCAGGATGGGTTTCATCAAGCCATTCAATGATCGCCAGCGATTGCGCGATCATACCCTGATCGGTTTCAAGCGTTGGCACCAGACCTTGCGGGTTCACGGCCAAATAGTCTTCGCCACGATGCTCGCCCTTGCGCAGCACATAGGTAGTTTGATCATAGACAAGGCCTTTGAGGTTCAGCGCGACCCGCACACGATAGGAGGTGGACGACCGAAAGAACCCGTGAAGGCGAAGGTCGGGTGCGTCGCTCACACCCGCTCTCCAATCGTGATGGCAATCTCGGCCAAACCTTCAACCGCGCCGGTGACAGCGTCGCCAGGAACAATTGCGCCGACACCAGCCGGTGTGCCGGTCATGATGATGTCGCCCGGTGCCAAGGTCATGGATTGTGAGAGGATCGAGACATGCTCGTTCACCGACCAAATCAGATCAGCGATGTCAGCATCCTGTTTGACCTCCCCATTGACCGCCAACCAAATGCGCCCCTCGGTGAGGCTTTGCACGTCGGCCATGGGAACCAGTGGCGAGATCGGTGCTGATTGATCAAAAGCCTTTCCCCAGTCCCAAGGACGGCCCTTGTCACGCGCAGCCAGTTGAAGATCGCGACGGGTCAGATCAATGCCAACGGTCGCGCCCCAAATGTGGTTTGGGACATCTTCTTCCGCGATGTTGCTACCAACCTTACCGATGGCGACCACCAGCTCGATCTCGTAGTGGAAATTCTCCGTTTCCGGCGGGTAAGGAACTGTAGCACCGTTCTCCACCACCGCATCGGCCGGCTTGGTGAAGAAGAAGGGGGGCTCACGGTCTGGGTCGCGGCCCATCTCGCGGGCATGCGCGGCGTAGTTGCGTCCGACACAGAAAATCCGGCGAACCGGAAACCGATCATCGGTGCCAACGACAGCCACACTGGCCTGGGCTGGTGGAGGGAGAACGTAACTGGTCATGCATTGCCTCGGCGTTCGCGGAAAAGACCGAGCTTTTCGTGAATAGGTCGGTCGGAATAGGAAAACAGCACTGCATCCTCATCCACCTCGTGGGTGAGCGTGTGCCAGGAGGGCACGACGAAAACATCGCGCGGGCCCCACTCGAACGTTTGGTTTCCAATGGTGGCCTGGCCTTTGCCCTCAACACCGACATAAACGGTGGCATCGGTGGATTGATAAGGCACCGAGGAGAAGCCTTTGGGCATCAGTTGCAGGCTGGCGCCAATGGTTGGCATCGCCCATCCGCCATCGACGGGGTTCACATACCGCATCTTCAACCCATGGCAGGGATCCCACTCTTCACGTTTGCGCATCTGCTCCAGCGCCTCGCGTGAGCGATCGTAGGGGTAGTTGAAGATGGGGGATGTTGGTGCAGACTTTTCGTACCCGATTGGCATCATGTTCGCGCCATAACGTGCCAGGCTGTCGCCCATCGGTTTGGTGATCTCTTGCTGATCCTCGCCCATGCCTTCGGCAAAGGATGCATCGAGGAATTGCACGACCGGGATGTCCAGGCCGTCGAGCCAGAAGATGGGTGAACCAGAGCGGCTGGTGTGATCGTGCCATTCCCAGCTCGGCGTGATGACGAAATCACCAAACTTGAGATCGGTGTTCTCGCCACCTACGGCAGTGACACCACCCTCGCTTTCCAGAACAAAGCGCAGAGCACTCTGGCTGTGGCGGTGGGCGGGGGCAACTTCGCCAGGCATCACACATTGAATGCCGCAATAGAGACTGGTGGTGACCTTTGATGTACCCTTTAGACCTGGGTTCTCCAGGATCAGCACGCGACGTTCAGCTTCCTTGGCGGTGATAAGATCAGCCGCTTCCAGGAGGCGCGATCTTACGCTTTCATACGACCACTTCACCGGCACGCAGTCGGACTTGGGCTCCGGCGTGATGATGCCGGACATGACCGACCACAAGGCACGCATCGATTCCGGCTCGATGGCGTCGTAAAAGGCCTGACGTTCAGGTGTGTTGGGGGGAGGCCCATCAAGGCTCATGACAACATTCCTCTGGTGTTAGGCCACTGAACCGATCTGGTCCGCAGCAAGCGCTCGCAAGGCTTGGCGGTCGATCTTGTCGGTGCCTGTTTTCGGCAGATGGTCGAGAAAATGGATGGTCCGGGGATATTTGTGCGGCAGCAGCTGCGCCTTGGCGAAGTCTTTCAACTCCCTGGCCAAACCATCACCGGCATCGGTTTGACTCTTGGGCGTTACCCAAGCTGTCAGCGTCATCCGCTGATCGGCCAGTGGAACGGCCTGGACGCAAATCTCTCGGACTTTGGGATGCTCGGCCAATGCCAGCTCGATCTCCAGCGGGTAAACCCACTGGCCGGATACTTTCACCAGATCATCAGCGCGGCCTTTGAAGAAGTAAAAACCGTCTTCATCGCAGGTGAACTGGTCACCAGTGTAAAGCCAGCCATTGCGCATGGTTTCGGCCGTTTTATCGGGGCGATTCCAATAGTACTCGGCACCGGAAAGCCCGCAGACCTCCATAATGCCTTCGCTGCCCACGGGGACAAGCTGGCCTTCACCATCTACCAGTCGAACTGCATAGCCTGGAACGACACGACCGGCTGATCCAGGTTTCTGCGTGTCCTCATCATTGGACAGATAGATGTGCAGCATCTCGGTTGAGCCAAGACCCTCCACAATGCGATGACCGAAACGCTGCCGCCAGCTATCGGCAAGTTCTGAGGACAGAACCTCGGCAGCCGATATGCACAGACGCACAGAGGACAGATCTGCCATCTCGGCGTCCGCGTGACTGATCAGAGCGGTGTAGACCGTTGGTAAACCAAACAGAACAGTGGGTTTGTGCGCTTCTATGGCATCAAAACAGCGATCAGGCGTTGGGCGACCGGTAAGCAACAAAGCCGAAGCACCAACGGCCATCGGGAAGGCGACCGCGTTTCCAAAACCATAGGCGAAGTAGATCTTTGGCACCGAGAAGCAGATGTCGTCCGGTGTGAGTTTCAGGATGTCACGAGCGTAGGTATGCGCTGTGTAAGCAGCATCCTCGTGCTTGTGCACCACGCCTTTCGGCTTTCCGGTTGACCCTGAGGAGTACATCCAAAAGGCCATATCCGTGCGCATTGTGGGCGCCTCGGAAAGGCTTGGTGAAGCCTTCACAATCTCAGGGCCGTCGCTGCGCAACATTGGACGTGACGCATCTTGCATTTGATCAGCAAGATCCGGGCTGACAAGCACCGCTTTCGCATCGCTGTCCTCTTCAAAGAACGCGAGAAGATCGCTGGGCGACTGAATGTTGATGAGCAGAGGGACCAGACCAGCGCGCATCGCGCCCATGATGGCCGCAGGATAAGCAGGCTCATCGTCCATCAGCAGCATCACGCGATCACCGCGCGAACACCCTGCATTCAAGAATGCATTGCCAATACGGGCTGCCAAATCAGCCAGCGCCGCATAGGTGAGCGTGCCTGATGCATGATGGACGGCAACACGTTCTGCATTGGTCTGTAGATTGTCCCACAACAAGCGAGACGCATTGTAAGTCTCCGGCAGATCAAAACCGACCTGCCTTGCGAGTTCAGCAACAGTGTTGGTCACGCTGCGTCCTCCAGCGCGATACCGTTTTGCGTCAGCTTTGCAGCGAATTGGGGGGATAGCCTGCGCAGCCTATCAGGGCTCAATCGGCCAGCACGCAAGATGTAAGACAGTGCAAACGGCCACGGATCGAGCTGCATGTGCTGCTCAAAGTCATCGTACCAATCTGACGATGTGCGTGCCGCTGACACCAGCTTCGCAAGCACGGGTGCACGCGTTGCTTGGTAAGCGGGTAGTGCTTGGTCAACCGACCAGTCTTTGGCTTTCAGGGCTTCAACCAGGGCAATGACATCTTCCATGGCAAGGCGAGTGCCTGACCCAATGGAAAAGTGCGCCGTATGCAACGCGTCACCAACCAGCACCTTCTTCCCATCATGCCATCGGCCACAGGAGAGATTGGGGAACTGTCGCCAATGGGAGTTGTTTTCGACTAGATGCGCGCCTTCAAGCACATCGGCAAAGGCTTCTTCACAGGCCGCGCGATAGTCGGGTTCGGCCATCTCGCCCAACCCGCTTTGCTTGAATGTCTCTTCGGCCACTTCGATGATGAACGTCGCTCGGCCAGGCGCATAGGAGTAATGATGCGCGTTCATCGGGCCGTAGCGGCTGTCGATAAAGGTTTGGGTGAGAGCGTCAAACTCGCGGTTGGTGCCGTACCAGACGAAGCGATTGGTCTGATAGCTCATTGCTTCATCAAAACTGCCAGTGGCACGCACCTGTGAGTTAAGGCCATCTGCGCCGATGATGAGATCGGCATCAAGCGCATCCACATCATCAATGCGCGTTTCATAGGACGGGTGGATACCAAGCGCTGCCGCCCGCTCTTGGAGAAGCAACAGAAGCTCCAATCGCCCGATACCGGCAAAACCAATGCCATCGATCACGATCCGCTCGCCCTTGTGCGCGAGGTGGATGTCGGACCAGCGCGCCATGTGCGGCTCGATCAGATCGGCGGTTTCAGGATCGTCTTTGCGCAAAAACGCCAGCGCATCATCGGAAAACACAACACCGAAACCGAAGGTCGCGTTCGATGTGTTCTGTTCAATCACCGAAATGTCGAGATCACTGCGCGTGCGCTTGAGCAAAATAGCCGCATAAAGGCCCGCAGGCCCCGCGCCGACAATCGTCACCTTCATCACGTCCTCCCGATCGTGGTGATGTCTTTTTCTTTTTGCGTAATTGATTACGTTATGTGAAAACTGTCAAGCGCCAATGCAAGGAGATGCTATGTTTCAATGCGACCGCGAGATCGAATGGGGGGAATGCGACGCCATGGGCATCGTGTTTTATCCGAGCTTTTTCAAATGGATGGACGCGACGTTTCACGCTTTCACGCGATCTGAAGGCTTCGATCAGTCAAGTCTGAAAAACGATTATGGCTTGGCTGGAACACCGCTGGTTGAGGCTGGGTGCCAGTTTTTGCGGCCCGGTCGGTACTATGATCGACTGGTGGTTGAACTGACGATCACCAAGGTCAGTCGTAGCAGTTTTTCGCTTGCTTACGGTTTTACAATCGGCGACACCCCCATCGCGCGAGGCAACGAAACCCGTGCTTTTGTGGCCGAGAAAGACGGAACGATCGGTAAAGCCGATTTACCGGAGGCGATCCGCAAGACATTGGAAAAACACCATGCCGGATGAAGGTTTGACCCGCAGCAAAGGCGTCCAAAGCGTCGAGATCGGCATGCTGATCTTAAAAGCTTTCTGCAAAAAGCAGGGGCCGATGTCGCTCAGCGAAGTCGCGCAATCGGTCAACATTCCACCGGCCAAGGTTCACCGTTACCTTGCAAGCCTGATCGAGTTGGGCATGGTTGTTCATCGCAAGACTGGGACCTACGATCTAGGACGCGCAGCTGCCGAGGTCGGGATGGCCGCTGTCGCGCGTTTCGATGTGGTGAACCGGGCTGCCGACATGCTGCCTGATGTTGTGGAATCCACCGGTTGCACGGCAATGCTTTCAGTTTGGGGCACTTTGGGTCCAACCGTCGTGCGCTGGGAGCGATCAAGCCCACCTTTGGTAACAGCGCTCGGTGTTGGCACATTGCTGCCGCTTCTCACCTCGGCAACAGGGCTGGCGTTTCTGGCCTGGAGCCCAGAACGTCTCGTGGGTGACCGTTTGTCCAACGAGGAACTAGAGCGGGCCAAAACGCTCTGCTCCGACATCCGCAAAGCAGGACTTGCCGAAGCACGGCAATCCTTCATTCCCGGTCTTTATGCGCTGGCCGCACCGGTGCTTGATTTGCAAGGTCAGGCAGAGGCTGTCGTCACGCTGGTCTCTATGGAGAAGGAGTTGTTAGCCGATGACTCCGTTGGCAGGCGCGAACTTAAACGCGCCTTCCCGACCCAAGTTCTAGCCGTGCCCGGCAGTGAAGAGTTTCAGGCGAGCAGCGGCTAGGCAGTCTTAAGGCCCAAAGGAAGTCCGACAGCTTTTTTGTGCCCTGCTGCGTAGGCCACGGCATTGGGTAAAAAGCGTTCCAGAAACCGCGTGGTCGCAGGCATGAAACCGGAACCATGATGGTAGATCGGGTCAAGACTCGTGACCAACACGCGCCCTTTGCCGATCGGGTAGTCCACCATTAAAGCGCCGGCTGCACCGTTCGCGCTCACCTGCGATGTGGGGGACCAGCTGATCAAGACTTCACCTCCCTCCGGCACCGAGACTATGCCATGCACGTGCCAGGCACAGTCTTTGTCGGTGAGACCCAACAAAGCTGGGTGTGAGGGCTTCTCAACCTTCACCCCGAGATCAAGGCCCGGTTCGCGCCACCACCAAAAGTTGGTTGGCTCAAGTGTGAAACGCAATCCGTTGAGAAAAAGGTCGGGACTTGTCTCGCCCATAACAAACAACAGCCCGCCTTCGCGCACGTAGCGATCCAACATTTTTCTGTGCGGTGCCAAGCGATGCCCTGGCGTACGGCAGGGGATCATCAGTGCGGCGTGGGCGCTTAGGTTCGCATCGGCCAGCGCATCGATACGAATGCGGTCTGAGAAAATGCTGGCCTCTTCAAAGTCGGCGAAGGTACGGCGTTGATAGGCAAGGCCCGCGTCTACGACGGCAATGCTCATGCCGACCTCTCATTTGCCATCCAGTCCAGCATGTTCGCGTAGAACCGCCCTGCACTGCTTTTATCGTTATGTACAAACCAAACATCATTGCCTGGATGCACCAGAACTCGTCCGCCGCCATCGCGGTGCCAGACAAAATCCGTTGGCGTGTCATCGCCGATCATGTTGGTCAGCACCGTGGACCCTAAGGGGACCGGAAAGCTGCCACGAGACCAGAAGCCAATCACGCCTTGGCGATAGGTGAGATCATCGGCCACCACGCCGTCAGTAATTGGGTGTGTGCCTTCAAGCCGCAAAATCCAGTCCTGGGCTTTGCCGCTCGGCAGGGGCGCGTAGCAACCAAGACCGTGTAGGCAAGGTTGATAGAGTGGCCCGTTCAAGCTGATCGAACCACCTTGACGCAGGTAACGCTCCAGCATCGGTGCGCATTCGCACAGATGTTGTTCATCAAGATGCTGGCTGAGAAGAAGTCCATCGGTGTCGGCAAGGTCGTGATCGGAAAGTTCGTACTGATCGATGACATCGATCGTGTGATCTCCCGGTGGGGACGCAATGCCGCCAGGAACTGACACCGTGTTCTGCAAGAAAACAAAATGGCCCATGAATCAAACTCCAGCCTGGCGACGCGAGCGGGCAGGCACAGCGACGGCCGCTGCCAAAGCGCTATCACCACATTGTTCGCGAAGAACGCGCACCTCCGTCCCGTAAAGCGCGGTAAGACTGTCATGGCTGATGACCTTGCCGACCGGGCCGTCTTGACGGCTGGTCTCCATGAGCAGCAATGCACGATCTGCAGCTTCCAGCGCATGACCTGGCACATGGGTCGTAAAGGCAACGCCCAGCCCATCATCATGGGCAAGACCGGCCAGAACATCGAACAACATGGCCTGGTTCTTAAGGTCCAGAGCCGAGGCTGGTTCATCCAGGATCAAGCAGTCGCACTCACCAGCAAGCGCCTGGGCGACCATCACCAACTGACGTTCTCCGCCCGATAGGCTGGCAACCCCGCGCTGCGCCAGAGCATGGATGCCCAGACGATCAAGAGCTGTATCGGCGCGTATGAAGTCGTGCTTACCCGGCGACCCAAACGTGCCGATGTGTCGTGCCCGCCCCATCAGAACCATGTCGCGCACGGTAAAATCAAAGGTTGGGGCGTTGGACTGGGGCACATACCCAACCGTGCCAGAAACCTGCCGCGAACCTTTGGTGAGCGCCAGCGTGCCAACCAGTGCGCGGATTAAAGTGGTCTTGCCGCGTCCATTGGGCCCGAGGATGGCAAGCACTTCAGCAGCATCAACGCCGATATCCAAGCCGTCGAAGATGGTGCGAGCTTCAAAGCGAACACTCGCGCCGGAAAGCGATAACAAAGTTGTTTTGGCATGCGATGTCATGGTTCACGGCGCCCCCAGCTTAATGGGATTAGCCTTGGTGTGCGCTTGGCATAGGCTTGCCATGCTTCGCCGAAATTAGACGCCATCAAAGCTTCCTCCCGGCCGACACGCAGCAGATAGAGCGCACCGAATGTTGCAAGACCCGCAAAGCCGGCCAACCAGTTCGACAACAAGCCTGCTTGCGCGATGACGATCAAAAAGAGCGCTGAATACATCGGGTGGCGCATGAGTCGGTAGACACCGGTATCAACAAGCGTGTGCCCCTCTTGAATCGCTAGGGAAACCGACCATTGCCGATCAAGATCAACATGCGAGCGATAAAAGAGGACGAGACCCAGGGTGCCAATGATCGCCGCAGTAGCATTGATCGCTATCGGCAAATTGTAGTCGGCAAACCCAAAAACTGGCGTTGCCACGAAAAGAAACGGGATCGGCCCCATCCCCAGAAAGACCGCTACCAGAAGCACTTGCTCCAACGTGTCAGATGCTTTGCCGGCGCGTCCGATGCGAACTTCAAAAACCGTGCGAATGACGATCATGACGAGGAAGATCGCAACAAAGCTCGCCGCTCCCCAAGACAGTGAGCCTTTGATCTGAATGGCAGAGATAAGCGCTGCAATGCTGATGATAACGGGCACGATCAACCTCTTAAAAACGGCACTCATCCTCGCCCCCAACCCTTCAGATGCAGCCGACGCAACAGAACAGCGAACACCGGTGCTCCGACCAGAGCCGTCAAGATGCCGATGGGGATTTCAGCGGCGGACATGGTTCGCGCCAGCGTATCGACGATGATGAGATAGCCGGCACCCGCGAGTGCGGCTGCAGGCAACAGTTTGCGGTGATCAGGCCCCACAATCATGCGCGCCAGATGCGGCATGACCAGGCCAACCCACCCAACAACACCTGCCACCGAGACGACACCGGCAACGCCTAACGCCACCGCAGCCAAGATAGCCCAGCGTGTTGGTTCCACACGGATTCCAAGCGCAGTTGCCTCTTCTTCACCCAGCGACATGATGTTGATGCGAAAGCGCAGCGCGTGCAGCACGAGCGCCGAAACAAAAACGGCCAGAGTCAGAATGCCAAGCTTTTCGTAGGTCGCGGTCGCGAACGAGCCCATCAGCCAGTAGACGATGGCCGGCAGGGAGTCGTTCGGGTCCGCCACATATTTGATCAGGCTGACAAAGGCCGTGAAGGCAGCTGAGACCACAACACCGGCGAGCACGAGCATCAGCACAGGCGCGCGTCCGCCGACGCGCGCAATGGTGTAGACGATGAAAACCGCGACCAGACCGAAGACAAATGCAAAGCCAACGGTTGCAGCTGTCGTCCCGACTAGAAGAATGGCCAGCGCCCCACCAAAAGAAGCGCCTGAGGTCACGCCAATGATTTGTGGGCCAACCAACGGGTTGCGGAAAATGCCCTGCAAAGCCGCGCCCGTCATGCCGAGAATGGCACCTGCAAGAGCCGCCGAAAGAATGCGTGGTGCTCGAACCAGTTCAACAACACGTCGCGCTGTATCCGGCACATCGGCATCCACGACGCCGAACCGGGCAAGCAGGATGCGCACAACGTCCAGCGGCTCGATGGCGTACCGGCCAACCCCTAGGGCGATGACTGCGATAACAGCGACGGCAGTGCAGGCCAGAAGCCAACCGCTGCCTGCAAACAACGCTGCTGATACAAGCGCGCGAATGGAAGGTGCGGGACCTGCCTCGCGTGCGGTCTCAGAAGGTGCTGAAACGCTCATACCCTGCCGAATTCTGGTTGGCGTCGATCCGTAGCATCCGCGCAATGTCCCCTGCTTCTGGCGCGTGGCCGTAAAGCAGTTGGTGCGCCGATGTGATCTCGGCGGTGTAGTCCCATTGGAAGCGGTCTGGGTGCAGAAGCTCAGATAGCCACATCCAGCCGAGTGGGCTTTCTGCAACGGGCGCTTCCCAACGATCCCCACCCACCGGGAACGCGTAGATTTGGCGCTCGCGCACCGCCGTCAGCGATTGCAGGACCGGATTGTCGTAAACCATCTGTGGGGTCAGCTCCGGTTGGAAGGCATTCAGCAGAATGACATCTGGATCCCAGACAATCAGTTGTTCTGCGCTGATTTCAGCCGAACGCTGGGGGACCTCTGCGGCAACATTGACACCACCCATGGCCTCAATCTGCCAACTGCGAAAATGGCCGCCACCCACAACGCGTAAGGCATCGCCATAGCGCGCAAGATGCGCGACCGTTGGGCGACCCTCATCTGGCAAGTCGGCCAGCGTTTCAGTGATTGACGCCAGTGTGTTTTGTCGCCACGACAAGATGGTCTGAGCGCGATCTTCAACGCCATAGGCCGCGCCCATCATTGGAATCCAATCAACAGCATCGTCATTGGCGGTGACATTGATCGTCAGGACAGGCAGACCGGTAGCCATGATCGGTGCAAGCACATCCTCGCCCATGAATCCAACTTGAAAAACAAGGTCTGGATCGGTGGCCAGAAGCTCCTCGATGTTCGGCACAAAACCACCGCCAATCGCTCCCGTCGGCAGATCAACAAGGTTTGGGAAATAGCCCGATAGTGACCCTTGCATCATCACAGCTTTTGACCAGGGATGCGCCGCTACCAAATGGTCGGCGTCGCCCGGAATTGCGATGGCAAACGTGCCAAGCGGGGGTGGTAGAGGCGCCGAACGGACCGATGGCGCTGCCAACGTGACGGTGTTGCCATTGACGTCCGTGATGGTGACGGGCGCATCATCAGCCTTGCCAAGGGTTGCGCCGGCGAGCGCTGCCGCAGCCAGAACACCGGCGACAAGAAGCGTTGTTTTAAGCGTGTAAAAAGAAGAGTGGACCGCTCGTGTACGAGCAGCGGAATGCGTTTGCATGTGCAGTTTGGTTTGGGGGGACATGAACGCCTCCTTGGCGTCGTTTTTTCCTCTACGGCGTTTTGTAAAATGTGACGGTGAATTGCCCTGCCTTGGCAAACGCAACAGCGTGGGGCTCTTGCGGCGCGACAATCGCGTGCGCGCCAGCAGGCAAGAGATCCTGGCGGAGCGGGGCGCCGTCGTCAGCAAACCGCGAAACGGTCAGTCTGCCCTCCAGCACATCAATGCGACCCCAGACACCTTCCTTGGTGCGATGCATGGCCAGCAAGGCAGCTGGTACGGTTTCCGGTGTGAACGCTTGTGTGGTTTTGTAGGGCGTTACGTTTTGAGGCAGATCTGTCATCCCACAAGACCCAACTGGCAGGTCATGCTGTCGAGCGCGATCATTGTGCCGGTTTCTTTGATGAACTGCGCCACCTGTTCAGGATCGGTGATCCCCAATCCACAAATCTCAGTGACACCGTATGAACAGAGAAGTGGTGCCACGGGCGTACTCGGTCCCACCACCATGATGCGCGGGCATCCGGCAGCGTGATGCAGCAAGGGTTCCAGCGACCCGTTCATTAGCGTTTGTGCGGTGATCGCAACCGCTGGTGCCTCACGAAGCGCTTCGGGAGCTTTTGCCGCTGGAATATCATTGTCTTTGGGTTCGCGTTCGATAACGCGCGCCCTGTTAAGGCGTTCCAGCGCTCCGCGAAAACCGCCGACAATGACCAAACCTTCGCCATGTGCATCAAATCGCGCAAAGCCCCATGGGCCCTTGTCGTGCAGCCCACCGCCAGGCACACCGCCCTGTCGGTTCCAATAGGCATTGACCGCAGCCAACCCGATGGAGCGTCGCAGTGGATTTAGCGAGCAAATCCAGAGAGCCAGCTCGCGAAGTGGCCGACCGGCAATTGGCTCGCCATCTCGCACAGTGCGCGCGCCTTGCGTTCCGCGATCGGGCGAGCGAGCAATCCCAGTCAACGACCCGGCGGAGACCATGGTCCAGTTGAGACCGACCATCACCTCATCGACGATGGCGTCGGTTGCCACCGATAGGGCGAGATCGCGATCTAACCCGCCGCGACCCACAGCCCGCAACAGGCCATGCCCATTGACCGGTAGGTCATCGCTGGCATTGCGGCCAAGTGGCAAAGCCACGGGCCTGGCCTCACCTATGCCGATGGTGTGATAATCGTTGCGTTCGCCAACGGTCCAACCCGCTTCTCTAAGATAGCCTAAAGCTACGGAGAGCGGCATCGTATCGGAAAACCCGATGCCGACAGACTGCTCGCACATGATGACGTCGCTGCTTTTCATGCTGCGCTCCTCAACGGGCGAAGCGGTCATAGTGCGCGCTCCCACCGTTACGGGCGATCCGCAAAATCCCATCGATCTGATCATCGCTTGGCACCTGGCCGTAAAGCAGCTGGTAGCGGTCTTGGATCTCAGCGCGGATATCGGTGTCGAAGCGCTCTGGGTGCAAAAGCGAAGCGACCCAGGCCCATGTCAGCGGGCTTTCCTGATTGGGTGGGTCCCAGCGGTAACCGCCCAAGGGCAATTGATAGACACGTCGATTGCGGACCGCTGAAATATCGGCAAACACGGGATTGGAGTAAACGTCCTCGGGGGAGAGATCGTCCTCAAACCCGTTCAGCAAAATCACTTCTGGATCCCAAGCTAGGATCTGCTCCGGGCTCACATCGTTGAAGCGATTGAGCTCGGCCGCAACATTCGCGCCGCCAGCCAGATCAATGGTAAAACCATTGTAGGTGCCAGTTCCGGCTACGCGCAGGCTTGATAGGTAGCGTAGGAAATAGAGCGTGCGCGGGCGTTCCTCATCAGAGATATCCGCCGTTGCCGCTCTCATGGCCTCGAGGGCGTCAGAGCGCCACGCCAAGATCGCATCAGAGCGATCTTGGCGTCCCAGGATCTGACCCATCATGCCAAGCCACTGCGCCGCGTCTTCCTCCGTGCCGTAACGCAGTGTCACAACCGGCAAGCCAGCATTCACGATAGGCGCAATGATGTCGTCACCACGTGTGCCCCATTGCAGAACCAGCTGCGGATCGGCGCTCAACAGCTCTTCGACATTGGGCATGAAACCATCACCCACAATGTCGCTAGGAATGTCGCGTGTCTCTGGGAAGAACTCGCCTAAGATGCCATTGACGATGGCTGTCTTGGAAAGCCCGTGCATGGCCACCAAAGCATCAGAGTTGCCCGCCACGGCCACCGACATGGCCGCTGCTGGAATGGGGATCGTCGCCAAGCGTTCAACAGGTGCGTCAAACACAATCTCACGATCATATTGATCGGTGATCGTCTGCTGTTCAGCCCGCACTGCTGACGCTGTGACAATCACGCCCATTGCGGTGGCCGCGAGAATGTAGGGAAGCGCAAACCGCCAACGGTCGGAAATCATGATAGCATGCCTTGAAAAGTTGAATTTCAATGGCAGCTTTTAATTCTTGCAGAGAAAAGTCAACTAATCAGGAATGCGTATCTGCTAGCTCTCGAGCGACGCTAACTTCAGCTGTTGGGATCCAGCAGAAGCGACTTCCTCAAATTGCAAAGTCAGCTTACCGCCTAATTCAGGCTTTCGATAGCCACTCTAAAAGCGTTGAAAAATGGCAGGGGCAGCAGGGTTCGAACCCACGACCTACGGTTTTGGAGACCACATAGAATAACTATAAAATATTGTTATAACTGTCTATTTTCATGACAAGCCAAGTTTTGTGTCAGACTAGCCGCCGAAATCGATCCCTGCTGAGTTAAAATTTTCGGCCAAAGCCTGTTTCGGCTCATCATACATCATGGAAAACCGTGAGAGCATGAATTGCCTTGATTAAGTGCTTTATTGGCTCCCAGTTCCTGGGTAGGGCTTCAGTCTGCTAGTGCCAATGAGTCGTTCAACGACGGGGCCCACTACTGGCGGCAATGGAGAGACAGTGGCGCCTTGCTCGACGTTGCGTTGCACCCGACACTTTTCCTTGATGTAACCGAAAGCTGGGACACGTCGCCAACGATCTATCTTCGGTCGCTTCGGCGCTATCCTATCAATAGTGAATGCCTCTTGATCGGCCAGTGTCGTTGTGAGCAGCGGGTAACGGCACTCTCGATCTTAACAATATCCTTACTCCCGCTAAAGGTCACAAGTGCAAGGGCCTCGTCTCCAAAAAGTGAGCGGCGTTTCGTCGATGGCTTCATCGACTTCATCGCTGACGCGATCACGCTGCACACTCCAGTCTTGATCCGACCTTGCATGGGCTTGGCCGTCGCGCATGTTTCCGACAAGGCCCTACATCGGCGTTTCTGATGACCACATCAGCCCACCCCAGGATGCAAAAGCCGATATATTGCAGACGGGTCGTCAATCCCAGGTGCAAGAGGCAACATTTCGGCGGTCTAAGGCTGATAGACCACACTCTATTGCGCCCTTTAACCAACAGCAGAAGTTCACCCAGCTGGGGGATGTACCGTGACGCCGTTCGGCCCAAAAAATGGTTACGAAAATGTAAACAAAACTGTAGCTTTTCTAGTGGCTGCGTAAAGTGAGAGTTGTTTCTGATGGATAGCTTGGTTGGGTGGAACGATGAGTTAGCCGCTCTTGCGGTCAACAAACCAGAGGCAGGTGAGCAAGTAACCATCACGCCTGGTGTTGACCAAGGCGTTGATATTTCAGCCATCGCCGCACTTGATGCGCAGTTTTATCAAACCGGTTCGAACCTTTGGATCATCTTTGAAGATGGCGCCATCATTGTCGTTGAGGGCTATTTTGAAGGTGGAACAGAGGATGTTGATGGAACGCCGCGCTCGGTCATCGTTGATGGCGAGACATTCACCGGCGAAGAATTTTTAACGGCTTTTGCTATCGATGATCTGCCAGATGAATTTGCTGAAGGTGATGTAGGCGCACCTGAAACACAACAAAATGGCGCCTCTTTTGACGATCCTAGTCTTGGTCCTCTGGGAAATGATCCCAACGGCATCGGGCTACTGGGCAACACCCTACTCTCACCTACCACCACCGCTTTGGATGAGACCGACCCGGCTTTTGAAGACACCGACCCAATCATTGGAGCAATCGAAACCGGCTTTTTGGATGAGGATGCCCTGCTTGCCGCGGGATCGGTCTCCATCACCGGATCGCTCAATGTCGATTTCGGTGCCAACGACGAGGACGTGTCAGACAGCAGCGATGTCCAAGACACACCGACCGGTGCAGGAAACCGATCAATCACGTTTGATGCAGCTGACGTTGGAGCCGCGGTTCCTTTGGAGTCCGGGGGCGTTCCTCTCAACTTTGTTCTCAGTGAAGGCGATACGGTCCTCACAGCCTTTGCCAACGGCACACCAGTGTTTGAAGTTCGCCTCTTCGATGATGGGGCAGGATCGTATCAGTTCACGCTTTTTGAACCGCTCGATCATCCAGACTCGACTTCCGAAGATGATCTGGGACTAACATTCAGTTTCACGGCGACGGACTCCAACGGCGATACAGCATCCTCAACGTTTTCCGTTTCCATAAATGACGACATACCAGAAGTATCGAACCCCGACGGCAGTGCACCAGGGGTCTCCAATGCACTGCTTGATGAGGACGACATTGCCGCAGTGGCAGGTGTTCAACCGGCTGGCAATGACGGAACTGATTCTGCCGAAGTTAGCGGCAATCTGAAGGTCACCTTTGGGGCCGATGGTTTTGGCTCGACACAGTTTTCTGGGGCCTTCGCGATCCCCACGGTTGGCAGCGGAACCGCTGATGAAGATGGTGTGGATTCCGGCCTGACCTCAGATGGACGCACTGTTCTCTTCCGCGTGGTCGAGGATGGCACCAAGCTAGAAGCCTTCGTCGCGGCCACTGGTCAAAGCGATGAAGAGATCATCTTCGAGGCCACACTCGATCAGGACAGCGATGCCGGTTACACCGTGCGCCTGTTTGGCAACATCGATCACGCCGCCGACAAGGATGCGCAGTCCATCAACTTCACCGTCATTGCTACAGACTTTGATGAGGACAGTGTCGATCTAACCCTTTCCGTACGCCTGACCGATGATGCGCCCGTTGTTGATAGTGATGCCAACGCCCGCATTGTGTTGGACGATGATGACGTGGAAAGCCGCGATGGCAATCCTGGATTTGGATCAGACACCAGCGATGGCGCTGACAGCGACAACGCTCCGCGGAACACGGAAGGAACGCTTGATCTAAGCTTCGGGGCTGACGGCGGCAGCGTGAGCTGGGACGCCGAAAACAGCCAAGTCAATGGTCGCGCGCCAGATGTCTCCTTTTCAGAAGACAACGGTGATTTGGTCATCAACCAATTGCAAGACGGCACTCTTGTCGAGATCGCGCGGTTCACACTGAATGCCTCGACTGGCCAGTATGTAGCGACACAATCCAACAATTTGCTACATTTCGACAATGACGAAGATAATGAGAACGATCAGGGCTTCACGCTTGCCTATCAGGTGACCGACGGCGACGGCGATACCGCCAACGGCTTCATCCAACTCACAATCGACGATGACACGCCCGTTGCCGATGCCGTGCAAAGGATAAAGGTGGATGAAGACGGGCTTGCGGACGGTACAGATTTTCGTCCAGGCAGCCAGGACCGCAACATAGATCTGGCCATCAGCTGGGGGGCGGATGGCGCGGTGGGCCAACGTTCGCTCATTTTTGCCGACAGTAACGGTGACGCGATTACCAACGGTTCTCCGGTTAATAGCCTTGCAAGTCTTGGCATCACCGCAACGCATCAAGGCAATCCGATCGAGACGTTTACCTCAGACGGTGTGCCTGTTCTTTTCACCATCAGTGACAACACAAAGGGCGGACAAACCCTGCTGGCCTTTAAGGAAGGTACAACGGACGCTGACGGCCATATCTTCTCCATCAATCTGAACACTGAAACCACACAGTATGAATTCCAGCTGTTGGGTAATCTTGATCACCCCGCTGATGGCAATGTGCCTTTCAGTTCCCTCACACCTATTGTCTTCACCGTTGACTTCATCGCTGAAGATGGCGATGGCGATTCAGTCTTGAGCAGTTTCGAAATTGAACTACAAGACGATCAACCTGAGGGTACTGAGCCTAACAATATTCGGTTTGACGAAGACCGCCTGCCTGATGGAGGCAATGATTTTGAAGCGGACCAAGCGGCCGCGAAAACCGTTCAAACCCAGTCTCTGAAAATCGTCTGGGGTGCCGATAACGATATTGTTGACGAGAACGCTGGCGACACCTTTGGGCGGACGCTCACCTTTATCGCCGAAGGTGGACAGCCGCTCTCGGCCGGAGACTCCTATTCCCAATCGCAGATCGACATTCGTGTGGCCTATTCGGGCGGTGCACCTGAAACCAGCGCCCTGTCTTCCGGGGGAGCTGAGCTGGTCTTCAAGATCGAAGATTTGCCCAATGGTGGCCAACTGCTGACCGCCTACAAAAACGGCGGAACGCCCGAGGCTGACGCGGTGTTTAAGGTCACCCTTGACCCCACTGCCGACAACGGCGCCTACACGGTTGAGATGATCGACAGCCTCGATCACGGGGTTCCGGACGCAGGCTCTGTTCGCAACAACATTCAGATCGACTTCGGCTACCAGGGCTTTGATGCTGATGGTGACGCGATCAAGGGCAATCTGGATGGCACGCTCGATTTTAAGATCACCATCGATGATGATGCGCCGGTCATCGACACCAATGCCATTGAGAATGGCGTTGTTGAAGAAGAGCAGAGCCAAGTCGCTGGATCAGGCATTGAGGATACTCAAGGTACCAATGATGACGACTTCCGCGACGGCTTTCTCGGATGGCGTTTCAATGATGAGACCACGCACGAGGCTGATGGCGGCTTAGGCATCAATTGGGGTGCGGATGACGCGAATCCTTCGGCTGGTGTTGGAGCCAACGACCGCGGCGTGACCTTCGCGTCGAGCTTGGAAGGTGCAACATCACTGACATCGCGCGGTGATGCTATCAGCTACGAGTTCTCCGACGATGACACTATTCTAACGGCCATCGCAACAGACGATGATACCGGAGCCATCCGCACCGTTTTCACGGTGACGCTATCAGATGAAGACAATGGCTCTTACGAGTTCACTCTGGTCGATACGCTCGACCACCCGTCCGATGCGCAGGGCGAAGACAGCCTTGAACTAACGTTCGACTTTGTTGCCACCGATAGCGATGGCGACACCGCTGACGCGAGCTTTGATGTCACCGTTATTGATGATCAGCCGATCACTTTTGGCACAATTTTGCCCCGGTTTGTGGAAGAAGAAGGCTTAAGAGACGGGAACCAGGACGGTCTTGATTTCGGGACAAGCGCGACTGGCTTGTTGAATATTTATTGGGGCGGTGACGACACAGACAACGCTGACAGCAATAGTTCTGGCACTCTTGTCCAGGATGACCCAAGTGTTGCTGGTCAGCGATCGGTTATCTTCTCTGACGCCAACAACGGACCCATCGATGCGGCGGATGTTGCATCCTTCCTGTCAGTGACGGATGACAATGGTAATACAGTTCCTCTTTCGAGCCTGACATCGAATGGCGAGGTACTCACTTTCAACCTCAGCAACAACGGAACGATCTTGACTGCGGAGGCTGATGGTCAGCCAGTCTTTACCGTGACGCTTTCAGATGACGACAACCTGATTGGCTCGGGTTCTTACACTTTTGATCTGCTTGGCACGCTTGATCATCCCATCGCAGGCAACTCCGCCGGTGATGAAGACGTGTTGACTTTCGCTTTCGACTTCACGGCTAGCGATGGCGACGGTGATATCGCCATCGGCAACTTTGAAGTCCGCGTCGTCGATGATAGCCCCATAGCAACCGGTGAGAGCCGGGTTCTCGTTGATGAAGACGATATCTCTAACATCCTGTCGACTGGCAGTGATCCTTTTGATGGTAATAGAGACGGTTCGCTTTCCATTCCCGCGATACTTGGTTTGGGCTTTGCTGCGGCAGCACAGGGAGATTTGCTTGGCGTCGTGGCGTTTGGGGCCGATGGAGCCGCTGAGAGCGGCCAATACGGTTTTGTATCTGATGCCGCTGACGAAATGTCTGCCGTGGGATTGACGTCTAAGGGCCAAGACCTATCGTTCGTACAATTGGGAAATACGCTGATCGGATACATTGAGCGTCGCGGCAGCGCCGACGAGTTCAACCCGCTTACCGGCGATCGCCCAGTGCTCTCTTTCACACTCAACCCAGATACCGGAATCTATGAATTCCGGCTCTACGATCAACTAGATCACGTCGAAGGCAACGGTGAAAACACCGCATTGGTTTCAGCCGACGGTCCGATCAATGCAATCGACTTTGGTGCCGTCATTCTAGCCACAGACGGTGACGGCGACACAGTTGAGCTCACCGACAAGGTCCTAGTGACCATCACTGACGATGTTCCTGTGGTGGATCTGTATCTGGATGGTAGCCGCGCATTGATCGATGAATCGCCAAACCGACAGGGCGATGACACAAATCGGGCCTCAGTACGCAACCTTTTCAACGAGATTGATGACCAAGACAAAGGCACGGATCCCAACTTTGGCCGCCCGCAATATGCGCGCGACGATGTTGTTGACTGGGACATTGTTGGCACCGATGAACCGTCGCAGTCTCAGCTACCTGCCAATATCGTGGCCAGCCTGAAGATCACCAATGAAAATGACCCAACATCAGGTTTTACCACCACAATCGGCGACTACCCAATTTCGCTTGTCAAGCAGGGCGACCTAATTGTCGGTCGTTACAACGACGGCCTTACAGAAAAAACCGCTTTCGCCGTTCACATTGATGGCCAAGGTCGCGTGAGTATCGTCCAATATGTTGCACTTAATCACGATGACCCAAATAGAACCGACGAAAGCATCGGCTTAAATGGTAAGATTGATGCGGTTCTAACTATCACCGACTACGATGGTGATCAGGTGGAGGAAGTACTCGCCATTGGTCATAAAATCCGTTTTGACGACGATGCACCTAGTGCATCACGGGACACAGTCGATGTCGTTGAAGATCAACCCGAAACCTTCAGTGTTCTTGACAATGATGATCTTGGTGCTGACGGCGTCGACTTTGCCGATGTGGCCGTCGTTCGCGGACCTTCAAAGGGTACATTGGAGTACAACAATCAAACAGGTGAGTTCACGTATACACCAAACGCCAATGAAAACGGCACGGACTCCTTTAGATACAGCATCACCGATGGTGACGGAGACACGTCGGAAGCCACCGTTCGGATCAATATTGCCGCAGTGAATGATGCGCCGGAAGTGAGCGGCAATCTTTTCTCAGCGGTTTTTGTTACTGAAACGGAAGACACATCAGACCTTGTCAAGACGCGTGAGTTGAAGATCACGGACGTTGATCTCAGCGATCAGCATGTTGTGACAATCGACTTCAATGGCGTCTCAGGTGGTCCAGCGCCGGGCCTTACAGATCAAGAGTTTATCGATCTGATCGAGGTGGGAAGCGCCACACAAAACGGTGCTGACCGCTCGGTCCCGGTTACCTTCAAGGCCAGTTCCACGGCCTTCGATTATCTTGCTGCTGGTGAGAAGGTTACGTTCTCGTACAAGCTGACTGCTGACGATCAAAACGGCGGCGTTGCAGAACGCAACTTCAATGTTGTGGTCACCGGCACCAATGATGGTCCGGAGGTAAGCGGCAATCTTTTCTCAGCGGTTTTTGTTACTGAAACCGAAGATACATCAGACCTTGTCAAGACGCGTGAGTTGAAGATCACGGACGTTGATCTCAGCGATCAGCATGTTGTGACAATCGACTTCAATGGCGTCTCAGGTGGTCCAGCGCCGGGCCTTACAGATCAAGAGTTTATCGATCTGATCGAGGTGGGAAGCGCCACACAAAACGGTGCTGACCGCTCGGTCCCGGTTACCTTCAAGGCCAGTTCCACGGCCTTCGATTATCTTGCTGCTGGTGAGAAGGTTACGTTCTCGTACAAGCTGACTGCTGACGATCAAAACGGCGGCGTTGCAGAACGCAACTTCAATGTTGTGGTCACCGGCACCAATGATGGTCCGGTGATTACGCAAGCACAAACAGTTGGGTCGGTTCACGAGCCAGGTGCGTTTTCTACCAACATCAATGGAACCAGCATCTCATTTAATCCAGCGCTCGGCGAAAGTGGAGAGTATCGGATTTCTGGTGCAGGTGTCGGAGGCAGTCAAACTTTCGACACGCTTGACGGCCTTGTTCAAGCTCTAGCCGGTATCGCCAGCGGTTCGCGTGTTGGGGGCAACAGTCTACAAGACGCAGGCCCTGCTTCGGGTGGCTTCCCCAACATCATCAGCACGACAGGTGGATTGCTGAGCCTTGGCGGGAACAGTGTTGCTGGAAAGGTTCAGTATCAGTTCTCATCAGAAGGCGCTGCTCAGGACTTCCTGAATGAAGTACTGACGCCCCTCTACGATCAGATTGATCAAGCCGACTCGGTCGCAAGTGCAACCGAGATTGCGACAAAAGGCGTTATCAAGTTTACCGATGCGGATCTGACGGATGCCCACGTGTTTACCGCAACGTCGAACGATCCGAGCAACCTTGGTACCATGACGGTGGCCTTAAACAACGGACGCGAGGCCACCGGTGGTAACACCGGCGAGATCGCGTGGCGCTATTCAGTTGATCCGGATGCATTGAACTTCTTGGCGGAAGGTGAAACGCGGCAAGAATCCTTCACTGTCACGATTGACGATGAAAATGGCGGTGTTGTCAGTCGAGTGGTCACCATCACCCAAGTGGGTGCCAATGATGCCCCAATTCTTTCGGTTACACGAAAAAACAACGTGGATGAAACGACTGACTCGTCAGACATCACCACGACCATCAACGCCACATTCACCGATGTGGATGTTCTGGATGATGGTCATGTTGGCGAAGTGTTCTTGAAGAGTGTTAACGGCAACACCGGTGGGAATAGCAAGGCTGACTTTGCAGCGTTGGATCTGCTGAAGCCTGGGATCGTGACGACGTCTGATGCAACAACCGATGGCACAATAGCCTTCGACTTCTCTGCAAAATCAACAGTCTTTGACTATCTGGCCGATGGCGAGACCATTAAACTCAACTACCGGATCACCGTCGAAGATGAACATGGCGGAAGGGGCTCGAAAGAAGTCGACATCATCATCACCGGCACCAATGATGCGCCGGTGGTCGTCGATGGCGACCCCGACTCGGTCGGATTTGTGGACTTGATTGAAGAAGACAATGGGCTTGAGATTGGCGATAGCCAATATGAGTTTGTTGGCCTTCAGAAACTTGAAGTTTCAGACGTTGACAGCAGTACTTTCAGCGAAGTGACATTCGAAATTGAAAGCGGTGTTGGATCTCTGGCTGGTCGCGGCAACAACATCAACAGTTACAACAATGCTAATGGCACCGATATTCAGGTGACTTCAAATGGCTCCATATTGACCTTTAGCTCGCAGACAGGGATGCTAACGCTTGACGATGTCAATGCGATCCTAGGATCGGGAACCAAGGCGCTCGCTCGCTTTGTTATGCCCGATGATGTTGGCGCCAGCGAAAAAACCATTGTCAAAGTGTGGGTGACCGATGCCGGCGATGGCAACGGCAATCTCGAAGCGACAAGCGAACCTTACACGCTAACGCTCAACATCTCAGGCACCAACGACACACCATTCCTGCAGATTGGCAACACCAGCAACCCACTTGAGGCTGACGCAGGAGCAGGAGCAGGATTCAACGTTCCGCCTCTCCTAACAGCCGATGCTGGTGGGTCCTTCGTATTGAACTCAGAGTTCGGACCAAACCTTTTCTTCCGCAACCCTGATGATGATACCGGAGAGAACTTAGGCACCCCCAATGTGGTGACGGTAACCGTAGAGAATGGCACACTAAACATGCCTGGCTCGCCGAGTGGCGTAACAGGTGCTGGTACCAATAGCCTGGAGATAACGGGTGATGCTGACGACATCACCAGTCTTCTGCGAACGCTAGAGTACACACCTGACACGGGTTTTTCTGGCTCTGACAAACTTGTCATTGAAATGAAAGATGGCGGCGATCAAGCGCTACCGGAGGCTAGTGCCACCGTAACTTTCCCAATTCAGGTTGCGCCAGCAGCGGCTTTGTTTGTCGGCGGTGAAAGCGGTGACTTCGCTACGCTTCAGTTGGCCGTCAATGCAGCATTGGCAGGCGACACGATTGTTGTTCGGTCTGGGTACACTTCGCTTGGTGATACGATCATCGACAAAGAATTGACCATCCTTGGCGAAGAAAATTTTGGGCTGTCAGCTACAAGCGGGTTGCGAGGTGTTGAAAGCACAATCCAAGGCCAAATCACGATCACATCCAACGACCCGGTGGTCATCGACGGCCTTCAAGTGCTCAATCCATCAGGCAGCGCTGCTGGCTTCCGCGGTATAACGCTGCAAAATGCTGACGGTCATAGTATCCTCAACACGGTGTTCTTCAGCGAGGTTGCCGGTGGAGATAGCGGCAAAGCGGACTGGGCGATTTACTCGTTCGTCGATGCCTCTGGCGAGCTAACGATAACCGGCAACTTTTTCACAGGATCGCAGACTGGGAAGTACAGCGATGCGTCGTGGGAGCGTGGCATTTGGCTCAATGGTGGCGGTCACGATGCCGACATATCGAGCAACACGTTTCAGTACACACGTACAGGAATGAACATCGAGGATAATAGCGACGCTGTTGCCGTGACCAACAACACGTTCAGCGAGGCTGGGAGCGGGATTTCGATCGGGTCAACTGATCAGCAGCTCGACAACATCTCAGACAACACATTCAACGACGTCGACACGGATTTCAACATCCGCAACGTCTCCACACCAATTGAATTTGATCTTGGTGGCAGCTCAAACTCTGCCGATGATCCGCTAGACTACATGGTTGTCCTTGGCGGCTCAGCTGATGACACGCTGGGAGGCAGCGCCGGTAATGACGCGCTGTTTGGCAACAATGGGCAAGACACAGCCGTGATTGACGGTGTTTTGGACGCCAGCAACTTTGTCCCTGTCGCTGATGTTGACCCTGGGACCGACACTGTTCCGGGCTGGCAGGTTGATGCGACAGCGATCGGCGAAGGAACTGACATCCTCGTAGGGGTGGAGATAGTCCAAGGTGCCGATCCCGATGGCGCGGGCGGTTCAACCGGCCGTTTCCTTCTCGTCGGCAATGGCGGCTTTTCCACCATTCAAGAGGCGGTCAACGCGTCTGTTGATGGCGACACGATCCTCATCGCCCCCGGGACGTATGCCGACCCCGTCAGCATCGACGGGAAAGCCATCACCTTGCTAGGCTCCGGTGGACCGGGCGGCGTGATCATCGAGCCCGGCGCAGGCCAAACAGGTGTCACGGTTTCGGGTGTCATCGCAGGCGATGTGATCATCGACGGTATAACCTACCAAAACAGTGACAGTGGCGTCAGTGCTTCGGGTAACAGTTTCACCATCGGAAACCTGATCGTCCAAAACTCTAAATTCTTGAACAATGCCAAACATGGCATCTTCGTGAATGGTAAGAACGACGGTATTGGCAAGGTAACCGTTCAAGACAGCACCTTCGAGAATAACGGCGATGGCACCACCAATGGTGACGGCGACGTTGTGCTTTTTGAGTATCGCGGCGACGCAACGCTTAAAAACCTTGTCATCGACAACAGCAGTGGTGGTGGAACAGCAGATACGGCGATCCAAATCGCAGGGTTTGAGCAGACTGACTACGATGTGAATGACCCCATCGGCGTAGTGGAAATCGATGGCGTTCAAATCGATGGCGCTTATGCCAAGGTTGCGCTTTATATCCAAGGCTACACCGATCTTACCGACCTAAGCCTGAGCGATGTCAGCGGATCAGTAGAAGCTGGCTGGGGCTATGCGACGTACATCGATCCGATGAGTTCTGCCATAGTTGGTGCGCCACCGAATGTTGCTGACCGACCTGGAGCCTTCAACGATGCTGCCGCTGACGGCTCGGTGGATTTGTCCGGTGTAACGCTCGCCAATACAGTAGCGGTGGGCGTTGATCCAGGGCATCCTTTAGAGCCGTTTAACGGCACCATCCTTCAGGCCATTGTCAACGGGACACCAGGCGGCGAGACAATAATTGGCACTGAAGGCGTTGATCTGATCAACGGTCGTGATGGTGATGACGTCATATTCGGTGGACTAGGTAGCGATATCAAATCTGGCGGTGGCGGTGAGGACACATTTATCCTCAATGATCTGTCGAGCGTTGATACGATTCTCGACTACACATCAGGAGAAGACAAAATCGATCTGACCGAACTGCTGGATGGAGTGACGCTTTCAGACGCCAATAAGGCTGACTACGTGAAGGTCGAAGGCGGTGTTCTTAAGGTGGACCGTGATGGGCAGGGTGGCGCTGAAACGTTTGAAGATGCAGCCAACCTGTTTTCTGATGGAACGACTGCGGTCACCACGGGTAATGTGACGATCATCGACAATGCCGATACAACGGCTGTGGAGATCAGTATCGCGGCAACCGCTTGATCAGATCGATGCAGAACCGGATGGGCGCCCCAATTGGGGTGCCCTTTTTATTTCCGGTTCAAATTCCAGCGATAACCCGGCTATCCAACGTGCGGTGCTCGGCAAGAACCTGGTCGCCAGGCAGCAGTCTCCCGATGCGCTGGGCAGTGGTGCGGTTGTCCATGATGCGGGTGCCTGATGCAGTATCGACCTGAACGATCACATGGCCGGTGCCGCTTGCGGTCCGCAGGAAGAGCAGCGATACGTCCTCAGCGTCAACACCTGCTTCGAGCAACAGCGCACGCTTCAAAATCGCATGGTCTTCACAGTCCCCTGCCCCGCGGCTCAGTGTCGCCAATGGCGTTTGCCAATGGTCGCGACCCGGCCGATCCCAGCGGAAACGCACGTTATGATGCACCAATCGCTGGGCCTCGCGAATGGGGTCCTCAGCGCGGCGTACGCGCTCGACAGCAGCGCGCCAGGCGCGAGACTCGGATCGCTCTTCACGAGCGATGGCGCGTTCTAAGCGGGCAAGGCGCGCGTTCAAACTTGCTTCCCAGCGAGCACGTACATCACGAGGCGCAAGGCCGTCAGCTGATGCACTGTAGGCAACCCGCTGAGCATCTGCGCCACCCCGCGCCGCCCGCATAACGGACAGCCGATCACGGATGTTCACAAACCCATTCGACAAAGCAACTGGGCGAATGGCTTGGTTCACAACCAGGGGCGCTGCGGCAATAGCCTGCGCACTCGCGCCTGTTACTGAAAGAGGAGCAACCAAAGCGCTGATAGCCAACGCAAGGCAAAAGGATAGCGTCGCGCCGGAACGCACGCGTCCGGTCGCCCGCCAAAGACGGATCGTTGTCATGGTATGCCTCAACCTGTTTTACGGACGAGAGCAAAACCCTCAAATGCGCGCCGCCAACCTCTTGTTGGGCACTTAGCGTTCGCGCAGCGCTTCGTTCCGCGCCCGTGTGATAGGATTGAGAAGATACTGCATGACTGTCTTCTGGCCGGTTAATACATCGGCCGTTACGACCATTCCTGGTATTAGTGGTAAAGGATCAGTTTCAGAACCTATAGAATTGTCTTCAATTTCCACAGTAACGCGATAGAAACTCTCGCCTTGCTCATCCTCAAACGTGTCAGCACTTATCCGCCGCACGACGCCAGGCAGGTCGCCATAGACAGTGTAGTCATAGGCCGTCACTTTGACCGAAACGTCTTGACCGGCACTGATAAAGGCTATGTCTTGAGGCCGAATTTCGGCTTCAACAAAAAGCTGTTCGTCGAGCGGGACGATCTCAACAACGTTTTCGCCCGGCCTGATGACCGCACCAATTGTGGTAACTGGTAGCGCGTTCACAACGCCCCTAACTGGGGAAGAAAGAGTGGTCCGCTCAAGGCGTTGTTGGGCCGACAAGATGGACTGCCGGATCACAGCCACATCGCCAATCGCCTGGGCTAGCTCACCGCGAGCCTGAGAGGCGAATTGCGCGTCCAGATTAGCAAGCTGCGCCTCAGCCTCTGCGATAGCGGCAGCCGTGCGTGGCAGTTGAGCACGAAGCACAGACAACTCTTGTTGCTCAGCAAGAGCGGCACGCTCCCTTTGGAGGAAATCGATTTCAGGAATCGCCCGTCGGTCAAACAAACGGCGCGCCAGCTCGACCTCGCGATCGAGCAACTCGATTGCGACAGCCGTCTCTTCAATGCGCAGTTCAAGCTCGGTACGCTCTAGATTGCGCTGCGCCAGTTGCTCATCAATGACCGCCCGTTCCTGCGCCAACGCAAGCTGCCGAGCGTTGTAGAGTTGTTGTTCACCCAAAAGAATGTCCATAGGCGTTTCTGGCGAAAAGACAGGTTGATCGCCCTGTGCTTCCGCTTGCAACCGGGCACGCTTTGCTTCCAGCACCAATTGGCGCTGTTGCAATTCGCCCAATGCCGAACGCGCATCTGTATCATCCAGACGCAGAAGCACTTGGCCCGCATCGACGATGTCGCCCTCAGCTGCGTTGATCTGCACGACAACTCCAGCTTCAAAGGGCTGAATGAGTTGCATTTGGCTGGTCGGAACAATGCGCCCAAGTCCAGTGGTCACCTCCTCCAGGGTCGCCCATTGCGCCCATACGATAAACCCACCGATCATCGCCGCGACGACCACAAGGGCGGGTAGGAGGTTGGTCCTGCCACCTTGATCAAGCGCGGCACGGATGTCGTTGGCAAACTGTTCGTCGACCCCCTGAGCCACTAGCTGCCTCCAGCCAGTTCGGCGGCACGAGCCATGGTTTCATTTGCTCCGGCTTGGTCTTGCAGGGCCTGAAGAACCTTTTGTTTGGGGCCCAGTGCAAGCAGGCGTCCGGCTTCGATAACCAGCAGGCGATCAACAATGGCCAAAGTACTATGTCGGTGTGTGGCCAGCACTATAGAAACACCCTCGGAAGCTGACAGATGAGCGAGGTTTTTCAGGAGCTTGTTTTCAGCACCTGTGTCCAATGCCGCGGTTGGTTCATCCAGAAACAAGAGCCTTGGCCTGCGAATGAGGGATTGCGCTAAGGCAACGCTGTGCCGCTGTCCGCCGGAAAGGTTTCGACCGCGCTCGCTTATCGGCATTGAAAGTCCGAGTGGATGGTCGCGTGCCAACTCTTCAAGCCCGGCCAAGACAACCGCATAGTCGATGTCTTCGGCACTCGCCATCGGTTCACCCATGGTTATGTTGTCAAGCAGGGACCCAGAAATGAGTTCTGGTTCTTGGGGCACCACACCTACAAACCGGCGCAGTTCCACCGGTGATACCTGTTTGATATCGACCCCATCGATCAACACGCGCCCCGCTGAGGGTGTGGCCAAACCGCTGAGCAGTTTTCCAATTGTCGACTTCCCCGATCCAATTCGGCCGATGACACCAAACCGGTCCCCTGCATTCATTTGAAACGACAAATCCGACAATGCAGGAGCCTGTTGGTCGGGATAGGTGTACGTTACGTTCTCGAAAACAAGACTTGGCTGCCGAAGTGGACGCGTCGGTGTTGCATCCGTCCATTCATTTGGAAGTCCCATCAGTCGGTCCACAGAACGGTAAGAGTGCATGGCCTGTTGCACGCGAGCCAGCGTTCCAGAGATCGATGCCAGCGGGGCAAGAACTCGACCTGAGAGAATGTTGGCAGCGATCAACGCACCAACCGATATTTGACCCTCAATCACCAGAAAGACACCCCACACGATCAACACAACCGACACAGCTTGAGACGCGCTTTGAACAACGGTTGTGTTGAAGTTGGACCAAAAGCGGGTTGTCGTTGCCGACCGGCTGGCTTCAGCCACTGAGTGATCGAAGCGACGTCGCAGATGTGCTGCACCGCCAATGCGCTTGACCATATCAAGCGACAAGAGTGTCTCGATCAAGATGCCATGGCGGCGAGCTGAGTCGGATTGAGCATCTTTCATCGCCCGGTTCATGGGCACTTGCACCCAAAGGGTTACGAGTATCACCGTTAGGGCTGCCACTATGGGCACAATCACCAAAATGCCGACAATCCAGTACAAAACCAAAAGGAAGATTGCTATGAAAACAGCATCAGTTATCGCGATCACCGTTGATGATGTGAGGACATCACGCACATTGTCGAAATCGCGGATATAGCTGGCTAACACGCCAGTGGATTGGGGGCGCGACTCCGCTTTGGCCTCAAGCAGATGATCAAACACTCGGCCAGAGACCGCCATATCGATGCGTCGCCCCGTTTCATCAACGACACGTGATCTCATCGTTTTCAAAACGAAGTCAAAAACAAGCGCCAAGACCACTCCTGACGCCAGTGCCCAAAGCGTTGGTATTGTAAGGTTGGGTATCACACGGTCGTAGACATTCATCACGAACAGGGGACTGGCTAGCGCTAGCATGTTCACGAGAAAACCGGCGACAACAACTTGCGCATAACTGTTCTTAAAGCGCCTCGCCGCAGACCAGAACCAATGGTTTTTATTGCGACCAATGTCGTCGACAGTCAGTTCAGCCGAATGATCAGTCTTGGCGAGATAAATCAGCGCTGGCTTGAGGTTGCGACTAAGCTTACGCAGACTAACCTGCCGCTCGACCATTGTATCTGCGGAGAAAACAACAATACTTGCGGTGTCTTTGGCAAAATCCAAAGCCTCGACGACAATTGCCTTTCCTTCACGAAGGATAGCTATGAGTGGAGGAGCCAGTGGCGAAGCAAGTGTTAGAGGCTTTTTGGAGAATTGTGTTTTTAGGCCAAACTTGCGGGCAGCTTCAGGGAATAGGTCAAGACCGAGGTGCCCATCATCAAGTGGGATACTGTCATCTATTCGAGAGGATTGATGCGAGGCGCCCAGCTTTTTTGCGCAATAAGCAAGCGCCGGACCGAGATTTTCGATACTATCAGGACGCTGCGTGCCATCTGTGACGCCAGTCGCCTCCGCCGATTTTTTCAAATCCGCGTGTTTGTTGTCGTTCTTTAGATCTGAAGCTGCCTTATCGGCGGAGCGGCTCGAAGAGCCCATTTGCTGTTCTGTGGAGGCGTAGGTCTTCTGCACGCAACTCTGGCTCCGGTACAATGTCACGTAGACCAAAATGGTCCAACAAATGTCCTGTAGACCCAATTAGTTGATATCGAGCAAAGACAGCGATTGCTTCCGCACTGGCCACTTCAAACTCGGCGTTAAAGCGAGCATTCTGTGCGTCTAAAAGATCGAGCAAGGTGCGCAAACCAGCATCGTACTCTTCATAGTACGATGATAATACGCGTTCCGATTGGCTCAGCTGGTCACGGAGTGCATGAAGCCGCACATCATTCGTTGTGACGCCAACCCAAGCCCGACGAACACCTTCGTCAATATCCCGCCGAAACCGATCAAGACGGATTTCAGCCTCCCCGACACGCTCCACTTGCTCTCGGTGCTGTGCCGTGCGCAGTCCGCCATCAAACAAACGCCAACGCATAACCAGTCGTAGAGATGCGTCAATGTTCTCGCCAGGCGTACCGCCAACATCGTAGCCGTACGAGGTGCTACCTTCCACCGCAATCTGCGGGTAAATCGATGAAAGCTGTTGCTCGGCAACAGCTTCTTGAGCTTCGACTTCGAGCGCGGCAGCATCAAGAGTTGGGTGCCCTGTCCTCGCCAGTTCAATGGCTTCTTCAACCGAACGTGGGGTTCCTGCAGGCAGGCTGACCGCGTGAAGGTGGCGAGGGTTTTCACCGACCAAGCGAAGGAAGCGCGCTTCCACCTCGCCAAGAGCACGAGCAACTTCAGCACGAATTGCCCTTGAGGCTGCCAGACGTTGCCGAGCAATTTCTACCTCACCCTGCGTTGCAGCGCCTCCATCAAACTGCTCGTCAGCGCGACCAACGATAAAACGATGTTGGTCGATATTGTTGTCAGCGGCACCTAAAACCCGCCGATGTCGGAGCACATCGACATAAGCTTCAACCGTATCAACGGCTACGATCTCAGCGGCTTCGAGCGCACGATACCCAGCCCCTTGCAAACGTGTTGCCTGTCGGAAACTTTCGTTTGCTCGAAAAAAGCCATCGAATAATGTCCAGCTCGCGATAGCGCTCAGTTGGCGGCTGGCTCGCCATTCTGCGTTGTTGGCAGCGCTCAAACCATTGGGTCTATCAACGTACTGGGGTCCAATGAAAGCTTCCAGATCAAGGGTCGGCATGTACAGCGAACGAGCCTGGTCAAGCTCGGCGCTAACAGCACGCTGGTTAGCCTTGGCTTCCAGCACTTCTGGGCTGGTATCTACGGCAATTCTCACGGCGTCGTTGAGCGACAACGCATGAGCAGAGAGTGTGCCTAACAAAAGACAGCCGGCGGATATCGCAGAACGCAACAACATTATTTTGCCCCAGTCGCTCTTCACCAAGATTCCGTAAGGGCTACTTGGCAAGAACTGATCAACTCAGTCGAAGTTATATTAGCGCGAACCTGCGCCCCACTGTTCCCTTCTGTTAGACAGTTCGAACAGATGCATCCCCCACATGGGTGAAGCATGGATTATCGATTAACAAGTTGGCCAATAAGCAACATAAGCTGCGTTAGCGACGTTATTCCGGTTTTCCCGTAGATGCTGCGCAGATGTGTTTTTACCGTTTCCCTGGAGAGGCCAAGTTTTCGAGCTGCGGACGATGCGCTTGGAGTGACCGTAAGGGCTGATACAACGGATTGTTCCGCTGGCGTCAAATCGAACGCCAGACCAACGACCGAACTGTCAATCGATGCGCGCAAATTGACCACCGCGATTCGCAAGACCGTGGTCGCGCTCTCATGCGCGAATGTTTCAGCATGCGGTGCCAAATAGCGATGCAACATGAGCAGCAGTCCGTTCCGTGGCTGCAGCACAAAGGGCTCTGTCTGATCAATGCTTTTGCTGAGAAAAGCTTTTAAGGCATCGTCATCCGACGAGGCAGTCTTGCTGGTCGACCTCAATTTGCCACTGGCAACCCGAAGCCCAAGGTCGGCGTCCAATATCCGTTGCGCATTTTTGTCCAACGTCACAACATGCCCGGCTCTGGACATAGAAACCAAGCCGTCGGAATAGTGGCTGTTCACCCCATCATCCATTAAGTCATTGACCTTCCGTTGCGGCATTTGCAATCGATCTGAAAGCCTGGCACTGCGCAGAATGTGAGATGCAAGATCCGTGAAGCGGCGCACATGCTCTTTTCCAAAATCGTCATCTCCGTCATTTGCATTCCGATAGAGGTTGAACCAGGCAAAATCACAGCCAGGTCGGCACAAACTAACCATCAACCCGCGATCGATTTTCTGCGGATGTAGAATTGCGCGGGTCGACGGTTCGGTCGCGAAGATATCCGCACTCATGAAATCCGAGATGCGGAAGGCCTGACCTGGCGTAGCGCGCATAACAGCGCGAACACCGATGTTGTTCTTGGGCGAGTTGAATTCTTCGAAGTACTTTTGAAGGCAGTGTAGATCAAAATTCGTGTGCGCCGCCGTGTTGCGATTCACAGGATTTTGAGCTGAGTTCAGTTCAATTCCAGCGACACTGCTATCAAAGAGCTTCGCCGTATCAAGCACCAGCTCGTGCCAAACCGTGTCATCAAGCGCTGCCAGGTAGCACTTGTCGATGATATCGTCCCAATTTTGCCCCATAAATCGATTGGCCAAATCATCTTAGCTGCACAGTTTTTAGGCCAGAACCCCCACGAAAATACCAAACAGATTAGAAGACGTACGGTGTATCAAAAAACACTGCAAATACTCTTGTTTACGTAAAGGAATTTGCGCATCCCCCAGTTGGGGGACGGGTAAGTTGTTAGAAATTCTTCACCAGAGTTGCCATGAATGAAAGGATTTTTTGTTTTCAAACGAACGGGGTTTTTGCGCCTTATGTTACTCCCGGCCTTTGGCTTCCAACGGTTTTTTGGACTCGTTAGAGAGGAACCAGAAAAAGCGCGAGCCCAGTCCTTCTTGCCCTACAGGACTAAGACGGAAGTAAATTTTTCCAATTCAACCTTACTGGAACGCCACGACTCTCACTCGATGGCGCTGGGAGGATTTTGGTCACGTTATCGATCACACGGTTCGTGCCCTTTACCTCGTTGACAATGCGGATGGCGGCGTTCGCCAAGAACCGCGTGTCAAAGTGACAAAAGTCTGTGATCATGCCATCGGCCGACGTGGAACCAGTGCAAAATCATATGGGCGGCCATCGGCTATCAGGCCGACGTTTTGCATCGGGGGCAACACAGCGAACGCCTGCCAGATGGGCTCGTAGAGGCCGGCATCGTCAGTCTCTTCAAGGTAGATGGCATTGGGCCTTGCGGAGGATTTCCAGCTTCTCACAGGTAGTGCCACGCGCCAGGCTAGTCACCAACCATGTCCGTTACTCAAACGTTGCGAGCTTCTAGCGTACATAGATGGCGGTGGGATGGAGCTTAGTGGAGACTGAGCGGAAGTGCCTTTCGAAATTGGTATTGCAAGCTTCTTGCCCAATTTGAGCTTTCGATAGCTACTCTAAAAGCGTTGATGAAAATGGCAGGGGCAGCAGGGTTCGAACCCGCGACCTACGGTTTTGGAGACCGGCTAGTATCCAGTGAAATCAGCGGGGTAGATGTATAATGCCCCAAATCCTCACATTGAAATCATTGAACTCTTTCGGCTGGGTGTATAACGCAGACCGCCCCCTCCCACCCTTTCAAATGGGAGGGATTGGGTGATGGGCGAGGTCGAACTTCTATCCGACAATCACAACCGGCGCCTTCGCGATCTTGAATTACGGTGTGCGCAGATCGAGGGTCGCCTCGAAGCCCTTTCCAGGCCCAGTGTAACCGAAATGGACGGGTTCTGGTGGGCAATCGTCGATGGTGAGCTACAGGTAGTGCAATGCGCCCACGGTTGCTGGTGGGCCTTTGCAAGAGATTCGCCTGTCACGTTGGATAAGATCGGCCCCAAGGTCGAGCCACCTGATCTGCCCAACCCCAACACCACTGTCACTGGGGAGGGAGAAGGAAGGAGCTAACAGGAAACTGTTTGCTTTGATCTGTTTGGAGTCGTGTGTGTTAGCCGATACCGGTACACGATTTGCTCCGGCTCCTTGACGCTCTTATCCTCGCCATTCACGATCCAATACAGCATCGACCGATAGATTGTGCCCATAAAAACGGCCCGATACGATGATAGCACCAGAGCGGTTCCTATCGCTTCGGCGAACGCTTTCCTAGCCTCCGGCTCAAGACTGCCCATCACCTCAATGGCCCGCTTCCGCTCGGCACCCATCGAGTCAAGATTAGCTTCTTTCAGACGCTTATGGAAAAGGATAAATGACTGAACGAAGCTATCGCTCATCATGGCGTAGCCCGACGATTGCAGAATTTCACGCAACTCAGCATGTTTGTCCGGGTCAGTAATCCGCATAAAACGAGCGACGTGATCCTGGAACTGCTCAATAAGCTCGTTTTGCATTTCCGTTCGGGCGTGTACCCGTTCTAGCCAGTGACGGACGTGCTTAAGGGCGAAAGAAACCACGACCACAGACAGCGGAACAACGAGAAACAAAATCCAATCAGTCATTTCTTGCCTCCTTTGTCCTGCATCTGGTTCTCAATCTTTTTCATAGCTCGCGAGTGAGACTGCTTTATCTTGGTTCGTTCGTTCCAAATCCCGCCAGCAGCGGTGATGATAGGTGCTATATGGGGTAGTCCCAGCCATAAAAAAGCAACGAAGGCCAGGAACCATGGGCCATATGATATCACCGCGTCAATAAGGGCACGCTGTGCCTCCGGATCAATTTCCAACTCTGTCGTCCCGTAGACTGGCAAAGATTTCAGGCGAATCTTTGAAAAGTCTTAATATTTTGTCGAATGAAAGTATACTTGCCAATATCTCGATGTCATACTCGATCTTTGTTGGCTTTGTTCTGGAAACAGAGAATTGATCGAACTCATCCTTTGCGCCTCTCTCGCCGCTATAGACGGCGACACTATCCGCTGCGATGGCCAGCGCATGCGCATCCTGGGGGATGGTGCTCCATATGTTTTGGGCGTCGATGCACCAGAGGTCGGGCACAGAGCCGATTGCCCTGTGGAACACGAGCGCGGCGTTCAAGCCAGTCGAAGACTCGCTCAACTCTTAGAAACGCCTGGCATGGTCATTGAAGATAGTGGGGAGATCGATCGTTTCGAGCGCCCACTGGTGACGCTAAGGCTGCCTGATGGGAGGACAGCGGGCCAAATCCTGATCGACGAGGGGTTGGCGGTCGAATGGACGCCTGGCTATCAGGCGAACTGGTGTGGGTGAGCTGATCAGCGCCATCGTTATTGTGGCGACCTTCGTCATCAATATCGGGCTGATCGCTGCGGTTATTTATCGGCGCTGGAGGGACCGTCAGGTAGAGCGTCAGAGGAAGAAGCCCCGCGCCAGTTGACTTTCAAGAAGCGCTCTATCTACGGTTGAGTAAAGCTACTGATGGTACTTACCCAACATGACGGCACATCGCGTTCTCGAAAGCCAAAGGGATTGGACTTGGCCGGTCAATCCTCGCCCTTGTCAGGAATTCGAGCAACACGTCGAAGAAGTCTGGCTGGTGGGAAGGGTCAGTGATGGCGCTTTTGAACCGTCCTGCCGAGTCGTTCTGCACATACAAGATGGCAAGATTGTCGGGCAATACCAGTTGGAACTTGATGACCTAGAAGGGTCCGATTCCTCCAGTTCGCCCCAATACTCACTAACAAATTTCCTGGCTACGCCGATCCATCATCAGGACCATTAGTAGACGATCAGGCTCGTCGATTGTTGAGGCTTTTGAGAATGTTGCTGAAGGTGCGGTCGGACTGAGCTTTGCGCTCAAGCTGTTTGCGATCCTCACAACCCCAATCCAGCTTTTCAGCAATTGAGGTGAGCCGCTCACCAGACTTGACTGCCTCTTGTGCTATTTGGTCACGCTCCGATGGCATTAGTTCTGATCGCTTCTTTCGACCCCGTCTCATTTGGCCTCAGGCTCCTTGGAGGTGTCATCGGTACCACAAATAGACGAGCCTGTGGTTCTGATCCCCCGCTTGTTTAAAAGCTCATCAGTCTGGCTTTTGAACCTGCGAAACTCGCGCTCTTTCAGATCGTCATGGAATGCGCGTGGTCCTTGGAGATGATCAACTTCTCCTGTCTCTCGCGGCTTATCACGTTCGGCCTTCGCGACAGCACGAGCGGACTCTAGAGCATCAACCTTTGAGGTGATGCGCCCATCCCATTCATCTGGATTGGTTGAATGTGGGAAGATGGCAATCGGATTGCCATCGACCAGAACCAGGATCTCACCCCACTCGCTGTTGATCTTCCGGCCCTTGATCCGAACGTCTCTGAGAGATGGCCGTATATAGTGAGGGTTGTTCGAATCCGGCCTGTAGGGATGAATGTTGCGGTTGGGGTCATTGCGCCAACCGGCTTCCTCATGCTTCGGGATCACACGCATGGTCTGCTTGTCGATCAATCGCATGCCCGCTTCGGCTTCACGGTCGCGTCGCACCACCTGATAGACGTCCCTACCAGCAGGACGCCCCTTGCGCTCTGATGGATTGGGCGCGTCAGAGAATGGGTATGTTTTGCAATCGCCAAACGGGATGTGAAGAACAAACTGTCCTTCGTAGAGGCTCTGCCATTCCCGCATGATCTCGATCATATACATGATGAGAACATAACAGGAACAAAGAGGAGCAGGTCAAGCCGCTAGATGTTGTGGTCTAGAACAGAGCCGCGAGTATATCCTCGCCCTTCCACAAGACGATCAGCACGCAGATCGCACATGCAATCCACGGAACCCAGATGTGATGACGCGTCCTCATTGCGAGCCACCTCCGCCCCACCAGCCCCGAAAAGAGCCGATTACGCCGACCACACCAGCCAGTGTAATCAGCGCGGCCCCCCATTGAACCGTCCACTTGCGCAAGGTGTTCCAGGCGGCAGCGCCTTTCACCATCTCGCCAAGCACGTGCATTCGTTCAGGATCGGCCAAGCCTTCCTTCTCAAGGAGCTCAAGAATCTCCTTCTGGCGATCAGTTATCTCCGTCATGGCACCGCCTGCTCTTGGTGGCGGATACACTCAGATTGAGTCCACACCTGAGCGCCACACAGGCCAGCAGCAGTGTCATCAATTTTATCCTGATCACGCGGAGTGGCGCCGCGCGCACCGATCAGCGATGTGCCTACCACTGAGCGGGCCGTGCTAGTCTGCACTGCCTGACTCGCATCCACCGCTTGGCCCGAAGACATACACCCCGCCACCAGCAATACACTGGCGACGGAGAAAGCGAGCGCGCTCTGCTGCATCTGTGATCTCCTCTGATGCTTCGATTGTTGCCGCTGTGAGGCGGGCTTCAGTTTCCAACTCGGCACGCTCATAGCCACGATGATCGCCCAACAAAAAAGCCCCAACCGGGGCTAGGACAGCGGCTGCTAGAGCCACTAGCTTCAGGGTGTCTGTCATCGTCAAACCCCGTCTTCACGGGCGTGACGACGTCGCTCCCTGATGATCCAGGCGGCACAACCAGCAACCACAATCGCCGCCACGGCCAGAGGCCAAAGATCGCCAAGAGCAGTCATGATACCGACTCCGTTCTCGGTGGTCTCACGCGCGACCTGCGTGACCGTGGCCACGGTCGTTGCTGCACCCGTGACCGTTGCTGCACCAACAGTTGTTGAGCGGGATGCGGGGGTTCCATCAGCTGGTGGATCGGCAGGCATTGGGATAGGCACGGTTTCCACTGGCGGCGCCTCAACGAGACCCCGCCACAGTTCGGCCTCATCACGCCGTCGGCGCACCAAGCCACGAAGCTCGCGACCCTTGCTCTTGGTCCACCGCATCAACTGCGCGGGCACGTCGTCATAACGACCCTGATTCAGACGTCGAAGCAGAGTTGAATCCGCCAGCGCACCCTCGCCAATGTTGTAAACAAAGCAAACGAGCGCATCGTATTGGTACTGCGTGAGCGGGACCCTCACTAAACGATGGATCGCGGGTTCGAAGTCTCTGCGCAGTCGATTATTGAGACGCTCTGACGCGGCCTCTTCAGTGATCGTATCGCCCATACGGACGCCCAGGGTTTCCCCATACCCAATCGTGAGTGTGCCTTGAATAGGCCGACGCGCAGGGCGATTTGGTGCGAAATCGTCATAGGCATAGGGTCGAAAACCCTCATGCTTCTTGATCAAGTCGAGTCCCTGCGGTGACAGCCGCATCAATCGAACGTCCATCGTACTTCCTTTCAGGTGAGATCGTTGCACTGCACCCAATAAAAAACCCGCCTCAGAGGGCGGGTTGGCAGGGGTGGAGTACTCATTCGTTCCAGCGAGTTTCATCAAGTGTTTTGCAGCCTTTAGCGCTGCCAGAACGGTCAGACGCCGGTGCCGAAAGGGAAACCAACGGCAGCAATGATCTACCGTTCCCTGTAAAACGCTCGTTGCTCGTTGCTGGTTGCTTGGATCGACCTTTGATGGCGCACATAGTTGACCGACAGAGATCACTCGAGCGACCAACGCTTCGTCACAAGCAGAAAACCCGGTTAATCTGCCGGAGATAGACGCTCCTAAAGAGTTATATTTCTTGGCGGCTCTTTGCGGGATTCCAGTTACAATGGAACAGTTGGAATCCGAGAAAACTCAATACGATCAAGAATGTTATTTGCTGTACGGATTTCGCTGAATATTGTGTGATATGGATCTAAACGTCCAACATCAATAATTAGTTGAAAATATAAAAAATGGATGTTTTCATGTAAACGTCTGTCAAAACACATTACTTGGGGGCTGTACTGTGAGAAAAATTCTTTCCCTAGCGTGTGCATTAGCGCTGTGTGGATGTGGCACGTACGTTCCCAATATCAGGCCACTTTCCTATTCTCCCACTGATGGAATTGAGCTAGTTCGCGGAATTACGCAAAGTATCGAGTGTGAGCTTCGTCGCGCAGTAGTGGAAGTGATTGATGCCGACATAAGGGTTGCGGCTCTCAATCAGGGCATTCGGTCTGCTCCGTGGATTGATGGTTGGGGAGTCCAATTGGCCCTAACACTGACCATGGTTGAAAACTCGGGTGCTACGCCGGGTGTGGGAATTCGTTTACCCACAGTCACCGATCCAACACCAAATGTAATTCTCGGCGGAAGTGCTCCTCTGACCGCTAAAGCAACCCGCCGTTTGGCATTGAACTACTACTACTTGGTCGCCGATCTCTACCAGTTAGGAATTTGCACAGAAGACACAATAGCGAGCCTTCCTAACGGTTCGCGACTGATCCGTAGTGACTTAAAGATCGGTGAATGGTTACTGGCGCAAACGCTTGCTGCAGGAACCGGCGCAATCCCGGTTAGTCGTACAACAAATGCACTGACGCAACGAATTGATTTTGTTGCCACCTACGGTGCGGCCGTCAACGCTAACTTCCCTTCGATTTCGTCTACAGTGAATGCGATTACGCTATCGACGAGCGCAGGGCGAACCAGCTCCCACTCGGTCATAATGACTTTTGGAGCACCAGACCCTAGGCAGGCGGCTCTTTCTGGATCGGCAGCAGATGCATTTCTCGCTGCTCAGATTGGATCGGAAATACGGGAAGTCAATTAAAATCTAGGAGGAAACCATGTCCGCACAATATCCGAAATACTGGTACTTTCCGACATCAGATCCAAATGTTGTTATTCGTTGTGAATTCAATAGCGCTGACAATCAATATAACAAGAACTGCACGCCTATTAATATCTCTGATGTTCCACAAAGAGTGGCGGTTGAAATGACGCGTTTCTCAAACGCAATAACACGGTATGTTTGAACTCACATGGCCAAGATGACGCTTAGAGCAAGGTTTTATTGATCCTGGGCTAGCCGATGGGCAAGCCATAGTTTTTCAACAAATAGCTAACATAGCGACTGTGGCAGGCCCTACGCCCTTCGGAAACCTTGCCAGGGCAGCACGAGCCTTCGGCGGGACATGCGGCCAATATCGGTTGTCGAAGAGCCATGCGTTGTACGACGACTTTGATCAGCCACTGCCAAATACCCTCGCAGCCGCGGACCATCGAGCTGAAAGTCAAACCACCCAGTCAAATCCAGACAAATCGACCTAGACTCGCCGCTCTCAAGCGCCCGTCTAAGCTTTCTCACCCACAAAAAACCCGCCTGAGAGGCGTGCTGGTTTCGCGTTCAAGTATCCTACCGAAGTGTCTTCCGGTGAGCGTGTTGTTTAGGGCCGTACATCCGTCTGTGAGGCAGCAGATAAGTTGATGCTGGAATTGGCACTGCTGGGAAGGTTGTCAATCAAGATGCGGGAAGGTCGGCCATCTCCCCCGCCGTCATTAAACCGAATTGCCCGCTTGTTGGATGTGTCCCAAGCGCCATCCCATATGCCGTTTCGCCAAATCAACTGTTCTGAACGACCGGAGCGGTTGCCGCCTTGGTCGGCGGCATTCTTGTCTTCCCAAAGCTTGCCAACCCGGAATCCATCGTAGGTGATTGCCTCCAAATAAGGGCCGTCAAAAGTGATGCCTCTGACGTAGCCGTTGCGTGGGTCAAGCACGCATCCCACTTTGTTTCCCTCTAGATTAAGGCTGGTGAATGTCTGTCCGTAGATATTCCCACCCAACGTGTAACCGTGCGCAACCAGTCCAAACCGATTGTTTTTCGAGGTGATGGCAGACCAGTGACCAACCGTCATGTTGTTTTGCAACAGAATACCTGTGTTGCATTTCATGGCATGCACCTGAGTGGCTTTGAAGTGCCAAGACTCAGCGGTTCTCAACCCTTTGTGGAAGTTCGCAATGTTCACGTCCGAAACATGGCCACCATACATCCACTCAACGTTAAGCCCTGTCGTTTCGGTGGCGTAGGTATTGGCATCTTCAATTGTCTCGGTGACAGGGCCAACAATGACGCCACCTCGCCACACGTTTGATGAAATCTCATTCATATTGGCCTGTGCCGTTGCGCCGATGCTTATCGTGCCGCCACTGGTCATCGTTGAACCGCGAAAATCTAGAAACGCCCCTGTTGCATCGACTTCGTAAGAAATGCCGATTGGTTGCGGGATCGTCCGTCGAAGGTCGATACCTTGCGTTAGGTTCAAAACGTAATGGCCGGGAGGAATGACGATTTTGCCGCCTACATCCCGGTAGGCTGTCGCCATCAACAAGAAAGCTGCTGAGTCATCAGTTGTGCCATCGGCCACCGCGCCAAACTGTTGCGGTGTTAGAAATTGTTGAAAAAGCTCGACGCGAACGCGACCGTTGCTAGGATCATCAGAGACACCAAACCCGTTGCCGACAAAATCAAGCGCCGGTTGGCTAGCGACTGAAACGCCATTCTTCTGGACATCAAGATCTGTGCTTCGCGCCGCGAGCCCCTCCAGGGAAGCTTGAACAGTACCGCCACCCTCAACTGCGGGCGAAACGCTAACCGTTCCCGCTGAACCATCAAACCCAACAATGGCCTCAGCTTCGTTGCGAAAGGTCTGCGCTTGGTTTCTGGCGAGTTCAGCAGCAGCGCGGTCAGCGGCGGCATCACCAGACATAAACAACCGAAGGCTCATCCCATCATAAGCTGCAAAACCAAGGCGAGCAGCCGTGACGGCTCCTGCAGCAGGATCAACACCAGTGAGATCCGTTTTGATCGGGATAGCGGCTGTGCCATCAATCTCGATTGTCATCGCGCCAGCAGCATTGGAGGCGTTAAAGTCGATCAGATAGGCGACATCGGCCAGGTCGCTTGGAAGTGGAGTGCTGGCACTCGCAACCAAAGCATTCGTTTCAGTGTTAGTGACCGTTAGCTTTACCATGCCCCCCGGATAGAGATCGTTGATATTGATGCGCTTGGTCCAGGTGGAACTGGCAAAGGTATAGAGACCCGCATCAGCTCCTGCCGATTTGGGCAGGATCGCGAAATCACCGTCTGAGTTGCCAGTGGTCGCATTCAGTTCAGCGAGCGTGGTCGCAAAAACGCGGTTCTTGCCCGCAGTCAGATCGGCGGCAGTGAACTTGCTGTCCAGTGCTTCAGCAAGCAGATGAATGTGTGCCTTGTTCACGTCCGAACCCATCGGCCAAGCGGCCAATGCGCGCGAGAGAAATGTGGTCATGCCACGCTCCAATGTTGAAAGTCGAGTTTAGTAAAGGCTGCCGGCGTTGCCCGATCCGACCGAACCGCTATCAACGGTATTTGTGCCAGCGTTATTGTCGCTGTCAGAACCGCTATTGTTGCCACCATCACCTGCTGATCCGGTGTCAGTGACGGGTGCCGGGGCAACGGTCACGTTGGCTGAAGCCCCAACGCTGAACGTTCCATCAACATAAACCACACGAGCATGAATGTTGGTTGAGCCTTGGGCGGCATCAAGCGTTCCACGAACAAAACCTCCGCGACTGACCTCGACGCGCGTTGCGCCTGACCAATCCGATATGATCGCGCTGGTCGACACCAGAAATTCAACAGCGATAGCCGTCGCCTCATCGGCCTGTTGGATCGTGTACTGGATGGCCTCGATTTGTCCGGTGCCACTCACCGATTGAACACCCGCCGTGCCCATGGTCGCATTAGCCACGACAAAAGACTCAGTCACAAACCCCGACTGATACCCATCGGATGAATACCGGTTAACCCGGAACTCCATTGTGTCAGCCGCAACGATCCCGACCGGATTAGCCAGGATAACGACCGATTGATCGGAAGCCACGCTCCCAACGGTGTTCCATTCCGGTTGACCGGCCTCACGCCATTGCACGATCTGTGAGGCGACATTGTTTGTTTCTTGATCCCAAATGAGCGCGACTGTGATGGCGTCCGGATTGGGATCATTGTCCACAACGACTGAGATGCCAGTTAGGTTGTTGGCGGATGGCGGGAACCCTGGCCCCTGACTCAGAAGCGGCGGAACCTCTGGTTGTGTAAACCCTTCGTTGGCTGGAACAAAGGTGTGTTTCTCTGGGTGGTGCGCCCGAAACCGAAGCCGCACGGTGGATAGATCGGCGGCAAGGTCATAGGACAGTATTTCAATGGTCTCGACCGTGTCTTTTATCCGGTTCGGTATCGTTGCTAAGCGCCGCCGACTAAGATTGTCATCATAGAGGACGCCAAGCCCCCGATGATTCAGGATTGCCTCTCCTACGAAATCAGGTTGGTCGTCATAGAGCCGCTTATAGGCCAAGCGCAGCGCTTGGTCGGCGTCTTGCACCATGTCATTGTAAAACTCTTGCACGACCTGCTTGCCACGCTTGGCGACAAGATCGGCGCGCTCAACGCGGCCTGCGGGCTGCTTAGAAAACTCATGCTCAGGCGAGGTGTAGAACACATCTAGGGCATTGTAGGCTTCAAATATCGGCGCCCCGTCCTCGATAAACCGCTCAATGATCATATCCGTGGTGATCTCGAAGGGTGTTTCGGTAATCGGGCCATAGTGGAGGCCGTATTTTCCGTTGGGTTTCAGATAAAGATCACCGCCGAATGTACCGAGGATCGTCGCCAGAACGTCTTGCGGCGGGTCGTTGACCAGATACTCCCCACCAAACGTAAAAGCCTTCTGACCAGCTCCTTTGAGCGTTGTGCGCGTTGCATCGCAATAGTCCGCCGCACCATCGAAATCCTCATTGTCGATAAGATCGCGTGACTGCCCTCGCCCGCGCAGAGATGTGATGTAGTCGCGCGCGCCAACTGCCGGGTTTTGTGTGAATTCCCACGTGTCGCCGTCCAAGAAATCATGGCCCGCCTGTCGATTATCGAAACAGGTTGCGCCCCGAATGATCGCCTGCGGATCGGGCTGGCGACCTTGGTAAATCTTCTGGAAATTGGACTGCGATGATTGCGTGAAGGCGCCTACATAATAGGGCAAGCCAGAAAGCTTGTGGTCGGCTGTCCATTCATCGAAGGCGTTGAACAGTATTGCGCTAACAGGATCATCCAAGAAGCCTTGGCGAAACTCGAACTGGACAAGTCGCCGCCCACTTTCCGTGTAAGGTGGTGATGTGACGAACCCAGAACTGTCCAGCAACACCTCCTGGCCGTAAAGCCGAATAGCTTCAAAGCGGTCTATAGTACCTGACCCGACGATGACGCCGACATGCAGAGTTCCGTCAAGGTTCGCATAGAAGAACAGTTGCCCGCCAACCAAGTCGCGGCCATAGACCCGAAACTCAGGCTGTGATGTTGCGTTGACGGTGTTGCGAACCTCAAACTTGCTGGCTTCACCCGACTGTGCACGACGCTTGGGCGACAGAACGCTTTGCAAAGCCGCAGAAGCGAGTGAAAGACCAATTCCGACTGCCGCTTGTCCGAGGAAGGTCAGCGACCCGCCAGAGACAAAGAGCGGGACTAAGGCAGCTGCAGCAGCGGGCATGGGTTCCAAGCCTTGACTGGGGTCACGCGCGCTTCACGGTAACCGTTGTGAGCAACAAAAATGGCCAAGCCTTCAGCCCCCATAATCCCAAACATTGGGAAGCCCCGGAAATTGATCATCACCACCGCGCCGCAGATCGGTTCATCGGTTGGCGTCCATCCAGCACGCTCGATCTCGGCAATATGATTGTGTGCCAAGTCTTCAAGGTAGTCGGCGGCCTCTTCGACCGATTGATAAGGCGGCTCAATGGACGGTCCGCCGCACTCCCCAACCCAGCGGAAGACGAAGCGTCCGCAATCAAATTGTCCGTAGTCGAAGGGCTTGGCTTCAGCGCGCAGGTCTCGGAGGTAGGCATAGAGCCGGTCCTCTAGCCGTAGATCGGCCATGCCACTTCCGTTCCCGACAAGCGGGACATGAACTCAAGGCCCAATTCCGTTGGGTATTGGAGCTTGTGATTGTAATCAGTGTACCAGCCAAGATTTGCCAGTCGCTGGGTGGCAAGCGCCCCCTCGACCGGGATTGTGACCTGGACGCCTTCCTGGGTTTCCTTAAAAGATGGCTTGTCGAGAATGCCTGCTTGGATCGCGATCAGCTGGTCAAAAAGCGGCGTCCAATCATCATCCATGAACGCCATGTAACGCGTGATCTGGCGGTAGAGCGCCTGGTCGTCGTAGTCGCCCAGCACGATCTTCGCGAACTCGTAGTTCTGTGGGCTGATGATGATCTGTGAGCCTTGGGCATAGGCTTCATTGTCGGTTGAGACGCTGGTGAACTCGATGGCCGACTTATCGCCCGATCCTGTCGGTTCCCACGTCTGCCCAAACGCTGTTAGTCGATAGCGTCCTGCCCAGAACCGGAACGGCTCTTCCTTCAGATCAACTTGGCAAAGATGGACAACCTTAACCTTGTTGCCTTGGGCAATATGTGCGGCAAGATCAGACCAGACAGAGAAGGTCACAGCGTGACCCCCCATGCCTGAGCGATGGCTTTTGGTTCAGCTTCAATGAACGTGGCATTGACCGTCGCGTAGAAGCGCAAATTGCTGTTCTCGATCCGCGCATCTGACGACGTCATAAGGCGGCAGAACATGTGTGGGTTGTCGAAATCGAGAGGCCGTGTTGATGGATGATCGCGCGGCAAAGGCGGCTGGAAATGGACCGTGTATCGCCCGTTTCCGCGATCCAGAGCACGCGTTACCTGATGAAGCGTGAAAGCTTGAAACAGAGCGCCGCGTGTGATCACGCCGCCATTCTGAATGATGATGTCAGCCTTGGTTGCCCCTGCAACCTGATCCGTCACAAAAAACGCCGGCGCAAGTGTTGGCTCGAAGGTTGTGCCATCGGTGAAGTCGGTTCCGTCCGTGAAGTCTTCCGTTCCCGTGACGGATGTGTATCCTGCGGCAACCTCAATTGGGCTTTCGCTCTTGCGTTTGACGGGCATGGAAAAGATGTTGGATGTCCCGTCGATATCGGCCAGGAACCCCTCATAGGCATGGAACTGTGCCTGGCTCCTGATCTGAAGGGTGCAGGTCGCCATGAAATAGCCTGGCACGATGGCGACCGTAGAGGGCCTGCCTTCAAGGCTGGTGTTGATTGCGGACTCCGGTGCTTGATAGTGCGCAAGCAACTCTGAGAAGTTGAGGCCAGGCCACGCAACGATCTGCGTCATGTGGCGCGCCCTGTTCCGCGAACGCGGCGTTGTTCTTGGGCAAACTGGGCATTCTTTTCATTGACAACGCGGACCGCGACCGGCGCCGCCTCTTGCGATGCAGCGTTGCGCACAAACGCTTCCAAGTTGCCATCATTTTGAACACGAACGATCAGTTCCACTTGGGACGGCGCAAAACCCCCAGGCCTGTTCATATTGGCAGGAATAACAGCCTCGCCACGCTGTAAGATTGCCGGGCCGGTTTCTGGAACAAAGTTTGTGCCAGAGTGGTAGACTGGAAGCGACGTGCCGGGGCCAAGACCGATACCGGACGATCCGCCAAATCCTCCAAGCCCACCAAAGCCGCCACCGAAAGAGCCGAGAAGCATGTTCACTAAGTTATTGGAGGCCAAGTCAAGAAACCGAGACGCCACGTTATCCAACGCACGCGTCCACATGCTCTCAAAAGCGTCCGCTACCGAAGTTCCGTTGCGAACCGCTGCAAAGAAACCACTGAAAGCGTTGGAGCCAATCTGAGACCAGTTCCGCATATTGTCATTGGCAGCGTTTAAGGACTGACCAAGCAGGTCAATGGGTTGGCCAGCTTGGGTAGCAGCGCGTCCGATGCCGCCGATACCATCTCCCGCCTCAGCAGCAGCACGGGCAAGTTCTATGGCTTCTTGGCCTACGCGGTCGAGATAGTCGCTGAAAGGCGTGTTTTGGAACTTGGCGTAGGCTGTATCAAGAGCTGCTTCTAAGGTGGCTTGGCCACCGGCAAAGTCATTTTCCAACCCGTCAATACGTCCTGGCGTTCCGATGCTTCCGAACTGCAGGAACTCCGGTAGATGTTGGTTCACTGCCTGCGAAAAACCATTGATCCCCTGTACGGCCTGGCGGACCAAGCCATTGATAGCGTCGATCGCCTTGTTGACCCCGCTAACAAACAGAGCCCCTATTTCAGAAGGCCAATGATTCCAATAAGCTAAGACAGCATCGAAAGCAAAGACCATCGAGTTTATGATGCTGTTGCCCATCAACTCTATGCCGCCAAGAACAAGCTCGCTTGTGCGATTGACGGCATAGCCGAGCCTATCAACAGCAGGTGCGGCAACGGTCATAACCGAGGCTGCGAGTTCATGCGCTGCAGCGGTAGCTAGATGCCCCATCCCGACTGACGCACCGGACACTGCGTTGATGTCATTCTGCAGTCCACGCATTGCCAAGGCAGCGACGCCCGCGGCAACAGCAATTGGACCAAGACGGGCTGCGAAACGACCAACCATCGATGCACTGTCGCTAATGGCGGCGGTGACGCCACCTCGCCCAGCATAAATCTGAGCAATATCAGCCGATTGGAAGGCAAATTGTTGCATAAAGGCGAGCGGAGCCTGAAAAGCCAATGGGACTGATTGGCCAATCTGAAGCAACTGCGGAAACAGCATCCGCTGGTTGATGGCCGCCGCTCGCGTCGCAACAGCCAAAGCATTGTTTGCCTTTGCATTTGCGAGAGCGGCTGAAGCGGCGGCGTTGTTCAGGGTTGTCGAGCGTTGCTGCGCCGCTGACAGTGCCGCTGAAGCGCTTGTCACTGAAGCCTTGGCAGCGCGTAGGGCAAAGTCACTGGCGTTTTCGCGCGCCTGCACGGCTTGATAGCGAGACGACGCGGCGGCGAGACGATCCTTGGCTGCCTCGACTTTCTTTGCAGCCACATCTAGCTTGGTCAAAGCGCGCTCGCCGCGCTCAACGTCACCCGTCTCGATCTGTAAACCTAACGCTGCGAGTGTTGCCATGCGCTATCTCCTTTTCGTTTTCGCTTTGTTCGCAACGCCAGCTTGGGCGCAACAGCAGTGCGCGACTGATGTCTTGGTTGTTGAGTCATGGTCGATTGAACCGATTGACGAGCGAAGCAACACGCTTACGGTTGTGGCTCGATATGAAGGATCGACGCCTATCCGGATGCTGGATGCCTCGGTCCAATTTTCCGATGTACTGGGAGGCAGGATTGCCAGCTACGCGGTAACCCGAGACTTAACTCTGGGTCCGGGTGAACAATTCGAGCAAACAGGCAGATGGGGCCTTAACACCTTCGAAAGACTTCTGGATTTGGACCCCGACGATGTGGTTGTGACCACCTGTGTGCGAGTTGCGATTTCTGATGAAGGTGAGAGGATAGAGTTCAGCGAAGAGCCCGGCCTTAGAAGTGAGCAGCCTACCAACAACAACGTTGAAATTCGTGGTGCGGCGTTCATGTTGGCGATGGCAGCCGCTTGTCCAACAAACGACAATCAATTGGCAATCGATGCCGCACAAAGCATCTTTGACGATGCTGGTTACACAGATTACGCGGCAGCCGACATGTTTGACACGCTGAAGCGAAGCGCCGAGAGCGAAGAGGCCGGGAATCCCGCCCTAGCTTGTGGGCTTCTCGAACGGGCTTTGGAATAGAAAAGGCTCCCCTGGGAATAGGGAGCCCTTTCCACGACCTGCGTTTGCAGAGGAACGGAGATTGCAGGTCTAAACTTGTGGTTAGGTGCCGACGAGGCGCAAGTTACCCTGCCCTCGCTTCTCTTCAATGTAAGCCATGATCTCGGCCTTACCGCCATCAGCGAGCCACTCCTTGGAAGTTGGCTTGTCGTATACGTACACTGAAACCGGGCCGTACAAGTCCTTCATCTTGACCGTGACACCCTTCTTGGCGTGGTAGCGACGAAGGCGATGAGTGATAAAACCGCCAAGGCCTCGTAGGCCCTTGCGATCCGAAACCCCAGCCATGTTACCGACCTCATAGGCAGTCACACCTCGAACAAGGCCATACTCTTGCTCGCCAATCTGTTGAGCAACGAGCGCGGGAACAACCTCGTGCAACGCCTTACCTACGACCGCCTTCATGACGCCACCGAATGCCTGCATAACCTTTGGATCGACATCGGTCACAAGCCCAGCATAGTCGTCTTTGACATCTGGATGGACAGCAACGCCCTTTGTCCAGAAATCATGCAAGGCTATCGCTGACTGCTCCTGGTAGCGCTCGACCTTCTCTTTGCGTTCTTTGTCTTTGATTTTGTTTGGGTTGATCGAGGCAAGCCAGAGCGGAAGTTTAGCAGCAGGGATAGAGAGCATTGCACGCTGCTTGCCATCTGCACCAACCGTACCGATACCGGTACAGTTGAATTTTCCGGCCTGCGATTGAAGCCGTTCGCGCTGACTGCCCCACGACATGCCAAGGGCATCAACAAGAGGCCGCATAGCGACCCATGGCTCACCTTCGTGTTCAAAGGTTGGTAGAAAATCACCGTCGAATTGAAAAGTGCGAACCTCTACAGCCTGTCCGAATTTGACCGAATTGGCTACCAAACCTTGCACTTGAGTGTGTTTTGTCATTTGTAATGACCTTCTGTCGGCTAGGCTCGCACGCCTAGCTGGCGAGTGGCGGGCGGAGAGGCAAAGGTACTCGCCAAAGTCTCAGTCTCTCCGTCCCGCTGACCGGTGGTGCGACACCGGGTTTTCGCCCTGCACGAGCGAATTACTTCAATTTATATGACTCTCTCGTGCTTGTATGGCATGATTGCTCCGCACCAGGATGAGAGCCGCAAATAGGCCAACTTATTGTTTTGTATGCTTTTTTCTGTGAACTCTTGTGGAAAGACTGTGGAACAGTCAGAGGGTTAGCAGTGCCCGCACGATCTGCGCGGCAAGCCGGACGTCAGTGGTTTGGCCCTCACCAAACTCAACAGGGTCATCGCCATAGCACCATTGAAGTGCCTTAGCTTTCACCCGTAGTCCGTGAAGCGTTCTGGCTGGGATGCCTTCGATCTGGTGAACAATCTCAAGCTCAATATCAGCGGCCTTTTCCCAAGCGCGATCTGCATCAAGGGTCTTCTCTTCCTGCGACTTGATGATCAGCACGCGTGCTTGAGCGCTTGCCATTTCAAGCCGGTCAGCCAGGATCAACAGCGCAGCGTCAGGATGTTCTTGTTCAAGAGCTTGGGCAGATGGCAGCGCGGGTGCGGCTAAGCTGATAGAAGCCAAGCCAGCAATTGCGCTTCGTCTGTCGATTCCAGATGTAGGTGTGCTATTGGCGGTATCAGCCATATCGATCTGCTCCATAGATCGGTTTCGGTTAGGGCTGAGGTGGAAGCTCCAACTTCCCCTCGGCCTGCAATTGTGCTAGCACGGTTAGATGAGCGGGTCAATGAGAAAAAAACCAGGACCAAAGCCGACCGGCAAGGGAACTCAAGTTGTGGTCCGTTGTCAGCCTGATCTCCTCGACGCCATCGACGCTGCCCAAGCTGATTTCGACAAAGCTTCCCGTCCCGAAACGATCCGCTTCATCATCAAGGAATGGCTCCAGTCTCAGAGGCGATTGCCGCTTGATCCCGACAAAGACTGACTCAACTCTCGACCTTTAACTGTCCACTTTCATGTTGGAGTGAAAGGGGACTTATATGACAGAAGGCGTATTGTGTATTCCATGTATGGGGTACGCGTTTCCGAACTATACCTATGACAATACTGGTGAAAAATCGACGTCGCAACTGGCAAAGAAAGGCGAAAATGTTTCAATCGGATCGCCAATTTTCCAATGGAAGTATCCAGTCTACAAGTCGAAAGCGCCTGAGCCGTTCAGGTTGCTAGGTTCGCTGCTGTTCGACAAGAACTGGGCTAAGACTACGTTGGCCAGTCCAGTCAACGGCCAGTTAATCGAAGCAAACTTCTATCAGTCCTTTTTTTCCAACGACATACCAACCACAGCGGAAGTCCTCGCGACAGTTGGTCCGAAGGAAGTCGGATCATTCAAGGAAATCGCCTGCTTTCTCGCTGTTAGCTCCTACACAGCCATTTACGTCTCAGACTTCTACGAGCCTTTCCGCAACGAAATCCATGACATGATACGAAGGGCACCTGAGCGAATGACTGACGGGCTCTCGGAAATTGCACAAGAAGAGTTTGCACCGATGCAAAAGGTGCTGTGCCCCTTCATTTCTCTTGAGGAATTCCAGAGTCGCATTTGACCCTGTATCGACCAAGTTTAGCATCGCTGGCGAGCGCGCTGCTGGACGGGGCATTGCGTTCACGACGACGCACCACATTCTTGGATCGAGGGACTTCAACAACCCGTTTAAATAGAAGGTGCTCCGGGCACTCGCGTGGGTTCGAATCCCTCCCTCAGGGGCCGCCACAGTCGGCATTGTTCATATTTGTCACGTGACAATCCGCAACTTATCGCCATATTAAGGGTCGAAGGGATAGCGTTCCCCACTGCCCCTAGGGGCGAAACTCGGAGACAAAGCCATGGACAAAGACATTCGTGTCGTCATCGTTCAAGATGGCGATCTCTATTTTGCACAGTGCCTTGAAGTGAACATTGCAGCGCAAGGTACAACGCGTGACGAAGCGATGGAGCGCCTACGCATTGCGTTCAATGCAGAGGCAAGAGAGCGCGGCGAGACCATCTTTGATCTCGGCCCAGCGCCGGAAGAATATGTTCGCATGTACGAGAGCGAGCCAACACGGCACCACCTCCAGGTAGCCTAACCATCTCAGTGACAACGCTTGGCGAATACATGCATTGGCTTCGCGACAACGGTGGCTCGTGCCGTTCAGGAATCGAAGCTGATCCCGTTCGCGGCATGGTTCCATGCACAAAGCTTATAGGCCCCTCAGGCAGGTTTGTTATCCACTCGGGTAACGATCAGTCTGAGGTGCTTTCGCCTCGCATGATCGAATATTTCGACAGCCGGCTTATGATGCTCTCACCCTTTCGGTCGCATGGCCGAAGCTAACGACGACTAGTCTAAGACAAGGCACTCATGCCCACGCTGATTTTCATCGTCGGCCTGCTGATCTTCGGCTTCTTCTACATCAGAGAGATAAGGGCCAAGAAGATTGGCTATACCCGCAAGACGCTCCGAGGCTTCAAAGATTTCGGTGTTTTCGGGTTGTATTTCTATGGGGCGATTGCAGCCCTGTTTGTCATGGCGCTTGTTGCCTGGCTTCTTGCTGGAAACATCGCAGGTCCCTGAAGCGTGAGTGAACAACGAAGGAGACTGAAGCTTCTCAGCGTGGGTTCGAATCCCACCCCTTGAAGCCAGTCCTGGGGCGGTGGACTCGGTTGCTACAACGGCAGCGCGCGGTTTCACTTTGCGGAAAGCGCAAGTTCACATGGCAATGCTTCTCCGGCAGTCTTGAGGTATTGAGAGGTTAGAAGCGGCCCCATCGAACGCAAGCCCCGTTGGTTCCTGTGATCCCAACAAGCTGAGGTATGTCAAAGAGTGGAGAAGGAAAATCTTCCTGGCATTCCATGGCGCCTCGCGCGATGGCAATTTCGGCCTGATCCTGCAGGTCTAAATCTCGGATAACAAGAGGCGGGTTACCTCGGTGGAACCAGCCACCGGTCAAATCGACCGCGTCTGTCGCAACGGCGCCTATCACCAAGCCCGACAGATTAACGTCGATCAACTTCAGATCGTTGATCACGTGCAGCCCAAGATGTCCGCCCGAAAGATCGCTAGAAGTAAGCGTCGCTCCGTCAAACCTCGACGATTGGAATGCTGTGTTCCGGAAATCGCACGCCACGCAATGCATGCCGTCAAATCGAGCGTTGATAAGCAACAATTCTGGCAAATTCAGGCCAACCAGTGACCGCGGACCGCGAAAGTCTATTCCGTCCAGTATCCTTGCGCAAACTGAGCCTTCGGTAAGTGGAACGCGGACACAACTGAGGTCTAAGCGATCCGTTCGTGCACCAGAAGCAAAAAGGGTGTTGATTGCATCGATCTTTGGATCCAGCGGCATCGATTCATCGTCTAGGATCTGCGCTATTCGTAGCCTGGAGGTGATCTGAAGTTCTCTAAGCGTGGCATCAGCAACCGGCCTGTCCACCAACTCTCTCTGATAGACTTCGTAGCCTATAGCCCCGACACCAATGACGACACCTAGGATTCCAACGATAATGGCTGCTAGCTCTGCTGCCTTGAACCAGTTCCGTTCATACCAGTGGGGCTTGGCGGGCGACTTACCTAATCCCATGTCCTCACGTATGCGCGCACGCCTAAGAGCTTTTGATCGTCTCATGTTGAAAAGCTAGCTGATCTGTAACTCTGATTGCCAGTCATTCTCTTGGATGGGATTTTGCAAGGGCCACCCGGTCAAGCGAAGGTCGGAAAGTCTCCTCGGCAGTTTGCCGCTAAGCCTGCCACCCATTGGCCAGACCCTAGCAAACGAACTTTCTGATCGGATATGCCAACCGCTCAGTCCTTCCCTACGCTACCGAGATGCCCTCGTAGGCCATTCCATATTGCGCTGCGAGATCCTGGACTTCCTCTAGATAGAAGAATTGTTGGACAATGTCGTCCAGTGCTTCCCACCAAAGAGCACGTTGCTGCGCATACTGGTCACCGCCCTTCCCAAACGCATCAATCGCTCGCCCAGCTGCCGATGCTATCTCCTCGACGACCTTCGGATTCTGGCCGTACAGGCCCCGGATGTCTTCAAGGCGACGCGACCAGCTTTCTACATGATCGAAACACTGCCTCTGTCCATAATGGTAGAGCGCACACGCCACAGCACCTGCAAGATCGGCTGCTATTTCTGTGTCATCCGGCAGCGCCTTGGACAAGTCCATCAGCTTGTCACCCCAAAACTCGACTGCTCGCGTTTGTTCAGCAACTCCATATTCATGAATCACAGTGCGAAGTGCCATCGCAACTTTCTTTGGCAACAAGGCATCGTCTCGCACGGCGGAAGTGAATGGAAGCAAACGCTCTGCCCATCGAGCTAGATCATCAAAGCGCTTCGCATTGCCGTAAGCTTTTGCAACCTCTCTAACGACGCTTACATACAGACGCTGCGCACTTGGACTTCCATCCTGTACATCTACGCTCGATTCCAGTTTAGAAACCCACCGCTCTAGGTCAGTGAACCGCTCCTCAGCGGCATAGGCACTTAGAGCGTAGGCGGTAGCCCCGATGACGCTTGTATCAAACCTAGTCTTATCCTTTGCATCACCGTGAATTTTCCAGAGAACCTCACCCCACCGTTCCACACCGGCAAAATCTTCGACTGCCCCGTACGCTTGTAGAGCGTTGACCGCCCCTACTGCGGCGTTCGATTGGCAGGCCTCACACCCACAGTCCTCAACCTTCTGCATGAGTCGGTCAGCCCAGCGTTCGGCGTCGTCAAAACGTTGGGCAAAACCGTAGTATCCCACGTTGTCTTGAGTAATCACTGTCTCAACATGCTGGATAACACCGCTATCGGGAAACGCCTCTTGAAGAGGCTTGAGAAGAGCTATCCATCGTTCAGATTCTTCGAATCTTCCCATTCTCCCGAGCAAGCCAGATGCGACGTGAATGATCGCCGCAAACATCTCTTGTATTGTCTCGTCCATTTCCCACTGAGAGCATAGAGCCTTTAAATGGGCGGCCCAACGCTCGAAGCCTTCCGGGTCCTGTTCCTTAGCGTAGTAGACGCAAACATCAAAAAACGCCGCCCCCACAGCGCGCGCCGCTTCGACGTTTTCACTCAAACCAGGCAACAAGCCAAAAAGCCTGTCTGTCGCTTCTGAAAAGAGGTCAAACTGACCGGTCGTGATGAACAAGCGCATCGCAGTGGCCTCAGCTTGCACGCCAACTCCTTGCAAGTTGCTGTCAAACGACCTTGCCTCAACCAACTGCCGAACCTCTTCAAGCGTATCCTCGAAGTCGTCCACACTGTCGGCGTTGAGTTCATGAGTGGATATGATCGCAGAGTTCAGTTGTTGCAGGAGGTCCTCGGCCTTTGCTTTCAGTTCTGAATGCCGATTGGGAAACAGCCGATCAAAGTCCAGCTGCATTTTGTGCCTAATCTCTTTTCGGCGGCCTTGCTGATTCCCTCTTCGCCAAAGGCTGGCAAGCCGTCTTTCAAAACCAGTGGCATTGATTGGGATTGCCTCACGGACCAAAGACATCAGGTCGGCATCGGTTCGCTCTTCGGCAAATTGCCAAACCAACTCATCTGCGAACACGTCAGGCACAATGGCCGGAAGGGTCTTTTTCAGGACGTTGCGGTCCTCACCTTCAAAAAGTTTCTCCAACCTCGTGATAGGAACTTCGGTGTCAGCTACGGTGCTGCGCTTTTCATGTGCCACCGGGCCAATCAAAGCGCCGAGAAAAAGGGCTCTTTGGTCTCGTTCTGTCTGGGCGTGGTCCAAACGCGTGGCAACTCGTCGGCTGATCTCTCGGGCGGCGTTCTTCCCAAGCAGAGCGTAAAGTGGACGACCGTCAGCATCTTTTGCTGCATCCAAGTCCAAATCTGGGGCCAGGACCAGCATTTCCTCATCAGGCATTCGCCTAAGCCGAAGGTGACCATGATAGCAATCGCTAAGCTTGTCCCTGAGCTCGTCTGATAGGCCACGTGGTACGGTGATCCTGCTCTGGTCAGTGAGCAAGACCCGAATTCGCTGTTCCTGGCTCATCAATGCGAACAGAACTTGCCAAAGGTCTTCGCGACGAGACGGCTCATCTATTAACACGGCAGTGTGTCTGCGGAACTTCGCACGCCTGATATCTGCTGCCGAAGCAGACACGTCCAGCAAGCCGACATCCCATCCTTGGGAGCGAAGGGTCTTCAGCCATTCAAGCCCAATACGCGTTTTGCCAACGCCTTCCCTGCCCCACAATGACATGAAGACAGGACGGATGCCGGCTCGTTTACCCGCAAATGCCATCAGATGCCGAAGTTCGTCTTCGCGGCCGACGTACGGAGTGTCTGGCGCAAAAGCATCACTACGTCTTGCGCCGTTAATCTCGAGCCGTGGATCCAATACATCTGGTGCTGACGGCCAAATGCGATCAACCAATGGGCAATTCCGTGGTGTACAAAGGACAACGCCAGCCTTTGCGGCTGCCACCATCCCTGCAGTTAGTGGAAGTGCCGGGCCTAGCAACCAATCGTGGGCAGCTTGAAACAGCCATCCTTGACCAGCCAAATCAGCCAAAGAGTTGATTGCCAAAACCGGCCAGCCAAGTGCGCCCTTGATAAGCTCTAGCGTAGCATCACTCGCCTGACCGAACGCGATCAGGATAGCTGATGCGAGTCCCACCACCGGAGCGACGACGGCAGATTTACCGACGGTTTCGCGATCTGATCGCACCTAAGACTAGCCCCGACGAATGCGTCACCCACCCATTAGCCTCCCACTGTATTGAAGAAACCGATAGTTAGTCCAGGCCTCTACAGTAACGTCTCAAGCAAGAAACAACCTGAACACCCGCAATGTTCCTTTATGCCGACGTACACGACGGCTTTTATCCAAGCTTTGACCGGAGCAGGCCGGGACTGAGCGGCGTGTCCAACACAACGCTGCGCTGGTCTTCGGGTGTGTTCATATAGTCGAGAAAGGCAGCGTCCATCTCGCGAATACTTCGGCGGAAAACATCGAACTCGTGATCAGCAACAAACCTGTCGGCCCACCACAGGATAGCGCTTTCGGGTATTGGGCCCGCACTCATCGCAGCTTGCCTTTCGGTTGATAGGCACCAAAAAGCTTCCAACCATTGATCAAACCCGGGCCATACATTGGGACGCTCACCCGCCAAGGAAAGCGTCACGGCCCGCGCTAGTTTTTTGCTGCCTCTCCCGTTGAGTCAGTCTTCCGAGATGCAAGATCAACACGAGCAGCGGCCGTCGTGACCGCTGTCTGAAATTCTGCCGTGTTCAGATTGGTCAGCCAAGCGCGCGCTGTGTCTTGATCATACGGTATAGGCTTGCCGTCTTCGTTGTCTTCAATGTTGTCCCAACCCAGAAGAACGACATCCGCTAGCGCATGACCAAGCGCGACGTAGGAGTCGGCAGCCGATAGATTGCCCTCCGCATCCCGTTTGTGAACTGGAACATCTCGCAAGCGTCGAGCATGTGCGTCGGCAAAGGCGGTCGTGTTCATCCCACGAACCTTGAGCCTTAAGTCCTCGCAATTGGGTAGGCCCTCAATCCATTGCCCATCTTCAGCAAGCTGCGCGTCACGCTGAACGTTTGAGAGTTTCATCAGTCACCTGTGGCCGCTGCTGTGAAGAGAAGGTTTGAATTGATCTCGATGGTGCTGGAAATCATCCGCACTGTGTTGGCGCCGCCGCCCTGCTTTGGCGCGCCCATCACCAAGCCAATGAACTCATCTCGCGATGGCGTGGGTGCTGAGCCACTGGCAGGCGCATCATCATACTCAATCTTGAAGGCGTAGTTGTCCCTGGTCGCCTCAGCAGCGATGAGCTGTGTTTGACCAGGGTCCGCATCCACGATGGCAAAATTGTTCTCCATAGAACCCGCGTTCCTGGTGCCTTTTTGCTTGATGTCTCTGCCCCGGTTGATGAGCTGTGTGGTGATTAGTTCTGCAGAGTCACCATAGGCGCCCATGGTCTCCCAGCCGTCGATCTCAACGTAGGTCACCCCTGAGAAGGTCGATGCAGTCACATCATCAGTTGGCAGCGGCACTGGTGCCGTGCTCATCCAAATTTTGGCTCCAGCAACGGGGTATAGATTGGACATGTCTGTCCCTCCTTATGGATAAACGATGTATGGGATCGACACCGGGACCTGCACCCAAACGCCATCTTGTAGGTTCTGTCCAATGGAAGGCTCTTCATCAATGCGGATCGTGACTGAGCCGCTGATGATTTTCGTTCCACGCGCAAAAGCATCTCGGACACTGGCAGCAACATCGCTGATCAAGATGATGCCGTTGCCCTCAGGCATGAACACCGAAGCCTGGAAAATGCCTCTGCGGATTGGTTCATCCCCAAACCGGATGCGGGGGTTCGTTGGTGTGTTTTTGAGAACAGAGAACCGTACGTACCCAGTTGTGTTGCCTTCGGGGCTGTACGGCACGTTTGGCCAAGCCTTTTCAAACCCTGTTGGCAGGGCTACGGTCGATGCCCTCGCCAACAAACCGTTAGCGATGACCGCCTCAATATGAGTTGCCATGAAAGGTGCCTTGATTGACCGAGTTAACCGATGAAGAGGTGCGACAACGGATCATTGCGGCACACGACGCTTTGGGCGCTGATAAAGGCGCAAGCACCCACGGAAACACGGCTCTAGAGGCCGCGCGTGGAGCACTATCCCGGTTGTTGATGTCCTATGAGCTTCTCATCGAGCGCCGCGAACGCGAGCAACAGCCTGGTCAACAGTAGCTTGCCACATCGCGGCCTCTAGTCGGACCATGCCAACTCCCGCACGACCGTTTGACCCGTATTCCACGTAGCCCGCGTAGTTGGCTGAGAACGTCAGATAGAGTGGGTTATTTCCATCCCACCCGGCAATTGCGAGTTCAAGACCCTCTGGTTGAAAAGCAGAGCCACCACCAGGATTTTGGTCGGTGAGAGCCTGCGGCTGATCCAAAGTGGCTCGCCAAGAGGCCTGCAAGAAGCCTGTAGCTCTTGGCGTGCGCATTAGCACTCCATCGAAGGCCATTTGAGCTGCCGTCTTCGCTACAGCCACCTGCCGCTCTTTAGTCTCTCTCACCCAATCTGAGACAGTTGCACTGAATGTTTGACGCGCCATCAGTTCGCCCGATAGTCAACGCGTACTCGCAAGTTACATCTGCAATTCACGATCTCTGATGCAGGCGCTTGCGGGTCACCGGGATAACGCAACCTTGCACCACGTGGGCTGACAAAGGCCTCGCCAAACTTGACGCTTTCCCCGTTTAAGGCGCGATGCGTATCACGGGTTCGCAAGTCCTTTGCCGCGTTCCAAACCAGTGTAACGTCTTGCCTACGCACCTTGCCGGTGTCGATGAGTTGTTCAATGGCCTGAAAACGGCCCATGTTGAGCGCTGAGAGCGTTTCTGTACGTGCGATGGTCTCACCACGCAGTTTTAAAAGTCTGTCGCTGTAGCGCCCCGTGAGCCGTTGTATTTGTGTTCGTGTTAGAGGCCTGCCCTCTCGTATAGCGTTGCGGATTGTTGCATCAAACCTTCGATCTCTCCTGTCGCGCCTCAGGTAGGAGCTGAACTCGCCGCCCTCTAGCTCTCGACGGGCGCTAGAAACGGCGCGTTCATCTTGTGCAGACAAGCCAATGATACCGCCCCTACGCCTCTGCGATCTACGCTCAATGCGTCCAACAACATCCAAAGCTGTTGCACGTGGGTTCTGCCCGCGTGAAAGCCCCTCTTCCAAGGACTGGCGTACAGCCTGCCGTTGATCCTCGACAATCGCAGTTATGCGCTGAGAAGAATACTCTCGTATGATGTGTTCAGCGCGAGGGTTGCGAGTACTGAAGCGGAAAACGAAACGATTGCCTTCCTGGTCTTCCAATCGACCCAAGTCAGCGATCTGAGCCGCTCCACCATCGGCGTAACCTTGTTCCAACGTCTCCTGAAACTCGCGGAAGGCTGCCTCTTCGACATAGAGGATATCAACTGCACCCTGAACATCACCACGCTCTAGAGCCCTTACGAGTTCATTAATCTGGGCCTGATCCTGGATCTCGCGAATACCGACAAAGAAGGCCTGCCGAACTCTTTCTGGAAATGCAGCAAGCAGTTCGTGGAGGGTCACTTTCTCACCTGCACTTTGTACATCAGCGCTTCGCCGCCCGGTGAGACAAACTCCACGTTGATGACCGCATAGGTTTTGCCGCTCATCTCTACTGTGTCTGCAGTGGACGGGATAAACGAACCCGCCTCCACCATCAGCTTGATATCGCCGCGCTGAATAAGAGTGCCGTCAATTTCATTTGTCGTGTACTTCCCGCGCAAGGCACGCAAATCATGGCGCGTCGGTTCACCTGGTGTTGGGTTCCAGGGATCGCCCGTCGCCTCGCCAGCGCGAATGAACGTGACGCGAAACTTGCGCTTACCGACCGACGTTGCCGCCTCATCCAAAGCACTAGCAATCTCAGCAGCAATCGCCTTACCGCTCATGCGACTATGACCACAGGTACGTCAGGAAGGATATAAGGCCGCAAGCGACCTTCGATCTTGGTAGACACGGGGAACTGATAGCCGTTCTCACCGCCAGTGTACTGCCAACGGATCGTGTCCACCTGAACCAAAACCTTGGCCTCTGCGGGCGTGTAAGTCTTGCCCCAGAAACCACCGTCGATGAGCACGACTGCGTCGTCTTCGACGGACAGTTCTGACAGCGCAGCCTCGTAGATCGCCTCGTCGACTGCATCAGGCAACGGGTCTTTGTGTTGCTTTTGAAACCGCCAGATGTACTCGTCGGTGATGTAGTCTGTTGCTCTCACCAAAGCAGCTTCAGCAACGGCGTCATCAGCATTAGTGGGGGCACTGTTACCCCGTGCGGTGTGATAGGCGCGGAACCCTGCAAGATCAGCCATTCCGCGCCCTCACCTATTCAGCCAGCTTGGCGTCAATGGCTTCCTGCAACGACTTCTGGGTCGCGCGGCCATCATAATCGATACCAAGCTCGTCAGCCTGGGCCTTGAGGTCAGCCAGTGGGTCTGCTTTCGCCGCACCCGCCTTGGTGATTTGCAGGCCAGCCGACCTGTAACGGTCCAGTTCAGTGTCAGACCAATCGGCCTCGACCTCGGCAGTCTTGCCAGGTTTGATGACCGTAAAACCACCCGCTTCGCGGACAGCCTTGCTCTTGAACGTAGGGTTTTTCACCTCAACCGTGTTCATGGCGCCCCTCCTATGTCAGCGTTGCGCGACGCAGCACACGAGGCTGCTGGCACATGTAGAGTGGGTAGGAATACATCTCGCCCTTGGTCCACATGTTGCGCTCACGATCCGGCACGTTGATGGAGTAGACCGACTGACCAGGCGTGTTGACGAACTGAAGAGCCTCAAGAGGTGAATAGGCCACCTTGAAGACATCACGCGCACCGACCGGGAAAAACTTCGCTTCCGTTGTTGGGATCGCCACTGTGGCGTTGTCATCGGTCCCGCGATAGTTGTGGAACGTGATACCGCCCACGCGGAAGCTTTCGAAGACCTGCCCTTGAGCCTCACGCAACGCGTTGGCTGCCTGCTGCTGAAGGTAGAACTTCTCGACATTCGGATGGGAGATCAGCGCGTCATAGAAGTCATCACCAGCCAAAGCGTGGATTGATGCGCCTGCCAACGAGCCCTTACCCGAGCGAGCCATGCTACGGGCAATGTTCTTACACAGCTTGTGTACGTCCGTTGTATCGACATCCAACTCAAAGCTCACGGCAGCCGGAATGGCTTCGTTGAACTCGGTGGAGTAGTCATAGATGACCGTCGAACCATCAGCATCGAGCAGAACGCCCTGAAGCGCACCCAGGCGGTGATGCTCGTGCGTCACCTCCATATCGTTACGCAGGCGGCCAAGACGGCGGCCATACTCGCGCTGCACGTTCATCAGCTCGGATTCTGAACCCGTGGCACGGATGCCATCCAATTCGTGAGCATAGAGCGTGAAGCGCTTGGCAAGACGTGTCGTGCGCAGATTGACCGCATCACGATCCTCGCCATCCAGCACATCAGGAGGAGCGCCGTCTGCCGATGTCGGGATGAGCGTCAGCCCGCCTTCTATCCGATCCACGAAGACGTTGCGTGTACGAACTGGTTCCGGCTCGAACAGGCTCAAGGAACCCAAGAGCTGAGGAACGTAGTCCATCTTCTCAACCATGCCCGACAAGGATGTCGCGCTGAAAGCCGAGTTATTGAAAATGTCCATGGTGGCCATGTGTCAGCCCTCCTTTCAGCGGACGATGATGCCAAGACCGGCAAGCGCGGCATTGGTCGTGGTGATTTGAGTGGCGTCAGCGCCATCCTCGTAAGTGAGGCCGGACTGGCGCACTTCCGCATCGCGGGCGACGTTGGTTGCATCAAAATCCACCGCCGATCCGGTGGTGTTCACAAGGTTGGCGAACAAGATGCCGGCTTCAGTCTGTGAGCCGTTAGACGCACCAGCATCATGGCGCACGAATTTGCCGGACGAGGTGATTTCGCCAAGTACCGTGCCTGCCTCAAGCGTGGTGTTGGCCGGGACCGTCACAACGACTTCGTTACGCGACCGCCAGTCGTTCGCTTCGGAAATCATGAACTCAGCTTTGCGAGCACCTTCAGTGATAATGGTCATGATCAGGCCTCCTTACGCATAGGGACAACATCGCCCCAGCCGTCGTTCAGTTTCTGTTTGGATGGTTGGGAGAGTGCATCCGCGACCGGGTCGGACTTCGAGACGTCTTCAGCCAGAACATCGAAGCGAGCCTCGATGTAGGCGTCAGAACGATCCTTGACGGCAGCATCTCCAAGTTTGGCCGAAACCACAGCCTTGCGGATGTCCGTGTCGGCAACGCCGTCCGTCTTCACGTCCTTGGCAATCTTGCGAGCTGCATCGAGCAGCGAAGCGCGTGCCTCAACTCTTGCGTCAAGATCATTGTCGGAAAGCTTGGATTTCTCCAGCTCTTCGATTTTCGCGTCTTTGGTCGCGATCTCTTTGTCTTTGGCATCGATGGCCGCTTTGTGGGCGGTTTCTGCGTCGGCAAGCGCCTTCGCTTGCGAGGTTTTGAAGGCCTCGATTGCAGCAATGTCAGAGGCATCGACCTTGACGGCCTTATCCCCCAACACCACCGTCTTCAGAGCATCTGACATGGTTTTCTCCTTGATGTCGCTCATGGTGATAGGGGCCGCGCCCCACTTGCCCGCACTGTCGCCAATGCGAAGCTCTGAACCGCCCCTCGCCCGATCCACGAGCGCCAAGTGGTTGATTGTGATTGGACCTGTCTGGACTGCCTGATAGGGCGTGCCGTCCGGCGCTACGCCCTCACGCTTCTCGATGTTCGTCGAGTAGCCCATGCTGATTTCACGGGTTCCCGCCTCGACTGCTTTGATCGCAGCGGCATCGCGAACCATGAAGGCAACGCGGACAGTCTGACCGTCGCGGACGATTTCATCCGCCACCTCGCCTACCGCGTGATCTTTCCAGTTCTCAGCGGTTACATCTTCGCTGGGATGACCAATGGTCACCGGTTTGCCTGCGTAGGTTGCTAGACTGTCCTGATTGAAGACCGCTTCTTCTGGTCGGTAGACCGTGATGGCATTCTCGTCTTCGAATCCAGCTTCGGCGCCCAACTCCTTGCCGAGATAGACTTGGCAGCCCGTGCGTGCGCACGCTGCTTCAGCCAATAGGTATCCGTCCCGCGAGATGCGGGTTGCCCCAAGCGGGGCGGTGTCAGTGAAGCGCATGGGTTAGTCCTCTGGCCGAAGAGCCGGGTCAGGATCGTCTTCGTCTTCACGGTCGCCCGCGAAATACTCATCGACATCGGCCTCAAGGCCGGGAGCGATCCCGCTTTCTGTCAGTGCATTGATCAACGCTTTGCCGAGCGGCTCTTCCGGAACCAAATCGGTCATCCGGTGGACACGTTCGAAGGCTGACGTCGTCTTGTCTGCGACCTCTGCGCGTTCTTTCGCACTTGGCTGCTGAAGCGGACGCCAGTTGTAGAAAACTTCGTCTGGGCGGGCTCCAAGAGCTGAGTGGATCAGACACTCGTCAAGGATCGCCATTGCGGGCTGCAGAGACCCGGTTTGGATACCCTTGACCATGTCGTAGTAGTTACTTGTGTCGGCTTCGCCTGTGGCGTTCATGCCCGCTGGGGCACGTCCAAAAAGGCGCGTGACGGGAATGTCTGATGCACCAGATACTGTGATCATGAACCGATCCCAGACGTCCGGGATACTCGCGAAGGATAGTGTTTTCTGCTGGTATTCTTCTTCCGCGTCGATCATCAACGCGCCGTTGATACCCTTCCCGGCCATCGCAAGGCGCCAACGATCTAACATGGCCTTCTCATACGCTGGGCCACCACTGCGCAGGCCTTCGGTAAAGCGCGGGACCTTCACCACATCCACCTTGGCCTCGTAGGTCAGGCTCAGGATGTTAGCTGCTACGCTATCGGTCGCTTTGACAGCATCGAGCGTCGTTTGCAGGACACTATCGCCCCAACCATCTGGGCGCATGTCGGGGTCAGGCAATGCGGCACCATCAAACACCACCAACCGCGATGGATGAACGAACACTCCGCCTTCAACCGTGTAGAGCGAGGGTTCACCGTACCCTGGTAGGAGGGTGTTATCCTGTGTTTCGTAAGCGCTTAGGCAATGTCGCGAAACGACAACCAGCGCCTCGATCCCAGCCGTTCTGATCGATGTTGGATCAAGTGGCTTCTCTGGGCTGCGGTCGCTTGTAGCAATGTAGATGGCCGCACCGCCGTACAGCCTAGCCAGGATCTGTGCCTGTCTGACCTTGGCCTGCACCCCCAGGCGTTTCTCTTCTGCTTCTATTTCGCTTATTTGGTCTGCTTGAGCCTGCCACTCTCGCCAGTCACGGACCGCATCTTGCGCCGGGATATCGACAATCTTTTTAGCCAGCCACGATGAGCGATAGGCGTCACGCAATTCCTTGGCATCTAGTTCTTGCCAGTTATAGCTTGCAGCAGACGCCTTATCTCGCGAACTGCCCAGCCCAGACACAAGGTTCCGCAGGCCGTCGAAAAGCGAAGTCAAAGGGCGCCAGCCCAGTCGTAGTGAAAACCACCTAGCATGTCGGCTATCGCATCCATGAGTGGGTCCACCTGGTCATCGAAGCCAGTTCCAAGGCCATCAAACATCTGCAACTCCACTTTCAGGGTTGGCAGGAAGTCCGCCTTGGCAGGCAAGTGAACAGCACCAGAGTTGATCCAAGGTGCCGCGTCCATGCCCCGCGTGTACTTGTCGTTGCTGCGAGGGACCGCGATGACGGGGATAAGGTCCAATCCCGGCCGCGCTGTGCTTAGGGACTGGATCAAGCCAGTGCCAGATGATTTGTCCTCAACCGCTAGACCGCGAACGTTCTTGTCTTTGTGCTTGGCCCAAAAGGCCCTCGCCGTGCTCTCCAGCGTTGGCGCTTCCCATTTGCCGCGAAGCTGATCGACTAGGTAGATCCCGCCAGACTTGGACTTGGCCCAAAGCTGAATGACGCTGAAGTCGTTGCGCTCTTTCGTCTTCTGCGCGGTATCAGCGTACATCTTGTAGTGATCGACGGGCGGCAGTTCGTTGTAGAACTGGAACCCGTCCATGTTGAACAACGCGCCTTCAACAGATGCGGGGCGTTGCCGATACTGGCTGTTGTAGGTGTACTCATCAGCCTTGAGCACCTCGATCTCATCCAGAGAGTGTTTTTCTGGCCAGAGCGCGCCTTCTGGTAGATCATGCTCGACCGGCTGGCCGTGCGTCCATTCCTTGGGGTAATCCGCCGCCCTATCGATGACGACTGGCAGGTCCAGATGATGCCACGTCTCACCAGTCCCACCCGTGAGCAAATGGCCCGCAAAGTCCTCTGTGTGAAGGCGCTGCATGATCACAATGATCGGCACACCTTCATGGGCCAGGCGCGATCTGAATGTGTTCGTTGCCCGATTGTTGACCGTCTGTCGTTTCATTGGCGAGAACGCATCGTCTGGCTTTAGAGGGTCATCAACGACCAGCGCGCCAGTGAACTTGTCCTTCTCCATCCGGCCAGCCCGAAAGCCCGTGATGGGGCCGCCTGCCGCCTTGGCAAGCATGCCCCCACCCTCAATGGTCTTCCAACGATCCTTGGCGCTGCTGTCTGAACGGATCGAAACAGCTTGCAGACCCTGAAACGCTTCGAGGTTGATCAGTTCCTTGATCTTGTCGCTGTTCTCTCGCGCCAGATCGTCGGAGAACGTTGCATGGATGAACCGACTTGCCGGGTTAACTTGAAAGCCCTTGGCAATGAAATTGACCACGGCAAGTTCGGTCTTGGTGTAACCGGGAGGCAAGGTGATCAGGAGACGGCTGATTTCACCTGCCAAAACTCTATCTAGCGTCGATCCAATAACGTGATGGTGCGGACCTTCAATGAAGTGCTGACCCTCACGATCAGCGAAGAAGTACCGAGCGAAGTCGAGCAGACCGCCTTCAGGTCTTAGTTTCCACTCCTGCACTGAGGCCAAGAACGCTTGGGTCGAGGCCAAGTCGTTTGGATTGCTCAATCAGGTCACCCTCTTTGGCAGGAACATCTTGTGTTTGAATGGGACCACCACCCTCGCCGGTATGCTCAATAGCCTTCAAATCGGGAATGACTTTATTGATCAACTTCACGGCCGCATTCACTTGGCTCGCGTCCATGATAGGATCGGGAGAAAGAGCGTGCTTCGTCAAACGGTTGATGAGCTGACTTGTCTTGATCTTTTCTTTGACTTCATCAGGGTGCCAAAGCTGTTTTCGTGCCGCCATTGTCACCCTCCGCACTGCGTTCCAATTGGTCCTTAGAAGGGGTTACTTACTCATGATTCAGAAATACAATTAGTCTTTCATATTCATTCGATGCCAAGCTCTCTTAATCAGTAACTTCGAGACTAACAGTGATCGCCCACATCGTAGCTGTTCATGGAACCTTTGCATCCGGACCCGTGCGAGGGGACCGGTGGTGGCAAAAGGGAAGTGGGTTCGAGCAAGAGGTACGGGAGAGGCTAATTGCAACGAATCCGAAAATAACGGAACTCAGTTGGACGCCGTTTCAATGGGATGGCCGAAACAGCGAAGGCTCACGAAGAGCAGCATCCGCACGATTAGCTACATTGCTCAGAGAGCTAAGCAAAAAAAAACAACCGCTCTTTCTAATCGGGCATAGCCATGGTGGTTCGATAATGGCGAAGGCGCTCGAAGTATTGGCACAACAGGGAGAGTCTCTTCCGGACTTGAAGCTTTGGATAACGGTTGGGACCCCGTTCCTGAAATTCACTCGGTCACGCCAGCTTTTTGCTCGCTCCAAAACGCTCGGGAAATTTCTGATGATGGCGGTTTTGACTGCTTACTATCTTTCAGTTTTGGCTCTCTTTGACCTCGGCGGCGTCACCCAATTTGACCAATGGCTTGATGATTTTTCGTATGACACGGCTCTCACGCTGGCGTTACTCGCTGGAATAGCAGTCGCACCGTTCGCCGCTCTGCGCGGAGTATCCATTGCTTGGGATTATTGGGCAAAAAGACATACATCGACGATTCTGCGCAACACGCAGATGGTTTTTGAGAGCAGGTTGATCCCGCTTTGGCATGCTGAGGATGAAGCAATCCAAGGCATTGGAATGGCAAATCGATCAACGCTCGAACTTTTCAAGCCAACATTTTTTTTGAATCTGTCATCGACACTGGGTTTGCTGCTGGTCCCCATCTTGCTGCTGGTATTGATTGGCCTGCCAATTACAGCCGATGAGGTCGACATCTGGTTTGGGGAAGAGCCACCGACAGGAATATTTTCTGATCTATTCAGAGCGGAGAATTGGTTTTTTCATTTGTTGGCCGACGCTCTGCCAAACCAACTGCGCAACATCGGCATAGATCTTGGCGGCGGACCCATCTGGACGGTGTTTTACCACATTCCGATCTATGCGACTTTTTTGGCAGGAGTGGGTCTACTGTTCTTACAAGTCACACGATTAGTCGTTGCGTTTAGCGCTCCACTGATCACCAAAGCCGGAAACTCGGTGACCAATGCAGCCGCCAAATCTCAAGCCGGAGGTGCTGATCTGCCAGGTTTGAGACTCGAAAATGTTGCCCCAGTTCCAAGTTGGGTGGCCAAGTCTTATGCGCCTCTACCGAAACACCTGTCGATCAAAATCAGTCATATCGCAGATCAATCGGCATCCAAGCTTGTCAGCCTTTTGCGAACGAGGCTCGGTTTAATAACCATCGCCGGGACTTCTCTACTCATCGACGGCGACGAATTCCCTTTGGACCTGACAACTGAGCTAATTCACACCGCTTACTTTGAGTGTGAAGAGTTCCGAGATCTAATTATCGCACGAATGAATGATGTGCTGGCTTAAGGCAGGGGCCGCCCTCCAAGATACGTCGTGTTTGCACCGTTTGGCTTTGTACCAGCGCTTATGGGGTTGTAGCGGGGCTGTGTCGTCACTCACAAAGGCACCCAATCTATTATGCCGCTCTCATGAAAGAGATGGCCCGTTGGCAGTGGAAGGCATAAGACGGAGGCATCGCATTCACCAGGCGTACAAGACAGTGATTTAGTGCAACGGACCGTCACTACGGTGCACGTGCAAAGGCAAACATCAATGATCCCAAACACCTTCACCGAGCGCGAACCATATGAGGCCGGTTTTGCTGACGTCTACGAACAAGAAATCTACCCCTATTTGGGCGATATCGAGAAGCAGCGCGCGTCCGCCAACGGCAAGGGATGGCTCTATGCCCTAGCAACAGTTGTAGGAGGCCTTTTGCTGGGAGCACTGCTGTCAGCAATGTTCGACAGCAATGGTCCCACAGTCGTGCTGGGAATAGTTTCGACCTTCGTGGTTGCGCCCATAGTCTACAAAGAAGTCACGCGCAATGTTAAGCTGGAGATGTACAACTTTCTGGGGCCAATTCTTAGCGACTTTCTAGGCGGGGCGAACATCGAGGCAAGCCCACAAAACGGTTACTTGAGCGAGTGGGACCGCATCGCAGCCTCGGGAATTCTCCCAAAATACAGATACATCGAAGCAGAAGAAGGCGTCACAGGCTCTTGGCGTGATGTGAACTACAGTGCCTGGGAGATGACGTTGGTATCCGGATCGGGCAAAAACCGCATCAATGTGTTCAAAGGTTTGGTCTTTCAGATCGACGTACCAACAGACATGCCTAAGACAGTCTTTCTCAAGGAGCGGGGTATGTTGACAGGCCTTGCTGAAGCCTTTTCTTCAGCGCGCCGGGGTATGGAGCGCCTGGAATTCCCGAACGCCAACTTTGAAAAGACCTATGAGGTGTACTCTGAGGACGTGGCGCTTGCCAAAGAGAAGCTTTCGCCCTCGATTGGCGAGGCCTTGCTAGAGATAGCGCGCGACCAGCTTGGAACGGAACGCTATGTCGGTGCTGCTTTTGAAGGGCACCACATGTTCATAGCGCTCACGCTGAAACATGATTTCTTGAACCTGGGTCGTACGTCAGCATCTTTGGTGAAGTTTGATGAAGTTTTGCACCAGCTGCTAGCAGATCTGGTGCTGCCAAGGCGCATCATTGACGCGCTGCTCAACTAGCTCAGTTCGAGGTTGTCGATTGACCAAGCCCACTGGGCACACGACGTAAACATGAAATACTGAAACGACTAATCAAATATTGATTTTCGCAAGTATTTTCAATAATTATATTTTGTGCAACGCTGAGATGTTTCTTTTGGAAAGGGTAAGGGAAATGTCTCAAGTCTACACAGTGCATAACGTCTGCTTTAGCATCTTAAAGTCCAACCCACCGCAACTCGTTGTTCATGCCAATGGCAATGTACGAACCTCTGGTTGGACAAAGCCTCGCCTAGAACCCCGCGTTTACATCGATTTTCCAGCCGATGGCATACAAGACTTCGACTTTGTTGCTGTACCGCCGACTGGTTGGGTACTTCAAGTCATCAGCAACATCTCCGGCGAAAGCGAACCCGGCCAGATTCCACCAGAGCTGAAGGGTGTTCGTGTCCACTCAGAAACAAATGAGCTGACTGTCATGCTTGATGACAGCTCTTGTTCTGTAGATTCTGACAACCCCACCATGTGATACGAATTGAGGCGCCCGGCGAACCAAGTACCGGATTGCCGGGCCAATAAATCAGCGCGCTTGGCTTTCCACCGTTTGGCTTTGTACCAGCGCTTATGGGGTGGCTGGCGCATCATCCACCCCATTTGATTGTAACGATGCCGGCGCCGCCGTCTCGTCTGTTAGCGTAACTGGCGTATCTGCTGGCGCAGTCTGGGCATTGAGCTCCAAGAACACCGGGTTGAGTTAGTGCTCAAGCGTCGCGCCGGTTGCCACATCAACGGCCGCGCCGTGGGCGATGCCCAACATGAGATTACCGGCCATACCCGTTACAAGTGATATTTTTTTGTCTTGACTACGACTCGCAATCGCTCGAATTTTGAACAATACTTGGTAGTGGGCAAGATGGTCGATTTTTGGGCTGAGTATGAAACTGTTTCAATCGGCACCAATTCTTGTCTCGTGCAGTTTGTTGTTTGCGAGTTGTAATCCGAACAGTGGCTCCGATGTTGGAGCGTCGACCTTTGACATTTCACCCCCGCAGTTATCGATCCCCGACACGTTGATTCTTCAGATAGCAGAACCGCCATCAAATGAAGTTTCGACAGTCACAATCGAACCCAGTGAAGACAGATCAATACCACCGTCTCCTTCGGTACCTCCCAACGCAATACGCCGGGCAGTTGCAGCCGCCGCCATCGTCGTTGCCAGCCTCAGCGAGGAAGAGCCACGGTCCGTTCCGCGCGAAACGGCTAGGTTGCCCGACAGCGATCAAGACAGAATACAGCTACCTTTTCAACGAATGGCAGCGGAACCCAATCCAGAGATTGAATGTGCTGTGCTGCACGGACGTATGATTTGTGGCTCGGTCGATGTTCAATCGGAGCCTGCAGCCTGCGACCTGTGTGACCAGATTGCTTCGTCAACTTTAGCCTTCACGGTTCCCGCCGAGATGATCATGAACCGCGCCGAGTTCTTCAACTTGGCACTTTCTCCCACGAACTCTTTGGTTTCAGCAGTAAGAGCGCTTCCCACCCAGGGTGATACGGTGACGATTGAGACCGCATCAGACGTTCCATACACTCTGCGAATGAAGGCGGAACTCTATGGACCTGCATTTGAGGTCAGCTCGAGTGATGGGGCACTAAAGACAGTCCTACCGGATCGGCCAACCGTATGGGAATGGACCGTTGAGCCAATTGAACACGGCGAAAGGCAGCTTTTGACGCTGGCAGTTTCGGCTATACTTCACTTGGATGGAGAGTCACTCCCGCCCAGTGCGCCAACAGTCTTTCAAACAACAATACCGGTAAGGGTTGAGTTTTGGGATCGCATCCAAGTCTTTTCGGCACGACTTAGTTTGGTCGAAACGGCTTTGTTTACAGCAGCGGCGATTGTTTTGGCCGTGGTGGGCTGGATAGCCAGCATTCGCGGCTGGAAGGGCCAAATACCACTACTACGACGGGGAAAGCACGCCAGTTCCCGACGTGCGCTTCCTGAGCCTCCCGACCAAATACTAGCTGCTTCTCAAGAGGTTCAGACGCCAGAAAGCGCCAACCGGATCAAATAGCCACAACTTGAACGCTCGTGAGACTGTACGATTGTCGATGCTTGCCAGCACATCAGAATATCCATGCTCCTAGAAGGTAACTGGACCCGACTGGCCCGTTTCATTGAAAGTGTTTTCACCCGTCAAGACTTCGGGAGAGACAGAGTGTCTATCTACTATCATTGCGCGCCTATCCCGCTTGCTCCTGGCAGTGTCATTTGCCCTGGAAACTTTGGACGGGTCATTCGCCAATACGAACCCAACTTCGGTAACTATCCCATGGCGTTCAGAGAGCGTGTACTCGAAGACGTCCGTGCAGCAGAGTTCCCTGAAAAGCCAAGTCGGTTAGCAGCAATCTTCTTACTGCCCTCGTATCCAGTGGCAGAGAAGTACCTGGAGGCTCCAGAACGTCGATCTCTCATCATGTATGAGGTTGAGACAATTCAGGAGCCGAAGCTGCTTCACGTCGGTGATTGGTTGATGGCCTTACCCGAGGACGATCAGGCCTATTTTGATGGCATGAGTGAGTTTGCTCGCCAGTATTGGCAGGGGCAAAGTCTTGACGTCTATCATCAAGAAATTCTCGTTGACGTACCTGTTCGCGTGTTGAGGGCGAGAACGGCAAATGCTTCACGCCTTCCCGGCATGTCTCTTTGAAGAAGATGCCATGGTCATGTGACCGAAGATCGTCCATCCCATCTCCTCATGAAAAAGCCCGCTGGGAGAACCGAGCGGACACATACGATCACCTCTTGAAGAGAGATACCGCCAAAGCGCCGATGCTCAGCGCTAACAACACGTAGAATACCCAAACAGCACCACCGGTAACCCAGAGCGCGATGAGCGAGATCAATCCCACACCTATGGCGGCAACATCAGTTCTCTGCATAAGCTGAAACAATTCGCTCTAAAGTGGCATGCCGTCCGCACGAACCCGAAGAGTTGTGCCTCTGTTTGGAGGCGCCATGAGCGCTTGCGTGGAATCAAAAAGGCCGACACTTAGCCGACCTGATTTTGGTGATTTGCGCTTTAGGCGCAAGTCTAATATGTTAAGCCCTTATCTCTCGTTTTGGTTCCGGGGTCAACCCCCAATGTTCAGCAAGCATGCGAAGGTTCTTTTTGATGATGAAGTTCATGTACCGCAGGCCGGTTTGCTTGCGGTAATCTCCAAGCATGCGGGCGCACTGTTCTTTGCTGACATCATCGAGAACGAAAGACAGGAACGGCATGACACCGCGACCATGGATGACCTTACAAGCCTCATAGTAAGCGTCTGAGTGGTCTTGTTGTGAAAGGCCCTGTGGGCCGCCCTGCCCCATAGAGTCCACACGCTCCAAGCACATCGGCTTTGGGTGTCCGTCCATCTTCCCATAGTGACGGTGCAATGCCAGTTTCAGCCCAGCGGCCAGTTGCGCTTGATCTAGTCCTCCATTGAGGTGCATGCGCTCTAGCTTACTTATGGCCTTGGCGCGTTTCTCTGACTTCCCCACGCCGGATATGCGCACCTCGCCCTGCCTGCGCCTCTCTGGCGTTCCGAGGTCTGCACGGACAGGCTGTTGCTTGGCTGGTTTGGTCATGGTGAGAGCCAATCGAAGTAAGCCAGAAAGCCGGTGAAATCATCGATTGCCAATACGGCCAGCATCGCGCCGAGCAGTCCAACGCACCACCAAACAAGTAGCATTAGCTTTGTTTCCGCGTCGGGGCTCTCGACCTTTGCCAATTGCTTGAATTGGACCCACGACAACACAACGAGAACCGAACCGCCAATCAACATCAGGTAATCCACAGACTAGCCCCTCCACTCAGCTTGAAACGGGATATCATCATCCATCCCCCCACCACTCATAGCGGCATTGGAGCCGTTGGAAGCGGCGGATTGTTGGCTGTCGCGCTCTTGAGGCTTCTGAATGACGAAGCGAACCGATCCCTCATGGTCGGGGATTGGCATCACGTCGAAATAGACGTTGAGCTGTCCTTTATCGTTTTTCTTGGCATAGCCTAGGCGGTTCGGACGCCATTTGCCGTCACGCTCTTTGAACTGAACGACTTCAAGATAATCAGCCATCTATCCGGCCTCCCTTGTGGTGTTGGTGTTGAGAATGTGAGCTGCAATCTTGGCCTCACGGTCGCGCATGGCCTTGACCATGGCTTGGACGGCAGGGGCAGCCTTCAGCGGTTGAACCTCGCCATCAGGCCCTACCCACTCGCCCCGCAAAACGTCTTCCTGCTTTGCCCAGAGTTGCGAAGCTTCTGCCTTGAGGCGCTGCTCATCCTCAGGAAAAGGCAGCTCTCCATGCTCTTCCAGCCAATGGAAAAGTTGCAGTGCCCAGCCGTTCTGAGCAGCATCGATGGCCATGGGTCCAGTGAGCCTTGAGAAGCAGTGCTTGTAATCGAACTTGCTCCTGTCGCGCTTTTCTGGACGCTCAGCCTGTGGCTTAGGTTCCTCGGCTGGGAAGTGCCCGCAACGCTCGGCAACGTCTGCCGGTGATGGCCAGTTCTTGTATTTCCACGAAGCCTTGATGTCGCTCAGGGCTCGCTCGATCTGGTAGACCGTGAAACGCTCCAGAACCTCGAAATAGACCTGGAAATAGGCCGGAGGATTTGGGTGCTTCAATTCCCCCAAGAAGTCCTCAAGGGGCTTGATCAACGTGGAAGTGATTTCAATTTGGGTGGCCATTGGCGGCCTCTTCTTCAAGCTGGCGTAGCATTCGGTCGGCGTCGGATTCGCTTGGAGGTGGATCGCTAGCCCCAACCTTGGGCAGGTCGGACCAATCAGGTCGCCACGCTTGCCATCCTCGCTCCATCCACTCATCAGCAGCAGCATTGGGGTCTTGGGCTTTGGAAAGGGTCTGGACGATTAGGTCTGCGATGTGCGGAGTGATCGGAGACTTTTTGTTGCGCCGATGGGCTATCAGGGCTTTGGCCCTGTCTTCCGTGACAACCTTGGAAAGGGTTTCGATAATCAGAGCGCGCTCGCCGCGCGGCTTCTTTTCCTCTTCCCCCTTCTCCTCCATCTTATCTCCTCCATCCTCCATCTGCGGCGGGATTTCGGAAGCATTGGGGGAATGGTTCGGAACTGGTTCGGAACTCACTGGCTCTAAGCCGACGTAAGTTCGCAACCGATCCGGAAGCACTTCGGAACTGTTTGGCTTTTTAGGGCGCTGAAACTTGCGGAAGTTCCGGATCGCCCCGTAATCTTTCCCGTGACACTCAAAGCGTGTGATGAAACCGTGCTGTTCCAGCTCGCTCAAAAGTTCGGGGACATCAATGTTAGCCGCAGGACGGACCCGCGCTTTTATGCCGTTGGGCTTCCATGCGAACACGCCGTCATCATGCGCTTCGGTCCATAGGCCGATCAGCAAAAGTGCGGCCTCTGACGACAACTCCATAAAGTCATCATCGGTGAACAGAGACGGGTGAACAGATCGAATGCGGGCCATCTACCCCTCCCCTAGAGAGGCGCGGAGCGAGACACCGGCAAAGTTCAACGTGTCTTGAACGTCCTCTATGGAGCGACAGACAGTAGCGTGAGCGCCCATACGCTGGAAACGGTCTAGCCAGTCTTCCTGTGCTTCTGTGGTGCGACCCTTGGCTGATTTAAGCTCAATGACGATGAGATTGACGCCTGGCTCATTATCGCCTGTCGGACCAACAACCATCATGTCAGGAAGGCCAGCTTTGACGCCCAATGCCTTCAACCGTTTTTGCGCTTGAACAGTCGGCGCATTCTGGTGGTTGTGCCAATAGGCCCAGCCATGCGGTAAAGCACGGTCGAGGTATTGACATACACTGCGCTGAAGGACGGCTTCAGGCTTACCCATGGGGAGCCTCCGCGAACTTGTTGCAAGAGAACTCACCACCACTGAAGGTGACGCGTTTGCCTTTCGGCGTGAGAGGCATGGATAGGACGCATGTGCCACGCTTGGGTGGCTGGCCTTCATAGTCAGGTCGCTTGCCGGTCCAATGTTTGCACTCGTGGCAATAGGTTCCGGGCGGACCTGTGAAGGTAAAATGCGCCATGCCTTTCACTGCTCGCACACTCATTCTGCAAGCTCATAGGTTTGGGTCATGCCAGGAAAGAGGGCGTCACCGACGGGGACAACGAACCCGCCGTCAATCAGCTTCTGAGCGCTAAGTTTGTGCGCTGTGTACCCACCAGGCTCGATAAAGAACCGGCGTTGAAGTTTCTCTTTTCCTCTCCCGAAGGTGGTCGTTCAACGCACAGGCGGCGTCCCTTAAGGCGCTCCAGTAGCTTCTCGTCACGATTGGTAAGATCGACCATCTACGCCCCCTCTTTGGGTGGGGGTGGGGTCAGTCGCGGATGCCCGCCGCCAAGCTCCCAAATAGTGTAATCGAGCGCAGCAATTTGCTCTTGATGAAGGCCCGGATCGGTTTGGGCGAGCTGTTCACGCAGCGAAGAAAGAGCCGCGATAGCATCCCTGGTGTCTTGGGATAGTGCTTCATATCGGTTGGCTTCCTGCTTGGCTTTCCAGCGGTCATAGGCGTCTCTCATTTCCAGATATGCGCCAACGCCCCATGAGCCTGCCTTACCGTAGTAGGCTGATTTGAAACGCCAATATGGGATCTGATCCTTGCGCTTCAGGTCATGATTGAAGGCTTTGAAAGCAGCATTGATCACAACGCCCGCTGAGCCTTTGCCTTGCGAAGGTTCTTCAACCCACTCCTTGCAGTCGAGTGCGGCACAACTCATTTTGACGCGCTCCTTTTCGGACGGGATTTGGTTTTGATTGGAGTCGATTGATTCCAGATTGGTCCACATTCGTTCCGGCCTTCCGTGCTTGATTGAACAAGCCGAGAAAGCGAACGGAGACAGACATGCAGGCCGACAACGACAATTTGCAGAGAGGCGTTGAAGGCTGTGAGAATTGGGAAACGCTGCATGAAGCAGCACAAAGAGTGGTGGAAGCGTGCGCGGTTGAACGGGCACACCTCCACCAAGGTGACCGGCCTATCGGGAGGGGCGCTAGCGCGACCGGTGGCGCTGACTGCGAACCAAATGGAAGGCGGGCAGATCATGCGCGCCTCTCAGGAAGGGAAAGCGTGGGGTCTACGAACTTTGGGCGTCGAATAACGCGCCTATAGCCACCTGCTGGAACTTGACTGCCTGCTGCGAAGGAATTGGCCCGCGTGGTCGTTTCGCGCGAGAAAGCCTTAGTAAGTGCCTTACGACTATCGCCCTCAGTCGGCTTGGCTGGCTTTGGGATGCTGTCTTGATTCCCGCCATGTCGAAGCGGAAAACGCTTATCGCCTCGCTTGCGTGCCTTGGTCACAAGGATGCGAGCGCGGCTTGCCATGCTTGGGATATCGAGAAAGGTGCATGCGTGATCCGTTCCGCGCACAAAGCTCCACACACCCGCCAACATCGCCAACAACTGATCGTCATTGACCTTTGGGAGATCAGCCACTTACCGCCTCCTTTTGTGGGGCGCGCTGCGATGCCAGCCATGCGAAGTCGATGCCTGAAACTCCTCGTTCCAGACTAACCTCGATCACCCCAGGCCAGTGTTCAGGAGCAATCGAATTGCGACGACGCATCTGCCGCGCTGCTTCATATCCGCAGCCGAGATCGTCAGCGAAAGCGCCAATTGTCGGCCAGATATCAATGAGAGACTTGATGTCCTTAGGAGTGCTCATAGCAATCCCGTACAATACGTACGACATTCAAGTCAATTAAATTCGTACACTATGAACGTCTTTTGTACGTTACGCACGTTTTATGGAAGAACCAAAAGATAGGCTTAAGGCGGCGCGTGAGCGGGCAGGATATGCCAGTCCAGCAGACGCAGCTCGACGCGTTCGGGTGATCAATCAGAACACCCTCACCAGCAATGAAAATGGCAACAGGCCGATCTCAAGGAAGATGGCCGAGGTGTATGCCCAGGTTTTTAACGTGTCGGCTGGGTGGCTGCTCTACGGCGAAGAAGCAAATTCGTCGCGAATGGCCATACCTTTGGTCTCCTGGGTTAGCGCAGGAGCGCTTACTGAGACCAACACCGTACTTCACGACGAGGATGCAATCCGGTTCGAGTACACATCAGAGCTCGATCCCGCAGGTGACTGGATCGCCCTTCGCGTTCAAGGTCGCTCGATGGACAAGATAAGCCCGGAAGACAGCATTATCTTTGTGAACCGCAAGGAAAAGATGTTGGTGCCCAATGGTTGCTATATCATCAGTGATGGCGACGGCGGTGCAACCTACAAGCGATATAGGCCACCCAATAAGTTTGAGCCTGTTAGCACCAAGCCTGAAGAGTTCGACACTCTCACCTTTGACCAGGGGCAAGAACCTGAGATCATTGGCCGTGTACGGAAAACGGTGCTGTCACTGTGATGAACGGCGTGACCTATAGCGTGTCGAGGGAAAGCTGATGTGTGGAAAGTGTGTGCTTTTCGCTTTGCTCGAACCCAATAAGAACGTAGGGTGAACGGGTCGAGGTGAATCAACACCCCGACCCAAAGATTGCTGGGCAACCTCAGTAGCAACTCGGTTATCGTCTATCGAGATGATGATGTCCAGCGTCTTTGGTCACCACCTTATGTGACTGATATGATAGGACAAAATCATGAAATATGGTGATTTGAGCACCACCCCTCAACAACTTACTTTAGATCTAGAAATTGCGGCAGAACGCGAAGTTGATGGCGTCGGCATGGGTGTGCTCACTGACGGCACGCCATTCTTGACGCTGCGTGGATTGGCTCGCCTGTGCGGCGTCGATCATTCGGTTGTCATCCGCACGTCTGCAGCTTGGCTCGATTCCCCTCTAAAACCGCGCGAACGCCGCATTAGAGAACTTGTACGTGAGCAAAACGCAGATGACAGTGCAGCATTTCTAGGTGTGCAAAAGAACGGGATTGTTCAACACGCCGTCCCTGCTGCCGTATGCATGGCCTTTTTGGAGTATTATGCGTTCGAAGGGCGCGGCGATAACGAGCAAGCTCTCAAAAGCTACCGAACCTTGGCGCGAAAAGGGTTCAGTGACTTCATCTATGCTCAGGTTGGTTACAATCCTGAGAACTCGGTGTCTGTGGCCTGGCGCCAGTTTCACGACAGAGTTTCACTCAACTTTGACACGGTTCCTGATGGCTACTTCAGTGTGTTTCGCGAAGTCGCCGGGCTAATGGTGACCCTGATAAATCAAGAGGCCGACCTTGGAGAGAAATTCATTCCTGATATCTCGGTCGGCTCATGTTGGGGGAAGCACTGGCGAGACAACAATCTGGATAATGTCTACGGTCCCCGACTGAAGTACGAACACTCCTACCCGGACTACTTCCCACAAGCAGAATCGAACCCCCAGCAGCCGTTCTGCTATCCTGACGAAGCACTTCCAGAGTTCCGTGAATGGCTGAAGAATGTGTACAACGTTTCCAAGTTGCCAGGGTATATGAATGGCAAGGTGCGCAGCGGGCACATCCCAGCTCCCAACGCAAAAGCTGCGTTGGAGGCCCTAAAACCCAAACAGATTGCACCCCTTAAGCATTAGCTGCGGCTAATCTCATTGTTTAACCCCGCCCTCACCCGGCGGGGCTTTTTGTGTGCGTGATTCTTGCGAATAGGGCTGTTTCGTAATCACGTCATACAAATTCGTACATTTCGTACTTGACGTGTATTCGTACATTTCGTACGTTTCACCCATCACCTAATCAGAGGTATGGGCAATGACCACTCTTCCCTTCACCTACAATCTAACCGCAGGCCACGTTGACCTGATCACTGATCTTGAATGCGAGATTGAGTGTGAGGTTGACCAAGACGCTGAGGGATATCCTCGCCTTGTCACCAACGCGATTACGTTCGTGAACTGGTGTGGCGAGCAGCGTGTGAACCCACTCAAAAGCGATAGCTCAGTGGTCAATCGACTTGGCTTTGATGCCATGAGCGCTGCTGAGAGCGATGATGATTTTCGCCAGCAAGCTTTCGATAACGCTGGCCTCTCCTTCACCGGCCTAAACGCCAATGACCCCGATGGTCGTTATGTGAGGGCTGCGTGATGAACCCCCACATCTTTCAATACCTATGCGCCTTTTGCGTTGTGATCCTCGCACCCTTTGGCGTGTGGGCTGGATACTACCTGTTTGGAGGGCTGCCGATATGAGCCTCACCGCACAAGCTGAAAAGCAGAAGAAAATCAGGACGGCTGAATTGCGCGAGCACTTTGGCAACCGCGATCCTCAACGCTTTGAAAAAGGGCAATGGTTCAAGAACCGCGCCGGTGACGTTGTCCGAATAGACGACCTATCCCCTCAGTCCATTTGGGGCACGCTTTGGAAGCAATACGCTTGCGGCAAGTGGGTCTGCTACGGCACGCGCTCCTGGGGTCGTGATGGCCGGTACTACCACCAGTGCGGGACCAGCCTCGAAGACCTCACACGTCGCATTCCAAAGCCCTCCTGGCTTGAAGGAGTGGCGGCATGACTGGCAACCACCTGGATCTTTGGGAAAAATTCGCTGACATCGACCCGAAGTTCACCAAAGAAATCAAAGGCAAGCCCTATAAAGGGACGTCGCCCAATCCGCATTATGTTGTTCGCTGCCTTACCGAGATGTTTGGGCCTGTCGGCCAAGGCTTTGGGTGGGAAGTGACAGGAGAAGGATTTCAGCCACTTGGCGAAGAAGTCCTTCACTGGTGCCGCATTCGCTTCTGGCATGGAGAGCATCCGGGTTTTGATGCCTATGGTCAAACCAAAGCACTTACCAAGACGCGGAATGGGCTCCAGTCGGACGAAGATGCTCCGAAAAAGTCACTGACTGACGCGATCACAAAGGCCGCTGCGCAAGTCGGCGTTGGTGCCAACATCTTCTTAGGGCGCTGGGATGACAGCAAATACGTTGCTGAAGTCAACCAAGCCTACCGCGATGCTGAAGGGCCACAAACGACCGGCACAGGACAACGCAAGCCTGATGGTCACAATCTTCCACCTGAAGAAATGGACCACCTCCAAGAGTATGTTTCTCTCGTCAAGCTCATCAAAAATCAGGCGACCGTTGCCAACCTAGAGGCGCTTGGCAAAACCGACCGCTTCAAAGCCTTCTGTGAGGTTGCGCCCATATCTGGTGACCACCTTCGAGGCGAATACCAGGCACAGAAGAAGGCATTGACGGAAGCCGAGTTGGCGAAGGCTGCCTGATGCCCACCAAGGTTGTCCGCACGGCTGACGATATCGACAAGCTTCATGGGCTGTTGATGCGCATGGAGGTGCCGCTGACGGTGTCCTATGCCAAGGGAGACGGGCGCTCAAAGGCCCAGAACGCCCTCGCCTTCCGTTGGTATCAAGATATTGCCGGACAGCTTGGGGATCGCACGCATGAAGACGTGCGGGCGCACTGTAAGCTTCATCACGGGATCCCAATAATGCGCCGGGACGATGAGGTCTACCGCACCGAATATGACCGCGTGTTCAAGCCTATGGCCTATGAGGCCAAGCTTCATGCAATCCGCGTCTTTGACCTCCCTGTGACCCGCAACATGCGCGTCAAGCAGATGGTCGAGTTTATGGATGCTGTGTCGCGTGAGTTTAGCGCCATTGGCGTGACGTTGACCGACCCTGAGGTGTTTGAACGGCAGCGAGGGTTTGGCTGATGCCCCGTGCTCATCATTTCACGCGAAAGATTATTCGACAGGCCAAAGAGCGCGCTGATGGCAAGTGTGAAAACCGTATGTGCGGCGCAGTGCTCAAGACTGGCGAAGGAGAAGCTGATCACATTTTGCCAGTCGAAATGGGCGGCGAAAGCACGCTGATCAATTGTCAGATCCTCTGTCGAGTTTGCCACAAGGCGAAGACCAAGAAGGACATTGGGCGCATTCGCAAGTCGGATAGGCAACGCGACAAGCATTCAGGCGCGTTCCAGCAGGGTCGCAAACGATCATCCTTCAAGAGCCAGGGCTTTACCCCTGCCCCACCACAGAACACGGCAAGCAAGCCCATTGAGAAATGGAGAGGTTTTTGATGACCGACATTACCATGAAGCTGATCTGCCCACGCGCACCGAACTTTATCCTTGTTGACGATATGCAGAAGCGGAAGCGCCAGGATGGAATTGTTGAATCGCCAAAGGTTCCTGTTTCCATGCTGACTGACGAGCAGAAAGACCAACTCGCAGCGGAGTGGCGATCTTCCCTGGATGCTGTCGCTGAACGGCAGAGAAAGGGTGAGTCATGAGCTTGCCCAAGCACATCACACCAATCGAGCCCGTAGCTTCTGAAGGCACGACGAGATGGATCGATAGGCAACACGGCGGTTCGCTGGCCCTTCCGGTTGTCGATGTGCCTGGTGGTCACCTCGTCGCCTTTGTGCCCTCCAAGAACGCTCTGAAGGCTCTGCGGCGCTATGGGTCAATACTTGTGCTCATGCGCGCTGACGATGGCTCGATAAGCCTTGCTGTCCATGAGAAAGCCGTGGAGAGCCAGCCATGACCCAACCACCAAAGGAACGGGAAGACGGCGGGCCTGCTTTTCCTCTGATAGTGCCTCTTAAGTTCAAAGGCGGTGTTCTAGTTGAGAACAACGTTTTCACAGGTCTAAGCCTGCGTGATTGGTTCGCAGGACAAGCATTAGCCGGGATTGCATCAATCTCAAACGAGGGCTTTTCATTGTCAGAGGTCGATTGCGCGGCTTGGGCCTATCAATACGCCGACGCCATGATTGCCGCCCGCTCCACCGTGAAGGAGGGGGAATAGGATGGGACACTATCGCAGCGAAATGGTCTCTCAATCCGATATTGAAGCTGAAGAGCGTCGGAAGTCTCTAGAAAAAGCTGACTTGGTTGCGGGCCTGGAGCAAGAGCTGAAGGGAAAGTCTTTAGCCGAGGTGCTTGCCCAGATGATCGATGATCGAGAGATTTGGAGCGGCGCCCGGCATTTCCGAAGCATTGGCAGGCAAGCCCGCGAGCGCATCCTCATCGCCCAACAGGAGGCCGACAATGAGTGATGCAGTGACGGTGACTGATGAAGCTTTGTGCGCATTGGTGGCTCGCATACCAGATCGCAACCCGGAGCGGCCCGCAGAAGACTATCTGCCGGCTCTAAGAGCCGCCTTCGCCACCCAACCCCAGGACCAGCGCCTTGCTGAGTTGGAGTTGTACAAGACAAGGGTCGTTGAGCTGTCCCTGGCTGTCCAAATCCTACAGTCCCAACTGAAAGCTCCACACGCCGAACGCGATCAATCTCTAGCTCGTGAAGAACAGTTGCGGGAGGACGCCGCTGCGTTGGTTGAAAAGCGGGGTCAGTCCAACACTGGTGTTGTCCATCCCTCAAGCTTGGCAGATGCAGCCGCTATACGCGCCTTGCCTCTCACCCCACCCCAAGCCCTATCAAAACGCGACGGGGAGGTGTTGGCTTTGACGGAGGCGCTGCGCTTCTACGTTGAGGAGTGGGACGAAGAAGATATCTCCTCACTGTCGGGCGACGGTGGCCCGCTAACGGCTGTCGTGCCTTCAGAAGACCTCTGCGAAGACCGAGGTGCTATCGCTCGCCAAACCCTCTCCTCCACCCAAGCAGCCCAAGACGCTGAAGAACGGATAGAGCAACGGACGTTGGCAAACGCGGACACGTTCCAAAACCGCGTGGCCCCATGGATGCAAGAGTGCTTTGGTCCAGAGATTTCAGCGGACATCACCGAACGCAATCACCGGTTCTTGGAAGAGGCTCTAGAGTTGGTTCAATCAACCGGATGCACAGCTTCAGAAGCCCATCAATTGGTGGATTACGTGTTCAATCGTGACATCGGGGACGTGAACCAAGAAATTGGTGGCGTCATGGTCACGCTTGCCGCGCTCTGCCTTGCCTCTGGCTTCAACATGCACCAGGAGGGCGAGACAGAGCTTAAGCGTATCTGGGGAAAGATCGAACAGATCAGGACCAAACAAGCCGCCAAGCCAGATCACTCACCGCTGCCAGGCTCCCTCTCAAGCAAGGGAGAAGGATGATGGAACAAGCGGTAAAAACTCACACGCTGAAAACCGTTGGCGACATCTGGGATCGCGTGGCCTCTGGCGAAAAGACCTTTGAAGTTCGACGCGACGACAGAGGCTTTCAGAAGGGCGATGTCGTCGTGCTTGAGCGATGGCACGTAAAAGGCGCGACAGGTGGCCTAAGAGCCGACATGGACGGCTCAGGGTACAGCGAAAAGCCCAAGGCGCTAACGTTCAAAATTGGTTTCGTTCTGTCAGGTGGTCAGTACGGCCTTGAACCTGGATACGTGGCTTTCTCGCTTCAGCCTGTGGACGCCGCCAATGGGTAGCCGTGTCCCTGCTGAGAGGCCCATGACAGAGGCTCAACTGCGCAAACGGGTCAAGTCGGCTTGTGAGGGAGCGCAGAAGGCCGGATTGCAAGTCTGGGGTGTGGAAGTCGGGGACGGCGGATCTGTACGCCTGGTTACCGCCCCTATTGGCGTTGACCGGCCAACCGAAACCGTGTCCCATCGCCAGCCCGATGCGCTGGATAAATGGGGCTCTCAGAATGTTGTCGCGTTTGATGGGCATTCATAAGCAAACACACACGCTCGCAGATGGAACCAAGCGGACCTACTACTACGCTTGGCGGGGAGGCCCACGCCTGCCGGACGATCCCGATAGCCCAGAGTTTCGGCGGGCCTTTGATGATGCTGTGGCCAGCAAATCTACGCCAGCTCGTGGTACGGTTGCTTGGCTGATTGGTGAGTTCACATCGCCCGACAATCCAGAATGGGCCGAACTCGCACCGCGCTCGAAAAAAGATCACTTGCAAAGCTTTGCGGTTATCAACACCGAGTTCGGTAAGACCACACTCAAACGCTGCCAGGAGCATGGTTCACGCACCAGCTTCATCAACTGGCGCAACTCCATGGCCAAGACGCCGCGCACAGCCGACAAGCGCATGGCCAGCCTTACGCGACTGTTTTCATGGGCGGTTGATAAAGAGATAATGGCGCGCAACCCTGTGGCTCGCCCCAAGCGCCTGTACAAGGGCCACAGGGCCGAGAAGATATGGTCTCCCCACGATCACCAAGCATTCGAGTTTGTAGCTTCCAGGGTGTTGCTGGACGCCAAGCTGCTTGCAGACGAGACCGGGCAGCGCCAAGGTGATCTGTTGGCATTAAAGTGGTCTGCTTACGATGGGCAGCGCCTGCGCTTCACCCAATCGAAGACAAAAGCGAAGGTTTCGATCCTGTGCGCCGATCATCTTAAGAAACGCCTTGATGAGTTGAAGCGGATCAACCAAGAACGTGAGCAACCCACCCTGACGATCCTGACCACGCAGCATGGCAAGCCTTGGCAGTCCGGGTTCGGCGCCTCATGGGGCAAGGCCAAACGAAAGGCGGGACTCGTCGACCGGACATTTCATGACTTGAGGGGGAGCTTCGTTGTCCGCTGTATCGCGAGCGGTCTGACATTAGAGCAGATCGCGCAAGTGACAGGCCACTCAATGGACGATCTGCGCACACTTGAACGTTATTATATGGGCCGCAACGAAGCGATTGCGGACTCGGTAATTCTGACAATCAATGGGGTTGGAACATGAACAAGGTGTATAATGCCCTGTATAATGGTCAGGGCCTTGACCAAGAAAATGTCTGTAAGTCATTGAAAACAATGGCAGGGGCAGCAGGGTTCGAACCCGCGACCTACGGTTTTGGAGACCGTCGCTCTACCAACTGAGCTATACCCCTAAAGCAATTTTCAGCAAAAGATACAGGCTTTTGCGTTCGCGAAATTGCAGAGAAAGAAGGCGTGAAGCATTTCGTCCGATCTCAAGATCGAAAGAAAGGCTCAGCGCCTCACGCGTTGATTACGCGGGCGCAGCATGCATTTCAAGAGTTAGTTTGTCTCGGCCACCGCTTCAAGCGCATCAACATCGGCACCCACGATAGCTGCCTCATTGGCTAAGATGGTTTCCATCGGCCAATCCCACCACGCCAGTGCGTTGATGCGGGCGATGGTTTCATCATCAAAGCGCATTTTTACCACCTCAGCGCGATTGCCTGCCACGATCGCATAGTCTGGCACGGTGCCGCTCACGACGGCCCCTGCCCCCACGATCACGCCATTGCCAATGGTTGCGCCAGGTAGGATTGTTGCGCCAGTCCCGATCCACACATCATGGCCAATCAGTGTGTCTCTCTTACCGGTTGGCATGCTGGGCCGGTCATAATCAATGCCGCCTTCCAAGCCATCGAAAACGGCGAAGGGATAGGTCGATATCCCATCCATGCGATGGTTGGCAGATGATGTGATGAACTGCACACCGTGCGCGATCTGACAAAAGCTGCCCAAAACCAACTTTTCTTTGTTTCCTCCGTAGAGGTAGGGCGCAAGGGCCATAGCCCAATTGTCCGGGACAGTGTGAGCAGACGCATAGGTGTAACGACCCACCTGCCATCTGGGATGATCAATCGCGGCCTGCAGGAACACGGTTCCCTGGTGGACCGATCCATCAGGAAGCGTAATGGGATGCAACGTATCGGGCGTTGGAAACGGCATTAAGCGGATCCCTCTCCGCCAGCCCGCGCCAGCGCTTGCTCCAGATCGTAGATCAGATCATCAGCATCCTCGATCCCGATCGACAGACGCAGCAGGCGTGGATGCACCGGGAACCCCTCGCCCGACACGGTCTTGCGGTGCTCAATAAGGCTCTCAACACCGCCCAGCGATGTCGCCGGATAAAAGACTTCAGTGAAGCGACAGACATCGATAGCGGTCTGCTCGCTCCCTTTGACGATGATCGACATCATACCGCCGAAAAGGCCGGTAGTTTGCCGTTTGGCGACCTCATGACCTGGGTCAGACGGCAGACCAGGATAGAGCACCGCTTCCAGCGCCGGATGACCCTCAAAGTGCTTGGCAATCGCTATGGCATTGGCGCTGGCTTTTTCCACCCGAAGGAACAAGGTCCGCATGCCGCGCACCAGCAACCAGGCATCGAAAGATTGCAGCACTGTGCCTTGGAGTTTGCGGATCAGCGCGATTTGCTCCCAGAAACCGCCCTCGCCGCCTGTTTCGCGTACCGAGAGCACACCAGCGGTGACATCGGAATGTCCGCCAAGATATTTGGTCGCGGAGTGGAAGGAGATATCGGCGCCGAAATCCAGCGCACGCGTGATGTTGGGCGGCGTCCCGGTACAATCGGTGATCAACTTGGCCCCTGCCCCATGCGCTATGTCGGAAGCGGCTTGGATATCCGTCACTTCCCAATTGGGGTTGTTGGGCGTTTCAGCCCAGACCAGCTGCGTCTTGCCGGGTTGAACGGCGCCAGCAAGCTCATCCAAATTGCCCGCCGTATAGCTGGAAAGCGTGATCCGGCCATTCGCTTCATAGGCGTGCAACTGCATCTTCACGCCGTGATACATCACCTCCGGCGCCACCACATGCGCGCCGGTTGGCAAACTCTCGATGACGGCGGTGGCCGCCGACATGCCCGAAGCAAAGAGTAGCGACTCTTTTGCGCCTTCCAACTCGGCGATCACCGCCTCGGCGTGCGCCGTCGTCTGGCTGCCATCGCGGCGATACCAATAGGGTTTGCGGATGTCATAATTCTCATCGCGCGCATAGGTCGCCGCTGGCTGGATGCCCGGCACAACGGCACCGGTTTCCTCTTCGACGAAATGTAACGCCTGCGCCACGCGCGTCGCCAAACTTGGCTTACGGTTGCTGGGGTCGGTCATGGAGTCCTTAAAAGGTTAGAAAGCGTAGAGCTCAACGCGGTAGCCGTCGGGGTCAAAAACCTGAACCCGAGTCGGTCCATGCTCCTGCCATTCGGCTTCGACAATCCCATCGTCTGAAAATCGCTGGCGCGCAACCAGCACTTCATCAACACCGTCACACTGAAAACCAAAATGCGTGGTGCGTGGCACATCAACCACAGGTGTGCCTTCGCTCAGCGCGAGCAGGCAACCGGACGCGTTGGCCAGGATGAGAAGGTGTTCATCCTCATGCACCCGCTGGGCCATGCCGAAGTAGCGCTCATAAAAGCGCGCTGAACGCTCACGATCAGCGACGGTTAAGGCAACGTGATTCAATTTCATGAGTAGTTCTCTATCAGCGCGCTTGTTCTACAAACGAAAACAGGCGACCCGAAGGCCGCCTGTCAGCACTATCAGAAGATAAAGGTCTACTCGACGTCTTACTCGACGATTTTGGAGACGACGCCGGCGCCGACGGTGCGGCCGCCTTCGCGGATGGCAAAGCGCAGCTTCTCTTCCATGGCGATCGGCACGATCAGATCAACATTGATCTCAACATTATCGCCTGGCATCACCATTTCCACGCCCTCTTTCAGCGTCACGATGCCGGTCACATCGGTCGTGCGGAAGTAGAACTGTGGGCGGTAGTTGGTGAAGAACGGCGTGTGACGGCCACCCTCTTCCTTCGTCAGGATGTAGGCTTCAGCCACAAACTTCGTGTGCGGCGTCACCGAGCCTGGCTTGCAGAGGATCTGGCCACGCTCAACATCTTCACGGCCAACACCACGCAGCAGCGCGCCAATGTTGTCGCCCGCTTCACCGCGATCAAGCAGCTTGCGGAACATCTCAACGCCCGTGCAGGTGGTTTTCTGCGTGTCACGGATGCCGACGATTTCAATCTCTTCGCCAACATTCACAACACCGCGTTCCACACGGCCGGTCACAACCGTACCGCGACCAGAGATCGAGAACACGTCTTCGATCGGCATCAGGAACGGCTGGTCCACCGGACGCTCAGGCTGTGGAATGTAGCTGTCCACATGCTCCATCAGCTCACGGATTTTGGTCTCACCGATTTCAGGTGTCTTGCCTTCCAGAGCGGCCAGAGCCGAACCGGCCACGATGGGGATATCATCGCCTGGGAACTCGTAAGACGACAGCAGCTCACGGATTTCCATTTCGACAAGCTCAAGCAGCTCTTCATCGTCGACCTGGTCAACCTTGTTCATGAACACCACCAGCGCTGGCACACCAACCTGGCGGGCAAGCAGAATGTGCTCGCGGGTCTGTGGCATCGGGCCATCAGCAGCTGAACACACCAGGATCGCGCCATCCATCTGCGCCGCACCGGTGATCATGTTCTTCACATAGTCAGCGTGGCCTGGGCAGTCGACGTGTGCGTAGTGACGGTTGGGTGTTTCATACTCAACGTGCGCCGTTGAGATGGTGATACCGCGGGCACGCTCTTCAGGTGCACCGTCAATCTCATCATAGGCTTTGAAGTCACCAAAATACTTCGTGATCGCCGCCGTCAACGTCGTCTTACCATGGTCAACGTGACCAATCGTGCCAACATTCACATGCGGCTTGTTACGCTCAAACTTCTCTTTCGCCATGGCGGGATATCCTTGTGTCTGTCTACTTTGGGCCGGTCAGCGGTTGTTCCGAAGGAACAGAGCCAACCAGAATGGCCCAACCGCGCGGCTGGGCGGTTCTCAGGGGGGCGTAACCGAAAGCCGCTACGCTTGGCCGCGCACATAAGGCTTTAGGCGCAGGGAAGCAAGAGGTTTCGTCTGCTTGGGACGCAAGCTGAGCCGCGACAGAAGAGCCGCCTATACAAGACGCTGCTTAGGACGTCGCAGCCTCGGCGCTGGCCGGCGCGGTCTGCAAAGGTGCCGGGCTTGGTGATGTTGCTGGCTCGGCGGGCGCTGCTGCATCGCCAAAGGTCACGATCACCGGGTTCGGGACATGATCATTCATCGCACCGGTCGAGGCATCAACCACCGCGCCAACCACACCACCAAGAACCAAGTTGCCCGCCATACCAGCCGCGCCTGCACCGGCAACTTGGGTGGTCACAGGCACAACTTGCGGCTCAAACCCTTCCAGATTGAAGGTTGCTGTAAAACTCTGATTGCGTGGCACTTCGAGCATACAGGGTGTCACACAGGTTTGCTGCAACGAGGTCAAAACCGTTGCGCCTGATGGCGTGCTTTCAAAGCTGACATCATTCGTTGTGCCACGCGTCACTGTCGCGCAGCCAGACAAAGCAACTGCCGAAACAGCACAAACAATCAGGTTTTTCATGGATTTCAGCCCCAATACGCAAAACACAGCCCGCTTGTTAGCCCAACAAGCAGTGTTGACCCAGTCTAAGGCCAAACGAATACCCATGCCAATCGGCTAGACGTCCAACACCAGGCCACATGAACTCAGAGGGTGTGGGAATGGTGCTGGCAGCAGGGTTCGAACCCGCGACCCCCTGATTACAAATCAGGTGCTCTACCAACTGAGCTATGCCAGCACTCCGCCAAGCTGATAATGCGGTGATCGTCGCGGCGCAAGAGGTTCTGCACGCAATTGTGTCCGGGCACGCTGCAGACCGGCTGTTGGATGATCCGCTTTGCTCGACCATCTGCCCTCGCACGTCTCTAAGCGTCCACAACACACGAAGAGGTGAACACGCAAAGCGATCCATTGCTTGCCGCTGCGTGGCTGGAGGCGCATGCTACGAAGGTCGAAACAGAAGGAGCATCAAGGGATGGAACCGCATCACCTGGTTGAAGCCTTTTTCTGGCTTATCGTTTTTGTCGTCGGCGGCACGATTGCAGACTACTTGCATCGCGCAGGCTATGTGATCAGCTTTTAAGGCGCGCGCAGTCAGCCATCTTGGCGTTGCGCAATGTACATGGCCAGAACGGCGGCATTGGACACATTGAGGCTGGCGAGCGCATCGCCGGTTAGGGGCAGTTTTGCCACGACCGTACAGGTGTCCATGGTTTTTTGGCGCAACCCCTTGCCTTCAGAGCCCATGACGAGCGCCACCGGTTGATCGCTGCTTTTGCGAAAAGCCTTGAGCGCAGCAGGCAACTCGGTGGTGGCTTCGCCATCCAGCCCGATAGCCAAGGTCCCGGCGTCCTTCAGCATCTGCAGACTGTCAGCCAAGTTGCGCACGGTGAGAATCGGCACCAGTTCGAAGGCGCCCGATGCGGCTTTGGCGAGCGTCGCAGTTTCGCGCGCAGCATGACGTGTGGTGGTGATCAACGCATCGGCATCAAAAGCTGCCGCTGAGCGCAAGATAGCGCCAACATTGTGCGGGTCCGTTACCTGATCAAGCACAATGGAAAACTTTGGGAACGGCGCTTCCAACGGCTGTTCAGGCAGCGGCTTGATCAGTGCGGCGATACCCTGATGCACCGTGTCATCGCCAAGCAACTCGTCCAACGCTTTCGGGTGCACCGTCTCAACCTCGATAGAGGCATGCGGCTGCATATCCAGGCGTTGCAAGGCGTTGGGCGTTGCCATCAGCTTGAAGACTTTGCGCCTCGGATTGCCGAGCGCCGCGCGCACCGCGTGCAGTCCATGCACGTGATAGGGTATCTCCGGCGCAGGGCCCTTCGCTTTGGGAGCAAAGCGCTTTGCCCGCTCGGCTTTGGTCTCACCGCCTTTCTTGGCAGCCTGTGAGGCCTTCAAGCGCTTGAAATTAGACCGCGGTTTGGCGGCGTTTTTGCGTGGGCCTGTGTCATCATTCATGAGGTTGCTGGCTCGCCTGCGAGAAGAAAGTGTTGAAGCGCGCTGTTAGCAGTCGCGCGAACGGATTGACAGCAAAGGTTCGAATGTTGATAACGCGCGGGCTTCGCAAGAGGCACACGCCAAGGGGCTTCGTGGAGGAGTGTCCGAGTGGTTAAAGGAGACGGACTGTAAATCCGTTCGCTTAGCGTACGCTGGTTCGAATCCAGCCTCCTCCACCATCCCTGAAGCTCTGGGCTTTCAGCCCAACCGCATGGGTGGTCAATTCGGTCGTGATCGTGATTGACGGCCTGTGGTGCAAAGCCCATCTTGCGACGGTGATCGCGGGTATAGCTCAATGGTAGAGCAGCAGCCTTCCAAGCTGAATATGCGGGTTCGATTCCCGCTACCCGCTCCATCTTTCTCCAGCTTTACGGCGCAAAATCTGATTGCAAGCCGTTCACCGTCGGCCTCAAACCCATTTCAAAGCAACAGCCTCTAGGCTATGAGCAGGTGGTAAAGCTGCACTATCAGCACACTATCTTGAGCGCTTGTACATCTCAGTTGGTAAATCACCTGATTTGCAGTTAGGGGGGGCGCGTTCGAACCCTGCTGCCAGCACCGTTTCTTTTTCAGTTAGCAACCATGTCGATTGTGAGCTCTAGGGGCCTAAGGAACGCGAACGTTATTCACGCGGCGCCTTGAATTCTATATGGGCCCAAAAATTTGCAGCACGTTCCTTAGCGTTCTTTTGTACATCACCTGACAGATCAAATCCGACGCCGTTCACGATGTTGTAGAGGCTTTCGATAATCTCAGCGGCTTTGGCGACCAGTTCAGACTCGTGGCCATATTTCATCTGTGGTTCTTTTCCAGTCTGCCTCGTCAACGAGTGCGCGATATGGGCATCTCGAACCTCCTTAACGCCTCGATAGAGTTCAGATCGGGCTAGGTGCCCTATTTCGTCAATAAGCTCTGGTATGCGCTTTTCTGCCCATTCCACGCGAAAGTCAGCTTCTGTTGCCGCAACCGACTGAATTTGCCGTTCGACTTCTTCGCGAAGCTCTGGGGCTAACTCTGGGTCGGCCATGATAAATGAACCGGCACGTTCTCTGCCTCCGACCTCCCGCAAAACGAGTGTTTGAACATCGCCATCGTCGAGAAGCTTGGCCACCACCGGTAGACTATCACGCATGATACTGTTTGGCGGGTCCAACAACTTGCAGGCCTTAATAATGCCAGCTTCCATAAGCTGGTCTCGTAGTACAAGATAAGCGTTGGCGAATTTTGACGGGGGTATCTTGGCAGCGACATCGTCGCCGTAAGAAACTTTCGCAGTCATGGCTACAAAATCGAATGCATTCTCAGCAAGAAAGGTGAGCGTTTTGATTTTTTCTTTTGCAGCGGCTAACTTTTCTGCCGCCGTCAGCTGTTCAAGCTGCTTGTCGATTTGTCTTGGCTTATTTGCCATATTCGGCGCTACCTGTTGCTATGGCGTCAAGAAATACTAGTCCGCAGCTTGCTCACGTTGATCTTTTCCCAGCCATCCAGATCGCAACCTCACTTTCACAAACCAAGATTGCCAGTCTAAGGTGGACCCCCGGGTCAAGCCCGGGGATGACGCCTTGGAAAGCAAGCGCCTACTCCGCCGCATCCGCTTTTGCCGGCTGGGTTTCGGTCAAGAACCCACCCGACTGACGACGCCACAGCTGGCTGTAGAGACCGCCAGCCTCAAGCAGGCTTTCATGCGTGCCGTCCTCAATAATCTGGCCTTTGTCCATCACAAGCAGCCGATCGAGCTCAGCAATCGTTGACAGCCTGTGCGCGATAGCGATTACCGTTTTGCCCGCCATCAGCTCGTAAAGGCTATCCTGGATCGCCGCTTCAACTTCAGTGTCAAGCGCTGAGGTCGCCTCGTCGAGCAGCAAGATCGGTGCGTTTTTCAAGAGCACACGAGCAATCGCAATCCGCTGACGCTGGCCGCCAGAGAGTTTCACACCGCGTTCGCCGACTTGGGCATCCAGCCCAACGTTTCCAGCCATATCCTCAAGGTCGTAGACAAAGCTTTCCGCGCGCGCCATCTCCACAGCGCGTCGAATGTCAGCTTCGCTGGCATCGGGGCGGCCATAGGCGATGTTGTCGCGCACAGAACGGTGCAACAGCGCCGTATCCTGCGTGACCACGCCAATATGCCGTCGCAAGGTATTTTGCTGTACCTCGGCAATGTTTTGACCGTCGATCAGCACCCCGCCCGCTTCCACGTCATGCAGACGCAGCAGCAGATTGACGAGTGTTGTCTTGCCGGCACCCGAGCGACCGATAAGCCCAACCTTTTCACCAGGCGCGATCGTGACAGTGAGATTCTCCATCACACCGCCATCCTTGCCATAGTGGAAGGAAACATTCTCGAACCGGATTTCACCGCGATCCACCTGCATTGTGGGTGCTTCGGGCTTGTCCTGCACCAAACGCGGCGTGGAGAGCATCGCCATGCCATCGTAAACGGTGCCGATGTTTTCAAACAGCGCCGCCATCTCCCACATGATCCATTGGGAAATGCCGTTAAGGCGCAGCGCCAGGCCCACTGCGACAGCAATCGCGCCAACCGAAATGGAGCCGGTCAACCAGAAGCCAATCGACATCGCACCCAGCGCAAACAGAAGCAGCATGTTGAGCGAGTAGAGCAGAATGTTGAACAGGCTCGACAGGCGCATCTGCGCGTGTACCGCTTGCAAAAACGGGTCCATCGCATCGCGGGCATAGTCTTCTTCATAGCCGGTATCGGCAAACAGCTTCACTGTAGTGATGTTGGTGTAGCTGTCCACGATCCGCCCCGTCATGTCGGAGCGCTTATCAGCCTGTATCTGCGCCACATCCCGCAGGCGGGGCACGAAATAGATCATGATGGCAAGGTAAAGCACCAGCCAGACCAGCATGGGGATAAGCAGGCGTATGTCCGCCGACGCCGCCACAAAAAGCGTGCCGATGAAGAAGGCGACCACATAGACCACCACATCGAAGAGCTTTAAAATGCTTTCGCGCACGGCCAGCGCCGTCTGCATCACTTTGGTCGCCACGCGGCCTGCAAACTCATTGGCGTAAAAAGCCTGGCTTTGCCCGAGCAGATACCGGTGCGCCAACCAGCGGATGCGCATGGGGTAGTTGCCAAGCAAGGTTTGGTGCACGATCAGCGTCTGCCAGATCACAGCGCCTGGAAGCACGATCAGCATCAAAAACGCCATCCAGATCAGCGTGTTGCGCTCATCGGCAAGAAAGGTTTCACGTTCGCTTGTGACCAACCAATCGACCACCTGGCCGAGGAAGGAATACACATAGACTTCACCAATGCCGATGAAGAACGCCAGCGCAGATGCCGTCAGCACAGCCGGCCACGCACCACGTGTGTAGTGCGCGCAGAACGCAATGAGCGTCGCCGGCGGTGTGACCGGTGGCTCAGGGGGAAACGGATCAAGGCGTCGCTCAAACCAGGCGAACATGAGGGGACCTCAGGCGCAAGCCATGCAACATGGCCAGTGGGTGGGGATACGAATCGGGAGGCGCAGACATCAAATGAATCCGCGAGCGAACAGTTTAGATCGACCAATCATGACAGCGCGAGGGCAGACCGGCAGGTTTTGTTCAAAACGGCAATCATTCTTGCCATACCGTGCCATTTAAGCGACACACCTTCCCCGCGTCCTACCTCCTAGCATGAGCCCACCATGTCGCAGACCCACTTCTCCCGCATCGGCTTCATGGCAAGCTCCGTTACCGAAGCGCAAAACGCCAAGGCACGCCTGCAAGAGCGCTATGGCACGCATGATCTGGGCAATTGCGATGTCATTGTTGCGCTAGGCGGTGACGGCCTGATGCTCTCGGCGCTGCATGATTTCATGAACACCGGCATCCCGATTTACGGTATGAACCGCGGCTCGGTCGGCTTTCTGATGAATGAGTATGCCGAAGACGGGTTGATCGAGCGTCTCGCCGCCGCCTTCCCAACGGTGATCCATCCGCTTTCCATGCAGGCCTGGGATGCCGATGGTGTGCTGCATGAAGCGCGCGCCCTCAATGAGGTCTCGCTTCTGCGGCAAACCTATCAGGCGGCTAAGCTGAAAATCTCCGTCGATGATCGGGTGCGTTTGGAGGAACTGATCTGCGATGGCGCTCTGGTGGCGACCCCGGCCGGATCGACGGCTTACAACCTGTCCGCCCATGGGCCTATCTTGCCGATCACCGCAACCATGCTAGCCCTCACGCCCATCAGCCCCTTCCGGCCAAGACGCTGGCGTGGAGCGATCCTGCCCTCCAACGCCAAAGTGCGCTTCGATGTGCTAGAGGCCGACAAGCGCCCGGTAGCGGTTGCCGCCGATGCACAAGAAACCCGCTCAGTGGTGCGCGTGGACATCATTGAATGCAGGACTGACAGCGCCAACATGCTGTTCGATCCCGATCACTCTTTGGAAGAACGCATCCTAAACGAGCAGTTCTCAGGATTTTAAACCAAAAATTGCATTAGTGTCTCGTGAATTAAGCTTATCCTAACACCGGTGTGGGATGGTTACAGATCGTTTCACTCTAACCACCAGCCGGCCGTGCCCCACGATTTCTCACAAATCAGCGTTCTGCTTGTTGATGACTCGCTCTACATGCGGCGATTGGTACGCTCGTTGCTGAACGGACTTGGCGTGCGCCATATCCTGGAAGCTGAAGATGGAGCGGCGGCGCTGGAGGTTTTTCAGCAAAACCCATGCGACATCATCATCACCGATTGGGTAATGCCGGTTTATGATGGATTGGAGCTGACAGCAGCGGTACGAAACCCAGACGGCGACAACCCGTACACTCCTATCATTATGCTGTCGGGTTACTCAGAACGCAGCCGCGTGGTGCAAGCCCGCGATGCCGGTGTCACGGAGTTTTTGTGCAAGCCGATATCCGCCCGACAGCTCTATCTGCGGCTTGAAAGCTGTATCGAACACCCGCGTCCCTTCATCCGCACACAAACCTTCTTCGGCCCTGACCGTCGCCGCTTCGTCCATCCAAACTACACGGGCGAGAAGAAGCGCGAGGGGGATGTCGATGATGATGATGATGTGGAAGTGGACGACACCTTGGATCACGAGGCTGACGCTGCGGTAGCAAAGTAACCTAAGCCGCAAAAAAGGGAATGCTTTGACGCCCAGCCTAACCCTCTGGCAACTCTTTTGCCGCTAGAGTGATAAGGCATTGCACAAGGCCTGCTGGGCTGAAATTGTGAGGAAGACCATGAGCAAGCCCATTGAAGCGGGTTCTTACGAAACGATCACACCGCCAAACACCTTGCAGAAAAAGGTGCGCAAGCTCACTGGTCGTGACGCAAAATTTGACCCCGTTGAAAAGGCTGAGCAGGCCGTCAAGCGCCTTTCGGTGAACTTCGCCGACTGGATGGCCGAAGAGGTTGAGCGCCTCATGGAGATTTGGGAAGCCAACAAACAGGCTGGTTTTTCTGAAGAAGCACGCGGTGCCCTCTATCGCGCGGCCCATGATATGCGTGGCCAAGCGTCCACACTTGGCTTTCCGTCAGTGGGAAAAATTGCCGGTGTTTTCTGTGACATCATGGATGCCAAAGGCAAACACGATATCCCCAACTCGTTCCTGGAAAAATACATCACCGCCATTCGCGCCATCGCGCGCGAAACCAAGGCGGGGGAAGACAACAGCATTGCCATCACATTGGCCGATGAGCTGTCCAAAGCCGGTGCTGAGATGATCGCCAAAGTCCACGACCAGGACCCGAAGGCCGCCTAGTCGAGCAGCCAATCCCAAACTTTACGCTGCCAACTGTCGTTCTTGCCTGTCGGCGTCTGATCCTTCGACGCTCAGCAGATCTCCGTCCAAGGCATCACTTACCAAAGCATCCACCGTCATCGCCAAGGCTTCGCCAGGCTCACCCTCGGTGAACATAGCCTCAAGATCACTCACCTCTGGCAAGCGGCTTGCGACGGTGTAGGCGCGCGCTTCGGCCTGCATGATATCGGCGGCAATGCTGTGACAGAGCGCCACCGTCGCATCAGACGCATCCCCCGAACCAACACCATCAAGCGCATCCATCGACGCATCAGCATTGCGTTGGTCAACAACCTCAATCAGCGTTTCAGCGAAAAACGAGGCCGTCCAATCAACATCGGAACGGGCCAGCTCACGGGCAAGCACCAGCGCCATGGAAAGCACGCTGCGCACGGTTTCGCTCAACCCGGTTTTCTTGAGCAGCGTCGCAGCGACAACCGGACGGGCATGCACGAAAGCACTGCGAACACGCTCCATGGAGACATCGCAAAGCCGCGCTACCAAGGCCTCCAGCGTCAGAATCTCGCCCGAGAGGGCCGCCCGCAAAATGAAGGCAGGTGTGACAACGCCTCGCGCGTACAACACCCCTGTGGCCTGCCAGCAAGCCTTTGGGCTCAAGCGTGCCAAAACTTCCAGAACAGCACGTTCGCGTGCAGCTTTGGTCAACCGTTCCAAGCGCTTGTCTGGCACCAGAGCCCGCACGAATTCGTTGGCCTGATAGGCCTGGGCACACGACGCAACCAAAAGACACTCATGCTCCGGCGACAAGCGACGGTTGGCCTGGAGGGTTTCCAAGGCATCGGCGTCGCCGGCAAAACGATCAATGAAAGCGTGCAGATCATCGTCGGTCAGCGATACGTGCGGATTGCTCACCAGCGCCTTGCAGGCTGTTGCACACGCACGTGCGATCAATTGATCGATCAGCATACGGTTCAAATCCACACGCTGCGCAATCGCTTCTTCCAAGCGCGGCTCTGCGCGGTACAGAGCATCCATCAGGTGCGACGCGAGCAAAACGGGCGACCGAGCATAAAGTGACGCGCTGACCGCTGGCACATCGTCCAGCAGCCGTAACACCAAGGCACGCGGTGCATCGCGGCGGTCGGCGAAAATGGCGGCCAAGCGCTCGCGCACACCAACGCTGGAATCATCAACCAATGCAAAAAGGCCCGTCAGGACCTTACGGCGATCATCTTCATCCAACTCAGAATGAAGATAGGAGCGCGCCAAAGCATCAGCTGCTTCGATCCTGCGCTCTCGCGGCGCACTTTTTGACCACTCAAGAAACGCATCAACAATCATACTGGTGGCGCCAACTCCGAGGCGATGGGGATACCGGCAGGGTTGCGGTATGAGCTGGTAAGCTGACCGCTCTGCACGAACGTGACCAAGTCAAGCGGCTGCCCCACGCTGGACGGATGCGCCACAGGGTTTGGAGGCACAGCCCCAGAACCACCGGGGATCGGTGCACTGACCGGCTCGCCATGGGTTGCCACCAGGTCTTCGGCAACCTCCGGCACTGCCACACCATCAGGTCGATAAAGCGCGGCGAAAAAGGGCACAGCGCCGCGCCCAGCGGGCGAGAACAGCCCCATCTGCGCAAACTGATCAGGCTCTACCGCCTCCGGCAAAGCATCAAACCCTGCAGGTTCCAATGACAAGGGTTGGCTTGGATCACGCGGCGCAACCGGCGCGGAGGCAGTCGGCGCCGTCGCTGTGGCCACCGGGCTCTGAAGGCCCTGTGTTGAAACAGGATCGGTTGGGAAGCCGTCCACCAGTCGGTCGTAGAGCTGACGCACGGAGACCGGCTCACCTGAGCGATCGTAGAACAAACCACGATTGGCCGCTGCCTGTGTGGGAAAAACCTCAGCAGCCACTCGGTTGGGCTGCTGTTCAGACAAAGAGATCAACCGGGAAGCACCGGACGGACCGAACACATGGGCAACATACCCCTCGCCCACGGTCACCTGGCGCCCCAGAGCATTCTGCAGGTCAGCCGCATTCTCTTGCAGGTAGAGACCGCTCATCACAGCTGAAAGCTGCGGATCGTGCCGCATCGCCAACACGGTTTCGCGAGCCTGCGGATCATCCATCACGAAACGACCGTCGGACCGGCGCGCAATGGCTGCCGCCTCATCCGCCAAGCCAAGGCTCGCACCGTGCTCATGCACCATGCCGAGCCACGTCTGCTCGATAAATTGGAACGGCCCACGCGCTGAGGATGTGCTGGCAGCCGCATTCACGTCCAAGCTGCTCTCGCGCATCGCCGTGGTCATGAAGAAATCAAACGGCAGACCGGTGGTTTCCGATGCTGCTGCAAAGGCTTGCTCAATGCGTACCGGCGATCCAGCCGCGCGTGTTGGGTCCGCTGGGCGTGTTGCCGCCGCATCAGAAACACCAAACAGAGACAAAAAGGATTGCACCGCACCACCCCGCCAATCAGCGCTTAGTGTCGGCTCGTTATGGTAAATGGGGGCTTAACGCGGCTTGCTCCACGCAGGATCACGTGTGGATTTGCAGGCGTTTAAGGCTGTTTTGGCCGGGATTTGGCAATGATGGTGCTTGCAACCGCGTAATCCAGATAGCCACAGCGGGCCATCAGCGACGCTTTGCTCGAATCAAAGCGACCATCCTCGGTTACGTAATCATCATGGATATGCACACCGACCACTTGCCCAAACACCATATGGTAGCGGCTTGGCACACCGTCTTTGTCCAGCGGCTGCATGATCTGCGTCACAATGCATTCCAGCGCCGAAGGCGCGTCCACCAAACGCGGCGCATCCACGCGCTCAGCATCCACGCTGGCAAGCCCTGTGGCTTCGATCTCGCTAACACCGCGTGCGTAGGCGGCAGAGCTTTGGTTCATAGCGTCAAACAACGTTGCAGATACGCTGTGAGCGACAAAGCAACCTGACTCACGCGCAAAGCTAAGCGAGTCTTTTTCGCCATCTGAAGAAAAAACGATGATCGGCGGCTCATCGCTGACGGCGTTGAAAAAACTGTAGGGCGAGAGGTTTTCAGCGCCGCTCTTGCTGCGCGTTGCAATCCATCCAATGGGCCGTGGTGCCACCAACGCCTTAAATGGATTGTGGCGAAACGGGTGGCCAAGGCTTGGCTCGTAAAACATCAAACTGCCCTAGACCGACAACGTCGTGAGATGATCATCCACCGCCGGTCGCGGTCGCTGCGTGGGCGGCACGGTTGGCGTGCCGATATGGATGAAACCGGCAATTTTCTCATCCTTGCTCACACCGAGAAGTGCTTTGGCATCAGCGTTGTACGTGGCCCAGCCGGTCAACCATTGCGCAGCATACCCCATGGCGTGGGCGCCCATGATCAGGTTCATCGTGCTTGCACCAACGGAAAGCTCCTGCTCCCAAATCGGGATTTTCACATGCTCAGCGGCCGTGCTCACCACAACCAAGCACAGCGGGGCCTGCACAAAGATGCTATCGACTTTATCGCGGCTCTCCACCGGCAGATCAGGCTCGTCAATCTCGCGTAGTGCCCGCAGTTTCGGCGCAAGCGTCTTGCGCACGTCTTGAGTGAGCGCAATAAATCGCCAGGGCGCCAGCTTGCCGTGATCGGGCACGCGCATCGCGATGGTGATCAGCTCGCGCAGCTCATCTGCGCTTGGCCCAGGTGCATCCAGAAACGCCGCAGTGACGGTGCGCCGTGTATTGAGAAGGTCCAACGTCGTTGGCTCACGCATTGATGTCTTTCTCCTGTGCTAGACGGCATTCACTGCACACAGCACGACCACGGGTCTCATTGCCCTTGAAGGGTCGGGGCCACTTTGGCAAAACCATGCGTGTGTCACCACGTGTGTGCACATGTGAGTCGCGCTTTGCAGTGTTGTGCATTCCCATGCAGTACCTGCACCACCTTGAAATCGCCATACCCAGTGGCTCGAACGGAACCATGCTCGCCAAACCTTTCCCCTTCGGACGTCTTGCCGCCTGGCTCTGTTGTTGCGGCCTCGCAATCAGTGCGGCCCTGCCCCTGCAGGCACCACCCGCGCTTGCCCAATCTGAAACAGAGCGCCAGGCACCACCGAACCCAATCGCGCGCCCGGCCGAGATTGTCTCGACGCCTTTGACACCTGGCGATCAGCCAGCCCCCGATCCGTTTGCCCTTGAAACCGACGGGTTGCAAACGCTTGATCCATCAGCCGTTTCTCCCTTGGCGGAGCCGAGCTTCGAGGTTGTGATCCCCAACCTTGAAGCCGCTGGTGTACCGGTGCAGTTCTCCGCCGTGCTCAATGATGGCGGACCACGTCTCCAGCGAGATCTCATTTGGACGGTTTACGCATTGGGGGATGACGAAATCAATGATAACGATCTTGTCCTCAACTCCCAAGGCGGAACGCTAGATGCCCAGCTGCCACCGGGCAGCTACATCGTGCACGTCTCCTATGGGCTTGCCACGCTCTCGCGCCCCTTGACCGTTGGCCAAGGCGGGCTGAGCGAACTGTTTGACCTCAACGCTGGGGGCATGTCGCTGCGTGCCGCGATCTCCAGCGACAATTTTCTGCCCAACGAAGCCGTGACCTTCCAGGTGTTTCCAGAATCAGTGGAAGACTTTGAAACCACGCGCCCCCTCGCCCGTGACATCGACGAGCGCGCTGTTCTGGTTGTCCCCGCCGGGCGCTACACCATTGTTAGCCGCTATGGCGATGTGAATGCGATTGTGCGCGCACAGATCGATGTCGAGCCCGGCCAGCTCACCGAGGCGGTGATGTTCCACAACGCTGCGCAGATCACGCTGAAGCTGGTGAACGAACCCAATGGCGAGGCGCTGCCCAACACGGCCTGGAGCGTGCTGAACCCAGGCGGCGACATTGTGCGTGAGTTTGTTGGCGCCTTCCCGACGATGGTTCTGTCCGAAGGTGACTACACGATCATTGCACGCCATGACGGCCAGGTTTTCAGCCGCGAGTTCGCCGTCGTCTCCGGCGTCAACCGCGAAGAAGAACTGGTCGCCCAATAGGCCGGAATTCAAGCAGGCGGTCTGCCGGAAAAAGCGGACGGTCCGCCACTAGTCTGCTCTTCGTCCGCCTGCCGTCCGCCCTTAGTCCGCATGATGGAGCAGACGGTCCGCTCGTTGTTCTTGTCTTTGCACGCCAAACATGAGGCTCCATGACTGACACACCTGATCAACGCCGCGCGCGCGGCACGCGTATTTTGGATGAGTTGCACCCCGATGCCTACGGCGCGGTCAAGGAGGCGATGGCCGACATCGCGCCCGACTTTGCCGACTTCATCAGCGATTTTGCTTTCGGTGATATCTATGGCCGTGACGCGCTGGCGCTACGCGATCGACAGATCACCACCATTGCAGCCTTGGCGGCAATCGGGACCGCCGCTCCCCAGCTCAAAGTCCACATTCAGGCCGGTTTGCGTGTTGGCTTGTCACGCGAGCAAGTGGTTGAAATTTTGATACAAATCGCTGTTTACGCGGGGTTCCCCGCAGCGCTCAACGCCCTGGCCGTGGCCAAAGAGGCGTTTGCCGAGCTGGATGAAAAAACACCCGGCGCTTAGAGACGCCGGGCGCTCAATCATTTGGCCGCCAAACGAGCAATATCAGGTGGCGTCGCCTCTTCTTTGAGACTGGACAAGGCTTCGTCCAAGCTCATGGCCGTTTGGTGTTTGACGCCAAGACGACGCACATTCACCGAACGCTCGTCTGCTTCGCGATTACCAACCACCAAGATCACCGGCACTTTTTGCAATGAGTGCTCGCGAACCTTGTAGTTGATTTTCTCATTGCGATTATCCAGTTCAGCATTGAAATCATTGGCCAAAAGCGCCTCATAGACTTCACGCGCATAAGCGTCGGCGTCCTGGGTGATGGTTGCCACCACAACTTGCGTCGGCGCCATCCACAGCGGGAAGTGCCCGGCATAGCTCTCGATCAAGATGCCAAGGAACCGTTCCAGTGAGCCACAGATCGCCCGATGCACCATCACCGGCTGAACCTTGTCGCCATCCTTGTCGACGTAAAACGCGCCAAACCGTTCCGGCAGATTGAAGTCCACTTGCGTTGTGCCAAGCTGCCAATCACGACCGATAGCATCTTTCAACGTATACTCGAACTTTGGCCCGTAAAACGTTCCCTCGCCTTCATTAATTCCGATTTTGATACGCGGGTCTTCAGCCGCCATACGCTCCAGCGAGCGCTTCAAAATCTCTTCGGCGTGATCCCAAGCAGCATCGGTTCCAACGCGTTTCTCAGGCCGCGTGGCGAGCTTCACTTCAACCTCTTGGAAGCCGAAATCCTCATAGACCGACATCATCAGATCGTTGATCTTCAGAATTTCTGATTCCAGCTGGTCTTCAGTGCAGAACACATGCGCATCGTCCTGCGTGAACGCCCGCACCCGCAACAAGCCATGCAGCGCACCGGAAGGCTCGTACCGGTGTACCGCACCAAACTCCGCTAAGCGCAGCGGCAGATCACGGTAGCTTTTCAGGCCGTGTTTGAAGATTTGAACGTGCCCAGGGCAGTTCATGGGTTTGAGCGCAAACACCCTTTGATCAACGCTCTCATCATCAGGCTTCACCAAACCATCGGCGGCCTTCACCCCGAACATGTTCTCCGAATACCAGCCCCAGTGACCAGAGGTCTCCCAAAGCGATTTATCCAGCACCTGTGGGGCGTTGACCTCTTTATAGCCATCCTTGCAGATGCGGCGGCGCATATAGCTGGTGAGGTTTTGGAAAAGCGTCCAACCCTTGGGGTGCCAAAAGACAGTGCCCGGCCCTTCTTCCTGGAAATGAAAAAGGTCCATCTCGCGGCCAAGCTTGCGATGGTCGCGCTTCTCGGCCTCTTCCAGCATATGGAGATAGGCTTTGAGGCCCTTCTCGTCGGCCCAAGCCGTGCCATAGATGCGGGTCAGCATCTGATTGTTGGAATCGCCGCGCCAATAGGCGCCCGCCACCTTCATCAGCTTGAAGGCCTGACCGATCTGACCTGTTGTTGCCATATGCGGACCACGGCAGAGGTCGAACCAATCGCCCTGGAAATAGATCTTGACGTCCTCGCCATCGGGAATGGCGTCCAGAAGCTCAACCTTGAAGTCTTCGCCCTTCTCTTTGAACACCTCAGCGGTTTTCTCGCGGCTCCAAACCTCTTTGGTGAAGGGTTTGTTGCGCGCGACAATCTCGCGCATCTTCTTTTCGATGATCGGCAAGTCTTCTGTCGTGAAAGGTTCATCACGATAAAAATCGTAGAAAAAGCCGTTCTCGATCACCGGGCCAATGGTGACCTGCGTGCCAGGCCAAAGCTCCTGCACCGCCTCGGCCATCACATGAGCGGCGTCATGGCGGATCAGCTCAGTGGCACGCGGATCATCACGGGTGACGATCTCAACGGTGGCGCCATCTGGCAACGGGTCGGACAGATCGCCAACGGTGCCATCGACGGCAACAGCAACGGCTTTTTTGGCCAATGATTTGGAAATGGAAGCTGCCAGATCAGCGCCCGTCGCGCCGTCATCCAGCGCGCGTTCTGATCCATCAGGCATAGTAAGAGAGGGCATTGTCATCGCTCCTTTGGCTCAACTCCTGCCTACAAGTGCAGGTAAGCGCGAAAAAGTGTGATCAGCGGTGCGTTTCTAATCCGGCAACCGGTGATCTTCTGGGATATGAGCACCAGTCCAGTGCCCATAGCGCCACGGCGTATACCAGCGCGCGGCAGGGTTCAAGCGCTCAGGAACCGGGTCCAGTCCAGATGAGCCCAGCGGCCGGCACCGCCAGATACGGGCGGCCCCCATCCAGACACCTGGCCAGGCGCCATGCGTGGCAATCGCCTCATCTGTGTAGGATGAACAGGAGGGAATATGACGGCAGGTGCGCCCAAAAATCGAGGAAAGAGTGAGCTGATAAAAACGAATGAACCCGCGCAGGATCGTTTTCACGACGCCGCGCTCACGCGACCGACTGCGAGCGGTCGGCCAAGGCCTGCTCCATGGCCTCCGCAGCTGCTTCAAAAGCCAGCATCACAGACGCATGGCGAGCCTTGTAATCGCGCACGGCTTCAAAGATCGCCAGATCAGCAAAGCGTTCTTCAAAAGACGCATCTTCTCCGGCGAGCAGCGCTCTCAGGCCATCACGGGCAGCTGTGACATCCGGCAAGGACGCGCCAACAATGCCCTGCCCCAGAACAGCAGCGGACGCCTGTCCCAACGCACACGCTTTCACGTCTTGAGCAAAGGATTCCACGGATCCATCATCCGCCAAAACAACATCAGCCGTGACGACCGAGCCGCACAGCCTTGCATGTCGCGTTGCGCTGCCCTGAGGAGCGTCCAACCGGCCCAAATGGGCGATGCTGGCCGAAAGCGCGAGGAGTTTGGAACTGTAAAGATCATCAAGCATGGATATGTCCGGCCAAAACGGCCACCTACACGTTAATGTGATGGGGCTAGAATGTAGGCCGATTTGATCCATATGCAATCAGGCTTCCAAGCGGCATACTGTCAGCACCGTGGCAGATGGCCTACAAAGTGTTTGCTGGACCTTTGGTCCAAGTGAAGATGAGATACGTAATTTCCGGTGCAAGCATGACAGAAGAAAAATCCCACCCGGAGAAAATCATGGACGCGATCCTCGACAGCTTAAAGAATCCGCAGGCCGACAAAGCCGCTGATCGTCCCTCGCAAGAGGAAGCAGAAGCTGCCGTACGCACGCTGATTGCCTGGGCGGGAGATGACCCAACGCGCGAAGGTCTGCTGGATACGCCCAAGCGTGTCGCCAAGGCCTATGGCGAACTGTTTTCCGGTTATGACGCTGATATCGCAGAGATTCTTGACCGTGTGTTTGAGGAAGTAGAAGGCTATCAGGACATTGTTCTGTTGAAGGACATCACCTTCCACTCGCACTGCGAACATCACATGGTTCCCTTCGTTGGCAAGGCGCATATCGCCTACTACCCGCGTGCTGGCGTGGTCGGCTTGTCCAAGCTGGCACGCCTGGTGGATGCCTATGCTCGCCGCCTGCAAACGCAAGAGGCGATGACCGCTCAGATTTCGATGGCGATCGAAGAATATCTCGGGCCGCGGGGCGTGGCTGTCATGGTCGAGGGTGAGCATATGTGCATGTCGATGCGTGGCATCCGCAAGGCTGGTTCCACGACCGTCACCACACGCTTTAGCGGCGTGTTTGAGGAAGCCGATGAACAGGTACGCTTCTTGACGCTCGTGCGCGGATAGGGTTGCTGGGCGATGCGCGGATCAAAGTCCGCCTATCCCAGCTCTAGCCTTATCGTGCCGTTTTATGACCCTTTCTCCACCGTCAGCAGACCCTCAAACCCAAGAGTTTGGAACGCTGTTTGCACCGCGCTTTGATGCCAATGGCCTGGTAACTGCGGTTGCCGTCGATCATAGCTCCAAGCGTGTTTTGATGGTCGCCCACATGAATGAAGAGGCGATCCGCGAAACGCTGAGCACTGGCTATGCCCACTATTGGTCCCGCTCACGCGCAACGCTTTGGAAAAAAGGCGAGTCGAGCGGCGAGCTGCAAAAACTGCACGCGCTCTATGTGGATTGCGACCAGGACGCTTTGATTGTTGATGTGTCGGTCGAGGGGCGAGGTAGCGCCTGCCACAACGGTTTCGCGTCCTGCTTTTACCGAGTGGTGGAAGCCCACAATGGTGAACTGGCGCTTCGAACAGATGACACGCCGCTGGTCTCCAAACAGACACTCTATGGCGACGAGTAGACCGCTGCCATGCCGCTGACAGACCCTGAAGCCATCAACGCCGTCACGTCGAACAAGAACGGCCGCCCAACCATCGGTCTCGCCTTGGGTGGCGGTGCGGCGCGCGGATGGGCGCATATCGGTGTTCTGGAAGTGCTGGCTGAAAACGGCATCGTTCCCGATGTCATTGCTGGCACATCCATCGGCGCTGTCTCCGGCGGCGCCTTCAGCGCTGGCAAGCTGGCAGAACTGAAAGCCTTTGCGCTCAGCCTGACAGCGCGGCGCGTGTTTTCACTGGTCGATCTTACCCCGCTTTCCAGTGGCTTGGTCGGCGGTGAAAAACTCGAAGCGCGGCTGGCCGAACATATGGACGGGCTGCGGCTGGAAGAACTTCCAATCCGCACCGTTTTCATTGCGGCCGAACTGGCAACCGGCCACGAGGTCTGGCTGCGCCGTGGCAACCTCATCCGTTTGATGCAAGCCTCTTACGCGCTGCCCGGCGTGTTTCATCCAGTGCCGATCAATGGTCGTGCGCTGGTGGATGGCGCTTTGGTCAATCCCGTGCCGGTCTCCGTGTGCCGGGCCTATGGCGCACGGCTGGTAATTGCTGTGAACCTTTCACCTGAAACGATGCCTCATGGTGGCGTGGTGCCCGACCTGCCCGATTTCGATGATGAGATGGCCGACGAACCTTCTTTGGATGTCGATGGTGATGGCACCTTTGGCTGGAAAGATGTCACAGGCTTTGCCAATCCGGTACGCAAGATCTTACGCAGCCAGTTTGGCACCGAAAAAGGCAAAGTCCCTCGGCGCAGCATTCTGGCTGTCATGATGCAGTCTTTCACCATCATTCAGGATCGCTTGACGCGTATGCGGCTGGCTGGTGACCCGCCTGACGCCACCATTGCGCCCCATGTGGGCGGGATCAGCATGTTTGATTTTCACAAGGCTGAAGAGGCGATTGCCGCTGGTCGCCAAGCTGCGACGCGCGCTTTGGACGATATCGCAGCGCTAAGCGAGCGATTGTCGACAAAATAGCCGCCCGCGCTAACGCTCTGTTAACGGCGGAGCAATGCTTTGCGCTTAGGCTCTCCGTTAATCTGGTGGCCACCCCCCGAGCCGCCGCAACGGATCCGATGCCATGATCGACGACTTGCGCAAAGTGCTAGCCCTATCGGCCCTTTTGAGCGTGCTGGTTGCTGCCCTATTTACCTTTGGCGCACCCGTCCAAGCCCAAGTACAGAGCCCGGTGAACGCTCAGAACCAGCAGAACATACTGATGCAAAGTTCAACCACGCAGGGCGTGCCAACACTTGGTGATGACGATCAAGACACCGGTCAGAGCACTGACGGTGATGAGACATCAACGAACTAGTCTCTGACTTAGCTGGATGCGATGTAATCGCGTAGCGCTTCAGCTTCCCGCTGAACCTCTTCGATGCGCGCTTTGACGATATCGCCAATTGAGATCACACCAACAAGTCGCATGTCTGACACAACAGGCACGTGACGGAACCGACCAGCCGTCATCTTGGCCATTAGGTCATGGGCCGACTCGTGCTCCGCACATGTGACGACCGATTGGGTCATGTAGCTCGACACGGGCTGGTCAAACACCGTTGCACCATGCTGCGCCAATGAGCGAACAATATCGCGCTCTGAAATAATACCAGCCACACCGTGCCGCTCATTGACGATGATAATGGCACCGATGTTTTTGTCCGAGAGGTTTTCGATGATGCCCATCATCGGTGTGTCTGGACTGGCGGTCGCAACCTCATGGCCTTTTTCAGCCAACAATGCGCTCACTTGCATAGTTTCCCCCTCTTAGACTTTGATGTTCTTGTTCCTTTACCTAACAGCAACTTGCATGGGCTGCTTCAGCACCATGAGCATGCGCTAACGAACCCCAGATTGGCAAGAGCAACCAACGCCACGGCCCATCACGCGCCATGTCGCCATGTTGCAGAGCTTGGCGCCGTGCAAAGCTCAGACCGGCCGGATGCGGGGGCGCTTGTCGAACAGAGGAAAGCCGAAGAAACCGAGCGCGAACCCACCCAAATGAGCTTGCCAGGCAATGCTGGAACCCTCGTCCACACCGGGCACAGAAATCGCACCGAACAGCAGGTTCGAGACGATCAACATACCGCAAAAAACCAAAACGGTGGGATTGCTCCACAGATCACGCAAAGACTGGACCGGCCGCTCGCGCAGCAGCTCTGGATGCCGCAGCGCGATGAACATGCCACGATCGCGCGGGTCGAAAACAAAACGTGCCGCCCCACCCATCACAGCTGAAATACCAGCCGATGCCCCGACGAGCGGTGCAGCACTGCCCCAATGGATCAGCACATGGGTGAGCGCACCGGCAATCGTACCCAGCACCAAAAGCGCTAGAAAGCGCTGCGTACCAAGACGGCGAACAACGGGCGCGCCAAACGTCACCAGCCACAGGGCGTTCACACCCAAATGCATCCAGCTGCCGTGAAGCAGGCCGTAGGATGCAAAGGTCAGATAACCCGCCCATGCTGGGCCTGCAAAAAACTGCGCCAGCACCTCATCAGAGGCCAACAAGCGCGCCGGGAAAAACGCCAGGTTGAGAAATATCTCCGTGCCCAGTTCGCGCGGCCCGTACGTCACCAACCCATGGATAGCGGCAAGCAGCACAACCAAGCCAAGCAGTAAGGGCGGCACATTGAAGGCAGGCTCACGCGGTGGTGGTGGCGCGCGATAGAGCGGTCCATCACCGTCACCCTGTCCAGATTGTCTCAACGGCTCCATAGCGCCTGCCTTCTGTGTTCTTAGCGTTTAAGCATCCGCCATCAGGCAGCGCCTCGCCCTTATATAGACAGGACGCGACATGATGCGACCGTGCCTTACGCGCCCAAACGGCAAAAAAAAGCCGCCGGCTTTCGCCAGCGGCTGGTCACATCCCCTATTCGGTGGCGCGCATTCAAATGAGAGTCTGGAAACCGTCAGAATGCGCAGCACAACGCCCGTCGATGTGATGGTTTTGTCAAGAAAACCAAAGGTGTGTGTGGCCTTAACGTGCTGCAATCCACAGACAGGGGCAAGCGTAACACCTTGTTAAGGTTAATCATCACAACCGCCTGCATTTCATAGCAATCCGTGCTGATTAGCGCATCAACACATACACAAAGCCTGTCTCCTTGTGAGACACAAAAGTAAACAGTGGTTGAGATGTCATGAAGTCGGTAAGCGCAAAACGCCTCTATCAATACTGGGATGATCTGCGTGGCAGCCGCCCTGCCCCAGAACGCCGCGACATCGAGCCTGCCGCCATCAAATCCCTGCTCAGCGATGTCTTTATCCTTGAGCATGTGTCTGGCACCAACTTCACTTACCGCCTTGCTGGCTCATCCCTTTGTGCGTCCTATTGCCGTGAACTGAAAGGTCGCGCATTCGGTCAGTTTTGGGGTGAACGGGATCTTGAAGCCATCGACACCATGATGTTGGCCATCCGTGAGGATGCCGCCGCAGCCGTTGTCGGGTTCAATGGGGTGAACGCGCGCGGCAATCGCGCGCCCTTTGAGATGTTGTTGCTGCCATTGCGTTATGGCGGTGAGGACTACCCTCGCATTTTGGGCATCGCCGTTCCTTCAGACTCTGACTACTGGCTTGGTCTTCATCCGGTCGAGCGTCACGAGATCACATCGATGCGCCTCATCTGGCCCGATGAACAGCCTGCTTTCCTGCGCCACGCGGTCAACGCCGATGCATTGCTGGATGATGATCTGTTTGGCGATGAACGCGCGGCAGACGATTTGGTGGATGGTGATTTTGGCATTTCGGTGCGCGACACCAATGTATCCGAAACCCGCGCCAACGCCCGTCGTCAGGCGTTCCGTGTCATTGCCGGTGGGCGCACCACTTAGGGCGTCGCACGCTCACAACTGAGACTTCGACACATAAGACACTGTAAACATCGCCGCGTTTAGCCGTCATTTACTTAAAGGATGGCATGGTGCAATCGATTGCCCACGCTTTAGCGATGTATCGATGTTGTCCAGCGCCCTTGAAGTAGCCTCCTCTCACGCCGCCGACCGCCGCCGTTTCCAGCGGGTGGAAGTGAATTTGCTCGGCCGTTTCATGCTGCCCAATTGGCAAGAATATCCCTGCCAAGTGATCGACATGTCACCCGGTGGTGCAGGCATCATTTCTCCAGTTACCGGCAACATTGGCGACCGCATCGTCGCCTATATTGATCACATTGGCCGCGTTGAAGGCACGATATCGCGCCACATCAGCGGCGGCTTTGCAATGAGCATCAATGCCTCTGCGCGCAAACGCGACAAGCTGGCCTCGCAACTCACCTACCTGGCAAACAAAGACATTCTCGATTTGCCAGAAGATCGCCGCCACGACCGGCAGCCGGTGGAAAATCCCTACACACGCCTCACAATGCCCGATGGGCGTGAGTATCAATGTGCCGTCCTCGACATTTCCTTGTCCGGTGCAGCTGTGCGCACCACCGTGCGCCCCGCCGTAAATTCCATGATCCACCTTGGCAACATGCGGGCCCGCGTCGTGCGACATCTGGAAGATGGTATCGCGCTGGAATTCGCTACAGTCCAAAAAGACGGCGATACATCAGGCGCTTTCGTTAGCTAGATAGACTGGCTTTCGCTCGAAGACACTTTTTGCCAGCTCCTTTAAAATGAGCTGACCGACCTCTCTCAGACAAAAAACCGAATGCCGCGCCAACAAGCGCGGCTTTTTTTTGCACAAAAAACACCGCCTAACCGACAAGAATGTTGCCAAATCACGGGCTGGCAACACCACCCTTCGACGCACAATGGTTAGCAGCAGGCACCCTCAGGCCGACCGTATTCCTTTGTGGCGCGGGCCTCAGCGTCGATTGATTAAACTTTTCATCAAATACGCCACAAAGGCGCATCAAATACAATTTAAAAGCAAATAAAATACGCGATAAATACAATAAAATACTGAATAAAATTGCTATTTGAACCTGAACTGCAAAGTAAAACGCGATTGCTAGAACCATCTCCACAACAAGGAGGGGTTCCATGCGCAATAAAGTTCTTGGGATTATTGCAACCACACTGTTCGCAGGGCAAATGGGCGTCGCTCACGCGGAGTTGCCTTATATGGAAGTATTGGGGGCGACGAGTGCACCTATCGGTTATGTTCAGCTTTGCCAACGCGAGCCATCGGCATGCGTGCAACGCACAGCGTCGCCAAGTGTCGTTCAACTCAGTGAGAGTTCATGGCGGGATTTGCTGGCCATCAACACCCACGTCAACCAAACCATTCTGCCAGTCACCGACGCCGAGCTCTATGGCCATCCAGAAGTCTGGACGATGCCGACCAATTACGGCGATTGCGAAGACTATGTGCTGATGAAGCGCCAAATGCTCATTGATCGCGGCTGGCCAGCGTCTGCATTGCTGATCACCGTTGTCCGTGAACGTTCCGGCGAGGGTCATGCGGTCCTCACTGTGCGCACTGATCGTGGCGACTTCGTTTTGGACAATCAGGAAGCAAACGTCCTGCGCTGGGATGAGACCTCATACCACTACATCAAACGCCAATCTGAGTTTGATGAAACCGTATGGGCCTCGATCAACGACGGCCGCGCCTAAGCAACTCGTCTTGGCGTTTTTGAAACGCTCATCGAACACTGGTCCGGTCACGTCCCCACCCTCCCCGTCCCCAAAGATCGGGCCAGCGGGCCGACGCCTCCCAAGCGTCGGCCCATTTTCTTTTTCAGAGGGTGCCAAGGTTGAATCTTACGCCAAAGATCGCGCAGACACTTTCAAAAAAGCCCTGCTTCGCCAAGCTCACCTAACGATTGTCAGCCGCTCCGCCGCCCGCGTGATCGCCGTGTAGAGCCAGCGCTCGCGATAGTCTTTGAAAGCCCAACTTTCATCAAAAAGAACGATGTGGTCCCACTGCGAGCCTTGAGCTTTGTGAACCGTCAAAGCGTAGCCAAAATCAAACGCATCCATGGATCGCGGCACAGGAGGGGCGTTCTCTGGGTCTTCAAAAGCCATCGCCGAGAGGCGCACCTTTTGGCTCACACCCTCATCTTCAGCGCGCACCAACGCTTGTAACGTGTTGCCCTTGCGCCGACCGACAGACGCTACGTGCCAGAGCGAGCCGTTGAGCAGCCCTTTCTCCGACCGGTTACGCAGACAGACCAGCTTGTCGCCTTGTGACGGCAACAGCCCGGCATAACCCTTCAACTCGCGTAGACGGCGATTGTATTTGCGGCGTGTCTTGTTGGTCCCGACCAGCACCTGATGAGCATCCAGCACTTCGCTCTGATCGACTTCGGAACGCCCGATGACGCGGCTCTCACCATACGAGCCATGCTCAAGCGTCCCGCCCATGCGCACGATGTCGGCCATCTCAATGATGGGGTTTTCACGCGCCTGGCGGTGAATTTCGGTAAGCAGAACATCCGGCTCGTGATCGGTGAAAAACCCGCCGCCAGACACCGGTGGCAACTGACCCGGATCGCCTAGCACCAGGATCGGCGTGCCAAAGGAAAGAAGATCGCGCCCAAGTTCTTCGTCAACCATGGAGCACTCATCGATGATGACCAAATCAGCCTTGGAGACAGGCGAAGAGCGATTGAGGGAGAAGAGTGGCGAGGACTCGCCTGTCTCATCGTCAGCCTCTTCGCCTTTGGGTCGATAGATGAGCGAGTGAATGGTGCGTGCGTTCTCGGCCCCTTTCGAGCGCAGAACCTGCGCAGCCTTGCCGGTAAAGGCGGCAAACTGCACATCGCCGTCCACATCCTCAGCAATCAAACGCGCGAGCGTTGTTTTACCAGTACCGGCAAAGCCAAAGAGGCGAAAAACAGGGCGATCAGGCGCGCGAAACCAAGCGCGTACAGCCTTGATGGCATCTTCTTGTTGAGGGGACAGATTCATAAGGCGGGTTTAGCCGAGTCGCCCCCAGCGAAACCAGCGAAATGTTGAACGGCGTGCTAGCCGAGCGCGCTGGATGCCGCTTGCACCTTCTGCACCGAGCTATCAACCAGCTGCGCTGCATCAGCAATCTCGCGCACGCCCTCGCTGATCTGGCGCACGCCATCAGCGGCTACCTGCATGGAGCCTGACATCTCGCTGGTCGTGGCCGACTGTTCCTCAACAGCCGACGAAATCACCGTGGTGATCTCATTCACTTTCATGATGGTGTCAGAGATCATCTTGATCGCATCAACTGCTTCGTTGGTGCTGGTGAGCACCCTGGTGATGCTCTGGCCGATCTCTTCCGTTGCCTTGCCCGTTTGCGTGGCAAGACTCTTCACCTCGCTAGCGACAACCGCAAAGCCCTTACCGGCCTCCCCGGCCCGCGCGGCTTCGATCGTGGCATTCAGCGCCAGCAAGTTGGTTTGCTCGGCAATATCGGAGATAAGCTTGACCACATTTTCAATTTCGCCAGCGGCTTCCGAAAGCCCTGCCACGGTCTCCGTGGTCCGCTTGGCCTCTTGTTCAGCCTGCTGCGAGATGGTGCTGGCTTCCACAACTTGAGCGTTGATCTCGTTTACAGACGCAACAAGCTCTTCAATGCCGGCGGCCATCGATTGCACATTGTCGGACGCCTGATCAGATGAGGTCGCGATACTGGCGGCCTGGTGGCTTGTGCTCGACACAGCACCAGTGATTTCAGCGATGTCGGTGGCGATGGTTTCTTGCGCGGCCCTGCGACGCTCGCGGCTGTCGATCTCATCGGTGATATCAACGGCAAACTTCACCACCTGGTAGACATTGCCATCAGGGTCGAGCAGCGGGCTGTAGCTTGCACGAATCCAAAGCGGCTGACCGTTTTTGCGGATCCGTTCAAACTCAGCAACCTGGGCCTTGCCGCTGCGCAGCGAGTCCCAAAACTCTTCGTATGCAGGCTGAGACGCAGCTTCGCCGGGCATAAACATTCGGTGATGCTGACCAACGATCTCATCACGGGTGTATCCGGTGGCCGCCAGAAAGTTGGCATTGGCATCCAGGATCGTGCCGTCCGGCGTGAAAGATATCACCGCTTGGCTGCGACCCACCGCTTCGATCTGCGCCTGATAATCATCGCGCGCAATGCGTTCGGCAGCATCACGCCATTCCACGAAGGTGCCGAGGCGCTTGCCGCCACTTTTTACAGGTTCAGCTTTCAGATCGAACTTGGCTTTGCCAACCTGGATGGTTGTTTCAAACGCACGATCCATCTTGGCCATCATCACTTTCTGATGGTCAGGGTTCTTGTGAAAAATGTGCATGTTCGAGCCAACAAGCTCGTCGACTTTAAAGTGCGGCAGCTTTTCCTGAATGTCGGCTTCGGCCTGTTTCAGGAAGGCGATCAGCGCTTTGTTGACATAAATGATGATGTCGTTTGCATCGGCAATCATCACGCATGACGCCAGGCCACCCAAGACTTCCGACTGCATCGTCAACGCGTTGCCACGACCCAAAAAACCAAACATGCCAGCCACCCTTTTTTGCACAATTCATGCAGGGCGTAGGGCTCTTGGCGTTAACAAAGCGTATCGGTACGCAGTCGCACGAAGTATTGGGCAAGCAAGTGAGTGGTAATTTCTACTTTAAGTTGTTAGACCGCCCCACCCAAACCTTGCGCACCTCGTGTAACCGCTGCAATTCCAGTGCGAGAGACTTCGACAAGGCCAATTTCAGCCATCAAATCGATGAACCGTTCGATCTCACGTGGACGACCGGCAAGCTGGAAGACGAAGCTTTCCAGCGTCGCATCCTCGGTGGTTGCCCCAAAAGCTTGTGCAAGACGTAGCGCTTCGAGCCGCGCCTCGCCGGTGCCAGCCACTTTCACCAAAGCCAGCTCACGCTCCAGCGGATCGGCGCCTTCGACTGTCAGGTCCGAGACCTGATGCACCGGCACCAAACGGTCGAGCTGGTGGCGTATTTGTTCAAGGATCGCCGGAAGACCAGTCGTCACAATGGTGATGCGCGAAAGGTGCTTCTCGTGCTGGGTTTCCGACACGGTGAGCGATTCAATGTTGTAGCCACGACCGGAAAACAGGCCGATCACGCGGGCAAGGACCCCCGGCTCGTTGGTGACAACCACCGAGAGGGTGTGGGTTTCAACTTCGGTGCCGAGATCCGATAGGAAGTAGGCTGAGCCTGTCGGCTGATGCTGTGCGTTCATGTCTTTCTCTCCACGCCCGCGCTAAACGAGCATCTTGCCTTCTTCATCAATAGCGGTGCCGATGTCTTGATCGGGCACTTCCTCATCCAACAACATTTCATTGTGCGCTTTGCCCGATGGGATCATCGGGAAGCAGTTGGTGAGGTTGGCCACGACGCAATCAAAGATCACCGGGCGCTTCACATCGATCATTTCCTGGATCGCGTCGTCCAATTCGTCAGGTTTTTCAGCGCGAATGCCGACGGCCCCATAGGCCTCCGCCAGTTTCACAAAATCAGGCAAGGCCTCTGAGTAGGAGTGCGACAGGCGGTTGCCATGCAGCAATTGCTGCCACTGGCGCACCATGCCCATGTAAGAGTTGTTCAGGATGAAAACCTTCATTGGCAGCTCATACTGAACCGCTGTGGAGATCTCCTGCATGGTCATTTGCACCGAGGCATCACCGGCAATGTCGATCACCAACGCATCGCGATGTGCCACCTGCACGCCCATAGCAGCCGGCAGACCGTAGCCCATCGTTCCCAGACCACCGGATGTCATCCAGCGATTGGGCTCATCAAAACCGTAGTACTGCGCAGCCCACATCTGATGCTGGCCCACTTCGGTGGTGATGTAGGTTTCACGATCCTTGGTCAGCTCATAAAGCCGCTGGATCGCATATTGCGGCATGATCACCTTGTCATTGGGCTTGTAGCGCAAGGAGTCGCGGCTGCGCCAATGATCGATCTCGCCCCACCAGCTTTTGAGCGCGGCTTTGTCCACCTTGTGCGAAACGCTTGGCCACAAGCGCACCATCTCTTCCAGAACATGGCCGACATCGCCAATGATCGGCACATCAACGCGGATCACCTTGTTGATGGAGGACGGATCGATATCGATGTGGATTTTCTTCGAACCCGGCGAGAAAGCGTCCGTGCGCCCGGTGATCCGATCATCGAACCGCGCGCCAATGTTCACCATCACATCGCAATCATGCATGGCCAAATTGGCTTCATAGGTACCGTGCATGCCCAGCATGCCCAGCCATTGTGGATCGGAGGCTGGGAAAGCGCCCAAACCCATCAAGGTTGAGGTGATCGGCATGCCCGTGGCACGCACCAACTCGCGCAGCAGCTGACAGGCTGCATTGCCGGAGTTGATCACCCCGCCACCGGTATAAAACACCGGTTTTTTGGCGGTTGCGATCAGCTCCATCGCCTCGCGAATGGCATCGCGATCACCCTTCAGCTTGGGCTTATAGCCCTCATAGCCCGTGCGCGCGCGACCATTCTGCGGCCCCTCATAAGTGCCGACAGCGAACTGAACATCCTTTGGAATATCGACAACAACCGGACCAGGCCGACCGGTGGTGGCGATGTAAAAGGCTTCGTGCAGAATGCGCGGCAGATCGTTCACATCGCGAACGAGCCAATTGTATTTCGTGCAGGGCCGCGTGATGCCGACCGTATCGCATTCTTGGAACGCGTCATTACCGATGAGGTGCGTTGGCACCTGGCCGGTGATGCAGACCATGGGGATGGAATCCATCATCGCATCGGTGAGTGGGGTCACCATATTGGTGGCGCCGGGGCCAGAGGTGGCCAGCGCAACACCGCATTTGCCGGTGGAGCGGGCATAGCCTTCAGCGGCATGACCGGCGCCTTGCTCGTGGCGGACAAGGATGTGCTCGATGGAATCTTGCTGAAAGAGCTCATCGTAGATCGGCAGGACGGCGCCCCCCGGATACCCGAAAATATGCTCCACACCCTGATCTTTCAGGGCTTGGATCACCATCTCCGCCCCAGTCATTTCCCGTGTCATTGGCCTGTCCATCCACGTCTTGGTTGTGTCTTCATCTCAATTCAGTTGGCTTGCGCCGTTTCATGATGGCTGTGCAGCGCGCATCTTTGCTTCAGGCAATAAAAAAGGCCCTTCGAAGAGGGCCTCTGCGCACACCGGATTGTTTACGAAACCTATCTGGTTCCGCACCCGGTGTGCTTACCTACAAGTACAATACTGGCTGCATGTGTCATCATGGCCGCGTTGGTAGCCGATGATCGGCGAGCGGTCAAGGACACAAAAAACCATCACTTGGTGGCTTGAACTGACAATTCCAGCGAGAAGCTCGCAACTCCAATTTGCCAACTAAGTGTCAGCTTCATCCCCATAGCGGTCATTAGCGGCGCTGCGGCAGACGGCCGACGGGGCGGGGACGTACGCTGGATAGCCAACAACCAAATGCAGGTTGCCGTCGTCGATCTCAGTTGCTCCGAAACCTAGTTCAGAAGCTTATCCCTACCAATTGGTTCTGACCAAGCTGCCAAGGCCCATATTGTACAATCGAGCTTCCCAAACATAATCAGTCCTCCAGGCCGGTTTCAGCTCAACCAAGCCCTCAGGCTCCTCACCGGTTTTGATCTGATTGCGTACGTTTTGATCGAAGACCTCGTAGCAGTCCAAACCGGCCTTCAGTGTCTTGGTGTCGCTCACATGGCCGTCACCGCGCCAGCGATAGATGTAGAAGTGTTCGGCGGGTGTGAGTTCAGAATGGCTAATGCCGAACCTCGTGCGCAAACGCGTTTCAAATTGCGTATCCTCGCCCACATCGATGGGAGGATATCCGCCAACGGCTTGCCAGAGATCCTTTTGGAAGCAGGATTGGGCGTGAAAAGGGGCCTGGCGGAATCCCGTAATAAACCCTTGCTGAGAAAAAAGAGCGGTTCGCGGTTTGAAGTATCCGTCCCTCAGGCGGGCAAGCGACGTAGACAAACGCCACGGCAAGGATATGTCGTCATCATCCCACGGCGACAGCACATCGAACCGGGCCAGTTCAACCAATGCATTGCATTTGTCGCCCAGCGTTGGGTACCGTTCGCGGACATTGACTATGGTGACATCCTGGTGCGGGAAGCGGAGTTCCTGCGCGTCCAGATCGTTCAGGATGATCAACTCCTTGGGACCTGGATAGTCCTGGACAAGAAACGACTGGATGGCCTCTTCAAGCAACCCGGTGCGCCCATAGGTCCTGCAAAGGCAGCTTACGCCAATTTGTTCGCCACGCATGCTCAACTTTCTCGTTGTTTGATTAAGGCATCCTGTGTTGTTCATCAGGTAATGCAGCATTGCTGCTGAAGACGCTGGCAGCAAGCCTTGTAAGGGATCAACCGTGACCGACGAGCAAACGGAACGCCTTATTATTCCAATCGGCCACGAAACCGCCGATGTACAATGCCCCAAGCCCGTGGCAGAGATTTTGCGGAAGATCTACGGACCAAGGGATTGTCTTGCTAAACAAGCATCGCATTCTGTCGTGGTCGAAGGTTCCGAAATAGATGGTCAACCGACTTTCACCGTCTTCGACAGTCTTGGAGCATTCGCCTCGGGCCTTGGTGAAGCCGATGTTCCCTTACAGTGCGTTGCCGCACTCACAAGAATTGCGACCGCGGGTGAGACCAAAGAGTTGGCTATCCACGCCGACACATTGGTTCGGAATGAGCGCGCACTTCTGGTCGCTGATATCGGCAAGCCGGGGCGAGCCATTGCAACAGCTTGGCTTGCGGGCCAAGCTTTCGACTATGTCGGGTCCGATTGGACCCTGCACGCGACCGACACCAATTGTCTGCAAACGCAACAGGGTGCGATTGTGCTGGATAGTTGGGCATCCAAAAACATCTCAAGATTTCCACTCTTAACAACTCGGCCACTGTATGGACCGGCTGGCCAAAGGCTGGTCCAGATCGATACCAAGGCACCGCCGCCAAACCTCTCGCCTGCACTGCTTGTCTTTCCCTCCTTTGAGGATGGGGCCGATTGCCGAGCCGCCGTAATCGACCCTGATGAAGCGGCACTGCTATTGAGCAGCTGCCTCTTAAATGCTGCCCAGCTGGATGGCGGTGGCTTTGACATGGCCAAGACGATGGCTGCTGACGTTCCAGCAGTTTCGTTAAAGTTTGGAGCGCCTGATCAGCTCGACCGAGCCATCGATCTGATCGATGCGCTTCTCGATAGCGGTTTGCCAGCTGCCAAACTCTCCAGCCTGGTGAACGCGGTCTCGGCCGTGGGCGGCGGGCCAGCCAAAGCTGTGTCGATCGCTCCAAAGCCGACCCCACCCCGCGGCAATAAACGCCTGACCATTGGGATGGCCACTTTTGACGACTATGACGGCGTATACTTCACGCTCCAGTCATTGCGGCTGCACCATCCTGAGATCATGGACCAGAGTGAACTCCTGGTGATTGACAACAACCCCACCGGACCATGTGCTGAAGCGCTCAAGGCGTTTGAAAATCGGATTGCGAACTACCGATACGTGCCGTTTGCCGCAACCACCGGACCATCGGCTTCCAAGGCGAAAATCTTCGACGAAGCGACCGGTGACTTTGTTCTCGTAGTCGATTGCCACGTACTGCTTGCTCCTGGAGCGCTGGCTCGCCTTGACCGATATTTCCAGGACAATCCTGATACGAATGACCTGCTTCAAGGGCCTATGGTCCGAGACGACCTTTCATCAGTCTACACGCACTGGGCTCCCAGCTGGCGTCGCGGCATCTTTGGCACCTGGGTTGAAGATGATCGAGGAAAGGACCCCGACGCAGAACCGTTTGACATTCCCATGCAGGGGGCTGGCCTGTTCGCCTGCCGCGCGGAGGCCTGGCCTGGCTTCAATCCGCTGTTCAGAGGGTTTGGCGGTGAGGAAGGCTATCTCCACGAGAAGTTCCGCCAAAACGGTGGAAGAGCGCTATGTCTGCCTTTCTTGCGATGGGTCCATCGCTTCCGTCGACCGATGGGGATTCCCTATCCGCTTGTCTGGGAAGATCGAATTCGTAATTATCTTATTGGTCACAAGGAGTTGGGTCTTCCCATCGATTCAATCATTGTGCATTTCAATGACATAATCGGTGAGCAGGCCGTGCAGGATGTTGTGAGGCGTGTGGACAAGGAACTCGCTGTCGGAACCAGCGACGAGGCGACGGTGCGGGAATGAACAACGACGAGATCGTACGCGGCTTTTGCAAGGTTCTGGACAGTTGTGAGACGCGCTCGCGCGCCGAACTTCAAGCTCAGCACATCACTATGCTCGAGCGCCTGTGCCGTCATGCCTGGCAAACGACGCCCTTCTACAAACAGCGTCTCAAATTGCTGTTTGATGACGATGGTGCGTTTCGCCTTGAAGCGTGGAAGGATGTGCAGCCTCTTACCAGGCGTGAATTGCTGGAAGAATTTGAGAGCCTACGAAGTTCCGATGTGCCCAAGAACTTTGGCGGCCTACTCTTCGCCGAAACCTCGGGTTCGACGGGCCAACCGGTGCGTGCGTTGTGGACCGATACGCAGCAAATCGCAACACAATGTGTCATTCGTCGATTTGATCAATGGAACGCAAGCGAGCCGCACGGACTGATGGTTACCATTTCTGGACGGCCGATTTCCAGCGGACCAACGGAGTATGAAGAGGAGCATTGGGCGCCCGTTTACAAAGCGCTTGGTCAACCTGGAAGGCACGTCAACATCAACGCCCAGTTGCCAACCGATCACCTTTGGAAAAGGCTTGAAGAGATCAAGCCGCAGCATCTCAAAGTCCGGCCGCAACAATTGCTGGCCATCGCAAATATCTACCTAAGCCGTAGCCTTCGGCCCAGCTTCGAACTGGCGACGATTCGCCTTTATGGTGAGCCTCGAGGCAAGAGCGATGACGACACTATTGCCAAGGTATTCGGCACGCGCCCGCTCTCCAACTACTCAGCGGAAGAAGTGGGTCATGTTGCCCTGGAGTGCCCGGATTGCAGGCGATACCATGTTGTCGACGAAGTGACGCATGTGGACGTGGTTGATGATGCCAATCAGCCGGTGGGCGCTGGTGACATCGGCCGAATCCTGACCACACCACTTTACAGCTATGCCATGCCGCTTATTCGCTATGAATTGGGCGATGAAGTTAGGTTGGGCGAGGCTGACTGCCACCGGTCGCAGAGTGTCGATATAGCTGAGATTATGGGACGGCGTGCCGACCTTTTTCACCACCCCGATGGCGGGTTGTTTCGTCCAACAGCACTGGTGCTGACCCAGACAAGCAGTCTGCTTGGCGCTGCGGCAATCCAGATCGTTCAGTTCGACCCAAATCGATTTCTCGTCCGCTATCAGGCGGACGATGTCCCGGGTATTGATGCACGAAAGGGTGCCGTTTCGCAGGTGCAAGACGCCTTTGGATTCCGTGCAAACGTCTCATTGGAGCGCGTAGCGGAAATACCAGCTATGGCCAACGGAAAGCGGAACGTTTTTGTATGCGAGATCCAGAATCCTGACTAGGGCGCTAAGCGGACAGCGCGAACTGAGAGCCCTGCCAACCCTCAGCTCACTCAGATGGGCTTACGCTCGTCAATGGTGCAGCTGTCTGCGCCGCAACATTTGATTCAAAGAGGAAATCCAGCGACGGATTGTTGGGGTCATCCTCACGGTGACGGCCGATCAGTGTGTTGGGTGCGCCAAGGTATACACGCAGTCCACCCCAGATTTCGGCATTGTCATCGCCAAAGCGGCCTTCGGTAAACAGACCCAGCGCGTGCCGCGCACCATTTGGATTGAACTGATACTCAGCGCCCAATGCTCCGGTGAAGTCTTCCTGAATATAGCGAAGGCCAGCATAAAGGCGCAGATCATCGGTTGGGTAGTAGGCCAGATTGGTGATGGTGAAGACGCCTTCCTCAACGTCATCACCGCCCTCCAGACCAACAATTGTCTCGAGGCTGAACTGTCCGAAATAGGCTGCTGCTTCCAGACCACCAGCAATATGTGTGTAGTCATTGTCGTCGATGTCGACACTGGTCAAAGCACCATAGACGCCCAAAAGCCCAACCGATGGGTCACGCCAGAACAGATGAGCGCCGGTTCCAAACACGCCACCGTCATCACCGAGCCCGGCAAGCCCATCAAGCTGGAAGCCAGTCTGGTGGGTAACAGGAAACGAGATGGAGCCCTCCACAAAGCCAGCCCCGAAATCTTCGAACGCGCCGCCGCCAATGGCAAACTTCGCATTCAACTCGGAAACAGCAGGCAGAGTTGGATCGATGCCATTGACTAAAAAATCTGACGCCGTTGCGGCGTTAACACCGAACGCGCAAACAATAATCGCCGTCCAGGACACGCTAGACTTTAGTTCATACGCCATACCAACACCTTACAAACGCGCTAAGCTAATCACGACTCGCGCAACCGCCAAAAATTTTTTTAGCACCGTCGCTAACGCTGCGGCAATGGTTAGTCATGGGGAGTCTGACGGCCCGATCCGATTCCTTGGGAAAGTTGCCCACGCGCCACAAGGTGCCACTCGTTGGACCTTTATTCGCAGGGCACCAGGCAGTCCTTGGAGCACATGCTGCTTAATGACTCCAGGCCTGTCCGATTGCGCCTTATAGCGGCCCAGCCTTTGTGCCTTGGGAGCGGCGGCGCAAACTCTGGAGAACCCCAAAGACGCTCGGTAAGAGCAGCACCGCTAGCGCTGCAAGCAGCAGGATCACCGTAAGCGGTTGGCTGATGAGCGCGCCAAAATTGTCGTCGTTCATGAGGAGAGCACGACGCAGCGAAACTTCGATTATTGGCCCAAGTATCATGCCCAGGATCAGTGGTACTGTTGGCACCGCTAGCACCTGGAAAACCACGCCAACGGCTGCGAACACGAACATGGCGGCCAGCGTGTCCATCCCGCCCACCGCAATGGCGCCGGTGATGCTGATAGTGAGGATGCCAGTGGCCAGCAGCGGATAGGGAAGCCGCACCATCTGTGCCAGGAGCCGCACAAAAAAGAAGGCCAGCACAACAAACATAACGTTGGCGCACAGGACAGACCACAAAAGTGTGTCGACCAAATCCGGGCGCTGAATGAACAAAAGCGGACCAGGCTGGAGGTTGTGGATGGCAAAGGCACCCAGAATAACCGCCGAGGTCGCGCTGCCGGGGATGCCAAGGGACAAGAGTGGGATGAGCGCACCAACGCCTGCCGCGTTGTTGGCGGCCTCAGCTGATGCGATACCTTCCAGCGTCCCTTCCTCATGCGGGTTGGTACGCCGGTCCAGTTGCTTTTGGATGCTGTACGCAATGAAGGAAGCGCTCGTTGCTCCAACACCGGGAAGGATCCCTAAGACCACGCCAATTAGCCATGAGCGTACCAGGGCAAAGCGTAGCGCAAAAAACTGGGCCATCGAAGGGTAGCCAAGCCGACGCAGCGAAACCTTTGTGGCATCCGGACCATCGTCGCCCTGAATGACGTTCATCATAATGCTCGCGACACCAAACAACCCGATGATGGCAGCCACGAAGTCAATACCGTCGGCGAGGCCATCGCTCCACACGAAACGGGAGGTCGACGTGATCCGATCGATGCCGATGGTACCGACAAACAGGCCAATTAAGGATGCGGCAATACCTTTGAGGATCGATTGGCCAAATGCGGCGGAAACGCAAGCAAGGCCAAGAATGGCAAGCGCTGCATAGTCCGCAGGCCCAATCAAAAGTGCCAGCTGTGCCAGACGTGGGGCGATCGAGATCAGAACGACAGAAGCCCCGATCCCAGCCAGGCCGGAACTCACAATCGCCGTGCCCAAAGCAAGGCCGGGCTCACCACGGCGCGTGAACGGGGATCCTTCGATCGCGGTCATAGCGGATTCTGACGTGCCCGGCACATTGAAAAGAATCGCGGTTATGGACCCTGCGAACACGCCGGCACAGTATACAGCAGCAAAAAAAACGAGCGCGTTTTCAGCGGCGATTACGTAGGTGATCGGCAACAGAAGCGCGACGCCAGTGGTGATGTCGAGACCGGGCAAAGCGCCGATGAAAAATCCGACGAGAACGCCCGCCAGCACGAATACCATGGTGGACAGCGTGATCGTAGGAAGGAGCGCGTCAATCATTGTTCAGTGGATGAGCCGGTTCATATCATAGAACATGCCAAGGCCGCGCGGCAGCGGCACGCCAAGGAGCTCGGAGAAAAACCCGATCGCCAGCGCCGTTATTAGGATTGGCGCCACAAGCAGCCACATCCAGCCGCACCGCTGAAAGCCCAGGGCCAATAGCCCAGCTTGAAGCACCAGTGTGGGCAAAGTGAAACCCATAAGTCTGAGTGCCAACCAATAGATTGCAAGCAGCACCAAAATCAGGACGAAATGGCCTGAGGCACGCAGAGCCGTTGGAGGGAGGCCAGGCTGGGACCTAATGTCGCTGAGGATCAGAAGGCAGCCAATCCCCAGACATCCCCATAAATAGGCGAGCGGAAAGTCACCAGGGCCTATCGTTTCATTGCGTGATATGCCGCCGGACAATTCAATGCCTTGGGCCGAGGGGAGAAGCGCGCCAGCCAGAACCACAAGTCCCAAACCGAAGACGCTGGCTGTTGGAACTCGTCTGTTGTTCATGGGCTTCAGTTGCCCAATGACGCAGCGAAGTTCTCGATTTCCAGCCTAATAATATCTTGAAAGGAATTTGGCCCGGCAAAACCAGGCACGATGTCGAGCGAACGGCCGATCTCAAAAGCGCGGTATTGCGGACTGCCTAGGGCCGCCTCGATGGCGGATGCAATCACCTGTTTGATATCCTCTGGCGTTTCCCGGCGCACGGCGACGCCACGCCAAATCGGCGGAGAGACGCTGAGGCCAAGCTCTCCTGCCGTTGGCACCTCGGGCAGTGCATCAATCCGTTGATCGAAGGCAACCAGCAGCGGCCTGACCTGGCCAGCCTCGGCCATTGGCAGCATGACTCCGACCTCGTCATAAGCCAGGTCGAGACGACCGCCGAGCAGATCAGCGTGCATTTCCTGCGCGCCATCATAGGGGATGAAGCGATACCCAATATCGGCCTGTTCCATAAGGATCATGACGGCGCCCTCGTCAAATGAGCCTGCACCAACGCCGCCAATCAGCAGATCTCGACCCTCGTTGCGGGCCATCATGGCCATGGCATTGAAACTCTCTGCCCCGCCGGCAACGGCATTCAGTAGCCCTATATCAACATGAGCCCGAACCAGTGGGCTCATATCAAGCAGCGACAAATCAGCGGCCGCCCTTGTCACTTCAAGGAGAACATAATCTGTGTTGATGCCGAAGATCGTGCAACCATCAGCAGGGCGCCTCATGACGTCCCTATAGGCGACGACACCACTTCCGCCGGTGATATTGAGGACCTGAACGGGCACACCCAGTTCCTCTTCGATGCGCGGCTGAATGGAGCGCGCAAACAGATCGGTTCCGCCGCCTGCCCCAAAGCCAACGATGAACTCGACCGACGGGCAGTCGATCTTGGCTTCCTGCGCCAGTGACTGGCTTGCAGTCAGTAGAGTAAATCCGGCGAAGGCCATTGATACCAAACTTATCGGATTCATAGCGGGCCTTCTTTTTGGGAACAACAGAATGTGACGTGGGTTGCCTACTGGGATCGAACCTTGGCGCTCACTAGCATGTTTTTCACAATGTGCACGACAGGCTAAAAAGGCCGAAGTCTAAATGTCTGCTTTGCCGCCACAAATGGACGGGCGCGAGAATACAGCTCAATGCTCTCGGCCAATTCCAACGCATCTTCGACCTCGACGCCAAGATAACGAACCGTGCTGTCAATCTTGGTGTGACCGAGTAAGAGTTGTACTGCCCGCAGGTTGCCGGTCTTTCGATAAATCAGCGTCGCTTTGGTGCGGCGCATGGAGTGGGTTCCGTACGCTGAGCATCGAAGACCGATCGACTGGACCCAGTCGTCGACCAGACGGGCGTACTGGCGTGTTGAGAGGTGATGTTTGCGATCCTTCCGGCTTGGGAACAGCCAGTCATACTGCTCCAGCCCTTTGAACTCACACCAATCGCGGATCGCATCTCGGGACTGATCCATGATCTCAAATTGGACCGGATTGCCAGTCTTCTTTTGAATGATCTTGGTTCGGCTCCGAACATCGCCACCGGTCCGAACGTCCGAGACCTTCAGGCTTAGCAGGTCGCAGCCGCGTAGCTTGCTGTCGAGCGACAGATTGAAGAGGGCCAGGTCGCGTTTCTTGTTGGCGATCTGAAGCCGGACCCGAATGGCCCAAACTTCACGGGGTTTGAGTGGCGGTTTCTGCCCAACGAGTTTTCCCTTGTTCCAAGGGCGATATGGGGCGGCATATTGCAGTATGACAGCCATGGCTGATCTCCTTTCCGATGAAGATCAGCATTGAAGCACGGGCAAAGGCCAACGGCAGCTTTGCCGCCACGTTCTGGCAATTCTTGAACTTCAGCATAGCCAACTTCCCGGAGATCGGATCGGGTGCGTTTGGCTCGCCTTCGACCCCTAGCCGAGGTTCAAGCTTTAAGTAACAGGTCTTAGCTTTCAAGCCTCGATTGCCGTTCAGTGAATGCAATCAACTATTGTCATCGCTGTGAAACCAACTGCTACCACTTTGATACTGAGTTAGCGGTCAAGCCAGAAGCCAGCACATCGCCAATCGGGGCCGCTATCGCTGGTGCTGTGCATAGTACAGGACCAGCCGTCCTCAGGAACTGATCTACCTTTTGCGCGGTGACAACGGCACCCGCTTCCTGCGCGATACAAAGGCCACCCAAGGCATCCCAGGCATTAAGAGAACGCTCGTAGTAAGCGTCGACGCGGCCATCCGCGACCATCAAAAGTCCAGTCGCTGCCGATCCATGGCGACGGTAGGCTGCGCCAAGCGCATCGAGCTTGCGGTGATCGGTAAGATGGTGATCAAGCGGTGTGTGGCTGTTGGTTCCGAGCATGATGAGCGCACGATTGGGATCGGGTGTGTCCGCGCATCTCACCGGCTTGCCCTCAATGTAAGCGCCGTGGCCGGCCCGCGCCCAATACAGGCAGTCACGCCCGCCATCATAGATGATCCCGAGATGCAGCTGGGTGCCTTCGACCAAGGCCAGTGACACCGCCCAATCTGCCAACCCGCGGATGAAGTTGGTCGTTCCGTCGATTGGATCGACCACCCAAAGTGGGCCATCGCTTTTAGGTCCGCCGAACTCTTCGCCCAACACCCCATCACCTGGAAAGGCGTTGGTCAACTCATTGCGGATCAGCGTTTCGGTGTCGCGGTCAATGGCTGTGACAAAGTCCTGGTGCCCTTTGACATCGACGGCAAGGCTGCCAGCCTGCCAGGCCTTACGTGCTTCTTGGCCAGCCCGTCGCACCACTTCACAGGCAATGGCCAGCCGCGCCTCCAGCGCTTGTGTCTCAAGAGTAGAGGACTGGGAAGCGGGGTGTGTGGAAGTCAATGCGTCGATCTCAGTTTCAAGGTCACGGGAATGCGGATGGTTGTGGGCGGACCATCAGGCGTCTCGATGCGTCGGGCAAGCAGTGTAAGCACTTCGGCGGCGATGGTTTCAGGATCCTGCCGCACCGTGCTCAAGCTTGCGCCAACCCAAGCGGCTTGGGCGATATCGTCATAGCCCATCAAGCCGATGTCTTGAGGTACGGCGAGGCCAGTGACGCGCAAGGCATCCAGCGCGCCAAGGGCCGAGATATCATTGGGTACAAAAAGGGCTGTGCTCCCATCGCGCACCGGCGCGTTTTGCGTGGTCAGCCAGTGCGACACGCATTGCAGAGCAGCGTCATAATCCGAGCCATCCATGAGGATGGTTTCAACGGCGATATCGAACTCGCCGCAGGTCGTCACAAGGCTGTCGACGCGCTCGCTCATCGCATGGGTAATGCGTCTGGGGCGCACAACAACAATGTGGCTGCGCCCTTTTTCTTGAAGGGCCTGTGCCACCATGCGTCCGCCGGCAACATTGTCGCCCGTCACATGGTCAACACGCTCCCAATCTGTGTTGGGCCTGTCCACGAGGATGAGTGGGACCTCATGGGCGGCGCATCGCTCGACAATGGTTTCATCGGGCGAACCGGATGTAATGATGACGCCAGAGACCTGATAGTCGAGAAGGAGCCCGAGGATACGGTCCACCGGCTCGTTTCGTTCAATGCAAAAAAGCAGGGGCCGCAGCCCTTGCGCGACAACTCCTTTGGTGAGCGCCTCAACCTGTGCCGAGCGGTGGGGATTATCAAGGCGCGAGGCGATTATGCCGACAAGGTCGCTACGCTGGCGATTCAGACCACGTGCGATCTGGTTGACGCTGTAGCCAATGTCCTGCGCGACTTGCAGAACGTGGCTGCGCAGCTTTGGCGAAATGTTGCCGTCGGCGGCAAAAGCACGGCTGACCGAAGCGCGGGAAACACCTGCTGCGCGCGCCACATCGTGCGATGTGACGGCCTGTTTGCGTCGGTCCCCAGCGCTCACATTGGCCTCTTATGCTTGCCCGCGTTCAAGCCAATTGTAGTCGGCCAGGAGTTTGAAGCGATCGGGGCGATCCAAGTTTGCAAGGTCAGGTCTATACTTGAAATAGCTTGCCAATTCATCCCAATCGTGGGTCTGGGAATAGATCATTGTTTTCAATCCCATCGCGTTGCAGGTAGCAATCTCGTTCAAATCGTCGCGTGTAACATCAAATTCGATGATCTGCGCGCGGTAATGCTTATGGGCTTCTTCAACTGAGCCATAAAGCCAGAGCGGGGCCATGAGCTGGAGGGATTTGGATCGTGCACGCAGCCATTCCAGCGCGTCGATGTCCGCCCCCCAGAGGAAGACACGGTCGTGCATGCCCGTTGCTTCGATTTCATCGAGAATCGCGCGTGGGCTGGCATATTTGATCTCAATGTAGATGCCGGCCTTCTCATAGGAATGGTCGCGCGCGAGGGTCAGCATTTCGCGCAGGGTCGGTATCTTGGTGCCTTTGCAGGTGTCGGAGAACCAGCTTCCGGCATCCATCTCCCGCAGCTCCGCAAGCGTGTAGTCGGTAACCAGCCCGGTGCCATTGGTCGTGCGCTCCAGCGTCGCATCGTGCATAACGACCAGTTCGCCGTCCTTGCTGGTGCGGACATCAAGCTCGACATAGTCGAGGCGCTGATCAAAGCAAAAGCGGGCGGCTTCCAATGTGTTTTCCGGCGCAAAGGCGTTGGCACCGCGATGGCAGACAAGGGCGATGGGATGGGTTAGCTTGGCAGGCTTCAGGATTTCCGGGCGGTTGGTACAGATGCCAAGTAGCGGTTTTGTTTGCAGAGCTTCGGCCACGTTCAGCCGCTCCTCGTGCCAAGCGACGAGCGTTGCACCGGTATCATGCACGGCGGTGATGAGTTCCTCGGTGATAAGGGCATCAGGCCGGTCGCCCGCTTTCTCCCAGCACAGATGGACGATGTCCGGTTTGGCTTGGTGGGCATAGGCCAGCGGGTCTTCATCGCGGGGAACGAGAACAGCGAGTGGCCATTGGCAACCGGCGTTTCGCAGGTCTGCGATCCAGCCCGCATCGAAAGCGCCGATGACCGCATGCTTAAACCCGGTGGCCTTTAACAGGTTCCAGGTCGCCGGGCCACTCTCAGCATCCTTCAGCTCAATGTAGAGCGCAGTGCCGGTTTCCTCGGCGAGCGCAATGGTTTCATCAAGCGTCGGGATGCGTTCGCCATCCGGCAGCAGGGTCTGTTTCAGTGCTTCGGCGGTTGCCGAGGCGATGGGCCGGTCATCACCGGCGACCCGCCCAAGCGAGGCATCGTGGCTGACGACAACGGTGCCGCAAGCGGCCAGCTGCACATCGATCTCCCACATTTCGGCGCCCAACTCGTGCGCAACGCGAAAGGCTTTCAGCGTGTTTTCGGGCGCATGGTCGCTTGCGCCGCGATGGGCGATGGCCACTGGCAGTGCGTTCTGCGGCCACAGCGTCCAACCGAAGCGGTCGAGGAAGGCTTGCGGCCCGTTCACAGACGTGCACCATTTTCTGAGAAAAGAAGGACGGAACCAGAGTCGATGCCCCAGTTGACGCGGTCGCCGATCTGTTTGTCCGGGATGCTGGCCTGAATGGAGCGCAGATTGCCACCGCCCTTCAGCTTCAACTCATAAAGCGTTTCGCGGCCATGGGCCTCAAAGAAGGTGATTTCTCCTTCGATGGGGACCTCAGCATTGGCCTGGACATGCTCGGGGCGGATACCGGCACGTGCTGCCTGTTGGTCGGGTGCACCGTTGGAAGGAATACGCAAACCGCTCTCTTTGTGAACGAAAGCGCCTTGTTCGATACTGCCATCCAAAAAGGAAATAGGAGGGTTGCCCAGGAAGCCAGCCACGAAGTCGGAGGCCGGCTTGTTGTACATCTCCATCGGTTCGGCGATCTGCACAATCCTGCCTTCTTCCATTATGGCGATGCGGTCCGACATGGACATGGCCTCCACCTGGTCGTGGGTGACGAGCACGGCGGTGATGCCTGTTTCGCGCTGGATGCGGCGGATTTCCGCACGCATTTCAAGCCGCAGCTTGGCATCAAGATTGGCCAGGGGTTCGTCCAGCAGCAGCACGTCGGGCCGGCGGATCAGGGCACGCGCTAACGCCACGCGCTGCTGCTGGCCGCCAGATAGTTCCGCCGGGCGACGCTTCAAATAGGGGGAAATCTGAACAAGCTCCGCCATCTCTTCGACAGCGCGGCGGCGGCTTGCGGTGTCATCTCCGCGAATGCGCAGGGGAAAGCCGATATTTTCGGCCACCGTCATGTGCGGATAGAGCGCATAGGACTGGAAGACCACACCGACATTGCGGTTCTGGCTTGACGTGTCTGTGACGTCCTGATCGCCGAAGTGAAGCCTGCCACCATCCATGCGGTGAATGCCGCAGATAGCAAAAAGCGTGGTCGACTTGCCGCAACCGGACGGGCCGAGCAGCGCCAGCATCTCTCCATCCTGGATGGTGAGATTGAGGTCCTCTATGACAGTGGTTGGCCCAAAGCGCTTGGTGAAATTTTCCAGCCGGATATCCATTGGCCTCTTGTCTCCTTACCCTTTGGTACCGCCGCCATACATGCTGAGCAGGCGCTTCTGGAAGAACACGAACAGAACCAGGACCGGCAGGACATAGAAGACGCCAACCGACTTGAAGAGGTTCATGTTGAAGTTGTTGTCGTCGGCGATCAGGTTCGCCAGATAGACCGACAGGACTTGGACTTCCTGTCCCGGTGCCAACACCTGAGGCAGGATGTATTCCGACCAGCCGTCAAGAAAGGCGAAGAGGCCAAGGGCGAACACTGCCGGCATGACTTGCGGCAAGACCAAGAGCCGCCAGACGGTGAAGCGGCTTGCACCATCCTGCATGCCAGCCATTTCGATCTCCCAGGGAACAGTGTCGTAGAACCCTTTCATGATCCAGATGCCGAATGGCAGAAGTAGTGCTGCTTTCACCAGGATCACACCGCCCAGCGTGTTGTAGAGACCCAGAAACTGCAGCACGAGAAAGATGGCGATCAGCAGGGTGACCGTCGGGAAGGCGTGCAGGATCATAACGCCGGCCAAAAAGAATGCCCGGAACGGAACGTTGAGCCGCGACAGCGCATAGCCAGCCGTCATCGAGATCGAGAGAACGACGGCAGTATGCGATGCGGCGAAGATGAAGGTGTTGAGCGTGACAGCCCAGATGTTCGGGCGGCCTTCAATGTCATGGGTGAGAAATCGCCAATGCTCAAGCGTGAACTCCGACGGCATCAGCGAGCCGGCCTCGGTGTTCGTGACGGTGTCGACGAACAAGAAGACGTACATGAAAGCGAGCGGCCCGGTAAGGATCCCGAGTAGGATCATCATCGGCCAAGGATTGAAGTTGCGCGATATGCTGCTTTGCTGGCTCATTGCGCTTTCCTCACCGCTCAATCCGTGGCGGGCGAACAAGGTTCTTGAAGTCAAAGAAGAAAAGGTAGGCGACCGAAAGAACGAGCCCGATCACCACCAAAACGAGGGCGAGCGCTGCGCCGTAGCCATAGGCAAGGTTGCCGGCATAGTTGGAGAGCGCTGTGTGATAAGCGTGCAGCGCCCAAACCTCGGTCGCGCCGCCCGGCCCTCCATCGGTGGCAAGAAGGGTGTGCTCAAAAGAAGTGAGCAACGAAAGCGACTGATAGGTGGTGATGAAAAGGATCGGCCATTTGAGCTGCGGCAGGATGATATGCCAGATCTGCTGCCAGCGCGATGCGCCATCGACCTCGGAGGCATAGAAGATCTGCTGCGGGATTGCCTTGATGGCCGAAGCGAAGATGAGCATGCCCATGGACGCGCCGACCGTGCCATTGATGATGATGACAAAGGTCCAGGCGCTTGCGGCATCGTTGAGCATCCAGTTGCGCGGCGGCACGCCGAACTGACCCAAGAGCGAGGACAGAAAGCCCGTGTCCCAGGCCAGCCATTTCCACATCAGAACATACAAAACAGCTGGTAGAACGCGTGGCAGGAGCCAGATCGACCGGAACCAGCCGGCTGGCCCCTCCGGCATGTAGTGGGTCGTGATCGCTAGAATGAGCGCAAAGCCGGTGTTGAAGAAGATGAGCGTCGTGAAGACGTAAAAAATCGTGTTCAGGAAAATGGTGATGGTGTCCGGCAGAAGCACCATGCGCTGGAAGTTTTCTGTCGTCCATGACCAGCCAGTCCATGTCGCTTCCGCAACAGCGGCTACCTGATCGGGGCTTAAGGTCAGCCCCATGGTGACAATGGCGGCGAACAGGCTCTCTTCGGTGTCGTAGCGGTTGCCGACCAGCGAGCGCTCAAACTGACTGGCCAGCGCATTGATGTCACGGGTCGAGCGGGGCCGGTTATCAAGGTTCCGAAGGGCGCGGGCGATCTCGCGCCGTGATCCGAAGGTCTGGCCGATGAGCTCTGATTCCAGCTCGTTGACAATTGCTTCTGGCGTGCCTGTTTCCTGAAGTGTTGCGAGCGCGCGTTCATCAACGACAAAGGCCTGAATCTGGAGCGTTTCGGCCAGCTCAGGTTCTTCATGGACAAGCGCCAGCCGCCGCATGGCCCCAGGGTTCACCTGCCATGCGCCGCCAGTGATGCCCGTGGCTGTCGACATGTTGGTGAAGGAGAACACCACTGTCAGAAGCACTGGCACGAGGAAGAACAGGAAGACGAAGGCGGTTGCCGGGGCGAGAAACAGAAAACCAAGCTGCCGGGATGTCATGGTCGCGACGCTCTTCTTGTTGGCGAGGGCAAAAAAGGGTGGGGCGGCCTTAACAGGCCACCCCGTTTTGGCGTTTAGCGGATGGTGATTGCATCGCCCAAGGTGGCGACGAGTTCCGCTTCAGCGTCTGCAACAGCTTCTTCAGCCGTTTTTCGGCCAGTCCATGTTGCTTCCAGATTGGACCACATGACGTCGATGTAGGCACCGAAGTCTGTGTTGTTCGGCTGGGCCGAGGCATAGGGCAGAAGGCGTTCGGTCGCCTCAGAGGCCCAACGGTCGTTGGAGAACAGGTCGATGTCGGATTGCGAACGCGCAATCGACAGGTGAGCTGAGCGGATCGCGTGCAACGTGTTGATACGTGGCTCAGAGGCAATGGTGACCAGCTCAGCAGCGATCTGATGTTTGTCTTCGTCACCTTGGTCGGTGATGAGGTACATCAGCGGGTGGGTGATGGTGTTGGCAGCACCGTCTTCATCACCAGCCGGGATCAGCGTAAACTGGATCGTGTTGAAGAAGTCTTCCAGGCCTTCGCGGCCCGTGTACCGCGCATAGTGCCAGGTGCCGCCGTGCCACAGGCCGGCCCGGCCCGAAGCAACCTCGGAGTACCACTGGTCCCAAGGCGTGCCGATATGGTTCTGGCGGGTTACGCCAGCGTCCACGGCGTCGGCGAAGAACTGGTAGAAGTCCTGCATGGCAGCGCTGTCGAACACGAGCTGGCCGTCTTCTTCAATGGTGCCGCCGAAGGAAAGATAGAACTGCCAGTAGTCTGGACCATTGGAAACGCGTGGATAGAAGCCGTAGCCTGGTTCAACAACGCCAGCTTCCTGCATGGCAATCGCGTCTTCTAAAACGTTCTGAAGGGTGTATTCGCCGTTTTGAACGGCTGCCGGCAGCGCGTCGATTTCGGCATCGGAATAGCCGATGGCGCGCATATGCTCTTTCCAGAAGAAGAACGGGCGGCTTTCAAAGTCCTGCGGGATACCCCAAACGGTGCCACCGAAGGAACCGATCTCCATGAGGTTGGGGAAGATGTCTTTGAGCGGCCAGGCGTCGAGGTTCACATAGTCTTCAACCGGAACGATGATGCCGGCTTGTGACCACGGCGCGATGTCGGTGTGGGAGGTGACGAGGATCTCCGGCGCGTCCCCGGCTTCGGCCGCCAGCGTAACAGCCTGCTTGAAGCCATCCCAGCCATCAAAGCTGGTGCGTCCTTCAATTGTGATGGTGAGCTCTTCACCGCGAATGGCGGCTTCACGCTCAAGAATGTCAGCGGCCATTTCGATGGCGATGGTGCGGTAATCATCAACCGGGCCGGAGCCGCCGGCCCAAACACGGAACGTGTAATCTTCAGCAAAGGCTGCAACAGCCGTGCTGGCCAGAAGGCCGGCTGCAAGTGAAAGACCAGTAGCGGTGCGAAGGATGGTCATCGAACTCCCCTTGGTGCGTCAAAGCTAGGAAAAACGGTTATGTACACGTGTACATATCTGCTTTATGCAGTCCGTCCATGACGTGGGGATGACGGTTCGTGGACAGTTCGGTGAAGATCCGCAATTCTTGGCGCAGAGCTACGTGGAGGACCGCAGAGCAATCGGCGCGCATTCTGCGCTAACTTTGTTGCTATCCGCATTGAGGGTCAGTCTTTCAACCAACTCCGACTACTGTGTCAAAATGTAGGTCAGTAGCTTTGTCCGCTTTGCCGCCCAGAACCGTCAAGTCTCACATGACCGCTTGGAGCCCATTCTACCGGATGTCGCGAAACAGATGAATGTCCGCATAGCGCCAACGAGACAATTTGAATAGACGCCTGATCTTCGGCGGCGCCGTTTCTTTCTTGTGCTATTTTTGCGAACATGCTGTTCGATCTTCCTGACCACGATACGATCTACAAGGCCCTTTTGGCCCGCGATGCATCCTATGACGGGCAGGTTTATGTCTGTGTGTCTTCAACCGGCGTCTTCTGCCGCCTGACCTGTCCGGCCCGCAAACCCAAGCAAGAAAATTGCACGTTCTTTGGAACTATCGGCGAATGTATCGAGGCTGGCTACAGGGCGTGTAAGCGCTGCCATCCTCTTGAGCCAATGGCCCTGGCTGACCCGGCGATTGCAGCGTTGCTCGCGGCCCTGGACGAGCGTCCGGACTATTGCTGGCGGGAAAGTGATATCGAACGGATGGGGTTCGATCTTTCTACTGTCAGAAGAAGCTTCAAACGCCAGTTCGGCATGACATTCCTGGAGATGGCTCGGCAAAGACGGCTCAGGGACGGGTTTGAAAAACTCGCTGATGGCGGCGCAGTGATCGAAGGCCAGCTTGAAGCAGGTTTTGACTCCGCCAGTGCATTTCGGGCGGCGTTCCTGAAATTGCTCGGAAAAGCGCCCGGCGCCCTGTCGGCAGACCCGTTACTCTTTGCTGATTGGGTTCCCACGCCGCTCGGCGACATGGTCTCCGTCACCAGCAAGTCCCAACTTCACCTCCTTGAATTCACCGACCGCAAGGCGCTGCCCAAAGAACTCGAGAGACTGAACAGTTTTGCGAAGGGCCGTCTGGGCATTGGGAGGACGGAACCTGCGGAGCAGGTCAAAGAGGAGCTTTCGACCTTTTTCCGGGGGTCTTCTTCGGGATTTCGTACCCCACTGGCCTATCACGGTTCGCAGTTCAGCGGCGCTGTTTGGGACGCGCTGCGAGAGATACCAGCAGGCACAACGCGCAGTTACAGCGATATAGCAGCCAGCATCGGTCGACCCTCGGCTGTTCGGGCTGTCGCTCGCGCGAACGGGGCGAACCAGATCGCTTTGATCATTCCCTGTCATCGCGTCATCGGCGCAGACGGATCGTTGACCGGCTACGGTGGCGGGCTTTGGCGCAAACAAAAGCTTCTTGAAATTGAACGACAATACCTGCCGAAAAGGGCGAAGGTAAATCATCATGTCACAAGCTGAAAAAGCAACGCGCCTCGCAAGCCTGCATCAAAAAGGTAGTCCGCTGGTTCTCTACAACATTTGGGATGCCGGAGGAGCGAAAGCCGTTGAGGACGCTGGGGCACCTGCCGTTGCGACAGGGAGTTGGTCCATGGCGGCAGCACATGGCTATTACGACGGTGAGGCAATCCCGCTTGATTTCGTTTTGAGAATTGTCGGGCGCATCAGTGCCAGCGTCGATGTGCCCGTGACAGTGGATTTCGAAGGCGGCTACGCGACGGGTCCCGATGAGGTCGCCGAGAACGTCCGCAAGGTCATCCGCGCCGGTGCCGTCGGGATCAATTTCGAAGACAGAGTGGTGAAGGGCGAGGGCTTGCACGCGATCTCCGCACAAACGGCACGCATTCGCGCAATCAAATCTGTTGCCGCTGACGAGGGTATCCTGCTCGTTCTGAATGCGAGAACCGACCTCTTCCTCGGGACCGACCCAGCCAGCCATGCAGACCATTTGGCACAGGCGTTGGAGCGCGAAGCCGCTTACGCAGAGGCGGGTGCTGATTGCTTCTTTGTGCCAGGTCTCACAGACGCGCGGCTCATCTTCGAGGTCACTGAGAGAGCAAGTTTGCCGGTAAATGTCATGATGACGGGGGAACTAGCTTCGATCAAAGACGTCGCTTTACTCGGAGTGTCCAGGGCAAGCTATGGCCCCGGTCCGTTCTTTGAATTCCTCGCCAACCTGAAGGCGGCCTGCACTTCCATCAAATGAAAGCGAACCGGACGTTTGGCCAGCCGCAGCGAATTCACACTTTGTCCGCATAGCTGACGCATGGTCATGTCCGGTTTGCCGCCACTTCAGGACGAAAACCAAGGTCCACTTCGAGCCCAGATTCACCAAATTCGGCGAGACAGCGAAGGTCGGCTTTCAACAAACCTTGTGGTAAGCTCATCTTATGACAGACAACAAGAAACCCACGCATTCCTCCAGCACGAACCCCTATATCCCGAAGGGTGACGGCGACGAAGCTGTGAAAGCATACATCTAGGCGATGCTCGGCTGGAAAGGCACGCTCGGCAAAGAGATCGACGCGACTGTCGAAAGTGCCTTCCCCGAGGTGCGCAAACAGGTTCGTTGGAACACACCGTTCTATGGCAAGGAGGACGGCTGGTTTCTGGCGATGTATTGCTACAAAAACTACGTCCAAATCACCTTTATGACCGGGTCGTCGCTCGATCCGGTACCGCCGATAGCATCCAAGGTAGAAGGTACTCGGTATCTGGACATCTACGAGGATGAGGCTCTCGACAAGGAGCAACTTGCAAGCTGGGTTCACCAAGCCCTGAAGCTTCCGGGACAGAAGCTCTAAAGTAGTCATTCAAGTCGATAGGGCGAACGCCAGCTTTGTCCGCAAAGCTGAAGCTTGGTCATGTCCGCTTTGCCGGCCATTTGTGGACGTTGCCCCCCATGTTTTTCTGCACCACTTGTTGGCGTGCGGGGATGCGAAGCTATATGAGGAGGCGAACCGTTTGACGTGACCTGAAAGGCCCAACCTGTGACCCTGCTCATCCTTTTTGTCGTGCTGGCGATAGGTGTGTCCTTTCTCTGCTCCATTCTCGAAGCGGTGCTTCTGTCGATCACCCCCTCCTTTGTTGAGGCCGCCGAGGAAGATCGTCCCAAGCTCGCCCAAAAGCTCCGACGCCTGCGCACCGATATCGAGCGGCCCTTGGCCGCCATCCTTTCGCTCAACACCATCGCCCACACAGTCGGTGCCACCGGCGCAGGCGCGCAGGCCGCCATGGTGTTTGACGATGCAGGCGTTGGTATATTTTCCGCACTCCTGACCCTCGGCATCCTCGTTCTTTCTGAAATCATTCCCAAAACGCTAGGCGCCACCTATTGGCGCCCCCTCGCCCCCTTTGCCGTGCGGGTTCTGCCCTGGCTCATCATCGCTCAACTGCCGCTGGTCTGGATGAGCCAGTGGATCACGCGGCTGCTCACACGCGGCAAAATTGAAGCAGAGGTCTCACGCGATGAGATCACAGCGCTGGCCACGGCAGGTCAGCGTCTCGGCGTGGTGGAAGAGGATGAAACGCGCGTTGTCGCCAACCTTTTCCGCCTGCCTGAAATCGCCACCAAAGAGGTGATGACGCCGCGCACGGTGATCGAGCATGTGCGCGCTGAGGCGACAATTGCGGAGGTTTTGGCCGAACGCGATGTGTTCACCCACTCGCGGCTGCCCGTTACTGGGGAAACAATCGATGATGTGCGTGGCTTTGCGCTCACGCGTGACCTGCTGCTGGCCGCTGCTCGCGGCAAAGGCGAGCAAACCGTGCAAACCTTCAGCCGAGAGATACCGCGCGTTTCTGAAGGAACCGACCTCGACAGCCTTCTCGACAGCCTGATGGACCGGGACGCTCACATCGCTTTGGTTGAAGATGATTATGGCGGGACGGCGGGCCTCGTCACCATGGAAGATGTGCTGGAAACCCTGCTCGGCACCGAGATCATGGACGAGCACGACAAAGCCGCCGACCTGCGAAAGGTGGCCCGCGCCCGCGCCAAACAGCTGCGTAAAGTTGAAGATGGCGCGGCGGCTGAATAACGCCAAACCACCAAACAACAACGGCTGATCAGATAGCGTTTGTCAGCGCCTCAATCGTCGATCCGTTTAAGCCCCTCGCGGAACCGGGTGGCGTTCTCCACATAGTGCGCGGCGGATTTCTCCAGCATCGTGCACGCGCCATCACCCAGCTCTTTGACCTCGCGAGCAGGCACGCCAACAGCCAAAGAGCGCTCGGCAATCGCTTTGCGCTCCGACACCAGCGCATTGGCACCGATGATTGCATTGCTGCCAATTGATGCTCCGTTCAGCACCGTGGCTCCCATGCCCACCAGCGCGTAATCGCCAAGCGTGCAGCCGTGCAGGATGGCGCGGTGACCAACCGTGCACCCGCGCCCGACCGTCAGCGGAAAACCGGGGTCGGTGTGCATCATCACCATGTCTTGGACGTTAGTGTCCGGACCGATATCGATCCACTCATTGTCGCCGCGTAGCACCGCGCCAAACCAAACATTGGCACCAGGGTGCAGCCGCACCTTGCCGATTACCCGCGCTGATGGCGCCACCCAAACGCTTTCAGGGTCGATGATATCTGGCCGCACACCATCAAGTTCATACAGCGCCACGGTCTATCCCCTCGTTTCAACGCCCGATCCTGTCCCAAGATGAGGCTCACCTTGGAATCTGTCACGCAACGGTACAGGGGTTAGCGCCACCCTGTCACGTCATCACAACGGCAAAGCTGAGCACCACAACGCCAGCGCAAACGCTCCAAACAGTGGCGATGAAGAAGCTAGCAAAGAGCCACCCCAAAGGGCGACGCTCGATGAGACGTCCGCGCACCGCGTTGCGTGTGATGATATATGGCGCTGCCCAAACAATCAGGACAACCCGCCAAATCGCCCCAAAAAGCGAGGCTTCCGGCACATCGCGCACCATCTCAAAACGCGCCGGTCGGTTGGCCAGAAGCTGGTATCCAGTTGCCAAAAGAGCAGCAACAACAAAGCCGCACGCAGCAGCATAGGTGAAGAGAAGCGGTTCGCTCATGAAGGAAGGTCCTGTTTCACTTTGCGCCACTGCCGGGCGCTTGAACCAGGACGCCGCAAGGACCGTGCCGGATGGTAAACCAGGTGTTAACTCAGAGCGCCGTATTTTCACGGCATGATCCAAGCTGACCACCCTATCCTACGTCACGACCGCGGTTTTGCGATCTTGCCGTTCTCCTTTTTGACCGGCGCGCTCATCCTCTTAAGTGCACTGTTTATCGGCCATGCAAGCCTACGGCACATGGGTTTGGTGGTGTCCACCGGCAGCATTGAGCGCGGGGAAGAAGCCTCGTATGAGCTGGTCATTGGTGGCATCAATTTCCGCGTGCCAACCGGCTATCTGCGCTTTGCCGAGCAGCACAGAAATGGGGTCTTGCCGGGTATCGATCTGGCCCTTGCTTGGCCAACTATGGCGCCACTGGGCGACGCTGAAACGCTGCGCAACACGCCACGCGAGCACATTGTTTTCATCGGCATCAGCGATGTCGACGGCGCGATGGACACCACCGATCTTCTCGGCACGGTCTACCGTGAGGTCTTTGTCGGCCCTATCGAGCACACGCAAAGCGGCCTGGTACGTCGCCAACTCGACCCGCAGGCCGGTTATGTCGATGAAACCGTGCTTTATGACATTGCGACCGGCTCAGGCTTTGCCGCTCGCTGCGCAGGTGGCGGCGAGACGGTATGGGAAACCTGCTACCGCGATGTGGTGCTAACCAACGGCCTGACGGTTACCTACCGCTTCTCACCCTCGCTCTTGGAGCAATGGCGCGACCTTGATGAGAGCATTTTGAGCTTTCTGCTGATGCTCGCCCGCTCCAGCCAAGACTACGAAGGCTGAGGCCTATGAAGGCGGCCAATAGCCTCTAATTCAGGTCGAAATCCAAGATCGCCATGGTGAAGTTGTAAGACAGGTCGTCCTCGTCCTCATCATCTTTATGAATGAGGCCAACAAACTCTTCACCCACATAGACTTCCGCGGAATCACCTTTGCGTGGCCGTGCCCGCACGGTGATGGTGGGCGAGTCGAACAGGCGCTTCAGATAGGCTTCCAGCTTCGATAGTTCCTCGGCTTGCATAGCCTACTCCTTGGGTGTGCAAATCAGTGAATGTGGCAGCATGTAAGCGCGATGGCTGCTTGGTTGCAACGCCATCGCGGCCGCTTGATCAGATGCCAGACCCGCTATCCACATGGCGTTCATGCGGCACGGTCTGGTCCATGCTCAGCGATGGCATACAATCAGGGCCTTTGGGTTTGGCCATACTCACGATCTTAGCCGGGATACCGGCCACCGTTGCCAGCGGTGGCACGGAGTCAAGCACCACGGAACTGGCGGCCACGCGCGAGCCTTGGCCAAGCGTGATGTTACCAAGCACCTTGGCACCGGAGCCAACCAGCACACCACACTGAACCTTGGGGTGACGATCACCACCCTCTTTGCCTGTCCCACCCAGCGTCACGTTCTGCATGATGGACACATTGTCGTCGATCACCGCTGTCTCACCAATGACGATGCCAGTGGCATGATCAAAGAAAATACCGCCACCCAATTGGGAGGCAGGGTTGATATCAACCTGGAACACGGCGCTCATCCGGCTTTGCAGATAAAGCGCCATATCTTTGCGCCCATCCTTCCACAGCGCGTAGGAGAAGCGCTGGGTTTGCAATGCCTGGAACCCTTTGAAGTAGAGCAGCGGTTCAACATAGCGGTAGCAGGCAGGATCGCGGTCGTAGACGGCCTGCATATCAGCTGCCAGGTGCTGGAAGATATCTGGATCTTTTTGCAGCGCCTGATGCAACAGCTTGCAGAGCGCCTGATCGGCCCAAAACGCATCGGCAAGCCGCGAGCAAAGCACGGCAATCACCGCATCTTCCAAGCTTGTGTGCCGCAGCACCAAGGCGTCGAACATGGGGGCGGTTGCCGGGTCACGGTCAACGGCGGCGAGCGCATCGTCGCGCACAGCTCGCCAGATCGGATCCTGCGGGGTGACCAATGGCACGTCAGAGGAAAGGTCTGCGGCCTCATTCGGATGGCTGTGTTTGTTCATCTCAAGGAGAGTTATAGCTGGCTGAGAAAACTTTCCAACCGGGAGTCTATCGCAATCATGGCAAGCAATGATGAAGGTGGCATCGTAAAAAGCGATATCAAGGATGGCCATGCGGCCCTGACAATCTGCAATCCCGCACGGCGCAACGCCGTTTCGCTTGTCATGTGGAAGCAAATCGCCGAGCACGTCCGCCGGGCCGATCAGGATACCTCCATTCACCTCATCACCCTACGCGGTCATGCAGGAACCTTTGTTTCTGGCGCTGACATCTCTGAGTTCGCCGAAAATCGCGGTAATCTTGACCGCGCCAAAACCTATGAAGCTTCTAACAGCGCAGCCTTTGCCGCTCTGCGCGACGCCACAACGCCAACACTGGCCCTCATTGAAGGTTTTTGTTTTGGTGGTGGCATCGGACTGGCTGCTGCCTGCGATCTGCGTTTGGCAGCATCAAGCGCAACATTTGCGGTACCAGCCGCCAAGCTGGGCCTGGCTTATCCCGTTGATGGGGTTCGCGATCTGGTACGCCTGATTGGCCCAGGAGCGACCAAAAAACTGTTTTTTACCGCTGATCCGATTGCTGCCGATGTGGCACTGCGTATTGGGTTTCTCGAAGACATGGTGGAAAGCGATGCGCTCGATGAGGCCGCAAATCACCTGATCACCACAATCCTCTCACGCGCGCCCCTCACCCAGCGCGCTGCAAAGTCAGCTATCGCTGCAGCACTGGAACCTGGACGAGAGGAGATCGCGCGCCAGGACGCTGAGGCCTGTTTTGCGTCAGAGGATTATGCCGAAGGGTGGCAAGCGTTTCTCGACAAGCGCAAGCCAACTTTCTCAGGACGCTAAACGCCCAGAAAGTCCAACACACCAGCCTTGAATGTCTTGTCGCCAACAGCCGTCATGTGATCGCGGTTCGTTATGTCCAAGAATTGGCCTTTGGGCAGCAGATCAACCAACGCCTGGCCATCGCCGGAAACAACATCCTTGGTACCAACAGCCACCAGGGCAGAATGCGAGATACTGCGGACATCGGCCTCCGTGATCGGATCGCGGGAGGCAAGAATGCATGTCGCCAGTGCCTCGCGGTCAGACTTGGTTTGCTCCGCAAAGACCCGGAACGCCCGCGCGCCGGGGTCTTCCACCTCGCTGAGCGTTTCTGAGCGCAGCGCTTGCGCAATTTTCTCAGAACCACCGATGCCGCGCACCATGTTGATGCCGAGGCCACCAAACACGAGTTTGGAAACGCGATCCGGCGCATCCATGCTCAAAAAAGCAGAGATGCGGGCACCCATGGAATACCCAACAACAGCCGCCTGTTCGATACCCAGATGATCCAGCAAGCGGCGAGCGTCACCAGCCATCACGCGCGATGGATAGAAGGCCGGGTCGTAGAGCTTCTCGCTTTGACCGTGACCACGATTATCAAGCGCAATCACGCGGTACCCGGCCCCGGCAAGAGTTTGAAACCAACCAGGCCCCACCCAGTTGATCTGATGATTGGAGGCAAAGCCGTGGATAAGAAGGATCGGTTTGCCCTCACCCTCCTCATGGAAGGCAATCTCAACACCATCAGAATCAAAGCTTTGCATACACGGCACCTCACTGGTTTGCGCCGCGAAATATCAGTGATCGACGTCAACGACAAATAGCCCGCTTGCTGTACCTTGAAAGCCGCGCTAGACGGCTTGACGTCCACACCTAACGCTTAAAGGGCAGACCATGGCCGACAAGGCAATTCTCCATGTCCACAATCATGATGGCCTACCGCGGGTCGAAGTTGGGGCGCATTCGTTTATGTGCATCGGCGCCAAGCCGCCTTTTGATCACCCACACGTGTTTCTGACATTCGGCGACGAGCACGAAAAGGTCTGCCCCTACTGCTCAACGCTTTACGTTTACAACGAAGCTCTGGGCGAGCACGGCGCCTCGCCTGGCGAGAGCGTGTGGGCGGGTGAAGACGCGGCCTAGTCGCATTCGTGGCCAACTCCCTTCCAAAAGACCCAATCCCCATAATCGGCGGTGGCATTGCCGGGCTAACGACAGCGCTTAGCCTTGCGCATCGTTCTGTGGCCTGCACGGTCTATGAGAAAGCCAAAAGCTTTGAAGAGGTTGGAGCAGGCATCCAGCTATCGCCCAATGCGACAGCGATTTTGCGCGCTCTGGGTCTTTTGCCAAACCTTCAAAATCACGCCGTTGCGCCAGCACGGATCACCATCGGCGATGGCCGAAACGGTGGACAACTGGCGCATGTGCCGCTGGGACAAGAGGCCGAAGCCCGCTTTGAAGCGCCCTATCTGGTGATTCACCGCGCGGACTTGCAAAAGGTACTCGTGGCGGCCTGTGAGGCGCATCCAAAAATCACCATCGAGCTGGGCACGACGATCGACGTTCATCAGCCTGAGCAGCTGGTCATCGCTGCCGATGGTGTGCATTCAGACTGGCGCGCTCTGTTACGCAGCCCATCGCACAAACGGTTCTGCGGGTATGTCGCCTGGCGCACAACAGTGCCGGTTGAGAAGATCGAAACAGAACCTGAAACCCATGTTTGGCTGGGGCCAAATGCGCACCTTGTCGACTACCCGATAAGTGCCGGCAAGGCGCGAAACCTTGTTGCCATCGCGCAAGCCGATGATCCGCGCCCCATTCGGGCCAATCCCAAAGGCCTGCTCACCAAAGCGTTTGCCGAATGGGATCGAGGGATTCGCGCGCAGCTTGACGCGCAAGATGATTGGACGCCATGGCCGCTGTTTGGCGTCGATCCGCAAGCGCCTTGGGTGAATGATCACGTGGCGCTGGTCGGCGATGCTGCACACGCCATGCTGCCCTTTGTCGCCCAGGGCGGTGCTATGGCGATCGAGGATGCGTGGCTCTTGGCGCAGATGCTCACCTCGGCCCCGCAGGTCGACCAAGCACTGGCACGCTACGAAATGGCCCGCAAACCGAGGGTGACACGCGTGTGGAACGAGGCGTCCCGCAACGGTAAAATCTATCACCTCACCGGACCGGCAGCGTTTGCCCGCAACACCGTTCTCAAAACTCGCTCAGGGCCAAGCCTGCTCGCACGCTTCGACTGGCTTTACGGTTGGAAGGCGAGCGAAACCTGATCGAACAAGCCTGGCCGCCTAGGCTGCCGTGTCTTCGGCCTGGACAGGGTTTGCCAGCTCATCCAGCGCCCCATAGTTGAGTTTGCCCGTGCCAAGCACCGGCAGTTCCTCAACGCTCACAACCTTCTTGGGCAACATCAGCTCGGCCACGCCATGCTCTTTGGCCCAAGCGCGCACTTCCTTGAGGTCGGGGTCATCTTTCTCAGTGACCAGCACCAGCGTTTCGCCCTTGCGCGGGTCAGGAATGGCAACCACCGCATGGGTGGCATCGGGCCAAACCTGGCTGACATAGGCTTCCACAGCACTTAGTGAGACCATCTCACCGCCCAGCTTGGCAAATCGCTTGGCGCGACCTTTGATGCTGATACGGCCCTTTTCATCGATATCGACGATGTCACCGGTATCATGCCAACCATCAGGCAGGGGTTGAACGACGCCTGGCGCATCCACTTTCACATAACCCGCCATGACATTGGGCCCACGCACCATGAGACGCCCGCCCTCGGTGAGGCCTGGCACTGGCTCCACCTTATGCTCGATGGCTGGCATCATGTAGCCGACCGTGCCGGGCGTGTTATCGTCTTCGTGGTTGGCAGCAAGAACAGGCGCCGTTTCCGTTACGCCATAGCCTTCCAAGAGCTCAATATCGAACTTGTCCTTGAAGAGCTTGCGCGTCTGCTCTCGCACCCGTTCGGCGCCGAGAACCATCAAACGAACGTTCTTGAAGTCATCGGGCTCGGCGGACTTGATCCAGCCATTCACGAACGTGTCGGTGGAAACGACAATTTTTGCGCCCGACTTGCGCACATGGGCAGGAATTTCTTTGTAATGCAGCGGCGAAGGATAAAAGTAAGCGCCAACGCCCAGCACGACCCCTGCAATCAAACCGGCTGTCAGGCCGAAAGTGTGAAACACGGGCAGTGCGGTGAAGAACATATCTCCAGGACGCAAATCGATGACCTGGTCAAACTGCCAACAGTTGGACAGCAGATTGGCGTGGGTCAACGCCACGCCTTTAGGCACGCCTTCGGTGCCAGAGGTGAAGACCATAACGGCCACGGCATCGGGCGATACGTTGTGGCCTGGCACACTGTTGAGGCCAAGCTTAAGACGCACCATGCCTTTGATCTTATCAACCGTGCCGATGCTGGCGCGCAGATCCTCCGTCCAGACAAACTCGCAGCGCTTTGACAGTCCTTCGACAAGGTCTTCCAAGCCCGCCTTTTCGATGAAAGCACGCGAAGAAATGATCACCGTGATCTCAGCGGCATCGCAAGCGGCATTCAGGCTACGCAATCCGCTCGAATAATTCAGCATTGCCGGTACCCTGCCAATCGATTGGCAGGCGAAGAAAACAGCAGCGACGCCGGATGCGTTGGGCAGGAGAATGCCAAGCGGCGCTTCAGGCCTTCCCAGATCACGCAATTTGTCGCCGAGCAGCATGGCACCCAGCGTCAATCGATCAAAAGTCAGCGAGGTCTTGGCAAAATCATTGTAGACGACCGTTTTGCCGCCGTACTTGGCCCGGGCGTCAGTAAGTGCGGTGAACAGCGATTTGCGCCAAGGCTCTTTGCCCTGCTCAGGCAGCGCAACAGATTTGTTGCCAACCGCCAAAGGCTCAGAGTTCACACCTCCACCGCCCACCGGCGACGCCAACTGCTGCATCATACGCTTCTCCTCCCCGTGAGCAGCGCCGTCGCGCCGGGCACGTTGTTTTACGTATGTCTAACATAGGAAGCGTTGCAGCGAAACCAAATGTGAACCGCCTCCAACACCGAGCTATGCCGGAATTGGAGGCGGGTTTGCCTAGCTTTTAAGACGCGCAAGAGCGGTTTGAACCGCCGGGCGCGCATCAATTGTATCCACCCAAGCCCGAACAGCTTTCAGCGGTGGCAAGCGGTCGGGTGACGCGTTGCTCAAAAACTTGTAGCCACCCTTCACCCAAGGAAAGCTCATCATGTCGGCGATGGTGTAGTCCTCGCCTGCAAGATAAGCGTTCTTGGAAAGACGCTCTTCCATAACCTCCAGCAGACGAATGGACTCGGCCAGATAGCGTTCGATGGCATAGGGATGCTTTTCCTCAAGCCGCGAAAAGTGACCCCACTGGCCAATCATCGGACCAAGGCCGCCAACCTGCCAAAAGGTCCAAACCAGCGCATCGGTGCGCGCTTGGCCCTCAGCTGGCAGAAAGCGTCCGTGCTTTTCAGCCAGATGCATCAAGATCGCACCAGATTCAAACATGGTTGTATCGCCATCGACGAGTGCTGGGATCTTCCCGTTTGGACTGATGGCGCGAAAGTCAGCTTCGTGCTGTTCGCCTCTGCCGATATCGACCATCACCACATCATAGGTAAGGCCAAGTTCTTCCAGCATGATCGCCGGCTTTTGCCCGTTGGGCGTGTTCCAAGTGTGAAGGGTAATCATAGGAATTCCTGTTCAAAAAGAGACTGTTGGCGCGCGATATGCGCCTCGCCCGCTCGGTTGGCTAGCCTTAGACTCCCGCAACCACGCGAATGTGATAGGCAGAGAGCGTTGCGCGATCAGAGGATGCCCATGCCATCGAAAACCCAAACTTCAACGCCAATGCCGCTGGCCAATCTTCGGGTTCTTGATTTCGGCCACACCGTGATGGGTCCGACCGCGGGCATGATCTTGGCTGATCTCGGCGCAGAGGTGATCCGCGTGGAACCGGCACCGGGCGGTGATCCAACGCGTAAGCTGAAAGGTTTTGGGACGGGCTATTTCCCGTTCTTCAACCGCAACAAGAAAAGCGTCGCGATCGATCTCAAAACACCAGACGGGTTGGCGCTCGCCAAGCGCTTGATTGCGACCGCTGATGTGCTCATTGAGAACTTTGGTCCAGGCACAATGGAGCGTTTGGGCCTCGGCCATGACGCGCTGAAACACGATCACCCTCAACTGATCTATTTGGCACTTAAAGGGTTCTCTGCCGGTCCTTATGAAAACCGCGTCGCGTTGGATGAAGTGGTCCAGATGATGAGCGGCCTTGCTTATATGACTGGCCCACCAGGCCAACCATTGCGGGCAGGCTCATCGGTGGTTGATATTATGGGCGGCATGTTCGGTGTGATCGCCATCCAAGCCGCTCTGCGCGAGCGCGAGACAACCGGCACCGGACAGCTGGTCACCTCCAACCTGTTTGAATCAGCGATGTTTTTGATGGGCCAGCATCTGGCGTATGCCGCGCTCTCTGATGATCCCGTACCGCCCATGCCCGCGCGCGTATCAGCCTGGGCAGTCTATGATCAATTCACCACCAGCGATGGGGAACGCGTGTTTCTGGGTATCACCTCAGATCGTCATTGGGTGCGGTTTTGTGAGGTCTTTGAGCAACCCAGTTTGGCCGGTGATCAGTCGCTTACCACCAACAATCAGCGAATCGAAGAGCGCGACCGATTGATGCCAAGAATGGGCCAGATCATCGGCTTACTCACGCTTGATGAGCTGACTGAAAAGGCAACAGAGGCCAAACTCCCCTTTGCCCACATCGCTCAACCGGAACAGCTTTTTGACGACCCCCATCTCAACGCCAATGGCCGCTTGTTGGAGACCCTGCTGCCAGGCGGTGTGATAACCAAGCTCCCTGCCCTACCCATCGAAATGGATGGTCGCGCGACCCGTCTTTCAGCCAACCCACCTGCCCTTGGCGCGGACACAGAAGACGTGCTGACCAAGCTTGGCCTATCGCAGACGGAGATCACCACTCTGGCTGACCGGCACATCATCACCCGCGCCCAAACAGAAGGCCCAAACCATGAGTGACGTCTCGGATTGGTGGTCCACCAGCATCATCGACATGGAGCCCGGCCGCATCGCGTTGCGCGGCCACCCAGTTCAAGATCTTATCGGCCAGGTGACCTTTCCGCAGATGATCTGGTTGATGGTGCGCGGACAGATGCCCTCGCCTGAGCAAGCCACGCTGTTGGAGTGTGCGTTGGTTGCTGCCGTCGATCACGGCCCTCAGGCCCCTTCGATCGCAACAGCCCGCATGGCAGTGACCTGCGGGCTGGGCTTGAACGGTGCCATGGCGTCGGCGGTCAACATGTTGGACGATGTGCATGGAGGCGCCGGAGAGCAGGCAGTGGAGCTCTACGGATGGATCAAAGATGCAGTCGCCTCGGGCACACCCATTGAAAAAGCCACCGAGCAAGCCATCGACCATTGGCAATCTGAGCGCACACGGTTCATTCCAGGTTTTGGCCACCGCTTTCACAAGCCTGAAGATCCGCGGGCGCCACGGCTTCTGAGCTTGGTGGATGAAGCCGCTTCTCACGGCACCGTCACCGGTGAGTTCGCCGCGATCTCTCGCGCGGTCCAAACCGTGCTCAACACCCGCAAGGACAAGCCGGTGCCAATGAACATCGATGGAGCAACGGCGGTGATTTACGCAGAACTCGGCTTTGAAGGGCCGCTGGCCCGAGGGCTTTTTTGCCTTTCACGCTCTGTCGGCGTCATCGCCCATGCCTGGGAACAAATGCAGCAAGGCGGTCGCAACAAAGGCCCAACACCACCAGATTACCGATGGACCTATACGGGCGATTCCGAGAACAAAGACGTTGACTAAGCTTTGCGTCCGCGGTGGACAAAGCATCACGCAAACGCTGCCGCCTGGCTATGATTTTAGTGTTTCGTCGTTCGTGGTGCGGGCGGCGGAACTCGAACCCGCACGGCCTAGGGCCTCGGGATTTTAAGTCCCGTATGTCTACCAATTCCATCACGCCCGCAGCGTGGTTCCTCAATCAGTCGCCAGCATCTTTGGCGATGGGTGGAACAAACGAATAGCCAAGGTCCCAAGGGAAATAAATCCAGGTGTCCTGGCTCACTTCGGTCACGAACGTGTCGACCAACGGGCGGCCCATCGGCTTGGCATAAACGGTGGCAAAATGTGCCTCTGGCAACATTGAGCGCACCTCCTGGGCGGTTTTGCCCGTGTCGACCAGATCATCAATGATCAAAACACCAACACCCTTGGTATCGAGAATTTTGCTGGAGACTGTTTTCAGGATCGCCAGTGCTCCTTGCGTCTGCTCACCTGTGCCGCCATGATCATAGCTTGCAATGGACACCGTATCGATGGTGCGAATGCCCAGTTCGCGGCACACAATGGCCGCAGGCACCAACCCACCACGGGTGATCGTTACCATGGAATCGAACGGCCCTTTTTCGGCCAGGCGCCAAGCCAAAGCTCGAGCATCGCGGTGGAACTGATCCCAGGAGACCGGGAAGGCTTTGTCGTTGAGGGGGTCACTCACAAGATCGGTCCTTGGCTAGTCGGCGTTCATTTGGGTGCGCAGCTTTTGGGCTGCTTGGGTGGCGGCGTCAAGCGCGGCTTTATCGCGTGAGCGCAGCACAATCTCGGTGGTGAAGCGTCCATTGGTGAGTTTGGGATAACTACCAATGGCCACGGTTGGAAAATGGGAGTCAATGGACGCAAGACTTTCAGCCAAATCCCCTTCGCCGCAATTGAACGGCAGAGTTTGGACAGAGATTGGCACACCACCATTGAGGCTCGGCAAGACGCTTTCCAGCATCGCCGCGAAAACCGACGGCACGCCAGCCATGACGTGAACGTTGCCCAGGCGAAAACCTGGCGCGATCGAAACCGGATTATCGATCAAATCGGCACCGTCGGGAATGCGTGTCATGCGTTCACGCCCAGCGTTCATCTCGCGCCCGGTGCGGTCATAGAAGTCAGAAAGCAACGCGTAAGCTCGTGGATCAACGCCAATACCGACACCAAACGCTTTGGCCACGCTGTCGGCTGTGATGTCATCATGGGTTGGTCCGATGCCACCGGAGGTGAACACGTAGGTGGTGCTGGTGCGCATGGCATTGAGAGCGGAGATAATCGCACCCTCTTCATCAGACACGATGCGCACCTCGATCAGGTCAATGCCCACCATGGTCAGCGCATCGGCAAGCACACCGATGTTCTTGTCCTTGGTTTTGCCTGAAAGGATTTCATCCCCGATCACCAGCATGGATGCTGTGGCTGTCATTTGCACTCTCCTGTGCACGCATCCCTAAACCCGCCTTGGGACGCTTGCAATTTCGCTGCGCCGCCGCCAAGCCAAAAGGATGCAGTTTCCCACACCCCTTTTTGAAGCGCGGCTGATCAAACGCTACAAACGCTTCCTAGCGGACGTTGAAATGATCACTGGGCCGGATGCCGGTCAGATGATCACCATCCATTGTCCTAACCCTGGATCGATGATGGGCCTTGCTCGTCCTGGCGCGCCGGTTTTTGTATCCCGCTCTCCCAACTCCAAGCGCAAGCTGGCCTACACCTACGAGCTGGAACATGTAGAGGGTCCTGGCAGCCCTTGCCTGGTTGGCATCAACACGATGCACCCCAACAAGCTTGCCGAAGAAGCAATTGTCGCCGGATTGGTTCCAGGCCTGACAGGTTTTGACAGATTAAAGCGCGAGCAAAAATATGGCGAAAAATCCCGCATCGACATTTTGCTTGAAACTGACGCTGCGCCCCTCACCTATGTGGAGGTGAAGAACGTCCACCTAATGCGCCAAGCTGGGCATTTGGAATTTCCAGATTCAGTCACCGCGCGAGGCGCCAAGCATCTGGCTGAGCTTTCAGCCATGGTCGAAGCGGGACACCGGGCGGTCATGCTTTTTGTGGCACAATGGCCCGGCGCACAAACGATGAGCGTGGCTGCGGACATCGATCCCAAATATGCGACTGCACTGACCAACGCCATCAATGCTGGTGTTGAGGTTCTGGCGCTCGATTGCGCTGTGACCCAAGACGCAATCACGCCCTGTGGGATGGTGGAGTTCGTCGCGCCCTAGCGCGTCAGCACCACGTTAAGGCGCGTCTCGGCGATCACCTGATAACCCTTGCTCTGCGCCAGCGTGATGCAATTGGTTTGCCAGCTCTCCGGGCTGTTCTCAATGATCATCAGGCGCGGCCAAAGGCTTTCCGGCCCATCTTGGAAGAAAGGCACCAGAGCCAAATCTTCAGCACCTTCAATATCGATCTTCAGCGCATCGATACGTGGCAGATCGCGCTCGCCAAGGATCGACGACAGCGGCTTGGCCTGCACCTCAATCATAGTGGCGGAATGCGTGTCACTGCGCACGCGCCGCATACTGGTTTCGCCGGCATTGCCACTGTCCACAAACAGTTGGATCGGCCCATCAACGTCGGCAACAGCCAGCGCAATCGGCTCAATCGGTACACCAGGATTGTAAGCAATGTTGTCACAGAGACGCTGATAAACATCCGGCTGGGGTTCAATAGCCAAAATCTTAGCAACCGAACTCATGCAGGATGCAGCAAAGAAGCTGTACGCGCCGACATTAGCGCCGATATCGACGAACACCCCATCGCCAGGCAGCACCCGTCGCAGCAAATCGCGCTCTACCGGATCAAAATATTGCGGTGTAAAAAGCACGCGCTTCTCAGCCAAATTGGCCATCGGTTCGATGCGCATTCTGTGCCCAAAAACGTCCACATCCACCGGGCCACTCACCGCCGCCAAAGCCATTTTCCGCGCCAGAAAGGCAAGCCGTTTTCCCACATAGCCATCGGACTGTGCACTGGAAAAGCCACGCAAACGCTCAATCCAAACTGATGGTGTGTAGGCGCCCCATTGAGGGGGTGAGCTGAGAGACTGAGACATGGAAGACGTGTTGGTTTCTTCAGAGACTGGCATCACGTGATGTTCGCAAGGTTTGGTATGCTGCTCTGCAGCAAAAACAGATGTCGTAATTGCCCCAATGTGATGCCCTTCTTTTTGAGATCAATTACGGTTAAGTTTATCGCGTCGTGACCCGACTATTTCCATTCGTCACGTCCGGCGCCCAATTCAAGACGCTGCTTTTACACCAAATGTGTGCGATGTCACCGCATCGTGCCGACGTTAAGTGAAGCCACAGCCAGGTCACCATGCTGCAAACGCAACCGCCCATCAAACTGTTCGGCCCCGAAGCCTTTGAAGGCATGCACCGCGCGGGACGCTTGACGGCCACGATCCTTGACCAGCTTATCGATCTGATCAAACCCGGCGTGACCACGCAGGAGATCGACGATGCGGTGATGGATTTTGCATTGGCCAACAATGCCGTACCGGCAACGCTGAACTATCGCGGCTATGGCAAATCAAGCTGCACGTCGATCAACCACGTTGTGTGCCATGGTATTCCCAACACCAAGCCGCTGCGCCAAGGCGACATCGTCAATGTCGATGTCACGCTGATCCTGGACGGCTGGCATGGCGATTCCAGTCGCATGTATCCGGTAGGCGAGATCAAACGGGCGCCCGAACGACTTGTTGAAGTGACTTATCTGGCGCTGATGCGTGGCATCGCAGCAGTCAAACCCGGCAACCGGACAGGCGACATCGGTGCCGCGATCCAAACCTATGCTGAGGCCGAGCGCTGCTCGGTTGTTCGCGATTTTTGCGGCCATGGCATCGGCGATGTGTTCCACCTCCCCCCCAACATCTTGCACTATGGCAGGTCTGGCGAGGGTGTCGATTTGCGTCCCGGTATGATCTTCACCGTCGAGCCGATGATCAATCTGGGTCGTCCCCATGTGAAAATTCTCTCCGATGGTTGGACCGCCGTCACCCGTGATCGCTCCCTTTCGGCCCAGTACGAGCACTCCATCGGCGTCACCGAAGATGGCTGCGAGATCTTCACCGCCTCGCCTGCTGGTCTGTTTGCGCCACCAACCTTGCGCGAGGAAGCCGCCACATCCTGACGGGGTCCTCTCCATCGATGTCGGAAAAGTCAGCGCCAAAACCTCACTTTCATGGCCATCGTGAACGGTTGCGCACGCGCTTTGCTGAGGGTGGTCGGCAAGCTCTGGCAGACTATGAAATGCTGGAACTCTTGCTCTTTCGCTCCATTCCCAGGCGCGACACCAAGCAACTGGCCAAGGATTTGATCGCCCGCTTCGGCTCGCTGGCCGATGTTCTGACCGCTCCGGCAAACCAGCTATGCGAGGTGCGTGGCATCCAGGAAGCTACTGCCAACGATCTGGCTTTGGTGCGCGCGGCTGCGGAGGCGTTGGCTCAGGGCAACGTCGCCCAGAAGGAGGTGCTTTCGTCTTGGTCAGATGTGGTGAGCTACTGCCGTGCGGTCATGGCCTATGATGCGGTGGAGGCATTCCGGGTTCTCTTTTTGGATAAGAAGAACCGCTTGCTGCGCGATGAGGTTTTGCAATCAGGAACCGTCGATCACACCCCGGTCTATCCCCGCGAAGTGGTCAAACGAGCCCTCGAACTCGGCGCATCAGCGATGATCTTGGTGCACAACCACCCCTCTGGTGACCCAACACCATCACGCGCCGACATTGAAATGACAGGCACGATCATCACCGCCGCCTCAGCCCTGGGGGTGAGCGTTCACGATCATATCATCGTTGGACGCGAGGGTCATGCCAGCCTGCGGGCTTTAGGCTTGATGCACGCGGAGTAGCTGCCCAAGCATTTTTTGAACCATGCCATCGTTTGTGCGTTGCAACGTTCAACCGAACCCGCGTTTACTTCGCCTGCATATCATGCTGCACTCGCATATGCCGGCGACGCCAAGCGCGAGATGACATGCACAACCATATGGGGCGCGATGACAGCATTTGACGAGATGAGCGTGGATGGCAGCCAGTGCCGGACACCCTATGAATTGGTCCGCACATGGCTTGATAGCCTTGATCCTGAAGCCCTCAAACGCCAAAGCGCTGAAGCGGAGATGCTCTTCCGTCGCATCGGCATCACCTTTGCGGTCTATGGCGAAGCGGACGCTGAAGAACGGCTCATCCCATTTGATCTCATCCCGCGCATCATCGCTCATGACGAGTGGGTGCAACTGGAGAAGGGTCTCACCCAGCGGGTTAACACGCTGAACGCCTTTCTTGCGGACATATATGGCCCCCGAGAGTGTATCAAAGCAGGCGTCATCCCAGCCGATTTGATTGATCAAAACCCGCAGTACCGGCCAGAAATGATTGGCGCCAAACTGCCTGGCGACATCTGGGTCAACATTGCGGGCATCGACATTGTCCGTGTTGATGCCGACAATTTCTATGTTTTGGAAGACAATGCCCGCACGCCATCCGGGGTGTCTTACATGATGGAAAACCGCGAAGTGATGATGCGCATCGCGCCGGAGGTTTTCTATGATCACGCAGTCGAACCGGTCGACAATTATGGCGATGAACTCTTGCAGGCTTTGCAGTCTGTCGCGCCGCGCAATGCACGCAAAGATCCAACCTGCGCACTCCTAACCCCCGGCCCTTTCAACAGCGCTTATTACGAGCACTCGTTTTTAGCCGACAAACTGGGCATTGAACTGGTGGAGGGCCGCGACCTCTTTGTGCGCGATGCGGTTCTTTACATGCGCACAACGCTCGGCCCGCAGCGTGTGGATGTGATTTATCGCAGGATCGACGATGACTTCATTGATCCGCTGGTCTTCAACCCAGACTCGATGCTGGGCGTGCCCGGCCTGATGACAGCCTATCTGGCTGGTAATGTCACGCTGGCCAACGCGGTTGGCACAGGCATTTCCGACGACAAGGCCATCTACACCTACATGCCAGAGCTGACGAAATTCTTCCTCAATGAAGAACCGATGCTCAAAAACGTGCCCACCTGGCGCTGCCGCGAACCGGACGCGCTTTCCTACGTGCTCGACCATCTGGATGAGCTGGTCGTTAAAGAGGTCGCAGGGTCCGGCGGCTACGGCATGTTGGTGGGGCCGAAATCCACCAAGGATGAGATCGAGATTTTTCGAGCCAAGCTGAAAGCCAACCCGGATGATTTCATCGCTCAGCCAACCTTGGCGCTGTCCACTTGCCCCACATTTGTTGGCGAAGGTGTTGCACCACGTCATGTGGACCTGCGTCCTTTCGTTCTGTCGGGCACCAATGGCGTGAACATCATTCCTGGCGGGCTAACACGTGTTGCCCTCAAAGAAGGTTCCCTTGTCGTGAACTCCAGCCAAGGCGGCGGGACGAAAGACACCTGGGTTCTGGCGCGATAGGGAGGGACAGATCATGCTTTTAAGCCGCACAGCCGACAGCCTCTTCTGGACCGCCCGCTACATTGAACGTGCCGAAAACACAGCGCGCCTTCTGGAAGCCGCCACACGGCTTTCCAATGTTGGCAGCAGCAGCGAGCAGGTTTCCAACGAGTGGGAATCCGCCGTTTTGGCAACAGGCATGGAGGAGCTCTTCAAAGAGCGGTATGGCGAGGCCAGCGCCCGCACGGTGGTGGATTTTTTGGCTTTCTCTGAGGCCAACCCCTCCTCAATCCGCTCTTGCCTGGAAGCCGCTCGTGCCAACGCGCGCTCGGTACGCACAGCCATCACCATAGAAATGTGGGAAACCATCAACGCCGCCTGGCTTGAGCTGAAGCGCTACCGCACCTTTGGTCAGTCGCGTGGCGAGCTGATGGAGTTCCTGCGCTTCGTCAAACAGGTCGCGCTCAGTGTCGATGGCATCGCCCACCGTACCATGCTGCGCACTGACGGGTTCTCGTTCTTCCAGCTTGGCAGTGCCATTGAACGCGCCGACAACACCGCACGCATATTGGATGTGAAGTATCATGTGCTTTTGCCAGCCGGTGATCGCGTGGGCGGTGGCTTGGACTACTTTCAATGGACATCGATCCTGCGATCGGTTTCAGCGCTCACCGCCTATCACTGGGTGTATCGCGAGAGTCTCAAACCTTGGCTGATTGCTGACCTATTGATTCTCAATGAAAAAATGCCCCGCTCCCTTGCCAGCTGTTATGGCAATGTAACCAGACATCTCGACAGCCTGTCCAAAACCTATGGACGGCAAGGCAAGGCACAGCGCATGGCGCGATCGATCCACAGCGAGTTCCGCAACCGTGATATCGACACGATTTTTCACACCGGACTGCACGAGTTCGTCGAAGACTTTATTGGCAAGAACAACAAGCTCGGCGGGACCATTGCCGAGCAATACTTGTTTTAGAAACCAACGCCTTCAGCCCAGCCAGCTCTTTCACACAAGCAAGACGTCCCGATGCGATTATCGATCCACCACACCGAAACACTTACCTATGCGACGCCGAGCATGGGCACTATTCAGGTACTGCGGCTCACCCCACGCGACCATACCGGGCACTATGTGTGTGATTGGTCAGTGGATGTGGACGCGGACTGCAAGATCGAGAGCAACAAGGACGCTTTCGGCAACATCGTGACCAGTTTTTCGCTCAATGGACCGCTCGAAACACTCACGATCAGCGCCGTTGGTGAAGTCGAGACCGAAGAAACCCACGGCATCGTGCGCGGCGCGCCTGATAAAGTACCCCATGGTGTTTTCCTTCGGCCAAGTCATGCCGAGGGCGACGCAGCGCTTGTACGCACTGCGATGAATGCCCTTACCGATGTTTCTGGCCCGGTGTTGGCACAAATGCACGCCTTGATGGCGGTGGTGCATGCCGCTCAACCAACCAACCAAGATGGAAGCGAGCAGGCAGCTCATGAGCAAGCGGCCATGCAAGCGCAAGCGCAGGCACAAATGGGTGGGGCAAACAATCAGCAACAACAGGTTGCAGGCGCTGAGGAAGATGCGCTGACGTCTCCGGCTGCAACACGCCTGCGCGCCATGCTGGAAGAGCGCAAGGTTGAAAGCGCGGCGGATTTGGCTGAGATCTTCTGCAACACCGCTCGCCGCCTTGATCTGCCTGCACGTTTGGTTTCCGGCTACCGCTGGCCGGGTGAAGACAAGGCCGACGGAAAATCACGGGACATCTGGGCTGAAGTGCATATCGATGATCTAGGCTGGGTTGCCTTCGATCCCCGTGAAGGCAACTGCCCCAGCGAGGACAGTGTGCGGGCGGCGATCGGCCTCGATCAGCACGCTGTCGCGAGCACAAGAGTTGGGCATTACGGCGGTATCAACGACTTTGAACGCGAAACCAGCATTGCCGTGCGCCGCATAGGGGGCTAACGCTAGTCTGTTGTGGCAACAATCGGCGCGCATTTGCAGCGCCGATGACGGCATGAAGGACATTCCCCCTTGACCTATTGCGTGGGCCTGCTGGTCGAAGATGGCCTGGTGATGATCGCCGACACCCGCACCAATGCTGGGCTGGACAACATCGCCACCTTCCAAAAGCTCTATCGCTTTGAACAACCCGGCGAGCGCAGCATTGCCATCGCCACATCGGGCAATCTGGCGGTTAGCCAAGCGGTGATGTCGATCATGAGTGACGGCTTTGAAAACCCGCAAACCGGCATGTTGGAGACCATCTACGACCATCCCACCATGTTCCGTACCGCCAGCTATATCGGCCGCGCCATTGGCGAAGTGATGCGCATGAACAATGGCGGATCCCAGGGCATGGGGATGGCTTTTGACGTCACCATGCTGGTGGGTGGTCAGGTGAAAGGCGGGCGATTGCGCCTCTTCATGGTCTATTCAGCCGGCAACTTCATTGAGGCGACCGAAGACACGCCCTACCTGCAAATTGGCGAGCACAAATATGGAAAGCCGATTCTCGATCGCGCAATCACTTTCAAAACCAATCTACCCGATGCGGTGAAGATTGGCCTGATCTCCATGGACTCCACCATGCGCTCCAACCTCGGCGTGGGCATGCCAATCGATCTTTGGGGGCTGCGCCGCGATGCGCTGGAAACAAGCCTCTCCACACGTATCGAGCCGGGCGAGCCTTACTTCCATGATCTTCAAGAGCGATGGTCATCTGCCCTTAGGTCAGCACATCAGTCGATCCCAACACCACCTTATTTTTAGTATCGCGTGATACGTCAGTGTTCTTAGACAACGATTTGTTCTGAATACAAATTCTCAAAAAATGACTCTGCGTCATTTTTGATTGCAACACGCCGTTCATCACTCGTTCGTTCTAGCGAACGATAGATCATACCCATCCGCGGATTGGCTTTAAGCTTGTCCGCATTGCGCATCACAAAATCCCAATAAAGATAGTTGAACGGGCACGCCTCAGGACTGTTTTTCACCTTCACCTTGTAGCGACAGCCAGCGCAGTGATCGCTCATCTTGTCGATGTAGGCGCCAGAGGCTGCATAGGGCTTGGAGGCCATGATCCCGCCATCGGCATAAATAGCCATTCCGTGCGTGTTCGGCAGCTCCACCCATTCATACGCATCGGCATACACAACCATGTACCATTCATTGATCGCATCCGGTGCGATGCCAGCAAGCAACGCGAAGTTACCGGTGATCATGAGCCGCTGGATATGATGGGCGTAAGCATGCTGCTTTGTGGTTGAGATCGCATCAGCCAGGCACGCCATATCGGTCTTACCGGTCCAGTAAAAGTCCGGCAAAGGCCTATCGGCTTCCAAAGCATTCAGCCCTTTGTAGTCCGGCATTTTCAGCCAATAGAGGCCGCGCACATACTCCCGCCAGCCAAGGATCTGACGGATGAACCCTTCCACCGCATTGAGCGGAGCTTGGCCAGCTTGATAGGCGGTTTCTGCGGCTTCACAGACCTCGCTGGCAAGCAGCAACCCAGCATTCATCGCCGCGGAAACGGTGGAGTGGAACAAAAACGCCTCTCCCTCCGCCATCGCATCCTGATAGTCTCCAAACCGCGGCAAGCATGTTTCGATAAAATGGGTGAGAACCTCCAATGCCTGCGCGCGCGTCACGGGCATACCGAAGGGCTCAAGATCACCGAAATTGTCCGGAAAACGGTCATTCACCAGTGCCAGAACCTCTGTGGTGATGGCATCAGGCTCAAAACGTAGCCGATCTGGCAACGTCACGTCCTTGGGTAGTTTACGGCGGTTTTCCTTGTCGAAATTCCACTGCCCGCCTTCTGGTTTATCGCCATCCATCAGATGGCCCGTTTCACGACGCATTTCGCGGTAGAAGAACTCCATGCGCAGTTGCTTCTTGCCGTCAGCCCAGCGCTCAAACCGGTCAAGCGATGCAAAGAAGCGGGTGTCTTCGCGCACAATCACTGGCACATCCAAACTGTCTTGCCAGCTATGGATCATCTCCATCACGCGGTACTCGCCGGGCTCGGTGATCACAACCCGGTCGAAGTCGCCCTCGCCCAGCATCCTTTCCAGCTCGCCGGTGAAACTGCCCGAATTGTCCTGATCATCAAGCTTCACATACCGCACTGGCTTATCATCGGCTTCCAACGCCCCTCTAAAGTGCCGCATGGCCGAGAAGATGAAGGCGAGCTTCTTTTTGTGGTGCGGTACATAACGCGCCTCTTCCATCACCTCGCACATCAGGATCGTGTCGCCCTCTTGCCAATCGACAAGCGAAGAAAGGCTCATGGAAAGCTGGTCTCCAAGCACGAGACGAAGTGTGGGCATAAAACACCTATGATTTGCGATGGCTGGCGCGCTGGCGGTCTGCGCGCGACGCCTTAGATTAGCTCCCAACCTAGGGCGCACGGAGCCAGTTCAACCCCAATGATCGAGCTTGTTTGGTTCAAACGCGATTTGCGTGCCGCTGATCACGCGCCCTTAGCAATGGCAGCCAAGAGCGGGCCAGTTCTACCGCTTGCCGTGGTTGAATCAGATTATTGGAAACTGCCTGAAACCTCTTCGCGGCATTATCTTTTTTGGCGTGAGAGCATTGATGATCTGCGAAGGCAGGGCGTTCCGCTCTGTGTGCGGATCGGCGAGGTCACTGCCATCCTCAAGGCGCTTCATGACAGTCATGGCATTCGACGCATCTGGTCGCATGAAGAAACGGGCAATGCCTGGACGTACGAACGCGATAAATCCGTTACGCGCTGGTGCCGGGAAAACAGCGTCGGATGGAAGCAAATCAGGCAGTTCGGCGTCCTGCGTGGCCCGACTGACCGAGACCGCTGGGCAAAGCAGTGGGAAGCCTTCATGGCAGAGCCTTTGGCGAAACTGCCCGATAACATCACCTATGCAGACACAACGGGCGATCAGCTACCAAGCCACGAAGGGCTCGGTCTGACCTATGCTCCTTGCCCGCAGCGCCAGCGCGGCGGCCGCACAGAGGGTCTTGCGCTTTTTGAAAGCTTTCTCAGCTCGGGTCGAGCACGTCACTATCAGCGCGCCATGTCCAGCCCGACAAGTGCTGCGGAGGCGTGCTCACGGCTTTCCCCTCACCTTGCTTATGGTACGCTTTCAATGCGCGAGGTTGTGCAGCGCGCATACAGCGAAGTGAGCGCCCTTAAGGCCGTACCGCCAGACCATCAGCCGATCCCGCCGCGCGGTCTAAACGCCTTCATCGCGCGGCTGCACTGGCATTGCCACTTCATCCAAAAGCTTGAAAGCGAACCGGAAACGGAATGGCGCGACCTGCATCCAGCCTTTCGCGATGCGCGGACCCAAGGCTTTGGCGACCCGCTTTTCGAAGCTTGGGCCAACGGCAACACCGGCTTTCCGTTCGTCGATGCTTGCATGCGCTCGCTCATCGCCACTGGCTGGATCAACTTTCGTATGCGCGCCATGTTGGTGGCGTTCGCAAGCTATCATCTTTGGCTCGATTGGCGGGCTACCGGCACGCGGCTGGCGCAGCTTTTCACCGATTACGAGCCAGGCATTCATTGGCCACAGGTGCAAATGCAGTCAGGTTCCACCGCGATCAACACGCCGCGCCTCTACAACCCAGTCAAGCAAAGCCATGACCAGGACCCAGACGGCATTTTTATCAAGCAATGGGTGCCAGAGCTAAGCAAGCTCAAAGGTCGGGCGGTCCATGAACCGTGGACGCTCTCGCCGCTAGAGGCGCGTGAACAGGGCTTTATTCTCGATGAAAGCTACCCCGCCCCCATCATCGATCATGAGGCCGCTGCACGCGCCGCTCGTGAGCGCCTCACCCGCATCCGCGCCAGCGATGGGTTCTATCAGCATCAGCGTGCTATCTACCTGAAACATGGCTCACGCAAATCTTCTCGCCATACGCCAAAACAAGGGCGTGCCTGGGTGAAGAAGAAACCAGCCAACCAACTGGAGTTGGACCTCTAGCTATGGCCAAGATGCGCAGGAAAGCTGACCTGCCCACCAAAATCTGCCCTGTTTGCCAAAAGCCCTTTGCCTGGCGCAAAAAATGGGAGCGCGACTGGGAGCATGTTGTCTACTGCTCCAAACGCTGCGCCACTACAGGCAAAACGCGCGCCTCGAACGTCAGCGCATCAACGCATGGTTGAGCCAGAAATCAAACGCAACCGCATTCAGAGTTTCTCAACTCGAAACTAGTACGATCTTTTCTTCATATCCGCATGAAGCCGGAGAAAAGCGTATGTATTTGTTTCGACTGACCTATTACAGCCGCAACACGATCAAAGATCTTAGCTTGCCGGTTGGCGCCGAAGTGAAAAAGATCATGCAGGAATCAAGCGCCAACAACCCTGCAGCAGGGATCACCGGCGCTCTTGTCTTCAACGATCACTATTTTGCACAGGTTCTTGAAGGTGATCGTAAGGCGGTCACGCAGGCCTTTTGCAAGATTGCAGCCGACGAGCGACATTCCGAAATCGTCATATTGGAAGCCAAACCAGTCAGCGATCGCATGTTTGACGGTTGGGCTATGGCTTTTGCTGGCCATTCGCCAGAACTGGATCGCCTCTACCTGAAATACGGCACAGCCATCGGCTTTGCACCAGCGAAGATGTCAGCGGACGCCTTCGTTAGCTTGGTCAATGATCTGGTGGAATCAGGATCACGCATCGCCAAAACCCCACTGGTCGAGGACAACGAGCAACCTGCAGAGCCAATGGCCAAAAGCGCCTAATACCAACCTCGCATAAGGCCTTGAAGCACCAGATCTTGCGGCATCACGACACTGCAACAGCGCGTGAAGTGGGGTTTCAACGCGCCGCCGCTTGCGCCATATCAGTGGCATGGTTGAGCCTAACCCTCCGCGCGCAGGCTCAGCACCACGCGAGATAGGGCCATAGATCGAATGATCGGCGAACTGACATTGGCAGCTGTTTTTGTAGCAGGGGTTATTTCCTTCCTCTCCCCGTGCGTGCTGCCGCTTGTGCCAGCCTATCTCACCTACATGACCGGCGCTTCGCTGGAAGAACTGTCCGATGACGAGCGCAGCGCCAAGCTATCGCGTTTCCTGTTGGTTCAGTCCGTCGCCTTTGTGGTCGGGATTGCCTTGGTTTTCGTGCTGCTGGGCGCAACGGCAACGCAGATCAGCCTGCTTCTTCGGCAATACTCGTCCATTCTATCGATTGTGGCAGGGATCGCGATCATCATCATGGGTCTGCATTTCTTGGGCATCTTTCGATGGTCACTGCTCTACCGGCAAGCCAAAATGGGAGGGCCGAAGTCAACATCAGGGCCTGGAGGCGCACTTGCGATGGGTCTTGCCTTTGGCTTCGCCTGGACACCCTGCATCGGACCAATTCTTGGCGCGGTGCTTGCTGTTGCGGCCAGTCGTGAGACGGTGGGGCAAGGCGCTGGGTTGTTGCTGGTCTACGCGCTGGGCATGGGCTTGCCGTTCATCTTATCGGCACTGGCTGTTGGGCCTTTCACACGATTTCTGGCGAAGTTTCGCCAGCACATGCAAACCATGGAGCGGGCGACGGGTGCCTTGTTGGTGGCCACAGGCATGGCCTTCTTGCTCGGCTGGCACACAATTTTGGCCAATTGGATGCTCGACCGCTTCCCAGGCCTTGTAGCGCTGACCTGATCCGCATCTAGCCTTCTTCAGCGGAGGCCGGTTCAAACGGCCAGATCAAATCATCACGCCACTGCCAGAGCTGGAATGACGGCACATTGGCATCGCCATTGGCGTCAAAGCGTATCGGACCAAGAACGGTTTCAAACGGCGCTTCATCGCCATCGACCAGTTGCAAAGCAACTTGGGCAGCCGCCATAGACGGCAGGATCAGCCCCGCCATAGATCCCAATTCTTCGCCTTCCAGCTCGCTCAAAACCTCATCATCCACCAAGGAGCGCCAAGGCGTAGGCCGGGCAAAGACAACCCCTTCCACACCGTCAGCCGCCATGAGGCGAAACTCAGACGTCATGACGCTATCACCAGCAAGAACCGGAACCTCTGGCAGGCTCTGATGCAACTGATCGGCCAGCAGCGCGCTATCGGCTTGGCCGGCAAGCACAATCACCAGCCCGGCGCCTTCTGCCTGCGCCAGCGAGGCAAGCTCGGACAAGTCATCATCCGGCGCAAAGGCTTGGTAAAGCGCAAGCGTCACACCGTCCTCGCCCAGCGCATTTTCAACGCCTTCGGCCAAGGTGCGGCCATAATTGCCATCGGTGTAGAAAAGTACCAACGGGCGGTTGCGCGCGGGACCTCCGACCAGGTCATCAAGCGAGCCATCGAGAATGGCGTCAGCCAGATAACGCGCTTGATCATCATCGCGCCCACTCAGCCGAAACACCGGGCCATCGGCCTCATCGGTAAAACTCTGGTACCGCACACCGCTCGAAACGAAGGGAATATCGGCAAAGGCAAAAACATTGCGTGCGGAAACAGCCGGGCGCCAGCAAACACCGCCCACGACCACATCCACTTGTGCACCAACCAGCTGATTGGCAGCATCACGTCCGCGCTCTTCATCGCACCCATCATCGACGGCCATCACGGTGATGTTGGCTTGATCAGGCAGACCTTCCAAAGCCAAGGCCACACCCTGTTCCAGTTGACGGCCCAGCACTTCAAACGGACCAGACAGCGGCGCAAGAACGCCGATATGGATCGTGTCCGGCTCGCCCACTTGATCCTGAGCACTGGCAGGCATGCCAACAACGCAGAGCACAGAAAGAAAGGCGGTTCTTAGCAGGAGAGACTTTACTTCGCGCATAGAATCCCTTGGGCTATCGCAAACATCACTGATTTAGACCTGCAAGCGGTGACGCCCGCAAGGCTTTCACGTTTTTGTCATACCGCGAACGTGCCACAGAGTAAGGAGAAAGCGCCATGTGGCATAAGGGAAAGACAAACGGCCCAACCGATATCGCAGGCGTGCGTGTTGGGCATGCTAGCGACGCCAAGGCCAAGACAGGGACGAGCGTCATTGTGTTTGACGCGCCTGCCACCGCCAGTGTTTCCGTGCTTGGACAAGCACCAGGAACCCGGGAGACCGACCTCCTCGACCCAAGCCGCACGGTCGGAATGATCGATGCACTCGTTTTATCGGGTGGATCAGCCTTTGGTTTGGCAGCCGCCGACCCGGTTGTGGCGGAGCTCGCCAAAGCTGGTCGAGGTTTTGCAGCAGGTCCCGCCCGCGTTCCAATCGTACCTGCGGCGATCCTGTTCGATTTGGCCAACGGTGAAAAACCTGACGATCCAACGGCACTTTACCGCGAGTTGGGTGATGCAGCCTTCAAAAGTGCCGACACAACGCAACACATCGGCAGTGTTGGCGCAGGCACGGGCGCGACAACAGGTGCTGGTCCGGGCGGATTAGGCGCTGCATCCAGTGTGTTTGGCGATGAGGTACCCGAACCGTTACGCGGCCACACCCTTGCCGCCCTCGTCGCGGTAAACGCCATCGGCAGCCCTTACATTGGCGATGGTCCGCACTTTCGCGCGGCCTCGTTTGAGTTGGATGATGAGTTTGGTGGTCTCGGAATGGCTCACACACCTCCCAATCCAATGCCGCGCATGAAAACGCTGGCAAAGCCCGGCCAAAACACCACGATTGGCGCGATCATCACCGACATCGCTCTTAGCAAACGCGCCTGTCACAGCCTCGCCATTGCTGGGCAGGATGGCATCGCCAACTCAATCTATCCCGCACACACGAGCCTCGATGGTGACTTGGTTTTTGCCGCATCAACAAACAAAGAGCCCGTCACGGATGACCCCGCTTTGCTCGCACTGCTTCAAGCCTGTGCCACTGCCACCATGGCGCGCGCGATCGCTCGTGGTGTTTACGCAGCCGCACACCCGTTCCAAGGACGCCCTTTTCAAGCGTGACCAAAGGGGCGTAAAGCGCCTTCATGCATGTTTTCCTCGCTCCGCTAACCTTTTTGGGCCGTCACGGCACGCTTGCCATCGCTCTTAGCCTGCTGGTGGGCACTGCCCTGCCTTTCTTGTCAGCGGTCATGCGGCCCTTTCTTGATGAAGCGATCCTCACTCTGCTGACACTGGCTTTCCTGCGCATCGGGTTTCGCGCAGTCGGTAATGAGTTCAAGTCACCACTGCCCGTTATCATCGCCACCGTCATCGCAATGCTTGTGATGCCTGCGCTGGCCTTCTGGATTGCCAAGGCGTTTGGATTTGATGAGTCGCACCCTGGTCTTTATCTGGCGCTGTTTATCGCCCTGGCCGTCCCACCCATCACGGCCGTGCCCATTTTTGCCAGCTTGCTGCGCTTGCCGGGCGCCATTGCTTTGGCGTTCCTCATCCTTTGCATGGCGGCAACGCCGTTTGTGGCAACACTACACGCGCGTCTCTTCTTTTCCGGGCAAGGCCTGCCCTTCGATGGCATGACAATTGGCCTGCGCTTGGCGGGCTTCATGGCCGGCGCAATCATCCTTGCGACCATTATCAAGCAGCTTATCGGTGAAGAACGGTTGGAGCGTCATCGCACCACGTTTGATGGCATCAACGTACTGGTCATGCTGGTGTTTGCCATTGCCGTAATGGACGGGTTTGGCCCGGCAATTGTGACCTCACCCGGCTTGGTGGCTAGCTTGTTTGTTGCCACTTTTGCGCTGGCGACAGCGCAAATGGCGGTGATGCGCACGGCACTTTTCTTCTTGCCGACTGACCAAGCCATGTCCATCGCGTTTGCCACCGGCTTGCGCAATATGGGCCTTATGGTGGCCGCTCTAGGCCTCGCAATCCCCGAAACCACATGGCTCTGGTTCGCGGTGGGCCAGTTTCCGATCTATTTCATGCCCTGGTTCATTGAACTGGCCCGGCGCCAACGCCAATCCTCACAGCTTACACCTTAGCGCACCTTGACCCTCACCGGAGGATGGCGCACTCGAAACCCATGACTGATCTCATCATCGCTCCCTCTATCCTCGCCGCTGATTTTTCACGCCTGCGCGATGAAGTATGCGCCATTGATCAAGCCGGGTGCGACTGGGTGCACCTGGATGTGATGGATGGTCACTTCGTGCCCAACATCAGCTTTGGCCCAGCGGTCGTGGAAGCCATTCGTCCGCATACCAACAAGATTCTCGACGTCCATTTGATGATCGCACCATGCGACCCGTATCTGGATGCCTTTGCCGAGGCTGGCGCCGACATCATCACCGTGCACGCTGAAGCAGGCCCGCATCTCCATCGCTCGCTGATGGCCATCAAAGCGCTGGGCAAAAAGGCTGGAGTCTCGCTGAACCCAGGCACGCCCGCACATGCCATTGCCGAAGTGCTCGATCTGATCGATCTGGTGTTGGTGATGACCGTGAACCCCGGGTTTGGGGGACAAAGCTTCATCGCCAGCCAGGTGGGCAAGATCGCACAGATCAAAACCATGATCGGTGATCGCGATATCGTTCTGGAAGTCGATGGCGGCATCACGCCGCAAACAGCACCCAGCGTGGCAAAGGCAGGCGCCAACGCGCTGGTCGCAGGCTCGTCCGTGTTCAAAGGCGGAACACCAGACGACCCAAGCCACTATCAAGCCACCATGAACGCCATCCGCACTGCCGCCACCAACTAAGGACACCCCCCATGATACCTCGCTATGCGCGCCAACCGATGGTGGACATCTGGTCGCCGGAAACAAAGTTCCGCATCTGGTTTGAGATCGAGGCGCATGCCTGTGACGCACAAGCCGAGCTGGGCGTCATTCCCAAACAGGCTGCTGAAGCGGTTTGGGCGCGCGGCGGCAACGCAACGTTCGACATTGACCGCATTGACGAAATTGAGCGCGAAACCAAGCACGATGTGATCGCGTTTCTAACCCATCTGGCTGAAATAGTCGGACCGGAAGCGCGCCTAGTACACCAAGGCATGACATCGTCTGATGTTTTGGACACATGCCTAGCGGTGCAGCTTACGCGCGCCGCTGACATTCTGTTGGAGGATATGGACGCTCTGCTCGCTGCGCTGAAAAAGCGCGCGCAAGAGCACAAGATGACGGTGTGCATCGGCCGCTCGCATGGCATCCACGCAGAGCCCGTGACGTTCGGTCTGAAATTGGCACAGGCTTACGCGGAGTTCGACCGCTGCAAACAGCGCTTGGTTACTGCCCGTGCCGATGTCGCCACCTGCGCACTGTCAGGAGCAGTTGGCACTTTCGCCAACATTGATCCAGCCGTTGAAGCGCATGTGGCCCAGAAAATGGGCCTTACACCGGAACCGATTTCCACCCAGGTTATCCCACGCGACCGGCACGCCATGTTCTTTGCGACGTTGGGTGTGATTGCCTCCTCCGTTGAGCGGGTAGCAACAGAAATCCGTCACCTTCAACGCACCGAAGTTCTTGAAGTGGAAGAGTATTTCTCGCCGGGCCAGAAAGGCTCTTCGGCCATGCCACACAAACGCAATCCTGTGCTGACAGAAAATCTCACAGGCCTTGCTCGCATGGTGCGCAGCTATGCAATGCCCGCGATGGAAAATGTGGCGCTTTGGCATGAGCGCGACATCTCCCACTCCTCGGTGGAACGGTATGTCGGCCCCGATGCAACGATCACGCTCGATTTTGCCTTATCGCGGCTCACCGGCGTTATCGACAAGCTTCTGGTTTATCCCGACCGCATGGAAGCCAACATGAACAAGCTTGGCGGCCTTATGCATTCGCAACGCGTGCTGCTGGCCCTCACGCAAGCTGGTGTCAGCCGTGAAGACGCTTACCGCTTGGTTCAGCGCAACGCCATGAAAGTCTGGCACGAAGGTGCGGACTTTTTTGATGAGTTGACGGGTGACGAGGAGGTCATGGCAAGTCTGTCCAAGGCAGACTTGGAAGACCTGTTCGATCTCGGCTACCACACAAAGCATGTCGACACGATTTTTGCCCGTGTCTTCAAAGGCTAAACAGGACGTGACATATGGCCATCTCTGACATTGATGTTCTGGTAGCCCCTGGCTGGAAAGGCGGCGACAAGGACACGTGGTACACTGGCTGGATCGAAAAACTGCCGCACGCACGTCGCGTGGAGCAGCGAGACTTTGAAACGCCGACCCTGTCTGATTGGACCGATGAGATCGAAAAGCAGATCTTGCTCAGCGAACGCCCTGTGGCACTGGTCGGCCATTCTCTGGGTGCACTGACCATTGCTCATATGGCAGAAACGCTTGCTAAGCTGCCAGTGATCGCTGCTTTCCTGGTGACACCCCCAGAGCTCGATGGCCCAAGCACGATCGGTCCAATGCTCACCGGTTTTCAGGCGATGCCCACAGATCCTCTGCCGGTGCCATCGTTTTTGGTGGCCAGCCGCAACGATCCCTTTGCCACCTACCCGTTCTCTGAAGCCTGCGCCAACGCGTGGGGTTCAGAACTGATTGATGCCGGCGATGCAGGACATATCAATTCCGATTCAGGGCATGGCCCATGGCCTGAAGGACTGTTGCGTTTTGGGGTGCTTTTGAAGCGCGCAAGGGCGGCCAGCTAGGCGCACTGCCACATTTGCGCCTTGCAAGTTTCATGGTCGCACTAAAAATCTGCCCAATTGTTCAAATCTGATGGATCACCTTTAGCGGGTTGAAAGAGCAACGGCTCTATTGTCCCGCTAGGCCAGTCAGATGGCTTGAAAAACGACCTCACAGATCGTCAAACAAACTCACGTTTTGGCGGCCAACACTCCCCCTGTTGGCCGCCCTTTTTCTGTTTACTGCCAAAGCTTTAGGATGCAGCAGCACCGACAGCCGCAGCCGCCTTGAGAGCAATCAAATCAGAGCCGACAGCCGCAAAGGTGAACCCTTGCTCGAAGAAAGCTTCAGCCTTCTGCGCATCAAACGCGTAGACGCCCGCGATCTTGCCCGCCGCCTTTGCGCGAGCGCCAAGATCAGCTGCTGCCTCAAGGACATGCGGCGCCGTTGCCTCAATCCGGGCACCGTCAGCAAGCGTGATCGAAAGGTCAGAAGGCCCTACAAAAATGCCATCGATACCTGGAACGGCCAAAATAGCATCGAGATTGTCCCGCGCCTCAACGGTTTCGATCATCGCGATTGTCAGCGTCAGCTCATTACCAGCGGCCAAATAGTCGCCTTGCGCGGCTCCCCAAAGTTCTAAAGCTGCCGCAGGGCCCCATGATCGGCCACCAATGGGCGGATACTTGGTTGCGGCTGCCAAGGCTTCAGCATCCGCAACCGTGTTGATCATCGGCGCGATCACAAACTGCGCGCCAGCATCCAGGGCACGCGAAGCCAGATCAAACCGACCGACAGGAATACGCAGACCTGGCGCCGATCCAGCCAGATGCACCGCTTGCATGGAGGCAAACATCGAGGCTTCATCATGAAAGCCATGCTGCAGGTCAACGCAGACGGCTTGAAACCCTCCGCGTGCCATCGCTCCAGCGTTCATGGGCGCTGGGATCGAGCTCCATCCCATCGGAACGGTCACGCCGTTGCGAAGCGATTGTGCGAACGCAAGCCCGCGGTCAAGAGATGGTGACAAGCGCCTAGCCTTTGGTTTGGATCTCTTCGATCGCCTTGTCCATCAGGTCAGCCATCTCGCGACGCAACTGATGCTCGGAGATATCGACGTTCTTCTCTTCAAAATCAGCTTTGATCTTGCGATAGACATCTTCATCGCCCGGCTCTTCAAAATCAGCCAAAACAACAGACTTTGCATAGGCTTCCGCAGCGTCGCCCGACAGACCCAGCTTGTCAGCCGCCCATGCGCCCAACACCTTGTTGCGGCGTGCTTCAGCCTTAAAGCGCAGCTCTTCGTCATGCGCGAACTTGTTCTCAAAACCTTCTTGGCGTTTGTCGAATGTTGACATCGTGATCTCTCCTCAAAGTGCACCGATAAGCGGCATATCACCGACATGACGCTTACATGGGGTGCCGCAAACAATCCCCCAAGCCCATAGCCAGCGCACTGTCTCAAATCAATGACCATAAGGAGGTTAGGAGAAGCCCGTGTACAGCTGCGCATTGTGTTTGCGAAGCGACCCTTGCTTGGCGTAGGTTCCCGCCACACAAAAGATTCTTTGGCCCGCCATAGCGTTGGGGCCATATCCACCCCAGACAAAAGGCATCTGTATGAGCCGTCGCCGCAAGATTTATGAGGGCAAAGCAAAGACGCTTTACGAGGGCCCTGAGCCTGGCACGCTGGTGCAGCACTTCAAAGACGACACCACCGCCAACAATGCTGAAAAGCATGAGGTGATCGACGGCAAAGGCGTCATCAACAATCGGATTTCGGAATACATCTTCGATCAACTCAATGCGATGGGCATCGGCACCCATTTCATCAAGCGCATGAACATGCGCGAGCAATTGATCCGAGAAGTGGAAATCATCCCCGTTGAAGTGGTTGTGCGCAACATTGCCGCCGGATCGCTGGCCAAGCGGTTAGGTCTGGATGAAGGCACCGCACTGCCCCGCTCCATCGTTGAGTTCTATTGTAAGAACGATGCGCTGGGCGACCCGATGGTGTCGGATGAGCACATCACCGCGTTTGGCTGGGCAAACCCGCAAGAGATCGATGAGATGATGGCGATTGCCATTCGCGTGAATGATTTTCTTACCGGGCTATTCCTGGGCGCAGGCATCAAACTGGTCGATTTCAAAATTGAATGCGGCCGCCTTTGGGAAAACGAGATGATGCGGATTGTTGTCGCGGACGAGATATCGCCTGATTCCTGCCGCCTCTGGGACAACAAGACCGGCGAGAAGCTCGACAAAGACCGGTTCCGCCGTGATCTTGGCGGCATGCTCGACGCCTATCAGGAAGTGGCACGCCGCCTTGGCGTGCTCAATGAAAATGATCCGGTGCCCACCGGTGGTCCAAGATTGGTCAAAGGCTGATGCGCCACTATTCTGCCCGTATCATCATCACGCTGAAAAACGGCGTGCTCGACCCGCAGGGCAAAGCAAGTGCGGGCGCGCTTTCAGGGCTCGGCTTTGAGGGCGTGAACAGCGTGCGCCAGGGCAAAGTGATGGATGTGGAACTGTCAGCATCCGATGATGCAACCGCACGCGCTGACCTCGCTGCCATGTGCGAAAAACTGCTTGCCAACACGGTGATCGAGGACTTTGAGATCGCCGCCCTCACCGAACGGCAGATGGCTTAACCCATGGCTGTATCCGTCATCCAGTTCCCCGGCTCCAATCGCGATCAGGACATGCTGGACGCGATGGCCCACACCACAGGCAAAGCGCCCCACGACGTTTGGCACGCTGATACGGCGCTGCCGACCGATACGCAGGCTATCGTTTTACCGGGAGGTTTCTCCTACGGCGATTACCTGCGCTGCGGCGCCATTGCCGCTCGCGCTCCGATCATGGCCGACGTGATCAAGGCAGCTGAGCGTGGCATGCCAGTGCTCGGCGTGTGCAACGGCTTTCAAATCCTCATTGAGGCTGGCCTTCTGCCAGGTGCCCTGATGCGCAATGCGAGCCTGCGCTTTGTCTGCAAATCAGTGGATTTGAGGGTGGAAAGCACCCGCTCGGCGTTCATGTCCGGCTTTACCAAAGGCGATGTTTGGTCCTGCCCTGTTGCCCATGGAGACGGCAATTATGTCTGCACGCCAGACATGCTGAAAAACCTGCAAGACGATGATTGCATCGCGGTCACCTATGCAGGCGGCTCCAACCCCAATGGATCGGTGGCCGATATTGCAGGTATCACCAACAAAGCTGGCAATGTGCTTGGCATGATGCCCCATCCGGAAAACATCGCCCTACCCCACCAGCCAAGCCAAACCGGCGCCAAACTGTTTGAAGGACTTTTGAACCTTGCTGCGTAACGCGCTTCTGGGCCTGGCCACCGCCGCCCTACTAACCGGTTGCATGAGCATTGACCTGCCTGAGGGCTCCTATGCTGCACGTGGCGGCCTTGGCTCGACATCAGAACGCATCGCTGAGCGCATCCGTGTATGCTGGTTCCAATTAGGCGATACAGCTTTTGCAGCTTACCGCCAGGAAACTGAAATCACCTCTATGTCAGGTCAACCGCGCATTTTGCTGGTGAACCGCGATGACCGTGGTGGCTTGCCGCAACTGGTCGTGACCATGCGAACCATTTCAGGTGCTGGAACGGTTGTCTCATCCTTTGGACCGCTCACCGAAACACCGCTGGTGAACCGCATCAACGCTGATTTGTCGCGCTGGGCCCGTGGAAGCCGTGCCTGTGGAGCCGCTGCTTAATGTTGAACCCAGATATCGCGATCACTGATGAGATGATCGCTGCGCATGGCCTTACTGACGACGAGTACGCCCACTTCAAAAGCCTGATCGGTGGCCGCGAGCCAACCTTCACCGAACTTGGCATCGTCTCAGCCATGTGGAACGAGCACTGCTCCTACAAAAGCTCCAAAAAGTGGCTGAAAACACTGCCAACCGAGGGAGCGCACGTCATTGAAGGCCCGGGCGAGAATGCCGGTGTCGTTGATATCGGTGATGGCGAGGCTGTGGTGTTCAAAATGGAGAGCCATAACCACCCCTCTTACATCGAGCCATATCAAGGCGCCGCAACCGGAGTTGGCGGGATCTTACGTGATGTTTTCACCATGGGCGCACGGCCTGTGGCGGCCATGAACGCACTGCGCTTTGGTGAACCTGATCATCCTAAAACTCGCCATCTTGTTTCCGGTGTGGTCGCTGGGGTCGGCGGCTATGGCAACGCGTTTGGCGTGCCAACCGTTGGCGGCGAAGTAGAGTTCCATGCCCGCTACAATGGCAACTGCCTGGTGAACGCATTCGCGGCAGGCATCGCCAAAACCGATGGTATTTTCACCTCGCGTGCTGAAGGTGTTGGTTTGCCGGTTGTGTATCTTGGCGCCAAGACGGGTCGAGACGGTGTTGGCGGCGCAACCATGGCTTCGGCGGAATTCGATGATTCCATTGAAGAAAAACGCCCAACGGTTCAAGTCGGTGATCCGTTCACCGAAAAATGCCTTCTGGAAGCCTGTCTGGAATTGATGGCAACCGGTGCGGTGATCGCCATCCAGGATATGGGCGCGGCGGGCCTCACCTGCTCTGCGGTGGAGATGGGCGCCAAGGGCGATCTGGGCATCCATCTTGACCTTGATAAAGTCCCCTGCCGCGAAACAAACATGTCGGCCTATGAGATGATGCTCTCAGAAAGCCAGGAGCGCATGCTCATGGTGCTTCGGCCGGAAAAACACGCACAAGCGGAGGCGGTGTTCGTCAAGTGGGGACTGGACTTCGCGGTGGTTGGCAAGACCACCGATACGCTGCGCTTTGAAATCTTCCACGAGGGCGTCAAAGTCGCAGATCTACCGATCAAAGAGCTGGGTGACGAAGCACCGGAATATGATCGCCCTTGGGTGCCACCGACCTCGCCCAAGCCGCTGCAAGACAACAACTTTGACGGCGATATCGCCGATGGGTTGCTAACTCTGCTTGCCGCCCCGAATGGGGCATCTAAGCGTTGGGTTTACGAACAATATGACACGCTTGTTCGCGGCCAAACGCTGGCAACGCCCGGTGGAGATGCTGGCGTCGTGCAGGTGAACGCAGCAGGCAAGGCGCTTGCCTTTACAGCAGACGTGACGCCGCGCTACGTGGAGGCTGATCCATTTGAGGGCGCCAAGCAGGCCGTCGCCGAAGTCTGGCGCAACTTGACCGCCGTTGGCGCAACACCTCTGGCTGTCACTGACAATCTCAATTTCGGCAATCCCGAACGCCCGGAAATTATGGGTGGGTTTGTCGCCGCCATCAAAGGCCTTGGCGAAGCGTGCCGAGAATTGGATTTCCCCATCGTGTCGGGCAATGTCTCGCTCTACAACGAAACCAATGGTGTTGGCATTTTGCCGACACCCGCAATCGCAGGCGTTGGGCTGCTAGAGGCAGGCGCGCGGCGGGTCGGTGCAGCCTTTGCCACCGCTCATGAAGCGATTTTGCTTGTCGGCGGGCCAGAGGGCTGGGGCGGCCACATGGGCCAGTCTGCTTATTTACGCGACGTACTTGGCCGCGAAGAAGGTGCACCGCCACCCGTTGATCTGTTTGAAGAAAAGCGAACGGGTGATTTCGTCCGCGGCCTCATCCAGGACGGCAAAGTCAGCGCCGTGCATGACCTATCAGACGGCGGCCTCGCCGTTGCACTGGCCGAAATGGCCATGGGTTCCGGCATTGGTGCCAAGGTCGATGCACCGGACAGTGTCATCCCGGCCTTTTTCGGTGAAGACCAGGGCCGGTATCTGGTCACAGCATCGGCTGATGGCCAAAAAGACATTCTGGATCAAGCCAAAACACTTTCAATTTCTGTCATGATACTCGGCGCGACAGGCGGGAAAGAATTGAAACTGGGCGAGAGCCGGGCCATATCTATTGAAGACCTGTGCGCCGCTTATGAGAGTTGGTTGCCAGACTTCATGGACACCGCCACCTAGCCAAAAAGGGCCGATGCCACATGCCGATGAATGCCGCTGACATCGAGAAAATGATCCTGGACTCCTTGCCCGACGCACATGTTGAGATTCGCGATCTAGCAGGCGATGGCGATCACTATGCCGCTGTGGTGGTATCTGAAGCGTTTCGCGGAAAGTCGCGTGTGCAGCAGCATCAAATGGTTTATGATGCGCTTAAAGGCAATATGGGCGGCGTGTTGCACGCCCTTGCTCTGCAAACCTCCGCACCCACGACTGACGCCTGAAAGGCGCCCTCCCAGAAAGTTGAGGAACACCCTATGACCGATGCCGCCACAACCATCGACAATGCCGTCAAAACCAATGATGTCGTTCTCTTCATGAAAGGCACAAAGCAGTTTCCGCAGTGCGGCTTTTCTGGCCAAGTGGTGCAGATCCTCGACTATGTCGGGGCTGACTATCAGGATGTGAATGTCCTGGAAGACATGGATATTCGCGAAGGCATCAAGGAATATTCCAACTGGCCGACCATCCCGCAGCTCTACATCAAGGGCGAGTTTGTTGGCGGTTGCGACATCATCCGCGAGATGTTCCAGGCTGGCGAATTGCAGCAGATGATGACCGACAAGGGCATCGCGGTGAAGAACGCCGAAAGCGCCTAAACCCGTGTCTAACATTCCACCCTTCAAGGGCATGGGCAAAAAGGCCCTGCCCTTTTTGAAGGCGCTTGGCTTTCACCAAGACAGGGACTGGTTCAAGGAAAACAAAGCGCTCTATGAGAGCGAAGTGAAGGTCCCACTTGGCGATCTCATTGAGCATGTCTCAGCCCGGATGGAAGCTGAAGGCTTGCCACTCCGCGGCACACGCAAGACCTCTCTCTACCGCGTGAACCGGGATGTACGTTTCTCCAAAAACAAAGACCCGTACAACACCCACGCCAGTGCACTTCTGACCCGTACAGGAACCAAGAAGGACCAAGGCTTTGCCTATGTGCACATGTCCAACGAGCGCTCTTTCGTCGCCACGGGTTTCTACGGGCTAGCCAGTGCCGAGCTTGCCGCCATGCGCGCTGCGATTGTCGCCAACCATGCAAAGCTTCAAACCATGCTGGATGGGTTCCAAACTCAGGGGCTGGCGTTCGACTTCTCTGAAAGCTTGAAGCGTAACCCCCGTGGGTTTGAAAAGCTCGATGACGAAGCTCTGCAAAAGCTGGTGCGCCTGAAGCATCACCACTTTGTGCGTGAAATGGACAACAAAGACATCACAACACCAAAAATTGCCGACGCGCTGTTGGAGCTGACGCACATCACCTTACCCTTCCTGGAGTTTGGCTGGGCTGCGATTGATCCGGTTCGCGAAGAAGAAGCCTTGAAGAACGCCACCTAGCCGATAGCTCTGCCCATGACCGATCTTCCCAACTGGCAAGGCTGCGCGCCACCACGCCCCAGACGCCTTGAAGGGCGCACTGTGGCGCTCGAAGCATTCGATGCAACGGTTCACGCGCACGATATCTGGCAGGCTTTGGGTGGCGATATGGGTGCCAACACACGCATTCGCTTCTTCCCGGACGCGCCCTATCGCGACGCCGATCATTTTGGTCAAGCCTATCAGGCAAAGCAGGGCGAATGGCACACCATGGTCATGCGCGACACGCATTGGAACATCGTGCGGGGTATGGCGAGCTACATGCGCATGCGTCCTGAGCAGGGCTCGGTCGAAATCGGCGCTGTGGCCCATGGTGATGCGATGGCGCGCTCACCGCTGGCCACCGAGGCGCACTATCTGCTGGCAAAACACGTTTTTGAGGACCTTAGCTACCGCCGCTATGAGTGGAAGCTCAATGACGACAATGCGCCATCCCACAAAGCTGCGGTGCGCCTTGGCTTCACATTTGAGGGCACATTTCGCCAGGACATGGTGGTTCACGGCGTAAACCGCGACACCGCTTGGTATTCCATGCTTGATTCTGAGTGGCCAAGCCGCAAAGAGGCTTTGGAGACCTGGCTCGCCCCCGGCAATTTCTCCGAGGACGGCCAACAAATCCAAAAACTAGAGGCCTTGCGGGCAAGCTAGGCCTGATAGCTTTTGATGCTTTCTGCCGATGCCAGAATCGCATCGCGCGCAGGAATGAAGTCTATCCCAAGCACATCTTTTGCCCTTTGATTGGAGATGTGCTTCGGCACACCCAGCTGAGGGATGATGGTTTTGATGTCGCTATCGAACAACGCCATCATCTTGATCAGAAAATCCGGGGCTTCTCGAGCTTTGATCCCGCGATCTGGATAGGCCTGCTTCATGGTTTCAGCCATATCTTTCATCCACTGAAAGCTCTCGCTGGCCAAGATGCGTTGTCCCTCACTCTGCGGCGTTGAGAGCGCTTTGACATGCATCGCTGCCACATCGCGCACATCCACCACAGGAATGCCAAAGCGCGGCTGCATGGGATCTTTTCCGGAGAAAATCCGTTCGGCCACCTGAAGCGAGGTCCCATAGTTGCCATCAAGCGCCGGACCGAGCACCAGAACGGGGTTGATGGTCGTCAGCCGAATAGTGACGCCGTCTTTGGCGACAAAGGCCCAGGCCGCCTTCTCCGCATGCGTTTTAGAGCGGCCATAAGCATTTTGAGTGGGGTAGAAGTCTTCAGACCAATCGGCCTCGTCATAGGCCTGTCGCCCTCTCGGTAAGTCGCTATGCATCACAGCAACAGCCGACGATGTGAGAACAACGCGCTCGATGCCCGCCGTCTGCGCCGCCTTCAGCGCGCGTTCGGTGCCATCAACAGCTGGTCGGATGATCTCCTCATCATTATCCGGTTGCTGCAAAGGAAAGGGTGACGCGGTATGCAGCAGCACGGAACACCCTTCCATAACCCCGTCCCAGCCATCATCTTTGCTGAGATCCAAAGCCACGAATGAAAGCCGCTCCTCCAGCTTACTGGCATCATCCAACTGGGGCGTCACGGCCTTGATGATCTCATCGCTGCGAGAGAGTGAACGCACTGATCCGCGCACTTGGTAACCAGCATTGAGCAGCTGCACGATGATGTGCTTAGCGATGAACCCAGATGCGCCGGTAAGGAAAACAGTTTCCGTCATGTTAGTATCTCTTACTTGTGATCTTTGGGCGCAGATAAGCTCAAGGCGTCATGGTTCAACCCCTTGAGTTTCAGAAAGCTGCAAAAATCGTCTTCTAGGACGAAGAAGCGGCGATCCGCCGGTCACCAAGCACGTTGATCGCAAGTCCAGCCAACACCAAAACAGCACCCACGCCGATACCAAGGCTCCAGCGTTCGCCAAGGAAAAGGGCCGCCCCACCGAACCCAAAAATCGGCACCAGCAACGCAAACGGCATCACAATCGCCGCTTGGTAGGTCCGCAACAGCCAAACCCAGATGGCAAAAGCCAAGATGGTGGTTGGGACAGCCAGCGCCATGGTCGTCCAGGTGAGTGTCCATAGATCCACACCGCGCAAACCCATCAATGCGTTCAAAGCACCTGGTTCCAAGACCAGGCTACCAGCCACAAGCAAGGGTGGCGCGGCGGCACTGGACCAAACAACAAAAGATACAGGATCGGCTGATTTTGCCCGCCGCGAAACGATGTTCGCCATGCCCCAGGCGAAAGCCGCCATAACGGTCAAGATGAGAGGCCAAAGCGGCACAGTCTGCCCATCCGTTTTGGCCAGCGCGATGACAAAAATGCCCAATGCAGCAATGCCCGCTGCCAAAAAATGATGGCGCTTGGGCCGCTCTCCGTCAAACAGCGCGGCCAGCCCAACTGTGAAGAACACCTGGCACTGCACCACTAGGGACGCCAAGCCAGCGGGCATGCCAATAGAGATGGCGTGGAACACAAGGCCGAACATGATCGCACCCTGGATTACGCCATACGCCACAACGATGTGCCAGGGTGCTTTGGGCGGTCGCAAGAAAAGCAGCAAGGGAAACGCTGCAAAAACAAAGCGTAACGCCGTCAGAAGCAGGGGTGATACCACGTCCAGCCCAAGGCGAATGACAGTGAAGGCAATGCCCCAAATCGCAGCAACCAGCAGCGCCAAAGCCATATGTTTGATGGTCATGCCTTGCTTAGATCAGCTAAAGCGCAAACAAAAAAGGCCGCCAAATGGCGGCCTTTGAAAGCGTCCAAGCAAGATGTGCTTGTTAGCGTGAGTAGAACTCGACCACGAGGTTTGGTTCCATCGCCACCGGGTAAGGCACATCGGTCAGCGTTGGAATACGTGTCAGGCTGGCAGTGAGTTTGCCATGATCGGCGTTGACGTAATCGGGCACGTCGCGCTCATCAAGCGCCACAGCTTCCAGCACGATGCCCAACTGACGCGAGCGTTCGCGAATCTCGACCACATCACCAACTTTCAGACGGTAAGATGGGATATTCACGCGCTTGCCATTCACCAGCACATGGCCGTGATTGACGAACTGACGGGCAGCAAAAACAGTGGGCACGAACTTGGCGCGGTAAACTACGGTGTCCAAACGACGCTCAAGCAGACCAATCAGGTTCTCAGAGGTGTCGCCCTTCATTTTCGAAGCCTGATCGTAAATCTTACGGAACTGCTTCTCCATGATGGAGCCGTAATAGCCTTTCAGCTTCTGCTTGGCGCGCAGCTGAATGCCGAAATCAGAAAGCTTGCTGCGGCGACCTTGGCCATGCTGGCCTGGGCCATACTCGCGGCGATTGACGGGGCTTTTCGGGCGGCCCCAGATGTTTTCGCCCATGCGGCGATCGATTTTGTATTTCACACTGTCGCGTTTTGACATCGCGGTATCCTTTCAAAAGTGAGGTTACACGCGCCCTCCTCTTTCGTCTCGCAAGAGACAAACGACAGAACTGTGACGCCAGCGTTTTGTCGCCACAACACAGTCCACGGGACACGGGAATGAGAAAAGGGGGCGTAAAGCCCCCAAAACTCGAAGCGTTCTCTAGGCTTTCTGGGCTAAGCCGTCAAGCCGGACCGTACTGGTTGTCGCCCTCATCGCCGCGCTGAACAAACCAATAGATCAGGATGAGTGTCCCAATCAGCGGGATGAAGCCGAGCAACAACCACCAAGCCGACCGTCCAAGATCATGCATGCGACGAAACGCAACGCCCAATGAGGGCAGAAAAGTACCCAGGCTGAACAAGGGGCTGAGAATAGCCAGGTCGTTCGCATCGAAGCCGAAAATGACGCCATCAACAACGGTCAAAGCGATGCTGACCAGGATGACGAAGAGAATCCAATACCAGTACTCCGAACGTCGCGCACGACCGCGAAACAGAACGTACCGGCTGAAAACCGTGCGAATAACATCGGCAAACTGCGTGGGGTGGTAATAGTCACCGCTGGCATAAGCTGCACCGCCACCAGAGGAGGCCGTTCCAAAGCTGGGTGGTGTTGCAGCGCCTGGCGCTGGTGCCGACATCGCATCCACCCAACTCTGTGGAACCATCGACCCTGGCAAGCTGGCGCGCGCTGCGCCCCACTCGCTCATACCTTCACGCCAGACAAGTGTGTCTGGTCCAATCTCACCGCGCCCGATCAACAGGGCAATATCATCTGTGCTTACTGGGCCGCTCTGCTGGCTGCCGACGGCGTAGTACCAAGCCGCATCACTCATGGTTAGCTTTCCTTATTGGGTATCCCCACCGGCATCGCCTAACCGCGAAAGCCTGCAAGCTCAACCCAAAAGGCTCAACCTAAACGTTCAAGTTTTTGATTTGCGTCCGCGTTCGTGGGCTCGATCAAGGGATGAAAACACCCCGCGAAGGGTACGAACTTCCTGCTCGTTAAGCCGAGCACGCTGAAAAAGCGTGCGCAGATTGTGAATCATGCCTTCGCGTTTTTCAGGCGGGCGAAAGAAACCCGACGCATCCAGCAGCCCCTCCAAATGCGAGAAAAGCCCCACCATCTGACCCTTGTCGGCAATAGGCGAGCGCTCAGCTGTCTCCACCGGCAGTCCGTCTTCCTCACGCTGCGCCCCACCCTGTTCCAAAGCGTGTTTGCGCCACTCATAGGCACAGACAATGACAGCCTGTGCGATGTTGAGCGAGGCACAGTCGGGGTCCACCGGCAGGGTTAGAATATCATCGCAGAGGGCGACCTCCTCATTCGTCAAACCCCAAGCCTCCCGGCCAAAAACGTAACCAACCCGCGTTTCCTCGGTCACTTCCACGCCCCGGCGTCCCGCCTCCATCGGCCCAACAACGGTTTTGGCCAAATCATGCTTGCGAGCCGATGTTGCAAAAACCAAAGACAGATCGGCCAGCGCATCCTCCAGCGTGTCAAAAAGGTCAGCGTTCTCCACCACGTGTACGCCGCCGCTGGCCGTAGCATTTGCCCGCTCGTTCGGCCAACCATCGCGCGGACGCACCAGACGCAGACGCCGCCAACCAAAATTGGCCATGGCACGCGCGACCATACCGATGTTCTCACCCATTTGGGGCTCAACAAGAATCGCCACGGGCGGCCTGACACCCAACTGCGACAGATTGCTTGGCGCGCCATCGGGACCAAATCGGCTCACGGAAAACTCCAAAAATATCAGCTTGCTGCCACGAGATAGGATTAGGCGTCTTCACCCTTCGACCGGTTTGAAGCCGCCCTTACCCTTTGCTATAGCCCGCGCAGACATAATCCATTCCTGTCACCTTCCATACACACGCACGGCGCACAAGCGCCCACAACACGAGGACCATTCATGGCGAAGATCAAGGTTGCCAATCCCGTTGTCGAACTCGATGGCGACGAGATGACTCGGATCATCTGGCAGTTCATCAAGGACAAGCTGATCCATCCCTATCTCGATATCGACCTGCACTATTACGATCTGGGTATCGAAGAGCGCGACCGCACCGACGATCAGATCACCGTGGATGCGGCCAACGCGATCAAAGAGCATGGTGTTGGCGTCAAATGCGCGACCATCACGCCAGACGAAGCGCGCGTGGAAGAGTTCAACTTGAAGCGCATGTACCGTTCGCCCAACGGCACGATCCGCAACATTCTTGGCGGCGTTGTCTTCCGCGAGCCAATCATCATGCAAAACGTGCCACGTCTGGTTCCTGGCTGGACTCAGCCCATCGTAATTGGCCGCCACGCTTTCGGTGATCAGTACCGCGCCACCGACATCGTCGTGCCCGGCAAAGGCACGCTGACCATGAAGTTTGTCGGTGATGACGGCACGGTGATCGAAGAAGAAATCTTCAAGTTCCCTGAAGCTGGCGTTGCCATGGGGATGTACAATCTGGATGAATCCATCAAGGATTTTGCCCGCGCGTCCATGAACTACGGCCTTAACCGCGGTTACCCTGTGTACCTCTCCACCAAAAACACCATCATGAAAAAGTATGATGGCCGGTTCAAAGATATCTTCCAGGAAATCTTCGACACCGAGTTCGCCGGCAAGTTCAAAGAAGCCGGCATCACCTATGAGCACCGTTTGATCGACGACATGGTGGCTGCCGCTATGAAATGGTCCGGCGGCTATGTCTGGGCCTGTAAGAACTATGATGGCGATGTGCAGTCCGACACGGTTGCTCAGGGCTTTGGTTCGCTTGGCCTGATGACATCAGTGCTCATGTCACCTGATGGCAAAACAGCCGAAGCAGAAGCTGCGCACGGCACCGTGACCCGCCATTACCGCATGCATCAGCAAGGCAAGGAAACGTCCACCAACCCAATCGCCTCCATCTTTGCTTGGACGCGCGGTTTGGCCCATCGCGGCAAGCTGGACGACAATCAGGCGCTGGTGGACTTTGCCAACACGCTGGAGCGGGTGTGCATTGAGACGGTGGAAGCCGGCGACATGACCAAGGATCTTGCGATCCTTATCGGCCCAGACCAAACCTGGCACACAACGCAAAGCTTCCTGGCTAAGATCGATGAGAACTTGCAGAAAGCTATTGGGTGACGCGGTTGGTCCAACCTGGACCATGCAAAACTGGGATCAAACCAACCAAGTAATCGGCCGATAGGCCAGAAAACATCAAGGCCCGCCGTCAATCGATGGCGGGCCTTTTTCATGGGTTTAGCACGCTGCTTAGGCTGCCACAGGCACGCAGACTTTCGTCACAAGCTCGCTTGCTGGCACCTCACGGGGATTGTTCAAATAGTCCTCGTATGGCGGGGCAGCGCGCAAAGGCAGGTCTCGATCCTTCAGCCACACCGAGTAGAACCAATCATAAGCCGATGGCAGATCGGAGTACGGACCCTTGTGGGTCAGGACGGCATAGCTGCCACCTTCCAGTTTCTCGGCCTCCAAAGGTGACTGGATGTTGGCATCGTCAGCGACAATGAAAGCCGCTCGCGAGCGAAGCTCTTCTTCTGGCGTCGCCATAGGGTCATCGTAGTAGACGCCGACCATGCCGCGAACATCGGCCATAAGCCCGCGCGTCGCAGCGAGGCCAACCAGTTTCTCAAAGCTTTCGCCGATGCGCTGATAGGAGCCTTTGTGAAGGACGCCAGCGATGGTGCGAGATGGTAGGGTTTCAATCTCAACAGTGTACATGGGGTTGCTCACTTTGTGTGCCGTTTGGGTGTAACGGCTATGCCCCCCAGAGGATCGGTACTTCCCCGGCGGCACACCGTAGGCATCGGTGAACGCGCGGGAGAAAGACCGTTGGTTGGGATAGCCGCAGCGCCGCGCAACCGCATCAAGCGACAGTGTGCCCTCGGCCAGATCAAAGCCTGCGCGCGTCATACGCACCCGCTTCAGTGTCTGGGCCGCTGTTTCGCCCTGAATGGCCCGGTAAATCCGGTGCCAGTGAAAGCGCGAGAGGCAAGCAATCTCGGCCAGTCGATCAAGATCCAATGGCTCATCGATATGCTCGTGAAGATACTGGGTGACCCGGTTGATACGCTCTTCATAAGCCGACCAGTCGCCAGGCATGTTGGTGAAGACAAAGTCTCGGCCTGTGTCTGCGGTGTCAGCTTCTGATAGCGGTTTGGTCATGGTCGGCTCTTCGTCTGGATGGACACACCATGCATGGCACCACACCGCAGAAACGGTGTGGCAGGCTGCGTGGCACGTTCACCAAAGCATGGGTGGAACGGACAAATCTTGCTGACTTGCGGGCGATGCCGACAAGCGACTTTCGCTAACCAGCTAGCGCCGATTTCACCGCTTCCAGAGCGGCCTCAGCTTTGGACGCATCGGGGCCACCGGCCTGCGCCATGTCAGGCCGTCCGCCGCCGCCTTTGCCGCCAAGAGCTGCTGATCCAGCGCGCACCAGATCCACAGCGCTGTGGCTGCCCGTCAGATCGTCGGTCACACCGACAACAATCGCAGCTTTGCCTTCGCCCGTTGCGACAAGGGTCACAACACCAGAACCGAGCTCGCGCTTCATTTCATCGGCAATGCCTTTCAGGTCTTTCGGGCTGACGCCGTCCAGCACACGCCCGGAGAACGCAATACCAGCCACATCTTCCTGAGCGGTCGCCTGCTGCCCGCCACCACCAAGCGCCACCTGCTTTTTCAGCTCGGCGACTTCACGCTCAAGCTTGCGGCGCTCTTCCATCAAAGCATCGACACGCTCCAACGCCTGATCAGGCGTGACCTTGAGACGCGAAGCAATGGCTTTCACGCGCGTGTCTTGATCAGAAAGATAAGCGCGAGCCGCCTCACCGGTTAGCGCTTCGACGCGGCGTACACCAGCGGCAACAGCACCTTCCGACACCACGCGCACAAGACCAATTTCGCCTGTGCGCCCAACATGCGTTCCACCGCAGAGTTCCACCGAGAAGGTCGATCCATCAGGTTTGTCGCCCATGGAGACAACACGCACCTCATCGCCATATTTCTCGCCGAACAGGGCACGCGCACCTGACTCAATCGCGCTGTCGACATCCATCAGACGCGTCTCCACTGGGCTGTCCTGAAGGATCATACGGTTGGAAATGTCTTCGATGGCAGACAGCTCATCGGCTTCGATGGGTTTAGGGTGAGAAAAGTCGAACCGCAAACGATCGGGCGCAACAAGCGAGCCTTTCTGTGCGACGTGATCGCCCAGTGTTTCGCGCAAAGCTTCATGCAACAAATGGGTCGCCGAGTGGTTCGAACGTATCGCCTGGCGACGGACACCATCAACGGCAAGATCAACGGGCTCGCCCACCTTCAAAGGTGTGCCGGACACTGTGCCCATATGCACAAAAACACCATCGGCACGCTTCACCGTATCGCGCACAGTGAAAAGAGCATCGCCTTGTTTGATCGTGCCTTGGTCGCCCTGCTGGCCGCCGGATTCAGCGTAAAAAGGCGTCTGATTGACAACAACGGCGCCCTCCTCACCTGGCTTCAGAGCCTCAACCTCCGCACCATCCTTCACCGCAGCAACCAGCACACCTTCAGCGATCAGGGTATCGTAACCTAGAAACTCGCTGGCGCCATGGGCATCGCGAACGGCAAACCAGACTGTGTCGGTGCCGGCATCACCTGATCCCGCCCAAGCAGCCCGCGCATCAGCGCGCTGGCGTTCCATCGCCGCGTCAAAAGCATTCGTGTCCACAGAGATCGCCCGCGAGCGCAACGCATCCTGTGTCAGATCAAGTGGGAAACCATAGGTATCGTAGAGTTTAAACGCGACCTCGCCATCAAACGTATCGCCATCGCTGAGAGTTTTCGATGCATCGTCAAGCAAACCAAGACCACGGTCGAGCATCTTTTTGAAGCGATTTTCTTCAAGCTCCAACGTTTCGGAAATCAATGCGCGAGCGCGGTCGAGCTCTGGATAGGCCTCCCCCATCTCCCGCAGTAACGCTGGTACCAAACGGTGCAGCACAGGGTCTTTGGCCCCGAGCAAATGGGCATGGCGCATAGCACGGCGCATGATCCGGCGCAGCACGTAGCCCCGTCCTTCGTTGGACGGCAAAACCCCATCGGCGATCAAAAAGCTGGTCGCACGCAGATGATCGGCAATCACGCGGTGGCTAGCCTGAGCATCACCCTCAGCCGATACGCCGGTCAGATCAACCGAAGCTGCGATCAGTGACTGGAAAAGGTCCGTGTCATAGTTGTCATGCTTGCCTTGCAGAAGCGCAGCTAGGCGCTCCAACCCCATGCCTGTGTCGATGGATGGCTTGGGCAGCGCGATCCGATTGTCGGCGTCGACCTGCTCATATTGCATGAAAACCAGGTTCCAAATCTCGATGAAGCGGTCCCCATCTTCATCCGGTGAACCTGGAGGACCACCTGGAATGCTCGGCCCATGATCATAGAAGATCTCTGAGCATGGCCCGCAAGGACCCGTGTCACCCATGGCCCAGAAATTGTCAGACGTTCCAATGCGAATGATCTTCTCATCCGGCAGACCAGCTATCTTACCCCAAAGGTCAAACGCCTCATCATCATCGGCATACACGGTGACGAGCAGCTTGTCCGGATTGATGTCGAAGTCTTTGGTGACAAGGTTCCACGAATGGTAGATCGCCTCTTCCTTGAAGTAGTCGCCAAAAGAAAAGTTGCCGAGCATCTCAAAGAAGGTGTGGTGCCGCGCCGTGTAGCCGACATTGTCCAAATCATTGTGCTTGCCACCTGCGCGCACGCACTTTTGCGAGGTGGCAGCGCGCGGCGGTTCGCGGGTTTCAAGACCGGTAAAAACGTTCTTGAACTGCACCATGCCCGCATTGGTGAACATGAGCGTTGGGTCGTTGCGCGGAACAAGCGGTGAAGACGGCAGAACCGCATGGCCATGCTTCTCAAAGTAGGACAGAAACGCCGACCGAATTTCGTTTACACTGCTCATTTCAACCGTTCACCTTTGAACAAACGCCAGCTACCGCAATGCCAGCAAAAAACGTTTCAAACCAAGGTTTGAAAGGCTGGTGGGCAGCAAACAATAGGAAACGGTCGACCTCACGACATGAGATCGACCGCTCATAAAAGTTATCTATAGCTGGTGATGAAAGCTGTCCAGCAAACCAAAGAGTGTTTGCTGATCAACCCGGTTAGGCTGAGTGCCTACTCGCTTTTGCCATCGTCCGGAGCGTCAGTCTCATCATCATTGACCGGCTCGCCTTCCAAAATCTGCTCAGCAATCAAACCGGCATTTTGGCGGATTGCCGCTTCAATCTCATCGGCAATATCGGGATTGTCGCGCATGAACTGCTTGGCATTCTCGCGACCCTGACCAAGACGCTGGCTATCATAGGAAAACCAAGCGCCGGACTTCTCAACGATCCCGGCCTTCACACCAAGATCGATCAGCTCGCCCATCTTTGAGACGCCCTCGCCATACATGATGTCGAACTCAACTTGGCGAAACGGTGGAGCCACCTTATTCTTCACCACCTTCACACGTGTCTGGTTGCCCACCACCTCATCGCGATCCTTGATGGCGCCGATCCTGCGAATATCTAAACGTACCGAGGCATAGAATTTCAGCGCATTACCGCCTGTTGTGGTCTCCGGGTTGCCGAACATCACACCGATCTTCAACCGGATTTGGTTGATGAAGATCACCATCGTGTTCGATTTGGAAATCGATGCGGTCAGCTTGCGCAGTGCTTGGCTCATCAAGCGGGCCTGCATGCCAGGAAGACTGTCGCCCATCTCGCCCTCAAGCTCAGCGCGTGGCGTCAGCGCGGCAACGGAGTCGACCACCAGCACATCCACGGCGCCCGAACGCACTAAGGTATCAGCAATCTCCAAGGCCTGTTCACCAGCATCAGGTTGCGAGACCAAAAGATCATCGACATTGACACCCAACTTGCGGGCGTAAATCGGGTCAAGCGCGTGCTCTGCATCGACGAAGGCGCAGATGCCACCCTTCTTCTGGGCTTCTGCAATGGTGTGTAGCGCAAGCGTTGTTTTACCGGAGGATTCTGGGCCATAAATTTCAATCACACGGCCACGCGGCAAACCGCCAATCCCAAGCGCAATATCAAGGCCCAAGGAACCCGTAGAAACCGCCTCGATCTCCAGCGCCTCACCGGCACCAAGCTTCATGATTGAGCCTTTGCCGAACGAGCGCTCAATCTGTGAGAGGGCTGCATCCAGCGCCTTGCTCTTATCCATACCGTTGCCTTCCACCAAACGAAGCGTCGATTGCGCCATACCAGATATCCCTTCTTTTCACGCAGCGCCGATTCCCGCAACGCAAACCCTTCCGGCTGCATTTGGTGCGCTCAATGGGGGGTATGTACCATGTTTGTTCACAGTGAACAAGATAGGAACAAACGTTTTGAAGATAGTCGCTTAGCTCGCCAAAACGCGTTTCACTGTCTCAGCAAAATCCTTCATCGAGAAGGGCTTAGCCAGGAACGTGAACTCTTGATCATCCGGCAAGTTTTTAGCAAAGGCGTCCTCGGCATAGCCGGAGACAAAAATGAACCGCATCTCAGGATAAAGACTGCGCGCTTCGTGCAACAGCGTTGGGCCGTCCATCTCTGGCATCACCACATCAGAGACGATGAGTTGGATCTCATCACCAAACTCTTCAAGCACCTCAAGCGCTTCCACACCGCTATCGGCCTCATGCACCGTGTAGCCACCTGAACGCAGCAGCGTGGCGTTCACCATCCGCACACCCTCATCGTCCTCAACCAGCAACACACTGGCAGCACCTGTTAGGTCTTCTTGCGGCTGGTTTTGTGATTGTGCGGCCTGTACGGCGGCAACTTCAGTGCCAACATAGCGCGGAAGGAAGATATGGAAGCTGGTGCCCTCACCCACCGTGCTTTCAGGGTACACATAGCCACCCGTCTGCTTAATGGTGCCGTAAACGGTTGCCAGCCCAAGCCCCGTACCTTTGCCGACATCTTTGGTGGTGAAGAACGGCTCGAAAATCTTCTCCATCACCTCCGGCTCAATGCCGGTGCCTGTGTCTGTCACCGATACCAGAACGTAGTCGGCAGCCTCCAAGCCCTTGAAGTTGAATGTGGCGCACTCCTCACGCATCACATTGCGCGTGGTCATGGTCAGCTTGCCACCATCGGGCATCGCGTCGCGAGCATTGACGGCGAGATTGATCAGCACATTTTCAAGCTGAGTAAGATCGGCCATCACGGGCCAAACATCTCCGGAGATATCAACCTCCAGCTTCACTGTTTCACCCACCAGGCGATCAACCGTCATGGAGAGATCAGACAACACATCGTCCATATGCATCACTTGCGGGCGCAAGGTCTGTTTGCGGGAGAAGGCAAGCAGATGGCGCACAAGAGCCGCCGCACGGTTACAGTTTTGGCGGATCGGCGAAATGTAGCGATAGCTTGGGTCAGACGGAGGATGGTTGAGCATCAACAAATCCACATTGCCCATAATGGCTTGCAGCATATTGTTGAAGTCGTGCGCCACCCCGCCGGCCAGCTGGCCAAAGGCCATCATCTTCTGGGTCTGGGCGAACTGCTGCTCCAGCGCTTTTTGCTCGGTCGTATCGATCAGAAACACCAGCGCTTCGGTGTCCGCGCCATCCCCAACAGCGGAGACAAAGAGCTGCGCGGAAATCTGATTGCCAAGATCAGGCATGCCCGGTTGTTCAGACTGTTCCGGTGACTGACCAATCACCACATCAACCGGTCGCATACGACCACGTTGGGCAGCAGCATCATCCAGTGCACGCTGAACAGCATCACGGGCTTCGTTTGAGAAAAGCTCCACCAGTTTGGCCGCGCTGGGTGAGGATGCCTCATGCGCTGAGAGCGCGGCATCGTCGGGCACTTGTTCTGGAAAGAGGCTAGCAAAGGGCGCGTTCATCTGCACCAGAGCGCCATCGCGGTTTACCACAGCGATGGCAATCGGCGCATTATTAAAGAAGCGGGCGAACTTCACCTCAGCGGCCCGCACACTTTCATCGACATCGAATCCGCTGGACCGGTTGATCACCAACGTGCGTGAAGCACGCGGCGAACCATCGACTGAAATCGGCACACGATGATGAATACGCACCGGCAGCCGGGCCCCATCGCGGCGCACCAGATCAACATCAATGATCGTTGCCAACCCGTCAAAATCGGTGGTGGTTGGAGCCGCCGCGAGCAACGCAGCCCCGTCCCCAGCCAACAGCTCATCCAGCGTCAGGCCAGTTTGGTCGATCATCGCAAGATCGTAGCCGAGCCAGGCCGCCAGCGTGGCGTTCATGTAGTTGATCGTGCCTTCCGGATCGGATGAGAAAAATCCAGCGGGCGCATGGTCCAGATAATCCACCGCCTGCTGCAAATCCTGAAACACCTGTTCCTGGCGCGCACGCTCATCAGTCACATCGGCGATACGCCAGACCACGCCATAGGGTGTCTCAAAGTCCGCCACGGAGGCAACCGACACACCGTCTTCGGGCAAGGGCCGAGCGGTCACGTGGTACCAACGTGGCGCCCCCTGCCCGGTTGCCCCACGCGCCAGGCGCACATCGGCCTCTCCCACCTTGCCCTCGGCCACCGTACGCAACAGTTGGAACATGGTGTCAGCGGCATCAGCTTCGGTGCCAAAAACACGATCTGGCAGCCGGATCATCTGCGGGTCATCCACGCCGGTCAGCGTGCCATACGCCCGGTTGGCATAAACAATCTGGCCTTGTGCGCTGGTGGACAAAACCCCTTGGGCATCTTCATCCATAAACTGATCGGCCCAACTCGGCGCCGGCGCACGGCCAGACAGCTGAAGAAACCCAAGAACCATCGCCAAAAGCGCCGCGATACCCAGCGCAGCGAACACACCCAGCACCATCAGCAGAACGGTTGGACTGGAGCCCATATCCGAAAAGCCGATGAAAACCATCAAGGCGAGCAGGCTGATAAGGGTGAGCACGACAAGCGATCGGCGTTGTCGGCTGCGCGAGAAACGCGGCGCATCAGCATTGCGCAGATCAATCAAAGGCTCAGTCACAGAACGGCAAGCACCATAGAAAAAGACGAAAGCAGGCTTAAGCAAACCGAACGATTCGGCCAGCCCAAACTATCGCGGCACATACTGGTTCGCCTAGCGCAGGCCAGCGTAGCAGCAGCAAAAGCTGTGATTGATGGGATCAAAGCCGGGCAGAGCGCTTCTCACGCATGCGCATCACAAAGCCGATCACTTTGGCCACGGCCTCAAAATACTCAGCAGGGATCGACTGATCGATATCAACGCTAGCATGCAGCGCCCGGGCGAGTGGCGGGTTCTCAACAATCGTCACCTCGTGCTCACGCGCGACCTGGCGGATGGAGAGCGCCAGCGCATCAACGCCTTTTGCCACGCAGATGGGCGCTTGCATGCCGCTTTCATACTTCAAGGCAACAGCAAAATGGGTCGGGTTGGTCACCACCACAGTCGCATCGGGCACAGCAGCCATCATGCGCTTACGCGAGCGTTCCATACGCACCTGTCGCAGCTTGGCTTTGACCGTTGGGTCACCCTCTTGCTGCTTGTACTCGTCGCGCACCTCTTTGACCGTCATTTTCTGACGCTCAAACCAGCGGTGACGCTGATAGAGATAGTCGGCCACGCCAATCACAATCATCACAGCGGCACTGGCAAGCAACAGAGCAACAGCAAGATCAAGCATCGCAGGAAAGAACTGGCGAAGGTCCGTGAAAAGGATAGCGTCCAGCTCGTCACGCCGTGGCAGCAAGATCAGCACCATAAGCACGCCAATCAGGCTGATTTTCAAAAGCCCTTTGATGAAGTTCATCAGGCTCTCGCTTGAGAACAAGCGCTTGAAACCGGCCACAGGCGAGATTTTTGAAAGCTTTGGCGTGATGGGCTCAACCGAAAGCACAGGACGGTGCTGCACCACATTGCCTAGCACAGCCATGGCCATCAAAAACAAAAACGGCACCGCCACAGCCAGGGCAATGGCCGGGCCAAAAGCGCCAGTCAACGCGACAATGGCGCCGCCATCAACGGGTATCAACGCCGCTTGCTGCATCAAATTGGCGAACAAAGGCGTTAGCTTGGCCATGGCGGGGCCCACCATCAAGCCAACCACCAACGTGCCTCCAAGTAAGACAAAAGCGGAGGAAAGCTCTTGCGACTTGGGAACGTCACCCTTTTGGTGCGCGTCTTCTAAGCGTTTATGGGAGGGGTCCTCAGTCTTTTCTGACTGGTCGGCTTCTTCCGCCATCAGTCCTCCTGCGGCCTGTTGGCTCTAACCGCTAGGACGGGAAAAGAACCAACATGACCTCGCGCACATGGTCGATGTAAAGCGCCATCAACGCGCTGAGCATCGCCGCCAAAAGAATAAACCCGCCCAAAATGTTCACCGGCATGGCGATCATGAAGATCTGCAACTGTGGCATAAGACGAGAAAGAATGCCGAGCCCCAGATAAAAGATCAGGCCAAACACCATGAAGGGCGCGGAGATTTGTATCGCCACCTCGAACGCCTTGGCCGCGCTCATCAGCGCGTACTGCGTAAAATCGCCGATTGGAATGATGCTGCCGACGGAAAACACGTCGTAACTGCGCACAATGCCTGCCAACGCCAAGTGATGAAGATCGGACAGGAAGATCAACGTGATCCCCAAAAGGCCCAAAAAGTTGCCCAGCAACACGCCTTGCACCCCCTGCGAGGGATCGACGTTGAGCGCAAAACCCAGCCCCATCTGGAACGCTATGGTGGTGCCGGCGACCTGCATTACCGAAAGCACGAACCGTACCGCGAGCCCGAGGCCAAGCCCAATCAAGATTTCCCAGATAATCAGGCCAAACACTTCCACGGCGCTTTGTGGGACCTGCGGAAGAACCCCTGAAACAGTGGGATAGACGACCAACAGCGTCGCCAAAGCCATCACCAAGCGCACGCGCACAGGAACGGTTTGCTCGCCAATGCCAGGCATCAGAAGAAACAAGGTGCCCAGCCGCGCGAACAACAGCAGTGCGAGCCAAGCAAGATCTGGCAGGAGCGAAATGTCCAACGACTGAGCCTATCAAGGATGCTGACATCAACACTGGCTCAGCCATGGCAGCCGGCCTAACCAGCGATGATTCGTTCAGCGACGCGGTTCATGTAGCCTGCCATGAGGCTGCCCATGAACGGAAGGGTGAGCATGAAGGTGACGAAGATCGCCATGATCTTCGGCACGAACACCAACGTCATCTCCTGGATTTGTGTAAGCGCCTGGATAAGACCAATGGCAACACCAACCCCGAGACCAACGATCATCATTGGCCCGCAGACATAGATCAGCGTCACGACGCCATCGCGGGCAACATCAAGCACTTCAGGTCCGGTCATTGAAACGTCCTAGAAACAAAGGAGCACAGGCCTTAGATCGGCATGCGGAGAATTTCTTGATAGGCTTGGATCACCCGGTCACGCACGGTCACCACGGTTTCAAGCAGCACCTCGGTTTCGGCAACCGCTGTCACAACATCAACAACATCCGCTCGCCCTTGCACCAAATCCATGCCGGCAGCTTCGAAAGCGCGCCCTTCATCGACCAAGTTGGTGGCCTGCTGTTCAATGAGGGCGCCAAACCCATCTGATGGGCTGGTGCTCGCGGCCTGCGCACCACTCTGCCCGTTGCCAGACAGCGCCTGGGCAGCTTGAGCATAGGCCTGAATGGCTTGGTTGGTTGGAATGCTGGTCATGACGGCCTACCCTTCTAAACGCGCAGAATATCAAGCGTGCGTGAGATCATCTGGCGTGTGGATTGCACGACATTGAGGTTGGCTTCGTAAGAGCGCTGCGCGTTGCGCATGTCCATGGCTTCCACCAGGCGGTTCACGTTGGGCATGGCGACATACCCTTCGTCATTGGCAGCAGGATGGCTGGGATCAAAGCGCATACGAAACTCACCGCGATCGGGGCGAACCGGGCCCAACTCAACGATGCGCGAGTTTATTTCTCGGTCCAAAGAGGCGCGAAATGTCGGGATTTGCCGACGATACGGGTCACCCTCTGGCGTTTGTGCCGTTGAATCGGCGTTCGCGATGTTCTCAGCGATGATACGCATGCGCCCAGACTGAGCTTGCAGGCCCGAAGCTGCCGTCACCAAGCTTTTGAGGAAGTCCATGTATGCCGTCCTTCAATTAAGCGCTAGCGACGGCCAACAGCCGTGCGCAGCATGCCAAGGGATTTCTGGTAAAGCGTTGCCACCGTTTGATAATCGAGCTGGTTGGCAGTCATTTTCATGACCTCTTCTTCCAGCACCACCGAGTTGCCTTCCGGCGTTACTTCAAACGTTTGCTCGCGATTGTTGTCGAACCCGGTTGTGTCGGTCACAGGCCGCCCGGCGATGTGTTTGGCATCCGTGCGGACAGGCGCTGTGGCCGTGGGCCGGGCAACCGAAAACTGAGCTTCATGATTCACGCGCTGTAAATCGCGCGCTTGAAAGCCTGGCGTGTCAGCATTGGCAATGTTTTCTGCCAGCACAGACTGGCGCGCAGAATGCCATTGCATTTGCGTGCGCAGGGCCGAAAAGAAGGGCAGATTACGAAGCATTGGGCCAAAGCCACCAAGAGTTTATGGTTAACGGGACATATCAATCTGGGCAGAATGTGCCGGGTTCACAGTTAACAAGCTGTTAACGGCCAAGCGCTGTGACAGGTGAACCCTTGGAAAACCTCAACAATTCGCGCCAACAAGTTGGGGGCTTAAACCCACCCCCTAACGACAAGCCTTGCTCAATTGAGTAATCTTACGATCACAGCTTGCCGAATCGCAGAAGGTGCACCTGCGCCATCTGCAATGGCCGGTCAGCTAAAGAGGTCAGCACGCGCCTCTTCACACATGTGACGCGTGGAGGCCTGTGGTGTGCGTTGGAGGGGTACGGTGTGTTCGAGGAACAGTTAGGCGAAACCGGCGGTACCATCGCCCAGTTTGGGCTTTCTTTGATCGTTGTTGTCGCGCTGATCTTTTTGGTGGCCTGGGTTGTCAAACGCTTTGGCGGCGCACGATTTGGAGGCCACCAGGGCGAGGAGGCCGAGCTGCAGGTGGTCGACACACTGTCCATCGACCCCAAGCGCAAGCTTGTTTTGGTGCGTCACGGCAAGCTGGAACATCTCCTGCTGATTGGAGGCAACTCCGATGAGGTGATTGAACGTTCCATGGTCGGCGGCATTCCGCTGGCGGCGCGCATGCAGGCCAGCAAAGCGCAAGAGAAGCAGGAGGAAGAAACCTATGCTCGCCCTGCTGATCGTTTCAGAACAACCAATCGGTTCTCCTCTGCCTTGCTGCGCACCAAAGCCGGAGAAGAAAACCGCGAGCCGACACCCCCACCGGCAAGTTCGCCCAGCGCAGCCGTGGCGGCTGCAGGCGTTGCAGCAGGTGCCGTTGGCGCGGCAGCAACAGTGGCAGCGGCAAAACCTGACGCAGCAGCCAAACCAAAAGCTGCAGAGGCCGCCCCACCCAAACCGCCAAGCACACAAGCAAACGAACCTGCCGCTCCACCTGTGATCAGTCCTGTCGTCCAAGACGAACGTGCTGCGCTGGATCGCTCCTTGGATGAAGCTCTATCCGCTTCGTTGCTTGATGAACCCGCCGCTGCACCACCTGTGCCCAAAGAGCCAACGAAGCCGGTCGCAAGTCCTGCTGCGGAAGCATCCAAACCTGACCCGCTCAAACTTGACTCGCTTAAAACAGAGCCCGCGGCCGCACAGCCAATGCCGGCCTCGCCAGCAGCATCCGTATCAACGCCAAAGCCAGACACCCCCGCTGCTACACCGACGGCCTCTCCACCACCGTCAGCAGCGATCGACGATTTGGATTTGGAACGCGAGCTGGAAGCGGCGCTCGAACTGGATGGCTTCGAAACACCGTCCAACAACGGCGATGCGCCTGCAGCCGTTGATCTCCCACCCCTGCCCGATATGCCCGACCTGCCAGACCTTTCCACCCTCACCGGCAATGGTGACAGTGAGAAAGAAGCTGCACCAAGCCCAGAGGCGGCAAAGAGTGAGGCTGTTGAGGCACCCAAAGACGTAGCCGAAACCAAGTCGAGTGAACTTGAAGCGGGCGAACCAGCAGATCCACTTAAGCTATCGAGCGTTCGCGATATCAAGGAGAGCGGCGAAGCCGATCAAGCGGCGAAAGTTTCCGACGGAGAGGCGGAGACAGCAGCGGAACCCGCACCAGCGCCTGACATCCCTGTTGCACTGTCAGGCCGTGATGATCCGCCCATCCCCGTGACCATTCCAAGCAGAGGCCCAGCCGCCAACGCCACGACGCTGGCTAAAGCAGATGAACAAGAAGCAACTGAGGGTGCTGACGAGAACCCGGTAGAACAAGCCGTCGATATCTCGTCCAAGCTTCAGCCCGTACCGGCATCGACCGAGGATACTTCCGGTAAGGCCAGCACTGAAAAGTCTTCTGATGATCTGGACGACGAAATGCGGCGGTTGCTCGGAGAGATCGCAGGCGAGCCTGAATCCAAGTGAGCGGCGAAAACCGGCACAACCACACACGTTCAGCTCACGCAAATTCTGCCGACAATATAGGTGAGGTTGAGCGACCAAGATTACGCGTTGGGTGGGTTGTTGTGGCCCTCCTGCCGCTCGCGCTAGCATCTCTTTTGGCCTTAGTGCCACAGAGCATGGCCCAGGACATCTCCATCTCACTCGGCGATGATATCGGCGTGACCGAACGCGCCGTTCAGATCATTCTGCTGATCACCATACTGTCTTTGGCGCCGTCTATCCTGGTGATGGTAACATCGTTCACGCGCATTGTGGTTGTGCTGTCACTGCTGCGCACGGCCATCGGCTTGCAAACCGCGCCGCCTAACACGGTGATCATCTCGCTAGCGCTGTTTCTTACAGCCTTCATTATGGCACCAACCTTTCAAGAGGCCTATGACGTCGGTATCCAGCCGCTGATTGATGAAACAATCGAACTGGACGAGGCCTTTGAGCGCGCCTCTGAACCATTCCACGTGTTCATGCGCGCTCATGTGCGCGAGAACGATCTGCGCCTCTTCCTCGATCTGTCGCAAACGCCCACACCCGAGGGCCCTGAAGCCATTCCGCTGACCGTTTTGGTTCCGGCCTTCATGATCTCAGAGTTGCGCCGGGCCTTCGAAATCGGCTTCTTGCTGTTCGTCCCGTTCATCATCATCGATCTGGTCGTCGCATCGGTTTTGATGTCGATGGGTATGATGATGCTACCCCCAGTGATCATCTCCCTGCCGTTCAAACTGATATTTTTCGTGCTTGTTGACGGCTGGAACCTGGTGGCAGGATCGCTGGTGCAAAGCTATGGGCCGCCGCCCGGCTTATAGCCAGACTGCTCAAACCTTTGGCCATCAAACGCCTGGTGGGCTGCTTGGAACCGTTTGAGAGGAGAACGTGGAGCGGTAGTCCGACAAGAACCGGTTGAGTGTGTTGAGGCTGGCGATACCACGCACCACATCGCGGAACGCGCTGCCCTGCGTCTCGATGGGCGCGGTCACAACATCGAACGCACTTGCATAAATGCCTTCAGACATTTTGCCGTCAAACCGTGCGCGCAAACGCTCCAAGGCATACTCATCACCGGCGAAACCAAAGGCGATGGATGCCCTTAACACTTGCTGCATTTCGTCTTCGTCCAGTGGAATACGATCGTTCCAACGATCTGCAAGAGAGCGCTCGATAACCTCTCCGGCCTCAACCCAACGTTCAGCGTTCCACAGCACATCAGCACGCACGGCATCGACATCACTGCCGTCTAAGCTGCGCAGCATCTCCAGCGCCAACTCGTGGCGACCCAGCTCTGATAGCGCCCGCGCTTCAATCACCCGGCGACCGCGTTCAATCGATGGCGGCACCTGCGATACGCGCGAGCGTTGAAGAACAGCCACGGCTTCAGAAGGTCGGTAATCCATCAGGTAGATCAGCGCCAAGTCAGCTGCAATTTGCGCTTTGGCCGTTCCAGTCAGTCGGTTTTCAACCTGATGCTCAAGAAGATCAGCGGCTTGGTCGAGCAAGTCGATACTCACCAGACGCTCAGCAAGACGCCGAACCAGTTCATCGCCACGGCGACCGATCGGGGTTAGCTCGCGAAAATCATAGAACAGAGTCAGCGCATCGATGGCCGCCATTTGATCAGCTTCGCCATTCAGAAACAGATCGACAAAAATCGCCTGCATATCATCCGACACGTCGGTCGCGTCAGGATGGTCGGGTTGCGCGATCAAAATGCCTTTGAGAGCCGAAAGCGCTTCGGCGTAACGCCCTTGCTCCACGTAGAGTTCACCCAACAAACGCCGGGTTCGAACCTCGGTGTCGTCACCGCGCCAAGCGACCGCCAAGTTTTCCAGCTGATCAAGGCCTGTTGCAAGACTGATCTCCTCATTGGCAATCCGCGTCTCAATGGCAAGCAACGTCGCCTGTGCGCCGAGCGGCCCCTCATTACCATCACGAACTTTGTCGAATACGCCAAGAGCGTCGTCATCTCGGCCTTTAGCCAGGGCAACTCTGCCTTGCAGCAACTCCAACCGATCTTCTTTGGGACTGCCAGTAAGACGGGACGGGTCGATCTGCGAGAGCCGCTCAGTCGCCAGATCTAGGGCGCGCACATGCAGAGCAGCTTCAACACCGTCCAAACGCGCCTGCGCCACAAGCGATGCTGGATACCCATCAAAAAGGGCCGCCACTTCATCATAAGCAGAGTTTACCGCAGGCCAGTCATGCAAGGCAGCGTTGGCCAATAGACCCCAGAAACCGGCATCCACCACACCATCCATGACATGGGAGTTGACGATATCGCGGGCTTCCTCATTGCGCTGGGCCAACGTTAAGGCCGCCGCGCGAACCATCAGATAGCCTGCATCATGCTCAAGCGAAGATGCTTCGGACAGCACAATGTCCAAAGCTCCGTTGGCCTCCTGGCCAAGGTCAAAGGCGAGCAGAAACCGCGCGAACGCCATCAATCGTTCTATGCGCACGGCCCCTTCGGAGGCTGCGATGGAGTTTTGGAAATCCTCGTAACGCCCACTAAAGGCAGAGGGGCCCTCGCCGGCGTAGGCCCGCAAATCGAAATAGCCTGGACGCTCATCAGCAGAGAACCCAAACGACCCCAACGACAAACCAACTTCAGAGAGAGTTAGTCCTTGCTCACGGGAGAGAACCACGCGCTGCGGTTCGGCTTCGAGTGTCAGCGCGTCAACGTTGGGCCGCACAACCAAGCCATGGGCCGATGGCAAGACGTCAAACTCCACCAATTCTTGCCGCGACAGTGCACCTTGCGATGGGCCGAGCATCGGTACAACAAACAAGGCATCGCCCACATGCGGGTGCGTGATCTGCCGCATGGTGCCGAAGCCATCGCCCAAAACTTCAAAAAAGGCCTTGCCGTCCGGGAACGTGCCACGCCCGACCTCCAGGCCTTGAGGTGGTTCCAAAACCGATGGACCAAGCACCACAACCCAACGATCCCCGCTGGGAACCATCGAAACCAAGGCATCTTCATGCAGCTCGAGGTGAATCAGATTGAGGTCATTCACCCGTGCAGGCTGAATGGACCGCACCAGATCATTGAGCTCTGAGCGCATAGCACGCAGGTCAAAAGGGATCGGATTCTCAAAAACGAGCGTAACGAAGGACTCGCGACGGAATGCGGCAGCTGGCGTTGGCTGCGTAAACGGGAAGATAAGACGCGTTGCATCGCCATCCATCCGCACCTCGACACGAATGACATTCGGGTCAACAGCATCACCTGTGGGCTCACCAACTTCGGGAGAACGCCCGCTCTGTAGAACAGGGGCCGAGGCGACATCCGGGCGCATGGCGAGCGACTGAAGGTCATCTTCCGTTGGGGGAAGACGGTCATCGGCCATCTGCGCAACAGGTACCTCTTCTGTCATATCGCCAGACGATGCGGCCATCGGACCGATATCACCTGGATCAAGCGGGCTGACCTCGTTGGCAACGCTTTCATCTGGCTGAGGCACCACCACGTCTTCTTCGCGCGGTCCCACGGTTGAAAACCGCGTTGTGCCAGCATTCACACCCTCTATGGGCGGCGACAGCGTTTCCATCACACGATCGAGCGCGGCTTGATCAATACCTTCCATCTCAAGCGGGATTTCGCGTTCCAAATCGATGATAAAGCGTTGATCATCCTCAAACCAGCGCAGGCCCGCGCCCGGGAGAACATCCATCGTGACGGAGAGGCTTGCGCCATCACGCTCGTACTCAAGACCTTCCAACTCTATGGGCTGGTCAACAAAGGCAGGTGTCAGATCAATCGGCACATCATAGTCGAACTGCAACACAACCTGCGGTCCGGTTTGGGAGACAGCGACATTGAATGGCACGTTCCAATTGAATGCGTATCGGGTGAAAGTTGGTGCAGCCCCGACGCGCAGCGTCACCTCTGGCTCCAACTCACCAAGCAAACGACGACGCTCGGCTTCAGCCGCTTCACGTGCGGCCTGTTGCGCGCGCTCAGCAAGGCGCTGAACAACCTCTTCAGGCAGAGGCGGTGGAAAACCCTGCCAAGAGGTGGGGAGGAAATCGATGAACAGCGTTTCACCAGCTTCCATCGTGTTGACCCGCACCGCTCGTGACAGGCCAAATCGCATTGCGCGCCCATCAGGGTCTTGACGGGCGATGGTCACAAAATCTGACAGCACCCGCATGGCGTCGCGAATATCGGTCTCCACGGCCTCTTCAAAGACAATGCGCAAAACACCGTTTTCAGCGTCGATCTCATAAGGTGGAAGATCAAGGCGATCACGGAACTCAAGAGTCAAACGGCCAAAATCGCGCTCGCGTTCGGCCACGGCAACGGCAACGGCTTGCAAACCTTGTGCTTGAGCGCTCCCTGTCAACACAGCCATCCATGCAAGCACAAGCACACTCAACAGACCTACCAGAAGCGGCAGCTGAGGCGTGCGATGTAGGTGCAGCTTGGAACGCGGATTCAACACAGCAAAGATCACCGGACTAACGATCCGATGACCTTAAATTCCACGCCTTAAGAAGCGCTTACTGAAACCTATTGAATGGGAACACCTTCAATGCGCGGCAATTCGCCGGGGGCTTCGCTGGTTTCTGTGGGCACATGGACGGGCATTCCAGCCAGAGCAATTGTTAGCCTGCGGGCGGACTCTGTGTTCATTTCACCTAGAATATCAGCCATCTTGCGCGGGTTCATCGCATTGGCAACTTGCATCAATATGGGCAGATCAAGCAGATCGAAAATTGCCGCGGCATCCTTAGCGCGCATGGCCGAATAGACCTGAACAAGGCGCGCAATCTCTTCGTTTTCCCGCTCTTCTTCAGCATCGGCCACAGCCGTGACGCGCGCTTCGAGGGCCTCCAACTCGGCAAGCCGCTCTTCCAAGCGGCGTTCTGCAGCGGCAAGCAACTGCTCACGTACGCGCAGATCCTGTTCGCGCTCTTCCATCAAAACACGCCGCTCGCCTAGACGCTCAAGCAGCGCTTCGCGCGACGTTGCAACGGGCAGTTCAATCTGATCCTGGACCGTGGTGCCGCTTCCATTGCCCATAAGCGGCGCTTCGCCAGCAGGGTCGGCATCGGCGTCACCATTGATGTCGGCATCAGCCATAGCAGCTTCAGTTTCAGCCATGGCAGCATCATCAGCCGCATCCTCCACCACTACAGCGTCACCCTCATCGCTTTCCTGGGCACGTGCGGTTTCCACACCACCAACGCTGTTACCCGGCCCAGCAACAAGGTTAAAACCTTTCATGCCGAGCAACATCATCGACGTCAGAATGACGATTGGCAGCAGACGGATCGAACGCATGGTGAAGCTCCCCCAACCAGACTTCTAAGATGCCACGCGCTGCAGACGTTCCTGCAACGCCCGGGCGGCGTCATCCAAACGACGGCTCGGGCTGGCAGCCTGCTGCGCTGGAACGGCCTGTATAGATGGTGCCTGAACTGGCGCTGGCTGAGGTTGGGCTGGCTTCACCGCCCTGGCAGCGGGTTTTGTTGCTGGCGCTTCCCCCATTGGGATCCCGGCCATTTTACCGAGGCGTTCCACTACGGCACCGGCTGCGGTCAGCTTGGTGGACAGTTCATCTGAAACTTGTCCTGCCTGGTGCAAACGCTGACCAAGGGTCTGATCACACTGGGCTGAGGTTGTACGAAGGCCTTGAATGGCTCGTTCAGCAATCTCAGTAGCAGTCAAGAGTTCAGCGATCGTGGCGCGTAGACCTTCTTCATCAGCACGCAAACGCTTCAAACGACCATTGAGAAGGATGCAGTAGCCGATGGTGATCACCAAAAGAATGGCCACCAGTCCTTCAATCACCAGGCTTAGAGGAAGGTTCAGCATCACGACTCCATAGGGTTTGGCTGCTCGGCATGCTCAAAAGATGCCAATGTTGTTTTTGGTTTGCGCAGATCTTTCATCACGCGAACGGCCACGTTGCGGTCACGCTGACCAAGTTGACCTTCGGTGATGATGGTTTCGCCACATTTCAAATAAATCGGATCAGTTGGCGCCGTCTCGAACATCAAAGTCTGCCCCTCTTTGAAGTCCATCACCTTGGAAAGCGGCATCATCTCTTCATAGATCACGGCATCAACGCCGATTTTGGCCGAATAGATTTCGGTTGCCAGATGGCCTTCCCAAATGGAATCACGCCCGAATTTCTCCCCCATGAACATCTGCAGAAGAAGTTCACGAATGGGCTCGATGGTGGCGTAAGGAATGAGCAGCTCGACCTTGCCACCGCGATCTTCCATGTCGACGCGCATTTCAACCAGAATAGCCGCGTTGGCAGGCCGACAAATGGTGGCAAAGCGCGGGTTGGTCTCCAGTCGGTCAACGTTAAAGGTAACCTTGGACAGCGGCGCAAACGCTGCTTCGGCATCGTTGATCAAAACCTCGACCATGCGCCGCACAAGGTTCATCTCGATGGTGGTGTAAGGACGGCCCTCAACCCGCATAGAAGATGATGAGCGACGGCCACCCAAAAGCACGTCAATGACGGAGTAAATGAGACTGGAATCAACCGTGATCAGCCCGAAATTGTCCCACTCTTCAGCCTTAAACACCGATAGAATGGCGGGCAGCGGGATAGAATTGAGATAGTCACCAAAACGCACCGAGGTGATACCATCGAGCGACACCTCCACATTGTCGGAGGTGAAATTGCGCAAGCTTGTTGTCGTCAGGCGCACCAACCTGTCGAAGATGATCTCCAACATCGGCAGGCGCTCATAAGACACCAAAGCCGAGTTGATAATGGCGCGTACCCCAGAGGTTTCGCCGTCATGCCCTTGCTCAGCGTTGAAGCCAAGCAGATTATCGATCTCATCCTGGCTTAGGACACGGTCTGCGCCTTTCTGCTGGGACTCAGAATCGTCTTCATCCTCATCATCAAGCATAGCCGCCCATTGGGCCGCCATATCATCGGCGTCGTCATCATCTTCAAAATCGTCTTCTTCAGCCATCATGATCGGCTCCTATTGAACGATGATTTCACGAAACAGAACGGCGTCGATTTCCGCAGGAAAGATCGCCAAGTTGATCCGGCGCTGAAGCTCGTGCTTCAGTCGAAACAGGCCCGCGGACCCTTCCAGATCAGACACGCGCAGCTCCCGCAGATATGTTTGAAAGACGTCCAAGATGCGCGGCAGGTTTGGCTCGATAACCGCGCCAATTTCTTCGTTCGACATTTCCAGCGCCACCAAGAGGCGGAGATATTGCGCACGCCGCTCCGCATTGGCGAGGTTCACGGTGATCTCGGGAAGGTCATAATAGAACTTCGGCGCCTGAGCTTGCTCAATGGCAATCTCTTCGGGACTTTCACCTCCGCCCACCCAACCAAGCAGGAACGCAGCGCCAACGCCGCCGCCGACAAGAAACAGAACGCCCACGCCAGCGATGATCATAAGCATCTTTTTGGAGAGCTTACGCTTGCCACCTTCTTCGGACGCATCATCGCCTTCGCCAGCGGCATCAGCAGCCACATCGTCGGGGGTTACATCTACGTCGGCCATGAGCGCGCCCTGTTGGAAAAGTCTCGTGCATTAACCAATGGGCGCCGTTGGTTAACGAAGTGTTGACAACCCGGCCAGATTTGCCGGGCGGCGGCAGTTCAAGGGCGGCAAGAACACCCTTTTGGTAAGGGCTGCAGCCGGTAAAAACCTTCTAAAATATTGAAAAAATTGTATTTTTCAAACTGGCACAGCTCCTGCAACAGGTAACACATCATTCACCATGTTGCCCGCTGGGGAGCTCGGCATCATGACCTGAATGAGACCCACATCACCGGATTTTGGCGGTGTGTCTTAACGATTCATGGAGAGGAATCGCCCGTCATGATGAATGCTCAGCTTGTTGGATTGTCCCGCGAGGTAGCCTTACGGCGCGAACTGGACGTCATCGCCAACAATTTGGCGAACATGAACACCAATGCCTTTCAGGCTGAGCGTGTCGCATTTGAAGACTATTTGATGCCACGCGCTGAAGCTTCGGCGTTTCAACATCGCGATCACGATGTAGCCTTCGTACAAGACTGGGCGACCTACCGCGATACGCAGCCCGGCGCACGCGAAATGACAGGCAACGAACTGGACGTTGCCCTTTCGCCTGGCGGGTATCTTACCGTCGAGACGCCACAGGGCATCCGCTACACCCGCGACGGTGCGTTGCAAATCAACAATCAGGGCCAACTGGTCACGCAAAGTGGCCACCCGGTCATTTCGCTCGGCGGTACGCCGATCCTCTTCACGCCTGCTGACAGCGACATCACCATCACCGGGACAGGCCAAATCACCACCAACGCTGGCGGTCGCGGCACGCTGCAACTGGTCTCGTTCGCTAGCGAGCAGACGTTGGAGAAAGTTGGCTACAACCTTTTCGCAGCACCAGAAGTTGCCGACCCCGACCCGAGTGTCCGCCTAACACAAGGCGTGATCGAGACCTCCAATGTTCAACCGGTGCGGGAAATGTCGCGTTTGGTTGAGGTCCAGAGGGCCTACGAAATGCAATCCAACATGCTTCGCCAATCTGATCAGATGCGCCAGGAGGCTATCCGCCTTCTTGGTCGTCTGAGCTAAGCGCCTAGGAGATCACGTCAATGCAAGCGCTTTACATCGCATCCACAGGCATGATGGCCCAGGAAACGAATGTGGAGGTCATCTCCAACAACATCGCCAACATGCGCACAGCAGGCTTCAAGAAGCAGCGTGCTGAGTTTCAGGACCTTCTCTACCAAAACCTGCGCCGTGTTGGAGCAGAAACGTCTGAGCAGGGCACGATCCTGCCATCAGGCGTTCAGATCGGTTCAGGCGTCATGACCGCCGCCACGCCACGCATCATGAGCCAAGGCTCCATTCAGCCGACCGACAAAGAGCTCGACATGGCGATCTCAGGAGACGGGTTTTTCCAGATCCAACTGCCAGACGGGGGTACGGCGTACACCCGCGCGGGCACCTTTGAGCGCGATGCCACCGGAACACTTGTGACAGCCGATGGTTTCACCGTGGAGCCCGGTATCACCATCCCGGAAAATGCGCGTGGTTTGGCCATCGGGGTTGATGGCACGGTCACCGCCGTTTTGGGCACCGGAGGCACGGCAACGACAATCGGCCAAGTACAGCTTGCCCGTTTCATCAACCAAAGCGGGTTGCAAGCCATCGGCGACAATCTGTTCACCGAAACAGCCTCCAGCGGCGCGCCGGTGACCGGTAATCCGACGGATGAAGGCTTTGGCTCGATCCGCCAAGGCTACATTGAGCTCGCCAACGTGAACTCGGTGACCGAAATCTCCGATCTCATCGCCGCTCAACGCGCCTATGAGATGAACGCACGCGTGGTGCGGGCAGCTGATGAGATGCTGTCAAACACCTCGCAAATGATGCGCTAAGGGAGGGTTGAACCATGATCACCCGCTTGCTCCTGGCCCTGCTCTTTTTCTTCGTGGCCGCCCCGTTTTCCGCCGCCCAGTCGACCATCGGCGCGCGCATCTCCGATCAATTCGATGCGCCACTGCCGATGCTGCGTCCACAGGTCATCGTGACATCCGACCTGGTCACACTTGGCGACCTTTTTGATCACGCCGGAATGTACGCTGAAACACCCGTTTTTCGCGCTCCCGCTCCAGGCACTCGTGGTCGTGTTCAAGCGCACACCGTTTTGGATGCTGCACGCCAAGCTGGGCTCGACATCGTTGACTTGGCCGGGCTGACTGAGATTTCTGTTGAACGCGCTGGTGTCCGTTTGAACGTTATGGACTTCGAACAGTTGGTGCGGGACGCGCTGCAAACGCAGTTGAGCAGTCTGTATGGTGAGAACCCCGGTCGCTACGCGATCACACTGACCAGCAACCCCTCACCAACAACAATCGCGACAGAGATTGCGAACCGCTTGGTGGTGGATCTGCTTGTTGCTCCATCAGGACGTTCAGAGCGCTTTTCAGCGCTCATCCGAACCCCATCAGGCCAAGAAATCGCACGCCTTGATGGCCGTGCTGAGCACCGGGTTATGGTGCCCGTTCTTGGACGCGCCTTAGCGCGCGGCGATGTTGTGCGGGCTTCGGACTTGCGCCTGCAAGATGTTCCGTTCAGCCGCACAATGGGAACACCAACTCTGTTGGAAAACGCCGATATCATAGGCCAAGCTGCAAAGCGTTCGCTTCGCGCTGGTTCACCGCTCAATCCAGATGACTTGACGGCCCCACTGATGGTCGAACGGCAGGACCTGGTGACACTGGTCTACCGCCATGGGGCGCTTGCTCTCACGGTGCGCGCCCGCGCCATGGACGAGGGAGCCGAGGGCCAGTCCATCGACGTTATGAATCTACAGTCTGATCGCGTTGTGCGCGGCGTCGTGGCCGGTCACGGGTTGGTCCATGTCCTTGGCCCTATGCAGGACATCGCCGCTTCAACTGATCTTCTTTCTTCAAACACTGCGACGGCGGAGCGCATCCAATGAGCCTTTTTTCAAACTATCAGCGTCTTGCCGTTCTGACCCTTGCAGGGCTCGCATTGGCTGGCTGTTCAGCTGCAGACCGTGTTGCCAACATTGGTGAACAACCAGCGCTCTCAGCGATCGAAAACCCAACCACACAGCCCGGCTACCGCCCGGTTTCGATGCCAATGCCTGAGCCGATGGTGGCGACCTATAGCCCAAACTCGCTGTGGCGCTCCGGCTCACGGGCTTTCTTTAACGATCAGCGTGCCTCGCGTGTTGGTGACCTGGTGACAGTGCAGGTCGATATCACGGACAGCGCACAGATTGCCAACCAGACGGCACGCACCCGCTCCTCCACCGAGCAACTTGGTGGCGGTGCATTCATCGGCACCACGCTCGATCGAATCATTCCATCCGAACTTGGAGCGACGGCCGAGACCATTGCGGATTTTGACTCCGATTCTTCCTCCAACGGCCAAGGCTCGGTTAACCGATCAGAGCGCCTCACCACCACGGTTGCGGCGGTGGTGACGCAAGTTCTTCCCAATGGCAACATGGTCATTGAAGGTCGGCAAGAGGTTCGCGTGAACTTTGAGGTACGCGAGCTCATCGTCGCCGGTGTGGTTCGTCCTGAGGACATCGATGCCTCCAACACCATCGAATCCTCAAAGATTGCCGAGGCACGTATCGCCTACGGTGGACGCGGGCAGATCACCGATGTCCAGCAGCCACGTTACGGGCAACAACTCTTTGACATCCTAATGCCGTTCTAGACAAAGCGGTCAAATTGGCGGAGGTCACTGGGCCCCCAACCTGACGACCTCCACCCCTGGCATGCCCTCTCCAAAGATGGGCTGAAGCTCCCCAATTTTTCGGCCCATCACACCGCATGTCAGACAAAAAAGGCGCGGCATTCAGAACAGATGCCGCGCCTTATTGCGTTGAATATCAAGCGATAAGATCAATCGTCGCGATAAACCTTTTCGCGGCGCTCGTGAGCCTCTTGCGCTTCCAACGAAAGCGTCGCGATGGGTCGGGCGTCCAAGCGTTTCAATGTAATCGGATCGCCAGTTTCCTCACAGAACCCATACGTTCCATCATCGAGCCGCCGCAATGCCGCATCGATCTTAGAGATCAGCTTGCGCTGGCGGTCACGCGCCCGCAGCTCAATCGAGCGATCAGTCTCAGATGAGGCGCGATCAGTGAGGTCGGGGTGATTGACCGTATCGTCCTGCATGTGGGCCAGCGTGTCGCGCGCCTCGGCCAGTATGTCATCTTTCCAGGCAATCAACTTCTTTCGAAAGTAATTGCGCTGCCGCTCATTCATAAACGGCTCATCCTCAGATGGCCGGTAGTCATCTTGTACGTCCAACATAACGCTCCCTCCGCCCAGATTCGGCCTATCGCCAAGGTTGAAGTTTCGGCAGCCTATACGCCATAGCTTCGCACGCTACAAGCAACGCGTGCGCGAGCGATATGTGAACCCGGTATGAGGCTGTTAGCAAAACCAACACGACAAAAATATGATAATCGATCGAGGTTTTCGACGTGCTAAGCGTCGATCCCAAGCTTGGCCAACTCGACCCGGGCCCGCAGCGCGATATCATCAATCAACACAACGAGTTTTGGATCATCAGCACCTTGTTTTGCACGAACAAGGGAAAGAAGAGAGCCAACACGCTGCGGTGAAACATGTCCTGCTAACAGGTCGGCACGAAGCGCTTCCAATTGGTCCAACAGATCATGCCCATGGCGCACAGCACGCCGTTCGCGATCTTCCGGATTATCCACAGATTGCAGGGCTAGGATCGCATCAAGGCTTTGAACGCCAGCGACACCGCTAGGGACAGTGGAGGAAGCGCTGGTTGCATCACTGCCTTGCGAAGGAACGGAGAAACCGCTCGCCGCACTGCTGTTTTTGCGCGTCTTGCCAGCACCTGTGGATGTCTTTGGTCCTTCGACCCGCATAAGGCCCTCCAGCCCAGTTCCTCAACCCCACCCTTTGTTCTGCCATTTTGGTTAACCAAACCTTAAAAGCTCGGCAGATTTGGCCGACTTCAAGGCAAGCCTCGCCATGCCTTGACCATATTGCCGCCTCTTCAGCGCCGCCTTTGCCTCAATTTTACATCGATAAATCAAAAGGCTAGCGTGTTCGGGACACGTTGGCACGGCTCTTGTAGCGAAAGACAGCAAACCGTTGCCATTAGGAACCGCACATGCGCGCCCATATCCTGTCTATCACCACCCTTCTGTTTGCGATTGCGCTGACCATTGCGCTGGCGATTCCCGCAGGCGCCACGTCACGCATCAAAGATATCGCCGATTTCGAGGGCGTTCGAGAAAACCAACTGGTTGGCTATGGCCTGGTGGTTGGTCTCAACGGTACTGGCGACACACTCAACAACGCGCCTTTTACCAGGCAATCTCTGCGCGCCATGCTAGAGCGGCTGGGCGTCAACACACCCAGCGCTGAATTGCGCACAGCCAATGTTGCCGCGGTGATGGTCACCGCCAATCTCCCACCCTTTGCCACCCAAGGCACGCGGATCGACATCACTGTTTCCGCGCTTGGTGATGCCGACAGCCTTCAAGGCGGCACACTGCTGGTAACCCCTCTTTTGGGCGCTGATGGCGAGGTCTACGCCATCGGACAAGGCCCGGTGGCAATTGCCGGTTTCGAAGCTGGTGGAGCAGCGGCATCCATCACCCGAGGCGTACCGACCACTGGCCGCATCGCCAACGGTGCCCTTGTGGAAAGAGAGGTGCATTTCGACCTCGCCAACATGAGTTCAATTCGCCTAGCCTTGCGCAACCCTGATCTGACAACAGCGCGTCGGATGGCTTTGGCAATCAATGCCTTGTTGGGGGAAGAGCTGGCTGTCAGCACCGATCCTGGCACGGTTCAACTCACCCTGCCCTCGCACTACCAGACATCCATGGTTGAACTGCTCACTGACATTGAGCAGCTACTCATCGAGCCCGATCAAACCGCCCGCATCGTTGTCGATGAAAGCTCCGGTATCATCGTACTTGGCCGCGATGTTCGCGTCTCAACAGTCGCGATCGCACAAGGCAACTTAACCGTAACCATCACCGAAGAACCGCAAGTCAGCCAAGCCCTGCCCTTTGCTGAAGGCGGTGAAACAGTTGTCGTTCCACGCACCGCCATTGACGTGGTGGAAGGTCAAGAGACCCAACTCGGCATTGTTGAGCAAACGGTGACGCTCCGCGAACTGGTAGATGGCCTCAACTCGTTGGGCATCGGCCCTCGGGACCTGATCGCCATCCTCCATGCGATCAAAGCAGCCGGCGCGCTGCAAGCTGATATCGAGGTGATGTAAATGGACAGCTCCCTGCAAACCCAAGCTGCAGCTCTGGCAAGCCCGTCAACTCAATCACTCCACCGCATGGCAGCTGCCACACAAGGTGATCCTGAAGCCGTGAATGCAGCCGCCGAAGAGTTCGAGGCGGTGATGCTAACGGCGATGCTGAAACCCATCTTTGATGGTGTTGAAATCTCAGAACCCTTTGGCGGTGGCGAAGGGGAGAAAATGTGGAAGGGCCTACTCGTTGAAGAGTACGCCAAAGAGATGGCGGCATCCGGCGGCATCGGCATTGCCGATCAAGTTCGCTCAGAGCTGCTGCGTATCCAAGAAACGATGAACTAGAGTAACCATCATGACACAACCGCCTCTGACGCCTGATGTGCCGATCACCGACCGCGAAAGCGCTGCCAACTTTGCCGAACGCCTGCATGGTTTGATGATCGCCCTCACCCAACATCTACGTCGCGAGACCAAAGCACTGCGCGATGGCTCCTTCTCAAAAGACGCAACCGATCAAGACACCAAAAACGAGTTGATGTTCGCCTATCGCGCAGCACTTGGGCACCTTCAGACGCACAAAGACATCATCTCGCGCTATGTGCCAGTGAAGCTGGATGAACTGCGCCGACTGAACGAAGAGTTTCAGACCGAGCTGCAAAAGAACCTGGCAACAGTATCAACAGCCAAAGCGGTCTCGGAGCATCTTCTCACCCGCCTCTCCGACAAGGTTTCTGCCGGCCGCCAGCCAAAAACCTATGGCGCTTCTGGAACCATCACGTCCGGCGGTCAAGCGGCAGCCATCTCCATTGATCGTGCTCTTTGATCACTTACCGCTACGGCACAATACCTAACGGAATTCTTAACCGAAGATTCACGCGTTCGTCCTATCCTGACTCACAGTGAGACAAGTTCGCCTCTCTTGTAGTGAGTAACCGAGGATAGGACGATGGATACGCGAGCACCGCAGGGCTTTGTGCCTCTTGTTGCCGCTGTCGAACCCAAAGCAAAGCGCGGTTCGGCCGCGACTGATTTGCCAAAGCCAAAAGCCGTTGAGCCAAGCGCAGAAACACCACGCTCCAACAATGAGCGTATTGCCGAAGATGAAGCGCGCCGCGCCAGACAGCAGGCCAACGCGGAAGCGCTGCGGGCTCAGTCGGAGTGGGATGTCAAAACCCATGAAGCGACCGGCTCTTTGGTGATCCAGACACTCGCCGGTGACACTGGCGAACTGCGCCATCAGTTCCCCAACAATGCGATCCTTAAGCAGCGTGCGATTGCCCGTTACGATGCGTTGCAAGGTGTGTCTGAGATCCGTCGTACGGTTTAGGGCGCACTCTACCCCACGGCAGCACCCAGCCAAGTCCCTGTCAGGCGATTCGGCGGCGTGGTTTTGTCGCTGAACACACCCACCTTCCCCAGCCAAACTTTTCTACCGGGCACGATAAGTGTTTGCTGTTGTCGGCAGACCCACAGCAGCTTGAAAACGCGTCTGGCCATTGGGGCGTCAGGGTTAAGCAAATATGACCCAGATGGTCGCTGTTAACACACCAGAAATCATAGCCCCAAAACTCGGCTAAATGACTAAAATCATTCAAAATTTACCATTCCACTTAAGCAGCTCTTAGCTGGCTCAGGTCATGGTGCTCGAACGCTTCAGGAAGAGGCGTTTTTTGACCCTAGGAAAGGTACAACAATGTCTGATGTTACTCTCTCAAGCGCTGTGCGCAACAACCTCCTCTCTTTGCAGAACACCGCAGACCTCATGTCGAAGACGCAAGAGCGTCTGGCTACAGGTCTTAAAGTGAACTCAGCCCTCGATAACCCAACCAACTTCTTCAATGCGTCTGCGCTGAACAGCCGGGCCGGTGATCTGGGTCGTTTGCTCGATGGTGTTTCCAACGCCACACAAACGCTGGAAGCTGCCGACAACGGTATTGAAGCCATTACCAAACTGGTTGAGTCTGCGCAGGCGACTGCCCGTCAGGCTCTCCAAACGCCAGGTACAGTTGAAACCGCAGCCTCCGTGGAGGGATCTGCACTGGCTAACGACACCGCGGCAGTCGCCACCGGTTCAACCGGTCTGACAGGCTCCAACGATTCAGATACCGTTTTCACCTCTGGTGAAACGCTCACAATCGATATCGGCGGTACGTCCCGCACGTATGAGTTCGTGACCAACCAAGGCGATTCTGCATCGGGTTCCAACGTTGCCATCGCTTTGAATACAACTGGTGGTGCCGCTGCCATTGATATCGACACCGCTCTTGGTGCTATCCAAAGCGACGTGCAAGCCAACATTGATTCAGATGCGACAGTCGCATTGGATTCAGGGACCATTACAGTGAATACCGTCGGCGTCGGCTCCGGTGATCTGACCATCAGCGGCACTGGAAATGCCGAATTTGGTGGCAGTGCTACTTATACCGATACCAATGCTGCTCTGGCGGCATCAAGTGACAGCTTCACCGTTCAGTTTGGCAGTGCAGCTGCCTCAACGATCGATCTGTCCAGCGTCAACTCTGTTGAAGAGCTGACAACAGCTCTTAGCTCGGTCTCCGGCGTTACCTATGATGCCACCGATGGCCGCGTTGAGATCACAGCAAGCAACACCGATGATTCCATCGTGATTGCTGGTACCGGCGCAGCTGCTGCTGGTCTGACCGCTGGGACAACAGCACCAACCTCTGAGGTCAATGCTGAACGCGGTGAGTTCGTCTCGCAGTACAACGAATTGATGGGTCAGATCGACGAACTGGCTGAAGATGCTGGCTTTAACGGCGTCAACTTGCTCAATGGCGATGATCTGTCGGTGATCTTCAACGAAGATGGCTCGTCCACTCTGTCGATCACAGGTGTCTCTTTCGATGCCGCCGGTCTCGGCCTGAGCGAGCTTGCGTCAACAGGTTTAGACACCGATGCAAGCATCAACAGCACGCTAGACTCGCTGGACTCTGCCATCAGTTCACTGCGCTCGCAGGCCTCTGAGTTTGGTTCCAACCTCTCCATCGTTGAGACTCGCGAAGACTTCACCAAGTCGATGATCAATACGCTGGAAACCGGTGCTGCCAACCTGACGCTGGCCGACACCAACGAAGAGGGTGCGAACCTTTTGGCCCTGCAAACCCGCCAGAGCTTGTCTTCGACATCTCTGTCGCTCGCCTCGCAAGCTGACCAGAACGTGCTGCGTCTGCTTTAAGACGCCCTACCCTTCACACTTTCTGCCAGAGGGCGGCGCTTCGGCGCCGCCCTTTTTTTTGCTGCCTGAAAGTCATTCAAAATCAGTCAGTTAATGGACATGATCAATGATCTGTAAGAGTTTCTGATTGGGTATGGTTACCCGTTAACCACCTTTTATCGTTTCCAAGGCCATGGTGATGTAACGCCCAGAATGAGGCGTGTTGGACCCTAGGAAAGGATCAATTATGTCAGATATCACTCTCTCGAGCGCCGTACGCTCCAACCTCCTCTCGCTGCAGAACACCGCAGACTTGATGTCGAAGACGCAAGAGCGTTTGGCGACCGGCCTGAAAGTGAACTCAGCTCTCGACAACCCAACCAACTTCTTCACCGCTTCCGCTTTGAACAGCCGCGCCAGCGATCTGGGTCGTTTGCTGGATGGTGTTTCCAACGCCACGCAGACTCTGGAAGCAGCCGATAATGGTATTGAAGCCATCACCAAACTGGTTGAGTCTGCACAGGCAACTGCACGTCAGGCGCTTCAAACACCTGGAACAGTGGAAACAGCCGCTTTGGTCAACGGTTCGGCTCTTGCGAACGACACGGCTGCGACGACAACTGGTACAGCCACGATAACAGCTGACTCAGCAGCTGTGCTCACCGGCACAGTTGCATTCCCTGGTTCTGTGACAGCCGGTGATGAAGATGCTGGTACAACGCTGTCTGGTGTAGGCGATGATGAGTCCTTCACCGTAACCGTTGACGACGGCTCCGGCCCAACTGCTGTGACCTTTGAACTGGACACCGCAGGTGACGGTGGTTCGGGCGCAGGCGGTGTAACTGTCATCGATATCTCTGGCGCTGAGACAATTGCTGACATTGGAACAGCGGTGCAAACTGCGGTTCGCACTGCAACCAGCGGCACCGAAACAGTTGGCTTCGACGGAAGTGGTAACTTCACCATCACCGCCGATGACAACACGACAACCATCGCTGTTTCAGGTACAGCAGCCGGCGATCTATTCGGCACGACAACGTCCGCCGATCCAACCAACGCTCAAATTGGTGCCCTCACCGGCTCTATCACAGTTGGCTCGGAAACGCTGACCTTTGGCTCCGGCAACATTGAAACCCGTGCTGATTTGGAAACGGCCTTGGGCGCACTGACCGGTGTGACGGCTTCGGTTGATGGCTCAAACAATGTCACCTTTCAGGCCAACAACACGACTGATGACATCGTGATTGGCGGTGACGCGGGCAACTTGACCGCCTTAGGTCTAACGGCCGGCACCACAACCGCGACCAACGCTGCTCTGGCTGCATCAAGCGACAGCTTCACCGTTCAGTTCGGCAGTGCAGCTGCCTCAACGATCGATCTGTCCAGCATCAACTCTGTTGAACAGCTGACAACAGCACTGAGTTCGGTGGCTGGTGTGACCTATGACGCCACCGATGGCCGTGTTGAAGTCGAAGCCAGCAACACCGATGATTCCATCGTCATCGCTGGCGCAGGTGCAGCCGCTGCTGGCCTGACTGCCGGGACAACAGCACCAACCTCTACGGTCAATACTGAGCGCGGTGAGTTCGTAACGCAGTACAACGAACTGATGGGTCAGATCGACGAATTGGCCGAAGATTCAGGCTTCAATGGTGTGAACCTCCTTGATGGTGATGATCTTTCGGTGATCTTCAACGAAGATGGCTCGTCCACTCTGTCGATCACAGGTGTCTCTTTTGATGCTACAGGTCTCGGTCTGAGTGAGCTTGCCTCAACAGGTTTGGACACCGATGCAAGCATCAACAGCACGCTAGATACCTTGGACACCGCCATCAGTTCACTGCGTTCGCAGGCTTCTGAGTTTGGTTCCAACCTCTCCATCGTTGAGACTCGCGAGAATTTCACCAAGTCGATGATCAACACGCTGGAAACCGGTGCTGCCAACCTGACGCTGGCCGACACCAACGAAGAGGGTGCGAACCTTCTGGCCCTGCAAACCCGCCAGCAGCTGTCTTCGACCGCTCTGTCGCTCGCTTCGCAGGCCGACCAGAACGTGCTGCGTCTCTTCTAAGACCAGCCTTCCTACTAAGTCTTCTCAGAAGGGCGGTGCTACGGCATCGCCCTTTTTGCTGGGCGCTCGCATTATTGCTCAAGCGTTAATCGGACCCTTCAACTCAGAGCGTCCGTCCCTACCCGTCCTTCAGCTCCGCTGGCGTAGGCTCGTCACACCAAACCACCTCCTTGACCGGGAAACCGGCAAAGCGTGGTAGATTGGCAGCGCCGCAGAATCACTGGCGATGGAGTAGGCTAGAATGGCCCTAAAAGTAGAACTGAAGCCCGGCGAACGCATTATCTTGGGCGACTGTGTCATCACCAACGACAATCAGCGTACCCGGCTGTTTATCGAAGGCGATGCGCCCATTCTGCGGGAAAAGGACATCCTGACCGCAGAGACGGCCGACACGCCGGCCAAGCGCGTCTATTTCGCCGTTCAACTGATGTACTTGGACGGCAACATCGACAGCCACGCGGATGGCTTTTTGGCGCTCAGCAAAGACTTCATGAACGCCGCCCCTTCAAGCGCTGGAATCATCGAGCGCATCAATAACAAAATATTAACGGGTGACCTCTACAAAGCGTTAAGAGAAGCTAAGGCTTTGATTTCGCACGAAGAGGAGCGATTGAAGGATGCAACACTCAGCGGCGGCGGCTTACGGGCGCACGACACAGGCGACGGTCCAACCACGTGACCTGGAAGCGCATTTGCTGATGAAATCAGCTTCGCAGTTGCAGACCATCTACGACAATTGGGATGACCTTCAAGAAACCCTCAACGATGCCCTCCTCTACAACCGACGTCTTTGGGCGGTGTTCCTTGATGCGGTAACTGCCGAGGACAGCCCATTGCCAAAGCCCGTCGCGCAAAACGTTGCCAATCTGGGCTTCTTTGTTTTCAACCACACACTGAAAATTCAAATGAAGCCCGAAGCCGCCAAGCTTCGTAGCCTCATATCCATCAACAAAGAGATCGCAGCAGGCCTTCGCGGCGTCGACGAAGATGATGCAAGCATTGAAAGCGCTGAGACGCAGCCACCATCAGCTGCTTAGGTCACCACACCCTATTCCAAGAAAAAACCCGGCGATTTCGCCGGGTTTTTTGTATCTGTCGGGTGAAAACTTAAACCTGCTTATTAAAGGTAGTTCACCAGAGAGAGATCACGGAGCAAGGCGGTGACTGAATAGGAGGCTTCAAGTCGCGTTTGAATGTTCAGCAGCTTGGCCGCCACTTCTTCCTGTGTGATCCCATCTGTTCCCGCCAAGATATCGTTGAAGACCGCACGGGTTGCAATGTGACGCTCTTTGGTCGCCTCCACCAGCGTTGATGCGGTACCAACCTCCAGCGCAACAGATCGTGGCAGGGTTCCGCCCGAAGGATCATCCAAATTCTCTCGTGTGCGTCCAGCGACTTGGGTGTAGCGGTCAGCAGCAGACGGATCATCGACATCAAAGCTTTGGGCCGAGAACACAGCCAGCTCTCGCAGCGTGGTGCGCAAGGCCTCCTCATTGGCACGGGCGCCATAGGCAACCTGCACGCCATCATCAACGCGCGTTGTGTTGGTCAAACGCGCATCCAACGGGCCATCCTCACCCTGGTACCAGATCACCGTGTTGGTCGCGTCGGCAACCGTGCTGGTTGCGCCTGCAATACCGTTCAGTGCATCGGGAACCACACGCAATGGAGGGTTGTTGTCAAAAAAGTCCTGCCCTGCCCGCACCGCTGAAGACGCAGCGAGATCGGTGCGCGCCAGATGATCAATGGCATCGCGGATCGCAACGCCGAGGTTCGCTGCTGTTGCGGCTGGATTGGCATCGACTTGGAAGACATTCTCACCATCTTCCCAGCTGTTGGCCGCCGTCAACGTTATATCTTCGCGCGTGCCGTCAGGCATCGTGACGGCGAAACGCACCGTCTCACCAACATCCACGGCCCCTGTCACATCAAAGCTTAGAGCCTCTGGGGCACCGGCAGGGCCAGTTGTCGTGATCGATGGCGATGAAGAAGACGCACCAGCCACGGTATCCAGCTGGAAGCCAAAAACATCACCGCCAGCCTCGGTGAGTGAAGTCGTGGTGCCCACAGTTGCCAGATCAAGCCGACCTGTCAGCAGTGGATCAGAAAGGCTGCCGCCCAGATCGGCTTCTTGGCGCTCATCGAGCACCTGCTTAAACCCATCACGCGCGCCAGCACCTTCCATGATGTCGGCGGCGGGTGCCACGGGCTCAGTGTCGGTTGATAGCCCGGAGAACAGATACTGCCCCTCAATATCGGAGTTAAGCAGGGTCACCGTCTCGTAAAAGCGATACTCTGCCGAAACCTGAGCCGTGGTGCGATCACCGTTCTGGATCACGAACGATGTTGGCAGCGCATCACCCTTCATGTCGCTGGCAATCTCGTCCAAGCGCTCAAGCGTTTTCGACATAAGGGAGAACGTGACTTCGGTGCGCTCGATTGCAGCTTGGAAGCCATCAAGGGCCGCACGCTCGGCACGAAAAGTCAGCGATGTGGACCGCGAGGAACCCAGATCGGCATAGTTGTCGGCGCGCATGCCTGTGCCCAGCTGCCGCTGAAGGTTATCAAGCTGCGAACGCAGCGAAAGCATCCGATCGGTGTTGATGGAGGTCTGCGTGACGGAATTCACGGTCATTGCGATACGCTCCTTTAAATGTTGAGCAACAGGTCCATCATCTCGCGCGCGGCACTCATCACTTGAGCGTTGGCGGCGTAGACAGCCTGAAGTTCGGTGAGACGGGCCATTTCTTCGTCAATGTTGACGCCAGACTCCGCGCTTTGGCGGGCCAAGAGGCCGTTGGTAACGATGTCTTGGCCTTCCTGCGCACGTTGTGCTGCGGCGGCATCAAACGCCGTCTTGTTGACAATCTCCCGGCCAAAGGATGCCAGGCTGATCTCAAGCGGATTGGCTTCTGATCCGATGCCCGTGTTCGCATCCACGCCAAACTGCGTGGAGGTGAACTGCTCGTAGAGATAGGTCGCGCGCGTTGCATCCCCAGAGGCAGTGGTGGGCGTCATTTTGGAAAGAACGGATGGATCGCTCAAGATTCCAGTGTTGAGCTGAATACGGGCGGAAAAGCCAACTTTCTGATCCTGGCCGTCCTGGCTGTTGGTGTAAAAGCCATTATTCTCAATACCATCATTGAACATTGGCAACTGTGCAGATCCACTTTGCAGATCCGTCACAGACACGCGCGCAGACAGGGAGTTGATGTCGTATTGGCCAGCCGCACCATCATCAATGAACTGCAACGCACCGCCCGTGCCGGTTCCAACTGTAAGGCCGATGCCATTGGCCGCCAGCGCAGCCTCGACGGCGGCCGGGTCGGTGAGATCAACGCCGATGACCAGATCGTTGGGATTGGTGGTCAGGTCATTGTCCAGCGGCAAAGATGCCGGATCCGTCACATGCACCAGCGTGATCTGCTGGGTGGAGGATGCCACATTGTCCGTGACATTCAATGAGACCTGATTGCCAGGCTGAATGTTCGTTAGATCAACCTGCAATCCATCAAAAGCCGAACCACCGGTCGCGGTGCCATTAGCGAGCGTGGTCGTGCCAGCAAGGTTCGCTTCGGTGTAGGAGGCGACCCCAACGTTGGAGCCGGCACCGGTTGTACCAGAGCGTAAATCAATCGCGGTGCCGTCAGCGGCAGCATAGGTCACGCCAACAGTCGAGAACGCGGTGTTGGCTTCTTGGTTGATAAGGTTCACCAGCTCCGCTTGCGTGACTGCTGCGGGGTCAACGGCACCGGCAGCGGCTTCGGCATAGGTGATATCGACCGTCTGGGTCACGCCATCAATGGTCAGGTCAAATGAGATAGTGCCGTCATTGGAACCGGCGTTGGTGAAGTCGATCGGCGCAAACGCACCTGTTCCGCCAAGGTCGGCGTTGGTGTCGCCAGGGATCGGATCGAGCGCTGCACTCTCTTGCGTCACCGTTGACATTGAAAGTGCCAAATGATGCGCGAACTCATCCAGCCGGTTTTGCATCTCCACCAACGTGTCGTCGCGCAGCTCAACAAAAGCGGCCAAACGACCTGAACGAATGTTGTTGCCTGCCAGCAGATCGATGGAGTCACTGCCCAGCGAGCCAATGCTCACCGTGCCAACCGTACGTTCGCTTGGGATGCTTGAATATTGCGACAACGGGGTGAGCTTGGCCACTTGATCAAATTCAAGCGTCTGCGCTTCACCAGTGAACAGCGAAATGCCCGAGTTTGTGAAGATCGAAACCGAGCCATTTTGTTGCTCAATCACCTGAATATCGATTTCCTTCGCCAGGGCGTCGATATGGCGGTCACGCTCATCGAGAAGATCGGCTGGAATCTTAAAGTCACCGGCAACACCCAAAATGGTGTTGTTGACGTCTTCGATACGTTGCAGCGCATCGTTGATGTTGCGCACACTCTCAGCGATGCCCTGCTCTGCCTCGGTACGCAGCTGCTGGATGTCATCGCTCATTGAGTTCAGCGTTTGCGCCAGCACCTGTGCATCGCCGATCACCGCCTGCTGTGCGGTGAAAGAGGACGGGTTATCGCTGAGCGTGGAGAGGCTGGTGGAAAAGTTACTCACCAGCGTATCGAAAGCACTGGCAGAGCCTGGCTGGCCCATCATGGCGTTCAAACGATCATGATAGCTCGCCGTGGTTTGCACATAGCCCGACGCGCCAAGTTCGGAGCGAATTTGCTTTTGCAACAGCACATCAAGTTGCCGATCAAGAGACTCAGTGCGAACACCGATAACCCGATCACCAGCAATTGTGGTCGATTGAGATAGGCTCTTGCGGGTATAGCCAGGCGTATCTGCATTGGAGATGTTGACCGCCAAGACATCAAGCTGTGCCTTGGTGACCGACAATCCTGAAAGTGAAGCGCCAAGCGCGCCGTAAACACCCATTCTGCTGCCCTTACTCTATACCCGTTGAACCAAGCTGGGAGGCGGCCCTAACGGACCATACCCAGCACCTCCTGCATCATTTCATCGGACACAGAGACGATGCGGGTGGAGGCCGAGTAGGCCTGCTGGGTCACGATCAATTTGGTGAACTCATTGGAGATATCGACGTTCGACATCTCCAAGGCACTGCCGACCACATCACTGGCATCCACCAGGATTGGGTCACCCGACTCTCGGGTGGCAAGGAATCCCCCGCCCTCGGTTTTGCGTAGCTGTGAGTCACCGTTAAAGGTGGCAATGGCAACTTCGGCGATATCAACCACCTGGCCGTTCGAATAGGCCGCCACGACGCGTCCAGCTTCAGAGATAGAAACACCGATCAGCTCACCTGCGGCATAGCCGTTTTGGCTCAGGCTGGTCAGCTGAGCGTTACCACTTGGATCAGAGAACTGTGTCACGCCATCGCTGTCATGGCGCATGCGCACACTGTTGAGCGTCGAACCATTGATCTGGAAGTTGACGACTGGATCCGTTGTTGGTGCCGTCATCGTGCCATCAGTGGCAAAGGTGTATGTTGTTTCTGTGCTGCGCCAAGCTGGGTCAGTGCCGGTAGCCGTTGAATCGCTAAGATAATAAAGCTGCCACTGATCAGCCGGATCGCCATTGCCGACAGAGGCAGTTTTCGCCCAACGGAACTGAATGTTCACAGGCGCACCGGACTCATCAAACACAGTCGTCGCACCGCCAGCCACCGTGTTTTGTAAGAACACCGGAACATCAGCGGCCTGGATAAAGCCATCTGTTGCTGTTGCAGGCACAACCGTTGGGTCATTGGTGAAATCGGTGGGGTCGAGAAGCTCTGAGCCCGGCACATCAACATCAGCGTCAGCGGTCAGCGGAAAACGAGCCAGGTTGACCCGATAATCGATCTGCGTTGTTGGCAGAGCCGCCAAGAAATCGCTCTGAATTTGAACAGTTTCAGGGGCAGAACCTTGCGGGTTACCGGTGGTCGGATCAATCGGCAGACCTTGCAGGAAATACCCTGCGCCATTCACCAAATAGCCTGACCGATCAATCTCAAAATCACCGCGACGGGTGTAAGCGTCCGTGTCATCAAAAACTGGGCGGTTGTCCACCTCACCAATTTGTTGGGCAACGACGAAGTAACCGTCGCCCTGGATCGCCATGAAGGTTTCAACGTCGCTTCGCTGAACTGAGCCCTGCACATCGTTGGTCGCGCGGGTCGATGCCGTCACACCACCAGGAACCTGCCGCTGCGGCGCCGCATCAGCCACCATATCGGCAAAGCTTGTCTCTGCACGCTTATAACCAACCGTTTGCGAGTTCGCGATGTTGCCTGAGATTTGCTCCAATGCGTAGGCCTGCGACTGCAAACCAGACACCGCATTGTTCAGTGCGCCAAAGATACCCATAACTCTGCCCTAGCCTTTATCGTCTGTGGTTTGGCCCCTGCCGCGCAGGGACACGTCAACTGCGGGAAGAGATGCAGCATCCGTGCCAGAGTTTTTTAGTATTATTTTTCAATAGACTAAGCTGGGAGCGCGATCTGACCGACGCGTTTCAATCCGGCAAAACTCGCCCTGCCCGGCAAGTTTTTCCCTGCTTGCCCAGCCGGGTGCGCGCTTCCCAATTAGACGCCTGTCAGCTAAGCCGTAGCCATGGATGAGATGGACACCACACCCCCTACGGGCCGCAAGACGTTGCTCTTGATGCGTCATGCCAAATCGTCTTGGAACGACTCTGGACTGGCCGATTTTGACCGCCCTTTGAACAAGCGTGGCAAGCGCTCCGCTCGGGCATTGGCGCCACTGATTGCCGCTTGGCAGCCGCACTGGATTGGATGTTCAACCGCCAAACGCACCAGGCAAACGCTTCTGCCAATCTTGGATGAGCTGCCGACACCGAGCGAAGTTTCCCTTTCGCCAGCGCTCTACGAAAGCAATGAGGCAGCGTATCTGCGCATGCTCCGCGCGCTGCCGAGCGCCGTCGACCGCGCTTTGGTCATCGGCCATAACCCGGTGATGGAAGATCTAACGCGCCTGCTTATCGGTTCTGCTGAGCCGCGGGCGCTTGATCGTATCTCGGAGAAATTCCCCACTGGCACGCTGGTCGTGCTGGAATGCGCCATCAATCGTTGGTCCGACCTGGCACCTCATTGCGCCAATCTGCTCGACACCATTCGCCCCCGCGATGTTCTGGAACTTGGCTAGGGTGGGAACCTGGCGCTTGCAATCGCCCCCATCCAAGCAAATATGAAGGTCGCTCAAGGGTCAGTCAGTGACCCAGACCAGTTGCCCGGACCGTCTTTTCTTGCCCAATCTCACCGTTCTTGATGATGTTCGCCTCGGCGCACAAAGCTTGGTCAGCAGCGCCGCTGACTTGGCCACACCTAGCGTGCGCATTGGGATCACGGGGCTTTCTCGGGCAGGCAAAACGGTGTTTCTCACATCGCTGGTCCATGCCCTACTGCACGGCGGCCACCTACCTGCCCTTCAAGCATCCCGATCAGGCCGTTTGATCGGCGCAAGCCTCACACAGCAGCCCGATGATGATGTCGCCCGCTTTGCGCTGGAAGACCATGTCCATGATTTGCTGCACAACCGGACCTGGCCAAACTCCACGCGGCAGATTTCAGAGCTGCGGCTCACGTTGCGTTTTGAACCAAACTCTGCACTCGCCCGCACCCTAGGGCGCACAAGCCTGCACCTTGATTTGGTGGATTATCCCGGCGAATGGCTGCTGGACTTGCCATTGCTCGATCAAGACTATGAAACCTTCTCCCGCGAAGCTCTAACCCGAGCACGCGACCCGGAGCGCAAGGCTCTCGCACAGCCCTTTTTGGATGCCATGCGCCGGGTAGACGGTGCAAAGGCGCTTGATGAGCCACAAGCAGCGCGTCTGGCAGAGCTCTACACCCAGTATTTGCGCGCCTGCAAAGAAAGCGAGAACGCGCTCTCCATGTTGCCACCAGGACGCTTCTTGATGCCTGGTGAACTGGAGGGCTCACCAGCCCTCACCTTTGTCCCGCTTGATCCACCTCTCAATGGCAAGCCAGCCAAGAACAGCCTCTACGCAGCTATGGAGCATCGTTTTGAGGCCTACAAACGCGTGGTGGTCAAACCGTTCTTCATCAACCATTTCGCGCGCCTGGACAGGCAGATCGTTCTGGTTGACACCCTGGCAGCCATCAATGCTGGGCCCAGCGCACTGAGCGATCTACGCGACGCGCTATCGGCCATTCTCTCTTGCTTCAAAGCAGGCGAAAACTCGATCCTCTCCAAACTGTTTGGACCACGCATCGACAAGATCGTGTTTGCTGCCACAAAAGCCGACCATCTGCACCACACCCAGCACGATCAGTTGGAGGCCGTTCTCGACCATTTGGTCAATGATGCGCGCAAGAAGGCGCTCTTCTCAGGAGCAAAAGTCGAAACCATGGCCATTGCCTCGGTACGGGCAACCCGTGAAGCCAGCGCGAAAACGGGCAACGACACCATAGGCGCGGTGGCAGGCGTGCCTATGAAAGGCGAAACCATCAATGGCCAGACCTTTGATGGCGAACGCGAGGTGGCAATCTTCCCCGGCGATCTACCCGCCGACCCCGCTAAACTGATGGGGCCAACCGCGAAAACCTACCCGCTGCGCTTCGTGCGTTTTCGCCCACCCAAGCTCGATACCCGACCAACCGCAAAACCTGGCCTGCCGCACATCAGGCTTGACCGGCTGTTGCAGTTTCTTCTTAGCGACAAGCTAGCCTAGGCCTTTCTCAATGACCAAAACCCGCAAACCTCAGGTTCTTGAACTCACCTCTGTTGACGTGGAGAGCGAAGCGCCGATGTTCACCGAACCGCCAAGCAGTGCCGAAAGCCAGGCCGTACCATCATCACGTGGGTTCAAGTGGCTGGCGCTGTTTGGCTCTGGCTTGGCCGGGTTGGCGGTGCTCGGCATCACGCTTTGGGCAGAAAACCTGGTGCGCACCCTGCTGGAACGACAACCAGCACTTGGATGGGTGGCTCTGGGCTTGCTTGTTTTGGCAGCGCTTGGCCTGCTGGGTTTCATCGCCAAGGAAACGCGGGCCGTCATGCGCTTAGAAAAGCTCGATGATCTGCGTGAAAGCTTTCAACAGGCCTACGACGAGGAAGATGCGCTAGCGGCCCGCAAAGCGATAGATCAGGTCACCGCCATCTACCGCAGGCACCCAAACACCGCCCAAGGCCGCGCAACCTTTGAGCAACAACGCGTCGGCGTGTTGGACGCGCAGGACTTGATCGTCATCGCCGAAGAAACGCTGATGGAACCGCTTGATCGTGAAGCGGTGCGGCTGGTCTCCACATCGGCAAGGCGCGTTTCGCTGGTCACAGCACTCTCTCCTCGCGCGCTGGTCGATATCGCGATGGTCGCGTTTCAATGCGTCACGCTAACCCGACAGGTCGCCCAGCTCTATGGCGCCCGACCAGGCCTGCTTGGCGCACTGAAGCTTGGGCGTCATATGATGGCCCATCTGGCCATTACCGGCGGCATTGCGGCAACGGAGGGACTTGTTTCGCAAGTTTTGGGTCACTCACTTGCGGCACGGCTTTCCACGCGCCTTGGTGAAGGTGTGATCAATGGGCTGCTCACCGCACGTGTTGGCATCGCTGCCATCGCTGTTACACGGCCCATGCCGCACATAGCAGGCAATGGGCCGACCTTGAGCGAAGTTACCAAAGGCATCGCCGGGCTTGGCGGATCAAACGATAAGAAAACCGACGGCTAACCGGTGCGGGCCAAAGGCAGGTCGAACACAGTGATGTTGGCGCCATCAACAATCGTGGTCACCAGAAGCCGAACCTGATTGGAACTTTGCGCGACCAGAAGGAGCCGGCCTTCCGAACCATCGTCGGCCGATAGGCGCAAAAACAAGTCGCCACGCGACAGACGGCCATTTAGTCCGCCACTGATGTAATTGAGCGGGCTGGTGAGCTCTCCGTGAAACTGCTGGGTCATATCGCTGAAATAGAGCGACATGCCGATGCTACCGGACTGACCTTGAGTTCGACAGTCTGCGCGGAACGAAATGCGCGCAGCCGCCTGCATCTGGCTTTCCACCTCACAGATCACTGGCGTTTCACCGCGTGTGGTGGCTGCTCGGCCTTGCCCAGTCCAGCGCCCTTCCAAGGTCTGCAAAAAACTCACCTCGGCAGGCCCGGCATAGCCCGTACCACCCGCCCAAAACCCGGTGCACAGCGCCACTAAAACGGCCATGCAATGGCGCAAGCGAAAGGATGAAAGAACAGCGGTCAAAAAACACCCAGTTTCGTTTGCGGGTTCGATGAGGACATCGTGCGTTGGTAAACGAGACGTGTATCCTCAGCAACAATGCGCTGAACCGACGTTGCCATCAAGACATCCTGGCGAAAACCGGTGGGGTAAGCTCAGCAGGCGACCGCCGCTAGGGGTCGGATTAGGCAAAAAAACGGCAGAATGCACGGGTGCCCGAGCTTTGCCGAGCCACCCGTGTTTCAGACCCATGAACATCCAATGCCCCATGCGTTCAGGGGAAAAAAGTGCTTAAGCTTGGAACTCTGGTACGCGCACGACAAGGCCGTTGAAAGCAGGCGTCACGCGCAATTGGCACGACAAACGGCTTTCATCGCGGATCTCATAGGCGAGGTCCAACATGTCCTCTTCCATGACTTCAGGACTGCCCGTTGTCTCTTTCCAAGCGGGATCGACGTAAACATGACAGGTCGCGCAAGCGCAGGCTCCGCCGCAGCTCGCTTCAATGCCGGGCACTCCGTTCATTACAGCAGCCTCCATCACGGTTGAGCCTTCTTGAGCCTCAACCTCGTGCTGCGTTCCATTGTGTTCGATGAATGTAATTTTGATCATAAACCTGCCTGTCCGTGGGCGCCGCACCTGTTGAGCGTTCACTCAGGCGCAAGAAGATGGCGCCTCCTAGCAAAGGGCACCTTACCTTGTGAAGCGCAACAATAGCTTCAACAGCAGGTTCATTTAGGTTGCAATGTCGCAGGACCAAGCCGTTAAGAGGCCAAAAGCTCGCTTACACGGTTTGAAACGGCTTCAATAGCGCTGAGTGTGCCAGCAAGGTTCGCATCATCATGCGGCTGATTTTCGCCAGCCTGCGCCAAAGCCGCCAGTTGGAACGCGCCAACACCGCGCGCACTGCCCTTCACCAAGTGATATAGACGGCCACGCTCAACCGCGCTGGATGTGGCCCGCAAGGCACGCCCTGTGCTCTCAGCTTGATCAAGGAAGAGGCGCAAGACGTCGCGCTCAAGGTCCGCATCGCCAAAAGTCTGGCAGCTCAAGTGAACCAAATCGAGAAGCTTCGCCGACTGGCCCAGATCTCCATCCGCGGTTTGTCCGCCAACTCCAATTGGCTGTGGCACCTGTTGTGCGCCCATCATCTTGTCCCTTGTCTGACACGCATTGCTTGCCAGCCCGTACCCAATCCGAACGTCAACCTAATGCCATCGCCCTTTCATCGGCGTTAACGGCCAGATGGGCTCCTGTCCTAAATCCGGCGACATTAACTATGATGAACAAATTGCTAACAAAGCGACGCAAGTGTCTTCAATTTGAACGGTCAAAGGAATAGTTTGTCCGCTCAATTGTGGGCAAGTGTGGCTGTCCGTGCGCCCGGCATTGGGTGCGAACGGACAAAGGAATGCCCAAAAAGCGTGAGGCGTATCAATGGCGAAGAAACCTTCCGAAGCGAACAAAGCAGCGCTCGATGCAGTCGAAGAGGCCTTGGCCATCGACTTTGCAGACGACGGCTTTGACGGTTCTGCGGACGATAAGGATCAAGAATCGACCAAAGCATCTTCCAACAAAGGCTCGGCCGTTATGCCGCGCGCTGACGATGTTCTTGGTGACCCGCTGGCTACGCCGCCAGCCCAGGAAGATGTGCCATCGGCTCGCGAGCGCGCCGAAGATCAACGCCTGCGCGAACGTCGCGCACCTGCCAATGACGACCGCCGTGCCACCAGCGCGCTTGTCTATGAGCTGCAACGCCGCCCAGCCAACACGCCCTACCTGTTTGCCACCATCGCCAGCGCCTTGTGGGTTGGCATCGCCCTAGCACTTGCGCCATCGGTGTTCGGCACAAGCTTTGGCGGCCTGTTCTCTGACGGAACAACCCTGACCTCACCAGGGTTCATCGCCTACACGGTCGCCGCACTTGCACCCGTTCTGCTGTTCTTCACCATCGCCTTCATGGTGTACCGAGCGGCGGAAATGCGCATCGTTGCCAAGTCCATGGCCAACGTCACAATGCGGATCGCGCAGCCTGATGAACTGGCCAAAGAGCAAGTGTTGTCGGTCAGCCAAGCCATCCGCCGCGAAGTCGCAGCCATGGGCGACGGCGTGGAACGGGCCCTCGCCCGTGCTGGCGAACTTGAATCGATGGTTCAAGGCGAGGTTTCCAATCTGGAACGGGCCTACTCTGACAACGAAACCAAACTGCGCACGCTTTTGGGCCAACTGACCAGCGAGCGTCAGGACATTCTTCTCAACGCCGAGAAAGTTCGCGAAGCGATCTCCTCCTCACACGATCGTTTGAACGCTGATCTGCTCACCGCATCCGACGCCCTGACCCAATCATTGGCTGAAACCGGCGCAACCGTTGCACACAGTCTGGCCGACAAAGCCTCGCAAATCACAAATGCCCTGTCACAGGCCGGTGAAACCATGAGTGACACCCTGCAGTCGCACGGTGATCGCTTGGTGGAACAGCTGTCCTCAACCGGGCTTGATGTCAGCGACAAGTTGGCCATCATCGGCGGCGACATTGTCCGCGAAATCACTGAAAAATCAGCAGAAGTTGATACTGTTCTCAAAGATCGCTCGGCCACAATTTCCGCCGATCTGGCAGACACGACCAATGCTATTGTGAGCGAGTTTGAACAGCGCGGCAGCAATGTGACGCGCGAACTGGAAGAAACCAGCCACTCGGTGACCGAGAACTTTGCCGCGCGTGCCGAAGACGTCACAACGACGCTCAAGACAACTGCGGACTCGTTGCTCATCGACATGGAGTTGCGTGGCACGGCCATCACCGCCAAGCTGGATGATGCGGGAACACAAATCTCTGACAGCATCACCGAACAAGGTGGCGCCCTCGCCCAGCGCATGGAGGCATCCGCCGAGCGTTTGCATGATGCCGTTGTGGAGCGCGGTGTTGAACTGCGCGACGGATTTGAGCTTTCCGCTCAATCTCTTATCTCCTCCGTTGACGCGAAACTGGAAGAGCTGCGGAAAACCGCCGACGACACCAGCGCAACCATCCAGTCGAGCATTATGCGTGATCTCGATCTGGTCGATATGCGCATGGCCCAGGGCCGTGACGCGGTTGAAGACCTCATCAAATCAGGCACTGGCAACCTGACCGACAATGTGCAGGCCGTTGGTGAACGCGTCGTGCAGATCGTTCTGGAGCAAGGTGAAAACCTTGGCCTGGCCTTCACGCAACGCGCTGAAGAATATGCAAACATTCTCAAATCAGACAGCGACGCGCTGGTTTCTGCCCTGGATGACCGCACCGTTGCTCTGGATGAGCAGATGCAAACCCGCGCGCACGCCATCCGCGCGCTGCTGGACGACAAAGCTCAGTCCATTGATCTGGCACTGGCGGACCGTTCTGGTGCCATCGAGGCCTCCTTCCTCAACCAGCGCACCGCACTTGAGGAGAGCATCGACCGTGCAGCCGCTGAAGCCAGCGCGGTGTTGGGTGAGCGCTCGGCCGTTATCTCCGAGCACATCAACACCTCCACGCGCGAATATCTGGAAACGCTGAACGACCGCACACAGCGGTTCATGAGCGTTTTGACCGAAGCCAACTCGGGCGTTGAGAGCCGGATGAATGCGCTCTCCGATACGCTGGTCGAGCGCATCAGCACTGATACCACCGGCTATCTGGAAGCCATGGACAGCCGCACCACTGGCCTGATCGACGCCCTTAATGAGCGCTCGGACACGCTGATGCAGTCGCTTCAAGAGGTTACTGGCAGCACCGAAGAGCGGATTATTGGCATTGCCGGCGAACTCAACAACCGTGTGGTGGATACCGCTGACGGCTTTGTTGAGCAGCTTGAAAAAACCGCAACAGGGCTGGTCAACCGTGTCGACCAGACCGCCATCGGCCTCGTCATCCGCGTTGATGAGAGCACGACCAACCTCACCAACCAGGTTGAGGAAACCTCAAGCGGTATCACTGGTCGCATCGATCAAGCTGCCACCAACCTGGCAAGCCATGTCAATGAGACAACCACCAACCTTGTGAACCGCGTTGAAGGCACCACCTCCAGCCTGGCAACGCAGGTGGATCAAGCAACATCGAACCTTGTCAGCACCATCGACAACCGCACTCAGGGCCTCACAGATGCTATGAGCGCCGTTGGTGGTGACCTGACCACGCGTGCTGAAGCGATCGACAATCAATTGCGTGAGCAGATTGAAAGCCTGTCGAGCGCCCTTCAGATGCGCACAGTTCAGCTTGAAACCACCGTGGACGAGCGCCTTTCGGCCTTCGACGTCAAGGTCAACCAGCGCATTGAAGACGCAACCACTACGTTCGTGGAGCGAGCCGATCAGCTCGATGGCGCCCTTTCCAACCGTGGCCGCGAAATCTCCGAGACACTTATCGAACGCACCCGCGAAGTGGCGCAGGCCTTTGTCAGCGGTCGTGATGATATCGAGCGCGCGATCACAGCCCGCATCGAAGCCGTTGGTGAGACCGTCAATGAGCAGACCAACAACCTCACCGATCTGATGGCTGGCCGCGTGGCTGACATCAATCAGTTGCTTGGCGACCGGGTTATGGAAGTTTCTCAAACCATCAAAGCGCAGGGCGATGCTCTCGAAGCGATGGTGTCGGATCGTGCCAACAGCTTCGGTGAGACGCTAAGCAGCGAAGCAACCAGCGCCCTTGAAGGCTTTGAGGTTCAGGTCGGCTCGGCCACCAATGCCTTGGTGGCTGCCGCGGCCAATGTTCGCTCGGCGGCGCACGATGAAACCATCACAGCCAGCCAACAACTGGCTGAGCGCGCCGATGCGCTGCGAGAGGCCCTTGCAGGTCAAACAACGGCGATGGAATCCATTCTCGACGACCGTGGCCAAGCCCTTGTTGGTGCCTTGGAAAGCCGGACGAGCGAGTTTGCTCGCTCCATCCATTCGGCAACACAGTCCTTGCAGAGCAGCGTTGAAGAACGCGAACGCGAGATGGTCGACACGCTTGCTGGCCAGACCGATACACTGGCACAAAGCCTGCAATCGGCCACCAACCAACTCGGCACCGTTCTCGACAGCCGCTCCAAAGAGCTGTCTGGTGTTCTTGACGACCGGGCTTCCACTCTCAGTGCAAGCATCACGGCAGCAACCGAGTCCATCGAAACGGTGCTCAACAGCCGCGGTCACTCGCTGCTCGGTGCCCTCGATACACGCACCAGCGCTTTCAACCAGTCAGTTGAAGCGGCAACCCAGCTTATGGACACAACGCTGGAAGAGCGCACACGCGACGCCTCCTCTAACCTTGCCCGTGCACGCAACCTGCTGAACCAGGATCTGCAGGAACTGACCGGCCAGATTGGGTCGGTGAACAGCTCCATTGAGGAACTGCTCAACAAGTCCGCTGTCACACTCGGGTCGATGGGTGAGGTTCTTCAAGAGAAGATCGCTCGCTTCAGCACCTCTGTTCAATCCATTAGCAACGACACGGCGACAACCTCAGACGCGCTTGAAAAGCAGCTTGAAGCCCTCAGCGGCATCTCAACTGAGGTTTTGAGCTCCATCGTTGACCTGTCTGATCGCTTCGATGTCCATGGTCGCTCGCTTTCGGGTGCCTCACAGGCCATCTTGCGCACGACCGAGAAACTGGAAGGTTCTGTTGGAACACAGGTCACCCAGATGGACACGATCAGCGAAAACATCGCTGACCGCACCAACCGTGCTGAGCAGGCTCTGCAGCTGACCTCAGAGCGCTTGGCATCAACACTTATCGATGCTGAGGAACGCGCAGCCGCCCTCGCCTCGGCTCTTTCTTTGGCGGCCGATGACGCCGCCAAAGGCGTGATCGCGCAGTTCAACAATCTGCGCGAAACAGCCAGCAGTGAGAGCGCCAAGGCCAGCGACATCGTGCGGACCACTCAGGAAGAGGTTGCGCGCGAGCTTCAAGGTGGTTTGGAAACCGCTGTCTCAGCGTTCCATTCTTCCATCGAAGATATGCGCCGCATGACGAGCGATCTGAGCTCTGAACTGGCCACGACCCGTGCCGACATCCGTCGAGGCGTCTTTGAACTGCCCGAAGAGGCCCGCGAAAGTGCATCGGCGCTCCGTCAGGTGGTCAATGAGCAGGTGGCAGCACTCAAAGAGCTCTCCAGCTTGGTGTCTGACGAAGGCAATGCCCGTGATGCGTCCTCCCGTCAGCTTCAGGCCCCTGCTCCAGCGCCTGCCATCGCCTCCTCACGGGGTAGCGCACAGCTTGCAGAAGCCCCCAGTGCCATAAGCCTGGAGGATCAGCGCGTGGACGATGACATCGCCCGCAGCATGGAAGATGTCCGCCAAGCGGTCTCCCCTGCCGTTGCACCTCCTGCAACACCGGCACCAGCATCCAACAACAATGGTGATGCACCATCAGGTGGTTGGATCAGCGACCTGCTGCGCCGCGCTTCAAGCGACGAAGGCAAGGATGGTCCACTGCAAGAGATCCACGATCAGCTTGCCGATGCGTTGGACGAGCGTGCCTACGCGCAACAGTGGGACAGCTACCTGTCAGGCAACAAAGCGAGCTTCTCTCGTCGCATCTATACGTTGAACGGTCAGCAGGTTTTTGACGATATCCGTCGCCAGATTGGCCGCGATACCGATCTGCGCAATGCTGCGCAGGAGCACCTGACATCGTTTGAAGCGACACTGCGTGAGATGGCATCACGGCGCGCAAGCCGGTCAGAAACCCGCACCCTGTTGATGTCCGATCAGGGCCGCCTTTACACGGTTCTTGGTCAGGCCTTGGGTCGCTTCGGCAGCTAAAACTGCGACAAACAAAAAACAAGAAAGCCGTCGACCAGAACCCTGGCCGACGGCTTTTTCTATTGTCTTAGAGGGGCTAAAAGAAGAGGTCGCCTCAAACCGCGTCGAGAACGAAAACCACCATCTCACGCAAGAGCGCATCGAGCGCTGTGTTCAGCGCCTCAACGCCATCCTCAACGCCATCGCTGGCTGCGGGCACCGTGGCAGCAAATGTCTGGCCAGCCAGAATGCGGCCATTGGCATCGTTCATGATTTTTAGCGCGATATCGATCACAGCATTGGCTTGACCGCCATCGGCGATCGCGATCTCAAACGAGCGAATTTCAGGCACCAGACGGATATCGATCAGGAGTCCCTGCCCTGGACGCCCCACGGCGCGCGCGCGGCCAGTCCGCTCAATGGCCTCGGCAAAGCGGGCCTGAAGCAAGTCTGGCAAAGCATCCGACCAGGAGGCGCCGGGGAAATAGGCAAGAGTGGCAGCACTGTCGCGCACCACAATCCGGTCTGTGGCGTAAAAACGAACCGCCGCAGGCTCAGCTACCAAAAGCTGGCGGCTGGTGCGGCTGTTGCCAACATCAATGGAGGCTGGAGCGCGCAAGTCATAGATACGTGGCGCGGCCTCCAGGCCCAGTGTGGAACATCCAGCCAGCAGTAAGGCAGCACAAACACTGCCAATCAATGGCAGCCGCTTGCCCCCGATTTTACGCCCTACATTGCTCATAGCACTCTACTCACACGTCCCAGCTTGGCGCACCAGCCTACTACAGCCTTGATTTGTCTATCAATCATCGCCTCACCGCCTTTGCGGCGAGTATTCAGGGGCACGATCACCACCAAAAATGAATTGCTGCGGGTTACGCTCAATCGACGTCACCACACGCTCCAACCGGTTCAGAACACGGCGCCCATCGCCGATCAAAGCCTCAGCATCACGCAAGCCAGGGCCGGTAAAGCGTGCCAATCCAGCTGCGATTTCATCCGAACGGCCTTCAAATGAGACAGCGACATTGCGCAAGGCCCGCGCCGCTTCGCGTGCATCGGCGATCAAGCCTTGGGTTTCGTCTTCACCCAGCAACCCATCAACAGAGGCCAGAAGTCCATCGATCCGTCGTGAGGCAACCTCAAGCCGATCGGCGATCACCACCGCGTCTTCAAAAATCGCATCCACTTGCTCAGCATTGTCTTCCAAGCTTGAGGTGAAGGCCGTGACACTCTCCGTTGCCTCTTGGGCACCGGCCAGCACTGCGTCAACGCGTTCTCCTGCTTCGGGCAACTGCGCAGTGAACGCACGCACATCCGCCACCGACTGGGAAATGACTGCCGGATCAACGGCTTCCACCACAGCTTGAACTGTATCGAGCGTCTCAACCAGCGTGCCGGATGAGGCTTCCAAATTGTCGAAAACAACCTCGCCGCGAGCCATTAAGGTGCGCGCATCTTCGCCAATGCCACGAAACTCGGTGGAGGCAACGCGCACATTCTCGACCACTTCGCTCACGCTTTCCGGATCAACCGCTGCGATCAATTGTTCTGAGCCGGAGATAATCCCTTCCAATCGACCGGAAAGCCCCGATATCTCGCTGGCAATCGACCCAACGCCCTCCATCAGCAGTTCGATGTTGTCAGACTGTGAGGCCACCGCACTGGTGACTTCGTTGATGTCAGCGATGGTCTGGGTCAGGAACGGCTCGTTGACGAGAAGAAAGTTCTCAATCGTCTGCATGGCATCATCAGCACGGCCAAGAACGTTGCGCGCACCATCAATCAAATCCTGGACCGCTGAGACCTGCGCCTCGATGATCACCGGTGTGGTGGGGTCAAGAACAGCGGGTTCATCCATCGACCCACCGCGCAAAGCAACAAAAGCGGTACCGGTGATGCCGGTGATGCCCAAAGATGCGTCGGTATCAGAGCGAATGGGTGTGTCGCCTTCCACAACCGCAAGCGCGAGCGCTTCCTGCGGGTTGTTTGGGTTGAGTGACAGGGTGCGCACTTCACCAACCTGGATGCCGTTGAAGAGCACAGGGCTGCCAGCGCTGAGGCCGTTTACGGGCCCGTTGAACTGAAAAATCACCTCAGCGGTGTTGTCCTGACCGCCAATTTCGGCGACCCAATAGATGAACGCCATGCCCGCAGCGATAACTGCCAAGGCAAACAGGCCGATCACAATATGGTTGGCTCGAGTTTCCATGAATTAGGGCCTTACCGTGGCAACCAAAGCGAGCAAAGCGTCATCACAGCTTTGACGCTGGAAACGCTGCACTTTTCGACCAACCGTTGCATTTTGACTGCGCATTGCTGCCCTATTCCAACCGAGTAGCGGCCGGAGAGCCTCTACCCACCGCGCGGCCGGTGTTGAAATAGTCCTGTACCCATGGGTGATCAAACCGGCGCACCTCTTCAACTGGCCCAACAGTCAGCACCTTTTGGTTGCCAAGAACCGCCACCCGGTCGCAAACGGAGAAGAGGCTATCGAGATCATGTGTCACCATAAAAACGGTCAGACCAAGGGCGGAGCGCAGATCCGAAATCAACTCGTCGAACGCAGCTGCGCCGAGCGGATCTAGGCCCGAGGTCGGCTCATCGAGAAAGACGACATCTGGGTCCAGAGCCAAAGCACGCGCAAGCGCTGCACGTTTGATCATCCCACCTGAAAGCTCAGATGGCGCCTTGAGTGCAGCATCTTCCGGCAACCCGACCATGGAAAGCTTCACCGCTGCCAACCGGTCCATCATCGGCTTATCAAGACGCCAGTGCTCTCGCATCGGCACCTGGACGTTTTGGATGACATTAAGCGCAGAAAAAAGCGCGCCATGTTGGAACAGAACACCCAATCGTTCTTCCACATGCACCCGCTCGCGTTCATCCATCTGCGAATAGGGCTCGCCAAACACATCGATTGTGCCAGCTCGCTTTTGGTTGAGACCCAAAATAGCGCGCAACAACACCGACTTGCCGGTACCGGACGCGCCAACAAACCCCAAAATCTCTCCGCGATAGACCGTGAGATCAAGGTCTTTGAGCACCGTCACATCGCCAAACCCGACCTCAAGTCCGCGCACGTCGATAATCGACTCGCGCGTTGATGCCGTGTTCTGAATATCGTGCACTGCCATACCAGCCTCTAATAGTTTACCGAGGCGAAATAGATGGCAAAAACACCATCAAGCACGATGACTGCGAAAATGGATTTCACCACCGCCGCCGTCACCCGTCGACCCAGCGACTCAGTGCTTCCGCTCACCCGGAAACCCTCCATACAGGCAATGCAGCCAATAGCCAGCGCCATAAACGGCGCCTTGATAAGACCGACCATGACCGTCTCAACCAGAACGCTGTCATGCATCCGGTCAATGAATACCACTGGGCTGATTCCCGAGTAAGCCCAAAGGGTTAGCATGCCACCAAGAAGCGCGGCGGCATTGGCAATGATGGTAAGCAGCGGCAGGGCCACGACCAGGCCCATGATGCGCGGCACCACCAACACATCCACCGGATCAAGACCGATGACCCGCATGGCATCGACCTCTTCGCGCATACGCATCGCGCCAATTTCGGCGGTGTAGGCAGACCCTGTGCGACCGGCGACCATAATGGCCGATATCAGCACACCCATCTCACGCAGCACCAAAATGGCCACCAGATTGACCGTGAAAATCTCCGCACCGAAGAAACGCAACTGGTAGGCGCTCTGCTGAGCGACAATCCCGCCAATAACAAACTGAATGAGCAGAATGATTGGCACGGCGCGAAACGCGCTTTTATCAAGCTGCGTTACAAACGCATTGAACCGCCAGCGAGAAGGATTGATCAGAGTCTGCCCAACGGAGCTCAACACCAAGCCGAGCATGCCCACAACGCCGAGCATATCATCCCATGTAGCGGCAACACCACGCCCAAAGGCGGCAACGGCAGCATCCAGACCAAAACGCGGGCTATCAGGACGGCGAACATCTGCTCGCTCGCGCACGACCTCATAGAGGTCGCGCTTATCGGCGGACAGATTAACCAGCTCAACGGACTGGCCTGATGCAGCAAGCTCTTTTTCAAGGTCTGCAAGCGCCAAGCATCCCAATGTGTCCAACTGACCGAGACCGGACGCATCGACTTTGATTGGCGCGTCCGTGGAGTGTTCATCGGCCCACTGCGCAGCGTTTGCAAAACCGGCATCCATCAGCACGGTGCGCACGCACGGCCTGATCCAATCACCATGAACGGATAGGCCATTACCATCACGCAACACTTCAGCTGCACGCGGAGCATCACCGCCACGCTTGGCAAAAGGAACATCGGTTGGGGGCCCAGACCAAAGGGCGTCGGTTGCTGTCACGCAAAGGCTGCCAGATCACTCAAACAAGGGCCTATAAGTGCCACGCAGAACCGCTATGCGCAAAGCCCATTTCGCACCGTGACAAAATATGCGACGTGAGGATGTCCTTCTCCTTTTGTAACATTTGTGCGGGCGCGACTTTATGGCTGAACTGCAAAAACCCTACCTTCTTTTTCTTGGCGATGTGCCTGATGCACTCGCGGCAAAAACCGCAACCGGCGTTGTGGATTGGCGCCGCGACTGGTGTGTCGGCCAAGTGCGCTTGGAAGGATGCCAAGCCGACACGGGCCTGCAAGACATGAATATCGCCCAAGGTGTTGAAAATGGGGCGAAAACCATGGTCATCGGCGCGGTAAACGCTGGCGGCGTTCTACCAGATCATTGGGTGACTAGCATCGTGGAAGCCATTCATGCGGGGCTTGATATTGCCAGCGGTCTGCATGCCCGTTTGCAAGACGTCCCTGCCATTGCCCAGGCAGCCGCCGCCAAAGGCGCGACACTCCACAATGTCCGCCATGTGGAACAAGACCTTGCCACCGGCAAAGGTACAAAGCGTAGTGGCATGCGGGTTCTCGCCGTTGGTACCGATTGCTCAGTGGGTAAGAAATACACCGCCCTTGCTCTAGAGCAGGGGATGAGCGCGAAAGGGATGAAAGCCAGTTTTCGCGCCACCGGCCAAACCGGCGTGCTTATCTCAGGGCGTGGATTGGCCATCGATTCGGTCGTGGCCGACTTTATTTCAGGCGCTGCGGAGTGGATTTCTCCGGCCAACGATGCCGATCATTGGGATGTCATTGAAGGTCAGGGCTCGCTGTTTCACCCATCTTTCGCCGGCGTGTCGCTTGGCCTGTTACACGGTTCGCAACCCGACGCTTTTATCGTGTGTCATGAGCCAACCCGCACAACCATGCGCGGCGTGACAACACCTTTGCCCAGCATCCAAGAGGTGATCGAGGCGACAATCGCCATGGGCAAACTCACCAATCCAACTATCCGTTGCACCGGCCTGGCGGTGAACACCGCTGCACTTGATGGAGCAGCAGCCAAAGCACTCCTCAGCGAACTCTCTGACGCGCATGGTTTGCCGGCCACAGACCCGGTGCGTTTCGGTGTTGAAAGCCTCATCGCACCTCTTCAGGATATGACGCCAACACCATGATATCCCTCCATATTGATGATGATGCATTTCGCATCCGTGGGCTGTTCTCGATTGCACGAGGGTCGCGCACCCACGCGCATGTGGTCACCGTCACGCTGAAAGATGGTGAGCATGTTGGGCGGGGCGAGTGCACACCCTATGCACGCTACGACGAGAGCGTTGAGAGCGTCACGGCGCAAATTGAAGCCCTTCGCGACAGACTTGAGCAGGGCCTCACCCGCGAAGCCCTCCAGGAGCTGCTTCCCGCCGGTGCCGCGCGCAATGCGGTGGACTGCGCCCTATGGGACTTGGAGGCCAAGCGCACTGGCAAGCCCGTTCATGAATTGGCCCGAGTGCCTGCTGTTCAGCCGCTCGAAACCGCCTACACCATCAGCCTTGATACGCCTGATGAGATGGCACGCGTGGCGTACGACCATCGCAACCGCCCTCTGTTGAAGGTCAAGCTTGGTGGCGATGGTGATCCTGACCGCATGCGTGCGGTCTGCGGCCATGCCGGTGATGCGAAAGTGATCGTTGACGCCAACGAGGCCTGGGCGCCAGAAAACCTCTGGACCTGGATGGATCTGGCAGCAGAGCTCGGAATTGCGCTGGTTGAACAACCCCTACCGGCAGGCAAAGACGCTATCCTTGCCGACCGTCCACATACCGTTCCAATCTGCGCCGACGAAAGCGCGCATGACCGAGAAGGTTTGTCCCACCTGGCCAGGCTCTACGATGTCATCAACATCAAGCTCGACAAAACCGGCGGTCTGACCGAAGCACTAGCACTGAAAGCCGAGGCCAAAGCTGCTGGTCTTGGCATTTTCGTCGGCTGCATGATGGGATCATCGCTCGCCATGGCCCCGGGCACGCTGCTGGCCCATGATGCCGACTATGTTGATCTCGATGCGCCTTTGTTGCTGGCCGAAGACCGCGACCCGGCCCTTCAGTTCAACGGCAGCATCTTACAGCCACCAAGCCATGCCTTGTGGGGCTAGGCGACCAGCGCCTAGCATTTGGGTTGAGGGACGACACCACCTGGTATCCGCAACCGGTCGATGAAGATAACGACAACGCCAAGCGCTGTCATTGCCCCCATCACAAGATACGCCATCGCGCCGAAAGCCTCATATAGCGGCCCAGCTGACAGAGTTGCCACTGCCATCAACGCACCGGAGACAACGCCGTACACGCCTTGAGCGGCGCGCAATTCACGGGGACGCGCCCGCCTTTGAATATAGCTGATCAGCGCCAAATGGGTCATGCCGAAGGAGAACCCGTGTAGGATCTGCAAGGCAGCCGTGAACGCCAAATCGGGTGAGAAGGCAAAAATCACCCATCTCACCGTCGCACCGATGCCTCCAAGGATAAGCAAGCCCCGCGCACCGAGCTTGGCAATGATCGGCGCAGAGATCGCAAACAAAATGATCTCGCACACCACACTGAATGCCCAAAGCAGCCCAATAGCGGTTTCTGAAAACCCCTGCGATGCCCATGACAGGCTGCCGAACCCGTACAGCAAAGCATGACTTGCCTGCATCAACCCGGCACCGATGAAAACACTCATCGCTCCCTTACGGCGCAGAAAAAACACCCAGCCTGAGCGCAGTTTTGGCGAGGTTCCGGCGTTTTTTGCTGTCGGATTTTCTATTTTAGGTTGCACAAAACTGGACGGTAGAGAAGCGCACACCAGCACAATCGCAGCAAATGTCGCGAGCACCATCCACGGAATGGTTCCATTGCCGTAACGCTCAATAACCGCCCCAGCAGCAAAGCTGGCTGCAACGAAAGCAATCGAACCCCAAACGCGCACACGGCCATAATCAACACCAGACTGCCGCGACAGTTGAATACCCAAGGCATCGCTAAGCGGCAGCAACGCATTCCATCCAACGGCCATAATCGCAACGACCACCAGGATCATCCAGGGTGTTGAAAAAAGACCAGAAAGCGAGGGAACAAGCGTCGCCAGCGGCAACAGCGAAAACACCAACGTTGCGGCAATCGACAGGCCAAGAAGCGGCTTTCGCGGATCGTCGAAGCGCTCGGCGCGATCTGTAACTGCACTCGTCGTCACAACACGAACGATCAGAGGCACCGACACCAAAACGGCGATCCAGCCTGCCGAAAAACCCAACCAGTCCAGCCAGACGGGAAAAAACGGCAAAAAGACACCGAATCCAGCGAAATAAGCTGCGAACAAAGCCGCGACGGTAACCCTTTGGTGACCAGCTTGGGTTGCAATGGGGGCTAGTGGCTGCACGAAGTGAGACCTTACACTGTGAGGGCAAGGCTCCGATTCGCTGGTTTGGGCGCGGAACCTTGATCGGTTTGGGCAGACAAAAGGAACGTGAACCGCCGTGACGAGGGCTCGTACCGGCGATTGAATGGGGGTAGATTCTGCAGTGCAGCTGTCACGCTGCATCGCAGGGTCTTTGGGGCCACGGGACAGACCATGAGCGAAACGCCGCTGGCGACCATGAGTCAAGATGGTGATGAAGGCGACGCACGCGTGGCCTCCACCAATGGTATGCCTGAATCAAGCGCAAGCACAACGGTGTCTGCCAACGCACCGATCAGTGAAGCTGACTATGAGGCCATCGCCGATGCTGTGATGGAAACCGAGCGCGGCCGCTGGTTCCTAAAAGAATACGCACGTCGCAACCGCAACACCGACACGCAAACCGTCCTCAACGCGCTGGAACGCTTGGAAGATCGCATCAGCTCCGCCGACACCGGCGGCGACACATCTGTCGCGCTTATCAGCCACAATGTGATTGATCTGGCTGAAGCCATCACCCAGGTAAAGCGCGAAGTACAAGAGCTTGGTGGTCAAGGCGACGACAAAGATCATTTCAACTCAGCCACCGAAGAGCTTGAGGCCATTGTCACCCAAACCGAGACGGCGACCGGCGAAATTCTGGAGGCAGCTGAAAAGATCCAGGAAGTGCTTTGGACCCTGCGTGAAGAGGGGGCCAATGAAACGCAGTGCGACATCATCGAAAGCAAAATCATCGATGTCTACACAGCCTGCTCCTTCCAGGATTTAACAGGCCAACGCTCAAGCAAGGTCGTGCGTTTGGTTGGCTACGTCGAAAAACGCGTTTCGGCGATGATGGAAATTCTCGGCTTGTCCTCGCAGGACACCGCAGATCAAAGCGCGCCAAAAGCATCCGCTTCCTCCGAGCCTAACACTGAAATAGAAGCCTCTGAAGCCTATCAAGAGGGCGATAAACGCGCCGATGCGCACTTGCTGCATGGCCCCGGGCTTGAAGGCGAAGGTATTGAGCAAGACGATGTGGACGCCCTGTTTGGTGGCGAAGCTGTTGAGGCAAACAACGCAGCGGCCACAGAAGAATCTGAGGCAGAAGCCTTCGACGCTGGCGCGGTCGTTGATGAAAGCTCCGAAGTTGCAGAAGCAGCCGACGAGATTGAGTTTGACACCCCAGCGCCAGACGTCTTTGACGTCCAGGCCGAGCCGGATGCCCAAGCAGAGCCGGACACCCAAGCCGAGCCAGAGCAACTGGCGGAGCCCGATCCAATCTCTGACATCGAGAGCGCCGACGCTGCCACGGACAGCATCAAGGACGAGGATGAGAAAGCATCCGATGATGTTGACATCATCACCGATGAGGTTGTCGTGGAACTCCACGATGCTGAAATCCTGCGAAAGCCATCAGAAGACGCTCTGATCAATGATGCCCTGAGCAAAGCCTCGGCCCCACCTGATATTTTTGATGTTGAAGCGCTCGACTTTGACGGACCGGACATGGGCCAGCGCGGGCCTTGGGATGATGCAGGCGACGGCGCCTCGGAGGTGCAATCACCGCGTGATGATCGCAAAGTGCTGGTCAACATGCCTGATGACTTTGCCGTTGATGCCGCGGCGGCCGATATGTTTGTCGACACCGGCTCTGGAGGTGCCGACGAGCCACGCGCGTTAACAAGCCAAACCGATACAAGTGCCGCTGCTCAAGACATTTTTGATGTCGATGAGTTCGGATTTGATGAGTTGGATGTGGGCCATGAAGCGGACGCGTTCAGCGAAGTGGCAGAACCTGAGGCAGTCGAGGACGCTGACACCCTCTCGGTGGACAAAGTGGACGCCGACGAGTCCGTGCTTGATGATGCCCTCAATGCGCTGGAAACCGCCGTTGCCGAAGAGCAGGCCGCTGAACTGAACGACCAGAACGAGGCCGAAGCCGACAAGGCCAACACCGCGGCGGACGCAGCAGAGCCGGTGCCCTATACAGATGAAGAGCGCATTGCCCTCTTCTCGTAACACGAGACCAGTCTAACGCTGCAAAGCCCGGGCCAGAACAGCTGGATCAGCATTGCCACCCGACAGCACCGCAAGCGCCACTTGCCCTTCAAGATCAATCTTACCTGCCAGCAGCGCAGCGAGGCTCACTGCACCCCCTGCCTCCACCACCAGCTTGAGCTCGCGCAGGGCAAACGCCACCGCGTCCAGCACTTCGTCATCGCTAACGGCAAGTCCGCGCACCTGGTTGGCAACATTGATTGGAAAGGTCAGCTCCCCTGGTCGGTCGGTCAAAATGGCATCGCAAATCGATGAGGCGCCAGGCATGTTGGCTTCACGCTGACCACTGGCGAGCGAGCGCACCGTGTCGTCATATCCCTCTGGTTCAACCGCAAAGATATCGATGGCAGGAAAGGCATCACGCCAAACGGTTGAAACACCTGCACACAAACCACCGCCTCCTGTGCAAACGAGCCCAATATCTGCGCTCAAGCCAAGCGCGCCCAGCTGAGAAACCGTTTCCAGGCCCACAGTCCCCTGCCCGGCCATCACACGTACATCATCATAGGGGCGCACGAACTCAGCACCGGTCTCTTCAACCAGGTCGCGCGCAAAGCTGTCGCGGTCGTCGACAGCCCGATCATAGGGCACAACCTTGGCGCCGAGACGACGCACACGCTTCGTTTTTATCGCTGGCGCGCTGGATGGCATGATGATGGTGGCCGGTACCCCAAACATGCGAGCAGATTCTGCGATGCCTTGAGCGTGATTGCCGGAGGAAACCGCAACAATGCCGTTGGCGCGCTCGTCGGCGCTCATCGAAGCAATCGCATTGTAGGCGCCACGGAACTTGAAAGAGCCAGTGCGCTGCAGGTTCTCGCATTTCAAAAAGACACGCCCGCCAACAACCTCATCAAGATAAGCATTGTTGATAAGCGGCGTCACAACCGCTTCACCAGCAATCCGGTTTTGCGCTGCCTTAATAGCGTCGAGCGACAGTGTCGCGGTATCAGTGATCATAGTCCGGCACACTCCAATCAGCCTTGAGCGGATAGAGGTGCTTAAAGAACGCTTTGGCGCTCTCATGCCAACTGTAATTTTGCGCAAACGCCGCACAATCATCCCGATTGAGAGTCAGTGCTGCCAAGCAAGCCTCCCGCAGATCATGGGACAGCACACCGACTTTTGGGTCGGTGATCACATCAATCGGACCGGTGATTGGGAACGCTGCCACAGGAAGCCCAGATGCCAATGCCTCCAAGAGCACAATGCCAAACGTATCGGTGAGGCTTGGGAACACGAAGACATCGCTGCCTGCATAATACTGCGCCAATTCCTCCCCTAATTTGGGTCCAACAAACACGGCGTCACTATATTGAGCTTTCAACGTTTCCAGCGCTGGCCCGCCACCAACGATGAGCTTGGTGCCAGGAAGATCAAGATCAAGAAAAGCCTCCAAATTCTTCTCCACTGCGACGCGCCCCACATAGACAAAGATCGGTCCAGGATAAGGCAGTTCCACCGCCGGGCGCGGATAGTAGCGATCAAGATCAACGCCCCGCGACCAGCGCACCAGATTGTTGAACCCTCGCCCGCGCAACTCGTCTTCCAGACTGGGCGTCGCCACCATCACCCCGGTCGCTGCGTTGTGGAAGCGGCGCATGTACGCGTAGCTCCAGCTTTCCGGGATTGGTAGGCGCGCAGCCAAATACTCTGGAAACCGGGTATGATAGCTGGTCGTGAAACCAAGGCCATGCTTGATGCAGAAGCGTCGTGCAACGGTGCCCAGCGGACCTTCTGTGGCGATATGGATCGCCCGTGGCTCCTCCGCTCGGATGGCGCGGCGGATCGAGCGCGGATGTGCCAAAGCCAATCGGATTTCAGGATAGCTCGGCATCGCCATGGTGCGAAAGCGCGCCGGGCCAAGCACTTGGAGATCCACGCCAAATTTCGGCGCTTCTTTCACCATCCATTCAATGGTGCGCACCACGCCGTTGATCTGCGGATGCCACGCATCCGACACGATCAAAGCGCGCGCGGGATTGGAAGCGTTGAACTCAAACATGGTGCGGCAAGGGTGAAACCAGGAGCCTAGGCTGCTGCCGAGCGGTCATCATCATCGCGGGAGGACGCCTGGGGATCGAATGCGAGCACCTGGGCTGGGTCATCGGCCACGTTTTCAGGTTTGGCCTTGGCGGCCCGCAGTTCCGCTTCGCCGGCGGCACTGAGGCGTGTCCATTTTATCAACTCAAACGACCCATCTTCGTTTTCGCCGACAGCGGTACAGCTCTCCACCCAGTCGCCTGTGTTGACGTAAGCGATCCCGCCAACATCTTGCATGGTCGCATGATGAATGTGACCACAGATCACGCCATCCACGTCAGCCTTCCCAGCCTCGTGGCTCAAGGTTTCCTCATACCGTCCGATAAAGGACACCGCATTTTTCACCTTGTTCTTCGCCCAAGCCGACAACGACCAATAGTCAAAGCCCATCCGGCGGCGCACAAGGTTCACGTAAATGTTGGTCCACAATGCAAAATTGTAGGCCCAGTCGCCCAGGAAGGCGAGCCATTTGGCATGCCGCACCACCACATCATACTGGTCGCCATGGACCACCAAAAAGCGGCGGCCATCGGCGGCTTCATGGATTGCGGTATCCACGATCTCGATACCGCCCATCTGCATTCCAAGATAATCACGCAGAAACTCGTCGTGATTGCCCGGCAGATAGACAATGCGCGAGCCCTTGCGGCCTTTGCGCAGAAGTTTCTGCACCACGTCATTGTGCGCTTGTGGCCAATGCCAGCGTTTCTTCAACCGCCAGCCATCAACGATGTCGCCGACCAGATAGATGGTGTCCGCATCGTGAAAGCGCATAAAATCTAGAAGCAAATGCGCCTGGCAGCCCCGCGAGCCCAGATGAACATCAGAAAGGAAAAGCGTGCGAAACTTTTTCGCATCCGGCGCATCGCCAAGCCCACCAGAGGGGGGTTGAGAACCTGTTGTGAGTTCCGGCTTGCCGGGTTGATTGCTCATCGTGCAATCCCTTCTTGCCCGTTGGGCGGTCAACGCGGAAACCCCAGCGCGTCTGGGGCCTGCTGGCCAGTACATAGGCCGTTCCGATTGCCAAGACCAGTAGGCACTCTACCTGCGCTGTCTTTGGGGGATTCTGTTGTCACTTTTGTGACACAGCATGGCCGTTCCGCCTTGACCAAAGGTCGTAAAACCCGCCATCAACGGGCAAACACCCAACACGAAAGACACAGATTTCATGGACCTTCACATCGCCGGAAAATGGGCCATTGTTGGCGCCTCCAGCCGCGGACTGGGCTTGGGATGCGCAGAACATCTGGCCAAAGCAGGCTGCAATCTGGTTATCAATGGCCGCGACGCCGCGAAGCTGGACTCCGAGGCACACGCGCTCAAAAAACTGGGTGCGCCCGAAGTGAAGATCGTGGCCAAGGATATTGGCACACAAGAAGGCCAAGATGCGCTGTTCGCTGCCTGCGCCAACCCGGACATTCTGGTCAACAACAATGGTGGTCCACCGCTCAAGGCGTTCGAAGACTTAGACAGCCAATCCATCATGAACGGCGTTGAGCAAAATATGATCACGCCCATCATGCTCGTCCAACGCGCCCTGCCCGGCATGAAGGAACGAGGCTTTGGCCGGATCGTCAACATCACATCGTCATCGGTTCTCGCACCAATCCCAGGGCTGGATGTGTCGTCCGGCGCGCGCGCTGGCCTGACCGCCTTTGTTGCCGGTGTTGCCAAAAACGCAGCCGCTCACAATGTGACCATCAACAACATCCTGCCGGGCAAAATGGACACGGATCGGCTGCGCGGGAACTTAGAAGCGCAAGCCAAACGCACAGGAAACAGCTTGGAAGACACCAAAGCTGGATCCATCGCCGCTATTCCAGCCAAGCGCTTCGGCACAGCGGACGAGTTTGGCGCCGCCTGCGCCTTCCTGTGCTCAAGCCATGCTGGTTACATCACTGGCCAGAACCTGCTTATCGACGGCGGGCTTCTGGGCCGAGCCTTTTAGGCGTCAGTGGCCGAACAAGCCCGCGAGCCCATCTTCCAGTGCAACGTTCACACCGAGCGTGAAGATGTGCACATCGGCATCAACTGTGGCGCTCACACCGCCATTGCTGGCGAATGTGCTGGGAATGCTCGTTTCCCCGACATGAATGTAGCTGTAGCCAGCATCCAAACGGATGTGATCACGTGGCGTGTAAGACAGGCCTGCCGATAACCAAAGCCGGTCATCATCGGGCAAACGAAGGCTGCGCACCGCATCACCGACGGGCGAGAGTTCATAGCCGATGCCAGCCCGCAGCGTCAGATCGTCCGAATAGTCGTATTCCCCGCCAAGCGCAAAGTACCAGCTGTCATCGTACTCAAGGGCAACGCTGATCGGGACACCCACGACGTGCTGTGCACCGGTGTTGGTGTTAATGACAGGAAACGTTTCGGCACGGCTCCAGTTTGTCCATTCGACGGTTCCTGAGACCCGAAAAGCCTCTGTCACGCGCTGCTCAACGCTAAACGTGACAATTTCAGGTGTGTCGAAGTTATCGATACGGATCGGAACATTGTTTGCCGTATCTGAGCCCTCGAGCGTGTTACTCACCGATGATCGGAAACCCAAGCCAATCGATGTCCCCTCTAGGGGTCGCCAAAGTAATCCAGCGGTGAAGCCAAAGCCAACATCATCCCCGCGCAAATCAAAGGAATTGCTGGTGTATCGCACATCTATGTACTGAATTTGTGCGCCCAGAGCGACTGTGAACCCATCGGCAACCTCGTACGCGACCGTTGGTGCAACATTGAGCGAGAAAACCTCGCTTGTGCCAGCAACGTTGCGGATCGGATCGTTGACTGGGAATTTGGTGGCAAGACCGAAAGGGCCATTCGCGGAAAACCCGAGGGCCAAACGCTCATTGACCCGGTACGCGCCGTACGATCCTGGGATAAACGCATCCAAACCGATGTCGCCGCGCAATCCTGGCGTGATAGCAAGCGGCGCGACAGTGTTGGTCACCGTCACATCGCTTGTTGGCACCACAAAACTGAACACCGCTTCATTGGTGAAACCATCACCCACTGTGCCCAAGGCGGCCGGGTTCCAAAACATTGATGACAGCGTTGCGCCAGCCGCGGCGCCCGCGAATGATGTTCCTTGGTAAAAAGAAGACTGCTCACGCAGAGCAAACCCACCTGCCTGCGCTTGCGTCGCTAACCCCGAAACACAAAAGGCAAGCACATACGCTAAAGCAAACGCTCGAGACGTCCTTCCCATAGTCCACCCCTCTTAATGCGCCCGTTTCTTTTTTTGGCGCTTATGGGAAGAAGAGTGGCAGTGCTTTTGCTGGTCGACAAGACAAGTATTGTAACAAACAGTGCGATGATATTGACTATTCCATCACAGCTGCTTTGAGGATGCAGACCATAGTGGCGCGGCCTTTTGCGCCATCTGTGCCAGCTTCCAAGCACCGCACGGTGTGGGGACGGTCGCACCGATAGCGAACTGTACCTCCAGCCTCCACCCGACGTGTTTCCTGGCCAGCAACAACCTCAAATGTGCCAGAAAGCACCGACAGACACTCGATAGAACCGCGTTGATGCCCTTCCGATTCCAGCACCGCACCTGTTTCAGCCGCAACATCGTACCATTGCAGCCACTCAACCGTTTTCGACCACCCGATAATGGTCAGCTGCATCTTACCATCTTCTGATGTCAGAACCGGCATATCGTTGGGTGGGATATCTTCAACGAAATCAGCATCATGGGCCGCCGAAAGCACCCGGTCGATTGAAACATCGAGGGCTTGCGACAATCGCCAGATGGTCGCTAGCGTGGGGTTTGTCTCATTGCGCTCAATCTGGCTGATAATCGATTTGGCAACGCCGGACTGCTCGGAAAGCTCCGACAGCGACAGATTATAAGCCTTGCGCAGACGCTGGATCGTCTTGCCCAACTGCCCGGAAAAGGCCAGCGCCTCGGCTTCGCTTTGGGCATTGCGCGGAGATTTATCGGCCATAACGGGTCCCAACGGATCAAAAACGGATGATCAGCTGGGCGTGCGTGCTTTCAAGGCCGCTTCGCGCGAAATGCCGATCTGGTGTTCGCGATAGATCACAAACAACCCTGCCCCGACAACCAGCACTGATCCAGCAAGCACCGCAAGCCCTGGCACCTCGTCAAACAGGAAGTATCCAACTATGAGGGCGAAGATCATGGCCGTGTAGTCAAATGGCGCGATGACGGAAGCCGGTGCTAGACGGAAGCTGTGGGTCAAGAGGATCTGAGCAAGTCCACCCAAAAGGCCAAGGCCAATCAGCAAGGCCCAGGTCGTTGCATCGGGCATGATCCAGCCAAACGGCAAGGTGGCCAAGGCAAACACGCTGGTGATGGCCGAGAAATAAAACACCACAGCCGTGGTGGACTCCGTCTTGATGAGCTGACGCACATAGACCTGCGCCAAGGCCATAAAACCTGCCGATCCAAGGGCAAGCAATGCACCAACCGACCGGTCAGGATCATCCAAAGCGCCGATTAACCCCAGATTTGGCGACAAAATCACCAAAACACCCAGGAACCCGACGACCACAGCTGACCAGCGGTAGAGCCGCACCACCTCGCCCAAAATCACCACAGCAAGGGCGGTTGTGATCAAAGGTTGCGCAAAGCTGATCGCCGTCGCATCGGGCAAAGGCAGGCGAGACAAGGCCATGAACCAAAGCGTCATAGCGCTGGCACCAATGATCGCGCGACCGACGTGACCAATGGGCCGTTTGGTGGCCAACGCCGATGACCATGTGTGCTGGTACTGGATCATGATCGCCAGCGGGATCAGTCCAAAGAAGGCGCGCGCGAACACGATTTGGCCTACCGGTACGCTGTCGCCCAGCACTTTGACGCCCGTCACCATGAAGGTGAAGGCGAGCACAGACAGCAGCTTAAAACCGATACCGGCGAGTGGCACGAAGAAATCCAGACTATGAGAGCCCTCTCTTCTGGCAGCTATCGTCGGATTCCACCACCACCAGTGTCGCATGCCTCCCATGCAGCGTGCCGTAACGTCCTCAGCAAGACATGCCACAACTTTGCGCTGGCAGGGCCCGCAACGGCTCTCTAGGTTAAACGTTGGCGAGTATCTGTGCTTCGCCACACCTATGCTGCGCACAAAGGCTTTTCATGTCCCTGCTCGCCTCGCTTACCCACACAACGCGCTACACCTATGACCGACCGGTCACCCTCGGCCCTCAGCTGGTTCGGTTGCGCCCGGCGCCTCACACGCGTTCGCGCATCCCGTCCTATGCGCTGACCATCAAGCCCGAAGGCCATTTCATCAATTGGCAGCAAGACCCTCACGGCAACTGGGCTGCCCGGATTGTTTTCCCCGAGCCGGTGCAAGAGTTTTCCATTGAGGTCGATCTTCTGGCGGACATGGCGATCATCAATCCCTTCGATTTCTTCATCGAACCAGAAAGCGAAGAGCTCCCCGTCGTCTACAGTGATCGCTTGAATCACGATCTGATGGCCTACACACGCGTTGAATCACAAGGTGAACTGTTTGACTCTTTTTTGCAGGAGGTCGACGCAAGCCCTCAAAATACAACAACTTTTCTGGTCAGCCTGAATCAAAAGGTGAGCGATGCGGTTGAGTATATCATTCGCATGGAGCCGGGTGTGCAGACGCCGCATGAGACATTGGAAAAAGGGCGCGGCTCCTGCCGAGACTCAGCTTGGTTGATGGTGCACTTGCTGCGCCATCTGGGCTTCGCGGCGCGTTTCACCTCCGGCTATCTGATCCAGCTAAAGCCCGATGAAAAAGCGTTGGATGGGCCTGCTGGCACCGATCATGATTTCACCGATCTGCACGGCTGGACCGAGGTCTACATTCCTGGCGCTGGGTGGATAGGCCTTGACCCAACATCTGGCCTGCTCTGCGGCGAAAGCCACATCCCGCTGGCGGGAACCCCACATTATGAAAACGCAGCCCCTATTGAGGGCGTAGCAAGCGCTGCCAATGTCGACTTTCATTTCGATATGCGTGTTGGTCGCGTTGATGAGCGCCCACGCGTTACCGCCCCCATCGCCGACGAGGCCTGGGAAACGTTGCTAACGGTCGGCGATCAGGTCGATGACGGACTGGTAAAAGACGATGTCCGCCTCACCATGGGCGGTGAGCCAACCTTCATTTCCATCGACGATCTGGAAGGGGAAGAGTGGAACACATCGGCCGTCGGCCCGACAAAGCGTAAGCTTGCTGATGAACTGACCCATCGCCTCGCTGATCGGTTCGCGCCGGGCGGCTTCCTGCATTATGGCCAGGGCAAATGGTATCCTGGCGAGAGCCTCCCACGCTGGAACTTCGCGATCTATTGGCGTGCCGACGATAAGCTGATCTGGGAGGACCGCTCGCTCTTTGCCCGCGAGCCACTGGAAGGTGAAACATCAGACAGCGCCATCGCCAAAGAAGATGGTCCAGTTGCGGCTAAGACGCTCCTGCTCCTCATCGCACAGCGCCTTGGCGCAGACAGCGCTCACCTCATGGCAGCCTATGAAGACACGGCTGCCTGGCTCTCCAAAGAAGCGGCATTGCCAGACAATGTGACACCCGAAAACGCCAAGCTTGCGAGCGCCGAGGATCGCGCCCGCATTGCCCGCGTGTTTGACCGTGGCTTGACTGAACCAACAGGCTACGTGCTGCCGCTCGCCCGCCATGATGATGTGGAGTCCGATCAGCGCTGGGTGTCAGAGGCCTGGAGCCTCCGCCGCGATCAGCTGTTCCTGGTGCCCGGAGATTCCCCCGTTGGCTATCGCCTGCCGCTGGACTCCCTGCCGCACCTGGAACCGGAAGACTTTCCCTACATCGAGCCGGAAGACCCGCTTGCCGACAAACCACCGCTATCCGACCCAGACGCCATCCGCGCTCGTGTCAGCGAGCCCAAAACCGGCACGCCCGAACCAACCCATCAGCACGTGCGCACCGCACTGACCATTGAGCCACGCGACGGCAAGCTCTGCGCCTTCATGCCGCCAACAAAGACAGTCGAAGACTATCTGGAACTGGTCACAGCCATCGAAGAGGCAGCCAAAGAAACCGGCCACCCAATCCAGATTGAGGGCTATCATCCACCTGCCGACCCGCGCATCAGCGTCATCAAGGTCGCGCCCGACCCAGGCGTGATCGAAGTGAATGTGCATCCGGCCAGTTCCTGGCGTGATGCGGTTTCAATTACCGAGGCCGTCTACGAGGAAGCACGGCTTACACGCCTTGGCACCAACAAATACATGGTCGATGGCCGCCACACCGGCTCAGGTGGCGGCAACCATGTCGTTGTTGGCGCTTCCAAAGCGCCTGACAGCCCGTTCCTGCGCCGCCCTGATCTGCTGAAAAGCATCATCACCTACTGGCAGCGCCACCCGTCCCTCTCCTACTTGTTCTCCGGCCTCTTCATCGGGCCAACCAGCCAAGCCCCGCGCGTTGATGAGGCCCGCCATGACACGCTCTACGAGCTTGAGATCGCGATGGCGCAGGTGCCCCATCCTGAAGAGGACGAACCGCCTGCCCCTTGGCTGGTCGACCGACTGTTTCGTGATTTGCTGACAGATGTCACGGGCAACACCCACCGCGCTGAGATTTGCATCGACAAGCTCTACTCACCCGATGGCCCAACGGGCCGCTTGGGTCTGGTGGAATTTCGCTCGTTTGAAATGCCACCATCAGCACGCATGAGCCTGGCGCAGCAGCTTCTCATACGCGCGATCATTTTGATGTGCTGGCGCGAGCCCCAAACCCCACCGCTCGCCCGTTGGGGTACGGCTCTTCATGATCGTTTCATGCTTGGCGCGTTCCTCTGGGAAGACTTCTTGTCAGTCATCGGCGATCTACAACAGGCAGGGTTCGCCTTCGACCCAGACTGGTACCGGGCGCAGTATGAATTCCGCTTCCCACAGTTTGGCGCAATCAGCCACAATGGCGTCTCTATGGCGGTTCGTGGGGCTTTGGAGCCCTGGCATGTGCTAGGTGAGGATGGCGTTGCTGGCGGCATGTCGCGCTATGTCGACAGCTCCGTGGAACGCATTCAGGTGGAAGCAACCGGTTACAATCCGGCTCGCCACGCCATCACGTGCAATGGTCGTCAGGTGCCTATGCATGCTACAGGCGCAGGCACACATGCGGGCGGTGTGCGCTACAAAGCCTGGCAACCCTGGCGCGGCCTGCATCCATCCATTCCAGTGCACGCTCCCCTTACCTTCGATATTGTCGATCGTTGGAACGGCCGCGCGCTCGGTGGCTGCCGGTACCATGTGGGCCATCCAGGCGGACGCAACTACGAAACCCCACCGGTCAACGCTTATGAGGCCGAAGCGCGCCGGCTGGCACGCTTTGAAGCCATGGGGCACACGCCTGGCGCCGTTACAGTGAAGGAAGAAAAGCCCAACCCATTCTTCCCCTATACGCTGGACCTGCGCACCCCTGGACCAGACGAAACACGCTAAGCATCCCCGTCAAGGCCGCGGGGATGCATGCACCACATGCAGATCGACCCGCGTGGTGCACAAAGCCGTTTGAAGGACAAAAACAGGAGCCACCGATCCCGCCGGGCCAACATGGTTGGCCACAGCCTCGACCACTGTAAGCAACGAGGGAGGCTTGATCTTCAGCAGACCACATTCACGATCATCAGCCTGACGCGCTGCAACAGTGGTTTTGGCGGGATGAAAGTGATCGTAGCCATAGCTTGCCAGGGCCTTTTGTAAGGAGCCCTCCCTTCGCAAGACATCAAGGAAGCGCGGAAACGCATCACGCGCCAACCTGATGGTCGCCAAAGCCAGCGGCACATCATCGGCAGTAAGGCGCAATTCAATCTCATGAACCCCATGGATGGTGGGTAAGCCGAGCAGTGCACCCATCTTTAGGCCCGCCTCAACCTTGCGATCGCGTACCAGTGAGCTGGAAAGCGTTGTGAGGCCGGGCCAAACGGCATCAGAGATCGGGTCCTGACCATCAAGCTGGTAACGCACCTTTTCACCGGTGGTGATAAAAGTCCCGCGTCCCTGTGTGGTGGCAATCAGACCGTCTCGAGCAAGGTCGGCCAAGGCGCGACGAACCGTGTGACGGTTCACCCTAAAATGAGCGGCCAGCTCCAACTCAATGGGAAGACGGGCTCCGGGCTGCCATTCGCCGAGCTGAATAGGATTGCGCAGAGCAGCCGCAATCTGTCGCCAAATCGCCCCCTCACCGCGCGTTTTACGCCCCTTGTCATGATTGCCCTGCTCGAAAGGTGGCAACGGAACACTCGCCTCCACGGCCGGTGGTGCTGGAGGGCTGACAAGAGGAAGGTTTTTACGGGGCATTGGTGTTCTGAGGCTGATACGTGACTGTGCCCAAAACTCTAAGATCAGCAGATCAGAATGCCAAAAGAAAACGGACCGAACACCCAAGGGCATCCGGTCCGCATCAATAAGTTATCATCGGTCAGATCAATCGATCAGACCAGCAAAGTCTCAGTGACCGTTTGCATCCGGGATAAGCACGGAGTCGATCACATGGATGACGCCATTGTCGGCGTGAATGTCCGCTGACACCACATTGGCACCATCCACAGTCACCGAGCCGTGGGACTTGGTCACACGCAAAGTATCAGCGGTGTTGAGGGTGCGTACCGGAATGGAGCGGCCGGGCAGATCGGTCGAGCGCAGTTCGCGTGGCAAAACATGGTAGGTCAGGATCGCAACAAGCTGATCACGGTTCTCTTCCAAGAGCAGTGAGTCGACTGTGCCCTCTGGAAGAGCCGCAAAAGCTTCATCGGTTGGGGCAAAAACCGTAATGTTGTCGGTTGTGGCCAGTGCATCAGCAAGGCCGGCGGCGGTGGCAGCGGCAAGAAGCGTGTTGAAGATACCGGCTTCAGAGGCTGTCTCAACAACATTGGCAGCCTGTGCACCGGTGGCAATCATGGTTGTGCCAGCAAGGGCAAGGATCAGTTTACGCATGGATATGTCTCCCTGGACATTCGTTTTGGTAAGCTCGGACATGGGCGGAAAACGCCGGATACCGTGAGCGGGTCATGTCGTCAGCACCCCCGAATGTCCCGCGCCTGATCAAGGTGCGTCCCTGCTGTTGACGGGCTTCCTACGGGGCGCTGAACGCAGCGGTTTGGCAGATAACGCGTCTGTGAACACGCGTGATCACCGTACCGCGAGACAAACGAGCGCCCTTGTCCGCACCCAGGCCAAACGATAACCCTCGCGCCACGGCGCATATGGCCGACGCATTGGTCGAAACACTGGGCAAAGCATTGGGAAGAGACGTGCCAACTGAAACTGCTGCAACCGCTTTGCTACACGAAGACCGATTGTTTCCAGTTGATCCGTCGGTCCGCGCCATCACCCGGCGCCTTTACAATCAGATCAAAGATTTGCCGCTTGTTTCACCTCACGGGCACACGGACCCGGCCTGGTATGCGCGCAATGAGCCATTCCCGGATCCAGCACAGCTGTTCGTGGTGCCCGATCACTACGTTTTTCGCATGCTGTACTCGCAGGGCGTTCCGCTGGAAAAACTGGGCGTGCCACATGCCAACGGAACGGCTGTTGAAACCGATGGGCGCACCATCTGGCGACTGTTCGCGGAGCACTATCATTTGTTCCGCGGCACGCCGACGCGCATGTGGCTCGATCATGCGTTTTCTGATCTGTTCGGGCTTCAGGAGCGCCTCTCCCCATCCAACGCCGATGCGGCCTATGACCGTATTGCTGAGTGCCTGACGCAGGATGCCTATCGCCCCCGTGCGCTTTTTGAGCGGTTCAACTTGGAAGTGATCGCGACCACCGAAAGCGCACTGGATGATCTGGCGCATCACAGAGCCATTCAGTCCTCCGACTGGAACGGGCGCGTGATCTCAGCCTATCGACCCGACGCGGTGATCGACCCGCAGTTCGAAGGGTTCCATGACAATCTGAAAATGTTTGGACGTCTGACCGGCGAAGACACTCTAACGTGGGATGGGTATCTGCAAGCCCATCGCAAACGGCGCGCCTTTTTTAAGGAAGTCGGCACCACATCCAGCGACCATGGCCACCCAACGGCGCGAACGGCAGACCTTTCAGACACCGACAAACGCGCGCTCTTCAACCGGGTGACCCAAAGTGCGGCAACTTCAGAGGACGCCGAACTGTTCCGCGCCCAGATGCTGACCGAAATGGCGATCATGAGCTTGGACGACGGGTTGGTGATGCAAATCCACGCCGGCTCGCACCGCAATCACAACGGCCCGCTTTTCCAACAGTTCGGTCGTGACAAAGGCGCCGATATTCCAGCACCCACAAATTTTGTCGATGGCCTAAAACCACTGCTCTCCAAGGTTGGCAACGAACCTGATCTCAAGATCATCGTCTTTACGTTGGATGAGACCACCTATGCCCGCGAATTGGCCCCCTTGGCCGGACACTACCCTTGCCTCTATCTCGGACCAGCCTGGTGGTTCTACGACGCGCCAGACGGTATGAAGCGCTACCGTGATCTGGTCACTGAAACCGCAGGTTTCTACAACACGGTCGGTTTTAACGATGACACGCGCGCTTTCCCCTCTATCCCTGCACGCCATGATGTGGCCCGCCGGATAGACTGCGGTTTTCTGGCCGAACGCGTGGCTGATCACCGCTTGGATGAAGACGAAGCCAACGAGATCGCCCATGACCTTGCCTATGGTCTCGCCAAGAAAGCCTACAAACTATGACCCGCCTGTCAGCCGCCACCCTTGGCCAGGTGCCATCATCGGTCCAAACACCAGCCTATGATCGTAGCCGTGTGACGGTTGGCATTGTCCATCTCGGCATCGGTGCTTTTCACCGTGCGCACATGGCAGCCTATGTGGATGATGGGCTGGCCGATGATCTTAGCTGGGGCATCTGCGGTGTCAGCCTGCGCTCAGCAACCACCAAGACAGCGCTGGCCCCACAAGACGGGCTCTACGCGCTGGGTGTCCAATCAAGCGATGGGCTAAGCCCCCGTGTTCTTGGGGCGGTGACAGAGCTGCTGGTCGCTCCGGACGAACCGGAAACGCTTGATCAACGCTTGGCAGACTCCAATGTGCGGATCGTATCACTCACGGTGACCGAGAAGGGCTATTGCCATGATCCTGCAACCGGTCGTCTCAACGCCGATCACCCTGACATTCAGCATGATTTAAACACAGACGGGTTTCCCAAATCGGCCATCGGATGGCTTGCTTATGGTCTGCTCACGCGCAAAGCAGCAGGGGTAGCGCCCTTCACCATCCTCTCCTGTGACAACCTGCCCTCGAACGGAGCCACGCTCAAACAGGTACTTGCCGACTTCGTAGCGCTCAAAGCACCGGCACACACGGCATGGTTTGAAGCCGAGGTCGCCTGCCCTTCATCCATGGTGGATCGCATTGTGCCCGCCACATCTGATGAAGATCGAGACGCCATCCATCAGGCAACAGGTCTGGACGACGCTTGGCCGGTTATGACGGAGCCTTTCAGCCAGTTCGTGGTCGAGGATCGTTTTCCTTTGGGACGGCCAAATTGGGAAAAGCACAGCGTGACGATGGCCGCAGACGTTGAACCGTTTGAACGGATGAAGCTACGCATGCTCAATGGCAGCCATTCCACACTGGCCTATTTGGGGTATCTGGCTGGCGATGAGACCGTGGCCGACACAATGGGCGATCCCGCGTTCAAGGCACTGATCGGCACCATGATGAGTGACGAAATCATGCCAACGCTCTCAATGCCCGATGCCATTGACCTACTGGCCTATCGCGATGCGCTGCTGGAGCGCTTCTCCAACACGTCACTGAAACATCGCACCTGGCAAATCGCCATGGATGGCTCACAAAAACTGCCGCAGCGACTGCTGGGCACCATCAGCGACCGATTGGCAAGTGGCAAGCCATTCGACCGTCTGGCGCTCGGTGTGGCCGGGTGGATGCGCTACGCGCTGGGCACGGACGAACAGGGCCAGCCCATCGATGTCCGCGACCCCATGGCCGATGCCTTCAAACAGATCGATACAGGCAGTGCAGACGACCGTGTGCGCCAGTTCCTAGCGCTAGAGCCCATCTTTGGAACCACCCTTCCTGCCAACTCCCTATTTGTTGAAACGGTGTGCGCCAAACTGCATCAACTGCAAACCCTTGGCGCGCGCGCAACCATTAAAGCCAACGCCTAGCAACTTTGGCCATAAGCCACCAAGTCATTGTAATATATATGATTTAGTCGCATTTCAGCTTGCGATGTAACAAATCACTGGCCCCTATGGATGGGGCCGCACTGCACCGTCAGCGCGCCCCAAAACAGCAACGCAAACACCTCCCCCAGCCCTATGCCGATAGGTCAGCGCGATCCCCGCCCGTTGACAGCTTGAAAAAAGCTGACCTCCTAACTGGTATTGAGGCCGGATCAGCAGACTAGTTAGAACGCCGGCCCAAGGGAGGAAAAAATGACCATTCGACTTGCAACAGCCTTTGCGATTCCACTCGCCCTTTCCGCGATGGCCGCCAACGCTCAGGAATATCCAGAGCCGCAGCGCGGCACTTACGTCATCGAGAATTTTGAGTTTCAGACGGGCGAAGTTCTGCCGGAAATGAACGTCAGCTACCTGACCATTGGGGATCCAGCCAACCCACCTGTTCTGATCACGCACGGCACGACGGGTCAGGCAACATCGATGCTTGGCAGCGCCTTTGCCGACAATCTCTATGGCCCAGGACAACCACTTGATGCCGAGAGGTATTTTCTGATCCTGGTCGACACCATTGGCGCGGGCCAGAGTTCAAAGCCGTCTGATGGACTGCGCACAGACTTCCCCGAACACACGTTGCTCGACATGGTGAATGCGCAAAAAATGCTGCTTGAAGACCATCTGGACATCGATCATCTGCACCTGAAGATCGGTTTCTCAATGGGCGGGATGCTCACCTGGACGTGGTTGACCGAATACCCTGACTTTATGGATGGCGGCGTTCCTATCGCCTCGCTTCCTGGGCCAATGGCTGGTCGCAACTGGATGATGCGCCGCATGGTGATTGATGCAGTGCGCGATGATCCAGCTTGGAACAATGGCAACTATGACGAGCAGCCCCCTATGCTGCGCTACATGTCAGCTTGGTTTGGTATTGCGACATCCAACGGCAATCTGCGTCTGCAAGAGATCGGCGCCACAAGGGAACTGGCCGATGCCTTTGTCGATGAACGCAAAGAACAGCAGACCGTCGGTGACGCCAACGATGTGATGTATATGTGGAACGCATCGCGCGACTTCGACCCGACGCCACTGTTGGGCGACATCCAAGCCGATGTTCTGGTTCTTCTCAGCCAAGATGATGAGCGCAATCCAGTCGAGCTACCGATGCTTGAGGAAAACATGGCGCTGATCCCCAACGCGGAGATGTACATCGTCCCGGAGGACAACCAGACCCGCGGACATGGGACGACATACAACGCATCTTACTACGCCGATGTCCTGGCCGACTTCATGGCGCAGTTGCCCAACGCACCTGAGTAACCAACTTAAAAGAAGCAAAGATAAAAAGGGCGCTTCTGGGCACCCTTTTTTAGATGGAGAGCGCTTCCTTGGCCAAAGGCTTGCCATCCAAAAAAGCACGCGTGGTGACATAGATGCGCATGGCATGCTCCACCACTTTGCTTTCGGCAAGATCAGGATCAGCAGCCTCTAGAGCGGCCAATATGGCACGATGATCCGACAAGCTTTCGGCGATTGAGCCGGGTTCGGCAACGATGCGTCGGCGATGGTCGAGAAGATGGTTGTAAAGCGACATCGCCACATCAAAGAAAACATCATTGCCCGCAGCGCGATAGAGCGCAGCGTGAAACTCCCGGTCGCACAGAAGAAAACGCACAGGATCATCACCGCATTCTTCCTGCGCTGCAATCGATGCGCGCAGTGTCGCCAATCCCTCTTTCCCAATACGCCGGGCAGCATCAGCAGCGATACGGCGCTCCACCAGAAGCCGCGCCTCATGCACGCTTTCCAGGTCATAGGGGCCATCAAAACCCGCCGCCCGAGGCCCGCGAACCAGCGAGCGCGTGTCAGCGGTTGCCACTGTTGTGCGCGCGCCATGCGCGACGCGCAAAATGCCGTGAGAGGCAAGAATACCGATCGCACCGCGAACCGTTTCGCGGCTCACCGACAGCGATGCTGCCAGCTCACGTTCACCGGGAAGTTCATCGCCCACGGAGAGCACGCCTGAGGACACCAAAGCGGCAAGTTTTTCAGCAATTGTCTCACGAACCGAACGACGCGAGACATCGCCCATAAGGGCTTTGGTTTGCTCAAGCGGCATCCGTTTGGCTGAGTCCATGGTGTCGTTTTTCCTCAATTGCAGGCGCAAAAAAGCAGATAGCAGGTCCGTGCTGCGGAATATAGCGCCGCAGACAAAGGCGCTGTTGAAGTCGCTACGCAAACACCGACCAAGCAGATGGTTCAGTGAGATGTTGACAGTTATTCATCAATGGTACAGTGTCCAGACCAGTAGTCCAAAAATGGTGCCATCGAGCGCCGCAAAAATCGAGCCGTCTTGCCAACCGGTGACGGCCTGAACAGCCGAAACGGCATTTCCATGGGAGGAAACCAAATATGATCAATCGCAGAACTTTTGGAAAAACGCTGTCTGCCGCGCTCGCGACAGGCTTGCTGGCGATGGGCTCGCCAACACAAGCGCAAGAAAACGGTGAACTGGTCTACATGACACCTGGCCTTGATCTAGCGTTCTGGCGCTATGTCTCCGAGGGCGTGCGCTCGGTTGCCGAAGAAAATGGCTACGGTTTTTCCGCGCTTGATTCCACCAACGACCCGCAAACACAGCTTCAAAATGCGCAAGATGCTATTGCTCGTGGCGTGGCGGGCATCATCCTGTCTCCGACAGATAGCTCCACCGCACCTGCCGTGCTGCAACTGGCACAGGACGCCGACATCCCCGTGGTGATTGCCGACATCGGCACCGATTCTGGTGAGTTTGTTTCCGTCATCGGATCGAACAACTACGAAGGCGCCAACGGCGTTGGCCAGGCGCTTGCAGCCGCTATGCAAAGCGCAGGCACCGCAGATGCCAGCGTTGGCATCATCGGCATCAGTCAGGCGCGTTTGAACGGCCAAGCCCGTACACAAGGCTTTCTTGATGCGATGGCTGAAGGCGGCGTGACCGGCGATGCAGGATTGCAGCAAATGCAGGCCTACACAGCCGATGAGACCTTCCGCTTTACCCAGGACATGATCACTGCCAACCCGGATCTGGGCGGCATGTTTGCGCAGACCGATGGCCCGACCCTTGGTGCATTACGCGCGATCAGAGCTGCGCGGATGACCGGCGACGTGCTGGTGGCGGCGTTCGATGGTATTCCAGAGTTTGTGCCTCTGCTTCAGTCAGGCGACTTGGTCGTTTCCGGCATGCAGCAGCCCTATCTGATGGGTGTGCGCTCAGCCGAAGCCATGCTTGAGCATCTGGGCGGCGGCACTCCGGACAAGGAAATCACTGTTCCGATTTTGATCGTGACGTCGGACAACATCGATGAGATGTTGCCAACGATTACCGAAACGGTTTTCGCGAACGAAATCGAATGAACTGGGTCGGTTCTGCTGGGGAGAGGCGCGTCCTCCCCCCGGCAGAATCGGTCCTTCTGCCATGGAACAAGTCCAGTCGTCACATGACATTACGGCGCGTGCAGAGCCTTTGCTCACCGCCCGTGGTGTTTCCAAGCATTTCGGCAAAACCCATGCCCTTGTCGATGCGTCTCTAACGCTTCGCCCGGGCGAGGTCACCGGCTTGCTCGGCGCCAACGGCGCTGGAAAGTCCACCCTGTCGCGGATCGTTTCCGGCCATATTCAGCCAACAGATGGCGACCTGACCTTTGATGGCGCACCGCTCGCCCTCTCTTCAACACGCGATGCCTTGCGGCAGGGCATCGCCCTGGTTGCGCAAGAAACCTCGCTCGCGCCTGATCTTTCTGTCCTGGAAAATGTGTTCCTGCCCGACCTGGCGAACCCGGGACGCCTTTCGTTTCGCGCCATGCGCGCCCGTGCGACTGACCTCCTGGCGGATTTGGGCCACGAACATGCCCTGCCCTTGGATGCTGAGGTGCGCACCCTGTCGGCGGCGCAGCGCCAGTTGGTCGAGATCGCCAAGGCCCTCGCCCTGGATGCAAGGCTGGTGATTTTCGATGAACCAACCGCATCTCTATCAGCAACCGAAGTCGACCGACTGTTTGACATTGTTGATCGCCTGCGCGCCGGTGGCCGCGCACTTGCCTTCGTTTCACACCGGCTGGAAGAAGTTTTCGCCATCACCGACCGCGTGACCATACTGCGCGAGGGCCAAGCCGTCTGTGAGGATGTGGCAACATCCAGCCTGACCCAAGGCGATATCATTCAGCACATGGTGGGTCGCGATCTCGGTGCCATCTACACAAAACGAGATGTTGCACCAGACGCCGCTGGCGAGACCGTGTTTGAAGTCCATGGTCTGAAGGCGACCCCTTGGGTGCGTGACATGAGCTTTTCTGTGCGTGCTGGTGAGATCATGGGCTTGGGCGGCCTGGTTGGCGCGGGACGTTCCGAAGCCATGGAAGCGATCTGGGGCCTGCGCAACCGACAGGCTGGCGAAATTTTGGTTCATGGCAAGCCGGTCAATCTGCGCAAGCCCGCCGATGCCGTGCGCGCAGGCATAGGCTTCGTGCCCGAAGATCGCCGCGCGCAAAACATCGTGCCGGACCTTTCGGTGCGGGAGAATTTGCTGATTGCCCAGATGGGCCAGCATCGCGGTTTCCTGCGAGGCTATGGCCGTAAAGCCGAAGAAACTGCTGCACTGCTCGCTGATCTTGGCTTGCCTGCAGATCGGCTGGACACGAGCCTGCTGAACTATTCAGGTGGCATGCAGCAAAAGATCATTATCGCCCGATGGCTGCTCACGGCACCGGAAATCTTGATCCTGGATGAGCCGACCAAAGGCGTGGACATCGGCACACGGTCGTCGATCTATCGCATCTTGCAAGACGCCGCCGACAAGGGGTTGGCGGTTATCGTCATTTCGTCCGACTTTGAAGAGCTGCTTGGACTTGCTGAGCGCATCGTGGTCGTTTCCGATGGCGTCACCATAGCTGACTTGCCTTCCGAGCTGCTGACCGAAGAGAAGCTCACCCTGCTGGCAGCACCGCGCACATCCACCGAACGCAACCAGGCCGTGCTCAGCGACATTTCAACAACACATGGTGGCGATGCGTTTTGGATCCTGCTCGACAAAGACGAAACGATTTGCCTTGCGCAGGCCGGTGCGCAACTTTCCGGCTTGGTGCCTGGTCAAGCTGCGGCCGCGCACGAGACGCGCATCCCGCAAGCAATCAGTTCCCTTGGCGATAGCTTTGTTGTCGAAGCTGATGGCCATCAGACCTTGCTCACCCAAATGACCGACCGACGAGGCCATGATCTTGGCTGGATCGGTCTGACGCTGCCCGCCAATGCCGCCTTGCCAGAGCCCGGCGATGTACGAGCCCGCGTCCATAACCTTACCCATCTGGAGACCTGATATGGCGGAAACCACGAGCAATGCGAACGGCTCAAGCCTTGCCGGAACAGTGTTTCGCAGCCTGGAATTCAGGATGCTCTGCCTGGCCCTGCTTCTGGCTGTGGTCTTGTCGTTCGCATCGCCCTTCTTTCTGACTGAACGCAACATCTTCAACATCCTCGATCAATCGGTCGTCATCGGCATTGTTGCTGTTGGCATGACATTCGTGATCCTCACTGGCGGTATTGATCTGTCGGTTGGCGCGGTGTTTGGCCTCACGGGCATCATTTTGGCCCAGGCGCTGCAAATCATGCCGATCCCCATGGCCATACCGCTGGCCATTCTGGCCGGGGCTGGCATCGGGCTGTTTTCCGGCATCTTGATTGCCGTGTTTGGCCTGGCACCCTTTGTGGTGACGCTTGGCGTCATGGCCATCGGGCGCAGCCTATCCTTCATCTTCTCCGGTCAGCGCAGCATCTCAGGTCTGCCACCGGAGCTGGACTCCATCGTCTACTCAACTTTCTTGGGCATCCCTGCCAACGTGCTCTTCCTCATAGGGCTTTACCTTTTGGCCTGGGGGTATCTCACCTACACCAAGGGTGGGCGCACCATTTACACCATCGGATCGAACCATGAAGCAGCGCGCGCAGCCGGGCTTTCCACGATGTTCTATTCGATCTTGCCCTATGTGATTTCAGGCGCCCTAGCCGCTGTCGCCGTCACATTCAGCCTGGCGCAGATCATGTCAGCCGACCCTCTTGCTGGGAACCAACTGGAGCTGGACGCCATCGCCGCCGTCGTGATCGGTGGCGCGAGCCTCTATGGCGGACGCGGTTCGATCATCGGCACGCTTTTGGGCGTGTTGATCATGGTGATGATCCGCAATGGCCTGAACCTGATGGGCGTATCGCCGTTCTGGCAGGGCACCGCCATCGGCTCCATCGTCATCATCGCGCTTTTGGCAGAACGCCTCATCAACTGGCGCTCCGCGCGCGCCTAGAGGGAGACACCATGCAAAACCCATCCCGCGCCATCGCACTCTACGGCACCGAAGAAGATGTACCTGCACCCCGCATCCTACGTGCAGGCAAGCTTTCAGCCGAGCTAGAAGCAGGCAATCTGCGCTACATCCGATGGGATGGCGAAGAGGTGCTACGCGCCGTGTCTTTCATCGTGCGTGACCGTGACTGGGGCACCTATGCCCCTGAGATTTCAAACCTTGCCGTTGAAGAAGACACCAACGCATTCAAAGTGTCGCTCAACGCCGTTGCGCAAGGCGAAGGCGAAAGCTTTGCCTATAACGCACAGATCGAAGGACGCTCGGATGGCACACTGATCTTCCATGGTCGTGGCACAACCCAAACCGGTTTTGAAACCAACCGTACCGGCTTTGTGATCCTGCATCCCATCGATGGCGTTGCTGGTGCTCCCGTCACCATCGAACACACCGATGGCCGCGTGGTGGACGATCATTTTCCAAAAATCATCGATCCGGTCCAACCCATGATGGATTTGCGCGCCCTCTCCCACCAAACACCGGGTGGATTGGCGGTGAAGGTTCTGATGGAAGGCGACACCTATGAGATGGAGGATCAGCGCAACTGGACCGATGCCTCGTACAAAACCTATGTTCGTCCGCTGGCTCTGCCCTGGCCTTACCAGATCGCGCCCGGTGAAATCATCGATCAGACCATCACGGTCTCCGTCAGCGGAGAGAGCGGTGAAAAGGTGGCGCTTGGCGCTGTTGACTTGGTTCCAGGGGCGCCCGCTGGCGCCGTTCCACCCCTCGGCATTGGCCTACGACCGGAAAACACGGCAACAAGCTCTGCTGCAATCGATGCCCTGAAAGCCCTCGGGGTTCACCACATGGTGCTCCACCATGACCCGCGCGCTGGCCACGACCAAGCATCTCTCAAGGCCATGGTGGATGTGGCCCACGCCGTCGGTGCGGAGCCATGGCTTGAAGCCGTGATTGAAAACACCAGCGACCAAGGTGCCCACGACGAAATCGCGGCACTGGGCAAGATCGCAGTACACTTGGGCAATCCGTTTGCCACGGTTCTCATTTCCCCGGCTCCTGATCTGAAATGCACGCTACCAGGCTCAGTGTGGCCGGACGCACCGGATGCCCAGGCGCTCTATCAACAGACACGCAATGCGTTTCCAGATGCGCGTATTGGCGGAGGCATGTTCAGCTATTTCACGGAGTTGAACCGCAAGCGGCCACCGGCTGATGGGTTGGACCTGGTTTCCTTCACAACGTCACCCATGGTTCACGCAGGCGATGATCGCTCCGTGATGGAAACCCGCGAAGCCCACGGCGCCATTGCAGCGTCCGTGTCTGGCATCGCGGGCAACACCCCATGGGCGGTTGGTCCTTCGGCCATCGGCATTCGCGACAATCCCTACGGCGCGTCTGCCAAGGACAATCCAGACAACATCCGCCAGGCGATGAACCGCAACGATCCACGGCAACGCGGCCTGATGGGGGCTGCTTGGACCCTTGGCTACATTGCAGATTTCGCAGAGGGTGGCGCATCGGCCATCGCCATGGGCGGTGCCACCGGACCCTTCGGCGTTCTCTCTGCACCGGGTGATGATCCGGACCCCTGGTATGAAGGCAAGGGTGGTCTCTATCCGGTTTTCCATGTTCTTCGCGGCTTGGCAAATTTGCATGGCACGGAGAGGCTTGCGCTGAATCTTCCAGCCTCAGGCCCTGTTGCTGCCATTGCCGCGCGCACCCAGGAAGGCACCGAGATCTGGGCCGCCAACACCGGGCCTGAGAAAGCAGAGATCACCTTGCCCCGCGTTGCACGTATTGCTGTGCTGGACGCCAGTAGCTTCGCGGCAGCCGCCGAAAACCCCACTCATTTTGACACGCTTGCCGACCATCAAAACGCCCTTGCTCTGGACGGCTTTGCTATCGCTCGCATTCTCCTGAAAGGCTAATTTATGCACGTTGCAATCATAGGCGCTGCGGGCATGATTGGCCGCAAGCTGGCTGAACGGATCGCCGATACCGGCAAGATGGGTGGCGCCTCGGTCGACGCCCTGACCCTGATCGACGTTCACGCGCCCAACGTGGCCGAGCACTTTGCAGGCACCCGAACGGCCTTGGCCGCAGACCTCTCCAACGCGGGGACAATAGCGGGGCTGATCGCTCAAAAACCCGACGTCATCGTGCATCTGGCTGCGATTGTTTCCAGCGAGGCCGAGGCTGACCTGGAAAAGGGTTACCGGGTCAACCTGGACGGCACTCGTGCTCTGTTTGAGGCACTGCGCCACGCTGAAGGCTACACGCCACGCCTGATCTATGCCTCCTCACTTGCCGTGTTCGGTGCCCCCTTCCCCACGCGCATCCCCGACGATTTTCAGCTGACGCCGCAGTCGAGCTACGGCACGCAAAAAGCGATGGGCGAGTTGCTGCTGGACGACTATTCACGCCGCGGCTTCTTGGACGGTGTGGGAATTAGGTTTCCCACCATTTGCATCCGACCAGGCAAGCCCAACAAAGCCGCCTCCAGTTTCTATTCCAGCATTCTGCGTGAACCGTTGAACGGACAACAAGCGGTCTTGCCCGTCAGTGAAGATGTGCGCCACTGGTTTGCCAGTCCCAGGGCTGCTGTTGGCTTCATTGAGCATGGCGCAACACTGAACAGCGCATTGCTTGGTGCACGCAGAAGCATGACGATGCCTGGCGTGTCAGCCACCGTTGCTGATCAGATCGAAGCTCTGCGCGTGGTCGCCGGTGACAAAGCTGTCGCGCTCATCCGCCGCGAGCACGACCCCGCAATCGCCAGCATTGTTGAAAGCTGGCCACGTGATTTTGACACAGCACGCGCGAACCAAATGGGCTTTCGCGCAGAAACATCCTTCCGAGAGATCATCGAGGTCTACCTGGAGGATGAGATGGATGGGCAAGGTCCAAACGCGATGCGCCCTGTGGCGTAAAGCCATGCTTCCGCTGCCAAAAAGCAAAAAACGCGGGGGCAAGCCCCCGCGTTGTCATCAAACAGCAAAAAGCCGTTAGCTCGCCTGCAACACATCCACCGGCGGCCGCTCGCGGCGCATGGCCAGCTTGTTGAGCGCCGAGACATAGGCTTTGGCGGAGGCGACCAGCGTGTCGGCATCGGCCGAACGCCCGGTGACAATGCTGCCGCCCTCTTCCAGCCGCACCGACACTTCGGCCTGCGCGTCGGTCCCTTCGGTCACCGCATGCACCTGATAGAGCGAGAGGCTTGCCTCATGCGGCATCAGAGCCTTGATCGCGTTGAACACAGCATCAACAGGGCCAGTGCCAGTGGCTTCCACCGTGTCGTGCGTCCCATCGACGTCCATGGTGAGGATGGCCTTCTGCGGGCCACCGGTACCAGCAATCACCGTCAGCGCCAGCACATGGTTGCGCTCACGGCGTTCGGTGATTTCGGTCTCCACCAGCGCTTCAATGTCTTCGTCATAGACATGCTTTTTGCGGTCAGCCAGCTCTTTGAAACGGTTGAACGCGTCTTCAAAGGCATTGTCGCCAAGCTCAAAGCCAAGGCTCACCAGCTTCTCTTTGAACGCATGGCGGCCTGAATGCTTGCCCATGACAAGGCTTGTCTCACGCACACCCACATCCTCAGGGCGCATGATTTCATACGTCTCGGCGTTCTTCAGCATACCATCTTGGTGAATACCGGATTCATGGGCGAAGGCGTTTTTGCCGACAATCGCCTTGTTGTACTGCACAGGAAAACCGGAAACTGCCGCGACCAGTTTGGAAGCACGCGTCAGGAAGGAAGGGTCGACCGCAGAGGCATAAGGCAACGCATCGCCGCGGGTGCGGATCGCCATCACGATCTCTTCCAGTGCGGCATTGCCCGCGCGCTCGCCCAGACCATTGATGGTGCATTCCACCTGACGGGCACCGCCAGCAACGCCGGCCAGTGAGTTGGCGACCGCCATACCCAGATCATCATGGCAATGGACAGAGAAAATCGCCTTATCGGAATCCGGCACACGCGCTCGGATGTCCTCAAACATTGTTTTGTACTCTTCCGGCGTGGCATACCCAACCGTATCGGGCAGGTTGATGGTGGTTGCGCCTTGTTTGATGGCCTCATCCACGCACTTGGCCAGAAACTCGATCGGCGTGCGGGTGGCGTCCATCGCCGACCACTCTACATCGTCCACCAAGTTGCGGGCCCGCGCGACGGTGGACTTCACGATCTCCAGCACCTCGTCTTCGCTTTTGCGCATCTGGTGAGCCAGGTGGATCGGTGAGGTGGAGACAAAGGTGTGGATGCGACCACGCTTGGCGAGCTTCACAGCCTCACCTGCCCGGTCAATATCGGCATTGATGGCGCGTGCCAGGCCAGCAATGATAGCGCCATTAGAGCGTTTTGCGATCTCACTCACGGCCTCAAAGTCGCCATTGGAAGCGATAGGAAAGCCTGCTTCGATGATATCGACGCCCATCTCTTCAAGCAGTTCAGCAACTTGAAGCTTTTCTTCCAGCGTCATCGACGCGCCGGGTGATTGCTCGCCATCGCGCAACGTGGTGTCAAAAATGCGAACGTAGTCGCGGTGTGATGGATCGATGTCTGACATCGTGAAGTCTCCTTGTGCGCTCTAGTGTCGGCACAATCTCAAAATGCGGGTTAGCAGCTTTTGAAATCCCCTAGAAGCCCGGTCCTTAAGGAAGAACCGACAGCGCCTAGGGGCAGATAAGGAGGAGGCCAGCCCCGTTGAGGCATGCATCTAGGCGCAGGCGTGAGGCCGCCAGCGTCTCTAGGTTCTGCAAGAAGGATGTGTGCTCACGCATCCGAAGGGTCGCCATATCTCGTTCAAAGCACATCACAGTGCGGCCTGATCGTTACTCAGTCCTTAACGCCTATGCAAGGGCAACAAAAGGAACAGATTTATCAAAGCAACAGTGTGCCCTCGGCAACACACACCGCATCGCCACCCAACCTTGAGGCACTCAAATGGCCATTAGGATCGATATCCAGCTCAAGCTCGATGATCGACGGTCGCCCCATGACGAAACCCTGCTCGATCTTCAAACGATGTGAGCCTTCCATCGGCGCATCGAACGCAACAATGGCGCCCGACAACGAGGCAACGCCAGAACCAGTGGCTGGATCTTCGCGCACCGAACCACCCACCGGCCACATCATCCGTGCAGCAAACGCGCTGTCGGCATTCACGGTCTCGCGGGTGTAGATATAGACGCTGTCATGGTTTTGGCCGCCGTTAAACAGCTCGGCAAAAAGGGGGCCATTGGGGGTGATGCTGTTCAAAGCGTCCAGATCATGAAGTGGCACGCAGAAATAGGGTAAACCGCCATCAAGCTGCGAGGGAACATGGTTTTCAAACCCTATCTGATGGGGTGATAGGCCGAGCGCCAACGCGACATCGTCCTTGTCAGGTTCCCATGGCAGTTGCTTGGGCATTGTCACCAAATCGAACTCTGCAAACCCACTGGTGCGGCTCGCCTGGTCGGCATCAACGTTCACCGCCGCGCGGATCAAGCCCACCTCTTCTTCCATAAGCACCAGGCCGGTCGATAAGCCATCGGCAACGCTATCACGCGCCAAAGCTACAGCAGCGCCGATGGTGGGATGGCCAGCGAAGAGCAACTCTCGGTCCGGCGTGTAGATGCGTAGCCGAGCGGTGTGCACTGGGTTCGTTCCATCAAACAGGAACACCGTTTCGGAGAGGTTGAACTCTTTAGCGAGTTTCTGCTGATCGGCGTCTGAAAGGTCCTGCTCGCGCAGATCCACAACCGCCAGCGGATTGCCCGTCATCGGCGTATCGGTGAAAACATCGTAGATACGATAGGGAATGGTCATGGGCAGAGCCTCGCTGAACGAACCGAAGCTCTGCCCTACGCGTGTCGCTGCGCTAGGGTCAACCGATCAAAAACGACAGCCCACTGGAAGACGAAAACTTACTGAATGTACGGTGAGCGGCAGTGATGATGCTGCCCGCTATACGCCAGGAACAGGTTCGTGCGCGGATTGTACGAGCGGAAGCGGTGCGTGCAGTACTCCAGATGGTGGGCCCAAAGGGGGCCTGACCCGAAGGCGTAACGGTGCCCGCGATAGGCATAGTGCATCTGTTGAAGCGCCCGCACCTCATGGTGGATGACGATGGTCGTGCGGCTTTGCACAACAACACCGCCCACCATCTGACCATGGGCCGGATAGTGGCGAACGCCGTGCGCCTCGGCACTCGGAACGGTCAAACCCGCGCCGATAAAAAGGGTCAGTGCGGCAAAACACGCTTTGGCAAACTGTCTCATGAAACCATCCTTAAGCTTGAGTGTTGCCGCACTGATTTTCTAAAAATCCTAACGAATCCAGGGCGATCGGCAGTGCCGGTAGTTGCCTGAATAGGCCAGGAACAGGTTTGTATGGTGGTTGTAGGAGCGGTAACGCCCGTAGCAATACTGAACGTGCTGGTTCCACATATGGCCATGGCCAAAACGCACAGGATGACCGCGATACATGTAGTATTGCGGCTGACGATGGGCATGAACCTGGCTGGCCAAAATGGTCGCCGTCACGCCACCAATGATCAGCCCTGCGATCAACGCACCGCGCCGTCCATTGTGAGCGTCTGCTGTATCAACCGACACAGCAAACATTGAACCAGCCAGCAACGTTACTGCCGCCAGTGAAAGAAAACGTTTCATGCGCAAGCTCTCCTCAAAGCTTCGTGAAAGTGCCCTCCAAGGAAAGGTTAGCACATCGTTAACCTTCTGAGGCCCCGTGAAACGCCTTACGCATTGACCAGCAGTGAAGCTCCGTTGCGAATGATCAAAGAAACGCCAAGAATTGCGATGCCAGCCAGGAAGAGTTTGCGAAACATCTCTTCAGAAAGAAGGTTGCGAAGCCGCTCGCCAATCGCCAGTCCGATAAGGGCTGGGGGTATGCAGAGTGCTGAAAGCAGCAGCAAAGGCGGCGTCATGATCGCCTTAGCGCCAAAAACCAGCCCGATCATCGCGGTAGAAAGCATGAACAACAGGCCAAGTGCCTGCACCAGTTCATCACGCTTCAAACCCAGTGACTGCAAAAAGAGCCCGCCAGGAATGATAAAAATACCGGTGATGCCGGTGATCAGTCCATTGATGATGCCGAGCGCGAAACCGAACGGCTTTTCTTGGGCGCGTGTCACGCGAATCTCATAGCGCAGTGCGCTTATGGCAGCGAACGACACTGCAAGCAGGCCAAGCATCAGGCCTGGATAGGCCTCATTGACCTGGAGCTGGATCGTAATTCCAAACCAAATCAACCCAATGGCCGGGATGAGAAACGGCCAAAGCCGTTTGACCAGCGCTATCAGGTAAGGACCGCGAAAAGCTTGGCGTACATTGGTGATCAGCGAGGGGCCAACATTGGCAGCAATGGCCGTTGTGAGCGGCATGATGAGCGCAAGCAATGTGATGGCAAACAGCGGCATGCCAAAGCCAACAACGCCTTTGATGATGCCTGCGAGGAAAAAGATTATCACCGCCAGCGCAACAGTCTCAGGCTCCAGAGCAGCAAGGGCGGACAGAATAGGCTCGATCATGGATCGTCCCTTACGCCCCAGCCGACCGCAACACCAGTCACACCCTTGACCAATCAGACGCCCGAGCGCATCACTCGCGCCTAGCCAACGGAGCATGCCCATGACCACTCAGCTTTCGGTCAACGTCAACGCCATCGCCTATCTGCGCAATCGTCGCGATCTGCCTTGGCCATCGATCATCGATTTGGCGCGGCTCTGCCTGGACGCTGGCGCTGTTGGCATCACGGTGCACCCTCGCCCCGATGAGCGGCACATACGCACGACGGACGTCCATGAGATCAAAGCTCTGTTGCAGGAACCAGCCTACCAGAACGCTGAGTTCAACATGGAAGGCTACCCTGAAGAGCGTTTTTTGGCGCTGTGTGAAGAGATCAAGCCCGATCAGGTGACGCTCGTGCCGGACGATCCGTCCCAATCCACCTCTGATCACGGTTGGGATGTGCCGGCCCACGCGGACATGCTGAGCGACGTGATTGCTCGCATGCAAAGCTTCGGTGCGCGCGTGTCCTTGTTCCTCGACGCCGACCCAGACATGGTTCCACATGTCAAAGCAGTCGGTGCAGAACGGATCGAACTTTATACTGGACCCTATGGCCACACATTCGAAGCAGCCGCCAAGGCAGACGAACTTGCCAAGCTGAAAGCAACCGCCGAAGCCGCGGACGCGTTGGGGCTGGGCATCAATGCCGGGCACGATCTAACCATCCAAAACCTACCGCCCCTGATTGAGGCCGCGCCCATGATTGCCGAGGTCTCTATTGGTCACGCGCTGACCGCCGATGCCCTCACCCATGGGTACGCACAGGCCGTCACGCTCTATCGGCAGGCGTGTGGGCAAGTTACTTAAAGCAAGACTCCGCGTCATCCTCGCCCTTGTGGCGAGGATCCATTCCTCTGAACCTCTTCTAACCATGGCGGCATGGATCCCTGCGACAAGCATAGGGATGACGACCGTCAGATAACTCGCACCACCATCCCCCTTGACGGCCTCTAACTTTTGCTGTTCATAGCCGTACCGAACCGTACAGTACGGACTTCATCGTAGGGCAAAGTTTAGGACATTCCGTGGCCATCGCGAACGACAATCAATCAGGTGACACAAGCGCAGAACCGCACGAAAGCTCGGAGTTTTCACCGCGCCAAAATGCCGTGCTCGCCGTCGCACTGAGCATGCTGGTGGACGGTGGCGAGAAAGCGTTGACCACCGCAGGTCTTGCCAAAGCCGCCAACTGTTCGAAAGAAAGCCTCTACAAATGGTTTGGCGACCGCGATGGCATTTTGGCGGCCATCGTTGTCTACCAAGCCTCCAAAGTGCGCGGAGTCGATGAGCGCGCCACGCCATCCACGCCAGAGGCTTTCAAAACCGCCCTCACCGCCTTCGCTGAAGACCTGCTTGCTGTGTTGCTTTCCAACACGTCGCTGGCACTCAATCGGCTGTCTATCGGGCAGACACCGGGAGAAAGTACACGGGGCGACAATCCAGGCCTTGGCGCCATTCTGGTCGACAAGGGCAAGCGTCGCATCGAGGGGCGTGCCATTCATCTGCTCACCCACGGCAAACGGCAACGCTTCATCGCCTTTGATGATGCGGCCACCGCCTATTCCACCCTCTACGGCCTCATCATCGGCGATGCGCACATCCGCGCGCTGCTCGGCGATGACCCGCAAATCAACGAAGATGGCCAGAAGGCGCATGCCGCCCTGGCCGTCGACCAGTTCCTTACCCTTCACTCTATCGAACGCTTCTAACGGGAGACTTCCATGCGCGTTTATTACGACCGCGATGCGGACATTAATCTGATCAAGGACAAAGGCGTCCTGATCGTCGGCTACGGCTCGCAGGGCCATGCCCATGCCCTCAACTTGCGCGATTCCGGCGTCAAAGACGTGCGCATCGCGCTTCGCGAAGGCTCAGCCACGGCCAAGAAAGCCGAAGGCGCGGGCTTCACCGTTATGACGCCCGCTGAGGGCGCCAAATGGGCAGACGTTGTCATGATGTTGACGCCAGACGAGCTGCAAGGCGACATCTATGCCCAGAGCCTTGCTAGCAACATGAAAGACGGCGCTTCGCTGGTCTTCGCCCACGGCCTCAACGTGCACTTCAACCTCATCGAGCCACGCGCTGATCTGGACGTGTTCATGGTCGCGCCAAAGGGTCCTGGCCACACGGTGCGCTCAGAATATCTGCGCGGCGGCGGGGTACCTACACTGATTGCCATCCATCAGGATGCGACTGGCAACGCCCACGACATCGCCCTTTCCTACGCCTCGGCCAATGGCGGCGGCCGCGCAGGCATCATCGAGACAACCTTCCAGGAAGAGTGCGAAACCGACCTCTTCGGCGAACAAGTCGTGCTTTGTGGTGGCCTTGTGGAACTCATCCGCGCTGGCTTCGAAACCCTGGTGGAAGCAGGCTACGCGCCGGAGATGGCCTATTTCGAGTGCCTACACGAGACCAAACTGATCGTGGATCTGATCTATGAAGGCGGCATCGCCAACATGAACTATTCCATCTCCAACACGGCGGAATATGGCGAGTATGTCACGGGCCCTCGCATCATCACGCCGGAAACCAAGGCGGAAATGAAGCGTGTTCTGGAAGACATCCAGTCAGGCAAGTTCACCCGTGACTGGATGCTGGAAAACAAGGTCTCACAGACCTCGTTCAAAGCGACCCGCGCCCGCAACGCTGCTCACCCGATTGAAGAAGTTGGTGAAAAGCTGCGCGGCATGATGCCTTGGATCAGCGAAAAAGCACTGGTCGACAAAGAGAAGAATTAACCGAGCGGCGCGGTCGGGCCGCAGGCTCGGAGCGAAGCGCCTAAGAAAGAGAAAGCCCCGGACGGCCTATGCCGATCCGGGGTTTTTGTTTGCGGATGCCAAGAGGCGAACGCGGAAAACAAAGTGTTCGGCTTCAAGAACAATCGCTCAGTGTTGGTTTTGATCAACGGCCTCAATGAAACGCTTGAGTGCTGCGGTGGTGTTGAGGAGATGCTCTGGATCAACCAGGCTCATAGTGTCGGCTTGAGAATGGGTGATCGTCTGCGTGAACATGTTTTCTAGAAGCCAATTGGACGTCACGGCTATTGCCTGACAACCGGCCTGAACAAACATTGAGTGGTCTCCTTGCGCCCACGCAATACCCTCACAAGCTTGGTCTTGTGCTGTGAGGATGGCCTTGGCAGCTTCTTCGAAGTTCGCTCCAAGCTGGAAGAACGAATAGGCCGTCTTCCCTTCGCGGTACCCAATGCCATCGATATTGACGTTCAACACACAGGCGCTGCCAAGATCTGGGTTCGCCTGTAGATAAGCCAATTGCCCCGGAACCGCATAGTGGTCCTCACCGTTCAACGCCACCAACTCAATGGCATAGCTACCTGCGTAAGTATCCAGAACCTTCGCCAAGAGAAAAAGCATCGTAACGCCCGTTGCGTTGTCAAGCGCGCCCGGAACGCCCTTCTTGGCGTCAATATGGGCTGTAACAACAATCCTCTCAGGTTCAGCATCATTGATACGGGCAATGACATTGCGAGCCGCAGATGGTCGACGACGGCAGGACGACACAAGTCGAACATGCCGCCCCGAATGACCTACCAAGGCCTGTCCCACATCCTCCGAGACAAAAACTGCCGGCAAACCAAAGTCACCATCCTCGATCATGGGAGCGCTAGAAGCAGCGGTAACAACCGCTTGGGCGCCCGAAGCCTCCAATGCGGCAATGATGTCTTGCTGAGCATCATCTTTGTAGAACGGGAAGTTCTTTGGCAGCAAAGGCGCCTGCGCTATCGGACCTGTTAGGAGAAGAAGCGCACCGTCTGTTGGTAACTGCCGCACATCATCCAGGTTTGTTGCCACCACAAGAGGGGCCTGGATGTCACAACCATCCGAATAGGGGCTGGCCGAACAACCGAAACGATGCTCGTCATCCACGGTGATAGCTGCAACACCATCTTCCCAGTCCAACGCCTCGAAGGTTTGCTCTTCAACCGCCCAGCCGAGCTTGGAGAAAACATCGTGAGCGTAGTCGGTCGCGGCCTGGTTGCCTGGCGACCCAACGCTGCGGTCCTCAACGGTTTCGGTGAGAAAGCGCAAATGTCGCTCCACCTCGTCAAGCAACTCGCCCTGGCTTTCAGAACTGATTGAACGTGTGTGATTTGGTAAGCTGATCATCGTGATCCGAACCTGTGCTCAGCCACCTCGCCCGACACACCAAGCGATGCGCCGATGACGTGCCATCCAAGACCCCGGCGGCGCACCTCTCCCACCTGCGCTTTCAGCCTTTCGCTTTGCTTGTCCACCAGTTCAGACACGGCCGCCAGTTGGCTCAACAGGAGCTCATCGTCGATCGAGCTCAGCTCCTCTGCCCTCACCGGGGCCTCTTCAAGTGCATCCCGAGTTGCGATTGTGCGCACACTCGTTGTGACGCAACGATCGCAAATGTTCACCCCGGGCCCGGCCAAAAGCGCTGCTGTTTGATCCGCTTTTCTCCCACAAAATGAACAGCTTAGCATTCCAATCTCCTTCGCATTTCAATGATAGACAGCCTTCGAGAGGGTGTTGATCACAACCACGCCGCTCACGATCAGGGCGATGCCCAAGCACCCCGCAAGATCAAAGGGTTGTCGGAAGATCACGACACCAAGCAGGGTGATGAGCGCCGTTCCCGAGCCTGCCCAAACGGCATAAGCAATGCCCAATGGAAGCGTGCGCAAAGCAAGCGCGAGAAAGAAAAGGGCAACTCCGAAGCCCAGAACTGCGAAAGTGGATGGGCCAAGCCGCGTGAAGCCCTCAGATAGCTTGAGAGCAGATCCGCCGGCCACTTCAGCCACAATGGCAATGGTCAAGTAGAGCCAGTGCATAAGCTAGCTCCAGTTCTCAGTAAGATGCAGAAGGGCTGTGGCGACATCTTCAGCCAACCTCTCAACCGCATCGAGAGGCACCTCGATCTCTCCAAACTGCACTTGGAGTGATGCCCCATCAATGAGAGCAACCAAGACTTGGGTCAGGCTTTGCCGACGGTCCAAATCGAGCGAAGGGACCAAAACACCAACAAGACTCTCCACCTCGCGAAAAACGTGGGCGTATCCACCCGCCTTCAACTGCGCAAACCGGGGATCATGAAGAGCGAGAGATTCAGCAATCGTGTAGAAGCGTCCAGCTTCACCAGCGTAGTGATGAAGAAGTGTTCGAACCACGGTTTTTGTGGAGGAAACGACGTTGGTTGGGTCCCAATTGACCCCGTGCATGATGTCCAGTGACGCGTCGATTTCTCGGGTCAGGAGAGTTTCAACCAAGTCATCTTTGCTCGAGAAGTAGTACTGCAGGTTGCCAATCGAGATGTTTAAGGCCGCTGCAATACGTCTCAGCGAAAGGTTCTGATATCCTTCGCCGAGCAGCATCCGCCTCGCCTCTGTAAGGATAGCTTCCCGGCGGAGTTCACCCTTCGCGCTTTTTTTAGCTGTGAGTGGCAAAGCGAACGCTCCTTCTCGGTTACGTTCAATAAATTAGGTCATCGACCTAAAAAGGTCAATGACCTAATTTATTGAACTCTTCGTCTCAACCCTCGTCGGCAGTGTCATCATCGCTTTGCGCCAAGTCGTGGCGAGATCCTGTTGATACAGCCAACGAACCCCCTTCACTTTTGGGCTAGGCACCCGTTGAAAAAGTGACTAGCGCAGGAGGAACCTCTTTTCCGAAAGCGCTTTTATGACCACCGCCACTGCGCCTGTTGCGCCCTCCTCTTTCATCAAGCATCGCGTGGCCGTCTCCATCATGTTCTTGATGAACGGCCTGCTTGTTGGCGGCTGGGCGCCCGCAATCCCAGTCTTCAAGGACAAGCACGGCCTGGCTGAAAGCGAGCTTGGCCTGATGATCCTGCTTATTGGCATCGGCTCGTTGCTCACCATGCCGATCACCGGCGCAATCATCGCACGGCGCGGCTCCACCGGCATTTTGGTCTTGGCGGCATGGCTTTGTGTGCCGCTGCTGCCACTGGCTCTCTTTGCGCCCAACCTCTGGCTGGCGGGCATTGCGTTGCTGCTTTTTGGTGGTGGTTTGGGGTCGATGGATGTCGCCATGAACGCCAACGCCGCGCGCATCGAGGACCATCACAGCAAAGCCATCATGTCATCCTGCCATGGGTTCTGGTCGCTTGGTGCGCTCATCGGGTCAGGAGTGGGCGGAACGCTGCTTGGACTTTTCGGCTTGGGAACGCAGGCACTCAGCATCGCCTGCTTGATGCTCCTTGGCACCTTCATCGCAATGTCCAGGCTGATGCGCGACGAGGTGGAACGCGGCGAGGGCATCGAAAAGCCCAAGCTCGCCCTGCCTCGCACGCTCACCATCTATCTGGTTGCCATCATCGCCTTTGCCGGGTTCACCGCCGAGGGCACAGTGCTCGATTGGGCAGCGCTCTTCCTGCGCGAAGATCGCAACGTGCCTGAGTGGATGGCAGGCTACGCCTTTGCCGCTTTCGCGGGCACCATGGCGTTGGTGCGCTTTGTCGGCGACCCGGTGCGCAACCGACTGGGTGACCTGCGCACCATGCAGATCTCCGCGTCGCTGGCACTGGTCGGCTTTTTGATGGCAGGCCTTGCGCCCAATCTCACAGGCACGCTTCTCGGCTTTGCCATTGCAGGGCTTGGCCTTGCCAATGTGGTGCCGATCGCATTTGCCGCCGCCGACCGGGTGCCAGGCATCCCACGCGGCATCGGTATCTCAGTCGCGACGTTCTGCGGCTATGCCGGTATTTTGGTCGCGCCACCGCTCATCGGCTTTGTCGCCGAACATGTGGACTATGCGGTGATTTTCGCCTGCGTTGCGGCACTGCCGCTCTACTGCTTGCTGGCCGCGCGCACGGTGAACCAACGTTAGACTTGCTGGCCTCCGCTAAGGCTCAATGATTTCAACATCCATGCGGGTGGCATACACCGTCACCCGCACCAACGGCGTGCCATTGATGATCGCGCGAGCGGTATCTGGTTGCACAACGCCGCGCGACATCAAGCGTTCGAACCGGCCACGTTCGCGGCGATCATCGAACACATCATCGCCTTCATCCTCAGCATCTGCCTGGTCGAAACGGTGATAGTTTGCCCGGTCTTGTCGAAGGATCGCCGCTGCGGTTTCAAGGCGATCACCGAGCGAGTTCACTTTGTCCTGCGGGCCGATCCGCGTGGTGTACTCCGTCAACACCCTGCCCTGCGCCAAAGCCGCCGTTGAAGCCAGCAGAACCAGCGCAACCGTTAGAAATCGCATGCGTTACCCTTCTCAAGCATCCAGTCGGCCATCGCCTCCACGCTCATGACCGATGGATCCAGCCTTGGCCAATCGCCCATCTGGCCGCGAAACCAGGTCGACTGGCGTTTCGCATAGCGGCGGGTTTCGATGGTCAGAGCATCCAGCGCCGCCTCTCGCGACATGTCACCGTCCAAATAGGCACCGAGCACCGAAACGCCAATAGCGCGCATCACCGGAAGCTCTGAGGAAAGGCCACGCGCCCGCAAAGCCCACACTTCCTCCAATGCCGCCTTACTGAGCATAGTCTGCGCGCGCGCACGAATGCGGGTTTCCAACCAGTCGCGCGGCGGCGCAAGAACCACATGGCAGGTGTCTGCCAGATTGAGCAACGCTCCCTCCGGCGGCAAAGCCTGCCATTCGGCCAGAGATGTACCGGTTGCAAGCAACACTTCCAGTGCCCGTGCCACCCGTTGGCTGTCCGTTGGGGAGAGTTGCGCGGCCATCGCCTCATCCAGCTCAGCATGAAGCGCCGGTGCCCCCTCTTCGATCATCCGGTCGCGAACGGTTCGGCGGATCGCATCAGGGATGTCTGGGATGGGAGACATCCCCTCCGTCAAAGCACGGAAATAGAGACCCGTTCCGCCGACAAAAATCAGCGATTGGTCTGTTTTATGGAGCGGACCGTCCGCTTTAGTCCGCCCATAGTCCGCCTTAGTCCGGTCGTCGTCTGCTGGTTTCGGCGGACCGTCCGCCTCATTTTGCAGACGGTCTGCTACCAAATCACGCCAACGCGCCGCGCTGAAGAGCGATTCCCCGTCTTCGGTTCCGTAGAGAACATGGTCAAAACGCGCCTCTTCGTCTTCGCTTGGCCGGGCGCTCACAAGGCGCAAATCACGATAGATTTGCATGGAATCTGTATTGACGATCAGCGCCTTGCCCAACCGTTCGGCAAGCCGCATAGCCAGGGCGGACTTGCCGCTGGCCGTCGGCCCTGCGATAAGCAGAACCTGCCCCGTTCCCCCAGATTTTTGAGCCTTTTGCATGACGCACCTATGCACGTTGATCGCCGATCGCACCACCCGCATCCTCACCCCAGCTGTGCGCGAAAAAGCCGCCGAGATCATCATGCAAACGCTCGGCGTCGAGGTGGCGATAACCGAGCTTTCCGATCATGCGGCCTATGATCTGGCGTTCGCGGCCAATGACACCAACGCTTTGAAACCTTTGCAAGAAAAGGTTCGTCACGCCCTCGATCCACTTCCCATCGATGTGGCTGTTTTGCCTGCGGAAGGGCGCCGCAAGAAACTGTTCCTGGCAGACATGGATTCCACCATGATTGAGCAGGAGTGCATTGACGAACTGGCCGATCAATTGGGCATCAAAGCCCACATTGCTGATATCACCGAACGCGCGATGCGCGGTGAGATCGACTTCGAACCGGCCCTGCGCGAACGCGTTGCCATGCTCAAAGGGCTGTCGGAAAGCATCATTGACACGGTGTTTGCCGAACGCATCACCTTTACCCCGGGTGGAGCAGAGCTTCTGGCGACCATGAACGCCCATGGCACGAGCTGCGTTTTGGTGTCCGGTGGCTTCACCCACTTCACGGCAAAAGTCTCTGAAAAACTTGGATTTTCTGCCAACCACGCCAATCAGCTTCTGGTCGAAGACGGCGTGTTGACCGGTACGGTTGCAGAGCCGATCCAGGGCCGCGAAGCAAAAAAGAGTCATCTGGAAAGCTATGCGAGGCAGCTCGGCGTTGACCTCAGCGAGTCGCTGGCCATCGGCGACGGCGCCAATGACTTGGGTATGATTGAAGCCGCAGGCCTTGGCGTGGCGTTCCGCGCGAAGCCTGCGGTGGTTGAACGCGCCGATGCGGCACTCAGCGCAGCCGATTTAACCGGCGCACTGTACTTGCAAGGCTATGCGGATAAGGATTTCGCGAAAGCCTAAGACAGGCCGTCATCGTCGGCGATCACGACCAGGTTCAAACGCGGTAACCGCGCCTTAGTCCGCTGAAAGCGCCACAAACTGGCTTTGGCCTTCATTGTCCTGAACAAGCATCAGAATTTGGCTTCGCCCTTCTTCGCGCAAGGCATCCACGCGGTCGACCACATCTTGCGGTGTCTCCACAACCTGCTGCCCAACCTCCAGAATCAGCGTGCCAGGCTGGATGTCTTTGGCAGCTGCTGGGCCGTCAGAGAAGACCACAGTCACCACCGCACCGGTCGCCCCCTCATCCATCTCAAAGCCGAGCTCATAGGCTTCTTCAACGGTGGAAAGCTCCATACCAAGCAGCGATACCGGTTCTGGCCCAGGCTCAATCACCGCAGCCTCACCGCCTTCACCATCGCGCAGTGCCAGCACCACAGTCAGTGACAGACTTTCACCGCGCCGGATCACCTCAACCGGCACCTCTGTGCCTGGCGCGATCTGTGCCACACGGGCCGGCAAATCGCTGTAAACATTGATGGCCCGGTTGTTGAAGCGAACGATCACATCGCCGCGTTCGATACCGGCCTCATCGGCGGGCCCACCATCATTGACCACAGAGACCAGCGCGCCGCGTGGTCTATCCAGTTGCAGGCTCTCAACCAAATCCGGCGTCACTTCCTGAATGTTCACACCCAGCAAGCCGCGCCGCGTTTCACCAAAATCGATGAGTTGCGTGACAATGGTTTCAACCGTTGCAGCAGGGATCGCAAACCCAACGCCAACGGAACGGCCATTGGGCGATAGGATCGCCGTGTTCACGCCGATAACACTGCCATTGAGATCAAACAGCGGGCCACCAGAATTCCCGCGATTGATGGCAGCGTCGGTTTGAATGAACGAGTCATAGGGCCCTGCCCCGATGTTTCGGTTCATCGCCGAGACGATACCAAGCGATACTGAGCCGCCAAGACCAAACGGGTTGCCAATCGCCAGCACCCAATCACCGATGCGCAGATCATCAGAATTGCCAAAAGAAACAGCCTGCAATGGTGTGTCCGGTACGATGCGCAGCACCGCCAGATCGGTGGCTTCATCCCGGCCGATCACTTCAGCGGGAAACGAGCGACCATCCGTCATGATGACGTCGATATCATCAGCACCAGAAATCACGTGATTGTTGGTGACAACAATGCCTTCAGGGTCGATCACAAAACCGGACCCCAATGAGTTCTCACGGCTTGGCCCGTCACGGTCGCTATCATCGTTGAAAAAGTCCTCAAAGAACTCTTCAAACGGCGATCCTTCCGGCAGGTTGGGCAAAGGTGTGGATCTACGTCCAGAGACACGCTGCGACGTAGAGATGTTGACCACGGCACCCAGCAGCTCCTCAGCCAAATCGGCAACAGGAACAGGCCCCTGGGCCCGCGTTGTTGACTCGCTTTGCGACCAGGCATTGGGCGCAGAGAGCAGCAACGCCACCGCGCATAAAAGACTTAGAAGCACAGCTTTAGTCCGAAACGCAGCCCCCTCGGAAGAAAGAACACGCGAACAGGTGGCAGAACGGACGACCCCGGGTATGGCGACCATAAAATAAGACCTTGAAAACAGAGGCGGCCAAACGAGTCTGACCAGAACAATCCCCACCAACCTGTCGCCCAACGATGATGAGATCAAGGCGTGTTACGCGCCAAAAGTGCGTGCCAACCAAAACAGCAAAACACCGAGCGCTAACGCGCCAACGCCACCCATACGCAGCATTTCAGGTGTCATTTGCCCAACCATCTCTACCATACGGCGGGCCTGATCAGGGAACAGCGCATAAAAAAGGCCCTCGGCGACAAGTGCGCCGCCGAGGACCAAAAGGATGACTTCAACAAAGGCCATCAGAACCTAACGCAACAACTACTGTTGTGCTGGAGCTGTCGCAGGCGCAGCAGCCCGTGTGCCAGATGTTGGGTTCAACGTGGTGGAGCTTGTGATGTCTCCACCTTGCTGGTCGCCAAAGTACCGGAAGAAGTCAGAATCCGGTGAAATGACCAAGCTTGCGCCATTGGAGAAGCCAGCTTCATAGGCCTGCATGGAGCGATAGAAGGAGAAGAACTCCGGATCGGCTCCAAAGGCGGTGGCGAAGATGTTGGTCCGCTCCGCATCACCTTCACCGCGAATTTGCTCGCCCTCGCGTGTGGCATCAGCAACAAGCACTGTTACCTCACGGTCGGCACGCGAACGAATACGCTGCGCTGCTTCTTCACCCTGCGCGCGGATCTCAGTGGCTTCACGCTCACGTTCGGTCTGCATGCGCTGGAAAATGGCCTGGCTGTTGGCTTCGGGAAGGTCGGCACGACGAATGCGCACATCGACGATTTCCATACCGAAGCTATCAGCTTCACGGTTCACCTGGTCCCGAATGCGGTTCATCAGCGAAGCACGATCATCGCGCACGATGGTCAGATAGCTCACTTCACCCAAAACACGACGGGTTGCCGAGTTCAGAACCGTGGAAAGACGTGAGTTGGCACCAGCCACACTGCCCACAGTTTGGAAAAACGCCAGCGGATCTTCGATCTGGTAGCGGGCAAACGTGTCGACCACCAAACGCTCTTGGTCGGCGGCGATGATTTCCTGTGGCGGGCTATCAAGATCAAGCACGCGGCGGTCAAAATACGACACGTTTTGCACAAACGGCAGTTTGAAGTTGAGGCCAGGTTCTTGGACAACGTTCACAGGCTCACCGAACTGCAGCACCAGTGCTTGCTCGGTCTCATCGACGATGAACAGCGCCGAATAGATCGCTGCGCCCAGGATGACGAGGATAAAGAGGCCAACGCCTCCAAAGAGACTTTTCATTATTGGGTCCCTCCCGCACGGCGGTTGAGTTCATTGAGCGGCAAGTAAGGCACAACGCCTTGGCCAGCATCATTTGTGTCCAGAACGATCTTATCGTTGTCACGGAAGATGCGTTCGAGCGTTTCCAGATAGAGCCGCTGACGCGTCACTTCTGGTGCTTGAACATACTCTTCGTAGACCGCGGTAAAGCGGTCTGCCTGACCACGCGCTTCGGCAACGGTCTGTTCGCGGTAAGCGTTTGCCGCCTCCAAGATACGCGCGGATTCACCACGCGCTTCGGGGATCACACGGTTGGCATAGGCCTGCGCTTGGTTCTGCACACGCTCATTGTCAGCGCGCGCGGCCTGAACGTCGCGGAACGCGTCGATCACTTGGCTTGGCGGGTCAACCGTCAGCAGCTGAACCTGCGTGATTTCAACGCCCGCACCATAGCTATCAAGCGCTTCCTGCATCAGCTCTTGCACAGCCGTCTCGGTGATCTGACGACCTTGGGTCAGAAGCGGCTGAATTTCAGAGCGTCCAACAACTTCGCGCATCGCACTTTCAGCCACAGCGCGCACAGAGCCTTCAGGGTTCTGGATGTTGAACAGGAAGAGCGGCGCATCAGAAATCCGCCAGAAGACAGCAAAGTCGATGTCAACGATGTTGCCATCGCCGGTTAGCATCAAGCTTTCTTCGGGAACATCGCGGGCGCCAGAACGACGTGGATCATCAGCGCGCGTTCCGATGTCAGCGCGGTTGATGGTCGTCACCGATGGTGTGAACACCTGCTCAAACGGCGGTGGAAGGCGGAAGTTCAGACCAGGCTGAGCCTGACGGTCAAACTCACCAAACTGCAACACAACGCCTTGCTGATCAGGCTGCACGCGGAACGTGAAGAAGTTGTAACCGACAAAAACCAGTGCGATAAGCACGACAAGAACAATCAAACCTTTGCTCGCGCCAACCCCACCGCCGGAACCGCCACCGCCAGGCAAAATGGTTTTCAAACGATCCTGGCCTTTGCGGATCATCTCCTCAAGATCGGGCGGCTGACCTCCGCCGCCCCCCTGTCCACCAGAGCCATTGTTGCCACGACCGGGGCCGCTGCCCCCGCCGGAACCCCATGGGCCGCCACCGCCGCCCCAAGGGCCGCCATTTCCGCCCGATTGGTTATTCCAAGGCATGTGTTTCCTTTCTCACACCACAACAACGCTCAGCGCTTTGAAAAAGCACCGGGCGCATCGCACACTTTGATCCGCGATTGTGCGTACGGACATGGTCCGCAAACGCTCATCTTTCAAGCACCAACCGCCGTTTGGTGCCGCTTTTTCGACACCTTAGGTTAAGTTTGCACCATTTGGTCGCAGGCTGGCCGGTTTGCTACTGTATTGGGCGATAGGTGGTGAAGACCATATCGGCTTCATCTTTGGGTCCAGCGGGCACAGATTCGGTGGCTGCAACCGACCATTTTTCCCGGTCGATTATCGGGAAGGCCGTGCTGCCGTCGGCTTCCATTGCCACATGGGTGATCTCAAGACGATCAGCCTCATCGATCGTTTGCGCATAGATCTGCCCACCGCCAATGATGAAGAGCGCGGATTTGCCCAAACCCTCCGCCAGCATTTTGCCCCGCTCTATCGCCGTGTCGAGATCAGAATAGACTTCACAGCCATCGGCGCGAAAATCAGGGTCGCCCGAGACAACAAGATTTGGTCGCCCAGGCAGCGGACGGCCAATGCTTTCATACGTTGCACGTCCCATCAGCACCGGATGACCGAGGGTTAGAGCTTTGAAATGTTTCAGATCTGTCGGCAGGCGAAACGGCAGATCGTTGTCGCGCCCGATCACACCATTGCGCGCAACGGCAGCAATCAGCACCAGTTCGATGTTCGCCAATGCTTAGCCCTCACCGCGCAGACGGCGGGCGATGGGGCGATCCATACGTGCCGAGTACGCGTCCAATACATTGCTTTCAGGCATCAGGTCGCGCACAAAATTGAGGGCGCCAGCGAGGAAAAAATCCGGGATCACCGGCGCATCGCCCATCAGATAATCATGCGCGCCGAGCTGCTTCTCCACCAGCGTGCAGACCCTCTCATACATGCGTTTCTTGCCTGGGTTGTCATCAAGCACACCATCGAACTTGGCGATCAAGGCAGGCTCAAAGGTGGCTGCATACCAGCTGATCCAGGACAGAAATGCCCCGCGTTCAGGATGGCCAGGCGCGCGCACCAGCGGCGAGTCGGGATAGAGTTCCGACAGATAGATCGCGATGGCCGACTGCTCCCAGATCACAGCATCATTGTGGATCAAAGCTGGCACCTGTTTGTGCGGATGCGGGTTGTTCTCATCCTCGCCACCAGAGCCATCGCGGCGATAGATCGATACCTCACGCAGCTGATAATCAGCGCCAAGCTCCTCCAAAATCACGCGCATCACGTCAGAGCGCGACATGGGGGAATGGACAAGCGTCAGCATAAAGGGCTCCTAAACCGCAATGGGTGCCTTGATGGCGGGATGCGGATCATAGCCCTCGATGGTGATGTGATCATAGCGGAAGTCGAAAAGACTGCTGACAGATGGGTCAAGTTTCAGCCTCGGCAGCGCGCGCGGCGCCCGCGACAGCTGAAGTTCGGCCTGCTCGATGTGATTGAGATAAAGATGCGCATCACCAAAGGTATGCACGAAATCCCCCACCTTCAGCCCGACAACTTGCGCCATCATGTGGGTGAGCAGCGCATAGGAGGCGATGTTGAACGGCACGCCCAAAAAAATGTCGGCCGAGCGCTGATAGAGCTGACAGGAAAGTTTGCCTTCAGCCACGTAAAACTGAAACAGGCAGTGGCAGGGCGGTAGCGCCATCTCATCCACGTCGGCAGGGTTCCAAGCCGACACGATGTGACGGCGGGAATCGGGGTTTTTGGTCAAGCTTTCCAAGAGCTTGGCAATCTGATCGATGCTCTCGCCCGATGGCGTTGCCCAGCTGCGCCATTGCTTGCCATAAACCGGGCCAAGCTCGCCATTCTCATCGGCCCACTCATCCCAGATGGAGACTTTGTTGTCTTTCAGATAGCCAATGTTGGTGTCACCGGCCAAAAACCAGAGCAGCTCATGAATGATCGAGCGCAGATGCAGCTTCTTGGTCGTGACCATCGGAAAACCGTCGGCCAGATCAAAACGCATTTGGTAACCGAACACAGAACGCGTCCCGGTTCCGGTGCGATCCATGCGCGTGACGCCGGTGTTCAGCACATGGTCAAGCAGATCGTGATAAGCGCGCATCGCAAAATCTCCGGGCGAATGTCCAGAAGGAAAAGGGTGCGCAACACTATGCTGATTCCCAGCCCGCAACGCACCCCTCAATCCTTAAACCAATCGCCCGGTGACCAGGGCGCGGCAGCGATCACTTTTTGTGGAAAAGATCGAGCTTTTCGTAATGCTCGGCCAGCAGATAATAGAAGGTGACGCGTGCTTTGGCCGTGTCGGCCTTCATTGCCTCACAAACCGATTGAATCGCGCCATCCACCCCATCATCGGGGTCGTCGAGACGCAATTTCTTGCGGCAGAACCCATCGCGGATACGCGCCAACTCGCTCGGGTCGGTGCAGGCCACCAAGGACGCATCGCGACTTCGCAGTGCAATCCCCAGATGCCGCACAATGCCATCCACTGCCGCTTCATCGACATTGGAGGCGAACTTTTTCACATCAGCCAAATAGTCTCGCATCCACCATTCTCCCTCAATCCAATATGTCGCCAGCCACGCTGGCGCCGCACGACCACACCAATCGCGCCGAACGCGCGAGAGATGAAAGTCCCCTGCGCGGCGTTGTTCGATGTGCTGGTGTTTGAATGGTGAGAAAACGTGGCGATTATGCGCCTATTTTAAGCTCGGCCAATTGGCATCAGCTTGCATGATGAAGCCATCCACATCCCGCAACCAACGACGATTAACGCCTTGTGTGGCGTTGAGAAAAAGGCGGCCATCAAAGATGCGCCAAATCTCCGGATCGCCCTGCGCCAGATAGCCCTGAGCGGTCGCCCAGGCGCAGTGCCCGCCATATTCGGGGGCATAAGCATCGGGATTGGCCTCAAAAAGCGCACGGTTGTCCGCGCTGGCAAAGCGCCATGTGGCGCCCTCATGCTCCAGCGTGATCGCTGGATCGCCTGGCACGGCCTGCCCCTGCGTGTGGTAGGCCACCGCATCATAACCGCCAACGGCAGTGCCTTCGATAAAACCGGTGAAAATGCGCGCCCGCGCCGTCCGGGCGCTGATCATAGTGGCGGTCGCTGCCGCGAACCCAACGGCCAGCAGGCGCAAAGCGCCCCGGCGTGTCGGTTCGGCGACATCTGCGCGAACTGTGTCTGTCTGAAACATAGGTGCTCTCCAAAAGCAAAAGACTGTGTTGCCCCTACGCTGCCAGCACCCGCCGCTTTCGTCCAATCACCAAGCCTGAAGCACCCATCACAAACCCGTGCATCGATTGAGAGACGCCATCACAAGAATTTTTGATCTCAAAACCTGGCGTACGTCGCCTTGGATCAACAAGCATCGTGTCGAGGAGGCGTTGCTGATGTGTCACAGCATGCACGAAAGACCGGGCTACAACCCTAGCTTGGTGTCGCAATGACGCTACGCCTGTTTAGGCTGGTCTCTCGCTATCGTTGGCCGAGTCGGGGCGGCCAATAACGGCCCACCTGACGTCACGCCTGGCGTGAAATGAGACACTATGACCCTTGCCACACCCATGCTGGTGGGTGTCGAAACGGCTTATGCGCAGTGCTTGCCCACAAATATTGTTAGCGGCAACACTGTCATCTGTTCGGGTTCAGAAACGGGCGGCGTAGGTAATGGATTTCAGAGTAACATCAGGCTAATCGTGCTTGAAGGTGCTAACGTCACACGAACAGGCGCCAACTCAACGGCGATTATTCTTAACAGCAATGGGTCCGTCGTCAATCTCGGCACCATCGGCGGAAACGATGACGGTATCGAGGCTGCAGTGAACCTCACACTCACCAACATCGGCACCATCAGCGGTGACAATCAGGGCGTTGATGCTGGATCCATCAGCTCCTTGACCAACTCAGGGACCATCAGCGGTGGTATTGACGGCGTTGATGGTGGAACCATCAGCTCCTTGACCAACTCGGGGACCATCAGCGGTGGAGATGTAGGTGTTACTGCCTTCCGAATCTTGTCCTTGACCAACTCAGGGACCATCAGCGGCGGCGATTTTGCGATTGAAGTGACAAATATCAATCCCGGAAGCAACGATACCACCCTCACGCTCAACGCGGGGTCCATTCTGATCGGGCACGTTGATCTGGGTCGCGGCACAAACACGTTGAACATCGGCGAAGGGTTATCGCTTAACTCCATGTTCGAAGCTCCTGATGGAAACTCCACCGTTCCGATACTCGGCACGACCAGCGGTCATCTGGTTGCGGTCCTAGATCAGACCACTGGCGCGCGCACTGAGCGCCAAGTGGTCGCCATTGACCCGTCGGCCTTTGCCAGCTTTGACGATGCGCTGGCCGCATTGGTTTCTGGCATTGGCCAGACGGTGCAGGGGCGTCAGGCGGCACTGCGTTCGGATCCAGCGCTTGGCTTCGCCTCCAGCTTTGCCAGCCGGTATGCTGCCGCACAGGAGGAGAGCCTGGTCGCCTTCTCCGATCTTGATCTGGACAATACCCCGCATCTCAACCCGAACCGCTTCTGGATCGAAGGCTTTGGGGCCTATCGCGAGGATGACAGCAACCGTGTGGGCCGCACCTTTGAGAGCCTGACCGGCGGTCTGGTGGCCGGTGTCGATGTGCCGCTGGATGCGATCACCAGTGTTGGTGTCATGGCAGGCTTTGCTGCCAGCCGGTCGGAGAATGAGACCGACACCCAGGAAACCGATACGATGAGCTATTATGCCGGTGTCTATGTCTCCACAGAGGCTTGGGGTCTCGCTTGGGATGCGTCACTGACCCTCGGCTACACCGACTATGATCAAGAGCGCATCACCGCCAACAATCTGGTGGCTACTGGCTTGGAAACCGCCAGCGCTGACTTTGGTGGCTGGTTCATCAATCCGCAGGTCACCGTCACCAACAGCACATCCACCGGGCTCTCGCCCACCGCCACAGGGCTGATGGGCTTTGCTCTGCCCACCATCGAACAGTCACTCACCCTGGCCTATGCGGGTCTGTTCTTGGATGGCACCACCGAAACCGGCACCACCAATCCCCTCACGCTGGATGATCGCGACGTTCACATCGCTTCAGCCCGTGCGGCACTTGCCCTGCCCTTTGAGGCCCTTCATGCCAATGGGGCGCTTACCACCATCAGTCTCATCGGCGGCATCGAAGCGCGCACCCAGTTTGGTGATGATGCCATCTCCGGCACGCTGCTGGGTCAGACCGTCTCCACCACGCTCGATGATGACGACACCGCGCTTGGCGGCTTCCTTGGCCTGGCAGGCGAACATCAGACCTCATCCGGTCTCACCGCCTATGCCAATGCCGAAGCCATGCTGGAAACCAACTCAGCCTACCAGATCTCCGCAACCGCTGGCCTGCGCATCGCCTTTTAGGGCATCGTCCTGCGGCTCAGTTGACATGACCCAAACAGCAGTTTCCGATTCAGCACCACGTCTTCGGCCTTGCACGAATAGCCTTTGAAATCACAGCCAATCGCGCCTATATTGGTCCTGCCGGGCAACCGGCTATGGCGATAAACTGTCATCGTAATAAACCTATCGGACCCGGGGGCGGTACCCGGCGCCTCCACCATAAACGGTTGCGGAACCAATGTTGTGGGACTGTTTTTGTGGGGGCGAAATAGGATCGACGAGGGCGTAAAGGGTGTGCTTTCGCTCGGCATGGTTCCGCCGTTATCGGACCAATTTGTAGTTGCAAACGACAACTATGCTCCGGTTGCACAGGCTGCGTAACGCAGTTTGTAAGACCGACTTAAACTCCCACTAGGTTAGCCCCTGGTGGTCGGGGTTCGCAGGCACCTGGCAACAGAAGCCTGCACTTTAGCTTTCCCTTGGCTTCGTTTGCTTTGCGCTGATTTCCTTCGCGTTCTTTTCGGTCGTTTCACACAAGCGTCACCATCGCGCAGGCATGTTGGAGCAAATCGCTCTTTGCAAGCCCAACGAAGCGTTGCAGTATGCGACTCATGTCCGATGATTTGATCCGGTACGATGTTTTGGTCAGCGATGCCTTGCGGGGCGTCGTGCGCCAGGTGCTGACTGAAATTGGTTCAACAGGTCTGCCTGGTGACCACCACTTCTACATCACCATCGACACGCGCCTGCCTGGCGTGCGGATTTCGTCCGCGCTGCGCCAACGTTTCCCTGAGGAAATGACGGTGGTGCTTCAGCACCAGTTCTGGGATTTGAAAGTCACCGAGCAAACCTTTGAAGTGGGCTTAAGCTTCTCCGGCGTGCCAGAACGCCTGCTCATCCCCTTCTCCTCTGTCACTGGGTTTGCTGATCCATCGGTGGATTTCGCGCTTAAGTTCGAAACGCTGCTCGTCGATGAAGACGATATGATCGGTGAAGCCGCCGAGCCGATGCCCGAAGAGACGGGCGAGAACGCGCCTGTCCGGCTTGAAACGGCAACCTCCGAAGGCCCCGTCAACAGCGATGCCGCTGAGGGCGACACGGACAGCGAAGACGATGATGGCGAAGAAAAATCTGCTGATGTCGTCTCGCTCGATGCGTTTCGCAAGAAAAGCTAGCCGCCTCGTTTAAGCGATTTATCCGGCCTTACCCGCCTGTCTGATAGTCACGGCCCAAAGCCCGTGATAGGTCACGCGCAACCGCATCTGCGCGCCCGAAAACCCTTGGCTGAGGACCCTTGAGCATGACCGACACCCGCCAAAAATCCACCAGAACAGAATCCGATACCTTTGGCCCCATCGAGGTGGATGCCTCCAAATATTGGGGCGCACAGGCGCAGCGCTCGCTGGGCAACTTCAAGATCGGTTGGGAAACCCAGCCCGCCCCCATCGTGCGCGCTCTGGGTATCGTAAAGCGCGCCGCCGCCGAAACCAACATGGATCTCGGCAAGATGGACCCAGACCTTGGCAAAGTGATCGTTCAGGCCGCGCAGGAAGTGATCGATGGCAAGCTCGATGAGCATTTCCCTCTCGTCGTCTGGCAGACGGGTTCCGGCACTCAGTCCAACATGAACTCCAACGAGGTGATCTCCAACCGCGCCATTGAGATGTTGGGCGGTGACATGGGTTCCAAAACGCCAGTTCACCCCAATGATCACTGCAACATGAGCCAGTCGTCCAACGACACCTTTCCAACCGCCATGCACATCGCCTGCGCCGAAGAGGTGGTGCACCGGCTGGTCCCTGCCCTTACCCATCTGCGCGATGCGCTGGCGGCCAAATCAGAGGCTTGGGCTGACATCATCAAGATCGGGCGCACGCACACCCAGGATGCGACACCGCTGACACTCGGCCAGGAGTTTGGCGGCTACACCCAGCAGCTCACCAACGGCATCAAACGCATCGAAGACACTTTGCCTGCCCTCATGGAGCTGGCCCAAGGCGGCACCGCGGTCGGCACCGGCCTCGCCTCGCCTGTCGGCTTTGCGGAAAAAGTGGCGGAAAAAATCGCGGGTATCACCGGCCTGCCCTTCACCACCGCGCCCAACAAGTTCGAGGCGCTCGCCGCCCACGATGCGATGGTGTTCACCCATGGAGCGATCAACACGGTGGCCATGTCGTGCTTCAAAATTGCCAACGATATCCGCTTCTTAGGCTCCGGCCCGCGCGCCGGTCTTGGCGAGCTGGCCCTACCGGAGAACGAGCCAGGCTCTTCCATCATGCCGGGTAAGGTGAACCCCACCCAGTGCGAGGCGCTCACCCAAGTCTGCGCCCATGTGCATGGCAACAACGCCGCCATTGGCTTTGCCGGCAGCCAGGGGCACTTTGAACTCAACGTCTACAACCCAATGATGGCCTACAACTTCCTTCAGTCTGTGCGCCTGCTTGCCGACGCGGCGATCTCTTTCACGGACAACTGCGTGGTCGGCATCGAGCCGCGCCTAGAGAACATCGCGCAAGGCCTCACCAACTCGCTGATGCTGGTGACGCCGCTGAAAGAAAAATACGGCTATGATCTGGCCGCCAAAGTCGCCAAGAACGCCCACAAGAACGGCACGACCTTGAAGGTCGAGGCGCTGGCGCTGGGTATCTCAGAGGAAGACTTTGACGCCATCGTCGTGCCTGCCAAGATGATCGCGCCGTCCTAGTCAGGCAGGTTACATGATGAGTATCATACATCCAATAATAGGTTTTTTTACTACTAATTTGGGCGATACACTTATCCATTAAGTTCTATCGCGAATTTAGATATGGAAATATCGAAGTAAAAATGTGGTACGGCGACTGTCCGAGCCCTGACAATAAAAAGGGAGAGAATGAGGTTAAATCAAAGACTGAGAGGTATATTTCATTTTTCATAGTGATATCAGTTTTTCTGATATTTTCTTTCATTTTGATTTTTTCATAGTTGTAATGACAAGAATTACCAACCTACGGCAGGCCCGCAAAGCCAAGGCGCGTGTGCAAAAGGAGAAGGTCGCGGATGAGAACCGCGCCCTTCATGGCCGCACGAAGGCCGAAAAACAGAGCGACAAAAGCTCAAAAGCCAAGATCGCCAAGCATCTGGATGATCATAAGTTGGGCGACTAGTCGCTATGCTCGTCAAACGCTCGGTCAGCCTGGCCGGTCACCGCACATCCATCGCGCTTGAGCCAGAATTCTGGGCAGAGGTAGAACGGCTTGCCAATGACAAAGGGGTGAGTTTGGCAGCCTTCATTCGTGCCATCGATGAAGGACGCACACCAGACTCCAACCTTGCCAGTCAGCTACGCCTGGCCGTGCTTGCCGATCTTAACAGGCAGTTGGTCCGTCAGGACCGAGCATCCACCGTCGCTAGCGAGGGGTGAGATCAAGCGGCGCTGATGTGGCAGGCGGCGGGCTTTCGCCGATGGCCAGCGGGTTGCGCGGCACAATGATGGTCTCAAGCGGCGGCAGGGTGAGGTCCAGCGCCGATGGCGTGCTTGGTAAGGCCTGCTCGGCCTCGCGCGCAAGCAACGCCTCACGCAACACCCGTTCGCGCTCTGCTTCAGCGTCTCGTGCAGCCTGCGCGGCAGCCTCCCGTTCAGCAACGATCCTCGCACGTTCGCGCGCTTCTTCTTCCAAGCGCTCCTGCTCAAGGCGAAGGTTTTCCTCGCGCTCAAACTCAAGGCGCGTCTGATCAAGATCGACCGCTGCCATGATACGCAGCAGGCGCTCGCGCTCCAGAATTTCAGCGTTCAAGGCCTCAACGCGACGAATTTCAAGCTCCAACTGACGCACGTTCAAAAAGCTCGATATCTGTGAGACGTCCAACTGTCGTTCCGGCGCTGCCAAAGGCCCTGCGAACGACAGGCCGACATTGGGCATCGCTTCCACATCGCCGGGGCCATCAACAGCCGCGTAGGAGAAATCAGCATCCACCTCATTGGTCGAAAGATCGACCGTTAGACCGCCACGAAGCGCTGTTTGGCCACCCTCAAGATAGAGGTTGCTGATCTGCGCCACACCACCAACAAGACTCACCGGCGTGTCAGCCTCGTCTATGCGCATGGTGCCAGCGCTTAAGGCATCGGAGAAGGCAGCTTCCAGATCAGCGTCTTCATCGAGCAGCCCGGCATCGGAGGCCTGGAGAATACGGGAGAACCCATCAAGCCCAAGGCCAGAGACGGTTACTTCGCTCAGCGCCAGTGTGCCGTCGCCAGTGAGCCCGGAAATCAGTGAAGCAACCGAGCCCCCAGCACTCTCAAAGCTTACATTGGCCGACATCTTCCCACGCATGACCGGCTGACCGCCACGCTCCCAAGCCAAACGTGCCACATCCACGTTGCGCAGGGCCAAGCGCCCATCAGCGATCCCTCCGCGATCAGCATCACGCAGCACCAAACGCCCATCCAGCGCGCCGCCAAGAAGCTCGCCACGAAGCGAATCCAGCGTCAAACGCCCCTCTTCGGCGGCCAGCTCAACTTCTCCATTGAGCGCCGTCAGCTCATCCCACAGCCGCACACGCGGCGCCGCCAACTGCAAAGAAAGGTCCAACGGCAAAGGGTTGAACACCAATGGGCCTTCTGGCCAAACAGGACTAAACCCTTGGTCAAAAGCCGATGGCCCGACAAAACCGGCAAGAAGCCCGGGCAGATCAAGGCTGTCGGCCTCCAAGTTCAGCGACAGCGAGGTGCTGAGCGGACCGCGCTGCACACTACCGGAGCCTGAAAGCGCAACATCAGCGAAATCGCCGGATAGCCCGGTCAAATCAGCGCGCTGCGTTTCCACATCATAGGAAAGGTCAAAAACTGCCGACGCACTGATCGGGTCAAAGAGGCCCGGCACCGCCATGCCAGCCATCAAGCCGAGCTGGGCAACATCGCCGGCAAAGAGAGATCCTGTGCCTTCAAGTCCAGTCACACCGGTGTCGACATCGCCTTGCAAGGTGCCGTTGACCCGCAGCGTTGTATCCAATCCATCAAAGGCAAATCGGGTGTTTGGTGCACCGTCACCATCGCTGATTAGGCTGGCAACCGCGCTTCCCTCACCTGACACATCAACAGGAAGCGCTGCGACACCCAACTGTCCAACAAGGGCGTAGGCATCGTCTGAGCGGGCTTCAAAGCGAAGTTCTGCCGCACGCTCAAACAGGCTCGCCAAACCGGTGGGAAGATCACCAGCCTCATCGGCCGGCATAGCACCAAAAACCTCAACATCAGTTTCACCCAGCGTGCCCGAAAGCCCGATTTCCAAGCCATTTGTCGCATCATGATTGTAGCTCCCTGCAACGGAAGCAGGCGCGTAAAGGCCTGCATTTCGGTAGAGATCGAGCAACACAGGATTGTCGCCGAAAACATCACGCGCAAGGCGCAGCAGCCCCCCAAGCCGATCCATATCGGCATTGACCGAGAGCGTTCCGATAGGCGGAAACGCCCCACGCTCAAAGAACCCGGATGCTGAAACGCTGGCACCGACTGCATCGCCAATGGACAGTTCATCGACGCGAATGCGCTCTGGCGTTGTGGCGACCGAAACAGTGACCTCGCCCAAGTCTTCGGCGCCAGCGACAAGCTCCTCCACCACCAAATCGGCGTTGAGTGTATCGATCAGCGGCCCGTCGGAGTCGGCGGACGATGATCCGCCAGCATGCGTGAGCCACCGTCCCAGCCCAGATAAAAGGCCAAAATCAAACCGACCAGCATTGAGATCAACGTCCAATTGACCGCCAAGACCTGCCACGTCGCGATAAATCAACGACCCTTCCAGTGCTGCCCCATCGATCTGGCCACGCAGCCGCTCAACAGACACATCGCCGGGTGCTGCTACCACGCGCCCACGTAGATCAACCGAAGAGAGCTGAGAAAACGTGCCACCCTCATCGCGGCGACCGGTCGACCACCCGACAAAGAGGTCGGGCGCGGCGCTTTCCAGCGTCATCACCCCGTCGAGCGCCAAATCGGTGCCTGCAACGTCGCCAACGGCACCAACAGCGCCAGTAAAGCCAAACGAAGTCTCGCCAGGGAAAGTTGCTATCAAGTTCTCAAGCGCAATCGGCAGGCCTGGGCTGTAGGTGGCATCAAAACCGATGTCCCGGATGACCGAGCCCCCGAGCACGATAGCTGGAATATCAAAGGAAACCTCGCCAGGCACCGTCATTTGGTCGATCCAGCGCACAAGCGTGCCGGCGGAGGCCCAACCGGCATCCAAGTCCACCGGCTCAGCTGCACCGCCACCCAACATGCGATCCAGATCAACCTGACGCGATGAAATCTCCGCGTTGAAGGCTGGCCGCTCGCCCAGATTCACATGCGCCCGACCATTGAGCACAAAGGCCTGATCCTGTGCTTGGCCAAGGGTTAGTTCGATCTCTTCGGCTTCAATATCATCAAGAGCAGCCACGATATCGGCCGCAACTCGCCAAGTGAGTGGTTGTGTTTCCGCATCAGCGACCAAACCGTCCAGGCTGCGCGCAACGCCCCGCCCCTCAAAGGTGGCATTAGCATCTGACCAGTCCAGATGCCCATCGATGGTGATCTCCATAGGCCGCGCCACGGGCAAGACGGCCACGCGCATACGCATTTGCCGGTCGCCATTGTAGGCACCTGTGTTGACCCGAAGATCTACACGCTCGCCGCCAACAATCGCCGACCCCGGATCAATGCGCCATGGTCCAAGAAGGCTGGGCGCTGATAGGCTGGCGTTGAGCCCATCCATCAGCACTTGCACCGTTCCATCGGCGGCCACGCGCTCGATCCGTCCGTCGATGATGGTCGCCTCATCGATACGCACAGCGCCAAGATCCAGCGTCTCGCTGGCGATCTGCGACATGCCCTCACCCAGTGCGGCAAGACGCACCGTCGGCTCTTCCAGCGTTAGCTCAACAATATGGGTTTCACCGCTCAAAAACGGCGCCAGCGACATAAGCGCCTGCATACGTCGGGCGGTAAAACCAGGCTCAGAACCATCAGCCTCGCCAGCGATCTCAACATCAGAAAAAGTGATGCGCGGCATCGGTAAGAAGCGCAAATCAACCGCGCCGGAGACGTGCACCTCCCGGCCCAAAACGCGCGAGGCCTGCTCCTCGATCACATCGGTGTAGTTGCTCCAATCGATGAATCGCGGGGCGATCAGCGCCGTTGTCAGCGCCAAAAGCAGCAAAGAACCCATCAAGAGAAGGAAGCGATTCATCGTCCGCCGATAGCCAGATCAAGGGTCAATATTAGGGCGTGTGCCCGGGCCGTTTATCATGCATTGCACACAAAAGGCGCTCAGCCCATCGGGAGCCTTACAACTTTCGCAGCAAAATAAGCCATAAACCATTGCACCAACGCAAGAATGGGCGCCCTACTGTTGGGGGCCTCAACCCTACCAAGCGGCTTGCGCGTCATCATGGTCGATCTCTTTCGCTCAATCACCAACAGCGTCCTCATGTGGGCGCGACCCAATGTTACCTATGCATTGCGCAAAAAGCAGCCGCTCGTTTGGCTGCTCGCTTTACTAATTGGTGTTGGAACATCGCTGGCCGCCATCGCCTTTCGCGAACTCATCGGCGCCGTGCAATGGACCTGGCTTGGCACCATGAGCGAACAAGTGGCCAGCGCAGCGCGCGTTTTGCCCTGGTACACGGTGGTGTTTGTGCCGGCCTTGGGCGGCCTGCTGGTTGGGCTCTTTTTGCACTACACTCAGCCCCAGAAACGCCCGCTGGGCGTGGCCGATGTGATTGAGGCCAAGCACACGCCGGAAACCAGCTTGCGGTTTTGGCCAGGCATTGGCTCCGCACTGGTCTCAGCAACCTCACTGGGTTTTGGCGCCAGCACCGGTCGTGAGGGACCGGTAGTGCATTTGGGCGCGACGATTGCCGCCAGCATCTCACGCCTCTTCAAGCTGCCCCGCTCGTCCAACCGGGTGCTGCTAGCTTGTGGCGTCGCAGGGGCAGTGTCCGCATCGTTTAACGCGCCGATTGCTGGGGTGCTCTTCGCGCATGAAGTGATCTTGGGTCACTATGCGCTCTCCGCCTTCTCCGCCATTGTGATTGCCTCAGGCGCCGCAACCATCATCTCACGGCTCTACTTTGGTGACGCCGTGGCCTTCACCATCCCTGACTACCAGATCACCTCATTTTTTGAGTTCCCCGCGTTTGCGCTGCTTGGCTTGGTCTGCGCGCTTGTGGCGGTGCTCTTCCAATACGCCCTGATTGGTACCGACTATGTCGCCCGTACGATCCAGGCCCCCACCTGGTTGCGGCCAGCCGTTGGCGGGCTGGCCGTTGGCATCATCGCCGTTTGGTTTCCTCAGGTGCTTGGCGTGGGATATCAGGCCACCGATCTGGCGCTGCGCAATCAGTTGCCACTCGATCTGATGATGACGCTGATTTTCTTGAAAACAGCGGCAACAGCCATTTGTCTCGCGTCTCGCTTTGGTGGCGGCATTTTCTCGCCGTCGCTCTATGTCGGGGCAATGACGGGCGGCGCTTTCGGGCTCATCGCGGCAAGTGCATTCCCCGAAATGGCCTCATCCGAGGGGCTCTATGCCATCTTGGGCATGGGCGCGGTGGCCGCTGCCGTGATCGGCGCGCCCCTCTCGACCACCATGATCGTCTTTGAGCTGACCGGCGGTTACACGCTCTCCATCGCGCTGCTCCTCACCGTCTCCATCGCCACTGGCATCTCCATCGCCGTCCATGGACGATCTTACTTCTATTGGCAGCTGGAGAGCCGGGGCCTTGCCATCGCTGATGGCCCGCACAGCCAGTTGATGCGCTCGGTGCGAGTCAACGAGTTCATGGAACGTCTACCGCCAGACCTGGATGAGCGACCGGACCCACTGGAGGAAGGAGCACCCAGGCTTCTTACCTCGGACACAATGGAGCGAGCGTTGCGCGTGTTCGACGAACATGGGCTCGACGAGGTGCCCGTCGTTCGAGCTGCCGCCGTCTCGCAAACCGTGGGCTATGCCCGCCAGGTGGATGCGCTGCGGCATTTCAACGAGGCGCTGATTGACGCCTCAATTGAAGAGCATAAATAGCTAAGAACAGGAAGCGAACAGGCGACGTGTTCCCGTCGCTTGGCTACTCTGTGTGTACACGAATCATAGCACCCAATCCATTTTCGATAAGGCCAGCTGTTCCCTATGTCCGATCCGGCACCTCAACCAGGCTCGATCACTGCTCGAGCACTCGCAGCGCGTGGCGGTGCCGTGGCTGCTACCAACGTGCCATGGCTAGAAGGGTTGAACCCTGAACAATTGCGCGCGGTTGAAACGCTGGATGGCCCTGTCTTGGTGCTGGCGGGCGCAGGCACCGGCAAAACTCGCGTGCTCACCACCCGCATTGCGCACATTCTGGGAACAGGGCGAGCCTCACCCGGCCAGATCATGGCGGTGACCTTCACCAACAAGGCCGCCCGCGAGATGAAGCAACGCATCGGCGGCATGATTGGTTCAGCAGTTGAAGGAATGCCCTGGCTTGGCACGTTTCACGCGATCGGCACCCGCATCCTGCGCTACCATGCTGAACTGGCAGGCCTGAAATCAAGCTTCACCATTCTTGATACCGACGATCAAATCCGGCTTCTCAAACAGCTCATCCAGGCTGAGAACATCGATGAAAAGCGCTGGCCTGCCCGCCAGCTTGCCGCCCATATCGACCGCTGGAAGAACCGTGGCCTGCTGCCCGATCAGGTGCCTGCGTCCGACGGCGTTTTTGCCAATGGGCGTGGCGTGGAACTGTATGAAGCCTATCAGGAACGTATGGCGGTGCTAAACGCGGTGGACTTCGGCGATCTGCTCGTCAAACCCATCAAGCTGTTCACCGAGAATCCAGACATTCTGGCCGACTACCATCGCCGCTTCAAATTCCTGCTGGTGGACGAGTATCAAGACACCAATGTCGCCCAGTATCTCTGGCTGCGCCTGCTCGCCCAAGGTACCGATGAGACCAAGCCCAACATCTGCTGTGTCGGCGATGATGACCAGTCGATCTATGGCTGGCGCGGCGCGGAGGTGGACAACATTCTGCGCTTTGAGCGCGATTTTCCAGGCGCCACCGTGATCCGACTGGAACGCAACTACCGCTCCACCTCGTCCATCCTCGCCACGGCCTCGCACCTGATCGCGCACAATGAGGATCGGCTGGGAAAAACACTTTTCACCGACATGGTCGCTGAAGACAGCGAGGAGAAGGTCACCGTGGCCTCGGCCTGGGACAGCGCCGAAGAAGCGCGCGCCGTCTGCGAAGAGATCGAAAGCCTGCAAACCAAAAGTCATCCGCTCAACGAAATGGCCATTTTGGTGCGCACCTCCGCACAGATGCGCGAGTTTGAAGACCGGTTCTTCACTCTTGGCCTCAACTACCGTGTGGTCGGCGGCCCACGCTTTTATGAACGGCAGGAAATCCGTGATGCGCTGGCCTATCTGCGGGTGATCGCCCAGCCTGAAGATGGCATGGCGTTCGAGCGCATCGTCAATGTGCCCAAGCGCGGCCTGGGCGACACAACCGTGCGCAAGATCAACGCGCTGTCACGCGACCAAGACATGTCGCCACTCGCCGCTGCGCGCCTGCTCTCAGAGACCGAAGAGATACGTCCGGCAGCACGCACAGCGTTGCGCAAGCTGATCGAGGATTTCGACCGTTGGCGCGGCAATCTCGACACGCTGCCCCACACTGAGCTGGCCGAAATCGTGCTCGATGAATCCGGCTACACGAAAATGTGGCAGGACGACACCAGCCCGCAAGCCCCTGGGCGGCTCGATAACCTCAAAGAACTCATCCGCTCTATGGAAGAGTTTGAGAACCTGGCTGGTTTCCTGGAGCACATCTCGCTGGTGATGGACGTTGACAGCGCCGAACAGGAAGATGCCGTCACGCTGATGACGCTGCACGCCGCCAAGGGCTTGGAGTTCGACACGGTGTTCCTGCCGGGCTGGGAAGAAGGGCTTTTCCCCTCACAACGCTCGCTGGACGAAAACGGCAAAGCGGGCTTGGAAGAAGAGCGGCGCCTTGCCTATGTCGGCATCACGCGCGCTCGCAAGCGGGCGAAGCTCTGGTTTTCCTCCAACCGCCGCATCCACGGCCTCTGGCAGTCCTCCATTCCTTCGCGGTTCCTGGACGAGCTGCCCGTCGATCATGTCGATGTGATTGAGCAAACCTCCAGCTATGGCGGCTATGGCGCGCGCGGCTATGGCAACTATGGCGCAAGCCGCTTCGACAAACCGCTGGAAATGGACTCAGCTTACCAAACACCTGGCTGGAAACGCGCCCAAGCCGCCAGAAGCACCGGCAAACGCCCCTCCTCCGGCCCGATGACCATCGAGGGCGAACTGGTCGCACGATCCGTCTCCACCAAAGCCTCCAGCTTTGCGTTAGGAGACCGTGTGTTCCACCAAAAGTTCGGGTATGGCGATGTGAGCCTTATCGAGGGTAACAAGCTCACCATTGATTTTGACAAGGCTGGCCGCAAGAAAGTGGTCGAGAGTTTCGTCACGCCTCACAATCAGGCTGGCTGATCGGCCGCCTACCGCCCGCATTGCCGCAATCGGAAAGCCATCGTGCAAGATCTTATCTTCACCATCGCGCTGATCGGCGCGCTCGGCATTGGCGCGCAATGGATCGCATGGCGCACGCAAGTACCTGCCATCGTGCTTTTGCTCTTGGCCGGTCTATTGGCAGGCCCAGCCACGGGCCTTGTGAACCCGTCTGAGGATTTCGGCGATCTACTCAAGCCACTGGTTGCCCTCGCCGTTGCAATCATTTTGTTTGAAGGCGGGATGACGCTCAACTTCGCGGAGATCCGCGGCACCGCCAAGGCCGTGCGCCGCATCATCATCGTCTCAGCACCACTGGTTTGGCTTTTCGGTACCGCTGCCGCTTACTACATTGGCGGCCTCTCAATCGAAGCCGCCGTGGTGTTTTCCGGGATCATGGTGGTGACCGGACCCACCGTCATCATGCCGCTTCTGCGCCAAGCCAAGCTGCCATCGCGCACCGGCTCGGTGCTGCGCTGGGAAGCCATCGTTGTCGATCCAATCGGTGCTTTGTTTGCTGTCATCGCCTTTGAAGTGGTGCTGGCGCTCAACAGCGGCGCGCCGGCGACAATCATTGCTCTACAAGTGGCGGCAGCACTGTTGATCGGCGTTTTGGGAGGATGGGTTGCCACCAAACTGCTTGCAACCGCCTTTTCCCGCGGGTTGGTGCCCGACTATCTGAAAAGCCCCATCATCCTGGTTGCTGCACTGGTTGGTTATGCCGCCACAGACGCGGTGCTGGCTGAAGCCGGGTTGGTGACAGTCACCGTGATGGGGATCGTGCTCGCGAACGCAAAGCTTGCCAGCTACACCGATATTCGTCGCTTCAAAGAGGTGATGACGGTGCTGCTGGTCTCCGGTCTCTTCATCGTGCTGACTGCCAGCATTGCGATGGACGATATCTTGTCGCTCGGCTGGCGTGACGTTGCGTACATCGCAGCCCTTTTGCTGGTGGTGCGCCCGCTGGCCATCATGCTTGCGACCATCGGAACAGAGCTATCCATGCGCGAGCGGCTTCTGATCGGTTGGATCGCACCACGCGGTGTGGTCGCGGTGGCTGTGTCCGGCCTTTTTGCCGGTACGCTGGTCAGCATCGGCGTCGAAGATGGAGCGCGCCTGGCACCGCTTGCCTTCCTGGTGGTGATCACCACGGTGATCCTGCACGGATTCTCGCTGAAACCGCTGGCCAACATGCTTGGCATCACATCATCTGACCCGGATGGTTTTCTGATCATCGGCTCCAATCGCTTTTCGTTGGCACTGGCGGAGAAGCTGAAAAGTGCCGATCTGCCGGTGTTGATCGCCGATCGAAACCATTCGCGTCTCTCTGCTGCGCGTCAGGCTGGATTCCAGACCTATCTGGGTGAGATCCTGTCCGAAGCCGCTGAACACCGGCTCGATCTGTCGCGCTTTGGCACGCTGATCGCAGCCACCGATAACGACGCCTACAATGCGCTGGTCTGCACCGATTTTGGCCCCGAGCTTGGTCGCGCGCGCGTCTTCCGTCTTGGTATCGAAGAGGGCAAGCGCGATGAACTGGCCACAACGGTGAGCGGTCAGCGCCTGTTCAACCCATCTATGGGTGAAACCGAAGCAGAATTCCGCATGATCACGAACGATTGGACGGTACAGCGAACCAAGCTGACCGAGGAATTCACCATGGAAGCTCTGCGCACCCAGCGCGACCCAGCAACCCAGGTGATGTTTGCTGTTTCCCCAAAGGGAGCGTTTATCTCGCCAGCCCTTGGCGCTCAGTTTAAACCGACGGCGGGTGATACGGTGTTTCTCTTCGGGCCACCGCCACCGCAAAAAACACAACCCAAAGCCAGCAGCGATACCAAACATGCCGACCGTTAAGGCCACTCTCACCGTTCCTCATCGTGAAGAAGCAGAACGCATTGCCGATCTCTTGGAGCAGGCATTTGAAGCCGAACAGGCTCCGATTGCCTTTTTTGAGGATGAAGACGCCGGACACTGGACCGTGGATGTGTTTCGCGAGGGCAAGGATGCTGAAGGCCTCGAAACGGCGATCCGCGACGCTTTGGGCTCCGATGCCTTTGCTGCGCCGCTTATATGCGCTGTCTTGGACGAGGTGGATTGGGTAACAGCCAGTTTGGAAGGCTTGCAAGCGATCCGTGCCGGGCGCTTCGTGGTCCATGGCCTGCACGCCCGCGATGCGGTCGGACCAACCGACATTGGCATCCGTGTGGAAGCAAGCCGCGCCTTTGGCACCGGCCATCACGGCACGACACTTGGCTGTTTGGAACTCATCGATTGGGCCTGCGCCCGCCAACGCTTCACCAACATGCTTGATGTCGGCACAGGCACCGGCGTACTGGCCATGGCAGCTGTGCACTTAACCAAAGCGCCAGTGCTGGCAACCGATATTGATCCGATTTCGGTGGAGGTGACACGCCAAAACGCACAGCTCAATCAACTGGCGCCATGGATATCGGTCGCTGAGGCAGATGGAGTGAAAGGACGGCCCCAAAACGGAGCACCCTACGACTTGATCATGGCCAACATTTTGGCTGGTCCACTGATTGCGCTTGCCGCGCCTATGACAAAGCTTTTGGCAACCGGCGGCGCCGTTATCCTGTCGGGCCTGATGCGCCATCAAGAGCGCGCCGTGCTCGCGCGCTATCGCGCTGAAGGTCTAATAGCAGAGAAGCGCATCCATCACGGTCAATGGTCTGCGCTTCTCTTAAGGTCGTTGTAAATCAGCTAATCAGTACGGCCAGATGTAAACGCCATTCTTGCCGGTGACCGCATCGCCAAGATCAAATTTGGCGCGGGTTTTCGGGTCGAGCGTTGCAATGTGGGCCTTAACCTGACGCTGTGCCTGCGCCATGCGTGCTTCGATGATGGCGTTCAGAGCGCGACGAAAGATCGAAGGTTTTTCGCCCTGATCGGCAAAAACGCGTTGTGGTTCAGAGAAAGCGAAAACGGCCATGACTGGCTCCTTAGTGGCTTAGAATTCTTATGTGAGTCTCTTGGGGGGAGACGTTTGGTTCTTACCTTGCCAACATGGTCCTGAACGCGGTTTTTAGGTAGACCCAATGTTTCACATCAGCCCTGCGTCCAGCGCATGATGCACTGCACCATTTGTTAGGTTTTTCGATGAACGACGCCCAACCGCTTCAAAGTTACGACGACACCAGCGAACCCGACAAAGGACCAGCCCGCCTGGCCGATTTGCGCGCAGCCATGGCTGCCCAAGGGTTGGACGGGCTTTTGGTGCCACGCACCGATGAGCACCAAAGCGAATACCTGCCGGCCTATGCAGAACGTGTGGCCTGGCTGACGGGATTCACCGGCTCCAACGCTTTTGTGCTTGTGCTGCCGAGCGAGGCGCGTGTCTTCACCGATGGGCGCTACACGCTTCAAGTGCGTGCGCAAACCGTCCAGCCAGATTTTACACCTGATGATATGGTGGAGAACCCAATAGCTGCCTATCTGGACGGCCTTGATCTGGCGGAGAAAACCATCGGCTATGATCCCTGGTTGCACACGATCAATGGCTTCAAGCGTTTTAAAAAAGCAGCCGAAAAAGCCGGTGCCACCCTTATACCGACACCCACAAACCTGATCGACACCATTTGGGCAGATCGGCCTGGACGACCGGCTGAACCCATCGTGGTTCACCCGTTGGAGTTTGCCGGACAACCCTTTGCAGAAAAGATCGCCGATATTGCCCAAACCGTGAAAGACAAGCGAGCCAATGCGGTCGTGCTTACCCAAGCCGATGGCGCGGCATGGCTGTTCAATCTGCGCGGCAACGACGTACCGCAAAAGCCAATGTTCTTGGCCTTCGCCATTGTTAGCGATGATGGGGGAGCCCAACTGTTCGTCGATCCAGGCAAGCTAACATCAGAAGCGCACGAACATCTGCAAGATGTGACCATCGCCGACATTGCCGACTTCCCCGCAGCCTTGCAGGCTCTGGGTAAGGCCAAGGCAACTGTTATGGTCGATCCGGCCAATGTGTCAGTAAAGATCGCCGACACTATCACTGAGGCGGGCGGGTCTTTGGTGGAAGCCACGGACCCCATCGAAGCGCCGCGCGCGCGCAAAAACGCGGTTGAGCAAACCGGAGCCCGTGCGGCCCATGTGCGCGATGGTGCAGCCGTCACACGCTTCTTGGCCTGGTTTGACAAAGAAGCGCCCAAAGGCAACCTCGATGAAATTCAGGCCGCTGAAAAGCTGCTCGCCTGCCGCCGCGAGACCAATCAACTGAAGGACATCTCCTTCCCAACCATCTCTGGCTCCGGGGCCAACGGCGCCATCGTGCACTATCGTGTCACCCACGCCACCAACGCGCCGATAGAGCAGAACTCACTCTATCTGGTGGATTCCGGTGCCCAATATCTCGATGGCACGACGGACATAACCCGCACCTTGCTCGTTGGTGATCCATTAGAAGAGCACAAGCGCCCTTACACACTGGTTTTGAAAGGCCATATCGCGCTTGCCACAGCCCGCTTTCCCAGGGGCACGACAGGCGCACATCTTGATGTTCTGGCCCGCCAGTTCCTGTGGGCCAACGGCCTGGACTATGCTCACGGCACCGGACACGGCGTTGGGTCCTATTTGGGCGTTCATGAAGGCCTTGCTCGCATCGCCAAACAGGGCAGCGTACCACTGGAGCCTGGCATGCTGCTGTCCAACGAGCCGGGCTACTACAAGGAAGGTGCGTTCGGCATACGCCTGGAAAATCTGGTCTTTGTCACCGAACCGCAGGATATCGGCGGTGATCAGCCCATGATGGGCTTTGAGACCATCACCCGCGCGCCGTTTGAGCGCCGCTTGGTGGATGTTGATCTCATGTCAGATGCTGAGCTGAATTGGCTGAACAGCTTTCATGCGACGGTTCTGGCTGACATCGGCCCGCTGCTCTCCGGCGATGACTTGGCATTTCTGGAAGCCGCCTGCGCGCCTATTCGCTAGCAGGCGTCACGCCCACGAGCGCAAACCAGCCATCTTCGTCGATGGTTTCAACGCCAAGGCTCTGGGCTTTGGTGAGCTTTGAGCCTGCCCCGGGGCCAGCAACCAAAAGATCGGTCTTCTTCGACACTGACCCGGAAACCTTGGCGCCAAAACGCTCAGCCATGGCTTTGGCCTCATCACGAGTCATCTTTTCCAATGAGCCGGTGAACACAACCACCTTGCCAGCCACAGGACTTTCCAGAACCTCGAAAACTTCATCGTCGATGGTCATCTCAGCAAGCAGCGCATCGAGCACCTGTTCATTGTGGCTTTCACCAAAAAACTGGATCAGCGACACGGCCACCGTTTCGCCGATTCCATCGATGCCGACCAGTTCTTCGCGCGCTTCTTCATCACCGGAAGCTGCGGCCAACATGGCCGCACGAAAGGCGTCGAAACGGGTGTAGTGACGCGCGATTGTGCGGGCGGTCGTCTCGCCCACGTGCCTGGCACCCAGAGCAAACAAGAACCGAGAAAACGGCACTTGCCGACGTTCATCGATGGCCGCCCATAAGTTCGCAATGCTGGTCTCGCCCCAGCCTTCGCGGTCCTTCAACTTTTTCAAGCTTCGCGCATCACGCGCTTGCAGCGTGAAAATGTCTGCCGCGTTGGCGATCAAGCCATCTTCGTAAAACGCCTCAATCTGCTTGTCGCCAAGCCCATCAATGTCCAGGGCGTTGCGCGACACGAAATGCTTCAGCCGCTCCACCGCCTGCGCCGGGCAAATCAGCCCGCCGGTGCAACGCGTCACGCTATCCGGCTTGCCTTTGGCATCCACCTCGCGCTTGGCCTCACTTCCACAGGCTGGACACACAGTTGGAAACTGGAAAGGCTCGCTATCAGCAGGTCTTTTGTCCAGCAGCACGTCCACAATCTGTGGGATCACATCACCGGCCCGCTGCACGATCACCGTGTCACCAACCCGAAGGTCCCTACCCTCGCGGATCGGCAATCCATCATTGCCAATCCCAGCAATATAGTCCGCATTGTGGAGGGTCGCGTTGGAGACGACCACACCGCCAACGGTAATAGGATGCAGCTTGGCAACAGGCGTCAGCGCGCCCGTGCGACCCAGCTGAATCTCAATGTTTTCAAGGGTTGTGAACGCTTGCTCGGCTGGAAACTTGTGCGCAATGGCCCAGCGCGGTGAACGCGAAACGAAGCCCAAACGCTCCTGATAGTCGAGCCGGTCCACCTTGTAGACCACGCCATCAATGTCATAGCCAAGTTCAGCACGCTGAATGGCAATGCCGTCATAAACAGCAATCGCCTCATCGGGCGTTTCGCAGAGTTTCATCAACGGATTGATCTTAAAACCCAGCTTTTCCAGGCGCTCCACTGCTCCCATCTGGGTATCAGCCAGCGGTTCGGAAAGTTCACCCCAGGCATAGGCGAAGAAGGCCAAAGGTCGAGATTTGGTGATCTCTGGATCGAGCTGGCGCAGAGACCCGGCCGCCGCGTTGCGCGGGTTGGCAAACACTTTGCCGCCATTGGCTTCCATGCGCGCATTGAGCGCCGCGAAATCCTCAGCTGTCATATAAACCTCGCCGCGCACCTCCACCACATCCGGCACTTTGCCTTTGAGTGTGTGAGGTATCGAGGCAATCGTGCGTGCATTGCGGGTGACATCTTCACCAACAGCGCCATCACCACGAGTCGCAGCAGTCACAAGTTCGCCGCGCTCATAGCGCAGCGAAAGCGACAGCCCGTCGATTTTCGGTTCAGCCGTCACGGCGGGCGGTGCATCGAGCCGCAAAAAACGCGCAATACGCGCCCCGAACTCGTGCACGTCCTCAGCCGAAAAGGCATTGTCCAGCGAAAGCATGGCCCGCGCATGGGTGACCTTAGCGAACTTCTCTGATGGCGCACTGCCAACCTTTTTTGAAGGGCTTTCGGCAAGCACCAAGTCCGGGAACCGCGCCTCAATCGCTAGATTGCGGGCCTTCAGAGCGTCATAGGCTGCGTCGGAAATGACCGGGGCATCCTCGCCATGATAGGCTCTGTCATGCGCCGCCATCTCTTCGGCGAGCGCCTGTAGCTCTTTCTTGGCCTGGCGCTCGGAGAGCTGCTCCACTGGCGCATCACGCAACACGCTCACACCCGCTCTCCCTGCAACAGACTGGCGGCCGCGGCGCGCGCTTCATCGGTGACCTTGGCGCCAGAAAGCATACGCGCAACTTCTTCAAGCCTGCCGTCTTCGGACAAGCGTTCCACTTGCGTGCGCGTTTCATCGGCCTTGATGGCTTTGGCAATAGAAAGGTGCCCATGGGCGCGGGCAGCAACTTGCGGTGCGTGGGTCACGGACAGCACCTGAACCTGGCCTGCCAGACGGGCAAGCCGCACGCCAATCGCCTCGGCCACAGCGCCCCCGGCACCGGTATCGATCTCATCAAAAACCAGTGTCGGCGCGGAGCCTTTGTCAGCCAGAACCACCTTCAGAGCCAAAAGAAAGCGCGAAAGCTCACCACCTGAGGCAACCTTCATCATCGGCCCAGGGCGTGTGCCAGGGTTGGTCTGCACCTGAAAGGCAACGCTGTCATAGCCATGAGCACCGCGCTCATCCTGATCGGTCGAAACATCAGCCATAAAGCGCGCCTGACCAAGTTTGAGGTCCGGTAGCTCGGCCTCCACAGCGGCACCGAGATGTTCCGCACATCGATGCCGCGCGGCTGACAGCTCCTGTGCCAGTCCATCATATCTTGCCTCAGCCTCTTTGACGGCTTGATCAAGCGCGGCACCACGATCCACCCCGGCATCCAACGCCTCAAGCTGCTCGGCAAGCACAGCAGCTTTTTCCGGCAGCCCATCGCACGTCACCTGATACTTGCGCGCCGCTGCACGAAGCGCGAACAGTCGCTCTTCGGTATCGTTAAGTTCCTTGGGGTCGAACTCGATGCTCACCAGGGCCCGATCAATTTCCATGCCCGCATCGCCAAGCGCATCCAGTGAGCGGCCAAGCGCATCAATGATCGGGCCAAGCAACGCCTCACTGTCGGGACCCTTACGCTCCAACCGCCGCATTAAAGCTGCGAGAACGGGCGATGGCGAAGCCGACCCAGACACGGCCTCCTGCGCTTCGTGCACATCAGCGGCCACCTTCTCAGCCTGCATCATGTGAGTGCGACGGGCTGCCAATGCCTCCTCCTCGCCGGGTTCTGGCGAAAGGGCCGTGAGTTCTTCGACGCTGGCTTTCAGATAGTCCGCTTCTTTGGCGGCCTCAGCCAGGGCAGCAGCGTGCACATCGCGATCATGCTCTGCCGCCCGCAGGGCTTTGTGGGCCGCAGCAACATCGCCGACCAAGCCCTGCAACCCGCCATAGGCGTCCAGCAGCTGTCGGTGACTGGCAGGGTCAACCAAAGCGCGATCATCATGTTGGCCATGGATTTCAACCAGCGAGGCACCCAAGGATCGCAGCAGCGTCATCGACACCGGCTGGTCGTTCACATAGCCTCGTGCGCGCCCATCAGCGCTTTGCGTACGGCGAATGATCAGATCGCTTTCAGGCTCCAGTCCAGCCTCGTCCAAAATCACAAAAGCCAGATGATCCGGTTCCAGCTCAAACACAGCCCGCACCTGGCCGCTTTTGGCGCCAGAACGCACCAAACCGGCATCACCACGCGCGCCAAGGGCCAGAGCCAATGCGTCCAGAAGGATGGATTTGCCCGCACCGGTTTCACCGGTGAGCACGGTCATGCCCCGGTCAAGCTCAAGATCGAGCGCTTCAATGAGAACAATGTCCCGTACGGACAGATGGGTCAGCATATCAGCGACCCAATACACCCAGACGGCATCTGCCAAAAGGGTTCATCAGAAAGGGCATGAGCGAATCGTCAGACTTCCAGCGTTAAGGCTGGAACGAAGATGGGTCAGGAACCCTGGCCGGTAAAGCCAGCAAAGGCGCGACTGATCCAAGATCCTGAATTTTCTTGCGGCTCCAAGCCACCTGATTGCAACAGACGGTAGGAGCGCTGGTACCATTCAGAATCTGGGAAGTTGTGGCCAAGCACCGCCGCTGCGGTCTGTGCTTCATCCACCACGCCCATCGACATGTAGTTCTCAACAACGCGATGCAGTGCTTCTTCCACATGGCGTGTGGTCTGATACTCTTCGATCACAACCCGGAACCGGTTGATCGAGGCCACATAGTTGCGGCGATCCAGATAATAGCGACCGACGCGCATCTCAGAACCGGCGAGCTGATCGTTGGCAAAGCGAATTTGCTCCTGCGCCGGTCCGACATATTCGGAATCTGGGTACCGCCGGATCAAATCACGGAAGGCGTTGATCGCGCGCGCTGTTTGCTCTTGGTCGCGGTTCACATCCGGAATTTGATTGTAATAAGACTGCGCCACGATGAACTGCGCATAGGCTGCGTCTTCACCGCTTGGGTGCAGCGTCACATACCGACGGCCAGCATTGACCGCTTCGGGGTAACGACCGGACGAGAAGTGTGAGAAGGCACCAAGAACCAGGGAGCGCTTGGCATATTCTGAATAGGGGTGAACCTGCTCAAGTTCATCAAACTGCTCAGCAGCCGCGCGATAATCACCGCGCTCCATCGTCGCCAACGCTTCATTGAACATCACCGCAGGCGGGCGCGTATCATCAACGAAGTCAGCAAAATCATCGGCTTCAGTGGACGCGCATCCAGCCAATGCCAGAGCCGCGATACCAACCAGAGCACCCAAACGGGCTGATTTCGGGAGGAGATGAGCGAACTTGAAGATCATGATACCCAAACGCAAACGGTCTTCCAAAAGGCCAGAGAACCATGTCCTTCTGGCAACGACGTGCCGCCATACCATAGCAATGGCGTGCGCCCTACCCCGAACATGCAATTCGCACAATCAAGAGTTCAACGCGGTAAACCCGCATCACTGCGTCATGGCGAAACTAGGGCAGCGCCACGCTGCACGGGCAAAGTGTGGTGTGTTGTCGAGAGTTAGGGTTAGACCCTAGTTGGTTTCAGGCAGCAAAGCTGCAGCTTCCAAGCGTACATTCACTTCATCACCAGCGCGCTCACGGCGCACGCGTTCAGCGGTCTGCTGGCCATCAACGATCTCATAGGCCGTCGGATCAGCGAACAAAGCTTTCAGCATGGTGAAATTCAATTTGTGGCCACCTTTGTGCGACCGATAACAGCCCTCGATCGGCAAGCCAGCCAGAGCGAGGTCGCCGATGGAATCAAGTATTTTGTGACGGACGAACTCATCACGCCAGCGAGGTCCCTCTGGGTTCACAATCTCATCATCCCCAAGGACAACCGCGTTCTCCAGGGATGATCCAAGCGCAAAATTGTTGGCCCAAAGATGCTCAACATCTTTTAAGAAGCCGAACGTGCGAGCGCGAGAAATCTCATCACGGAACCCATCAGGAGAGAGATCAAACACCATCTCTTGGTGGCCGATAGAGCTGTGATCATACGCGATGCTCACTTCAAAGCGCGATCCAGCGTGCGGACGAAGCTCACCAAACGCATCACCAGCATCAACGCGAACTGGCTTGAGAATACGCAGCACTTTGCGCCGCTTGGACTGCTGCACAACACCAACGCTGTCGATGGCATCAACAAACGATGCCGACGATCCATCCATGATCGGCACTTCAGGGCCGTCCACCTCGATAAGAGCATTGTCGACCCCCAGCGCACGTAGCGCGGCCAAAGCATGCTCAACGGTGGAAACAAAAGCACCTTCAGGATCACCAAGTACGGTGCACAGCGCGGTGGCAGAGATGGCCGACCAATCAGCTTTGATCTCGATGTCGCGAGAGCCAGGCAGATTGGTCCGCAAAAAGATGATGCCGGTGTCTTCGTCGCTGGGATGGATTGTCATCGTAGCGGCTTGGCCGCTGTGGACGCCTATGCCTGAAAGGGAGACACTGTCGCCGACTGTACCCTGATACCCAGAACGAAAAACCATGTGGCCCCCAGCGGTCCCAAAATCGGCACAATCGACCGACACAACATTAACTCAAAGTTAACCAAGAAGACTGCTACTGGGCGTTCAGTAGCGTGGAGCGGTTCGCAAATTCGGGCGAAGACGCTGCAATCCCCTTTGGCACTTGGCTCTAACCTACATGGGCAGAGCGTGCGGCAGAAATCACGCTTTCTTTCCGTGTGTTACACAATTTGCACTAAGTGTAACTTTTATAACCCTCTGAAAATCATTAGCTTTTTGTTAACGTAAAAGCCGGGCACGTCACCATGCCCGGCCGTAATGTTTCAAACTGTTACCAGCCCGTGAGCCTATCCGCTCTTCCTGCGGAGGAAGGCAGGGATGTCCATGGCGTCATCCTCAGCAGCGCGATTCGACGCCGCTGGAGCCGCTGTCTGGCGACCCAAACCGTCATGACCTGCCTGGGCCGCACTTTGTGGCCGTGCTGTGGCAGGCTGGGGGGCAGCGGCCGGCGCCTGTGTTGCTGCTGGACGTTGCACAGGTGCACGCTGAGCAAGTGCAGGAGCCGCTTGGGGCGGTATCTGCGACGCCGCTTGCGGTGCGGCAGCCTCGTCCTCGCGCTTGGGCATACCCACATGCGCCAGCTTGCGCAGCAAACCCAGAGCGCCCTTGTCGCCCTCCTCGGCAGCTGCAGCAGCTTTTGCACGCATCTGGTCCTGCGCGATGGCTGGGAACTCCTCGACGCTTGGCATGCGCGGCGCACTGGCACGCGAACGCGGTGCAGCTGGACGCATACCGGCTGGACGTTGTGGTGCTTCAGCTTCTTCAGCCATTGCCTCGGCCATGATCTCGTCAGCCAAGGCTTCCTCGTCAAAAAGCTCAGGCACTGGGCTGAAAGGGGCAATCGAGACAGCAGCCTCGTCAGCCGGTGCGCTTTCACCCTCAAGCGGAAGCGACAGCTCACGCTCGATACGATCGATCCGCTCAGCCGGTGACTCATTGGCTGGCACGCCCATGGCTTGAGGTGCTTCGGCCTGCGCGGCCTGAGGGACAGCCGTTTGCGGAACCGGTTCGTACGCAGGGGCTGCCTCTTCAGCCTTCGGTGCTGGCTGAACAAGCGGACGACCCACGGTCGGCACGCTGGTTGCAGCGCCTTGCGCCAAGTTCTGCGCCGCCAGTTCATCGTCCACGCCAGTGGCAACCACCGACACACGGATCATGCCTTCCAGCGACTCATCAAACGTTGCACCGAGAATGATCAGAGCGTCCTGATCGACCTCTTCGCGAATACGGGTTGCCGCCTCATCCACCTCAAACAGGCGCATGTCCTGACCACCTGTGATCGAGATCAGCAGACCTTTGGCGCCCAGCATCGACACATCGTCAAGCAGCGGGTTGGCGATGGCAGCTTCTGCGGCTTGCAACGCACGCTTGTCGCCAGAAGCCTCGCCCGTGCCCATCATCGCCTTGCCCATGCCACGCATAATCGAGCGCACATCAGCAAAATCGAGATTGATGAGGCCGTCTTTGACCATCAGATCGGTGATGCAGGCAACGCCTGAGAACAGCACCTGATCAGCCATCGCAAACGCATCAGAGAACGTGGTGTTCTCATTGGCGATGCGGAAAAGGTTCTGGTTCGGGATACAAATCAGCGTATCCACTTCCTTGTGCAGCTCATCAATGCCGCTATCGGCAATGCGCATGCGCTGGCGGCCTTCGAAGTGGAAAGGCTTGGTCACCACACCAACGGTAAGGATGCCCATCTCGCGAGCAAGGCGGGCCACAACAGGCGCAGCACCCGTACCCGTGCCACCGCCCATACCAGCAGTGATGAAGGCCATATGTGCACCAGAGAGATGATCAGAAATCTCGTCGATCACTTCTTCAGCTGCCGCTCGGCCAATCTCAGGCTGGGCACCAGCCCCCAGACCTTCAGTCACGGCCACGCCCATTTGGACGACGCGTGGCGCCTTGGAATTGGTCAAGGCCTGAGCATCGGTGTTGGCCACGATGAAATCCACGCCCTCAAGGCCAGACTCGATCATGTTGTTGACGGCATTGCCGCCTGCGCCGCCGCAGCCAAAGACGACGATCTTAGGTTTCAACTCGTGGATATCGGGAGCTTCCAACTGGATAGGCATAGGACCCTCTCTCATTCTTCCTGGAACGCGGCGCACAATGGGAAGTCTTGTGGAGCCATGGTCGTCACGTCGTGACGGGTGGGGTTACGTAAAGCGTGGGTGCGGGACACACTGAACACGCCGGTGGGGTTGGGGACGGGAAGTCTTCTTTTTTGGCCCTGCCGTTCCGTTCCCTTGGAACGACCACGCAGGGCTAAGAGTTTTCGCGACGGAGTGGTTGTGCTGCAAGCACAGAGCGACCGAGCTAAACTTAGAGAGAGCTGCGCAGCCATTGGCTTACCCTCCCAAAATAGCCGCCTGTACCAGTCGATTGACCGGCAAAGCTGTGAGACGCGATATGGTCGCGCGGCACCATGCGCACGCATTGCGGATAGATCAGCAAGCCTGTGGCAGCCGAAAAGGCAGGACCCGTGCCAGCTTCCGGCAAACCCGAAAGACCAAACGGACGACCCAGGCGCACATTGCGGGAAAGAAGGCGGCGGGAAAGCTCAACCACGCCACTCATCTGGCTGGCACCACCGGTGATCACCAAGCGCTTGGAGGCTAGCCCGGCAAAACCTGAGGCTGCCAAACGGTCACGCGTCATTTCAAGCGTTTCTTCAAGACGCGGACGAATGATGCGAGTGAGTGCGCCGCGCGGCACTTGATGGCCGCCCTCATGCCCGTCTTCACTGACAGGCGGAATGGTCAGCATATCGCGGTCATCAGCTGGGCTAGGCAGCGCAGAGCCATGCAAGGTTTTCAGACGTTCTGCTTCATCAACACGGGTGGAAAGACCACGCGCCAAATCCATCGTGATATGGTGGCCGCCAACCGGCACCACGTCAGCGTGCACAAACTCGCCATCATAAAACACACCGATGGACGTGGTGCCCGCGCCCATGTCGATCACAACCGTGCCAAGATCCATTTCATCATCAGCCAGCACGGCAAGGCCTGAGGCTTGAGCAGAGGTGACGTAGCCCTCCACCTCCAAGTGCGAGGCGTTGATGCATTGCTCAAGATTGCGCAGCGGACCAACATCGGCAGTCACCAAATGCATATCGACGCCGAGACCAGACCCAAACATGCCGCGTGGATCAGCTATGCCGCGATCTCCATCCAACGCAAAGCCAATGGGCATGGAGTGCAGAATAGAACGACCCGGCGCGATGGCATGATCGCTGCCAGCTTTCAAAACCTTGGCGATGTCGCGTTCAGTGACAGCATGGCCATCAAGAGCCACCGTGGCTGACAGCGTTTCAGAGGCGATACGCCCGCAGGTCAGTGAGGCGATGACCGCATCAACGGTCAAATCACCCATGCGCTCGGCCTGGTGCACAGCCTGGCGAATGGAGTGCTCTGCACGCTCCAAATCAATCACATAGCCCGACTTCAAGCCTTGGCTGCGATAGTAGCCAAAGCCAAGCACATCGACGGTGTGGGTGCGGCTGCGCTGCGCACCGGAGCTTTCACATGGCTTAAGCCGCGCAATGATGCAGCTGGTCTTGGCCGTGCCGACATCAAGCACGCAAATCGTGACAGACTTGCGCTGTGGAAGCGGGTTTGGGCCATAGAAGTCGAGCGGACGGCGACGAACTGTGGTCATCAGGCCCCTCCCCGCGCAGCGGTGAGGCCTTCTGCCTCTTCGCTCATCGCTTCCACAGCAGCATCGGTGAGTTGCACCACCAACTGATCGGGTGAGCGTAGATCAATCACCGTGATAGCGCGCTCCAGCACCGCTTCGCGGCGCATCATCTCTTCAAGTCGAACAAGCGCAGCATCGACCTCTAACTCAGGCAGATGCACCTGGACATCCTCACGCATGTGAAGCGTCCAGCGCCGATCTCCAACGCGTTCCAAGGCAACCACGCTGCCAAGCACATGCGGACGGGCCGCAAGGTGGGCAAAAAACGCCGTCGCTTCGCCGGGCGCACCCTCGCCCACCACAAGTGGTAGACCAGCATGGACATCGGTGATTTCGTCGGTAATCTCTTCGCCTTCGACCGTAACCAGATGGACACGGCCACGCTGCAACATGCGCGCGAACGGCGCATGCTCTTCGATCTCAACCATCAATTGATTGGGATAGACCCTGCGCACCGAAGCCTCTTTCACCCAAGGCAGGGCCAACACACGGTCGCGGGCGGCATCAATATCAAAACCAAGCACCGATGTTGTGGGCGTAACAGCCAAATAGTCGAGCACGTCTCCCTCACGGGTGTCGCGCAACCCTTCAATCCTGATCGCATCAACACCAAAGCCAGCGTTGGCGGCGACATAAGCCAGCGATTGGCCCGCTGCCTCGCGCGCTTCAGCAGTACGTTCACCGAAAGAGAACCCGCCAACCAGCACAGGCAACACCACCAAACTGGACAGCAACGCATTGGGGTGACGCACCGACTTCAACGCCGAAACGCTGAACCGATAAGCCGACTGCGCGCGGATGCGCTGGGTGCGAGAAAAATGGAAAAGGCGGGTTAGCGCTGACATGACGCATCCTCCACCATCCAAGACACCAGTTCCTCAAAGGAGTGCCCGGCGTGCGCGGCAATTTCTGGCACCAACGAGGTTGGCGTCATACCCGGCTGCGTGTTGACCTCCAGACAGATCAGTTCGCCAGTGCCCATGGGTTGGTCGTCAAAGCGAAAATCTGCACGTGTCACGCCGCGGCAGCCAAGCGCCTGGTGCGCTGCGAGCGAGTAGCTTTGGATGCGCGCGTAAACATCCGATGGGATGTCAGCAGGCAAAATATGCTCCGATCCGCCATCGGCATATTTCGCGTCATAGTCATAAAAGGCTTGGCCTTGCGGCACGATATCGATGATTCCAAGCGCCACATCGCCCATAACGGCGCAGGTGAGCTCGCGGCCAGCAACGTAACGTTCGGCCATCAAATCATCGCCATAGGGCCAATCAGAGCGGAAAAGCTCCTGCGGTGGATGTTCCATGTCTTCGGAGACGATCAACACACCAAAAGAAGAGCCCTCGGCCACGGGCTTGATCACATAGGGCGGCACCATCACATGGGATTTGGCCGCCTGCTCGCGCGTTGTAAGGCGATGCTTGGCAACGGGCACACCGGCGGCCGCCATCACCACCTTGGCACGGTCTTTGTTCATCGCGAGCGCTGAGGCCATCACACCGGAATGGGTGTACGGAATGTCCAAAATCTCAAGCACACCCTGAATGGTGCCATCTTCCCCGAAGGGACCGTGGAGCGCGTTAAAAGCCACATCAGGCTTTAAATCACTGAGTGTTTGGGCAATGGAACGGTCGACATCGACACGCGTGACTCTGTAACCGGCGCTCTCTAAGGCGTCGGCGCAAGGCTCTCCTGTGGCAAGGCTTACCGGTCGTTCTGACGACCAGCCTCCCATGAGCACTGCAACGTGTTGTCCCTTGCCCGCCATAGCGTGCACACTTGTCCCGTTTAATCAGTCCAAAATGGACCTTCCCAGGAGCCAAGCTATGATTGAGATCGTAAGAAATCCTTAACCGGAAATCGAAAGGTCCGATTTACGAATTTTCGGCGATCACGTGATGTTTCAAGGGCGAAAGGTTTCCACAGCCTGCCCATTGGTAAACAAACCCATGCGTTTCACCTCCCACTGAAGGAGGGTGCCGGAATGCTCGTAAACCCGTTTTCGCACGGTCTCGCCAAGCGTCTCCAGATCATGGGCAGTGGCATCGCCTGTGTTGATCATGAAGTTGCAATGCATGGGGGACATTTGCGCTCCACCAACTTGAAAACCGCGCAGGCCAGCTTCATCCACACACTTCCAAGCCGATCCGCCCGGTGGATTCTTAAATGTTGAACCAGATGTACGCTCTTTGATCGGCTGATTCTCTTCGCGATGCTTCTGCACCGCATCCATAGCCGCTTCGATTTCCTCGCGTGGCGCTGGATAGCCCTCAAAAAGAGCAGAGACAAAGATTAGATCATCAGCCGCTTCACTATGGCGATAAGTGAAACCCATATCATCGTGTGAAAGGGTGACCAATTCGCCTTGTCGGTTCACCGCATCCACCGAGACAACACGCTCGGTCGTTTCCACGCCATTGGCGCCAGCGTTCATCCGCAGCGCACCGCCAAGCGAACCAGGGATGCCATGATAAAAATGGAACCCGCCGATCCCGGCTTCCAGCGCGATGGCAGCGAGCTTGCGATCCGACATGCCGGTACCCGCACGAATGCGTGGGCTATCCACGTCAGCCTTGCCGTCATTGAAGGGGCGCATGGTGAGCCGAATGACAGCGCCTTTCAGACCACCATCGCGGATCAACGAGTTGGAGGCCAAGCCCATCACGTGCACCGGCGCATCGTCGGGCAACAGCCGCATAAAGGTTTGCAGGTCTTCCACATCGGCAGGGACGAAATAAAGCTCCGCCGGTCCGCCAACACGAAACCAGGTGAAGTCTTTCAAGGTCTGATTGGTTCGCAGCTTGCCGCGCAGCGCTTCAACACCAGGCCCCATCCGGGCCAGAAGCGCGTCACCATCGATCGCGCTCATCACGAATGCGCTTTCAACTGATCAGGCAAAGCGTTGGCCCAAGCGGTGATCGTGCCTGCGCCAAGGCACAACACTGTGTCGCCAGCTTCCCCGATATCGGCGATGCGCTCAGCCAAAACCTCTGGGCCCTCAAGCGCAGACACGTGGCGATGCCCATGCGCTCGGATGGCATCAACCAGATCGGTGTGTGTTGCGCCTTCAATCAGCGTTTCACCCGCTTCATAAACAGGCGCGACCAGAACGTGATCGGCGTCGTTGAAGCACCCGGCAAACTGATCAAACAGATCGCGAAGGCGCGTGTAGCGATGCGGCTGCACCACCGCGATCACTTTGCCCTTGGCAGCGGCTCGCGCGGCCTGCAGCACGGCGGCTATTTCCACCGGGTGGTGACCATAGTCATCGTAGATGTCGACGCCTTGCCACGATCCTGTGTGGGTGAAACGGCGTTTGACACCTGAAAAGCGCGCAAGCCCCTCGCGAATGGCATCGTGCGCAATGCCTAGATGGTGCGCGACGGCAATCCCGGCAGTTGCATTCAAAAGATTGTGCAAGCCCGGCATGGGCAAGCTTAGATCATCGATGCGCGCGCGTTCATCGGTTCCGCGTTGGCGCAGCTCAATAGCAAAATGTGAAGTCGGCCCTTCCATCCGCACATCCACCGCACGCACATCGGCCTGGGGGTTCTGTCCATAGGTGACCACGCGGCGATCTTCGATCCGTCCGATCAGGCTTTGCACCTCCGGGTGGTCAAGGCACATCACGGCAAAACCGTAAAACGGCACGTTCTCGACAAACTGGTTGAACGCGGCACGCACGCCATCAAAATCGCCATAGTGATCAAGATGCTCGGCATCAATGTTGGTCACAACCGCGATGTCGGCCGGCAGTTTGATGAAAGTGCCGTCAGACTCATCGGCTTCCACCACCATCCAGTCGCCCTCGCCTAGACGTGCGTTGGTTCCGTAAGCGTTGATGATGCCGCCATTGATCACGGTTGGATCCATCCCGCCGGCATCGAGCAGCGTCGCAACAATCGATGTGGTTGTGGTTTTGCCGTGAGTGCCGCCAATGGCGATGGCAGATTTCAAGCGCATCAATTCGGCAAGCATCTCGGCACGGCGCACCACTGGCAGGAAGCGCGCGCGTGCTTCAATCAGTTCGGCATTGTCTGGTTTGATCGCGGACGAAACAACGACAACCGCCGCGCCATCGAGGTTTTCTGGGCGATGCCCCACAGCCACTTTGATGCCCATGGCACGCAGGCGCTGGACATTGGCATTGTCAGAGATATCGGAGCCTTGAACGGCGTAACCGAGAGTGTTCAGCACCTCGGCAATACCGCTCATGCCGATACCGCCAATGCCAACAAAATGCACCGGACCAAGTTCGCGAGGAAGTTTCATGCCATCAATCCTATCGGGTTCGGCTTGCGGCGTTAGCGCGCCAGCGCCTCAACTTCAACGGCCAACTGTTCCACTGCCTCTGGGCGTCCGGCGTCTTTGGCAGCGGCGGCCATCTTGTTCAGTTCATCGGAGGCGGGATCGATCAATCGCGCCAGCACTTGCGACAATCGCACAGGTCCAATGTTCTTCTGCAATGTGAGAACCGCACCGCCAGCCGCCTCGAGGCGTTCCGCGTTGCGCGCCTGATCATGATCAAGGGCGTGCGGATAAGGCACCAGAATAGAGGGCCGTCCCATCACGGAAAGCTCGGCCACCGTCGAGGCGCCGGATCGGGCAATCACCAGGTGAGCACCCGCCATACGTTCAGGCATATCAACAAAAAACGCGCCAAGATCGCTTTGGATGCCAAGTGTCTCATAGGCTTCGCGCACACGCGCAATGTCTTCAGGCCGGCATTGCTGGGTGACCCGGATCGTCTTGCGCACCTCTTCGCTGAACTGTTCGAGTGCACCTGGCACCAAGTCGGCAAACACGCGAGCTCCTTGGCTGCCACCAAACACCAAAAGCTCAAAGGACTGATGAGGTTTCGGCCTTGTGTATTTGGCTTGTGCCGCTGCCAAAACTTTGCCGCGCACAGGATTGCCGACATGGATGATAATGGCTCGCGAAGATGATGGGATACCGTCGGTGTTGGCAAAACTGGTGGCGATCAGCTTGGCCCGGTTGGCCATTGCGACATTGGCCCGCCCCAACACCGCGTTTTGCTCATGCAGCACTATCGGCACCCCACGCAAACGGGCGGCAAACAGAGGTGGCAGGGTTGGGTATCCGCCGAAGCCAACAATGGCCGCCGGTTTCTGACGACCCATCACCATCAACGCCTTGTAAGCACCGCGCGCGATTGTAAGCGCACCGGGGATAGCCTGGAAAATCTTACGCGGCGAGAATGTCGCCGACGGGATGATGTGCGTGCGTCGAGCCGGGAAAGACACGCCATACTGGTCAGCCCGTTCATCAGTCATCAAATCGACTGTGTGGCCACGCCGCTGGAGCACTTCGCTAAGCGCTTGCGCTGGGAAGAGATGACCGCCGGTCCCGCCAGCGCACAAAATGAAATAAGCCATACATCGCCTTAGATGACCCAGTGCCCAAGAAACAACACTGGAGAGGCGATCAGCCGCTTTGCAGATTCCAACGCCACGCATTGGTGGCGTTGCGACCTTGCCCCATGCGGGCCTGTCGGCCACGCGCGGTTTGCCTGGTGAGTGCCAGCAAAATACCAGCCGACAAACCAACGGACAAAAGCGATGATCCCCCGTAGGAAAGGAATGGCAACGTCATGCCCTTAGCAGGCAAAAGTTGCAAGTTCACGCCCATATTGATCGCAGCCTGCGTCGCCAGCAGAGCCACAAGACCGATAGTCGCGTAACGCGAAAACACATCGTCTTGGCGCAGAGCTGCTCGAATGAAGCGACCAAACAGAAACAGATAGAGACCGACAACAATAAGGCACATCAGAATGCCGAACTCTTCAGCCATCACGGCAAACAAAAAATCAGTATGACTGTCCGGCAGATGTTCTTTGACCACACCCTCGCCCGGACCCCGGCCGAACCAACCGCCTTCGACAAACGATTCAATCGCCCTGTCCGTCTGGTGATTGTCCCCCGCTTCAGGGTTCAAAAACCGATCGATCCGGCTCGTGACATGAGGAATGAACATATAGGCAGCTGCAAGTCCGCCAACCGCCGCTGAGCCAAGGATTGCGATCCAAAGCCAGCTCATACCGGCGACAAAGAACAAACAGCCCCATACCGCGGTCACCAACATGGTTTGACCGATGTCAGGCTGCGCGACCAAAAGGCCTGCGGTTAGCAAAAACAACACCAAAGCAAACAGATTGGCATGCAGATCAGGGCGCTTGGCATGCTCAGCAAACAGCCACGCTGACAGGAGAACAAGTGCTGGTTTTGCCAGTTCCGACGGTTGCATTTGGAAGAACCCGAGATCAACCCAGCGTCGCGCGCCCTTCACCTCTGCACCAAAAGCCAACGCCGCCAGCATACCCAAGATGGCTAAGCCGAACAGCACAAGGCCAGCGCGTACCAGTTGACGCGTTGAAAGCATCGAGACGCCAACAACCAAACCAAGTGTGGGGATGAGGAAGATGATGTGCTTCTGGACGAAATGAAACTCATTCGCCAAGCCCAGGTCACGCGCGATGGGCGGGCTGGCGGCAAACGACATCACAACGCCAATCACCAACAAAACCAGAATGGACAGAAGGGAGACCTTGTCGAGGGTCCACCACCAATCGCCAAGAGGCGAGCGGTCGGCACGGGTCAAACGCATCTACGCTACTCAATACTCTTTTACCGCGCGCGATGCTCCTCAACAAAAGTGTGCACAGCGCGCTTGAACGCATCACCGCGTGCTTCAAAGGATGTGAACTGATCCCAAGACGCACACGCCGGAGACAGCAAAACGCACGCGCTTTCGAGCCCGTCCGTCAACGCATCGTCAGCAGCCATCGCCACTGCCCGCTCAACCGTTTCCGCCCGCACATAGGGCACATTGCCCTCCAGCGTTGCTGCGAAGCGGTCTTGCGCGTCTCCAACAAGATAAGTTTTGACGATTTGCGCAAAGAAACCGTTAAGTGAATCAATTCCATCGCTTTTGGCTTGCCCGCCAGCGATCCAATAGATGCGATCATACGAACCTAGGGCTCGCGCAGCGGCATCGGCATTGGTGGCCTTGGAATCATTGACGAAGGAAATTCTGCGATAGGTCGTCACCGGCTCCATACGGTGGGCAAGACCTGGGAACGATCGAATGGCATCGCCCAATTCTGTTGGGTCCATACCAAGCTTCAAAAGCGCGGCCACCACAGCGCAAACGTTTTGAGCGTTGTGCTCGCCCTTAAGGCTGGCAACACCGCCAACATCAAAGAGTTCATCTTGCGCTCCATCACGCGCAAGCCAGATGGAGGAACCTACCGCATAGACGCCGTCATGAACCGTGTGCGCGGCACTGATGCGGGAAACAGAATGACCATCACGCGCAAGCTCGTCGGCCATCCGCGCGGACAGCAAATCATCTACACCGACAACGGCGTGATCAGCAGCTGCCACCAACCGCTTTTTGATGGCTGAGTAGTTCTCCATGGTTCCATGACGGGCCAGATGATCTTCAGACAGATTGAGGTGCACGCCGACGGTTGGTGCCAAATGGGCGGACAAATCAATCTGATAAGAGGAGCACTCAATCACATAGTGTCGATGCGGCTGCGGCATCGGCAACTCAAGCACCGGCACACCGATGTTACCGCCCATTGCGGTGTCGACACCCATAGCTTGCATGGCATGCGCCGCGAGCGCTGTGGTTGTGGACTTGCCATTGGTACCGGTAATGGCAAGCACGGGCGCTTGCGGGCAATGGGCCGCACGTTCTTGGAAGAACAGATCAACATCGCCGGTGATCGCCACACCCGCCTCGCGGGCGCGCAGCACGCTCCAGTGGGGCGCAGGATGCGTCAGCGGTACACCAGGGGCCAGCACCAAGGCGGCAAATCCAGACCAGTCAGCACGCTCTAAGTTCTCTATCGCAATGCCAGCAGCCTGGGCTTTTCCGCGCGCGCCTTCGCCGTCATCCCAGCCAACAACAGCGGCGCCGGCAGCCTGCAAGGCATGGGCCGTTGGTAAGCCAGAACCACCAAGGCCGACCACGGCAACGTGTTTGCCCGCAAGGGTTGAAACCGGGATCATCGGGTCAGCGCAGCTTCAGCGTCGACAGCCCAGCCAGCGCAAGCACGAAGGCGATAATCCAGAAGCGGATCACCACTTGTGGCTCAGTCCATCCCAACTGCTCAAAATGGTGATGGATCGGCGCCATACGAAACACCCGTTTGCCGGTGAGCTTGTACGACGTGACCTGGATGATCACCGACATGGCCTCAAGCACGAACAATCCACCAACAATGGCGAGCACAATTTCGTGCTTGGTGGCCACCGCGATGGTGCCCAACATGCCGCCCAGTGCCAACGACCCGGTGTCGCCCATGAAAATCTGCGCGGGCGGTGCGTTGAACCACAAGAACCCGAGCGAAGCACCAATCACCGCGCCACACAGCACGGCAAGCTCACCGGTACCCGGAGTGAAGTGGATTTGCAGATAGTCGGAGAAAATCGCGTTACCGGCGAGGTACGCGATCAATCCAAAGGTGGCCGCGGCAATCATTACAGGCACAATGGCCAACCCATCCAGCCCATCGGTCAGGTTCACCGCATTGCCTGCACCAACAATCACCACCGCGCCAAACAGGATGAAGAACCACCCCAGATTGATCAAAAGGTCTTTGAAGAACGGGAAAGTGAGCTGATTGGAAAGCTCCGGCACAGAGACCTGCGCGATCACAAACACCGCCGCGCCTGCAATGGTTGCCTCAATCGCAAGCCTCGCTTTGCCGGATAAACCCATGTGCGATTGCTTGGTGACCTTCAAAAAGTCATCGTAAAAGCCAATAGCCCCGAACCCGACAGTGACGGCCAGAACGGTCCAAACCAGTGGACTCGATAGGTCAGCCCACAGCAAAACCGAGAAAATCAGCCCGGCCAGAATCATAAGCCCGCCCATGGTTGGCGTGCCTTTTTTAGTCAACAAGTGCCCTTGCGGGCCATCCTCACGGATCGGCTGCCCCCTACCCTGACGCACCCGAAGCGCTCGAATAATCGTCGGTCCGAAGAGGAAAACAAACAGCATGGCGGTTACCACCGCGCCGCCTGTGCGGAAGGTGATGTAGCGGAACACGTTGAACAACGGCACCGCATCGGCAAAGTCTGAGAGCCAGAAAAGCATGTCTTTTCGCGTCCTTACCGTTCACGGTCTTTGTAGCGTTGAAGAATGAGTTCCACCAAGGGGCCCATCTTGCTGCCCAGCGAGCCTTTGATCATCACTGCGTCACCTGGCGCAAGATCACTGAGCAAAGGATCACGCAATCCATCAGAGCTTTCGGCATAGGCGCCTCGCTTCTCCATCGGGAGAACGCGCCAAAGCGCCTTCATCAAAGGACCGCACGCATAGACCTTATCTACCCCCAGAGCAGTAAGGTCATAGACCAGAGCGCCATGCATCGCAGAGGCTTCGTCGCCCAGTTCCAGCATATCGCCAAGCACAGCGATCCGCCTTCCGCGTTGACCGGTGGGCAAGCGAGAGAGCACTTTGAGCGCGGCTTTCACCGAGGCCGGATTGGCATTGTAGCTTTCGTCCAGCAGCGTGATCGCATCGCCGGGCGTGTCGATCACATGCTTGCGCCCTCGCCCGTCGGGTTGCTCCATATTGGCAAGCGCCATACCAGCTTTGGCCAGATCAAGGCCCAGCGCTGAGCACACGGCCAAAACACCCAGCGAGTTGACGACCAGATGCTCGCCAGGAGCACCCACCTTGTAGGTCATTGTTTTATAGGAGATTTTCGCTTCTACCGTCGAACAATCAGGTAGCAATGCCACCTGCATCAGTTCCGCATCGCTGCCCGCGCCATGCCCAAAGGTCATCACCTTACCAGCACCAGAGGCGATGGCCCGTTCCTTTAAGAAATCGGAGTGATCGATATCGCCGTGAACCACGGCCGTGCCGCCTTCCAAGAGGCCGTCGAAAATCTCTGCTTTGGCGGCAGCGATAGCGTCCAAACTTCCAAGGTTCTCCAGATGAACCGGCGCAACAGTGGTGATCATCGCCACATGAGGCTGAACCAGTTTCGACAGCGGCGTGATCTCGCCTGAATGGTTCATACCAATCTCAAACACACCATAGTCGGTGTCGCGCGGCATTCGGCACAACGTCAGCGGGACACCCCAGTGGTTGTTGAAGCTTTTGACAGGCGCATGTGTCTTGCCGAAAGCTGAGAGGATCAAGCGGAACGTTTCTTTGGTCGATGTTTTGCCAACCGACCCGGTGATTGCCAGCATCGTTCCGGCAGCGCGGGCGCGGGCCGCGCGCGCCAAATCATAAAGCCCATCATAGCTGTCATCGACAACGATCAGACCGGCCTTTGGCACCTTTAAAGCATCAGCTTGATCCGCTGATACCAGAGCCGCAGCAGCCCCGGCCTCAAGGGCGGCATCAACAAAAGCGTGCCCATCAAACTGATCGCCTTTGATGGCAATGAACAGATCACCTGGCTCGACGGTCCGGCTGTCGATGGAGATGCCGGACGCATCTCCGGGCTTGCCACGCACCGATCCACCAGTTGCCGAAACAATCTCATCAACGGTCCAGAGAGACTGCTTCACGTTTAGGCACCCTCGTCCAACAGTTCGCGGATAACGTCATGATCAGAGAACGGGTGTTTAACCCCATGAATCTCTTGGCCGGTTTCATGGCCTTTGCCCGCAACCAAAAGGATGTCGCCCTCCTCAAGCATGGCCAACCCGGCGGCAATCGCATCGTGGCGGTCACCAATCTCCATGGCATCATCGCCAGCGCCGGCCATCACGGCCTGACGAATGGTAGCCGGGTCTTCGGTGCGTGGATTGTCGTCGGTGATGATCACCGCATCGCCATAACGTGAGGCAGCTTCACCCATCATAGGACGTTTGCCCTTGTCGCGATCACCACCCGCACCGACCACGATAACAACCTTGCCATTGGAAAAGGGGCGCAGCGCTTTTAAGGCTTCTTCCACGGCACCAGGCTTGTGGGCGTAATCAACAAAGGCTTTGCCGCCGCGCTTGGTGGTGCCGATATACTCAAGACGCCCGCGCGCGCCTTTCAAACCTGCTAAGGCATCAAAGACGGCATCTGCATCGCAGCCAGCTTGGATCGCAAGACCTGCCGCCACCATCGCATTGGCGACTTGAAAAAGCCCAGGAAGCGGAAGCTCTACGGTGCGGTTTTCGCCCAAATAGGTGCAGCCAACGGTCTGTGCGTAGCCTGAGGGTTTAACCGTCTCAACAGCAATATCGCCCTGGCCCATGCCAGCCAACAGAACCTGGTGGCCGCGCTGACGCGCAAGATCGGCCATGCGCTCACCATAAGAGCCATCCATCCAAACAACCGCGCCCGCCCCTTCTGGCAACAAAGGGTCGAAGAGCCGCAATTTGGCCTGGAAATAATCTTCCATGGTCGGGTGGTAGTCCAGGTGATCACGGCCAAGATTGGTGAACGCGGCTGCTTTTAACACCACACCATCCAAGCGGCGCTGCTCAAGACCATGAGATGATGCTTCCATCGCCATGTGGGTCACGCCATCATCAGCAAGTGCCGTGAGCGCTTGGTGCAAGGACACCGAGTCGGGCGTTGTAAGTGCGCCAGCTTCAGCGCCATCTCCACGCGTGATGCCAAGTGTGCCCATCGCAGCCGCTTCATGACCAAGCGCCTGAAAAATCTGGCGCACAAAGGCTGCAACTGATGTTTTGCCCGACGTCCCCGTGACAGCAACCATTACCTTGGGCTGCGGCGCAAAAAATCTGGCTGCCATCAGCGCGAAAGAGCGACGTGCATCGGGCGCGCGAAGCTCGATCACGCCATCCGGTAACGCGACATCAACACCGTCATCGAGCAATATGGTCGTAGCGCCATCGATGATTGCCTGATCGACAAAGTCCTTGCCATGCCGCACCGCACCGCCAAGGGCGGCAAAAACAAAGCCAGGCTGCACTTTGCGGCTATCCAGAGCCAAGCCTTTGATGGACTGATCCGGGTTGCCGGACACCAATCGAACGGTTGGATCAATCAGATCAGACAGCGAATGGGCAACGGTCATGGATGGCAACGATTCCGCTTAGTGAACACAAGGCCCCTGCCATAAGGGTTTTTGCCCGGCGCGTCACGCCTACTGTGAGGTGACGTCAACGCGCGGGACGACGCCGAGGATCGGTGCAATACGCTCAATGATCTGCCGCGTCATCGGTGCGGCGTTCAAACCAGCCGTAGCACTTCGCTGTCCCTCGGCTGGTTGAGGTTCATCGATCACCACAATCATCGCGTATTGCGGGTCGTACATGGGAAAGGCGGAAACAAAACTGTTCAGGCGATGGTCGCCAGAATACACACCGTCAACAATCTTCTCAGCCGTGCCGGTCTTGCCGCCGACATCAAGCCCGTCCACAGCAGCCCGTCGCCCCGACCCGTGATCGACATTGGCGCGGAACAGTTCGCGCATCTGCGCACTGGTTTGGCCGGAAAGAACCTGGTGTGCCCCGCGCATCGCCTGCTCTTCATCGCGCGGCAAGAACGTCGGTGCTACATAAACACCACCATTCACACTGGCAGAGGTGGCCGCCAACAACTGAAGCGGGGTTGTGGTGAGGCCGTGACCAAAAGAGATCGTCGCCGCTGAAAGGCGCGACCATTCCCCGCGCGGGAAGAAGGGCGAGGCAACACCCGGCAACTCCAAATCCATACGGGACAACAAACCAAGCCGGTCATAATAGGCACGCTGGGTCGGGACACCCATCGCCTCTGCGATGCGAATCGTGCCTATGTTGGACGATGAGGTGAAAACCTCAGACGTGGAAAGGATCGCACGGCGCGCGTGGAAATCGTTGATCGTGGAGGATCCTATGCGGATCGGACGGCGCGCGTCATGCTGGCTGTCCATGGTGATCGCGCCAGAGTCCAAACCAGCGGCAATCGTGAAAACTTTGAACACAGAGCCAAGCTCAAACACACCACCTGTTGCGCGGTTAAGGGCCGCTTCTTCGCCCAACCCCTCGCGGGTGTTGGGATCAAAATCAGGGAGCGATACCAGAGAAAGAATTTCACCGGTGCGCACGTCCATCACGGCAGCCGTCGCGGCCATGGCTTGGTATGTTTCCAGCGCCTGCACCAAAACATCGCGCACCACATGTTGGACACGAACGTCAAGTGACAACGCCTGCGGCGCAAAATCAGGATTGGCGCGATCTAAAAACCCGAGCGCTTCCAACTCAGCCAGCGGGCCATTGTCGAGATAACGCTCAATGCCCTCCAGGCCTTCGTGATCAACATTGACGGCACCCAAAACATGCGCGGCCAAACGACCGGACGGGTAGAAACGGCGCGCCTCTTCCAGGAACCCAACACCTGGAATGCCCTGGCCCATAAGCAGATCACGCTCCGCTGGCGTTAGATCGCGGGCGATCCACTCAAACCGAGAGTTGTTGTCGAGGCGCTGGCGTAAACTATCACGCTGCAGATCTGGCATCACGACGGCAAGTCGATCCACCGCGTCGTCCACATCCACCAAAACAGATGGGTCGGCGTAGACCGCCGTAGCGGGCACATCCGTTGCCATCAATACACCGTTTCGATCGACAATATCGGGTCGATGCGCGGCAATCTGTTCCTGCGGCGTGGGAGCTCGCACCCCAGCGCTGGGCGTATCAAGCGCCAGGTCGACCAAGCGCACCCCAATCACCGCGTAAACCAAGGCCAGACCAACTGCGAACATCACCAACCGTGAACGCGTCGCATCGGAAAGGGTTTTGCCCTGCCCATCCAGATGGATCGGTGCATCGTCGGGCTGATCATCGTGTACCGCTGCCGTCCCAGATCCCAGCAATCCACGCGCTTTGCGCAGCCAAGACGAAACATCATCCTGCCGAACATGGCTTGCACGGCCATTGGTGTGATCGGCGAACGGTGGAACATACGTCACGGCGTGCTCTCCCCCGTTACATTTTCAAGCAGGGCACCGATGCCATCAGCGGGTTCGGAAGGCGCAACTGGTGCAGCTTGCGGCTCAGCCGAACCGGCATTGAGAACCTGCAAAAGCAAATCAATCTGGCCTGGAGCATTGATGGCGATCGCGTCGTCCTGATCACCAGCGATAGCGTCTTCGCCATCCTGCGCTTCTTCCTCAACGATCAAGTCGCTTCGAAACGGAATGTCAGCCAAGCGAACATAATGAGCTGATGTGATTGGCTCCAAGTCGAAAACGTCTGGAAGGTCAGACACGACAGCCTGCAACCGTGACGGTTGTTCCAGAGCTGCTAGGTCGGCTTCCAAGAGACCAACATCGCGCGAGAGCGCGCCAATCTCGCGCTCAAGACCGCGGCGTTCATCGTGGGCCAACTCAGCCTCGTGCTTCACATTGTAAACATAGGCCGCGCCGCCAATGGCTGCGGCAAGGCACACAATATCAACCACGCGCATGACCAGCCCCCTGCTTGGCAGGCCGCGAACCACTCGCGCGTTTCAATAGGGGCAGGCCAAGCGCCCGTGCCGAAGCATCATCAAGGACATCGTCCTGACGTGCGGCTGCGTCGGTGCGTCGGGCTGCACGCAATTTGGCAGAGCGTGCCCGTGGATTGCCCGCCATTTCTTCATCGCCTGGCACAATGGGGCGCCGAGTAATGGGGTCAAAGCGGGCCGGTTCCAGCGCCACATCAGGTTGATGGCGTGACCCGCGCGCAGTCTTGGCAGCATCGGCAAAGAACCGTTTGACGATGCGGTCTTCCAAGGAATGAAAGGTAACAATGGCCATCCGGCCACCAGGCTTGAGAACTTGCTCGCCAGCTTGCAAAGCGCCAACCAGCTCACCCAACTCGTCATTGACGGCAATACGCAGCGCCTGAAACACCCGCGTTGCTGGATGGATAACTGGCCCCGGTCCACGTTTACGCACAGGCATCAGCTTTTCGATCAGTGTTGCCAGGCCGCGCGTTGTCTTGATCGGCCATTCTTCACGCACTTCGCAGATGAAGCGTGCGATCGCGCGAGAGCGCCGTTCTTCGCCATAGGTGAAGAAAAGATCAGCAAGATCAGCTTCAGACCATGTGTTGACGATGTCCGCCGCTGTTGGGCCGTTTTGATCCATCCGCATATCGAGCGGGCCGTCATGGCGAAAGGCAAAACCACGATGGGCCTCATCCAACTGCATGCTGGAGACACCAATATCCAAAACAACCGCGTCAACGCCATCGATGCCGCGTGCGTCAAGCTCTTCGCGCATCAACGAAAACGGCGCTTCGACAAGGGTCAGCGCTTCGCCATACTCAGCAACCAAGTCTTGGCCAGCAGTGATGGCATCAGGGTCGCGATCAAAGGCGACAACGCGCGCGCCTGCGCCTAGAAATCCGCGCGTGTAGCCGCCAGCACCAAAGGTGCCATCGACAACAAGCGCGCCATTGAGGGGCTGCACAACATCGATGACCTCGTTCAGCAACACCGGGATATGACGCGGTGCAAGGCTCTCAGCAGAACTCATGGTTGCGGCACCGTCTGTACGGATGCCTGATCGCCCCACAGCACCCGCCGTGCGGCGCTCACCGCTTGTGCCCGGTAGGCCTGATAGCGCTCTGGTGACCAGATTTGAAACTTGTGGCCCTTGCCAACAAAAATGATCTGGCTGTCGATGCCCGCCACGTCTTTCAAACGTTGAGGCAGAACAATACGACCTTCCTTGTCGAGCGAGAGAACTTCGCTTTCGCCGAAGAAAGCCGTTGCCAGAAGATCGTAGTCGAACGAGGTCGGATCGAGCGCGGCCAATTTCTCCTCGAACATGGCAAAGAGACGCTTGCCGCCCGCATCGAGTGACTGACCATCCGGACTTGGAATGCAGTAAAGGCCCTCGAAGCCATCGGCTTTCAAAACATCGCGGAAGGGTTTGGGGATGCTCACGCGCCCTTTTGCATCCGTCTTCATCTCGATGGTGGACACGAAAGCGTGCATCAGAACTCGCGGCAGGTTGCGGGGTCAGCAAAGACAGATGGTTACTTTCCCTTACGGCGCCCGTGGTCTTCTCGCATGGGGTAGCGCTCCATCTCATCCAATGGGCTATCATGGGATTTAATGGGTCACAATGGGAAATGACTTCACAAAACATTGCGGGCGCACGCTGATGAAACACGTGTGCTGTTTAAAACCTATTAAACTTAACATGCGGTTTCTGCAGCCAACCGTCTGAAAAGACGTGCGGAGTCTGATGCGGGGCACAAGCGATATCTCCACCCGGCAGTGTGGAAAAGTGTGTGGAGGAAGGTGGAAAAAACTGACCCACCGCAGGCAATGAGACCGCGTAGGCAGCGGCATACGTGTGTGGTTGGGCGCCAGTCGGCCTGTAAGCCGGGTTCTGTCCGCCAATTCTAAAAGAATTGTGGGGCAGCCATTCCTCTAGGGCAGACCTTGCGGCCAACCTCTAGCAACCAACCCGAACACCTCACCTGAAGACGAAGCTACCAGGCAAGCCTGGCACGGCGTTCCTATTTGGTCTTGCTCCCGATGGGGTTTGCCATGCCGCTTGCGTTGCCGCCCGCGCGGTGGGCTCTTACCCCACCCTTTCACCCTGACCCCGACCAAAAGGTCGAGGCGGTCTGCTCTCTGTGGCACTTTCCCTAAGGTCGCCCTCGCCGGGCGTTACCCGGCATCGTGTCTCCATGGAGCCCGGACTTTCCTCCCGAACGTAAGTCGCCCTACGCACCGGCGGCTGCCCGGCCAACTGGCATGGGTGGCCTCGCACGCAACGCAGGTGGCGGTCAACTGCGTAGCGCAGTGCGCCATCATCAATTGAGGGCTGGATGGTTTTTCAAGTGGCCTGCGGCAGCAACAGCGTCGAGCAACTCAACCGCTGTTGGATAGGCCGTCATGCGCTCGCGCAACAACTCAACCGACCGCGCCAATGCGCGTACTTCCACCGGGGTGTCGCAGCCGCGCCGCGTCATCAGCTCCAGCACATCAACAGCATCACTGATCCCCTGGGCCGGCGCCCGTTCACGCAACAAACGCACCAAAGCTTCCACCTTGGGGCGTACATCGACAAATGCCGCACCAGGCACACCAACATGATCGCCAAAAGGTTGTCGATCTGGTTCCTCTTCGGCGTCATCTGGAAGCTCCGCCTCAGCGTCATCCGAAGATGCCTCGTCTGCTTCGCCTTCCGGCTGTTCATCACTCGAGGTTGAGGGTTCTTCCTCGTCGTCATCGGCAAAAGACGGCACCGGCGGCAATTCGGTCTCATCGTCATCGGCGGTGTCATCGCGCGGCTCATCGGCTTCAAGAGCAGCCGAAACCTGTGTTATCGGCTCTTCTGGTTCCTCTTCCTTATCCGCCTCACCGTCGCTCAGCGATAAGGGAGGCAGAGGCGGCACGACTGTTTCCGTTGACGGCGGTTCAGCAGCGTCATCTTCGACCGGAACGTCAGGCAGATCAGGTGGGCTGTCGGTCTTAGCTGGATCAGCCTCAGGGCCTTCGTCATCATCGCCAAACACAGGCAGTTCCAGCGCCATCGGACCCTCATCAGGTGTGTTCGCCAGAACATCGATACCGCCAGCAGGCGGACCAAAGTCCACCGAGCGATGCGCTGCATGCAGATAGAGGGAGGATTTGGCACGCATGGGGTCGGCCCAAAGCCGTTCAAAGGCTTCCAAGCAGCGCGTCAAAAAGTTGCCATCGCGCGACAGCACGCCCAGCGCTGAACCATCGCGAAGCAAAACGGTGAAATGCTGCCGTGGACGCAGTCGATAAGACGCAAATCCAAGCACCAACAGTGGCAACAAAGAGAGCGCAAAGACGGTGTAGTCGGGCTGAAAGAATTGCAGCGTTTCCAAGAACGCGCCGATACTCGCCACCACGTTGATCACAAAGAGCGCCAATACGATGATGAACGAGACACGCACACCAAGCGTGTCGATACGCGCACCAGCCAGCATATCGCGCCGCACGACCACATCATCAGCGGTCAGGCGTTCACCTTCCAGCGTTATTGATTGCACCCAGCGGATGTTTTCGGTGAGTAAACTCAAGGAACAAGGGGCCTTTTTGGCGGTCTCTGCGCGGTAATGATGTGTCCGGGCTCTAGCCGATAAGGCTGCTCAACAGCTGATGCAAGGTTGAAACGGTGGAACTATCGGCCACACCGTCAATCCGATCCGGGCGAAAGTGTCGCTGAAAAGCCTTCACCACCAGCTCCGTTTGCAGGTCAAACTGCCCCGTGGGCTGCAAACCATACCCATAGAGTTTCAGCATAGATTGCAGCGCGCCAACCGCCTCACCAGCATCGCCAACAGCCATGAACCGGCCATCTTGGATCGGCGCGGGCGGCACATAATGGCCAACACCATGGGCGTGCAGCTCGTCCCAAGGGAACAATTCGCCGGGATCCTCTTTGCGCTCCGGTGCAATGTCGGAGTGCGCAAGCACGTGCTCGCGAGCGATCCCGTGATGGCCGATCAAGGGTTTGGCGAGCGCAATCAGACTGGTGATCTGTGCCTTGGGAAAGGCTCGATAGCCATGTTCATGGCCAGGATTACAGATCTCAATGCCGATAGAACGGGCATTGATATCCGAAACGCCTTTCCAAGACCCCTGCCCCGCATGCCAAGCCCGCTCAGCCTCATCCACCATCTGAACGATGCGGCCATCCTCATGGATCACATAGTGGCAAGAGACTTTGGAGCGTGGATCGGCCAGCCAGCGCACAGCGGCGTCATCATCAGGCATGCCAGTGTAGTGCAAAAGCAAGATATCGACCGGCGCGCCATCACGACTATCAAAGTTGGGGGATGGAACGGTGCTATCGATGATCGGGTAGACGCTACTCATGAGGCTACCCCTGCTCCACCCTGGGGCGGCCTGTTGCGAAGTTCAATCTGATCGAAGGCGGCGTTGATAGCAGCCAATCGGTCGGACGCGATTTTCACAAATTCAGGCGGCACGCCACGCGCAACCAACCGATCAGGGTGGTTCTCGGCAACCAGTTTCCGATAAATGCGGCGAACATCCTCGTAGGTAAGGTCAGAATCGACTCCAAGCACCACATAAGGGTCCAATTCGCCCTCAAACACATGGCGTGCGCGGACGCGGCGATACTCTACATCGTCCATGCCGAACTCGCCCGCGACGATCTCCAAATAAGCAGCTTCACGATCGTGCAGCACACCATCCGCCATCGCGATATGGAACAGGCCGTCCAGAATGTCTTCTAAGATGGCATGCTCGCCCTCAAACAAGCCTGCGATCTTGCGCGCATAGGCATCAAAGCCAGCCACATCCTGTTTGGCCAGATTGTAGAGCCGCGCGACATTTTCTGACTCGTTTTGGGGAAACTCGACCAGATCGCGAAACGCCTCAATCTCATCATTGGTCACAACGCCATCGGCCTTGGCCATTTTCGCCGACAGACCGATCATCGCCACAGTGAAAGCCACCTGGCGGCGCTGGTCCTCATCGCCCACCAAACTGCGCAGACTGTCGACAAGGGTGCCAAGAACCGCCCCGGCGCCGCTGGCAGCGGAACCAATCAAAGATGTGAGGGAAGACCAAAGGCTCATAAGCTTTACATCGCTGCGGCAGCGCGCGCCGCCTGATCATAGGACCCAGACAAGGCACGCATCATCGCAGCAAGATTGGAAATGTCCTTACCATCAATGTTGAGCGCTTTGACCGACTCGATAAACAGCGCCTCACGCAGCTCGCCATAGCGCTCGCAAACAGCGGTGCCTTTCTCAGTGATCGCCACGGTCTTTTCCTTGCCCTTGCGCCCGCTTTCCACCAGCCCACGCTCGGCCAGCTTCTTCACGGCGTAGGACACCAAATGGGTGTCTTCGATGTTCAGAACAAGGCAGATATCTGCAAGTGTTTTCGGTCGGTCGCGATGGTTCACCAGGTGCACCACCAGCACTTCCAGCGGTGACAAGCCCTCCTCGCCAGCTGCTGTCATACAGCGCGTCATCCAGCGGTGAAACGCGTTCACCGTCATGGTCAGCGCAAACTCAAACTCCGACTGAGCAGGCAATGAGGATTTGGCAAGGTGCGCAGAGGAAACAACGGGGCCAACGGTTGGCCCCGCACCCTCTTGCTCCCCGTCTAGCGGTTCGACAGCATCGTTTCGGGCAGCCATAGTGCAATCTCCGGAAAAACTACCAAGAGCACTGTGCCAAGCACCAAAAGGCCGAAGAACGGCAGGGCATAAAGCGCGACCTGGAAAATATTGCGCCCCGTCATGCCCTGAATAACGAACAGATTGAACCCCACCGGAGGTGTGATCTGGCTCATTTCCACCACGAGTACCAAAAAGATGCCGAACCATATCGGATCAATCCCCGCCGCCTGAACCATCGGCAAGATGATGCTGGTGGTGAGCACAACGATGGATATACCGTCCAAAAAGCAGCCCAGAACAATGAAAAACAGCGTCAAGGCTGCAAGCAAGGCATAGGGCGACAGGTCCAACACACCGATCCAAGCCGCCAATTCGCGTGGGATGCGTGTGTATCCCATGGCCACGGTCAAAAAGGCCGCCCCCGCCAAGATGAAAGCGATCATGCAGCTTGTGCGCGTCGCGCCAAGCAGCGCCTCGGTGAAGCTTTCTTTGGACAGCGTGCCCGAGACCCAGGACAGGAAAAGCGCGCAGAACACGCCAACAGCGGCAGCCTCCGTCGGTGAAGCAAGGCCTGCATAGATGGAGCCAATGACAGCCACAATCAGCAAGATGATCGGAATCAGGCGACCAGTGGCCGCCAAACGCTCACGCAGCGGGATGGCCGGCTCGTGAGCTGGCATCTTGTCGCGGTTCAGGATCGCCCAGATGGCTGTGAAACCCATAAACAGCACGGCAAGCATGATGCCTGGCAACACGCCTGCGATGAAAAGCCGGGCGATGCTTTGCTCCGTCGCTGCGCCATAGACGATGAGAATGATGGATGGAGGAATGAGAAGCCCGAGAGTGCCTGATCCTGCTAGCGTACCGATGGCGATACGAGGATCATAGCCGCGCTGCGAAAGCTCCGGCAGTGCCATACGCCCGATGGTGGCTGTCGTTGCGGCCGACGATCCAGAGACCGCGGCAAATATCGTGCAGCCCAGAATATTGACGTGCAGCAAACGCCCCGGCAGCCCGCGCATCCAAGGTGCAAGCCCGGCGAACATGTCTTCCGACAGCTTGGAGCGGAAAAGAATCTCTCCCATCCAGATGAACATGGGTAGCGCCGTCAGCTCCCAAGAGTTCAGCTTACCCCAGAACGTGGTGGCCAAAACCGTGCCAACCGGCACGCTGGTGGCAATCACAATGCCAAGCACGGCCACGGCAGTGAGCGCCAGCGAGACCCAAAGACCAAGAGCCAAAGCTGCCAACATGGCGAGCCCGAGCACGATGGCGAGTGTTTCAATGCCCATCAGCTTGCTCCCCGCTCGGCGTCTTCCGGTGTAATCACCGGCTTCTGCAGCATCTCTGATTTGGCCTCTTCATGAGCCTGATAGGTGGGCACGCCGGAGGTGAGAACGGTTGTCAGCTCATCGATCATGGAAATCGCAAAAACGACCAAGCCAGCAGCCAACGCCGATTGTGGAATCCAAAGCGGGATTGCGATCACACCAAAAGACACTGTGCTGAACTGGATGGAATCAACCACCTGAAGCACCGCGTGATAGGCAGCGTAGGCAGCAATGGCCGACCCAATCAACAAGACCAGCGCCTCCAAAACCCTGCGCACGCTCAGCGGCACCGCTTTGATAAGCATGGATACGCGGATGTGATCAGCTTTGCGCAGCGTGGCGGCGAGCGCCAAGAACGTGGCTGCGACAAAGAGAAAACCTGCAATCTCATTGAGCGATGGCACGGTGATGCCGGCAATCGGCATATCAAGCGCGCGAAGCGCTGCGTCCAAGATGCGGCCGAACACTTGAACCAGCACAAGCCCAGCAATCACGCAGAGGCAAACGGCAGCCGCAGCCGATGAAGCTCTATAGAGCCCGTCCAATATCGCACGCATCACAAAACCCCTCTGGTGACGCAGGAATGGAAAAGTATGGAAGGAAAAAGGGCGGAGCGCCTGTTGGTTGGCACCCCGCCCAATCTCAAGGAGGATTACATACGGTAAGCGTCGATGACAGCTTGACCGGCCTCGCCCGCACTTTCCAACCATTCGTTGGTCATCGTCTCGCCAATCTCACCAAGCTGGGCAGCAAGCGTTGCAGAGGGTTCGACAACGCCCATACCGTTCTCGGCCAACGTATCGGTTTTGGAGCCAGTTTCTTCCTCCGACATCGCCCAACCACGCGCTTCTGCTTCATCAGCTGCAGCCATCAAAGCAGCCTGCTCATCAGCGGAAAGCGCCTCAAAGGCAGACATGTTCACAATCACCATGTTCTTTGGCAGCCAAGCACGCGTGTCATGATAGACCGACACGAAGTCCCAGGCCTGCGATGCAACACCGGTGGAAGGCGATGTGATCATGGCGTCCACGCGACCGGTTGAGAAAGCGGTTGGAATGTCACCGGCTTCAACCTGGGTAGGAACAGCCCCCATCAGGGTGGCAAGACGCTCAGTGGCCGCGTTGTAGGCACGGAAACGCACGCCATCCATTTGCGCAGCATCCGTCACTTCTTCTCCAGCGTAAATGCCCTGCGGTGGCCAAGGCACAGCGAACAGAAGCTTCAAGCCTTCTTCTTCCAGCAGGGCTGCGATCGCAGGCTCGGACGCTTCCCACAAAGCGCGCGCTTCATCATAGCTGGTGGCGAGGAACGGAATGGAATCCACGCCGTAGAGTGGGTTTTCGTTTGAAAGCCGAGAGATCAGAACCTCACCAATAGGTGCCAACTGGCGACGCACAGCGTCTTTGATTTCGGGGTGGCCGAAAAGCGACCCGGCTGAGTGCACGGTGATATCAAGCGATCCATCGGTCGCCTCACGCACATCATCGGCAAATTCCATGATGTTGGCGGTATGGAAGATGCTGTCACCATAAGGCGTTGGCATGTCCCAAGCGGTTTGCGCGAATGCGCCCGTAGCCGCAAAAGACACCGCTCCAAAGGACATGGCGCCAGCAAGCGCAAGTGTTTTCAATCCAGTCATGAGTTTCCCCTCTCACAGTTTGACAACGCCTCCAGCCATTGTGTTTGGCCCGGTCAGCGCACCGCTGACTATCGCGGCGTAAGGAGAGGTTGACGCGACGATGACAATTTGTCAACAATTTATAAGTGACGAATTACTGCCGCCGATCGGAGACACCCTATGGCCAGCGCGACACCTGCTGAATCCAACGCCAACAAAGGCCTTTGGGACTTCTGGATCGATCGGGGCGGCACTTTCACCGACATCGTCGCGCGAACACCCTCAGGCGAGCTGCTGACCAAAAAGTTGCTGTCGGAAAACCCTGAGGCCTATCGCGACGCGGCGGTGGAAGGCATTCGGCGCTTCCTTGGCGTGAAGACCGGCGAGCGCGTTCCTGCGGATCAGATCGCTGCCGTCAAAATGGGGACCACAGTCGCGACCAACGCCCTTTTGGAACGTAAGGGCGAGCCAACCGCACTGATCATCACCAAAGGGTTTCGTGATGCGCTGCGCCTGGGCTATCAAGCGCGCCCGGACATCTTTGCCAAAAACATCATCTTGCCTGAGCAACTCTACGATCTGGTCATAGAGATCGATGAGCGCGTGCTCGCCGACGGCACGGTTGAAACCGCCATCACCGATGCCGCGATTGATGCGGCGCTGGATGCTGTTGAAGCCAAGGGTTTCAAAGCTTTGGCCATCACGCTGATGCATGCCTACGCCTATCCCGAGCACGAAAAGCGTATCGCCGAGCAAGCACGCGCCCGAGGCACCATCCCTCAAGTGTCCGTCAGCCATGAAGCGTCTCCTCTGGTGAAACTGGTGGGGCGTGGCGACACGACGGTGGTGGACGCCTACCTTTCGCCCATCCTCAAGCGCTATGTGAACCAGGTGGCCGAAGAACTTGGCGTTGAAGGGACCGGTTGTCGGTTGATGTTCATGATGTCTTCGGGCGGACTGACCGCCGCCGACATGTTTGAGGGCAAAGACGCCATCCTCTCCGGCCCAGCCGGTGGTGTGGTCGGCGCTGTGCAGACCGCGCAAATGGCCGGCTTCGACAAGATCATCGGTTTCGACATGGGCGGCACCTCCACCGATGTCAGTCATTTCAACGGCACCTACGAGCGCGCGTTCGACACTGAAGTCGCTGGTGTGCGCATCCGTGCCCCGATGATGCGCATCCACACAGTAGCAGCCGGTGGTGGTTCTATTCTGCATTACAAGGACGGCCGCTTTCAGGTTGGCCCTGACTCCGCTGGGGCCAACCCCGGCCCGGCCTGCTATCGTCGTGGTGGGCCGCTTGCCGTGACCGATGCCAACGTCATGGTTGGCAAGTTGCAGCCCGCCTTCTTCCCTTCGATTTTTGGTCCCAATCAGGATCAACCGCTCGATGCCGATGCCGTACGCAAAAGCTTTGAAGATATGGCCGCCGAAGTCGGTGATGGCAAAAAACCTGAAGAGATCGCTGATGGCTTCTTGAAAATCGCCGTTCAGAATATGGCCAACGCCATCAAAACGATCTCTGTTCAGCGCGGCTACGACGTGACCCAATATGCCCTGGTCAGCTTCGGTGGCGCTGGCGGTCAACACGCCTGCGCCATTGCCGACACACTCGGCATGACCACCGTGCACCTTCATCCGTTTTCTGGTCTGCTGTCTGCCTATGGCATGGGCCTTGCCAGCATCTACGCCTCAAGAACCAAGGCATTCGTGCAGCCGCTGGCTGAAGAAAGCCGATCGCCCCTGGATGCCCTGATCGAAGATCTGACCAAACAGGTGCTCGACGAGTTGAAAGATCAGGGAGTCACCGAAACCACCCACCAGCCGGTCTTGCACCTGCGCTATGAGGGCACCGATACAACCATCGATTTGGATTTCTCGGCACGCGATATGGCCGTGATCCGCACCGCCTTTGAGGCAGAACACAAAGCCCAGTTCGGCTTTGTTTATCCTGGTCGCACGATCATCATCGAGAGTGTCGAGTTGCAAGGAGCCGATAGGACCGCCGCCGGTCGCGATGAGACCGCTCAAGCCACTACTGAGGGCGCAGCGCCCCGCGACGGGAGCACCCGGATCTTCACCGATGGCCAATGGCACGACGCTGCCATTGTCCGGCGGCGCGACGTGGCTCGTGGCCAAACCATTTCCGGTCCGGCCATTCTGGTGGAAGATCACCAGACGGTGGTCATTGAACCGGGTTGGCAGGCGCAGCTCACCGCACGCGACCATCTTGTACTGAAGCGTGTTGAGGCCAAGGCCCGCGATCTTGCCATCGGCACGCAGGCTGACCCCGTCATGTTGGAAGTGTTCAACAACCTCTTCATGTCCATCGCCGAACAGATGGGCGAAACGCTGCAAAAAACCTCCTCCTCGGTGAACATCAAAGAGCGGCTCGACTTTTCCTGCGCAGTCTTTGATCGCTCAGGTGCACTGGTGGCCAATGCTCCCCATATGCCGGTGCATTTGGGATCAATGGACAGGTCGGTGGAAGCGATCATACGCCAGAACGAAGGTAAGGTGCGCCCGGGCGACGTGTATGCGCTCAATGCGCCCTACAATGGCGGCACCCACTTGCCTGACATCACAGTGGTCACACCGGTCTTTGACCCCGACGAACGCGAGATCATCTTCTGGGTTGCCTCACGCGGCCACCATGCCGATGTCGGTGGCACAGCTCCTGGCTCCATGACACCACTTGCCACAAGCGTGGAAGAGGAAGGCGTGTTGTTCGACAACTTCAAAGTAGTTGATCAGGGCATCTTCCAGGAAATCGCTCTGCGCAATCTCCTGACTGATCACCCCTACCCTTGCCGCAATCCTGACCAGAACATTGGGGACCTGAAGGCGCAGATCGCCGCCAACGAAAAAGGCGTGCACGAAATGCGCAAGATGGTCGCCCAGTTCAGCTGGGAGGTCGTCTCGGCCTATATGGGCCATGTGCAGGACAATGCCGAGGAAAGTGTGCGGCGTGTTCTGGAACGTCTGGATGATGCTGAAATTGAGTATCCAACCGATCAAGGCGCTGTGATCAAAGTGAAGATCACCGTGGATCGTGAGAAGCGTGAAGCAACGGTCGACTTCACCGGCACCAGTCTGCAACAACCCAACAACTTCAATGCGCCGGAACCGGTGGCGCGTGCGGCGGTGCTTTATGTTTTCCGCGTGCTCACTGAGCAGCCCATCCCGATGAATGCCGGTTGCTTGAAGCCAATCAACCTGATCATCCCCGAAGGCTCGATGTTGCGCCCAGAGTACCCTGCAGCAGTTGTGGCTGGAAACGTGGAAACCAGCCAGCACGTGACCAACGCCATGTTCTGCGCCACCAAGGCACTCGCGGCTGCGCAAGGCACGATGAACAATCTCACCTTTGGCAACGCCACCTACCAGTATTATGAGACGATCTGCTCAGGGGCGCCTGCCGGGCCGGGCTTTAACGGAACGTCCGGCGTACACACCCACATGACCAACTCGCGCCTCACCGATCCAGAAATCCTGGAAATGCGTTTCCCGGTGGTGCTGGAGGATTTCCACATCGAACCCGGATCGGGTGGCAAAGGGCAATGGAATGCTGGCGACGGCACCCGCCGCATCATCCGTTTTCGCGAGCAGATGGACTGCGCTGTGCTCTCCTCCCATCGCCACGTACCCCCTCCCGGTGTTGACGGCGGCGACCCTGGACGTCTTGGCAAAGCCGAAGTGCGGCGCAACTCGAACAAGGTTGAAACCCTGCGCAGCTGCGACCAAACCGTTCTTGAACCCGATGAGGCCATTATCATCACCACGCCGACAGGCGGCGGGTATGGGTCACCTGCATAAGGTCGTCATGGCCGGGCTTGACCCGGCCATCCAACCCTACCGATTTCGTTGGTGATGAAAGTTGCCTCCGAAGGCGAAGTCTTCGAACCAAGTCCGAGGGTGACAGATGACGAAGCGGCTTGACGCAGGACCGTTTCGCGGGATTGCTCCTTTCAACCTAGGAGCACCCCATGACCCTCGAACTCTATCTCTCTTATGTCATCGCCTGCTTTGTCGTGCTTGCCGTACCTGGCCCGACGATCCTGCTGGTCATTTCTTACGCGTTAAGCCAAGGCAAGCGGGCTGCGCTTTCCACGGTTGTCGGGGTGGGAGCAGGTGATGCCATCGCGGTCACCGTTTCGCTGGCAGGGCTTGGAGCTGTTATGGCCACCTCGGCAACGGCTTTTACGGTGCTTAAGTGGGTCGGCGCAGCCTATCTCATCTATCTCGGTATCAAGATGTGGCGCACACAGCCCAAGCTTGACCTTACCGAACAACCCGAAATCTCCGGGCGCAAAATGACGCTGCACACGACCATCGTGACGGCGCTGAACCCCAAGGGAATCGCTTTCTTCATCGCGTTCCTGCCGCATTTCCTCAATCCAGCGGCCCCAGCTGTGCCACAACTTGTACTTTTGGGAACAACCTTCGTGGTGCTCGGTGTCGTGAACGCTGCGCTTTACGCCCTGTTTGCAGCGCATCTGCGCAATCGCATCACACGGCCATCCACGTTGAAATGGGCCAACCGCGCTGGTGGAACGATGCTGCTTGGTGCTGGCCTTATGACGGCCACATTGCGACGCGCCTGAAACTGGCTTTGAGGCAGTATCCACACTTAAGGCATTGAACTTACGACGTTTGTGCAATGCAGCGACGATTTTTCTTCGTCTGGCGTTTTTTTCAGGTTAGCGTCTTCATTACCAAACAAAGAGGGGAGGCCCGAGCCTATGAACGGTCAACGCGCTTTGAACTTGGTGATTGTCGGTGCAGCATTTGTTTTCATCGGCGCCATCGTTTTAGGGATGGTTTGATCCAAGACTTGAGTGAGTATGGCAGTCGTCGACACGGTCTGAACATTTTCGCGGAAACAACAAAAGCAATCCGCAACCATGAAACGGCGCTTCGCGAGAGGCGCCGTTTTTCTTTTAGGACGTGCTCTAAGCTGCAAGAGCGTTGATGGCAGCATCAGCCTTGGCCATTGATGCATCAGCATCCACCATCAAACGGTCAGCAGCGACCAGATCCACGTCATGAACACCGATAAAGCCAAGAACGTGCTTCAGATAGGGCGTTGCAAAGTCAATCTCTGATCCTGCCTCTGTTCCACCAGACGAGATCACGATGGTTGCGCGTTTGCCTTCCAGCAATCCAACAGGCCCAGCTTCGCTGTACTTGAACGTAACACCGGCGCGCGCGATCTGATCGACCCAGGCCTTCAGAGCTGCCGGAACGCCAAAGTTCCAGATCGGCGTGGCGATCACGATGTGATCAGCCGCCTTCACCTCGGCAACCAACTCCTCAGACGTGGTGAGCGGCGTCTTGTCGTCACCACCATGAGCCGCGCCAATCCAGGCGCCATCAACGACTGGTACGCCGTCGCTGACGTCACGGGTGATGATCTGGGTGCTGCCATCGCTCAGCCGATCAATGACTTTGCCCGCGAGCTGACGGCTAACCGAGGCCTCGCCCCGAGGCGAGGCGACGACATTCAAAATGATGTTTGCAGATGACATGGGTTCGGTTCCTCAACAGATGATGTGTTGAGGAGAGCGTGCGCTGAAACCTTTCATCGTAAAAGACCGATTAATGGAAACGCGCTGTCATCGAACGGCGAACAATAGGAGGCTTATTGTGCAGCTTCGGTGAGGATATCGGCTGGATCATAGGCAAGCACAGGGCGCAGCCACGTTTCGGCCGTTTCAACATCCCAACCCTTGCGTCGCGCATAGTCCTCAACCTGATCGCGCTCCACTTGGCCAACTCCGAAATAGTAGCTCTCCGGGTGACCAAAATAGAGCCCCGAGACCGACGAGCCGGGCCACATGGCAAAGCTCTCGGTCAGCGAAATGCCTGTGGTGGCCTCCGCATCAAGCAACCGAAACAGGGTGTCTTTCTCGGTATGGTCAGGCTGTGCTGGATAGCCTGGCGCGGGGCGAATACCGTGATATTTTTCACCGATCAGCTGCTCGGGCATCAGAGCCTCATCGGCGGCATAGCCCCAAAACTCCTTGCGCACGCGCTCATGCATATGCTCCGCAAAAGCCTCCGCCAGCCGATCGCAAAGCGCCTGGATCATGATCTTTTTGTAGTCATCATCACCAGCCAGCGCTTTGATGGCGTCTTCCTCACCATGCCCAGCGGTAACAGCAAATCCGCCAACATAGTCACCTTCTGGTGCGACGAAATCGGACAGCGCCGCCTGGGCGCGATCACCGGATGAGCGACTGATCTGCTGACGCAGCGTATGGAAGGTGCCCACTGTTTTCGTGCGGCTTTCGTCGGCAAAAACAGTCACGTCGTCGCCATCCCGCTGGGCGGGCCAAAGGCCAACCACGGCCTTGGCGGAAACTAGCCCAGAACCGATGATGTCATCCAGCATCACCTTGGCATCGTCCAGAAGTTCACGTGCCACTGGCCCGGCTTCGGGATGGTCGAGCACCGCTGGATAAACACCTTTAATTTCCCAAGTCGCCAAAAACGGCGTCCAATCGATATAGGGCACAAGGGTTTGAAGATCGTAGGTCTCAAACACCTTGGTACCGAGCATCTTCGGTTTCACAGGCGGCGTGGCGGCGAAGTCTGGTTGGAAGGCTTTGGCGCGAGCTTGCGCAATCGGCAGGCGTTTTTTCGCCGTCTGCGCCCGTGCGTGGCCTTCGGCAATGCGCGCATACTCAGCCGAGACATCATCGAAATAAGCCACCTTGTCGTCGCCGAGCACCTTTTGGCAAACGCCGACCGCGCGGCTGGCATCGGTTACATAAACCGCCTGCCCTGCTGAATAGGCCGGATCAATCTTCACCGCCGTGTGCACGCGGCTCGTCGTCGCTCCACCAATCAGTAGCGGGACCTCAAAGCCCTGACGTTCCATCTCGGAGGCAACGGACACCATTTCATCGAGCGACGGTGTGATCAGGCCCGAAAGCCCAATCACATCCGCACCGATCTCTTTGGCCTTGTCGAGTATCTGTTGACCGGGCACCATAACGCCCATGTCCACGACCTCGTAATTGTTGCAACCGAGGACAACGCCGACAATGTTCTTGCCAATATCGTGCACATCGCCCTTCACAGTGGCGAGCAGCACCTTTCCAGCCGATGGCGCATCGGTGAGGCCCATCTCCTCTTTTTCACGTTCCATGAAAGGCATCAGGTAGCCAACGGCCTGTTTCATCACGCGGGCGGACTTCACCACCTGCGGCAGGAACATCTTGCCGGACCCGAACAGGTCACCCACCACGTTCATGCCATCCATCAGCGGACCTTCGATGACGTGCAGCGGCCGCTCAACCGACTGGCGCGCCTCCTCAGTATCCTCGGTGATGAACTCGGTGATGCCGTGGACCAGCGCGTGTTTTAGCCGCTCCTGCACCGGGTTCTCGCGCCATGAAAGATCGACCTCGCGTTTCTTCGCACCGCCGCCTTTGAATTCTTCGGCAGCATCAACAAGCCGCTCCGTCGCATCGTCGCGGCGGTTCAACACCACATCTTCGGCAAGTTCCTTGAGGCGCGGATTAAGCGCATCATAAACGCCGAGCTGACCGGCATTGACGATACCCATATCCATGCCTTGCGCGATCGCATGATAGAGGAACACTGTGTGCATTGCCTCGCGCACAGGCTCATTGCCACGGAAGGAGAAGGAAAGGTTCGATACCCCGCCCGACACATGGGCGTGCGGCAGGTTCTGGCGGATGAATTTGGTGGCGTTGATGAAATCATTGCCATAGTCAGCATGCTCTTCAATGCCGGTGGCAACCGCAAACACGTTGGGATCAAAAATGATGTCTTCGGGCGGAAAGCCAACCTCATCCACCAACACGCGGTAGGCGCGCTCGCAAATCTCAGCCTTACGAGCATAGGTATCGGCCTGGCCTTGTTCATCAAAGGCCATCACGACAACAGCGGCACCATGACGACGGCATAGACGCGCCTGCTCCAGGAACTGCTCTTTGCCCTCTTTGAGGGAAATTGAGTTCACAATTGGCTTGCCTTGAAGGCATTTGAGACCCGCTTCGATCACCGACCATTTGGAGCTATCGACCATCACGGGAACACGAGCGATATCCGGTTCAGCGGCAACCAGATTGAGGAACGTGACCATCGCCTCCTCGGAATCGAGCAGCCCCTCATCCATGTTGACGTCAATGACCTGAGCGCCGGCTTCCACCTGGTCGCGGGCCACATCAAGCGCGGTTGGATAGTCGTTGTTTTTAATAAGCTTGCGGAACTTAGCTGATCCCGTGACGTTGGTCCGCTCGCCCACATTCACAAACGGAATATCAGAGGTCAGCTCGAACGGCTCCAGGCCGGAAAGCCGCATCATCGGCTCAATCTCAGGCACCTGACGGGTTGCCTTGCCTTTCACCGCATTAGCGATGGCACGAATGTGGTCAGGCGTGGTGCCACAACAGCCACCAGCAATGTTGACCAGGCCAGCCTCCGCAAACTCTTCAAGCATGCCAGCCGTTGCTTCGGGTAACTCATCGTACGCCCCGAACTCATTCGGCAGACCCGCATTTGGATAGGCGCAGACCAGCGTGTCAGAAACTTTGGCAAGCTCGGCGATGTGCGCCCGCATCTCTTTCGCGCCAAGCGCGCAGTTGAGCCCGATTGAAAACGGTTTGGCGTGGCGCAGCGCATACCAGAAAGCACTTGGCGTCTGACCGGACAGAGTACGGCCGGAAAGGTCAGTGATCGTGCCAGAGATCATGATGGGCAGGCGTATGCCCATCTCTTCAAAAGCCTCATCAATGGCAAACAGCGCTGCTTTGGCGTTCAGCGTATCGAAGATCGTCTCGACCAACAGGATGTCGGCGCCACCAGCAATCAGGCCTCTGGCAGCCTCCCCATAGGCTTCACGCAGATCATCGAAGGTTACCGCACGGAAGCCAGGGTTTTGCACATCGGGCGAGATCGAGGCTGTGCGGTTGGTTGGGCCCAACGCACCTGCCACAAAACACTCTCTGCCCGGCTCATCAGCCATGACTTGATCAGCAGCTTCGCGCGCCAGCCGCGCGCCCTGCTCGTTCAACTCATAAGCAAGGCTCTCCATGCCGTAGTCGGCCTGGGCGATGGTGGTCGAGGAGAACGTATTGGTCTCAACGATGTCCGCCCCCGCCTTGAAATAGGCCTTGTGAATATCGCGGATGGCATCAGGCTGGGTAAGGATCAGAAGGTCATTGTTTCCTTGAAGGTCTTGCTCCCAATCAGCAAAACGTTCACCGCGAAAATTTGCCTCAGAAAACTTCTGGTCCTGGATCTGCGTACCCATCGCTCCGTCGAGCACAAGGATGCGCTCAGCGCTCAGCTGATTCAAAACTTGAAGACGCGGATGATTCAGAATCATAAGACGAAAACCTTGCCCTAAGCCGCTGTTGCAGCGTCATTTTCCGACGCTTCTTGAACCGTTTTCGCCGGACGCATGCCAAGCAAATGGCAGATCGCAAACACCAGATCGGCCTTGTTCATGGTGTAGAAATGGAAGTCTTTAATACCGTGTCGACGCAGCCCTTCCACCTGTTCAGCAGCCACAGTGGCCGCGACCAGTTCATGGGTTTTGGGATCATCATCCAGCCCCTCAAAACGCTTCGCTACAGCCAATGGAACGCGCGCGCCACAGCTTTTGGCAAAGCGGGATATCGACTTGAACGAGTGGATCGGGGCGATGCCCGGCACAATTGGAATGGTGATACCGGCGTCTGACACGCGATCAAGATAGCGGAAATAGTCGGTGTTATCGAAGAAGAACTGGGTGATCGCTCGGGTCGCACCAGCATCCACTTTGCGCTTCAAAACATCGATCTCAGTCTCCCAGTCAGGGCTTTCCGGGTGACGCTCCGGATACGCCGAAACAGAGATTTCCATCGCATGGCGACCGCGAATGGCAGCGACCAAATCAGCAGTGTTCTGATATCCGTCAGGGTGGGCACGATAGGCTGATCCAACGCCATCGGGCGGATCGCCACGCAGCGCTACGATGTGGTTGATGCCTGCTTGGCGATAGCCGTCGACCACCTCATCGACTTCGCCACGCGAGGCCCCAACGCAGGTGAGATGGGCCGCAGGATCAAGCGCTGTTTTCGCTTTCAGTGCCGCCACCATCTTATGCGTGCGCTCACGGGTCGAACCACCGGCTCCATAGGTGACCGACACGAACTTTGGCTGCAACGGAGCAAGCCGATCAATCGAACGCCAGAGTGCTGCTTCCATCTTTTCAGACTTCGGCGGAAAGAACTCAAAGCTCACATTTAAGGGCGACGGGGCAACCATGGGGTGTCCTCAGGCAAACGCGACAGGCGTAGCAACAGATGGTGGGTCAACGAGCAAACGGGTGTCATGGGCAAGCCAGATGTACACCGGCAAAGTTGGCCCGGTATTGCGCGTGGTGTTGTTCAAAAGGATGGGCGGATCAACGCGCAAATCAAGCGCTTCAAGCCAACGGCCAACCTCCTCGCCATCAAAACCCAGACGACGATGCTGATGCTGACTCCGCAAAGCTTCGACACCATGCGGAGCAAAATCGACAATCAAAAGGCGTCCAGATGGTGACAGAACGCGCCTGGCTTCAGCAAGCAACGGACGCGGATCGTCAAAAAAGTGCATGACCTGATGCAACGTCACCAGGTCTTGGCTATCGCGCGAGATACCAAGCGCCAAACCGTCTCCATGGCGCACCTGAGCATGGTCAATGGCGTTTTCAGCCAGTGTTGCGCGTGCCACTTGAAGCATAGCGTGCGTAGGGTCGACCCCGATAGCGCTGGCATAGAGATCACACAACAAAACCAGCATACGACCCGTACCTGTGCCTATGTCCAGCAGTCGATCAACACGCTCCCGACCGAGGGCATCAACAATGGCCTTTTCAACATCATTGTCAGGCACCAGGTCAGCGCGCAGAGCATCCCAACGGGCAGCATGCTCCTGGAAAAAGGCCTGCGCCTGCGCGCTTTGTTCAGCTTTCAGGCGCGACAGACGCTCCGCGTCATCGCGCAACACGGAGTTCTCAAGCCCAACAAGTGCTGAGGTCGCATCCCACACCGCTCGCAAAGCAGGATCTTCGGCGATGCGGTAGTAGACCCAAGCACCCTCAGGGAACCGCTCAATCCAACCGGCATCGGAGAGCAGCTTGAGGTGCCGCGAAAGCCTTGGCTGACTTTGCCCCAGAAGACTTGTCAGATCTTTTACGCTGAGATCGCCATGCTGCAACAAAGCAAGCAGCCGCAGCCGCGTCGGCTCAGCGAGCGCTTTCAGTGTTTCAATGCTGGCATCAAAGGATCGGGTCACAACCTACTCTTGCACAAAAGACATAAAGATATCTTTATGCGGATATGAACGAAGGTGCAAGACCGTAGCGCATACCAAAACCCCGGCGTTCTGTGCGTCCGCCGGGGTTTCGTAACAACAGGAAGTGTTTGGCTTCGCCTAGGCGGCCTTCTGATCGACCCGGCGCTTCTTCCATTCGGAGAAGATTTGCTCGGCCATCGCTTGGTCCAGCGCTTCATAGTCGAACATCGCACGTTCACGCTCATCACGGTCCAAGCGGCGCAGCCATGGCCCGAGTTTCAAGAAGGATGCAACGGTATCCGATGAGAACCGCATCGACTTACAAACAATCAGGAAGGGCTTTGGATCAGCACGCACACACCAATGCTTGGACTCTTCCAAGGCAACACCAGCACAAAGTGCAAACATCACCACTGCCTCGGCAAACTTGCCTGAGTTCGCCATAGCCGCCACCGAGGCCTCGTTCACGGGCTGAGATTTAAGCGTTTTGCAGACGGTGCGGTAGGCAGCTTCAAAATCATAACGCAGCAGCCACTGTTCGTTGGAGAGACGCTCAGCGGCCAACCCGGCAGCCTCGGTCACACGCTTGGCAACCTCCGGGCGGCCATGACGCAGCAGCTTGCGGCGAACCGAAACGCTGGCAACATCCACCAAGGCGCGCACGACGCTGACAGGCAGATCTTCGCGATCAGCCAACGAGCTTTGCAGGCTCTCATCGCTGCGTGAATCGCTCACCAACTTGGCGTAGGAGTCATCGCAGATTTTTGCGCCCTCATTGCGCGTGAGCTTCACCTTCACAGGGTTATTGCCGTGCTCAACAATGGCCGAGGATACCGCCGGAGCAACGTGCGGACGCGCGGCAATCGCGTCCATATGATCGAGCCCCTTTTCAACCACAAGGTCGGTCAGATCTTCATCGGAGAGCAGTGGACTCTGTTCCAAAACAGGTCGGGCAATGGAAATAGGCTCAGCGGCAAGCTTGCGCACCATGCCACGTGGCGCTTTGGCCAGCGGAGCGAGCTTCTCAGCAACAAAAGCCAGTGCTTCCTCTTCGACGAGGTCGGCCAGGCGCACCAAAACATCATCATAGACAGCCAGGAGCTCCGGATTGATCCGGTCGGTTGTCAACGCATAAAGCTGAACCACATGGGTCATCAGCCGATTGCGCTCTTCTTGCGAGTGCGTGCTTTCCACGCGCTCAAAATCTACTAATTCACTCATCGGGGCAGCTCACAGCTGTCCCTCCACCGTCTTCCCACTATCACAGGTAGCAGTCGGACGTTGGCAAACGTTCAAATCGATTGCTCAAATTGCAACTAATGGCGGATGACGTTTGGCCCGCTTATGTCCGCACAGATGGCTTAATCGACGAACTCGTAATCGCCATCATCGATGAAACGAACAAACTCCGCGACAGAGCGATCCCAGATATCAAGATAGGCGGCGAACGCTGAACGGCTCATGGCCTCATCGTGGAACAAAAAGTCCATTTCCAGGATCGCTGAGTTAACGTCGGCTGTGTAAAGCTTGGTCCAACGCTGCTCAGTGTTCCAATTGTTCATCGCTTCAAAAGATGCGCGACCCGAACTCATGCGCTGCGCTCGCAGAGACAGCGATGTGCACGCTTCGTGCTCGGTGCAACCATAAAAAATGATGTTGTAGTCGACGTTGTCGACACTGGTTTCAATGAAAGGATCGTTGAACTCATCAACCGTGACGATGGCCGTCTGTCCACGATCACGCAGCAGCTTGGCAATGCTGGCCGGATCCTGAGAGGAAATCATTTGCGCGCTGGCCACAACAGGCGACAAGCATAGCGCACCCACCATGAAACAGAAGACCCGCAGCCGCCTGGTCGCTTTATTCACATACTGATTGCAACATTCATCATTCATCGCCGCACACTGAACCAACCGCTTTTCCTACTCAACCGACGCCTTGGCAGAACATCGCTAGCTTTCAGCTGGTGTGCAACGCTGCAGTGGACCAACGTCCCAAGGTGCTGAAACGAAGGCGTCTTCACCCAGTGCCCACCATCGCATGGAAATCGACGATCCGTTCTGGGTGATGTCGATCTCCCACGGGCGTTCAATGGCATCTTCGCCACAGAGAACCCACACGCGAAAACCCTCTTCACCTGGGAAAACTTCCATCACACGACAGTAAAAGAACCAGCGAGACAACCAGTGGCCATTAATGCGGTAGGGCGCATCGCGCACATGTGAAACGGTTGTATCAGGCCCAGCGGCATCCTGCGCAGCGCATTGTTCTGGGGTACCCCAGTCACCCTCCAGCTCAGTTGGTGCAAGGGTTTGCGCCGTTGCGGGCAAAACAAACCCTACAGCCGACATCACAATCCAAAAAGCCAGAACGCAATAGCGTGCGAAAACGGTGTGCATCACGTCTTCTGGTGTAAGCGACATATCAGAAAGCGTACAGCCAACGGGTGGTCACACTTGCGCGAGCGCCCAGAGGGTTTCTAGCCTTCCCAGATCCACTGCTCTGGCACCTGGACGGTGACGGTTTCGCCCGCCGTGATGGTGCCCGGCTTTTCCACCCAACCAACCAGACCACGTTTGCCAACCGCTTTCTTGGGAAAAGCCAGAGCCAGCGCCTTTGGATTATGCTCAGGGTAGCGCTCGGCAATGCTTTCGCCGGCAAAACGGCACGGGGCATTCTGACCATCCACTTTGATGGTCGCCCCACCTTCAAAGAAGAGCAGACAACGCGGTGGAAGCTTGGAAAGATCCTTCGCGCCTGCAAGCACGATGTTCGCGCCGATCCATTCCGGCTCGATCTTGTCCAGCTTCATGGCAGCAGCTGCATCGGCCAGCTCAGTGCGGCAGAGGATGGACAGCTGGCGCTCATTGCGCATTTCTGTGCCGCGCTTGTACCAAGGCTCCCGCCCACCAGACTGACGGGTCAACCCGCCATGGCGGTCCCCGGCAATGCCTTCATAGGTGAGATCAAGACTCTCAACCGGCGAGGACACAAAACCCTCGCCCAAGGCCGCAAACAGTCCATCAACCCGCGCTTCGAAACGTTTGGCGTTGTAGATGGACATCGCCTTACCTGGTCAGCCTTTTATACGTCACCCGTTTCGGGTTCACGCTTTCTGGGCCGAGGCGGCGGATCTTGTCCTGCTCATAGTCATGGAAATTGCCCTCAAACCATTCCACATGGCTGTCGCCTTCGAAGGCAAGCATGTGCGTGGCAAGACGGTCGAGGAACATGCGATCGTGCGAGATCACCACCGCGCAGCCGCCATACTCTTCCAGCGCATCTTCCAGCGCGGCGAGCGTTTCCGTATCCAGATCGTTGGTCGGCTCATCGAGCAGCAGAACGTTCGCGCCTGACTTCAAGATTTTGGCCAAATGCACCCGATTGCGCTGACCACCCGAGAGCGTGCCCACCGGTTGCTGCTGATCGCCACCCTTGAAATTGAAGCTGGAGCAGTACGCGCGCGAATTGATCTCTTTGGTGCCGAGTTTGATGATTTCATCGCCGCCTGAAATCTCTTCCCAAACGGTCTTTTTGGGGTCGAGCGCATCACGGCTTTGATCGACATAGCCAAGTTTTACGGTCTCACCGATGGTGACTGTGCCAGAGTCTGGTTGTTCTTGGCCCGTGATCATTTTGAACAGCGTGGTCTTACCAGCGCCGTTCGGTCCGATGATCCCAACAATGCCGCCAGGTGGTAGGTTGAAATTGAGATCCTCAATCAGAAGCTTGTCGCCAAAACCTTTGGAAAGACCTTCCGCTTTGATGACATTGTTGCCCAAACGCTCGGCCACCGGAATAACAATCTGCGCTGCGCTGGGTGCGCGCGCTTCTGCCTTTTGCAGAAGCTCATCATAAGCGTTGATGCGCGCTTTGGATTTGGTCTGGCGGGCCTTTGGGCTTGCAGCGATCCATTCGCGTTCGCGTTCCAGGGCTTTCTGGCGCGAGGCCTCCTCGCGACCTTCTTGCGCCATACGCTTGGCTTTGGCCTCTAAGTAGGCAGAGTAATTGCCTTCGTAGGGAATGCCCCTGCCGCGATCGAGCTCAAGGATCCAACCAGTCACATTGTCCAGGAAGTAGCGATCATGGGTGATGATCAACACGGCGCCTGGATATTCGCGCAAATGCTTTTCAAGCCACGCTGTGGTTTCCGCGTCCAAATGGTTGGTTGGCTCGTCGAGCAGGATCAAATCTGGCTGCGACAGCAGCAACTGGCAGAGCGCCACGCGGCGCTTTTCGCCGCCCGACAAATGCTCCACCGATGCATCGCCAGCGGGACAGCGCAGGGCATCCATCGCCTGCTCAACTTGGCTTTCCAGATCCCAAAGATTTTGACTATCGATCAAGTCTTGAAGCTGCGCGCCCTCCTCCGCTGTCTCGTCGGAGTAGTTCATCATCAGCTCATTGTAGCGGTCGAGGATCGCCTTTTTGTCCGCCACGCCCAGCATGACATTTTCCATGCATGTTAGGCTTTCATCGAGCTGCGGCTCCTGTGGCAGATAGCCAACCGTCTTGCCGTCAGCCAACCAAGCTTCGCCGGTGAATTCTTTGTCGAGACCAGCCATGATCCGCAGCACCGTGGACTTACCGGCACCATTCGGCCCCAGAATGCCGATCTTGGCATCCGGGTAGAATTGGAGATGGATGTTATCGAGAACTTTCTTGGCGCCGTACGCCTTGGAAAGACCTGACATGTGATAGATGAATTGCCGCGCCATAAACGCCCCGCACTGACCGAGAAAGAGGGATAGACCCGCCTTCTAATCGGCGTTGCAGCGCTGTGCAAACATCAATCGCGCATGGCGTGCTCTTTATCGCTCCGACGAGAAATGCGTTTGCAAATAAGCAAGGATCGTCTCACGCGCTTCAGGTCCATAGTCGGGCATGTTCTGGTCCGAAATCATCCAGTCCCAAAGATACTCCCAACGCGCATCGGTCAGCCGCTGCTGAGCAAAGGTCTGGGCCGAATGACAGGCGGTGCAAGAATAATAGGTGTCTTCAACACCGGGCGTATCAGGCAAATTGCCAAGATCAGGACGCAGCGCGATTTGCTCTTCACCGGTTTGAGGCGTGACAACCATAGGGTTGAGAATGCCGCCACCAGGGGGCATCGGATTGGGCATGACGGGGTTTGGCATCGCGCTCGGCCCCGTAACAGGCGCTGTCAGCGTTGGCGTCATGGGATTGGGTGACAAGGGTGTGACCGTCATCGGGTTCGCAAGCGGCACCATAGGATTGGGAATAGCACTGGCCATTGGATCAGGAACTGCAGACTGGCCCAAAGCAGAGACTGTCCCACCAACCATCATCAACACCGTCGCAAGGGTTCGCCCCACGCGCACACTCAGAAACGTCATCGCACATGCCTGCATTTTGAGAGAGAAACCCGCAGCCCAGCTAAACCGGGCTGCGAGCAAGGGTGGAGAACCTAGGCAGCTACCACAGCGATCCGATGGATCATGTTGTTGCCATAACCACGTGGGTTCCAACCTGGCGTGGTTGGCGGTTGCGTGCGCCCTTGGTCATCGGTGGCACGCACCCACACCTCGTAATAGCCAGCCTGCGGCACGGTGATTGAAGCGGTGAAATGCTGCCAAGCAAAACGGTTGCGCGGCGCACCAAGCGATGCTGGCTGCCATGTCTGGCCGAAGTCGATAGATGTTTCCACCGCTTCCACCTCGCCGTCGGCCCAGGCATGGCCACGCACCGAAAACGCACGATCCACTTGCGTACCGGTAGCTGGATTGGTGATCAGCGACTTCACCGGCATGGTGTCCATGATCACCATGTCTTCCTCAGGCACTTCTGTGCCCGGGGCGACAGGATAGGCCGGCAGGCGATACGAATAGCCACCCATTTTAGCCCCGTCATGCACCTGATCGCGCACCCAAATACGGTCAAGCCATTTTTGCGAAGCCGACCCTGGATAGCCCGGCACAACCAACCGCAGCGGGAAGCCGTGAATGCCCGGCAAGTCGCCACCATTCATGCCAAAGGCTATCAAAGAATCTTCTTCTAGTGCTTTCTCGATGGGCACGCCGCGCGAGATGGACTCTTTCTCGGGATCGCCGGAAAGATGCGGATCATTGCCGTAGTGAGCGGTGTAGACAGCACTCGGTCGAACACCAGCACTGTTGAGCACATCCCGCAGCCGAACACCGGTCCATTCAGGACAGCCAATAGCACCGGTGGTCCACTGATTGCCCGATGCACCAGGATTGAAGAAGGCACGGCCATTGCCGCCACACTCCAAAATCAACTGGCGCGTCACGACCTCGTAATTGTTGCGCAGATCATCGAGGGTCAACGTGAGTGGCGTCTCGACCTCGCCATCGACGGTCAAGGTCCAGCCAGAGGCATCCATGGTGAAGGCTTGCTCAGGGACCATGCCATTGTTACGCACAAACAGGCGACTGGCGGGCGTGATGTTGTCGTCCAAGAGGTGGGCTGGCGTCTCTGCGTTCACGGGACGCTCATTGAGGATGGTTACACCATCCTTGTCGGCCATCGCCTCCATATCGACGCCCTGTGCATGGGCCAAACCGACGGGTTGATAGCCTTCCGGCAGATAGCGCCCGAAGGGAATACCGACACCCATCATGGCGGTGAGAGCGGCCAAACTGGTGCCCTTCAAAAACGCGCGACGACCGCCTTCGACAGGCGTTTCATCGACAGAACGCTGATCTTCATCCGATGCGACAGGCAACTGCTTATCTTCAAAATCCATGGGTCGATCCTCCGTTTGGTTGCTACCCTCTTCTTGGGGACATTGTTTTTATTCGTAATATTACCAAGGTACCGCTGTGATGACCGCCGTCAATACCAACGCAGATGGCGTCAGCTTTCTTGAGTTAGCGAGAACGTTGCATTTGAAATCCACCTAAATGTGACCTACGTCACCGCTTGCCTTCGCCGCCGCGTCTAAACTGATTGCGCGGCACCACATCTCACCACTTGGCCTGATCTATATGCTCCTTGATCCCATCGCCGCTTTGGCGATCCTTCTTGGCCTGCAAGCCAAACATTTCCTGTTCGACTTTGTGTTCCAAAGTGATTGGCAGGTTCGTAACAAAGGGCATTACGGACACCCTGGCGGGCTGGTGCACGCCGGGCTGCATGCGCTTGGTGCGCTGGCTGTGGGTGTAGTTGCAGCGATGTTTGGGGTTATCGGCCTGGCCACTGCACTCATCCTGGCACTCGCCGACGGCCTCATCCACTATCACATAGACTGGGCAAAAGCGCAGATAGCACGCCGCATGAAGCTAACGCCGGATCGTCATGGATTTTGGATTGCCCTGGGCGCTGACCAGGCTGCCCACCACGTTACGTACATTGGCCTGGTCACATGGCTGGCGTTGACGGTTGGCTAGCCACCAACAAGCAGTCCAACTGTCAGGCCAATCAACAAAACGAGCACAAGGACGATCCAAATGGCAGGTTGTTTGAGCGCTGTTTTCAACGCATCTAATGGTGACGGCGCCAGATGTGGCGGTTCAAAATCACCCGTTTGGGCTTCAAGAGCGCGGTTTAAGAAATCCACCTGCGCTTCATTCAAGCCAGCCTGAAACTGCGCCAGATAGCGTTCGCGCTCATCGCCGCTCACTTGGCCCTTGTCCAAACTTTGTTCCAGCCGAGCCCGCGAACGCTCGAAAAACACAGCAAGATCGTCCACGGAACGTGGCGGCGCTTTTTCCAAAGCGTCGAGAAGCATTTTTTTGAACACGCAGTAACAAGCCTTCTACCCCACCGACCCTTACGCTGCCGGTTCCCACACCATTAGAAGGATAAATCGAACGGAACTGCAAGAAAGCGCCGATCCAAACCTTCAAACCCCAGTTGATAAACACTGATCAAGGCAACAGCACGGCCAGGGTCACGATCAAAGGGCGTTATGATGGCTGCGATGCCGTAATGGGCTGGACAAGCGCGTGAGTAAGGCAAACGATCGTCGCGATGGATGGTCTGTTCAGCGAAGCCCTCCACCTGCAAGGTGAGCATGAAACCCGCTGTTTCGACCATATCAAAGCAGTCGCGGGGGCTCGCCATGGGCAATCTTTCAAGGCGCATCGTTCTTGGCGGATCAATAGGCGTGAGAATAGGGCGTGGATTAAAGGTCAGACGGCGCTCTTGGTCTCCCTCTTCCATTGGCGTTGTTGCTGCCAGGGTCCGAAACGCAGCACTGATATGGAGGCGATCAAGGTGCGGCTCAGCATCGGCCATCGCTTCGGCACGCACATCAAAGAGGCGCTCTGTCTCATCGACGCCACGTTTTCTGATCGGGGTTCCCGGCACCCAGCGATCATTCTCCAGGTCTATGACAAAGACTTCAGAATAGGCAAAACCTGACCCATCCTGAACACCGAACTGTTCGAACGCAAAGTAGCGTCCGTCCACGGAGTACCCGATGATGTTGGCCTCGGCCAACTCCGCAGCATTGGCCTGAACAGCGACGACACCAAAAAACGCTAGAAAAACCGCAAAGCTCCTGCGTAGAAGGTGCCGCAGATAAGGTTCAACACGGAACATGGCGTTTTCCTTTGCTGGAACACGACGAGGTTAGCATGACAGACACGCCCATCGACTGGGATGCCATGGACGCGCTTTACGATGAGGCACGTCAAGCCGATGTGACGGGCAACACAGAGCAAGCTGTTACGCTCTACCAGCAATTGATGGTGAACGACCCGGACGATCATCTGGGCGTCTCGCTACGTTTGGCCAAACTCACCGGCGAGCACCCTGCAAAGGCACCGAACGCCTATGTGGCGGCACTTTTCGATCAAACGGCTGATCGTTTCAACGCGATCCTGGTCGACGAGTTGGGCTACAACGTGCCGTTGTTGATCGCTGATGGGTTGAAGGCTCTGACGCTTGGCCCTTTTGAAACCTGGCTTGACCTTGGCTGCGGCACAGGCCTTTGCGCCATGGCGTTGGAAGATGTCACCGTCAAACGAACCGGCGTTGACCTCGCCCCGACAATGATCGAGATCGCCGATGAGCTTGAAATCTACAACGATCTGTATGTTGGCGAAGCGGTTGCTTTTTTGCGCTCACAAGAAGCGGTCGGCCCCTACAACCTGATCACCGCCGCCGATGTCCTGCCCTATCTGGGTGATCTTGATCCTCTGTTCACAGCGCTTAGCGATGTGACGGCACCAGGGTCGGTGCTTGCCTTCTCCAGCGAACACTTGCCCGGCGATGCCTGGGATTTTCAGGTCGGCGAACACAAACGCTTTGCCCATTCCTCCGCTTGCTTGGTGCGCACCTTAAAAAAGCATGGCTGGAAACCGCTGCGCATAGACCGCATCACGGTACGCTTGGAGCAAGACGTGCCGGTACCTGGCGAACTGGTCATCGCACAGCGCATCGAGGCATGAATTCCCCACCCTTGTTATTTTGTGCACTGCAACATAAACTCACCGACCAACGGAATCGCACGCGCTGATGGAAGCGTTGGAGAGGTATCATGGCCGGATTGATCATCACTGTTGCGCAGCAAAAAGGCGGCTCTGGAAAGACCACCATGTCCGCGCATTTGGCCACGGCACTTGCCTATTCAGGGATGAGCGTAGCGATCCTCGATTGCGACCCCCAAGGCAGTCTCGGCGAATGGTTTGAGGCGCGCGAGCAAGCACTCGGTGAGGATGAAACCGGCCTGACCTTCCGCACAGCATCAGGCTGGGGTGCTCGCCGCGAAGCACGCAATTTGGCAGGCAGCCATGATGCTGTGGTCATTGACACGCCTCCCAAAACCGACACCGAAGCGCGACCAGCCATCGAAGCAGCAACGCTGGTTGTCGTGCCCGTCCAGCCCTCACCTATGGATGTTTGGGCCTGCGGCTCAACGATTGCACTGGCAGGCAAAGAACGAACCCCTGCCCTGCTGGTGCTCAACCGCGTGCCGCCACGAGCTGCGATCACCGAAGAAATGGCAGACGCACTCAGCGAGATCGACGCACCGCTTGCCAAAACGCGTATCGGCAATCGTGTTGGTTTCGCAGGCGCGATGAAGCAAGGCCTGGTGATCATGGACACCGATCGATCAGGCAAAGGCGCCAAGGAAATGGAAGCGCTGCGCGCTGAAGTGATGAAAGAAGCGCGGGCGGTCTAACCCAAATAGGCTTGTGCCAAACGGACAGTGCCTTCGGCAAACCCACGCCCATAAAGCGCATCGGTATCATTGCCCGCACGGCTGGCCAGCCACGCAGTCAGCAACAAACGCCGCGCCAGGATCATGGCTGGCAAGATAGCCTCATCCTCATCACCAAAAGGCGCGACAGTGCGATAGCCTTTAAGCCAGGCATTCTGGAGTGTGGGCACAGCCTCATCCTCTTCATGGAAGCTGATCGCCGCAGCAAAATCGTAAGCGAACCAGCTGAACCCACAATCATCAAAGTCGATCACGGCCAACCGGTTGCCATCATCAAGCAGGTTGGCAACCCTTAGATCGCCGTGGATCAGGCCAAACCGGTCCGGCCCATCACCATAGTCGTCCAGGGTGGAGCGCAGATGTTTCTCCAAACCTTCCAACAGAGCGATATCTTTGCTTTGATCGTAAGCTGCACGCCAATCGCCCCAGATGGGACGAGCGCCAAACATCAGATCAAAGTCCCAGCGTTTGCGGACAAACCCATCAGGCCTAGCCCAGCCCCTCGCGTGTTGGTGAAGCCGGGCGTTGATCATACCAAGCTCTTCAAAACGATCGGCTAAGTGGTGCCCAACCTTCGGTTCCTCGCCCTCAAGAAACGAAAACGCGCTCACCCAATGCCGCTGACCGTCAAGCTCTACAGCACTTAACCTCTCACCATCCTGGCGAGCGATTGGAACGGCGGTGGTTACAGTGCCGCTGTCATGCAGGCCAGCAATCCAGTCCAACTCGCTGAGAATCTCGCTCCGGTCGTGGTACCCAGCACGATGCACCCTCAGAACCAGCTTTTGGCCTCCAGAGCCCGCGCAATAGGTGTGATTCTCAGAGACCGTGAGCCGGTCGAGAGCCTCCGACGTGCTTCGCCCATAGGATGGCAACAGCGCGCGCAACAAGGGCAAGAAGGGATCGCTTGTCAGCGTCGCTTGAGTCGGCACGGGCTTTGGATATCTTCACGTTGGTTCGCGGCATCGGCGCCGGAGTGACCTGTTCAAACATGTCCTCCAGCGCACGGTCACCTTCTAATGCCTGGGCCTTCGTCTCGTCCAGTTCCAAGACCAGTTGCGCATCACCCAAACCAAAACCACAAAGACCACACATCGTCGCTATCCTTTCGTGCGAAGCGCATGCCAAAACGCAAGTTCAGCTTCCCACGCGTGCAAGCTAGCGCTACATCCGCATACCCCACATTGAGGTTCATCAAGCCGCGCCATGCGTTTCAGTATCACCCACCAAACGCGCTACCAGTTCTCGCAACCGGTGGACCTTCACACCCACCGTGCCATGTTACGTCCGCGGGATGGCCACCACCTACGCGTGGTCAACGCCACCCTTACGCTGTCGCCCAACGCACCAGTGGTTTGGTCATTCGATGTTTTTGGCAACTCCATTGCGACCATCGCGTTTAGCGGATCGTCTCAGGAACTGATTGTCACCTCAACTTTGGACCTGGAACGCTTTCCGTCACTGCCTGAAAACCTGGTTGTTGATGGCCGCCAAGCTCCTTATCCAATTCAGTACAGCCCTGAAGATCGACGCGATCTGGCAACGCTCATTTTGATGGATGATGAGCATGCAGCAGCGGACCTGCAAAACTGGATCGACACACGCGGCATCGCCAACAACAGCGATGGCCTACAGGTCGCCCGTAACCTGATGCAGGCTGTTTATGATGGCTTCACCTATGAGGCACGCTATGATGAAGGCACGCTGAAGCCGCTGGAGCTGTTGGCCCGCGGGGCCGGGACGTGCCGCGACTATGCCTTCTTCATGATGGAGGCCGCTCGCATTCTCGGTTTTGCAGCGCGTTTTGCTACAGGGTATCTTTATTCGCCAGCACTGGATGGCGGACAAGACGCGTATTCGGGTGCAGCAGCAACCCACGCCTGGGCAGAACTGTTCGTACCGGGCATTGGTTGGGTTGATTTCGACCCCACCAACAACCTCACTGGGACCGCCGACCTCATCAAAGTGGCCAGTGTGCGCAAACCATCACAAGCAATCCCACTGACGGGCAGCTTCACCGGACCGGCAGGCGTAGGCGGACCGCCAGAGGTGAGTGTCAGCGTTGCGCAGCGTGATTATGGCGTGCTTTGACCTGACCGTACCATCGAGGCTTCGATGTGGCTCACCATAGTGCGGTAGGCGTGGTCGGACAGCGCGACATTGTCAGTCCACATGTTACGCCAAATCGCAATATCATTGGAAAGCCCCTCATCAAGAACCTCTGATGAAAAGCTCTCAAAGGTGATCCAGCCCTTGTAGTCGATGTCTCGAAGTGCCGTGAAAGCACTGGCGAAATCGATTGACCCGGATCCAAGCGGCCCGCGATTGTTCTCACCGATATGAAAGTAGCCAAGCTTGTCACCGGCACGACGGAGCGCATCACCGATATCGCACTCTTCGATGTTCATGTGATACGTATCAAGATGCAGCTTCGGCCAGTCATGACCAATATCAGCAAGGAATTGTAGACCTTGATCGGTGGAGTTCAAAAGGTTCGTCTCGTAGCGATTGACGATCTCAAGCACCATCGGCACCTCGACCGCCTGCGCTTTATCGGCGATCCGACGAAGGGCATCGACAGCGTTCTGTCGTCCTTCTCGGGTGGGTGCCTTGGGGTACTTGCCAAGCGCTGAGTAAAGAATGCCGCCGAGCAGTTCCACATCGATATCTCGTGCCGCTGACACGGCAGTGTCTAGCATCTCTTCACCACGCCGCGCGATCTCAGCGTCAGGGTTGGAGATGTCTGCATCCCAAGCGAGGCCCATGGTGATGGCGCATTTCAGATCGTGTGCATCCAGTAGCTTGCGAAGCTTATCGGCGCTGATCATCGACGGGTCGAAGCGCGGCAGCTCGATCAATTCATAGCCAATACGGCGCGAATGCTCGAACGCGCGATTGAGGTAATCTTCATCCCACGACGCGGTCCAAACCAGCGCGTGGACACCAAGTTTATTGGGAAGATGGTCAGCAGTCATAATGCGTTCCTTCAAAGCGTTGGTAGGAAAAGTGGGCACCGATTTTCCGTCCGAAAACGCGACCAACCTTAGGCGTGCGCATGCAGCGCGGCGTGTTGAAAAGATGCCTCTCGCTCCGCCATCAACGCTTGCGCAGCATCGAGAACAGCGCGCCAGCCACGCGTTGCAAAACGGATATCAAGAGGGCGCTTGGGTGGAAGCGTGGCGCGCGCGCGGACTTGCTCAACCAGAGCCTCTCGTGGGTACCCGCGCATGTCCAAGACGCCGCCTCCAAGCACCAACGTTTCTGGGCAAAACATCAACAAGCTTGATGCGGTGGCAAAAGCCTGATCGCGCACGAAAGTTTCTAGATCATCGAGCAATGCTGGCGGACCTTCCTGTTCAAACAAGGCTTCCACCGGCACACCATAAGTCTCGGCAAGCTGGTTGAGACGCCGGCCCGAGGCGTAAACCTCCAAACTATCGGCCTTCAGTCCATCAAGCGGCTCTGCATCGCCATGGATAGGCATATGCCCAATCTCCAAGGCCCATCCAGCGCCGCGAAACACTTGATCGTTTTCGATCAAAGCTGCGCCAACCCCAGTGCCGAAAAAAATGCCGAGCACGCTATCGGTCCCTTGTGCCACACCACTCGCCCGCTCACCTTGCAGCAGCAGCACAGCATCACGTTCTAAAGTCACAGGAACGCCAAGGCGTTTGGAAAGCCCTGAAGAAAGAGAAACGCCGTTGAGTTCAGGAAGATTGGCAGCATAGAGCACGCGATCAAAGTCGCGGTCCACAAACCCTGGCACAGTCATCACAACAGCGTCAAAGGCCAACGCATGGTTTTTCGCAAAGGTCTGGAAGATGGTTTCAAATGCACCCAGGGGATCGGCGCACCGCAGTTCATGCGATGAAACACGCTGGCTAAAAGGCGCTGGCGCTCCGTCCAACACCGCGCTGAGCTTCATGGATGTACCGCCCACATCTGCGACCAAGATCGTCCCGTGATCAGTCATTGGCAAACGCCGACGCCGGTGTTGCAACCGCACTTTCTGCGCTTTCCACGCTGTGCAGAAAACGCTGAACGGCTGATGAAAACTCAGAGGCATAACGCTCTTTGCTGGTGCTTTTCGGCGTGATTTCAACAAGCTCAGACCCAGGCGTCGCATCAGCAATGGCCCGTGCCATCGACAATGGGTGGATGGCATCCAGCTCATGGCCAATCACCTGCACTGGCAATCGCAAAGCCTGATAGTCGGCGAACGAAATACCTGGACCATCAACCGCAAGGCGTGAAAGCAACGCGACTGTTGAGAAAGGGTCAGATCGATCAAACTGCCCAAGCAATGAAGTCGCGTTGTCGGGCGAGGCGGCCTTCAGCGCAGCATAAGGCTCGCTGGCTGCAAAACGTTCACGCCCCCCCTCTACCCCATGGGCATCAAGAAAGGCCGCAGCCACAGCAAAGATCGCCATATTGTCCGGCGCCGCACGGTCAAACCAAGCAGGACGCGCCACACACAGAGAGCGGGAACGCAACGGGTTGAGCACCGCAAACCGCGTAGCGATGGCAGCGCCCATAGAAATACCACCAACATGGGCGCTGGCGATGCTCAAATGGTCCATCAGGGCCAAAAGGTCATCAGCGAAGGTGGCGATGGAAAGCTCGCTGGGGTCGCCCAAGTCGCTGGCCCCATGGCCACGACACTCCAACGCGATACGACGAAAGCCGTCATAACTGCCCATAACGTCGAAAGGCTGGTCAGCGCTGGCGCCAAGGCCATGCTGGAAAATCAACGCTGGCCCCTCGCCTTCATCGCGATAGGACAAGGTGAGTCCCTGATGATCGAAGGTTCGCATCATGCCAATTGCTCCGAAAGGAACATGGCAACACCCGGCGCATCGGCCGCCGATAGACCATGGGTGATCAGCGGGCCATTGAACCCAACGGTGCGCAGCCCTTTGAGGAAAAAGGGATAATCGAGAACACCCTGCCCTGCGGTGGTGAAGCCTCCATCAGCTGTACGATCCTTGGCGTGGGCCATGCCTATATGCCCGGCCAATCGCTCCAGCGCTTCCGCAACGATGTGCTGTTGCTCGTCCAGCGAAGCGATCTCAAAGAGATTGGCCGGATCAAAGACAATCGTGATGGCGTCGGACTGAACCTCATCAATCAACCGTTTGGCTGCCTCGGCGCTGTTGATAACATTGGCCAATTCCGGCTCAACACCGAGCCTCACACCAGCCTCTTCAGCCACCGGCAACAATTGCTCCATGGCCGCCAACAGGTCCATCCAAGCCTCAGGCATCTGGTTGTCTGGGTGATCGGCCCACTGATCGTCCGCATTGCGCGATCCCGTGCACAGAGTCACGACGGGTGCCTGGATGGCGGGGGCTGAGCGAATGACAGTCTTGAGATTGTCGATGCCTTGCTGACGGACAACCACATCCGGATGGATCAAATTCACTGTGCCCGACACCGCCGCCATCTGAAGGCCATGCGCATCCATGGCATGGGCCACATCAGCCTGCGCGTCGTCAGGAATTGTGCCTGGCACAGATGCGAGTCCCGAACACGCCCAATTGTGTTGAACAGCGGCAAATCCAGCAGATTTCACCGATGCAAAAACAGTATCAGGGTCACTGCCTGGGAAGGTTTTGGCGAAGATACCGATCTGCATCAGACCGCTCCACCTGCCGTTGCCACATCCACTGGCTGACCGGTTGCAACGGACTGACGGATCGCCGCCATCACCCTCACGCTCTGTACGCCATCCACAATGCCAGCCGCTTGCGTGCTTTCACCGCGCGCACCACGCACAAAACCCTCCACCTGACGGCGGAAAAAGTGGCCATCAGCACCCAGAACGCGCGTGGTGCTGGCTGTGGCTTCATCAAAGATGTCGACTTCAGAAGACCGGTAGTACCAAGGGTTGTAAGTCTTCGCGAGGATGGCGCCGTGCTCACCATACATCTGGAAGCCCTCATGCCAATCCATACGCACAGCGACGGTCAGATCCATATGTCCAAGCGCGCCACTGGCAAACTCCACATCCACAAACCAGCAATAAGCACCGAACTTCTCTGAGAGACGTGCCGAAACGTTTATGATCTCGCCCGCCAGATGCCGCATCAGATCAACCAGGTGCGAGCCATGCGCGAGCATGAAATAGCTTTGCTTGTCAGCTTTGGGATCACCTGCAGGTTTCTTGGCATTGGCAGAACGCACAGGCAGCGGCTGCACAGCATCGGTGTTGGTGTAGCGATGCGTTGAATCGCAGTACCAAGCTTTGAGGGCCTGAACCTCCCCCATCTTTTCGTCGATGAATGCCTTGGCCGCCTCAATACCTGGATCGAAACGCTTCATGTGACCAACTTGCAGATAGCCGCCAGTGCGCGCCACAGCGCCCTCAAGCTCCAAAACATCCTCAACGCTGATACCCAGCGGCTTCTCACTCAACACCGCTTTACCCGCTTCCAACGCCTTGATGGACATGGGGACATGAAATGGGTCGGACGTTGCGATGATCACACCGTCCAGAAGAGGGTCGGCAAGCATCGCATCGTAGTCGGTGAACACCTGACCAGCATCATGGGTCACAGCCATCCGTGTGGCCAAGTCTTCGGCGACATCGCAGATCGCGTAAAGCTCAGCATTGCCGGCTTTCGCGCAGGCCTCAAAATGACCAAATTGAGCAATCGGTCCGGCGCCCAAGACACCGATCCGGAAGGGGGGAGTTTCTTCCATTGTCAGGCTGCTTGCGTCTCTTGGGGCTGGTTGGTTTCGTCCACATGGGCGATGCGCTGTTCGCTCAAAGCATCAAAAAGGAGAGCTTTGGAAAGGTCCGCTTTGAACCGGTAGCTTTGCCCGGCTTGAACATCAGCATCACCGGAGAGCGAGGCGTGGAACTCTGTGCCATCCACCTCAAACAATGCCAGCGTTGCCGGACCGGTAGGTTCGGTCACATCGATGCTGCGATCAAACTCCCAGCCTTGATCGATACGACTATCGTGCGCAACTTCTGAGGCCAAATGAACGGCTTCAGGACGAATGCCCACCAGCACCTCCTGCCCTTCGCGCAGGCCGGAGACGTCCACATGGCGCGGCACGGCAACCTTTTCAGTGCCATGATCGACAACCCAGGCAGCGCCATCTTTTTTGATGGTGCCTTTGAGTAGGTTCATGGCAGGCGAGCCCATGAACGTCGCAACAAAGGTGTTAGACGGACGATCGTAAATGTCTTTCGGCGCACCGAACTGTTGGATGATACCACCCTTCATCACCGCTATCTTCGTCGCCATGGTCATGGCTTCGATCTGATCATGGGTGACATACACAATGGTTGCACCAAGGCGCTGATGCAGCTTCTTGATCTCAACGCGCATGTCCACACGCAGCTTTGCATCAAGGTTCGAAAGCGGCTCATCGAACAGAAACACCTGCGGCTCTCGGACCAACGCTCTGCCCATCGCTACACGTTGGCGTTGACCGCCAGACAATTGGCTCGGGCGCCGGTTCAGAAGGTCGGTGATCTTTAAAAGCTCGGCCACTTCTTTGATGCGCTCAGTCCGTGTCGCCTTGGCGACCCCCGCCATTTCCAGAGAAAAGCCGATGTTCCGCTCCACCGTCATCGATGGGTAAAGCGCATAGGACTGGAACACCATCGCGATGTCTCGTTCCTTTGGCTGAAGATTGGACACATCGCGCCCAGCAATCACCACTTGGCCGGACGTTTGATTTTCCAAGCCAGCAATGATGTTGAGCAGCGTGGACTTCCCGCAACCGGAAGGACCAACCAGCACCAGAAAGTCCCCGGTGCCGATCTCCATATCGATGTCTTTGAGCACCTCTGTGGGGCCGAAGCTTTTCTTGATGTCCTGAACAGCAAGCGTGGTCATTGTGAGTATCCTTTTTGGCCCTAGGGTCTCGACCCTAGCCCTTGACGGCGCCCGACATCAGGCCGCGCAGGAAGAAGCGCCCCGCCACGATGTAAACGAAGAGAGTTGGGAAGGCGGAGATCATGGCGCCTGCCATATCGACATTGTATTCTTTGACCCCGGTGGACGTGTTCACCAGATTGTTTAGCGCAACCGTCACCGGCTGATTGTTGCCGGACGAGAACGACACGCCAAACAGAAAGTCATTCCACACACCGGTGAACTGCCAGATGACCGCAACGGTCACGATGGGCCAGGAAATCGGCATCAAGATATGCCACCACGTGCCCCAAAAACCTGCGCCATCAACACTTGCCGCCTTCACCAGCTCTTTGGGAACCGAGGCGTAGTAATTGCGGAAAAACAGCGTCGTGAAGCCGATACCGTACACAACGTGCACGAACACCACTCCGGGAATAGACCCGGCTATGCCCATGATTCCCAACATACGCGCCATCGGGATGAGCACGATTTGGAATGGGATGAAGCAGCCAAAAAGCAGCGCCCCAAACACCCAGTCAGCGCCGGGAAAGCGCCACATGGTGAGAACATACCCATTGATGGCACCCAGAGCGACGGAGATAGCCACCGCTGGAACAACGATCATGAGCGAGTTGACAAAGTAAGGCGCCAGCCCGTCGCACTGCACCGAAATACAGGCTTCATTCCACGCCTTCAGCCACGCAGAGATCGTGATATCGGATGGTGGTGCCAACAGGTTGCCGCCACGAATCTCATCCATGTCCTTCAGACTGGTGAAAATCATCGACATAAGCGGCACCAGGAAAACAAGAGCCGCGAATATCAAGACCCCGTAAACCGCGATGCGGCTGAACCGTGCGCCCCAATCCACCTCGGCGCGTTGCTCGCTGCCCGAGGGGGGCGTATCGTCAAGCGCTGCGACGCTCATTTCGAATCTCCGAGTAGAGGTAAGGAACAACCACAGCAGCAATGGTGCACAGCATGATCACAGCACTGGCTGCACCCAGCCCCATTTCATTGCGGGTGAAGGTGGTCGAATACATGAAAGTCGAGGGCAACTCGGTGGCAAAGCCGGGCCCACCCTTGGTGAGGGCCACAACCAAATCATAGCTTTTGATCGCCAAATGCGCCTGCACCACAAAGGCTGTCAGAAACATGGGGCGCAGCTCGGGCAAGATCACATAGCGATAGGTTTGCCACGTCTTCGCGCCATCGATCTTAGCAGCGTTCACAATGTCGGTGTTGATACCGCGAAGACCCGCCAAAAACAGCGCCATGATATAGCCGGAGACTTGCCAAACACCTGCGATCACAACGCAGTAGATGGCCAAATCATTCTGCACGAGCCAGTCAAAGGTAAAGTTTTCAAACCCCAGATTACGCATGAACGTCTGGATGCCCAGGCCAGGGTTCAGGATCCACTGCCAGATCACCCCGGTCACGATGAAAGAGATCGCCATCGGGTAGAGGTAGATCGTGCGCAGGACACCCTCATTGCGGATCTTTTGATCCAACAAAATCGCCAACGTCAGGCCTATCAGCGTTGAAAGCAAAATGTAGAGAATGCCGAAAATCAGCATGTTCTCCACGGCCACTTCCCAGCGTGGATTGGCGAAAAGACGTGTGTATTGATCAAAGCCAACAAAGTTGAACCGCGGAAACATGCGCGATCCGGTGAAGGACAAGATCACCGAGAAAACGATGAAGCCGTAGATGAAGATCGTCGTCAGAATGATCGTCGGCGACAACACCGCAACGGGCATAATTCGGGCGAGAAGGCGCTGCATCAGGCAGGTCTCCGCTAAGGGGCCAAAAGGACCACCAAGAAAGGGTAAAGCGGACGCCTTGAGAGGGGATCAGGCGCAACAAACGCTCTGCCGCAGGGAAAATACCTGCGGCAAAGCTTGAGAAACGCGTGCGGCCTTAGCGCGCGGCGTTGACGGCTGTAACCAGCGCTTCGACAGCGTCAGCAGACGACATGTCAGAGTTGAAGTGCTGAGTCACCGTGTCGACCATGGCACCCTGGATCGCACTTGGCTGCGCGTGACCGTGAGCCATCGACCCCATCAATGTACCAGCTTCAGCCGCTGCTGCCATGTCGGAGATCGACTGCTGGCCACAAGCATCAAAGTTGTCAGGAGACACGTCGGTACGTGCTGGGATTGAGCCCTTCACCAGGTTGAAAGCTTCCTGGAAGCCTGGATCAAGGATACCAGCAGCAAGCGCCTGCTGTGCTTCAGCATCGCCAGCATCAACATCGAACATCGCAAAGAAGTCGGTGTTGAAGAGGAACGCGCCCTCAGTGCCCGGTGCCGTGGCACACATGATTTCATCACCTGGCGTCAGGCCAGCCGCAATGAACTCACCTTTTGCCCAGTCGCCCATCAGCTGCATGGCGGCTTCGCCACGCACCACCATGGCGCTGGCAAGGTTCCAGTCACGACCTGACATGTTGTCATCAACGAAACCGCGAATGGTGCGCATCTGGTCAAACACGGCAACCATGGTGTCCGATGACAAAGCATCTTCATCCAAATCGATGATTGCAGCCTGGTAGAAATCTGGGCCACCGATGCCGAGCACCACATCATCAAAGATCGTTGCATCCTGCCAAGGCTGACCACCGTGAGCCAAAGGGATGATGCCCAAGTCCTGCAGCTGCTCGGCCACAGCGTTGAACTCTTCCCATGTGGTCGGAACATCAAGGTTGTTGGATTCAAACACCTCGCGGTTCATCCACAACCAGTTCGGGCGGTGGACGTTCACCGGAGCGGCAACCCACTCGCCTTCATAGGTGCCAAACTGTTGGATTGCTGCTGGCACGACATCGTTCCAGCCACCGGCGTCGGCAACAGAGTTGAGGTTGCCAAGGAAACCTTCCTGCGCCCATTCAGTAACCTGCATACCAAGCAACTGAGCGGCGGTTGGTGGGTCACCAGCAACGACACGGGCACGCAGCGTGGTCCGTGCAGCGTCACCGCCACCACCGGCCACAGCCATGTCTTCCCAGGAATAGCCTTCAGCTTCGAGCGAGTCTTTCAGGACTTGCACAGCAGCGGCTTCACCACCGGATGTCCACCAGTGAAGAACCTCTACGCCCTCAGCATGAGCTGGGGCGGTTGCGCCAACCGCGAGAGCGGCCACGCACACTGACGATGCGAGCAATTTTTTCATATTTTTCCATCCCAAGACGGGCACGCTCGGGCGCGCCGTAGGTTTTTGCTTTTTCTTGGCTCGGCATTCGAAGGCGCAAAAACGTGCGCAAATCCCGAAACCGATTTCTCCCGAGTTTGTTCAGACTGCAAACAAAGTCGCTGGCTGTCAACAGGCAACGTCGAGCTTGTCAGAAGTAATTCGCTTTCACTCGATTTATCAGGCGCTTAGTGCACCATCTGTGTTGGCTGAAACAGCAAAGCTTTGGCGATGCGTGACGCTGGCAACACCAACACTTGCGGCCAAAACACCCAGCGCGCTGGTGCGCAAAGTGGGTGTTTTGAACATAAACCGCAGATGTCGGTTCGCTTCGTCGTGCACACGTTTGGGGTCGATGGAAAACAGCTCAGCGGTTTTTCCCCCAAGCACAATCTGGTCGGGGTTGAGGATCACGCAAAGGTTCGCAACACCCACAGCCAGACAGCGCGCCCACAGTTCAAACACACGCCGTGCCGCAGGATCGCCGGTCTTCGCCAGTTCAACAAACTCTCGGATCGAGGTTATCGGCAACTGGTGACGCGCGCACATCCGCAGCACCCCTTCCCGGCCAACTGTATCCTCAAAGGTCGGTGTGGCAGCAAAATCAGTCTCGTCGCTCAGGCCGCCAAAGAACCGTGCATGGCCAATTTCACCGGCCACGCCCTCTTGTCCGCGAAACACCTGGCCCTGGTGAAGAATGCCAAGCCCAACGCCGCTGTCCATCAGAAAATAAGCAAGCGTGCCTGATGAAGACGCGTCCATGCGATAGCCCTCTGAAAAGGCACAGGCATTGGCATCATTGTCAAAATACAGGTCAATCGGGACATCGAACGCCCGCTCGATCATGTCTTTAATGTCGACATTGCGCCAATTGAGGATTGGCGCGAACACGATCACACCATCGGTTTCCACAAGGCCAGGAATAGCAATACCGAGCCCCTCAACAGAGCTGAATTGGAGGCCGTTCTCATCCAACAGTTTCTCAACGGCGGGACGAACAAGGCTAACGACATAATCAGGTGTAGCCGGATCAGTATAAGGCACCGTCAGTGACGCGATAATGTTTGCCGTCATGTCCAAAGCAACGATGCGAAGCTCAGACACAGCGATATCAACGCCGATATAGGTGCGTGCACTGGGATTGAGCTTCACCACAAAGCCAGGCCGGCCGATCCTCTCCACATCTGCCGTCTCTTCTGTCTCCAGCAGCAGCCCACGTTCAACAAGGCCAGCAACCAAGGCAGAAGCAGTTGATCGCGTGACTTGAAGCTCGCGAGCGATATCGGCACGCGAATGCGGGCCGCGCTGAAACAAAAGGTTCAGAACGCGGGTCTCGTTGATCGTCCGCAAAAGGTTCGGCGTTGCCATGGCCACAAGCCGAGCAAAATTCATTCGTGCTGTACAGCCCCCTACTGGAATGACCTCTGCCGCCGGTTTCCAAGCACAAGTCATCCTTCTCCAATCAGTGTTGATGCAGTTGCAAATCATTCGCAGCTAGAATAGTACTTGCAAATCGTTCTCATAATCATTCAAAACTAGAAACCAGCTTCAAGGAGCCTTCGATGCACCACACTCCCCCCTCCAACCCTGATGCGACCAACAAGTTGTCGACAACGCCCACTCAACCACCAAGCACGTCACGCGTGCGCAAAAGCACAGGCTTTTTCACGATGGTTTTGGGCGCCGCCATCGCTTTGCTGTACACCGCCAATTATGTGGCTGCAGAAGAGCGGTTAAAGGTGGTCACAACATTCACTGTGCTTGCCGACATGGCGCAAAACGTTGCTGGCGATGCGGCCGATGTCGTTTCGGTCACACGTCCAGGCGCCGAAATTCACGGTTACCAGCCAACCCCAGGCGACATCCGTCGCTCGCTGGATGCAGACCTTATTCTTTGGAATGGGCTCAACCTGGAACTCTGGTTCGAGCAGTTCTTGGACAATCTTGGCGACGTGCCGTCGGTCACGCTCACTGAAGGCATTGACCCAATTGCGATTGCCTCGGGCGGATATGAAGGCCAAACCAATCCTCACGCTTGGATGGGATTGAACAATGCGCTGATCTATGTCGACAACATTGAGCGCGCGCTCGGTGAAGCTGACCCAGCGAACGCGGAAGTCTACGCAAACAACGCAGCAGCCTACAAACAGCAGATTCAGGACACGATCGCACCACTGCGTGAAGCGGTACTGACGATCCCAGAGGGTCAACGTTGGTTGGTCACCTGCGAAGGCGCTTTCTCCTACCTCGCGCGCGACTTCGAGATGCAGGAGCTTTATCTTTGGCCGATGAACGCTGATACCGTTGGTACTCCCCAACAAGTGCGTCGCGTTATCGACACCGTTCGCACTGAAGATATCCCAGTGGTGTTCTGCGAGAGCACCGTGAACACTGATCCAGCCCAGCAAGTCGCGCGTGAAACCGGCGTGACCTATGGCGGCGAGCTCTATGTTGACAGCTTGTCAGAAGCTGATGGCCCAGTGCCAACCTATCTCGATCTTCTCACCGTGACCTCGCGCACCGTCGCGGAGGGACTGACAGGAAGCATCAATTGAACCAAATTGCCCCTATCTCCAGCGATACAAACGACGTGGTCGGCCTCTCGGCCAGCCACGTTACCGTTACCTACCGCAATGGCGTCACCGCACTGCACGATGCATCCTTCGAGGTGCCCACCCACACAATCACGGCTCTTGTGGGCGTCAATGGCTCGGGGAAATCGACCCTCTTCAAGGCATTGATGGGTTTCTTGCCACTCGATGGCGGCCATATTTCCATCCTCAATCAAAGCGTCAGCCAAGCGCTGAAAACCGGTCTCGTGGCCTATGTACCGCAGGCCGAAGAAGTGGATTGGTCCTTTCCTGTTCTGGTGGAAGATGTGGTTATGATGGGCCGATACGGCCACATGAACATGCTGCGCATACCGAGCCGCAAAGATCATGAAGCCGTGACCAATGCCCTTGCGCGAGTCGGCATGGAGGGCTTTCGCGACAGACAGATCGGTGAGCTTTCCGGCGGTCAGCGCAAACGCGTTTTTCTCGCACGAGCCCTCGCACAAAATGGCCAAGTCATCCTACTCGATGAGCCTTTTACAGGCGTCGATGTGCAAACCGAGGAAGCCATCATCAAACTGATGAAAGAACTGCGCGATGAAGGTCGCATTATGTTGGTTTCCACGCATAATCTTGGATCAGTCCCAGAGTTCTGCGACCGCGTGGTCCTCATCAAAGGCACGGTGCTCTGTCACGGACCAACCGAGACAACGTTCACCCAAGAGAATCTCGCCAACGCCTTTGGCGGCGTGTTGCGACACTTCGTGCTCGGCGGCCAGGATCTCCACGATGATGATGATGCCCGTCAGGTGACCATCCTCACCGATGATGAACGCCCAATGGTCATATATGACGACAAAACCCGAACCACCAAAGATGGTGAGCGGCCCGGAGATGATGCATGAGCGTGCTCTTTGAGCCCTTTACCTACGGCTACATGCTCAACGCCATGTGGGTTTCGTCATTGGTAGGCGGAGTGTGTGCCTTCCTCTCAGCATACCTCATGCTCAAAGGTTGGTCGCTGATTGGTGATGCGCTGTCCCACGCTATCGTGCCCGGCGTGGCGGGTGCGTATATGCTCGGTTTGCCGTTTGCCTTTGGTGCGTTTTTGGCTGGTGGATTGGCTGCCGGTGCCATGCTGTTTCTCGGTCAGCGCACGGGCCTAAAACAAGATGCGATCATCGGGCTCATCTTCACAAGCTTCTTTGGTCTCGGCCTCTTTATGGTATCGGTGTCACCCGTCCCGATTGACATTCAGACGATTATCCTAGGCAACATTCTGGCCATCACGCCAACCGACACAATTCAACTGGCCATCATCGGCTTCGTTTGCCTGGCCGTGCTGCTCGCCAAGTGGAAAGATTTGATGGCAGTGTTCTTTGATGAGAACCACGCACGCGCCATTGGACTAAATCCCTCTCGCCTTCGGTTCATCTTTTTCGTTCTCCTGTCAGCCGCCACGGTCGCTGCATTGCAAACCGTAGGAGCTTTTCTGGTCATAGCGATGGTGGTGACGCCCGGCGCGACGGCCTATCTGCTAACCGACCGTTTCCCACGACTGCTTGTCGTTTCGGTCGCAGTTGGGACCCTTACCTGCTTTGTTGGCGCTTACATCAGCTATTTTCTCGATGGAGCGACAGGTGGCGTGATCGTCGTCCTGCAAACCTTGTTGTTTCTCGCTGCCTTTGTGTTCGCACCCAAGCACGGTCTGCTTGCCAACCGACGCGCGGCAAGGCTTGCCGTTGAGGAGCGCGCACTATGATCGAGACGCTTCTGCTGCCGTTCCAGTTTGGCTTCATGCAGCAAGCCTTTTTGATCACATGCATTTTAGCAGTGCCGACCGCGATGCTTTCATGCTTCCTAGTCCTCAAGGGATGGTCTCTAATGGGCGATGCGGTGAGCCACGCTGTCTTACCGGGCATCGTGCTTGCCTATCTTGTCGGACTGCCACTGCTCATAGGCGCTTTCATCGCTGGCATGATCTGCGCAGTGGCCACTGGTTACATCAACGACAATTCGCGTGTGAAACAAGACACGGTTATGGGTGTTGTTTTTTCGGGCATGTTTGGGCTTGGCCTGGTCATATACGCCGCAGTGACAACCTCGCTTCACCTTGATCATATCCTGTTTGGCAACATGCTTGGCATCGGATCACAGGACCTTTGGACCGCGGGCAGCATCTCGGCATTGGTGACAGCTGGTTTGTTGTTGTTTTGGCGCGATCTCATGCTCCATGCCTTTGACCCGGCACAGGCACGAACCATCGGCCTGCCCACCAAATGGCTGCACTACGGGCTGCTGGCAGCGCTCTCGCTAACCATCGTTGCAACACTCAGTGCGGTGGGCATCATTCTGGCAATTGGCCTTTTGATCGCGCCAGGCGCCATTGCATTTCTGGTGACCAAGCGGTTTGGCCCGATGATGATCGTTGCTGTTGGCGTGACACTGATTGCTGGCATTGCCGGCATCTATGCCAGCTTCTGGATTGACTCAGCGCCGGCCCCAACAATCATCTTGATGCTAACAGCGGCATTTTTGATGGTGTTTGTTGCAAAGACCATACGATCGCGGCGCAGCACCGCGCAGACGATTATTCCTGAGGCGGCATCGCAGCCTGCGGAATGATCGCCCCCTTCTGGCCGATCACAGCACTGGCCAGCCTATGACCTGCCGTGGCGGATTGCTCTGCTGAGCGCCCTCTAAGGCGCGCGGCTAGGTAACCAGCGTTGAAAGAGTCCCCAGCTGACGTTGTGTCCACAACATGATCGGCAATCGGAAAGGCCATCTTTGGCAAGGCTTCGCCAGTCCAAAGCCAAGGCCCTTCAGGGCCATCTTTAAGGGCAACTTCTGCCACATTAATCCGCGCGAACAGCTGTGTCGGCGTCTCGCCTGGCCACAGTTTTTCTTCATCATCGCGAGACGGCAAACCTACGCTTGTTGCCGCCCACATAGACCCAATCACCGACCGTGCTTCAGCCTGTCCTTGCCAGAGCGCGGGCCGGTAGTTGCTGTCAAAGACAACCACCTTGCCTGCCATTTTCATGCGCTCGCATACAGCAATCAACCGTGCCCTAGCGTCGGTTGGAAGAATAGCAAGGGAAATGGCGGACAGCACCAAAACGTCAAAGCTGGCAATAGCCTCATCAGATAATCCATCGACATCCAACATGCTTTTGGCCGCCGATTGCGAGCGCCAATAGCGAAACGATCGCTCGCCTCGATCATCTAGCTCGATGGCGTATAGGCCCGGCAGCTTGTCAGCAAACCGCACCACCTGGTCGGAATGAACGCCTTCGGTCTGCATAACGTCGATCATCTGCTCGGATAGCTGATCGACGCCCAAAGCCGTCAGATAGTTCACCTCGACATCCAGGTCTTGGCAGCAACGCGCCAAATAAATGGCAAAGTTCAGCGTGTCGCCAGCAACGCCCATCGCCACACGTCCATCGGCGGCGCCAAGATCAGAAAGTTCGATCATGCATTCGCCAAGAGACGCAACGCGTATGGGGCGATCAAGGCTAGCAAGCGGTGCAAAAGGATCAGAGTAGGTCATAGCTTTGCCATAGCGAGAGACTGGGCTATCGCAAAGCCCCTGTTGTGCCCTTGCAGTACGCGCATAATGGCTAGACACAGGTCGGTCTTTGGGCCACCGTCCGACTCTGATCATCCGCCTGGAAACACCATGGCCACCGGCACGCCGCCCTCTTCTATCGACTGGACGCAAGATCGTGACGGTCTTGCCTTGGCGCTGGCCAATCTTGCCTCACAAGCAGGGCAAGCGGTGATGGCGATTTATGCCGATGGTTTTGACGTCATCGACAAAACCGATGGATCGCCCCTGACCCGCGCTGACCTTGCTGCCGATGAAGTTGTGGCCAAAGGCCTGCGCACTCTGGCTCCATCGATCCCAGTGCTCTCCGAAGAAAGTGCTGAAACGGTAGACCCATCGGACCTGGGCGATGTGTTCTTTGTGGTTGACCCGCTCGACGGCACCAAAGAGTTTGTGCAGAAAAACGGCGAGTTCTCCGTCAACATTGCGTTGGTCGAGAACGGTGTTCCAACGGTCGGTGTGGTCTATGCCCCTGCTCATAACAAGATGTGGTTGGCCGGAGACGTAGCCTTTGCTGCCAAAGTACATCCCGGTGAAACCCTCAGCAGCGAAGACATCCGAGAGATCACCACCTGCCCAGACCCCGATCAGCCAATCCGCGCGGTGGCCAGCCGGTCACACAAAGACGCCAAAACACAGGCCTTCTTGGGGAAAATGAGTGGATGCAACACCACCACGATTGGCTCCGCTTTGAAGTTCTGCTTGGTCGCGGAAGGCCAAGCCGACGTCTATCCTCGCTTCGGCCCAACAATGGTTTGGGACACGGCCGCAGGGATCGCTGTATTGCACGCCGCAGGTGGCGTGGTGCTGGATGAAAACAATGCGCCGATGCGTGTCCATTTCGGTAAAGACGGATGGCGCAACGGTGCGTTCACAGCTTGGGGCTGTGAAAAACTAAAAAACAAGACGGATACGAATGGCTGATCGACGCGAGCGAAACAGGAAGAAGCTGACAGTGAATTACGCCCCTGCCCAAGACCGGTACGAACGCATGGCCTATCGACGTTGCGGCGCTTCTGGCCTGCAGCTACCAGCGATCTCACTCGGCCTTTGGCACAATTTCGGCCACGACACGCCGCATCAGGTGAAGCGAGACCTCTGTCGAACCGCGTTCGACAACGGGATCACCCATTTTGATCTCGCCAACAATTATGGCCCACCGCCAGGCAGCGCCGAGGAGGCCTTTGGCGAAATTCTGCGCACTGATTTCGCGGGCTATCGCGATGAACTGATCATCTCATCCAAGGCGGGCTATCTTATGTGGCCAGGACCCTATGGTGAGTGGGGAACGCGCAAATACCTGATTTCGTCCTGTGACCAGAGCCTGAAGCGCATGGGCCTGGATTATGTCGACATCTTCTACTCGCACCGCTTTGACCCGAACACGCCACTGGAAGAAACCATGGGCGCTCTCGACCAGATCGTACGCTCCGGCAAAGCCCTTTACGCTGGGATCTCCTCCTACAACTCGCAGCGAACGCGCGAGGCCGTCGCCATTCTGGAAGAGCTGGGCACACCCAGCCTCATTCACCAACCGAGCTACAATCTGTTCAACCGCTGGATAGAACGCGACGGACTGAAAGATACATTGAAGGAACTTGGCGTCGGCTCGATTGCCTTCACCCCGCTAGCCCAAGGGCTGCTGACCAAGAAGTATTTGGGCGGGATCCCCGAAGGCAGTCGGGCAGCGCAAGACAAGTCTCTTGATCCTGGCTCACTTTCGGAGGCAACGCTTGCCTCTATCCGCGGGCTCAACGCGATTGCTGAGAAACGCGGTCAAACCTTGGCACAAATGGCCATTGCTTGGGTGCTGCGTAGTGGCGGGATCACCACCGCGCTGATTGGTGCATCGAAACCATCGCAGATCGAAGACTGTGTTGGTGCCGTCACCAACCTGGATTTCACCGATCAGGAATTGGTCGAGATCGATCAGTTCGCCCACGATGCCGATATCAATCTGTGGGAACAGTCTTCAGAAAGCGTCTAGCGACCTACTCTCCCTGTTCCAAGAAGCGGCGCGCCTCGTCCGCTGTCTCGAATATGTGTGGCGCCCGCGTTAGCGTTTGTCCGAGCTTCAAACGCATGAACGCCGATGATGAGTAACGGGTAACACGGGCATAATACTTGTCCTCAAGACCCGCGACCATTTCGGCGTAGTCTTTGGCCACATCCTCCTCAATGCGAGTTCCATCGTAGTTGACGATCACATCGACAGCCTGGTCGTGGGGCGTCAGCAAAGTCTCAACACGCGTGCCAATCTGATCAACATCATCGCGCGTGCGAATGCGCAGTTTCTCAAAATTGATAAACAAGCGATTGGTCGCTGCATCCAACGCAATGCGGTCTTCCAAGTCCAGATGCAAAAGATCAACGCGCAAACCCATGGGTTCATCAGCAAAAATTCTGGCGTCCATAATGTCCGGCTGATCGACAAGCGGCGTAAAACCCATTTGATCCAGGATGTCGCGTTGCACATCGATACCCGGTGCGATCTCCGCCAAACGCAGACCATCTTGAGTGAGTTGGAAGACGCAGCGCTCGGTCACGAACAGCACCGGTGTGCCAAGGTCTGCAGCCCGCGCTCCTGAGAACGTAACCTGCTGCACCTGCTCTAAGAGCTTGCGGGCCTTGCCTTCGGTTGTAATCGATAGCGTTTGATCACTGCAGCCCACAACCAATCCACCAGCGGTAAATGTGCCGGTGAAAACAACTTGGCGGGCATTCTGGCTGATGTTGATAAAGCCCCCTGCCCCTGCCAGCCGAGGTCCAAAGCGTGAAACATTCACATTGCCGACCGCGTCCACCTCGGCCATGCCAAGCACGGCAAGGTCCAGCCCACCGCCATCGTAAAAATCGAACTGCTGATGCTGGGGAAGAATGGCATCAGTATTGATCGCTGCGCCAAAATCCAATCCCGATGCCGGCTGACCGCCCATTACGCCGGGCTCGGCAGTCAGTGTCACGTGCTCCAGCAATCCCTCTTCAGCAGCGACCGCAGCAACACCCTCCGGCATACCGATGCCAAGATTGACGACACCATTGACTGGCAACTCAAAGGCCGCACGCCGCGCAATGATCTTACGAGGACCAAGGTCCATCGTGGGTGCGGCGCCTGGTGGCGCGCGAAACCGCCCGGCAAACAAGTGAGAATAAGCCGTCGCGAAAGTCTGCATATGATCCTGTGGCTCAGCGACCACAACCGCATCAACCAAAGTGGCGGGAATCTGGACCTCGCGTGGATTCAAACTGCCCCGTGCAGCGATGCGCTCCACCTGCACAATGACCACGCCGCCTGAATTGCGCACGGCCATGGCCTGTGCCAACCCATCGATGACCAGGGCTTCGCGCTCCATGGAAATGTTTCCCGCGGGGTCGGCGGTTGACCCGCGCAGCAACGCCACATCGACCGGAAAAGCTTTGTAAAAAAGATACTCCCTACCGGCGACCTCCATCACGCTAACAAGGTCTTCGGCTGTCATAGCGTTGATCTTTCCACCCTCAACGCGTGGATCGACAAAAGTGCCAAGCCCAACATGAGTGAGCGTGCCCGGCTTTCCAGCAGCAATGTCACGATAGAGATGGCTAACCACCCCTTGTGGGAGATTGTAGGCCTCGATCAGGCCATCAACAGCCAGCCTTCCGACCTTTGGGATAAGACCCCAGTGGCCACCGACAACGCGCTTCAAAAGTCCAGGATGGCCCAGATGATTAAGCCCACGGTCTTTACCATCACCCTGTCCCGCCGCAAAAAACAGCGTGAGGTCACGCGGCGCCGCTGTCTCGATGAAGCGTTGTTCCAGGGCTCCAAGAAGCGCCTCGGGAACCCCGATGCCAACAAACCCTGACGTGGTGATCGTGTCGCCGCTGCGCACCAATGCCGCCGCATCAGCCGCGGAGAGTATCTTGTCTTTCATAGCCCGCCCTTTTTTTGAACGGTATCCTAGCTCGACGTTGCGGTCTGTCGAGTGGACCACACTAGAGAACAGGCATGCGTTGAATCACGCATCGACAAAAGGCTGATTCGCAAAAAGAGCGTAAGTAGATGCAGTATACGAAAAGAAAGACATAAAATAAAAAAGTAACTTACGCTGCGTCAATAATAGATAGTGATCGCTATGCTCTCTTCATCCAGCATCAACGCTTCTATCTTGAATCCATCCAGCAAGGTTTCTCTACCTCAACGCTTGAACAGCTTCAGGCGTCGTCAATCCAAAATCATCTTTATATCGATAGCGATCGTTGGAGTTCTAACCACTGCGATCCTTTCGCAAGTACAAGAGACTTATACGGCAACAGCTCTGATTGTGATCGATCCTGGAACGCATCAATTAACGGCAACGCCCAACGATGTAACGGTATTCCAGCTAGCAAACAGCATCGTCGACAGCGAAGTGGCGATGTTGCGCTCTTATGAAATCGGGCAAAGAGCCATCAGTGCTACGCAGCCAGTAGCTGATTTGCACAGCCAACAATCAACGGTGATGGGCGATGTTGTGTCCTTGGCCACATCAGCCGTGGCCAGAGAACAAAATCGCATAGGATATGAAATCCAAACAGCGATGGACCTGCTCGATCGCACCACGATTGAACGACTAGGACAATCCTTCGTTATCCGTGTGGATGTCTCCGATCCATCACCAGAACGGGCCGCGGACTTGGCCAATGCACTGATTGACGCCCATCTTTCAGCGCGACGAGAGACGCGTTTCACGAATGCATCAGTCGCTGAGACAGCCCTGGCTACAAGGGTTGCAGATCTTGCTATCAACTTGAGATCCGTCGAAGGCCGTATTGATGACATGCTGCTGGCTGCAGCAGCAGCCAATCTGGCGCGTGAAGGTGGGGTGACGCCCACGCAGAACGAAGCTGTTGCTAATATCCTGGACCATCTATCCAATGAACGACGCTCCCTCTTTGCAGAAAGGGCTGATCTCACCCGCTTGTTGCGCTCAGAAGCTACATCTGGGGTCAACTCGGCCGAAACCCTTGAAGACTTGCATGACAGGCGTGCCGAAATTGACGAAGAACTGGCCGTTCTAGAGACGACAACAGCCAACGTTCGCCAGCAACTTCAAGACTTCCTTGATCCCGACAATCTCGGCCCGAGCCTTTCGCTTAGCGTCCAGCGTCTGCAAAGTGAGGCGCAAGCCCTGCGTGAGATTTATCAGGATGCACTCCAACGATGGAGACGTGCCCAGTTGGTGACACCCCATCAAAGCCAACAAACACGTATCCTCTCGCGCGCGGTTCCCCCCGTGAAGAGTGATCAACCAAGGCGGCTTTATGTGGGGTTGGTCGGACTGATGGCGAGCATCAGCCTTGGTGTTGGCTTGGGTCTGGTTCGAGAACACGTTTGGTTGGGCGTTTTTGATGTCGACATCATTGAGCGCACAACGCACTTGCCTATCGTTGCTGTGCTTCCTCGTGTCTCTCGGTTCGACGCAAACGCACCACAAGACTTGGTTAGAACGCTTCCAGCGTGTCATTTCACAGAAGGCGTGAGGCGCATCGCTCGAAACCTGCACACATCCCCAAACCTTCAACGACACGAACAAAAAGCGCTTTGCGTTCTTATGACGTCGTCACGCGCTGGTGAGGGCAAGTCCACGCTGGCGTTAGCGTACGCGATGCTCGAAGCAACATCGGGTAAGTCGACCTTGTTAATCGACGCTGATCTGCGACAGTCAGCTCTCTACGATCGTTTGCACTGGCAAATGGACGGTGTGGAAACGCAGCTTTCAGATGTACTTGCTGGCCAAGGCACAATGGCCGATATCGGCAACCTGACGTTTTGCGACCCAGAGACAGGCTTGCACGTTTTAGGCAATGTCACGCCGCCTTTGGAAACAGCAGACACGTTGCTGGTCAGCGACCGTTTTTGCGATCTGGTCGATGCTGCGCGCAACAAATACGACGTTATCGTGATCGACAGCGCTCCCGCTTTGCAGGCGAACGATGCCCACTTGCTACTCACCCATGCCGATGCAACCGTGATAGCAATGCGTTGTGGAAAAACCAGGCTTCCAACCATCCAGAAAACACTGCTCAGCCTGAGGCAACATCACGCGCCACCGGTTTTCGGCGTACTTACTTTTGCCGAGCAAGCAAGCATAGCGGCCTAGGCAGACTTAAACTTCTGCGCCTGCCGGCCCCAAGGTCTCGCGCAACATGATCCGTGTTTTCAGAAGGGTACTTGGCCCAGAATGCTGTCCACCAAGCATGCCAATCAAGATGTCAGCGGCTCGCTGGCCCATTTCACGATGCGGAACATGCACAGTGGTAAGACGCGGTGTAGAGATCTGCGCCAATTCGATGTCATCAAAACCGGTGATTGAAACATCATTGGGGACGACAAGACCCATCTGGCGCGCCATATCCAAGGCGCCAACTGCCAACACATCATTGCCACACATAACAGCCGTTGGTGGACTGCTCCCTTCCATAAGCGTGCGAAAGGCCATTGCACCGCTTTCAATGGAATAGTTAACGTCCAGCACCGACAAACTGTCCTGCCCGATACCACTTGCACTCAAGGCTTCACGAATACCCTCAAGGCGCTCCCGCGCACGGTCATTGTGCGTCCGGTGAGCTGAAATGACGCCAATACGTTTGTGACCAAACTCTAGTACCTTCTCAGCAAGCCCGCGCATCGCAGCCCGGTTGTCAAAGCCAACAGACGATGCATCAACGTCACGGTTGTAGGTCCAGGCGTTGACAAACGGGAGACCCCGCTTGGCCAAAAACGCGTAAATGTCTGGATCACGATCGTAGCCGATGAGCATCAGCGCATCGACACCACGCGCCACGAGGTTGCGAATCTGCTGCGCCTCCAAATCTTGGCGATAAGCCGAACTGGCGACCAGAAGCGTGTACCCAAACTCGCCCAATTGTTCCTGAAACGCCTGAAGGCCACGCGCGAAAATCGCGTTCTCCATAGTTGGAATGATGGCGCCAATCGTACCGCTCTTGTTGGCCGCAAGCGTTTTGGCACTGAAATTGGGCGCATAACCCAACTCGTCCACAGCCTTGAAAACACGCTCCCGTGTTGGCGCGATAACAAGATCAGGCTCGTTCAAGCAACGTGAAACCGTTGCGGTCGAAACGCCCGCCAAGCGGGCAACGTCTTGGATCGTTGGTCCAGCGCGACGGCGCTTTTCCGACCCCCGAGCATCGGTTCTTTCCGCAGCAGTCATTGGTACGCTTTCTTGCTCCACCCACGTCTTTCAGCGGCCACTCACACCCTAAAGGAGGCATCAGGTCAAAGAAAGCCTTGTGCAAAATGTCGCACAAAGGGGTTTACATATCACAATGTAAGCGCTTACATATCCGTGATTGTGCAACCAAGGATAAGAAAAATGTACTTTGCACTCGCCGCTCTGCTGTTCCTTGCCTTCGTCGGAAACGTTGTGTCCGGATCGATTGATGGTTCGGCCATTCTAAGCAACGTGCAGGAAATGCTGCTGCTCTTTGCCGCCGCGATTAGTTTCTCGGCCGCAATCCTCATCGCCGAGGCTAAGGCGAAATCAAAAAATGAAAAAACAGACTGATCCCTAGGGAGGACACGATGAACGATACAAAACAGATTAAGTCGCTAGAGCGACGCAATTTTATGCGCCTTGCTGCCAAAGGTGGCTTCACGGCCGCTGTTGTTGCCGGCGCTGGTGGCATGCTTCTTTCCGATGAAGCGATGGCACAGACAGCTGCTGAAGAGCGCGAGCGCGAAGCCGCAGCTGACCACGTGATGACGCTGGCAACAGCCTATGTGCTGGGCGCATCGCGCAGCTACCCCATCATGCAACTGGACCTCAAAGAAAACGTTCAGAACATGACGAACGGTAAGGTCTATGTGCGTTTGGCACCCGGCGGCCAGCTTGGCGCTGGTGGCGCATTGGCGCAGGCCGTACAAGGTGGAACGATCCAGTGTGCACAGCACAGCCTGGCGAACTTTGCACCGTTCGCATCGGTGGTGGATCTCATCAACCTGCCTTACTTCTGCGGTTCCAACCAGCGCTTCACCAACCTGACGTCGTCCGACGCATGGAAGCAGGAAGTTGACCCCAAGATCGCAGCCTCCGGCTTCAAAGCGCTGTTTTACATCGTGATCGATCCACGTGTTGTGGCTGTTCGTCAGGGTGGTAACGCTGTGATCACACCAGGCGATCTGTCGGGCGTGAAATTCCGCGTGCCTGGTTCTGCGATGCTCCAGCAATACTACCGCATGGTGGGTGCGAACCCGACGCCAGTGGCATGGGGCGAAACACCGTCTGCTATCCGTCAGGGTGTTGCCGATGCGCTTGACCCATCTGTGGGCGCGTTGCACGTATTTGGCTTCGGCGAAATTCTCAGCCACGTGACCTTCACTCAGGCAGTTCCTGACAGTCAGGTCTACTCCATCAATCTTGAGTGGTTCAACAGCCTGCCTGCGGACGTTCAAGAAGGTATCGAATTTGCTGGCGAAGTGACCCAGCATCAGAACCTTTCGAAAGTTCCATCGGCACGCTCCTACGCCATGTCACAGCTGATTGCGAACGGCGTTGAATTCCATACTCTGTCCGATGATCAGCTTGCCGAATGGCAGGATGCTGGTGGTTACCAGAACAGCGACTGGGACACGTTTAAAACGGACCTGGCTGGCGATATGGACACGTTCACACGTCTGGAAGAGGCGGCTGAAACGCGCGGTCGCTTCTACGTCCACGACGCCTAATAAGCATCGTCTTGCGGTCGGCGCTTTGTTGGCGCCGACCCACCATCCCCCCTGCACCGTAACGCATTGCACCCGCATGCTCGGCAACCGCTGAGCGCGCGATGCATCTTGGCCGCACGCGAGGAACTCATGACGGCACTGTACAAGGCAATTGATAAGAATGGTGAGCGGTGGTTGTTGCTCATGTTCTACGTGATGCTCGTTGGAACCATGTTCATCGAAGTGGTGCGCCGCGAGGTGTTTTCTTACTCGTCCATCTGGGGCGAGGAAATCGTGCGCTACTGCTTCATCTATCTAGCATGGATCGGCGCAGCTGCCGCCGTCAAAGAGCGCGGCCACATTCGTATCGATGTGATCATGAACTACATCGGCCCACGCGCCAAAGCGTTGCTGTACATGTTCGGCGACATTGCCATGTTTGTGGTCGCCTTGATCGCTCTCTACTGGTCCTGGGAATCTGTACACGTCTCCTGGAAATTCCAGTCGGTCAGCCATGGCCTACGGGTCGGTATGTACTTCTTCCTTTTCGCGGTGCCCTTTGGTTTCGCGCTCGTCATCTTCCGCCTCGTGCAGTCCTTCCTGCGTGATCTCAACGACCTTCGTCACGGCCGTCCGGTCTACGAAGGCGACAAACTGTTCGATTAGGGAGGGCTCAGGTCATGATGTGGCAACAACTCGGCGCAGCCGAACTCATTCTTGGCTGGGACTTTTACGCTCCCGTTATTCTTTTCGTTGTTCTCGTCGCGTTGGCCGTGCCTGTTTGGGCGGCCATCGGATCAGCCACCATCTTGATGTTGGTTTGGTCGCAAGCGCTTCCTCTCAGCCTTGTCGGCGAGAAACTGTTTTCTGGTATCGACGCCTTCGCGCTGACCGCTGTACCGCTTTTCATCCTCACCGGCGACGTGCTGGTGCGAACGGGGCTCAGCCGGAAGTTCTTGGATGTTGCTGAGGCGCTGACCTGCTGGGCCAAAGGTGGCTTTGGCTCTGCCACGGTTCTCGTGTGCGGCATGTTCGCGGCAATCTCAGGCTCTGATGCTGCCGGTGCGGCGGCTGTGGGTCGCATGACCATCGATCGGCTTGTTGAGAGCGGTTACCCACGCCCCTATGCCTGTGCACTGGTTGCCGCTGGTGCGTGTACTGGCATCCTTATCCCGCCATCGATTGCCTACATCATTATCGGCCTCGTGCTGGGTGTTGCGGTGTCCACACTGTTTTTGGCGGCCGTGATCCCCGGGCTTCTGATCCTGTTCTCCATCCTGGTCACAAACATTGTCATGAACCGTCTCAACCTCTGGGAAGGCGGCGGCATCATGACGGCCAGCGAATGGGCTGCGAACCTTTGGAAAACCATTAAGTCCGGTTGGTACGCTTTCCTTGTTCCAGGCATCATCTTCTACGGCATTTTCTCTGGTCGTTTGACGCCGACTGAGGCTGGCGCTGTGGCAGTGGTGGTAACCATCATCATCGGCTTCATCATCAGGACTCTGAAGTTCTCCGACTTTCCGGCAATGCTGGTGAGCTCGGCGAAAGTGAACGGTGTGATCCTGCCGATCATCGCCTTTTCCATTCCGCTGGCCGAAGCGCTCGCCATCATTGGTGTACCGCAGGGCTTTGTTGGCGCGCTGACATCGGTCAGCGAGAACGAATACATCCTCATCCTGATGATGGTGATCATCCTCATCTCAGCTGGCTGCGTGATGGAGACAACGCCAAACATTGTGATCCTGGCACCGATCCTCTGGCCGCTCGCGCAAGAGATCGAAATGAACCAGATCCAGTTCTGCATCATGATGATCACAGCGCTTGGGGTGGGCTTCATTACACCCCCCCTTGGGCTCAACCTGTTCGTGGTGTCGGGGATAACCGGCGAGTCGATTTTGAAGATCGCCTACCGCGCCATTCCCTTTGTCTTCTTCATGCTGATTGTGACGTTGATGATCGCCTACATACCGGCCTTCTCCACGTCTCTTCTGCCAGATAATTTCCGATAGGACGTGCGTTTAATGACTATTGAGTACCTGAAGAAAGCCCCACTCACAGCTGAGAGTGATGCGTCGGACACCAACAAGATTGTCCAGACAATTCTTGATGAAATCGAAGCTGGTGGCGATGTCAAAGCACTCGAGTACGCCGCCAAGTTCGACAAATACGAAGGCCCGGTACTGCTGTCCCAGGAAGACATTGCAGCAGCATCGGCTCAAGTCCCTGATCGGCTGAAACGCGACATCGACTTCGCTCATGCCAATGTGAAGCGCTTCGCTGAAGCGCAACGCAGCACCTTGCAAGATGTGGAAGTTGAAGTGGTGCCAGGATTGGTCGCCGGTCAGCGCACCATTCCGGTCTCTGCGGCTGGTTGTTACGTTCCTGGTGGGCGCTACAGTCATATCGCCAGCGCGATCATGACAGTGACGACCGCCAAGGTGGCTGGCTGCGACCATATCGTTGCCTGCTCCCCGCCTCGGCCAGGTATCGGGATCAACCCGGCCATTGTCTACACCGCACACAAATGCGGTGCCGATAAGATCCTAGCAATGGGCGGCGTCCAAGGCGTTGCTGCCATGACCTTTGGCTTGTTTGGCCTGCCTAAAGCCAACATCCTTGTCGGGCCGGGCAACCAGTTTGTGGCCGAGGCCAAGCGTATCCTGTTTGGCCGTGTCGGCATCGACATGATCGCGGGCCCAACCGACAGCTTGATCCTGGCTGATAAGACAGCCGATCCAAAGGTGGTGGCAGCTGATCTCGTTGGCCAAGCCGAACACGGCTACAACTCGCCAGTTTGGCTGGTGACGGACAACCGTCCATTGGCCGAAGAAGTGATGCGCCTCGTTCCAGAGCTGATCGACGACTTGCCAGAGGTGAACCGCGATAATGCGACGGCGGCCTGGCGCGATTACGCCGAAGTCATTCTCTGCTCCAATCGCGACGAGATGGCCGCAACATCGGACTCCTACGCGCCTGAGCATCTGACCGTTCAAGCCGATGATTTGGATTGGTGGTTGGCCCGCCTTTCCTGCTATGGCTCGTTGTTCCTTGGCGAAGAGACGACGGTTGCCTTTGGCGACAAAGCCTCGGGTACCAACCACGTGCTGCCAACCTCGGGCGCCGCGACCTACACTGGCGGCTTATCGGTCCACAAGTTCATGAAGATCGTGACCTGGCAGCGTGCAACACGCGAAGGCGCCAAACCGGTTGCAGAAGCCACCGCACGCATCTCGCGACTGGAAGGCATGGAGGGTCATGCCCGTACAGCCGATATCCGTTTGCACAAATACTTCCCTGAAGAGCGTTTTGATCTGACGGCGAATGACTGACCCATCTGCCCTCTTTGATGTGCGTGGGCGTGTTGCTTGCGTTACCGGCGCAAGTGCTGGCCTTGGTCGGCACGCTGCGCTGGTTTTGGCTCGTGCCGGTGCACGTGTTGTCGGCGTTGCCCGCCGCAGATCTGCGTTGGATGACCTTCAAACAGAGGGCGGAGACAATGTGCGCGGCGTCGAAGCCGATCTATCTGATCGCGCCTCGCTGAACGACATCGCCACGCAGGTAGCTGAGCCTTTCGGATCGCCATCGATCCTGATTCATGCAGCCGGCATCAACAATCGTCAGCCAGCCGACGAGGTCACACCCGAAGGTTGGGATGTGACCATGGACTTGAACCTGGCCGCTCCCTTTTTCTTGAGCCAAGCCCTCGTGCCAGCCATGCGTCAAGCAGGCTGGGGCCGCATCGTGAATTTCGCCAGTTTACAAACCACGCGCGCCTTCCCAGGCGGTATCTCCTATGGAGCATCCAAAGGCGGTATCGGGCAGTTAACACGCGCCATGGCGCAGGCCTGGTCGAGCGATGGCATAACGGCAAACGCCATTGGACCGGGGTTCTTTCGCACTGAGCTAACCGCCGCCGTCTTCGATGACCCAGAACGGGCTGCCCGCAACGCCGCGCAAACCTGCATTGGCCGCAATGGCGAACTCACAGACCTAGACGGCCCATTGCTGTTTCTTTGTTCAAACGCAAGCGCCTACGTCACCGGCCAAGTGCTGATGCTTGACGGAGGGTACACCGCCAAATGAAGGCCTTGGTTTACACAGGGCCAGAGGCCCTTGAGTACCGCGACGTCGCCGATCCTGTTGCATCGGACGGCGAAGTCATGGTGCAGGTGGAAAGCGTTGGGATCTGCGGCTCGGACATGCATGCCTTTTTGGGGCACGATGAACGCCGCCCTGCCCCGCTGATCCTCGGGCACGAGGTGAGCGGTACACTGACAAGTGGACCAAACAGCGGCCAGCGCGTGACAGTGAACCCGCTCGTAACATGCGGCCACTGCAAAGCTTGCGTATCGGGTCGCGACAATCTCTGCCCCGGTCGACAAATCATATCCATGCAGCCGCGCGAAGGCGGTTTTGCAGAGCTACTGGCGATCCCAGAACGCAATGTGGTGGCTTTGCCAGAAACAGTCAACAGCGATCAAGCGGCGTTGACCGAGCCCATCGCCTGCGGCTGGCACGCTGTGCGCATCGCCAAAACTCAGCTTCAGAACTCCAACGATGCTCAGGCACTCGTGATGGGTGGTGGCGCGATTGGCTTGGGCGCAGCTCTCAGCCTGAGGGCCCAAGGCGTAGGCGATGTCTTGATCATCGAGCCCAACGCCGGGCGGCGTACCTACCTAGAAGAAACATGTGGCCAGAAAAGCTGTGCACCTGAGGCACTGGGCAACAACCAGTTCTTCGACATCATCGTTGATGGTGTCGGCATCGAAGCTTCGCGCGCGCAAGCCTCCGCTCATGCCACACCTGGCGGGGTCATCGTTCACATCGGCCTTGGCAGTGCCTCAGGCGGCCTGGATGTGAGGCGTATGACGCTGCAGGAGATCGCCTTCATCGGCACCTACACCTACACCGCACAAGACTTTCGAGACACCGCGCACGCGATGTTCGATGGACGCCTTGGTGCTCTCAACTGGACGCAAGATTGGCCACTTGAAAAAGGCCAAGCCGCCTTTCAAGCAATCCGGTCAAGCACGGTTGCAGCGCCAAAAATCATCTTAAAACCAAACATTTGAGGAGACATTCATGTCTGAAATCCCACACCTTCTTGTTCATGAGCAGGCCGACAATGTCGGCGTGGTTGTGGTCGAAGGGCTGACCGCTGGCACCGACATGTTGTGCTGCATCACCCACGACAACTCCACGTTTCGCCTGACTGCCAAGCACGACGTTCCCATTGGTCACAAGGTTGCGCTGAAAGACCTGAAGACTGGCGACACCTGCATGAAGTACGGCGAAGACATCGGCAAAATTGTCGCCGACGTTGCCCAGGGCGAGCATCTGCACACCCACAACTGCAAAACCAAGCGCTGGTAAGGACCCCCAACCATGGCATCGAAATACTCAAACATCACGTTTCATGGCTACCGGCGCGAAAACGGTCGGGTGGGCGTGCGCAACCACGTTCTGATCTTGCCGGTGGACGACATCTCCAATGCCGCTTGTGAGGCGGTGGCCAACAACATCAAAGGCACGCTGGCGATCCCGCATGCCTATGGTCGTTTGCAGTTCGGTGAAGACCTTGAGCTGCATTTCCGCACCATCATCGGCACCGGCGCCAACCCCAATGTTCATTCAGTTGTGGTGATCGGCATCGAGCCTGGCTGGACCAAACGCATTGCGGACGGCATTCGCAAAACCGGCAAGCCGGTTGCTGAATTCTCCATTGAGCAAAAAGGCGATCTGGAAACCATTCGCGCCGCCTCTTGGGCCGCAAAAGAGTTCGTTCATCAGGCCTCAGAGATCCAGCGCGAAGAGTGCTCGGTCAAAGAGCTTTGGGTGTCCACTAAATGCGGTGAGTCTGACACCACCACAGGTCTTGGGTCCTGCCCGACCGTTGGCAACATGTACGACAAGCTTCTGCCAGAAGGCATCACAGGTTTCTTCGGTGAAACGTCTGAGATCACGGGTGCTGAGCACATCTGTCAGAAACGCGCCATCAATGAAGAGGTTGGCGAACGTTGGTACAAGATGTGGAAGGCCTATCAGGACGACGTCATCTTCGCCCACCAGACCGATGATCTTTCCGACAGTCAGCCGACCAAAGGCAACATCGAAGGCGGCCTGACCACCATCGAGGAAAAAGCCCTTGGCAATCTGGAGAAGATTGGCCGGACATCGCAATACATCGATATTCTGGAGCCTGCTGAGGCCCCAGGCAAAGGCGATGGCCTCTACTTCATGGACTCCTCATCAGCCGCAGCTGAATGCGTGACGCTGATGGCCGCTGGTGGTGCTGTCATCCACACCTTCCCAACCGGGCAAGGCAATGTGGTCGGCAACCCCATCGTTCCAGTGATCAAAATCACCGCGAACCCACGCACCGTGCGCACCATGGGCGAGCATGTGGACGTCGACGTGTCGGGTATCTTGCGCCGCGAGCAGACCATTGATGAGGCAGGTGATGCCTTGATCGAAATGATCCGCCGCACGGCCAATGGTCGCAACACAGCCGCTGAAGCCCTTGGTCACCGCGAGTTCTCGATGACCAAGCTCTATCGCAGCGCTTAGTCTCCATCCCTGCGGGCGGCGTCATGAGCGCCGCCCGCCACCAGGATATGCCCATGAGCGACCGGGTTCGCATCAGCATAAACGAAGCGAACGTGCTGGTATCGTCAGCTTTCACGGCCAATGGCGTGCCAGCCGATACCGCAGCAAGCGTTGCGCGCGCATTGGTTGGCGCTGAGGCGGAAGGTCAATCAGGCCATGGATTCTCGCGTATTGATGATTATGTGGCGCAGGTCTTGAGCGGCAAGATCAATGGTACAGCCAAGCCAAACACCACAAACCTTGCGCCTTCCAGCCTTCTGACAGACGCAGGCTTTGGGTTCGCCTACCCAGCGCTTGAGCAAGCCGTCGCCCGTGGCGCAGACATTGCCAATGCTCAAGGCGTGGCAACCATGGCTGTCACCAATTCCCATCATTGTGGCGCTCTCTCTCAACATGTTGAAACGCTGGCAGAGCAAGGTTTGGTGGCGATGATGTTCGCCAATGCCCCTGCTGCTATGGCTCCGTGGGGCTCTTCCAAGCCTGTGTTCGGCACAAACCCCATCGCCTTTGCTGCGCCCCGCGCCCACACTTCACCCTTGATCATCGACCTTTCCTTGAGCCGTGTTGCCCGCGGGAAAGTGATGCATGCGGCTAAGTCGGGTTCGCCCATCCCTCATGATTGGGCCTTGGACGCAAACGGCCACCCCACCACCGATCCTCAAGAAGCCCTTGAAGGCACCATGGTGCCGATTGGTGAAGCCAAAGGCACGTCACTGGCCCTGATGGTAGAAATTCTGGCAGCCCTGCTTACAGGCGCCGCCATGAGCCGCGAAGCGTCATCTTTTTTCACCGCCGATGGCCCAGCGCCTCGGGTTGGACAGTTTCTCATTGCGCTAAAACCGCATGAGCAATCAGGCTTTGCCGAGAGGCTGGAGGAACTGCTCACAACCATCAATGATTTGGATGGTGCTCGCCTGCCTGGAGAGCGTCGTGCGGCCAGCATCAAAACCGCCCACCAACACGGCCTCTATGTGCCACGCCACTACATTCGCCGCGTGCAAGCGCTCGCCGGCGAAGAGTTGCGCGTAGCAGGTGGGCTGCAATGACCGATCAAACCCAGGCCAATATTGCCCTCACCGAAGCCCCCGACACGTGGTGGCAGCGGATCTATGATTTCTTCCCCGGCCTTGCGCTTGCCGCGCTCATCGCAATGGCCAGCCAGTTCATCGCCGACAACTCGCAAGTGCCTGCCATGCTGATGGCACTGGTCATCGGCCTGATGCTGAATTTCTTGTCGCAAGTCCCGCGCTGCAAACCAGGCATCGCCTATGGCGCCAAACCTGTTTTGCGCATCGGCGTTGCGCTTCTTGGGGCTCGCATCAGTTTTGAGATGGTGACAGGCCTTGGCCTGCCCACCGTCTTGCTCATTGCAGGCGCCGTTTTTGCAACCATCGCCTTTGGGTTGCTGACGGCCCGCCTTGCAGGGTTTCAATATCGTTTCGGGTTCTTGTCGGCGGGTGCTGTGGCGATCTGCGGCGCGTCAGCTGCTATCGCGATCGCAGCTGTGCTGCCACGTGATGAACGCTCAGAAGATCGGTTGGTCTTTACCATTGTTGGCGTCACCGTGCTGTCGACAGTTGCCATGATCGCCTACCCGCCGGTGACGCAATTCTTTGGACTCAACGATTATGTGGCAGGGGTCTTTCTAGGGGCCACCATTCACGATGTGGCACAGGTTGTTGGCGCAGGTTTCTCTCTCTCAAATGAGGCCGGAGAGACGGCAACGCTGGTGAAACTGTTGCGCGTGTCCATGCTCGCACCCATTGTGATCGGCGCTGCCTTGATCATACGGGTCGTTAGCGCATCACGGGATCAGAATGATGCCACGAGCGGTACACGCCCGCCGCTTATGCCAGGTTTTGTGGTGGTTTTCATTTTGCTGGCCGCTATCAACTCGTTTTTTGCCGTCCCACCAATCCTCACCCAGATAGCTGCCACGCTGTCAGGGTGGCTTCTTCTGCTCGCCATCGCCGCCGTTGGCCTCAAAACCCGCCTTGGCGATGTGGTGAAAGTTGGCAAGCCGGCAGCTGCTCTTCTCATTGCACAGACCCTCTTCATTGCAATCTTCTTCGGGCTTGGGCTTCACGCCTTGGGTATCATCGCGCTTTGATGATGCCCCCCCGATGGCAACCGATAGGAAAGGACGCCAGAAAGGAACGCTATGTACAACTCAATCCTCATCCCCGTCGCGCTCGACCATGAAACACTTGTCGCGCAAAAACTTGTCCGAGCTCGAGAAATGCTGGCTCCAGGCGGCAAGATCACCCTTTTGACTGTGCTTGAGCAGGTCAGCGGCTTTGTCGCCGAGTTTGTGACCGTGAAGTCAGAAAATCATCTGACGACCAGCATTCTGGGTAAACTGGAGGGCGTGGCCGGCGACGCATCGGACATTGTCTGCAAAGTGATCACTGGCAAACCAGGCGTGGAGATTGCCCGCTATGCCGACCAGAACGGTGTTGAATTGATCATCATGGGCTCGCAAGCCCCTGGCGTGAGTGATTATGCGCTCGGTTCAACAACCGCACGTGTTGTGCGTCGCTCGCATTGCTCAGTGCTTGTGCTGCGATAATCGCAAAAGAGTTGGTGCGGTGGCGTCAGCACGCCATCGCACATGATCACGCCTAAAATCATCATAGCGATTGACTCTTGGCTCGCCTGAGTTTGTTATAAGAACAAAACATGAACAATGTGCTTGAGCGCCTGAGCTATGAACTCGTCTGTCATCCAATTACGCCGCCAGTTGGAGGCATTGGCACCTAACCACCACCATCGCGCACACGGCCATGTTGCTCTTGGTGTGCCAGCTATCGATACGCACCTAAAAGGCGGACTTGGCCTTGGTCTGTTGCATGAAGTGTATGCCGTAAAAGCTGCAGACATGGCTGCAACCAGTGGATTCACCGCCGGTCTCGTCCAACGCATGGCGCCTGACACACAGACTCAAAGAGCACGCCCAGTGGTGTGGATTCGCCAAACCATGAGCGAAAGCGAAATGGGGCGGCTCTACCCTCACGGATTGGCCAATATCGGGTTCGATCCTGCGCGTCTGATCAGTGTGCGGGTGAACAAAGCGGCCCATCTTTTGTCCGCAGCACTGGAAGCCACGCGTTGTGCTTCGCTTGCAGCAGTACTGATCGAAGCTTGGGGTGAGCCCAAAGACCTCGATCTAACCGCAACACGACGTTTAGCACTGGCCGCCGAACATTCAGGCACAACACCGTTGCTTCTACGGGCCGCGGCCAAAGAGCAGTCCAGCGCTGCGTTCACCCGCTGGCAAGTTCAAGCAGCGCCATCGCAAGCATTGGCTGCCAATGCACCGGGGCATCCAGCCTTCAACCTCACCCTTTTACGCAACAAAGCCGGCACCCATGGACAAAGCTGGCGTGTGGAGTGGCACCATGACCTCAGCCAGTTCCGATCCATTGACCGAACCAACAGCCTATCGCAAACAGCAAAAAGACAGCTCGAAACACGGTATCCAGACAAGCCAACACGTGGCAAGCCGGTACTTGGCACTGTGGTTCCCCTTTCTGCCCGCCAATCGGCTGCAACGGCAGAGCGGCGCACCGGAACAGGCTGACGCGCCAAATGTTTTCATTGAAAAACACCGCAGTGCATTGCGGCTGATGGCTGTTAGCCGCCAAGCGGTAGATTTGGGCCTATTACCCGGCATGACTTTGGCCGATGCCCGCGCCCGTGTGCCCAATCTCAACGCCATCGACATGGACAGGTCCGCAGACAGCGCCTGGTTAGAGCGGATGGCAGACTTCTGTGATCGCTACACCCCACTCGTCGCCCTTGATGGTGAAAGTGGTGTGCTGCTCGACATCAGCGGTTGCGCCCATCTGTTCGGTGGCGAAGCAGCCATGCGTGATGATGTGCAAGAACGTTGCACCAAGGTCGGTATAGAGGTGGTGTCAGCCATTGCCGCAACACCTGATACCGCCCGCGCGCTGGCTCGCTTTGGTGGTGGAGCGATTGTGGAAACCGGCCTGGAACGCGATGCCGTCACGGCCCTGCCTGTTGGTGCCATTGGTATGAGCAACGAGACAGCCCTTGCGCTTAATCGCGCTGGCCTGGTGACCATTGGTGACCTTGCCGCACGTCCGCGTGCGCCCTTAACCGCCCGCTTTGGCACAAACATCACCACAAATCTTTCCCGCGTTCTTGGCGAGGAAGACATTGCCATCACCGCCCGCAGACCCCTGCCCCCTTGCACTGTAGACCGCCGCTTTGGGGAACCCATTGGCCGCGAAGAGGACGTACTGGCCACCATTGAGCATTTGATCGAACAAGCAGCGAAGATGCTGGAAAAACGCGGCCAAGGCGGCACCGCTTTTGAAGCCAGTCTCTTTCGCACCGATGGCGCCGTACGACGCCTGACCGTGGAAACTTCTCTTCCCACCCGCAAAGCAGCCCCGTTGATGCGTCTCTTTCAAGAGCGCATTAGCACCTTGGCAGATCCTTTGGATCCTGGCTTTGGCTATGATTTGCTACGGCTTTCGGTGACCGCTTGCGCCACCTTTGTGCAGCCCCAAACCAGCCTCGACAGCCATGAGCAAGCTGACGAAGAGGTCGCCGCCCTTGTCGACACTTTGAGCACCCGGCTTGGCAAGGAGGCTGTGCAACGCTTTGTCAGCGCGCAAACGCACATTCCTGAACGCGCAGCCTATGAGGTTGCCGCCAAGGATTACCCTTCGACATCGTTCACCCATCAGATCGACATGCCCGATCTGCGCTGGGCCACACCCGATGCCGATGAGCCACCATCACGTCCAATCCACCTGTTCCAGCATCCGCAACGCATCGAAGCCCTTGCGCAAATTCCTGATGGCCCACCGCTCAAATTCCGTTGGCGGCGGGTGCTGCATGAGGTTGCACGTGCGGAAGGACCAGAACGGATCGCGCCGGAATGGTGGCGCAACGATGATGCCAGCCTGACACGTGACTATTATCGCTTGGAGGATAGTCAGGGTCGACGCTTCTGGGTGTTTCGCGAAGGCCTTTATAATCAAGAAACCCAGCATCCGAGTTGGTTCGTGCACGGGCTTTTTGCATGAAAGAGCAAACGCCCCCCTATGCTGAGCTGGCAGCAACAAGCAACTTCTCGTTCCTGCGTGGCGCATCGCACCCTGGCGATCTGGTCGGCCAAGCCATTAAGCTAGGCCACACGGGGCTAGGCATTGCGGACCACAACAGTGTCGCTGGTGTAGCGCGGGCTTACCATGCTTTGCGAGACTTGCGCGAGAGTGAGGATAAGAGCCTCAGCTCAAAAGCGGAAGCGTTCCAACTGGTCGTCGGGACACGGCTCGTCCTTGCCGATGGCACGCCTGACATTCTCGCCTATCCGGAAGACAAAGAAGGATGGGGACGGCTCTGCCGCCTGCTCACCTTAGGCAAGCGTCGCGCTGAAAAAGGCGACTGCACGCTGACCCTGAATGACCTGCTGCGCCATGTGCGCGGCTTGCTTTTGATCGTCATGCCGGACACAGGCACAGCCAAACTGAGCGATACACTGCAACGACTCAGCAATCATGCGCCCGGCGCTGTCTGGTTGGCCGCTACCATGGGGCGCAAAGGCCATGATCACCGCCGTTTAGAGGCCCTCAAGGCAGAGGCGGACAAGGCAACTGTACCACTGCTTGCAACCAATGATGTGCTCTATCATGGCCCAGAACAGCGCCCCTTGCAGGATGTCGTCACCTGCATTCGCGAAGGCTGCACGCTGGATGAAGCAGGCTTGCGTTTGGAAGCCAACGCCGAGCGGCATCTCAAAGAGCCCGAGGAAATGGCGCGTCTGTTTGAGGGGGCATCAAAGGCCCTAGCAGAGACGCAGCACATTCTTGCACGTATCGATTTCACGCTCGATCAGTTGGCTTACACCTATCCCGATGAGCCTGTGCCGCCGGGTCGAACGGCACAAGACTGGCTGGAAGAATTGGTCTGGCGCCATGCGCCCTACCGCTACTACAAAACCGGTGTACCGGAGAAGGTGACGCGCCTGCTAAAGGATGAATTGGCGCTCATCGAACAGCTTGATTACGCACCCTATTTTCTCACCATCCACGAGATTGTGCGCGTTGCGCAGGACAAGGGTATCTTGTGCCAAGGGCGCGGCTCAGCAGCGAACTCCGCCGTCTGCTACGTGCTTGGTATCACCTCGGTCGATCCAGCCGAGCATGATCTTTTGTTCGCCCGCTTCATCTCCTCTGAGCGCAAAGAACCGCCCGATATCGATGTCGATTTTGAGCACGAACGACGCGAAGAGATCATCCAGCATATCTATGAGCGCTATGGACGTGACCGGGCCGGCATTGCAGCCACCGTGATCTCTTACCGCCCACGCAGCGCCTTACGTGAAGTGGGCAAAGCATTGGGGCTGACCGAGGATGTCACTGCCCGCATGGCCGGTACCGTGTGGGGGTCCTTTGGCCGTGAAGTCTATAGCAAGCACATCAAAGAGGCTGGGCTCGATCCGGAGAACCCAATCATTCATCGCGTGCTCGATCTTGCCCATCAGATCATGGGCTTTCCGCGTCACCTCTCCCAGCATGTCGGCGGGTTTGTGTTGACCCGCGACCGGCTGGACACGCTGGTGCCAGTGGGCAACGCGGCGATGAAGGATCGCACCTTCATCGAATGGGACAAGGATGACATCGACGCGCTGGGACTAATGAAAGTCGATGTGTTGGCGCTCGGCATGCTCACCTGCATCCGCAAAGGCCTTGATTTGCTGGCCGAGAACAAAGGTCTCCACCTCGACATGCATGACATCGAGGAGGGCGACCAAAACGTCTACGACATGTTGTGTCGCGGTGAATCCATTGGTGTGTTTCAGGTGGAAAGCCGAGCGCAGATCAACATGCTGCCGCGTCTCAAACCGCGCGAATTTTATGACCTCGTCATCCAAGTTGCCATCGTGCGCCCTGGGCCAATCCAGGGCGATATGGTGCACCCCTATCTGCGGCGTCGAAACGGTGAGGAAGAGGTCAACTTCCCTTCACCGGCACCACCGCACGATCCCGATGAACTACGCGGCGTACTGGGCCGCACCCTTGGCGTGCCCCTCTTCCAAGAGCAAGCGATGAAGATCGCCATGGTCGCCGCAGAGTTCACACCTGAACAGGCTAATGGCTTGCGCCGCGCCATGGCCACGTTTCGCCATATGGGCACGATCCACAAGTTTGAACAGATGATGGTCGAAGGCATGGTGAAACGTGGCTATGAGCGTGATTTTGCCGAGCGCTGTTTCAACCAGATCAAGGGCTTTGGCGAATATGGATTCCCGGAAAGCCACGCGGCGAGCTTCGCCAAACTTGTCTACATCTCCTCTTGGATCAAACACTACCATCCGGCGGTGTTTGCCTGCTCCCTGCTCAATGCACAGCCCATGGGGTTTTACGCGCCAGCCCAAATTGTACGCGACGCGCAGGAAAACCATGTTGAGGTGCGCAAAGTCGATATCAACCACAGCCAATGGGACAACACGCTGGAGCCTGAAGATGGTGAGCTAACTCTCCGCCTTGGCCTTCGCCAAATGGATGGTTTCCATGAAGAATGGGCAGAGCGTTTGGTGGAAGCACGCACCCATAACTATGAGAGCCCCGAGGACCTTTGGCAGCGCGCGCGCCTGCCCCACCGCGCACTGAAGCTTCTCTCAGAGGCCGACGCTTTCCGCTCCACGGGGCTGGATCGACGCGAAGCGCTTTGGGCGGTGCGACGCTTACCCGATGACAATCCCCTGCCCTTGTTTGAAGCAGCCAACCGCCAGGAGCTTAGCCAAGAGCCGGATGCAAACCTGCCCACGATGAAGCTAGCCGAGCATGTGGTGGCGGACTATCAAACCATCCGCCTTTCGCTCAAAGCGCATCCAATGACGTTGCTACGTGAGCGTTTCAACGCCGAGAAAATTCTGACCTGCCAACAAGTCAGCGATGCATCAGATGGACGTTTTGTGAAGACTGCCGGTGTTGTGCTCATCCGCCAACGACCAGGCAAGGGCAACGCGATTTTCATTACGCTGGAGGATGAAACCGGCATTGTGAACGTGGTGCTTTGGGCAAGCCGATTTGAAACGTTTCGCCGTGAAGTCATGGCCTCAAAACTGCTTCAGGTCATGGGCCATGTGCAAAAGAGCAAGGAGGGCGTGATCCACTTGATGGCCACATCCCTGCACGATCGCACCGATGACTTACAAAGCCTTTCAACCTTCCACACAGCCACCAACAGCCTTGCCCGCGCTGACGAGGTTATTCGCCCCGTTCTCTCACGCGCTGACAGCGTGAAAGCAGGGCTTGTGAAGGATGCGCGCATCAAAGATGTGGTGCCAAGCCGCGGCGCGCACCCACGCAATGTGCGCATCATCCCCAAATCTCGCGATTTTCATTGAGGCTCAGCTCTTAGTCCGACTTCTTCAGAGCGTATTGGGTCATCAACGGACCGACAATCTCGAAGAAAATTGTGCTGGCAATGGTGATCGTTACCAGCGTCTCGCCATAGTCGGGAAAATGGTCGCTGGCGACCAGCGCCATGCCGATGGCAACACCTGCCTGCGGCATCAGCGCCATACCTGTCAGCACACCCTCCTGGCCTGAAAGACCGGAGGCGCGCCCACCAAGCCACCCGCCGCCAAGACGGGCGACAAATCGCAACACACAGTAGCCAACACCCGCAACACCCAGCGCCATCAGCGCCTCCACATGAAGTGAAGCACCTGCCATCACGAAGAAGAGCAACAGGAACGGCCATTCGATGCGCTCTATCTCGTGAAAAGGCCGCTCATGATGGCGGGCGAAGTTCACGATCACAGCACCGCACACCATGCCGGCAAGCAGAAACGACACCTCGAAGTAAAGCGAGAGACCAGTGCATAGCATCACCACACCAATCGCTTCCACCAGCGACGGCTCACCAGGTTTCAGGCGGCCAGTGAGGAAGGCAGCCGGTATCCCGATGGCAAAGCCCAAAGCGATGCCACCAAAGGCCTCATAAAAGGCCTGAAAGACGGCGCCACCGTCCGTTCCATTGCCAACAAGAAGCGCGGCAAGGGTCAAAAGCACACTGAAGGCAAGCAATCCCCACGCATCGTCAATGGCCACAATACCAGTAAGGTTCGTGACGAATTTTCCGGTTTTACCAGACTGTCGGATGACGTCGTGAGTTGCCGCAGGCGCGGTGGCGGCCGAAATGCCGCCCAGCAACAGCGCAATCGGCAGCGGCACGCCCAACAGATAGAGACCACCGGCAACCACCGTGATGGAAACCATCACAACAATGACAGAAATCAGCAGAATCTCACGCCCGTGCGCGGCCAAGGTCTGACGGCTCAGCGAGCTGCCCAGAAGGAACGCCACCATGGTCAGCGCCAGGTCGGTATAGATCGGATTACCGGCAGCGATCGCATCGGGCAGCACGTCCAAAAGCGGCGGACCAAGCACTGCACCAAGCAGCATCAGAAGCGTTACACGCGGCACATGAACAAGACGCCCAAAAGCGTCCAGCGCCAAGCCACCTAGAAACAGAACGCCGATAGCGACCAGTACCAGGGCGTGCGAATGAGCGTCCTCCATTCAGACGCCCATCGCAAGAAACAGCGGTCTATCGTGCAACGTCTAAGGCCGGTTTAGAGACGCCATGTCGACGGAGACTTGACCACTAAGATCCTCCAAGCTGTCGTAAAGAAGCTGGAGGGCATAGTGCGGATTGTGTGCATAGGCCCCGTGATCTTTGGCAATGAACTGGTAGTTGTAGGCAGCCTTTAGCAGGCGCGGTGTCCAAGCCGAATAGCGATTGGGAAACGCCGCCTCGCCCTCACTCGCAGCGCCATCGCCATCACTGTCGATGAAGAAATAGGGGAACTGATCGGCATAAATGATCGGCGTACCAGCAACATCAGACCCATATGCCTGAATTGCCGCATAAAGCTGACCGTGCAGGGTGCGGATTGGATGGGCAATGCCCTCGGCCATGTCGCCATCGCCGTCAACATCGATCCGCGTTGTTCGGATATCTTCAAATGTATCAGCATCCTGGTGACAGGTCGCGCACGTTTCCATTGCTACCGGCTCAAGACTATGTGGCTGGTGACAGCTCGTGCAGGTCGCAAAATCAGGCACGTGAGTGAATTGACCACGATAGTCACGCCCGGGATACTCAAACCCGCCACCGGTTACCGACCCCATCAGTGTTGCCGCTGAGGGCGAATAGTGCACGTTGATGAAGCTCAAATCCTCTGAAACAGCGTCCTCATCTAGGCCGTCGGTGGCTGCAACAACATCGGTGCCAGCGTTGCGCCCTTGGTGGCAAACAGCGCAAGTTGCTGAGCTACCAAACGTGTCAACACTTACACCTGATGGAAATGGCACGCTAACCAGCGCTGTCGACGCTTCACTGTGGCAAGCTGCACAGTCCACTACGCCACCAGTTGGCATCGCTTGGGGTGCGATTCCTGCCTGATCCATAGCGCCACGCACATATTCGATGAAGCCAAAACTCGTGTGGCATGTCGCGCACGTGGCGGGAATTTCGCCATCCTCATCCCAGTGATGGAACGAATGGCTTGTGATGTCAGCGTGCGGCGACGACAGCCACGCTTCCACAATACCTTGTAGCTGCAGGATCGCATTTTCTCCCGCATCGTCCTGAGCCGCGGCGTGACCAATGGGCAGCGCCATCAATGCAATCAGAACAGTAGCAGAGAGGATTTTAGGCAAAAATAGTTTGGGCAAGCACATGGGAGTCGATCCTGTCCGGTTGGAACGAAAGGCCATCTGGCTCTCTTGGTCATAACCGGTGGCGCCCTCCTGGCATTGACGGCCGTCAATGAACCCAGAAGCGTGATACTGGAAGGTTGGTTGTGCCCCAATCAACCTTCTTTCCTCATCTCTAGATGTCGTTTGAACGCAAACAGTTAAAGCCGGTCTCGGTGCGACGCGGCCTTCGCTTTTCCGCGCCTGCAGCGCCATCACAAACCATTGACGAGTCGAAGACCGTCAAAGCGGCAGCATTGCTGGGCGTGGACTATCCCGGCCTTCGTCCACGGTTTCTTGTGGAAGTCGGAGAACGGGTCCGCGAAGGGCAGACTCTCTTTGTCGACCGCAAAGATGATGCGGTCTGCTTTGCCTCACCCATTGCAGGTGAGGTGTTTGCTATCGAGTTCGGACCGCGGCGCACGCTGTCAGCGCTTGTTGTGCGCGCAAAAGCATCAGATGACGGTCACGACCAACTGCCCGATGACGCAGAGCCGTTGAGCACATCCTCTCGCGAAACCATCCGTGCGGTCTTGCTATCACAAGGGCTCTGGCCAGCCTTTCGATCCCGCCCTTTTGGTTTGGTACCTGCCTCTGATGAGCACCCCGCGGCGATCTTCGTTACCGCCATCGATCTGTCACCGGGCGCAGTCGACCCCGATCCAGTGATCGCGGCCCGCGAAAAGGCCTTTCGGCAAGGCTTGGAGGTACTCGGCGCGCTAACAGACGGAGAAGTGTTCGTCTGCCAAGCCAAGTCCTCGACCTTTCGCGTACCAGAGTCGGTGACAATGCGCGCCGCTTCCTTTGAGGGCACTTATCAAGCTGGGCTTGCGTCAACGCACATTCACCAACTCTTCCCGGCCACACCTGATAGCCCGGTTTGGACCATTGGCTTTCAAGACGTCATTGCCCTCGGCACCCTGTTTCTGACAGGCCGCTATGACGCTTCCCGCGTTGTGGCACTTACCGGCTCACCGCTGGAGCGATCAAAACTTGTTCGCGCACCGCTTGGCGCCGACATACGCGGTCTTCTGGAGGGGGAAATAGACCAAGGCACTGCGGAGCCAAGCTCCACGCGCGCGCTTTCAGGATCATCGGTATCAGGACGAGACGGAGGCTACCTCGGTCGTTATCACACACAGATCAGCGTGGTATCGCGGCGCTCTCGCGGAGCACGGCCCGATTGGACGCGGCGCTTACCTTTCTTTGGAACAAACAGCACAGCCACCCTAGTTCCCAACACGACCGTTGATCGCGCCCTACCAGCCAATATCCTCGCCATCCCAATGATGCGGGCCTTAAGCGTCGGCGACGCACAGGCCGCCAAACGGTTGGGTGCACTTGATCTGGTTGAGGAGGATGTTGCCGCCCTCAATCATATCTGCACCAGCGGCGCAGACTACCGACCTCTTTTGCGTGCAGTGCTCGACGAGCTGGCTGAGGACGCTGCCTAATGCGCACCAGCCTTATCTCTGTACGCGCAGCACCCTTGGTGCCGTTTTTGGCAAGCACCGGGCGCGTGAGTCTGTTCCAAGCACTTGCATTGGCCGCGCCATTGGCTGTGGACGTAATCAACCGTGGACCGCTTGTGCTGCCAATCCTCGCAACAGCCTTGGTCGTGGCGCTGTTTTGGGAAAACCTGTTCGCGTTCTTGCGTCATGCAGACATGTCTCTGCATGGCCTCACCACAGCAATGCTCGTCACCCTTTTTGTGCCACTTGGCGTGGAAGCTTGGCAGCTGGCGGTGGCTATGTCGCTGGGAGTTGTACTAGGCGAGCTCGTCTTCGGCGGGCGTGGCTTCGGCTTTGTCCATCCAGCCGCCGCAACACTGGCCCTGCTGGTCTTTTCGTTTCCTCAGTTGTCTTTGCAACCAACGGCCACGTCGGTGGCACTGGCAAGCGTTGCCAGCGCAGCCCTGCTTTTGCTGGCAGGTCTTATCTCTTGGCGCGTCTTGTTGGCCACAAGTGCGGTGGCTGGCGCCGCCTTGGCTTGGTCAGGCGGCTTGGTGTCGGTTCAAGCCTTGCTGATCCCGGTTTCTGCAGGGCTTGTTTTCTTGATCGCTGATGCTCTCAGCGCTACCGCCACCAACCCGGGGCGATGGGTTTACGGTGCACTAGCAGGTTTTTTGATCGCAGTTTTCGCCGGATTTTCAACCGATCAGCTGAGCTCTCAAGCCGTTGTGTTTGCCGCACTTCTAGCCAGTGTTTTTTCGCCTCTGATTGATCATCTGGCCGTGCTGGCCAACGCCTACTGGCGCGAAAACAGACGGGCGAAACGCACCAAACAACGACTATCCAACCAATCGCGCGGGGAGGCTGATAATGGCTAACCCGGTGAGTGCATTGTTTGCACGCCCCAATGACGACACCACCAAAACGGTCACGGTCGCAGCTTTGGTTGCTTTCGTCTGTGCCATCCTGGTTTCGACAGCCTCGGTGCTGCTTGACCCCATCCAACAGGCCCAAATTGAAGCTGAGCAGGCCGCGCGCATGGAGGCCATGCTCGACACACTGCCTGGTATGCGCGAGGTCATGGAAGACGCCGGTGTGACCGCCCTGGAAACACGCATCGTGGATCTGCAAACAGGTGCGTTCGCACCTGACATCGATCCCACAACCTACGACTTTACGGCTGCTGGAACCGATCCAGAGCTTTCAACCGAACTCTCAACGGCATCTGATCTCGCCAGCATTCGCCGCAAGCCACTTTACGCGCCGGTGCACCTGTTAGAGCGCGACGGCGAGCTGCTGCTGATCGTCTTGCCAGTTTATGGCAGCGGTTACGCCTCAACGATCCGCGCCATGCTGGCGCTCGAACCAGACCTTTCAACGGTCGCCGCGCTAACCATCACCGAACAGGCCGAAACCCCCGGCCTTGGCGCTCGGATTGCCGAGCCCGAATGGCAATCACTATGGCCCGGCAAAGAGCTGCTGAACGAGGATGGCGATATCGTCATCGAAGTTGTCCGCGGCCAAGCGCAAAGCGTGCATGAGGTCGATGGCATATCCGGCGCAACACGCACCGGTGACGGCGTGATGTTCGCTCTCCAGTTCTGGATGGGTCCTGATGGCTACGGTCCTTTCCTGGATCGCTTGGCTGAGGAGGGCTTGTAGATGGCGCGCTGGACCCACCACCTCACCACGCCTTTGGTGAAAGAAAACCCTGTTACGTTGCAGATCCTGGGCATCTGCTCAGCTTTGGCGGTGACAACGTCGCTCACCACAGCAGCCATGATGTCCGTCGCATTGACGGCTGTTCTCTGTATGGCGTCCGCCGTCATCAGCCTTATCCGCCACCACATACCAAACAGCATTCGCCTTATCATTCAAATTACAATCATCGCCTCGCTCGTGATTGTGATCGATGAGTTGATGCAAGCCTTCGCGTTTGAGATCAGCCAGCAATTATCTGTCTTTGTCGGCCTGATTGTCACCAATTGCCTGGTGCTGGGACGTGCAGAGTCGTTCGCGATGCGCAATCCTATCGGACCGTCAGTCTTGGATGGGCTCGGCAACGGTTTGGGCTACAGCCTGATCCTGCTGTTGGTTGGCGGCACCCGCGAACTTCTTGGCGCAGGCACCCTGTTTGGCCAAACGGTCTTGGTCACAGTAGCTGATGGCGGTTGGTTTGAGCCCCTTGGCCTGATGCAACTGGCTCCTGCTGCCTTCTTCATCATCGGCTTGTTAATCTGGGCAATCCGCACGCGCTGGACGGCACAAGTAGAAGCGCCAAAGTTCAAACTGCACCCATCGCTAAAGTCTGCCGGAGGACGATCATGACCGATCTGCTTCTGGCCGCCATTTTCCAGGAAAACCTCGCTCTCTCGTTCTTTCTAGGGGTGTGCACGTTCCTGGCTGTATCGGAACGCTTTGAGACAGCGTTTGGCCTTGGGATAGCCGTCATTGCGGTGCAAACGCTGACTGTCCCCCTCAACAATCTCATCTTCAATGGCCTGCTCGTTGAGGGCGCGTGGGGCTTTCTCGGCTTGCCGGAGATGGACCTCACCTTTCTCAAGCTGATCGCTTTCATCGGGGTGATTGCCGCCTTCGTCCAAGTGCTTGAGATGACGCTCGATCGCTATGTGCCAGCGCTCTACAATGCGCTGGGCGTTTTCTTACCCCTCATCACAGTCAATTGCGCCATCTTGGGTGGCAGCCTGTTCATGGTTGAACGGCAATATGATTTCACAGAATCGGTGGTCTACGGCTTTGGCAGTGGCTTCGGTTGGGCGCTGGCCATCATCACCTTTGCCGCGATCCGCGAACGGCTGAAGTACGCCAACATACCCGCAGGCCTTCAAGGCCTTGGTATTGCCTTCATCGTGACAGGTTTGATGTCTTTAGGCTTCTCAGCCTTCGCCGGGGTTACGCCATGAGCGTCATCCTTTTCGGCACGTTTCTCATTGTCTGTGTGGTCTTGCTTCTGACAGCCATGGTGATGGTTGCCCGCGGCGTTCTGATGCCGTCACAACCCGCAGTTTTGACCGTCAATGGCGCCACCGATTTTGACGTCAAAACGGGGCAAAAACTGCTGACAGCCCTGCACGATCACGATGTGCTCGTGCCCTCCGCTTGCGCCGGCGCCGGAACATGCGGCCTTTGTCGAGTAACGGTGCTCGATGAGGATCAATCTTACCTTCCCGTGGAAGTTGCGCATCTGTCCAACGCCGACCGACGCCAGGGCGTGCATCTGGCTTGCCAGGTCACGCTGCGGGACGATATGGCAGTTGAAGCCCCGCAAGAATGGGTCGGCGCGACCAGCTACACATGCACCGTCCACTCGGTCACGGCACTCACTCCCCTTATCCGGGAAATTGTGTTGCAACTGCCAGATCATTTCGATGCGGCCATCGTTGCGGGCTCTTACGTCCAAGTAACAGCGCCGCCCTACACGCTGAACTACAGCGCCATCGACACACCTGAAGAGCACAGCGCAGCCTGGCACGCTCTGCGGTCACTGTCCGTGGAAAGCACCGAGGAGGTTACCCGGGCCTACTCCATCTCCAACAGACCGGAAGACACGGCAGCGCGGCGTGTGGTGCTGAACATCCGGTTGGCACTGCCACCGCCGTCAGAACCTGACGCACCACCGGGGATCGTCTCGTCCTGGCTGTTTAACCTGAAACCTGGCCAGACGGTGACAACATCCGGTCCCTTCGGAACCTTTCGCGCCCAACCCACCGACAAAGAGATGGTGTTCATTGGCGGCGGTGTTGGCATGGCGCCGTTGCGCGCGCTCATCCACGAGCAGCTGGGCATCACCAAGAGCGGGCGCAAAATGACCTTCTGGTATGGCGCCCGCAGCAAGGCTGAACTGCTCTACGTGGACGAGTTAAATGCACTCGCCGACGCTCATGAGACATTTGAGTGGACGGTCGCCCTTTCTGATCCGCAGCCGGAAGATGACTGGCAAGGCGCGATCGGTTTTGTCCATCAAGTCGCGTTGGAACGCTATCTGCGCGACCATCCAGCACCAGAAGAGTGCGAATACTACCTCTGCGGCCCACCTCTCATGATCCGTGCAGTTTTCCAGATGCTCGATGATCTCGGCGTCGACCGCGATCACATCTTCAACGACGACTTTGGAGTCTAGCGATGCCGGTCACACGACGCAGTTTCATCGCAGGTAGCGCTCTGTCCGGCACACTTCTCGGGTTTGGCATACCGAGGCCTGCCTATACCGCCACGCACACTTTTGGCGGCCACGCATTCGGTAGCACTTGGCGCATGACAAGCGGAACATCTGCGGATGAACGCCATTTCAGACCAGCCATCGAGGCCGTCCTTCAGAACGTCGATTTCCTCATGTCGCCTTGGCGCGATGACTCCGTCATCTCGGGCTTCAACCGGCTTCGCTCGACAGATTGGCAGACTTTACCTCAAGAGGTCTGCCATGTGGTCGCCGAGAGCCTCAACGTGGCCAATCTAACAGACGGCGCGTTCGATCCAACCGTCGGTCCGGCTGTGGCCCGCTTTGGATTTGGCCCCATCGAAGGTGGTGCTGGGTCATATACACAGGTCGCAGTTCAAGCTGATGCGATCCGCAAAGCAAACGCTGATTTGACCCTTGACCTTTGCGGCATCGCCAAAGGTCACGCGCTTGATCAGATCAAAACGTTGCTACGTCTCGAGGGTGTAACCAACGCACTGATCGAGGTGGGAGGAGAGGTTACCATGCTTGGGCATCACCCTTCAGGGCGCCCATGGCAGGTCGCGATTGAGCATCCAGGCGCAGACACGCTGCGCGCCTATCGTGTTGTCATGCTGCGACAGCTAGCACTAGCAAGCTCTGGCCATGCGCCGCAGGGTTTTCGCGGACGTGTTCAACTCAGCCACCTGATCGATCCAACTGGTCAAAGACCTGCAAACAACGATCTGGCGTCCGTCTCGGTACTCGCACCTACCGCCATAGAAGCGGACGCTCTTGCCACAGCCTTTGCCGTTCTCGGTCATCAACGTGGGGTCGCGCGAGCATCGGAACTTGGCGTGTCAGCACTCTTTCTGGCGCACAGCGAAAACGGCCTCACAGAAACCATGACCGGCAGCTTCGCCGACCATGTCGTGGCGTAGGGGGTAGTGATGGTTTTTCTTTTCACGTTTGCAGCGTTTGCCCTGGCCATCCTTGGGTTAGCCATTGGCGTCATGGGAGGCCGCAAACCTATCGAAGGGTCCTGCGGCGGTGTTGCCTGCCTCAAAGACATTGAGTGCGCCATCTGCCCCAACCGCAAACTGTTGGAGCAAGAACCATGAGCCGCGCCGATGCCTTGCCGCTTGTGGCCGACTTCATGTCACGTGACTTGGTGACGCTGACTCCACAGATGGAAATCAACCGCGCCATGACCATCCTGCTCGAGCGCAAAATATCGGGTGCACCGGTGCTGGATTCCGACAGCTTTTTGGTGGGCGTTCTAACGAAGCGTGACTGCCTCAAAGCAGCGCTCGACGCGAGCTACTACCGCGACTGGGGCGGTCGCGTGGACGCCTATATGAGTCACCCAGTGATGACCATCGAAGCCAGCATGGACATCATCCGTGCCACCAACCTTTTCATCGAAAAACCCTACCGCCGCTTCCCCGTGATGGAAGGCGGCAAGCTGGTCGGCCAACTCAGCCGTACCGATGCGCTACGAGCGCTGGCGGGCCAGTGGGGATAGGGCTTTTCGCAATCTGACTTCTTCCAACAACACCCAACAACACGCCCACAAAGCGGCATAGAGGAAACGCCATGAGCACGAAAAACATCATCTGGTTTGATACACTGTCGCGCGGCGATGTCGGCTTGGTTGGCGGCAAAAACTCCTCGCTCGGCGAGATGGTCCAGCAGTTGGGCAGCGCCGGCATCCAAGTGCCGCCAGGCTTTGCAACCACAGCCGACGCTTTCCGCGGTTTCGTCAAACACAACGGCCTGGACCAAGTGCTCGATGAAACGCTGAACCATCTTTCAACCAAAGAAATGACGCTTCAAGAGGCTGGCACGCACATCCGAAAAGCTTTTACAGCTGGGGATTGGCCAGAGGATCTGCGCAACGATATCGTGGCCCACTACGAGGAGTTGAGAGAACGAACCGGCGCTGATGAACTGTCTGTCGCGGTTCGTTCCAGCGCCACCGCTGAGGATTTGCCAGACGCGAGCTTCGCCGGGCAACAAGAAACCTTTCTCAATGTGCGCGGAGCCGATGCGCTGCTGGCCACCTGTCGGCGATGCTATGCCTCGCTCTTCACCGATCGCGCGATCATGTACCGGACAATGAAAGGGTTTGACCATCAAAAGGTCGCGCTGTCCGTCGGCGTTCAGTTGATGGTTCGCTCCGATATTGGCGGTTCCGGCGTAATGTTTTCGATCGATACCGAAACCGGTTTTGACAAAGTGGTGCTGATCAATGCTGCCTGGGGCCTCGGCGAGAACGTCGTTCAGGGCGCCGTCAATCCCGACGAGTATCAGGTTTTCAAACCCTTCTTGAACGACACATCGCTTAGCCCCATCGTTGAAAAGCGGTTGGGTGAGAAAGAGCAAAAAATGATCTACGCCGGCCAAGAAGGCGGCGAAACAATCAATGTACCAACGTCAAAACGCGAGCAGCAGAGCTTTGTGCTTGAAGACAAGGACATTGTAGATCTCGCTTGCCAAGCGAGCATCATCGAAAAGCATTACGGCCAGCCCATGGATATGGAGTGGGCCAAGGATGGAGAGACCGGCGAACTCTACATCGTTCAAGCGCGTCCAGAGACCGTGCAGTCGCGTGCCGACCAGCAGGTGATGAAAAACTTCACCCTGAAAACCGATGACACACCAATCCTAAGCGGCTTGAGCGTTGGCAACGCGATCACGCAGGGCCCGATCTGCATCATCGAGAGCGCGCAGGATATCGAGCAATTTGTGGATGGATCGGTGCTCGTCACGTCAACAACGGACCCTGACTGGGTGCCGATCATGAAGCGTGCAGCGGCGATCATCACCGACCATGGTGGCCGCACCTCGCATGCCGCCATCGTGAGCCGAGAGCTTGGCATCCCTGCCATCGTGGGCACGGGCGATGCCACGCACATCCTACATGACAAGCAAAAGGTGACAATTTCCTGCGCCGGTGGAGAACAGGGTGACATCTACCAGGGTTACCTGGATTTCGATGTTGAAGATATCGCGCTCGACCACGTGCCCGATACCAAAACCAAAATCATGCTGAACCTCGCCAACCCGGCTTCAGCGTTCCGCTGGTGGCGCTTGCCGTTTGATGGTGTCGGCCTGGCGCGTATGGAGTTCGTGGTCAATTCCGCAGTCCAGGTACACCCGATGGCGCTGGTCACCTTTGATAGGCTGCATGATGATCATGACAAACATGAGATCGAAGCCCTCACCCGAGGCTATGAAGACAAAAAACACTACTTTGTCGAAACGCTGGCACGGGGACTGTCGCGGATTGCAGCAGTCGCGCACCCCAACCCGGTGATCGTGCGGATGAGCGACTTCAAAACCAATGAGTACGCCAAACTGCTCGGCGGTTCGGCCTTTGAGCCAGATGAAGAGAACCCGATGATTGGCCTGCGCGGCGCCTCTCGCTACTATGCCGACATCTATCGCAACGGCTTTGCGCTCGAATGCCAAGCCATCAAACACCTGAGAGAGGACCTTGGCTTCACCAATGTGTTGGTGATGATTCCCTTCTGCCGCACACCTGAAGAGGCCGATCTTGTGCTTAAGGTGATGGAAGACAACGGTCTGAAAAGCGGTCAAAATGGGCTCGACATCTATGTGATGTGCGAGGTGCCGTCCAACGTCATCATGGCCGAAGAGTTTGCCAAGCGTTTCTCGGGATTCTCCATCGGTTCCAATGACCTGACCCAACTAACCCTCGGCGTTGATCGCGACAATGAACACCTATCGGGCGTTTTTGAAGAGCAAAACCCAGCCGTCAAATGGATGATCCAAACGGTCATTGAGCGCGCGCATAAATCCGGTGCGAAAGTCGGCCTGTGTGGCCAAGCACCGAGCAACGATCCGACGTTTGCGAAGTTTCTCGTAGAAGCTGGGATCGACAGCATATCAGTCACACCCGACAGCTTCCTGGCCGTCAAAGCCAATGTTGCAGAGGCCGAAAAGGCGGGCGGATAGCCTCCTCCAAACTGGATCAGCTCAAGCGCTGAGCTGATCCAGCCATTCCTCGCGCGCCGCCGTAAGCGCCAGTTTTTGCGGATTGGTGATCTCGAATGTCTGCCCATCAATGATCTTGATGATGTTATTGCGCGACATCCACTGAACCTGTCGAGACACCGTCTCAGGGGTCGTACCGAGATAAAGCGCAACATCTCTGCGACTTACGGGAAAGGTCACAATGGGTGCGTCAGGTTTGCCTGCTTTTTCGCAACCAATGAGTGTTGAGCGGCGCAGCAACATCAAAAGAAAACTGGCCACCTTCTCGCGAGCACTTTGGCAACCGAGCAGCACCATCCACTCACGAGCAGCATCCAGCTCTGTGAGCACCTGAACAAGCAGCTCGTGTTCCACCTCTGGGAACCGTTCCAGGAGACTCTGAAAGGCTTGGCGTTCAAAGACACAGATCTCAACATCCGTCGCCGCCTCAAAAGAAAATGGCGACTGCTCTTCAAACGGGCGGCCGAAAAAATCTGATGGAAACAGCAAACCAACCACCTGCTGTCGACCATCTTCCAGAAGTCTTACACAGCTTCACCATGCCCGAGACAACGTTGCCGAGAAATCCGCTTTGCGTCCGTTCTCCTATGATCACCTGACCGGCAGAAAAACGGCGAATGCGGCTTAAGCTTTGCAGCTCTTGCGCGGCAGCGGATGAAGCACGACTGCAAATGGCTCGATTGTGGATGGCACACTGATCGCATCGTGTGCGGAAGGACGCATGCTGCGGGGATTGGTTCATCAACCAGACCTAAGGGATAGAGAATGACCTCAGGCAACAGTTACATATCGAGCGAAGCGGGTGAAGCGAAATCGGTTTCGACCAAACGAGGAAGCAACAAATGATGTCAGAGAGCGGCAGCAGCCTCCTTGGCTGTTCCATAGCGAGGCAGGTCTGCTAGCGTTTTACCATGAGCGGCCATCAACGCGTCACGAACGAAAGCAATGTGCGCTGTTTCTTCAATGATTTCAGCAAGATATTGCGCCGCCATCAGCGTTTTGCCCACACCGATGGTACCGTGATTGGCAAGCACAGCTGCACGGATAGACGCATCGCGAAAAACCGGAGAGATCTCCACATCAGTCTGCGGTCCACCGTTTGCTGACAGTGGGATTAACGGCATGCGCCCGATCTTCTCAATCGTCTGCACGGTCAAACACGGTATCTCAATACCGGCAGATGCATACCCTGTGGCCCATGGGCTATGGCAGTGAACAATGGCGTTGATGTCGGGGCGGATACGGTAAAGGTCAACGTGGAAATCCAGGTCTTTGGACGGCTTGAACGCCGACGGTTCCAGCGTTCCATCGAGATAAGCCACTTGAAGATTGTCTCGGGTGCATTCAGCAAATCCAACCCCAGATGGCTTGATGACAATGGCTTCTACCGAGGCCAAGCGAACCGAAAGGTTACCCCCGGCATTGGTTTGCAAACCGCGCTCAAAACAGCGGCGCGCAGTGGCAATCAACGCATCCTTCTTAGCTTCAAGTTCGCTAGCGTCAGGCTTTTGCGCGGACATGGGGGGCTCCTTCATGGGGGATCGTATCGCGGGCAGGCAGATGAGGACGCAACGCGTCCATAATGGCCTGCACCGTTTCGGGTTCATTGATGTGATGGTCAAACGCGTGCACCGTCACGGACGACGACAGGCGCTGGCGCATGACATCAAGAAACACGTGACGAAGCTGGGGTGACTCGATCGCGCCACCGGGCGCGTCTTGATGGGAGAAGCCCCCCATAGGCACGAGAAGTGAAACAGGCGCATTTGAAGCATTGAGACTGTCGGCAAGTTTTTCAGCGACCAACGCCATTTCGTCTTCGGTCAGCTGAACATGAGTAAAAAAGCCGGTATGCTGATAGTGCGGGCGCTCAAGATAGGCCGGTGGCACCAGCGCCAACTCGCCCAGCCCGATAAAATTCAACCCACCTGGCAGTAAGACTTGCGGCACACTAGCATCGCGCGCGGCCGTAAGCCGATCAGGCATCTCAACATGTGCACCGGCCACATGAATGCGGGTCAGCTCATGCAAGGTCATGTCGACAACGGAGTGGAAGGTGCCACAACGCGCAAAACGCGCATAAGCAGCTCCACCAAACCCATTGGCATGAAAGACAGTGGCCTCTTGGCCTGCTGCCTTCAATGCACCCACCAAGCCATCACCGCAGCCACTCGTGGCCCCCAACGCCGTGATGCCAACGGAAGGATTGTTAGAAACGTGAGGGAGTGTGCTGGAGGTTTGGCAAAGACCGGCCAGCATAGCCGCAGCGTTTTCAAGCGCTTGGCGCAGCGCTGCATTGATACCGCAGACATCAGCCAGCGTTGGCACCACAACAATGGCGTTATCAGCCAACGCATAGCGCGGATCGAATGGAAGGGTGGTGACAAGCATTTTGGGAAACGCAAACGGCATGCCGCGCATCACTTGCAGCGCGATCTCTCCGCCTGTTCCGCCGCCAATGGAAACCGCAGCGGTGGCGCCGGCTTCAATCGCTTCGCGTGCAAGAACCAAGGCATTGCTGGCCACGTCGGCCATGGATTGCAGCTTGCGCTCGCCGGAGAGAACTTCACCATGCGCATTCAACGACAGATCAAGCACATGACACTGAACATCGTGTCGATCCATCGCCTTCTTGAAGTAGGCGATGGCCTCATGCTTGGTTTCCATCGTCGCCAGAAGCAGGACGGAACAGCCCATCAACGCTAACCCTTCACAGCACCCGCGGTCATACCGGTGATGATCTGACGCGAGGCGAAAAATGTGAAGAGGATTGGGGGGATGGCAAGCAACATCCCAGTCGCCATGATGACTCCCCAGTCGATATTGTACTCGGTGATCGAATTCACAATGGTCACCGGAACCGTTCGCGAGTTGCGATCGGAAAGCGCATTGGCGAGCAGAAACTCATTCCACGCCACGCGGAAGGTAAAAATCGCTGCCGCAGCCAGCCCTGGTTTGATCAAAGGCAACACCACCAGAAAGAACACCCGAAACGGCCCTGCCCCGTCAATTCGTGCGGCCTCTTCCAGCTGGATCGGCACCTGCACGATGAAGCTCTGCAAAATCCAGATCACAAACGGCAAGTTCATCGCCACATAGACCAAGATGATGCCGGAACGCGTTCCATCCAGGCCAAATTGCTCGTTCCAGATGCCAAATACTGGCACCAGAAGTACCGCAGGCGGCACCATACGCATGATGAGCGTGGTGAAGCTTGCCGCATCGCGCCCCATGAAACGGAACCGCACAATCGCGTAGGCGGCCATACACCCAAGCACCAAAGTGAGCGCGGTCGAAACCAAAGAGATGATCAGCGAGTTAACCAGCGCACGGCCAAACGTTGGGTCGCAGCGGCGCAAATGCTCCGGATCATAGGGAAGGAACTCGCACAACGCTGTCTCATAATTTTGCAGCGTTGGCATGAAGAACAGGCTCGCAGTGGGCGAGGTAATGTCGACGTTGAGCTTGAACGAGTTGGCAAGCATCAGCACGATTGGCCCAGCAGACATCACCACCAAGCAGATGAGCAGCACGTAAAAGGCGGGGTTAGTGCGGTTTTCGATGTGTCCCTGCGACATGTTACACCGCCTCCTCTTCCGCCTGGGCGGCTCTGGCGCCAGCCGCACGTATACGGGCAAGCCGGGCATCGTTAAGTCGGGTATAAACAAACATCACAGCCGTTATAATCATCAGCAAGATGAGCAAATAGTTCGACATCGCCGCGGCCTCGCCAAGCTGCCGGAACTCTGATGCGGTGCGCGATATGCGCAAGGCCAAAATTTCCGTTGAAAGCCCCGGCCCGCCATTGGTCATCACCAAGATAACCTCAAGCACCTTGAAGGCATCAATCAACCGCAACAAGCAGGTCACGATAAGCACCGGCATCATTAAGGGGAGCTTGATGTAGAGGATCTGCTGCCAACCCGTCGCGCCATCGACTCGCGCAGCTTCTAAGGCCGAGGATGGCAATGACTGAAGGGCCGCTAGAGCCAGAATGAAGATAAAAGGTGTCCATTGCCAGATATCGGCAATGACAATCGATGCAAACGCCCAGCTGCTATCGCCAAGAAAGGGAATGGTATCGAAGCCGAGATCATTCAGCCAGCGGTTAAACACGCCCACCTGCGGGTGATACATGTAGCGCCACATCAGACCGACCACGATCGGCGCAATCATCATCGGAAGAATGAAGATGGTGCGCAAAACCGCCATGCCACGCAATTGGCGATCAAGCAGCAAAGCCAGTCCAACGCCAAGGAACATTTCTAAGGAAACAACCAGCGCTGCGAACCTGATGGTCACCCAGAAGCTTTCCCAGAAACTGTCGGAATTCCAGAGGTTTATATAGTTACGTAGGCCAATGAACTCGGCCTCACCAATACGTTGGCTCGGGTTCCAATCCAGAAAGCTCGCATAGACCATGTAGCCAATTGGGTAGAGCAGAGCGATGATCATCACCGCAGCCGCTGGTGCCAGGAACATGTAGGGCGTGAGCCGATTGGCAGCTTGGATGTTCATAAGCGTTGAGCCGAACCTTCAAAACCGTGGAAGCGGCGGGCCGATGGATCGGCCCGCCGCAAGTTGGGGTGGTTTACTGCCAGGCGTAGTAGCCGGCCTCATCCATGATCCCACGCGCGCGTTCTGCAACGCCATCCAGTGCTTCTTGAATATCAACACCTTCAGTCAAAACCTGGCTCAGCGTTGTGCCGAGATCAGCGTTGATCTCACCCCAGGTTGGGATGATCGGACGCCAGTCTGGATCGGCAAAGCGCAGGGCCTCACCAAAGGTTGCCGAGTAAGGGAAGCGCTCATTAAGCGCCGCATCTTGGTAGGTGGAGAACCGCGATGGGTTTCCGCCTTCCATGGCGATCATCAGATCAATCCGCGGGCTGGTTAGCCACTGCATCAGCAAGAACGCTGCTTCAGCATTTGGCGCGTTGCGGGGGATTGCGAGGCCAAAACCACCGGTCTGGGAGGCACGCTCAACACCCATGGGATGCATCGCCCAGCCAACATTGCCAGCAATTGTGGAACGCGACGGATCTTCAAATCCAGCAGCAAAGGCAATGGAGTCCAGGAACATACCATATTGGCCCTGGGCAAACGCCGCCGCAGCTTCGGACGGGCCAAAGGTTGTTGAACCTTCGATGCCGCAATCGACAATGCTCTTCAGTGCTTCAGCCGCTTCCACGCCCTGCGCGTTGTTGACGATTGGCTCCCAATTGTCATCAAAGATGCCGCCACCCAGCGGATTGAGGTGCAACAGATAGGCATGGCTTGCTTGGTGACCAGACGCCGCACGGGACGCTAGACCACCCATACCAGGCTCTAGCTCAGGGATTAGGCAGGCAAGTTCCAGAAGTTCCTCATAGGTCTCTGGAACCTCAAGCCCATGTTCCTCGAAAATGTCAGTGCGATAGCCAAGCACCGACGTTTCCGATCCGAACGGAATACCGAACAGCGATCCCGTTGGCCCAGGCAAATAGCCTTTGGTGCCACCGGCAACGCCAATGTTCTGCACATAGCCATCGATCAAGTCATCGGGGTTGTAGTTCGGATCAGCAAGCGAGGGATCCATAAAGAACCGTGCAAGATTGTGCAGCTGATCGGCAAACACATAGTCGGCTTTTGAGAACACAACATAGGCGATCAGGTCGTAATCGCCCTCATCCTGCGTAAGCTCCAATGTTTGGCGCTCACGCATGCGAAGATATTGCAGCTGATCCACTTCAACTTCGATGCCGGTTTCTTCCGTGAACAGCGGCAACACACGCATCGCAGCATCATAGTGCGGGTGCGCAGGGAAGTTCACCACAAGCGTTACGTCCTGATAGGGCTCGTAGACAGCTGCGGGCATCTGCGCGAGCGCTGGGGCGCTGCTGATCGCAGTGCCGACAAGCGCCGCCAGGGCTATTGTCTTAATCAATTTCATCTTGTTCCTCCCAAGGATGATGATGGCCTTTTGGCCGGTTTGCAGCGGCGCGTCAGAGCGCCGCTTCAGTCTGCGGATCGAAGAGGTGCAACTCCTCATTGTCGATACGGAACGAGCGCGACTCGCCAGCGGGGATCGGCGCTGCGGTGGAAATTTCAATTTGGATGGATTGGCCGCCAAGCTCAGACATCAGAACCGACTGCGCCCCAATGTACTCCGACAACACAATGGGCAACGTCAGAGAGCCTGAGCCATCGTCTTCGGCGAAAGCGGAAGGGCGGATTCCAAGCTGGACAGACCGGTCCTTACGGCCATCCAGGCTTTGTGTACGCTCGGGGGAAAGCGGAATTTGGAAGCCCGGTCCACTGACAAAAAGCGCATCACCTTCCTGTTGCAGTTCCGCGCTCAAAAAGTTCATGGTTGGTGAGCCGATGAACCCAGCAACAAAGCGGTTGGCAGGACGGCGGTAAAGTTCTTCCGGCGTGCCCGCCTGCATGATCTCTCCACCACGCATGACCACGATCTTATCGCCCAGCGTCATCGCCTCGATCTGATCATGGGTCACATAGACCATGTTCTTTTGAATGCGCTTGCTCATCAATGCCAGCTCGGCGCGCATCTGGCCGCGCAACTTGGCATCTAGGTTGGAAAGTGGCTCGTCGAAAAGGAAAGTAGACGCATCACGCACGAGCGCCCGGCCCATCGCCACGCGTTGGCGTTGCCCACCCGACAGTTCGCCGGGACGACGATCAAGGTGCTGATCAAGGCCAAGGGTGACCGCAACCTCCTTAACCCGTGAGTCAATCTCAGCCTTTGGGTAGCGCGCCAAGCGGAGCGCAAACGACATGTTCTTAGCGACATTCATATGCGGGTAGAGCGCATAATCCTGGAACACCATCGCCAGATCACGATCTTTGGGATCAAGCCGCGTCACGTCACGATCACCGATGGAAATCGAACCACCAGTGACTGATTCCAAGCCCGCAATCATGCGCAATGTCGTGGACTTGCCGCACCCCGAGGGCCCGACAAGGACGGTGAACTCACCATCGTCCATGGTGAGGTTCAGATTCTCAATCACAGTGACAGGGCCGTAAGCCTTGCGCAGATTTTCCAACCGGATTTCAGGCATTTCAGCTCTTCTTTTCTCCCAGTTCAACCAGCAACGCATACTTTGTATACAAAAGCAATCAAAAACATACAAATTGGCGAGATCGTTGTTTTTTGCCCCCGCATACGCTACGCCTGGGTGCAAAGGAGAGCCAATTCATGAGTTCGGTGACCCAACGTAGCCGCGTCAGCGTCGCGCAAAAGATCGAAACAGCCCTGTTGGATGAAATTGCTGCTGGCCAGATCACACCTGGCGAACGCCTTGATGAAACACGACTTGCCGAACGCTTTGGCGCCTCGCGTACACCCGTCCGAGAAGCACTAGGTCGTCTGACAGCCCAAGGTGTCCTGGAAACCGGTGAAGGGCGCGGGGCGCGGGTCGCACAGTATACACGCGAAGAGTTGGCCCAGATGTTTGAGGCCATGCATGAAATAGAAGCTTTGTGTGCACGTTTGGTTGCGCAGCGCCTGACACTGCTGGCGCGCTCTCAAATGGAAGAGGCCCAAGCGCGATGCCATGAAGCCGCCAATGCCGGTGATTTTCCCGGCTACCTTCGTGCCAATGAAGCGCTGCACTACGCCATCTATCGCGCCACCGGCAATCCCTATATCCAGCAGATGGCATCCGATTTTCGCCGCCGCACAGGGCCATTCCGAGCCAAGAAGTTTGCCACCAAAGCCGATTTGCTAGCCTCGGCGAAAAGTCATGATGAACTGCTCGAAAAAATCTTTTCTGCGAACTCAAACGACGCTTTCGACTATATGCGCAAACATATGGAAGAAAGCTTCATGCGGGTGCTGGCAGCCAACTAGGTCACGGAATGGCGTAAATTTTCGTCATTTTTGCCCTGAACTGTAGACAGATATAAATCTTTGTATACAAATGGCCGCACCAACAGCCGGAGCGGAGTAGCATGGGCATTCAACAGACAAAAATTTATCCTATCAACACCGGCTGGCTCGAAGCAGACCTCGGTACTTACATTTTCTGGAAGGGCCCAGCGGGTCAGAAGATCTGGAACCCAGTCTATTGTCACTATGTGGACACCGGCGAGCACAAGATTCTCATCGATACCGGCCTCTGTGATGAAGAGCGTGCCACAAAATATCACCACAAGTGCGACAAGCGCGGCTGCCTACAGGTGCACGAGCATCTGGAGCAAAAGCTTGGTGTGCACCCTGACGAGATCGACGCCATCGTGTTTACCCATCTGCACTGGGACCATGTGCAGAACATGAAAGAGTTCAAAAACGCGCGCTACATCGCGCCGAAGGCCGAGATCGAAATGGCCTACAACCCGCTCCCCCTCTACTACCGAACCTATGAGTCAGGTTACCTGGGCATTGAGCCCGCCTATGCTGGCTGCGTCTTTGAGGCCGTGGAGGATGAGTGCGAGGTTCTCCCCGGCATCACCATGTTCCACACACCTGGACACTCTGTGGGTCATATGGCCGTGACCGTTGCCACATCAGCCGGTGATATCGTCGTTGCCGGTGACGCCATCTTCCAGGAACGCAATTTGGAGCCCAATCCCGCCGAAGGCTGGCGCTATTGGGTGCCTGCACGGTTTGTGAATTCGTTCGAAGGTTGGAAGTCCGTCGAAGAGTTGGACAAACGTGCTGACTATGTGCTGGCTTGCCATGATAAGGTGGCCAATGAACGCTCAGACGTGTTCCCATACGAAGGCATGCCGTTGCGCAAGCGTCGCCAAGTGATCCCTGGCTACCAATTCTATTTTGGCGACATGCCGGCAGGAACAGTCGATAAATCTGCACCGGCTATGCCTAAAGCGGATGTTGAGGCATATATTGCAGGCCTTGTGCCACCAACACCGGACTGATCACCTCTTATGCACATCATCGACAGCCTGATGGCCGTGGCCGATCAATGCGATGCTGTGGTATTCGATCAATGGGGGGTGCTGCACAACGGCTCCACCCCCTACCCTGGCGCGGCTGAGGCAATTGTGGCGCTCGCCGCAGCGGGCAAGAAACTGGCCGTCCTTTCCAATTCAGGCAAACGAGCGCAGCCCAATCGTGCGCGTATCGAAGCAATGGGTTTGCCAGCACACCTCTTCGTCGAGGTCATGACATCTGGTGAGGCGTTTTGGCAGGATGTGCAAAAACAACGGGTCGACCCCGGCCGCCTGTTCGCGATCACATCCCAACCGGGCGATGCTCAAAAATGGGCTGACAACCTCACCGTTAACTGGACCGATACGCTAGAGAATGCCGACGCCATTCTTCTGATGGGCATGCCAGAAGGTGGAGATGGTTCAGATGAACGGGCCATCCTGGATCAAGCGCGCAGCCGTGGCCTGCCCCTTTACTGCACCAACCCGGATCGCGGCTCACCACGCGCAGATGGTGTGGTGCAGCTTTCACCAGGCGCTCTCGCCCACGCTTACAGCGAAGCGGGCGGGAAAGTCGCTTTCTACGGCAAACCCCATCGGCCCGTTTTCGATGCCCTCACCAAAGCTCTGGACGCTGCACCCTCATCCACTCTGATGGTTGGGGACTCTCTGGAGCATGATGTAGCAGGCGGCACCAGCGCCGGTTGGAAAACGGTTTTCGTGACAAAAGGATTGCACGCAGACGCCTTTGAAACTGGGGATGCATTGGCGGCCACAACCCAATTGGCAGGCGAACACAACGCGCCATTGCCAGACTATGTCATCCATTATCTGGCCGGAGAGGACGAAACCCATGGGTGAGCAAGCACCCCTTCCACAGGACTTCTTGGACCTATCGGCAGATTGCGGCGGCGACCCGCTTCGCGTTCAGGGACCAGGCGGCAACACATCCATCAAACTGGGCGAGACACTTTGGATCAAAGCATCCGGCACAGAGCTTGCCAACGCCCTTGACGATGACATTTTCGTAGCAGTCGATCGGGCCATCGCTCTTGCCGAGGCCAAAGGTGCAGGCGATGGCACATGCCAGGCCGCAATCCTGGATCCTGAACGCGGCTTGCGGCCCTCTATTGAAACAACGTTCCATGCCCTTATCGACTGGCCAGTCGTGGCCCACACCCACTCCGTGGCAACGCTTGTCCATGCGACCAGCGATCAAGGCTTTGCGGAGGCCAAACGCAAGCTCGATGGCTTACCGGTCGCTTTCGTGCCCTATTGCAAACCAGGGCGGCCCTTAACGGAGGCCATCGCCGCGAAGATGACACCCAGCGTCCAAGTCTTCGTTCTTGGCAATCACGGTCTCATCGTCGCAGGAGACAGCGCGCCTGATGTCGCCACCTTGATGGGCGAAGTGGAAAGACGCCTGGCCATGCCAGTTTTGGCAGATGGCTCACCGCCGGAGGGTAGCGCGCCAGACGGTTTCATTTGGCTTCAAACCAGCGCGTTGGCCCACGATGCACAGCTCTTTTCGCTCGCAACTCAAGGGTCTTATTACCCTGATCATGTCGTTTTTCTTGGACCTGCCTTACCAACACAGCCAGTTGACGGCGCACCAGCCTGTCTCATCCAAGGCCAGGACCTGGCCATCCGAAAGGAGGCCACGCCCGCGCAAAAAGCTATGGCGCAGTGTCTCAGCGATGTTCTAACGCGTCTGCCAGCAAACTGGGATCCCAATGCCATCGGCAGTGAGGCCGAAGCAGAGCTTCTCAACTGGGACGCGGAAAAGTATCGCCAAGCACTGGCAGCCCGACGCGCATGACCAACGGCGTATCCGACTTCGCTCTGGGCATTGATATTGGAACATCGGGTGTACGCACCGCGATCGTTGATCGCTTTGGCGGTGTCATTGGAACGGCCACGGCAAGCCACACGCCAACCTCGAATGAGGACGCAATGTCCTGGTGGGATGCAGTGGCACGGGCGCTGGACGATCAGGTTCAACAGTTGCGAAGCTTGAGCATTGACCCTCACCGTATTAGCCGCGCCGCGGTCGATGGAACCTCGGGGTCGATGGTTCTTGTCGATGACCAACTAGCCCCCGTCACACACGCGCTAATGTACAACAGCTCGGGGTTCATTCAGGAAGCAGAACGCATCGACCAGTTTGCTGAACTGACATCCATAACACGTGGAAGTTCATCAGCTTTGGCGCGTATGTTGCGCCTGCAAGCACACGACAAAGACGGCAAAGCAAAGCACCTCTTGCACCAAGCCGATTTCATCACCGCAAAACTTGCGGGCACCTCGCTCGGCTCAGACGATAACAACGCTTTAAAGCTCGGATGGGACCCCGCCGACCAAACGTGGCCAAGCTGGTTTGATGCGCTGGGCGTGTCGTTATCCTTGCTGCCGACAGTCCATCCAACAGGAGCAGCAATTGGCAAGTTGGGGGCTGAGACCGCAGTACGCTTTGGGCTTTCACCCGCGCTTCAACTGCATGCTGGAACCACAGATAGCATCGCCGCGTTTCTCGCCTCTGGCGCACGGCATGCCGGCGATGCGGTTACATCGCTGGGCACGACACTGGCCATCAAACTGCTAAGCGACAAGCGTATCGATGATCCAGCGAGCGGTGTGTACAGCCACAAAGTTGGCGATAGCTGGCTGGCTGGAGGTGCATCAAACACAGGCGGCGGCGTGCTGGCTTCGTTCTTCAAACGTGATGAGCTGGCCACATTGAGCGCGCAGATCGATCCGAAAACACCAAGCGAACTGGATTACTACCCGCTCCTGAGACCCGGCGAACGATTTCCGATCAACGATCCAGACCTAGCACCGCGGCTCGACCCGCGCCCACAGAGCAACGTGGACTTTCTCAAGGGCATGTTGGAGAGCATCGCCCGCATTGAGGCGCAGGGCTATGCTCGGCTCACAGAGCTCGGCTCCCCTGCTCCAAGGCGCGTTTTCACCGCAGGGGGTGGCGCCAAGAACCCTGTCTGGACCGCCATGCGCGAGCGACTTTTGGGTGTGCCTGTCGAGCAGGCCGATGAAGCTGAGGCAAGTGTTGGCGTGGCGCGCCTGTGCTGGCACGCCACGTAATCGTAAGCGGTCTTTATTTGACAGCGACGGCTTCGATCTCAACCGTTGCTCCAAGAGGTAGAGCGGCAACCGCGATACACGAGCGCGCCGGCTTGTGGTCGCCGAAAAACTCAGCATAAACGGCGTTGACGGCAGCGAAATCGCCCATGTCCGTCAAAAAAACCACCGCTTTGGCAACATCGCTCGGCCCAAGACCACCAGCGGCCAGCACTTTGCCCAAATTGCTCAGCGCCTGGCGAGCCTGTGCGGCCGCATCGCCACCAAGAAACGTACCTGTCTCATCAAGCGCAAGACAGCCAGAAATGTAGAGCGTATTGCCTGCCTGCGCGGCATGGCTGTACGGACCAACGGCTGGCGGCGCGCCATCAGCAATCAAGGTGGTTACGGGCATAGAAGCGTCTCCCTTTGGGGTGGGTCACAAAAAAAGAAGTTTGGCCGCGATAGCCGCGACCAGCAAAAAAATGGTTTGCGCAACGACCAACGCGATATGATTACCGCCAAGATTGACCATGGCACCAAGCGAGGTTTTTACCCCCAATGCGGCAATCGCCGTGATCAGCATCCAGCGGCTCGCTTCAACGAAGAACGAAACAATTGCTGGCGGCAATACGCCCGTTGAGTTGATCAGCATGAAGACGATGAAGGCGATCACAAACAGTGGAATACCTACACCTTCGCCGTCGCTTTTGCGGGTGGCGAGCAGGATCGCAAGAATGACCACTGGCAGGAGCAAGACTCGTTGCAATTTGGTGAGCGTGGCAACATTGCCCGCTTCATCGCTGATCGAAAAACCGGCACCCACCACCTGCGCAACATCATGGATCGTCGCACCGATCAGGAATCCCGCCTGCTCATCGTTGAAACCAAGCACAGAAAACAGCAATGGGTAGAGCACCATCGCGACGGTGCTCAGCGTGGTGACAGCCACCACGGTGAACAGCGTGTCACGCTCCAGATTGTCGCGTTTTGGCATAACGGCGGAGATTGCCAGCGCAGCCGATGCACCGCAGATGGCCGTTGCACCACCGGTCAGAATACCGAAGGCAATCTTTCGCTTGAATAAGGGGGCCAGCAACGCCCCGCTAAACAGCGTCAACGCGACCAGACCAATGATCACGGCAACGGGTTCCCAGCCTTGCGCTGTCACATCGCTGAGGCTGAGCCGAAAGCCAAGCAGCGCCACGCCAATGCGCAACAGTGATTTCGACGCGAACGTGATGCCACCAGCGCATTTGGGGTGGTCGGCCAAGAAGTTAAACGCCATGCCAACAAGCAACGCAAACAGCATGACCGGCGCCCCATAGTGCTCCGATAAAAAACCGGCACACAGAGCAATCGTAACGGCCAAGGCCAAGCCGCTGTAACCGCCCGCGAGCGGCTTGAAGATGGAGAACAAAGAACAGCCCCCAGACTAGCTGGTCGCGCGAAGATCGAAAGTTTCTTGAGGGAAGTATTTCTCAAGGCGAATGTCTGCCGTCTTAGCATGCCCCTCCATGCCTTCAAGGCGGGAGATACGTGCTGTGGCTTCGGCAACGGGCTTGGCGCCTTCACGCGTAGCGCGCTGCCAGGTGACAGTTTTCATGAACTTGTGAACCGAAAGCCCACCTGTATACCGCGCTGCGCCCGACGTTGGCAGCACGTGATTGGGGCCAGCAGCCTTGTCACCGAAGGCCACAGTGGTCTCCTCACCTAAAAACAATGAGCCGTAGCTCGATAGATTCTCAAGCCACCAATCCAGATTCTTCGCCTGTACATGCAAGTGCTCCGGCGCGTAACGATCGGCGGTTTGCACCATCTCGTCGCGATCCACACAGAGGATGATTTCCGCATAGTCTCGCCAAGCGGCCTCGGCGTTTTGAGCGTTGATCTTAGGCAGCTGGGCGATCAATCCGGGCACGAGAGCTCTGACCTGATTGGCCAGGGCCTCGCTATCGGTCACGAGCCAAACCGGCGAATTGTAGCCATGCTCAGCCTGACCGACCAAATCCCACGCAACCACAGTTGGATCAGCAGAGGCATCAGCGATCACCATGGAATCAGTCGGCCCAGCGAACATGTCGATGCCCACTTGTCCAAACAGCAACCGCTTGGCTTCAGCGACGAACTGATTGCCAGGACCAACCAAGATGTCCGCCTTTGGCAAGCCAAACAGGCCATAGGCCATTGCTGCGATGCCTTGAACGCCGCCCATGTTCAAGATCACATCCGCGCCACAGAGATCCATCGTGAAGAGGATAGGAGCCGGAATGCCCGCACCAGGTTTGGGTGGCGAGCAAGCAGTGATGTGCGGCACGCCAGCAACCTTGGCGGTCGTAATCGTCATGATGGCTGAGGCGATATGGCTGTAACGCCCGCCAGGCACATAGCACCCTGCCGCCGACACCGGTATTTGCCTCTGCCCTGCTGTCAAACCAGGGATGACGTCAATCTGGCAGTCTTGAATGGTCGAACGCTGCGCTTCGGCAAAGCGGCCAATATTGTCATGCGCGAAACGAATATCACTCTTCAGCTGATCCGGCACCTGTTCAATGGCAGCATCAATCATGTCGCGCCCAGCAACGATATCACCATCCCAACCGTCAAAGGCTCGGCAGTACTCTGTCGCAGCCTTCTCACCGCCACCTTCAATGGCGTGGAGCATATCAGCCACTGTCTGCTGAACGTCAGATTGGTCTGTTTCAGCCGTTTTCACGGCCGTCTTCAAGTAGGTAACGGGCATGCAAGAAAGTCCTACGTCTTCAGGTCTGCGCGTCGAAAAGCGCCCTGAACGATGCGGTCAATGACCATGGCAACAAACAAAATGGCAAAACCACCCAGAAGACCTGGCCCTTTGGCCGCGAACTGAAGCGCTTCAAGGATCACTTGGCCAAGCCCACCGCCACCAATCAGCGAAATGATCACCACCATAGAAAGGCACATAAGGATGGTCTGGTTGACACCAGTCATGATGGACGGCAGCGCCAGCGGTATCTCAACATCACGCAAAATCTGCCGTCGTGACGCACCAAAGGCTGATGCAGCCTCTTTGATGCTGTCCGGTACACCGCGAATGCCGAGCGCCGTCAAACGGATCACCGGTGGCATACCAAAAATGATGGTGGCCAAGATGCCAGGCGGATTGCCCGTACCGAAAAAGGCAATGATGGGAATGAGATAAACAAAGGCTGGAAGTGTCTGCATCAGATCCAGCACGGGTTCAGCAAACTTGTACGCGCGAAGAGACTTACCAAACCAGATGCCCAACGGGATACCGACAACCACACAAAGAACCACCGCTGCGCCAACCAAAGCCACCGTCTCCATGGCGATTTCCCAGTAGCCAAGGAAGGCGATGTAGGCGAGCGCGGCGGCGGTAAAGATGGCCACACGCGGGCCTGCTGATCGCCAAGCGATAACGCAAATGACGATCATGACCACCGGCCAAGGGGTACCCATCAGAGCCAAAGAAACGGTGTCGAGCACCGTGCGAACCGCCAACACGATACCATCAAACGTGCCGGACCCAGCGGTTGCCGCGGCATCGATTTGGCCTTCTAGCCATCGCGCTGTGCCGGTGTAGTGCTCCGGCGTCGCTGGAAACGCGAGCAGAAAATCGGGCACGTTCTCCACCGTGAAGCGGTAGACCGTCAAAGGCATCACGGCGATCAACAAAAGCGTACCAAAACCAGCAGACAGCATGCTGACGCCCGACGGAACGCGGTCAGGCGTGACACGCCACGCAGAATACTGTTTTTCATACGCGATGTTGCTCCAAACACCTTGGACAACACGGATCAAGACCAGGAGAACAATGCCGGAGATAAGGATCATCACCGCGTCAGCAGCAGCAGCTTCAGCCGTGTCACGGCTACGTTCTGCGGCACGCATCAAATTGGTGCCCAGCGTCTCAAACCGTGATCCATCCTCGCCTTGAGCGATCGCTGCAGCAGCTCTGTCCAAAAACTCTTGAGCGCGCGTTTCCTGCCTTATGGCCTGCTGCAAATCAGCCGCGCCAAGCTCTCCCCAAGTGCCTCGCCCGATCTGGACCCAGGCAATGATCTCCAAGATCAAAAAGCCCCAGAACATACCCCATACACCACGGGCGGCAGCCCAAAGCGGCCCTAACAGCGCGGCCCCTGCGTTGAAGGTCAGCGGTATGCCGGAAGTCGTGTCATGAATCTTATGAAAGATGCGTTGGTAGTAGGAAGGGTTCCGCTCAACGAATGCCGCTATGGATTGATCGAGTGCAGCACGATCAACCTGCACATCAGCAACGGCTGAAGCTTTCGATGCATCAAGGTCGGAGAGGTCATTCTTCATTACCTGATCGGTCATCACCATCCCCTACTTCCCACCTTGGATGCCGCGCAAAAGCGTGGCTTTGGAAATGTAGCCCACCTCGCTGTCGCCTTCGGTGACGACCACCGGCGCATCGCTGTCGACCGACATGTCAATGAGCGTATCAAGATCGGTGTCGTGGGAAGCGCGTTTTGCATCAGCGAGTGCCGAGCGGTCATAGCCGTTGAGCGGCTGCATGATGGAGTGCGCCTTCACAAGCTTGAGCCGCGAGATGCCCTGAACAAACTCACGAACATAATCGTCTGCCGGATTGGTCACGATCTCTTCGGGCGTACCAATCTGGACGATCACACCATCCTTCATGATCGCGATGCGATGACCAATGCGGATCGCTTCATCCAAATCGTGCGTGATGAACAGCGTTGTCTTTTTCAGTTCCGAGACAAGCGCGCTGAACTGGTCTTGAAGCTGCAAACGGATCAGAGGGTCAAGCGCAGAAAACGGCTCATCCATCAAAAGGATTTCAGGATCAGAGGCCAGAGCCCGAGCGATACCAACGCGCTGTTGCATGCCGCCCGACAGCTCTCTGGGCAAGCGATCTTCATAGCCTTGCAAATCCACCAGACCAAGCGTGTGGTCGGAGATTGCCCAACGTTGGGACTTGGGCACACCGCGAATTTCAAGTGGGTAGGCCACATTCTCGCGCACGGAGCGGTGGGGCATCAGCGCCATGTGCTGAAACACCATACCGATGTGGCGCGAGCGCATTTCGCGCAAGTCTTTTTTGCCCATCGCGCTGACATCTTCGCCGAGCACCTTGATCGTACCCGCGGTCGGTTCAATCAGTCGGTTGACATGCCGAACCAAGGTCGACTTGCCCGATCCGGACAGACCCATGATGCAAAAGATCTCACCACGCGCGACGGAAAAGCTCGCATCACGCACACCAATAACGGTGGCAAATTCCTCCAACGCCTCTGCTTTGGTGAGCCCAGTTGTCTTAGCGGCTTCCACTGTTTCGGAAGCGCGCTCGCCGAACACTTTCCAAACGTTCGACAGTTCAACCACGGCTTCGGGCTTAGGATCGACATCCACGGGGTTTCACTTCCACGCTACGATTGGAGAGAACAAGAAGGGGGGAGACGGGTGGCCAGACACGCTGGCCACCCGGGAGAAAGCAGAATGGCTTAATTTGTCAGCCAGCCGAGAACGACATCTTCGTTCTCATCAACCCACCGACGCGCGAAATCAGCTGCGTCCTCGCCTTGAACACTTAGTGCATAGCCCATTTCACTGAGCGCAGCTGACGGCATCTGGTAGGCATCAAACATCGCGGCAACTTCTGGAAAGTCATCCTGAACACTGGCAGCATAGTGAAGGTGCAAGGTAGCGCCGTTCCACGCGGTCGATGCTTCGGACTTCTCAAGCCATGCAGGATCATCGGTTGGCTGAATGATCGTCCAGGTGTCTGGATCATGCTCTGGCTCGTCCAAGATCGTTAGGTCATAGGCGACGAAGATGAAGTGCGGATCGTAGCAGAAGCCAATCCAGGGCTCTTCGGCAGCAACAGCGCTGCCAAGCGCACCCCAAGCCACCGAACCGTCATACTCCTGAAGGTCCATCACCTCGTCATAACCGTAGGAGCGTGCGCGGATGCGTTCGATAGCGGTGGACGCCCAGCCCGGAGCACCAATCCAAACCTCCGGCGTTCCATTGCCGTCGAAATCGAAGATCGCCATCTTTTCCGGATCGGTCAGATCCTCAATGCTGGTGATGTCATATTGCTCAGCAATGTAGGTTGGAACACACATGCCCTGAACGGCTTGCACGGGGTTGGTGTTCATCACAACGGACTGATTTTCCTGCACATACTGATCGTGCAGGTTTTGCTGATTGGGCATCCAGACTTCAGGGTGAAGATGCATGGACCCGGCGTCCATCGCCTCGAAAATGATTGGGTTGGTCCCATTTTGTAGCTCAACATCAAGACCGAAATTGTCTTCGATCACCACTTTGAGAATGTTGGCTGTCGCGTTCGCTGCAGGCCAGTTCGGTACGCCAAGAACCAAGTCTGCCGCCTGGGCCGAGGAAACGGCCGCGAGCGCAGCTACGCCGGTCGCAAGTGCCGTTTTGGACACGGATTTCATCATCATACTGCTTCCCTTGTTGTGTGACCGGATTGGTTTTTAGAAGAAGCCGCACCCGGTCTGTGCGCGGCTGAGGGGGAGACGCCTGTGGCACTGTCCCCAAACTGAGAAAACGTAACGGTTGCTGCGACAAGCACATCCAAGCTGTCGATCACGGGCATCTGCTCTGCGATGTCTTGAGCAAGCAGAGAGAATTCGCTGCACCCCACCAAGACGACGTCAGCACCTTGGGCTCGCAAGGCCTTCGCCATCTGTATGGAAGCTTCTCTCGCTGATGGATCATTGCCATCGCGCTTCAGCGTGCGAATGGCCGACAGAAGCGCGTCCTGGTCCTGGCCGTAGAGCGGTGTCAGACCATTGGCCGCGAAGGCTGGCTCAAAAACCGAGGTAAGCTTCACAGCCGGCGAAGCAAGCATGCCAACTTTGGCCCTCGGCTGATGCTCGGCAATCGTCTTTGCAGTTGCGTCGACCATCGACAGGAATGGAATGGCCACAGCAGATTGAATGACATCAGCATAGGCGTGCGCGGTGTTGCACGGCATCACAAGAGCTTGCGCGCCAGCGATTTCTAGCCGCTTGGCCATGGCCGACAATACAGGTCCTGGATCAGAGCCTTCGCCTTCAATGAGAGCTGCGATGCGCGAGGGCACCTGCGAATTTTGGTCAACTAGCAAAGGGATGTGATCAGCGTCATCCTCTGCAGAAACAGCGGCCAACACACGCTGCATAAAAAGAAGCGTCGCTTCCGGGCCCATACCACCCAGCACACCGATGGTCCGTAAGCGTCGGGAGCTAGGCATGGGTCACCATATCGGCGGCGACCTCAGCCAAATGTGCAGCTATGAGTTCGCAGTCGGCCAGAGAGAAGGTGAGCGGCAGGCGCATATCAAACAAGCCAGCCAAGATGCTGTCGGTCTGCGGCAGTCTCTGTTCGGGGACATACCGCCAGCTTGAATGGGCCGAGGTAAACGCAACAGGATCGGCATCACCGAACCATTTCAACTCCACACCGCGATCAGCGCTGGCCTTCAGGAAGGCACGAGCGCCACTTTCACTGATGCCGGGGACCATGAACTGGATGGATGATCCAACAAAAAATTCCTCGCTGGGACGCACCGGCAAACGAAGCTGTTCGCTCCTTTTCAACACAGCTTCGATGACCCGATAATGCTCATTCCAGCGCTTGATAGCGTCATTCAACCGCGCAAGTTGCGGCCGCAGAATCGCTGCGCGCAGATTGTCCATGCGGGCAGACATGTTGGGCGTATCAAGTTTGATATCATCGTAGACATCGACAGACGGCCCCGCGCCATGTCGGTCAAACAACATGTAAGACCCCGACATCATCGTTGCTCGCGCCATAAAGGCAGCGTCTCTAGATGTGAGGAGACCGCCTTCACCTGAGTTGATGTGTTTGTAGGTCTGCGCGGAGAAACAACCGGCAAGTCCGAAATTGCCGGACTTCGCTCCACGCCAGGAGGCGCCCATTGTGTGGGCACAGTCTTCCAACAGAGTGATCTGAAGCTCCTCTACCAAGGCAGTCAGCGCGTCCATGTCACAGAGATGCCCGCGCATGTTCGACAGCATCAGAACCTTGGCGCCAGACTGCCCTGCTTTGGAACGAAGGTCGTCCAGATTGATCACCAAATCATCGGTGATCTCTACCAGAACAGGTTCAGCACCAACGCCTGCAATGGCCCCTGGAACGGGCGCCAGCGTGAACGCGTTGGTTAGAACTTTGTCACCCGGTCGAACGCCCGCGGCACGTAGCGCGATCTGCATGGCTTGCCCACCAGACGCAACGGCCAAGCAATAAGGAACACCCTGCCAAGCGGCATACTCCCGCTCCAGCGCAACGGTCTCAGATTCTTCGCCAGGCAACGCATTGTAACGATGCAAACGCCCAGTTTGCATGACCTCAACAGCCGCTACGATACCCTCCTGAGGTATCGGCTCCTGCTGGGTAAAGCTGCCCCGAAAGGGTGGCAAACCCATCGGCTACTCCGCAGCCTGAGCGAGCGAGGTGTTGGTGAAGAACGCATCATAGCCAAACAGGGCCGCCGATCCGCCGGTATGCAAGAACACAACGCGTTCGCCCTTTTTGAAGTGTCCTTTGCGTGCGTAATCAATGAGACCAGCGGCACCCTTGCCAGAATAGACTGGGTCAAGCAGGATGCCTTCTAGCTCGGCAAACATGCGAATTGCCTCCAGCGTGTCCTGACGTGGCAATCCATAGCCCTCACCCACATAGCTAGTGTCGGCACGCACATCCTCTCGGGTAACGATGCCCGAACAGCCGAGCTTATCAGCTGTTTTACACGCCAGATCGAACACCATCTGCTCTTGCTTCGGCTGGGGCGCGCGCGTGCCAAATCCAAGCAGCGGGATACCCGCATTCAACGCTTTCAGTCCGACGATGAGGCCTGCCTGTGTGCCTGATGAACCGGTGGCGTGCACCAAATGATCAATCACCAAACCGCTCTCATTGGCTTGGCTCAGCAACTCCAAGGCGCAGTTCACATAGCCCAGCGCACCGGTAGGATTGGACCCACCACCAGGGATGACATAGACGGTCTTGCCATCGGCACGCGCGGCCTGCGCTGCTTTTTCCATCTCGCCTGGCATGTCATGCCCGCCAGGGAATTTGGCTGTCGTTGCCCCATGAAGGTGGTCGAGCAGAACATTGGCATTGTCATTATAGTTGTGGTCGTCGTAGCCGGTCCTGTCTTCCAGCAAGATATGGCATTTCATGCCAAGCTTGGATGCGAAGGCTGCCGTTTGCCGCGCGTGGTTCGACTGGGTCGCCCCCTGCGTCATCACAATATCGGCATTCATGGCCTCCGCTTCGGCCATTAGAAACTCTAGCTTTCGCGTTTTGTTGCCGCCCGTCGAAAGCCCCGTGCAATCGTCTCGCTTAATCCAGATTTCAGGTCCGCCAAGCTCCTTGCTCAACCGCTCCATGGGTTCAAGCGGTGTCGGCAAATGCGCGAACTTAAGCCGGGGGAAGCGGGCGAGGTGCATGATCACTCCTTTGTCGAAAATTGCACCATTGCAGTTTTGCTGACCAAAAAAACCAATGCAAATTCAAAATTTTTGATCTAAAATGCAAAACATGCAACTTAGAAGATCATCATGCGATTAGAATGGCTTGAGGACATCCTAGCGGTCGCCGACACGGGGTCCTTCACAGAAGCGGCTGACAGACGGCATCTCACCCCATCGGCCTTCTCTCGCCGCATCCAACAGATCGAAGAGCATTTGGGGGTTGAGCTTTTCGACCGTACCCGTAAGCCGATCCAGTTGAAGCCAACAACCGATGAGAACAAGGACGAGATTGCCAAGCTGGTTGGCAATTTACGCCAGCTTGCCACCGACCTACAGCGCAGCAGTCGCTTGTCGGGCAACCGCTTGGTTATTGCCAGTCAGCATGCACTCACCGCAGCCTTCACACCGCGTCTTTTACAAGTCGTCCAAAGCCGCCACAGTGAGCTCTACGTGCGTCTGCGGTCTGCTAATCTAGACGATTGTTTCAGCTTGCTTTTGGCCCGGCACGCCGATCTGGCCATTCTCTATCAGGTGCCTGATCAAAAGCTTGATCAGTCCGCCGATTTTCTCCAAACGCGCACCATTGGCAAAGACACGTTGGTTCCAGTGTTCTCAGCAGCAAACAAAGCTCTGCTCAACGAACACTTTTCGTCTGGCCAGCTGCCGATCATCGCCTACCCAAACGATGTATTCTTGGGCCAGGTGATGGACCGCACGATCCTGCCACGTGTCCGTAGCTTGGCGGACGCAGTACCGCGGGTCGAAACCGCGCTCACCTTGGCGGCTTTGGAATTTGCCGTTTCAGCCATTGGTGTGGCCTGGGTTCCGCTTTCGCTGGCACGCAAGGAACTTGCCTCTGGGAGCCTGCATGACCTTTCAGCCACTCTGCCGAGCTGCGACCTGACGATCACCGCAGCTCGCCTTAACGACGAAACCACCAAAAGCGAAGACCTGATGTGGACGCTTCTGGAGTCCCTGCCCATCGACGGGGCTGAAGCGAAATGCGGCACGATGCCAGGACCTGTTCAATCCGCCTGAACAAGCGTATCTGAGAAACGCTTGATCTGCGCATTTGCGTTCAGATCCCTGTCTGTTTGAGTGCCGCTCTCTTGTTTCATTTTGTTAAATACAACGCCCGCTGGCTCGGCGCAGGCTTTCTGCTGACCTTCGCATCGGGTTTTGGCCAAACCTGGTTCATCTCTCTGTTTGCCGGGTTCATCAAACAAGAGCACGCATTAACCGATGGCCAGTGGGGCAGCCTCTACACCGTCGCAACGCTAGCATCCGCAGCCCTCCTTTTCTGGCGCGGCTCTTTGGCCGACAGCATTCCGCTCTACAAACTTGCTCCCTCTATCACTCTCGGATTTGCGGTCGCGGCCCTTGGTATGGCGCTCTCACCATGGGTTTGGATGCTTGGGTTGTCTCTGTTTGCGCTGCGGTTTTGCGGTCAGGGCATGTTTTCGCACATCGCGATGACAGCCATGGGTCGCTGGTTTGAAGCACGGCGTGGGCAGGCCGTTGCCATCACCAATCTGGGTCATCCAACCGGTGAAGTGATGTTGGCCTTAACCGCTGTGCTGGCAATCGGCCTGCTCGGTTGGCAGACCACATGGCTCGTCGTTTCAGGCATCCTCATCGTGATCGTTCTGCCAAGCCTCTATTGGCTGCTGCATGAGGGTCGAACCGCGCAAGGCAAGCGCGTCCAAAACGGCACACCTGGCCTGGGTGGCCGACATTGGACGCGGCAAGACGCAGCGCGACACTGGCTGTTGCCAGCCCTGCTGCCTGTTCTGTTGACCCCTGGGTTTATCGGCACGGTGATCTTCTTCCATCAAGTCCATGTGGCCGATGTTAAAGGCTGGACGCTGCTTGCCATGGCACCAGGCTACACGGTGTATGCAGGTCTTTCGGTTGCTTTTGGCTTCCTAAGTGGATGGGCCAGCGACAGATTTGGTGCGCAAAAGCTGCTGCCGTTTTTGTTGGTTCCAATGGGACTTGGTATTGCTGTTGTCGGACCGGCAGATCATGTGGGCATGTGGTACCTGGCACTTGGGCTCATTGGCATCACACAGGGCATCAACAGCGCTTTGCTCGGCGTTCTTTTTCCGCTTGTCTACGGCACCGCGCATCTCGGCTCGATCCGATCCATGGCGACAACCATCATGGTTGTCTCCACCGCCATAGGGCCCGGCGTCACAGGGCTGTTGATTGATAAAGGCATCACATTCCCAGCACAGGGCCTCACCATGGGGGCTTGGTGTTTGTGCCTGTCGGTCGGGTGCGTGGTCATTGCTCGTCGCCTGACGCGAGAACTGTCCGAAACGGGCGCAGAAACAGACTTTGCGCTTAAAACGAACCAGGGCCCAAGATCAAACTGATCCCGGGCCCTGGAACGTGTCAAAACCGATGGTTCTGACGGGAGGAAGGCTTAAGGCCGTGTGCTTACTGCCAAGACTGGATTAGCTCATCATAGCTGACAGTCATTGGCTGCTCATCTTCGTTCTCAAGCTCAGCTTTGGGAGAACCTGGCTGGCTTAGCCAGAACTCTGGGTCCATTTCCTCGTTGAGAACAGGACCTAGATCACCCTGAACACCAGACCGTTCAAGGCGCTCCAGAACACGCTCTTGCTCAGCGCAGAGATTGTCGAGAGCCTCTTGGGCCGACAGAGCGCCCGAGGAAGCATCACCAATGTTCTGCCACCAAAGCTGCGCCAGACGTGGGTAGTCAGGTACATTGGTACCGGTTGGCGACCATTGCAGGCGCGCTGGTGAACGATAGAACTCGACAAGGCCGCCAAGGTTCGGCGCACGCTCAGTGAAGCTCTCATGGTTGATCGTCGATTCACGGATGAATGTCAGACCAGCATGGGACTTCTCAAGATCAACCGTCATGGAGGTGACAAATTGAGCGTAGAGCCAAGCCGCCTGGGCGCGGTCCACTGGAGTCGACTGCATCAGCGTCCAGGAACCAGCATCCTGATAACCGATTTTCATGCCCTCTTCCCAGTAAACGCCGTGCGGGCTGGGCGCCATGCGCCAACGCGGTGAGCCATCTTCATTGAGCACGGCAGCAGCACCCTCACCCACCATGTCGGCGGTGAAAGCAGTGTACCAGAACATCTGCTGAGCAATGCCGCCCTGCGATGGGATCGGACCGGATTCAGAGAAGTTCATACCCGCAGCAGCCGGTGGTGCGTAGCTGGTCAGCCAATCGGTGTATTTCTCGATGGCGTAGACAGCTGCTGGACCATTGGTGGCACCGCCACGAGCAACGCAGGAACCGACAGGTTGGGAGTCATCGTTCACACGAATGCCCCACTCATCGACCGGTAGACCATTGGGCTCACCAACGTCTCCCATGCCAGCCATCGACATCCACGCATCGGTGAAGCGCCAGCCGAGGGATGGATCACGACGGCCATAGTCCATGTGGCCGTAAACGTCGCCTTCATGGCCCATATGCGAGAGATCACGACCCGTAAAGAACTCGGCAATCTGCTCATAGGCGGTCCAGTTTACCGGCACACCGAGCGGATAACCGTACTCGGCTTCAAAGTCGGCCATGTTCTTTTCATCGGTGAACCAGTCGTAGCGGAACCAATAAAGGTTCGCGAACTGCTGGGTCGGCATCTGATAGAGCTTGCCATCAGGACCCGTGGTGAAGTCCAGACCGATGAAATCATCAAGGTTCAGTGTTGGGCTGGTTACATCAGCGCCTTCACCGGCGATCCAATCGGTCAGGTTGCGTACCTGTTGGTAGCGCCAGTGCGTACCGATCAGATCGGAGTCGTTCACATAGGCATCATAGATGTTTTCGCCGGTCTGCATCTGCGTCTGCAGACGCTCAACCACATCGCCCTCGCCGATGAGATCGTGAGTGACCTGAATGCCGGTGATTGCGGTGAAAGCAGGCGCCAGCACGTTGGCTTCATACTCGTGGGTTGTGATCGTTTCCGACACGACACGAATTTCCATCCCTTGATAGGGCTCAGCGGCATCAATGAACCACTGCATCTCAGCTTCTTGATCAGCACGGCTAAGCACGGAGCGCTCGATCTCCGCATCTAGAAACGCGGTGGCAGCATCCATGTCGGCAAACGCCGGCATGACGGGCAACAGCCCTGCCGTCAGCGCAAGCACTGAGGTTGTTCTAAGGATTGACTTCATTGTTTCCTCCCAAAGGATTGGAACAGTTTGGTTTGAAGCGGCCGGTTTGTTGACACCGGTCCGCCTGGGTTTGGCCCGTCACACCCAGCGAAAAACCGCCGCGGCATAAACAAGGCAGGCAAGCAGCGCATAGGGCTGCGGTCCGACCTCCAAGCCCAGCCAGGCTAGATTGATGAAGGCTGAGCCGAGAAGCGTGATGAACAACCGATCACCACGGGTCGTTTCGATCCGAAGAACACCGACGCGGGGTGTCTCCGGGAACTTGATGGCAAGCACCGTGAAGGTGAGAAGCAAAAGCGCGATAACGCCGAAGAAGATCGCCGTTTGCGACGTCCACGCCATCCAGGAAAGGTCCATGTGTTTCTCCTTTCGAGCCGAGCTTTAAACGCGCCCCAAGGCAAAGCCCTTGGCGATGTAATTGCGCACGAAGTAGATCACCAAAGCGCCCGGCACGATGGTCAGAACACCGGCAGCGGCCAGCACACCCCAATCAATGCCCGAGGCGCCAACGGTGCGAGTCATGATGGCCGCAATTGGCTTGGCTTCGGTGGCTGTCAGCGTGCGTGAGAGCAGCAGTTCCACCCATGAGAACATGAAGCAGAAGAACGCTGCCACCCCGATGCCAGAGGCAATCAACGGCATGAAAATTTTCACGAAGAATTTTGGGAATGAGTAGCCGTCAATGTAGGCGGTCTCATCGATCTCCTTGGGCACGCCGCGCATGAACCCTTCCAGGATCCAAACCGCCAGCGGCACATTGAAAAGCGTATGCGCCAGCGCAACCGCGATATGCGTGTCAAACAAGCCAACCGAGCCATAAAGCTGGAAGAACGGCAGCGCGAACACAGCGGGTGGGGCCATGCGGTTGGTCAGCAACCAAAAGAAAAGGTGTTTATCGCCCAAAAAGTTGTAACGGCTGAACGCATAAGCGGCAGGCAACGCAACCGCCAAACTGATGACCGTATTCAGCGTCACGTAGATAATCGAGTTCACATAACCCATGTACCAGCTGGGGTCGGTGAGGATCGTTACATAGTTCTCGAACGTCAGATTGTTTGGCCAGATTGTCAGCCCGCCAAGAATCTCTGCATTGGTCTTCAGGCTCATATTGATGAGCCAATAGATCGGCAGGAAGAGGAAGATCAGATAGATCGCCATCACGATGGCTTTGCGGTTGATCATCACACGCCATCCTTCTTGTCGATATTGGTCATCACCGTGAAGAACACCCAGGAAATCAAGAGGATAACCAGGAAGTACATGATCGAGTAAGCCGCCGCTGGCCCAAGGTCGAGTTGGCCAAGAGCAATCTTCACAAGGTCGATCGAAAGGAAGTTGGTCGAGCTGCCAGGCCCACCACCGGTGACCACAAAGGGCTCGGTGTAGATCATGAAACTGTCCATGAAGCGCAGCAGGATTGCGATCATCAGCACGCCCATCATCTTGGGCAATTCGATGTACCGAAACACGCTCCAGCGGCTCGCCTGGTCGATTTTTGCAGCTTGGTAGTAGGCATCAGGGATCGACTGCAAACCGGCATAGGCCAGCAGAGCGACCAGCGACGTCCAATGCCAAACATCCATCAGGATCAGCGTGAACCAGGCATCAAACGCGTCCTGTGTGTAATTGTAGTCAATGCCAACAGCATCGAGCGTGTAACCAAGCAAGCCGATATCGACACGGCCAAAGATCTGCCAAATCGTGCCCACCACGTTCCAGGGGATCAGCAACGGCAGCGACATCACCACCAAGCAGAACGAAACCCAGAAACCTTTCTTGGGCATGTTCAGCGCGATGTAGACGCCAAGGGGAATTTGGATCAGCAGGATGATGCCGGAAAACATCAACTGCCGCCCGAAAGAGGCCCACATGCGGTCCGACTGAAGAGTCTCTCGAAACCATTCCAGGCCAGCAGGGAAGAAGACATTGTTCCCGAACGTGTCCTGTACAGAATAATTCACCACCGTCATCAACGGGATGATGGCCGAAAACGCCACCAGCACCAGAACGGGCAGTACTAGGAACCAAGCCTTTTGATTGTCCGTCTTGTTCATCAGGCGGCCTCCCCTTTTTGCTCTTCCAGGGGCGCCACACGCCAGTCATCGGCATAAACATTGATCTTGGCCGGGTCGAAAGTGACTCTTACGTCAGAGGAAGGAACAGCCTGCTCTTCGCTGACGATCGCGCTTATGCTGTCGCCGCCCAAATCAAGGCGAACAATCTTGTGCCGACCAACATCTTCCACCCGCTCAATGCTTGCAGGAAGACCGTCACCACCGCTGGCAACTTTCACAAACTCAGGCCGAACGCCGATCTGAACCTTGCCGCTGGCCGAACCATACCCAACCCCTAAATCCACGGTGCCAGCTGTGATCTTGGCCATGGCACCTTCAAGTGAGGCATCCAGCAAGTTCATCCCTGGAGAGCCGATAAAATAACCCACAAAGGTGTGCTCGGGGCGTTCAAACAACTCTTCAGGCGTGCCGATCTGGACCACGCGACCGTCATACATAACCACCACCTTGTCAGCGAAGGTCAGTGCCTCGGTCTGATCGTGGGTCACGTAAATCATGGTGTGACCGAACTCATGGTGCAGTGACTTCAACTGTGTACGCAGTTCCCACTTCAAATGCGGGTCGATAACCGTCAGCGGCTCGTCGAACAAAAGCGCGTTGACATCCTCACGCACCATGCCGCGACCGAGTGAAATCTTTTGCTTGGCATCGGCGGTCAGACCTCGCGCCTTGCGATTAAGGCCGTCTTCCATTCCGATCATCTTAGCCACCGTCTGCACACGCTGCGCGATGTAAGCCGCATCGGCGCCACGGTTGCGCAGCGGAAACGCAAGATTATCGCGCACGGTCATCGTGTCGTACACGACCGGAAACTGAAAAACCTGAGCGATGTTGCGCTCGGCCGTCGGTGCATGGGTGACATCATCTCCGTTGAAGAAGATCTGCCCTTGGCTCGGCTGTAGCAATCCAGAGATGATATTGAGCAGCGTGGTCTTGCCACAGCCCGATGAACCAAGCAGCGCATAGGCTTCACCATCGGTCCATTCATGGTTCATCTCTTTAAGCGCATAGTCCTCCTCACCCTTAGGATTGGGCAGATAAGAATGCGCGAGATTTTCAAACGTGATCTTGGCCATACCTACGCAGCCTCCGCGTATGGAGCCGGTGCAACCAGTTCGCCATCCTGGGAGAAGATGTAGGCGTGGTCGGTATCCAGATAGACCTTCAGCTCTTTCCCCAGCTCCAACTCGTGAACACCATGGATCAGCCCGACCCATGGCTCCCCATGATGATCCAGATGCACAAAAGTCTCCGAGCCCGTGATTTCAGTGACCGATAGCTTGGTGTTGAATTCCATGGCGCCATCGACGTGGCGGTGCAGCTCAACGTGATTGGGGCGGAAGCCGGCCAGATATTTACCGTCCGACACGCCTGTCAGTTGCTTGACCGCTGGAGCCGTCTGACCATCGCCGAAAGACAGCGTGTCGCCTGTCTTTGTCACGGAGAGAAAGTTCATTGGCGGATCAGAAAAAACACGCGCCGTGGTGGCAGTGTTGGGCTGGCGATAAACATCGGGGGTTGGCCCAAACTGGGTGATTTTGCCTTCCCACATGGCAGCTGTGTTACCGCCCAGCAGTAGCGCCTCCTCCGGCTCGGTCGTGGCGTAGACAAAGATCGCTCCAGACCGCTCAAAAATTTTGGGAATCTCGACGCGCAGCTCTTCGCGCAGCTTGTAATCAAGGTTCGCCAGTGGCTCATCAAGCAGCACCAAACCGGCATTCTTCACCAGTGCCCGCGCCAAAGCACAGCGCTGCTGCTGGCCACCGGAAAGCTCAAGCGGCTTGCGCTGGAGCATTGGCGTTAGCTTCATCAACTCAGCGACGTCTTGAACCGCCTTATCGATCTCACCAGCGCTCATTTTCAAAAGACGCAAAGGTGATGCGATGTTCTCGTAGACCGTCATCGACGGGTAGTTGATAAACTGCTGATAGACCATGGCGACCTTGCGGTCCTGCACCCGCTGACCGGTGACATCTTCGCCGTTCCAAATCACCCGCCCTGTGTTGGGCGCGTCCAAGCCAGCCATCAGCCGCATCAGCGTGGTTTTGCCCGACAGGGTCGGCCCAAGCAGCACGTTCATTGTGCCGCTCTGCAGCTCCAGATCGGTTGGGAAGATGTGCGTCGTTCCAGCAACGGACTTTGAGACACCTTCAAGAACAAGTGACATTACCGCCCTCCCCCGAGTGCGCTTGTTTTGGCGGCCGAAACATCGCTTGACCGCTGAGCGCCATTTGTTGCCATCCAACCGTCAAGCGTTGCGATCTCGTCGGTCGTCAGCTTCAACCCGAGTTTGCTGCGCCGCCAGACCACATCGTCCGCTGTCAGTGCGTACTCATTGTCCATCAACCAGCGCACCTCACGCTCACTCAGCGTGGCACCAAAATCTTCGCCAAGATCAGCAGGGCTTTGAGAACCCGCCATAAGTTCAGCAGCTTCCGTGCCGTAAGCTCGCACCAGACGACGCGCATGAGGCTCATCCAAAAACGCGTGGCTCTGCCGCAAATCACTCACCAAGGCGTCGAAGCCATCAACGGGAAAGTCGCCCCCTGGCATTGGAACACCAGCAGTCCAAGGACCTGGCAGACTGTCGAAATGCTCACCAATCAGATCGAGCGCGCTTTCAGCCAAACGGCGATAGGTGGTGATCTTGCCGCCAAAGCAATTGAGGATCGGCGCACCGCCAGCCGCATCCACTTTCAGCGTGTAGTCGCGCGTGGCAGCCGTCGCAGAACTTGCCCCGTCATCATATAGCGGGCGAACACCGGAATAGGCCCACACCACATCATCAACGGTCACTGGTTGCTTGAAATACTGGCTGGCGAATCGCAGCAGATAATCGCGTTCCTCTGCTGTGCATTCCGGTTCAATTGATACATCCTGATGCTCTGCATCGGTCGTTCCAATCAGCGTGAACTCACCTTCGTAAGGAATGGCGAAAATTATGCGCCCGTCAGTGCCCTGGAAGAAATAGCACTTGTCGTGATCGTAGAGTTTGCGCGTCACAATATGGCTGCCGCGAACCAGCCTTACGCCTTCTGAGGAGTTCAAACGCACTTTCTGGTGAATGATATCGCCAACCCAGGGTCCACCCGCATTAACGATCATCCGGGCTCTGAACTGGTGTTGCTCACCCGTGGTGACATCTTCGGTCTTAACAACCCAATGGTCAGGATGACGTTCAGCACCGACAACCTTGGTGCGTACCATGATCGATGCACCGCGCGCCTCAGCGTCACGCGCGTTGAGCACCACAAGCCGAGAGTCTTCAACCCAGCAATCAGAATACTCGTAGGCGCGTTCAAACCGATCTTTGATAGGCTCGCCCTCCGGCGCCTGCCGCAAATTGATTGTCGTCGTCCCAGGCAAAATCGCCCGCCCACCAAGGGAATCATAAAGAAAAAGGCCAAGGCGAATAAGCCAGGCTGGGCGCCGCCCTTTCATCCAGGGCATGATGGTGTTCAACAGCTTGGATGTTGGCGTTTCACTCTCAAAGCGCATGTCCTTGTGATAGGGCAAGACAAAGCGCATCGGCCAACTGATGTGCGGCATCGCTCGCAACAGAACCTCGCGCTCAATCAGCGCCTCGCGGACCAGCCGAAACTCAAAATATTCCAGATAGCGTAGGCCGCCATGAAAAAGCTTGGTGGAACCAGATGACGTTGCTGAGGCCAAATCGCCCATCTCAGCCAACACCACGGTCAAACCACGGCCGGCTGCGTCGCGCGCGATCCCGCATCCATTGATACCACCGCCGATCACAAAAAGATCTTGGACATCCGATGTGCCTTGTTTAGTCGGCACCTGAGCCTCCCGCCTCAGTTTTTTTTCAAACATGACAGGCTTAGTAAGAAAAAGGAAGATAGCTTTTTTCGTTTTTTTTCGTTTTGATTATCGCACTGTTATATCGACATTTTTTATCCCGAAAAGGCTTCCGAAATCGTCGATTTAATAGAAACTTGTCTCAAGTCGCAGCCTATAAACATCCAACGACGCCTGCGAAACGAATATCGAAAAGAAACGCGCAATTGATGCATAACTTGCGAGCAACAACCGAAGGTGATGATATCGTCACCAGCAGTGGAGACGTCAAAAGTGGCCCAGACATTCAGACAAGTTGAGATCGTGGATGTCATCCGCCGCGAAGGTAAAATCACCGTCGAAAGCCTGGCTGACCGCTTTGACGTAACGCTGCAAACCATCAGGCGCGATCTGTCAGATCTGGCAGAGGCCGGAAAGATTGAGCGTGTTCACGGCGGAGCGATTCTACCATCGGGAACGGCCAACATTGCCTATGAGCAACGCCGGAACCTGAACTATGAAGGCAAGTTGGAGATCGCCCGCGCCTGCGCAGCAGCTCTGCCCCATGACTGTTCAGTTTTCATCAATTTGGGCACAACCACAGAGGCGGTCGCACGCGAGCTCTTGTCTCATCGTGACATGCTGGTCGTCACCAACAATATGAACGTGGCGACAATCCTCATTCCCAACGATGAGTGCCAAGTGATTGTGACCGGCGGCACTTTGCGTCGTTCAGATGGCGGTTTGATCGGAAACTTGACCACCAACACGATCGAGCAGTTTAAGTTCGACTATGCGATCATCGGCTGCTCAGCGCTTGATCATGAGGGCGACATTCTGGACTTCGACATCCAAGAGGTGGGCGTCACCCAGCACATCATCAATCAAGCGCGAGACGTCTTCCTGGTGGCCGATCACATCAAATTCCAGCGCAAGGCGCCGGCGCGCATTGGTTCGTTGGCCGATATTGAATGCTTCTTCACCGACGAACCGATCCCTGCTGATCTCGCCAAGGCGTGTGAAGCTTGGGGCACTGAGGTTTTTGTCGGTGAGGCGGATGTGGACGCCGCGAAATACAGCGCCCAACAAGACGTCGCCTAAGCCGCCTGCCGCAAACCCAGCATCGCACGTGCTTGATCGGGTGTCGCAACCGGTCGCTCGTGGCGCTGGCAGATGTCGACAACACGCTTGATCAAGGATGCATTTGAGGGCGCGAGCGTCTCTTTGTCGAGCCGGACATTGTCTTCCAAACCGGCACGGGCGTGCCCACCAGCGGCCACAGCCCATTCGTTGAGCTTGATCTGTGCTGGGCCAATACCGGCAGCGCACCATTCGCCACCCGGCACCAGGCGCTCGACGGTTTTCACATAATAGTCGAACACATCCTTGTCGGCCGGCATCGCATTCTTCACGCCCATCACGAATTGAATGTACGGTGTCTGGGGGATGCGCCCATCAGCGTGCATCTTGGCCGCCTGGTGAATGTGCGAAAGATCAAAGGCCTCAATCTCCGGCTTCACCTCATAGGTGCGCATCTCTTCGGCCAGCCAGTCGATCAGGTCTGGTGGATTTTCATAAACCCGGTTTGGGAAATTGTTAGAGCCGACCGACAGCGATGCCATGTCGGGCTTTAGCGGCAGCATGCCTCCGCGCTCATGCCCAGCACCAGACCGTCCACCGGTTGAAAATTGGATGATCATGCCGGGGCAATGCTTCTCCACGCCCTCTTTCAGGCGCGCAAACTTCTCCGGGTCGCTCGATGGTGTTTGGTCGTCATTGCGCACATGCGCGTGCAGGATGGCGGCACCAGCCTCAAAGGCCTCATGGGTGGATTCAACCTGCTCATCCACAGTGATCGGAACTGCCGGATTGTTGGCCTTGGTCGGCAACGACCCGGTGATCGCAACGCAGATAATGCAGGGTTTTTGATCGGTCATTTAGTCTTGCTCTACCATGATGAAATCGAAAGAGGATTTCCACATCGTATCACCCTCTTCGCCAGGTTCCATGGTCGAAATGAGTGATGCTTTGACACCAAACACCGCATCGGACGTCAGCCACTCGTCGCCATCAACAAAGGTGTGGGTGATGATCCGCTCATAGCCTGGTGCACTGACGATGAAATGCATGTGCGCCGGCCGGTTGGGATGGCGGCCAAGCGCGGCCAGCATCTGCCCAACCGGGCCGTCATCGGGGATAGGATAGGCGACAGGGCGAATGCCGCGAAAGCTGTAGGTTCCATCAGAGCTGGTCGTAAAGATACCGCGATTATTGAACTTTGGCTGTACGTCAGGCTGTTGCACGTCATAGTAGCCATCGGCGTTGTCGCACCACACATCGATGGTCGCATTTTCGATGGGGCTGCCTTGTCGGTCGATCACCCGGCCTTCAAACAGGCAGCTCTCGCCTTTTCCATCCAGTGAAATGATCTGGCCCATCGGATAGTGTGGTGCATCGGCCACGTGGAACGGGCCAAGCACCGTGTTTTCGGTCGCACCGCTTGGTCTGCGATGGTTGATGGCATCCACCAGCATCGAGACCCCAAGCGTGTCACTGAGCAGAATGAATTCTTGCCGGTTCTCATCGCACATCTGACCTGTGCGGGTCAGAAAATCGATGGCAACGCCCCACTCCTCCTGGGTCAGCTCCACATCTTTGGCGAAAGCATGCAGGTGCTTCACCAGCGATGCCATCACCGTCGCCAAACGCGGATTGACGTCCTCGCCCATACGGCTGTTGACGGCACTTTCTGATGTTTCTTCGGTAAACAAGGCCATGGAAACGGCTCCTAGTTTGCGCGGTGCAACAGGGTGGTCAGCACACGGGTCAGCTCGGCTTGCGGGTTGTCGGCCATGTCTTCAGCGCGCCACGCGACATGTTGATCTGGACGCACGAGCACGCAGCCAGCCTCATTGACCTCGCGTGCGCGGGCCCAATCCCCATGATGATCGATGATGTCCCGGCGTGGTCCGATGACATGGGCACGAATGTCGAGGCCCAAAGCGTCACCGACCTTCGCAGCAGCTTCCACCCAAGCCTCGCCATTGATGCCTGTAAGGATCGTGAACTGCCCCCGCCCCACAAGGTCGAGCGTCGAGCGCTTGCCACCATCATGATCGTAGACCCAGGCATGCGGGATACGCGCGCCCGGCCACGTGGTCGGTTGGTAATGCAGTTCGGCGTCCAACTCGAAAGCCGGCTCCATTTGACCATCGGTGACAATGGCTGAAGACTTGTAGCGCTGGTTCATTTCAACGCCGTGGGCATCAAACTCGTACTTCTTGAAAGCAATGGCCTCGCGGATGGCAGCTCGCTGCTGCTCGGCTTCCATGTTGGCGTCACAGCGCTTGTCCATATTGGCCTGCATGACCTCCGGATCGGTAGACTCCGTCAGGCCCAGCGATTCAAAGATCGGCCCAAACTCACCAATTGACTGATTGGCCCGGGTGACGATCTGTTTGGCGACCGGCGCGCGCTCTTCAGAATAGCTGTCGAGTAAGCTTTCGCCCGCCTGACCTTTCAAAACGGCAGCGAGTTTCCATGCGAGATTGAAGGAATCCTGGATCGAGGTGTTGGACCCCAGACCGTTGGAGGGTGGATGACGGTGGGCCGCATCACCCATGATGAACACACGACCCGCCTGCATATTGGTGGCGTATTTGTTGTTCACCGTCCATGTGGAAACAGAGGTTATGTCCGGCTCGATGGTCTGATCGCCCACCAGGTCGCGCACCACTTTGGTGGCAAACTCATCGGTCACGTCCGGCGCGGGCTGGTTGATGTCATAACCCCAGACGATCAGCCACTCATTCCAAGGCCGCACCATGCGCACCAGACCCATGCCGATGCCCCCCACATCTGCACCGGGCTGGACAACCCAATAGAGAACGGATGGGCGGTGGGCGACGAACTTGGAAAGATCAGCCTTAAAAATGATGTTCATTGAGCCGCCAACGCCCATCTCGCCTTCAAAGGGCAGGTTTTCCAGTTCAGCAACCTTCGAGTTACCGCCATCGGCGCCCACCAAATAGCGCGAGCGGATGGTGATCTCCTTGCCACTCAACCGATCGCGGCATGTCGTCGTAACACCCTCGGCATCCTGCTCATGATGCAGATACTCCGTCGACATGCGCGCCTGCGTGCCGCGGGAGCACGCTGTTTTGAAGAGCAGCGGCTCCATCATTGTCTGCGGCAAGTCGTTCATGAAGGTCGGCGAGGAGAGCAGGTGCTCCGCCTTTGACATCGGGTGATTGCCCCAGCTTTTCATACGGCCAATCTCTTCGCCCGCCAGGCTTTCACAAAAGACGTTCTCGCCCATCAGTTCCTGCTCAGCAGCGAAGAGGTAGGCCTCGTCCTCAACCTCCTGACCGAGATCGCGCAGTACTTCCATGGTCCGCTGATTGGTGATGTGGGCGCGCGGCGTATTGGCGAGCCAGCGGTAACGATTGACCGCCATGTTTTCGATGCCATAGCTGGAAAGAAGCGCCGCAGTAGCAGACCCGGCTGGGCCGGTGCCGATGATGAGAACGTCTGTGGAGATATCAGCCATTGGGTGCTTCCTCGCTCTGTTTTGTCTTTGATTTTTGGATGTCCAGCGCGCCGCCCGTCAGACGCCGACGCACGGGGAAAAGCTCAATGCCGGTGCGCGCTGAGATCAGGCCCCACAGGCCTTTGGGTGCAAAAAGCATGATGATGATGCCGATGATGCCGAGCAGCATCAGGTACCAGGTGCCGTAATCGGCGAGCAGCGATTGCAGGATGAAGAAGACCAGCACGCCAACGATCGGGCCTTCGATGGTGCCGATGCCGCCAATCACCACGATGAAGATGACGTAGGCGGTCCAATCGGTGACCGAAAAAGCTGCGTCAGGTGAGATGCGTGCCTTTTGCAGATAGATCAGCGCGCCGGCAATACCGGTGCCGAAGGCCGCGACCAGAAACACCACCCACTTCATCCGCCCCGCATCAACACCAACGGATTTGGCCGCTTCGATGTTGTCGCGCACGGCGGCCAGAGCCAGCCCGCGCTTGGTGCGCAAGAGCCAGTAGATGCCGCCAATGGTCGCCACTGCGAGAATGACCGCCAACCAGTAGGAAAGAATGTCGCGGGCTGCCGCGCTACGCACGCCGAAGAGACTTTCGATGGCCTCAGCGAACATCAGTTCGCGGGTGGCGGAGCGCGGGAGGGAGGTGCCCGTGCCGCCGCCAACCGCCTGCCATTGCGAGGTCATGAGACGCACAACCTCGGCAATGACCCAAGTGCCGATAGCAAAATAAGCACCCTGCAAACGGAAGGCGAAGAAGGCCGTGGGGATGGCGAGAAGCACCGCCACCACGCCGCCAAGCAGGATAGCCGGGATTGGGTCGAGCCCTGCCAGGATCACGACGCCAAACATGGCGTAGGCGCCGATGCCGACAAACGCCTGCTGGCCGATGGAAACAAGGCCGCCATAGCCGGCCAGCAGATTCCAGAACTGCGCGAGCACCAGCATGGTGAGGATAAAGAACATATCCTGGATGAGGCTGCGTGAAGCAAAGGCCGGCAGCGCGACAAGCACAACGATCAGGATCAGGGCGAGGACGCCTGCGATCTTGGAGGCTTTGGTACCAGTGTGAACGGCATAGGGCGTTGTATGGTCGCTCATCGATCCGTCTCCTAGTCCACGGCCCGCGGGAACAGTCCACGCGGACGGATGAGAAGCACCACCAGGAAGGCTATGTGCCCGGCAAGGATTTGCCATTCGGGATTGATCGCCGCGCCCACCGTCTGTGCAACACCGATGATGATCCCGCCGAGCAGCGTGCCCCAGAGCGAGCCGAGGCCGCCAATGATCACTGCCTCGAATGCGTAGATGAGGCGTGCCGGGCCGATGTTGGGATCAAAGTTGGAGCGCATGCCGAGATAGAGCGCGGCGATCGTGACAATGATCATCGCTATGCCAGTCGCTTTGGCGAAGATGTTGGCAGGCTTGATGCCCATCAGGCTCGCCGTCGTGGCATCATCAGACGTTGCACGAAACGCCCGGCCAAGTTCGGTGCGATAGAACAGCCAGTTGAGCGCAACGATGACAAGGATCGCCGATCCGAAGGTGAGCAGCGGCAGAACACCCAAATTGATACCTGCCACTTCAACCGATGCGGTCGAGAGCGTACCAGTCGGCAGGCGCTGGCTATCGGCGGAAAACCCTTCCAACAGCGCGTTCTGCAACACGACTGACAAGCCGAATGTGACCAGAAGCGGCGGCAGGATGTCCTCACCCAACACACGATTGAGCATGTATTTTTGCAGGCCGTAGCCGAGCGCGAACATAAACGGGATCGCGATGGCGGCCGCAACAAAGGGTGAGAGCCCTGTCATCGTCACAAGCAGCAGGATCAAATAGGCGCCCATCACAATAAGGTCGCCATGGGCAAGGTTCACCAGCCGCATGATGCCGAAGACGAGGGAGAGGCCTGCTGCGAACAGCGCGTAGAGCCCGCCCAACAGCACGCCTTGGATAATGGTGTCGATCCAGATCATGCCGCTGCTCCAAAATAGGCGTCGTGGATGGCATCGCGGGAGAGCGTGGCGGGGGTGCCTGACAGCGTGACGCGGCCTTCCATCATACAGTAAACCCGGTCGGCAACCTGCATCGCCTGGCCGATATCCTGCTCCACCACGATGAGAGAGGCGCCCGCTTCCTTAATCTTGGGCACTGCCTTGTAGATGTCGCGTATCACCACCGGCGCGAGGCCGAGCGAGATTTCATCGCAAAGCAGAACACGTGGGTTGCTCATCAACGCCCGACCGATGGCAACCATCTGTTGTTGGCCACCTGATAGCGCAGTACCAGGGTTGTTGCGGCGCTCTTTGAGGATCGGGAAGAGATCGTAGACGGTGTCGAGGTTCCAGTGACCACCGTTTTTGCGGCCATAGGTGCCGATCAGCAGGTTCTCTTCCACCGACAAAGATGGGAACAGGCGCCTGCCCTCAGGCACCATCGCAACACCCATCGCCATGATCGCATCGGCTGTCGCGTTGCCGATGGCATCACCATTGAACGAAACCGTATCGCGACCATTGATCAGGACCCCAGCGATGGAGCGCATGAGCGTGGTCTTGCCCGCGCCATTGGCGCCGATGATCGCGATGGTCTCGCCATCGTTCAGGTCGATATCGACACCGAAAAGGGCTTGGAAATCGCCATAGTGGGCGGTGAGGTCGTGGGTGCTCAAAAGGGCCATCAGACGTCGATCCCCAAGTAGATTTCCTTGACCTCTTTGGACTCCATGATCGCGTCGGGGTCACCGATACCGATCACCCGTCCGAAGTCGAGCACGAGCAGCCGCTCTACCACCGAGGTGAGCGCGTGCAGCACATGCTCGATCCAAACGATGGTGACGCCTTCGGCATGGATGGCCTTGATGGTCTCCACCAACGCGTGGCACTCGCCTTCGGTCAGGCCACCGGCGATCTCATCGAGCAGCAACAGCTTTGGGTGCGTTGCCATAGCGCGGGCCAATTCCAACCGCTTGCGATCCAGAAGCGACAGTGAACCGGAGGTCTGGTTGGCTTTGCCGATGAGTTCGGTCCGTTCCAGGATCACCGCGCATTGCCGCATCACGTCGCTCTCAGTGCTTTGGCGGCCAAAGGTCGCCGCAACCACCAGATTTTCGTAGACGGTGAGATGCGTGAAAGGCTGCGGGATTTGAAACGAACGTCCAACGCCGGAAATGCAACGCTGCATGGCCGGAACTTTGGTAACGTCCCTACCCTCGAAATGAATGCTCCCCGTATCAGCGGGCAGGTTGCCCGTGATGAGGTTGAAAAGGGTCGATTTGCCCGCACCGTTCGGACCGATGATGCCGAGCGCCTGGCCCTCCGGCACATCGAACGTGACATCATCGGTCACCTTCAAAGCACCAAAGCTCTTCGACACATTCTGCAAGGCAAGCATAGAGGCAGGCGTAACCATGGCTCGCTCCAAGCGGCGGGTTTCAGGGAAAACAGAGCGCGGCGGGACGCCGCGCCCCACAAGGACGAATTACGAGATCGCTTCCATCGTCCCGCCAGTCGGGATCGAGGGCTGATCGGAGTTATCAACGATCACCAGGTCGTAGCCACCGCCCTCGTTCAGCCGCCACTGGCCACCAACCAGCGGTGTCTTGCAGATGTTGGGGGCGGCAAAGGGCGGCAGACCTGCGCCGTCAAAGGCAATCGGCCCAACGACCGTGTTGAGGTTGGAAGCAGCAATCGCTTCGGCCACCGCATCGCCATCGCTGCTGTCGTCCACCCGGCCCATCACATCGACGGCAAGCTCGAACAACGCATGCACAAAGCCAATCGGCTGTGTCCACTGCTTGCCGGTCTCGCTGGTATAGGCGTCAGCCACCTGGCCAGCGGTCAAACCGTTGATGGACGAGGAGAAGGGATGACTTGGCGACCACCAGACTTCAGACGACAGATTGTGACCGCTGTCACCGAGCGCTTCGACAGCCTGCGGGAAGAGGATCGCCTTGCCGATGGAGGCAGCCTTCGGCGTGAAGCCCTGCTGCTTGGCCTGGTTCCAGAAGGTGGTGAAGTCCGGCGGGATTGGCACGCCGGTGACGATCTCAACATCGCCCTGCTTGAAAGCATTGATCTGGGCGGAAAAATCATCCGTTAGGTTCTGGTAGCGACCAGGATCGGTCAGGGTGTAGCCCTGTGCGTCGAGCACCGGCGGGAAGCCAACATTCGGATCGCCCCAGGCGTTGCCGTCGCCATCATTGGGGAAGAGGCCGCCGACCGACTTGTTGGTATCGAGCTGCGCCCACATGGCGGTGAAGACGGAAATCACATCCTCAAGACCCCAAAAGAAATGGTAGGCATAGTCGAACGGTTCCCAGCTGTCCGGATTTCCCGGGTTGCCCTGCTGACCGATGAACCAGGGCTGCCAGGGCGCCACGGTGGAGATGACCGGCACACCTTCGGACTCTGCGGTTGTGGCAACCGGATTGGTGGTCTCCGGTGTCGAGGCCACCAACAGCATGTCCACCTCATCATCGATGATAAGTTCCTGCGCGACGTCCGCCGCGCGGTTGGGGTTGGACTGGCTGTCCTTGACGATCACTTCGAAGTTTTCAGCGACAGCGGAGCTGGCAAAGTTCGAAAGAATGAAATTGTCGGCTTCAGCAAAGGCCGCCAGTGGGCCCGATTGCGGGCTAACATAGCCAAGCTTGATGCGAGCGCCTTGCGCAATGGCGGGCATAGCAAGGCCGCTGGTTGCGGCAGCGGCGCCGGCAAGCGCGGTGTTCTTCAGAAGTGTGCGGCGTGTGATCATGTCATCCTCCCAGATGATCGGGTTTCATTCTTGTTGGGTGTCAAAGGACTGGCGGATCGCCCGCCCAGGCCACTTGCAGCAGCGTGCGGATCGCATCGCGCTCGACCGGTCGAGGGTTGGGGTAAGGTTTGCTGACGGCCAGATCGGCGGTACGATCAAGATCGCCCTCCTCCAAGCCGAGGTCCTTCAGGGCCATCGGCGCGCCGACTGTGTTCGCAAAGGTGTGTAGCGATTGGCCGGCATTCGTGCCGCCAAAGATGTCACAGATTGGCTGCAACAGATCGGCGACGGCACGGGCGTTGTAGGCAATGGCGTGCGGCAGCACGACAGCATGCGTCTCTGCATGCGGCAGATCGAAGGAGCCACCCAGCGTGTGGCAAAGCTTGTGGTGCAGCGCCATGCCGACCTGACCGAGCACAGTGCCGCAGAGCCAAGCGCCGTAAAGCGTCTCGCCACGGGCTTCGATGTCTTGAGGGTTGTCGATCACCTTAGGCAGCGCACGCTTGAAGGCCGACAGACCTTCGATGGCGAGCATGGTCGAAACCGGGTTGCGGTTGACCGCGTAGAGCGCCTCCGCGGCATGCGCCATAGCATTGAGCGCGCTCGTCACCGTCATGGCGACCGGCAAGGTCACCACCAGTTCAGGGTCGTAGAGAATGACTTCCGGTTGGATTTTTGGATCGGTTACGGTTGTTTTCACACCATCTTCAGTCTGGCCGAGAATGGCGGTTGCTTCCGAACCGGCATAAGTGGTGGGGATCACGATCTGTGGCAGGTCGGTGCGATAGGCGACGGCTTTGCCAAGGCCGGTCGTCGAGCCGCCTCCCAGTGCGACCAAGCAATCGGCATCTACGCTCGTCGCATGAGCTACTGCCTCGGCGGTGACGTCGACGGGCGTGTGCATGGCCGCCTTGGTGAAGACGCCCGCAGCTTTTCCATTGAGGCTAGCGGCCATATCCATGGCGCTGTCGGCTTGAGGCGGTGTGGACAACACCAGGGCGCGTATGCAGCCAAGCCGGTCGATTTCTTCTTCGATCCGATGGCGAACGCCAGCGCCAAATCGCACGCGAACAGCAGCACTTTGGGCTTCAAACTGGCTTTGAAAAGGGGCCATCGTTCCTCCAAGACGGCGCCCTGGGCAGGCGCTCTGTAGTCTCATTGGGAAAACGCTAGCACGCGATTTTCGGTGACTTGATCCAATTTGCGCGCGTTAATATAACTTCAAGTTATGAAGTTCGACCCACGCCATCTGGAAATCGTTGCCGCCATCGTTGATGCAGGCGGCCTGACAGAGGGTGCGGAAGCATTGGGTAAATCCCAGCCCAGCGTGTCGAGAACCCTTTCCATGCTCGAAGCCCGCGTCGGCTCGCGTCTGTTTGCGAAAAACAAACGCCCGCTTCAACCAACGGAACTTTGCCTGGCGCTCGCCGCCGAGGGACGAAAAGTTCTGGCAGCCAACAAAGCGGCTTCCGATGTGGTCAAACGCTATCTGGACGGTCGCTCCGGCGTGGTACGGGTCGGCGGCTCGCCGATCTTCATGGATGGCGTGATTTCCGGCATGATCGCCGAGTTCCAGACCGGCCACCCAGATGTGCGCATCGATCAGTCTTACAACTACGCGCCAGAGCTGATGGAAAAACTAGAGGCGGGCACCCTTGATATCGCTATATGCCCGATGAAAGTGGATGCCATTCCGACCGGCTTCACCTTCAAAGACATTCTTCCCGGCCGCAACGTCATCGCCTGCGGAGCAACCCATCCTGTTGCCAATCGCACGTCGGTGACCCTGTCGGATATAGCCCCCTACCCATGGATCGCGCCGCCGACCGACAGCCCACTTTACGAGGATTTGCGCAGCGTGCTTTCCAGCATCGGCATGCGTGATTTCCGCGTGAGCTTTTCAGGCGGCTCGCTGACGTCGATCATCAACATTTTGGAGCGATCCGATGCGCTCACTGTCTTGCCCTACTCGGTGGTGTTCACCTTAAGGCGACAGAAGATGCTGTCGGCGCTTTCGATCAAGATCGGCCACCCCGAACGTAACCTGGGGCTTCTCACGCGCGCAGATGCACCTCTTGGCCCAACAGTCCGTCGGTTCCGCCAATACATCATCCGCGAGTTTACGACACTCGCCGACACGATCCTGAAACATGAGCAAAACGCGCTTTGGCGTAGCTGATGCTTCTACAGCACCCGTGAGAGAAACGCCCTCGTCCGCTCCTCTTGGGGGGCACTGAACAGGTCGTTCGGCGCACCCTCCTCCAAAATACGTCCGGCATCGAGAAAACACACCTTGTCAGCCAGCTCGCGAGCGAACCCCATTTCGTGCGTAGCAAGGATCATGGTCATACCATCGCGATGCAGTTGCCTCAGCACGTCCAGCACTTCACCAACAAGCTCTGGATCAAGTGCGGAGGTGATCTCGTCGAACAGCATGATCTCCGGCTCCATCGCCAGCGCTCGAATGATGGCCACACGTTGCTGCTGGCCACCGGAAAGCTGGTCTGGATAGTGATCCATGTGCTCTGGTAACCCGAAGCTGTCAAACAGATCGGCCACCGGGCCTGCCAAATCATCCTTGCTACGGCCATGCACCCGCATCGGCGCCAGCATCACATTCTGGGCGGCCGTCATATGCGGAAAGAGATTGTAGGACTGGAAGACGATGCCGATCCGCTCACGCACAGGCTGTGGATCAAAACCTGGTTCGGCAATATCGACACCGTCCAGATAGATCACCCCGTCATCAATTGGTTCGAGCAGGTTGATACAGCGCAGAAGCGTGGACTTGCCCGACCCTGATGCCCCAATCAGGCACACCATTTCACCTTCGGCCACATCCAGATCAATGGCTCGGCAAACCTCATTCGAGCCAAAACTCTTGCGCACGCTGCGCAAGGACAGTTTCACACCAGCCTGCGCCGTCACGTGCGGCGCCTCGTCTGCTTGTGCAGCAGATAATCGGCATACCGCGTCGCGGGAATCGTAATGGCCAGGAAGATCAGCGCCGCGCCGACATAGGGTGTAAAGTTAGCAAAGAGCGACTTGTAAACGCCAGCCTGACGGAAGATTTCCACCGGCCCGATGAAGGACAAGAGCGCCACGTCTTTCTGCAGGGCAATGAAGAGGTTCATGTTCGCTGGCATCACGTTCCGGATCGCTTGCGGCAGCACCACAAAGCGCATCGTATCCTGATCAGAGAGGCCGAGCGATGCCGCAGCGGCGCGCTGGCTTTCATGGATTGATTCAATGCCTGAGCGAAACACTTCGGCCACATAGGCCGCATAGACCAGCACCAGGGCAAGCGAGCCCCAAATGTAGGGCGAATTCCATGGGCGCGGCAAACCAAGGCCTGGGACGCCAAAGCCAATCAGATAGATGATCAGTATGACTGGAAGGCCGCGAAACACATCGGTGTAAAGCGCGCCAAACAGGCGCAGCGGAAAGAGGATCGGCGAGCGGACGTCACGGCACAGCGCAATAGCAAGGCCAAGTATGGCGATGATCGGTGCACACCATGCAAAAATCGCCACGTTCTGCACAAACGCCGCCAGGAGCCCCGAAAAAGTCTGCGCAAACACCTCGCCATTGAAGAAGCTGCGCTGGACGGCCTCCCAACCTGGCGCTAGCGGCACAAGCACCAAACATGTCACCAAAACACCCAAGGTCGAGGCCGCGGCGATGATAATAGAGCGCCGCCGCATCCGCGCTTCGTAAAGCTCACGGCGCGTGGGTGCTGTAGTAGATGCAGTGGCGGTGCGCGCGCCTACCGGCGGATTCAATCCCGTGTCCGCCATCTATTCGATGACGGGCACACCAGTGGCCTCTTGCAGCCACTGCGCTTCGATGGCCGCCAAAGCGCCCGATTCCGTCAGCTCAGTGATGGCCGCATCCACACACTCCTTCAGTGGACTGCCTTCTTCCATCAGAAGCCCGAACTGATCGGGATTCTCCGAGCGCTCAGCAGTGAACTGACCAAGGATTACGCCGTCATTGACCACAACGGCAGCCAGATAAAGCGCGGTCGGCAAATCGAACAAGGCCGCATCAATCTGGCCGGCTTGCATGGCTGCTGTCACATCTACATTGTCGCCATAGAGCAAAGGGTCGCGTTCCGGCTGAACAATCTCGTTGAGCATCGGCAAAGCGGTCGTCGTCGAATGGGCTCCCCAAACGGCGCTTTGCAGCGAACTCACATTGGGTTCAAGCCCAGCGTCAACAACAGACTGCGTGGTGAGCACAGCCATCGCCGAGGTGTAATACGGCAGCGAGAAATCAACCATCTGTTCGCGCGCTTCAGTGATGGAATACTGTTGCATGTTGAAGTCAAAGTCTTTCGGGCCGGGCTGAATGGCCTCATCGAAAGATGTGCGCACCCAGGTCACGTGGTCCGCATCAAAGCCCATGGCTTCGGCGATGGCATAGGCAACGGCGGCTTCATACCCTTCGCCGCTTTCCGGGTCGTCATTCAGTACCCACGGGTAAAAGGCGGGGTTTCCGGTGGCGATGGTCAACACGCCCTCCTCCAGAGTCTTGCCCGCAGCGCAGCTTGCGTGATCGTGTACTACGGCCGAACCCGTCGCAAAAGTCGCCATTGCGAGGGCTGGGACCGTCAGCGCCAGAACCGAAAAACCAGAGGTCAACATTTTCATGATGGGGGCTCCATATACGTTTGGTCTTAGGTTTCGCATGCGCTGCAAAATTGTCCAGCCTGCGACGGTCAATTGTTGAGTCTTCTCAACACATTGCGATCAAAACGATGCGTCTTTAACCGCTTCCATCGAAACGTGTGTCGACGTGTTGGCCACGTGAGGAAGCGCGGAGATTTTCTCGCCCAAAACCAGGCGGTAGTCGCGCATATCGCTCGTCCTTACTTTAAGCAGAAAATCGAACGCACCTGCAATCATATGGCATTGCTCGATTTCAGGTGTTGCCATAACTGCCTGATTAAAATCCTTTAGGGCGGCTTCACGCGTATCCGAGAGCTTCACCTCAACAAAAGCAACATGCTCTTGACCAAGCTTACGCGGGTCGAGCGTCGCACGAAAGCCAACGATGTAACCTTCGTTGATGAGCTTTTTCAAACGGTTCTGACATGGCGTCTTGGACAGTCCAACACGCTTGGAAAGCTCAGTGATTGGCAAACGCCCCTCCACCGAAAGCACGTCGAGGATAGCCCAGTCATAGCGGTCTAGTTGACTGTGATTACCAGCATTCATTCTATAATCACCTATTGCAAGGACATTTTAAGGTCGTTTTCTCTAAATAGAGACAACATACAGGCCAATTGCCTATTTCAATCAGGCTATGCTGCCAAGCAAATCTTGACCACCAAGGGCAGCTGTGATGACGCGCTTAGAGGACCATCGACAAACCATTCGGCATCAGACGCTTGAAGAAGAAGCCCTGGTCCTCAACCGGCTGATGAAAGCTGCCGTAATTTCAGATGACACACGTCATAGAGCGGGACAGCGCGCCATCGATCTTGTCCAGGCGATACGGGCGGTCAAAAAGCCCGGCCTCATGGAAGTGTTCCTAGCCGAGTATGGGCTTTCCACCGATGAGGGCGTTGCCCTGATGTGTCTTGCCGAGGCGCTGCTGCGCGTGCCGGATACCGACACCATTGATGCACTGATTGAGGACAAGATCGCACCATCCGCCTGGGGCGAACATCTGGGCAAGTCCAGTTCATCACTGGTCAACGCATCAACATGGGCGCTGATGCTGACGGGCAAAGTTCTGTCCGATGGCAAGGGCACAGCGGCGGTACTCCAATCCGCGCTCAAGCGTCTTGGTGAACCTGTCATCCGTATGGCGGTGACAAGCGCGATGAAGGAACTGGGTGGCCATTTCGTGCTTGGTCAGACGATTGATGAGGCGCTCGAACGTGGGCGGAGCGCAGAGAAGGCTGGCTACACATTTTCCTACGATATGCTTGGCGAAGCAGCGCTCACAGAACGCGACGCACAGGCGTTTTTCGATGCTTATGCTGACGCCATCCAGCGCTTATCGGGCGAGTGTCGATCCAAAGACATCCGACAAAACCCAGGCATCTCGATCAAACTGTCAGCCCTGCATCCACGCTATGAACTCGGCCAGCGTGACCGCGTCATGGACGAGTTGGTGAAACAGGCAAGCCAGCTTGCGCGAATGGCCCGTGAAGCCGGAATGGGCCTGAACGTGGATGCTGAGGAGGCTGACCGCTTGGACCTCAGTCTGGACGTCATCGAGGCTGTTCTTAGCGATCCAGAACTGGCGGGCTGGGATGGCTTCGGCGTTGTCGTCCAAGCCTATGGCAAGCGGGCTCTGCCGGTGATCGACTGGCTTTATACGCTGGCTGAGAAGCATGATCGAAAGATCATGGTGCGGTTGGTGAAGGGCGCTTACTGGGACACCGAGATCAAGCGCGCGCAGGTTGAAGGCTTATCAGGCTACCCGGTCTTTACCCGCAAGCCAGCCACCGATGTTTCCTACATTTGCTGCGCCCACCGTCTGCTGCGGCTCACGGACAGGCTCTACCCCCAATTCGCCACACATAACGCCCATTCGGTGGCCGCCATCCTGGAAATGGCAGAGAACCAAGACGCCTTTGAGTTTCAGCGGCTCCACGGCATGGGCGAAGCCCTTTACGATGTGGTCAGGGAAACGGGAGATGCCCGTTGTCGGATCTATGCGCCCGTTGGTCCACATCGTGATCTTCTGGCCTATCTGGTGCGGCGATTGTTGGAGAACGGAGCCAACAGTTCTTTCGTCAATCAAATCGTGGATGTCGACGTGCCCGCCGATCTGATTGCCAAAGATCCATTCGAAGCGGTAAAAACCGCGCAACCGCCTGTCCTTCTGCCAAAAGACCTTTACGCGCCCGAGCGCACAAACTCTCATGGCTTTGATCTCAAAGACCCGGTGGATGTTGCAACCTACGAACAGCTGCGCGCGCCTTTTCAAGCAACACAGTGGGAGACAGGCCCAATCCTCGCCGAAGCTGCCGGTGGCGAGGCAGCCGAACCCGTTCACAATCCCGCCGATCCAAGTGATGTGGTTGGAACCTTGAGAAGCTGCTCGAAGGCCGATGTCGAAACGGCCTTGCGCTTGGCGAAGCCCTGGGCAGCATCACCCAACCAGCGCGCCGAAACTCTCAAACAAGCGGCCGATCTCTACGAGACATGCGCTGGAGAGATTTTTGCCGTTCTTGCCCGAGAAGCTGGCAAAACACCAACAGATGCCATCGCCGAGTTGCGTGAAGCTGTTGATTTTTTGCGCTACTACGCGGCAGGCACCTCTGAGTTGGACGCGCCGGCGCGCGGTGTCTTTTCTTGCATCTCTCCCTGGAACTTCCCGTTAGCGATCTTCACTGGACAGATCGCAGCGGCACTGGCGGCGGGCAACGGTGTGCTCGCCAAGCCCGCCGAGCCCACCGGCCTCATAGCAGGTCTTGCCGTGCAGCTTCTTCACCGAGCGGGTGTTCCCAAAACCGCGCTACAATTGGTACCGGGCGCGGGATCGGTTGTCGGTGCACGTATTACCGCTTCGCCCGATGTACACGGCATTTGCTTCACCGGCTCCACGGCCACAGCAAAGTCTATTCACCGCACAATGATCGATCATTGTGAGCCAACCGCGCCATTGATCGCAGAAACCGGCGGCCTCAATGCCATGATCGTTGACAGCACAGCGCTGCCAGAACAAGCGATCAAAGACATTGTCGCTTCCGCCTTCCAATCGGCCGGTCAGCGCTGCTCAGCGCTCCGTATTCTCTATCTTCAGGACGATGTTGCCGACACGTTTTTGGACATGCTGTTCGGTGCCATGGATGAACTCGTCATTGGCAACCCTTGGCACCTCTCAACCGACGTGGGTCCCATCATCAACCAGGCAGCGCGCGCAGGCATCCTGAACCATATCGAAAAGGCCGAAGCATCAGGCGCAGTTCTGAAAAGAAACAATGCCCCCTCAACCGGGATCTTCGTCGCACCAACAGTGATCAAGGTTGGAGGCATCGCCGACCTTGAGGAGGAAATCTTCGGTCCCGTCCTTCACGTGGCAACGTTCAAAGCGGCTGATCTTCAAGACGTGATCAAAGACATCAACGCCAGCGGCTACGGCCTGACGTTCGGCATCCATTCACGCATTGATGATCGTGTGCAGCTTCTTTCCAGCGAAATTGAAGCAGGCAACATTTATGTAAATCGCAATCAGATCGGCGCCATTGTTGGCTCGCAGCCTTTTGGTGGCGAGGGCCTGTCGGGCACCGGGCCAAAGGCAGGCGGACCAAACTATGTCGCGCGCTTTACAAGGCCCGAACGAACCATAAGCCAGCTTGGCGCACCAAGAACCGCCGACACAAACACCGTCCAATGCCTGCTTGATGACGCCAAAACCGATCCGCAGTCGCTATCCACCACGTCATTGCCAGGGCCAACGGGCGAGTCCAATCGGCTCTCCGAACATGGTCGCGGTACGGTGCTTTGCCTTGGCCCAACGCCTGAGGATGCTGCATTGCAGGCCAAATTGGTCCGTGAAAATGGTTGCGCAGCCGTCTGCGTCGCCGATGGGCTCGCCAGCAAAGACGGGGCGCACGGTGGCCTTCCACCGGCCGCCCTTGCTGAGCTCGGCGGATTTGAGGCCGTTGTGTGCTTTGCCGAAGACACGCATCTCAGGCAGCTTCGAAAAGTGCTGGCATCGCGCGATGGCCCCATCATACCGCTGCTTGCGGAGCAGGACTTCGCGCGATGGTGCCGATTGGAACGCCATGTCTGTATCGACACAACGGCAGCTGGCGGCAATGCCAGCCTACTCGCTGAAGCAAGCTAGCGCTGATAAGCGAGCCGACACGCCAGCTTAATCTGGCGCTTCAAACTCCAACGTGTCCGGTCGATAGTTGAAAAGCTCCAGCCGCGCTGGTTTGCCCGATCCATTGGCAAGACGCATAGCGGTCAGGCTGGCCGGTCCAACAGGAATGATATTGGCCGGTTGCAGGTTCAAGAAACGCTGCAAGATGGCCCGGATCACCCCTCCATGGCAGACCACGAGAAGGTTCTCGCAAGGGTCTTGCTGTTCGTCCACAATCACGGTGCAAACGCGGTCAGCAAAGGTGTCCCAGGTTTCGCCACCAGGTGGAGTTTGGGTGCCAGCGCGCCAGCCCAGATACCCTTGCGGATCGCTCGCCTGGATATCTTCGATGGAACGACCCGTCCAATCACCCACATCGATTTCACGCAGGCGGGCGGAGAAGCGCGGGTTTTCCGCGCCGATACGCTCGGCCGTCTCGCGGACACGCGCAAGGTCGGAAGAGATCGCCCGACAGGGTTTGGCTCCCTCAATAACCGGGCGCAAAGTATCAGCCTGATGACGTCCATGATCGGAAAGGCTGATATCAGCCTGACCTTGAAGACGGTGCGATGCGTTCCACTCTGACTGTCCGTGGCGGACCAGAAGCAACCGCATCAGATGAGCCTCTCGCCATCTTGGCCAAACCAGCAGGCAGGCTGGGAGGGAAGCTCCATATGCACCGTCTCTCCGATCCGCACTTTGGGCGCATCGTCGACGATAGCGGTCAGCCGCAGCCCATCACGCAAAGCCGTCACCATGGTGCGCCCAGCAATGGCGCTCATTTCCACCAACTCCATCGGCAGGCTTGTGGAGCTTTCCTCGCAGCGCACGTGCAAAGCCTCAGCCCGGAACATGGCGAGCGACTCTGGTGTCTGCTTCGGTGGTTCAAACGGCATGTGCTTGGGACCAACCTTGTAACCAGACCCGTTTTTCACGACCGGGATCATGTTGTTGGGTGGCGTACCGACAAAGGTTGCCACAAACGATGTTGCTGGGCTCTCCAGAAGCTCATTCGGCGTGCCGAACTGTTGCAACCGGCCATGGTTCATCACCGCAACATGGGTCGCCATGGTCATCGCTTCGATCTGGTCATGCGTCACGTAAACCGTGGTCGCCCCGGTCGCCCGGTGCAGACGCATCAGCTCGGTGCGCATTTCGACACGCAATTTGGCATCCAGGTTCGACAATGGTTCATCAAAAAGCAGCACGCCGGGCTTAGGAGCAATCGTGCGGGCAATTGCAACGCGCTGTTGCTGACCGCCCGAAATCTCATTGGGGTAGCGCTCAGCAAGTTGGTGGATGTCGAGCAGCTCCAGCACCTCATCAACGCGAGCGATACGTTCAGCCTTGCTCATCTGACCGACCTTGAGCGGCCATTCCACATTGCCACGCACCGACATATGCGGCCACAGCGCATAAGACTGAAACACCAGGCCGGAGTTGCGCTTGGCAGGGTCCACCGTCCAGTTCTTGTCGCCGTCCGACACCGTCTGACCGGCAAATATCAACTGACCTTCGCTTGGATGTTCCAGCCCCGCCAGCATGCGCAAAAGTGTCGTCTTCCCACAACCGGATGGGCCAAGCAGAACCAGAAAAGAACCATCCGGCACGGTGATTGAAACATTTTTGACGGCTTCAACGTCACCAAAGCGTTTCGTGATGTTTTTGATCTCAAGCATGAGCGGCCCTCTAATTCTTCAGCCAGGGCTGGGATTTGGTTTGCAAGGCGTTGGCGATCAGCGTCGCCGCAATCGAGATCATCAAAATGATGACCGTGATGGCGTTGGCGAACTGCGCAAAGCCTTCTGAGGCATAGCGATAAGCGACAACCGAAAGCACTGGCATTGTCGGGGTGAAGAGAAGCACCACCAGCGAGAGATCGCGGATGATCTTCACGAACACCAGAATGCCGCCCGCTGCCAAGCCGCGCACGGCCAACGGAACAGTGATCGAGGCAAGCCGCCGGAAGAAGCTCGCACCCGTGATGCGCGCGCTTTCTTCCAACTCACCGCCAACCTGCTGAATAACAGCGCGGCCCGTTTGAACCGAGAAAGGCAGCAGATAGGCCGTACCGGCGATCACCAGCAGCGCGAAAGTGCCGTAGAGCGCCGGGAATGGGCCGATGGGCGCACCCAAATAGGCAATGTAGGCGGCGCCAAAGGCGATACCGGGCACCAGCAATGGCAGGAAGCTGATCTGCGTGATCGCTGCCGACATCAGGCCCTCGCGATAGCGCGCCACCGTGTAAGACGTGAGAAGCCCCACACACATGCCGGTCACAGCAACCGCGCAGCCCAGTGCCAACGTAACAAGCAGAGCACGAACAATATCGTTGTTGTGGATGATGCCAGGAATACCCTGCGCGAAGTCCGGACTAAACTCGCCGATCCAGTAGTGCAGCGTCCAGTTGGCAAATAGGTCGGCAGATGACGGCGCAAAGCTGGAGGCGATCAGAACAATCACCGGTACCACGGTAGCCGCCATCAGAATGATGAAGGCGACGATGAAAAGCGGCCAACGACTGGTGCGCAGATCAAATCGCTTCGCGCGCCCACCCTTACCGGTGATCGTCGCATAGGAACGACGGCCGGAAACGATACGGTTGCCAGCCCATAAAAACGCTCCGGAGATCAGCACAAGCAAGATGCCGATCACGTAGCCACGGCTCACCTGCCCCACCTCGATCATGCCGAACAGACGGGTGGAAAGCGTTTGCATACGCACCGGCAAGCCAAGCAGCGCGGGCGTTGCAAAGTTCGACACGGCCCCAGCGAAGCAGAGCGAGCCAGCCGCAACCAAAGCTGGTGTGGTCACGGGCAGAATGATGCCCATCAGGATCTTACCGCCTTTGGCACCTGCGATCTGCGCGGCCTCCACAAGGTCGGAGTTCACGGTCGCGAGCGAGGCCGCAATGATGGTGAAGGCAAGTGAGAAATAGTGCAGCGTCAGCACGATCAGCGTGGGACCCATGCCCCAGGCAAGCCAATCAGGGATATCCAAGCCCATGCCTTGCAACCAGCCAACCTGCCCGCCAACACGGTCATTGCGGAAGAGAGAACCCCAAGCCAGAGCTGCTGCAAAAGAGGGGATCATAAAAGGCAGCGTTGCCATCACGCCAATCGTCTTGCGGAACGGCACATTGGTCATCACGACCAGCCACGCCAAGAATCCACCAATCAGGACGCAGGCACTGGAAACAACAACACCGATGATCAGCGTGTTGGTGAGCGGCTTGTAGAACAGGTTCTCCGACAAACGTCCGGTCAGAACATCCGACCACGCGGTGATTGTTTCAGGCTGGAGCGTGAACAGGACCGTGCGCAACAAGGGCAGCACAATCAGCGCAATCAGGATGGCGAGCACAGCAACTTTGAGCACCGTGCCTTGCCGAAAATAGACGCGTCGTCCCGGTCCGCTCATGGCAGCGGTGGCCATGGCAGGTCTCTTTTTTCTTTGGCGTTCTAGGAAAGGGTATCACAGCGCCGGTCGGAGCATCATCTGCGCCGACCGGCGGTCTTTGCGGTGAAACCTATTGCAGGGTCAGCACCAAATCACCGACATCAGCCCGGATGGTGGCCGTTTCGGCAGGCTGGATGCGCCATGCGTTGAAGTCTTCCAGCGGCACCGCGTCAGGATGCGGAGGGATATCGGTACGGGTCACATAGTCGCCCGCCACATAGAACGGTGCGAGGCCCGGGCCACCCGTTTCGCTCTCATCGCCCATTAGAAAATCGATGACGAGACGCGCAGCCGCCGGATTGTTGGGCTCGGCAGCAAGCGCAACGATGGCCGGAAAGATGATGCCTGGAGACGGTGCGACATCGTTGGCCACCTGAAGGGCCCAGCCTTCTTCTTCATTGTCACGGCGGTCAGAATAGCTGGTGAACCCAACCGGTGGATTGTCTTGGCCGAGGCGACCGACAGCAGCGTTCACATCGTCGGTTGACGAGACCAAGATCAAATCGTTGGCAAAGAGGTCAGCGATGAACTTCTCACCGGCATTGGCCATCCCATCCAAGTCGATGGCCTCGCCAAACAGCTCCTCATAGGTCAATTCCATCGCATCCGATTGCAGGACAATCTCAGTCATCAGATCCAGATAGTCTCCACGTTGCAGTGGGTCGACCATCACCACGCGGCCGGTCCACTCATCCGTTGTCAATTCCCAGAGGTTGGAAACTGGAGCGCCGTCTGGATTGGCTTCTTCATTGTACATCAGCACCTTGGTGGAAAGGCGTTGCGCCAACAAGGGCGATTGGAACTCGTCAGGCACGCGGTCAGCGACGCGCGGCGGCACGTAAGGGCCAATGATGCCGGTTTCCAAAAGCTCGGTCAGAACCACCGGTGTGTCAGAAATGTAAATGACGTCAGCATTGGTGACACCAGCCTGCGCTTCTGCGCGAAGGCGGGCAATCTGCTCCGTTGATGAGATGTCGAAGCCTTGCAGATCGATGTCTGGATAGGCTTCCTCAAAGGCAGCTTCGACCCGGCCAATACGGCTGGTGAAGGAGTAGACTGTTACCGTGCCCTCCTCCTGTGCCAATGGCAGCAAATCCTCTGCCGACATAGTGTCGAGGTGACCATCAGCCACCGCGGCTGAAGACAATAGGGTAGCGATCGCGCCGAAGCACGTTGCTTGAAAAACTCGCATTTTTTCCTCCGATAGGTGTCTTGTTTGGTTATTCAAACCGCTCGATCAGCTGGCCCAGCTTCTCGAGTTTCTGCAGGGATTCCTCTTTCGCAGTTAGACCCGCCGCGATGACAACAGCATTACAAATGGCCATCGGCACGGTGAGTGTTTGGAAGGCGTCGGGATGACCCGAACGTGGCGCCGCCAGGCTCAAGTCAGGTCGGGGGGAGAGCGTGGTTCCTGTGATCCCAGAGATCACAATGTTGGTTGCACCGGCATCGCGCGCCGTTTCAATCAGTGGCACATAGCCTTTGGGAGCGCGGCGAAAAACGAACGTGAGAACGACATCACCTTCGCGCATTCCAACAGCCTGTTCGGCAAGGCTGCGAGAGTCCGGATCAAGCTTGTGAACATCCTTGCCGAAGCGACGAAATCGTTTGAGCATCAACAGCGCCAAGATCTCAGCATTACCAGTGCCGTAAACAAAGATACGGCGCGCAGCCATCAAGCGTGTCGCAACAGCGTTGACTTGATCGGCCGATAGGTAAGATTCCATCCGACCAAGCGCCTGCATCTCTTCCTGGATCAAACTGCCCAGAATCGTGTCAGAGCTGGTCTCAGCAATGGTCTTTTCAAAGCGGGTCGCCGTCTCTCGCGTTGCAATGAACTCATCACGCAGCGCATCGCGAAAGGCTGCATAGCTAGCATAGCCAAGCTTCCGCGCAAGGCGAGATGCGGTGGCCTCATGCACGCCCGTTGCCTTTGCAAGATCACTTGCAGTGCCCAGCGCGGCATCTGCAGGACGATCCATCACCGCTTTCACCAGACGCTTCTCGTTGGGCGTCAGGCTCTGGGTGCTATTGGTGATGGTTTCAATAACGGACATAAAAACTCACAGAAATCGTTTGCGTCACCGTTCCTGCAAGGATACTTGCAGAACTATGTGACAATTGCAAGACAGTTTGCATTTTTGCCAGTATCGGTGCAAAAAAAAAACGCGATTTGAAAGTCAAAACAGGTCGTGAGACGCGAAGGGAAGGTAGCCGATTGAGGTTGGGAATCCCCAAAATGGTTATGGATGCGAGATTTGACAGGAGAGGTTCAGAGCCGAGCGAATGCTCTTCTCAGTAACAACCTTGGGCTTCACCGCTCCCAGCTGCGTTGCAACAAAGGGCCAACACCGACAAGCAACTGACGTTCGGTGCCCTTGCGCATGAATGTCAACGTCGCAAACACAGCTCGCGCGCATTGTTCCAACGGCGAAGCATCCCACGCGTTGTTGTCGGCCCTCACCCCATGCGGACTACAAGACTTACAAAATTGTATAGCCAGCGCGAAACTGGTGCGAGGTCTCGGCGCTACATCATTGCTCCTGGAATAAAAGGAGCCTTGAATGATGCAGTACCCAAAACTTTCAGTTGTGATCATAACGCTCAATGAGCAGACCAGACTGCCGCGTCTTCTCAGCGACCTCTCCCGACAGACGTGGACAGACTTTGAGGTCATACACGTAGACAGCTGTAGTAGCGACGCGACAATCGAGACATCGCGCAAATGGTCTGCCAAGTTTAGCCGCTACCGCATCGTTGAGATGGACCGTCGCGGCGTCAGTCTCGGTCGAAACACGGGCGCTGCCGTTGCGCGCGGAGAGCGCATTGTGTTCCTCGACGCCGACACGCGCTTAGCCCCAGACTTCTTTGAAGAAACCATACAGGAACTCGATACCAAAGAACTTGATGTGGGCATCATTTGTATGCACGGAGATGATCTACCTTGGGCCTACCGTGCTAGCTTTGCTCTGTTCAACATAGGCATTCATTTGACGTCTCGTGTTTTCCCAACGGCGATCGGCGCCTGCTTGTTTTCCACGCCACAGATGCATCGAACAGTTGGTGGCTTCGACGAAACTCTAAGCCTTTGCGAAGACTGCCACTACACACTGAGAGCATTCAAGCATGATCGCCAACGTGTTGGCATCTTACGCGAACGATTTCGGTTCGATCCACGTCGACTGGAGCAAGACGGCCTGTTTGCAACGGGCTTCAAATATCTGCACGCCAACGCCAGACGGATGTTGATCGGTGAGCTGCACAACCAAGAAATCAAATACGAGTTCGGTCACTACGCGCGAAACTAAACAACGGTGTCGGACTACCTTGTTCACCTCGACAGCATTGGCGGCCTGTTCGCTTTGGCTTTCATTGCCTTTGGCGACACGCTGATTGGTGTTGGTTTCTTTGTTTTCGGCGAGATCGCCTTTCTCGCCGCTGGAGCTGCCTTTGCGTCCAACGGCGCGACACATCCAGCGCTTATTGTTCTGATTGCCGCGTGGGCCGGCGACCTCACCAGTTTTTACCTGGGAAGGCGGATGGGCCCGCGCGCATCTCTCCCGCTGCTAAAGACACACAAACGCCGTTTGGCTTGGCGGCGAGCAAAAAAGGCATTGGAACAGCGCGGCGTCATGTTCGTCGTTATATCCCGGTTGCTTGGCCCCGTGGCTTGGATCACGCCTTTTTTGGCGGGCACATTGTCGATGCCCGCGCCAAGGTTTGTGTTCGCCGCTGCTTTTGGTGTCTTGCTCGGCGTTGGTCAGTTTCTGATCATTGGGGCGGTTGGGCAGCAGGCCTTTGTCGTGCTGAAGCCGTTCGCGAACTGGCTCGTGCCGACGCTAGCCGCTGGTTTGGTCGTCGGCGCAGCGGCTCTAATCGCATGGCAGAAAAGAACACGCACGCCTTGAATGACATCGCAGCCCTTCGGTCTGAAAGACCCGTTTACAGAATTGTATAGTTGCGAACAGGCTGGCTTGAAGATCGCCGCCTAGATTGCCTCCAGTCATAGTTGGAGCTCTCAATGTCCATGAAAACCATCTCTGTCGCCATTGCTTTTATCCTGGCCCACGTCACCCTTGTCGCACCGTTCGTTCCAGCCGCGAACATCCTGCCAGCAGGGCTTGGAGCGCTATCCATGTCATCCATGGCGCTCACGCTGATCCTTGCGGCGCGCTGGCGGATCGTGGATCGGTTGATGGGCGGGCCGGACAAGTCTTATGTGGCGCACCGCTGGCTGGGTTTCTTCGCAATTTGTGGCGCTCTTGGGCACTGGGCTTTGGCATCATCTGTTGGCGCTGGAATTCTTCCAGTCCTTGCCGAAAGCGGCGAAGGCGTGGGTACGGTTGCCGCCTTCGGATTGGTCCTTATGACCGCCGCAGCACTCGTGCGTGCGATCCCCTATCACCTGTGGAAGGCAAGCCACATGCTTATGGGTCCAGTCTTTCTTCTCGCGGCTTACCATACCTTTTTTGTCGCCAGCCCTCTGGCCGTCGGCGCAGCTCCTTGGACACTGATGGCTGTCGTATCGGTGATCGGTTTGCTGGCATGGATTCGAACTCTGCTGCGAAAGCGGACACCAACACGGCTGGTCACAGTGGAACGCGCCGAGCCTTTTGAAGGCGGTGTTGACGTGACCTTACGTGCTGACGCTGCTCTCCCGTCGTTCCGACCCGGTCAGTTCGCAACGCTGGCCCACAACCAAGCGCGCGCAGAGGCCCACCCTTTTACCATAGCCGGAGGCGATGAAAGCTCTCGACGTTTCGTCATCCGCGCTGCAGGCGACTGGACCGGTGACTTTGTACGCAACATTTCCGCTGGCGATGAACTCCGCCTGAGCGCCGGCGTGGGACGTTTCTTGCCGCAAATCGGAGCGAAGCGAACGGAGCAGCTTTGGGTCGCTGGCGGCGTTGGCATCACACCGTTCCTGGCGTCGTTGGAACAGATGGAACCTGACAGTGCCGCGCGGGTGACATTGATCTACTGCATTCGATCGCGTGAGAGTGCTGGCGCCATTGACGATGTGGAACGGCACGCGGCGCGATTGCCACAAGTGGATTTGGTTGTTCTGCACGACCGGAGCGGCGACCGGCTAACCGAGGGCCGTTTGGCAGATATCGTTCGAACAATGGCGGCGAACACACAGGTCTATGTGTGTGGCCCCGAAGGCCTCAAAACGCTTGTGAAGAACATCTGGTTGGCTGCCGGTATGAATGGGCGTATCCACACAGAACGCTTTGACTTTCGAGGTGCGTACGGCATCACGGATCTCATCTACATCGGTCAACCCGTGTTAAACGTGGCCCAGCAATGGATAGCCAGCAGGAAAGGCCTTCAGCATGCGGTTGCTGGTTCTTGAGGATGACGCCAAGCTTGGCCCATGGATGGAGAAGGGCCTGACTGAAGCGGGTCACATTGTTGATCTGTTCACCGATGGAAAAGAGGCTTTGCTTGCCGCGATGGGGCATGAGTACGACGTGCTCGTCCTCGATCGGATGGTACCCAGCCTTGATGGCTTGTCAGTTCTTAAGTCATTGCGCCAGGCGAAGGTTGCCGCGCCGGCGATCTTCGTCACAGCACAAGGCGAAGTTGACGACCGCGTCGAAGGGTTGCTGGCAGGCGGTGACGATTATCTGACCAAGCCTTTCGCCTTCAGTGAACTTGTCGCCCGTATTGAGGTGATCACTCGGCGACAGACAGGGAGTGAAGAACAGTCGTCCAGATTAGTCGCGGGTGATGTTGAGATTGATGTGCACAAACGAACCTGCTTGCGACAGGGCCAGCCCCTTGATCTGAATCCAAAGGAGTTCTTGCTGCTTGAAGTTTTCATGCGCTCAAACGGCCGTGTCCAAACCCGAACCATGCTGCTTGAGAAGGTGTGGGACATCAATTTCGATCCCACGACCAGCGTTGTCGAGACCCACATTAGCCGTTTACGCGGCAAGATCGAAAAACCGTTTGGCGACACGCTGATCCGAACCATTCGCGGGGCGGGATATGTTTTTCGACCGCGCTAAGGCTGTGCTCCGTCTATCAGCGGTTCGGCACACGCTCTGGCTACTCACGCTGTTCTCCCTGATCACGCTCATTGCATGGGGTGGGACGTATTGGCTGGTTCAGCGCGAGATGCTGCGCATGGTCGATGAGCGACTGATCATCCGCATGGAAGCAGCCGAAATGGCTCTTGAGCGAGGCGATGCCCTCCCTGCGCCAACCGTTGGGCAAACTGCCGAGATGACCGACGGCACATTCACTGAGGGTTTTAAGACCATCGACAGTGAAGGTCGACGCAGCATCGAGTTTCGGTACTTTGTAAGGACGACTGAACAAGGTCAAGTCCGACTTGGCGAGAACACAGAGCGGCAAGAAGAGTTGCGTGATATTCTTGCTGGCGGGATGCAGCTGACGTTTGTCGGCACACTGCTCGTAACAGCGCTTGCCGGCCTGTGGCTCGCGCGACGTAGCCAGGCCCGACTTGGTGCGATCAACAATGGACTGGCCAAGATCGCTCAAGGCCATCTCGACACGCGGATTGCACTATCCGGTCCTGACGACGATCTTTCGCTTCTTGCAAAACGTATCAATGCAACGGCTGAACGCCTCGAAGACGCAATGACGCAAATGCGCGTGCAATCGTCGAACATTGCACATGATCTGCGCACGCCGTTGGCCCGTCTACGCGCACGACTTGAGACAAGCCTCGTTGCCTTGGCTGAAGATCAGCGCGCGGTAAGTGAAGACGAACTTGGCGAAGCGTTGGAGCAGATCGACCAGATCACGGCCACTTTTGACGCTTTGTTGCGTCTGGCGCGCATCGAGAGCGGTGCGGGACGCGAAGCCTTCAGCGCAGTTGATCTCACGGATATGGTCAGTCGACTTGAAGAGACGTTTGGCCCTGTTATCGAGGCGAGCGGCAAGGTTTTTCAAGTCGACACGACAGATCCAGCGAGGGTCAGCGGCGATGCCGATATGCTGTTCCAACTCTTTGCCAATCTGATCCAGAACGCGCTTCGTCATGGCATCAGCGGAGAAACCATCACTTTGCGGGCCCAAGGCGCTCATGTCTCTGTAAGCGATGAGGGACCAGGCATTCCGTTTGCGGAACGTGAAAAGGTCCTTCAGCCCCTTTATCAGCAGGAGACGACGCGCCAAGGCGAAGGCTTCGGGCTGGGCCTATCGCTTGTGCGCGCCATTGCCGATCTGCATGCGGCAACACTCTCGCTTTCTGATGGTCCAAACGGGCGCGGGCTAACGGTTTCGCTGCGATTTCCAGAGCTTACAAAACTGTAAAGCTGGCGCGAAGTACCAGCAAACTTGAGTGACTATCTTCAAGCTGTCAGCAGGGCAAACGTTCTGCATCTGAACACTTGGAGTTACCATGATCACCACCTCAAAGCCGCTCAGTGTTGCCCTTGCGTTGAGCTTGCTGGTCGCCCCTATCACCGCGCAGGCACTTGCACAGACTGCACCTGAAGCGCCTGCCATCTCAGTTGAAGAGGCCGTTGCCATCGCATTGCAGGCGCAGGCGGGAACGATTGGTGAAGCAGAGCTTGACCAGTTCGAAGGTCGGCCCGCGTACGACATCGAAGTCGTCAACGCAGCGGGCGAAGAGATCGAATTCAAAGTTGATGCCGAAACAGGTGAGATCCTGAACCAGTGGACCGATGACGATCCAACCGATGATCCTGTCGCCGGTTCTGACACCGACGGCTGAACAGCCTGTCTACAATATCTCTTAACCTGAAAGGAAATCCCATGACCCGTCTTAAAAATGCAGCTTTCACTGTTGTTGGCCTTTTCATCGCCTTGGCCGCTTTCGCCCTGTTCGCAAGCTTCGGGCTCGCGGTTGTAGGGGCCTTCGCCTTCGTCGCTCTTGTTGGTGGTCTGGCGGCCGCAATCGCGACACTGACTGCGCCCCAGCGCACCACAATCGACGTTTAAGCCAGACATTTGAGGAGTGCGCGCGATGAACCGTCGTCAGTTTTTGGTTGGCAGTACTGCTCTTAGTTTCGGACTGGCCGGTTTCAGCCACGCGCAGTCTGCCGCTCGCGCCCTTCCATTGCCACCGCTCATGGACTTGACAGGCGGAATTGACGGTCGCGTCCCGCTGATGCTGGCGCCATCTAACCATGACTTTGGGAACGGCGCGATCAGTCAGACTTTTGGGATCAACAGCACCTATCTAGGTCCAGTCATCCGTGCCAGGCAGGGCCAAACGCTACCGTTCGATGTGTCCAACACCATCGGTGAGGGCGTGGCTTTGCACTGGCATGGTCTTCACATCCCCGGAAGCGTCGATGGCGGGCCGCACCAGGAAATTGAAGACGGCGCAACATGGTCGCCAGACGTGCCCATCGTTCAGCATGCGTCGATGAACTGGTTCCACTCCCACACGCACGGCAAGACAGCCCGCCAAACCTACAATGGACTGGCTGGTATCTTGCTCGTCGAAGACGACGCCAGTCTCTCCGCTGATTTGCCGAAAACCTATGGCGTGGATGATTTCACACTTATTCTTCAGGACAAAGCCTTCAACGGCGCTGGCGAAATGATCTACCAGCTCACCGGAGAAGTGTTTGAAGATGGTTTTCAAGGCGAAACACTTGTCGTAAACGGGGCAATCGCGCCTCTTACGCAGGCCGTTCCGAGCGGTCTTGTCCGTTTGCGCATCCTCAACGCCTGCAATGCGCGTTTCTTGACGCTCTCCCTGGCAACGGGCCCACTCTCAGTTATCGCCTCCGATGGCGGGTTCCTCGCATCCACCGTTGATGTGGAAAGCGTTCTCATGTCTCCCGGCGAACGCTACGAAGTACTGGTGGACATGAGCTCCATTCAGAGCAATGGGCTTCAGGTGGATCTCGATGGAGGCGACAATGAGGGAGGATTTCTCGCAAGTTTGTTCGGCGGTGGGACCACGCTCACTGCTCTCACACTGACCCAAAACGGCGATCCGGGATTCCAGGGCTCCATGCCAAACAGGCTAGCCAACCTCAGTCCACCGAACCGTTCGGAAGCAACAGTGACCCGCTCGTTTGAGCTTCAAATGGATACCGGTGCCGACCTCGCCGCGTTGGCATTTGCCTGGGGGAACATCTGTGGTGATGGGGCCATGGCGATCAATGGCCAACCAATGAATATGGACCGGATCGATGAGGAGGTTCGCAAGGGCGACAAGGAAATCTGGCGCATTTCTGTCGACGACCAGCTCCACCCATTCCACATCCATGGCTGTTCGTTTCGTATTCTAAGCCAGCAGGGCGCCGCACCCCCTGCCTACGCGCAGGGTTGGAAGGATATGGTGCATGTTGAGGAAGGTTGGTCGGAGGTCCTGGTGAGGTTTGACCATCAGGCGACTGCCGAAACCCCCTACATGTACCACTGCCACATCCTAGAACACGAGGACTGCGGCATGATGGGGCAATTCACGGTGACCTGACTGTCCCATCCAACCAACGCTCGAGGTCGTTGTCCAAGGCAATCCTTTGATAGCTTTGCCACTTTGTCTCGGACAACACGTTGCCGGACCGACCTTTCTACTCGGCTGCTTCCGCGTAGTCGGTCATAGGTGGACACGTACAGGTTAGATTTCTGTCGCCCCATACATTGTCGACGCGGTTCACTGGCGGCCAGTATTTGTCCTCTCGGAAGGCGCCAACTGGGAAGCATCCGGTTTCGCGGGAGTATGGCCGATCCCACTCCTTGACCAAGTCTTCCATCGTATGCGGAGCATTCTTCAATGGATTGTTCAGGGCATCGATCCGCCCATTCTCGATATCCGCAATCTCCTCGCGGATCGCGAGCATTGCATCGCAAAAACGATCCAGTTCGGCTTTGGTTTCCAACTCTGTGGGTTCGATCATCAAGGTGCCCGCAACCGGCCAGCTCATCGTGGGGGCATGGAAACCACAGTCCATCAACCGCTTAGCGATGTCCTCGACGGTTACGTCAGCAGAATCCGCAAACGGACGCGTATCGATGATGCACTCATGAGCGACACGTCCTTTGGGGCCTTTGTAGAGCACGTCATAGGCGCCCTCGAGACGCTTTGCGATATAGTTGGCGTTGAGAATGGCAACGCGGGTTGCTTGCGTCAGCCCTTCGCCGCCCATCATCAAACAGTAAGCCAGTGAGATAGGCAGCAGAGACGGCGAGCCATAAGCTGCCGCTGACACAGCACCTTCACCCGTGTTTGGGTCACCAGGTAGGTGCGGGATCAGATGGCTTTTGACCCCGATCGGCCCCATGCCCGGGCCGCCACCACCGTGCGGTATGCAGAACGTTTTGTGCAAGTTCAGATGGCTGACATCGCCACCAAGATCACCGGGGCGTGACAGTCCAACCATCGCGTTCATGTTCGCACCGTCGATGTAAACCTGACCGCCATGCTGATGAACGATGTCGCACACTTCGGTGACGGTTTCTTCAAAGACGCCATGTGTTGATGGGTAGGTGATCATACACCCAGCAAGACTGTCCGCATGCTGTTCGGCCTTGGCACGAAAATCGTCCAGATCGATATTGCCAGCTTCATCTGATTGCACCGGCACCACGGTCCAGCCGACCATTTGAGCTGAAGCTGGATTGGTGCCATGAGCCGACATCGGAATGAGGCAGATCGTGCGGTTTGTGTCACCATTGGCGCGGTGGTAGCCAGCAATGCTCAGCAGCCCGGCATACTCGCCTTGCGCTCCCGAGTTGGGCTGCATGGAGATGGCGTCATAGCCAGTGATCTCGCAGAGCTTGGCTGACAAATCATCGATGATTTCAGTGTAGCCATCGGCCTGATCTTGCGGGGCGAAAGGGTGAAGCAGCGAGAACTCTTCCCATGACACCGGCATCATCTCGGCAGCAGAGTTCAGCTTCATCGTGCACGATCCAAGTGGGATCATAGCGCGATCGAGCGCCAAGTCCCGATCCGCGAGACGCCGCATGTAGCGCATCATCTCGGTTTCAGCACGGTTCATGTGAAAGATTGGATGGGTTAGATAGGCCGATGTCCTGATCAGGTTGTCCGGCAAAATGTAAGATGGGGTGTAATCCTCATCTTTGCCGTCGATCCCAAAGGCGCGCCAGACAGCCTCAATCGTTTCAGGGCGGGTTCGCTCGTCCAACGTGATGCCGATCTGCGTTTTGCCGACCCGTCGTAGGTTGATGCCTTCATCGACAGCTGACTTAAGAACCGCCTGTTGCAGCGGGCCGACATCGACGGTGATCGTGTCAAAAAACGTTTCCGGCTCGACGACAAACCCACCGCGCCTCAATCCGTCAGCCAACCGCACTGTTTTGCGATGGATCCGTTGCGCAATCGCTTTCAGGCCATCAGGCCCATGAAAGACGGCGTAGAAACCAGCCATAACCGCCAGCAAAGCTTGGGCGGTACAAACATTGGACGTCGCCTTTTCACGCCTGATGTGCTGCTCGCGCGTCTGGAGCGCCAGACGGTAGACTTGGTTGCCGTGGCGATCGATAGAGACGCCGACGATACGGCCTGGCATGGACCGCGCATACTGCTTTTTGGTTGCCATATAGGCTGCGTGTGGGCCGCCGTAGCCTACCGGAACCCCAAAGCGCTGAGTTGATCCCACAGCAATGTCCGCGCCCATCGCGCCAGGTTCTTTAAGCAGAGTGAGAGACAGAGGGTCGGCCGATATGACACCGATTGCCTTGGCCGCGTGCAGTTTCTCGATGAGAGCGGTGAAGTCTCGCAGGTGCCCATATGTTCCTGGGTACTGGAAGATGGCGCCAAAGACGGTTTCAGCGTCCAGATCGTCAGGGTTCCCGACAACCACATCAATGCCCAGCGGTTCAGCGCGTGTCTTGATCACCGCAATGTTCTGAGGGTGGCAGTTCTCGTCGACAAAGAACCGGTCCTTTGCCTTTGTCTTGGCAATCCGCTGCGCCATTGTCATCGCTTCGGCGCAAGCTGTTGCCTCGTCCAACAAAGATGCGTTGGCAATCTCCAGACCCGTCAGGTCCGACACCATTGTTTGGAAGTTGAGGAGCGCTTCCAAACGACCTTGTGAAATCTCTGGCTGATAAGGCGTGTAGGCTGTGTACCAAGCCGGGTTTTCAAAGATGTTCCGCTGGATCGCAGGCGGCGTTACGGTGCCATGATAGCCTTGGCCGATAAGCGAGGTGAGAACGCAGTTCTTGGCGGCAAGGTCGGCCATATGGTGCAGAAGCTTGCGTTCTGACATTGGCCTCCCAAAGTCCAGCGGCTCCTTCTGCCGGATCGCGTCCGGAATGGTCTCATCGATCAACGTAGCAAGGTCAGCCACGCCGACCACTGACAGCATCTGCGACATCTCCGCTGGAGAGGGACCAATATGCCGCCGGTTGGCAAAATCGTAGGGCAGGTAGTCAGTGGGTACAAACGTCATGGCTGGATCCCGTGTTTAGGCAATCATGGCTTTGTAGGCAGCTTCATCCATATAGGCCTCAAGCTGCGTTGGGTCTGACGGCTTGACCTTGAAGAACCAACCTTTGCCTGTTGCATCCTCATTGGGAATTTCTGGATTTTCGGCCAAGGCGTCGTTCACTTCAACCACCTCACCATCCAGTGGCGCGGCGATTTCTGAAGCGGCTTTGACGCTCTCAATCACCGCCATCTCATCACCCTTTGAGACGGCGCGTCCAACGTCTGGCAACTCGATAAAAACAATATCGCCAAGTTGAACAGCGGCGTGCTCGGTAATCCCGATAACAACCAGGTCATTCTCGGTCTTCAGCCACTCATGGTCTTCGGTGTATTTCATCTGGATGTCCTCAATGTCAGCGCTTGAAGTTTGCAGGTGTGAAGGGCAATGGCGTCACGGTGAGTGGAAGGCGCTTACCCCGAAGTTCCCCAAAAACCTGAGTGCCAGCTTGATCAAAGGGCTTAGCAACATAGCCCATGGCAACTGGCCCACCGACCGTTGGCCCAAAGCCACCTGAGGTGATCCGGCCAATTGGTGATTGGCCCTCTGGGCGATCGAAAAGCTCCACGCCCTCGCGCATGGGCGCGCGTCCTTCCGGTCGCAAGCCCACCCGGTGTCGCGCCGCGCCTTCGGTCAACTCGTTCAGGATAACATCAGCGCCAGGAAAGCCGCCTTCGCGTGCTCCGCCCTTGCGCCTTACTTTTTGGATCGCCCAATCCAAGCCAGCCTCAACGGGGGTCGTATCGGTGCTGATATCGTGACCATAGAGACACAATCCGGCTTCCAGCCTTAGACTGTCACGCGCTCCCAAACCTATGGGTTCCACGTCCGGGTGGTCGAGCAGCCGCCGTGCTAAGTCCGTTGCGGCCCCCGCAGGAACGGAGATCTCAAAACCATCTTCGCCTGTGTATCCGGCACGGGCGACATCACAGTCCACACCATTTAACGTCAGCGTTGCGACATCCATAAAGCGCATGTCACGCACATCAGCGTTCAAGTCTGCCAGCACAAACTCCGAAGCTGGACCTTGAAGAGCCAAAAGAGCTCTGTCCGTGAATTCGCTCACACAATCATTGCCAATCGAGCCTTTCATCAAGGCTATGTCCTGCGCTTTGCAGGCCGCATTGACCACCACAAACAGATGATCTCCTCTATTGGCGATCATCAGGTCATCAAGGATGCCACCGGCATCATGTGTCAGCATGCCATAGCGCTGACGGCCCTCACCCAAGCCGAGAATGTTGACCGGCACAAGCGCTTCCAGCGCCACAGCTGCAGCGGCATAGTCTTCGCATTTGATAATCACCTGCCCCATATGGCTGACGTCAAACAGACCAGCTTTCTGGCGCGTGTGGAGGTGCTCCTTCATGACGCCCAGCGAGAACTGCACAGGCATCGCATAACCAGCAAACGGCACCATCTTTGCGCCAAGCTCGATGTGAAGGTCGTAAAGTGGTGTCTTCAGTAACTCGGTCAAATTCGCAACCCCAGCCGCGCATGTCGGTTTGACCTAAAACCAAACACGAGCATTTCTATGCGTGGAGCAAAAGTCTCCACTCGAAATGCCCCCTCTGTCTTGGTGCCTGAGATCGTTATCCCTTCGGCGGGCGCGCTTTATGCGCCACTCTCCAGAGCTTAGATGTCGACGATGGTCCGTTTGCCTGAGAGTTTCCGGGGCGGTTGCTCCTTCGGCACTGGCTTAACCAGTTCTCCCAAACGTCGATCAGTTTTCTCAATTAACGTGGCCATCTTGAGAAAGACAAGACACTCACTTGTGGGTAAACGGCAATAAGTGGGGCCTATTTGAACCTTCCGCCCTGTTCAGGTCTTGCTGGTAGACATTATGTGAAGGCTACCTCGCCGCTCAAGACGGCTTCATCAGCGCCCATGTAAGAGCGCGGCTTGATGGAATCTGGCCTTAAATCGATGCATCAATCAATCAGATACCTTGTCAAACCGGACCAATAGGCTGGCCAAAGATGCTCAGCTTCGAGGATCGTCGAACCCGACATCTAATTGTCTGAAAAGCGTTTTAGACAAGACTGCGAGGTATGAGCGAGGCAAGCTCGATTAGGCGGGAGCAGCAACTCTAAACGACAAAGCGAGATGGTGGAGCTAGAGGGAGAAACGTACGATGCCCTCTACGACACGCTCGCCGACTGGAATGCCGTCCTCAAAGAAATTGAACCCGACCTGAAACAGCTAGACCGATGACCCGGTCGCCCTCGCTGTTCGACCCTGCCCAGACGGACGGGGAGCGCCCCCGTGCGTTTGCGGGCGCGGCTGCGCCTGAACCTAAGCGGAAGCGTAGACGCCGTCGCAAATCCGCAGGGCCGCGCATCCCTCCCCTCTCCATCCGCCTCTCAGTGGAAGAGCGTGCCGATCTGGAGGCTCGTGCCGGGGATGTCCCTGTATCAACCTATGCGAAAAGCTTGCTCTTTGCCGTGACGGCGAAGCCCGCACGGTTGTCTCCACGCAACCCGACGCTGGATCATCAAGTCATTGGCCAGCTGCTGGGCACTCTGGGGCGGGCAGAGATCGCGCCTCATCTGCGCGAGTTGGCCGAAGCGGCACGGTCCGGCTCCCTGCCCCTTGATGAGATCACCACTGCGCAGCTGCATAAGGCCTGCCACGATGTAGCGCTGATGCGCGCGGAACTCATGCGCGCGCTTGGTGTCGGGGATCGCTGATGATCCTTCACGGCAATCAGCGCGGCGGTGCGAAGGCCATGGGTCTTCACCTGCTCAACACCCAGGACAACGAGCATGTCTCTGTCCATGAGGTGAAGGGCTTCATGGCACCGGACTTGATGGGGGCGCTGCGAGAGACTGAAGCGCTCTCCAAGGGCACCAAGTGCCGCCAATACCTCTATTCGTGCAGCTTCAACCCGCCCCAGGGTGTAGATGCCTCCATTGCCGATTTTGAGGATGCGTTTGACCGGGCGGAGGAAGTGCTCGGCCTAACGAGTCAGCCGCGCGTTGTCGTCTTTCATGAGAAGCACGGGCGCAGACATGCCCATGTCGTCTGGTCGCGGATTGATAGCGAGAAGATGAAGGCGATCAACCTGCCGCACACCAAGCGGAAGTTGATGGCGCTTGGGCGTGAACTGTTCCTCGAACATGGCTGGGAGCTACCACGCGGGCTTCAGCATATGGGTGGAGCATCGCCCGAGAACTTCACCATGGCGCAGTGGCAACAGGCGCAGCGCTATGGTCTGCATCCCACCGAGATCAAGAAGGCCCTCCAGACCGCATGGTCGCAAAGTGATGATTTGAAGAGCTTTGCCGCCGCGATCCGGGAACAGGGCTATCGCCTCGCCAAAGGGGACAAGCGCGGTTTCGTCTTCGTTGATCTCTATGGAGAGGTTTACTCGGTCGCTAAATGGCTGGGGGTCAAAACCAAAGAGGTCAAACTCAAGCTCGGCGCACCAGAAGGCCTTCCCAGTGTCGACGCCGCCACCGCAGAGCTGAAGGGTAAAGTCAGTCAAAGGCTTCTGGATTTACTGGCACAGGCCGAAGCGCGTCAGACGGCGGAGCTTGCAGCCCCCACAGCAAGCAAGCGAGCCCTGACGCGCGACCAACGGGCCGAAAGAAAAACCCTCACAGCTAAACAGGCCGAGCGATGGCAATTTGAGAGCCTCGCCCGGCTGGAACGCTTCAATAAAGGCTGGCGCGGCATCTGGGACCGGCTGACGGGCCGCTACAAGGCCATCCGGCTGGAGAACGAGCTGGACACCAAGCTTTGCCGCGAGCGTGATGTGGAGGAGCGTGAAGCGCTGATAGCCCGCCAGCTCGCGGAGCGGCGCTCCCTCCAGAAAGACATCGACCAGCTCCGCACGCGGCATGTCGCCGAACGTAGGCGGCTGAGTGCTGCTACAGCGGATTACCTCAACACTTCCCCAAAACCCCAACACAAACCGCGCCAGCAAATCTCGCTGGGCATCTGAGGAGTCATGCCATGACCAAAGAGGATTTCGAGATTTTCAGAGCCCCAGATCATTATCCTTCTTGGCTAAAGGATCAGCATGTCGTTGGCGTTTCTCCACACTCGAAGGAGAAAACCATTGCCGACGCAAAACGAAAAAACAACGCCAAATACCTAGCCGCTCGGCGCGAAAGAGAATTGCGGGCAATGACGCCGCTGGCCACTGCTGAGTGGGGACAGAAAACACGGCTTTGGGACTCACAAAAAGCAAAGGGCCTCTTCTATCTGGGCAGTGAGGACCCCAACTCTGATGATTGTCTGGGTCTTTGTAACGAACAGCACGTGATGGTTGTGGGTGGTACGCGTGGCGGAAAGGGCACATCCGTTATCATCCCAAATCTGTTGATTTGGGAGGGTTCAGCAGTCGTGATCGACCCAAAAGGTGAGAACGCGACGGTCACGGCCAGACGGCGTGGGACCGGTTCTGTCTTCTGCCAAGGCATGGGCCAGAACGTCTACATCCTCGACCCGTTCCATGTTGCTGGGCGGGATGATGATCCGATGGTTGACCTTCAGGCCCAGTTCAATCCGCTGAGAGGTCTGTCTAAAGAAGACCCTCGCGTGATTGATCTCGTGAATGAGATCGCATCCTCAATGATTGTCGTGCCCAAAGAAGGCGATTCCCAATACTGGATGCAGGCTGCCCGTTCGCTGCTGAAGGCGGTGATCCTGCATGTCATCTCCAGCCATGAATACCCCGAAGGCAAACAGAATTTGGTCACCGTGTATGAGCTGCTCTGCCACGGGGACAGGGAGAAGAAGGAGTTCCTCACCGAGATCGGCGCGGATGAGGTCCCCGCTTCTCATGGTTTGCTGTTCAAGGCGATGGAGGAGAATACGGCCTTTGGCGGGCTGATCGCCTCCGCCGGGGAGACCTACTCAAAGCTGATCAGCACTGCGGAGAAGCAGTATCACGGGGTGATTGAGACCCTGAAATCCAATCTAGAGTTCATGGACTCCCCCGGTGTGCAGGAATGCCTTCTGGGTTCCAGTTTCACGCTTGATGATCTGAAGAATGACCCGAATGGCACGACGGTTTATCTCTGCCTGCCATTGAGCCAGCTTGAGAACCAGTTTCGGTGGTTACGCATCATCATCATGCAAGCGCTCAATACCTTTGAGCGGCAGCGATATCGCCCTGTAAGTGGCTGGCCCGTGTTGATGGTTCTGGATGAGTTTGCAGCTCTCAAACGGATGCCGATCATGCAAAATGCCATCGCCCAGATGGCGGGGCATGGCGTCAAGTTCCTGATCGCCATTCAGGACCTCAATCAGATTGCCTCTGAATACGATAGGGCTTGGGAGACGTTTATGGCCAATTGCGGCGTGAAGCTCTTCCTGGGGAACGACGATGATTTCACCCGGAACTATGTCTCCAGATTGGTTGGCGAAACAGTAGTTGAAGTCAGAAACCGAAGCCTTGCAGATGGAACATCGAGCAGCACTGCTTCGGGGAGAAGCTGGAGCGACGCCAGCAGCAAGTCAGAGGGACATGGAAAAACTGCTACATTTGCAGAGGGTGGCGGATCGACGAACGGTCCGGGCCTAACTGCCTTCAGCACCAACAAGAACTGGTCTCGTTCCGTCAGCTACACAGACCAGTATGGAAGCAGCCGAACAGAAACCTTTGGTGGCTCTAGCACACGCACGACGGGGCAAAGCCACACCTACACCATGCAGGTGAACATCCAGACCCGGCCACTGGTCCGACCAGACGAGATTGGGCGGTTCTTTGCTCACAAAGCTGACCCGGACGGCTTGCCCTATGCTGGGGAGACACTGGTTTTGATTTCCGGCGAACAACCAATTGCAGTTAAGCGCACTCTGTATTTTCGGCATCTAAAGTTTGAAGGAATGTTTGATGCTCATCGGGACTTTCCCGTTGAGGCGGCTTATCGCAGCCCACCAAAGCCAACGAGCCCATTGCCACTACCGCCCGACTATGCCGCTCTTCCTGCGCCAGATGAGGTTTGTTTGGTGCCGCGCAGGAAACCTACACCAACGCCATGGGATAATTTCTTCAGGTTTATTTGTGATCTGGGGCTCTTTCTCAGCTGGGTTTTCATCAACTGGTATGCGTTCTGCGCCTTCTGGTTACCGCTAGCGATCATCGCGCTGATCTTCGTGTTTTTCTGGGCCATCGGCATGGCGGCGGAGTTCATCATTCTCATCATCGCTGGCGTTGCATCAGTCTTCCCGTTCATTCTGGGGGGCTGGGTATGAAGATGTATGACAAGCAAAAGTTTGAGGTCGATAGGGTGCAATGGGCCTTCCGACAGGGGCAGATGCCGCAAGGCACGCTCCACAGCCTCACACGTGCTGGAAAACCTATTGCGATCATTAAGCCGAAGAGCTGGTCTCGCCCTATCTGGGACAAAGGGAACGCAGTTCTGATGACCCGGTCAGGCCCGGGCGAGGAGTGGAAGGAACATGGGGCGAATGACCTAAAACAGGCTGTTCGCGGCGGCACCGATCACGCGCTCGGCTACAAACGAGACCGTCAGATTGCGGCGATGGAAAGCGCCCTCAAATCTCCTTCAAAAGGGATCAAAGTCAGCAACGACAAAGGGCAGAAACCCATCAAATTCCGCAAGCTGAAAGACCTGATGGAATGGCAACAGAAGCAGAAGGCTCAAGGCAAGGACATCAACCCCAATACCGCGCTTGGCAACGGCAGAGATCAAGACATGGGGATGTAAATGATCAAGTCGCCAGTGATGACGGCTTGATCAGGCAACCTCATGATGCGGCCAGCTCGGCTGGGAGCGGCTTCCGCAGGACCATACGGCCATCAAGGGGCATGACATCCAGCTGGATGGTCAGACACTGCAGGTTGGATTCGACCCTATCCTCGCAGATGTCTTCTCTCATTGTTGTTCTCATCGGTTCACTCCTTTGGAAAACAGTTTGCGTCATGCAAACCGGCTACCCAGAGCCGCAATGAGCGGGGTGGGTCGTCGCAGGCCGGAAACCGGCAGTATGGCACGGGCCAGAGCCCGCGAGGGCGACTACACGGTCTGGCGGTTTACGCCCGGAGCGAAAGCGAAGGGTTGAGCCTTGACGGCAAGGGGGACGCGGGACCGACGGCCCCCGGCGCGGTGCACCTAACACCCGATGGGTTGTCTCAAGGCCCTAGTGGTCCGAGTTTATTGCGAGACTTGACGAAATCTAGATGAGTATTCAGTGTTTCTTGTGAAATGAGTAATTTCAATTGGCAGCGCAATAATAAATGCTTGGATGTATTGAATGAGAATAATTCCTGTAGAAGACCTAGAAATTACTGAACTGTATGTTGACGCTTGTTACGAGGGCAAGCGTAATGGCAATGCTGGTGATGACCCTCTTCCGCGGCTTCTTAAGGTAGACAGCCAGGGAGGTTTTAGAAAGCGTGGTCGCGTCGCTGGCAAACTTCATATGCTCGTCCTCACATCCAGCATGAATGATCCGGACTGGCCGGATTCGCTTGATCGAGAGACGGGGGTATTCACCTATTACGGTGACAACAAGAAGCCTGGCCGGGAGCTGCATGAGACCGGGCGCCATGGCAATCTTATCCTGAAGCGCATATTTGAGGATTCAAGGGCAGGTTCGGCAGGCCGGCTTGAAGTGCCCCCAATCTTCCTGTTTGCGAGCTCAGGGAACTGGCGTGACGCTATTTTCCTGGGACTGGCAGTACCGGGTGCATCCGATCTGGATGCATCGGAAGAACTTGTGGCCATATGGAGAACAGCGGAAGGCAGTAGATTCCAAAATTATCGCGCACGCTTCACTGTGCTGGATGCCGCCGTGATTTCGCGCGCATGGCTTGATAGCATCATCTCAGGTCGGCGCGATGATAGTCTGGCTCCGGATGCTTGGCGCACGTGGGTCAGCACCGGCAAAAGACGGCCACTGATTGCAACCCGCTCTCTCGAATACAGGAGCCGATCAGAGCAGCTTCCTCGGGACAGCGACGGCGAGGCGATGATCGCTGCGATAAGGCAACATTTTGTAGGTCGATACACCGCCTTCGAGCATTGTGCGGCTGCGATCGCGCGAATGATGATTCCAGACACGGCAACCCTGGATGTTACTAGGCCATCGCGGGACGGTGGACGCGATGGCATCGGGCAAATGCGGATTGGATATGGGCCAAGCGGGATACTCGTTGATTTTGCTCTCGAAGCAAAATGTTACTCGTTACCCAACGTCGTCGGTGTGAAGGATATGTCCCGGCTGATATCTCGCCTGCGGCATCGGCAATTTGGGGTCCTCGTCACGACAACTTGCGTCGATTTGCAGGCGTACAGGGAGATCAAGGAGGATCAGCACCCGATTGTCGTCATTTCAGCTGCTGACATCGTTGAACTGCTTCGAAGGAACGGTATTGGCACTAAAATCGCCGTGGTGGAGTGGCTTGAACGGGAATTCCCGCACAAAGCTGACTGATCAGCTCGCTTCCGTCGACTGTTCGAGTTCGAGCGTAACAATACCCGCTTCTGCGACGGCTTTTATCGCTTCGAGCGCTGGCTTGGCCTGTTTAGCACTTGGTTTCCTTCGCCAGCCACCCGCCGCATAGCCAGCCAGAGTTCGGCATATACCGGCTACCCTGAAATGAACCAAGCCAGCCTGTTGGCCCTTTTCGGCCACCTCAAGCAGTGTTGCACCATCAAGTTTCATGACCTGCTCGATGCGGTCATAATCAGCGGCTGAGTGGGTGCCCACGGGTGCAAGCGATTGAGCGCCTCCCTCACCTGCATATGACAACTCAGGAGGTAGAGGTTCTGTCAGGGCCGGAAGTTGCTGCTTGATATCTTTCCAGCAATCTTCCTTCTTGTACCATTCGCTGGGATTGCGCTGTCCTGCGGATGTCCGCATGGCCGCATCCATAACGGGCGTCCACTGCTCTATGAGCTGCTCGAGCTGAGGGCTGATGGCCTGCTGTGACCAAATTCGCTTGAAGTCGATCCTGCCACCTGTGCGATGCCCAAGGCCAGCTATAAGATAGGAAGCAATCTGTGAGCGATAAGCCGGCAGCTTCATGCTGCGAATCTTTTTTTCAACGGCGCGATACAAGACGGCTAGGGCAATCAGCCGTTTGAACCATTCTGCGTCGATGGCTGGCGGAGGATTGTCCTTCATGGCCTGCATGAAGTGCTGAAAGTTCTTCTGGCCGCCCAGACATACTCGATGCGGCAGGCCGTCCCAGGCCGTGAGATACCGTGCAACGTCTAGCTTGTTGAGACGCCGCTGTTTTGGTGTCTGGGTCCGGAAGATCTTCTGATCGGTTTTCCGGTAAGATGCCTTCTGTTCGGCGGCGAGATAGGAGCCACGGGCCCGCTCGTAGAACCAGCGCCCTCTTCCGTCCTCAAGCCAGGTATTGTTGGCGAGGGTTTCGAGTTCCTGATGGAACGGATCGTTGGCAGAGAAGTCGGCCAGCTGGATATTGTTCTGGCGGTTTGCCGCTCTCGAAATGGACGAGACCATTTCACTGAGGTCGGCGCCCCCGACTTTGATGATCTTTATCGGCACAGCCACGCCGTCAAGCAGGATGCTTTCTTTGCGACGGGCCCTATGGAGCGAAGCTGTGGTTTGGCCGCCATTTACGATCTGCAGTCCGTTGAGCTTCCTGATAGCTACTGCCCCGGATGCTTCATCGGAGACAAGCTCAAGATCGTCCACGGTCGCGACAATGCCGTTGTTGAACGCAAGGAACATTGCGGGTTGCTCAACGATGGTTCGCCGTAACTCTGCATTCACGCTTTTTCTGCCCCTGAGTCCCAGAAATGCACGAACATTCAACTCGAGCAGACGCGATCCATAACGTTCGTAGACCGTTGACAACACATCGCCTGGGACGACTGCCAGATAGGCCTCGTACTCACCCTTCCCACCCTCGACGTGAAGGCATGGTAGAGGATTGCCTGTCAGGTTCTCGAGATCGACAGATATGTCAGCGCGTGTTTCCCCTTCGCCCAAGATGCGTTGCAGGCGGACAATATCGTAGACTTCATAATCTACTGTGTGGCCGCGCCACTCGGTAGAAGGCTTTATGTTTCCGATGACGCCGTTGGTAAGCAGAACAATACGGATTGCTGTAAGATCGGATGCCTGCGTCTCGATCAGCCGCGCGAGATCACTCGCATCCGTGTTCGAAGGCTCCAGCTGGGATGCGAGTCCGTCAACACAGGCACTTGCGAATCTGAGTGCTCGCTCGAATGTCTTCACTACATCTGGCGTTGGGAGCCGGGCTGGTGGCAACTCAGCGGAGTAGATCGTGGTGAACAGGTCTAGCCGTGATCGCTCTTCGTCAAAGGCATAGCCATCGATGCGATAGGTAGCGTTTCTGATACGGCCTTCCTGATACAGATCGAAGGTGTTTTCGCAGTGGCCGGCGTCTTCCAGGCGTTCGAGAAGGTAGTGCGTGAAAACTTCCTCGGAAAACGGCGCTTCGTCGGTGATGGCCGCTTCGATTTCGTGCTGCACCTCTTCAGCGAATCGCAAAACTGCTTCATCTGTCATGCGGCGGCCCTCCCGCAGAAGGATTCCAGCACCTCATCAAAATCACAAGCTCGCGGGACAATAGCCTGCAGATCAACTACGTAGGTAGCATCGAGCACACCGGCTGGCAGATCGGACCTGACTATCCGGGGAAACTCGTCATCGACATGATAACAATCCAGAGAGCGCAGCTGCACGCGAGGTCGCGTCCGGGCTGTGTTGTCATCGGGCATAAGCCCGCGGCGCAGCAAAGCATTATCCAGAGCGCGCCGAGAACTGTCGTTGGGCAGTTGAGGCAGAATGTCTGCCAGCAGCATTTCAATCGATCGACCGTCCGCCGACTCAATCAAGCGGACATGAAGAAGGTCAAGTTGATCGAGGCCTTCTGTGGCCAACTGATCCACCGATGAAATGCGAATTCGCGATGAGGGTCCGAGGCTCGTCTTCACTTCAAGTGAATGCCCGCGACTGTGGAAGTCATGAAGCCCGTCGTCAGGTGATGCCCAGGTGGTAAAGGTGTCAGAAGCGCGCGCCACCAGACCTTCGAGAACAAAAAGCTCGCCAAGCAGGCCAATTGTCTCTTCCCGTGAAAGGCCGGAATGGCGCTCACGCAGGAAACGACGCCACGCATCCAGACGTGCGAGAAACGCAGGAAGTTCTTCCCCTTGCGCCATGTCAGTGGATGCAGAAATGGCATCGGCACAGAGGGTCGCGAAAAGGTCCATCCTTCTGCTGTCTTCCAATGAGAGGACGAGAAGCGGATCGGGATCACCCGCTGCAACGCTCAGACGCATCCCCCCTACCTCGAACAGCGTTTCGGGGGAAACCTCGGCATCAATGACCAAGCAGGGAGCGTTGTCCGCAGACCTCACGGCAGCAAATGCGTCGAGACCGAGCTCATGCGAGAGCCGCCGCGTACGATATTGTCGTGCTTCCGTAGGTCGGCGCGTGAGCTCCAACCAGGCGTCTTCGAGTGCTTCCTGCCAGTCCGCACTCATGACTGCTCTTCTCGCTGGCGAACCGTGTTTTCCAGGTATGTGCGGCGACGTGCTGTTTGGCTGTCGGGAAAACTGATCACAACGCCGATCACCGGCCTCTCTGTCGCGATACCTGCAATCACCGGATCGAGGGGGTAAACAATCAAAAGACCGTTCTGAGGGCGCTTCCCTCTGACTGACCGGACACTTGGACCCGCGGGTCGATCTGTCGGATCCTTGCCTACAGCTTTGCGTTGTCTGTTGGTTTCTTCGAGCGCAATGTCAAAATCCTCATCACTCAGATCAATGGCTTCATCAAAAGGACTGAGTATCGAACGAACGATGTAGCGATCTGGCGTTGTATCTCGATCCTTGCGAGGTGTTCGTTCCACGCTTCCAAGTCTGTGGCCGCCGATGCTAATTTCCGTCCCATCTGCTCCTGGGACAAATACCGTCCAGTCGGTCAGTTCGTTTTCGCCAATCTGAGCTTGAACATATTTCGCGAGCCGATCGCCTTCGATGTGAAGGTTCTCCGGTGGAAAAGAGAGATGAGACAGAAATTCGGCCACGTCCTTGCCGGGCACGCTTGACCACAGGATGCCCTTGGCTGTTCCGCGCTTTGGCCCTGGTCTCACGGGCGAGTGCTTGCCAGAACCCAGACCCTCAATGAATGAATCAGCGACATCAGCATTTCGCTCTACAATCTTCGTGTCGCGAAACAAGACGGTCTGAATCTTCCCTTCACCCGCGTAGCTAACCTGACGTTGCGCGGCGTGTCGCTGCTTGGTTGGCGCCGTTACGTTGAGAATGCTGTGATCTTCGACACGCAGACCGTATTGTTTGGGGGTCGCGCCCGTCATTCGCATGTGAATGAACTCGGACTTGAGGTCCTTGTTCGCGGTTGCAATGTGACGGAACCAGTCTTCCATGTCGGGGGTGGTGTAGAGTCTGCAAAGATCAGAATATCCGCGCCTGTACCCGAACCATCGCCCCATTTGCAGGAGGCTGTCGTACTGTCTGGCAATTCGAAGGAAGTAGCTGGTAGTCAGACCTTCGAGCGTCAGACCTCGTGAAAGCTTGTCGCCCCCGATGGCAATCAGCGACCGGCCCGTTTCCATGTACGAATCGTAATCGATATCGGTCTTTGATTTCCCGTTGGCCGTGAGAACTTCGATTTTGTCTGCGCTGTCAGCCAGGCAATCGCGAACTTCGTCCCAGCTTGTCTGAATCGTCTGGCGGCCGAAGACGGTGCCTTTTATCAGCTCTGATGTCGGTTCAAAGTCTTCTGTCCAGATACGGTGCAGGCGATCGAGTGTGTCGGAATCGCCGCCGGAGATCAGAGCGCGGACAGCCAAAAGATAAAGTTCGACTTGCCGGTGAACGGCCTCGTGAACGTCTACATACCGTGAGACATGCACCAGCATCGAGTTGTGAACGCGAGCCTGACCCCGCGCTGCGCGGGCGGCACAGGCTATGATGAAGGTGTCGATGGCGCGTTCCAGGCTGGGCGGAATGACATCCCGATCCTGGTAGCTTGGACGCAGATACTTGTCATGCCGGTCCGGTATCCAGCCCTCGTCTGTCTGATCAACCAGACGGATTAGAGGTAGCCCGCTGTCATTGCCATCGTCGTTCGTGCCAAAGACGGCTTCAGGCCCGAAATAGTCATCAGGTGGGGTTAGAGAGACAATGAACGTAGAGGGAAAGAGGTCGGCACCATATTCCTCCGCACTGCGCTCATCATGAACGAGGATGTTGGCAAACGGCGTTGCAGTGTAAGCAACGTATGCCGATCTACCGAAGGCGCTCAACAGTTTGCGAATCTCGCCGTTGATGCGCTTCGGATCATAGTCTTCATCAAAGGTGCCATCCTCAAGCAGTGGCTGATCACCGGTATCCACGGACGCTTGGTCCGCTTCATCATCAATCACGAGAAGCGGTGCAGCGCGCGATTGGTCCGGAAGACGCCTGATCCAGCGATTGAGGTTTTTCAGGACGCTGCCATTCTTCTTCACAACGAGCAGAAAGGGCTGGCTCATGGGCGCAAAATGGGTCTGGTCAGCGATTTTCTGATTAAAGTCGCCCTTCATGGATGCATTGGTGAGGCTATCCACGATCAGGCTCGGGTCTATCTGCCCAACGCCGACCGGAATGCGTCTGCCGCTCTCGGTGATATGAGCCGGATCGGTATCAAACCCGAGAAAATCGGATTCCAGCCGCTTTTGTGTCTGCAATCTGAGAATGTTGTGCATACCGGCAAGCACGATGATTACGCGATAACCGGCATCGACAGCACGGTTGATCACACCTGCATAGTGTGCGGTCTTGCCGGATTGAACGTCGCCGACGACGAGGCCTCGCCAGTCCCACGGTCCATCGCGGCTGGGATCATCAATCAGTTCAAGGACCTGGGCTGTGCTGTTGCGCAGCGCCTCGATCGATTCAATGGGCCAGCTGCTTTCCTCCAATTTCTGGAGATAGCGCGTCATAAAGGGTCCGGGGACACGAAGGTCCCCCACATACCAGTTGGGAGGACGAAGCATATCCTTGTTTGTCAGAGCGATCGATGGCCCCTGCTCCACGACAAACAGCGTTTCAAGAATCCGTATTGCTTGTGCCACTTCCTTCGCTGGCAGCTCGCTCCCGGTCATGCTGGCGAGTACCGGAACGTAGGCAGTCACGACCTTCTCTATTGCTGGACGATCAACAGATTCGCCCGGCTGCGCCTGGAGGAGCTGCCGAGCCTGATTCACCAGTATGGAAATACGGTCTGTGCTCATGCTGCGGCCTCCAGTCTTCTGGTAAGCCGTTCACGCAATTCGGGTTGCTGTTCCGGCAGATTGCAAAGAAGGAGCTCAACCCGCTCGGGGATAGGCATGGTAACCGGCAACAGAGTTGAGAGGCTCGCAAGCTGAGAGACGAGCTCCTCCAGCTGTTCGGAGCCCAGCTCTGGCGGGACCGAACCCTCTGATTCCGAAGTGTCCAGCCAGATACGTTCAATCGGCACAGATCGCTCAATGACCGTCAAAAGCGCATCGAGCAATTTCGGGTCGTTGTTCGCACGTGACTTGAAGCCGACGACGGCGGGGTGTTCACGATTGATCCTGTATCGTGTGCCGGTCGCGTCCTGATATCCCAGCCAGACCGGGACAGGTTCAGTCGTTTGCCGCGTCCTTTTTGGGCCACGCCCCCGCCAGGCAAAGACTTCACGCGCCTGTTCGCGGGCGCGGGCAGCGATTGCAGTAAGCCTCGCACGAACAACCCCGGGCGGCCTAGCCTGTGATTTTCGAACATCTATGCGCCAGTCCGTATCCATATCGATCGGCAGATCAATCCGGATGCGAGCCAGCCTACTTGATTGCTCCCGCGTCCAGGCGCGTATGCCGCCGAGGCCAAGCCAGCTGCCGGGCACGAGAAGGCGCTTGCCACGATAGACGTAGAAACCCTGGCGCGCGCCCCACCCTCCGGGTCCACCTGCTGCTTCATATTCTGAGTCGTTAGAAAACCTGTCTCGGTGAGGCAGGACGTACGGCTTTATTCTAAATGCAGAGCCGCCGAACCGTATCGTTTCTTCGCGCATCTCGGTCGTGGCCGGATTGACGGTCAGAAACGGGTCCCAAGGCTTAACCGCACGTCCGTTGATATTGATATACAGGCGGCGGGCGTCGCCCCCGAGAAATCGGTGAAACACCATGCCGATATGCGCTCTGATGTCCTGGACCTTGATATAGAAAGACTCCTTGTCCAGGCCCATCAGTCCGCCAAGAGCATCCATGCGGTCCCAGATGACGATCGTTCCCTGCATCTGTGCCAGCAGCCGCGCCACGTATGGATGCTCGGGGAGAGGGTCCGGAACAGGGGCAACCCACCCCTGTTCGGTAATGACATCCACATCAAGGACCAGAGCGCTGGTCTCTCCCGAGTGCCGGGTGACCACAGTTACTCGCCGGCACTGGGAGAGCGATGCAGACTTCAGCCCCATGCCAAACCGACCGAGATCAGAGTCGTCCCGAACTGCTTCCGGGCCAACGCCTCCCAACCGCAAGGCGTCGGAAAGCTCGCGGTCTGTCAGACCACGACCATTGTCCAGGATGGCAACGCAGGGGTTGCCTTCGTTCCATTGGATGTCGAGCTCAATGGCTTCGGCGCCGGCAGCAATACTGTTGTCGATGAGATCGGAAAGTGCGGTTTCAGGAGAATACCCAAGTCCGCGGACAGACTTGATCAGCGCAGGAGCGGAGGGTGTGATTTCTACGGCCCGTGCGAAAGCCATGAGCTAGGCCGCCCGCCGTTTGCTTACCCCTTTTGCAGCCGAACTCGCTTCGTCAATCTGACTTTTGAGAATGCGCGCTACGGCAAGGCCAAGCAGAGGAGGAACGGCATTGCCTATCTGCCGAAAGGCCGCATTCATGGCCCCCGCAAAGTAGAATCCGTCCGGGAATGATTGAAGACGGGCAGCTTCGCGCACGGATACCGTACGGGCCTGCCGACTATCGTAATGGATATGAGAGTAGGTATCTTTGCCCATATGAGCCGTCAGTGTGCGAGACGGTTTGGATGGGATCAGTTTCCACCACTTGTTCGGAAACTTTTCGGGATCATATGGTGGTACAGTCTCCGCCCAGAGTTGCCGGTAAGCGGCCGAATTTCGTGACCTAGTAGACATCCCCCGCGATGCAAGCGCTTCATCGAACAAGTCTTCAGCGAGGCGGCGGGCATCGGGATAGTCGTCACCGTGTTTCATCTTCGCGAAAATCTGAAAGTCGCGGGGGGTCAACCTTACCAAGTGACCGTTCGTGGCATTCTCGGTCGAGAAGCCGGGCCAGTCCCGCATCTTCTGCGCGTACTCGGATATCCCTCGTTTAAGATCGCGATATGGCAGTGCGTCGCCAAGTCTACGTTTGCGAATGACGCCAGGATTCGTCAGGTGTTCGACAATCCTGGGCAGGTCATCGAGTGCTTCCTTGACGCCAACGGCTCCGGGCAGAGTTATGGACGGTGAATTGATTTCATGGAACCGGCCACTCTCACGATCGACGTGTTTTAGGGCCACTCTCCGCGAACCTTCATAACCTCGCGGCAGATCAAGATAGCGCACGGGATCCGGAAAGCGGGGCTGCTCACCAAGTTCACTTGCGAGCGCAACCACAAACAGGCGTTCCCGGACCTGCGGGACACCAAAATAGGCGGCGTTCAGCAGCGTGTAGCCTGTGACATACCCTGCCTGTTCGAGGGTATCGCAGATTTCCTCCGGGACGTTGTGCCCTCCGAAATTTAGAATATCGGGAACATTTTCGAGCAGTATGATCAGGGGCTGCGTGTCGTTCACATACTCAAGGAATCGCCTGTAGAGCGAAGCCCGCGGGTCTTTTTGAAATGCGTCGTGGGCACCGCCGGATACCGAGCGAAGTTTGGAGCGCCCAATTCTTGCGAACGCCTGGCACGGCAAACCAGCGGCAAGAACATCAAATGACTCGACCGCTGACGTCTCGAAGCCAAGATCGCCCACCAGCTGATCAGCTGAGCACTTTTCCATGTCTCGCGGTGCCATCCATGGGTCGCCCGGACTACGACCCTGTCCAAAATTCATGGCGTAGCTCGCCGCGGCTTCGGGATCGGATTCGATATGGGCGGTCAGTTCAAATCCGGCTTCTTTCAGGCTGAGTGATAATCCTCCGCAACCTGAGCAGATTTCGAGCAGCCTCGGCGCGACGCCAGTGCGTAGCCGCGCTAATTTGTTCTGCCGAATTCGCTGCCTGTCTGCGGGAATCATGCGATTAAAGATGCCCTCAGTTTGTCTTGCAAACCACCAAAATCTCTTGTCTCGCATTCCCAGATAACCATGACGCGCCAGCCCATCTGTTTAAGCTCCTCCCTGACCCGTCTGTCGCGAGCCACGTTACTTTCAAATTTTTTATTCCAGAAATCCGTATTTGATTTCGGAATATAACAATACTTACACTTTTCATGTCGATGCCAATAGCATCCATGAACAAATACTACTGTATTTTTCCGCACAAATACAAGGTCCGGGGTGCCCGGCAGATCGGTTCGATGCAGCCTGTACCTGAGCCCCAGCCCGTGTGCGGCCTTCCGCACAAGCAACTCTGGCTTGGTGTGCTTCCCTCTTATTCCGCTCATAATTCTCGAGCGAATGTCTGGTGTGACGATATCCACGAAACGGTTCATGTTCGATAGTATCTGATCTGAGTGCAATGATTCCTAACATAACCAAACGTCTTCGGCGCAGAAACGATCAGCGCGTCGGTTCGACTATGAATAATCCTGCACAGCTCACCCGAGCACGCCAATAAGCTGCGCGTCGTCCAGCGGCGGGACGCTTGCGGCATCCAATCGCCGGACGGTTGGCCATGGGGGACGCAGGGAAACTCGGAGGCTCCGGCCCACGTGGTGATGGGACGGCTGGACGTTCTCCCATGGACCGGCGCTTGTGGAGAGGGAAATCTATGGATCCGGCGCGTGGGTGCAGGTAGAGTGAAATCTCCCGCGAGTGGTCGAAGGGCGATACGATTGCATGGCGCGGTCTGGGTTCGATGCCCATGATCCGCCAAGAGGCCGGAGGGGATGCAACGGGGAACGCGCAGCGGGTTCCCCTTGCCAAGATGTGTGGTCATACCACACACATCTTGCGGAAGATGCGAAGCATCCCGTTTATCAGATCAACCGCTGATCAAATGCAACCAGTTTGGTGATCATAGCGGTTCGACAGATGATCAGTCGTTCAACACAAAATAAATTTGCATAACACTTGCAGTTTTTGCCAACATGCCATTTCAATCTTTGAAAGCAGGTATGTTTGGAGAATAGAAGGCTCATTAATTTCAGTGTTTGTGCAAAAGGAGAGTTGCTCATAGAGGTGCCCGAAGGTCACAGATTGGTCGTTCAAGAGGCGGGGGATAACCACCTACGAATCTCGACCAGTCCCTCCATCCTTGCCCATATCACTACTGACCGTGCGGAAGAATTTGCGAAAGCTACAAAAATCGGCACTGTTATGCATGATGGAACGATATATGGCGGCATATCGCCAACTGCCAATCTACCGTTTTTCATCCCGTCTAAAGAGCACTATCCGCCACTTCGCGTCAGGAAGATGGCAAAGTTTATAGCCGATGCAGATTGCCATGGGCGTACTGACTGGCAACTCGCTTCCTATGAAGAAGTCGAGCATCTACTTAGGAACCAACATCTCACCGGTTTGGACTCGGTCTTCGACCAGAGAAAACGGACGTATCGTGTCATCGACAAGCACGGGATTTACCAGGCTATTAGGGTGGTCGGCGGACAAGTTGACCAAGCCACCTCAGGCTCTGATCCAAGACGTTTTGTAATGGTCCGTTACGGCAGCCCCACGCCGCAAATCTGACACCAAGACCTACTCTGCACTGTGCTGAAAGAACTTGCTTAAATCATTGCGAAAGATGCGAAGCATCCCGTTCATACAAATTGTGAGATTAGGGCCTGAACATCACGCTTAGCGTTAGGATACTCCACTCTACGTCAGTGACCTCCAAGTAATCGACGAGATCATCGAAGGCTTGCAGGTCAACACTGTGGTGTGAGTCCACTGACTGAACCAGCGGCAAAACGATTTGGATAGGCGCAAAAATGAAAGCGAAGTCATGTCGCCCGTCCTCGTACTCTTCCGAGAGAAATACGGGCTCATCAGTTTTCTGCAATGGCAGGAACCTAAAAGCTTCATCCGATGGAATGTAGGGGTCGAACCCATTAATGGGCATTAGCATCCAAGCGGGCCCCCTGCTTTTCTGGATAGCCAAAACTGGTCCAGAAAGCATCGCTTCGAACTTGAAGCGGAACCATTGATGCTGCTGCACAAGCGTTTTGGATAATGGGTTCCGCGGAACTAACTGAACGGACTCAGTGCGAGGGGCCGACTTAGCGGCCTTTATGAAGTCCTCGGCCTCTTTTGATAACGGGAACGAAGGACGATTGGCTCCTTTATCTGGTTCGTCGGGTGCGCGCTCGGGGCGTGGGCGTCGAGGCGAGGAGCGGTCGGGCGGCGGCGGGACGACCTCAATATCGACACCAGAATTGGTGCCTCTGAGATACAAGAACTTCAGCCATCGATTGGGGTCGAGACTCTTGTTTGCTAGCTTCGGCGTAGCGACACGTTGCGGACCACTAGCCATCGAGTGCTGGGATTGGTCAGTTTTGCGTCCGTGACGTTTAGGCTCAATTCCACGCACTTCGTCCAGAATGCGCCTGGCAACGGCTGGATCACGTTTTTCTAACCATCTCCAAATCAGGTTCAGTTTAACACGGTCCAGCTTGCCTCTCGAAAGCCCTTCCATATCTAAGTCATAGGCTCTTGGGCGCGTGGCACTACTCGCACCAGACATTTCTTCATAGATGCCGTCGAGAAAAGGTTTCCAATCGAGGCCGTAGTAGCCAACATGCCTTTTGATTGGCTCGTAGAACAGCTTGCACTGTTCGAGGGTGGCGTCTCGCCAGTCAAACATCAGTGCCAACTCCCAAGAAAATCCCAACCGCCTGACGCAAGAATCCCGAGGACTACACTTTTCGTCACGGGTACAATTAGGGCGGCTCTCGCTTACGGAAATACGAAGATTTTCTTGGAAAAAGTCTTTGCATCTTTCGAACAATATAGTGTAATGTTCACTAATTGTTCTTTTTCAAAGAGGAGTCACACAACACGCAATAAAGGAGAAATATGATGGCTGATGAACATTACCCGCCCGAACCACACCCAGATGCGGCTACGCCGCTGCCCAGCACGAGCTTCGACCCCGATGAGTATCGGGAGCATCTCGCCGAGTTTGATATGACCAAAGAGCAGGAGGACGAGTTCCTGGAGTCGCTTTGGTGCATTACCCAATCGTTTGTCGATTTAGCATTCGGGATGGACCCAGTTCAGCTAGTCTCCCGTGAGATAGACGCAGGAGGCAGTGATGAAGCTAAGTAATGAACCAGCACAATATCTCATCTATGCCCGCGTCTCAGACATCAAACAGGCGACCGATGGTGACGGGCTGGAAAGCCAAAAACACCGCTGCCAGAAATATGTTGAGCAGAAAGGTGGCATAGTCGCCGCTACCTTCTCCGATGTCTTCACTGGTGGCGGCAATTATAAGAACCGTTCGGGCGTTATGGAGATGCTCGATTACATCGATGCGCATCCGAAAAAGCGATACATTCTGTGTTTCGATGACACCAAGAGGTTCGCGCGGGACACGGAGTTCTTTCTCAAGCTCTTCCGCGAGTTGGGTGATCGAGGCGTTGTCCTCGAGTGCCTGAATTTTAAAATCGATAACTCGCCAGAGGGCATTTTCATCCTGACGATGATCGTGGCCCAGGGTGAGCTGGAGCGTAAGCAAAACCAGCGGCAGGTCGTTCAGAAGATGACCGCCCGGCTTGAGCAGGGCCATTGGACCTTTCACGCGCCCGCTGGCTACAAGTTTATTCGGTCCAGCCAAGGCGGGAAGGTGATGGTTCGTGATGAACCGCTGGCAACCTTTATCGCCGACGTTCTCAATCGCTTTGCAAATGGCTCGCTGCAAACTCAGGCAGAGGTTAAGCGAGAGTTGGAAACCAACCCCCTCTTCCCGAAATCACCGCGAGGAGAGGTTTACGCCTATCGCGTCACCCGGATTCTCACCCAGCCCATCTACGCTGGCTATGTTCACATGCCCAGCTGGGACATTCCCTTGCGGGAGGGCCAGCATGAACCCCTGATCGATTGGAAGACATTCCAACGCAATAAAGAACGGTTGGCGACCGGTGGTCATGCGCCTGCTCGCAAAAACATCAGCAAAGACTTCCCCCTGCGCGGGCATGTTGAATGTGGTGATTGCGGTAGCGCCCTCACCTCCTGCTATTCACAGAGCAAAACCGGGAAACGTCACCCCTACTACCGCTGCCACAACAAGAACTGCGTCAGCTACGCCAAATCCATTCGCAAGGATAAGCTCGAAGGCGAGTTTGAGGCGCTTCTGCTGTCACTCAATCCTGCACCAAAGCTGTTCGCTTTGGCCTTTGAGCTATTTAAGGATGGCTGGGAGGGACGCCTCTCGCACCAGCAAGTTATTCGGGATCGGTTGCGAGCATCGATGAGAGAGAAGGACAAGCAGATTCAATCGCTGCTGGACCGGATCACAAAGTCAGAGAACGACTCCGTCATCGACGCCTATGAGCAGCGTATTTCAGCCCTGGAAGAGGATAGGCGCGGCATTGCTGCGGAGATCACCAGGATCGAGCAGCCAAGAGGGAGCTTCCGAGAGTTGTTTGAACTCGCCTGCGAATTCCTCTCAAACCCTTGGAAACTTTGGGATTCTGGCAATCTGCTCCTGCAGCGGACGGTACTGAAACTGGCCTTTGCAGGACGTGTTGCCTATCACAGGGAGAACGGCTTTTTGAACCCCAAATTGTCCTTACCGTTCAAGCTCTTAGAGACGATTCCGGCCCGGAATTTGGAGATGGTGGGCCTGGAGGGACTCGAACCCCCAACCAAGCGGTTATGAGCCGCCGGCTCTAACCAATTGAGCTACAGGCCCTGTAGCGTGTCAGCCGTGCGACCTGCATACCGCGCCCAGCCCAAAGGTCAATCCAAAGTGGGCAAGCACGGCCTCATTGGCGCCGCATTCCAAGCGCCCTAAGCCAAGCTCGTCATTCCACCCAACAACCTTGGACCACCGATGTCATTTGCATCTTCCCGCCTGTTGCTTGCTTTCTCATTCATTGCGTTCGTCCTAACCCTTGGTGCCGTTGCCAAAACCGCGGTCGCTGAAGAAATGCCATTTGAGCCGCTCGCCGAGGCCACGATAACAGTTACCGGCCATGGCACGCTGAACGCTGAGCCCGACATTGCTGTTGTCAATGCTGGCGCGGTCACCGAGGCACGCACTGCCCGTGAGGCGCTTGATGCCAACACCAAAATCATGGCCGACACATTTGCCGCTTTGCAGGCAATGGGTGTCGAAGAGCGCGACATGCAAACCAGCCGACTGACGGTTGAACCGCGCTACACCTATTTCGATAGCTCCAATGGAGAACGTCGGCCACCACGCATCGACGGCTACACCGTGTCCAACCAATTGACCGTTCGCGTGCGTGATCTAACCATCATTGGCGAAGCGCTAGATGCCCTAATCACGGCTGGCGTGAACCAGATGGGTGGTCTTTCTTTTGCCGTTGATGAGCCAGATGCCCTCTTCGCAGAGGCGCGCCAAGCCGCGGTCGCCGATGCGATGGCACAAGCTGAAATGCTGACAGAGGCCGCAGGCGTGTCGCTGGGCCGTGTTATCTCCATCAGTCAAAACCAAGCACGCCAACAACCGCCACAGCCACAAATGGCGCGCATGGCGATGGCCATGGAATCAGCAGATGCAATCCCAGTTGCTACGGGCGAACAAGAGCTCAGAACAACCGTCAGCATCACATGGGCGATCGACAACGGCTCAAACTGAAAATCGCTGGTACAGCGCTGGTCGCAACAGTTTGCTATCGACCAGTGCTGTTAGCAAAAGTTGTCGTTAGCAGAACCTTAAGCAAGTCAAACAATTTGCCCGCCGGCACCACCGTCTCTGTTTACCTCTTCCGACTACGTTAGGTTCGGATTTGAGTGCGGAGTCGAACTATGTCCATCCTTCCCAAGTGGACCAGCCATTTCAAAAGCTTTGTTTGTGATCAACGCGGTGTCGTTGCCATCATTTTTGGCATCGCGGCAATTCCCATCATGGGGATGGTGGGCGCAAGCTTGGATTATAGCCGCGCTGCCAACGTCAAAAGCCAACTTCAAGATGCGCTCGACGGGGCGATCCTAACCGCTGCTCACGAACGCCAGCTAAGCGACGCCCAACTTGAGGCGGCCATTCGCACGCAAATCGAAGCCATGATCAGTGGAGCGCATGGCGCCAATTCCCTCACGCTGAACATTCGGCGTTCTCCTGACGACGAAACTCTGATGGACATAGACGCATCAATGCAAGTCGGCACCACCATACTCGACATTATGGGTATTGAATCGATCACGGTTGGTGCGAACGCCGCTGTGGGCGTTGACTTTCGCTCACTCGAAGTAGCGCTGGTTTTGGACAACACCGGATCAATGCGATCCTCCGGCCGCATTGCGAGCCTCCGCGAAGCAGCGTCAGACTTTGTCGACGTCGTCACTGAGGATGGCGAGTCCGACAATGTCAAAATAGCGCTCGTCCCCTACACCGCACAGGTTAACATCGGCAATGGCGCATCGATGGAGCAGTATCTTGATCGTGACGGCTTGTCGCAACACCATGCACAGCTGATCGAAGGTCAGGTTATCGCACGCCAATCCGGTGGAAGCTGCGTTCCACGTATCAGCGGCGTAGACGCACCAGCAGGCTCAGATGTCCAGTTTGCAAGTTCGGACGCGTCATCTGATCGTTTGGCCGTGCCGGGTTTTGCCTCTCTAAGCTTCTTGGACGCTTACGGCGATGTGTTGCGTGAACTGGTTGGCGTGAGTGTAGCGCTTGCACAGACCGTGACGCCCTACGAGTACGTGGTTCAAGGCGGTTGCATCTATAATCCCACGCAAATCAGCCATTGGCAGCTTTACCAACAGATGGAAGACGTCGCGTGGAAAGGCTGCGTTGAAGCACGCCCTGAGCCCTTTGACGTGGACGACACACCACCAGACGACAACAACGCCGACACGCTTTGGGTACCAGGCTTTTGGATCGATGACTCCGGGTGGAGCAGCACCAACAATTGGCTTTCTGATCGCGAGCCATCAGGGGCCAGCTTCCATCAAAATGGTCAACATTACAGCGTATACAAATATGCCAGCTCGGACGGGCACAGTGTGGATGAAATTCCCAACACAACCCGCGGTCCCGCGCAAAACTGCGGCGATCCCATTGTACCGCTGACCGACAACTTCACGATGCTGCAAGATCGCATCGACGACATGACCTATTGGCGTGGCGGCGGTACGGTAACCGCTCAAGGCGTTGTTTGGGGGTGGCGCACACTTTCACCCGGACATCCCTTCACAGAAGGTGAGCCCTATGATGAGGTCACCAAAGTCATGGTGGTGATGACGGATGGTCGCAACGAACTTGTTAGCTCCAGCAACAGTGCTTTGGGTTCGCACTACTCCGCTTACGGCCATCTGGCCACCGGTCGCTTTCCGTCTCAATCGGTCAACGGCGCACGTCAATACATCGACACGCGCACACTGGCCGCCTGCGCAAACGCTAAGGCAGCAGGCATCATCGTCTACACTGTGACGTTCGGCTTGGATTCCTCCTCGCGTGCCATGTGGGATACATGTGCCTCGGAGACCAGCATGGCGTATCATGTCAACTCGTCGTCTGAGTTGGTAGGCGCTTTCAACGAGATTGCCGACTCCGTCGGTGAGCTACGCCTCACGCGGTAGCACCCACGAACCGACAACGAAAAACGAAAAAGGCTCGCCAAGGTTATCAGCTTGGCGAGCCTTTTTCATGAAGTTGGATAGGCCCCGATCAGTTGAAAACAGCGGCGCCTTGCTCGTCGATCACTTGCTTGGCCTTCATCACAGCAAACTCAGAAGCTTGGTCGGCTGAGGCAAAAAGGTCAGCACGGATCACCGTTGCACGCCGAGCATCCTCGGCCTCGCTCTCCACAATGAAAGCACGCAGCCGGTACTGGCCACCTTCGGCCATAGGTGACGCTTCGATGATGAAGTCCTTGTAGGTCTCACGCGACGTGGCCTTTGCGCCACCGCCTGAGCCTTCACCGCCGCCAAAAAGCTTTTTGAAAAACGACATGGCAGGCCTCTAGCTGTCCAAGAACGAACGCAGTTTGCGCGAGCGGCTTGGGTGCTTCAGTTTACGCAACGCTTTGGCCTCAATCTGGCGAATACGTTCGCGGGTCACCGAGAATTGCTGGCCGACCTCTTCCAGCGTGTGGTCGGTGTTCATGCCAATGCCAAAGCGCATACGCAGCACGCGCTCTTCGCGCGGTGTGAGCGATGCCAGCACGCGCGTTGTGGTCTCGCGCAAGTTCGACTGGATGGCCGCATCAATCGGCAGAACAGCATTCTTATCCTCGATGAAATCACCCAGATGGCTGTCCTCTTCATCGCCAACAGGCGTCTCCAGAGAGATCGGCTCCTTGGCGATTTTCAGAACCTTGCGCACTTTCTCCAGTGGCATGGCCAGTTTTTCAGATAGCTCTTCAGGTGTCGGCTCACGGCCAATCTCATGCAGCATCTGGCGGGAGGTCCGCACGATCTTATTGATCGTTTCGATCATGTGCACCGGAATACGAATGGTGCGCGCCTGATCGGCGATAGAACGGGTGATCGCCTGACGGATCCACCAAGTGGCATAAGTGGAGAACTTGTAACCACGCCGATACTCAAACTTATCGACCGCCTTCATCAGGCCGATATTGCCTTCCTGGATAAGATCGAGGAACTGCAAACCGCGATTGGTATACTTCTTCGCAATCGAAATCACCAAGCGCAGATTGGCTTCCACCATCTCCTTCTTAGCGATGGCGGCCTCGCGCTCACCCTTCTGCACCTTGTTCACGATGCGGCGAAACTCCGGCACATCGAGACCTGCCTGTGTGGCCAACTCACGAATATCACCGCGCAGTTCTTTCACCGCTTCTTTTTCTTCGGCGATAAACGGCTTCCAACCACGTCCTGCCAAATTGGCAACACGGCGCACCCAGTTTGGATCAAGTTCTGATCCCTGATGCGTCTTCAAGAACTCTGTCCGGTCAACGCCATAGCTTTCGGCAAGACGCAGCAGACGGCTTTCCATCGACACCAAGTTGCGGTTGATCGCGTAGAGTTGCTCGACCAGCGCTTCAATACGGTTGTTGTTGAGCTGCAAGCTCTTCACCGCTTTGATGGTATCGTTTTTTAAGCCTTCCAGACGACGCTCTTGGCTCGGCGTCAAAGACGAGCCTGCTTTGCCGTCGAGGTTTACATCCTGGAGCTTGGAGAGCTTGGTGTAGTTGTTGGCAATCTCATCGAAAACGCCGACGACCTTCGGCTTCAGTTCTGCTTCCATCGCCGAGAGTGAGAGATTGATATCATCCTCATCATCCTCATCGTCCTCATCTGGATTGTCGCTGTTCTCACCATCAGGCGCATCATCATTGGCTGCCGTTGGTGCTGACGAACTTGGTGCCGGCGCGTTTGGCCCACCCGGACGATTGTGCGTCGGGTTTGTTGGTGGAGGCGGCTGAATGCCTTTGCCTTCAGGGTCGGCATACGTCGCTTCCAAATCGATGATGTCGCGAAGGAGGACTTTCTCCTCATTCAGCTCATCACGCCAAATGATGATCGCTTGGAATGTCAGTGGGCTCTCACAAAGACCGGCGATCATTGCTTCGCGGCCAGCTTCGATACGCTTGGCGATCGCAATCTCGCCCTCACGCGAAAGCAATTCCACCGTACCCATTTCGCGCAGATACATCCGTACAGGATCATCCGTGCGGTCGGTCGGCTCGCGCTTGGTGGTGGTAGCAACCGCTTTTGTGGTGGTCTCGGCGACCGCTGTTGATGTGCTCTCAGCAGCTTCTTCAGCTTCCTCAGCCTCAACAACATTGATGCCCATATCATTGAGCATCGCCATCGTGTCTTCAATTTGCTCAGACGCCACCTGGTCTGACGGCAGCACCGCATTCAACTCATCATAGGTGACAAAACCGCGCTTCTTGGCGGCCTTGATCATCTTTTTGACGGATGCATCGTTGAGATCGAGAAGGGGCGCGTCCGCGCCTTCGGTCGAAACTTTGGCTTCAGCCTGTTTTGCAGCCATATAAAAGGCAACTCCTGATCAGGATCGTACAGCGCGGCGCAAGATGCGCGGCAAGCGCCCTGGAAAAATGAACATCTGCTCAAGCAGTGTAATGCGTCAGCGTAAAGCGGCTCTTAACCATCACCAACGTCACGGAGACGCACGATGCCGCATTGATCGTCAAAAACGATCAATTGCTCTGGTTCAGAGGCGCCCTTGTAAAAACAAGTTTGCCGGATGTTGCGCGTTTCTGAGAATGGGGCGCCATGGCGTCTGGTCGGCCCGCGTTGTCGCGTCGGAGGTTATGTAGGCAATTCACGCTTCGACGCAACCACCAAAACCATGCAAAATAGGCGCAAAGGGGAGGTTTTTCGCGCTTTTTGGGCGAAAACCGACGAACAGTTAGCTCGCGCTCTTCACCTTGAGGCTGCGCATGACGCTCGCCTCTTCATCAAGCTGGCGTTCCAACTCATCAATCTTCGCCTGCATAGCCCGCGCTTCATTTTGTATTGCAACCAAGCGCTCCATGGCAGCTTCGGTCAGAGATTGCGGTTCCAGCGTCAATGTTGAAGCTGCTTCGGCATCAATGCAGCGTAGCTCCATTTTTGCGAACAAAAATGAAAACAGCATGCCAATGAAGCGTGGGCTGACATCTTGCTTGAGAATGGGAAACGGCAATGCCTCCAAGCTAACCTCGTCATGGACTCCACCCTCTCCTTGCAAGGCGGCCTCCAAACGTCGCGCCAAAGCTTGGTCTTGGCAGAGCGGAAACACATCAAGATCAGCAAAACGCTGCGCCTCATCAGGATAGCGCTGAGCCAAGGCAAGCAGTTGCGCCTCTGGTGTTTCCAGTTTGGGAGCGCTGCGGGCGTTGGCTCCGGCAAAACCATCTGAGAGGCGATCCCGGCCAGCCGGTCGCGAGCCTTGCGGGTTTTGTGCCTGCCGAAGCGCTCGTCGCATGGCATAGAAGCGATCTTTCAGCGCCTGATCATAGTGCTGGCGCACCGTGGCATCTTCGATGCCTGCAACGAGCCGCGAAAGACCGGTTTGGAACGCAGCCATCCGCTCTGGCGTTGAGACATCAAGCGTCGCCGTTTCGCGCGCCCACAGCGCTTCAATCAGCGGCAAGGCCCCTCCAAGCTCGGCTTCAAACGCATCGGCACCGCGTTGGCCAACAAAATCGTCCGGGTCCATACCTTTGGGCAGAAACAGAAAGCGCAAGCTCTTGCCCGGCTTGAGCATTGGTAAGGCACGATCAATAGCGCGATGCGCAGCGCGCTCCCCTGCCCCATCACCGTCAAAACAAATGATCGGCTCATCGGTAAACCGCCACATCAGCGCGATCTGCTCCTCACCCATAGCCGTGCCGAGTGAGGCCACAACCTCCTGGAAGCCAGCACGATGCAGGGCAATAGCGTCCATGTACCCTTCCACCACGATCAAGCGTCCATTCTGGTGCGCTGCCTGGCGCGCGCGCTGCGCGTTGAACAGCATCTCGCGTTTGCGAAAGAGATCAGTCTCCGGCGAGTTCAGATATTTCGGTTCGCCATCGCCGAGAACACGACCGCCAAACCCGACAACCTTGCCCCGTTGGTCCTCAATGGCGACCATCAGTCGACCACGGAAACGATCATAGGGCGAGCGCCCAGCATCTTCCGGCGCAATCACCAAGCCGGTCTCAATCATATCACCAACCGGCACGTCATGGCTTTTCAAAAAACTGATGACACCGTCACGACGGTCGGGCGCAAAACCAATCCGGAAGGTTTTTTGAAGATCGGTGTCCAGTCCCCTCTTTTGTGCATAAGCCAGCGCTTGCTGGCCTTCCGGCGCATGCAAATGGCGCTCGAAATAGGTCGCTGCTAGGTCAAGCACATCGTTGAGTTTCAACTTGGCCTGCTGGCGTCTGGCCGCTTCAGGGTCAGGTGCAGGCAGCGCGAGTCCCGCCTCGCCGGCCAACCGCTCCACTGCTTCGGGGAAACTGAGACCCTCCAGCTCCATCAGGAACCGAAAATGATCCCCAGACGCCTGGCACCCGAAACAGTGATAGCGGCCTTTTCGATCATCAACGTGAAAGGATGGTGTTTTCTCGCCATGGAAGGGACAGCACGCCCAATGATCCCCTTTGGCCGGACGTGACTTACGCCGATCCCAGGAAACCAGCCGCCCGATAACATCAGACAGCGGGATACGATCACGAATGGTCGAAAGAAAACTATCAGAAAAGCGGATCATGGACGCACCTGCCCTGCCCGCGCACGCGACACGTTAACTCGCGGCAGGGGCACACAAATGCTGTTTGGCAACGCTTGAAGCCTTGCAGGCATCGATTTGGCCAGGAAACTGGGCTTTCAACGTGCTCATGATCTTGCCCATGTCGCGCAAGCCTTCGGCGCCCGTTTCGTCGATGGCTTTCACAACAGCTTCGCTCACCTCATCCTCGCTCAACTGGCGCGGCATGAAAGTGCGGATAATCTCGATTTCGTCAGCTTCTTGCTGAGCAAGGTCCAGCCGCCCAGCTTCTTCATAAAGCCGATGCGATTCCTCGCGCTGCTTCACCATTTTGGCCAGCAGGTCCAAGATGCCCTCATCTGACAAGCGCTCCGAGCCATTACTACGCATCGCGATGTCACGGTCCTTGATGGCCGCATTGATCAAACGAAGCGTGCAAGCCTTACGGCTGTCTTGAGCCTTGACGGCATCTTTCAAACTGTCATTGAGCGTATCGCGCATGGGTATCCCATAAGATGTTGAACACGTTGGACTTTCACGAAGCGAGAACCAACGCCGCCGCATCGGCAACAAACTGACACACCAACAAACCTAACGCAGGCGCGGCGTGAAGCAAAGCGGCATTTCCTTTTCCACAGGCCGCACGCATGGTCGACCGACGGTTGATCACGCAGTTTACACAGACGGGCCAGACGCGTAGCACACGCACTAGCCAGCCGAGTTGGCCAAATGGCATTGCATTGTAACGAGCGCGCTGATGTAAGGGCTCGCCAGCAAATTGCAAGCCATGCTTGTAGGGCTCATATGCGCCCCCAATTGTGCCGTATCGACAACAAAGAACAGACCGATGACCACAGAGACTTTGCCACCGATCTCTCCAACACCTGCTGACTGGGCACCGCGCTTGAAGACGGGACGATTGGTTTTGGCCGATGGCAGCGTTTTTGAAGGTTTTGGCTTCGGCGCAACTGGCACAGCGCTCGGTGAGGTATGCTTCAACACGGCGATGACGGGCTACCAGGAAATTCTGACCGACCCATCCTACGCTGGCCAATTCATCACCTTCACCTTTCCGCACATTGGCAATGTCGGCACCAACGCTGAAGATCAAGAACAGCTACCGCCAGGTGAAAACTTCACCGGCGCGCGCGGCCTGATCATTAAGGCCGACATCACCCAACCATCTAATTGGCGGGCTGCTCAGCACTTGGACACATGGCTGAAAGATCGCGGCATCATCGGTCTATGTGGCATCGACACCCGCGCCCTCACCGCCCACATTCGCGAACATGGCATGCCAAATGCTGCCCTGGCACACGCACAGGACGGTGTTTTTGATCTTCCATCTTTGAAAGCGGAGAGCGCTGCTTGGCCGGGTCTGATCGACCAGGATTTGGCGCCGGAGGTCACCACCAACGAGAACGCCAATTGGAGCCAAACCAGTTGGGTGTTTTCTGAAGGCTTTGGCGAAAGCACCGACACCACGCATCACGTTGTGGCCATTGATTTCGGCGTCAAACGCAACATTCTGCGTCTGCTGGCGGACCGCGGCTGCAAGATCACTGTTGTTCCGGCATCCACCAGCGCTGACGACATATTGGCGCTGCAACCTGATGGCGTCTTCTTGTCCAACGGACCCGGCGATCCAGCTGCTACTGGCAGCTATGCGGTCAAAACGATCCAGAAGCTCATGGAAACCGGCATTCCAATCTTCGGCATTTGTTTGGGGCACCAGATTCTGGCACTGGCTCTTGGGGCAACGACCACGAAAATGCACCAGGGCCATCATGGGGCCAACCACCCGGTCATGGACTACACCACCGGCAAGGTGGAAGTAACATCCATGAACCATGGCTTTGCTGTCGATGGCGACACCCTGCCGGACACGGTTGAGGCAACCCACACGTCTCTGTTTGACGGATCAAATTGTGGTTTGCGCCACAAAACACTGCCGGTGTTCTCGGTGCAGCACCACCCCGAAGCGTCTCCGGGGCCGCGTGACAGTCACTATCTGTTTGACAGGTTCATCGACCACATGGCGACCCGCTGACCGGGCGGGGATCGAGCCGGTATGACTAGAGCGACGTCAGGCCGTCGATAACGCGGCTTGTCTCGTTGATTTGCTCATTGATTGTGTCACGGCGAACCGTCAGCAACTCACGCTGGCGCTCACACAGGGTGCGAACAGCTTTTGCGCGTTCCCCATCGGTCAGATCACTTTCAACCAACTCGACCAACTCGCCAATCTCGTCCAGGCCAAGCCCCATAGCTTTGCCTTTCAGCACAAGCCGCAAACGGGCACGACAGGCTTCGTTGTAAAAGCGTCGATTGCCAATCCGTCGTGGCTCTAACAAGCCTTTTGACTCGTAGAAGCGAAGTGTTCGCATGGTCACACCAAACGCTTCGGCAGTCTGCGAGATGGATTGTTCAGACAAATCCACCGAGTCAGGGTGAACAGCGCCTGCAACACTCCCAGACGCCATTTCGGCGGACGCACTTACCACATACGACGTGTCAGAAAACCAACGCATGCCGGACTCTCCAAGTTTCAAAGCATTACAATCGACCCAACGAAGGACTTTCACCCATCTCTATCAGAAGATGTAGCGCACGAGTTCACAACGTGAAGGGTCTTTTTTCGGAAGGATGTCTTACGGGTACGTTTGCAACGCCGCTTTTCCGAAGACGTCAAAAACTTGTCCCCTGCGTCAGGCCAAGTATTGACCCAAAGTATATAAGTACTCGCGATCTTATACCGCTTGGGCGCGAACCTGCCTTGGCGGACGACCAAACCAGCGCTTGCACGCCCGTGTTAGGTTGGCCTGGTTGGCGAAACCCAAACGGTAAGCGATCTCGCCCATCGGCAGTTTGGTCTGTACCAAAAACTCCTCGGCAAGCCTCTGGCGCGCCTCATCGGTCAGCCTTTGATACGTCGTTCCCAAATCATCAAGCCGACGTTGCAAACTTCGTGGGCTGAGCCCCAGTCGGCGCGCCGTTTCATTCATATTAGGGCCTTCATCAACCAGGTGATGCATGATGTCTTCACGGGCACGGATAGACAAATCATCAGGGATACGACGCTCCGCCATCATCCGATCAGCAAGCGCCAAAGCAACCTCATGGGCGTGGTGATCAGTGCGCACGTTGGGCAGATCCAAATCCGACCGCCGCAGTACAATCCGATTCAGAGGCGCATCAAACACGACTTGGGCACGAAGAGCTTCACGATATGGGCGCAGATCATTGGGTCGTGCGCGTTGCAGATGCACTTCAAGCGGTACCCAGTTGGCACCAAACAGGTCTCGCATGTGCGTCAGAAACATGCGGGCTCCGCGGTCGCACATCACATCGCGTGCAACAATGAGCGGTGAATAAGCCCAATCAAAGAACACCCGCTCGTCGCCCACAGTGGTCGAAGCAAAAGAAACATCAGCGTAGAGCCGCATGTACCGGCAAAGCACCTGCAAAGCCACATCAAGCGTGGGAGCGCTGACAACTGCGTTACCAAAAACGCCGAGCGAACTCAGATGCAGCGGATTGGCAACATCTAGGCCTATCGCCTCATTGTCCAACAAACGGCCAAACTGACGGATCAGTTTGGCAAAGCGGCTCATGCTGATGAAGCTGTCAAAGGCATCGATCCGCACATCATCAAGGCCAAACCTGGCCATCTCCTGCGCGATCACCTCATCGCTGAGGCCTTGCGCTTTGCCGTACTCCACCAAGCTTGCAAGCGCACGCGCGTGGATCAGAAAACGGTCAGCCTCGTCCGTGGTTTTGACTGTTTCATCTGCCGATTGACGAGAAGCGGCTGCAGACGTGCGCAAGCCGTCTTTGGTTTTGCCGTCAAGCGACGAGAATACGTCGTCAACCATATAACAACCACGCGATTACGCTGATGCCCCCAGCAGAAATCTATGCTGAGATAAATATACGGCATCCAGAGACAATTCCCAAGCCCAGCGCCTGGCCATTGTTGGAATGTGCGACATTCACCTCCTTGTCTTCGCAAATGCGACGCGATAGCTATCGAAACGTTAACAACGACAGCTTGCACATGATCCAACCTGTTGCCTCACCCAACCCGCTGGATGCTTTTTCGGCAGCCTGGCACGCGTGCTTTGACGCGACTGCTTTGCCCACTCTCACTGACTTGAAAGATCGTGGGGCGCCGCTTGACGACCCAGGTTTTGCAATGCTGGGGCGCTCTGACATTCAACAGCGGGAGAAAAGCAAACCTGCCTTTCGTGTGCTTGAAATCGGTCCAGGTCACGGTCAATGGTCGAGCGACATCCAAGCTGGGCAATTGCTGGACGAGTTCGTCCATCCGGCACACCTGCAATCGCTAACATCACTGTACCAACGCCTCTGCGACGAGCAGACGCTGCATCGCTGGCGCTGCACAAGCATGGCGCGCAACGCCGCACCGGTCAGCTACACGCGGGTCTTGGCCCCCATTGCCGATGATGTCGGCGACGGTCGATGCCTGGCTGGGATTTGGACGTGGCACCTTCCAAGAGCAAAAGACGCAGTTGCCGCCTGAGGCTAGAGCTGGCGTGCCTCGAACGTATCGCACTGGCCCATATCGCCGCTCTCAAACCCAACGCTGAACCAACGCATGCGCTGTTCGGCTGATCCGTGGGAGAAGCTTTCAGGCACCACATAGCCCTGCGCGCGGCGTTGCATGGTGTCGTCGCCAATCTGGCTGGCGGCGTTAAGCGCCTCATCCAGATCACCACGTTCCAGAAGACCGCGTTCAGCAGCGTCATGGCCCCAGACACCGGCCAAGCAATCGGCTTGCAGTTCAACCCGCACCGACATCGCATTGGCATCCCGCTCTGACATGCGCCGACGGGCCTCATTAAAGCGGCCCAAAATGCCCAACTGATTTTGGATGTGGTGTCCCACTTCGTGAGCGATCACATAAGCTTGCGCAAAGTCACCCGGCGCACCAAAGCGTCGCGACAACTCCGAGAAAAACGACAAGTCAAGAAAAACACCGCGATCAGGCGGGCAGTAAAACGGGCCGCTTGCTGAGCTGGCAAAGCCACAGGCTGATCGAACCTGGCCGGAAAACAACGTCAAGGTTGGCGGCTCATAGCGCATGCCCCGTTCGTCAAACTTCACTGCCCAAACATCTTCGGTGTCACCAAGCACGCGCGAAGCAAAATCGGCCAGTTCATCCCCCTGCCCTGGATTGAACGGCTCACTGGTCTGTTGTTGCGACGGCGCAAACTGTCCGCCACCGCCCGTTCCACCGGTGAGCAAAGTCAGGGGGTTGATGCCCAAAGCCCAAGCGATGATCACCACAACAATAAGGCCACCAATCCCCAGACCTCCGCCGGCCCGCGAGCCGCCACCAGAGGGAATGCGCACCCGACGCCCTGACGGAATGCGCATGCGGGCACCGCCCATACCACTTGGAGAGCGCGAAGCGCGCCGTAAATCGCGCACCTTGGTGCTGCGTCTCATATTTCGCCAACGCATGCTTGAGGGAGTCCTTTGTCACCAGTGTTGGCCGCAAACTGCCAACCCCTTCGATCAAGAGCAAGGCCAAAGCAGTGCCTTGTGACCGCGCCAACAACGAAAAACGCCGCCCTAGGTTACCCTAGAAGCGGCGCTTAAGTGTTGCCTTGCGCGGCAGAGACAGACGGTTACCAGTCAATCCCAACATAACGCATGATCGCATTCCATGAGCACGAGAACGTGGCATGGCGATGCAGATCTGGACGACGCGGTTCAACCATTGAGCGGTGGACAATCATATCCGTCAACATGGCGCATCCTTTCTTATCCGTTGGGCCTCGTGAACCATGAAACATAGTTTCAGAGACCGTAGCTTGACCCGGCGCACTGAGTACGCTTTACACAAGTGTATACGCACTTATTGCACCTCCCACAAGAGGAAAAATGCACTTTTTGCGCGTTTTTGCGCACAAATTGCGACTCATTTGGATTAGGAATGCCTGACAAACACAACAAGAAGCCTGATGATGGCGACGCCAATCCAATGCCTGCCGAAGCTTTTCGTGAGTGGCGCAAACGTCTGGGCCTGAAACAAAAAGACGCCGCCGATCTTTTAGGTCTCAAGAAGCGGATGATTCAGTACTACGAAACCGGAAGTCGCAGCGGCAAACATGTCTCGATACCCAAGTCGATACGCTTAGCGTGCTACGCTTTGGAAGCCGGTGTTGGTGACTATGATGGCCGCAATGTCTTGGGTGAAGCGCCGGTATCCACGGGGTTTCATCGCCTCAGCCCACAACAGCAAGCCGCAGCACTTGCCCTGCATGCCGAGAACGCACCTCGCTTGGGCGAAGCAAGCAGCCAAGCGGCACCCCCGCCCCTACCGAACGACAAAAATGATCGAGACTGAGGTCGGCGCTTAAAACCGATGCAATAAATCGCTTCAATCGCCAGTGCGCACATCTTCCACCCTTCGCCTCCCTTCCCAACGCAACGCTTGGTCTCTATAGAGCCAATTCAGCCCCTTTGATGCGCTTCAGCGCTCGCCGGTCGCACGCAAACCAAAACGTGCGCAGCGATCGCGATGCGCGTCACACCTGACACACGTTCCCCTCTCTGCGAGCTGACCGAACCACCATGCCAAAACGTACCGACATCCAGTCCATCCTCATCATCGGTGCAGGACCGATCATCATCGGCCAGGCGTGCGAGTTTGACTATTCCGGCACACAGGCCTGCAAAGCACTGAAGGCCGAGGGCTACCGGATCATTTTGGTGAACTCCAACCCAGCCACCATCATGACCGACCCCGACCTGGCCGATGCCACCTATGTGGAGCCGATCACACCGGAGGTTGTGGCCAAGATCATCGCCAAGGAACGCCCTGATGCGATCCTGCCGACCATGGGCGGTCAGACAGCGCTGAACTGTGCGCTTTCCTTGCGCAAAATGGGCGTTCTGGAAGAATTTGGTGTGGAGATGATCGGCGCCACGGCAGAAGCCATCGACAAGGCCGAAGACCGCGAGCTGTTCCGCAAAGCTATGATGAAGATCGGCCTGGAAACCGCGCGCGGCGAAACACTCAAAGGCTCGTTGCGCGACAAGCTGGACGCTGATGGCAACCCAATCCTCGATCGGGCAGGCAACCCCATTCGTGAACTGTCGCCCGAAGGCCTCGCCAAGGCGCTCAACTTGCTTGATATGGTAGGCTTGCCCGCTGTTATTCGCCCCTCTTTCACTCTGGGCGGCACCGGCGGCGGCATCGCCTACAACCGCGAAGAGTTTCTGCAAATCGTTGAAGGAGGCATCGATGCGTCACCGACCAACGAGGTGCTGATCGAAGAATCCGTGCTCGGCTGGAAAGAGTTTGAGATGGAGGTTGTCCGCGACAAGGCCGACAACTGCATCATCATCTGCTCCATTGAGAACGTCGACCCGATGGGCGTCCACACCGGCGACTCCATCACCGTCGCACCAGCACTCACGCTCACCGATAAAGAATATCAGATCATGCGAGACGCTTCGCTGGCGGTGCTACGCGAGATCGGCGTGGAAACCGGTGGCTCCAATGTGCAGTTCGCCGTGAACCCTGCCGATGGGCGCATGGTGGTGATTGAGATGAACCCACGCGTGTCGCGCTCCTCTGCGCTCGCGTCCAAAGCCACCGGCTTCCCGATTGCCAAGGTCGCGGCGCGGCTGGCGGTTGGCTACACGCTCGACGAACTCGACAATGACATCACCGGCGGTGCGACACCGGCCGCGTTTGAACCAACCATCGACTATGTCGTCACCAAGATCCCGCGCTTCACGTTTGAGAAGTTCCCAGATGCTGACCCCGTTCTAACCACGTCGATGAAGTCCGTCGGCGAAGTGATGGCGATTGGTCGGACCTTTACCGAGAGCTTGCAGAAAGCCCTGCGCGGGCTGGAAACGGGCCTTTCCGGCCTAGATGATATCGAGATCGAAGGCCTTGGCGGTGACGACGATAAAAACGTCATCCGCGCGGCTATCTCCACACCCACCCCGGACCGGTTGCTGAAGGTCGCGCAGGTGATGCGCGCCGGTGCCACCGATGAGCAGGTGCACGCCGCCTCCAAAATTGATCCTTGGTTCATTGGCCAGATGCGCCAGATCATCGATCTCGAAGCGCGGGTGAAAGCCCATGGCCTGCCCAACAGTGCTGAGTGGATGCGTGAGCTGAAAGCCAACGGATTTTCCGATGCGCGGCTCGGTGCGCTGACTGGACAGAGCGAAGCCGAGGTGAAAGCTCACCGGCTAGAGCTAGATGTGCATCCGGTGTTCAAACGCATCGACACATGCGCGGCCGAATTCGCCTCGCCGACCGCCTACATGTACTCAACCTATGAGAACCCATTTGGTGTTGCGCCCGCCAATGAAGCGCAGCCGTCTGACCGTAAGAAGGTGGTCATTCTGGGCGGTGGACCCAACCGGATCGGTCAGGGCATCGAATTTGACTATTGCTGCTGCCATGCCGCTTTTGCGCTGAAAGATGCAGGCTTTGAGGCGATCATGGTCAATTGCAACCCTGAAACGGTCTCTACCGACTACGACACCTCAGACCGGCTCTATTTCGAGCCATTGACCGCAGAAGATGTACTCGAAATCCTCACCCTTGAACAAAGCAAGGGCACGCTTCACGGCGTGATCGTACAGTTTGGCGGCCAGACACCGCTGAAACTTGCCCACGCACTTCAAGAGGCTGGCATTCCAATCCTCGGCACGTCGCCCGATGCCATTGATCTGGCCGAAGATCGCGACCGTTTCCAGAAGCTCCTGACCCAGCTTAGCCTGAAACAACCGCGCAACGGCATTGCCCGCTCCAATGAAGAGGCCAAGCAGATCACCAATGAGATTGGCTATCCGGTGGTGGTGCGCCCCTCCTACGTCCTCGGTGGCCGGGCTATGGAGATTGTGCGCGATGATGCAAGCCTTGACCGCTACATGCGTGAGGCCGTCGTCGTTTCCGGCGACAGCCCCGTTCTCATTGATGGCTATCTTGCCGATGCGGTGGAAGTGGACGTGGACGCGCTGTGCGACGGCAAAACCGTGACCGTATGCGGCATCATGGAGCATATTGAGGAAGCGGGCATCCACTCCGGCGACAGTGCCTGCGCCCTGCCCGCCCACACGCTTTCCGATGCAATCCTGGACGAGCTGGAAACACAAACCAAAAAGCTGGCTTTGGCGCTCAATGTCGGCGGCCTGATGAACGTGCAATACGCGATCAAAGACGACGTGATCTATGTGCTCGAAGTGAACCCGCGTGCCTCACGCACCGTGCCGTTCGTTGCCAAGACGGTCGGTGCGCCGATTGCAAAAATCGCCTCTCGCGTAATGGCAGGCGAGGCCCTGGAGCCAACACTCACAGCCTATGGCCGGGCACCCAAATCGCGCAACTTGCCGCATATCGCGGTGAAAGAAGCGGTGTTCCCGTTTGCCCGCTTCCCTGGTGTCGATACGGTGCTTGGCCCGGAGATGCGGTCCACGGGCGAGGTGATGGGCATCGACACAAGCTTTGGCTACGCCTTTGCCAAATCGCAGCTGGGCGCCGGATCCAAAGTGCCATTGCTCGGCAATGTGTTCGTCTCACTGCGAGACTCCGACAAACCTAAGGCGCTGGACGCCATCAAACTGCTGCGCGACCTTGGCTTTGATATCCTCGCCACATCCGGCACGCAGCGCTACCTGGCTGACCAGGGCATTGAGACCCAACGCGTCAACAAGGTGCTTGAAGGACGTCCACACATTGTCGATGCCATCAAGAATGGCAATGTGCAGCTGGTCTTCAACACCACCGAAGGCAAGAAAGCGCTTGAAGACTCTCGCTCTCTGCGACAGGCCGCGCTTGTGAACAAGGTGCCCTATTACACTACGCTTGCCGGGGCCAACGCAGCTGCTCAAGCCATTGATGCAGTTTTGTCCGGTGACATTGCGGTCAAACCGTTGCAGGATTATATGTCAGCGCTGGCATAAGCGGCCGCTTATTATCTCCAAGCAGCCAAACATTCATGCGGTGGCGAGCACCCCTCGCCGCGCGCAGTTGTTTTGAAGGATAGGACCCATGGAAAAGGTTCCGATGACCATTGCAGGCCACGAAGCTCTTAAAGAGGAGCTTCAGCGTCGTCAGGCCGAAGAGCGTCCAAAGATCATCGACGCCATTGCCGAAGCGCGCGCCCATGGTGATCTGTCCGAAAACGCTGAGTATCATGCCGCGAAAGAGCAGCAGAGCCTGAATGAAGGCCGCATCAACGAGCTGGAAAGCTATATTGCGCGTGCTGACGTGATTGATCCGGCCAAAATGTCCGGTGACACGGTGAAGTTTTCGGCCAAAGTGCTGGTCGTCGACGAAGAGACCGAGGAAGAGAAAACCTACATCATCGTCGGCGACGTTGAGGCGGACATCAAACAGAACAAGATCTCGCTCTCCTCACCCATCGCCCGTGCGCTAATCAACAAGAAGGTCGGCGACAGCGTGGAAGTCGCTGCCCCCGGTGGCAAGCGCGACTTTGAGATTTTGAAGATCAGCTACGGGTGATCAACCCCGCATAGCATCCACGCAACGCATAGTGTGCGTGGATGCAGTCGACACTCGGGTTGTCCAACAATCGCTGAACCGTCGTGGCTATGGCATCCCCTTCAGCCAGCGCGGCGTCCACCATCATACCCGCGCTATCGAACGCCCGCAGCGAAAGCGGTCGGCGGTGCATGACCGGCGGGATGACATCAGCTTCTTGATAACGGGCGTCCGCACCTTCGCGCACGAAGATGGCATGCGAGGTCTTGTAGGGCGTGTCCTTGTCCATGCTCGAATGGTTCAACAACAGAAGTGTTTCGCCGATATCCGCATCGCGCATCTCCACGCGATCAGGAAAGCCAGGCGATGAATCAGCGGTGTAGCGATAAGCGCCATGCTCTTTCAAAGCAGCATCCGACAGGCCGTAAAGATGGGCAAAGGGTTTCGGGTCAAGACCGGTAACGACAAAGGACATTGTACAGCTCCAGTGAGTTTTTTCACCGGACTAACCTTTGTCTTCAGGACAAACGACCCGATTTGCGACCCCGACCACGGAACACGCCGCCAACGTGGAGGCCGCAACGCTGCCCCTAGCGGCAAGCGAGACCTTGGGATTTTGACGATCAGCTACGGGTGATCAACCGGCATAGCCTGTGCGCAACGCGCCAGCGCTAATCACATCTCCCAGAAGCGCCTCACCCCGTCTGGGAGATCGGAGACAAACACCTCTAGATCGTTTGCATTGATGCGGCGGCGCAGCGCCTGGGTGACCACGTGAATGGCGTTCTCGTCGGAAAAATTGTGATCTCTGCGGATGGAGCGCACTTCTTCGAACAGCTCGGCGCTTGACCCGAAATCGGGGCAGTGTTCATTCGGCGTCCAATCAGCCACGAGAATGGCACGAACGATCGGCGGCAACAGCGCAGCAAAACGCAGCACGTTATGTGCTACCAGCCGACGCCGGAAGACAATCAGCACGGATTGAAGAACCGTGTAAGCCTGATTGCGGGTGGTCAGATTCAAATCATCGCAAAGCTCGATCAGCAGTCGGTCAAACTCTGGGCCAGCCCGTTGATAGGCTTGCGGCATTGGCATTGGATACTCCACCTTCTACGGTACATGTGGTCGAACCAGTGACCTATCAACCGGCGAACCTTCTACACCAAGCGCCGCTGAAGTGGTCTCGTTTCTGGAGTTTGATGATGCAACTGGGTGCCTTTTCCATCAGCCTAGCGGTCAAAGACCTAGCCAAGTCGAAAGCCTTTTACGAGAAGCTCGGCTTCTTAAAGATGGAAGGTGATGAGGAACGGAACTGGCTGGTCCTGAAAAATGGATCGACCGTTATCGGTCTTTTCCAAGGCATGTTTGAAAAGAACATGCTCACTTTCAATCCTGGTTGGGATCAAGGCGCCAACCCGTTGGAAAGCTTCGACGATGTTCGCCAACTTCAAGCGGATTTGAAGGCCAAAAATGTTCATCTTGAATCAGAGGTTGATGAAAAAGGCAGCGGCCCTGGCAGCTTCGTGCTGATCGATCCCGATGGCAACCCGATCCTCGTCGATCAGCATCGCTAGCGCGATCCATTCTCATTCGACGGGCGCGACACCAGCATCTTTAACCCGGCGTAGTGTGAGTGCCGTGCGCACAGAGGCGATGTTGTCAGCCTTGGTCAGTTCATCGATCACAAAAGCCTGGAAGCTGGAAAAGTCTTTGGCCGCGCACTTCAAGATGAAGTCCGCCTCGCCCGAAATGGCATAGCATTCGCGTACCGTTGACCACCCGGCCACCCGCGCCTCAAACGCCACCAGATCACTTTCTGATTGATTGACCAGACCCACCATTGCGTAGGCAACAATGTCAAACCCAAGGGCCTTCTCATCAAGCAAGGCACGGTAACCACGGATCAGCCCAGCCTCTTCCAGAGCACGCACACGACGCAAACAGGGCGGCGCAGAAATGCCCACTCGCCGCGCCAACTCGACATTGGTCATGCGGCCATCGGCCTGCAACTCGGCGAGGATTTGCCAATCGATAGCATCCAAAAGGGCTTTCATCGCTGGCTCACCTCCTCATATGCTGTTTCGCCATAATTTTACCGCAGCGTAACAGTGTTGCGCGGTCTTGATTGACACCTTCATGTGACGCTTTCAAGCAGACGCTATGGCGGAATTTCATGCAGTCCTCCACAGAACGAACGGCAGGCCTTTGCACACACTGATCCTAACCGATGGCAAGATGGGTGATCTGGCCCCATGCCAAGGGGTCGCAGCCGCGCTGGGCGCATCCGTGCAAGAGATCGTGGTCAAGCCAAGCAAGATTGCCGCGATGTTGGGCCGCACAGGCGGTGATCAGGGGTTCCAACAAGCTCTGGCCGACCTAGCCGCCCCACCAAGACTTGTTTTGGCGTCAGGCCGTCGCGCTGTACCCTATTTGAAAGCTGTCAAAAACAAATGGGGCTATGAGACCCTAACGGTGTTCTTGAAAGACCCGCGCACGGGCCCAGGAACCGCCGATCTTATTTGGGTGCCAACACATGACAAACTGCGCGGGCCCAACGTCATCACCACACACACTGGTCCGCACGGACATACAGCGCAGCGAAGAGCCAAAGCAGGCAGTGCCCTGCGCGCCCAGCTCGCGCGCTACCCAAGACCCTGGTTAGGGGTGATGCTCGGCGGGGCCACCAAACATGTTGCCTATGAACAAGCCACGATAGACCGGCTTGTTCACGCTGTCGAAATAGCCGGACAGAAGGCTGGCAGTGTGCTTGTAACGCCCTCACGCCGCACCCCGGCAGAACTTACCCAAGCGTTGGCCAGCACCCATCGTCATCTTTGGCTATGGGACGGCAATCCGTTGGCCGAGACACTCACCAATCCTTATCAAGGCATGCTCGGCGCGTGCGATGCGTTTCTGGTGACGGGCGACAGCCACAATATGGTGTCGGAAGCGCTCAGCGCAGGCAAACACACAATGGTGTTTCGCCCAGCTGGCTTGCCGAAAAAGTTCATCCGTTTCCTTGATGCAATGGATGCGGAAGGGGCCATCACCTCGCCAGGCCAAGCGCAATTCGACCGCGTCCAAGACCCCATCGACGCAACCCCCTTGATCGCGTCGGCCATCACAGAGCAGCTAAAACGGCTCGCCTAGCACCGGAAACCGGGGATAAGCCATCACGAGCCGGTGACCCAAAGCCTGCAAAGCTTGGCAGTCGGTGCAAGCCTGCATATCTTTTGGGCTGAAAAAGCACCGGCATAAACTGAACGCCGCGCCGGGCAACACAACTCTGCTTAAGGCCAACCCCAAGGCAAACCCTATGTCCCAAACACTTCACACCAAAGTGCTCGTCATCGGCTCCGGCCCTGCTGGCTATACGGCCGCCATCTACGCCGCCCGCGCCATGCTGGAACCGATGCTCGTATCCGGCCTGCAAACCGGCGGTCAGCTGACCATCACCACCGATGTTGAGAACTATCCTGGCTTCGCCGACGTCATCCAGGGTCCTTGGCTCATGGAGCAAATGAAAGCCCAAGCTGAGCATGTCGGCACACAGTTCGTGCAAGACATCATCACCGATGTGGACACAACGCAGCGCCCATTCGTCTGCCAAAGCGACAGCGGAAAAGTCTACACCGCCGATTCGATCATCATTGCAACAGGCGCGCAGGCCAAATGGTTGGGCCTGCCGTCGGAACAAACCTTTATGGGCGGCGGCGTCTCAGCGTGCGCCACATGTGATGGATTTTTCTACCGCGACAAGCGCGCCGCCGTTGTTGGTGGTGGCAACACCGCTGTGGAAGAAGCGCTCTATCTGGCGAACCTTTGCAACGAGGTCACGCTGATCCACCGGCGCGATGAGCTGCGGGCAGAGAAAATTCTGCAAGACCGATTGCTCAAGCACCCCAAAATCAACGTGCTGTGGAACAAGCAAGTGGAAGAAATTCGCGGCGAGACAGGCTTCCCAGCCCATGTCACACACCTGCAATTGAAAGACACAGTGACCGGCGAAACCATGGATCACCCAACCGACGGCGTGTTTATCGCCATCGGTCACGCACCTGCCGTCAGCCTGTTTGAAGGCAAGCTGAAGCAGAAAGACAATGGCTATCTCTGGACCGCGCCCGACAGCACAGCCACCAATGTGCCGGGCATCTTCGCTGCCGGTGATGTAACCGACGATATTTATCGTCAGGCCGTGACGGCAGCAGGCCTTGGCTGTATGGCTGCTCTAGAGGCTGAGAAGTATCTGGCCGAGCATGAAAGCCTTCAGCAAGCTGCAGAATAGCCATTAAGCGGGGCCAACAGGGGCACCGCCCCACAATTTGAGCCTCACAAGGAACCGCCTCATGCCCAACTCAGGCCGCATCATCGTCCATGATGACACCGCTGCGGTGATGGATTGGGACAAGCTGCGCATCTTCCACGCCGCCGCTGAAGCCGGGTCCTTCACCCATGCAGGTGACGGGCTGCACATGAGCCAATCCGCCGTGAGCCGTCAGGTCTCGGCATTGGAAGCTGACCTGAATGTGAAGCTCTTTCACCGCCATGCCCGTGGCTTGGTCCTGACCGAACAGGGCGAACTGCTTTACCGCACAGCACACGAAGTTCTTCAAAAGCTGGATCGTGTGCGCACTCGCCTATCGGATTCCAAAAACCAGCCAACCGGCACCCTTCGCGTCACCACCACGGTGGGCCTTGGGTCCACTTGGCTGACTGCACGATTGCAGGAGTTTCGCGACCTCTATCCCGGCATCCAGCTGGAGCTCATCCTCAACGATGATGAGCTTGATCTGTCTATGCGTGAGGCCGATGTCGCGATCCGCCTGCGCAAACCTATTCAACCTGACTTGGTGCAGCGGCGCCTGTTCACAGTGCACTTTCACATCTATGCAGCACCGGAATACATCAAGCGTCACGGGCAGCCAAAATCCATCGCCGAGCTCGATGATCACGTGATCCTGACCTATGGCTATCCGGCTCCGCCCTATCTGCGGAACATCAACTATCTGGAAAATGTCGGCCGCGAGGAAGACGATCCCCGCCGGGCTCAGGTGCGCATCACCAATGTCTACGGTCTGCGCAAAGCATGCCTACGCGGCGTCGGTATCGCCATGTTGCCGGACTACATTGTTGAGGACGATAAGAACCTGGTGCGGATTGAGCTTGAGGGCCAGGACCTGCCCTTCTTCGACACCTACTTTGTCTATCCCGAAGAGATGCGCAATTCGGCCCGCGTGATGGTGTTCCGCGACTTCCTTTTGGCCAACGCTCGCCGCTGGAGCTACTAAACGGCGCTGGCAGCTTTGAGAAAATGACGGCCCACTGATTCGTTAACATTGCCCTGATGGACCAGCTCAGTTCTGTTCCAAACTGCCGTGAACAGTTCCAGAAACGGGTCACCGACCTGCCTACCAAACAGACAGACTACGCATGGCACGTCCAAAGATGCCTTTTTGCCAGGCATTTTTCGACTGTTTTTCAATGACCTATGCGCAATCATGGCGCTTCTGTGAAAGCCATGCACTCAACGCATAACTGACATGCCAGCTTATTCATTGAGATTGGTCAGCAATTGCTTAGATATCTTTCCAACACGGTCATTACGGCGCGTCCCTCCCTGCGCCGACCGCTGTTCCCCTCGAGGCGACGCTCCACCCCTCGGATGCGTCGCCCCTAACTCCAAACGTCGGGCTTGATCACACCTTCCATGGTGACCGGATCGCCCGGCGTTTTTTTGTGCTGACTGGAATGCCCAAACCGCCTCTGCTAAGCGAAGGGCACATCACCGCATTCTCCATCAAGGATATCAGCTTGCCCCACCCCAACCTTGTCGGAACCTGGGAACTGAAACGCTGGTACAATGAAGATGCGTCTGGCCAACGCTTTTTTCCATTTGGCGAGAATGTCTCCGGCTATATCAGCTACTCACCTGATGGGTTTGTGTTCGTGCACATGTCAGTTGCCGACCGTCCCAACTATGCCGACGCCGATCCTTTCACCGGCACGCCCGAAGAACACCAGGCCGCGATGATCTCCCACATCACCTACGCAGGAAAATACACCCAGGACAGCGATGTGGTGACCCATCACGTCACACAGGCTTCCTGCCCCAATTGGGTTGGCAGCAAGCAAGTGCGTCAGGTGGAGCTGGACGGTGATAAACTGGCACTGAGCGCTAGCGGCGCAAGGTTTCAAGGGCACGACGTGACCGCATATGTCGATTGGGTCCGCGCCAAGGCTTGATCGTGCAACAGGTCTGCAATCGGGTCGTGCGAACCGGATCGACCGCCTAGCAAGAGCCTCCCAAAACACATGGAGGCACTATGCAACTCATCGACAAAACGGTCCTAATCACTGGCGCAAGCAGCGGTATCGGAGCAGCTGCGGCACGTCTTTTTGCCGAACACGGCGCCAACCTCGTTCTGGGCGCTCGTCGGCAAGACCTGCTTGATACCCTTGCACAGGACATCACGAGCGATGGCGGGCAGGCCATAGCCATCGCGGGCGATGTCCAGGACGAAAGCTACGCCAAGAAGCTTGTTGATCAGGCGCACAAACATTTTGGCGGACTTGATGCGGCCTTCAACAATGCTGGAATTTTGGGTGAACTCGGCCCGATACCCGACATGACAGCAAAAACCTGGCAAACGGTCATAGACATCAACCTGACGTCAGGCTTTCTGGCCGCCAAGCACCAGATACCAGCCCTCAAGGCCCGTGGAGGCGGATCGCTGGTGTTCACGTCAACCTTTGTTGGCCATACGATCGGTTTGCCGGGCATGGGTGCCTATGCGGCCAGCAAGGCCGGGTTGATTGGTCTTACCCAGGTGTTGGCGGCTGAGCACGGCGCAGATGGTGTGCGTGTCAATGCATTGTTGCCGGGTGGGACAATGACACCGATGGCCGGTGACGATCCGCAAACACATGCCGCCATAGCCCAGTTTCACGCCCTCAAACGAATGGCCGATCCGAAGGAGATCGCTCAGGCCGCACTTTTCCTGATCTCAAGCCAGTCTTCCTTCGTGACCGGCAGTGCCATGCTCGCTGATGGCGGCAACTCCATCAGCAAGGTCTAGCGATCAACGCGAGCAAGTGCCAAGCCCACACCTGAGGCAACAAACAACCCACCGGTGAGTTTGTGGCGCAGCTTGCCCAACTTCAAAACAGTCGGGCGGGCCGACCCGGCAAAGGCCACCCAGAGCAGGTCGCCAATCAGGATCACGGTGAGATAGACCAACGCCGGTACCAGAAGCCCGCCAACGCCATTCTCAACCCGTACAAACTGCGGAATGAACGCCACGTTGAAAAGCAGTGTCTTTGGATTGACGATGGAGAGCATCAGGCCTTGGAAGAACAGTCTTCTCTTTGATGCACTAACCGTTTCTGGAGCCGAGATGGCATCATCGGCCCGCCGCCAACTCATCACACCGAGATAAAGCAAATAGGCAACGCCCGCCCATTTCAGCCAAACGAGAGCTGAAGCTGCGACCGCCAAAAGCGCAGCCAATCCCAGCAACACCAGAGACAACTGCACGGCAATACCGGTCGCCGTGCCAAACACAGTGACAGCGCCCGACCGATAACCATGTGCGAGTGTGTTGGCGATAAAGAGCGCAAGGTTGGGACCGGGGATCGCCACCAAAATGGCGGTTGCCCCGATCAATGCCAGCATTGTTTCCAGTGTCATCAAACCACCCTTTCAGGGCTAGTTTGCGACGCCGCCAAACGCCGTCATATCAACCCAGCCCGTTTCACCATTCTCACCAAACGGGATGAGGCACCAATCAAGCGCTTCATTGCAGGTTTCAATGAAACCACCGCCACCAGGCGCGACGGTTCCAGCAACCTCTGACCCATTGGCCTCAGTGTAAGCCGTCACAGGCGCTTCGGAAAGATTGTAGTAGGGCACGTCAGGCGAGAATGCGCTCTGCCAGTCGACATCTGCAGTCAGTGCTTCGGTTGCTGCGGCTGCCAGATCTTGCGCGGCATCTTGAACGGCATCCACCGCGTTGCCCGTTGTCGTGGCCACGTCATTGGCGACATCTTCAGCGGCTGCCTGACCGGCAGCGGCATCATCGGCAACCGCCTCTTGGGCCGCGTCCGCCGTGTCACTGGCAGCACCAGCAAGATCATTGGCCAAGCGAGACAGGCCCTCGCCCGCATTATTTACCTGCTCAGAAAGCGCGTTCACCGCATCACTTGCAAGCTCGGAGGCAGCCTCATCAAGCGGTTGGCCATTGGTCACATCATTGAGCTGCTCTGCGGCCAGTTCGGTTAGGGCACCGGCGGCATCCTGGACGATGTCAACGGCCTCTTGGGTTGGCGTCAGATCGGTCGGCGGTGCATCGGCAACCTCTTCTTCGGGCGCAGGTACGACCGGCTCAGGTGAATCATATTCGTTCAGCTCTGGTGCTTCTGCTTGATCAGCGTTTTGGTCATCGCAACCGGCAAGGATAAGGGCGGCAAGAAGGGGAAGGACGGCGTAGCGGATACGCATGGATTGGCTCCTAAGGTCAGCAAAAAAGCGCAGGGCCTGCCCCGAGTGTGCTGACTCGCTGACAGGCCCTGTCGTAACGCGAAAGGTTCTACTCTGTTAAGGGCTGCTGCTCTGGAACTGTATCAGGCGCAGAGTTGTTCAGTTGCGCAGGCTCATCTGCACCCGGCGTCTCTGCCGGGTTACAGGCCGCAAGAAAAAACACAGCAAAAACAGACAATAAAGCAAATCGGGGGGTCATAATCTTACATCCATCTGGTTGAAGACGTCACCAGACAGCGTGAGGATTATGCCGAGCATGCGGCAATGGCCCTTATCGAGCCATCACGTCCCGTTACCGTTTGCAAAAGCGTAGGCAGATCACATGTAGAGGCGCGGATCGTCGATCTGACTGTAGAGTTCAGCCACTTCAGGTCCATAGCCATTGTATATCTGGGTCGGCACGCGCTCTTCAGCATCGCCCAACAACCGTTCGGTTGCCTGGCTCCAGCGTGGGTGCGGCACCTCCGGGTTCACATTGGCCCAAAAACCGTACTCATTGGCATTGGCTTCTTCCCAGAAGGTCAGTGGGCGCTGGTCGGTGAAGGTGAAACGCACCAGTGATTTCACACTTTTGAAGCCATATTTCCACGGCACAGCAAGGCGGATCGGCGCACCATACTGTTTGGCAATCGGCTTGCCATAAACACCTGTGGCCATAAAGGCGAGATCATGGTTGGCCTCTTCGATCGTCAGGCCTTCGGTGTAGGGCCAGGAGTACCAGCTCTGACGCTGCCCGGATGCCATATCCGGATCGTTGAAGGTCTCCATGACAACATATTTGGCGCTTGAAAGAGGGCGGGCATAGGCCACCAGATCGCGCATCGGGAATCCAGTCCACGGCACCGTCATCGCCCAAGCTTCTACACAGCGATGGCGATAGACCCGCTCTTCCAAGGTCATGGCACGGATGAGCGTGTCGATATCAACCTGGCGCTCTTCTTCCACCATGCCATCGAAAATCACGGTCCAAGGGCGTGTTTCCAGGCTCTGCGCCGCACGCCAGATACCTTTGTGCGAACCGAACTCATAGAAGTTGTTGTAGGTCGCCGCGTCCATTTCTTCAGTCAGCGGACGCCCGGCATTGGTGTAGCTGGGGTTGGCAAAGGCCGGATAAAGATCGGCTGTGGGGTCGCCTTCGACGGTGAATGGCACTTCGTTGCCACCGCCGTCATTTTCAAACAGGCCAAACAACGCTTGGCTTTCGCGGGTTGTGGCACCCAGCGTGGTTCCAGCAGCACCCAGCGCCAAGGCACCCTTCATCAGCGAACGGCGGCTGAGATAGACGCTCTCGTCCGTTGCGGCTTTTTCGGGCAGTTCCCAGCGTTTCTTTGAGCGGATCAGCATAGCTTTCGCGCACCTTGTCTGTTGGCGTTTGACCACAGATAGGCGCGCCACCCATCACCGTCCACTCACAAGGCCGTTAGGTCACCGCCATATGGCGCTATGGCCAAGGATAATCATAGCCGGGTCAAACCCGGCTATGACGGTCACATCACTTCAGATTGCCGCAGAACCGCTGGATGCGCATGCACGCTTCTTCCAGCGCCTCATCAGAGGTCGCGTAGGAAATGCGGAAGTTTGGTCCAAGCCCAAACGCCGAGCCTTGCACCACGGCCACGCCTTCGGTTTCCAAAAGCTCGGTGACGAAATCCTCGTCGCTCTCCAACACTTTGCCCGAGGGTGCCGTCTTGCCCATCGTCCCGGCGCACGACGGATAGACGTAAAACGCCCCCTCCGGCGTCGGACAACTGATACCGACAGCCTGATTGAGCATGGAGACCACAAGGTCACGACGACGCTTGAAGATCGCGTTGTTGGGTTCAATGAAATCTTGCGTGCCTGTCAGCGCCTCGACGGCTGCCCATTGCGAAACAGACGATGGGTTGGACGTCGACTGCGACTGAATTTTCGCCATCGCCTTGATGAGGTGTGCTGGACCACCGGCGTACCCGATCCGCCAGCCCGTCATGGCATACGCTTTGGATACACCGTTGACGGTCAGCGTGCGCTCATAGAGTTGCGGCTCCACTTGAGCAGGCGTTGCAAACTGAAAATCATCATAGACCAGATGCTCATACATATCGTCGGTCATGATCCAGACGTGCGGATGCCTCACCAGCACATCGGTCAGTGCCTTCAGTTCGGCTTGCGAGTAAGCAGCGCCTGACGGGTTGGACGGCGAGTTGAAGATCAGCCATTTGGTCTTTGGCGTGATCGCAGCATCCAGCGCCTCGGCAGTCAGCTTAAAGCTGGTTTCCATCGACGTTTCGACAAAAGTCGGTGTACCACCAGCCAGCAGCACCATATCGGGATAGCTCACCCAATAGGGCGTTGGGATCAGCACCTCATCGCCCTCATTGAGCGTTGCGACCAACGCGTTGTAGAGCACCTGCTTGCCGCCTGTGCCGACCGTGATCTGGCTTGCATCATAGTCCAGGCCATTGTCGCGTTTGAACTTGGCGCTGATTGCAGCTTTCAGCTCGGGAATACCGTCAACGGCAGTGTATTTCGTCTTGCCATCATTGATCGCGGCAACCGCCGCTTGCTTGATGTTGTCAGGGGTGTCGAAATCCGGTTCCCCTGCCCCCAGACCGATCACATCGAGACCGGCGGCTTTCAGCTCACGCGCCTTGTTGGTCACCGCGATGGTGGCAGAAGGCTTGATGCGGGCAAGCGAGTCGGCGAGGAAAGCCATGGGAGTGTGATCCTTCAATACGAGTTAAAACGTGAGGTCGGAAACGTAGCAAAACTCCTAGACCTGCCAGCATCCCCGTGCAAGCAGGCGAAGTGCCAACACCACAACAACAGGCGTCAGCACTTGGACTACGTGTGGGCGCCAACTTTATTCCACGTGACGTTCTGGCAGGGTGAATTGGGCCGGTTAGCGGTTAGAGTGGCCAGATGAATGAGAGTAAAGCACCCCATATCCTCGTGCTCGGAGCGTACGGGCTGATTGGTTCAGGTGTCTGCCACCATTTGCTGGCGCTTGGTCACACAGTCACCGGTCTTGGGCGCAGCGAAGCGACGGCCCAACGCGTGCTGCCTCATATGCCTTGGCGCATCCGTGATCTTCGGGCACTGCAAACAAGCGAGGCTTGGCAACCGCTGCTCGCAGATGTCGACATCGTGATCAATTGCGCGGGTACTTTGCAAAGTGGTGCCAATAACGACACCGACCACGTCCAGCACCGCGCCATCGCCGCAATGGCCAAGGCGTGCGAGACGACCGAGACCAAGATCATCCAGATTTCAGCGGTTGGCGCACAGGACGACGCGTCAACGGCATTCATGCGCACCAAAGCCGCTGGTGATAAGGCCGTGCGGGCGACCAAAACAGACAGCTGGATCCTACGGCCTGGACTCGTGCTCGCACCTCATGCCTATGGCGGTACCGCGCTGATACGCATGTTGGCGGCGGTGCCCCTTGTTCAACCGCTCGCTCTTGCCGAGAGCCCTATCCAATCCGTTGCTTTGGCGGACGTTTGTAGGGCCGTTGCGCTTTGCATCGCAGGAGAAATTCCGCCCGGGACAGAGGCTGATCTGGTCGAGCAAAAATCGCACACGCTGGCGCAGATCATTTCCGCGCACCGCGCCTGGCTTGGTTTCCAACCTGCCCGCTGGACTTGGACCGCACCCAGATGGTTGGTCACCGCAACATCCAAGGCAGCCGATGGTCTCGGCCGGCTGGGCTGGCGCTCGGCGTTGCGCTCCACAGCAATTGTCGTTTTGCGCGACGGCGTGCGTGGCAATAGCGATCAATGGGTCGCCGCTGGTAGCCAAGAGCTCATGGGTTTGCAAGCCACGTTGCAGTCTATGCCCGCCACCAGCGAGCATCGTCTTGCCGCACGCATGGCATTGCTCTTCCCAATCATCATCGCGACCCTTTTTGTGTTTTGGCTGAGTGCCGGAGCGATTGGTTTGCTCCAGTTGGACAAAGCGGGCTTGGTACTGGAGAACGCCGGTTGGTCTGCACGGATGGCGCAAGCCAGCGTCATCTTTTGGTCGCTTGTCGATATCGCGCTGGCCTTTGGCATATTAATCAGGCGCTTTGCCAAACAAATCTGCTGGCTCATGGTGGCCGTCAGCCTGTTCTATCTGCTCGCCTCCACCTTTGTCGTACTGCATCTCTGGCTCGACCCTTTGGGCCCATTGTTCAAAGTGCTGCCAGCGATTGTATTGGCACTGGTTGCGCGCGTGCTGCTGGAGACACGATGATGCTCGATGATGTCTTCTGGGAGCTCGCACTACGCTGGGCACACGTCATCGGTGCAACAGTTCTGCTTGGCACGGGTGCAGGCATCGCTTTTTTCATGGTGATGGCTCATCGCACCGGCGATCCCAGACTCATCGCGCACACGGCCGGTATCGTTGTGATTGCCGATACGCTTTTCACCGCGACTGCCGCCATTGCCCAGCCCATCACCGGTCTCTTGCTGGCCAGCGTGGTGGGCTGGTCGCTGTCTGAAGACTGGATCGTGCTGTCACTGTTGCTTTACGTGTTCGTTGGGCTGTTTTGGTTACCCGTGGTGTGGATACAAATTCAGCTGCGCGATATGGCCCAAAAATCTGTCGCCAACGAAACTGCCCTACCACCCCGCTATTACAGGCTCTATCGCATTTGGTTTGCTTGCGGTTTTCCCGCCTTTTTTGCTGTGTTGCTTATCATCGCGCTGATGCTGTATCGCCCTGCGATTAATCTCCCCTTCTGACGGTCGGTCCGAGGTCTTTATGCACACGCTTTATTCCATGCAGAATTCCGGCAATTGCTACAAGCTGCGGTTGGCGATGGCGCAGCTTAGCATTCCGTTTGAAATTCATGACGTGGACATTTTAAAGGGCGAAAGCCGCACGCCAGAGTTTTTGGCTCTCAACCCCAATGGCAAGGTGCCAGCGCTGCGGCTGAAAACCGGCCAACTGCTTTCAGAATCCAACGCCATCCTTTTCTTTCTGGCCGAAGACACGCCGCTGATGCCTGAGGGCAAGTTCTGCCGCGCCGAAGTGCTGCAATGGATGTTTTTCGAGCAATACAGCCATGAGCCGTACATCGCGGTTGCCCGCTTCTGGCTGAAGCTGATGAAGGGCGGTCGCGAGTTAAAACGCGATATGCTCGATGATTGGTGGGAGCGTGGCTATGAAGCCCTTGGCGTAATGGAGCGGCATTTGGAAACCCATGATTTCTTCGCCGCAGGCCAGTATTCGATCGCCGACATCGCCCTCTACGCCTACACCCATGTGGCCGGTGATGGTGAGTTTGACCTGTCGGATTTCCCCGGCATCAATGCGTGGATGACGCGGGTGCAGAACCAGCCCGGCCATGTAGCTATGGACTGGCGGCCCTAGGCGTCTAAAACGCCCAACCTGAAGATTTACGTAAGGTTAACCATAAATTCGCTTTTGCCCGGCACCCTACCCCTGATCTGCGCGCGGTCGATAAAGGCAAAAGCATAATTGCACACGAACCGAACGCCCACGCTTGAGGAAGCGGCAAAGGGATTGGGTTCATGCAAGGGAGATTCCCAAAAAGCGCGGCCATCGCGACAAAACTGGCAAGGCAATTGGCGGTGGCAGGGAGCTTGGCGCTTTCTACAACGACCGCGCCATCTTTCTTTCTAACCAGCACGGCATTGGCCGCCTGCTCGCCAGCACTGGCCAATGGCGCAGTGTTGGTCTGCCAAGGAACGACCGAAAGTACCGTAACGAATGTCCTGGGCACAGGTACTGAGACCAACGTGACTGTGACGGTCGAGGCTGGGGCAACAATCCGTGGAACGGGTGTAGGCGTCAATCACCGAGGTATCTATCTAGGCGCCGATGCACAAATCACAAACTTGGGCTCCATTGAATCAAGCTATGAGGCCATCAGCATTTTTGGTGACCTGATCAACCTTAGCAACACCGGCACGATCATTGGCTCTGATCGCGCTATTCAGGTTGTTGGAAACATTTCTGACCTAACCAACCATGGCACCATTCAAGGCACTGTCTTCGTTTTTCCTGGTGGGGGTCGAGTTTCCAATTTCATCAACCATAGTTCAGTACTCGGCGGCGATGGTGCGTTGTTCGCCTCCAACATAGACAGTCTCTTCAATGCAGGTCTGCTGCGAGCCAGTATAAACGCCGTTTGGGGTGTCACCGGTCTGTCCAGCCTGATTAACAGCGGCACGATCGAAGGCGGTACCCGCGCTTTGTACGAGACCGGCGCTGTCGATACCAACCTCACGCTCAACGCAGGCTCCGTCATCATCGGCCGGATTGATCTTGGCGGCGGCACCAACATACTTCATGTCGGGGAGGGTTTGTCAGTGAACTCGACCTTTGAATCGGACGGCGGTGCAACAGAAGTTGGCATCGGCACTTTGCATGGCCATCTAGCTGCAGTGGTCCCGGTGGTAGGGAACGGCAACAATGATGTTCAGATCGTCGCTGTAGACTCGTCCGCTTTGACATCACTGGATGATACGCTTGCCGCCCTAACCTCCGGCATTGGCCAGAAGGTGCAGAGTCGTCAGTCGACAATGCGCTCGGACCCGGCGCTTGGCTTTGCCTCCAGCTTTGCCAGTCGCTTTGCGGCCGCTGACGAGACCCGCCTGGCGGCTTTCTCTGATCTTGATTTGGACAATACCCCGCCTCTCAATCCGGGCCGCTTCTGGATCGAAGGTTTTGGGGCCTATCGCGAGGATGATAGCGACCGGGTGGGCCGCACCTTTGAAAGCCTGACCGGTGGTCTGGTCGCCGGTGTCGATGTGCCACTGGATGCGATCACCAGTGTTGGTGTGATGGCAGGCTTTGCTGCTAGCACCTCAGAGAATGAGATCGACACTCAAGAGACTGACACAACCAGCTACTATGCCGGTGTCTACGCCTCCACAGAGGCTTGGGGTCTGGCCTGGGATGGCGCGCTCACCCTCGGCTACACCGACTATGACCAGGAGCGCGTCACCGTCAACAATCTGGTCGCCACCGGCCTTGAAACAGCAAGCGCTGACTTTGGTGGCTGGTTCATCAACCCGCAGGTCACCGTCACCAACAGCACATCCACAGGCTTCAGCCCTACAAGTATGGGCTCGACAAGCTTTGCTCTGCCAACCATCGAACAGTCACTCACCCTGGCCTATGCGGGTCTGTTCCTGGATGGCACCACCGAAACCGGCACCACCAACCCGCTGACGCTGGATGATCGCGACGTTCACATCGCTTCAGCCCGTGCCGCGCTCGCCCTGCCCTTTGAGGCCCTTCATGCCAATGGCGCGCTGACCACCATCCGTCTCATCGGCGGCATCGAAACGCGCACCCAGTTTGGTGATGATGGCATCTCCGGCACGCTTTTGGGCCAGACCGTCTCCACCACGCTCGATGATGACGACACCGCGCTCGGTGGCTTCCTTGGCCTCTCCGGCGAATACCAGACCTCGTCCGGTCTCACCGCCTATGCCAATGCCGAAGCCATGCTGGAAACCAACTCAGCCTACCAGATCTCCGCAACCGCTGGCCTGCGCATCGCCTTCTAGGACAGCTCTGGAAGACTGCCCTAACGGCATCTGTGTGACCTTCAGCACATCGGCTTTGCCACAATTGGGCCATCAAAGGGTACGCAAACGGCCTCACCACCTCCCATGTCAGGCCACACTGCGCTGATCAAACGGCATCATCGAAACTGATGATTCCAGCGTAACGGCCCTCGTGATGACCAACACTTACAGCGTTTTCCAAACCGACACCGATCTCTCGGCCAGACCAAAGCAGACGTCGCGCCCCTTGCGCGCATTCGGCTTTTTAGGCCGTGTGCTTGAAGGCACAGGCATTGTCGCCATCACGCTGTTTGTGGCCGTGCTGACGCTGACAAGCGCCGCCCGCGCCGACACGCTTCTTGCAGACGTCAGCAGCACCGGTGGACCGTTGATCACACTGGCGGTTCTGGCCGTTTTTGCTGTGATGCTTGCCATGGTGCGACAGACATGGCGTCAGACCGCCAAAGGCATCGCGAACGCGCCGCGCCGCTCTCACCGCATCGGCTGAGAGCATGCCCACTACGATAGTGAGCTGATCTGCGATTGCAGCGGCACCAAATGCCCCTATCTGAAGTGTTCAACGCCATCACGCTTCGGAGCCCCCCGATGAACCGCCCGACTCGCCTTTCGCAGCATCTGGCCTTTGCCGCCCTCGCACTCCCCCTTTCCATCGCAGTGCTGCCAACTGCGATATCCCAGGCCCAAACACCTCGTGTCGAAGATACCAGCGGCAGTTGCGCACTGGTCGCAGACACGGTTGCCACCGGGTTTGAAAACCCCTGGGGCCTGGCTTTTCTGAACGCGAACACAGCGCTTCTCACCGAACGGCCTGGCGCCATGACCCTGGTGAGCCTCTCTGACGGATCCACCCAAGAGGTGACAGGCGTCCCAGATGTGGTTGACCGCCGTCAGGGCGGCATGCTGGACGTTGTCACAGCGCCAGATTTCGCCTCCACCAACCGCATCTTCTTCTCGTTTGCAGAGCCCCGCGATGGCGGCACGGGCACGTCCATCGCCAGCGCAACGCTCGAAGGGTGGACGACGGGCGTTCCATCGCTCGCCGACATCGATGTGATCTTTCAGCAGTCCAGCCCAGATAGCTCAGGCTTCCATTTCGGCTCACGCATCGTCTTCTTGCCCGACGGAACACTCGCTTTCACAATCGGTGATCGCGGTACGCCAGAGCGCGCCCAAAATCCGATGGATCATGCCGGGTCTGTGCTACGCATCAATCAGGATGGCTCGATCCCTGACGACAATCCGTTCACCGGTCCCAACGAAATACAGCCTGCCATCTGGTCGCTGGGACATCGCAACCCCCAGGGCGCGGCGCTCGACCCTGCCACCGGATTGCTCTGGACGGTCGAGCATGGGGCTCGCGGCGGCGATGAAATCAACCAGCCTCAAGCTGGGCTGAACTATGGCTGGCCAACCATCTCCTACGGCGTCAACTATTCAGGCACCCCTATTGGCATCGGCACAGAGGCCGATGGCTTGGAACAACCCGTCTACTATTGGGATCCATCCATTGCTCCCTCGGGCATGGCCATCTTAAGCGGTGCCAGTCTCTTCCCAAGCTGGGAGGGTGACATGCTTGTCGGTGCCTTGGCGGCCCAAATGCTTGTCCGGCTGGATCGCATGAGCGGCAACATCGTATCTGAGGAGCGCTTGTTTGAAGGCGCGCTTGGCCGCATCCGCGATGTGCGCCAAGGACCAGACGGCGCCATCTGGCTGCTCACCGATGACAGCGAAGGCTCCTTGGTTCGCGTCAGCCCGCAAGAGGAAGCCTGCTGAGCAGGTGCGCGAGGGCTTCAAGCCTCGTCCGCTTCCACAACCCAGGTTTCGGCCTTCCCGGCAGCCTCCCACTCTTTCCAGGCTGGCAGGGCTTGGATCGTCGCCATATAGGCCGGCGTGTCGACAGAGACCGGCAGATCATAAACGTCCAACCGGTTCACAACCGGCGCAAACATGGCATCGGCCAAGGAAAACGTGCCGAACAGAAACGGTCCGCCGCTCGCCTGCAAACAGGTCGACCAAATGGTCTCAACGCGCGAAACGTCTTTGGCAATATCCGGCGTTACATCAATCGCTGCGCGTTCGCGGCGCATGTTCATCGGGCACGCGCCGCGCAAAGCAAAGAACGAGGACAGCATCTCGCAGCTAATCGCCATGGCGTGCGAGCGGTCTTTGTCGCTTTCAGGCCAAAGGCCGCTCAGCGGATTTTTGCGCGCCACATGATCAAGAATCGCAAGCGACTGCCAGATGGTTTCATCACCATCCACCAAGGCAGGCACCTGGCTGGTCGGCGAGAAGGCTGCAAAGTCGGGATTCTTGGCATCAGCATTGAATGGAACCAGCCGCTCCTCAAATGCGATACCAGCGACGGTCATGCCGAGCCACGGCCGGAAGGACCAGGAGGAATAGTTTTTGTTGCCAATGTAGAGAATGGGCATGAAACGGCCTTATCGTTGAGGTCTTGCTTTGCCCAGGATGCCCTCTCTAGGGGGCGCGGAAAAACGAATTTCATTGTCAGCTGTGTTGAAACGCGTTGATAGCTTTGAAAATCGGAAAGGTAAGGTTTGATGCGCATGGTTTTTTGGATTGTCGCCCTGCTCGTGATCGCCGCCGCGACGCTTTTCCTCGTCGGTCCGGCAACGCTTTGGGAACGCGTCGCTGGCGACCCAGACATGGGTGCACAAACGCTGGGATCGCTTGAGCGAACGGGCAAACCCAATGATGTGCTGCTTGGCCCGGAGGAGGCACTTGTCATCCCTTCTGATGCAGGAACACCCATCTTTGACCTGCCACCCGACGAACTGTTTGATACGCTGGTGGCGAGGGTCGATATAGCCGAAGATATTCAATGGGTGGAACAGGATAGTGAGCAGCTCTACGCCCGTGGCATAACCAGGTCGCCAACATTGCAGTTCCCTGACACCAATCACATTTGGGTTTTGCCAGCAGGTGACAATGAGCCGCCCATGCAATCCTATCTGGTGCTTTACTCCGCAGCCCAGCTTGGCCAATCTGATATGGGGAAAAACCGCGACCGCATGGAAGCGTGGCTCGGGCTGCTGGACGATGTGCCCCGGGCGCAATAAGGCTTGTGACGGACGGTCAATCGACCGATTTCTTGCGTAAGATCAACACTGATGAGGCCTGAACCGGCACAATGTGTTGAACGCCCCAGCGAACACCGTCGGGGCCGCCCCCGACAGGCGCAAATGTCTGGAGGCTAAAATGGAGGTTTTGATGCGCCCGCCCCTTTCCGTTGACCTGGCTCTGGACCCGGCAACCGTTCGCCTGTTCATCGACAAGGCCAAAGCGGTGTCCGCCGATTTGAACCTCGAGAACCTGGATCAGTCTGCTGACACAATTGAGTTCGACGCCGAGCGGTTGGAAGACACGCATCAGCATGATGGCCTAGCCGAGGAAGAGGCCGAAGATCTAACCGGCGAAGAACTGCGCGAGCTGATCGATGATCTCAATACCGATGAGGCCGGGTCGTTGGTTGCCATCGCCTGGGTTGGGCGCGGTGATTTTGAGGCCAACGACTTTGTTGCAGCCCTGGAGTCCGCCAAAGAGCGCGCCGAGGGTTCCACCAGCGCCTATCTTATGGGTATGCCGCTGCTCGCCGAACATTTGGAGGCAGGCCTTGATGCGCTCGGCGTTTAGTCTTTTGGCGCTTGCCTGCGTTTCCAGCGCATTGGCAGGGTCGGCATGGGCAGGCGAAGCCGATGTGATTGCGGCAACGGCCGAGCAAGACATTCGTGGCACCTGGACAGTATCGGCGACCATTTTGCACGCTGATACGGGCTGGGAGCATTATGCCGACCGGTTCGATGTTCTCGATGAAAAGGGCAATGTTCTCGGCAGCCGCACCCTGTTCCACCCTCATGTGGATGAGCAGCCCTTCACACGCTCGCTGAATGCCTTGGCCATCCCTGATGATGTAACCACCATCACAGTGCGCGCCCATGACAGCGTGGACGAGCTTGGCGGCGAAACGGCAGACATCGTTCTTGAGCGTTGATCCACTTTTTCCCGGCTTTAGCACCGCTGAGCATACCGGCCCGAACGGGGTCACCATTGCCTATGTGACCGCTGGGTCAGGACCGCCGGTTTTGCTGTTGCACGGCTATCCGCAAACACGCGCCCTGTGGGCCAAAGTCGCTCCCAAGCTCGCGCAGCACTTCACGGTGGTTGCGGCGGATCTGCGCGGTTATGGAGCCTCCAGCAAGCCAGCCCCAACGCCCAACGCCGACAATTACAGCTTCCGCACCATGGCGGGAGATATGGCCGCTCTCATGACGAGCCTCGGCTATGAGCGGTTTCACTTGGTAGGGCATGACCGCGGCGCGCGCGTCGGTCACCGGTTTGCGCTCGACCATTCAGAGCGCCTTCTGTCGCTCACCCTGATGGACATCATTCCGACCATCGATGTTTGGGTGAACATGGATACGAGCCTCAGCCTTGCCTATTGGCACTGGCCGTTCCTCGCCCAGCCCCTGCCCTTCCCGGCCACCATGATCGGCGCAGACCCAGACATGTTCTTTGAGACCTGCCTGCAAGGTTGGGGCAAAGCCAAACTGTCGGACTTCGATCCTGCGCAACTGGGTGCCTATCGCTCAGCCTGGCGCGATCCGGCAATGATCGCTGCCAGTTGCGGCGACTATCGCGCCGGGGCGCTGATTGACCCCGCTCACGACGATGAACAACCCAGGCCCAAAATCGCGTGCCCTCTGCTTGTGATGGAGGGTCTGGACGGCGTCATGGGTGAGCGCTTCAACGTGGTTGGCCTATGGCGCCAAGAGACTGCAGGTCCAGTGAGCCACGCCCCGATGCCGGGCGGCCATTTTTTCATCGATCTGCATCCCAAGCAGACCACAGCCGCCCTGCTCCGTTTCCTAAGCGACCTATCTGACTAGGCTCGCTTGGCAACGATGTAGGGGTGATGCGGCTTGCCGCTTGTAAGATGTGTTTCGCTTGCGATGATCTCAAACCCAGCCCGCTCAATGGACTCGTGAAGCCCCTGCGGTGACAGGCTCCAGACGTAGCGAGGCGCTTTGCCCACAAGCTTAAGCGCTGGCACCGCAACCCAACGCACAAGTGGGTTCATCGCGCCCAGGCATGGCGTTTTGCTGATCAGCAACCCACCTGGCTTGAGGCTGGCCCGCAAACTTGCCAAAAGCCCGTCCACATCAGCCACCAAATGCACGATGTTAAAGGCAAGAACCGCATCAAAGGCGCGATCACGGTAACGCGGGTCTGAAGCGCGAGCGACCTCAAAGCTGACATTGGTCGTGTTCTCTCGCTGGGCTTTCTCCCGGGCAATGTCGATCATCGCACTGGAAACATCTGTGGCGGTGATATGCGCGGCGTGCGGCGCCAACTTCAAAGCCGTTGTGCCCGTGCCACACCCGACCTCAAGCACGCGGTAGTCCCCATCCAAAAACGAAGCCGTCCGCTCCAGCGTGCGCTCGTAACCAGCCATATCGCCAACAGGGCTCTTGGCGTACTTCTCGGCAATACCATCCCAGAATTTGGCGTCTTTTTGCGTGTCGGTCGTCATCGGTCTCTGCTGCAAGGTCAGTGTGTCGGTGGTCATGATGTATCTCCTTCGACGCAACATCTATCATGCGTTTTCAAAGGACAAATTGCGTAATTTCGCAGTCATGATATGCGTATCTGTATGTCAAATTTTGATTGGAACCAGATGCGCGGCTTTATCGCCGCCGCCGAAACCGGGTCACTCTCCGCAGCTGCGCGGCAGTTGGGTCTCACCCAACCAACCCTCAGCCGCCAAGTCGCCTCGCTTGAAGACGCCCTTGGCCTCACCCTCTTCGAACGCATCGGCAAGAAGCTCGTGCTCACCGAAACCGGCCTTGATTTGCTGCATCACGGCAAAGACATGGCCCAAGCTGCCGACGCTTTGGCGCTGGTGGCCACAGGCCGCTCAGAAGCGGTGGAAGGCTTGGTCAGCATCTCCGCTGGCGATGGCATCTCGATCAACATTCTGCCGCCGATCATCGCAAAAATCCGCGAAGCCGCCCCGCAGGTCAGCATTGACTTGGTGGTTTCCAACGCGCTCTCGGACTTACGGCGGCGGGAGGCCGATATCGCGGTGCGGCACGTTCAGCCCACTGAGCCTGATCTGATCGGCAAGAAACTGCGCGATGCTGAGGCGCACTTCTACGCCTCGGAGAGTTGGATTGAAAAACACGGGCATCCACACAAACCAGAAGATGTTAGCGGCCCGGTTTTTGTCGGCTTTGATCGTTCTGAGCGGTTCATTGGCTATTTGCAGGCACTTGGCTTGAAAGTATCGGCCGCAAGCTTCCCGGTCTCATCGGAAAACACTGTCGCCTGCTGGGAAATGGCGCGCCAGGGACTAGGCATTGGCATCACCATGGACGAAACAGCGAGGACCTCTCCTAACATGGTTCAGGTGCTCGAAGAGCTACCACCGATCCACTTCCCGATCTGGCTGGTCACGCACCGCGAGCTGCGCACCTCACGCCGTATTCGCCTCGTGTTTGACATTCTGGCCGAAGAGTTGAGCAAGCCCGGCTAAAGGAACCCTAAGCCGATTTCCGTTTGGCCAGCGCAAGAATGATGCCACCGGCAATAAGCCCCCAGAAGGCGCCGGAAATCCCCAAGATCGTCATGCCGGACGCGGCAGCCAGAAACGTGACCGCAGCTGCAGGGCGTTCCTCTTCAACCTTGAAGGCATTGAGCGAGGCCGCCCCAAAGGCGGAGATCAGCGCCAAGCCCGCCACCGCTTCGATCAAGATCGATGGCGCCAGGCTGACAAAGGCAATCACCACACCGGCGAACAGTCCGAAAAGACAGTAGGCGACACCGCACACCACGGTACCCCAATAGCGTTTGTCGCTGTCAGGTCCGGCCTCTTCACCCGCCAGCATCGCTGCTGTGATTGCCGCCAGATTGGAGGAGATGCCGGCGAAAGGTGCACTGAGGAACGAGAAGATGCCCGTCGCGGTAAGCAGCGGCCCGGTCTTTGTAACGTAGCCATTGGCTTTCAGCACCGCCAAGCCTGGCACATTCTGGGAAGCCATGGTCACGATGAACAGCGGCAGCGCCATGCCAAATAGCGCAGAAAGAGAGAAGGTCGGAACGATCACCTCCGGCGCTGGCAGCAAAGAGGCAGCAATTCCCGCCTGCCAATCGGGCGGGAACTCAACCCCAAAAACCACCACAAGGATGAACGCCAAAAGCGCGGCTGGCACGCCCAGAAAACGGTTGATCCGCCCACCGATGATCCAGGCCACCAGGATAGGCAGACCCAGCAGCGGATCGAACGCGATGGCGCGAAACGGTGCCAGGCAAAGGACCAGCAGAATTCCGGCAAGCATGGCATTGGCCAGTGATCCAGGGATCGCTTCCACAGCACGACCAAAGGGTCGCCAGAGCCCTGAGAGAATGATCAATCCACCGCAGATGAGAAAGGCACCGACCGCATCAGAAAACCCGCCCGCGACACTCGCCGAACCCGCCAGAAGCGCCGCGCCCGGTGTCGTCCATGCCACGCTGACCGGCTGCTTGGTCCGCAAGCTCACCACCACGCCGCAAAGCCCCATCGCAATGGCTGAAGCCATCAGGCCAGATGCGGCCTCGGCTTCTGTCGCACCGACAGCGCGCAAACCGGCCAGCACCACGGCAAAAGACGAGGCAAAGCCAACAAAGGCTGCCAGCAAGCCGATAAACACAGCTTGAGGTGTGAGATCGCGAAGCATGAGGCGTTCATGCGACCGGAAAAGATGCAAGGCAAGCCCACTCAAGCACCCGTCAGTACATCACGGACAACGAACGCCGAGAGGTCTCAAATGGCTTGATAGCGTATGGCCGGAACAACGCGTGCCCCGGCCATGATACAAAAGGCTTTAAAGCGCGATACGGAAGCGGGCGAAACCGTCCGGTCCGTCCCCAACAGGCTCAATGCTGACACCCGGCACGTCCTCGGCATAAGCTTCTGCCGCTGGACCGGTATCAAACAGCACGGTGGTTCCAGGCATGGGCGCAAACGACCAGTTGGCATCCGCACTCGGATTGATCGTGCCCTGCTCAACAATGTAGCGCACAATCACATCCCGGTTGGTGTCCGGGCCTTCAAAGATCGTCGTTTCTGGCGATGCACCAGGGAAACTGCCGCCGCCACCGGCACGATAATTGTTCGAGGCAATCACGAACTGCTGGTCGGGTGACACCGGTTCGCCATTGTAGGTGAGGTCGACGATACGGTTGGCGTCGGGATTAACCAGATTACCATCGGAATCGAACTTCGAAGGCTGCGATAGGTCGATCTGATAGGTCACACCATCGATCACATCGAAATTGTAGCTTGGGAATTCTGGGTTCAGCAGCACTTGATCGCTGCCGCCCGGTTCGATCTGATTGAAGATGCCAGCTGACCGCTCCAGCCAATCCTTCACCTGTTCACCGGTAACCAGAACGGCCCGCGTGGTGTTGGGGTAGAGATAAAGGTCAGCCACATTGCGGATGGCCACATCCCCTGCAGGCACATCGGTGTAATATTCAGGCCCACCACGCCCACCGGCCTTGAACGGTGCGGCCGCCGAAAGGATCGGCAGGCCTTCATACTCCGTACCCGCCAGCATCTGCTGCATATACCAAGTCTGCGCAATGGAGACGATCTGAACCGATGGGTCATCGGCCACCAAGGCAAAATAGCTGTGCAGTGGAGCCGCCGTGCGACCAACCGCGCGACGGACATAGGCCAGCGTTTCATCGTGCTCTTGCTGCACCGACTCCAGAACCGCTGGCACGCTTTCCGCCAGTGGCGAGACCGAACGATCTTCGTTACGCATTGAAATCGGTCGCGCTTCAGACGTGTGTGCTGCAATGCGCCATCCGCCGCCATCTCGTTCCAGCATCAGGTCCAACAGCCCCATATGGCTGCCCCAGAACCCACCCATCACGGCTGGTTTGCCCATAATGGTGCCCGCGGCTGCATCCACACCTGGTGTGTCCTCATAATCGGGGCCTGGGAACACGCGGTGGTGGTGTCCGGTCAAAATGGCATCAATCCCATCGATCGCCGCCAAAGGAACTGAAGCATTCTCCATGCCTTCAATGGCGTTGGCTTCTCCAATACCTGAATGCGACAGCGCGATGACGATATCCGCGCCTTCTTCCTTCATTTGCGGCACATAGGCTTGGGCGGTTTCTAGAATGTCCCGCGCCATCACATTGCCTTCCAGATGACGGCGATCCCACGTCATGATCTGTGGCGGCACAAACCCAATCAACCCAACTTTGATTGGGTGTTGCTCACCGGCCCCATCGGTCACTTGGTGGTCAAGGATCAGATAGGGAGGAATGAGCGTCGCATCATCGGTGGGCGTCGCCCCCATCTGCGAGACGACATTGGCACAAACGAACGGGAAGTTGGCACCGGCCAGCGACTTCTCCAAAAATGATAGACCGTAGTTGAACTCGTGATTGCCAAGTGTGGAGGCATCAAAACCAAGCACATTCATGGCATTGATCACGGGGTGGGTGTCCCCGTCAGCCATCCCGCGCTCATAGGCGATGTAGTCGCCCATTGGGTTGCCTTGAAGAAAGTCGCCATTATCGAGAAGAAGCGAGTTGGTGCTTTCATCGCGCACTGACTGGATCAGCGCTGCCGTCCGCGCCAGGCCAACGGTGTCACGTGGACGGTCGGCATAGTAGTCATAGGGAAACACATGCACATGCAGATCGGTCGTTTCCATGATCCGCAGATGTGCCTGATTGGCTGATGCACGCACAGAGAATGGGTGCAGTGCGATCAGCCCTGCAGCCCCAGCCAGAAACGTTCGTCGATTAAGCGTGAAAGTCATATCTTGCCTCCTCTGAATTGGTTTTCTGGAAGCAAGACTGAATTCATAAGCGTGGGCTTACAAGCTGGAACAGACGCAATCCGTAATCGCACTTAGCGTCGTCGGCCCTTCGCCCAGCCGGAAAAGTGATTTGCATAGTGCGGCAAGCCACCGCAGGCTATTGGTCTCAACGTTTAAGGAAAGGATACGACCATGTTGCGTTCCTTTAGCCTTCTGTTGGCCGCGCCACTTGGCCTCGGTATCGCCCTCAGCCTGCCTGCCGTTGCAGCACCGGACCTTCCAAACGGGACCTGCATGACTGGCGCGGGTGGATACATCACCTGCGATCTACGCGCCGTTGTACCCGCCACCCTTGATAAGATTGAGCGCATCAATGGCGCCATGAACGACGACAGCCTGATGGTGACGCCGTTTGAAGGCACCGCCGCTTGGCTGATGCTGGTTGACGAAACCCATCAATCGCCCGTCGGCCTTATCACCGATGACCGCTATGGCGGCATTCGTGCCGATTTGACCGACATGATCGAGCAAGCCAGTGATCGTCGCTTGATCGAAGTGCAAACCTATGACGGCACGTTGGAAACGCTCAGCCCCTTCGGCGCCGACCCAAACCAAGCCTTGGCGAACCTTGATCGGTTGCAGGCCCAAGAGGTCGCGCCGCAAGACCGTTCCGGGCTCTATCTTTCAGCGCTATCGGCCATTGAGCGCCTGGCCGCGTTGGATGCCGATCGCAAAGCCTTGGTGCTGTTCACCGATGGCCGGCAAAACGCCTCAGTCTCCAGCATCAACCGCCTGATCGACGCTGCCGATGAGGCTGGAGTCATCATCATCGGCATGGCTTATGCGGGTGGTGAGGCAGATCTGGCCAACCATCTGGACCTGCGGGAAATGGCGTCGCGCACACAGGGCACCACCCTCTACCCCTCTATGACCAACCAGCGTCTGTCTGACGACAATCTACGCGGCTTCTTTGCCACACTAGAAAATGGCGGAACCCTGGAGCTGTCGATGGAGTCGGTGGACACCAACGCCGTGCGCGTGCGTGCGCTCTACTCCGATGGCCGGACCATGGATGGGATGCTAAGTATCCCTGAACGACAGTAACAACAGTCGGCGTTAAAAGGGCAGGTCAGCGATCCACGCACCGATCAACGTTTGGGTCGTAAACCTGCCCGTCCTCGCAGCGCGGCGCTGCCGTTTCAGATGGCAGAAGAACTTCAGCACTGGCAACAACCGGTGCAGCAAGAAGAGTGGCTAACAGAACAAAACGCTTGATCATGGGAACCTCGAGATGGCGCAAACTTGCCCGTCATTGGGCCGGTGAGGCAGCATCTCAAAGGTTGGAACCAACGGTCCAATCAAAACGATGTGAGGCAAAAGTCAGGCAAGCCAATCCAGATTGCGAAAGACCAGCGTGCGGACATATGGCGGGCACGCCGCGTTTTGCCCTACCACGTAACGCTCCCCTCCTGCCAACATGCTGACAAATCTGTCAGGATATCGTTGCAGATGGCCTTCCCCTCGCCCGCGCTCGCAGCCATATACAGAGGCATGAGCACCAAGAAAAAGCCCTCCGGATTCGAAGAAGCCCCGCAACCTGCTTTCGACAGCGGCACGCCAGTCGATGTCTTCGACCCGATGAAAATCGGCTCCACCTTCGCCAAAGAGGTGGAGGATGAAGCCAAGAAAAAGCCTGCGGCTAAAAAGAAAGCCAAGCCCGCCAAATCCGCGCGCGGAACCTCACTTGGCGGCACCCATGATCCCAAGAAGCGCGCTGCCGCTGGCCTGAACCCAGTCGCGGGCATGGATGTCTCGCTGGAGGACGCCAAGAACCTGCCGGCCAATGATGGCGTGACCGCCACCGTGAAAGCGCTGGAAGATCTGATCGAGAACGGCCACCCGGCCTTTCGCGAAGGCACCTGGACACCGCACCGCCCCGAACGCCCGGTCAAATCGGAAGGCGGCATTCCGTTTAAGCTCGCCTCCGACTATGAGCCCAAGGGCGACCAGCCCACCGCCATCGCTGATCTGGTGGAGGGTATCAGCGATCAGGACCAGACCCAAGTGCTGCTCGGCGTCACCGGCTCAGGCAAAACCTACACGATGGCGCAGGTCATCCAACGCACCCAGCGCCCGGCGGTGGTGCTGGCCCACAACAAGACGCTGGCCGCCCAGCTTTACGGGGAGTTCAAGAATTTCTTCCCCGACAATGCGGTGGAGTATTTCGTCTCCTACTACGACTACTATCAGCCGGAAGCCTATGTCCCGCGGACCGACACCTTCATCGAGAAGGAAAGCTCCATCAACGAGCAGATCGACCGCATGCGCCACTCGGCAACGCGCGCGCTGCTGGAACGCGATGATGTGATCATCGTCGCCTCGGTGTCCTGCATCTACGGCATTGGCTCGGTGGAAACCTACACCGCCATGACATTCGAGCTGGAGGTTGGTGAGCGCATCAACCAGCGCAACCTGCTGGCTGATCTGGTGGCCCTGCAGTTCAAGCGCAATGATGGCGCGTTCGCCCGTGGCACGTTCCGCGTCCGAGGAGATACGGTAGAAATCTTCCCCGCCCACTATGAGGATCGCGCCTGGCGGATCTCCATGTTTGGCGATGAGATTGAGGCAATATCGGAATTCGATCCGCTGACCGGCCAGAAGGCGGGCGATCTAAAAAAGGTGAAAATCTACGCCAACAGCCACCATGTAACGCCGCGCCCGACGCTGAACCAGGCGATCACCAAGATCCAGGTAGAACTGCAGTCGCGCCTCCAGGAATTGAAGGGCATGGGCCGACTGCTCGAAGCCCAGCGGCTGGAACAGCGCTGCAACTTCGATCTGGAAATGCTTCAGGCGACTGGATCATGCGCGGGTATCGAGAACTATTCGCGCTACCTGTCAGGCCGCCAGCCGGGTGAACCGCCTCCTACCCTGTTCGAGTACATCCCCGACAACGCGCTGATCTTTGTTGATGAGTCCCACCAGACCATCCCGCAGATCGGCGCCATGTATCGCGGTGACTTCCGCCGCAAGGCGACACTGGCCGAATATGGCTTCCGCCTCCCAAGCTGCATGGACAACCGGCCGCTGCGCTTTGAAGAGTGGGACATGATGCGCCCGCAGACCATCGCCGTATCGGCCACTCCGGCGGCGTGGGAGCTGGAGCAGGCTGGCGGCGTGTTTGCCGAACAGGTGATCCGCCCCACCGGCCTCATCGACCCGCCGGTGGATATCCGCCCGGCAACGTCCCAGGTGGATGATCTGCTGGACGAGGTGAAGCAAGTGGCCGCGCAGGGCTACCGGTCGCTGGTCACCGTGCTCACCAAGCGCATGGCCGAGGACCTCACCGAATATCTGCACGAAAACGGCGTGCGCGTGCGCTACATGCACTCCGACATCGACACGGTGGAGCGTATCGAGATCATCCGCGATCTGCGGCTCGGCGCGTTTGACGTGCTGGTCGGCATCAACCTGTTGCGCGAGGGCCTCGACATCCCAGAGGTCGCGCTGGTGGCGATCCTCGACGCGGACAAGGAAGGGTTCCTGCGCTCCGAAACTTCGCTCATCCAGACCATTGGCCGTGCCGCGCGCAACGTGGATGGCCGCGTGGTGCTCTATGCCGACCGCATGACCGGATCGATGGAGCGGGCGATTGCTGAAACCAACCGCCGCCGCGAGAAGCAAGTAGCCTACAATGAGGAGCATGGCATCACGCCGGAAAGCGTGAAGCGCGACATCGCCGACATTCTCGACAGCCCGTACGAGAAGGACCGCGTGCATGTGAAGTCCGGCATGGTGGACGAAGGCAAGCTGGTCGGCGGCAACATGAAGGTGACGCTGGAAGAGCTGGAGCGCAAGATGCGCGACGCCGCCGCCAACCTGGAGTTCGAGGAAGCGGCCCGCCTGCGCGACGAGCTGAAGAGGCTCAGGGAGACCGAACTGCTGCTCGCCGACGATGCTTTGGCCACCCAGATGCAGGTGGAAGATCGCGCCGGTGGCTATGAGGGCCAGAAAAAAGGCGGCGGGGCGAAGCGAAGGGCCCGCCGCCGCTAAATTGGATCGTCATCCTCGGGTCAAGCCCGAGGATGACGACGTGTTAGCGTGGCAAGGGCATGCCACTTTCTCAGCATTTGCTACGCAAAAGGCTGGTCAGAGAACGCTCATCGACACGCGGCAGGTACCAGATGAGATGCAGCCGATGGCACGAGCTGCGCCGCGGCTGAGATCGATCCCTCGACCGCCAATGAAGGGCCCGCGATCATTGATGCGCACGGTCACGGAACGGTTGTTGGCCAGATTGGTGACGCGCACGCGCGTGCCGAAGGCCAAAGTGCGGTGGGCAGCAGTCAGACCATCGGGGTTGAACAACTCGCCATTGGCGGTGGTGTGGCAACACTGATACCAGCTGGCGGTTGTCACGGTGCTGTTGTCAGACAGGCCGGGCGCTGACTGGCAAGCGACGAGAAACAGGCCCAGAATGACTGGGGCGAGAAACTTTTGCATGAGGGACCTCAAAGATCGGCCAAATGTGCTGAATTTGGCGCTTGGGGGGAGCACGAGGGCGAACACAGTTATCTATGGTTTGACCGCTCAAACCAGAGGACACCCCTTCGCTACGAAACGCGCAGGTCGATGAGAAATGCGGCAGAAGGATGACACCAACAGGTGCCACCTTCAGCTTACTCAGCCGATAGCGCCTCCTGGCCAACAGACGACTGCACCAAAGCGCGTTGCGCGGGTGTGAGGGCGCGGAGCGTTATGTCGACCGCGCCGTTTCGGTTTGAAATCGACCAATCGTCGACGACAAGCCGACCGGTTGCGGCGATCCAACCGCTGGGTTCCGTCGGCCAGGCGTCGAATATGTCGTTGGCGATGGCATCATCAATGGCCACACGCAGCACCTCTTCGTCACGGTCATTATCGTCCTGAACCAGAGTGATGTGGGCCGCATCAATGTCGAGTTTTGCGACCTGTTCATAGGTGACAAGCAACGGCTCGTCTGAGTTTCGCAAAGCTTCCAAACGCTCAGCCACGCGACGCATCACCGCTTTGTCAGAACCGGTGAAATGGACGACCGGCCCAGAAATGGCCGTGCGCACACTGATATCGGCAGAAAGGACATGGCCTGGCGACACCGTCATGATGGTTCTGCCGACAAGGTTTTCGGTGAATGCGCGCAAGCGCTGCGACATGGCCGGTGTCAAGGTGACAGCAAGGAGGGCTTGGCCCTGCTGCTCGGCGTCCAAAAACTGAACGCTCACGACATCCTCGGCCTCGAAACGAAGCGCCTCTGCCGTTTCATAAAAGGTGATTGCAGAGGATTGGGCAGAAGTAGAGTGGGCGCAGACTAACATTAAGATAGAGCAAAAAAGCCAAATGGATCTAAGCATTTCGCACTCATATGGTAATGCAGGCTAGCTATTAACGTGCTGACACACAAAGATTTTGAGCCCGAAAGCGGCCTGGCGCAAAGACACAAATAGCATTTGCAACATTACCAATTATAGTTACCTGCACTGAAGACTATCTTACATGAGCGAACAATAGCACTAAGAAATCATGCTACGACTTTGTACACTCAAAAACACAGAATCAGATTGAGGTTGGGTGTCATGGCAAAGTATGAGCGAAAAAAGAGAAAGTCGAGTTTTAGGATGCCCAGAGGCTTTTGGCTTGCTGTAGTCGCACTTAGTCTTTTGTTGTCCGCCGCCAGCTTACTCACCTACAAATATCAAAATTCAGTTTTTACAATATCGTTCGACAGTTTCTCCAGTTTCTTACACAGCTTGAAAAATATAGAAGGAGCTTTTCTCACTTCCTTTATAGCATCAATGTGGGAGTCAATTCTTTTCTTTATAATTATAGGCTTGATTACAACTTATATAACATTAAGCAGACCACATGAGGATTCGTTCGACAATAGGCTCGCAATTCTATACTCGAATCCAAAGGCGCATAAAGACGCTCGAGATAATGTCAGATCGGAAGCACAGCAGTTAGCCGCTTATATAGAGTCGTGTAAATCTCATATTAGGATTGAAGATATTAAAACTGTCAATAAACAGACGCGATACAAAATTCATGTAACTTGCTTATCACATTTCTGTTCTTTGATAGAAAATGAGCCCTATATTGGGCCGGTAGATTTCCAAGCGGAAGCAGATGCGTACTGGAGTGGCAAAATTGGGGGCTGCATAAACCAAGTGAGCTCAGAAACCGTTTCAGATAAAACGCAGACGATACACATCCAAAACGAGAAATTTGGGAAACAGTTCACCGAAAGAATTGAGCATTTTTCTATAGGGATAGATGATAAGACGAAGCTCGAATATGACTTTTGGGTTACCGCCTTACCTAAAATTGAATATTATCAAATATTTCATAGATATTGCGTCAAAGTCAACATTGATATAACCAATAATACAAATACAACTATTAAAATAACAAACCTGACAAGCAATCAAAGAAGAAATAAAAATTTGAAGTCAGGCCAATCAATTCGCCTTATCAATGGCTCACCTATCGCACGTGGGAGTAAAAAATTATTTGAGATATCGTGAAGTAAACGACGAAGCAAAAAAGCACAGTCTTCATACGCTGACTTAAGAACTTATTTGCGCGAATCTAAATCCGAGACTGGAACTTATATCGATCTAAGCCAGGCCGCTAGGAAAGCAACTAGCGGCCTGGAGAGTCTTTTGGAAAAGGTGATCATCGCACGTAGACTATTCAGCCAGCGGGACCACCGCCGGCCAGCAATGTCTGGTCATCCACTTTGGCATCGGGCGCGTTTTTCATCACCGAAGCAATCCCGTTGTCGCGAGCGGAGGTGCTTTCATAAGTCTCTGAGGTGCCGATCACCTGGCCATTGCCGGCCCGCAGGTTGAATCGCGGCTTGCCGTTCTTGGTCTCGGCGCGCTCAAAGCGTTTCTCGTCCTGGCTGTTCTTACGCACCGATTCAATGCCATTCATGCAGCTGGCTTTTTTCTTATAGCCTTCGCTCGCCAGGATCACCTGGCCGTTTCCAGCTTTCAGACGAAACCGCGTCTCGCCTGCTTTATCGGTATAGACTTCAAACTTACCAGCCATGGTCTCTCCCCTCGGTGATCTGCTTTGTGCATGTTGGTGGCCCCAGCAAGGCCGGATTTGCGGGATTCGTCAACGCCCAACCGACGCCAAGCGGCGATAAGATCGCAATTAGGTGAGGAAAGAGGCCAACAGCACACAGGAAGACCGCACAGTCTGGCGCTAAACCGATCCGATTAGGGCCCAGGGGGATAGCATCCAACCTTATCCCCGCCCCCTAGCGCCTCGCCCACACTGCCTGTGCCTTCACCCACCGAACAGCGTGTGCACCCGTGACCATACGTGGCGTGAAGGGCAGGTTGTGCCCGGCGGGTTGAGCGCCAAGGGCCGGTCGCAGGATCGGCTCACCAACGCTCTGTCACACCCCATCTGGCGCAGCATTCTATGCGGGAGCGAAAGCTCCTAGCAGCGCAGCGTTCGTCCGCCCCAGTGAGATCGGGAACGGCGACGCCACTTAGTACTGCCTTCGGGCGTATTCGGGCGCCTCCCGCTTCGATCCGAGGTTTGGGGCTTAAAATGTGTAGGTCGTGCCGGACTCAGCGCGACTGCATGGCCGACACCCGAGACATCCATTCGACACCTGGCACGGCAGCGTGTTTGCCTCAGTCCAGGTCGTCAAACCTGATCGCACGTAGAGCGAAGGCGAATTTGGCCTGTCCTCACGGCGTAGCCGCTGCGGGCAAGGCGACCAGCCTTCGTGATGCGCAAGATCAGGTGCAAAGAATGGAATGGCGGCAGGCGTCTGTCATCGGTGGCGATCCCACCGTCGCATAGCGTGCAGCACCTGCAAGCGGGGCGCGGCAAGCGTCATGTGCTTCCAATAAAGCGACCCGGCGTTTTCCGCGCCCCGCTTCGGTTCCTCCTGCGGTTGTGCCGCAGGAACAGAGCCAAAAAAGTTTACCTGATGCCCTTTCGGGCAGTCAGGTTTTTGGTGTTGGGGTGAACGAAAGCGCTCGGCTTCCACCGCGTCGCACACAGGCCAGAGCGAAGCGATAGGCCGAGTACGCGCAAAACAAAAATGCTGTTTTCCGCGCCCTTACTTCGACAAATCTCCAATCGTCATCCCGGACGGCCAACGGCCGATCCGGGACCCATGCCTGAAGCCTCTCCGGCAACCACATAGCTGACTAATATTCAGAGGCGTGGATCCCGGTTGACCCGCGTCGCGCGATGGCCGGGATGACGAACCAGTGTTGACGCAAACGCCATTGCCCGCCACGCTCCTCCCACAACCAAAAAGGGAGAAGACCCATGAGCGTAGCCCGCGTCACTGAAATCATCGCATCCTCCACCGTCAGCTTTGAAGATGCTGTCCAGCAAGGCGTCGCCCGTGCCGCAAAAACCTTGAAAAACGTCGAAGCCGTCTGGGTGAAAGACCAAAAGGCCACCGTCAAAGAAGGCAAAATCGTCGAATACCGCGTCGGCCTGAAAGTCACATTTGTGTTGGAAGACTAGGCCTCGGCCAGGTATCCGAAGCGAACATTGATACGCCTGGCGCCACGCGTTGCGCCAGGCGCCAACCTACCAGGAGCGCACAATGGCAGATTACTTCGTGGTCGTGGATGTAAGGATCGATGATCCGGTGGCCTATAAGCGCTACGCCGATGGCTCCAAACCCATCATCGAGCGGTGCGGCGGCAGCTATCTGGTGCGCGGCGGTGCGTTTGACGTGCTTGAGGGCGATTATTACAGCCCGCGGCGGTTGGTGCTTTTGCGGTTTCCCAGCCGAGAGGACTTCGACACGTTTTACAATGACCCGGAGTACAGGGCGCTGCGCGAAGAGAGGCTGAAGGTCAGCGATATGGTGCTGATCGGTGTCGAGGGGTTCACCGAGAGTTAGACGCGCCAGGCACCCCCCTACCCCTCAAAACCCTGCACGATAAACGGGTTGCCCTGACGCTCCTGTTCAAGCGTCGAGCCCGGTCCGTGCCCCGGCAAAAACTGATAGGCATCGCCCAGCGGCAACACCGTCTGAAAGATGCTCTTCATCAGTGTGCCATGGTCGGAGCCCGGCAAATCGGTACGGCCAATCGAGCCCTGGAAAAGTACATCGCCCATCACGATGAACTTGTGGGCGTGGTTCACAAAAATCACATGGCCCGGCGCGTGGCCGGGGGTGAACAACACATCGAAGGTGAGCGTGCCCACTTCCACCGTGTCGCCGCCTTCGAGCCACCGGTCGATTGTCGGCACTTTGACGCCCGGCGTGCCAAACATCGCCGCCTGCGCCGCCACACCTTGGATCAGCTGCTCATCAGCCCGGTGCGGCCCCACAATCGGCACACCAAAATGCGCCGCCACATCTGCCGCGCCCCCAATATGGTCGATATGGCCGTGCGTCAGCAGCACCTGTTCCAGCGTGACATCAGCCTGCTCGACCGCTTCGATCAGCTTCTCCGCCTCACCGCCCGGATCGACCAGGGCCGCCTTGCGAGTTTGCGTGCAGGTTAGAAGGGAACAGTTCTGCTGGAACGCCGTCACCGGCATCACAGCGATCTCCAAGGTCGGAGTTTGGGGTGCATTGTTCATAACCGTTGCGTGCCACGGCCATGCGCTGCTGGCAACACCACTTCCAAAACGTCACACGCCTGTGGCATAACCGACCAAACTGATTGGAGATTCCCCGATGGTCCGCGCCCTCGTCCTGGCTTTTGCAACCCTCATGGCCCTGCCCGTCACGGCTGCACTGGCCGCTGATTATGGCCAGCACCGCTCGCCCGTCTATGGCGACATTCCCGCCTGCGATGCCCGCGGTGTGCTTGGCCAAGTGGCCGAGAAAGAACGCTATCACGGCCAGCGGCCCTATCAGGACCTGGTGGATTTGGTGGAGTTCGATCACGTGCGCCAAACACGGTATGTGACGCCCGCCTATCTCGGTGCACGCGAGCGTCGTTGGTGCGAGGCGCGGGCACATCTCGCCACCGGTCACACACGCACGGTCTACTACCTCATCGAGAGCCGGGCGAGCTTTGTCGGCGTCTCTTACGGCGTTGAAAGCTGCATGGCAGGTCGCGATCTCTGGAACGTGCATGGCGGCGATTGCAGCGCGCTACGCCTTTGGTGACCGGCCTCTGACGACGGCCTCAAGCCTTGAACCGCCGGTTCATCCAATGGGGCATCATTGCGCTTGCCATTGCCATAGCGGTGGCCACCGGCTGGCAAGGGGATGACCAGCCCGAAAGCTCCGAGGCGCCCTTCGATTTCTATGTTCTAGCCCTCTCTTGGTCGCCAGCGTTTTGCGACTCTGACGCAGGGCAGCGATCACCCTTACAATGCCGTTCAGGCGCCGATCATGGCTTTGTGACCCACGGGCTCTGGCCGCAATTCGAAGAGGGTTGGCCAAGCTTCTGCCAGTCGCCCTACGGCGACAGCATGCCCTCCAGCGTTGCCGAAGGCCTTCTCGATATCATGCCGGATCGCGGTTTGATCGAACATCAATGGGACAAGCACGGCACCTGCTCGGGCCTGTCGCAAGAGGCCTATGCCGATGTCACCCGACAAGCCTCGCAGAGCATCGCTATTCCCGCCCTCTTCGACGGCACAACGCCTTCTCGCATTGATGCCAACGACATTGAGCAGGCGTTCCAACAGACCAACCCTGCCATCACACGCGATGCCATGGCGATCAGCTGCCCTGGCGGTCGCTTTGCGGAGGTACGCATCTGCCTGGACCAAAGCCTGTCGCCGCGCGCCTGTAGCGAGGTCGATCGAAACGGCTGCCGACAGAACAATCTTCATCTAACCGCCCGGTAAGCATCACACCTGACCTTCGCTCCCATTTGAGCCAAGCTCTTAAGCTGCTGGTTACGGAACCCATGGCATACACAACCTATGGTAAGCCTAACCTCACACGCGTGGCGCCGCCCACTGCCTGACCGCAGCTTCAAGCTGATTGTGGTTGGTATCGGCTTGGCGTTTTGGGCAGCGTGGGGCATCGCCATCTTCTTCCTCGTCGATGGTCACCCGCTCAACGGTATGCAGGGGTGCGGTCCAATCGACACCGCCAACATCTTTTGGGATTGCGCTTCCGATAAGCTGCACACGCTGCTGGCAACGTCGATCAACGGGCTCATCATTCTCACATTGGCGATGCCCGTTTTTGTGGCGGCGGCGAATATCGACCCAGCGGCTCTACCGCTTGCACTACCCGGCCTGATGTTCAACGTTTTCGGGCTACCGGCAGGCATGTTTGTGCTGGTGCGTTCGCTCAGACGCCTGGTTGAAAAGGCACGCGCCTAAGCAAGCCACGCGGCGATCACCGTACCAAGCTATCGACATAACGCCTCGCCAAAGGCAGCTTCTGCATGAACAGACGCGCAAAAAAAACCGCCCTTAGAACGGGGCGGCTGCCAGATGGTTACGCTTTGCCAAGAACACAGGCGGCTAGCCGCTCAGGCGACTTCCCACATACTCAAAGTAGCCATCCATGAATCTCAGATCGCGCACTGCATCGACGCTTTGAACGGCGTAGACGGCGTCACGCGCAACGGCTTTGACGTCGTGGTGGAAGTTGACCAGCGGCACATCAAGCATGTCCGGCCGCAAATCTGCAAACTGGGGCGAGCCCCAGGCAAACGCAAAGCCAGCAAGAAGCAATGTGCGGAACACGAAACTGGTACTTTCTCTGTTGAGCGGCGCACAAGCTGCCGCTTTCCACTTGACGCTAACAAAATAGCAGCGATGTTTGAAAGCGCGATCAACGCAATAGCTCAAGTTTTAGGGGATTTCTCTTGGCAATACTACGCAGCGCCGCCGCCTCACCTTTTGTGCGCAAATGCTCCATTGCTGCCATCGTGCTCGGTTTGGAAAACCAAATTAAGTCGCAACCCGCCAACACTGCTGACCCGCTTGACCCGTTGCGTCAGCAAAACCCGCTGGGTAAAATTCCCACACTCATTCTTGATGATGGCGAAACGCTGTACGACAGCCGCGTGATCGTCGCCTATCTCGACCAACTGGCGGGCGGCAACAAACTCTATCCCAGCGACCCCAAGCAGCGGATTGCCGCCATGAAATTGGAAGCGCTCGCCGATGGCATCATGGATGCGGCGATTTTGCAGGTTTATGAAAAGCGCTACCGCGAGCCGCATGAACGCAGCCACAGCTGGGTGGAACGCCAGGCTGAACGCGTGAGCGTGGCGCTCAACCATCTGGAAGAAAGCCTACCCCCAGCCACAGGCGCCCCGACGGTCGGCACCATCGCAGTGGCATGCGCCTTGGGCTATCTGGACCTGCGCTTTGAGGGGGCGTGGCGGCGCGGGCACCCAGCCCTTGTTGCCTGGTTGGATGCGTTTCGAGCGAACGTACCTGCGTTCGATGCCACTGGGCCAACGACCTGAACGGCAGACCTGTAAAAAAGAATGGTCGATAAGCTGCGGCAACCTCTTGTCTTTTGCAGGTTGGGTTCACACATGGGCATTTCCTGAAGCTGCATCACGCGGCGTCACCCGTCACATTGCATGATCGCTCGGACAGCCCATTTTGTTTGATTATCTGATCTTGGCGCTCGGCCTTGCAGGGCTCGTTGTCGCCGGTGACGCGTTGGTGCGTGGAGCAGTTGGCCTGGCCGAACGCTTTGGCATTCCCCCTTTGATCATTGGCCTGACCATCGTTGCGCTCGGCACCAGCGCGCCAGAGCTGATGGTTTCCATTCAGGCCGCTTTTGATGATGCAGCCGATATTGCCGTGGGCAATGTTGTCGGTTCCAACGTTGCCAACATTCTATTGGTGCTTGGTGTGCCCGCCCTTATCGCCGCCACCCCTTGCGACCAAATAGGCTTGAAACGCTCAACGTTTTTCATGCTTGGCGCTTCAGCCCTCTTTGCCGTGTTCGCGTTCTCAGGGCAGTTGGTTCTGTGGCACGGCCTGGTTTTCTTGGCGTTGTTGGCTGTGTTTCTTATCGGCTCCTACATGTCGGCACGCAAAGCAGGCGCAAGCGGAGATGTCAGCGAGCTTGAAACCATTGATGGCGTGGAGGGTGTGCCTCACTCGCTTTGGGCAGCGCTCGCTTTTTTCGCTGTCGGCGTGATCGGCCTGCCGCTTGCAGCCGATGCCACGGTTGATTCAGCATCATCGATTGCGCGCACGCTCGGTGTGCCAGAGGTGATTATCGGTCTGACCATCATTGCCATTGGCACGTCACTGCCAGAGCTTGTGACCACTGTGGCCGCCGCGATCAAAAGCCAAGCCGATGTGGGCGTGGGCAACGTTATCGGCTCTAACGTCTTCAATATTCTGTTCATTCTCGGCGCAACAGCCAGCATCACAACCGTGCCGATTGCTGAGCAGATCCTACGGTTTGATATTTGGGTCATGCTCGCAAGCTCAGCTTTGCTGCTACCGCTGGTCATGATGAAAATGACCATTGGGCGCAAAATAGGCCTCGCCTTTTTGGCCTTCTACGCCATCTATCTCGGCGTATTGATCGCCAAAGCCATGAGTTAAAGGCCGCAAGCCAAAACCGTTGGCTGGACGACGTTCGCTAACGCTTCGAGCAAGGCTCTCTATGACTTCCCTCCCCGCGACGCTAATCACTGGTGCGGCCAATCGCATCGGCAAATCCATGGCCATTGATCTGGCCAAAACAGGCACACCCATCTGCGTGCACTACCGCAGCTCTGAAAAAGCGGCCCGAGAGACGGCCGATACCATTGAAGCGGCAGGTGGAACTGTAGCGCTCGTGCGAGGTGATTTGACAAAGGACCAGGATGTGGATGGCCTCGTGGCACGCGCATCCGATGCGCTTGGAATGCCCGTCGGCTGTTTGGTCAACAACGCATCCTTGTTTGAAAGCGATGCGGTTGGCGATCTAGGGCCAGACCTTTTCAAAGCCCATTTTGCGGTTCACGCGACCGCACCGGCCTTGCTGGCTGATCAATTGGTGAACCAACTGCCTGCCAACGAAGAGGGCCTCATCGTCAACATTATCGATCAGCGTGTATGGCAGTTAACGCCAAACTTCGTGTCGTACACGGCCTCCAAAGTAGCGCTTTGGGGCTTAACCCAGACCTTAGCGCAGGCATATGCACAAAGCACCAGCGGGCGTGTGCGCGTCAACGCGATTGGGCCAGGCCCAACGCTTTCCAACGACCGGCAAGCGGATGAAGACTTTGCCAAACAGGTGGCTGGCGTTCCGCTCAAGCGCGGACCGGAACTTGATGCTTTCGCCGCAACACTTACCTATCTCTGGCACATGAAATCGGTCACCGGACAAATGATTGCGCTGGACGGCGGTCAACATTTGGGCTGGGAGACGCCCGACGTCGTTGGCATCAACGAATAACAGACAGTTGGAAGCAGAACCTGCTGCCAAACTTGGCAGGAGGGCCAGACGGGGCCGCAAGCGACCCGTCTGGCTTCGACCGAAGTTTCCCGACACTATGGACGGCATGGACGAAAGCGATTCCAAACTTGCAGAACCCAAACTGCGCGATGCAACGGGCCCAGGTCAGTTGGCAAGCGAAGTGTGGGTTGGTGAAGAAAAAGTAGAGGACAACGAAACGCCACTGACAGGCTTCGATGTCATCGCTGCGTTCGTCAAGAAACTGCCCAACACGCCGGGCGTCTACCGCATGCTGAACGACAAGGGCGATGTGCTCTATGTCGGCAAGGCACGCAAACTCAAAGCGCGCGTGACCAGCTACACCAGGCCCACAGGGCTTTCCAATCGCATCGTGCGCATGATCACGCAGACGGTGGCGATGGAGTTCGTGTCCACACGCACCGAGACCGAAGCGCTGCTCTTAGAAGCCAACCTCATCAAGCGTCTGCGTCCTCGCTTCAACGTGCTGCTGCGCGACGACAAAAGCTTCCCTTACATTTTGATGGCTGAGGACCACGAAGCCGCGCAGCTGATGAAACATCGCGGGGCGCGCAACTCCAAAGGCAGCTATTTCGGCCCCTTTGCCTCGGCAGGCGCGGTTGGCCGCACCATCAACGCGTTGCAAAAAGCCTTCCTTATCCGCACCTGTTCCGACAGTGTCTATGAAACGCGCACACGGCCCTGCCTGCTCTATCAAATCAAGCGCTGCTCAGCGCCATGCACCGGTGAGATCAGCCTGGAGGATTATGGGCATCTGGTGGACGACGCCAAAGCGTTTCTATCGGGCAAGTCCAAACAGGTAAAAGCCGATTTGGCCAAGCAGATGGAACGTGCCTCTGAGGATTTGGACTTTGAGCGTGCCGCCGTCTATCGCGACCGTATTTCCGCGCTCAGCCAAATTCAAAGTCATCAGGGCATCAACCCGCGCAATGTTGAAGAGGCTGATGTGTTTGCCCTCCATGCTGAGGGCGGTCAGTTCTGTGTACAGGTGTTCTTTTTCCGCACCGGACAGAACTGGGGCAACCACGCCTATTTCCCGAAGGCTGACAAATCGGTGGAGCCTGAAGAGGTGCTGCAAAGCTTTCTCTCGCAGTTCTATGACAACAAGCCGATCCCCAAGCTCATCCTGACATCACATAAGCTGCCTGAAGCGGAACTGATGGCCGACGCGTTCAGCCAGCACGCCGGGCGCAAGATCGAAATCGGCAAACCACAGCGCGGCGAAAAGCGCGACCTGGTGAACCATGCTGTCACCAACGCACGCGAAGCGCTGGCCCGCAAGCTTGCGGATAGCGCCAGTCAAACCAAGCTGCTTGATGGCTTGGCCGAGGCGTTGAAGTTGGATGGCACGCCGCGCCGCATTGAGGTCTACGACAACTCCCACATTATGGGCACCAACGCGGTCGGCGGCATGATTGTCGCCGGGCCCGATGGGTTTGTGAAAAACCAGTACCGCAAGTTCAACATCAAGGACTCCTCGCTCACTCCGGGCGATGATTTTGGCATGATGCGCGAGGTGCTGACCCGGCGGTTCTCCCGGCTCGTTAAAGAGGAAGAAAACGACACTGCCAGCGAGGATACCGACGCCTTCCCGAGCTGGCCGGACTTGGTGATCATTGATGGCGGTAAGGGCCAGATGTCGGCTTCAAAAGCGGTGCTTGATGATCTTGGTATCACCGAGCGCGTACAGATGATCGGGGTTTCCAAGGGCCCTGATCGTGACGCTGGACGCGAGACTTTGCACCCCATGGAGGGCGAGCCCTTCATGCTGCAACCGCGCGACCCAGTGCTCTACTTTATCCAGCGTCTACGTGATGAAGCGCACCGCTTTGCCATCGGCACGCACCGGGCCAAACGCTCAGCACAGATGCGCGAAAACCCGCTGGACGAGGTCGGCGGTATCGGCCCAACACGCAAACGTGCTCTGCTCAATGCCTTTGGCTCAGTCAAAGGCATCAAACGCGCAGCCCTCTCTGACCTGGAACAGGTGCCTGGCATCAGCCAGGCTTTGGCGCGCACGATCTACGATCATTTCCGCGAAAGCGGGTGACAGTTGTCTAGACAAGCCGGACAGATACACTCACCGGCGCTGCTGCCGCACGCCCAACCATGGATATAATTCCACAAGGCTGTCGATCTAGTTTCACCAAATGGCCAACTGTTGTTGGCATTGGTTAGCCCGCAAATTGGATGGCTGCAGCAGCAATGCAAAAGAAACAAGTCAGTGTTTGCAGAGCTCAAGTAACGCTGCGTCACTATTTGACAGTGATGTGATGGTTGGGTCATTGCTGAGCTTCAAAAACTGATACGGCCTTTGGCAGCAAATGACGCAATCTGGTTTCCAACTAGCAGTGGGCGACTTGTCTATCCCGCCAAACAAAAAACGAGCGTTTTGGTTGAAAAGACTGCGATGAAGCCTTTTAGGAATATCAATTTCAAGCACCGGCTTCAACGTCGGAGCTCTCATCAGGCCCGCCAGATCAGGCCGAAAAACAGCTTAGCGCTACGCAACAGGATGCTGAAACGCCCTTTGCTGCTGACGGCTCTATTAGCCTGCTTTCAAGTGAACACTACATTTAGCGACGCTCAAGCTGACTGGACCGCTGTAAATGGCACACTAGCTGTGGGTCTCGACACCGATGGTGGCTGCGTTGCAGGGAATACAAGCCGCTTTTTTATTGATGCTTCCATCAGTACGAACGGTCGAGCCCGACTCTACTTAACGGACGGCAATGAAAGAATTCTTGGTGTTCTCCTAGCATTCACCCATACAAATCTGGATATATCTCCATTTTCCTATGGAACGGAATCAGATCCAGACGTCGGACCTTTCTTTATTGTTTTTTCAAATGATGAAAGCTCACAGGCAATTGGATCAAACTACCAAAACACCAACGGTGAATTCACCCGTGTGTCATTTGATGCCAATGCGCTCGACCCAGATTGCCCCGCCGATTCCATCCAGCCCACGGTTGCGATCACGGGCGTGCCGACGCAAGCCAATCTGCCATTCACGGCGACCTTCACGTTCAGTGAGGATGTGACAGGTTTTGAGTTAGCTGATGTAACGGCGGGCTTAGGCAATGCAGATGCATCTGATTTCCAGACGGTCACTGCCAACCGTGTGTTCTCAGCTTTGATTACACCAAGCGGAACAGGTGCTGTCACTGTCGCGGTTCTGGCGGGTGCAGCACAGGACACGCCTGGAGGCAATGATAACCTCGCCTCAGGCATATCCACCACCCAGTTCACCTCACCGCAGGATGCAGCACAGCAGCAAATCAGGGATTTCGTTGGCAGTCGGATGGGCCTAATCACCGCCAACCGCCCGGCCGCCAGCCGCCGCATCAGCCGCTTTGATGAAAGCAGCGGCAGCGGTGGTGAAACAATCTCTGCGTTTGGGATGTCCTTTGCCAACCCAGCCCGTTTTGCGTTGGCCTTTGAAGGCCGTGAACTGGCCTTTGCCATGCGCTCAGATCGGCTCACCCCAGTGTTCAACGCCTTCGCTGCCGGTGACGGACTGGATACCGCAGACGACTATGAAAACGATACACGGATCACCTTCTGGACCGAGGGCCGCATTACCTTGTTTGAGGATGATGCCACCGATAGTGGCCGTTTTGGTATCGTTCATGCTGGCGTGGATTATCTGGTGAACGAACGGGTGCTACTTGGCTTTTCCGGGCAAGTGGATTGGCTCTCGCAAGACAATACCAACAACGCTGGCGGGACCGATGGGGTTGGCTGGCTCGCTGGCCCAACGCTGACCGTTCAGGCGCAAGATAACTTCTATTTTGATCTAGCGGCAGCACTTGGCCAATCTTACAATGATATCGATCCCCTGGGCACGTACACCGATGCGTTCACCACCAACCGGCTGTTCCTCTCTGGTGCTCTGATTGGTGATTTTGAAATGGATGTGTTGGAGATGGGTCTGTTCACCATCCAGCCAAGTCTCAGCTTCACCTACATTGTCGAAGAGCAGGAAGCCTACACCGACAGTAATGCTGTGCTTATCGCCGCCCAAACTTTGAGCCAAGGCGAAGTGCGCTTTGGCCCACGCATTGCCCGCACCTTCCTGCTCGTTGGAGGAGACTCGTTATCGACCTTTGTCTCCTTCGATGGGGTCTACACGTTTGGAGATGATGGCGATTACTCTGATGGTTCGCTAGCAGATGCCATGATCGGCTTCACTGGAGTTACAGAGCTCGGCGCAACCTATGCCACGCGCTCTGGCCTATCGCTGACCCTGGCTGGCAACTATGGCGGAATCGGTTCAGATGCCACGCTTTACGGTGGCCGTTTGCACATCGCTATCCCGTTAAACTAGGGCGAAGCGAAAACGCACACCTTTCAAAGCGTGTTATACGCTGTTGATCAGATTGACGTATCGCTCACAGCCATGTTGAAACATCACAGTCGCTTGTGACGTGAACAGATGAGCTCCCCATGGCCACGGCCCAAAGCACCGTCTACTCCGTGCCGAACCTTTTGACCTATGGGCGCATTGCGGCCATTCCTGCCATCGTGGCTTGCCTCTACTCCAGTCAACATGTGTGGCTTTGGGTGGCGCTGGTGATTTTCATTGCTGCAGCGATAACCGATTATCTCGATGGCTATTTGGCGCGCGCCTGGTCACAGCAATCCAGCCTCGGCAAAATGCTGGACCCAATCGCCGACAAACTGCTGGTGGGCGCCGTCCTCATCATGCTGGCCGCCAACGGCACAATCACGGGCCTCGCGCTTGTTCCAGCCATCATCATTCTAAGTCGCGAAATCCTGGTGTCGGGCCTGCGCGAATATCTGGGTCAAATGAATTTGTCAGTGCCGGTTTCCAATCTGGCGAAATGGAAAACAGCCGTCCAATTGGTGGCACTCGGTGTGCTGGTGACAGGACCGGCCGGGGATGCGCTCATCCCTGGCACCATGCTCTTCGGCATCGGGCTTTTGTGGCTGGCCGCCCTGCTCACGGTATGGACAGGGTATGATTATGTGCGCGCCGGGATAGGTCATCTCGTTGCTGCGGATCAGGCGTAAGACCATGAAACTTCTCTACTTTGCCTGGGTGCGTGAACGTGTTGGAACCGAAACCGAGACACGTGACATTCCCGCGAATGTCACCACCATTGGAGCTCTGAAAAGCTGGCTCGCCAGCCTGGATGAAGGCTACGCCTACGCCTTTGAAGACCCGTCGATCATACGCGTGGCGTTGGACAAGACCCTGGCCGAAGACGATGCGCTGCTCGGTGATGCACAGGAAGCAGCTTTCTTCCCGCCGATGACGGGTGGGTAGCCTCCGTGGAAGCCTCCCTCAAGATCAAGGTTCAAGCCGAGCTCTTTGATGCCGGAACAGAAATCACTGCACTGCACGCCGGCAACCCTGCCATTGGCGCGGTCACCAGCTTCACCGGCTACTGCCGCGATGAGGGCGGGCAGTTGGAAGCCCTGGAACTGGAGCATTTTCCAGGCATGGCCGAAAGCCAACTGACCTCCATTGCGCAAGACGCAACCGCGCGGTGGCCACTCCAAGGCCTCACCATCATCCATCGCTATGGCAAGCTGAAACCCGGCGAACCTATCGTGCTGGTCGCAACAGCATCGGCCCACCGCCGCGCGTCGTTCCAGGCGGCTGATTTCTTGATGGATTTCTTAAAAACCAAAGCGCCGTTTTGGAAAAAAGAACACCCAGCTGACCCCCAAAAAGAGGCGAGCTGGGTGGATGCAAAGGCGTCAGATGATGCTGACGCGGATCGATGGAAGATGGTCTAGGCGTTAAGCAGCCGCTTGCGCGGCCTTCGGCCGGATGGCGACATCATAATCCGCAATCAAGTTCTGTGAGATCTGACCCGGTGTGAAGCTGAACGGCCCGATTTCCGAAACCGGTGTCACCTCAGCAGCCGTGCCGGTGATAAAGCACTCACTGAACTGCGCCATCTCATGCGGCAGAATGCGACGCTCAACCACCTCAATGCCCCGCGCCTTGGCGAGCTTGATCACAGTCTGACGGGTGATACCATCCAGGAAGCGGTCGGCAGTCGGCGTATGAATGACACCGTCTTCAATAAAGAAAACATTCGCTCCAGTTGCCTCGGCGACATAGCCTTCCCAATCATACATCAACGCATCGGCATAGCCCTTGGCTTCAGCGGCATGCTTGGACAGGGTGCAGATCATGTAGAGACCTGCAGCCTTAGCGTGCGATGGCGCTGTGCGCGGGTCGGGGCGGCGATATTTCGCAATATCCATGCGAATACCCTTCATCCGCTCTTCTGGGGCAAAATAGCTTGGCCATTCCCAAGCGGCGATCGCAACGTTGATGCGGTTAGCCTGCGCTGAAACGCCCATCATTTCCGAGCCACGCCAAGCGATGGGGCGCACATAAGCATCAACAAACCCGTTGCGTTTAATGACCTCTTCGCACGCCGTGTTCAGCTCTTCGACGCTGTACGGCATTGTCATGTCGAGGATTTCTGCGGACTTGTGCAGGCGCTCATGGTGAGCTGTCTGCTCAAAAACAACACCGCCATAGGCGCGCTGGCCTTCAAACACCGCAGAGCCATAGTGCAAGCCATGCGTCAGGACGTGGACTTTGGCATCATCCCATTCGACAAACTCACCGTTCATCCAGATTTGTCCGGACAACTGATCGAAGGGCACACCGGCCATGGTCTTCACTCCCAAATGAAAAACGTTTTGTGTTAAGGACTTGGCTCAGGCAGCTCGATAGACTTGAAAAGCCTGGCCTATTCTTTGATCGTCAGGCAGGCACGCCGATTCCAAGACGGATCGAAGCGATTGCCTGACAAAGCGGCACTGAAAGCAAGAAATGAAAACGCCGACGCGACACGAGGACCTTTTCTTTCGCCAACAGAGGCGGTGGTGTAACAACCTTGCCGAAATATGTCAACATGGCTGACATATATTTCGAAACCAAACCGCATGACGCGCAAGACAATGATCCAGACACGTTGGCGATCATTGAGCATCTGTTCTTTGCCTATCGCGATTTTGTCGGTGAGCCGGATGAAATTCTGGCCGAGCTTGGCTTTGGTCGTGCGCACCACCGGGTGTTGCACTTTGTGCATCGCAATCCAGGTATGACGGTCGCGGTGCTTTTGGAGATTTTGCAGATCACCAAGCAAAGTTTGGCGCGCGTGCTCAAGCACCTTATCGAGACAGGCTACATCGCCCAGGAAACCGGGCCAGATGATCGTCGTCAGCGGCTTCTTTACACCACGAAAAAAGGCGCTGAGCTGGCAGAAAAGCTGATCGCCATACAATCGTCACGGATCGAAGGCGCATTGCAGACGCTCCCAAAGGGCGGCCGGAGCGACGTGCGCGACTTTTTGCGCGCACTGATGAATGATCCGGTGACCCCATTGGAAAGCTTGAACACCGCTGGCAAACCGGGTGCGGCGAAATAAATCCGTCCTGCTCCGGCGCGCTGAACAAGGATGTCCCTATGCCGACTGCTGCCGCCTCTCTGTCAATTCCAGCCGATACAGCCGCTCACATTCTCATAGTTGATGATGATGCGCGTATTGGTGACTTGCTCAAGCGCTATCTCGGTGACAATGGCTATCGCGTCACTGTCACCAAGTCCGCAGGCGATGCGCGCCGTGCCGCCTCTGGTCTGTCTTTTGATCTGATGGTGCTGGATGTGATGATGCCCGGCGAAAGTGGCTTGGAATATCTCACCGAACTTCGCAAAACGTCGGCCATACCCGTCATCATGCTCACAGCACGTGGAGAGGCTGGTGACCGCATCACCGGCCTTGAAACAGGCGCCAATGACTATCTTGGCAAGCCGTTTGAACCGCGTGAATTGCTGCTGCGGATCGACAATATTCTGCGCGCCACCCAGCAAACACGCAGCGGCAGCGTGGATGCTGTCGACTTTGGCCGCTTCCGGTTTGCACTCTCCAAGCGTGAGCTGACCAAAGACGGTGAAATGGTGCGGCTGACAGAGCGGGAGCGCGAAATCATGGCCATGCTCGCCGCACGCCCCAATGCCACCGTGTCACGGCTCGACCTGCTGGGCGATGATCCCAGCAAGACCGACCGTGCCATCGATGTGCAGATGACAAGACTGCGCCGGAAGATCGAAGAAAACCCTGCCTCCCCAGCCCATCTTCAAACCGTGCGCGGCGTAGGGTATCGTCTGGTAAGCGACTAGTCGCAACACGCCCTTTTTCCGCACAAGGATCGCCAACCGCCGATGGCCGACTGGCAAGAGACCAACCCAAACGCCATCGAAGCGAGCGATGCCACCGCGCGAGAGAACCGTCTCGGCAGACTCTGGCGACGCCTCTCTGGCCATCACTGGTGGGGTGGAAGCGCTAGCAACACCGATCCGTCAATTGAGCGCTCTGTCGGGCGCATGGGCGGCGCGATCCGCACCTTATTCGCGCCGCTCAATCCTCTCTTCTCCGCCTTGGGCTGGTTGCTTCGCCAGATTGGCACACTGGCCAAACCCTTGCTGCCACAGGGGCTCTACGCGCGATCACTGCTGATCATCATCACACCGGTGGTGATCTTGCAGTCTGTGGTGGCGTTCGTCTTCATGGAGCGCCATTGGGAGCTTGTGACTGAACGCCTGTCGCAGGCGGTAACCCGCGACATCGCCGCTGTCATCGAGATGGTCGAAGCATTTCCAGATGACGAGGCAGACCAGACAGAGATCATTCGCATTGCGCGCGATGCTCTTGATCTCAACGTCGCTTTCTTGCCCGACACAGCTCTTCCAACCGCCCTGCCCAAGCCATTCTTTGATTTGCTGGATCGCACGCTGAGCCAAGAGATATCGCAGCGTATCGAGCGTCCCTTCTGGATCGATACGGTTGGCCGCTCCAATTTGGTTGAGGTACGCGTCAAGCTGAACGATGGCCAGGTCCTGCGTGTGTTTGCCCGCCGCAATCAAGCTTATGCCTCCAATTCGCATATCTTTCTGGTTTGGATGACAGGCGCGTCCTTGGTGCTGTTGATCGTTGCCGTTCTTTTCTTGCGCAATCAGATCCGCCCGGTTCTCAAACTGGCCGATGCAGCCGACCGCTTCGGCCGCGGGCAAGAGGTGGATGAAGGCATGAATTTGCGCGGCGCACGCGAAATCCGCCGTGCCACCATCGCCTTCTGGCGCATGCGCGAGCGCATTGAGCGCCATGTGGATCAACGCACTGCTATGCTGTCAGGCGTCAGCCATGATCTGCGCACCATTCTTACCCGCTTCAAGCTGGAACTGGCTCTGCTCAGCGATGAAAAGGCCGCGCAAGAGATGGGCCGCGACGTTGATGAGATGCAAGCGATGCTGGAGGGTTACCTGGCGTTCGCCCGCGGTGATGACGGCGAAGTAAGCGTGCCAAGTGACGTTGAAGCGCTGCTTGATGACATCGCACACACCGCCAAAGCAACCGACCGCGAGGTGACAGTCTCCTTCGAGGGGCCAGTCACCGCTTCTGTCAAACCGCTGGCTTTCAAACGGCTTGTCACCAACCTCGTCAACAATGCTTTGCGCCATGCTGACACGGTGGAGGTGCACGCTAAGCGCACACCTGAAGAGCTGATTGTCAGCGTGCGCGATGATGGTCCGGGCATTCCTGAAGAAAAACGCGAAGAGGTTTTCCGGCCCTTTTATCGCATGGATGAAGCGCGCAATTTGGATGAAAGCGGCACGGGCCTCGGTCTTGCCATCGCACGAGACATCGCCCGCGCTCACGGCGGCGATATTGTGCTGGAAGATAGCAAGCTTGGTGGGCTTCAGGCGAAGATCACCATTCCGGCCTAGTAAAGCCTGCCACCGTTGGGCACGTCGGTGGTGGGTTGCAGCAGCACCACTTCGCCATCTGCATCAGGCACGCCCAAGGTTAGGACCTCAGACATCATCGGCCCGATCTGGCGCGGCGGAAAATTCACCACCGCCATCACTTGCCGACCAACCAACCCTTCCGGCGTGTAGTGTTTGGTGATCTGAGCAGAGCTTTTTTTCACGCCGATGGTATCGCCGAAATCAATCTTCAGCTTAATCGCCGGCTTGCGCGCTTCGGGAAAGGGTCCGGCTTCGATGATCGTGCCAACACGCACATCGACTTTCAGAAACTCATCAAAGCTAATTGTCTCGCTCATGCGCTATGCAGCTTCTGGTGTTGGCGCTGTATCCTCATGGCTGCCACCATCATCACCATCACGACGGCGCATGCGATCACGCAACCGACAAAGTGGACCGCCATTGGCCCCGCCCTCGCCGCGCATCAGCTTGACCAGCCCATCCAGATCGCCAATGCGCCGTTCTGCTTGCCGCAGCGCCTTATCAAGCTCAGCCATGGTAAGCGCCTGGCCTTCATCGCTTTCGCGTACAAACACCCGCATCACGCGGGCATAGACCTGCAAAAGGCCGACCATCACAAAGGCCCCACGTGCGCCATCAACGTCAACATCCCCACTGGCAGCCATCCGTGCCATCGATTTGGATGCGATACGACCGAGCGCCATCGTCAACGCCGGATCACGGCGTGCATCCCGCTCAAGCTGAATGAGCGCCAGCTTGTGCGGCAACAAGGCATCGAAACGCCGCATGAAAACATCAAACAATCGCTCACGCGCAGGCTCTTCAGCCATGTCGGGATCATCGTCAGCCAGCACCGCTTCATCGATACGCTTAGCAAAGCCCTCAAACAGCTCAAGACGGGTCGAATAGGTCATGAGCAGTTTGGCCAGCGGCACGTCGGCGGCTTCGGCCACAGCGCGAAGACGAATGTCGGAAAAGGGTGTTGTCATCAATGCCGTCATAAACGCGTTGATGACAGCGTCTGTCTCAGTTGTATTGAGCATAATCTCTCCTGCGAGCACCGCAGAGTGTTACGATTTTGGCACGTCTTTGGATGCCGCAAGCGCAACCGATCTGTCAAACGCAGCGCGTGTCGTCGCACCCATCAGATCAGAGAGCTTTCCGCTGTCTCGCAGCACCGACAAGCCCGCTGCGGTTGTGCCGCCTGGCGAAGTGACATTGGTGCGCAACGTAGCTGCCGTTTCATCGCTCTGCGCCAGCAATTGCCCAGCACCGACAATCGTCTGGCGGGCAAGCGCCATAGCCGTATCGGCAGGCAAACCAAGCGCCTCACCAGCGTCCGCTAGAGCCTCAACCATGTGGAAGACATAGGCTGGACCCGACCCCGACACGGCCGTTACCGCATCCATGGCCTGCTCATTGTCCACCCATACCACCTGACCAACGGCCTCCAACAGCGCCGTAACGCCAACCTTCACGTCCGACGGCACATCAGGGCCATAGGCGGCTGTGATGCCTGCGCCAACGGCAGCCGGCGTGTTGGGCATGGTGCGAATGCAGCGCGCTTTGGCAAACGCTGTTTGCAGCGCGGCGAGCGTCGTGCCCGCCGCGATGGAAAGCACCGTCAAACCATCATGATCGAGCGGCGCCAACCCGGGTAAAACTGCGTCCATCATCTGTGGCTTGATGGCGAGCATCAGCAAAGATGGCTGTGAGACAGCAAGATCGGTAAAGTCGGCAGAGCAGGCCACGCCTTTGGCAGACCACCCGCGATCATCCCCAGCAAGAGCAGGATCAACCAAGTGAATGGTTGCTGGATCGATCCCTTGGGTGATCCAACCATCCACCAAAGCGCCGCCCATCTTACCGGCGCCGATCACCACGGTGCTTTCAAAAGCAGCCATCGTGCTTACGCTTCGCCAGCGGTCTCAAACAGTGCGTCGGACAAAGCATCCTGTGCACTCTTGCCTGCCCACACGACATATTGGAACGCTTCATAATAGCGCTCGCAAACCTCGGCAGCCGACTCCAACATGCGCGCACATTGTTGCGGTGTCGCATCGGCCCCACCGCTCAAAAGCAGCGTTGCGCGAAACACGATGGCCGATTGGTCACGCCAAAGATCGAAATGGCCAATCCAAAGCTGTTCATTGACTAACGCGAGCAGCTTGGTCACTTCGCCCAATCGAGTGGGCGGCACTTTCAGGTCGAACCCACACGCCAAATGCAGCGCTTCATAGTCTTCCATCCAAGAGAAGGAGACGTGATAGGACGACCAAGACCCTTCCACGGAGATGGTGATCTCATGGTCGCTGGAACGCTCAAACGCCCACTCATTGAGCGAGGCCAAGTGTTCGACAACATCGACGGGATGGTTGAGGCGATCAGCCTCAAAATCGGCAAGCGACATACTGCCTATCCTTTGCCGGGACCAAGCAGACAAGGCACCCGGAGCAAGCGAATCTTTCGGTACGTCAACTATAAGTCAGCAGCGCGCGCTCGGCACCCCACACGCAAGCTTACCAGCGCGCAAGCGCGGCATTACCCGTGAACAACTTCACGACCCACTGTGGATGACTGAAAAAATGTATAGCGGCAAAGCCCGCTTAAGCGTCTGATTTTTCTACAGGGCTTGCCGACGAGAGCTGGGTAACCTGCTCTTCCAAAGCAGCAACACGTGCTTCAAGCGCCTCATTGGCTGTGCGTTGGGTGGCCACCATCTCCCGCAGGATATCAACATCTTCCTCGCGGGCCAGATCCATCGTGGCAACCATCCGCTCCATCTGCGAGCGAGCAACGGTTTCCACCTCACGACGCACGCCATCAGCAAGTCCTGCTGCATCCGTCATCAAGCGGCCAAGATCGTCAAACAAACGGCTGTTCGATTGGGTCATGAAGAAATGGTCCTTTTTCAAACGGGGCGCCACCAGCGCTCGAAAACATATGGTTCACCCGCCGCGTTCATGCAAGAGAGGGGGCAAAACGGCGCACCATCAGACCAACACATTACGGGCAGACGCACACTTTATGATCACCTTCACCACCCTTCCAGCCCTGGCTTTTCCGGTCATTGACCCGGTTCTCATCGAGGTCGGTCCTTTTGCGATTCGCTGGTACGCACTGGCCTACATCGCCGGGTTGGTGGGCGGCTGGTGGTATGTGCGCCGGTTGGTTCAGCGCCCGCAGCTTTGGCCCGCCGCTGGCGCACCTTACACGCCTGAGGATGTCGATGACTTCTTAACCTGGGCCACGATTGGCGTGATCGTCGGCGGTCGCCTCGGCTATGTGTTCTTTTACGAACCGGCCCGCTTTCTTGCTGATCCCATAAGCATTTTCTATGTCTGGCAGGGCGGCATGGCGTTTCACGGTGGGTTACTCGGCGTGATTGTCGCCATGATCTTTTTCGCCCGCACCAAGAAAACCAGCGCTCTCTCTTTGTTCGACATCATCGGTGCTGCCGCGCCCATCGGCCTGTTCTTTGGCCGTCTGGCCAACTTCATCAATGCAGAGCTTTGGGGCCGCCCAACAGACCTGCCATGGGGCATGGTGTTCCCCACCGCTGATGATCAACCGCGCCACCCGAGCCAGCTCTACCAGTCTTTTGGAGAAGGTGTCGTTCTGCTCGTGGCCTGCGCTATCGCCATTCGTCTGGGCGGGCTGAAACGCCCAGGCCTTGTCGGCGGTGTTTTCACCACAGGCTATGGCATCGCCCGTTTTCTGGTGGAGTATGTCCGCGCCTTTGATCCGGGCATTGGGCTGATTGGTGGAATCATCACCATGGGCCAGTTGCTCTCACTGCCGATGATTGTTGCCGGTCTTGTGTTGATTGCACTTGCGCGCCGAGCTCCGGCGAGCGCCATTGTGTAGCGGTCTGTATGACGGAACTCTCCTCCCTCGTTCGCACCGAGATCGAAACCAGCGGCCCGATCACCGTGGGTCGCTATATGCAGCTCTGTCTCAGCCATCCCGAACATGGCTACTACACCAAAGCCGACCCGCTTGGATTGAGTGGCGATTTCACCACCGCACCTGAGATCAGTCAGCTTTTCGGCGAGTTGATCGGCGCCTGGCTGGTCGAGGCCTGGCACCGGTTGGGCGCTCCAAACCCATTCGCTTTGGTGGAGCTTGGCCCGGGTCGTGGTACGCTGATGGCCGACGTGCTTCGCATCGCAGCGTTAGACGAACCTTTTATGGACGCTTGTGCCGTCCACCTGGTCGAAACCAGCCCTGCTCTTCGCGGCAAGCAGGTGGAGGCGTTGAAGCCCCTGGACATTTCACCCACCCATCACACGGTCCTCGACGGCTTGCCAAATTTGCCCACACTGTTTGTGGCCAATGAATTTTTTGATGCACTGCCAACCAACCAATGGGTGCGCACCCCCAAAGGATGGAATGCGCGCAAGATTGGTCTGGATGGGCAAGGCGCACTGGTATTCGGCGTGGACCCAACGCCGTTGCCGCCACCCAAACCAATTCGTGACATGCCGCCCGGCACCGTGGTGGAACACAGCCCAGCGCAAGATGTCATGATGCGGCAACTTGCCAGCCATCTTTCTGGCCATGGCGGAGCGGGCCTCATCATCGACTATGGAGCTCTGCAACCAGGCACGGGCGACACCTTGCAAGCGGTACGTGCTCACCAGAAAGTGAATCCACTTGGTGAGCCTGGCAGAGCCGACCTCACCGCCCATGTGGATTTTGCACACCTGGCAACGCTTGCTGAACGTGGCGGTCTCACCCACCTTGCAGCTGCCGAGCAGGGCCAGTTTTTGCTTGATCTTGGCCTGTTGCAGCGCGCTGGTGCCTTGGGAGCAGGCCGTGCGGCCGATGCCCAAGAAGCCATCAGCCTTGCAGTGGAAAGGCTTGCTGGCGATACGGCGATGGGCAAGCTTTTCAAAGTCCTCGGCATTGCCAGCGCACCGATCCCCTTTCCTGGCCTCGCGCCTTTTTCAGCCCCAAAGGAAACCGTATGAGCCAAGCCCTCAAGCCGCTTCTAGACCCTGCTTTGACGGCGATGACAGGCATTCGCCATGGTTTCTTCACCCGCCAAGGCGGGGTATCGATGGGCATCTATGACAGCTTGAACACGGGGCTTGGTTCACGGGACAATGTTCCCCATGTGAAGGTGAACCGTGCTCGCATTCTCGCTTTTCTCGGCGGCGATGCGTTCCTAACCGTCTACCAGCATCACAGCGCCACCTGCATCCGCACAGCTGTGCCGTGGCAATCGAACGCTGCTCCGCGTGCTGATGCCATCGTGACGGCAACACCTGGCTTGGTGATCTGTGCCCAGGCTGCTGACTGCGGTCCTATCCTTTTTGCCGATGAACAAGCCGGTGTTGTCGGCGCCGCGCATGCCGGATGGAAAGGCGCGATGACGGGCATCATCGAAGCAACGATCGACCAGATGGAAGCTGAAGGTGCCACCCGCGCCAACATCAAAGCCGCGCTTGGTCCGTCCATCAGCGCCAAAGCCTATGAGGTCGGCGCGGAGTATCTGGCACGCTTCGTCGAGCATGATCAGGACAACGCCCGCTATTTCATTCCCTCTGAACGCGAGGGGCATTTCATGTTCGATCTGCCAGCCTACACGATGGATCGTTTGGGCAAGGCTGGTGTTACGGCCAGCAGTCTCAATCGCTGCACCTACAGCGAACCAGACCTATTCTACAGCTACCGCCGCAGCACGCATTTGGGCGAACCCGACTATGGGCGCCTCGCCAGCGCCATTATGCTGACACACCCACAACCCAGAGAAGAAAATGCTTAACCCTGGACGTGGTAGAGCTAAGCCGCGATAAAGCCGGTTCGCCTATGAACCTGCCAGTTTGAGTCGAGTACGCCCTTGTTACACCGCGCCGTCCTTTTTGCTGCCCTGCTGGGCTTGAGTGCCTGCGCGTCGCCTGAAGGCCCAGGGTCACTCGACAGAGTAAGCCCCGTCACCCCGCAGCCTGTTACGCAGGTTCAAACGGCACCCCTACCAGGTACGGTCACAGCACAGCCTTTGGGCACGTCTGCCGGGTCGCAGCCGTTCCAAACGGCGCAGCAACCAAGCACGCTAAGCCCCACATCATCGCAGCCGGGAACCGTACAACCTGGAACGTTGCAACCTGGATCGATTTCCACCAACCCGTCACAGACCTCCACGCTGCAGGACTTTTCTGGCCAAAACACCTTGGGCCAAGACTTCTCTCGCACCCAAAACCTAGACGCTTCGGGCGGCACGGCGCGCGAAACGCTACAGGACGCCGTTCAAGCAGGCCTGCAGCCGCAATCGGTTGCGCCGGGCCTTGCACCGGCTGTCCCGCAATGGCCGCGCGTCTCGCTGGCACCGATAACCACCGCACCGGAACCAAACGCGACACAGCTGTTTGATGCCATCGATGACGCCACCTATCGCCGTGGCATGCAGCTTGCCTTCTTCGGTGATGAAACGGCTCAGTTTGTCGTGCGCTCGCAGGTGAGCGCCATCCCAGGTGATCAGACGACGTCAGTGATCTACGTGTTTGATATTTTCGATGCGCGCGGCACGCTTCGCCATCGTGTTTCTGGGTCTCAAGCGATCCCGCGCTCAGGTCCCGATGGCTGGGCGCTGGTTGACCCAGCAACCACGCAGACGATTGCCGATGATGTGGCAGGTCGCATGATGCAGTGGCTTCAACAAAACCCAAGCTAGCAAAATAGCGGCTCCGCGCTGCGATGCTAACACTTCTCTCACATACACCCAAAGCGGTGCATGGACTCTAACGGACCCTTTCGCTAACACACCGGCGACCTTCCCCGTTCAGGACCGCCCACATGAAGCTTGTCGCCGGAAACTCCAACCTTGCGCTGGCCAATGCCATTGCGGGCTATCTCGATGTGCCGCTCTGCAAAGCCGATGTCCGACGCTTTGCCGACAAAGAAATTTTCGTTGAAATTCAGGAAAATGTGCGTGGTGAGGACGTTTTCGTTCTCCAATCGACGAGCTTTCCGGCCAACGACAATCTGATGGAGATGCTGATTCTGGTCGATGCGTTGCGCCGCTCCTCCGCCAAACGCATCACCACGGTGATTCCCTATTTCGGCTATGCCCGCCAAGATCGCCGCACCGCCGGGCGCACACCGATCTCCGCCAAACTTGTGGCCAATCTCATTACCGAAGCTGGTTCAGACCGTGTGCTCACCATTGATCTGCATGCAGGACAAATCCAAGGTTTCTTCGACATCCCGACAGACAACCTGTTTGCTGAGCCGGTGATTTCCAAAGACATCATGGATCACTACACCTCCAATGGGCCATTGGCGGTTGTCTCGCCAGATGTCGGCGGTGTGGTGCGCGCCCGTGCCATAGCCAAGCGTGTCGATGCGCCCCTGGCGATTGTCGACAAACGCCGTGATCGTCCAGGCGAATCTGAAGTGATGAATGTGATCGGCGAGGTGGATGGCATGTCCTGCCTGCTGGTCGATGATATCGTCGACTCAGGCGGTACACTCTGCAACGCAGCTGATGCACTGCTTAGCATGGGCGCTAAAGAGGTCTCCGCCTACATCACCCATGGTGTGCTCTCAGGCGGTGCCGTGACACGTATTGCCGGCTCCAACCTCAAAGAGCTGGTCACCACCGACACGATTGAGACCACTGAGGCTGTGAAAAACGCCCACAACATTCGGATCGTCACAGTGGCGGGATTGCTGGGCGAAGCGATTATGCGCACAGCGCTGGAAAAATCGGTCTCCAGCCTTTTCGCTTAAGGTAGGCGGTAAACACGCCGAAGATAGTTGGTGTCATCAAACACCAGCCGCACACGGTCGCCGACCCCCACCTGATCGACAAAAACGAAGTGCTCGATGCGCTGGTCGAGGACCATACGGTTGGCGAGAAAGAGCTCGCCGGTCTGCGTGTTTTGGCCAACAATCTGCGTGTGGACGGAGTATTCCTCGTCGTCCCAATTCCAGAAATCAGCCGCAGAAGGCCCCAGCTGCATACCAAAGGCGAGCGTCCAAACGGCGACAAGGCGAACGGCGTGTCTCATGATGGAAACTCCTCATCAGGTACGAGCGAAAAAAGCCTCCAGCCATTTGGACAAGGAAAGCAGGCAGGATCAATGGAGTGAGCCCGCCTGCCTGTCCAGCGTCATAGGTAGGTCCTTAACGCAGCACGACCACACGATCCAATTCATTGTTGTGGTCGATGATCACACGAACTTTGTCGCCCGCAGCAGCCTGTGAAGGCATTGCAAACCATTCGATAGACTGATCGAGCGTGGTTCCGTTCGCCAGGTTCATCATACCATTGTTGCGATCGACCGAAAGAACTGTGGTGTCGATGTAGGTTTCTGAACCGTTGTCAGCGAGTGCCGGAGCAACAGCGATGCCAGCTGCCAAAGATGCGGCGACGAGGGTGAGAGCAAAACGTTTCATTGGGTTTCTCCAAATATGAGTTCAGGGTTGTAATGAACTAAACCGTTTGGTTCAGTTGATGGACAAATGCCACACGGATGCGCTAAGGTCAATGAGAAAATGAACTAAACAGTTTGTTTTAGTTTTGTGACCAATTCGCCAGCCACGTACCCCAGCCTCGCATCAAAGATCCGGATCCATGACTGACGCCTCATCCGCACCAGCCGCAAGCGACACCATCACGACCGACCATGTACCAAGCCGGGTGCTGCATGCCCTGGACGATGCGATGAACCGCAAACCGGTCGGTCGCAAAGAAGATCAGTTGCTGGACGCAGCCGAGGAGATCTTCCTTTCCCATGGCTATGCGGGTGCGAGCGTTGATGACATCGTCTTGAAGGCGGAGATCTCCAAAGCCACGCTTTACAAGTATTTTCACGACAAAGAAGCACTGTTCCGCGCGGTCATCGATCGGCGCTGCGTGCAGCAACGTGAGAAACTGGGGGCGCTCACGCTCAACCTATCAACCGAAGAAGCACTGATCGAAGGTGGCAAAATGGCGGTGACGTTTATGGTCTCGCCACTAGCTCAAGCCGTCTACCGCACATGCGTCGCCGAAGCGGCGCGCTTTCCCCATGTTGGTCATGCCTTCTTCCTGAGCGCTGCCGTCGCCATGACCAAACAATTGAGCGCCTTGTTTGAGTGCGCTGAAGAAGCCGGGGACCTCATCATCCCCGACAAGGCATTTGCTGCAAATCAGCTCTGGCAACTGGCACGGTCTGTCTATTTTTATGAACTGATGTTTCAGGTGCGCGACAATGTCAGCCAGCACGAACGCAATCATGTCGTGAAGGAATCATTGGAGATGTTCGTTGCCCGTTACGGCACCGAAAGCTTCAAGCCGCGCATGGCCAAGGCACTGGAAAAACTGAGCTAAGCGAAAAGCGTCAGCGCCACGCCGAGAGCAGCGCAGAAGCCAAGCGTTGTGAACAGTCCGCGTTTTAAGCCGATCAACAAGACCCCAGCGATCAAAGCGATCACAAGCGCCTCGATGTTGAGACTGGAGAGCATGGGTGCAGGCAGGCTGGCCGGCCCAACATTCACCGCGCTCACCACATCAAAGAGAACTTGAATCGCAAACCAGACCGCCAGCGAGGCGATCACACCGACCACAGCTGATGTAACTCCGCGCAACGCATTTTTCAGCCAAACAATTTCGCGCGTGCGTTCCACAAAAGGCGCCCCGAGAAAAATCCAGACAAAGCACGGCAGGAAGGTGAACCACAGCGTCAGCGTGCCACCGAGAAGACCAGCCAACACCGGATCCAGACCAAGTCCTGCCTGCGCCGCAGCCACGTAGCCGACAAACACCAGCACCAGAATAAGCGGGCCTGGTGTGGATTCAGCAAGCCCCAAACCGGTCACCATGTCTGCGGTGGAAAGCCAGGCAAAATCCTGCACCACAACCTGGGTGATGTAGGCAAGCACCGCATACGCACCGCCAAAGGTGATGATCGCCGTCCACGAGAAGAACAGTGCCTGCTGCGCCCACAGGCTCTGCAAACCCAAGCCGAGCACAAGCAACACCAAGGGCAGCAACCACAAACCCGCGCAGACAATCGCCGCGCGAAGGGACGAAGCATTGCGTTCTGCATTGGCAGCGACAGGTGTCTCAATGGACGTGCCCTGTCCCCGCCCCCAAACAGCAACCCCAAGCAGCGCAGCAACCCCGATGACGAGCGGAAACGGCACATCAAAAACGTACAGCGCCGTAAACGCCGCCAACGCTAAGGCGGCGGCCAGAGGCGATGTGAGTGTTTTTTGTGACAGCTTGATCAGCGCTTGCAGCACAATGGCAAGGACAGCCGCCTGTAGACCAAACAACAGACCTTCAACCGCAGGCACATCCCCGAGCGTGACGTAAAGCGTCGCCAATCCCAGCAGCACCAAGAAACCAGGCAGGATAAACAGCGCACCGGCGATCAGGCCGCCACGCACGCCTTGCAACAACCATCCGATATAGGTGGCAAGCTGCATCGCTTCAGGGCCTGGCAACAGCATGCAGTAGTTCAGCGCGTGCAAGAAGCGATCTTCAGGCAACCACTTTTTCTCATCCACCACCACTTTGTGCATGAGCGCGATTTGAGCTGCCGGGCCGCCAAACGACAAAAAGCCGATACGGGCAAACGCGGCCGTCACCTCGCCAAAACTGGCCGGCTCGTGCGCCGATGGAGCAGAAGAAGCGTCTACTGTCATGCCCTGTCCTAGGCGAGCCGTCATGACAGGGCAATGACAGGCTAGATCTTGCCAAGCGCCCTATTTGCATCGCACACAAAAGGGCGTTATAGACCGGCGTCCGCGCCAGACCCCCCTGGAGGCACGCGTGGATGGATCGCCGGATTGTCCGGCGTTTTTTATTGTATCATTGGAGAAATGCCATGCGTGAGAGCTATGAACTGGCTGGCACGCGGCGCGAACGGGTCGGCAAGGGAGCTGCCCGTGCTCTGCGACGCGAGGCCAAGCTGCCCGCCGTGATCTACGGCGACAAAAAAGACCCGATCCCGGTTGCGCTGCCCTACAAGGAAGTGAACTTGCTGATCCACGGCGGTGGTTTCATGACCACAGTCGGCACGATCGACGTAGATGGTGAAAAGCACCAGGTGATCGCGAAAGACTTTGAGCTCGATCCCGTGCGCGATTTCCCCATGCATGTCGACTTCCTGCGTGTGTCCAAAGGCTCCACGCTGACCGTCAACATCCCAGTGCACTTCCTCAACGAAGAAACCTGCCCAGGCCTCAAAGCCGGTGGCGTGTTGAACGTTGTGCGCCACGAGGTGGAGCTGAACTGCCCAGCCAACGCCATCCCAGAGTTCCTGGAGCTCGACCTTGCGACGGCAGAAGTTGGCGACACGCTCAACATCTCCAACATCACGCTGCCTGATGGCGCCGAACCAACAATCACAGACCGTGATTTCGTGATCGCCACCATCGCCGCACCGGCTGCTCTGAAGTCTGAAGAGGACGAGGAAGCTGAAGGCGAAGAGGCAAGTGTTGAGGTGCCAGCCACCAACCAGAAAGAGGACGAGGAGTAAGCTCCTCGTTGCGTCTGTCGACCTAGACGAGGCAAGCCATGCATCTGCTTGTGGGCCTTGGCAATCCAGGCAGTCAGTACGCCAACAACCGGCACAATATCGGCTTTGTGGCCGTTGATGCCATCCATGCGCGCCACGGCTTCTCGCCGTGGCGTTCGCGTTTCTCCGCGCAGGTTAGCGAGGGGCGTATCGGCACCCACAAGGTGCTGCTTGCCAAGCCAGAGATATTCATGAACCTCTCCGGCCAAGCCGCAGGCGAAATCGCGCGCTTCTACAAACTTGAACCTAGCGATGTGACAACGATCCACGATGAGTTGGATCTCGACCCCGGTCGCACCCGCATCAAAACTGGCGGCGGCCACGGCGGACATAACGGGCTGAAAAGCCTCGATGCCCACCTCGGCAAGGACTATCGCCGCATTCGTCTTGGCATTGGCCACCCAGGCCACAAAGACTTGGTCTCCGGCTACGTGCTCAAAGACTTCCCCAAAGCCGATCAGCCCTGGGTGGACGCACTCACAGATGAGATTGCGCGATCCATTGACCTTGCCCTCGACGGCAAAGACAGCGACCTCAACGCGCGGCTGAATGAGGCGACGGCGAGCTTTCGGCCTGAAAAGGCAAAGAAAGCTGACCAGCAACCGGCAAAACCCAAGCCCACCGGTGGCGGCCAATCGCACATCCGTCAGGCCCGACAAACCACCAAACCGAACATGCCCACCAAGGGCCCGATGGCCGACATGCTGAAAAAGCTGCTCGGTAACAAAGACTAGAGAAAGAGAGCCCGATGGGTTTCAAATGCGGCATCGTCGGACTGCCAAATGTCGGCAAATCGACACTCTTTAACGCGCTGACCAAAACAGCGGCAGCACAAGCGGCCAACTATCCGTTCTGCACCATTGAGCCGAACACCGGCGATGTAGCGGTGCCCGATCCACGCCTGAGCGAGATCGCTGGGATTGCGACCTCCAAAGAGATCATCCCGACGCGGATCACCTTTGTTGACATTGCTGGCCTGGTGCGCGGCGCTGCATCCGGCGAAGGGTTGGGCAATCAGTTCCTCGCCAACATTCGTGAAGTCGACGCCATCGTGCACGTGGTGCGCTGCTTTGAGGACGAAGATATCACCCATGTCGATGGCAAGATCGACCCGCTGGCCGATATCGACACCATCGAAACCGAGCTGATGCTTTCTGATTTGGAAAGCCTGGAAAAGCGCGTTGTCGCCATGCGCAAGAAAGCGTCTGGCAAAGACAAGGAAGCACTTCAGATGGTGCCACTTATGGAGAAGGCACTTGGCCTGCTCCAGGATGGCAAGCCTGCGCGTTTGGCCGAGCTTACACCGGAAGAAGAAAAGCCCTTCCAGGGGCTGAGCCTGCTGACCTCCAAGCCCATCCTCTACGTCTGCAATGTTGAGGAAGACGCCGCCGGTGAAGGCAACGGCTACTCCGCCAAAGTGTTTGACCACGCCAAGGCCACCGGCGCGCGCGCTGTGGCCATTTCCGCAGCCATTGAGGCCGAAGTGGCCGTGCTGCCGCTTGAGGAGCAGGCTGAGTTTCTAGAGACCCTCGGACTGGAAGAAGCAGGCCTCGATCGCCTGATCCGCGAGGGCTACGCACTGCTTGGCCTGGTGACCTATTTCACCGCCGGCCCCAAAGAAACCCGTGCCTGGACCATCACACAAGGCACCAAGGCTCCCCAGGCCGCCGGTGTCATCCACACCGACTTTGAACGGGGTTTCATCCGCGCCCAGACCATCGCCTATAACGATTATGTGACCTTGAAGGGCGAGACAGCCGCCAAGGAAGCCGGTAAAGCTCGCGATGAGGGCAAGGAGTACGTCGTTCAAGATGGCGACGTCCTGCTCTTTAAGTTCAACACCTAGGGTCACCGACCCAGGCAAGCTGGGCATTGCGGCGTGAACACACAGACCCATCTGCTTGTTGCCGCTGCCATCTTCGCCAAACCTGACCAGCCCAAACGCAACACCGCGCTAATCATCGGTGCGCTGTTGCCCGATGCGGCGATCTTCGCTCTGTTTGGTTGGGCTGTGCTCACAGGCGTGCCGCAAGAGGTGTTGTGGCGCGAGATCTACTTCTCTGAGCCTATGCTCACCCTCACGGCCATCGGCAACTCTGCCCCGCTTTGTGCCGCGATTGCGTTGGCCGCTTGGACCTATGCGCGCTGGCGTACCGGAAGGCCCCTGCCCGCACTTCCGACACTCACTGTGCTCGGTCTGGCTGCCCTCACCCATCTGGCAGGAGATTTTCCCGTTCATGTGGACGATGCACATCCGCACTTTTGGCCTCTAACGGATTGGCGCTTTCGCTCTCCCGTTTCCTATTGGGATAACGCCTATCATGGCCGTGCTTTTGGCGCGTTTGAAGCTGCTTTGGGTATCACGCTGGCGGCGATCCTGTTCTTCCGCTTCAAGGTACTTTGGGTCCGGGCATTGCTGGCCCTTTGCGTACTCGCTTATCTGGCAGTGCCACTCTTTTGGTATTTGCAGTTTGCTGGATAAGCGGTTGTTCCGAAGGAACAGAGCAAAAAGGGATGATGGTCGTTGTCGCCATTGCCAAACCAACGCTGCCGCTGACATTGATAAGCCGTCAGGCGTTCGTAGCCAATCCATCAAGGATTTTGGCTACACGTTGCTCTCGCGATCCAAAAACCTCCAATAAGGAGAGGCCGTTCTCGAAGAAACCGAAATCGTCGTCTCGCAGCATGGACGTCAGTCGTGCATCGATCTCTCGACGCAGCTGCGGATACTCAATGTTCTCCGCAATTTCGTCATTGTCCAGAAGGGGGACGAAGATGATGAGATCAAAGGTTCCCATGGCTCGCTCGATACGGGCAAGCAGCTTGGCCGAAGGCGTCCACTCAAAACCTTCCGCATCACTCACCACCTCCAGATAGGCAAGATAGTCGATGGGGCAGCGATCAAAAATGAGGCCGCTGTTTGTTGACGCCTTCAGGATCAAGTCGCAGCTCTGATCGAGCTGCTCCTCAAAGTCTTCTAAGTTGGGACCGTCGACGAAAGCGGCGTCGCTTTCAAAAACAAAAAGCGGCTCGGGGACGGCATCGAACGAGTCCGAAGCCTGTGCCAGGTCTTCAACAAGCGTCGTTTTACCAGTCCCATGCGCTCCAGTTACCGCGATGCGCATTAGAATCCTTTCCCTATGCTCGGCGACAAGCACAGAGAACGATGTCGCAGGGACAAAGGAGAAGGGTTTGAGCTCAAAGCGCACATCAGCCCACTCGAAAGAAGGCGTCAGTCTCCCTCGAACTCCATCAGCGCATGCACGGGCACGCCAAGCGCTTCGATCTTTTTTGCCCCTTGAAGGTCCGGCAGATCGATGATGAAGCAGGCCGCCACCACCTCAGCACCAATGGATTGGAGCAGCTTGATCGCCGCTTCTGCCGTCCCACCAGTGGCAATCAGATCATCAACCACGACAACCTTTTCGCCCGGCTCAATTGCATCCTTGTGCATCTCCATTTCATCGATGCCGTACTCAAGACTGTAGGCGATGCGCACCGTTTCGTGCGGCAGCTTGCCCTTCTTGCGGATGGGCACAAACCCGCTCGAAATCTGATGTGCCACAGCACCCCCAAGGATGAACCCACGCGCTTCGATGCCTGCGACCTTGTCAATCTTCAGCCCAGCATAGGGTTGAACCAGCTGATCGACAGCTCGGCGAAAGGCACGTGCATCGCCTAGAAGGGTGGTGATGTCTCGAAAACTGATGCCGGGCTTGGGGTAATCGACAATGGTGCGGATCGCCAACTCAAGGGTCGGGTCGGGTTGGATAGCCAAAGCGGAACTCCATCAGGGAAAACAGGCGCGAATGCGCGGCAAACCGGGGTACCCTAGTCGCGAGCTCACCGTGTGAAAAGGCCAACCAAGGTCAACAGAGATCAGCCCACAAAAAAGCCGCCCATGGTAGACCCAAGGGCGGCTTGAGGATCAGAAAGATCGAACGATCAGTGGTCGACTGCGCTCCAGACACGACGCTTGGTCATGTAAACCAGACCACCAAAGATCACCAGGAACGCCAACACGCGGAAACCCATTTCCTTGCGAGCATTCAAGTGTGGTTCAGCTGCCCACATCATGAACGCGGCAACATCTTGCGCATACTGCGAGATCGTTTCTGGCGAACCGTCCCCATAAGCGTGCATGCCTTCAAACAAGGGCGGTGCCATCGCAATCCACTCACCGCCAATGAAATACGGGTTGTAGTTCAGACCGATTGGCGCTTCCTCGTCTGCTGGCGGATCTTCATAGCCCGTCAGAAGCGAGTAGATGTAATCCGGGCCGTTTTCAGCATAACCGGTGAAGATGTCGATCACGAAGCCGGGGAAACCGCGGGTCGGTGCCCGTGCTTTGGCAAGCAGCGAAAAGTCTGGTGGGTAAGCGCCCATTGCCGCCACAGCCGCTTCGCGGTTCGGGAACGGTGGTGGGAAACGATCCGACAACCGAGCTTCGCGCTCAAACATTTCGCCGAATGAATCCGGGCCGTCAGTCACAAAATAGTTGACCGCAATGGCGCGAACCTCAGCTTCGGAGAACTCAGGGCCGCCTGGTTCCATCAGGTTGCGGAAGGCGATGCGGCTCAGCGCGTGACAGGCCGAGCAGTTCTCAGTGTACACCTGAAATCCGCGCTGCAACTGAGCAGTATCGTAAGTACCGAAGATGCCAGCGAACGACCAGTCCTGCATGCGAGGTGCTTTGGAGTCACCGGCAGCAAGAGCACCTGTTGCTGGCAGGGCCACTGCCAAGGCAGCGGCAGCCAGGGTCTTCAAGATGCGGCTTGAAAAGAAAGCCATGGATAAACGTCTCCTATTGGCGATATCGCCGATTAACCCTTGGTTTCCGGTGCCGCTGTTGCGCCAGCCGGTTGACCCGATCCTGATGCAACGCTTTTGCCGTTTTTCTTCAACACAGCTTCCGTGATCGATGCAGGCAGAGGTTTGGGTGTTTCGAACAGACCCAAAAGCGGCAGAATGATCAGGAAGTAGGCGAAGTAGTAAACCGTGCCCAACTGCATGGCTGGCACATACCAGCCTTCAGCAGGCTTCGAGCCAAGCCAACCAAGCCACACCGCATTGATGGCAAACAGCCAGAAGGCAGCTTTGAACCACACCGAGCGGAAGGCGCCGGACTTCACTTTGGACGTGTCGAGCCATGGAAGGAAGAACAGCACCACAATCGCGCCGAACATCAAGAGCACGCCGCCCAGAGCTGAAGGCACAGCACGCAAAATGGCGTAGAACGGCAGGAAGTACCACTCAGGCACGATGTGCGCCGGGGTCACCAGCGGGTTGGCCTCAATGTAGTTATCGGCGTGTCCGAGATAGTTCGGCAGGAAGAATAAGAAGTAGGCAAACAGGACAAAGAACACGACCATCGCGAACAGGTCTTTGACCGTCGCATAGGGCGTAAATGGTACCGTATCGGACTTCTGCTTCACTTCAACACCAGTCGGGTTGGTCTGACCGGTGATATGCAGCGCCCAAACGTGCAGGATCACCACGCCGAAGATCATGAAAGGCAGCAGATAGTGCAGCGAGAAGAAGCGGTTAAGCGTCGGGTTATCGACAGCAAAGCCACCCCATAGCCATTGCACCAGCGTTTCGCCAACGACCGGGAAGACCGAGAAAAAGTTGGTGATCACGGTGGCACCCCAGAAGGACATCTGACCCCAAACGAGCACATAGCCCATGAAAGCCGTTGCCATCATTAACAGGTAGATGATCACACCCAGGATCCACAGGACCTCACGCGGCTCTTTGTAGGAGCCGTAGTAAAGGCCACGGAAAATGTGCAGGTAGACCGCAACGAAGAACATCGATGCGCCAACGGCATGCATATAGCGCAAAAGCCAGCCATAATTCACATCGCGCATGATATGCTCAACGGAATTGAAGGCCATATCGGCATGCGGTGTATAGTGCATAACAAGCACGATGCCGGTGATGATCTGCGACACCAGCATGATCATCAAAATGCCACCAAACGTGTACATATAGTTGAGGTTCCGTGGGATCGGGAACTCAACAAACTGTCCGTGCATCATCCGCACGACAGGCAAGCGCGCATCGAGCCAACGCTCGACACCGCTCTTTGGAACGTAGGTTGAAGGTCCAGCCATAAAGGGGTCTCCTAAAAACCTTTCAATCGAAAGATTGGGATCGGCTTAGCCGATGCGAATGGTTGTGTCTGAAATGAACTCATACTGCGGGATAGGCAGGTTCTCCGGTGCCGGCCCACGACGAATGCGGCCAGCTGTGTCGTAGTGCGAACCGTGGCAAGGACAGAACCAGCCACCGAAATCACCGGCTTCCGACAGAGGAATACAGCCCAGGTGAGTACACACGCCCAGCATCAAAATCATCGCCGGATTTTCCGCCACAGAACGCGCCTCGTTTGTCGCCGGAGCATCTGGATCAACGTCTAGACGTGCAGATTGATCGGGCAAGTCCGACACATCCACAGCCTCGGCCTCAGCAATCTCTTCCTCGGTGCGATAGCGGATAAACACCGGCTTACCACGCCACATCACCGACACCTGTTCGCCCGGCTGCATGGACCCGACATCCACTTCGCTGGTTGAAAGCGCTAGCGCCGAAGCGTCCGGGTTCATCTGGGCGATGAAGGGCCATGCCAGGCCACCAACGCCGACGGCGCCCATGGCAGCCGTAGCAATGAAAAGAAAGTCGCGCCGGGTCGGCTCGTCCTGTGTCTGGGCTTCAGTCGACAACTTCGTCATCCTTCGTAGCAACTGTCCGGTGGGTTGCGCTGTCCGTGCGCAAAATCAAGTAGAATTCCATACTCTGAAGAGCAGAGACGCTATAAAGAATCAGGCACGCCTTGGCATGCAGGCATATCGCCGCATTCCGCGTGGCTCAACAGGTGGCTGCTCATAGCTGTTGCGTGCCGCGCTTGTCCACTAGTCGATGGGTGGCAAAGCACAAGAAACCAATCCCTAGTCTATTCTGCCAAGGGTTGAGATAATCATCGCATCTTTTACCTCGCACTGCTGGCCGATGCGTGTAGAAGAAGGGGCCTCGTTCTCACCACCGGTTCTCTACGGCGATTGCCTTGGTTTCACTCGCTCTCTTTCAGCCTGAAATCCCCGCCAACACCGGCACTTTGATGCGCTTGTCAGCCTGTCTGTCAGTGCCTGTGCATGTTATTGGCCCAACGGGCTTTTCCATGGATGATCGTGCGCTGCGCCGAGCTGGCATGGACTATCGTGACAAAGCATTGACCCACGTTCACGTGGATTTTGATGCGTTTTGCACCGCCAACGCATGGACAGCGCCACGCCTCATTTTGATGACAACACGCGCGACCATGCCCTACACTGATTTCAGCTTCCAAAAGAGCGATATGATCGTGATGGGCAGGGAAACCTCTGGTGCACCTGACTGGCTACACGAACGCGCCGACGCGCGCCTCACTATCCCCATGGCTGAGAGCGCACGGTCGCTCAACATGGCCGTGAGCGCCGCCCTGGTTATCGGCGAGGCTTTGCGCCAGACCAACGACTTTCCACAAACCAAGCCTCAAACTGCCGAACTGGATCAGTCCGGCACAGGGAGCCACCATCCATGACCAGCTTCACCCCCATTTTCACGCCTGACAAATTGAGCACCAATCTGCCCGATGACATCGAGGCCAAGAAAGGCACGGCAGAGGCTTGGTTTGCGCAACTGCGTGATCAGATTGTCGGTGCGTTCGAGCGCATTGAAGATGAGGCGGAGGGCAAGCCGGGCGCAGAAGATTTGGAGCCTGGTCGCTTTCAACTCATCCCCCACGAGCGCACCAATCATGATGGCGCCCCTGGCGGTGGCGGCACGATGGGCCTGATGAAAGGCCGTGTGTTCGAGAAAGTCGGCGTGCACATCTCCACCGTGCACGGCACATTTGCGCCAGCGTTTCAAGAGCAGATCCCAGGCGCCGATGAAGACCCGCGCTTCTGGGCCTCGGGCATTTCGCTGATCGCCCACCTGCACAACCCCAACATCCCAGCGGTTCATATGAACACCCGTATGGTGGTGACCACACGCCAATGGTTTGGTGGCGGCGCTGATCTGACACCTGTGCTGGACGCAAGGCGCAATCAAACGGACCCAGACACAATTGCCTTTCATGAAGCGATGGAAATGGCCTGCGAAGGGCACGCCCAAACCAATTATGGGGCCTTCAAATCCTGGTGTGATGATTATTTCTATTTGCCTCATCGCGATGAGCCTCGCGGTATCGGCGGCATCTTCTACGACTACCTGAACTCCGGAAACTGGGACGCTGATTTCGCGCTGACCCAGTCGGTCGGTCGCAGCTTTGCTGATATCTACCCCAAACTGGTGCGCGAAAACTGGGACACACCGTTTACGCCGGAACAGCGCCATGAGCAGTTGGTGAGACGCGGGCGCTATGTGGAATTCAACTTGCTTTACGATCGCGGCACGATCTTCGGCCTTAAAACCGGTGGCAATGTCGATGCCATCCTTTCCTCCATGCCGCCAGAAGTTCGCTTTCCGTGAGTTTCAGCGTTCGAGCGGCAACACGCAGCGATGTGCCTGCCCTGGTATCGCTCTGCCTTGAGATGGAAACCCATTATCTGGGAGACGACGCCATTGATGAGGCCACCGTCCGCAGACGGCTAACCCAATGGTTTGATACAAACAGCGACAGCGTCATGCTGATCGCTCTTAAGGAAGCCACGCTGGTTGGCCATGCAGTCATCTGCCCACTGTTTCCAGCTGGCAATCTCAACACCGCCTGGTTTTTGAAGGACATCTTTGTCTCAAAAGCCGCACGTGATGAGGGCGTTGGCGAAGCCTTGATTAAGGCCTGTGCGAAAGAAACGGTGCGCCGCAAAGGCGTACGTTTCGATCTCACCGTTGATGCCGGAAACGATGGCGCCCGCGCCCTGTACGAACGTTTGGGCGCGCAGGACACCGACAAAACCTATCTGCGTTGGGATGGCGAAGCACTAGCCGCACTTGGCAACGGTTAGGTTTTCAAAACCGCCAAAAGTTCATCGCGTGTCATCGAGAAATCAGACGCAACCCAGGCCCCTTCCATCACTTTTAAGGCCGTTCCGAGCTGGGGGCCTGATGGAATGCCGCGGGCCATGAGGTCTTTGCCTGAAACCGGCAAAGATGGTTTCGTCCACGTGTCAGCCAGATTCCACATCCGGGTCACGCGATCCGCCTCTCCTTCGGGCAGGTTTTGTTCAGGGTCAGCATCGAGAGCGCGGGCTGCCTGAAGGATCAAGACGTCACGGATAGCCCGCTCGCCATGCTGGTAAAGCGCGGTGCGCAGGGGTTTAGGCTCCGAGAGAACCAGACTATCGAGCGCGGCATCCGTTTCCATGGCAGCCGTCAACCGGTCACGCTCAGCACCGGACAGTTTCAAACGGGTCGCTAACGCCTTGACGCGCTCGCTCGCTTGCGCCGGCAAAAGCGCCATCAAGCGCAGCAGAGGATCGGGGTACACTCCAGTTGCCTCTTCCAGCCGCATAAAGCGGGCAAAGCCGTCCATATCGCCGCTTTCTGGCAGCGCAGCCTGATAGACGCCGGTCTGGCGCATCCAAAGCAGTGATCGCGTGACGTGGGGCGCAAGAAGGATCTTCTTCAATTCGGCCCAGACGCGCTCAGCTGACAGCGAAGCAAGGCCAGCCTTGTTGGCAACAATTGCTTTGATGGCGTCACGATCTGGCGCACCATGGCCGTACCACCCGTAAAACCGGAAATAGCGCAACGTGCGCAGATAGTCTTCACGGATACGCGTGGCCGCATCGCCGATGAAGCGGACACGGCGTGCTTCCAGGTCAGCCAAACCACCCACCGGATCGTGCAGGGCCGCCTGTTGATTGACATAGAGCGCATTCATCGTGAAGTCGCGCCGGGCAGCGTCCTCAACCACATCACGGCTAAACGCGACAACTGCGCGCCGGCCGTCGGTTTCCACATCGCGGCGTAGTGTGGTGACTTCAATAGGCGTATGGTCCACGACCAGCGTCACTGTGCCGTGCTCGACACCCGTGGGAACCGCCTTCAGCCCCGCTTCTTCCGCTCGGGCCATGACAGTTTCAGGCTCGGCCTGGGTTGCAACATCGATATCGCTGGGTGCTTCGCCCAAAAGCGCGTTGCGCACACATCCACCCACCAGCCAGGCCTCATCGCCATCTTTGACAATGGCGTCAAAAACGGCGGCGACGCCCGGCGCATTGAGAAGATCGCGAAGCGGCTCGCTCATTCGACAGGTTCGACGACCCGGCCTGGAACGATCTCGCCATCTTCAAACCGGGGTGGCTCATATTGGCCGGTAACGTCACCGGTTTCGAACTGCGCGAAAGCGATCATCGCCACCAGCACCAGCGCCACACCAGAACCGACAAGCCAATAAAAGGGCATATCAGAGCGTTTGCCGCGTACCGTTGTCCATAAAAGGTAGAGGGCGAATGGTACCAGGAAGAGCGCCAGGTTGATGATTGCAATGCGCAGCACGCGAAAGCTCCAAGTTGAGAAGGGACGTTTAAGACAGGTGGGTGATCAGTCGCTCAGACATGTGGTGCACAATGCCTGCCGTCAAACCCCAGATGGCATGATTGTCGAAGTGGTAGGTGTAAAAGAAGCGCTCCTTGCCCTCAAACACGCGACTTGTGCGCTCAGCATTGCGTGGATTGAGCAAGAATGCCAGCGGCACTTGAAAAATGGAGTCCACCTCTGCGGGGCTTGGTTGAAGTTGCGGTAAGCCATCCAGCGCTCCCACCACGGGATAAACACGATAACCGGTACGCGAGGCGTAGCTTGGCAAGAATCCCTGCACATCAACGGCGCTCGGTGGAAGGGCAATCTCTTCCATGGCTTCACGTAGGGCAGTCTCTTGCGCCCCCTCGCCCGGATCAACACGACCACCTGGAAACGCGATCTGCCCAGCATGGGCGCTCAGCGTGGCGGTGCGCACGGTTAGCGTCACATCCGGCTCAGCCTTGGCCATATCCACCGCAATCAAGACCGCAGCCGGTTTCAGCCCATCTTTGGGCCGAAAAGCTGAGAAATCAGGGTTGAGCACATGATCACCGGAGCGATCGGTGGCCGCAGCGCTGGACGACACGGAAGGGGTGTCGGTTTCCAGCGAGTTCGAACAAGGCGCTGGCGAGCCGGTGACCATCCAAGCTTTCCAGAGCTGACGACACTGAATTTTCCAAGTCGAGAGGGTTGGCCAAAGTCTGTCTTTCCAAAGCACTTACAAAATCGCCAGCTCAAAGATCGTCCGGCTCGATCGCAAAACGCTGCGAACCGGAACGTAAAATCGGGGTTTGCGAGGTAAGATCAACAAAGCGCTCATCGTTCACAAGCGCCATGGTCGTGGCGCGGTTGAGCAACGCTTCGATACGACCACGCACCAGCACATAGGGTTTCAGTCCCTCGCTGCCAACCTCTTGCGCGAAGCGAATGGGATGAGACTCATTCACCTCGACGACATCCCCCATTGCGGTGCGCAAAACCAAAACGTCGCCGTCTGGGCCAGGTTTCGCAGCGTAATCGACCGCGATCAACGGCGCATCATCGACGGTGATCGAAAGCTTTTCGTGGGGCGTCACCAGATAGGTCACGCCATCCTCATCCTTGCGCAGAACAGAAGAAAACAGTTTGGCAAGGCGCGGGCGTCGGATCGGTCGCCCTTCATGATGCCAGGTGCCATCAGCGGCGATGCGAATATCGATGGCGCCGCAAAGCTCTGGATTCCATTGCTCAACCGGAGGATTGCGCTTGCCAGAAGCGGCAGCCCGCAGCAACGCATCAAATGCTCTTGGCGTTTCCACGCTCTCCTCTGATGACCTTGCCATTGCCGTTTCCAATCTCTCCAAAGGCCCTATCTACCACGGTGTGACGAGCGCGGGGCAGTCGCAATGCTTTGCCACCGCATGTCCATGCCACCAATCGAACACAAGGCCTAGCGCGCTGAGCAAGACCAATGATCAACCATCCTGGCAGATCGACTGACAAAAAGGCGCCATGAACCGCCACAATAAGGGTAAGATGTCGCTGGAAGAATCGGCCGTGCGCCTTTTGAGTGTGCGCCAGCGTCAAAAATCAATACCTTATCACCTCGCAGGAGCCATCTGTGCCCGATACTGATCTGGATCATCCCACCGACGCCGACACCGCGGCGATTGCCGAGCAAGCGCAGGCCATGTCTGAGCGGCTTTCCGTCGCCAAGCAGACCATTGGTAAAACCATTCTTGGTCAAGAGCAGGTGATCGAGAACACATTGGTCGGCCTGCTGTGTGGTGGTCATGTGTTGTTGGTCGGGCTTCCAGGGCTCGCCAAAACCAAGCTGGTGGAGACCTTGGGCACTGTGCTTTCGCTTGGCGCGCGGCGCGTGCAGTTCACGCCCGATCTCTTACCGTCCGATATCCTCGGCGCTGAGGTGCTGGAAGAAAGCGCAAGCGGGTCGCGAGCCTTCCGGTTTATTGAAGGACCAATCTTCTCCCAGCTTTTGATGGCTGATGAAATCAACCGCGCCAGCCCACGCACCCAGTCTGCCCTGTTACAAGCCATGCAGGAGCATCACGTCACGGTCGCTGGAACGCGCCACGACCTGCCAAGTCCTTTCCATGTGCTTGCAACGCAAAACCCCATTGAACAGGAAGGCACCTACCCGCTGCCTGAAGCGCAACTCGACCGGTTCTTGCTCGAGATTGAAATAGGGTTTCCGGACCGTGAAGCAGAGCGTGCCATGCTGCGCTTGACCACCGGTGAAGCTGAACAAACACCTAATGCCGTCATGGGGCCGCAGGACCTCATTGATGCGCAGAAACTCGTGCGTGCCATGCCGGTGGGTGAACAGGTTGCCGACGCAATCCTTGACCTGGTGCGCGGCGCACGTCCTGGCGCTGAAGCCCATCCTGTGATCGGTGATCACCTCGATTGGGGACCGGGACCTCGTGCCAGCCAAGCTCTGATGCTCGCCACGCGTGCGCGCGCCCTTCTTGATGGCCGTTTTGCTCCGTCTAAGGATGACGTTGCGGCGCTCGCTGAGCCTGTTTTGCGCCACCGCATGGCGCTGACATACGCTGCGCGCGCCGAAGGTGTGACCCGCCGCGACTTGGTCGCCAAGCTGGTTGAGGCGCTTTTGTGATCAACTGGCTCGGCCGAAACACCACATCGCAAGGCCCTGGAGGCCTGGCACCGCTTGATCCATTGGATCTGGGCACGCGGCCACGCGCGCTGGCCGATGCCATGCCAGATCTGATGGTTGAAGCAAAAAACTTGGCTGCTTCGCTTTTGGCTGGTTTGCACGGACGCAAACGCGCCGGCTCCGGGCAGTCCTTCTGGCAGTTTCGCCAGTATGGCTCAGGCGATGCATCCAGTCGCATCGACTGGCGGCGCTCAGCGCGTGGCGATGCGCTGTTTGTGCGCGAAATGGAATGGGAAAGCGCCCACACCGTGCGCCTCTCGGTCGATATGTCATCCTCCATGCGCTTTGCTTCGCCCGATGCTCGCGAACCCAAACGCGACCGCGCCGTGGTGATGGCGCTGGCACTGGCGGCGATGCTGACCAAAGGCGGTGAACGTGTTGGATTAATCGGCGGAGAACGCCCAAAAACCGGTCACGCGGCGCTGAACACCATGGCGCTAGAACTCATCACACGCGACACAGACAAGTCCGGCAAGCTGCGCTGGTCGGATATGACCGCGGTAAAACCGCGCGAAGACGTGATCATCCTGTCCGATTTTCTGTTCGACGAAGAAAGCCGGTCTGGTCTGGTCGAACAGCTTGTCGCGCGCGGTGCACGCGCCCATCTGGTGCAGATCGTTGACCCGGTGGAAGAAGCTTTCCCCTTCAAGGGCCGAATGCGCTTTCAACCGCTCAGCAAAAACAGCAACGATATCACAGCTGGCCGCGCGGAAAGTTGGCAGCAACCTTATCAGGTGCTGTTCCGCGCGTTCACGGACGAGTTACGCCAGATCGCACGCGCCCGTGGCTGGAGCCACACGGTCTCGCACACGGACCGGCCTGCTGCGACGCCGCTTCTCAATGTGCATGAGGCGCTGTCACGCGCTAGAGATCGCTAGATGACGGCCCTTAGCTTTCTAAGCCCCTTGGCTTTGCTTGGTTTGATCGCCCTGCCGGCGCTTTGGTGGCTGTTACGCGCAACACCGCCACAGCCGGCAACGACCCTTTTTCCGCCGCTACGGCTGTTGGAAAAGCTGACCAACGCTGAAGAAACTCCGGTGAAAACACCCTGGTGGTTGCTTGCGCTTCGCTTGGCCTTGCTGACGCTTCTCATTCTCGCCTTTGCAGGACCAATCTGGCGGGCTTCTGATCCCGTAAATTTGCCGGGCGAGACGTCCACGCCATTGCTTGTGGTGATCGAAACCGATTGGGCAGCAGCATCTGACTGGGATGCCAAGCGTGCACAGGCTGAGCGTCTTATCGATGCGGCCAGCGCCGGTGGACGTCCTATTGGGGTGACAGCGTTTCCGCAACCCTTGTCCGCCAGGCCCTTGCCTGGGGACCGCGCCGATGCATTGGCCAGTCTTGCAAGCTTGCAACCGCAACCCGTTGAAGCTGATTGGGCTCAAACGCGCGACGCTCTGAACGCCTTGCTTGAAAACCCCGCATGGCAGGAGGCAGGCATTGTTTGGTTTTCAAACGGCCTTGCCCAAGACAACGATACACAGAGCTGGCTGAGTTCGCTCGCCAACGAACACTCCATGGCGTGGGTCAACGGAACGCCGCCCTCGCTCACACTCGGCCTTGATGGAGGAAGCGACGGACCTGCCGTTCTTGTCAACCCTATCGACGGCCAAAACAACGGAGACCCTCGCTCGGTGGCTGCCCTTGATGGTTCAGGACGCCAACTGGCCATTGCACCACTTCTCGATGGCGACGGCGCACTGCGAGAGCGCATCGCCTTCGATCTCCCGCTCGACATACGCAACGACATTGCCCGCATCGGTGTTATGCCGACACAGCATGCCGGAGAAGTTGTCCTCGTCGATGATCGGCTGGAACGGCGACGGGTTGGGATTGTTGGCGCAGAGCGCAGCGATGAAGCCCAGCCTTTGCTCTCCGGCACGACCTACGTGGAGCGGGCTCTCCGCCCATCTGCCGATGTCATCGTACCACGCACCGGTGACACCAATGGTGAGATCGAGACGATGATCGATCAGGGCGTCAGCGTCATTATCCTGGTCGATGTGGCAAGCCTTATTCCCTCCACCGTCTCGCTGCTGGAACCCTGGATTGAGGATGGCGGCGTGTTGATCCGCTTTGCCTCTACCGGCCTTACACAGTCGAGCGATGGCCTCATCCCAGTGCCTTTGCGAGCCGTGGATCGCCAGCTCGGCGGCGCGCTGACGTGGGAGGAACCGCAAGCCATTGCGCCATTTTCGCCATCAAGCCCTTTTGCAGGACTCGCAATCCCAGAGGATGTGGCCATTGAACGCCAGGTGCTCAGCGAACCGGGCGCTGCGCTGGCAACACGCACCTTTGCGGAGTTGGCCGACTCCACCCCGCTGGTAACCGGCGAGGCCCGTGGAAGCGGGCAATTGGTGCTTTTCCATGTGACCGCTGACACCGGCTGGTCGAACCTTCCCTTGTCGGGCCTTTTCGTCGACATGCTGTCGCGCTTGGTCGAGCTCTCAGCAACCCGCGCTGATGTTGCCCAATCTGTGGTCCCGACAGACGAAACCACGCTTGCACCGCGCACCACCCTCAACGCCTTTGGAGCCCTCGGCAGCCCGCCAGATCACGTGGAAGGCTTGGTGTTAACTGCTGGTGCGACGATCCCGACCGTGGAAAACCCGCCCGGCTTTTATGGACCCGCCAGTGGGCCGCGCGCGCTAAACTTGTTCGAGGAAGCACCCAAAATAGCACCCTCCGATCCCACTCTCTTGGCCGAAAGCGGTGCAGAGCTGTTGGAGATCGGCGCTGATGAATCTCTATCGTTGCGCCCTGCCCTGCTCGGCACAGCGGCGGTGCTTGCTTTGGTCGATGCCGTAATCGTGCTTGTCCTCTCTGGCGCTTTGGCGGGCTTAGGCGCCACGCGGCGCGCGGGTACAGCAGCTAGCATTGCGCTATTGATCACCGGTCTTGTTGGCAGCCCAGCGCTCGCGCCCACACCTGCCTGGGCGCAATCCAACACCACCGAACAATCAGAGATCAGCCGACTGATCGCGGCAGCCAACTCCACGCGGCTTGCCTATGTTGTGACCGGAGATGGACAGATCGACCAGCGCTCACGCGAGGGCTTGTCTGGCCTCTCGCGCATTCTCACACAACGCACCGCGTTTGAGCCTGGCGACCCGATGGCCATCGATCCGGCGCAAGATGAGCTGGCCTTTTACCCGCTGATTTACTGGCCAATGCCGGATGTGCCGCTGGCCGTGTCTGATCGTCTGATCACGCGCATCGACGCTTACATGAACAATGGCGGCACCATTCTTTTCGACACCCGCGATGAAGCCGTTAGCATCACCAATGCATCGATCAGCCCGCAGACCGCGAACCTGCGGGCGCTGCTCTCCGCGCTTGACATTCCACCCTTGGAACCGGTGCCGGACGATCATGTTCTCACCAAAAGCTTTTATCTCCTAGACAGCTTCCCCGGTCGCTTCGCAACCGGACCCTTGTGGGTGGAAGCGCTGCCCGACGACCCTGAAGGCGTCAACCGGCCAGCACGTGGCGGTGATGGGGTTTCACCCATCATGATCACCGGCAATGACATGGCCTCAGCCTGGGCGCTGTCATCCGATGGTCGCCCGCTCTACGCCACCTCCCCACCTGACAGGTTGCAGCGCGAGTTCGCCTACCGCACCGGTGTCAACATCGGCATGTACGTCATGACCGGCAACTACAAAGCCGATCAAGTGCACATCCCAGCCCTCTTGGAACGGCTGGTGCAATGACCGATTGGGCACTGCTTTTTGATCCGCTGATCCCGCTCTGGCTTGTTATCGTTGCAAGCGTGTTCGCTCTGGTGCTCACCGGTCTGGGGCTCTGGGCGCGACGACGTGGCGCCTTGCTGCGCGCGGCTGCCATGGCAATCGTCATTATCACGCTGCTTGATCCATCGGTTCGGCTGGAAGAGCGCGACCGGCTACCAACGGTTGTTGCCCTGGTGAGTGATGAAAGCGCGAGCCAATCCATTGACGGACGCGATGCAATGGTTGCGAGCGCTGCGGACGCTTTACGCCCGCAATTGGAGGCGCTTGGCAACGTCGATGTGCGCACCATCGCCCTGGGAACCGACCCCCAAAGCGGCACACGCGCGCTTGGCTCCATTCAGGCTGAGCTGGCCGATGTGCCCCAGGAACAGCTTGGTGGCATTCTTCTTCTAACCGACGGACAAATCACCGACGCACCGATTGAAGGCGCAACTACCCCACTCACCGAAAGCGGGGCCGTACCAGTCCATACATTGCTGACTGGTCATGCAGAAGAGGGTGATCGCCGCATAGAACTGTTGCAGGTGCCGCGCTTCGCGCTGGTCGATCGACGCGAGACCGTGCAGTTCACCATTGTGGAAGACGGCATGCCGCTTTCCAGCAATCCCAATCCAACGGTGAACCTCACCATCCTGCGCAACAACACCGTGTTGGCGCAAGCACCTGTGCCGGTCGGCGTAACAGTTGATGTACCGATCCAAGTGGATCGCGCCGGCGACAACCTCTTTGAAATCCGCATTGAACCCGCTGACAACGAACTCACTGACCTTAACAACCAGGCGGTCTTTTCCGTCGAGGGGGTGCGCGACACGCTGCGGGTGTTGCTGGTCTCAGGTGAACCCCATGCCGGTGAACGCACCTGGCGCAACTTGCTGAAGTCCGATCCATCCGTTGATCTGGTCCATTTCACCATTCTGCGCCCGCCAGAAAAACAAGACGGTACGCCAATCAACGAACTGTCTTTGATCGCGTTCCCGACCCGCGAGCTTTTCGTCGACCGCATCAACGATTTCGATCTCATCATCCTGGATCGCTACCAACGACGCAGCGTTTTGCCGCTGGTCTATTTCGACAACATCGCTGACTATGTGCGCCGTGGTGGAGCCTTGCTCGTCGCGGCTGGACCGGAGTTTGCCGACACGAGCAGCATCGCCTTCACCGCGCTGGCTGATATCTTGCCCGCTTACCCGACCGGTTCCATTGCCGAGGAACCGTTCCGCCCGCAGGTGACAGACCTTGGTCGCCGCCATCCGATCACACGCGGTTTGCCAGGGGATGTGTCTGGCGACGTTGCCGGCGACGGCGATGGTGATCCTGATTGGAGCCGTTGGTTCCGGTTGATCGAAGCCGAAGCCTCAAGTGCGAGCACTGTGGCCATGAGTGCACCAGCGTCCAGTTCGATGCCTGGCGCACCGCTGCTCGCCCTTGATAGCGCCGAGGAAGGCCGGGTCGCCTTGCTCTTGTCCGATCATGTCTGGCTCTGGGCACGCAATTTTGAGGGCGGCGGCCCGCACGTGCAACTCCTGCGCAGGATGGCGCACTGGCTCATGCGGGAGCCTGACCTAGAGGACGAAACGCTGACCGCCCGCACGCAAGGCCTACGCATGATCGTTGAACGGCGAACGCTCGGTCAAACGGTTGATCCTCTGCGCATCACCACACCATCAGGCGAAGAAATCCCATTGGAACTCACCGATGAGGGTGATGGTCTGTTTCGTGGCAGCCTGCCCGCCGATGAAATTGGGCTCTGGCGCATCACGGACGGCACCCTGACAACCCTTGCCCATGTTGGTCCGCCCAACCCGGTGGAGTTGCAAGAAGTTGTCTCGACGCCAGAACGCCTGATGCCGCTAACGGAAGCCAGCAACGGTTCTCTGGCGCGCCTCACCGAAACCCAGGGTGATGAGATGGCCGTTCCACGCGTGCGATTGGTTGGTGAAACCGCCCGCACATCTGGCAATGGCTGGATCGGTGTGCGCCGTACCGATGCCAGCGTGCTCGTCGGTGCGCGGCAACAGCCTTTGTCGCTTGGTCTCTGGGCGCTCCTACCAGCTTTGGCGCTCTGGGGGGCTGCCTGGTGGCGTGAGGGGCGCTAAGCCGTTCCTCGCACCACACCGGTTGGCATCAGCTCGACTGATGGGTTCATCGCGACAAGCAGCCGTGTTGGATCAACAGGTCCCGGCATCTTCATCGATCCGAAGGGGACAACAGCGAAGCCTGCTGGCGCGTAATAGGGAAGGTCGCCGACCAACAGGACAAACGGTTCGCCAGATTGGTGCGCTGCCTGCACCGCCTGAAACAGCAGAGCCTTGCCAACACCAAGATCCCGCTTTTCAGCAAGAACAGCCAACGGTCCAAGCAAGACACCATGTGTCTCGCCGACAGCAATCCGCGACATGGACACTGACCCAATCAGCACGCCATCGTCCTCAGCTACGAACGACAGGGGTAACAAAGGCGCCGCCTTCTCGCGCAAGCGAAAGGCCGTTCGCGCATAACGCCCAGGCCCAAACACTTGCTCATGGAGCGCGTTCACACGTGCCGCGTCAGCGGTTTGCATGGTGGCAAAAGTTACGGAGCTCGGCACATCAGGCGCGCCAGCGGGCAGAAGAGAAAGGGTCACGACAAAACTCAGAAGGAAGAACAGATCAAGTGGAATGTTCCAGCGGCCACAAACAAGCAGCGGCAGCACAGCGGAAAAAGCTGCGTTATCGTCGTGAGCGTCGTCGCTCTGCTTGGACCCAGGTCTTGTTCATGGCGTTGCGCTAGCACGGTGAACCGAGCGATGCAATCGCCGAGGCACACCATTGTTCGCTGGCAGACAACAGTGCGTGCGGAACACACCCGCTAGGCAGAACAGTGGCGGCGCTCTATCTCTCCACGCAACGCGACGACAACGCAAAAGGACGAAGACAATGGGCTTGCTGGTAGATGGTGTTTGGCACGACACCTGGTATGACACAAAGAAATCTGGCGGCAAATTTGTCCGCAAAGCCTCGCAGTTCCGCAATTGGATCACTGCCGATGGCAGCCCTGGCCCAACTGGCGAAGGTGGCTTCAAAGCCAAGGCTGGCCGATACCATCTCTACGTATCTCTGGCCTGTCCGTGGGCGCATCGCACCCTGATCTTCCGCAAGCTCAAAGGCTTGGAAGGCATGATCAGCGTCGATGTGGTCTCCCCGCTGATGTACGACAAAGGCTGGGTGTTCGACGCCGAGCAGCCCGAAGCCACCACGGATCGATTGTTTGGTTCGGATGTTGCCGCCGACATTTATGTGAAGGCCGATCCCAAATACTCAGGCCGCGTCACGGTGCCAATCCTCTGGGACAAGCAGACGAACACCATTGTCTCCAACGAATCCTCAGAAATCATCCGCATGTTCAACGAGGCTTTTGATGGTATCGGCGCCAAGCCTGGCGACTATTATCCAGAAGCCCTGCGCGAAGAGATCGATGCCATCAATGAGCGCGTCTATCACGCGGTGAACAATGGCGTGTACAAGTCAGGCTTCGCGACCACGCAAGAAGCCTATGAAGAGGCCGTCACCGAGCTTTTCAAAGCGCTGGACGAGTTAGAAGAGCGGCTGAGCACCAACCGCTATCTCGTTGGCGACCAGATCACGGAAGCCGATTGGCGTCTGTTCACCACGTTGGTGCGCTTTGACCCCGTTTATGTCGGTCACTTCAAATGCAACATCCGCCGCATCGCCGATTATCCCAACCTGCTTGGCTTCCTCCGCGAGCTCTATCAGGTTCCAGGCGTCGCTGAGACCGTCAGCATGGATCACATCAAGCGGCACTATTACATGAGCCACGAGACCATCAATCCGACACGCGTGGTACCTGTGGGGCCTGAGCTTGACCTCAATGCCCCGCATGGCCGCGACGGGCTAAAAGCCGCCGCCTAACCGGTTTCAAGACCAATACGGATCAACCGACTGCCCGGCCTGCCATTCGGCAAGCCGGGCACGCGTGGCTTTGGTGGCGCCGTCAGGCAACGCATCCATAGCGAAGAAACCTATCTCAGCGATCTCAAAGCTCGGCTCAACGTCACGCACTTTCTCGATGGCGCCGACGCGATAAAGGGCCACGTGATCGCCTTTCCATTGGCGGGTGTTGTAGCTCAAGCCAAGCAGTGTCAGCGTATCACGGGCGCGATAGCCGGTTTCTTCTTCCAATTCGCGCCGCGCGGCCTGCTCCATGGTTTCGCGATAATCCACACCGCCACCGGGCAGGTGCCAACCGGGCGTATAACCATGGCGAACGAGCAGCACTTCTCCAGCTTCGTTGTGGGCAATCACACGCACACCAAGCGTCATAGCGCGCTGAAACAGCATCACACGCACCCAAATCCAGCGCCGCAGCTTGCGAAAAAAACCCATCAATGCGCCCTACCCAACCTGACAGCTTGTGAATCAATTGTTTCCAACTGCATGCGCCGTACGCATAGCAGACGCGCCTTGCTGTGAGTTGTGTGCATCGCACAAAAGCGCGATAGCACGCATCCGACATCAGCGCCGGTACGGGCGCGTCCCCCCACGAACTCTCGGTGATAGAAATGTTTTCTTTGTTTTGGAAGGCTCTTTGGTCCAGCCCAATGAGTGCCCGTCATTCTTCTATGGATTGGTCACGCCCCGGCACCTATGCCGCGCGCGATACCATGCCACTCTAACGGGCGGACAGATACTCAAACAGGCTTGCGGATACCGCAAGAATGGCCAATGTGCGCGCGCCATGACCTTTCGCATCGCGCACATCTCCGACTGTCATCTCGGCCCACTGCCGCCGGTGAAGCTCCGCGAGCTCGCCTCAAAACGCGTGCTTGGCTATCTAAACTGGCAGCGCAACCGCGCCAAAACCTTTGAAAGCACGACCACCGATCACCTGATCGATGATCTCAAAGCCCACTCGCCAGATCACATCGCCGTCACAGGCGATCTGGTGAACATCGCGCTAGAAGCTGAGTTTGAGAACGCGGGTCGATTTTTGGCATCGCTCGGCTCAGCAGAAACCGTGACGGCCATCCCCGGTAATCACGATGCTTACGTGCCTGGCGCGCTGGATCGCTTCAATCTACATTGCGGACCACACGTCACGTCGGATACGCCAAACGAGACGATCTACCCCGTTTTGCGCAAACGCGGGCCAGTCCAGATCATTGGTCTCTCGACGGCCACAGCCACGGGACCGTTCATGGCCACCGGCGCCATCGATCAAGGGCAACGCACCCGCTTGGCCACCGAACTGGTCGCATCCAAAGACCTTTTTCGGTTGGTGCTTATCCATCACCCACCCTTCGAGAACGCTGGCCCTTGGCACAAGCGGCTGATCGACGCCAAAGGCCTGCGCCACGTCTGGAAAAAGTATGGGGCAGAGTTGATCTTGCACGGCCACACTCATCTTCCAACACGTCGCACAGTAGAAGGCCCACATGGCCCCATAGCTGTGTTTGGCGTCGCCTCAGCGGCACAGGGCCCAGGCGGACACAAACCAGCGGCCAACTACACCCTGTTTGATGTGGATAGGGCTGACACGGGCTGGAAGGTTACGGCCACCCGTCGTGGATACACGGCTAACGGCGGCCCAGTTATCGAGCTTTCTCAAGAGGTGTTTGAAGCGCCACGCGGCTAAGGACGTGATCCTAGCCAGTGGGACCAGCTTGCAACCAAGCGTAGGTGAAAAGCGCCGTCGCCGAACAAACTCCGCCAAGCACAAACAGCCAAAACCCAGGCCAAAAGCGCGAACGCGGCTGTGGAGCAGCATCACTCTCCACTGACAGTGTAGGCGTTGATGTGTCTAGTGTAGGCGTTGATGTGTCTGGTGTACGATCCACCAAACCTTCACGCTCAACAATACGATCGGCGATGTAATCGGCGACGCTGTCGGCCATCGCCTCGCGGTCGGTTTTTTCCACAATCACGTCCGGCCCATCGCGACGTTGAAGCACCAAGCGGTAGTCCATCGTTTCAGGCTGCAAATCAACATAGCTCAGCGCGTCAACAACGAGGCGCTCGCCATTGTCTGACGGCATAAGCGCAAAACGATCAGCTTCACCTGAAGGAAGTTCATCGGCCATCGCGCGCAACTCATCTGCCAGGGCGTCCAGACGCCCTTCTTGCGCGGCCATCGCTTCGCGCAACCGACTTTGTTCACGGGCACGCGCTCGGCGCAAAGCGTCAGCCAAGCGGCTTGCACGGCTCACAATCGGCACAACGTTGGTTGCTTCATCACTCATGCACTCAAGCTTAGCAGATCAGCTGTATAGCGGGCAATCTTGCCCTCTTCATCGGTGGGCACGACGAGCACTTTGACCGATGATACGGAGGCTGAAACCTCTGGTTTGCTCGCCGTATTGGCCACATCATCCAACGCGATACCCAACCAATCGAAACCAGCACACACCCGCTCTCGAATTGGCGCAGCGTTTTCACCAATGCCACCGGTGAAAACCAGTGCATCCAACCCGCCGAGCACCGCTGTCATGCCACCGATCTCGCGCTGAATCCGGAAAACAAAATAGTCCAGAGCCTCTTTGGCGCGGGGGTCATCACTGGCAAGCAGAACCCGCATATCATTGGTGAGGCACGACATGCCCTTCAAGCCCGATTCCTTGTAAAGCAAGTTCGAGATAGCATCGGCATCCATGCTGTGCTCTTGCATCAAATAGAGCAAAACGCCCGGATCGATCTGCCCGCAGCGCGTGCCCATAGGCAGACCATCAAGCGCCGAAAAGCCCATGGTCGATCCAACACTTTTACCGCCTTTTAAAGCACACATGGACGCGCCGTTGCCTAGATGCGCGATGATCACGCGACCGTCCCTGACGCTGGGGTCGAGCGCCCCAGAAACATAGTCATAGGAAAGGCCATGGAACCCATAACGGCGCACACCCTCCGCGTAGAAACGGTGCGGCAGCGCAAAAGTGTCATTCACAAAGGGATGGGTGCGGTGAAACGCGGTATCAAAACAGCCGACTTGCAAGGCACCAGGAAACGCGGCCTGCGCCTGCGCCACCCCCTCAAGATTATGAGGCTGATGCAGCGGCGCGAGCGGTCCAAGTTTGGCCAGACTAGCAATCACATCATCGCTCAAAACCACCGGCGCTGTGTGGTTCATACCACCATGAACAACACGATGACCGACCGCTGCAATCTCACCAAAGTCATCACGACTTTCACACCAGTCGAGCACCGCAGCAAAAGCGCTTGCCAGTTCGCCCGGTGTCTCCAGGCTCAGAACAGTACGCTCGTCATCCACGCTTGTGATGGCAACCTCGCCGGGCGCGCCACCGCGATCAAACGCGCCGGTGTAGCGTCGCTGCGGATTGTCACCATCAAGCGTGAACAGGCTGAACTTCAGGCTCGAAGACCCGGCATTCAGCGTTAGCAGTGCCTGCGTCATCGTCTACTCAGTCTCTTTGAAGAGATTGGCTTTGACCGGCTTGCCAGTGCGCAACCACACGCCATAAAGCGCCGCAAGCGCACATGAGGCGAGCCGGGCCTTATCGTCATCAGCACGACTGGTCAGGATGACGGGCACACTGGCCCCCACCAAAAGTCCAGCGGCTTCAGCATGGGCTAAAAACGTCAACTCCTTGGCGAGCATGTTGCCAGCTTCAAGGTTCGGCGCAACCAGCACATTGGCGTGACCGGCCACCAAGCCGCCAATACCCTTGGTACGCGCGGCGCCGATATCGACCGCATTGTCCATCGCCAGCGGCCCATCAACAATGCCGCCTTTGATCTGACCGCGATCGGCCATTTTGGAGAGCACCGCCGCATCCAAGGTGGAGGGAATGGCCGGGTTCACCGTTTCGACAGCAGAAAGAATACCGACCTTCGGCGTTTCGATCCCGATAGCGAGCGCGATGTTGATCGCGTTCTGCACAATATCGACCTTGGTTTTGAGATCGGGCGTTATGTTGATCGCTGCGTCTGTGATGATGATCGGCTGTGGACGCCCTGGCACATCCATCACGAACACATGGCTAATGCGCTTGCCGGTGCGAAGCCCACCATCGGCCTTCACCACATGCTTCAAAAGCCCATCGGTGTGCATATGACCCTTCATCACCGCGTTGACACGGCCCTCATGCACCATCCCCACAGCGCATGCGGCAGATGCAGGTTCATCATCGATATCGATGAGTTCCAGATCATCAATCGCCGCGCCCAGGGTTTCAGCAGCCTGATGAATACGGGTTTTTGAGCCAACCAAGATCGGCTTGATCAGCCCCTCATCGCGCGCCAGAAGCGCACCACCCAGAGAATTGGGATCATCCGGCGCAACAACTGCTACAGGCAACGGTTCAAGGCTCTGCGCCAACTCCAACATGGCATCGAAATGACGGTGTTTTTGAACTTGCAAGTCCGGCACTTCGATATCAGCCAGATAAACAGGTTCATCGGGCGCTTGAATTTTTGCCTCACCCTCCACCAGCACCACGCCGTCAGGACCCTTTACGCGAGTCACCAAAGTCACCTGGCGGTCGTCTGAGAGTTCAGCCACGGTGACCTTGACCGTCAGCTCATCGCCGACCCTCGCCCGTCCGGCGAAGGTTAGTGTTTGCGACAAGTAAAGGCTGCCCGGCCCCGGCAGATGGTTACCCAGCACCGAGGAAATGAGAGAGGCGAGCCACATACCCGGTGCAATCGGCGCATCATCAACACCATCGCCCGTTGTATCGGTGGATGGCAGATGGATCGGGTTCAAATTGCCCGAAGCATGGGCAAAGACAATAAGGTCATTGGCTGTGCAAAGACGCACGATTGACGCGCTTTGCCCAACACGCAACTGGTCGAATGGCGTGTTAGCCAAGCTGGTAGAAGGATCTGGGGAGGAGAGATTCATGGGGGGATTCCGTTGTTAGCGGGTCGGAACCTATCCCAAGCAACGTGACGATGCCATGTCAGCAAAACCCTCAAGGACGGTTCGCCGCCACCCCCATATAACTTGCCAACGCAGGGTGCGGAGGGTCAGCGAGCATGGCAGCGGTGTCGCCGATCACGGCGATCGCTCCATCATAGACAAACGCCAAGCGCTCACACAGGCCCTGCAACTCGTTTGGCGCATGCGAAACGGTCAGCATCGTCAACCCGCGCTCTTTCTGCATGGTGCTCAAAAGTGCGGTGAAATCAGCCCTCATTGAAGGGCCAAGCGCCGCAAACGGCTCGTCGAGTAGCAAGATGGGCTTGTCGCGCACCAGTGCGCGCGCCAGAGCCACCCGCTGCGCCTCTCCGCCAGACAGGTTGGCAGGTCGCCGATCCTCAAAACCGGCAAGCCCAACTTGGGTAAGCGCATCCTTCACGCGCTCCATAGCCTCACCAGACTGACGAAAGCGCGGGCTGATGCCCAAGCCAACATTGGTTGCAACGTTTAAATGATCGAACAGATTGTTGGACTGAAACACCATTGAGATCGGCCGCTCAGATGGCGCACTCTCCGTGTGCTCCTGCCCTGCAAGTTTGATGGTGCCGCTATCAAGGTCCAAGAAACCGGCGATCATCTGGAGCAGCGTCGACTTGCCAGCACCGCTTGCACCGATCACGCCCAAGCTCTGTCCCTCCGCCATCGTGAGATCAAAACGGAAGGTTCCGTCCGCTGAAAAGCGTTTTGTCGCGCCCGACAACTCAATCATCCAAGCACCTTATGGGTTCGCTCTGCCAACGCGATCAACACAAAAACAAACACCCCCAAAAGCAACGCAACGCCAGCGGCATCATCGGTGCGGTAACTGCCCATCAGGTTGAGGATCAACACTGGCAGGGTGACCAAATCATAGGCGCCAAACAAGGCCGCAGCTCCCAGATCACCAACCGAGAGCACCAAAGCAAAAGCAAGCGCCACAGCCATAGGCCTGGCAAGAACGGGTGCATCAACACGCCAAAACCGGGTCATGCCGGTCATACCAAGGCTGGCTGACAAGGCACTGTAGCGACGTTCAGAAGCCTCAAAGGCTGGGCTCATGATCCGCAACACGAAAGGCAGCGCCATCAAGGCGTTCACCAAAACGACCAAACATCCGGCAACAAGCGTTGGTGACGGCAGACCTCGCATGGCCAAAAACCACCCTGCACTCAGAACCAAGGGCGGTACTGCCAACACCGCCGACCCCACCATGCCGTAGCCCACCTGATACACCCGCAAGGCTTGGCTGCTCGCGTGAAAACCGCGCAATCTCGCGACCAACATCGCATAGCTTGCCAAGGTGGCGAGCAAAGCAGCAAAGGTCGCAATCACCAAGCTGGTGCCAACAGCCGACCAGAGCCGCGACATGGCAAACAACCGACCCCATTCGGCAAACAGACCGCCAGTCACCAGAGCGAGCAAAGGTGTAACCAGAAAGAGGATGGCAAAACCCAGCACGCACCGACCCCAAAAGGGTATCGGTCGAGGGCGTCCTTCAGCATCAGCCAGGGCCCCTGCCCTGTCTTCTGGAGCACCACCAAGTTTCGTCAGGACAATCAGGACCGTTCCAGCCAATGCCAGCTGAACCAGCGTGTAAAGCGCCGCCAACGCTGGATCGAAATCAAAGCGAAGCGCCTGGTAGATCGCCACCTCAAACGTGGATGACGATGGCCCACCACCCAATGTGAGGACCAAGGTGAAGGATCCGATGCACAGCATCATGATAAGACCAGCGACACCAGGCAGATGCGCACGCAACAAGGGCCACTCCAGGCGCGTAAATCGGCTCCACCCCTCAAGGCACAGTTGATCAGCCAATCGAAACGTTGTCGCTGGTTGGCGCTCCAAATGGGTGAGCATCAGCCGCGCAGCCAAAGGCAAGTTGAAAAACACATGGGCAAGCAGAACACCCTGCAACCCAAACACGTCCAAGCGAACATCAAAGCCCAACGTTTGAAGACCATTGGAGATCAGCCCGCTACGCCCCCAGACATCAAGCAGCCCAAAGACCGCAACCAAAGGGGGCAAGGCCAGAGGAAGGGCAAGCAGCCGGACCAAAGCTGATCGCCCCACAAACTTCTGGTGCCGGTGCAGCACAATGGCCAAGGGAATTGCGCCGAGGATCGACAGCGCAACCGACAACACCGATTGGGTCAGCGTGAAAACGAGCAGCGATCGCGCGTAAGGGCTTGCGAGCCGATCCAACGGCAAGCCAGACCCTCCGGCGATTGCCAACGACAGCAAAGCCAGCGCAATAAACCCGCCAAACCCTGCAACAACCGCGATACCTGGAATCGCGGTTGCACGGATAGGCGCAGCGCCCATCGCCTGGCCTCTACTGGCTCATGGCATCCAGCCATTCATCGATCCAACCTTGCCGTTCAGCCGCCACCGTTTCTGGATCAAGAAGCAGTGCATCCGCTGGCGTGACAAGTCGCTCGAAAGGCTCGGGCAATGCTTCGGCACCGGGCGCAACAGGCAGCATCCAATTGGTAACCGGCAACACCGATTGAGCTTCTGGTGAGATCAGAAAGGCTAGAAAATCGCGGGCAAGATCAATCTCAGATGATCCTTCAATCGCTGCAGCGACCTCGATCTGCATGTAGTGACCTTCATCGAATGCAGCGGCCTGATAACGCTCATCCTCCTCGACCACCATGTGGTAGGCGGGTGATGTCGTGTAGCTCAACACCATTGGCGCCTCGCCGGAGGTGAACAAGCCGTAGGCCTCACTCCATCCCGGGGTAACGGTCAAAATGCGTTCCGACAGTTGTGCCCATTTCTCGCCAGCCTCATCGCCATAAACAGCCTTCATCCAAAGCATGAAGCCCAGGCCAGGTGTCGATGTCCGTGGATCTTGCAGCACGATAGGCTGATCGGCATCGCCTTCAACAAGGTCGGCAAGGCTGGTTGGTGGCGTCGCGATCGTTTGGGTGTCGTAAACGACGGCAAAATACCCAAAGTCGAACGGCACAAAGCTTTCGTCTGTCCACTCAATCGGCAAATCCAGCGCGCCAACATCGACCTGGTGCGGCGCAACCAATCCCGTGGCAACAGCTTCAGCTGTGAGGTTTGTATCAAGGCCCAAGATGAGGTCGGCATCGGTGCTGTCGCCCTCAAAGCGCAGGCGGTTGAGCACGGCAACGCCATCACCCGGTGCGACCCATTCGATGGTGCAATCGCACTGGGCTTCGAAGGCCTCTGTCAGCACCGGACCAGGGCCCCAATCGGCGACAAAACTGTCATAGGTGTAGATCGTCAGCGTGCGGTCATCGGCACTGGCTGCAACAGGCAGTGCCAACGCAGCGGCCAAGGCTGACAGAGTGGTGAACGTTAAAAAGCGATGGGCCATAGGTTAGGTCTCCACGTCAAAAGAGCGGAACACCAAACGGATGACAGATGTTGAGAAAGCGCCACCAATGACAGATGCAACGCTGGCCCAAATCCCTCCGCCGGCATAATCCGGATCAGGTTCTACGGGTTTGCATGACGCATCTCAGCCTCGTTGCGAGGCACCCCGCTGAGCAGCCGCAGACATAGGGCCAAGCCAAGAAACTGTCCAGTGGGCGCTTGCGTCGCACCGCTGACTGGGCCATGGGGTCGCGATATGACAGACCCCTCTTCTTCTCATTTCGTTGTTTTACTGGCTGGCGAGATCACACCCACTCCGCGATTGCGGGCGCAGATCGCTAACACCAGGGTGATCGCAGCCGACGGAGGTATCGCGCATGCTGAGAAACTTGGCCTGAAACCAGAACTATGGGTGGGCGACTTTGATTCCTCCAGCACGGCTGACGGCGAAGCATATCCGGGCATGGTTCGCCAAGCCCATCCCGCCTTGAAGGCCGAAACCGATGGTGCTTTGGCCGTGGAGGAAGCACGCAAGCGCGGCGCAACCAAAATCACCATCGTGGGCGCGTTTGGCGGGCGAACCGATCACAGCTTCGCCATCATGACACAGGCAGCAGCTTTGGGGTTGCAAGGACTTTCTGTCTTACTAACAGACGGACAAGAGGAAGCCCGCCCACTATCATCCGAACCACAAACCTTCGACTATCCATCGGGCACAACCTTCAGCGTGCTCGCTTTCTCAGACTTGCAAGGTCTCACTTTGACCGGTGCGCAATGGCCGCTGGATGCGATTACTATGCCGTTTGGAAACACGCTCACAATCTCCAACACGGTCGATGGCCAGCTTACCGCCGCGCTGACCCACGGCACGGCTCTGTTGCTCGCGCAACTGCAAGCCTAAGGCACTAAGGCAGCGCCCGCGCTGCTTCCACCAATGTTGGCGAACCATCGGATGCCCGGCGTACCAGCGTTGGCATCATAACCGCATCAAACTGCGCGGGGTCGGCCCCCTCCATCACCAAGAAGAGAATATCCACCAGTTGCTGGCCGATTTCGCGTGTTGGCTGGCTCATCGTGGTCAGCGGCGGCGCGGTATAGGCGCCCAAGGGCACCCCATCATAGCCGGTGATCGAGACATCGCGACCAACATCATAGCCTCGGGCGCTGACGGCCTGAATGGCCCCAATGGCCACCACGTCAGCAGGGCAGACCACGGCTGTGGGTCGGTGCGAGTTTCCGCCATCAAACAGCGTCGCAATGGCGCTTTGCCCGCCTGCAGATGTGTGCGGCACACGCACTATGGCCACATTGTCAGCCAGCAACGCATTGCGCTCCACACCCAGCTCAAACCCAACCCGTCGCAACCGAGCGAATGTCGCCTCTTCTTCCAGATCTACATAGGCAAAACGCTGGTGTCCGAGCGCGAACAGATGGTCAACCATCCCGGCGATGGCCGCTTCATTGTCCATGTCCAGATGCGGATAGGGCGCGTCACTCGACGCCCGACCATAGACGACAAACGGCACGTTGAGATCGCGCAACACGGAGATGCGTGGGTCATTGTCGCGAGAATTGGTGATGATGAAACCCGCGCATTTCCCTGCTGCGATCAGGCGGCGGTAGACCTCAATCTCATCTTCATCTTCGCGAACCGTCGCGACCAGCAAATCATGATCACGCGCCGACAGCGCCGACGCCAACGCATCCAAAAAGTCCGATAGAAACGGATCATGGGTATTGCGGCTGTTCCTGGGTAGAACAAAAGCAACAGTCTCCACCCGACCGCGAGCCAATTGTCGGGCGCGTGAGGAGGGCTGATAGTTCAACTCAGCGGCAAGACTCAAAATACGTTCGCGCGTCGCTTCAGCAATGTCAGTGTAGCCGTTAAGCGCACGCGACACGGTTGCAGGTGCTACCCCTGCCCTTTCGGCCAAATCGTTGATGTTGATGCCTGCCCGCCGACGCTTCACGCGGCGACCGTTTGCACTGCTCCTGGTAGACGCCATAACGCCTTCCCCCCAATTGCGCGGCCTTTTTGGCCATCTTGTTCGTCATCACCCTGAGAGGAGTGATATCCGAAAGCGGTTTCGCCCAGCCTGCCCCATCCCACCATTGGCATGCAAGGGTTGCGAGCAGAAAACGGCGTTACACCTTTTGGGGACCATCAGGCAAACCGCGTCGCGAGAGCAAAACGAAGCGGCTGCCCATGGCAATCAAGGAAATGAGGCTGGAAATCAAGATTGCCTGGTAAAGCCCGGTCGCTCCACCACCCAAGTGCAGTGCCAAAAACCAACCAAGCGGCAGCATCACAAACCAATAGCTCACCATGTGCAAAGAGGTTGGTATCCAGGTGTCACCACGTCCACGGCACGCATGATTGAGCACTGTTTGTCCGCCGTCGGCCAGCAACGCCATCACCATCCAGATCATCATCGGCAGAGCCGCGGCAATCACAGCTTGATCGTTGGTAAGCCCTCGTATGAAGACCTCGGGGAACAGAACAAAAACTATGCTGATGATAACTGAACTGACCAAAGACAACCCGAAGCCCGCCCAGCCCGCTTGGGCCATACCGCGCGCATCTTGCCGCCCCCAGGCATTCCCAACGCGCACCTGCGTGGCGCCTGCAATCCCAAAAGAGATCATGAAGGTGACGGCGAAAAGCTGGAACAACACACCCATCGCGGCCAAGCTGATGATACCCAGAAGTCCTGCGAGCACTGTGATGCCTGCAAAGGCCGCTGCTTCCAGCCCGTAAGACGCGCCTGCCGCATAGCCTAGCCTGCGTTGTTCGTTGCCCGGCGGTGGAAGGTCAGCCGTTTTGACGCCGAAGCCATAGACCTGGCGGCCCGGCAAAACAAAGCGAACATAACCAGCCAGACCAAGGCCTAGCAGGGCCGAAGTGATCACCGTCGCGAGCGCGCAGCCCCATGCCCCCATCGCCGGGATTGGGCCAAAACCAAACACGAAAACGATGCTAAGCATCAGATTCACGCCATTGGCGATAAACACGGCAATCGTCGCATGGAAGGGTTTTTCCAATGCCTCCAGCAAGGTTGCTGAGACCAGATAAAGCCCGATGAAGGGCAGGCTGAAGGCAAGCAAGGCAGATACAGCACCACCACCGCGCGCCAGATCCTCTTCCTGCCCCGTGACGGAAAAGAACCAAGGCGCGCCTTGCCAAACAAGCGCTGCCATCAAGCCAATGACAACGGAAAACAGGAGCCCGCGACGCCAGATGATGGCCGCAAGATGCGGGCGACCTTCGCCAATTGAGCGTGCTGCGAGCACCGGGACACCAAGCTGAAGGCCAGCCATCACGGCCACCAAACTGTCGATGACAGCAAAGCCCAGAACGTAGTAGGCAAGCTCCTCCGCACCGGCGCGCCCAACCACGACCACATCCATCGTGCTCATCAGCACAACGCCAACCCGCGACAGGATCACCGGCCAGGCAAGCACCAGCGTGCGCCGCACATGCCAGCGCAGCGTGTTGGGTGTGGTGGCTAGGGGGAGCGGTGCATTAGCCAATCATCGTGCCGCCCAAAGACGCACCATCATGCTTTGGCAAGCCACTTGGTATAGTCCGACACAAGCAGATGGTTGGGAGCTACATCTTCCTCGATGTCAGCAAAACGCGGGATGTCTTCCTGGAAGATGTTGTCAGTTTCATCGTCATTGACGGTGGAAACCTCGCCGATCAGCACGTCGCCGCCCTCGCCCCAAAAAGCATGCCAAACACCAGGCAACAACGTGACGCTCTCGCCTGGATCAAGCTTCAAAAGACCGCCAGCTTGCACTGTACGCAACTGTCCATCCACGGGCACCGTGACCGGCTCGCTTGGGTGGCAGGAGCCGTCCTCAGCGGGAGCAAAAAGCTCCAACACAAGCTTACCACCACCGCGATTGATGATGTCCTCGGCTTTGATGATGTGCTTATGCATCGGCGCGACCTGATCTTTTTTCGAGATCATGATCTTTTCGGCATAGACCATGCCGCCACCAGCCTGCAGATCGGACAACAAGCCGTTGCGCACAGTGAACAAAAACAGGCCGGTCGAACTGAAATCACCCTTGCCATAGTCGGTGATATCCCAGCCCATCCGCCGGTCGATAATCATGCTACCACCGGGCGATTTGCCATCAGCCAGCATCTCTTCCGGTGACCAATAGGCAAAGGGTGGCAGGGTGTAGGAGAAGGATTTGAAAAAGGCATCGCCTTCTTCAAGAATGGCATTCACCTGCGAGCGCTTCATGGCATGGTCCTGACGCGTTGGAACAATCGATCAACTAAACAGAAATGCCTGTTTAGACCGATAGCGCCGCCGGTCAATCGCCTCACGCAATCGCGCTGTTCAATCCTGCCATCAATGCAGGCTCAACTCTCCATCCACATGACGCCAAAGGCCGGGCTTGATAAGCTTTTGGTGCGCGTATTGGACTGAATGCAATGGCCCATCGAGCGTCGATCGCCAAAAATCCAAAAAGCTTTTCAATCGCGGAAACTTCGGCGCCAGATCGTACTCCTGCCAGATATAAGTCTGTAAAACACACGGATGATCAGGCATGCGATACAAGATATTCGCCGTGGTTAGCCCATACCCTTCGAGCATCAACTCCATGTCACCAGGCGTCTTGCTTTGCGCGCAGCCCGTATCGGGATCAAGAAACGTCATAGCAACCTCCATCGTGGCACATCGCCATGGTGGAAGCCTGCGCCGCTATGGTTAACAAGTGCCAAACGCGGCCAGCGCGGAGGCGCTATTCGCTCGCCTTTCCAATATGTTAGCAGCCGCACTTGGCGAGTGATAACGGCGCGTTTCTTGACCTATAGTCCGAGCACGTCTCGGCGATGCCGCAACCGATAAGCGCGCGGGGTCATACGATGATGGGTTTTGAACACAACGTAGAAGTGGCTGAGATTGTCCAACCCAACCTCCATTGCAATTTGAACAATGGCTTGGTCCGTGTCGGCAAGCAGCCGCGCAGCCAAAGCCATGCGTGCCTCGGCGACAAGCAACGAAGGCGTTTTGCCCGTGAAGCGTTTACACACCCGCGCCACATGCGCCGGGTCAAGGCCAGACACGGCGACAAACCCTTTCACGCCTCGCCGCAAGACATCCGGTCGGAGCAACGCATGGCAGCTTTCAGCAAGCCAGGGAGGCCCGCGCTCTGCTCCAGGCGGCAATGGGTCATCGTTTGCAAGCAGGCCAAGCACGGCCATCAAAAAAGCGTCCAAAGCAAGTTGACCCCGACCGGCCGCATCTAACCGCTGAGCCCAGGCATTGAGAGTGAGTAGCTGCAAGCTGCCAAGGGTCACTGTGTCAGGCATCGCCTCGCTGCTCCAGAACGTACGACCGCTGAGAACATCACCGTGGCGTGCGCCCAAAAAAGCAATCGTTTCAGGCCAAAAAGCGATGTTTGTGATTTGCGCTGAGCCACTCCGTGGGAAAATCGCGTGTTCGTCATCGGGGCGAATGAACGTGATGGTCGCGCTTTCCAACGCATCGCGTTTCCCATTGATGGCGTGGACCGCCGCGCCGCCATCAAGCCAAAACAGCTCAAAAAAATCATGGCTGTGCACGGGTGGGCGGGCGCCGCGCGACAAGGGCCGGCGGGTCAGCAAGAAACGTTCGTCACCTTGAACGTAGTCGCACAACCGGAAACGAGGAACTGACACGTATCAAAATACCAGAAGAAAAAGACGAATTTCAAAAAGAAAGATCAACAAAACGCAGAGATCGTCAAGGCATCGCCAATCACACCGAAACGGACCAATCATGCTGACAACTGAACACGATCTGACGTTCAAGCCAGTGGTCAATGCCAAGCCTAAGGCACTCTCAACGGGCCAGATCGAGCAATACAATCGGGAAGGCTATGTGAGCGGCTTCACAGCTTTCGATCACGCAGACGCCGATGCCAACCGCGCCTACTTTGACGAGCTGTTGGAACAGGCAGGCCCGGACGGCGCTTATGGGATCAATTGCTTCCAAGCCCGCTTGGCTGGCCTCTGGGATATCTGCACCAACCCCACCATCCTTGATCATGTGGAAGATATTGTCGGCGCCACCATCATCTGTTGGGCAGCCCACTTCTTCGCCAAACTGCCTGGTGATCCCAAAACCGTTCCCTGGCATCAAGATGCCAGCTTTTGGCATTTCTCGCCTGCCCGCACGGTCACCGTTTGGCTGGCAATCGATGATACAGATGAAGAGAATTCAGCGATGCGCTTCATTCCACGCACCCATGACAAAGGACCAATGCAATGGGAACAGGCAGCAGAGGGATCGGTCTTGGATCGTGAGCTTGTTGGCGCAGATTCGCTCGGTGACCCGGTAAGCAACACGCTAAAAGCCGGTCAGTTCTCCATGCACGCTGACATGCTGGCGCACGGATCCCTGCCCAACAGATCGAACCGTCGCCGCTGTGGTCTGACCATTCGCTACTGTCCACCAGACGTGGCAGTTACTGATGCGCAATGGGGCAAAGGCATTGAAGCCATCCTTTGCCGTGGACAGGACACCACCGACACCTGGCGCCACCATCAAAGACCCGCCGGCGACCGGCTGGTGCTTGCCGACGGACCGCGCAACATCGGCGGGAACTGACGGCTAGAGCCGCGACAGCACCAGTCCACCCATCACCATGAGCACCGCCAAGATGCGAGTCAGCGAAATCTCTCGCACCGCAATGCCAAAAACACCGAAGGCATCAATCAACAACGCTGCCAACAACTGGCCAAGCACCATGGCGGCCACGATCGTCACCATACCAAGCATCGGGACAGCCCAAAGGGCAGCAAGGACGTAGATGGCACCAAGCGTTCCACCAACCCACGCCCACCAGGGAACCTCGGTGGTTTGCGGCATCACAAATCCGGTTTCACGCACCAAAAGAGACACCAACCAAACAACGAGAAGAACCGCAAAGCCGACAAAGAACGAAAAACACGCAACAAGAATCGGGTCAGAAAACGCTCTGTTGAGAGCAGCATTGATCGGGGCTTGCGTGGCCGTCGCCATACCGCCAACGATCACAGCGACAAAGGCAAGCATCAGCAGCAGGGGGGATGGTTCGTTGGGCATAGAGTCTCTTTCTGAAAGGATGAGCACGCGGCCCTTGCATACGCATTCAACACGCGCGATGACTCAAAGAAACACCACGCTTTGTATCGCGATACCATGACGAAGGACATCAACGCCATGCAGCTGAAATGGTACGGCCACGCCGCCTTCCGCATCACAGCGGAGGATGGAACATCCATCATCACCGATCCCTACACGCCTGAGGGTGTTGGCTATCGTCCCATCGAAGAAACCGCCGATCTCGTCATCATTTCATCCGATGATGACGATGCCCACTGCCGCGCTGACCTGATCCCAGGCCAACCCGCGGTGATCAACGCACTTGATACCGCCCTGGATGGGGGCAGCGCCACCGCGGCAGGCATCACTGTGAACGCCATCGAAGCAGCTGAATGGGTCAACCATCCACGCGGGATACCCGGTCAAAACGGCATGTATCGCTTTGAGGTTGATGGCATCAAAATCGCCCATATGGGCGATGTCGGCAATCCGCTCACTGAGGCCCAGATGGCCTTCTTTGAGGATGTGGATGTGCTACTGGCTCTGGCGGGAGGATACTTGACCATCGAGCTGCCAGACCTTGATGCCCTCATCAAGAAAGTGCGCCCAAAAATCATCGTCCCGATGCACTTTCGCACCCTCACCTACAAGCCGCGTAACACCATGTGGATCGAGAGCTTTCTGTCGTACTTCGATGACAATGATGTGGACTTTGCGTTCGACCACGAAACGACACTGACCAAAGCCGACATCCCGCACGAGACCCGTGTCTTGGTGATGGATTACGTCCACTAAGCACGCTAGTCTGCGGCTCTTATGCTTGCCGCCATCATGTCATTTTTACTGGCCGCGTTGGCTCTAACAGGAAGTCCAGGGCCCAACACGCTCAGCTTGGCCGCTGTTGGCGCATCTTTCGGACGACTGCGCGGCATCGAGTACATGGTTGGCCTCAATCTTGGCATGGTCGTGGTCATCGCGCTGGTGGGCACCGGCATGGCTGGGATCGTGCTGGCTATTCCTGGCCTCGCGCCGGTCGTCACCGTTTTGGCGGCTGTCTACTTCCTCTACCTCGCCTACCGCATCGCCACCGCGCCACCTTTGCAAAAGGTGGCTGGCGAGCAGGCATCTGAAACCAAGCCAGCGCCCAAATGGTTTGAAGGTTTTGGCCTCTCCCTGGTCAATCCAAAAGCCTATGCCGCGATGGCAGCGCTGTTCTCCGGCCATGTGCTGATCGAGACCAGTGCTTTGGCCGACAACCTTTGGAAAGCAGGCCTTCTTGTGGCGACAATCTGCGTGGTCAATATCGCTTGGCTATCAGTTGGCGCAGCAATGACAAGCGCCTTGCAAAACCCACACACATCGCGAGCCGTGAACATCACGTTCGCGGTTCTTCTTTTGCTTTCGGTGGCTTACGCCATTCTCCTCTAACCACAACTTGACGCTGCGAAAGCTCAAAATACGTGCACTCTTGCATTCGTATTCAATCTGGACTTATGCTTGCGGAAAAATAGCTTCTTAAGAAGAGCGGCAGCTTTCTCCGAAAAGGCTTCCGTAGAATGCATACATGAGGTTCAAAGGGAGGAAACCATGAACCATTTGAAAGCAAGCTTGCTTGCTGGCACCGCGTTTGCTGTTGCCCTGACGGGTGTTGCATTGGCACAAGACGTGCCGCGCGAAGATACCGTGATCTTCGACATCGACCGGACAATCCGCGATCCAGAGAATTTCAATCCGTTCACGCCAGGCGTTAAACGCCAGCACGGCGCCCATCAGACGATGTGGGAGCCGCTCTTCATCCTCAACTATGAGTCAGGCGAGATCGAGCCCTGGCTTGCCACAGGCTTTGAAGCCAATGACGCGCAGGACGAGTGGACCATCACGCTTCGCGATGGCGTCGCCTGGTCGGACGGTGAAGCGTTCAACGCCGATGATGTGGTGTTCACCGTGCAGATGGCGTTGGACAATGAAGGCCTGTCAGAACGCGAGCCAGCCACGATCCGTGCGCAAGTTGCTAGCGTAGAAAAAGTCGATGATCTCACCGTCACCTTCACTCTGAACAACGCAAACCCACGCTTCGTTTTGGAGAATTTTGCCAACCGTATCTTTGGCTCATTCCTCATCATGCCGCAGCATGTGTGGGAGGGTGAAGATCCAGCAACGTTCGCCTTCAATCCACCCATCGGAACCGGCCCCTACACAATGACATCTATGGCCACCAACCGGGCCATTTGGGATCGCAACGATGAGTGGTGGGGTGCAGCATCCGGCTTTGAAGACCTGCCGGAACCACTGCGTGTCATCTTCTTGGAGTCTGGCGGGGAAGAGAACCGCGCGCAGCTCATGGTCGCCAACGAGATGGATGCAGCTCAGGCTGTCACGCTCGGCACCTTTGAAGCGATGGGCTTCCAGAACCCCAATGTGATCGCCTGGTTTGACCAGCTTCCTTACGCCTGGCCTGATCCGTGTGCCCGCCAAATGGAGTTCAACACAACCGTTGCCCCATGGGACAATGCAGATATGCGTCGTGCTGTTGAGATGCTGATCGATCGCAATCAGATCGTGAACGTCGCCTACGAGGGCACCACACAGGCCTCGCGCTCTATGTTTGTTCAGTACGGTGCGATGGAACCGTTCATCTCAGCGATTGAAGAGGCTGGCAACGGCTTTTCGGCGGACTCTGATGTGGATGGCGCCAAAGCCATCATTGAGGCTGCGGGCTACACCATGGGCTCGGATGGCATCTATGAGTTGAACGGTGAAGACCTCACCGCCAACATCCATGTAAACTCAGCATCGCCGGAATACACCCGAACGATCGACGTGATTGTGGAACAGCTGAACCGCGCTGGCATTTCCGCTCGCGCCGTACCGGTTGAAAACTCTGTGTTCTGGGGCGAAGTGCTGCCCCTTGGCGGCTACGACATGTCCTATTCATGGCTCTCCTGCGGCTCAGTGAATGAGCCTTGGGCATCCATGAACCGCTACACCAATGCGAGCATTGCTCCGATTGGTGAGCGCGCACCTGGCTTCAACAACACAGGGCGATGGGACACCGAAGCAACGGCAGCCTACACCGAGATTGTCGAGCAGATGGGCACCATGCCAATTGGCGATCCCGCCATTGTTGATATGGTGGCCGAAGCACATGGCTATCTGGCTGCGGAAGTGCCCTTCGTGCCGCTGGTGCAGGCAGCCAAACTGCTGCCATTCAACACCACCTATTGGACCGGCTGGCCAACGGCTGACAACAATTACAACCACCCGGCCTTCTGGTGGGGCTCTGCCCACCAGATCATCCACAATCTGGAACGCGCACAGTAGTCGCTTTGCCAGTGGGCGGGACGCTGATCAGCGCCCCGCCCTCTTTGTATCCACCGCACGCCAAGAACTGCGGAACCAAAGACAACTGATACAATACGCCTGCAAAACAACGGGCATCGACGTAGGGGCATGGGAGCGTTTCAATGAGCGGGTCATCTGGGGGCGGCATCCCCAAAGAGTACATCATCAACCGCTTGATCACCTTCGTGATCACAGTCTGGATTGCTGCAACGCTGATCTGGATCATTCCGCGTCTTTCGCCGGTCGATCCAGCCGAAGTGATGCTCGGGCGGATGGCATCCGGCGGGGCCTTTGTTGAAGGTTCTGACCAAATTCTCGCCCAGCTACGCGAACGCTTCGGCCTCAACGAACCGCTCTGGATGCAGTATCTGCTTTACCTGCGCTCCATCATCACCTTCGATTTCGGACTGTCCGCGGCAAGTTTCCCCACCCCGGTTGCCGCCCTTATCTGGCAGGCTCTGCCATGGACCATCGGGCTGATGCTGCTGTCGGTGATCATCACCTTCATCATTGGCAATGCGCTTGGCGCTTTTATGGTTTGGGAGCGAACGCCAAGGGTTTGGAAAGTTGTCATCCCAAGCTTGATGATCTTCACCGCGATCCCACCAATCCTGTCTGGATTGCTCTTGCTCTATCTGTTCTCGATCAAGATGCGACAATGGACGGGCAATGAGTTTTTCTTCCCGCTCACCGGCTCGTACGGCCTGAACGTTGAACCTGGCTGGACGTTGGAGTTTATCCAATCGGTCGCGTACCATGGCACGCTGCCAGCGCTATCTATCATCCTGGTGACATTCGGCTTTTGGACGCTCGGCATGCGCGGGCTGATGATCACGGTGCAAGGCGAGGATTATGTGAACCTTGCCAAGGCCAAGGGGCTTCGACCGCGCTACATTCTTTACAAATATATGGTCCGCAACGCGATCCTGCCGCAGGTGACCGCCTTCGCACTTAAGATTGGCTTGCTCGTCTCTGGTCAGATCCTGGTGGAGCGCATCTTCTCTTACAACGGCATGGGCAAGCTGCTCTACGACGCGATCCTCGACCAGGACTTCGCGGTGATCCAAGGGGTCAGTTTCATCATCATTCTCATGACGGCGGCCAGCGTGTTTATCGTCGATCTCATCTACCCGTTGATCGACCCACGCATTCGCCAATCAACTGAGAAGGCTGCGTAAGATGGCCGATACAACAAACACACCCAACGTAGCAGCAACCACCGATTCAGAAGCCGCAGGCGTTGTCGACACATCCACTGCTGGCGGTCGTTTCAACAGGTTCGACAATCCTTGGCTCAACCCCAAACTGATATGGGGACTGGGCATTCTGCTCTTTATCATCCTGATGGGCATCATCGGTCAGTTCATTTGGAACACCGAGTTGGTCTTCACCGGTTCAACACCGCTAAAACTGCCGCCCGTCGGCTTTGAAAATCTGCGCGGCCAAGCTGGTGTTGGTGAATACCCAATGGGCACCGATGGTGCTGGGCGCGATCTGCTTGCTCTATTGATCGTAGGCACGCCAAACACATTGATGATTGGCGCCATTGCATCCCTGATCGGCATGTCGACCGGTATCTTCTTGGGCTTCTCCGCTGGGTTCATCGGCGGCCGCACGGATGATGTCATCCGCATCCTTTCTGATGTCATGATCACCATCCCACCGCTGCTTATCCTTGTGGTGTTTCAGTCGGCGTTTGGCGATGTTTCGCTGCTCATGATGTCGGTGCTCATTGCTGGTTTCATGTGGCAGTCGCCCACGCGTCTCATCCGCGCGCAAGTGCTCTCTATGCGCGAGTCCGGCTATGTGAAGATGGCCCAGCTATCGGGTGCATCGACCATGCACATCATGTTCCGCGAGATGATGCCGAACCTCGTGCCCTACCTCTTTGGTTCCTTCATCGCCAACGTGACCACCGCCATCGTCACGGCGGTCGGCCTGGAAGTTCTTGGCCTTGGACCGCAGCGCATTCCAACGCTTGGTCGCGTGATCTACGACGCCATCAACTCCGGTGCTCTGATCCAAAATCTCTGGTGGTGGTGGGGCCTACCCACGGCGCTTCTGGCCATCATGTTCATCGCGCTTCTGCTGGTGAATTTGGGGCTGGATGAAGTCTCCAACCCGCGCCTACGCAAAGTCTAGGGACGAAACCATGGCTGTAGAACAATCCGGCAAAGTCGTCCTGACACTGAAGGACGTCTCCATCGATTTCCCAACCTCTGGAGGGCTGGTTCACGCGGTGCGCAACCTTGACCTGGCGATCTATGAAGGCAGGCGCGTCGGCTTCATCGGCGAGTCAGGATCAGGCAAGACCACCACGGCGCTGGCTGTGATGCAGATGCTCGCGGCCCCAGGCTACGTGTCATCTGGGTCTATCACGCTGGGCGACACCGAAATCCTCGACCTCAATGAAGAGGAAATGCGCAAGACACGGCTTCAACGTGTCGCGTACATTCCACAAGGGGCGATGAACTCGCTGAACCCCATCATGCGCATCGAGGATCAGATTTGGGATGCCATCCGTGCCCATGAGGGCAATGTAGCAAAGACCGAGCTGAAAAAGCGTTCAGACGATTGCTTGGCAAGCGTTGGTCTTGGCGGCCATGTGGGTCGGCTCTATCCACATGAACTGTCGGGTGGCATGAAGCAGCGCGTCTGCATCGCGCTGGGCGTCTCACTCAACCCAGAACTCATTATTGCTGATGAACCAACTTCCGCGCTTGATGTGGTCACCCAGCGCCATGTCATGCAGACGCTCAAAGAGGTGCAGGCCAAGATCGGTTCCGGCCTCATTCTTATCGGCCATGATATGGGCCTGATGGCGCAAAGCGTGGACGAGTTGGCCGTGCTGAAAGATGGCGAGCTGGTCGAGCACGGCACGGTGAAACAGATCATCGAAAGCCCCAAACACCCCTACACCAAGCAGCTTATCTCCTCTGTGCCGCTTGTTGGCGGCGATAGCTTCTTGGATGAGGGGCTCGGCGCACCTCCGATGAACCGTTCCGCTGGGTCAGAACCCCTGTTGCAGTTCGATGGGGTTACCAAAACCTACGGCGACGTGACCGCTGTTCATCCCATGTCGTTCAAGCTCGATGGCGAGGTGCCAAAGATCATCTCAATCGTCGGCCAGTCCGGCTCAGGCAAATCGACCATGGGCGACATGATGCTTGGCTTCACCGCGCCGTCCTCTGGCAAAGTGATGTTTGAGGGTCAGGACATCAACAGAATGGGTCCAGCCGCCCGGCTTGATTTCCGCAAGAATGTGCAGGCGGTTTTCCAGGACCCCTATGCTTGCTTCAACCCGTTCTACCGCGTAGATCACGCGTTGAAATTCCCGTTCAAGCGCTTTGGATTTGCCAAGTCTGAAAGCCACACTGAAGAGAAGATGTTTGAGGCTTGCACCGCTGTTGGGCTTGACCCGAGCCAGGTGCTGCGCCGCTACCCGCATCAACTCTCGGGCGGACAACGCCAACGTTTGATCGTCGCCCGTGCGCTGATGCTGGAACCCAAACTGCTGATTGCCGATGAGCCTGTCTCGATGGTGGACGCAAGCCTGCGCGCCACGATCCTGAAGAACATCTACGATCTGAAAGACCAGTACGGCATCTCGATCCTCTACATTACCCACGATCTGGCAACCGCCTATCACGTCTCGGACTATGTGATCGTGCTTTACCACGGTCATATCGCCGAGGCAGGGCCGCCCAAAGAGGTGATTGGCAACCCGCAGCACCCCTACACGCAGCTGCTCATCGACTCGATCCCTTGGCCAGATGTGAACCGCTCTTGGGGCGAGTCTGCCTCCGCAGACGATGATGTGAGAACCTTGGCTGAGCTGTCGAAAAACACCCAAACAGTGTTCCGCGGCCAGGTGCCGGGCTTTGATCTTACCGTGCCTGGGAGTATGTCGAACGCTGCCTAAGCCTTCGGACGATCCACATCTATGAAACACTCCATCTATTGGACGGTCGAGAAAATCGCCGCCCGTCTGAAACTGGTTGCGCCACTTGTCTATCGGCGCCGTCAACCAATCATGCCCTTCCGCTACACCACGCTGGATGGCCCGCTGGCCAAGGCACCCGTGCAAGCGGGCGTGGACATCAGCGATTGGCAAATAATCCCGTTCGACAGCTATTGGGGCAGTTGGGCGACTGACTTTGTGATGCGCACCCGCATCTCTGTACCGCCGGGCTGGGGGGCCAAAGGCGAGCATGGCGGGCCGCTGGCTCTGCATCTACCGCTCGGCGTGGCCGGTGATATCTTCACCCACCCCGAAGCGCTGGCCTACATCGATGGCGAGGCTGAAGCCTCCGTCGACCGCCACCATCATGAGCTGTTTCTGCCTGACCGCGTGAATGATGGGCAGGAACATGACCTGGCCCTTCACGGCTGGACAGGCCTTTCTGGTTGGCCACCCAACCCCAATGCCAAAGACAAGCTGTTCATGCGCGAATGCTCGCTGGTGGAAATCGACCCACCAACACGTGATTTTTGCCAGCTGGCAGGAACGGCACTTGATGTCGTCAGCCAGCAGCCCGAGACCTCCACCGCCCGCAATGAGATTCTAAAAAGCCTCGACGCAGCCTTCAAAGCGCTCGACACACGCGACCCGGTGGGCGGCGAACCGTTTTATGCCTCCGTGCCCAAAGCTTTGGCGGTCTTGAAAGAGGGGCTCGCCCAAGGCGGTAACCCGCTGGATGTCGACATCATCGCCATCGGCCACGCTCATCTTGATCTGGCGTATATGTGGACGGTGGATCAATCGCGCCGCAAATGCGGGCGCACCTTCGCCAATGTGCTGAAGATGATGGACACCTATCCGGACTATCACTTCAGCCAGTCGCAGCCCCTACAATATCAATTCACCAAGGAAGACTACCCGGCCATTCACGAGGGCATCCGCGCGCGCATCGAAGAGGGCCGCTGGGAAGTGCTTGGCGGCATGTGGGTAGAACCCGATTGCGTGATCACCGGCGCCGAAGCACTCGCTCGTCAGATCGTCTATGGTCGTCTCTACTTCCGAGAAGAGTATGGACCGGAGGCCGAGACCCCCGTCCTTTGGCTGCCCGACACGTTCGGCTTCACCTGGTCGCTGCCCCAGCTGATGAAGGAAGCGGGCCTCAAATGGTTCGTCACCAACAAGCTCAACTGGAACCAATACAACCAGATGCCCTACCAGTTGATGTGGTGGCAGGGCTTGGACGGCACCAAGGTGATGGCGCATTTCCTCACCACGCCGCGCCAGGTGCAGTATCTACCGCATGCCACGACCTACAAAGCTGAACTCTCCGCCGAGGAAGTGTTCGGCACATGGGAAAACTTCCGGCAAAAACCATCACATAACGAGCTCATCATCGCTTACGGCTATGGTGATGGCGGCGGCGGCCCAACCCGCGACCTCATCGACACGCTGCACGCCTATGACGAGATGCCCGGCGCACCACGCCTGCGCCCCGGCACCGTGCGTGAGTTCTTTGAGAACGCTGAAAACGATCCCTCAGTGGCCGACGTTCCAACCTGGAACGATGAGTTCTATTTGGAGTTGCATCGCGGCACGCTGACCAGTCAGGCCCGCGCCAAATGGCACAACCGCAAATGCGAAGTTTTGCTTCATCAAGCCGAATTCATCGGCTCACTCGCCAACTTGGCCACGGGCCACCCCTACCCCGCCGAAACACTGCGCAAAGCGTGGGAGCTGGTGCTGCTCAACCAATTCCATGACATCCTGCCTGGCTCGTCGATCACCGAGGTCTATGAGGAAACCATGGCGGACTACACCAATGTGCGCCGCAGCGTTTCAGCCGCGCGCGAGGCCGCAATCAATGCCCTTGCGACCGCAATGCCAAGCCAAACCAGCGCATTGGTGATCAACGCTCAACCTTTTGGCGGTGGAAGGGTCGGATTTCTTGCCGACGACATCGAAACTGGTCTGATGGATTTGCGCGATGAGCGCAGTCTTCTCACCCAACCCGTCGACGGCGGCACACTGATCGAAACACCCATCATCGAGCCTTACTCGGTCATCGCGCTCGGCCCAACCGGTGCACCCGCCAACACCAATACGGGCCTTGACGCAAAGCTCACCGAAAGCGGCGCGATACTGGAAAATTTCGACCTCAAGATCACATTCGATCTCAGCGGCGAAATCACGTCTATCTGGGACAAACGCGCCAAACGCGAGGTGCTTGAAGAGGGCAAAACCGGCAACCGCCTGCTCGCCTTTGAAGATCGCCCTGTCGTCTGGGACGCGTGGGACATCGATATCTACTACGAAGACCGCTGCGACGTGATCGATGCGCTCGATTCCATGGAAGTGGTCGAGACTGGTCCGCTGCGCGCAACTTTGGAAATCAAGCGCACCTTCCGCCACTCAACAATCACGCAGCGCATTTCACTCGATCACCGCTCCAAGCAGATCACCTTCGACACCGTGATCGATTGGAACGAAACCCACACGCTTTTGAAAGTCGCGTTCCCAGTGGCCATCCTCTCGCCGACGGCGACCTATGACATCCAGTTCGGCAATATGGAGCGCACCACCCACCGCAACACGAGCTGGGACTATGCGCACTTTGAAAGCGCGGCGCAGAAGTGGGCCGATTTGTCGGAAGGCAATTACGGTGTCGCCCTGCTCAATGACAGTAAGTACGGTTACGACATCCACCACAATGTCATGCGGCTTTCGCTTTTGAAGTCGGCCACCATGCCCGACCCGATTGCCGATCAGGGCGTGCACTACATGACCTACGCGCTGCTGCCACATGAGGGCGATTGGCGCCGCGATGTGCCGCGGGCAGCCTATGACCTCAACAATCCACTCATTGTGCGCCATGTTGACAATGCCGGTGGGCGCACGCCGTGGCGGCACTTTGCAATGCCGCACAAATCCAACCTCGTCATCGAAACCATCAAACAGGCTGAAGATGGCAATGGCGTCATCATGCGGCTCTATGAAAACAGCCGCGAGCGTGGACCTGTCACCGTGCAGTTTGGGTTCGACGTGGCCGCCGTTCAGCGCTGCAATCTGCTCGAAGATGTGCTTGAGCCGGTGCCTGTGCGCCACAACCATATCGAGCTGGACGTGAAGCCCTATCAGATCATCACACTGCGGGTAATCCCGGCTTTGACCGGCGGCGGCGTGCCGCTGGAGCTGGTCAGCCAGAACGCTCCGCAAGCAAGCTGACCAGATGCTCGCCAATTGGCAACGAAGAAGTGGCCGCGGGTGACGGCGCGTTGCACACATGCAGCGTGCGTTGCGTTTGCTTGATCAGAAAATCGTGCACCAGCGTGCCATCGGCCATCACCGCCTGCGCGCGGATGCCCGCTGGATAGGGCTCCAAATCATCAAGCGTCAGGCCTGGAGCGTATTTCTGGCAAAGCTTCAAATACCGCTGTTTGGACAGCGAATTGCGAAACTCGGTGATCCCGGAACGCAGGTTCTTGCCCATAACTTTCCAGAAACCGGAGAAACCAAGCATGGACAGCACATCACCAGCGTCGAACGACCCCTTTGGATAGCCCTCGCGGGCAAAGCCGAGCACCGCGTTCGGACCCACAGTCACCGATCCATCGATCATACGCGTGAGATGCACGCCGAGAAACGGTAAGTCCGGATCAGGGATCGGGTATATCAGATGCTTGATGATCGCGTTGTGCCGCGCGTTCAGGCGATAGTACTCGCCGCGAAACGGCACGATTTGAAAGTCGACATCAACGCCCGCCATCTTGGCCAGCCGGTCAGCCTGCAACCCACCACACACAACCAACTGACGAGCTTCATAAAGGCCCGTGCTGGTCGCCACCGATACGGTATCGGGTCCTTCGGCAATACCGGTGACAGTGGAGTTCAACACCACATCGCCGCCAGCGTCTTGCAACTCCTTGGCCAAGGCACGGGCCATAGCTGGATAGTCAACAATGCCCGTCACCCGCACGAACAACGCCCCAAGCCCGGTGATGTTCGGCTCGCGCTCTTTCAACTGCTCTGCAGAGAGGCGCTCTGGGTCTAAACCATTGGCACGACATCGCTCTTCCAACGCGTCCATACGTTCCAGCTCAATCGGCGTGGTCGCCACCAACAGCTTGCCGCATTGCTCAAACGAAATCTGATGACGGGTGCAAAACGCAATCGTCGCATCCACCCCAGCGCGGCAAAACTTCGCCTTCAAGCTGCCAGGCGCATAGTACACCCCGGCATGAATGACGCCGGAGTTGTGACCGCTCTGGTGAGCAGCCAACCGGTCCTCTTTCTCAAGCACGCGAACGGTTGCATCCGGATAGGCCCTGGCGAGCTGCATCGCAGTCGAGAGGCCAACAATGCCGCCGCCAATGACCAGATAATCAGAGTGTCGATCGTCAGAAAGCAAGGCCTACCATTCACCTGTGTTAGGCATGGATGCCCATGGCTCCTGCGCCGGCAGACTGTCGCCCTTTTGTAGCAGCTCGATCGAAATGCCATCTGGTGAACGCACAAAGGCCATATGCCCATCACGAGGCGGTCTGTTGATGGTCACACCACCATCCTGAAGTTTTTGACAAAACGCGTAGATGTCATCAACCACATAAGCCAGATGCCCGAAATTGCGCCCGCCGGTGTAGCTTTCCGTTTTGCCATCCTCATCGGGCCAATTGTAGGTGAGCTCGATCATTGGCGCCTTGTTGACAAGCGCAGCTTCCTTATCCTCCGGTGCGGCAAGGAACACCAGCGTGAACCGACCGCCTTCGCTGTCACGGCGCCGGATTTCAACCATGCCCATAAGGTTGCAGTAAAAGTTCAAACTGGCATCGATATCCTCGACACGAACCATAGTGTGCAAATAACGCATAAGCGGCTCTTCCTTTTGCTGAGATGAGCCCGACATAGGACACCTGACCGTCTGAACCAAGGCCATCTGATCAATGCCCATCAAAACGCACACCCCCCGCAACACCCAGCCGAAAAACGATCTGGAACGCACTGCCTATCCTGTTCTCTCCGAGGAGCATGTCGCGCTTCTGGAAAGCGTTGGTGACCGCCGAACCCTCGAACCCGGCAATGTTGTGTTTGAGGTTGGCCAGGACAGCTACGACTTTCACCACATGCTGTCTGGAACGATGGATGTGATCGACCGCACCGATGGGCACACGGTGGTGACAGTGTCGGCACCCAACTTCCTTGGCGAGCTTGGCATGCTAATGGGACAACGCACCTTTTTTGCCGCTGAAATCGGCGAAAGAGCGGAGGTCATTACCGTCAAAAACGAGGTGCTGCGCGAGCTTATCGCGACCAACCCGGAATTCAGCGACATCATTGTCACTGCCTTTGCCGCACGCCGTCGCCTCATCATGGAATGGGGCGAAGGACGTTTGACACTTGTCGGTGACCCGACCAACCGCACCACATTGCGGCTTTTGGAGTTTGCGACGCGATCCCTGGTGCCACATCGCTTTGTGGATCGCACAAAAGAGGGTTGGGAAAATGCGCTCGGCCACCATTGCGCGCTGCCGGACGCCGACTGTTTGGCGCTCATCGGCAAAGACGAGATGCTGGTAAATCCAAGGGCCCGAGAAGTCGCCTCTGCCCTAGGGCTGGATCTGGAAGCCAAGGCCGACAAACTGTTTGACGTTCTGGTTGTAGGAGCGGGTCCAGCCGGTCTTGCTGCCTCGGTTTACTCAGCCTCAGAGGGGCTCAACGTTATCAGCATTGAGGATACAGCCATCGGCGGTCAGGCCGGCACCTCTTCGCGCATCGAAAACTATCTGGGCTTTCCCCGCGGCATTTCCGGCGCCGACCTTGCCTATCTGGGCGAAGTGCAAGCGGTGAAGTTTGGCGCTCGTTTCACCGTGCCACGCCGCGCGACCAAGTTACACTGCAAGAAAACCCACTACGAAGTGGAACTGGATGACGAAACCTGCATCCGCACCCGCTCCATCGTGCTCGCAAACGGCGTGCAATATCAACGCTTGCCGCTAGATGATCTGGAGCGTCTGGAAGGGCACGGGGTCTACTACGCCGCCACAGAGCTGGAGGCGCGCTTCTGCAAGAACACCGAGGTCGTGATCATCGGCGGCGGCAACTCTGCTGGCCAAGCAGCCATGTTCCTGTCGCGCCACGCCAAACATGTGCACTTGCTGGTGCGCCGCGATGGCCTTTCAGAAACCATGTCATCCTATCTCTCCACGCGCATCTTGAGCGATCCCTCGATCACGCTTTGGACGCAAAGCGAGGTTTGCCATCTCGATGGTGAAGACCGGCTCGCTGCAGTTCACATCAAGAACCGGCAAACCGGAGAGGTGAAGCAAGTGGACAGCCAAGCGCTGTTCATCATGATCGGCGCTGCGCCCAATACCGGTTGGCTTGATGGCCAGGTCGATTTGGACGCCAAAGGGTTCATCAAAACCGGTGCCGATGTCAGTTTGGAAACGCGAGGTTATGCCACTTCCATGCCTGGCATCTACGCCGTGGGTGATATCCGTTCCGGTTCGGTGAAACGCGTCGCCTCAGCTGTTGGCGAAGGTTCGGTGGTGGTGTCAGCGGTGCATGGGTTTTTGGCCGATAGCTGATACTGAACATGGCAGTCTAATACGGAGCTATTAGGACAGATGGGAGAACAGCCGCACCAAAAATTGAGGGTGCGGTCTCCCCTTGGAGTGCTGCTCCGAGACTCTTAGACGCCACCGTTTCATTGCTCGATTGGCAACAGACTATACCAAAGCATAGAGACCTATCCTGATACCCCTGAAACGTTTCAGCATACCGATGCTAGAAGTGCACTTGTCCAACGTGCACAAAGGCATCTCCCAATGATCCGCCAGCTCTTCTGCGTCGCAGCAACTGTTGCAGCCCTCACCACACCCCTGACCGCTCAAGATTTCACGGCACTTCAGGTGACTGGCGAGGATGGCGTCACCACCGACTTTGCTATCGCAGAGCTGGACGCATTGGCGCAGATTACAATCACAACAACCACCATCTGGACCGAAGGGGAGGTCACGTTTACCGGCCCCTCCTTGAGCAGCGTTCTTGATGCCGCTGGCATTTCCAGTGACGACCTGACCCTTACCGCGCTCAATGACTACGCCATCGAGATGCCAGCCCCCGACGCTGACGCCACGTATCCGATCGTCGCAACCCGTCTTGACGGAGAAACCATGCCCGTGCGTGACAAAGGGCCGTTTTGGATCGTTTTTCCTTACGACAGCGACCCGCAGTTCCAGACCGAAACGATCTATGCCCAAAGTATTTGGCAGCTTGACCGCATCGAGGCATTGGATTGACCGCTCGGACGACATAGGCTTTGCACGATGTAACGATGGGAGGCACAAGCATCGGTATCAGAGCGCGCAGGGGTACCATCGTCCTCATTGGGGTTCCGATCCTCGTTTTGCTGCTGGCGCTACTCGGAGCCAACCTTGTGCGCGAGTTGCGGGGGCTATCCACAGCCGACACCGACAACCTTCAGTGGACAATCCTTCAGGTCGAAACTGAGATTGCCAACCTTGGCACAACGCTTTCCGAAGCCGCTATTGATCCCAACCCGGAAACGTCTGACGTGCGTCTCAGGGCGGATATTGCTCTTAGCCGTTTGCTGATCATCAGTCGGGGTGAAGCGCGTGCGCTTTTCCCCGAAGACAGCGCCACTCTTTGGGACCGCGTTACAGACTATCAAGACGCCGTCATCGCCATACTTGACGCCGACCCTGAGCTTTCCCAAGCCGATATCATCGCCTTGCGCGACCTCACCCGAGACATTCGGCCTGATATGCGCGATCTCGTTCTGACCGGATTGGAGGCAGGTGCCCAGAGGGCTGAGGCAAGGCGGGCAGGCTTTGCACGTCAATTGACCCTTACCGGGGCGATTGCCATTGCCGTCATCCTTGGTCTCACCGCTGTTCTTATGGTGCTCGACCGTCTTCTGGCGCGGGCGGATCAACGAGATGCAGAGCTTAATGCATCCACAGCACGCCTCGGCTCCACGGTCGAAGCGTCACTGGATGCCATCGTCACAGCCAATGAAGCCGGTGAAATTGTTGAGTTCAACACATCGGCTGAGCGAATATTCGGCTGGAGCCGTGATGAGATCCTGGGTCAGACCATGGATACCACCATTATCCCCCACCACCACCGCGCCGCCCATGCCGCGGGGATGGATCGCTATCTAGCAACCCACGACCCTCATGTTTTGGACGCTGGTCGGGTGGAGCTGTCAGCCCTGCGCAAATCCGGCGAAGAGTTCCCGGTAGAACTCAACATCACCTCCGTCCAAAGCGCGACAGGGGAGCTCTTCATCGCTTACCTTCGCGACATCTCCGTGCGTAAAATCAACGAACAAAAGCTCATCGATGCACGCGATAAGGCCGAGGCAATGGACCGTGCCAAATCGCAATTTCTTGCGGTGATGAGCCATGAGATGCGCACACCGCTCAATGGCATCCTCGGCGTGCTGGACCTGATGCGGCAAACAAAACTGACCAAGAAACAAGAGCGTTACGCGCGCATCGCCTCAGCGTCGGGCGAGATTTTGTTGGAGCATGTGAACGAGGCGTTGGACATCACGCGGATCGAATTGGGGTCGATGCAGTTTTCGCCCCAACCATTCGAGATGGAGTCCACAGTTGAGAGTATCGTCGATGTGCTAACCCCACTCGCACAAGAGAAGAACCTGGCCCTGACATTGGATGTTGAGGCAGGCATGGGGCGAGTTTTCGAAGGTGACAGCGGGCGGATCGGGCAGATCCTGACCAACCTGATCGGCAACGCCATCAAATTTACTGACGATGGGGCCATCACGGTGAACGTGGGTGGCATCCACACCGCCGATCACACGGACGCCACCATCACAGTCTCCGACACTGGGCGTGGCATCCCTGAAGAACATCTTGAAGACATCTTTGAAGACTTCGTGGCGCTGGCCCATTCCGAAGGCCGTCAAGTACGCGGCGACGGACTTGGCCTGTCAATCTCCCGAAAGGTAGCGCGGTTGATGGGTGGCGATCTAACGGTTCAATCGACGGTTGGTAACGGCAGCACCTTCACATTGCGCGTGCCGTTGCGCCGCGCTGAAATGGCGGCCCAAGGATCCTCTACGCCCACTGATGACGCTCCTGTCGAGACTGCAAAGTCCATCCTTATCGTTGAGGACAACATGATCAACCGTTCGGTCTTACGTGATATGCTGGAACGACTTGGCCACGACGTTCATGAGGCCGCTGATGGCTTGCAGGGCCTGAAAACAGCCCAAGAGCGCGCCTTTGACCTGATCATTATGGACGTCTCCATGCCAGTGATGGACGGCATAGAGGCTGTGCGCCGCATTCGCAGTGAGGCAGGCCCGAACAAAGAAACACGGACCCTAGGGCTGACCGCCCATGGCCGCGAGGAGTATTGCGACCGTGCGCTCAGCGCAGGTATGGATGGTTTTTTCACCAAACCCATCCGTTTCTCGGCCCTGCGGGATGTGGTGGCAGACCCCCAGGCTGCCACCAGCGAGCCGCATGACAGTGTTAGCGTGTTGGACATGGAAGTCATTGATGATCTCCTGGCTGTTCTGGGCCCAGAGAAAGTGCAAACTACCGCAGAGACTTTTTTTGCAGAGACCAATGCCACGATCGAACGGCTCGGCTCGCTAGAAACCGATGCCGCAGCAGCCTTGCACCAGATCCGGGGCGGTGCCGCCCTCCTCGGTCTATCCTCTCTGATTGATCAAATAGACGCCACGGACGCGTCTGCCCCTGACATGGCCAGCTTGCGCGCCGCGTCCGCCGCGAGTGCCGAGGCATTTCGGGCCCATTTGAACGCTGCGTCTCTGAAGAGCTGAGCGTCATCGACGATCAAGCCGATCGCTGGCGCGTACCTCAGGCAGATGCAAATGACGTGACCAGTTTCATTCTGCAGAGTTGGCCTGCATCGTGGTCTCAATCGTCTTCAAATGAACCTTCATAGCGGTAGCCGCTTCATCTGCATCACCCTGTGATATTGCAGCAACCACGCGCGCATGCTGGTCACTATGCACAGTGCGAAACTCATCAACGCCAACGCGTCGGTACGTTCGATCCCATTCCCGCTGCCACGCAATGCGGCGCCGGGTGCCTGACAGGAAGCCGAACATCTGGATCAACAAAGGGTTGCCAGAAACTTCAGCGATGGCGTTGTGGAAGGCCGTATCGGCAGCCTCGCATTCTTGCCGGTCTCGACCCTTACGACCAACATTCACCTTTGATGTCAGCATGGCGACGTGGTCCGCGTTGGCCTTGCGTGCAGCTTCGGCTGCAATTTGCGGCTCCAGCAAGAGACGCGCGCGCATAACGTCGGGGGGCGTTGCGCCCTCAATCACAAGCGTGTCGCGGATGGGCAGGTGATGTGGACGTTTCCCCCTGAAGGTGCCCTGCCCAACGTGCCGCCACAGCTCTCCCTCCCTTTCCAACACAACCAGGCTCTTGCGCAGCGTTTCCCTGCTACAACCCAGGCGTTCAGCCAATGTACGTTCTGACGGCAAACGGTCACCAGCGATCGGCGCAATGCGTTCGAGAAGCAGTCGAAGCTTCCGTTCGGTTGATGTGAGGTTCGCCATTCAAATGTTTTCCAGACCAATTACCAGACCAATATCATTGAATGCCAGGAAGGTGCTTTCACAAAGGAGCACCTCCAATGAGCCGACCGATCCAAACCAGGATGCAGGTGTTGAAGCATCATCGCGTCCACAAGATTGAAGCTCAGCCAAGCCATGGGGCTTCGCAAACCCGCACCGACCGTCCAGCGCACTGGCTCAATGCTGCTGATGTAGCGCTAGAACGCCTTTAGCGACGTATCATGACTGTTCTTGAGCTCGCCCTTCTGGGCTTTGCTGGCCTTGCCGCAGGCGTCCTGAACGCTGTTGCAGGCGGCGGCACGTTTCTTACGTTGCCAGCACTCATCTATGCCGGTGTTCCGCCCGTGATTGCCAACGCAACATCAACCCTTGCGGTGCTGCCAGGCTATGTGAGCAGCGCGTGGGCGTTTCGCGATGATCTGCCAGCTGAGGGCACGTTGAGCACGCGCACGATCATTGTGATCGCCAGCATAGGCAGCGCATTGGGGGCAGGCCTGCTTATCTTAACGCCGGGCGATGCATTCCTTTGGATTGTTCCATGGTTACTGCTGACGGCAACCTTGCTTTTTGCAGCTGGGCCAATGCTCACCCAACATATTCAAGCAGGCGCACCAGATGGCGTTGGATCATGGATATCGGGCTTGGCGATCTTCGCTGTGTCGATCTATGGCGGCTACTTCAATGGTGGTCTTGGGATCTTGCTGCTGGCCGTTTTCAGCGTGCTGGGGTTCACCAACTTGCACGGAATGAATGGGCTGAAAAACATTCTCGCTGCTGTGCTGTCTCTTATATCGGTGGGTGCCTTCTCTCTGGCGGGACTGATCGCGTGGGAACAGGCCATCCTAATGGCCATCTGTGCGACGCTTGGCGGTTATGCTGGGGCGCGCGTGAGCCGTAAAATAGTGCGGACTGATCTGCTTCGCGCCTTTGTCACACTGGTTGGGGTGGGTATGACTGTGGCTTTTTTTGTGCGCTGATCTGCAAGCATCGAAGTTGCGCAAGATATCGCTCTGCATCCCGAAAGAGCACGATCGAGCAGATCCCAAAACCTTGGCGCGTTCACCATCAATTCACCGCGTCTGCGAAGTTCCGCGCATCCAAGGCCAGTTTTAGCCAACCGTTAGCCTGCCTGCGCCACAGTCGCCTCGGGGAGTGACTCGATGACTTTTATGCGACGGCATAAGCTACGTTTCAGTGCGATTTTTCTCATTGCTTTCTGCACCTGGCTTGCAGGTGGTCAGGCTTTGCATGTGGGCATTGCAAACCACAACAACCGGCTTCACTTGGAGGATGTGTCCCACCAACTGATCCGGCGCGCCGAGAAGGCGATTGATTTCGTCGTCATCGCCAACTCAGAGTTTCTTCTGGCAGGCCATGCCGCCTGCGATGAACCAGCACGCACCATGCTGCGGCAGCTGGTGATCGACACAGGCTCTGTGTCAGACGTTTACATGGTCACGCCCGACGGCATGTGCTCCAGCTTCGAGCAGCTTAGCAACCCGCTGCCATCGGCTGACGAGCGCGCCACATGGACCGAAGCACGCAATCCCGCCTATCGTATCGGCAGGATCGTTGGCCACAACAACACCCATCTCATTGGCGTCTCATGGGGCTTTGGTACCGATCTTGAGTTGGTCGCCGCAATCAGCGCCGATGCGATCCTGTTTGATGTTTTGCCAAACGAGCTGCGCAGCACAGGCCGGGTTGATCTGGCCATTGACCAACAATCCATCGCAAGCTTCGTCGGCTCGCATGCGACAACGCCAGACGCTGACAGCTGGACATCTTTTGCCACCATGGGGTCGCGCTATCCGCTGAAAGCAGAGATTCGCGTTGATCAGGATGCTTTGTCCACATGGCGCTCTGCCGTCTCCAAACCTGTTCTCTTCGCCTGGCTTGTCATGGGCGGTGCTGTGGCTGGGTTCAGCGTTTGGGCGGCCAGCGGTGGACGCAATCAAGAGGTTGCAAGCATTCGTGAAGCGCTGGAGAACAACGAAATTGGCCCGCATTTCCAGCCCATTGTTGATGTGGCATCCGGCTCCGTCATTGGGTGTGAAGCACTGGCGCGTTGGACCAAACCGGATGGTGAGATGGTTTCGCCGGGGCGTTTTATCCCGTTGATCGAGCAACACGATCTCAACGATCAGCTTCTCTCCATCATGATCAAGAGCGCGGCGATTGGCTTGCGCGAGGCTCTAGAGAACAATCCAAGCTTCTATGTGAGCTTCAATGTGACGCCCGATCAGCTGTGCCGTGACGGGTTTGCGAAATCTCTGACCAACCTGGTTGAAGAAAGCAGCTTAGCGCCGCAACAAGTCTGCATCGAGATCACTGAACGCCAAGAAATCAGCTCGCCAGAAAAGGCGAGCGCTGCAACCGAGATCTTGCGCGAGGCTGGTTTTCGGGTGGCGATCGATGATGCCGGAACCGGGCACAATGGCCTGGCAGCCATTCAGATGCTCGACGCGTCAACGCTGAAGATCGACAAGTTTTTTGTCGACCACATCGCGCATGATGCACGCTCAACGATGATGATCGACATGCTGGTTGCCATGGCGGAGCGCTTCAGCATGAAAACCGTCGCCGAGGGCGTCGAAACACAAGAACAAGTCAAGGTTTTGCAACAGGCGGGTGTCGATTACATCCAGGGTTTTGTCTACGCGCGACCGGTTCCGGCGAACGATTTTGTGAGCGCGCTTGGCGCCGAGTGGAAACACTTCGGCGACCCTCAGACTGATGCTCCCGCCAAGCAGAAAAGATCATCCGACAAGGCAAGACCGCAGCCCGTGATACCAGCTGGCGCGGTTGCATCCATCTAAAAGGCATCCCCAAACATTGATTGGGAAACCAGGCGTCACGCCTCGATTCAACCGACCTCGCTATGATCACCCAGCAACCGGACCAACTGCCGTCGCTTCGATCTCCACAACAAACTCCTCGCGGGTGAACCCACCAACGATGATGAGGGTGGACGCGGGCAGTTTGGGTACATCGGCAAGCCAAGCATCGCGTGCTTTCATGTAACCAGCCATGTGCTCACGTGCGGTCACGAAAGCAAAAAGGTGGCAGACATCGTTTTTGCCCAAACCATCTTCAGCCAGCACGGCTTCAATGTTCTGAAAAACCAAAAGCGCTTGCGCCTCCGCACCTTCAGGGATTGAGCCGTCCTTGGCCATCGCCAACTGTCCCGCCGTGCGGACCATGCGTTGACCAGCCTCAATCGCCACACCATGGGCATAGCGGGCAAAAGGCGGAGCCAAACTATCGGGCAAGAGGGATCGAAAGCTCACAGGGCACCTCGTCAAAAACAATCTCTGGTGGAAACTGCCTGCGTATGCAGCACACTGACTAGGCAGCGTGCACAGCACAAAGGCAATAGGGCATTGCGATTAGATTTTAGGCGTTTTTGCGTTGACATCACAACCTGCCCGCCACCTAATCAGGGCAACCGGGATGACGCGCGGCTGCTTAAGCTCGTCGGTCTGTTCCCAATCAAGGCCTGCATATACCGGCAGGCCAAACGATGCGCGTCGCATGCGCACAAAAAACAGCGGAGTCTTTCATGACACTTTCCAGCTCACTCACGTCCAAACGCCGCATTGCTTTGCTGGCGGCAACCGCAATGTCCATAGGCGCGGTTTCACCAGCTCTGGCCCTTGAAGAAGTTGTGTTTGGCACCAACTGGCTGGCTCAAGCTGAGCATGGCGGCTTCTACCAGTCCGTGGCTGACGGCACCTATGAAGCGTGCGGTCTTGATGTGTCCATCGTGACAGGTGGTCCGCAGGTGAACAACAAAGCGCTGATGCTGGCGGGCCGAATCGACTTCCACATGGGTGGCGATCTTCTGTCCACCTTCCTGGCGGCCGAACAGGGCATTCCAGTTGTGGCCGTAGCGGCCTCGTTTCAAAAACACCCACAGGTCATCATCGCACACCCTGGCGCTGCAAAGTCTTGGGATGATCTGAAAGATCTCACTCTGCTGATCGGTGACAATGGCTTTGCCGGCTACTATCGCTGGATGGTTGCTGCCCACGGCTTCACCGATGAGCAACGCCAGCCCTACACCTTCAACCCCGCTCCATTCCTCGCCGACACCGGCACGGCCATGCAGGGTTACCTGTCCTCTGAGCCTTATGTCATCGAGACCGAGGCTGGCTTCACACCCGACGTGTTCCTCATCGCAGACGCCGGTTTTGCAACCTACTCCACCATCATCGAGACGATGGCCGACACCATCGCTGAGCGGCCTGAGGTTGTTGAGTGCTTCGTGGAAGGCTCAATTCTTGGCTGGTACAATTACCTCTACGGTGACAATGCCGAAGCCAACGCCATGATCATGGCCGACAATCCAGAGATGACACAGGACAAGATCGATTTCGCCATCGAGAAAATGTTGGAGTTCGGCATCGTTGATTCTGGCGAAGCGCTGGAGCTGGGCATTGGCGCGATGACCGAAGACACCATCAACGCCTTTTACACGCAGATGGTCGACGCGGGCGTCATTGATGCGGGACTTGATTATACAGCTGCTTACACAACCGAGTTTGTGAATCAGGGCTTGGGCATGGATCTGCGCCCATAACAAAGCTTTCTCCCCCGAGACATATTTGCGGCGCGCCTTCACCCAAGGTGCGCCGTTACCCTGAAAAGACCTGGATCAGCCTCTTTGCCAGAACCTGAAAACACCTCCTCGCCTATTCTTTCGCTGCGCCATGTTGGCAAAGTGTTCGGCGGCACCGTGACAGCACTCGATGACATGTCGCTGGATATTCACAATGGCGATTTCGTCAGCCTTCTCGGCCCATCAGGATGCGGTAAGTCCACCGCGCTGCGGCTCATCGCTGGCTTAATGCGCCCGACGTCGGGCCGGATTGTTTGGTCCGACACCGGGCAAAAAAGCACAGGCGGGCAAGATCTTGGTGTTGTTTTCCAAGAACCAACGCTCATGCCGTGGGCAACGGTGGAAGACAATGTCTGGCTGCCCATGCGCCTTTCAAACATCAAAAAAGCCGATGTCAAAACCAAGATCGACGAGATCCTCGATGTTGTTGGTCTTGCTGGATTTGAGAAAAGCTACCCGCGCGAACTTTCTGGCGGCATGAAGATGCGTGTTTCCATCGCTCGCGCCATGGTCACACGTCCCAAGCTCATTCTGATGGATGAGCCGTTTGCAGCCCTTGATGAAATCACCCGCTTCAAACTCAACAACGATCTGTTGGAAATGCAGGCACGCATCGGGTGCACAGTCATCTTCGTCACCCACTCGGTGTTTGAAAGCGTATTCTTGTCCAACCGCGTGGTTGTGATGGCCGCCCGCCCCGGTCGCGTGGTGAAGGAACTGAAAGTCGACGCGCCTTACCCGCGCCATGAAGACTTCCGCACCTCACCGGAGTATTCGGCCCATTGCCGCGCCGCCTCTGATGCGCTGCACGGCGCCATCATGGACACCAACCCGGAGGCCGCGTGATGGCTGTTATCTCACCTGATGAGCGCACACCCCATGTTGGTCCATCCGATGATGCGAAGGTGGTCGATCTGGAAGAGCGCGCTATCGCACGTCGCGAGCGGCTCGACAAAATTGGCGCTTGGATGCTTCCCGTTGTGATGATCGCTCTGGGCATTTTCGCCTGGGATCGGATCGTCGCAGTCAATGAAATTCCACATTACATTCTGCCTGGTCCTGGCCGTGTCTGGGACACGCTGATCGCCGACTGGCGCGTCCTGTTCGATGCGCTCTCGATCACCATGATGATCACTGCCGCAGCGCTTTTGGCCGCCATCATCGGTGGTGCAGGCCTGGCGATCCTTTTCAAGCAATCACGGCTCATGGAGATGTCGCTCTATCCCTATGCGGTCATCCTCCAGGTCACGCCCATTGTCGCGATTGCCCCACTCATCTTCATTTATGTGGAAGAGCGCCTGGTCGGGTTGCTCATCTGTGCTTGGCTGGTGGCGTTCTTCCCCGTGCTTTCCAACACAACCCTTGGGCTCAACTCCGCCGACCACAATCTGCGGGACCTCTTCAAGATTTACGGCGCATCACGCTGGCAGCGTTTGCTGCATCTCGAGCTACCCTCAGCCCTGCCCTACTTTCTCGGCGGCCTTCGCATCGCTGGTGGTCTGGCACTTATCGGCGCGGTGGTGGCCGAATATGTGGCAGGCACCGGAGGCATTGGCTCAGGCCTTGCCTTCACAATCCTGGAAGCCGGCTATCGCCTCAACATCCCACGCATGTTCGCTGCATTGATCTTGATCGCGGCAACCGGCGTGGTGATCTATGCTGCGCTTAGCTTCCTGAGCTGGCTGCTGCTGCACAAATGGCACGAGAGTGCCTTGAAACGGGAGCGATAGGTGCCGTCTCTTTCCCTACCAAACGGCCCCATCACGTTCGACAACCTCGTCATCCCCGGCCCGCTCGTTGGTTCATCCGATGCTCTGGTGACACGCTCCATCACAATCCGCGAGGGGCATTTCTCGGACGCACTAGCTGAGCAACGCATCGATATGAAAGGGCAAATGGCACTGCCAGCCCTCGTCGATATGCACACCCATCTCGACAAGGGACACATCTGGCCGCGCAAACCCAATCCTGACGGCACCTTTGATGGTGCGCTGTCTTCCGTGGGTGAAGATCGCGAAGCCAAATGGTCCGCTGAGGATGTCCGCGCCCGCATGAGCTTCGCGCTGGAATCAGCCTATGCATACGGCACAAAGGCCATCCGCACGCACTTGGACTCCATTCCGCCTCAGGATGAGATCTCCTGGGCCGTCTTCGATGAGGTTCGCGCCGATTGGAAGGGCAAGATCGACCTTCAAGCCGTCAGCCTGGTAGGCGCGGACGGCATCGAACCTGATGGAACGGGTCGTTACCAAAAGACCGCCGACATCGTCTCCAACACCGGCGGCGTGCTCGGCATGGTCACCTATCCATTGCCGGATCTCGAGCAGCGGTTAGAAGCCTTTTTCAAGATGGCGACGCAGCGCAATCTGGATGCTGACTTCCACGTGGATGAGACCGGCGATCCGTCGGTGGCGACGCTTCGCCAGATCGCGCAGATGGTTCTAAAAACAGGCTACAAGGGCAAAGTGGTCTGCGGCCATTGCTGTTCGCTGGCGGTACAAGACGAGAGCGAAGCCGACCGCACCATGGACCTGGTTGCTGAGGCTGGACTTACCATTGTCTCGCTGCCGCTTTGCAACCTCTACCTCCAAGACCGCGATCCTGGTCGCACGCCACGCTGGCGGGGTGTCACTCTGGTGCACGAGATGAAGGCGCGCGGCATCCCTGTGGCCTTTGCCTCTGACAACACGCGCGACCCCTTCTACGCGTATGGCGATCTGGATATGGTTGAAGTGGTGCGCGAAGCCACCCGCATCGCGCACCTTGATCACACCAGTCATGATTGGGTGAAAGCCTTCACCACCATGCCCGCTGCCATGTGCGACTTTGCTTACGCGCCCTTTGCTGATGGTGAGCCGGCTGATTTGATTGTGTTCAAAGCGCGTAGCTGGAATGAACTGCTATCGCGTCCCCAGACCGACCGCATGGTCATTCGTGATGGAGAGGCGCTCGCCGTTTCCCCACCCGACTATGCGGTTCTCGACCCCTTGATGGAGTAAAGCATGACCGGAAACATCGCTGCGGTGCGCGAAGCACTCGACCACCTTGATATCGACGACAATCCGGCCACGCTGAAACAGAAGAGCCGCGACTTCTTTTGGTACTCCCCTGTGCTCAAAGAAAAAATGGACCATCTGATCGGCGACTTTGTCGTGTCGCCTCGCTCCGAAGAAGAGGTCATCGAAGTTCTCAAGACATGTTTTGCCCATGATGTGCCGGTCACCACGCGCGGGGCTGGCACCGGCAATTACGGCCAAGCCATGCCGCTTGCTGGTGGCGTCGTTATGCATATGAAGAACATGACCAAGGTGAAAGAGATTCACCCAGGGCGCGTGATCGTTGAGCCTGGAAAAGTGGTCAAAGACCTAGACGCCGAGACCCGCGCTCATTCCGGCCAGGAACAGCGCATGATGCCTTCCACCTATGGCACCGCCACGATTGGCGGCTTCATTGCAGGTGGGTCCGGCGGCATCGGATCAGTGCGCTGGGGTGCCTTGCGCGATCTGGGCAACATTTTGCGCCTGCGCGTCGTCACCATGGAAGCTGAGCCACGCATTTTGGAATTCACCGGCGAAGACCTGGCGCGTGTTTCCCACGCCTATGGCACCAATGGCATCATCACAGAGATCGAAATGCCGCTTGCCCCTGCCTATGACTGGGTGGAATTTGCGCTCGGCTTTGATGATTTCATGCAGGCCGCCCAGTTTGGTTACGATCTGGCGCAGCAGGACGGCATTCTGGTCAAACTGATCACGCCCATCGAAGCCCCGATACCGTTCAAATTCTTCAAGCGTTTTTCGGGTCATGTGCGTGAGGATCAATCAATTCTTATCGTGCTGGTCGCACCACATTCACTCGATGGGTTCACCGCCTTTATGGGCCGCAACAACGACCCCGATGTGATCTATCGCTCCGATGCATCAACGTTTGAGCGCACACCCGGTCACCTTGCCGAATACACCTGGAACCACACCACTCTGCGTGCACTTCAGGTCGATCCAACCGTCACCTATCTCCAGGTGCGCTATGGCGGACCTGATCCGCTGGCCAAAGTTGCCAAGGTTCGTGAAACCTTCGGCGCAGAAGTGCTCCAGCATCTTGAAGCCATGCGCGAAGGCGGCAATGTGATCTATGCCGGTCTGCCCATTGTCGACTACTCCGATGAAGCGCGTCTCAACGAAATCATTGCCATCCATGAAGAACTGGGCTGCATGATCTTCAATCCTCACCGCTACACGCTGGAAGAAGGCGGTCGCCAAAAGACAGATGATCGTCAACTGAAGTTCAAACAAGAAGCCGATCCAAAGGGCCTATTGAACCCTGGCAAGATGATCTCCTGGGACGATCCCAACTGGTCCTATGACACCATGTACGCCTACCCAAAGATGAAACAAGCGAGCTAATTAACTGGATTTCAGTTATTTCAAGGACAAAAAAATGGCGGACACAGAGAAAAAAGCGATGGTGATCTTCGCGCATCCTGTGCCCGAAAGTTTTTCATCCGCCTTGCACACACGCGTCGTCGAAACGCTCAAAAGCCAGCAGTGGCAGGTGGATGACTGCGATTTAAACGCAGAAAACTTTCCCGCTGTGATGACATGCGAGGAACGTCGTTCCTACCACGACGAAACTATTAACATAAATCCAGTTAAAAGCTATGTAGAGCGCCTTCAAGCCGCCGATGCCATTGTCTTCGTCTACCCCGTGTGGAACTTCGGCTATCCGGCAATCCTAAAAGGGTTTTTTGACCGGGTGTTTTTACCTGGCGTCTCGTTCAAGCTGGTCGATGGCCAAGTACGCCCCGCTCTGACAAACGTCAAAAAATACGCAACCGTCACCACCTATGGCGGCACACGGCTACGCGCTTTCATGGCTGGCGACCCACCACGCAAGCTGATGACACGGCCAATCCGTTACGTGATGAACGGCGCGCCTATGCAATACCTCGCACTTTACGACATGAACCGGGCGAGCGATCAGAAGAGGGCGGCATTTCTCGCCCACGTCACACGACACATGGAGAGGTTCTGACCCAGCATGCAGGTAACCACCCGCGGCAACCCGATGAAAGCGTTGATCGTCTACTGCCATCCAAGCGCAACCAGTTTCAATCACGCGGTGCTTGAAACCGTCATGGATGAACTCAGCCAAGCTGGCGCTGAAATGCGCGTGATCGATCTTTATGGCGAACAGTTTCAGCCTGCGCTCACGCTGGAAGACTGGACAGAGTACGAAGACACGAGCTGCAACACCGACCGCATCAGCCCACATGTGGAAAGCCTGCAATGGTGCAACGCGCTGATTTTCGTTTATCCAACCTGGTGGTTCGGACAGCCGGCCATGCTCAAAGGCTGGCTGGATCGCGTGCTGGTACCTGGCGTCGCCTTCACGATGCCATGCGAGGACAACAAGCGCTTTGGCCACACGCTCAAGCACATCAAGCATTTGGGTGTTTTCACAACCTGCGGCGCGTCTTTTTGGTTGACGAAACTCATCGGCTCGCCTGGCAAACGCATCTTGATGCGAGGCTTGCGGGCTCTCTGCCATGAGCGGGCACGCACCGCATTTGCCGCCCACTATCGCATGGATTTTTCAACACCTGATAGCCGGACCAAGCATCTGGCCCGCGTTCGCACCAAGATGCGTAAGCTCATCGGAGAGCGACCCGTTGCGCAGAGTGCCTCCGACTATCCAAGCAAAGCGAGGCAAACGGCATGACCACGATCCCTATTCTCGACTACGCGACATTCTCTGGCGCAACCAAACAAGACTTTGTGGACGCTTGGGGCAAAGCCGCCCGTGGACCGGGCTTCATGGTGGTGAAGAACCATGGTGTGGACCCAAGACTCATCGAAAGCATGTTCGCCAAAGCCGATGAGTTCTTTGCTCTACCTGGAGACGAAAAAGCCAAGATCTCCATCGACAAGTCACCGCACAACCGTGGCTACGCTGGCACCGGTTCAGAAAGCTTGGATGAGAAGAGCGGCCAGATGGATCAAAAAGAGGCTTTCAACATGGCCCTTGATCTGCCAGCCGATGATCCGCGGGTGATCGCCAAAGAGCCCTATCGCGGCACCAATATGTGGCCGGATGTTCCGGGCTTTAAAGACACCTTCACCGCCTATTTCGATCAGGTGTTCAACCTCGGCCAAAATCTCCACCGCGCCATCGCGCTGGATTTGGGCCTACCAGAGGATCATTTCGCCGAACCCTTCGTGGACTCCATGTCCACCTTGCGCGTTCTGCGCTACCCACCAGCGATCAACCCGCAACCTGGCGAAATCGGCGCTGGTGCACATACCGACTATGGCTCCATCACCTTGCTGATGAGCGATGGCACCGCGGGCCTTCAGGTGAAACCGCGTGACAGTGCCGAATGGATCGACGTCCCTGCCGTTGATGGTGCCTTTATCGTCAACATAGGCGACCTTTTGATGCGTTGGACGAACGACATCTATGTGTCCAACCCACACCGCGTTCTGCGTCCAGTGAAAGAGCGCCGCTCGATTGCCTTCTTTATGGACCCCAACCCGAATGCGCTGGTGCAAGCACTGCCCGGAACAGGCGAGGAGAAGCATTATGAGCCGATCCTTTGCCATGAATATCTAACGATGCGCCTGACGGCGACCTACAGCCAGAAAGCTGCAAGCTAGATGACCAAACGCTACCGCTGGGCCGAGTACAAAACCACAGAGTTTGAGAATCTCGACCCGCAAAAAGTGATTGCCGTTTTGCCAACGGCGGCCATTGAACAACATGGGCCACACTTGCCTGTGGGCGTTGATACATACCTCAATGAAGGCATGCTCTCGACCGTTGAAGCCATGCTGCCAGACCTTGCACCAGACTTGGATGTACGCATCCTGCCGGTTCAGGCCATCGGTAAATCAAACGAGCATCTTCATGCGGCTGGCACACTGACGTTGCCTGCTGAGCTGGCACTTAGCATTTGGACAGAAATCGGACTGTCCGTCGCCCGTGCTGGTGTGCGCAAAATGGTGATCACCAATTCCCATGGCGGCAATCTCGATCTTATCTCGATCCTGTCGCGAGAAATGCGGGTGCGCGCGCGTATGCTCTGTGTGAAAAGCCAGTGGGGCAATTGGGGCGTGCCCGATGGGCTCTACACTGACGATGAAATGAAGTTCGGCATCCATGGCGGCGACGTGGAAACGTCGATGATGCTGCACTTCCAAGAGCATCTGGTTGACATGAGCAAGGCGGAGAATTTCCGTTCAACCGCCGAAGATCGCCAAGACGGCTTCAACATCTCCCCCATTGGCATGCCCGCCTATGGATGGATCGCTTCCGACCTCAACACAGAGGGCACAGTGGGCGATGCAAGCATCGCCACCGCAGAAAAAGGCCGACAAACCGCTGAGCACTATGCCCGCGGGTTCATCGGCCTGTTAAAAGATGTCGCCGAAGCAGACATCACGCGTTTTGACTAGAGCCCCCTAGTTGGTGTCACTCTGGTCCGGCTCGTACCGGATCAGATCACCTGGCTGGCACTCAAGAAACGCGCAGATTTTTTCCAGCGTCTCAAAGCGCACACCCTTCACCTTGCCGGATTTCAGCAACGACACCTGCTGCTCGGTGATACCGATGGCGGCTGCCAGTTCCTTGGAACGCACCTTGCGCCGCGCCAGCATCACATCAAGGTCAACGACAATAGGCATCAGACAATGCCTGCATGGTCATCGGCGATGCGCGCTGCCTCGCTCAGAACCAGTCCCAAGCCCCACAGCGCAAACCCGGCTGCATACGCGCCCAAATCTGATGCCGTAAACCCAATTGTGAAGACGCCCGGACCATCCGGGTTTCTCATGGAAAGGTAGAGGGTGGTCAATGTGTTGTTCAGCATGGCCGTCACCGCGAACAGCACAAACCCGATTCCCGCTCGCGACACCAACTGCGCATTGCGAGCATCGAGAACGACGCCTTGCGCCAGGCGGCGAAAGAGCCGGAACAACGACACCATTGTTAGAATGAAGACGACCGCCGGGACGGTGCGAAACAGCATCGGCCAAATCACGCTTGGAAAGCTCGCTGCGTCTGGTGCCATCTCATTGCCTAGCATCCCAAGAGAGGAGCTGATGTAGGTCGCGCGAATATCTTCCGACACCCATTGCGCCACAACTCCGATGAGCAAAAGCGCAGCAGCCAACAGTGGCACAATGGCGACCCAACGGGCACGGCGCGAGATAGGTGTGAGGGGAGAGGGAGAAGCATGGGGGGAGGCAAGCATTGGGTTGTCCTTAGTTGGGAATAGAGAGAAGACACGATGAAATTACCGCTTCCAATCTAAAAATTAATATAATACATGGATTTTATCGTGTCAAAGTACGAGTTATCCAAACCATGAAATTCATTCCCCACGCTTTCCCTCACCGTCTTCTGTCTCGCAAACTGCCCGCCTCTATCGTTAGCGGCGCCACCGCACTTGCCGTGCTGGCCGGGTGCAGCCACGTGCCGATCATGTCCATTCCCGCACTAGCGGCCATCGATTTCGCCACAACCGATCTGGCGTCATTACGCGCTGCAGTGGAAATGCCAAACACGCTCATGCCCACCGCAGAGGGCGTGCGCCTCGACCTGAGGCTGGTGGTGGATGGCAGTCTGATTGAAGAGCGATCCTATGTGCTGGAGCGCGAGGATGCAGCCGACGCAATGGTACTCCACCCAGTCCCGGTGCAGGGCCGTCAGATCTTTGTCTACCGCCTGTCCGATACCGACCAACAGGGACTGGACGCCATCCGCGCCGATGTCATGGACCGTCAAGCTGCCGGTCAAGGCGGGTCGCTTTCCATAGGTGTAGCGGTGAACGATATGTGCCGTCTTGGCACCGAAACCGAGGGCGCAAACACGCCAGATACCATGCCCGTGGATGTCTTTCTGCGCACCTCAGAGACAGACCGTTTCGTGCGTACTCTGGATGGATTCGACCTAACCGAGCTTCAAGCCGGTGATGATCCGATTATCGGTGCCTTGCCGCTATGCTCAACCCCAGGCCCAGACCAAAGCTGAAGGCCATCCATCAGTTGGCGATGCCAGCCCTGCATAGAAATGCGGCTTGCCAAGGTTGCGGGCAGAGTGAAAGGGTGAGTGCATCACATGATGCTCGGAGCCCTATGATGCCCTCAACCGCCCTTACCCGATTCTCTGTTGCGCCCTTGTCCGGCATGACACGCCATTTGGCCGACGTGGCGTCCGGGCGGTCCGATCCTGATACCGTGATCACGGGCGTGCGCGCGCTCAACACCTATTCTGAGCGCATCGCGTCCGACAAAGAGATCTGGATCGCAGGCGGGCGCATTGCGGCCGTCAAACCTGCAGGCACCTACCAGGGCACAGCGCCGCGCTATGACGGCAAAGGCGGTATCATTGCGCCTGGACTTGTTGACCCGCACCTGCACATCGAATCTTCCATGGTTACCGCATGCGCTTATGCCGAAGCGGCTTTGCTCAATGGCACGACCACCATCTTCTGCGACAGCCACGAGATCGGCAACGTTATGGACGTGGCGGGCGTGGAAGCCATGCTGGAAGACGCCCGACAGGCCCCGCTCTCCATTTTCCTCACTGTGCCCTCAACCGTGCCGGCAACGTCTCCCGAAATGGAAACGGCAGGCGGTGATCTGACACCAGAAAAGATCGCGGGCATCTTTGATCGCTGGCCAGAGGCCGTGGCACTAGGGGAAAAAATGGACTTTGTGCCCGTCTGCCTGTCAGACGAACGCTCCCACGCCATCATCGAGGCCTCGCTGTCACGTGGGCGACCCGTTTCCGGCCATGTCTATGGCCGCGAGTTTGTCGCTGCTTACGCCGCAGCCGGCGTCACCGACACCCACGAAGCCATCGACCGCGACATTGCCGATGACTTGCTGGATGCAGGCATCTGGGTGTTCCTGCGCGGTGGCCCACCGACGACACCGTGGCATTCGCTGCCAGAAGCCATCAAAACCATCACCGAGCTCGGCGCATCCACCAAACGCGTTGCTGTCTGCACCGATGATCGCGATGCTGATGATCTTCTCCTCTTCGGTCAGGACTGGGTGACCCGGGAGGCGATGAAAGCTGGCATTAAGCCGGAGACCGCCTGGTCCATGGGCTCCCTGCACGGTGCAACGCGGTTTGGCATGGAGAACGACATTGGCGGTCTCGGCGGCGGCAGGCGCGCTGACCTCGTGCTGCTCAACGATGACTTAGAGCCGCAAAACACTTGGTATGGCGGCGAACTGGTGGTGGAAGACAAATCCATCACACCTGTACTCGATCAGGCACTTTCGACCCGGTACACCTATCCCGACGCGGCCTTCACCAGTGTCAAAGTGCCCAGCACGGTGGCAATGACGCCCGACGTGCCATCGCACGATGTCACCGTCAACGTGCTGCGCGTTGCTTTGCCCGGTATCACGCTGTTCCATGACAAGGTGGACCTCAAAGCGAGCAACGATTGGGGCACGCATTTTGATGAGCACGGCCTCTGCTTCGTCACCATCATTGAGCGTCACGGAAAATCAGATGGAAACGTTGCCCACGGCCTGTTGAAAGATTTTGGCCTGAAAGACGGCGCAGTGGCCTCGTCCGTCGGTCACGACAGCCACAACATCATTATCGCTGGCACCAATGCCGATGACATGCAGGTTGCGCTGACCGCGCTTAAAGAAAATCAGGGCGGCGTGGTCACGGTGCAAAGCGGAGAGGTCACCGCCATGGTGCCACTGCCGATCGCTGGGCTGCTTTCAGACAAACGCGTCACAATGGTGGCCGAAGAAATGAGCACGTTGAAAGCGGTCTGGAAGGACATGGGCTGCACCATCCCATTCATGGGCTTCAATCTCATCCCGCTGTCTGTGATCCCAGAAATTCGAATCACCGACAAAGGCATGGTGCGTGTTCCAGAGATGACTTTGGAGCCGCTTTACGTCGAAGACTGAGAAAAAGCCTTCTGAATCAAACCGGTTGCGATTTTTTGAGCATTGAGATTTTTCCAAATGATCTCAAACACTTTTAAAAAAAATGACGCAATGACCTAAGATTTTTGACCCATATCGCAGCAAAGATCGTAAGGTAAAGTACGGATTAAGCGGCCTATCCAAACTAGGAACGTGATCATGCAATCGTATTTTCAAACCGATACCGGGAAACAAAAACCACCAAAATTGGTGCGCTTTCTGATAAAAAACGCGGCCATTGGTTTTGCAGCAGCCATCGTGTTTGTCGGCGCAATCCTTGCCTTCGATATAGGCAATCTTGGAACCGTTTTTGCGCAATCAGGCGTTGGCATGGTCGCCATACCACTGATGACGTTTATGATCGGTCTCACCTTCGCGAGCTTGCAAATGGGCTTTGCGGTGATGTTTACCGCCGGTCGAGACGATGACGACCAAAATGGACGCCCGACGCCCGAAGCCTCACTTGATGACATGCTTGGCTTAGGCCTTCAGCCTGTCCCGGTGAAGAGCAAAGCCAAAACACAGCGGCACTAAAACCGGCAAACCACTCACCTCCCCAAAATGAAAAACACCGCGCTGGAAACCCAACGCGGTGTTGTCTTTTGAATGAGAACTCTTTGAGTCGTTTGCCGGAAAGCCTAGTCGTTCGGCACAACCGTCTGGCGATAAAGATGCCAGGTTGCATGACCGATGATCGGCAGTGTGATGATCAGCGGGAAGAAGAACAGCAGCGCTGAAACAGCCACGATGCCAGCAACCATGACACCCCAAACAAACATCGGCCAAGGGTTCTTGGCCACCGCATGCACGCTCGTCATGATGGCTGTCATGAAGTCCACTGGCTTGTCGTGCAGGTAAGGCACACCGACGACCGAGATCGAAAACACGGTACCAGCAAGAACTGCCCCAAAGGCGTTGCCAACGAACAGAAACACCAAACCGCGCGCGGTAAAGGCTTCTTCGATCAGCGACGAAAGGTCCATCTGCGCGAAATAGAGCGGATCGTAGCCAAAGTTCAGCGCGTAAATCACACGCGCCACAACCAGCCAGACGATCAGCATGAACGCCAGCACGAAACCGTAGAGGAACACGTGTGTGACGCCATGGCGCTTGAAGGCACCCAGAACATCCCAACCGACACGCTCTCCGGTCTCAATACGGCGCGAAATCTCGTAAAGGCCAATCGCGGCGATAGGACCAATCAGCAAGAAGCCAGCGGTGAAGGGGAAAATCAGCGAGTAGGATTCGGTGACCAGCAGGAACACCATCAACAGCAGACCCATCACAAAATAGGCCCCACCGAAGAAGGTGGAAAGGAAAGCACCCTTCTTAAAATCAGCAATACCAGCGTGCAGAGAGCTGAACACGGTATCCAGCGTGATCGACCGCACCTCAGTTGGTGGCACATAACCCTGCGGCACAAAGCCTGCACGGCTATCCTCTGGCTCACCAATGATCTCATCAAGCTCGTTGATGTCCGGAATATCGTTTGCACTCGTCATTGGTGTTTCATCCCTTTAGTGCCTGCATCATAGCGAACCTTCGCCCGCGTCAGCCATCGACGAGCCAAGGCTCTTTCAAAATCGGACCACAGCCCAGTCCATGCGACAACCTGTCCAAGAGGCGCAAAAAGTGCAAGCCCGGGCAAGCCATTTACATGCCGACCCATTGAGAGTCGCAAATGCGGTCCTCAGTGACCGCTATACCCAATCGCGTGTCAGCGGATCGACATAGATCAAACACAGGCACGACTTTTGTTCATCCGCAAACACCCGTGCGCATCACCCCCAACTGATGAATGATAGGTCACTTTGTCTACCTTTGACCTAGCGCAACGCCTTCGCGCCCACTTGGGGGTTTGTGGGCGGTGCGTCGGACCGTGAGTCCGTCAGTGCCCGCATTTTATCGGTCTCAACCAATTCTCATCCGCCCGCACCGACACTTCACAGTCTGCATGCAGACGCGACATGAGACGAATTTAGGTCAAGGACACCAAACAATGTCAGCACAAGCCGTAGCTCAATCGGCTGGCAGCACAGAAACCGCAGCACGCCCGCTTACCTATGCGGACGATGCCATTCGCTTGTTCACCATCGCAACGGTCCTATGGGCCTTTGTGGGGATGGCAGCGGGGGTTTTCATTGCAGCGCAGCTCGCTTTCCCCTGGCTCAACTTCCATGAGTGGGTCAATTTCGGCCGCTTTCGCCCTGTTCATACCTCGGGCGTGATCCTTGGCTTTGGCGGCAACGCGTTGCTGGCAACATCTTACTATGTTGTTCAGCGCACCTGTCAGACGCGCCTGTTCGGACCAAACTGGTTCCACATTCTGCAGTTCTGGCTGTTCCAAGTCGTGCTGCTGTCGGCGGCTGGCTCATATGTTTTGGGCTTCACCCAATCAAAAGAGTATGCCGAGCCTGAGTGGATTTTCGACATCCTCATCACCGTTTGGTGGGTGTCCTATCTGGTCGTCTATGTCGGCACGCTGGTGAAGCGCAAAGAACCGCACATCTATGTCGCGAACTGGTTCTTTCTTGCCTACATCGTGGCGGTGGCGATGCTGCACACGGTCAACAACATTTCGATCCCGATTTCCTGGCTCTCGCTGCACTCCTACTCGGTCTACTCCGGCGTTCAGTCGGCGATGATCCAGTGGTGGTACGGCCACAACATGGTGGGCTTCTTCCTCACCGCCGGCTTCATCGGCATCATGTACTATTTCGTGCCCAAACAGGCTGAGCGCCCGATCTACAGCTATCGCCTGTCGATCGTGCACTTCTGGGCGCTGATCTTCCTCTACATCTGGGCTGGTCCGCACCACCTTCACTACACCGCGCTGCCCGACTGGGCGCAAACGCTTGGTGTTGTGTTCTCCGTCATGCTGTGGATGCCCTCTTGGGGCGGCATGGTGAATGGCATCATGACCCTGTCAGGCGCCTGGCATAAGCTGCGCACCGATCCGATCATGCGCTTCCTTGTGGTGGCGGTTGCCTTCTACGGCATGTCGACCTTTGAAGGTCCGCTCATGTCGATCAAAGAGGTCAACGCCCTGTCCCACTACACCGACTGGACAGTGGGCCACGTGCACTCTGGTGCCCTTGGCTGGGTGGCGTTCGTTGCCTTTGGCGCGATCTACTATCTGGTCCCACGTTTGTGGCGGCGTACCATGCACTCTGTTGCCCTGATCGAGGTCCATTTCTGGCTCGCCTCAATCGGTATCCTTCTCTACATCACCGCGATGTGGGTGTCGGGTATCACCCAGGGCCTGATGTGGCGCACCTATGATGAGAACGGGTTCCTTCTTTACACGTTCTCCGACACGGTCGCGATGTTGCACCCCTATTATGTGACGCGCTTCCTGGGCGGTGTGCTGTATCTCGCTGGTGTGGTTGTGATGATGTACAACCTCTTCCGCACCGTTACCGGCCCAATCGTCGCCAGAACCTCTCCCACTATGTCAGCGCCTCAAGCTGGCCTCACACCGGCGGAGTAAACGGCTATGTTTAATCACGGTATCATTGAAAAAAGCACGCCGTTGATGCTGCTCTTGATCCTCTTGTCCTTGGCGATCGGCGGCATGGTGCAAATCGTTCCACTCTTCAAAGTGGAATCGACCATCGAGCCAGTATCGGGCATGCGTCCCTACTCGCCGCTCGAGCAGATCGGCCGCAACATCTACATGCGAGAAGGTTGCTACAACTGCCACTCGCAGCAGGTGCGCCCGTTCCGCGATGAGGTGGACCGCTACGGCCACTACTCGCTGGCTGCCGAAGGGATTTATGACTATCCCTTCCTGTGGGGTTCCAAGCGCACTGGGCCCGATCTGGCCCGTGTTGGCGGCAAGTACTCCAATGAGTGGCATGCCGCCCACTTGCGCAACCCGCAGGCTGTGCTGCCCGAATCGATCATGCCCGACTACGCGTTCCTGGAACGCCCGCTCGATTATGACGATATCGAAATGCACATGCGCACCTTGCGCTTCGTTGGTGTGCCCTACACCGATGCTGACATCGAAGCAGCCCGCGACGACATCGTCGCGCAAGCTGTTCCGCTGGTTGGCAACTCAACAGCTCTGCGTGAGCGCTATGCAGGCGCTCCACTTGGCCCCTTCACCGGCAGCGATGAGGAGATCACCGAGATGGATGCTCTGATTGCTTACCTGCAGGTGCTGGGCACGATGGTGGATTTCACCTCGTTTGATCCAGACACCATGCTGCAAGGTCAGGAGATTGGACGATGAGCGCTGAAGCCCTAATCGGCTACTCAGAGGCCGCCTTTCTGACGGTCGGTCTGGTGGCCATCCTGTTCCTGATCATTCGCGTCTACCACCCAGGTAGCCGCGAAGCGATGGACGACCACGCCAACATTATTTTCCGTGGGGAAGATGCCCCCGAACCCAGAACAGAGTTCGGATCAAAAGCCCCTCAAGACGCAGGCCGCACTGCGGCAAGGCAGGACCACAATGGGTAACAAGATCGAACGCGACCCAATCACGGGTCAATACACCACCGGTCACCAATGGAACGGCATTCGCGAGTTGCGCACACCCGTTCCCACCTGGTGGATGCTGGTGTGGATCGCCTCCATCGCTTTCGCAGTGGTGTATGTGGTGCTGCTTCCATCAGTACCGCTAGGCGATCAGACAACCGCTGGAACCACCGGCTACACGGCGCGCCAAGCGCTGGAAGCGCAGCTGGAAACAGTGCGCACGGCGCGTGAGGCCCAAGGTGCGGTGCTTGCGGAAACCGAATTGGCCGACATTGTCGCCGATCCAGAGCTCGCAACCCTCGCCTTTAATGGCGGTCGTTCGGCCTTCGGCGTGAACTGCATTCAGTGTCATGGTGTTGGCGGTGGCGGCCAAATCGGTCAGTTCCCATCCTTGATCGATGACGATTGGCTATGGGGTGGTACGCTGGAAGATATCTGGTTCTCCATCAATCACGGCATCCGCAACGAGACGCTTGATGCACGTTTCTCCATCATGCCCGCCTATGGCGACTTCTATGAGCAAGCCGACATCGAAGCGGTCGCTGACTATGTGCTGGCGCTCAATCCATCCTCGCCCGATCATGCAACGCGTGATCGACTTCCCGGTGCAGAGATGTTTGAGTTGGAGTGCTCCGCCTGTCACGGCGTCAACGGTTTGGGTGACCCCATCTTCGGTGCTCCAAACCTATCCGATGCTGTGTGGCTCTATGGTGGAGAGCGTGAACAGTTGGTCGCGCAAATCACCAATCCACAGATGGGTGTGATGCCCGCCTTCGGTGAACGGCTCGATGAAGCCACCATCAAAATGCTGGCCGTTTATGTGCACTCGCTCGGCGGCGGCGAAGAAGCCGGTGCCGGCGAAACAGCCGCTCTTCAGTAGCGCCCTAGAAACATTAACAAGCCGCGCGGCATTTCGTCCGCGCGGTTGCCCTTAAGGGCTAGTGCTGACGACGAACCACCGGGCACTGTGGAACATTAGCACCACATTATTTTATACGGACAAAGGCATGCAATCCATGGTCGTGGGCTACCAGGCAGACGAGTTTCCTGGCGTCAAAAAGGTCTATCAAAAATCCGTTTCGGGCACGTTTCGGCGGATTAAAAGCGCGGTGCTGGCAGCGATCACCATCTTCTTCTTTGGCGCTGCCTGGATTCCCTGGAACCGTCCTGGTGACACCCCTGACCAAGCCTTTCTCATGTCCTTCACCGAAGGCAAGTTCTACGCTGGGCCTTGGACCTTCTGGCCGCAAGATTTGTACCTGCTAACGCTGGTGCTGCTGTTTTCAGCTTTTGGACTGTTCTTCACCAACACCATTGTCGGTCGTATCTGGTGTGGCTTTTCCTGCCCGCAAACGCTCTGGACCGATGGCTTTCAAATGATCGAGCGCCTGTTTGAGGGCGATCGCAACATGCAAATCAAGCGGGCCAAAGAAGGGCTGACCGCTCAAAACCTTGTTCGCAAAGTTGGCAAGCACACCGTTTGGGCCGCTATCGGCTTGCTCACCGGTCTAACGCTTATCGGCTATTTTGGCGGCACACTGAACACGTTCACGCAGGTGCCAACATTCCAAGCGAGCACCGCCGCCATTGTCATGGTCGGCGTCTTCGCGGTCCTAACCTATTTGCTGGCTGGTTTCGCACGCGAAAAAGTATGCCTCTACATGTGCCCCTGGCCGCGTTTTCAGTCGGCCATGCTCGACCCCAACACCAAGATCGTCACCTACCATGCCTGGCGTGGTGAGCCGCGCGGCAGCGCCAAAAAGAAGGCAGCTGGCGCCGACATTGGCGACTGCGTGGATTGCAATCTTTGCGTCAATGTCTGCCCGACAGGCGTTGATATCCGCAATGGCTTGCAGCTTGGCTGCATTGGCTGCGGCCTCTGCGCCGATGCCTGCGACAGCATCATGACCAAGCTGAAACGCCCAACCGGTCTGATCAACTTCGCAAGTCTTGCTCAAACACATGATGAAGCTCATCTTGCCGCCCCCATGGTGGAAGTGGGTGGCCAGAAACGCAAACCGACCAAGGTGCGTTTCTACGGCTATGGCGCGCTAATGATTTTGGTGTCGGCGGCCATGGTGTTCACCGTGCTGAACCGCACCGGCTTTGACGTTGCCATCACACCTGAGCGCAACCCAGCCTTTGTGACGCTTTCCGACGGCTCAATCCGCAACATTTACAATGTTCGCCTGTCTAATCGAGGTGAGGAAGCTGAAACTGTCCGCTTTGAAGTGGAAGGCCTGACAGGTCAAAGCATCGCCATCAGTCATGCTGGTTCGACGCTTGCCGAGGGCAGCGCGCCAACCATTGATTTCAGCGACATTGAAGCGGCGTCACTGCGGGTTTTGATCACCGTACCACCGACACGTCGACCTGAAGGGCAAACACCCATCACCTTCTCGCTGGTGAATGGCGACAATGGTCAGGTGATGACCACAAGCGGTACATATTTCTGGGGGCCGGAAAACTAGGCGCACGCGCCTGAACGGTATCGAGGACAAGACACGATGAGCACTGACACCTTGCACCAAGATCCACCCAAACGCCGCGGCTTCATGGGTTGGCTGATCGATTCAAATGGCTGGATTCCCCTGCTCTTTGTTGGTGGCTTCCTGGTGCTTTTCGCGGTTACCGGCAACTTTGTGCGCCTGGCGCTTTCTACCTTTCCAGGGCTCGTCACCACCAATGCCTATGAGCGTGGCCTTGCCTACGATGATGTGATCGCCGCAGAGCAGGCCCAGGCCGAGCAAGGCTGGCAGATGGAGATTCTTGCGCCTGAGTTCTCAGGTGAAGGGCAACTGGCAGCCGTCACGCTTCTTGATCGCAACGGGCAAGCACTCACCGGTGGCACCGTGATCATGATGGCCGAGCGGATGACCCGCTACGCGCAACAGGTGCGCATGCCGCTAAGCGATGTCGGCAATGGTCGCTACGAAGCCACCGTTGATTTCCCAATTTCCGGTCGCTGGTTTGTTAGCGTTCTGGCCGACGTGGATGGTGCACGGCACTTTGCAACCGAAGAAGTCTTCGTCCACGCACCTGGCGTCAACTAAGAGCACGGTCTGTAACGACAGGTCCAAGACGATACATGGCATCACTCGACGCGTCCTTCGCTCTACCCTCCAGCAATCAGGCCAGCCGGCCCGGCCTTGATCTATCAACAGCTGTCGAAACCGACAAAGACGGTGTGCATACGATCAATCTGCTCGTTGGCAGCGTTCATTGCGGTGGATGCGTGCGTAAAATCGAAGACCGACTGGCGCAGGAGCCAGATGTCGAGATCGGGCGGGTCAACCTTTCAACCCGCCGCTTAACCGTCAAATGGTCGGGCCCAGAAACCCGCGCCAACGCGTTTGCCAAAGCCATTGAAGAACTGGGCTATCCGGTCGCCCTCTACCGCATGGAAGCGGTGGTTGAGCGAGACAAAAAGACCGAGCGCGAACTGATCATGGCGCTGGCGGTCTCGTTCTTTGCCGCAGCCAATTTAATGATGCTCGCCTGGGCGGTTTGGGCCGGTCATTTCGCCACCATGGGCCAAGCCACGCGCGATTTCTTCCATTGGATCGCCGCACTGATCGCCGTTCCTTCGGTTTACTATGCAGGCCTCCCCTTTTACCGCTCGGCTGTTGCGGCCCTGCGCAAGGGCCGCTCCAACATGGATGTGCCGATCTCAGTTGGCGTGACGCTCACTACGGCCATGAGCCTTTATGAAACATGGACCGGCGGGCCGCACGTCTATTTCGATGGCGCGCTGATGCTGCTCTTTATCCTGTTGGTTGGCCGCTATCTGGACCACAAGGTACGCGGCACCGCCCGCTCTGCGGTGCATGATCTGGCGATGCTCGCCGGACAACCGGTGCAGAAGCTTCTCCCCGATGGCACACTGCAAGCCGTGGCATCTGATAGCCTTGCAAGCGGTGACCGCATTCAAGTCGCCGCTGGGGAACGTATCGGCGTGGATGGTATTGTGCGCGAGGGTGGCTCCTCCATCGACACAGCCCTCATTGATGGCGAAACCACGCCCAAAGATGTCGCGGTTGGCGCCAATGTGCTGGCTGGTACCATGAACCTCACTGGTCCCCTGATCGTGGAAGCCAAGAGTGTTGGTGAAGCCACCGTGCTTGCCGAAATCGTGCGTTTGCTCGAAGCCGCCGAGCAAAAGAAGGGCCGCTACATGGCCTTCGCCGACAAAGTGGTGCGCTGGTATTCTCCCACCGTTCACGCGCTGGCGCTGGGTGCGTTCCTCGGTTGGTGGCTTTTTGGCGGCATGGCCGTGCCGGAAGCGCTGATGATCGCCGTCTGTGTGCTCATCATCACCTGCCCCTGCGCACTGGGCCTGGCCGTGCCGATCACACAGGTCGTCGCCGCCGGTCGCCTCAGCCGTCAGGGCGTGCTGGTTAAGTCAGAGACCGCCCTGGAACGCTATGCCGTGATCGACACGATCGTGTTTGACAAAACCGGTACGCTGACCACGCTCGAACCACGACTGGTGGGTTTGCCGGAGGATACCGACGCCCTTCAGATCGCCTCATCGATCGCAGCTTCCTCCAAGCATCCCCTCGCTCAGTCAATCCGCACTGCCGCGCCCGATGTCGCCCGTGTCAAAGGCGTCGAGGACACACCCGGTATGGGCCTGTCTTGGATGAGCGATGCGGGTGAAATCCGCTTAGGTTCTGCTCGTTGGTGCGGCCTGTCGGCGGAAGAAATCGAAGCCAATGACGCCTCCCATGGCGGTTTGGAAACTGAGGTTTGGCTGACCCGCCCAGGTAGCAAACCGGCTCGCTTTGCTTTTGCGCCCCTGCTGCGCCCACAAACACGGCACGTCATCGATACGCTGAAAGAGCGCGGCTTTGAGATCGCGATCATGTCCGGTGACCGCGCGCGATTTGTTGGGCCGCTGGCGGACCAGCTTGGCATCACCGATTGGCAGGGCGACATGACGCCGTCCGACAAGATCGCGGCCATTGAAGCAATGAAAGCTGAGGGCAAACATGTTTTGATGGTTGGCGACGGCCTCAACGACACCCCTGCCCTTGCCGCCGCCCACGCTTCGCTGGCGCCAACCAGCGCTGCTGATATCTCACGGCGCGCCGCCGATGCTGTGTTCCAAGGCAACAGCCTCACCGCCCTGCCTGAGACACTTGCCACCGCTCGCGCAACACGGCGCATTGTGGTGCAAAACATCACATTTTCCGTCGGCTACAATCTCTTCTGGGTACCAGTTGCCGTGCTCGGCCTGGTGACACCTTGGATCGCCGCCATCGCCATGGCCGCCAGCTCCATTATCGTCACGCTCAACGCCTTGCGCATGGATGGCAACCCGTTCAAACGGCTCGGCGCACGCACCAATTCAGCTGCCGCAGCCCGCCCAGCCGAAGGAGCCATCTGATGGATGTTCTGCTTTTTCTGGTGCCGTTGGCGCTTGTTCTCTCAACAATTGGTCTAATCGCGTTTTTTTGGGCGCTAAAATCAGGCCAGTTTGATGATTTGCAAGGCGCGGCGGAACGGATCCTCTACACCGATGACCATCCTGAGCATTCTTTGCCTCTCGACACCACACCCACCAAGACGGATGAAAAGCAATGAGCACTTCAAACGCGGGCAAATCGACCGCCGGTAAAACCCTAGGCGGCCTCATCGTCCTCCTCATCAACATCGTCGGCTTTGGCGGCATCGGGTATGCCGTGGGCGGCGTTACAGGCGCCATCTGGGTGACATTGATTGGCCTTGTTCTGTTCGGCCTGTTGTTTGCCTGGCCAAGCCTGACATCAGGCGCGGAGCAAACCGGCCTCGCCAAGATTGTTTCTGCCCCGTTCGCGCTTGTCGCCAGCATCATCCTGTTCATTCCGGCTCTTGTGGTGGGTCTTTTCCGCCGCTTGAAAGCCCAGCGCGACCGCAAGATGGGCATTGAGCCAACCATTGATGATGTCGATGACACGGGCAAAAAGCGCAGCTTCTTTTATGGACGCTGGACGGATGCCACCACGCTTTCGCTGTTCTTGGTCAATGCTGTCGTGGCCTTGATCATCGCGGTGATCTTTTTTGGCCCAGCTGCCCTTATCGCGTTTGGCGTGATCGCAACGCCTGTGTTCCTGATCGGCCTCTTCCTTGTTGGCCTCAACGGGGCAAACCCAGAACTTGCCAAGCCTCAGCCTGGCGAAGAGGTTGAAGAGCTGGTGATGTAGCGCCTGTTTACAGATCAACTGCTGCAAAGGGCGGTGCCGCATAACGGCATCGCCCTTTTTCATTGCCTTGACCAAAAGCAGCTAGAACTGCTCCTGCATCCGCCGCAGGCCAACCTGGCGGTCAGAGGCCTCCAACGCATCGGCAAGGGTCGTCACGCCCTTCGCTTCCAGCAACGGTAGAAGCTTCAGAAAAACCTCACCTGTGGCCAGCGCATCACCGAGCGCCGTGTGACGATCTTCTGGCGGCAATACCACACCAAAACGCTCTGACAGACCGTCCAAGGACAGGCTCTCATCACGGCCCAAAGCATGCGCAGCCAGAAGCAAGGTATCGAGCACCGGTTGGTTGAACTGCACACCAACCAGCCCCTCTTTAAGCGCCAAAAACTTCATGTCGAACGCCGCATTGTGAGCAATCAGCGCGCCTGGCCCAACGAAACCATGAAAGCGCGGCAGTGTTTCATCGATCTTCGGTGCATCGGCGACCATCGCATCGGTGATTCCATAAATCTTGGTGGATGCAGCTGGGATCGTGCGCTGCGGATTGACAAACTCGTTGAAGATTTCACCGCGCAACAAGCGTCCGTTGACGATGCGAACCGCGCCAATGGAAATGATCTCATCGCCTTTCGATGGCTCAAGGCCAGTCGTTTCCGTATCGAACACAACGCTGGTCAAAGCGCGAAGGGGCTGCTTGTCCAACGCACTGGCATGGGGCCGGTGCAACAGGTCAAAGTCGTAGAATTCACGTCGCGCCTGTGCGGGCGTGAAGGAACGCTCGGTGCGTTCATAGCGCTCAGCTGCCACCTTCAGCGGCAAGCGAAGCCGAGTGACTCCCTCCCCAATGTTCTCATCAATCTGAAAGCGTGTGCGATGCCGGTGAAGAATATCATCACCGGTAACCGGCCCAAGATCAGGCTCCAAACGCTCATTCAGCCAACCGGTCAATGCCGCCTCACTCACCGCGTCGCCTGCATACAGCAGGTCCACATAGGCAACACCGTCTGAGGCAAGCGTGGCGATCACGCGGAACTCGCGCACCTCAAAGTCGACCGCAATACGGTTGGCGATGCGGTCAAACAGATCGGTGATCGACGCACTGTCGCAGTGCAGCCAAACAGGATCACCCTCAACCGAAATGGTGAGGCTACGACCTTCGGAGTCGCGCTCGGCCACGCAGTGGAACAGCGTGGTGGAAAACACCGCACTCATGGGCCAAGCCCCGGTCAACACATCGAGGAGGAACGTATCAAGTCGCTCCACCTCCTCACTCACCGCCTGCATATCCGCTTTGAGGTCGGCAGCGTCCGCCTTGGCGGTCAAATCACCGAGCCGCGTGCGCAGATCATCTCGAATGTCAAAAAGCGCGCGCTCACGATAAAGCGCGGTGGAAAGAGCGTTTGTCACATCCTCAAAGGTCACGACATAGCCAACCGGCACCTCTCCAGCATCATCCATCATGAGCGACATGCGGCCCTTGATGGTGTGACGACCATCTACGGTCCCGGCGATCAGCATGATGCTGAGCCCATCGGCGTGATCGACATGCCGGCCTGAGGCGAAACGGGCTCGCAAACGCAAAAGCGCATGTCGAAAGGGTCGCTCTGCCAACGTTTCGAACAGGGGGCGATCAAGGCCCACCTCACCTGTAACGTGAAGAATCTCCAAGGCACGCGCGTTATAGAGCAACACCGTATGCTCCAGCGTGCAGATCAAAACACCATCGTGCAAATCCCGCAGCACAGTTTCCAAACGTCCACGAACTGCTGTTTCCCGCTGCTTGGCATCGTCCTGCCCGCTGGAAAGATGCGTTTCCAGCAGTTGGCTCACCTCACGCACCACGCCACCCAAAAGGCCCGGATCACGAAGCCCCGCGACTGCTGCCGCGCCTTCATCGGGAACGCGAGCAAGCGCGCCTTGCAAGCGCTGCGCAGGGGCAAAGGCTGTTGTCCGAACTTTGTTCATCAAAGCAAACAGCATCGCAATGAGACCAAGCGAGGCGAGCGCGGCAAGCGGCTCCAGCGTGCGATCCAATTGGCCATCACCAGCAAACGCCATGACGGCGGCAAGTGCGGTAACAATGATAGAAAGCGCCAAGACAGGCATGAACAGTTTGCGCGCTGCACGGCGCGGATCAAAGGATTGTGGAGCGTTCTTGCTCACGGCGGTCCTCCCACAGTCACCCAACAGGTGTCACCGGTGTGTCAGGCCGCCATGTTCGTTCTTATGCGTGGCTTAGCCCGTTGAAGGCAGCAGGCTAAGCACAGCCTGCAGCTCCTTCCTTGATCCTAGCCAAATGCAAAGGGCCCGCAGCCCTATCCTTCCGTCGAAGAGTAAGGGCAGCTAGGAGGAGGTTTGCGGGCTGTGGCGCGCGCAGGCCGCAGCGATCAGCGGATCATCCAATCCGGCGGCAATCCAGTCGCCATTCACGGGCATGCCGTTTTCATCCAGCTCGGTATCATCCCCCAAGAGCACCCGCTCACCATCCTGACAGTTGATGATGTTGGTGGCGATCAGGGCCGGTGAAAAGCGTTCCATCAGGATCACATCCACCAGCACCATGTTTTCCAAATCAGGGTTGGTCCGCGCCGTGGTGTGGTCGATGGCCACAAAACGGTTCACGCGTGGAATGAGATACGTCCAGGGCTGATAAAAGACTGAGTAGTCGAATGTCTGCACCACCTCGATCTCTTCAGGCAGGTTGGAGCGAACCTGATCGTACCAGCTGTACTCAATGTGAACCGTCAGCAAGATCATACCCAAACCGCCAACAGCTGGATACATCCAGCGTGGCAGCTTCAGCCGAAACAGTTTGGAGACGATCAACAGCATGGCGGCAAGACCGATGCCGCCAGCGATTGCGCCGATGTAACCTAGGAACATGAATGCCTTCCGGGCAAAACGGAAACAGAAACCAGCGCTCCGTTTAGCCTGTGACGGGTCACTTCACCAGCCCAGCCTTTGGACGACACGTGCCGATGCCTCATTGCACGCCGCGCGCTTGCTAACCGCCCGCGCTGCGCCCATGACCAAGCGCTGACTGCAAGCCTTTGATCACCCCAAACGCATCTTTCAAATGGTTGCGTTCAAAGGAGGAAAGCCGCGAAGGTGCAAGGAAGTTATCAGGCTTCTCGCCATCACGTATCTGCCGCGCTTGGTGACGCAGACGCATCGTGGAAATGAGGTCATAAGCATCGATAAGATCGCTTGCACCAGACTTAGAGAGGGTACCTGCCTCGCGCGCCGCCTCCAACCGTTCGCGGGTGTTCACCGCACCGATGGCGCCCTCCAGCGCGTACATGCGCGCCAGATCAACAATCGGCACAACGCCATTGTGTTTCAGATCTACGGTGTCCTTATGCTCGCCTGATTTGATCAGGGCAAAGCCGCGGAAGAGACCCAGCGGCGGCGTGTGCTTCAGCGAGTTGGCCGCCATGTGCGCCCGGAAGATCGAGTTCTTGGAGGCAAGATCGAGTGTCGTTTCCTGCAAACCATCAAACAAGCTCATCTGGCCATGAATGGCCCGCAGATCGAACATCACAGAGGCAAGCATCTGCGCCATGGGGTCGGGCTTGCGCACCCAGTTTTCAAAGTAGCCGCGCCAGACACTCACCGGTTGGCGCCAGCGATCGTTCGTCGCCATCATATCGCCAGGGCAATAGAAATAGCCCGCCTCATCCAACCCATCCGACACGAACTGCGCCATGTCTTTGAAATAGCCATCGTGAGACGACGGCTCGAAATCATCGTGCAGGATCAAGCAATTATCCTGGTCAGACACACCCGTCTGCTCGCGCCGCCCCTGACTACCGCACGCAAGCCAGAGATAGGGCACAGGCGCTGGGCCGAACGTCTCTTCTGCCATTTCCAACAGGCGCGTGGTCAACGCATCGGTCAGAGAGGTCATAACTCTACCGATCTCATGCGGCGGCACGCCTGAGCCGACCAACTGGACAAGCAAAGCAGGCGCCTGTTCGATCACATCAGCGAGCTTGGCGGTGTCGGAGAGGCGGCGAATATCACCGATCATATAGACCGCAGAAACTTGCTGTCGCCGCACCAAATTGGTGCGGGTGATGATCCCAACCGGGTTACCATCCTCCGCAATGGGCAGATGGCCAATGCCCTTGCTGCTCATCGCAAGCATCGCGTCAAAGCCAGACGCATCCGGCGCAAACGCCATGGGATTGGCGGTCATCACCTCATCAACCAGGATTCTTGGATCGCGCGCCTGCGCCACAACGCGGCCAGTGATATCGCCTGTGGTGAGCAGGCCAACAAGCTTTCCATCATCGACCACCAGCACGCAGGAGATGTGCTTGTCCGCCATAATGCTGGCCGCGTCCTGCACCGGCGTGCCGAGCGGTACGGTGATAGGGTTTGGCGTCATCAAATCGCGCAGCGCAATGCCAACCAGGCTAGCATCGGCATTGGGTGCCTGCTCGGCCTGTTTGGGCAAGAACCGTCCGAAAAAGGCTTTAAATGGAGCGCTTGCCTCAACCAGCTCCATGAAGGTGGCGGCGGCAACGGTATAGACCGATACATCGCCACGCGCCCGCGCCGACTGGTTGGCCACGCCATCATTGAACAAAGCCCGCGAACCAAAGCTGTCCCCACCATGGACTTGGCTGATCACGTCTCCATCCGGCGAGAGCAGATCGACCTCACCTCGCGCCACGATCCGCAGCGCATCCACATCCTGCCCAAAGCCGAAAATGATTGTGCCATCGGCATAGGTCTCCACGCCCACGCCATCGAGCAACTGTGCCATGGCCTCCTCGGACAAGGAGTCAAACGGATGGTAGTTGCGCACAAAGTCAGGCGCATTGGCGAGGGTCACATCCATGGGAAATCCTTGGCATCACAGGCAGCGTGTCAGCAAATCAGCATGCTGACCATGCGCTTGGCAGGCGGCGAGGCCAATTGGGCAAAGCCCTTAAAAACAGGCGCAAATAGAGCTCATACGCCAAAGAAAAACGGGCCCCGCGCAAGCGGGACCCGTCAAAGTGTGTGTTGGATTGCCAGGACTTAGTGGTCCACAGCAGCCCCGGCGCCACGTGGGTAGCGTACCGATTCCACCAGTGCCTGAATGTGCTCTGGCGGAGCCGACGTTGCACGCGATACCAGGAACGCAGCAGCAAAGTTGAACACTGCACCGATTGGCCCGAAGTGGGTTGGTGGAATGCCAAACAGATACTGCGAGCTGTCCAGTGTGGCTGTGCCCGGAATGAAGAACCAACCGAGGAACAGGAAGAGGTAGAGACAGGTCGAGATAAGACCGGCCAACATACCTGCGATCGCCCCGGCGGAGTTCATCCGCTTGGAGAAGATCCCCATCATCAGCGTTGGGAACAGCGTTGCAGCAGCAAGACCGAACGCTAGCGCAACCACCTGTGCCGCAAATCCTGGTGGATTGAGACCAAGATAGACTGCCACACAGATGGCAACCGCCATCGAGATACGTGCTGCGAGCAGCTCGCCCTTCTCTGAAATGTCCGGCTTAAACACCGACTTGATCAGATCGTGCGAAATGGCCGAGGAGATTGCAAGCAGCAAACCAGCCGCCGTCGAGAGCGCCGCGGCGATACCACCGGCAGCGATCAAGGCAATCACCCAGCCTGGCAGCTGTGCGATTTCCGGGTTGGCAAGCACGAGAATGTCACGGTTAAAGGTGACAAGCTCATTGCCTTCCCAGCCGCGCTCGGCAGCCAGTTCAGCCATATCTGGGTTGGCATCATTGTAGTACTGAATGCGGCCATCACCATTCTTGTCTTCGACACCCAAAAGGCCAGTGACCTGCCAGGTTTCGAACCAATCAGGCAACTCGTCGACAGCAACCGCTTCGCCTTCAATACCCGCCGGCCACATAGTGGTCGTGATGTTCAAGCGCGCCATCGCACCCACAGCTGGAGCGGTCAGGTAAAGAAGCGCAATGAACACCAAAGCCCAACCAGCCGATGTACGAGCATCAGCCACCTTAGGCACGGTGAAGAAGCGAATGATCACGTGTGGCAGACCAGCCGTACCGATCATCAGCGACAGGGTGTAGAGCGCCATCAACCAAGGATTGGTTGTTGCCGTGTATTCCCTGAAACCAAGATCGGTCAGAAGTCCGTCAAGCGTCACCAACAGATGCTGCCCAGCGCCCGCCTGGCCTTCAGCCATGGTCGAGAACAGGCCAAGACCTGGGATCGGGTTGCCCGTCAGGTTCAGCGAAATGAAGATTGCCGGAATGGTGTAGGCAATGATCAGCACGCAGTACTGTGCAACCTGGGTGTAGGTGATGCCCTTCATACCGCCGAGAACGGCGTACACGAAGACCACGAGACCAGCGGTGTAGAGACCAGCATCGATATCGATTTCCAGGAAGCGTGAGAAGGCAATGCCCGCGCCACGCATCTGACCGATCACATAGGTCACCGAGATCACAATAAGACAGATAACCGCCACAACGCGCGCAGCGTTGGAGTAGTATCGGTCGCCAACAAACTCAGGCACCGTGAACTTGCCGAACTTACGCAGGTAAGGGGCAAGCAGCATGGCCATCAGCACGTAGCCGCCGGTCCAGCCCATAAGGAACAAGGAGTTGTTGTAACCAACGAAGGCGATGAGACCCGCCATCGAAATAAAGGAAGCCGCCGACATCCAGTCAGCAGCGGTCGCCATACCATTGACGATCGGGTTCACACCGCGACCTGCGGCGTAGAACTCGCTTGTGGACGCAGCACGCGCCCAAAAAGCGATACCGAAGTAGAGGGCAAAGCTGGCCCCCACGACGATAAAGTTAAGTGTTGTTTGTGTCATAAGTGGCGCTCCCAGACCTACTCTTCATCCACGCCATGTTCACGGTCCAAAGCATTCATGCGGAACGCATAAAAGAAGATCAGAACCAGGAACACGAGGATGGAGCCCTGTTGGGCGAACCAAAAACCAAGATCGGTACCGCCAACGGCGATGCCGGAAATAAGTGGGCGAAGTAGGATCGCAAACCCAAATGAGGCAAGCGCCCATACCACCAAGCATATGCCAATCAGGCGAAGGTTCGCCTTCCAATAGGCAGTGTTATCGGAGTTGTCAGACAATACGCGTCCTCCCTAAAGACGTTTCCAGCCCTTGGATCGCTTCCCTCCCTCTGGAGACCCTCTCTGGAAAAAGGGGATCACCCAATGGGAACGACCCAAAGCTGGCGGGCAAAGTATCGGAACGTTTTGGATTCTTGAAGCGGGTACGTACGGACTACCCCCTATACTTCCGGGTAATCAACGAACGACGTCCACCCTTAGGATAAGACGCGAAAAATATTGAAATTTCAGATACTTATAAGAAAAACCTGGGGAAGTATTAACTGTGCAGCGCAGCAATATCATGCACTGCAACTTTGGTTGCCGGGGAAAAGCACGTAGCCACCCGCAAAGGCGGGCGGCTACGTCGAAGGGTCATCAAAGTGTTCCGATCAGCCCTGCATCGCCGGAATAATCGTATCGCCATAGCGCGCGATGATGTTCTCCTCATCGCCATTGTCCAGGTAGATGTTGAACTGGGTCACGCCAACGCTTTCTAGCTCTTGAAGCTTAGCGATGTGATCATCCACTGAACCAAGAACAGCAAAGCCATCGATGATGTCATCTGTGATGAAATCAAGGTATGGGTTGTCGCTCTGGCCGTGCTTGGAATAGTCGTAGCCGCGCCGCTTCTCCACATAGGCCGTCAGACTCTGCGGGACGAGATCGGTATCTGCACCGTACTTCTCCACAATGTCGGCAACGTGGTTGCCAACCATGGCCGGGAACCATTTGGTCGCTTCACGCGCTTCCACAATGTCGCCGATGTAAGCAGGTGCAGCAGACATGACCTTGAACTTCGACATGTCTCGGCCTGCCTCTTTGCCCGCGGCAATCGCCTGATCAGCCAACCACTTGCAGATGCCAGGCTCGGCGATTTGTAGGATCAAACCGTCACCCACCGTACCGGCTGATTTCAATGCCATCGGCCCATAGGCCGCCACCCAAGCGGGCAGCTCATAGCCTGTTGCCCATGGAAACTGGATGGGTGCCGGCACATCGCCATAGGTCACCTCTTCACCACGCACCATGGCCTGAACTTTGGTGATGAACTCTTCGAGCACGGCAAGCTTGGCAGGCTTCTTGCCCATCACGCGCACAGCGCTGTCACCACGCCCAACGCCGATGTCGAACCGGCCGCTAGACTGTTTGGCGAGCGAACCAAACATCGACGCCGCCAAGGACCAATCACGGGTGTTGGGGTTGGTCACGCAGGGGCCAAACCGCATGTTCTTGGTGTGCTCCATGCACATGGCCATGGCTGAAAAGCTTTCGCGCCACAGAATGTGGCTGTCATAGAACCAGCAATAGGTGAAGCCAGCGTTCTCTGCTTGGCGCACCAGAGCACGCGCACGGTCGGGCTCCACAAAGCCCTTAAATGTGATCCCAAATTCCATCGGTTTATCCCCTCAGTGTTGTTTGAAGTCAGTGAAGCTTAATGGGAAGGCGGCCAGATCTTCACGCCGGCGTGGGTGAACGGCACCTGCTTGGAAATGTTGATGCGGATGAGAATGGGCGTGATCGCCTCAATGCAGCGTGCAGCACTCGCCCCACCGGCATTGTAGGCTTCGACACCCAGCTTTTTCACCAGCGCCATCACCTCTTTGCGGGCATCCAAAGAGTTGCCGCAGACAAGGATGTCGCAATTGATATCCCAATCGAGGTTGTTGAGCGTCGCCGCTGAAACATTATGCAAAGCGCCGATCACGGGAATGTCGTCACCCAGAATGGCCTGCGCCGCCTCGGTAGCAGACCCTTCAGGCGGCATCTCCACGATCTTCGGATCATTGGGTGCAAGCGGCACGACGATATCGACCAAAACCTTGCCAGCAAGGCCACCCTTGATCTGTTCCAGCGTGGCGTTGTGCCCGGCATAAGGCACAGACAGGATCACAATACGATCAGCGGCAGCGACCGCATCATCATTGCTATGGCCGGTGATCGCCGCAGCATCACCGCCAAGCTGTGCCGACAACTCACCTGCGATTTCAGCAGCGCGTCCACCATCGCGTGAGCCAATGGCCACGGGCACGCCCGCACGGGCAAACCGCAAGGCCAACCCCTTGCCCTGAGGGCCAGTGCCCCCAACAATTGCAATCGTCATCGAAACATATCCTCGCTTTGCGCGCGTATCAGGTCAGTCCCCCGCGCATCATCTGTTGATGGCCAATCAAGGCCTCGAAAAAGCACAACCGGCGTTTGCGCCGCTTTGCCGATCACCAGACCAGATGCCGCCGCCACCTCATCGGCAAAAGCAGGCTCGGTCACTTTCAGCTCGCGCCCGCGGGCATCGTGTCCACCGGCTTCATTGATCCGTGCTGGTACACCCGCCAAGCCAATAGCCACATTCACCTGGCCAAGCCGCCAAGGCCTGCCAAACGTGTCGGTGATGATAACGCCGATTTCGGCACCAAAGCGCGCTTGGAGCGCATCTCGCATCGCTTGCGCGCTGGCGTCAGGGTCTTTGGGCAGCAAGATCACTTCATCCGAACCACCGGTGTTGCTTTCATCCACGGCCGCATTGGCCGAGATCAGCCCCAGCCGGTGCTCGCAGATCATGGTGCCTTCGGTCGCGTGCGGGTGCTTGAAAGCGCGCACAACGCGCGTGCTTTCATCAAGCACGGCCTGCACTTTGCGCGGGTCTTTGGAAAGCTCCTCGCCATACCGCAGAGCCTCCTCACCCGGCGTGATATCTGCCAGCCGACGCACCTGTCCCTCAGCTTTGGAGACGATCTTATGAGCAAGGGTGAGGACATCACCATCGCCCAGCGCCAGATCAGCAGCGACAAGCGCATCGCCGATCAGGCCGTCGAGATCGTCGCCTGCTTGCACTTCTGGAATACCAGGAACGGATAGGATCTCCGCACGCCTCATCCGGAAGCCTCCTTGCCGAAAGCACCCAGAGAACGATCGAGCCCGCGCGTAAGACGCGCACCAAGATCAGACGAGCGGTCCACATCATAGAGAAGGCTTGGCAGGGGCATCAGCAAACAGGAAAGGCCAGCACCTTCGGCATTGATCTGATGCGCTGCGCAGCTATCAGGCCCGTAGGCAAAAAGCATAGCATCAGGCGGGGTCACAAGAAGTGCGTTCGTTCCGCCATCATGGGCCGGGGCGATGGTGACGGAATTAGCCTCTCGCGGCGCGGCAAAGAGCGCTGATAAGTCTTCAAACGCAGGATCGGCTAGATCGCCGGGCAAGATGCAAACACTGGAAAACCGATGATGCGCGGCATAGTCCGCGCCCGCCTTAACAGCATCGTTGAGGCCACCACCTGGATCATCAAGCACCTGCACCCGGAATGGCAGACAAATCGCTGCAATGGCCTGCGAATTCGTGACAACAGCAATGTGAAGATCCTGATCAAGCATCTTCAGAACCCGCAGGGTTTGCCGGAACAAAGTGCGGGTCAAAGCAGCACGCGTTTTGGCGGGCAGCGTGTCGCCCAACCGGGTTTTGGCCTCTCCTGGATCTTTCATCGGGATGATGACACAAAGGGATGCGTTCGTTTCGCTCACAGCATCACCTCCAGCAGATATGCAGCAACCTCTCGCTTGCGCTCAAGCGTCGGCATCAAGATATCGGTCGATGACACCTCCATGCCCAACGCTTCGATATCGCTTTGCAACTCGGCATCTTGAGTGTCGATCACCAGCGTGTCGACCAGCCCTTGATAGTGGCGCGCGACGCCGAGTGCCGAGGCTTCTAGACCCAGACTCTCCATCATCCGCGACGCGGGGCCTTTCACGGTTTTTCCGGCAATCAGTGGGCTAACCGCGATCACTGACGCGGGGGCTTCCACCACCGCATCATGCACACCGGGGATGGCGAGGATCGGGTCGATGCTCACCAACGGGTTGGACGGGGCGAACACAATAAGATCAGCCTTTTCAAGGGCATCCAAGGCTTCGGGCGTCGGCTTAGCGAATTCCACGCCCTCAAACCAGATCTCCTGAACCTCGGGTTTGCACTTTTCGCGCACGAAGTATTCCTGAAAACTCAGTGGGCCAATATCGGTGACCAGCCGCGTTTGCATCCAATCGTCGGTTGGCAGAACGATGGTTGGTTTGACGCCAAAAGCTTTAGCAATGTGGCGGGCGATATCGCTGGGCCGATCCCCTTCATGGCGGCGCATGGTGCGATAAATGTGCAGGCCAAGGTCTTTGTCGCCCAACGTCATCCAGGTGTGTTCGCCGAGCGCTTCCAAAACACCCAGCGCCCGCAATCCTTCGTCGGCCACACCCCAGCCTTGGCTGCGATCAATCATGCCGGCCAGCGTATAGGTCACCGTGTCGATATCGGGGGACACCCAAAGCCCGTGAAACTGTTCATCATCGGCGATATTGCCGATGATTGTCAGCTCAACATCGTCCAACGCGGCCAAACCCTCAGCCATCTTGGCGCCACCGACACCACCGGCAAGAAGCGTCACTCTAGGCACGCTTGCGCTCGCTTTTCTCAAGAAACGCCAGAGGGTTAGAACCCTTACGGTCCACAAGCGGAGCTTGCATGTCCGGATCCAACTCCGCGAAATCTCGCACCATTCCGTAAAGGGTATTCCGCTGAACAGGCACCCGACCTGCAGAGCGGATGATATGGACCATCTCGTGAGCCGTTACCTCCTGGCCATTCTTCGCACCGGCGGCTCTAGAGATGCTTTCATTCATCAAGGTGCCGCCCAAATCATTCACCCCGCAGCCAAGCATCGCCTGCGCCATTTCAGGCCCAAGCTTTGTCCACGAAACCTGGATGTTATCGATGTATCCATGCAGCATGATCCGCGAGACCGCGTGCATCAGAACAACCTCCTCACGGGTCGGCCCAGGACGAACAGCAGACGGGTCTTTCAGGTAAAGCGGCGCATCCTCGTGCACGAAAGACAGCGGCACAAATTCGGTGAAACCAGCGAGCGGACGATCCGGCGGACCGTCTGCTGTTTTTGGCGGACCAGTCTGCAGACCGTCCGCCCGGTGACGCGGACTAACACGTGCAATCTGCCGCAAACGCTCCAAATGATCCGCCCAATGATTTGGCCCATCCACATGGCCGTACATAATTGTTGCGGTCGTCGGAATACCAACCTGATGAGCGGTGGAAATGATCTCCACCCACTCATCGGTGGTCAGCTTATCGCGGGTCAGAACTTTGCGGATTTCAGTGTCCAAAATCTCCGCTGCCGTGCCTGGCATCGAGCCTAATCCGCAGGCTTTGAGATCAGCCAGAAAGTCAGCGATGCTCATGCCGGTCTTTTTCACGCCATACCAAATCTCAAACGGCGAGAAGGCATGGATGTGCATGTCCGGCAGCTCGGCTTTGATAGCGAGCAGGATATCGCGGTAGTGCGTGCCCTTCATTTTGGGGTGCAGACCGCCTTGAATACACACTTCCGTGGCGCCTCGATCCCATGCTTCGCGAGCACGGGCGACGACGGTGTCCAGCGAAAGAAACTCCGCGCCCTTATCCTCCATCCGCTTGGCAAAGCCGCAGAACTGGCAGCCCATGTAGCAGATGTTGGTGAAGTTGATGTTCCGATTGACGGCGAAGGTCACCCGATCACCGCACACCTGGCGGCGCAGCTGGTCGGCGACGGCGACCACCGCATCAAGATCAGAACCACGGGTGCGAAACAGCGCTTCGCCCTCATCGCGGCTGACCTCGTTGCCCGCCAAAGCTTTGTCGAGAATGGCCCGAATGGCCGATGAGGCAGGTTGCGGCAACAGCATCAGGCAGCACCCTCCAACACTTGCTCCAAAGCTTGAGATGCCGCTAGCCCATCCTGGCGTGTCATCGCCTGAGCGCGGGCGGCAATAGGCGACGCGACAAAGCCATCGGCCTGCAAATAGGCGGGATAAACGGTTAGGCGCTCCTGCAGGGTCAAGCCCTTGTCGGCACAGGCTTTGGCCAAGCCATCGAGCTGCGGCCAGGGGCGCTCAGGATTGATAAAGTCCCGCGTAACAGGCGAAATCCCACCCCAATCATTGATCCCGGCGTCGAGATAGACGGCATGGCGCGCTGACAGGTTCGGCGGGGCTTGCAAGCTGATCGAAGGGTCCAGCATCAGCCGCGCGGTGGCCAGCGTCAGCAGCATATCGTCCAGCGTGGGCTCGGGGTGATCGGCCATGGCGATGCCAGGCTTGGCTCGAAAATTCTGGATGATCACTTCTTGAATGTGCCCGTAACGCTGATGGGCTTCATTGATTGCCGCCAGTGCCTCGACGCGCTCCGCCCAAGTCTCACCAATCCCAATCAGAAGTCCGGTGGTGAACGGCACCTTGTTGCGACCAGCCGTTTTCAGCGTGCGCAGCCGCGCTTTGGGCGTTTTATCCGGGCATTGGTGGTGCGGCATACCCGGCTGCATCAGCCGGTTGGAAACAGTCTCCAGCATCATGCCCATGCTGGCGGAGACAGGTTTCAGCGTTTCGATCTCGTGGTCAGTCAATGTGCCGGCATTCACATGCGGCAGCAGGCTCGTCTCTTCCAGCACCAATGCGCACATGGCAGCCAGATAGTCGATCATGGAGGTATAGCCGAGCTTGGCCAGCGCCTCAGCGGCTTTTTCATAACGCTGCTCGGGCTTTTCACCCAGCGAGAAGAGCAGCTCCTTGCAGCCGGTCTCTTCACCCTTACGGGCCGTGGCAAGCACCTGATCTGGCGTCATGATGTAAGCGCCGGTATCATCAGGATGCTTGACGAAGGTGCAGTAGCCGCACGTGTCGCGGCACATGGTGGTCAGTGGGGCAAACACTTTGCGGGAGTAGGTGACCGTATCGCCCCAATGAGCAGACCGGATGGCAGAGGCCTGACGCGCAAGTTCGCGACGCAAGCTCTCGCCCGCTTCACCAAAGGCAACCGCCTCTCGAACACTGACCATACGGTCCTTTCCCCTCGTTCAAGCGCCTGCCTTCTGTGGGCAAAACCGCTTTGAAAGGAAAAGTAGACCATTTGGTCAAATTTTGGTCAAGGGGTTGTTGAGGCCCTGACCGATATGGAATTGGCCTAGTGTCATATAGATGCCCACACTAGACCTTACGAAAAACATGCAATTGGGTGTCTCTGAGACGGGATTGATGACTTACAAGCGAAAAACGCACCGAGCCTCGTGTCATTGCGGTTCCGTTACCTTTGAAGTGCGACTGGCTGATGAGTTTAACACCATCCGAAGGTGCAAATGTTCTTACTGCACAATGCGTGGTGCAGTTGCCGTTTCAGCCCGTTTGGAGGACATACGATTTCTCAAAGGCGAGGAGTTGCTCACCCTATATCAATTCAACACAAAAACGGCTCGGCATTACTTTTGTTCGGTTTGCGGCGTCTATACGCACCACCAAAGACGCTCTAACCCGACCCAATTTGGGGTCAACGTATCCGTTATTGACGGCGTGAGCCCTTTTGATTTTCCAGAAGTGGTCGTCCTGGATGGCATCAACCACCCGACAGACGAAGAGTCCGGTCCGCGAGTGGCTGGTTACCTCCGATACAGCCGTAGCGAATAAGTTCAGGACGGTGTCGGCACCTACCATCTACTGTTATGCCCGGTAAGCGTTCAACATACTGAACGCAGAGTCGCTGGATGGCCGGATCAAGTCCGGCCATGACGACAGAGCTTGTCGAAACCCCAATCGTCATCCTCGGGCCTGTCCCGAGGATCCATTCCAATGGACGCGGCAACCATCGATGATGCCGGATCAGCCTCAGGCATGGACCCCAACTCAAGGCTGAGATGAAGTCCGTCGCGTGGAGATCAGCTGTGTGGGGTGAGTACCCGCTTCGATCCGCTTAAGCTGAGGCCTTCTGCGCCTCGCGCGCCTGCGCCCGCTCCATGTTAACCCGGACTTTGGCCAGCGCCGCATCCCCGCCACGTGTCTTAGAGATCATGTCCAGATCATCAAACGCGTCCAGCTCCACCGGCTTGGTGGCAAGATCCACATAGTCACGGCGGTTTTTGTCGTGCTTGATCCGCCAATAATCGGGAAACACCGAGGCGAGCAGCCCCAGCCAGCGGGCCTGGCTCGCGACCATCTGCCAGGCGATTTTCGGGTAGAAACGCCAAACCGGTTCAATCGGCAAACCTGGACGACGATCCAGCCGCGACCTGCGGCGGAAGAACCCTGACTCCAGCGGATGCACGCCCTCGATTTTCACCGATCCAGCAAAGATCAACATGAGCATCATGATGTTGGTCGGAGAGCGCCCCGTGGCCGCCATCCGACGCATGACGGTGGCCATGTGATCGGGCGAATAATAGCGATCCCAGGCATCGTGATAGGCCTTCTCCCACTCCTCATCGCTCATCTTGGAATGATGCGAGACCCGATGGTTCAGATCGTACTTGTTCATATCCGGGTCCATCCACTCGCCCCGGCTGTGCAGCACTTTGTGATCCTCTGAACCCGGCAACGGTGTCAGGAAGAAAAACTCCAAAAGATCAAGCGGCAGCTCACGCTTCACAATGTCGATGTCACGCATGATCAACTCGTAGGTATCGCCGGGAAAGCCGAGAATGTAGCCGGCATAAGTCGTCACCCGGCGCTCTTTCCAGGCTTGCAGCATCTCTCGATACTCTACGATGCGGTTCTGCTTTTTCTTCGCCGCCAGCAAATTGTCCGGGTTGATGTTCTCAAGGCCGATAAACACCCGGCTGACACCGGCCTGAGCAGCCTTATCGATAAATCCCTCGATCCGGTGGCAGAGCGTATCGACCTGGATGACGAATTTCACATTCATTCCGCGGTCTTGGCGCAGCTCGATCAGCCGGTCGAAGAACTGCTCCCAATCCTTGTTGCGAGCAAAATTGTCATCCGTGATGAAAAATCGGTCGATCCCTTGCGCGTAGTTCTCAACGATGATGCGTTCCAAATCATCGGCGGAGCGAAAGCGGGATTTACGCCCCTGCACATTGATGATGGTACAGAACGAGCATTGGAAAGGGCAGCCGCGCCCGAGATCGAACGAAGAGTGACTGCCCGCCGTGCGTCCAATATGTTTGGCTGGCAGGATCGGCACCGGCTGCCCGGTCATGTCCGGCAGATCGTTCATGAAATTGTAGAGCGACTGCAGCGTGCCGGAATTGGCGTGCTGCAAGATATCGTCAAAGCGCCGGTCTTCCGCCTCACCAGCAAAGATCGTGATGCCCATATCCAGCGCGGCCTGCACATCCGGCTGCATCTCATCAAGCATGGAAATACAGCCCGACGCGTGAAACCCCCCAATGGCGACCTGATAGCCCTGGTCACGAAACGGCTTGGCGATATCGCAGGCGCGCGGAAACTGGTTGCTCTGAACGCCCACCAGCGCAATGAGAGAGGCTGTTCGATCCTCCGGCAACCCGCGCATGATCCTGGCTGGGTTCACCCGTGCATTGGTTTCATCATAGGTGGAGAGGACGAGATCGGTGTCGTTCCCGAGAACCTTGCGGGCTTTGCAATCCTCGCCAAGCCCATTCAGCGCTGCCAGCGTGTTGGAAGGTATCAGCGATCGATACCACTGGATCACATAGCCATCATCATCGTAGTGCGATGGCTTGATCATCACCAAATGAAAGTCGCGTGCCATGCTTGCATCCCTTACACGCTGTGGTTGGGGTCAGGTCGCATATTACGTTAGGTAGCAAAGCACAGTCTTATGCACTTGGCGAATCCAGTCCGCCCTAGGGTCAAGACTCAGCCATGCTTGATAGCCCATGTCCGCAGAGTTCCCATCACAGCGCGCTTGGCTATAGGCTGGGCCATTCCTTGCGAGCCTGAGCTGTATGACCATCCCTCCTGATACTGAAACGCCACCAATTCACGATCTGGTCTGCGTCGGCGGGGCGGCGATCAACCGCAAATATCACGCTAAGGCGCGGCTCATCACCGGCACGTCCAACCCCAGCACCACCCATCAGACCTTTGGCGGCGTGGCGCGCAATGTGGCCGAAACGCTGGCACGGCTGCAAAAAACGGCTGGACTGGTGTCGCTGGTCGGCGATGACTCAGCAGGCAGGGCAATCCTACACCACCTGACAGAGCTGGGCGTGGATGCGCGCCAGACGACAGTCTCACCGACCCTCACAACCGCTGAGTATGTCGCCATCCTCGATGAAGACAACGAGCTGCACATTGGCATCGCCGCGATGGATGCCTTTGAAGCCATCACGCCGGACACGCTGGAAAACGCCTGGCCGCACATCGCAGAGAGCCGCTGGATCTTCGCCGATTGCAACCTGCCTGAAGCCACGTTGCACGCCTTGCTGCTTCACAAAGCAAAGACCAGCGCTCAGCTCGCGATCAACACCGTATCCGTACCCAAGGCCACCCGACTGCCAGAAAACCTGTCCGCCGTGGATGTGCTTTTCACCAACGCCGACGAAGCCCGCGCTATGCTGGGTGAAAGAACAGAAGCGCCAGAACGCCTCACTGAGATGCTGCACGCATGCGGCGCACAGGGTGTGGTCCTCACCCTAGGCGCCAGAGGCCATTTGATCGCTGATGAAACGGGCATCACGCATGTTTCAAGCCTGGATGCCGCACCGCTCGACGTCACCGGTGCGGGCGATGCGCTGATGTCCGGCACGCTCTATGGCCTCATGAACGGCCAATCCTTGGTGGACGCATCACGTCTCGGCGCCGTACTCGCCACTTTTACGCTTGAATCCGATCAGGATGTTCTGCCTGATCTCAGCCCTACGTGGCTGGACGCGCAAACCGAACGCCTGGCCCGCATCACCTCACGAAAGCTGCCCACACCATGACTTCCCAGCCCTTCAGCGCCCTCATCGATATCCACCCGACAGTTGCCGATGCTCTGGCAGAGGGCCGTCCGCTGGTAGCGCTGGAAAGCACCATCATCACCCATGGCATGCCCTACCCGCAGAACCTTGAGATGGCGCAAGCAGTGGAAGACATCATCGCAGAAGGCGGCGCGACGCCTGCTTTGATCGCGGTGGTGGAAGGTCGCATCAAGGTGGGTCTGAGCGATGAGGAACGCTCCGCCTTAGGCCAAACCAAAGATGCCCGCAAAGCGTCACGCGCTGACCTCGCCTTCGCCGTGTCCAGCGGCGAGAACGCCGGCACGACCGTGGCGGCCACGATGATGGTGGCGCACATGGAGGGCATCAAAGTGTTTGCCACCGGCGGCATTGGCGGCGTGCACCAGGGCGCGAGCGAGAGCTTCGACATCTCCGCCGACCTCATCGAACTGGGCCGCACCGGCGTGATCGTGGTCGCGGCTGGCGCCAAAGCCATCCTGGACATTCCAAAGACTCTTGAAGTGCTGGAAACGCAGGGCGTGCCAGTTGTCGGCTACCAAACGGACGTGATGCCCGCCTTTTGGTCGCGAACGTCCGATCTTCCCATTCCGCTGCGCATCGACAGCGCGCAAGAGATCGCCGCCTTTCAAAAAACCCGCGATCAACTTGGTGTGGACGGGGGGATGCTGGTCGCCAACCCAATTCCAACGTCCGATGAAATCTCGCAAGACGTGATGCAAGGCTACATCGCGCAGGCGCAAGCTGATCTTGAAAGCCAAGGCATCACCGGCAAAGCGGTCACCCCCTTTCTGCTCGCCCGCCTTTTGGAGCTGACCGACGGCAAAAGCCTCACCAGCAACATCGCGCTGGTGAAAAACAATGCTCGGCTCGCCACAGAGATCGCCAAAGCGCTGGCATGAGCGGTCTATCGCCCATCATCGACGATCTTAGCCGCCCTGCCCCGCAAGCGAGCAATGGCGCGAACTGGCAGTTCATCGCCGATGGGGTGATGGGCGGCGTGTCGCAAGGCGCCATGGCACGTGAGAGGGTGGCGGGGCGAGAGGCTTATCGCATGCGCGGGGCCGTCAGCTTGGAGAACAATGGCGGTTTCATCCAAATGGCGCTGGACTTGGCGCCCAATGGCGCAGCGGTAGACGCCAGCGTCTTTAACGGCATAGCCCTGGATGTTTTGGGCAATGATGAGACCTACAACCTGCACCTGCGCACAACCGACGTGACGCGCCCTTGGCAAAGCTATCGGCAAAGCTTCATCGCTGGACCGGAATGGGAAACGCACCACATCCCGTTTTCCGATTTCGTGCCACACCGGATCGAAACACCGCTCAACCCCGCCAAACTTCGCCGGATCGGCGTTCTGGCGATTGGACGCGCCTTTGATGCAGATGTAAGCGTCGGTGGCGTGCGGTTTTACTGATCGCCGTACGCGGCATCCTGCTACTGCGAACAAACAATGGAGGTCGTGATGGAGCACGCCTTTTGGCAAGAACGCTGGCGCGAGAACCGCATCGCCTTTCACGAAGCCGAACCCAACCCGCTGCTCACCGAAAACTATGATCGGTTGAAGCTTTCAGCCGGTGACAAGGTCTTTGTGCCGCTCTGTGGCAAGTCGTTCGATCTGGATTGGCTGCTCGCCAAGGGCCTGACAGTCATAGGCGCTGAACTCAACGAAGGCGCTGTGCAGGAGGTGTTTGAGCGTCTGCAGCTAGCGCCGGAAGTCACGCAGATCGGCGCTTTGAAACGCTACAGCGCCGAAGAGCTCACCGTGTTTGTTGGCGATTTTTTCCAGCTGCAAGCAGACGATATTAGACCGGTGGACGCTGTCTATGATCGCGCCGCTTTGGTTGCAATGCCGGACAGCATGCGGGCCGACTACGCCCAGCACCTCATGGCGATCACCGATAAGGCGCGCCAACTGCTGGTCGCCTTCGACTATGACCAAAGCCAGATGAGCGGACCGCCTTTCTCAGTGCCCAGCAAGACAATCGCAACCTATTACGATGAGACGTTTACGCGAGAGCTGATGTCCGACACGGCGATTTCCGGTGCGCTGGCAGAGCGGTGCAGCGGCCAAGAGCAAGTTTGGTTGCTAACGCCGCAGTCAGCGCCATAGCGGGACGGAGGTCATGCCACCGTTCCAGCACCTACTCCTCAAGCAGATGCTCATAGCGCGCATCGGTCAGCGTCTTCAAAAACGCAACCAGCGCATCCACACGCTGATCATCGAGCGCTGGCCCGTGCTCCAGTTCTTCAAGCGACAGCGTGTCGGGTATGGGTGGCGGATCAAAGGGCAAGCCTGTTTCGGGATTGATCAACCGCTCCTCCGACTGGGTGTTGTAGGTGTTGTAAAACAGCACAACGGTGCGCAGATCAGCAAAGACACCATTGTGCATGTAAGGACCGGTGACCGCCACGTTTCGCAGGGTCGGCGTGCGGAACCTGCCCATCGCTTCAGGCGCACCATCAAGGGCCGGGTTGTCAGCAAGTCCAACATCAATGGTGCCTTGAGGCACACCGTTCAGCTCACGAAGCACCGGGTTAAGCGGCGTTCCAACATTGTGATAGAGATAATCGCTGAACGTTTCGCGCGGGTCCATCGCGCTGCGCGCCACCAAGTGGCATTGATTGCAGTTTGTAAATTGCTGCGAGAAGAACAACAGGCGACCAAGCTCTTCTTCATTTGTCAGGGTCGCTTCGCCGCGCAGAAAACGATCATATTTGGAATCGAATGGCGAAAACTCATCCGTTCGCTCAAAGGCTGCAATGGCTTGCGTCATCGCCCGATAGGCGGCCTCAGCATCATCAAAAATGTCGGCGCCAAAGAGCGCAGGAAACTGTTCCAGATAGCTTTGATCTTCCATCAAACGCTCAACAACCGCAGCCTCATCGGCCATCCCCATCTCAATCGGGTTGAGCGGTGGACCACCGGCTTGGTCTTCCAGCGTTGAAGCGCGGCCATCCAAAAATTGGCCGCCCATCCATTCGCCATCTTCATTTTGATGAAACCGCGGCGTCAGCGCCGCATACGCTGCCGTTGGCGCATTGCGATCACCCAGCGAAACGCCATCATCACCAAGCGACGCCATGCCGCGAGGGTCGGCAAAACCAAAGTCTGGGTCATGGCATGTGGCACAAGACTGGGTGCGATTGGCCGAGAGATTAACGTCAAAAAAGAGCTGTTCGCCGAGGTTTGCCAGGTCAACCGTCGAAACATCCACGGTGTTGCGAGTGGAAAAGCCAAAGGTGGCAACACATGTGAGAACGAGCGCGAGGGGGATTACGAGAAAGCGCATAGAAGTCTCCTACACGCCTGTTAAACATGAACCGGTTGACCGGCCTATCTGCGCAAACGCTTATGCGTAGTCCACCGCAGTTGGCGCCATGCCAATGGCCAAGCAGGCCTCATTTCCCAGCACTCCCTTAGAACAAGGCCTCCCGCGCCTCATGCCTGGTCGTGAGAGACGGTGTCATGGCGTTCAGCAATACAAAAAAGGGCCGGTTTCCCGGCCCTTTTGTTTTTGATGACTCATCTCGTCCGAGGTTCTCGGATCACGTCCGAGAATGACGCCATGGATGCTGTTTCCACCAGTCATGACGTCATCCAACTTATCGGTCGTCCTGTAAGAACGGAGCGTGTTGGACCATCAACAGATCGGCTTACAGCCCATCCGTGACGACAGATGTCCAAGCACCGGTTGGGCGCTCGGTGATCACCGGGTCATCGCCACCAAAGAGCAGTGAGTCCACAGTGGTTTCAGCAGCCGCAACATCCAGCACACCGGTGGAACCAGCGGTCAGATTGTTGACCTCACCCATCATGCGAACTTGGTGGGCCTCGGTCTGCGCACCGGTCTGATCATACTCCAGAACGATCATCGCAGCTTCTTCTGGGTTTTCTTGCGCCCAGGTCCAGCCGGCCATAGAAGCGCGCACGAAACGGGTCAGCTTGTCGACCATTTCTGGATCTTCCAGCGACTCTTCAAGCACATAAAGGCCATCTTCCAGTGTCGCGACGCCCTGGTCTGTGTAGTTGAACACCACCAGATCGTCCGGCGAGAAGCCAGCATCAATCACCTGCCAATACTCGTTGTAGTTCATGGTCGAGACACAGGCGGCCTGACCTTGAATGAGCGGATCAACATTGAAGCCCTGGCGCACAACCGTCACGCCTTCATCACCACCATCGGTGGGGATACCAAGCTGGCTCATCCAGGAAAGGAACGGATATTCGTTACCGAAGAACCAGACGCCTAGCGTTTCGCCCGGGAAGTCTTCCGGTGAGGAAACACCGCTATCAGCGCGGCAGGTCAGCATCATGCCAGAGCGTGCAAACGGCTGAGCGATGTTCACCAACGGCACGCCACGCTCGCGCGCAGCCAAGGCGGCTGGCATCCACTCAACGATCACATCGGCAGCGCCACCGGCGATCACCTGCGGTGGTGCAATATCCGGGCCACCTGGGTTGATGGTCACATCAAGATCTTCAGCTTCATAGAGCCCCTCATGCAGCGCCACATAGTAGCCGGCAAACTGTGCCTGCGTGACCCATTTCAGCTGCAACGTCAGCTCATCGGCAGACAGCGCAGGCGCGGCCACCGAGAACGAGGATGCCAACAACGCGGCCCCTGCCAAAAGTTTGGTTGCGGTTTTCATAAGTTGGAACTCCTTCCAGTTTTCGTGAGCACCTTTGCGGCGCCCATTCCCCTTATTCTTCAAAACTATCGCGCCCGCCGGTTGGACGGATGCCAGAACGTAACCCGACGTTCAATCAACGCTATCGCACCATAGGTGAGCGAGCCTGCCAAGGCGGCGACGAAAATTTCTGCCCACACCAGATCGATGTTGAGGCTGCCAACGGCAGTGGAAATCCTAAAGCCCATACCGACAATTGGCGTGCCGAAAAATTCTGCAACGATTGCCCCAATTAGCGCCAGCGTGGAGTTGATTTTGAGTGCATTGAAGATGAACGGCATCGCCGCAGGCAGGCGCAATTTGATGAGGGTCTGCGGATAGGACGATGCGTAGGTGTGCATCAAATCCCGCTCCATCTGCCCGGACGCATTGAGGCCTGCCAACGTGTTCACCAGCATTGGGAAGAACGTCATCACGACGACCACAGCAGCCTTGGAAGGCCAGTCAAACCCGAACCACATGACCATGATGGGCGCGATGCCGATGATCGGCAGGGCGGACATCAAATTGCCCACTGGCATGATGCCGGCTTTCCAGAACGGGGAACGATCCACGAGGATCGCAACCACGAATCCCAGCCCACAGCCCATCACGTACCCGGCGATGACCGCTTTCAGGAACGTCTGCTGGAAATCAGCCCAGAGAATATCGGTGCTCGAAACGATCCGCTCCCACACCATGGAGGGAGGCGGCATCACCACCTGCGGTACGTCCAGCCCGCGCGTAATCCCTTCCCAGAGCACCAGCAGCGTCGCGCCGAAAAGCACCGGGATCAGAAGATTGATCAGCACTTTGGGCGCACCAGAAAGGTTCAATCCGGCAAGCCGTTGGTTGGCCGCCCAGGCGACAATCCAGAAGGCGAGCGCCGCCCATAACAGGCTGGTTCCGGTGAGACCCATCATACGCTCGCCTCACGCGCGCCCATGCGCTTGTTCACAAACGTGCCTATCCAGCCGATGGCGTACACCAGCAACGCTGACATAAAGGCCGCGGCGAACAGCGCCGCCCAGATCTGTATGGTCTGGCCGTAATAGGAAGAATTGAGCAGCCGTGCGCCGATGCCGCCCTGCGCGCCGGTTGGCAGCTCACCAACAATCGCGCCGACCAGCGAAATGGCCACTGCAATTTTCATCGACGCGAAAAGATAAGGCAGCGAGGCCGGCAGCCGCAGCTTCCAGAAGGTCTGGCTGCGCGTGGCGTTGTAGGTGTGCATGAGATCGAGATGCATCGCCTCAGGCGAGCGCAGGCCCTTGGTCATGCCAATCGCCACCGGGAAAAACGCCAGATAGGTGGAGATAAACGCCTTTGGGATCAGCCCCTGCACGCCAAGCGTTGAAAAGACGATGATGATCATCGGCGCGATGGCCAGGATCGGGATGGTCTGTGACGCGATGATCCAAGGCAGCAGCGATTTGTCGAGCACTTTGGAGTGCACGATGCCAACTGCAAGCAAGATGCCAAGCAGCGTGCCCATGGCAAAACCGACCAGAGACGAGGAAAGCGTGATCCAAGCGTGGAAGACAAGGCTGCGCGGCGAGGACGGGTCGCGGCCAAACACGCTCACCTGAAACTCGCTCCACACCTGATGCGGCGCCGGCAGGATGGGCCGATCCATCGCCATGGTCGCCTGCACCATTTCCATAGTGCTTTTCTCAAGGCCCATGCGCTCAAAACGCTCCGCCTCGATACGCCAGTTCAGCGCCACCGTGCCAGCGTACCAAGCGGCAAGGATGATGAAGAGAACCGTGAGAATGGGAAGGATCGAGCGGGCGAACACCTAAACCGCCTCCTCATAGGCGTGGCCGGCGCGCAAGCCTTCTCTCACACGGTGGGCGATATCGAGGAATTCTGGCGACTCACGGATATCAAGTGGGCGCTCTTTTGGCAGAGTGCTTTCAATGACGTCCGTCACCCGGCCCGGGCGCGGGCTCATGACGACAATCTTGGTGGAGAGATAGACCGCCTCAGGAATCGAATGGGTGACGAAACAAATCGTCTTGTTGGTGCGGTCCCACAGCTTCAAAAGCTGTTCGTTGAGATGATCGCGGACGATTTCATCAAGCGCGCCAAACGGCTCGTCCATGAGCAGAATGTCTGCATCAAACGCCAAGGCCCTAGCAATGGACGCGCGCTGCTGCATGCCGCCTGACAACTGCCAGGGGAACTTTTTGCCAAAGCCTTCCAGATCGACAAGCGCCAGCGCCTTTTCCGCACGCTCCCGCTGCTCGGTTTTGGCAAAGCCCATGATCTCTAGCGGCAGCGTGATGTTCGCCTCAATGGTCCGCCACGGATACAGCGCGGCAGCTTGAAACACATAGCCATAGGCGCGGTTGAGCCGAGCCTGGTGCGGCGTGGTGCCATCGACAGTGATCGTGCCGCCCGTTGGGCTTTCCAGATCGGCGATCACGCGCAGAAACGTCGTCTTGCCACAGCCCGACGGGCCGATGAAGGAGACGAACTCGCCCTTGTGGATGTCGAGATTCACATCCGACAGCGCATGCACCGGACCATCATTGGTGGTGAAGGTGAGATCGAGATTTTGAGCGGAAATAACGGGTGGGGTCGTCACGCGGATACTTTCATAGGGGTCTCGCTGGCTCTTGACGGAGCAAGATGTTTGCCAAATGGCCGGCCGTCATCCCCGGACTTGATCCAGGGATCCAGCACAGACATGCATGCGCTGGAATGATGAAAACCCGCAGGGCTGGATGGCCGGTTCAAGACCGGCCATGACGATTTTGAATGAGTCGACACCCTACTCATCCTTTGCCACCTTGTTGAGGCACGCCCTCACACAAATTCAGCTCCCAACGCGGGTCGCCATTGGCGGCAAAGACGGTCATTTGACTGGGGTCATCAAAGCCAAGTTCGATGATGTATTGCTCCAAGAACGGAATGCCCTCACCGCCGCACAGGCCCTGAACACCAAAGCCGCTACCGTTGCTGTGCGGATACTCCCAAACCTCAGCCCAGGAACAGCCCCACTCATAACCCTCGATCCGGTCAGCATAGACATTGATGCCGCCGGGCTCGTCGATGGCATCGGGGCCCCGCGTCAGCCGCTCGCACCCCATCTCATCACCGTAGATGCCTTCAATTGGCAACTCGGCAGCGAACGCGGAAGTGGCGAGCAATACATTCGTCAGCGCGAACAAAAGAATAGTCTTCATCATCCTGTCATCCCCACGCTTCGTGAGATTATTGAGAACACGGCAGGCACTTTCTTTAGAAGTACATGACGCGTATCTGCGAGCCTGACTGCTCCGATCACTTCGTCAATCGCAGCACTAATGTTCTCATACCCCACCATCTGAAGGCTTTCATGTTTGCCGCTAATATGCCTAGCGCAATGCAGAAAAAGCCTTCTTAGCTCGTCTTCACTTCTCCCGTTCAATGACAGGTATTGCTGACGCACGTTCTCATTGAAGTTATCGAATACCAGTGCAGGTAAAACCGACTCGTTTAAACCGTACTGCCGACACAGATCGCGAGCCAAGTCGGTGTTATAGTCTCGAACACCAACCACGGACCCAGGGATATCGCGTACCGCCCTCTTGCTCGGGATCGCAATATGCCAAACATGACCGCTGTCGGCGTGTAATTGATCCCAGACACCATAAATCCAATCGAGCAAACTCTGATTGTACGCGTCGGCCAGAAGCACACTCACAAGTGCGCCTCTCTCCCGTAGCTGCCAAATTTCTTTGTCCGTAGTAACAGCCCACATACCCTACAAATCCAAACGCGAGGACTCTAGACCCCACTCGCCGGGATGCCGGTGCGCTCCACTTTGCGTGGCGCGGTCACCTCTTTCCACTGTGAAAGCGCGGTGTTGACAGCCTGGAATGGCTCGCGAGCAACGAACTTGCCGTGACCTTCGCGCGTTTTGACCTCACCATCATCCACGGCCACCACACCACGGGTCAGCGTGTAACGCGGCAGGCCCTTCACATGCTTGCCCTCAAACACATTGTAGTCGATGGCCGACTGCTGTGTGCCCGCGGTGATGGTCTTTTCCTTGTTCGGGTCCCACACCACGATGTCGGCATCGGCGCCTTCCAGAATCGCGCCCTTTTTCGGGTACATGTTCAAGATTTTGGCGATGTTGGTGGAGGTGACGGCCACGAACTCGTTCATCGTCAACCGGCCCGTTTCCACACCATTGGTCCAGAGCATCGGCATGCGATCTTCCAGACCGCCCGTGCCGTTGGGGATTAGTGTGAAATTGCCGACACCGTTGCGCTTCTGCTCGGTGGTGAAGGCGCAGTGGTCGGTTGCCACCACTTGAAGAGAGCCGGCAGCCAGCCCGGCCCACAGCGAGTCCTGATGCTTCTTGTCGCGGAAGGGCGGCGACATGACCCGCCGCGCCGCATGATCCCAGTCGGGATGCTTGTACTCCGAGTTGTCCAAGGTTAGATGTTGGATCAGCGGCTCGCCATAAACCCGAATTCCGTTCTGCCGCGCCCGGCGGATCGCTTCATGCGCCTGCTCGGACGATGTGTGCACGATATAGACCGGCACACCGGCCATATCAGCGATCATGATGGCGCGATTGGTCGCCTCGCCTTCCACCTCAGCAGGACGCGAATAGGCGTGGGCTTCCGGCCCATTGTTGCCCTCTTCGAGAAGTTTCGCCTGAAGCTGCGCCACCACATCGCCGTTCTCAGCATGCACCAGCGGCAGGGCACCCAGCGCGGCACAGCGCTGGAAGGAGGAGAACATTTCATCATCATCCACCATCAGCGCGCCCTTATAGGCCATGAAGTGCTTGAAAGTGTTGATGCCGCGGTCCTTCACCACGCTTTCCATCTCGTTCCACACCTGCTCGCCCCACCAGGTGATGGCCATGTGGAAGGAATAGTCGCAGTTGGCGCGCGTGGATTTGTTATCCCAGCGCAGCAGCGCATCGTGCAGGCTCTGGTTCGGCTCAGGCAAACAGAAATCCACCACCATGGTCGTGCCACCAGAAAGGCCCGCACGAGTGCCGGATTCAAAATCGTCCGACGAGTAGGTGCCCATAAACGGCATTTCCAGGTGTACATGCGGATCGATCCCGCCGGGCATGACGTAGCAGCCGGTGGCATCCAACTCTGTACCGCCTGACAGGTTTTCACCGATCTCGGTGATCACACCGTCTTCGATCTTGATGTCGGATTTATAGGTCAGATCGGCGGTGACGATCGTGCCGTTTTTGATGATGGTGGTCATGGTTGGTCTCCCTAACTTTCGATATCCTGTGATGCGCGAGGAAACAGTTCAAGCATGTGCCTGGTGCTGGCAGAGAGAGTCGAACCAGTCAGTTCTAAGCCAAGTGCTGCGCGCGAATACGAGTATGGGCTCTTGGGAATATACATCTCTCGCTCGGCAGCGCCCACAACGGTGAATGCGCCGGCGTGTGTGTGCATAGAAAGTAAACGGTAAATGCCCCTGAGCTGCTGATCCTGATACCCAATCATCATTCGAACTTCGTGAGGCGTTTTGATGAAAGCTTCTGTGCCCGACAACAACGCCTTCTGCTTTCGCTTGCTAAATGTTTGCAAATAATCGTTCGACTTAAGTCTGTCTCGCAGCCGAACCTTGGCTTTTTGCCCCTTATTGACCTTGTCATTAGTTTGAAGGTTTTTCATCAGCTCAATGCGATTGTGACAATCGTTTAAATCTAAAACCCACTTTCGACATCTCCATTCATCTTCATCGCAGTCCAAGTCGCCCAAATAAAACTGCATCGAAACAGCTTCAATCAGTGTCCGGGTCAACACACAAATTGAGTTGTGGTCCAAGTATAGTTCACGATCAGCATTGTCCGCCAAAGCCAAGATGCTCACAGCTAAGTTGCCCGCCAACGCAAAAACGTGACTCGCCTTTCCTCGGCGTTCGTCGACTTCTTGCACACCAATTCTTCGCGAAACTTGGTCGCTTTCGATCACTTGCTTGCGCAGTGATTTCCGTCGCGCAAGAAAATGCTCTTCTTCGTCCATTTAAACGTGCAATATGATCGCCTCATCTAGCATCACCCTACAATCTCCGCTTTCTCCACCACCGCATGGAACAGCACATCCGCGCCTGCCCGCGCCCAGTCCTTGGTGATCTCTTCAGCCTCATTGTGCGACAGGCCGTCGACACACGGGCACATGACCATCGCGGTGGGATAAAGCCGGTTGATCCAGCAGGCGTCATGCCCGGCACCGGAGACGATATCCTTGTGTGAGTAGCCCAGTCGTTCAGCCGCTTCACGGATCATGCCAACACACTGCTCATCAAAAGCTGGCGGATCAAACTGACCAACGATCTCATGTGACAGCTCCACGCCAATCGCTTCGCAAAGCTTCGGCGCCTGTTCTTCAAACCGCGCGACCATGCCGTTCAACCGATCCAGCTCGTGTGACCTGAAATCGACGGTGAAAACCACTTTGCCCGGAATAATGTTGCGGCTGTTGGGGTAGACATCGATATGACCGATGGCGCCAACGGCGTTCGGCGCATTGTCCATCGCAATCTCGTGCACAAGCTCGGTGATCTGCGCCAATCCGCGACCAGCATTCCTGCGCATCGGCATCGGCGTTGAGCCGGTATGGCTTTCCTTGCCGGTTACTGTGCACTCAATCCAGCGCAGCCCCTGCCCGTGGGTGACAACGCCAATATCCTTGCCTTCAGCTTCCAGGATCGGGCCCTGCTCGATGTGTAGTTCGAAAAAGGCGTGCATCTTGCGATCACCGACTTTTTCCTCGCCCTTCCAGCCGATCCGCTCCAGCTCATCGCCAAACTTTTTGCCTTCAGCATCCGTATGCTCATAGACATCGGCCTGGTCGAGCACACCAGCAAAAACGCCTGAGGCCATCATGGCCGGGGCGTAGCGCGTACCTTCCTCATTGGTCCAGTTGGTGACGACGATCGGATGCTTGGTCTTGATATCGAGATCATTGAGCGTGCGCACGATTTCCAGCCCGGCCAACACGCCGAGCACACCATCATACTTGCCGCCGGTGGGTTGGGTATCGAGGTGCGAACCGACATAAACGGGCAACGCGTCAGGATCCGTGCCCTCACGGCGCATGAACATGGTGCCCATCTGATCGACGCCCATGGTCAAGCCCGCATCTTCGCACCAACGCTGAAAAAGCGCCCGCCCCTCGGCATCCTCGTCGGTCACCGTCTGCCGGTTGTTGCCGCCAGCGATTCCAGGGCCGATCTTCGCCATATCCATCAGCGAATCCCAAAGGCGTTCAGGATTGATCCTGAGATTTTCCCCCGGTTGATTGCCCATAGACCCCATGGTGTTCCCCTCATCGCTGCAAACGGTTTGGGGCAGTGAAGACCGCAATTGGCCCGACGTCAAGATTTTGACCATTTGGTCGAAAGTTTTCTCGCCTGCCGTTGCTGAAATCGCTACTTTATGTCTTTCTTGGTGCCCTTTTTGCACGCCCAGTTGGTCACGAGTTCGATCCTTGTCTAAACCCAGCCGCATTCAAACGGAGAACCGCGCCGCCATCGCACAGGCGGCCGTGAGCGAGTTTTCCTCGCGCGGTTATCATGGCGCCACCATTGATGCGATTGCCGACAAGGCAGGCATGTCGAAACCCAACCTGCTTTATTACTTCCCCTCCAAAGAGGCGATTTACAAAACGGTCCTAGAGCAAATCGTTGAAGAGTGGCTCTCGCCGCTGATGACGCTCGACCCAGACGCCGACCCCGTAGAAGAACTGCGCCGCTACATCACGCTGAAAATGCGCATGTCCGCGGACCGGCCTCAAGCGTCTCGCCTTTTTGCGTCCGAGGTTTTGGCTGGCGCACCGATTCTCAAAGGCTTCCTGGAAACGCGATTGAAATCACTGGTGGAAGAGAAAGCCACTATTCTGCAAAGTTGGATTGATGCGGGCAAACTGGCACCAGTTGATCCGGTGCACCTCATTTTCATGATCTGGGCAACCACCCAGCATTATGCCGATTTTGAAGCGCAGATCGATGCGGTCACGGGTGCGCAGTCGCAAAAGCCAGGCTTCAATGAACAGGCCTCGCAAGCGGTGCTGTCTATTCTGCTCAACGGTGTTAAACCGCGCTAGGCAGGCTTTGCTGAATTCAACGCATTGTTGGCGAGCACACGGGCAAGCAGCGCGATCAGCTGCGCCTGCTCAGCTTCATCCAAACTGTCCAACAAGCGCGCGTTCACATCAGCGATAACCGCAAAAAGCTGCGGCGCAAGGTCTTTGGCCTTTTGCGTGGCATGAACCGTGTTGGCGCGGCGTGAAGATGGATCAGTGCGCCGCTCCAAAAACCCATCGCGCTCCAAACCATCAATCGCCCGGCTGATCGCATAAGCCGGTGCACTAAACCGCTGCCCAATTTCCTTCTGCGACAGACCAGCGTCTGCGATGAGCGTCATAACAATCGCAAAGGATTGAACGGTGAGCCCGTGTGATTGCAAGGCGGTGTTCATAGCGCGATCCAACTGCCCTGCGAGACGCTGAATATGCCAGCCCGTGCTTGCCTCGCGCACAGCGCGTGCTTGTTCGCCCAGAGTTTCCATCTCACCTGCCATCCGAACTCACCCCTATAGCCAGCGCCTTACGAACAAAAATCGCATTTTGCAACATTTGCATATTGCAACAATAAAGAAGCTGAGCTAAGAAGATCTTGTCAGCAGCGCTAAGGAGGCATGCCATGACCCGCTACCATCCCGTCCTTGTGACACTTCATTGGCTTCTGGCCCTGCTCATTATCGCGGCGCTTCTGATCGGCAATTTTGCGCTCGACCCAATCCCGGAAAGCGATCCAGCCAAAATCGATGCCTTGCGCTCTCATATGATCGGCGGAGCGGTGATCCTTCTTCTGATGTTGGTGCGCCTGGTCGTCCGGTTGCGGACGGAGCATCCACCGGAAGCTGACATTGGAATCTCAGCCCTAAACCGCATCGCGCGACTGGCGCATTGGGCGCTCTATCTCTTGGTGTTCGCGCTCGTGGGTTCTGGGATCGCGATGAGCGTGCTAGGCGGCCTTCCCCCTATCGTTTTTGGCGGATCTGGTGATCCACTTCCAGTGTTCGACGAGCTAGCGCCTCGGGCTGCCCATGGCTTCTTCGCAGCGGCCCTTGCGATCCTGATCCTTGGCCATATAGCAGCAGCTTTTTATCACGAGCTGGTGCGCCATGACGGATTGATAAGCCGCATGTGGTTTGGCAAGCGTAGTTAGTCCAACAAGACCCAACCCTAATCGCCTGCCTAATAGTTGGGCTGGACGAAGGATTTTTCATCGCCTAGGTTTTCGCCCGAACCTCGATCAACGAGGTCGGGCGCTCGGTGGTGAAAGCCCCGAAAGCGCTTCCAGTTCTAGGGAGACAGCAATGAAAACAACAACCCTTACCGTTAGCGCGCTTTTGGCTGGTACGTTTTTGGCGTCGGCTGCAAGTGCAGAAACGATCCGCTTCTGGACAACCGAAGAGCAACCTGAACGCCTCGCGATCCAGGAACAAATGGCCGCCGATTTCACCGCTGCGACGGGCCATGATGTTGACGTGATCCCAGTCACCGAGTCCGATCTGGGCACACGCGCGACCGCCGCTTTCGCCGCGGGCGATCTGCCGGACGTGATCTATCATACCCTTCAATATGTTCTGCCTTGGGCAGAGGCTGGCATCCTCGACCCGGATGCCGCGACCGACATCATCGATGATCTGGGCGACGACACGTTCGCACCAGGTGCGCTTGAGATGGCTGAGATCGACGATGATCTTTACGCCGCAGTGCCAGTGGACGGTTGGACACAGATGGTTGTCTACCGCACCGATCTGTTTGAAGCGGCTGGTCTGGAAGCCCCAAACTCCTACGCCAACATCTTGGCCGCCGTTGAAGCGCTTCACAATCCACCGGAAGTGTTCGGCTTTGTCGCGGCGACCAAGATCGATGAAAACTTTATGAGCCAGGTGCTGGAGCATGTATTCCTGGCCAATGGCGTCTCCCCTGTCGACGATGATGGGTTCGATGAGCTTGACGAAGACGCAACCATCGAAGTGCTGGAGTTTTACAAAGCGATCGCCGAAGCCTCGCCTCCAGGCGATCTCTTCTGGCAGCAATCGCGCGAGCTCTACTTCGCTGGTCAAGCCGCGATGATTATCTGGTCACCGTTCATTCTTGATGAGCTGGCCGGTCTGCGCGACAGCGCCCCGCCGACAGTCAATGATGATCCAACGTCGCGCGAGCTGGCTTCCAATACCGGTGTTGTGACCACCATCTCTGGTCCGTCGAACCCCGATGGAGCCGCCTGGGCGGACATCCGTTATCTTGGCATCACCTCTGGCGCCAACCTCGATGTGGCGCAGGCATTCGTTGAGTACTCGATGAGCGAAGGCTATATGTCGACGCTTTCCATTGCACCGGAGGGCAAATTCCCTGTCCGCCGCGGCACTGAGGACAATCCAACCGAGTATGTTGATGGTTGGTCGATGCTGGATGTGGGCGTCGATCGCCGCGCACCGCTGTCTGACCTCTATCCTGAAGAGGTGATTGGCAGCATCGTCGCTGGCCTTGAAACCGCCGCACGCTGGGGTGTGGAAGAAGGCCAGCTTTCGGTCGCATCGCAGATCATCAACTCGCAAATCATCAACCGCTATGTGCGCGAGTTCATTGATGGCGAGCGCGACGCTGCGGCCACAGTTGCGATCATCAATGAAGAGCTGGCAGCCGCCGTCGAATAAGGCTGCTCGTTACATGCTAGATGCGGCACTGCTCGTTTGGGCAGTGCCGCCCTCCCCCTTCTGGCGCTTTCTCCTGTGTCCGTTGTCTCTATCGGGTAAACGCCGTGTCGATTGCTGACTCCTCCTCCTTAGGCCCGCCCAAAGGCTCAGGTCCGATGCGCAAGCGCGAGGCCAAGCTTGCCTTTGGCATGCTGCTGCCAACCGCGCTGATCGTGGTTTTGGTCGTCCTAGGACCGCTGCTTGCCAATTTCTGGATCTCCGTCAAACCGGTCGAGCTGGCCGATCTACGTGCGCCCACCGCATTGGTGACGGAGCGCTTGCGAGGCGATGCCGAAGCGGTTGGCGATGAGGTGGAGCTGGAATATCGCATTCGCAATTCCTCACCCAATCAGCCGGTGCGCGAGGCAGCCTTCACCGACACCATCCCTGCCGGCCTCACAGTTACCAGCCTTGATGAACGTTGCATCCTCACCGGCCGTGAACTCTCCTGCTCACTCGGCGATCTGGAAGGTGGCTTTCGCGAACGCTTCCGCTTGCAAGCCGACGTCAACCAAGCCTTTCTCGATCAACCCTCTGATGTTCGCGCCACCGACCCAGCGGTTACGGGCTCAGGCGTCAACGTGCTCACCAGCCTGGATTTCACGTGGGAGAACTTCGAGCGCATCTTTGACAGCTCAGAGTTTTGGAGCGTTTTGCGCGTCACGATCTACTACACGGTGTTCTCCACCGCAGGTGCTCTGATCGTTGGCCTGTTTGCCGCCCAGTTAATGAACACCGCTTTTAAAGGGCGCGGCATCCTGCGCGGACTGTTTCTCTTCCCCTATGTCGCACCGGTCATCGCGGTGGCCTTCACCTGGCTCATTCTGCTTGATCCGTTTTCGGGCACCATCAACGCGATGCTGGTCGAGATGGGGCTGATAGGCGCGCCAATCAATTTCTTCGGCACGCGAGAAGTGGACATCACCATTTTTGGGCTGACGTTCGGGTTCCCCGTCGCGCTCTCCACCGTGATTGCCTTTGAAGCCTGGCGATACTTCCCGCTCTCCTTCTTGTTCATCCTGGCGGCGATGCAATCGGTGTCCTCAGAAATGTATGAAGCCGCCGAGATGGATGGTGCAACGCCCCTGCAACAGTTCTGGTATCTGTCTCTGCCGCAACTGGTTGGCATCCTCTCGGTGCTCTTCCTGCTGCGGTTCATTTGGACCTTCAACAAGTTCGACGACATCTTCCTGCTGACAGGCGGTGCCGCAGGAACGCGCACGCTGACCGTTCAGGTTTATGAGCAGGGCTTTGCCCTTTCCAATCTTGGCGCCGGTGCTGCCGTGGCCGTGGTCGTCTTTTTCGTGCTTCTGGCGTTTGCACTCGCCTTCTTCAAATTCTCACCCAAAGAAGGAGGGGCGTAGGCCATGGCAATTGCAGACACGTCCCCTGCTCCCAGCCAATCAGGTTTTGCCTTTGGCACTGGCACCCTCATCAGTGCGGTCATCGGCGCTTTGGCTGGCTTCGTTGTTATGATTGTGGTCGGCGTGACGCTCGGCCTTATCACCGGTGCTTTCGCGTCGCCACCGGCGGGCGCTGCCGCCTTGGCCGGTTTGGTGGCTGGTGGTTACATCGGCGCGCTCGATCCAGCCGCCCGCGCCACAAAGCGCTCGCGCGCCATTGCCTTCATCCTGTTCCTTATCGTGCATCTGTTGGCGACGTTCGCCATGCCTTTCGGCTTGCCCATGGATGCCATCGCTGTCTGGCAAGGCATCGCGCTGGCGGTCTTGGGCATGCTGACCGTAATCGGCACAACACTGATGACCGGCGACCTGCCGTCCGGCCAAGTGTCACGCTACATGGCCGAAGCGGCTTTCATCCGCACGATGAAAGGCCTGGGCTTTGTCATTTTCACGGTCATGGTCGCCCTACCCTTTTACGTGATGGTGATGACCAGCCTGAAAAATCAGGCCGAACTGCTCGCCAATCCGCTGGACCTCTCCATTGATCTATCACAAGGCTTCAGCAGTCTTTTCTCCAGCTATTACGAGCTCTTCACCCAGTTCAACTTTGGCCGCTATCTTCTGGTCTCGTTCATCGTTTCCACCGCGACGGTGATCCTGACACTGCTCTTCTCCATCCCAGGCGCCTATGCCGTCGCGCGCCTCCGGTTCAAAGGTCAGCACGCCTTCGCCCGCTCGATCCTGCTGATCTACATGGTGCCAGCGATTGTTTTGGTGATCCCGCTCTACGCTGTGTTCTCCCAGCTTGGCCTACGTAACTCGCTGCTTGGCCTGCTGATCGTCTATCCGGCAACAACGGTGCCGGTCGCGCTTTACATGTTGAAGGGCTACTTCGAGGGCATCCCGGCAGAGCTTGAAGAAGCAGGCTTAATGGACGGACTAACGCGCTTTGGTGTGATCATTAAAATCACGCTGCCGCTCGCTCTGCCCGCCCTCGCCTCGGTCTCGCTTTATGTCTTCATGATTGCGTGGAACGAGTTCCTGTTCGCCTTCATGTTCCTCGATGATCCATCGATCTTCACGCTCTCCCGCGGCGTGGTCTCTCTCAACTCGTCCGAAGTGCCGCGCCAGCATTTGATGGCAGGTGCCGTGGTGGCCACCGTGCCGGTGCTGGTCGTTTTCCTGTGGCTGGAGCGCTTCCTGGTCGCCGGTCTGACAGCTGGCAGCGTGAAAGGCTGATTACATGGGCGCAGCAGAAAAACTCCACGTGGATGATGCCACCCTCTCGCGCGAGGCGCAGGCCATCATTACCGGCAACGACCGTGGCGGTTACACCGTTCCGACAGCAGGTCTCTATCCCTATCAGTGGAACTGGGACTCCGCGATTGTCGCAATGGGCTTTGCCGCTTTCGATCTAGATCGCGCTTGGGCCGAGATCGAAACCCTCGTTGCCCATCAGTGGCCCGACGGCATGATCCCGCACATCGTCTTCCACAAGGAAGCGCCAACCTATTTCCCTGGCCCTAATGTTTGGGACACAGGGCGTCCAGTGCCAACATCAGGGCATTCGCAGCCTCCCGTGGCTGCCTTTTGTGCTGAGGAACTCTTAGCCCGCGACAATGGCGCACTTGGCCAGGCGCGGGCGGCACGGGTGTTCGATGCGCTAATGCGCTGGCACCGTTGGTGGCACGACTATCGCGATCCTGGCGCTCTCGGCATTGTTGCGATCACGCATCCTTGGGAGTCGGGCCGCGACAACTCACCAGATTGGGACGAAGCTCTGAAAGCCGTCGATGGGTCCAATGTGGCGCCCTATGAACGGCGTGATCTGAAACATGTCGATGCAAAAATGCGGCCCACCAAAGAGGAATATGACCGTTACATCGCGCTTGTGGAGTTTGGCCGTTCGCTTGGCTGGAACGCGCGCGACATCGGCCAGCGCAACCCGTTTTTTGTGGCCGATCCCGGAACGACGTTCATCTTGCTCGCCGCCGACCGGGCACTTCTGCGCATGGCCAAGTTTCTCAATAAGATCGACGATGTACCCGTCATCGAAGAATGGATTGCCCGCGCAGAAACCGGCGTCAATCGCCTGTGGGATGCAAGCCAAGAAACCTTTGCGGCGCTCGATCTGCGCACCTCCAAGCATGGCGGGGGCGTGTCGAACGCGGCCATGCTCTGCTTCTTCGCCGGTGTCGGCAGTAACGATCAACGCGCAGCGATGATCGGCCACTTCCGGCGCATCCGCGCGAAGACCGGATTTGGCGTTGCCAGCCATGACCCCGATCAGCCGAACTTTGATTCCATCCGCTATTGGCGCGGCCCAGTCTGGGCCTTCATGAACATGATGATCGGCAGGGGTCTCAACGAGCAGGGCTATGAGGCCGAAGGCCATCAGGTCTGGGAGGATACCCGTGCGCTGCTCTCCGGTTACGGCTTTGCCGAGTACTTCGATTGCAATGACGGCTCACCAGCAGGTGGCGGCGCGTTCTCCTGGACCGCGGCCACATGGCTGCAATACGCCGCACAAGGGGCTCCCTGGGCTCCACAGATAAAAGAGTAGAGGGTTCCAATGGGCGCGATTGAACTCAAATCCGTTGAGAAATGGTTCGACGAGCTTCAGGTCATCAAGGGCGTGGACCTCAAGATCGAAGATGGGGAGTTCGTGGTCTTTGTCGGCCCCTCTGGCTGTGGGAAATCCACGCTTTTGCGCATCATTTCCGGCCTGGAAGAAGCTTCGCGTGGCGACATCCTGATCGATGGCAACAGCGTTGTCTCGGCGCCTCCGTCCCAACGTGGCCTAGCGATGGTGTTCCAGTCCTACGCGCTCTACCCACACATGTCGGTGCGCGAGAATGTCGGCTTTGGCCTCAAAACCGCGGGCAAGCCGAAATCAGAAATCCAAGAGAAAGTCGATTACGCGGCAGGCATCCTCAAACTCGATGATTATCTCGACCGGCGCCCCAAAGCACTCTCAGGCGGGCAGCGTCAGCGCGTTGCCATCGGGCGCGCCATCGTGCGTGAGCCCAGCGCCTTTCTGTTCGATGAGCCACTGTCGAACCTTGATGCCGCCCTGCGCGTCGAGATGCGCTTTGAGATCGCCAAGCTGCACCAAAATCTCGGCTCGACCATGATCTACGTGACCCATGATCAGGTCGAGGCCATGACGCTGGCCGACAAGATCGTCGTGTTATCGGCTGGCCAGATCGAGCAGGTCGGTTCACCGCGCGAGCTTTACGAGCACCCAGCCAATCTGTTCGTTGCGCAGTTCATCGGCTCACCGAAAATGAACATCATCCCATGCTCAACGGTGGCGGAAAACTTCAAGATTGAGGGTCATGGCACCGGCAGCTTCCCCTATCACGCAACAGGCCGCAAAGCGGTGAAGCTCGGCATTCGCCCCGAACATGTTCAGCTTGGCGATCCGTCCTACGCTCACATGAAGGGGCGCGTCGACGTCGTGGAGTATCTTGGCGCCGACACCTATCTCTATGTCACACCAGAAGGGCACGACACATTGATCGTGCGTGTAGCGGGCACCGAAACGGTGAAGGTCGGCGATGATGTCGCGCTGATCTTCGAAAAAGACTTTGTCTGCTTCTTCGACGAGAACGGCCAAGCAATCCGGTGATCTGGCTGGCCCTTAAGCGTTAGCTGCCCGCAGCTGGCCCATCCATCTCGCGCACAGACCAACCGGTCATCCGCTTCTCCACCGCGATCGCGATCACATACATGATGACGCCCATAATGGCGGTCACGAGCAATCCGGCGAACACAAGCGGCACCTCAAAGCGCGAGCTGGCCACGATCATCAAATGGCCGATTCCTTTGTTGGAAGCGACAGTCTCGGCAATGATCGAGCCAACGAACGCGACGGTGATGGCAATCTTCAAAGACGCGAAGAAGTAGGGCAACGAACGCGGAATACCGACCTTCACGATGATGTCGCGTTTCGACGCCCCAAGCGCGCGCAATACATCCTTCAGCTCCGGCTCCACAGTCGCGATGCCGGTCGCAACGTTCACCAGGATCGGGAAAAACGAGATAAGAAACGCGGTGATGATGGCGGGCACCGTGCCGATGCCAAACCAGATCACCAGGATGGGCACCACGGCCACTTTGGGGATCGAGTTGAAGCCGATCAGCACGGGATAAAAGCCATTATAGATGAGGCTCGACGACCCGATGATGATCCCGGTGACAAGGCCAAAGACGATAGCAATCGCAAAGCCAACCACAGTTGTCATCGCAGTCTGCGCGGCGTTCTCCAGGATAGGAACGCGCCACTGCCACATGGCCTCAAAGATCACTGAGGGCGCAGGCAGAATGAATTCTGGGAAATCAAAAACCCGGACCGCCAACTCCCAAAACAGGAAGAGACCAATCACCACGGCCCAAGGCATGATCCGCTCAAGGGTCTTCTGCGACATTTGAAAGCCGGCCGCTTGCGTATCACTCGCGGCCGTTTGTGGAGCAGTTGTATCAGCCATTACGCAGCATCCTGTCGCGCGGTGTAGATATGATCGCGCAGATCGTGCGCGATGTCGCCAAAGTCCGGGCGGAAAGTGATATCGAGATCACGCGGACGGGCGAATTCGATATCGCGCTCATGGATGATGCGGCCAGGGCGCGAACTCATCACATACACTTTGTCGGCGAGATAAACCGCCTCACGCAGATCGTGCGTCACCAGAATGACCGTTGGATTTTTGGTCATCCAAACCTCTTGCAGCACACCCCACAACTCTTCACGGGTGAACATATCGAGCGCCGCAAACGGCTCATCCAGCATCAACAGGGCTGGCTCGTGGATCAGCGCCCGGCAGAGCGAGACGCGCTGCTGCATGCCACCGGAAAGCTGCCAGGGATATTTTTCGTCAAACCCTTCAAGGCCCACAAGCTTCAAAAGCGCCCGCGCTTTGTCGCGGAACTGGCTCTTCTTCTGCATAAACTCTGAGCGATAAGGCTGGGTGATTTCCAGCGGCAGCATTACGTTATCAAGCGTGGTGCGCCACGGCAGAAGCGTTGCCGCCTGAAAGGCCATGCCCACCATAGAAAGCGGGCCAGACACAGTTTGCCCGGCGACAGAAACGCCGCCGGACGTCACAGGCCAAAGGCCTGACATAGCTTTCATGAGGGTGGACTTGCCACAACCGGAAGGCCCGACGACGGCGATGAATTCGCCTTTGCCAACCGATAGGTTCATCCCCGACAGGGCAAGCGTGCCGGTGGCTTCACCACCGTAACGCAGAGCCACATTGTCGATATCGACAAATCCAGTCCCCATGAAATCGCCTCCAGGCTTTGGCTGTTAAGGCAGCATACGCTCTTCAGCGGGCGGCAGATAGGCATCGCTGAAGATGTCATCCACGCTCAGCACATTAGGCAGACCATAGGCATCCTCAACCGAGGCGATGGAGCGTTGGAAATAGTCCGGATCGATGGTCGAAATGCCGCTTTCCACCACTGCAGGCGTGGTGATCATCTCTTCCATGGTGATCCGCCAACGACGCAGCTCAACCTCTGGATCAGTCAGCGGCTCGTGGTCCAAGAGCGCCTCCATGGCAGCCTCAGGATCGGCCATGGCCATCTGCACGCCATTGATCATGCACGCCACAACAGTACTGACAGCCTCTGGGTTTTCTTCGGCGAAAGCACGGCTGGTAAGGATAGAGGTGGAATAGAGCTCCACGTCGAAATCCTTGTAGCGGAACACCCGTTGCTCATCGGTGCCCATGCCCAGGCGATCAAGCGAGATCGTTGAGGAGGTAATAAAGCCGGTGATGCCATCGGCCTCGCCCCGCACCAGCATCGGCTCGCGCAGCTCTGGGCTCACAGAAATCCACTCAACGGTGGAATCATCAATTCCTGTAGCGGCAGCAAAAATGGGGAAGAGCTGGCGGCCCGCATCAAAATCAGGCGCGGCAAGCGTTGTGCCCTCAAAATCAGCAGGTTCGGTGATGTCGCTGTCAGCAGCCACAACGGCCACCAGCGGAGAACCGGCAAACAGCACGGCAACGGCGATCAAATCGCTGTCGGGGTTTTCAGCACGGAACTTAATGGTCGGGTTGATGTCGGCCAGGCCCATATCATAGTTGCCGCCGGCAAGCTCCACCGGCACGCGACCTGACCCGAAACCACGGTCCATGGAAATGTTCACGCCGCCTTCTTCAAAGCAGCCGGAGTTGCGCGCCATCAGAGCGAAAGCCTGCGGTCCCTGCCAGGCCCAATCCATCATAAAGCGAATGTCAGTGGCGGCGGCAGATGTTGCGCCCATGCCAACGCTTAGCGTGGCGGCCAAAACAGCGCGGCTCATTGATTTGCGATCCATTGGTGTCTCTCCTCAACCAAACAAAGCGGACCAAATGGTCCGGGGCGCAAGATGATCTGCTGCGCCGACTGACTCAGCGGTAATGGGCAGGTGAAAGGGCGGCAAGCAGCAGAAAGCGCGACTCCTGCACATTTTTGCATCATGCCCAACATTCATTCCTATTGCACGCTGCTTTGCCAATAAATTAGGCAGACGTTATGCACACCGTCACGGCATGACTGGCACATAGCTCGGCATTTTGCCGGGGTTGAGCAGACCGTGCGGATCCACTTTGGCCTTGAACGCCAACTGATCACCGGGCACGCGCTTGTGCCGTGAGCCATCCTCCACGGTGAACACATGCGGGTTTGCTACCGGAATGCCCGCATCTTCATGCATGGCGATGATCTGCGCCAATCGCTCCGGCGACGTGTACGGCCAAAGCTGAGCGCCATTAGCGGCCAGCTCACCTTCGTACCGGATGAACTCCATGTGCAACGGCAACTCATCGCCCAGCGCGTGATGCATCTGCGTCGCGGTTTCAATGATGCGCCCCGGCGGAAAGAGCGTTTGCAAGTAAGAGAGGTTCCGGTTCTCTTTCAACGCGTGCAGCGTGGTGTGGCCCCAGGCCATCTCATAGATTGGCAGCCTTTTGGGGTCAGCCTCACGCTCATCGCTTGCTTCCGACAGGATGATCGAGCTCTGATCGAGTTTTTCCAGGTCCCGCTGATCGATCATCATCAGCACCGCGCAATGCCCAGCCTCTAAGCCCGGGATCAGAGGTCGCAGATAGTGCGCGCAGCTCGCAACATGAAAGGAGACCAGCCGCTTGGCGATGCTATCATCAGCTGCCACATCGTGAGCAAACGCCAACGCCTCATCGAAGTCAGCAAAGCTTGCCACAACGTCCTGCCAGGGCCGTGTTGGTTCAAGCGGCGCAGACACATCAAACACGATACCGGTAGACCCAAAAGTGCGGTTCACCAGACCCGTGTCGAGACCGGTAAGCGTGATCAACTTCGGCTCTTCGTCAAGCGTCACAACGGTGGCGCCGTGCAGATTGCCCTCCTCGCGCAGCCCACCCCAGGTGACCGAGCCGATGCCACCGGAGCCTCCACAGAAATAGCCGCCTATGGTTGCCATTTTCTTGGTTGAGGGGTGCATGCGCAGCTCCAACCCTTGGGCGCGCGCGGCCAGCTCCACATCATGCACCTTGGCCCCGGACTCGGCAGTGAACCCATCAGGGCCGACCTGCATGATCGCCGTCATCTCGGAAAAGTCGAGCACCACCCCGCCATAAAGCGGAACCGCTTGCCCATAGGTGCCAGTTCCAAGGCCACGGACTGTAACTGGGATACGCAACCGGGCGGCCGCCGAAGCAATCGCCATCACCTCGTCAATGCTGTGCGGCACCGCAACAAGATCAGCCTGCTTGCCATCAAGCGCCGCTTTGGCGATGGGGCTGAACCAGTAGTAGTCGCGGCTGCGCCGCTTCAGCGTAACTGCATCATCAAACAGCTTGATGCCCGAGACCGCCTTACGAAAGGCCGAGAGGTCATATCTTTGCCGATCAAGATCATAGGCCAGGCTCATGCATCATCCTCAGTTCGCTCACGCAGAGATACGTGGGCGGCCACCACTCTCCAGCCTTCCAACATCCGCACCCAGGTCTGCGATTGCCGTCCGATCTTGGTCGTTCCCTCGCGGATGAACTCAGTGTTCGCGGTCGCATGATCATTGCCAAACGTGGTGATCACCGTTCGGCGAAGCATGCGATCCAATCCAGCCGACGGGCGCGCCTTGCGAAACGCCAAAATCTCATCTTGCCCATAAAGGCTTTCGGCTGGGCCATAGCGAATGGTGTGCGCAGAACCCCAAAACAATTCATCAAGAACCGTCACGTCGTTGCTGATCAAAGCAGCTTCGTAGCGCGCAAAAACAAACTCAACCTCAGCCAATATCTGGGGGTCATTGATGACCATCAGGCGGCAACCGGCACACGCCGCGAGATCACTGCCAAGTCGTCATCCGTTAGTGGCACCTCTTGGCCAGAATGGATGAGTTCAGCGAACTCTTCGTTCGGCACCATGGCGCAGAGCGCGTAGAGTTTTCCCTCTCCGGTATTCTCAACAACATGCTCTTTGCCCGGCGGGATGAGCAGCGAGGAACCTGGCGCAAGATCAACCTCAACCCCATCGCAATAGCCTTTGCCAGTGCCTTCCAGAATGAAGAAAAACTCGTGCGCAATGCTGTGCGTGTTGGGTGGAGTGGCACCACCCTTCTCATAGATCTCCACGATGAAAGTGAACGGGACACCCTCAGCCACCGGGTCGGCAAGGCAGGCAAAATAGTTCGTGTCGTTCGGGCTGATTTTATAGGCTTTAAGGTCAGCGGGCGCCTTGGCGACAACCTGGGGGGTCATGCGTGTTCTCCTTCACGTTTCGTTTCTATGGCGGAAACGAAAGCGTCTGATGTCAGGGTGAAACCGAAAATCTGCCGCGCATTGTGCAGCGTGGCTTGCATGCAGAAATCTGGATTGGTGGTGGCACTGGCGTCTTCAAAAAGCAGCGTGTCGTAGCCAAGGAAGCTGGCGTCCGCGAGCGTATGCAGAACGCATTGATCAGCGTTCACACCCCCGAAGAACAGCGTATCGACTTTCAGGTTCCGCAAGATGCTGTCGAGCGGCGTATCCCAAAAGCCGGACATGCGGCACTTGTCGACAAAGATGTCGCTGGGCTCGGGCTCCAACTCGTCAACAATGGCCGCCCCCCAACTATCCTTTTCAAGCACCGGTGCTTTGCGCGGACCAATCGCATCTCCCAAACCGCCGCCCGCTCCCGCACCATCATAGACATGCCGTAAGGCCGGCGAGATGTTGGCAAGGTCCTGCCGATTGCCCCAGTTCACCCAAACAACAGGCATACCTGCCATCCGCGCTGCGGGGAGCACGGCTTGCAGCGGTTTGATTGCTGAACCCGCCCCCATGACGTCCACCCCGATGCCCGCAAGCCAACCATCAGCGTGGCAAAAATCGTTCTGCATATCGATAACGATCAGCGCGCTACGCGCCAGATCGACCCGCACTGGTTTGGGGTTGGCCTCTATCTCCGCCGGTCTCGGCGGCGCGTGCGTGCGCACAAGATCGGCAGCCCCCTCGCCCACCTTCCAGCGGTTGCGCGCATTGGGCCCAAGCGGCGTCAGATGATCGAACCGGCTCATAGACCCTCCAGATCGAGACCAAGGCCGAGCAGCACCTCATCAGCACCTGACCATCCGACGATGCCCAAACCGAGTGGACCGTCCGGGGTAGAAAGCGCTGGCACGGCAAGCTGCGGCAAGCGCCCGAGGCCAGAAGGGGAAAGGATTTCAAGCGCACGATTGCGGATGTCGTCCAGAACCGGGCCTTCCAGACCACGCAATGGCGCAATGCCAGCCGCACCAGGCACCAACAAGAGCGTTCCAGGCAGGAGCGTCCCCGCCAGATAGGCCGCGATGTCCTCGCGCTTGCCCTGCGCCTGTGCAACCTCACCAGCATCAAGCCCCTTGGCATAGGCAAAGCGATCTTTGATGCCCGGACCAAGCTCAGGTTGCTCGGCCTCCACCCAGGCACCGTGCACCTGCCAGGCTTCAGCAGATTGGCAGACCCGGAAGACAAGACGCCAAGCCTCAAGGTCACCCAGATCACCGTCATCAGGTGCCAGCGTGATGGTTTCAAGCGTCAGGTCCAATCGCTCGGCAACGAGCATAGCTTTAGCCAGCAGCGCATCGCGCAAACTGTCATCGACACGCGCAAACATGTCCTCAGCCAGCAGCAGCCGATCTGGCGCGGCGCCAACCCCGCCGTCGGTCATCAGTACAGCGCCAGTTTTGACCATCAACTCCGACGATTTGGAAAACCAGCCAACCGTGTCGAAGCTCGGCGCCAGAGGCACCGCGCCGCGAAGATCAATGCGCCCATGCGTCGGGCGCAGACCCCAAATGCCGCAATAGCTCGCCGGCAAGCGAACCGAACCGCCCGTGTCGGACCCCAAAGCGATCTCAACCAAATCACCCGCAACAGCCGCAGCGGACCCAGCCGATGACCCTCCAGGAATACGGCCAGACGCCGCAGGGTTGATCGGCGTACCATAATGGGCGTTCTCGCCGTTCAGGCTCCATGCCAGTTCATCGGTCAGCGTTTTGCCCACAAAGCGTGCACCGGCTTGCAGCAACGCGGCGACGGCTGGCGCATGGGCATCAGCATTCAATGTGCTGTCCAGCCAAACAGGCGACCCGGCTCCAGTCTTCAAACCGGCAACATCGAACAGGTCTTTAACACCCAAAGAATGCCCAGCCAGCGGGCCATCCACAGGCGTAAACGCATAGCCATCCAGCGCGTAGGGCGCGTGCGCCATGAAAGCATCAAGCGGATCAGGCATCGTTGTTTGGGGTTGGGAAAAGGTGATCATACAAACTCTCTGTTGGGCTCAGTGCAGCAAGAGCGATGCCAAATGCCAAAGGACCGCCAATATCGGGCCTCGTCGAGGAGACGGTCATGCTCTACGTTGAACCTAACATCGATCCCTCCACATCACACGAAACCTCATGACCACCACATCACGTCTCACTGCTTTGGCAGAACGCATCGCCTGCGCATCCATAGTCGCCATGCTCTCCTGCTGGTTAGGTATTGTCGCACTGACCTGGATGACCAACAGGGCTCTGGCGCAGTCGGCTGATGAAACAGAGCTTCAGGCACTGTTTTCGAACTGGCTCGATGAGGAAGAGATCGCTGGCGGCGCGCTCTTGATCTCGACACCCGATGTGCGCTGGATCGTGACCGCAGGCGTTTCCAACAGAGAGACTCAGACCCAGGTCACCCCGGACACGCGCTTCTACGCTGCCTCGACAGGCAAGATGATCGTGGCGGCCGCGATCCTTACCGCCGTAGATGAAGGCCGGATCGCCCTGGATGATCCAATTGACGGCTTTCTAACAACGCTAACTGGCGCCGATCAGCTGGACCGGGCAGGCACGGTCATCATTGAGCAATTGCTCAACCACAGTAGCGGTCTGCCAGAATATCTCACCAATGATTTCTTGGATGCATCGTTCGCAGCACCCACTACTCGCTGGGGCGCTGCAGACGCTCTCGCCTACGCCTACGACGCGCCCGCGATCCCACCAGGCGAGCGGTTCGAGTACACTAACTCCAACTATGTGATCCTCGGACACATTCTTGAGACATTGGACGGATCGCTTGCCCAATCGCTTCAGCGATGGGTCTTCCGGCGCGCAGATATGAAGGCAACAACGGTCGGCGCCCCACCCGATCCTGGCACGCAATTCGCGCACGGCTATGATGTGGATGGCGAAGACGTCAGCGCGCTCGGCTGGAACAGCGTTCTTGGCGATGGCCCAGTGATCACCACGGTTGGCGACTTGGAAGCCTTCGCCCGAGCCCTTTTTGCCAGCCAGCGCATCATCTCGTTTGCCAGCCGTGATGACATGATCGCACCTTCAGCACTGGAGCCGTACTATGGCCTCGGCGTTGGCATTGATGAAGATGATTTCGGCATCTTCTACGGCCATGCGGGCGGCTATAATGGTTTCGAAGCGGACCTTCGCTACTACCCAGAGCACGACCTCGTCCTCACCTACTTGGTCAACGGAAACCAGCTCTCCGACGGTGACCTTCTTGACCTGGCAGCTGACTGGCACTTCAACCAGTAGGCGTTTTTACCGTCTTTGCACGTAAACCACGCCGAAAAATCAACGGTTGCGCGGCTTTGGCGACTTGAACTAAGAAAAAGTACGCGCATCCGCCAGACCACATCAGAAGCGGCCAGGCAGATGAGCAGAAGCAAGAAAAAAGCGGACAAACACACCGCATTATCCTCTTCACAGGGAAAAACAGTATGAAAAAAGTTCTCCTAGCCGGACTCAGCACCGCAGCTCTCATCACTGCATCGTCGGCTGTCTTGGCCATGGATGATGAAGTTAAGCTTGGCATCATCCTCGGCTTCTCCGGACCGATTGAATCGCTGACGCCAGACATGGCCGATGGCGCTGAACTGGCCATGAGCGAAATCAGCGACTCCGGCAATTTCCTGGGCGGCACCACCGTGTCCTCGGTCCGCGCTGACTCAACCTGCATCGACGCTGCCGCCGCGACAGCTGCTGCTGAGCGCTTGATCTCTGCTGAGGGCGTCGCTGCCATTATGGGCGCTGACTGCTCCGGCGTAACGACAGCCATCATCAACAACGCGACCGTCCCGCAGGGCATCGTTAACATTTCGCCATCGGCCACATCTCCCGCACTCACCGATATCGAAGACAATGGTCTTTTCTTCCGCACAGCACCATCTGACGCACGTCAGGGCATCGTGCTTGCTGAAGTGGTGATGGATCGCGGCATTGATGAAGTGGCCGTCACTTTCACCAACAACGACTATGGCCAAGGCTTTGCCGACGCCTTCGTTTCCGCATTTGAAGGCATGGGCGGCACCGTCACCCTTTCGGCTCCGCACGAAGATGGCCGTGGCGACTACTCTGCTGAAGTTGGCGCACTGGCTGCTGCTGGTGGCGACGCTCTGGTCGTGCTCGGCTATGTCGACCAAGGTGGTTTGGGTGTGATCCGCTCGTCCATCGACACCGGCGCATTCGACACCTTTGTTGGTGGCGACGGCATGTTCGGTACATCGCTTGTCGACAATCTCGGCGCAGATCTGGAAAGCTGGTACGGAACCGTTCCAGGCTCGGCTGTTGGTGACGACAACCCATGGCCAGCAGTGGCTGACGCCGCTGGCGTCAACCATGAAGGTCCGTTCGTTGGTCAGAGCTATGACGCTGCTGCGCTGATCCTGCTGGCCATGCAGGCCGGTGGTGAAGCCACGTCAGAAGCTGCTGCTGCCAACATGTTGGCTGTTGCCAACGCACCTGGCGAACAGATTCAAGCCGGTGAACTTGCCCGCGGCCTGGAAATCCTCGCTGCTGGCGGCGAAATCGACTATGTCGGCGCCACAGGCGTTGAGTTCAGCGATGTTGGCGAGCCTGATGGTGTGTTCAACGAGTTCGAACTGATCGACGGTTCACTCGACACTGTGCGCACGCGTTAAGCGCTGCTGCTTTTTTGCACATCTTGATGTATGGCCGCTCCTTGCCGGGGCGGCCATACTTCTATTGAGTACCCAGTCAAGTTGGGGAGAGTTTGAGTGTATTGGGGGCATTCATGATCCGCGTCACGGATCTGCACAAGCATTTTGGCGGTGTGCACGCTGTTGATGGTGCTTCCATCGAAATCAAGACCGGAACCATCACCGGTCTGATCGGCCCCAATGGGGCTGGCAAAACAACTCTGTTCAACGTCATCGCCGGCGCGTTCCCTCCAACATCAGGCAAGGTTGAGCTGGACGGCGAGGACATCACCGGCCTTCCCGCCCACGAGCTGTTTCACAAAGGCCTGCTGCGCACCTTCCAGATCGCCCATGAGTTTTCAACGCTCACGGTGCGCGACAATCTGATGATGGTGCCACCAAGCCAGCCCGGCGAGTCCCTTATCAGCGCCTGGTTTAGACCGTCTGCGGTGCGCAAATCCGAAAAAGAAATCAGTGACCGCGTTGACGAGGTCCTTGATTTTCTGGGCCTCACCCATCTTGTCGATGAGCGCGCTGGCAACCTGTCTGGCGGTCAGAAAAAGCTGCTCGAACTTGGCCGCACCATGATGGTGGATGCCAAAATCGTTTTTCTTGATGAGGTTGGCGCAGGTGTGAACCGCACGCTGCTCAACACCATCGGTGACGCGATCATCCGCCTCAACAAAGAGCGCGGTTACACCTTCTGCATGATTGAACACGACATGGCGTTTATCTCCCGCCTCTGCGATCCAGTGATCGTGATGGCCGAGGGCAAGGTGCTGGTTGAAGGACCAGCAGATGTGGTGCGCAAGGATGAGCGCGTGATTGAGGCCTATCTTGGCGTTGGCCGCAAACAAGCCGCCAAACACGAAGACACGGCTCCATCCGCCCAAGGAGCCACACCATGACGCTCCTGCAAGCCAACAATATGCGCGGCGGCTATGGCAAAGCCGACATTCTGCAAGATTGCACCATCACCTGCGATCGCGGTGAGGTGGCTGTGATCGTCGGCCCCAATGGGGCAGGCAAGTCCACAGCCATCAAAGCCATTTTTGGGATGATGGGTCTGCGCGAAGGTGAAGTGACCTTTGACGGCGAAACCATCAACGGCTTGCCACCACAGGCACGCGTGGAAGCCGGCATGGGCATGGTGCCACAAACCAACAATGTCTTCCCCGGCATGACGGTGGAAGAGAACCTGCAAATGGGCGCCTTCCTGCGCGAGGATGGCGGAGCAGGTGTGATCGACAAGGTCTATGAACTCTTCCCCGCCGTGTTTGAGAAACGCTACCAGCACGCGGGCGAGCTCTCAGGTGGCCAGCGCCAACAAGTGGCTGTCGGTCGCGCAATGATGACCGAGCCGACCTTGCTGATCCTCGATGAGCCAACGGCTGGCGTCTCGCCCATCGTTATGGATGAGCTGTTCGACCGCATTCTGGAGATCGCCAAAACCGGTGTGGCCATTTTGATGGTGGAGCAGAACGCACGCCAAGCGCTGGAAATTGCCGACACCGGCTATGTGCTTGTTCAAGGGCAAAACCGCTTCACCGACACAGGCGCGGCCCTTTTGGCCGACAAAGAAGTACGCGCGACATTCCTGGGCGGAGACCAATCATGATCGATGTCGCCAACGCCTTGGTGCTGCTTTCCAATTTCGTGTTGATCCCGGCCATCACCTATGGCGCGCAGCTTGCGCTGGGTGCGCTCGGCATCACGCTGATCTACGCTATTTTGCGCTTCGCCAACTTTGCCCATGGCGACACAATGGCCTTCGGCACCATGCTCGCCATCTTCCTCACCTGGGGCATGCAGTCACTGGGTTGGTCGCTGGGGCCACTGCCGGTTGCCCTGCTGGCGCTGCCGCTAGCAATCCTCGGCACCATTGCCATGGTGCTCGCCACCGACAAGGTGATCTACAAATTCTACCGCGACAAACGCGTGGATGCTGTCATCTTCGTTATGGTGTCCGTGGGCGTCATGTTCATGATGAACGGCCTGGTGCGTATCTTTATTGGCACCGGGGACATCAACTTTGCTGATGGCTCGCGCTTCATCATCCGCGCCCGCGAGTTTCGCGAGATGACCGGTCTGGATGAAGGCTTGGCACTGCGCACCACACAGGTGATCACCATCGTGGTGGCCGTTGCGGTGATGGCATCGCTGTTCTGGTTCCTGCAAAAAACCCGCACCGGCAAGTCGATGCGCGCCTTTTCTGACAATGAGGATCTAGCCCTTCTGTCAGGCATCAAGCCGGAAAAGGTGGTCATGGTCACCTGGATGCTGGCAGCCGCTTTGGCCACCATTGCGGGCGTGCTTTACGGCCTGGACAAAGGTTTCCGGCCCTTCACCTACTTCCAACTGCTTCTGCCGATGTTTGCCGCCGCCATTCTGGGTGGCATCGGCCAGCCCATCGGCGCCGTGGTCGGCGGGTTCGTGATCGCCTTCTCTGAGGTTGCGGTCACCTATGCCTACAGGCGTGTGTTTGAGTATCTTGGACCAGAGGGCTTCGAGGTGGACGGCCTGATGCAGCTGCTCGAAACCGAATACAAATTCGCCGTGTCCTTCATCCTGCTGGTGATCGTGCTATTGGTGCGACCGACCGGCATCTTTAGGGGGCGCATCGTATGAGCGGTTCCAGCACCTCTCCGGCACGCGTTGCAGCCGACCAGCCGACACTTTGGCAGAACCCGATTCTGCTCTTCTCGATCATGGCGGTATTGCTGGCCGTCACCGGCTTTGCGCAAAGCTGGTTGCTTGCACTTACCATCCTTCAGCTCTGCATCATTTCCGCCATCATGACATTGGGCGTGAACGTGCAGTGGGGCTATGCGGGCCTCTTCAACGCGGGCACCATGGGCTTTGTCGCGCTTGGTGGTCTCGCCGCTGTACTGGTCGCCGCTGACCCTGTGCCCGAAGCCTGGGTTGCAGGCGGCGCGGGCATCGGTCTTTCAGCCCTCATCATTTGCGCCACCATTGCCGCCATCATGCTCGTCCGGGCTTATCTGAACGGCCTGCTGCGCTTCCTGGCTACCATTGCTTGCTTGGTGGCTGGGTACATTGTGTTTGGACAGGCGTTTGGCCCAGCCACCGAGGCGATTGAGGCGGTCAACCCTGCCCAATCGGGCTATCTTGGTGGAATGGGGATCTCCATCCTGTTCGGGTGGTTGCTCGGCGGGCTTCTTGCGGCGGGTGCGGCTTGGATTATCGGCAAAATCGCCATCGGTCTGCGCTCTGACTATCTGGCCATCGCAACGCTGGGGATTGCTGAAATCATCCTGGCGTTCATCAAAAACGAGGACTGGCTGTCCCGTGGTGTGAAAAACGTCACCAGCCTTCCACGCCCTGTGCCTTACGAAGTCGATCTGCAAACAGACCCGGCTTTTATCGAACTTGCCGCCAATTGGGGTATGGAACCCAACGCGCTGGCCGGCATCGTGGTCAAGCTCGCTTTCATTGCGCTCTTCACATTGGTTCTGGTGGTGCTGGTCCATCTGGCCGAACGGGCCCTTCGCTCGCCCTGGGGCCGCATGATGCGCGCCATCCGCGACCGTCCCGACGCCGCATCTGCCATGGGCAAGGACGTCAAACGCCGCCATCTGCAAGCCTTTGTGATTGGCTCGGCCATCTGTGGCATCGCTGGCGCTATGCTGGTGACCGTCGATGGTCAGTTCACACCAGGGTCGTACCAACCCCTGCGCTTCACCTTCCTCGTGCTGGTCATGGTTGTGGTCGGTGGATCGGGTAACAATCTCGGCTCAGTGCTCGGCGGGTTTTTGATCTGGTTCGTCTGGGTGCAGTCCGAAGCCGTTGGCTTCGCGCTGGTCAACCTGCTCTCCAGCGGGCTTGATCCGAGCAGTTGGCTTGCCGGTCACCTGACACAAGCAGCGCCTCATTTACGGCCAGTTTTGATGGGCCTCATTCTGGTGCTTGCGCTGCGCTTTGCACCGCGAGGCTTGATACCCGAACGTTAGAGTGGAGCCGGATGAGCGATCTAGACCTGCTGCCATCCAAACTGCTTTCTGTTCTGCTGCGGCCAGATTTCTGGCTCTGGCTCGGTCTTCTAACGGCGCTCTGGGCCTCTTGGCGTGGTTGGCGCAGACTTGCCACCTGGGTACTGGTCTCTTTGGTTGTGGCCGTTACGTTGGTCGGTTTTGTGCCGGTTGGCCATGTTTGGCTGGCACCCCTTGAGAGCAGGTTCCCCACCAACCCCGACCTAACTGATACGCCCAGTGCCATCGTTGTTTTAGGCGGCGGCGAAGACATCCGGACCAGCGCGGCATGGGACGCTCACAACGTCAGCAGCGCAGGCGACCGCATCCTGCACGCCATTCGTCGTGCTCATGAGTTTCCGGGCATTCCAGTCCTTTTCACCGGAGGCGCGTTCAACGCCACCAATGATCCATTGCTTGAAGGCAATGCAGAACGGGTTGGTGAGATGCTTCAAGCGTCCGGCATTCCACCCGAGCACGTGCACATCGGCGCCATTGCCCGCACAACCGCCGAACACCCGGCTGATATAACGGCCTTTCTGGAAGACCAGGGTTTAACACCAACCACCGATGCACCGATGCTCTTGATCACCAGCGCCTTCCATATGCCTCGCGCCATGGGCGTTCTTTGCACAGCAGGCATTGATCACGTTATCGCCGATCCCACCGATCATCGCACCGTGCCAGGGGCACGGTGGCAGGACACGATACGGTGGGCTTATGCGGGCAATCTTTCCAACCTTCAACTCGCGATCCGCGAATGGGTTGGCCTTCTCGCCTATCAACGGGCCGGCCATACCGACGCGCTCCTGCCCGATGGTTGCTGACACGCCAGACTGGGATTTGCCGCCTATTGCTTTGTCAGTACGCCAGCCGTCTGCGTGGGCAATCATCCATGGCGGCAAGGTGATCGAAAACCGGTCCCTTGGATCCATCCGAGCAGGCAAAATGGATTGTCGCCGTATCGCGATCCATGCCGCCGTGGGCCTTACAGAAAAAGAATACCGCTGGAGCCTGCACAAATTCCTGGAGGCAGGCGTGACATGCCCTCGCCCCGCTGATCTGCCGCGCAGCGCGATCATCGGCAGCGTGGATGTGGTGGACATCGTCTCGCAGTCCGACAGCCCCTGGTTCAGCTCGCAGCCAGGCAATCACGGTTTGGTGCTGGAAAATCCTATGCCTTGCGATCCGATCCCAGCCAAAGGCACGCTTGGCTATTTTTGGTGGGAGGCATCTGGCGCACTGGCGGAACCCAAACCTTGGATGCACGCCTATGGCGCGCCGAACAAAGACGATCAGACTTTAAGCTTGTTCGATGACTTGAAGCCCGGATTCAAATCCCCGCCCGTAAAACCTTGGGGCGAGGACTAAACTGCCCAAACCGATAATGGCGCCTACTCGTAAGGACGGCCAACCTCAACCACCTGGCCGTCTGACAACACCAGCTGGTCTGCATAGACCTCCCTGGGCAAGTCATCATCCAAACGCCCGTTCACGGTGATGGCATCGCCAGCGCCAACCGGCATGCGATGCGGACCGATATAGACGCGAATGCTCCCCGTGGCGTCCTCAAACACGAATGTGTCACTGTCGGTCACACGCTCCACCGTGCCTTGAAGCGCTGCAGGTTCATAGGGTTGCAGCTGATCAACCGTCGTCAGCTCATAAGCCAACGCCGGGCTCGCCAAAAGCGAGGTGGCAGCAATCAGCGCAAGTCTAGTCAAGCGCGATACCCAGAAGAACCAAAGCAACGATGGCTGCTGATGCGAAGACCCATGTTGGAGCTGTAAAACTCAATGGCTTCTTCAGAAAACTCATCACATCTTGAGTTTGGGGTTGCTGGTGCTGCGTGCTGTCAGCGGTGTTTTGCGTTTTATCCGTCGGCTGGACGTCTGTCATCGAGTGTTTCAAAGCTCCATAAAGTGGTTGCAATGAAATCTACGTAGAAACCCGGGCGGCCCGTACAAGAAGCAACGAGACGAATTCACAAAAAAGCCACAAAAGATGACAGTTCGCCGGGTGTTTGACTTTATAGACGGCGAAACCGCAGCATTATGTCCACCACATGTGATAGACCCGCGGCGGCCAGAACGCTGGCCACCCACATCGGGTGCGCATCAGTGATGGCCAGGCGCACGGCCAACATCAACAATGCGCCGGAAAGCAGTGTTGGCCAAAGAACAGCAAGATGCGGGGCAAAAAGCCGTGGCGCAGTGGACACGCGCCTATAGAGCACCAGGAAAGCAAGAGCTTCGAGCGCCACAAGCACCAGGATCGCGTCAATCAAGGCGCCCGATTCCAGAAACTCAGCCATAGTAGGGGCTTTTAGGCCTGCGGCTTGGGTTCAGCCTTGTTAGCATCCTTCGGCCCCGGCGAGACCAGACCAAACAGATGCGCCAAGTCTTTGAAAAAGATGCGCACATGGGCCATTGGGTCAGCCTTGACCAGCTTCTTGTTCATATAGGCTTGCCAAGTGAGCCGCTGCACATCGGGATCCTCGCAGATTGACACGAACCGCTCGCGGCGCTTGTCGCTTGAGTACCAGAAATGCTGCATCATGCCCAAGATCCAGAAGACGCGGCCATGATCTTTCATAAAGGCTTTGCGTGCGCCAGTGAGAGCGCGTGCATCGCCGGTTTCCAGGAACTTGGCTGTGGCCAGACCAGCCAAGCGACCGCCTTCCATGGCATAATAGATGCCCTCGCCGGAGGATGGGGCCACAATACCAGCGGCATCACCAGCGACGAGCACGTTCTTGCCATCATCCCACTTCTTGAGCGGCTTCAGCGGGATCGGCGCGCCCTCACGGCGCACCGTTTCAGCGCCATCAAGGCCTGAAATCTCACGCAACGTCTTGGTGGCACCGCGCAGTGAAAAACCTTTGTTGGCGCTACCAACGCCAATGCTCGCATGCTTGCCGTGTGGGAAGACCCAGCCATAAAAGTCCGGTGACACGCGCCCCTGATAATAAACATCGCACCGTGTCGGCTCATAGTCGGCAGCGTTGTCATTGACCTCGGGTGCTTTGACGATCTCATGGTAAGCAAACACGCAAGGCACGCGATCAGCGTTCTTTACGGCCTGTTTGGCCACCGCAGAGCGAGCCCCATCGGCACCGATCAGGCCGCGTGTGCGCACCGTTTCCAGCGGCGCATCCGGCTCAGCCCCCTTTCTACGAAAATGTACAGTAACCGTGCCATCCTCATTGCGAGAGAAGTGATCAAACGTGCCATAGGCGCGGTCAGCACCCGCCAAGACGGCACGCTCGCGCAACCATTCATCAAAGTCCTCGCGGTCCACCATGCCCACATAGCCGCCCTCAATGGGCATCGGCACCTGGCGGCCTGAAGGTGCGACCATCAAGGCCGACTTGATACGCGCAACCAGCAAAGAGTCGGGGATATCAAAGTCTTCCACGCATCGCGGCGGGATCGCACCACCGCATGGCTTGATGCGACCATCCTTGTCCATCAACAGCACGCGCCAGCCATCACGGGCAAGCTCGGTGGCTGCGGTCGCGCCGCATGGTCCACCGCCGACCACGACAGCATCATATTGCTCGGCGAAGGTCGAGCCTGTCTGGGGTGCTGGTGCTTCGGAAAGGCGTGTCTCTGTGTCTGTCTGCATGGCTTAAGGGCCTCCAACGCCCGAAAGATAACCATCGCCAGCAACTGCCAGGCGATTTCGTTTCTCGGCCAAATGATCCATCCCGATGCGCGCCGCGAGCAGCGCCGAAATCAAGAACACGATCCCCTCCAGGGTGAAAACGGTGGTGTAAGAAAACGCGACAGAGCCGGTGATCGCGCGTGTGATATCGATGCCCATGGTGCCCACCAAGCCACCAAGACCGAAGGCAATCGCCTGCGCCGCGCCCCAAAGCCCCATGCGCACACCCTCGCGGTTCTTTCCACCTTCTGACGCCAAGCTCATCATTGAGCCGATGGCAGCAACAGCAAACGCGCCATTGGCAAGGCCAAGGGCAAACACATTGGCTTGAAGCGGCCAGACATCGGGGAAACGGCTTGAAATCGCCAGCGCAAACAAAGCAAGACCGGAGCCGATGCAACCGCCCACCGTCCACGCTTGCAGGCTACCAAAACGCCGACCTTTAAAACCCATACCGGCCAAAGCAACGACGATCATGCCGAGCAAAACCCCGCCATGCTGGGTGCCCGCGAGCTGCGTGGAGGCACCCGGTGTGTAACCATAAATAGCACCAGCAAACGGCTCCAAAATAAGGTCTTGCGTGGAGTAAGCAAGCATTGAGGCGAACACGAAAATAGAAAAGTTGCGCGCCTTCGGCTCAGCCCAAACCTCTGCAATCACTTGGCGGAAAGGCGGCTTGGCTTCCTCGTCGACGGGCTCGCTAGCACCAGCGGTCACACGCTGTGGCGGCCCTTCAAGGCCAACAACGGCAACCAGGGTGAGCGCGAAGGCGAGGCCGGAGACGACGGACGTCACCACCACCAGGCGTGTCATGGAGAAGGGATCAAGCTGGCCACCAGCAATGGCCGCGGTGAGGATGAAACCAACAATCATCATCACCCACACAATGGTGGCCGCTGGAGCTCGGCGCTGCGGCACAACGCGCACCGCAAGAAGCGTCAAAAGGGACGTGCCCGATGCACCAACGCCAACACCGATGGCAATGAAGGACAGTGTTGCAGCGATGATACCAAGCACAGTGTTGGATGCCATCAGGGCCACGGAAAGAGCGGCCGCCACGCCGCCAAGCGCCAGAACCGCCATGCCGCCGATAATCCAGGGCGTGCGTCGCCCGCCCATATCCGATCCATAACCCCAGCGCGGTCGCGACAGCTGAACAGCGTAGTGGATACCCACCAAAATGCCCGGCAACATGGCCGGCAGCATCAACTCCACCACCATGACGCGGTTTAGTGTGGATGTGGTGAGAATGACAATCGCGCCAAGCGCGGTCTGCACCAAGCCAAGACGAACAATGCCAAACCAACTCAGCGGTTTGGGTTCAGCGGCTGCCATATCAAAGACCTCCAAGAATAAGACCGCGCACGGCAAAAGCGCTGACCATCATGCCGGACACATAGAGTGTGGTGCCTGTGGCGTTGTAGATCGCCGCATTGCGGTAAGGCTCGGCAAGTAAGCGTTCGGTGTTGAGAAGATAGCGCGCCATCAGCCCAATCTGAGCGAGCAACAGCACGGCCACAGCCGCGGCAAACACGGGCTTATCCCAGGCAACCAAAAGGCCAATGACCACAACCTGTGGCAACGCCATCACCCAGCAGGCAAGCTTGGCAGCACCTGACGCCCCCAGCTGTACCGGCAGCGAATGCACGCCCATCTGTTTATCACCTTCGATGGCCTTAAAATCGTTAAGCGTCATGATGCCATGCGCACCGATGCTATAGAGCACAGCCAACATCACGATGCGCGAATCCGGGAAGGCAGCCATCAGCGCGGCGGCACCGGTGAACCAGGCAAGCCCTTCATAGGAAAGCCCAACGGCGGCATTGCCCCACCAACCATTCTCTTTCAAGCGGAAGGGCGGTGCACTGTAGGCCCAGGCCAGGAACAGACCGACCACCGTCGCCGCCACGACCCACGGGCCAAGCACAGCCGCAACGGCCAGCGACAAACCAGTCCAAAGAATGGCGATGTAAAGCCCCCAGCGACCGGGGATACGCCCAGAAGGGATGGGGCGATCCGGCTCATTGATGGCATCGACATGGCGATCATACCAATCATTGATCGCTTGGCTCATCCCGCAGACAAGCGGACCAGCCAAAACAATACCGAGAAGAGCAAAAGCCCAAGACTGTGTGATCGAAACGCCAGAGGAGATGACACCGCAGGCAAACGCCCACATGGGCGCAAACCAAGTGACCGGCTTCAAAAGCTCCAAAACCGCCAGCGGATCGAGCCGCGTGACAGCGCTTTGTCCAGTTATTGCAGGAGGCGATGCAGGCATGGTGAGACCGCTATGTTTCATGCCATCAGGCTACGCGCGGCACATCAGAGTGTCAATTTTATTTGACGCTTTTTGATGTCAACTAAGTGTTAGGGCGTGCGTCACTCATCTACACTGTCGGTGGTGAGATCACCCAGCCCAAAGCGATGCATTTTTGCGTAGAGGCTTTGGCGCGACACCCCAAGCATCTGCGCCGCAGACGCGCGATTGTCTCCGGTCAGTTTCAACGCCGCTTCAATGCATAGCCGCTCCACCACGTCGGTGGTTTCGCGCACCACCTCTTTGAGCGGCATATGCCCGATAAGATCGGTCAACTGCTCAGCAGACTGAGCCGGGAAGCCTGTGATAGGGGTCTCTTCAGAGGTCGCACGCACAGAGCGGCGCAGCATGAGCCCAAACAAAGCCCCGCTTTCGCCGGGAACCGATACTGCGGTGATTTCAACATCTTCCGCCGAGCCCAACTCGCCACGCACCACGGTTGGAAAACGGCGCACCAAACCGTGCTCACGCACATTGGAGAGCAGAACATTGGCGTCGACGCTGGATCGCTCAAACCACGTGTCGATGGCAACGTCTTGCACCTGTTCGTAGTTGGCAGCCTGCACCAGTTCCAGGAATGCCGCGTTGGCGCTTTGCACACGGCGCTCATCATCGATGATCACGAACCCTTCCGGCAAGCGCTCAATAACAGCCATAGCGCCATCAGAATTGGTGGAAGCGATGTTAGCTTCAGGGCCCGAGCGCGGCAGAAGGCGCACAAGAACATAGGTCACATCTGCTTGGCGGAAGAGCGAGCCTTTCAACTCCAAGCCGCCAGTCGCTTCACTTGTTGCGTTGGCAATGGCCTCAGCGCGTCCGACTGACTGCGACGTCGCCAAAAGTGAGCGCACGGCTTCACGGTCTTTCGATCCAAACACATGGCTAGCGCGACGACCGACAATCTTGGCCACCGGCACGCCAAGCAACTCAGCGGCCATTGGGTTCGCATCGGTGACAGCCATCGTCGATGCATCGACGATCAGCACAGCTTCGCCGATGATCTGGAACAGGAGCCGGTAGCAAGCTTCAGCCTGACGCAGGCGCGTGTATTCACGCTCCATAGAAATCTGTGTGTTGACCAGCCTTTGCTGCAAACGGGCGAGCCCACGCATGTCACGACCGAACAGCACGATGCGGCCCTCATCGCCAAGTCGCACCGCCATACAGTTCATCGGCAGCGATTCGCCGCTATCACCCACAAAGTTCAACTCACGCCGACGTGAAACGAGCCCGGAGCTGAGCTCGCCAAACATGATCTCGATCTTATTGCGGCTGTCCTCGGCAACGCAGGCACCGAGCGGGTGTCCGATCCAACCGTCAATGCCCTCACCGGTGAGTTCAGCCCCCGAATAGGCCATATCAAGCACGGCGCCATCACCGTTGAGCACCAGGGTCAGATCGGCAGCTGCCGACAGAAGGTTGGCAGCAACTGGCGCATCCATTGCGCCCAGATTGTTTTCAGCATCATTGAAACTGCGAGCGACGTTTGGGCTAAGCAAAACATCCACCAGGTTTGGAAAGATCGATCACGATCTGTACTCCGTTGGTCAGTTGTAGGCGCGGTGTCGCACCATTCGCGACATCATGCGCTCAATCTGATCAAGCCCCTCGCGACCGTCGCGGGCGATCAAATCGACACCAAGCATACGCGTCGACATATTAGCTTCCTGTATCCCGTAACCGCCTGCCAAAATCAGCAAATTAGGATTAAGTGATACATCGCGACATGCCTTTACAAGACTTTGACAGTTTTGCAAATCGTCAGCACTACCAACCGATAGCCCCAAAATGCTGAAACGCGTTTTGCGCACGGCATCAAGAATGCCATCGCGATCAGTCTTTGATGGGCTGCGCACCATCCAACCTGAGCTGCGAAACAACTCTTTGACAATCAGCAATCCAAAGATGTGCTGATTACCGGGCATCGGCGCAAACAAGGCGCAGCGATCCTGGTCCGAGACATTGCGAACGGCACCAGCTGGTCCTGAACAATGCAAAACCACTTGCTCCAAGGCTGAAAGCCCGATGGTTACATCGCAAAAACTGCACGCATCGCGCAGCCACATGTCACCCAGCTCCTTGGCAGCGGGAGCGCAGAGGTCAAGCAACAAATCAGGCACTGCATGACCGCGGGAAATTTGTGCATCGATGAAGCGCTTGGCAACATACGGGTCAAAAGCAATCAGCAGTTCAGCAAAAGCTTGAACATCAGCGTGTGTGACATGAAGGGCAATGCCCGCCATCGCCAGATCATCAGTCGCCAAGCTCTCAATCGCGGCACCGTTCTGTGCGCCACCCCACGTAACATCACCCGAGGCGGGTGGAACATCGGCTTCATCGCGCAGCACATTCTGGTGGGCCAGCAGCAAGCGTGGAATAATCTCACCTTCGATGGTGTGGATCAGCCCATCCACCGATGAAGCTTCACCCTGCGTTGAGCGTGATGTGCCGTTGGCTGCGCCGCTGAGGTCACCATGCGGGCGTTCTTGTGGCCCTTCATTCAGTCCATTCGCCATACCGCTACTCCCCGTCGGTCGACCGGCGCCTAATGATCAGGCGCTGTGCCTTAAGACTTTTTGTGGTGCACGCCACTCGCCTAAACGTCGCGTGAGCAGCACCCGGCATTGCAATCTGAGTGAGCTAGGCAAGTTGTACGCTGGCTGTCGAAAAGCCCACCCCGATGTGGGTATTCTTCAACAGGACCAATTGGCCTAGCAAACCGTACCAGCACCCTAGGATAACCCACCACATCGGCCAACAGTTATTTATTCTGTTTCGTCACAAGTATGTGCTATTATCGACTTGTCATTGGCATTCAGCGGTGCGCACTCTTTATTATCAGCTGCTAATAGCCTCTCCCAAAAAACTCGATGTGTCAAATTTTTTTGACGTTCACTCTAATTGACATTGAGGGTGCACCACTCCTAGATTGTGCAACACGGTGGGCGCAAACCCATCGCGCCACGACGGCAAAAAAACGGGAGCGCGCGGCACCACATGGCAGGGCAGACAGGCTCAAGATCAGCGCATGATCAGCGCGCCGTTTCGGCGGCGTCAGCGAGCCATTTACGCACTGAATCAGGTCGCCCAAATTCGCCTGAAAAAGCGTCAAGCCAGCTTTACACTCCCGATCAACGCGCCCGTCGTGACGCAACGCCCTGGACACTCGTCCAAGGCATACTAGCTCCGGTCCAATTCCTTGTTTTTCTTATCAGTTTGGTGCTGGTTATCCGCTATCTTGTGACCGGCGAAGGCTTTGCTTTGGCCACCTGGTCGGTGGTGATCAAAACGCTTGTTCTCTACACGATCATGGTCACTGGCGCGATTTGGGAGAAGGTGGTTTTTGGCCGCTATCTCTTCGCCCCCTCCTTCTTTTGGGAGGATGTGTTTTCCATGCTCGTCCTGGCGCTTCATACCGCCTATCTGGCAGCTGTCTTTTTCAACCTGTTGGACGCTGAAGGGCAGATGCTTTTGGCCCTCGCCGCTTACGTCACTTACGTGATCAACGCTGCACAATTTGTGTGGAAACTGCGCCAAGCACGCCTTCAGGGCGCGGTTTCGAGCACGACTCCCTCGCCCTATTCCATGGGGGCAGCCTCGTGAACGAGTTATCCCCAATCACTCTTGAACCCACGAGTGGCTGCCTTGACCGCCCCGTTCTGCGCGAACGCGGTCAACGCGAAGTGTTTTGCGGCCTCACCGGCATCATCTGGCTGCACCGCAAGATTCAAGACGCCTTTTTCCTGATTGTTGGCTCACGCACCTGCGCGCACCTCATGCAGTCGGCAGCAGGCGTGATGATCTTCGCTGAACCACGATTCGGCACGGCAATCATGGAAGAGAAGGATCTAGCCGGTCTCGCCGATGCGAACGAGGAGTTGGACAAGGTTGTCGCGCGCCTTGTTGAGCGCCGTCCTGACATCAAGCTCCTGTTCCTCGTCGGCTCCTGCCCCTCGGAGGTCATCAAGCTTGATCTCGCCAAGGCCGCCCAGCGCCTCTCAGGAACCTACGCGCCGGATGTACGCATCCTGAACTATTCTGGCTCCGGCATCGAAACCACCTTCACTGAGGGCGAAGACGCTTGCCTTGCCTCGTTGGTGCCAAGCCTGCCGGAAGCTGGTGAAGCCGCTGCTGATCAGCTGTTGGTTGTCGGTGCACTGGCCGATGTGGTGGAAGACCAATTCACTCGGCTCTTCGATGCCATGGGCATTCAGAACGTTAGTTTCCTGCCAGCCCGCAACGCTGAATCGATGCCTGCAATCGGTCCAGGCACACGGTTCCTGCTGGCTCAACCCTTCTTGACCGAAACCTCACGCGCGCTTGCCCGTCGCGGCGCTGTTCATCTGCCCGCGCCGTTCCCTCTTGGCGCACAAGGCACAACGGCTTGGCTGCAAGTGGCCGCTGAGAGTTTCGGTGTCGATGACGCTCTTTTCACCGAGGTAACGGCAGCTCCCAAAGCACGGGCGGAGAAAGCGCTCACCCACTATCAAGAGCAGCTGACCGGCAAGACCTTGTTCTTCTTCCCGGACAGCCAGTTGGAAATCCCGCTTGCCCGCTTTCTGCATGCCGAGCTTGGCATGGTCCCCTTGGAAGTGGGCACCCCCTTCTTGAACAAAGCCCTGATGGCACCTGAGCTCGACGCCCTGCCGGATGAGGTGCTGGTCAGCGAGGGTCAGGATGTCGACAAGCAGTTGGATCGTTGCCACGACCAGCGCCCTGATATCACTGTTTGCGGCCTTGGCCTTGCGAACCCTCTGGAGGTCGAGGGCCTAACGACCAAATGGTCGATCGAACTCGTCTTCACCCCCATTCAGGGCTACGAGCAAGCTGGCGATCTGGCTGAACTCTTCGCCCGTCCGCTAGTGCGGCGGACAAGGCTGGAGGTCTAGGCGATGCAGCTCACCGTCTGGACCTATGAAGGCCCGCCCCATGTCGGAGCGATGCGCATCGCCACCGCGATGAAGGGCTTGCACTATGTGCTGCACGCGCCGCAGGGCGACACCTATGCCGATCTGCTGTTCACGATGATCGAGCGGCGAAAAGAGCGCCCGCCCGTCACCTACACCACCTTCCAGGCTCGTGATCTGGGCAAAGACACGGCCGAGCTGTTTCAGACAGCTGCGCGCGATGCCTATGCACGCTTCCAGCCGCAGGCCATGATCTGCGGTGCAAGCTGCACCGCTGAACTTATCCAGGACGATCCAGGTGGTCTCGCCAAGGCGATGGATTTGCCGATCCCCGTAATTCCCTTGGAGCTGCCTTCTTACTCCAAGAAAGAGAACTGGGGCGCCTCGGAAACCTTCTACCAGCTGGTGCGCGGTATTGCGGGTGCACAGGCACCGGCGCCGGGCACAACGCGGGCACCACGCCCAGAGGGCCAGCGTCCCACAACTAACCTTCTAGGGCCCACGGCCCTGGGCTTCCGCCATCGCGACGATGTCACCGAGATTACACGGCTGCTTGGCAGCTTAGGCGTCGATGTGAACGTGGTTGCCCCCCTGGACTGCACGCCCGCCGATCTCGCCAAGCTGGGAGATGCCGACTTCAACGTCGTGCTCTATCCGGAAATCGCTGAGACAGCAGCCAATTGGCTGAAGCGCGCATTTGGACAGCCGAAAACAAAGACCGTTCCCATCGGGGTTGGTGCCACGAAACAGTTTATCCGCGAGGTCGCGGAAATCATCGGGGCGGATGCCGACGCGCTCCTAGCAGCCGAAGAAAGCCGCCTACCCTGGTATTCGCGATCCATCGATTCCACCTACCTCACTGGCAAACGCGTTTTCATCTTTGGTGATGCCACACATGCTCTGGCGGCTGCCAAAGTTGCTGAGAGCGAAATGGGATTCAAAGTTGTTGGGCTAGGGACATACAGCCGCGAATTCGCCCGCGACGTGCGCGCTGCCGCCAAAGAGTATGGCGTCGAGGCGCTGATCACCGACGATTATCTGGAAGTTGAGCAGGCCATCATCGAGGCCACGCCAGAACTGGTGCTTGGTACGCAGATGGAGCGCCACATTGCCAAGCGCCTAGGTATCGGCTGCGCGGTGATTTCTGCACCTGTTCACGTTCAGGACTTCCCCGCACGGTATTCCCCCCAAATGGGCTTTGAGGGCGCAAATGTGCTCTTTGACACCTGGGTCCACCCGCTGGTGATGGGCCTTGAGGAGCACCTGCTGGGCATGTTCCGCGACGACTTTGAATTCTCCGATGCCAACGGACCTTCGCACCATGGCCATGCGCCAACGCGTGCCGCTCAAGAGCCCGAAACAGCAGCTGCTGAAGCACCGGTTCAAGAAGCTGCCAACACACTGATCGACAACCCGGCTGACATGCCAACCGGTTGGACCGCCGAGGCTGAAAAGGAACTGAAAAAGATACCGTTCTTTGTGCGCGGAAAGGCGCGCCGCAACACGGAAGTTTTCGCCGCCGAACACGGGCTGGCGCAAATCACTTTGGAGACGCTCTACGATGCTAAAGCTCACTTCGGCCGCTGACGGCACGCCAGTGAAGGTGGTGATCGTCACGCTGGACAATCATTTGTCCGGTGCGGTGGAGCGCGCCCAAAAAATGCTGCTACGTGAGATGCCCGGCGTATCCATCGTGCTGCACGCGACATCTGAATGGGGCGACAATCCGGACGCTCTGGAGGCCTGCAAGAACGACATAGCCACCGGCGACATCATCCTCGCCACCATGCTGTTTCTGGACGATCAAATCCAGGCCATCCAACCGGCTCTTGAAGCCAGGCGCGCACGCTGCGATGCCATGATCGGCATGATGTCAGCGGGAGAGATCGTCAAGCTCACCCGTGTCGGCCAGTTCGACATGAGTGCCAAGCAAAATGGTGCGATGGCGTTGCTCAAGCGCCTGCGCGGTTCCAGCAAAAAGTCCGGCGAGCAAAGCTCTGGCGCCAAGCAGATGGCGATGCTGAAGCGTCTGCCGAAAATTCTGCGTTTCATTCCTGGCACTGCGCAGGATGTGCGCGCCTACTTCCTGACGCTGCAATATTGGCTGTCCGGGTCGGATGAAAACGTCGCCAACATGGTGCGCTATCTCGTCAGCCGCTATGCTGCTGGTCCACGCGAAAATCTGCGCTCCTCCATCAAAGCGGATATGCCAACGGCCTATCCAGAGGTGGGCATCTATCACCCGGACCTGCCAACCCGCGTTACTGAAACCGATGCTGGTTTACCAACACCCGCCAAGGCACATGGTACGGTGGGGCTCATCCTCATGCGCTCTTACCTTCTGGCAGGTAACACAGCGCACTATGATGGGGTCATTCGCGCCATCGAAGCGCGTGGTTTGAAAGTCATCCCGGTCTTCGCGTCCGGTTTGGATGCGCGCCCAGCCGCGGAAAAGTTTTTCGTCAAAGATGGTCGCCCCATCGTGGATGCAATGCTTTCGCTGACCGGCTTCTCACTGGTGGGCGGTCCCGCCTACAATGATGCCAAGGCCGCCGAAGAGATGCTGGCTGGGATGGACGTTCCCTACCTTGCAGCTCACGCTATTGAATTTCAGACCCTGCAGGATTGGGCAAAGTCCAACCGTGGCCTGATGCCGGTGGAATCAACCATCATGGTGGCGATCCCCGAGCTAGATGGCGCCACCGAACCCACTGTTTTTGGTGGCCGTGTCGACCCGGCGGGCAGCCCATGCACTGGATGCCACAAAGCCTGTGATTTCTGCGACCCAGACCTCGCCAAGCTGATGCAGGTCTGCTCAGAGCGCGCCGAGCGCTTGGCTGAGCGTATCGACCAACTGATCACACTTCGTCGGTCCGACCGTGAAGATCGTAAAGTCGGCATCGTGCTTTTCAATTTCCCGCCCAATGGCGGCAACACCGGCACAGCCGCTTACCTTTCGGTCTTCCGCTCACTCTACAATGTGCTGCAAGGCCTTGAAGATGAGGGCTATGATGTGGAGATGCCCGAAAGCGTGGACGCGCTGCGTGATGCGGTCATCACTGGCAACGCCGCTCAGTATGGCGCGCATGCCAATGTCCACGCACGCATCCCGGTCGATGATCATGTCCGCCGCGAACCCTATCTGAAAGAACTGGAAGCCGTTTGGGGACCAGCGCCAGGCGCGCAGCAAACCGACGGTCAATCGATCTTTGTGTTGGGGGCGCAGTTCGGCAACGTCTTTGTCGGCGTGCAACCTGCCTTCGGCTATGAAGGCGATCCGATGCGCCTGCTCTTTGAGCAAGGCTTTGCACCAACCCATGCTTTCTCAGCTTTCTATCGCTGGATGCGCGAAGACTTCGGCGCCGAAGCTTATCTGCACTTTGGCACCCATGGCGCCCTGGAATTCATGCCCGGCAAGCAGACCGGCATGTCCGGCAAATGCTGGCCTGATCGCCTGATCGGCGATGTGCCCAACTACTATCTCTATGCCTCCAACAACCCATCAGAGGGCATGATCGCCAAGCGGCGCGCTGCTGCCACGCTGATCAGCTATCTCACGCCACCACTGGCGCAAGCCGGGCTCTACAAAGGCCTCAACGAGCTGAAAGCCTCCATCGAGCGTTGGCGCGGCATGGATGATGTTTCAGGTGCTGAGGCCGAGAGCTTGGCAACGCTTATCCAGACACAAGCTGCCGAGCTTGATCTGGCCGAAGAAACACCCGCCTGGGAGCAGAGTGCAGGCGAACACATCGTCGCGCTACAGGAAGCCGTTCTGGAGCTTGAATACACACTCATCCCCCACGGATTGCACGTGGTTGGCGAGCCGATGAGCGAGCTTGAGCGTGCCGACATGATCCAAGCCATCGCGGAGTCAGCCCACGGCTTGGACCTTGGGCAAGAGGACGCGCTGGCCATCGTAAAAGGCGAGGATCCCACGCAAGAGATGGATGTCGAAACGCTCAATGCTTTGGCACAAACAGACAGGCTCTTGTCTGAAGACCATGAGCTCAAAGCGATCATCCATGCATTGGATGGCGGTTTCATCACACCAGCGCCAGGCGGCGATGTTGTGCGCACACCGGAAGTTCTACCGACCGGCCGCAACATTCACGGCTTCGATCCATTCCGCATCCCCTCCGCGTTCGCAATGGCCGATGGCGCACGCCAAGCCGACCGTCTACTTGCCCGCTACAAGGAAGAAACCGGCGCGCTGCCGACCTCGGTGGCGCTCGTTCTCTGGGGCACCGACAATCTGAAAACCGAAGGCGGCACCATCGCGCAAGGTTTGGCACTGATGGGCGCGGCCCCTCGCTTTGACAGCTATGGCCGCCTCTGCGGGGCACAACTAACACCGCTCGAAGAGCTTGGTCGCCCACGGGTTGATGTGGTGATGACGCTGTCAGGCATCTTCCGCGACTTGCTGCCGCTGCAAACCAAAGTTCTTGCTGAAGCGGCGCTTCTGGCTGCAGAGGCCGATGAGCCGCTCGACCAAAACCCCATCCGCGCCCATGCATTGGCCTACGCCGAGCAGCATAGGTGCGACATGGAAACGGCTGCGCTGCGCGTCTTCTCCAATGCCGATGGCGCTTATGGTTCCAACGTCAACAATTTGGTCGAAGCTGGCACCTGGGATGACGAGAACGAGTTGGCTGAGACTTATGAGCGCCGCAAAAGCTTTGCTTACGGTGCCTCGGGCAAACCCGTTCAACAAGCTGCGCTTTTGCAGTCCATGCTGGCGGATGTCGACATCGCTTATCAAAACCTCGAACTCAGTGGAACTCGGCGTCACCACGATCGACCACTATTTCGATACGCTTGGCGGCATCAGCCGTGCGGCCACCCGGGCCAAGGGCGATGCAATCCCGGTCTACATTGGCGATCAAACTCGTGGCGAAGGCAAGGTACGCAGCCTCTCTGAACAGGTGGCGCTGGAAACCCGCACCCGCATGCTCAACCCCAAATGGTACGAAGGCATGTTGCAGCACGGCTATGAGGGCGTGCGCCAGATTGAAGAGCATGTGACCAACACCATGGGTTGGTCGGCCACCACCGGTCAGGTCCAGCCCTGGGTCTACCAGCAACTCACTGAAACCTATGTGCTCGACCCAGAGATGCGTCGCCGCCTAGCCGAGTTGAACCCAACCGCATCGGCTCGTTTGGCTGGCCGTCTGCTGGAAGCCCATGAACGTGACTATTGGCAGCCCGACGACGCCGTTCTCGATGCGCTGCGCGACGCTGGCGAAGAGCTGGAAGACCGTTTGGAAGGCATCGGTATTCCCGCCAACGACACAAATCATCAACAAACCGCCGCCGGGCAATCGATCGGCATGGAGGCCGCAGAATGAACATCGTGACCCCACCGCCGACAGGCACCAAGACCACATTGCTTGATCGCTCACCCAAAGGCTTTTCAACCGGCCACGAGGATGGCGAAGGCTCGGTCCAGGTCAAAATGGACCCTGCTATGACCATCGACACCGCCAAGGTGTTTGCTGTTTACGGCAAGGGCGGGATCGGCAAATCGACCACCTCGTCCAACCTCTCGGTGGCCTTCTCCAAGCTCGGCAAGCGCGTTTTGCAAATCGGCTGCGACCCCAAGCACGACAGCACCTTCACGCTGACCAAGAGCCTCTGCCCGACCGTCATTGACGTGCTCGAAGAAGTGGACTTCCACTCTGAAGAGCTGCGCACCGAAGACTTTGTGTTCGAGGGCTACAATGGTGTCATGTGCGTCGAGGCTGGCGGCCCACCTGCCGGTACCGGCTGCGGCGGCTATGTTGTCGGCCAGACCGTGAAGCTCTTGAAAGAACACCATCTGCTTGAAGACACCGATGTGGTGATCTTCGACGTGTTGGGTGATGTAGTCTGTGGAGGCTTTGCGGCTCCTCTTCAACATGCCGAAAAAGCTCTGATCGTCACTGCCAACGACTTTGACAGCATCTTCGCGATGAACCGCATCGTGGCAGCCATTAAAGCCAAATCGAAAAACTATGATGTGCGCGTCGGCGGCGTGATCGCCAACCGTTCCAAAGCCACCGATGAGATCGACCGCTTCAACGAGGTGGTTGGCCTTGAGCGCGTGGCGCACCTGCCGGACTTGGATGAAATCCGCAAAAGCCGACTGAAAAAACGCACCCTCTTTGAGATGGACGAAACGCCAGCTGTTCTCGCCGTCCAGGAAGAATATCTGCGCCTGGCCGCCAGTCTCTTGGTGGATGACACCATCTGCGATCCCTCCCCCATGAAGGACCGCGATATCTTCGACTTCCTGGGGTTTGACTGATGGCCAGCACATACCTTGATCGCCGTGGCGAAATCGAAGCCTATTTTGATCGCACTGCCGCCAAAACCTGGGAGCGCCTGACGTCCGACGCCCCAGTCTCTGGCATTCGCGCCACGGTACGGGCAGGCCGCGATGCAATGCGCGCCACGCTGCTTTCTTGGCTCCCCGACGATATGACAGGCCAACGTGTGCTCGATGCCGGTTGCGGTACTGGTGCATTGGCTGTCGAAGCGGCCAAACGCGGCGCCGAGGTCGTTGCTGTCGATCTCTCCCCCAATCTGGTGGATGTTGCCCGCGAACGCATGCCTGCAGGCCTGAAAGGCTCGATCACCTGGCACGCTGGCGACATGCTGGATGAAAGCTTTGGACGCTTTGACCATGTGGTCGCTATGGACTCTGTCATCCATTATGAATCAGGCGACAAAGTCGGTGCTCTAGCTCGTCTTGGCGAGCGTACCGACGGTCAGGTGCTTTTCACCTTCGCGCCCAAAACGCCATTGCTGGCTGCCATGCACACGGTTGGCAAGCTTTTCCCGCGCGGTGATCGCTCACCAGCCATCGTGCCGATTTCAGAGAAGAAGCTGCGCCGCCTCGTCGATGAGCGCATGCCCGACTTTGCGGCAGGCAACACCAAACGCATCGCATCAGGTTTTTATACCAGCCAGGCCTTCCAGATCACACGAACGGAGCCGCGCACGTGAGCAGACGGCTGCCCCAGCTCAAAGATCAGTGGACCAAGATTGGACCACGCTTTCTGCCGTTTGCTGATGCTGCAACCGATGAGCTGCCGCTGCCCCGCTTGCTGCGCCTGGCACTGTTCCAGATTTCCGTTGGTATCGCGGTGACACTGATCACCGGAACATTGAACCGCGTGATGATCCTTGAACTGTCGGTTCCAGCTTGGCTTGTCTCCATCATGGTGGCTCTGCCCCTGCTCTTTGCACCACTGCGGGCGCTCATCGGGCACAAATCCGACACCCACAAATCCATCCTTGGCTGGAAGCGTGTGCCGTACATCTGGTTCGGCACCATCTTTCAGTTCGGCGGCTTGGCCATCATGCCGATGGCCATTTTGCTCATGAGCGAGGGAGGTGGGCCGTTCTTCCTGGGCCACATGATCACTGGTCTCGGCTTCCTGCTGATTGGCCTTGGCCTGCACACCACGCAAACCGCAGGACTTGCTCTGGCCACAGATCTCGCGCCCCAAGAAAGCCGTCCACGTGTCGTAGCCCTGCTTTACGTGATGCTGCTCATCGGCATGGTGATCGGTGCGCTGGGTTTCTCGTGGCTCCTCGCCGATTTCAGCCACCCACGTCTTATTCAGGTCATTCAAGGGGCGGCAGTCGTTACCATCGTGCTGAACGTCATCGCGCTTTGGAAGCAGGAAGCGCGCAACCCAGCCGCCACTGCGCCCGACCTCGCTCGGCCAACATTTTATGAGGCGTGGCGCGCCTTCACCAGCACCAACCGCACCGGTCGTTTGCTGCTTGCTGTTGGTTTGGGCACGCTAGCCTTTTCCATGCAAGATATCTTGCTGGAGCCCTATGGAGGGCAGGTGCTCAACCTGTCGGTCAGCGCAACCACGTTGCTCACCGCTCTGTTTGCCGGCGGTACACTGGCAGGCTTTGCACTGGCCGCACAGCGCCTGGGCAAGAACTGCGATCCGTACCGTTATGCAGGCTTAGGCGCGGTTATCGGTGTGGTGGGTTTCACATTGGTTGTGTTCTCAGCGCCACTCCAATCGGCCTTCATGTTCCGCAGCGCAACAGCAATGATCGGTTTTGGTAGTGGTCTTTTTGCTGTGTGTTTGCTTACCGCCACCATGCAACTGGCAAAGACAACGGCTGACGGTCGCTCCACCAATGGCATAGCGCTGGGCGCGTGGGGCGCCGTTAACGCGACAGCGGCAGGTCTTGGTCTGGCTGCTGGCGGCGCACTGCGCGATCTTTTCACTGCCATGGGAAGCTCGGGGCTTTTTGGCAGGGTCATCACCGATCCCGCCTTTGGTTATGGGGCAGTCTATCACCTGGAGATTGGACTGCTCTTCGCAACGCTCATCGTTCTGGGTCCCCTTGTGGGTGCCCAGCGACGAGCCACGGACACCACCACCAACAGGCATGGCTTTGGCCTTGCCGAGTTCCCCGGCTAGCCGGGGCAAAAAGGAGGACCGCACATGCTGAACTTGTTAAGCCGCGAGAGCTTTGACGTTGGCTGCACCGTGGATGTGCAGAACACGTTCGATAGCTTGCACGCCTATGTCGAATTGGATGGTGATATCGCCATCGAGCCCGGTGATGAGGTCATTGTCCATGGCCGCCCCGTCGAGGTTCCCTACGGCGAACGCGTGGTCTTGCAACGCACAGCCACCGTGCGCCGTGCCCACTGGCTGGAGCGCACCTGGACCCGCATGACCGGCGACTTTGAATTTATGGAACTGTGCGAATTCAGCTTCTCAGAAAGGGCAGCGCTATGAACGTCCATGCTCCCGTCAAAGATGGCACCCCCGTCACCTCAGCGGTGAAGGCCCGTGCCCCAATCAACGAAACCACGCGCATGGCGCAGGAGACCACCCTGCTTGATCCGCGCTTTTACACGACCGACTTCGACAAGCTCGACAAGGTTGATGTCACCCTGGTGCGCGAGGAATGGGATGCGCTGATCCAAGAGATGCGCGATGACCCCAACAAAGGCCATTTCAAGCGCAACGAGGACTGGGACCATATCGACATCGATGCGCTGGACCCACAACTGAAGAAAGAGTTCATCGACTTTCTGGTCTCCTCGCTGACAGCTGAGTTCTCCGGTTGCGTGCTCTACAAAGAGATGAAGAAGCGCGGCAAAAACAAAGAGATTTGCGAGCTGTTCTCGTTGATGGCGCGCGATGAAAGCCGCCATGCTGGCTTCATCAATGACGCTTTGAAAGAGTTCGATATTGGCGTAAATCTTGGTTTTCTAACCAAGGCTAAGAAGTACACCTACTTCCAGCCAAAATTCATCTTCTACGCCACCTACTTGTCGGAGAAGATCGGCTACGCGCGCTACATCACCATCTTCCGCCATTTGGAAAAGCATCCAGACAAGCGCTTCCACCCGATCTTCAAATGGTTTGAAGAGTGGTGCAACGACGAGTTCCGCCATGGCGAAGCCTTTTCGCTTTTGATGCGTGCCGACCCAGCACTTTTGGAAGGTCGCAACAAGCTTTGGATCCGCTTCTTCCTGCTCGCCGTCTTCTGCACCATGCATGTGCGCGACCAAGCCCGCCCGGCGTTTCACGATGCGCTTGGTGTGGATGTCGAAGAGTACGACATGCAGGTGTTCCGCACCACGACGGAGATCACCAAACAGTGCTTCCCCGTTTTGCTTGATCTGGATAATCCAAAATTCTTGGAGGGTTTGCGCAAGCTGAACCGGATCAACCAAGCCATGGGCGAGGCTGATCGTGCTGGTGGCCTTGGCGGCAAACTGCGCAAGTTTGGCCTTGGCACGAGCGCGTTTCTCACCTTCGCCGGTCTCTACTTCATGAAGACCAAACCCAACACGATCCCGGCAACCAGCCGGCTTCAACCCACCTGGTAGGCCACGTACCGTGACAGGCTGGCTCGCCCCGATCGGTTTTGCATTGTTCCTCTGGTGGTTCTCCACCGGCGTGATCTTGCTTGCCGATCGTCTGCCACGGGTCACACCACGTGCAACCTTTGTGGCCGCCACCCTGTTTGGCGTGGCGGCCCTCGCCGCAGCTTGGTTCACCCGCGACATGGCGACCGTAAGCGGTGCCTTTATCGGCTTCACTGCTGGTTTGGCCCTCTGGGGTTGGCATGAGGTCAGTTTTCTGACCGGCATCATCACCGGACCACGGCGAGATGATTGCCCAGCAGGCGCCTCAGGATGGCAGCGTTTTATCTATGCCACGCAAACGCTGATCCATCATGAGGTCGCCATCGCGCTGACCGTTGTAGGTTTGGCTGTGATGTTCTGGGGGGCTGACAATCAAGCGGCCCTTTGGACATTCACAATCCTTTGGGCGATGCGGCTTTCCACCAAGTTCAACATTTTTCTCGGTGTGCCCAACATCACCGAAGAGTTTCTGCCAAGCCACCTGGAACATCTGAAAAGCTATTTTCGCAATCGGGCACTCAACCTGCTTTTTCCTATCTCGGTGACCGCCGGAACTGTTCTCACCGTATGGCTTGCCCAACAAGCATGGGGCGCGGTCCCGCCAACTCAAACAACCTTTGTTCTGCTCACAACACTCGCCGCCTTGGGCGTGATTGAGCATTGGTTTCTGGTCCTGCCCTGGCGCGATGAGGAACTCTGGCGCTGGTATCTGAAAAACCCAATGCCACCACCTTCTGAAGCGCCCAAAGAGGCGCCCCTTCCAACCACCACCATCACACACCATGCCAAACCACGGCGTGAGACTGACGCGCTGTCTAGCGTGCCTTCCAATCGGGGATTATCGATCATGACGGACACCACCACACCCACCAAGAACGAGAATGGCGCTGTTCCGTTCAGCATCTCCACGCAGTCAAAAGGTTGTCCAGCAGCCACTTTGGCCACACGCGTTAAGTCCACACACCCGGCGGCTGCCAATGATGAAGTGATGGACTACGAGACTTACTTCGCCGGAGCCCTTGATGGCCTGCGCGAAGAGGGGAACTACCGCGTGTTCGCCCACCTTGAGCGGAAAATGGGCGCCTTCCCAAAGGCTGTACGCCACACCGATGACGGCATCCATGACGTCACCGTTTGGTGCTCCAATGACTATCTTGGTATGGGCCAAAAAGACTGTGTGATCGATGCTATGCACGGCGCCATTGATCGCTGCGGGGCAGGTGCTGGCGGCACACGCAACATTTCCGGCACCAACCATTTCCACGTGCTCTTGGAGCAAGAACTGGCAGACCTGCACGGTAAAGAAGCCGCGCTTATCTTCACATCCGGTTACGTGTCCAACTGGGCGTCGCTCGGTACATTGGGTTCGACCATTCCAGACTGTGTGATCCTGTCCGACGCGCTCAACCATGCATCCATGATCGAAGGCATTCGTCACTCGCGCGCTGATAAAGCGATCTGGAAGCACAATGATCCAGAAGACCTTGACCGCAAGCTGGCAGCCATTGAGCCAAGCCGCCCAAAAATCGTGGCCTTTGAATCGGTCTACTCCATGGATGGCGACATCGCTCCCATGAAAGAAATCGTAGAAGTCGCTGAAAAGCATGGGGCAATGACTTATCTAGACGAAGTGCACGCCGTTGGCATGTACGGACCACGCGGCGCCGGCATTGCCGAGCGTGATGGCGTGATGGACCGCATCACGGTGGTTGAAGGCACGCTTGGTAAAGCCTTCGGTGTGATGGGCGGCTACATCGCGGCATCAGCAGCGCTCTGTGACTATGTACGCTCCTTCTCGTCAGGCTTCATCTTCACCACCGCTTTGCCGCCAACCATCGCAGCCGGTGCAACGGCCTCCATTCAGCATTTGAAAGAAAGTTCGGTTGAGCGCGATGCTCAAAAAGAGCGTGTTGCCACAGTGCGTGCAGCCCTTGATGCGAAAGGCATTCCCCATCTTCCCAACCCTAGCCACATCATTCCCGTGATGGTGGGAGATGCTAAAAAATGCAAATTTATCAGTGACGTACTTCTTGATCAGTATGGCATCTACATTCAGCCGATCAACTATCCAACAGTGCCTAAGGGCACTGAACGACTGCGCATCACCCCAGGTCCCTTGCACAGCGACGATGACATCGCCCATCTGGTTGGCGCACTGAACGACCTTTGGTCACAATGCGCTCTCTCACGAGCCGTCGCGTAAGGCGATGCATGTCGGTTGGCGGCTTTTCCCGTCGCCAACCCAGGTAAACGTCGAAGCATTTTATTTTTTGTTCGCCGTAAACCAAACACCACACCATGCGTAAACCCAATGTGCAGACAAAAGCTTATGGAAACCATCTCTCAATTCCGTGAGAGAAGTTCATGGGCTAATTCGATGCGCGTCAACCCGCTGGCTTGACTCAGCTTTCATGCTGGCTTCAGTGTTTCTGCGGAGTGGCATTTCAATAACGGCCATCTGGCCAAGGGAGATAGAATGATGAAACGTTTCGGGATCGCGCTCGCAGCTGCTGCATTCACCATGGTCGGTGGTGCTGGCATCGCAACCGCGCAGGACGCCCAGCCTTATATCGATGCAGATGCTGAGGCCGGTGCAGCCGTCTTCCGTCAATGCTCGGCCTGCCACATGGTCGGACCCAATGCCATGGCGCGCGTCGGACCGCCGCTCAATGGCATCATAGGCCGTGAATGGGGCTCTATTGAAGGGTTCCGCTATTCTGACTCGCATGTCGCTGCTGGCGAAGAGCAAGGCGGCGTTTGGACTGTTGCGATCATGTCTGAGTACCTGGAAAATCCACGTGCAATGGTTCCCCGGACCCGCATGGCTTTTGCCGGTCTGCGTCAGGAAGCGCAAATCCAAAACGTGATCAAATATCTTGCTGGCTTCGATGCCGACGGCAATGAAGTGGACCCCGCGCCCGTGCTCACCGAGCACTATGGCGGCGACATGTAGGTCCTTTCCTACGGAAAGACTTCACAAAGGCCGGTGCATGAGCACCGGCCTTTTTTGTGCTCAAAACCAGCAACGTGCAAACAACAGGCACGTTTGCGTGATGGTCCGTAAAACCATGAACCGGGTAGTGCGTAGACCAAACCCTGAAACATTTGATGCGTGTCAACGTAAATTGACATTCAAAACTGTTCACTGTCCTGATCAGACCTTCGTTGGAAACAACCACGAACAGGGCCAGTCATGCGCATTCTTCTCATCCATCCCAACTATCACTCGGGCGGCGCGGAGATCGCGGGCAACTGGCCTCCGGCTTGGGTGGCCTATCTGACAGGGTCGCTAAAAAAAGCAGGCTACACCGACGTCGCCTTCATCGATGCGATGACCAACAAGATGTCGGACGCCGACATTCGCGATGCCATCGCTGCTGAAAAGCCCGATATCATTGGCTGCACGGCCATCACGCCATCCATCTACAAAGCCCAAGGCATCTTGCAGGTCGCCAAAGAATTGCACCCAAATGCGGTGACGGTGCTGGGCGGCATTCACGCCACTTTCATGTATCAGCAAGTGCTGGCCGAAGCGCCCTGGATCGACTGTATCGTACGCGGCGAAGGCGAAGAGATTTTCGTCGATCTCATCTCCACCATCCACGCTGGCAACTGGCCAGGAGCTCGCGAAGCCGTACGCGGCATCGCCTATCTTGATGGTGACCAGGTTGTTGCAACGCCAGCGGCCCCCACGGTGAAAGACATTGACGGCCTGTCACCAGACTGGTCGATCCTCGATTGGGAAAAGTACATGTACATTCCCATGAACCGGCGGGTCGCCATTCCCAACATGGCACGCGGCTGTCCGTTCACCTGCTCGTTCTGCTCACAATGGAAGTTCTGGCGCGATTACCGCATCCGCGACCCGAAAAAGGTGGTCGATGAGATCGAAGTGCTGGTGAAAGAGCATGATATCGGCTTCTTCATCCTCGCCGACGAAGAACCGACCATCAACCGCAAGAAATTCATCCAGTTCTGCCAGGAGCTGATCGATCGCGACCTGGATGTGCTCTGGGGCATCAACACCCGTGTGACCGACATTCTGCGCGATGAGGAATTGCTGCCCTTTTATCGCAAGGCTGGTCTTGTCCATATCTCGCTTGGCACCGAGGCAGCTGCTCAGTTGAAGCTGGATCTCTTCAACAAAGAGACGACAATTGAGGAAAACAAACGCGCTATCCGCTTGCTGCGTGAGGCCGGTATCGTCACGGAGGCCCAGTTCATTGTCGGGCTAGAAAACGAAACCGTCGAAACGCTGGAAGAAACCTACCAAATGGCCCGCGACTGGGAGCCGGACTTGGCCAACTGGGCAATGTATACGCCCTGGCCGTTCTCCGATCTTTTCAAAGAGCTGGGTGACAAGGTCGAGATCTTTGATTTCGACAAGTACAATTTCGTCACGCCCATCATGAAACCCGAGGCGATGGACCGCGCCACGCTGCTCGACCGCGTGATGCACAATTACCGCCGCTTCTACATGAACAAGGCGTTCTTTTCGTATCCTTGGAAAGGCACAGGCCAGCGCCGCAAATATCTGCTCGGTTGCCTGAAAGCCTTCCTCAAAGCCGGGTTTGAGCGCACCTTCTACGATCTTGGCCGGGTGAACTATTGGGGTCCACAGTCGAAGAAAGGCGTCGATTTTCACTTCGACACGACCAAGAAACGCTTCGATGCCAGCAAGATCGAATGGCAAACCAACCACAACCGTCCTGCCAGCACCATGCATGAGGCGGCCAAAGCTATGGCCTGCGGTGGTGCTCCCATGCAGCTGACCGATGAGCAAATGGCCGAAGCCGAGAAGGCTGGGCGCGTCACACTTTTCGATGGTCACAAACGTGCACAGGATAAAGCAGCCAAGGCGAAAACAAACCAAGACGTGCCAGCCTGATGAACAGCGCCACGAGCTGGCAACCAACTGAAACTTTGGAGCGCGGCCACTCAAGCGATCACGCCGGCCGCATCGGCCCAAACGCGATCCTTCAAGTGTTCAATGCTCTGGAAAAAGTGCAAGGCAGACAAGAGGCAACACGCCTGGCGCACTTGGCAGGCCTTGCTCATCATTGCACGCAGCCTCCAACATCCATGGTCAGCGAACGCGACGTGGTCACGCTGCACAGAACCGTGCGCACCATGATGACCAAAAGTCAGGGTGATCAGTGTCTCTGGCGGGCCGGCGAACGCACCGCGAACTACATTCTGGCCAACCGCATTCCCAAACCTGTCCAGGTTCTGCTGCGGCTTCTGCCAGCCAAACAGGCAAGCACGCTCCTTTTAAACGCCATCGCAAAGAATGCCTGGACCTTCGCAGGCAGCGGCACCTTCGGTTTCACAACAGGCAAGCCTGCCACACTCACACTGACGGACTGCCCTGCCTGTGATGAGGTCTATCGCCCAGACGAGCGATGCCTTTACTACACAGCGACCTTCCAAGGCCTGTTTCAAGCTTTGGTCCATCCGGACGCACGCATTGAAGATGACCTAAGCCCCTCCACCAATGGGCGGGTGCGTCGGTTTGTTTTAGACTGGCCCCGTTAGGTGGCAGAGAGAACCTGCCGCGCATCGCTTCTCTGGGTACAGTCATGTCAAAAAGCACTTCATCACAGATCACCATTCCGGCCATCGCCGAGGATGGCTCGCTCTACCCCATCGAGAAGCTTCGAGCGCACGAACTGGGCGTTCTACACCTGGCCATTTCTGCCTTTGTGTTCAGCCCAAAGGGAGAGCTGCTCATTCAGCGGCGCGCCTACGAAAAATATCACTGCGGCGGCCTATGGGCGAACACCTGTTGCAGCCACCCCCACTGGCAAGAGGACATTGCCGATTGTGCGCATCGCCGCCTGAAAGAGGAGCTGGGAATCACCCTACCCTTGGAGCCCATTGGCGACGTCACCTATCGCGCCGATGTAGGCGGCGGGCTGACCGAGCATGAGCATGTACACATGTTCAAGGGCACCGCCGACCCGCAGACATGGATTCCCAAGCCAAACCCCGATGAAATAGCCGAGCTGCGCTGGGTATCAATGGAAGCACTGTTCGCGGAGAATGCGCAGAATCCCGAGCATTTTACCCCCTGGTTTAGACTCTACATTCAGCGCTGGTCAGACGTTTGGGCGCCGGCGGCTTAACCCGCCTCATCAGTACCGTTGGTAGCAAACGATTCTCGCCCTAGGTTTTTCACCTGTAAAACAAAATCAACGTCCAATTTTATTGACACATAGGGAGTGTCGACCGTACTCTGTAAGGTGTCGGCGCGAGATCTTCCCGCACTGGCAGCTACCGGTGGCATTCCATCGGATCGAACAGAACGGACGAACCAGATGATGCTCGTCATTGGACAGGTCAGAATTGCTCTGGTGCACGCTTTTGCACCGAACAGCGCTGCGCTCCATCATCACCACCGCTCTGCTCAGCCACCCGCACGGCAGTGCTCAATCCGCCTTCGGCCTGGCCATTTTTAACGCATTAGGGAGCATTTGGAGGGCGCTATGGATTTCTCGCAATTCGACTTCGTCAACTTCACCACCCACTTAGATCTTGCTCAGGTCCTGCTGTACGGCTTCTGGCTGTTTTTCGGCTATCTGCTATTTTATCTGCAAAGAGAAACACGGCGCGAGGGGTATCCGCTGGAGTCCGATGAAACGGGCAACGTGTACGAGCATGGCATCTACATGCCAGGGCCGAAAACGTTCCGCCTGCCGCACGGCCATGGGTCTGTAACAGTGCCCAATTATGAGCGCGAAGCCCGCGAGCTGGCGCTTCAGCCCAGCGAACCTTGGTCAGGCGCTCCAAAGGATCCAACAGGCGACAACCCAATGCTCGATGGCGTTGGACCAGGCGCTTACGCACTGCGCGCGGACGTGCCAGACCTGTTGAACTCAGGAGCCGTCAAAATTCGCCCAATGCGTATGCTTGAAGCATTCGCTATCCCTGATGGCGATCCCAATCCAATTGGCCACCCTGTTGTTGGGTGTGACAAAGAAGTTGGCGGCACCGTGGTCGATGTTTGGGTCGATCAGGCTGAAAGCGTTATCCGCTACTATGAGATTAAGGTCTCCGATGAGGATGGTGCACGCACAGTGCTGATGCCAACCAACTTCGCTGTGGTGAAAACGCAGCCCAACTTGCGGCTCTACGTCCACGCCATCAAAGGCGAGCATTTCGCCGATGTGCCACTAACGGCAAACCCTGATCAGATCACCATGCTCGAGGAAGAGAAGATCATGGGCTACTACGGCGCCGGCTATTTCTATGCCACGCCTAAACGCGCGGAACCGATGTTTTGAACTACATCCACAACCATGATGACTATGCCACTGAGCCAGTTCGCGGACTTCCCGCAGCTCTGCCACGCGGCGAGTTCGTGTTGTGGCAAGGCGCCCCATCCTGGCGGGCTTTCGCTCGCCAGGTTTTCAAGACCCATATCATCACAGGCCTGGTTGTCGCTGGTGCCATTGCACGCGCTGCCTGGTCGCTGAACGCTGGCGCCACCCTCGGTACAGCGACCGGCGAAGCCGGTATCATTCTAGCGTTTGGACTGATTGGGGTTGGCATTTTGATGCTTCTCGCCTGGTCGGTTGAGAAAACAACGGTCTACACCATCACCAACAAGCGCATCATGATGCGCGTTGGCGTTGCCATCCAGAAAACCTTCAACGTGCCCTTCGCTGTCATCGACAGCGCAGCACTAAGGGCCAATGGCAAGGATGTCGGCAACCTTTCGGTTTCACTAAAGCCGGGCGTCTCCTTAGCTTACCTTATTCTATGGCCGCATGTGCGGCCGTGGCGCATGCGCGACACAGAGCCAACACTGCGCGCGATCCCCAATGCTTCAATCGTCGCCAAGCTGTTGACGGATACCTATACGGCGCATGTGCAAACAACCGACGCTTTGGCACGCTCTGGCGTCAAAGTTGAGCACCTGGATGCCGAGCAGCCCGTTGCAGAAAAAAATACGACCGGCACAAGCCGTGAGAGCGACGAGACAAAGCCTAAAGATCCGCACTACATTCCGCGGTCCTTGGTGATCATGGCGGCAAGTGCGGTGATCATCACCATCCTAACCGTTGCTTTTGCACAGTTGGTCGACACGAGTACGTTGCGCACCAATGATGGTGCCCCTGCCTTCTCGCAAGAGGTTCAGTTTCTCCCACTAGAGGGGGATCGCATCGCGGTGCGGTCTGTTGCCGACGGGGCACTGATCACGACCGTTGAGGTGGGAACTGATGGATTGTTGCGTGGCGCACTGCGTGGCCTCAACATGTCACGCAGCCAGTCGAACTTCGATCTGACAGCGCCCTTCATTCTCCAGCGTTTTGACGGTGATGGGGTCTACTTGGCAGACCCGCTGACCGATCGATCCATTCGATTGGAATCGTTCGGACCAATCGAAACCGGAGCAACTGCTGATCTGCTGCGGATTGGACATGCAACAGGGTTGGCCACACCTTAGAGCGCAACGAGCAGCGATCGAATGCAATGCTCAAAAGGCAGCACGTCAACGTGCTGCCTTTTTTAGTAGCTGGGCGTGCTTTGAACGATAAGCTCTACCCGTTTCAAAAGAGCTACAACCCAACCTCAAAAGGATGGTGTTGGCACGCAGGTAGCCGCATTCCCCCTGCCATAGTTAAGACATGCGCAGGACGGCTACCATTTCTGCTCAATCAGCCCACGTGCGTCGTCACTGCACTGACCACAAAGCCTGAGATCACAGTCATTGTCCTGAGCGCAGAACTAAAGCATACCTGTTCAAACCAGCCATCAGGCAACGGCCAGTACGCGCTTAAGCAAGAGGCAATGACAATGCTTCCCAGCTTCGGCAAAAGCCCGTTTTGAATGCGCCCTGCCCTTTAGGCTCAACGATGCTGCAACACCTTCCACCGCACTCGAGATGCGGCCAGCACGGGGTGCGCGAAAGGGACCGCATGATGGTTGATACGCGGGCAGCTCGAATGGACGCCGTCCGGTAACTCATACATGCCGCCAGCATGGCACGCAGCTTTAAGCGCCATTCTTCGTGGAGCTATCGCAGATCAGCACAGCGAGCGACACGTTAGGTTCGCGAAGCAATGGCGTATGCCAGTCTTGGACCAATCACGGCAAGAAAAACGCCGACCCAAGGGCCGGCGCTTTGAAATCTTGTGCTCAGAAGAGACGGCCTACTTAGTTGGTCGTGCCCTCGCTGGGTGACCCAGCATCATCTGCACCGGTTGACGTGTCACCACTTGCGGCCCCATCAGCTGCTGGCATGGCATCGGCAGCCGGCGCCGCCTCTATAACCGGAGCAGGTGGCGGGGCAGGCTCCACGCCCCACTGCGAGATGGTGGAGTCTGGTGTGATCGGCCACCATGAGAGGTCCTCCGGCACAACGCCGTGCTTCATACCCCATAGGGTCCAGTCATCAACCACTGTACCTGTGATCAAAATGCCGATGCCACCTGTCAACGTGGTCAGCATAGCAAACCACCAAGCCCAACGGTGAATGGATTCCATCGAGGCATTGAAGCCCATCGTCCAGCGCCAGAAAAGTGCAGCACGTTCAGACGCCGTCCCACGATCAGTGATCTGCTCAATCTCACGCTCACCGCCATAGCGGGTCACCGCAAGGATTGTCGCGCCGTGCATGGCGAACAGCAGAGCCGAGCCGTACAGGAAAACAATCGACAGCATATGGAACGGATTCCAGAACAGATTGCCCCACTCGATGGAGAAGTTGTTCGTCCAGTCCAGATGCGGAAAGACCCCATACGGCACAGCGTGGTGCCAACTGCCCATCATGACCGGGCGAATAAAGCCAAGCACGAGGAACAGCCAGATCGCCGCTGCAAAGGCCCAGCAAACGTGAAGCCCAAGCCCAAGCGCTTTGGCGCGGCGGTACATCCGAACCCACCACAGCAGAATAGACGCTGTCAGGAAGAAACCGGCGATCAAAAACCAACCACCCTCACGCAGGGGCGGCAGAACCTGCAGCCCATACTCTGGGCCTGGCGGATCAAGCGACAGCCAGAAGAACTCGCGAACGAACAGGACAGGGTTCCAGCCAACATCAGCGGCCATATTCATGCCCATGATGAAGAACGAGATCGAGAAGCAGATCACGGAGGCAACACCCAAAGCCCCAAGATAGATGGGGCCGAGCTGCGCGTTACCGATCTTACCGATCCAGTAGCTCAAAAAGCCACTGGTGCGCTCATAGGCTGTGTCATCATCGGGGATGTCCACACCCGGCTCAACATGGCCCATCACCTGAACACGGGTGAAGATGTTTTGATAGTTGTTCATCATACCCTCCTAAACACCATCCCAGGTGATTGTTTCGCGAATGAACTCCCACCAATCGATCCATGAACCGGCATAAACCGGGCCGGATATGATGATGCACACCGCGCTCCAGAAGCCCGCGTTCAACGCCAGGAACAGCCCCAAACGGTGAATACCAAGCGTACCGATGGAGTAGCCAATCGTGTCGCGGAAGTAGGTGTCTTCGTGCTCCGGCGTCTTCACTTCGCCGCCGCGCTGCGGGTTAACCGCTGAGAGCACCATGCCGCCGTGCAGGGCCAAAGCGAATGTGGTGGTGAAGAAGAACGTGATCGCCACCATATGAGCGGGGTTGTAGTGGAAGTTCCCGTACTGGTAGCCGGTGAACCAAACCCAATTCAGGTGGCTCATAATGCCGTAGGGAAACCCGTGTCCCCACGCGCCCAGAGCAAATGGGCGAAAAACGTTGAGCGTTACAAACGCCAAGATCGCGATGGAGAAGGCAAAGGGAACGTGAAGCCCCATGCCGAGTTTTCTGCAAATTTCCACCTCGCGCAGCGCCCAGGAACAGAAGGCACCGACCGCGCAAATGGTGATGATTTGCCAAAGACCGCCTTCCTGCATGGGCGCTAAAGCCAGCCCGTAGGAAACGTCAGGCGGATTGATGGAGAGCAGCCAAATGTTCCAGGTCGGCCCCATTGAGGCGCCAAAAATGATCAACGCTGTTCCAAGCACCGCGAAGAAAATCGACGTCACGCCAAAGAAGCCGACGTAAAAAGGCCCCACCCAGAAGTCGAATAGGTCGCCTCCGATCAGTGTGCCCCCGCGCACGCGATACTTTCGCTCGAAGCTGAGCAAAGCCATGATGTCCTCCTTAGCCGAGCGTGGCGGATCGTCAGCTCAAGCCATAAATCGTCGAGTGAAGGGAGGCGGGGGGAGCGGGGAACCCGTGTTCCCTCCGCCGCCATTGGCATGTGAAACGCGCAAACGCGCTTAGCCGAGCAGTGTCGGCTGTGCAGGTACGCTCATTTCGATATGAGATGTGCTGCCTGTCATGGTTGATTCTTCCAACCAATTGAACTTGTCGGTGCTGAGCAAAATGAAATGGATCAGCACAGCCAGAGTGAACAGGAACACGGCCAACGCCACGAGAACGCGACGCGGATCGAAGAGAAGCCAGATTCTCCACATGTTTTCAGGTCCTTATTTGGTGCGGCCAGTTATAGCCAAGGATTGTAGAACCACATGGAAATGTGGGCGAGGAAGGGGAAGAGTGACATAGCAATCGCACTCTTCTTGAAGAGTCTGTGAAACTCTTGCGCCTCCTCCGCGGAGAGACCCGACAGGGTACCTTTGTCAGCGGCCATAGGCATGACCTCCATGTTGTGGTCGAAACAACGACCGTTACCGCGCACCTCCCGCGCGGCGGGGATGCCAGAGCATGCCGAAGCACCCCTGGCGTTAGCCCGGCGAACCGGACCAACTCTTTGACGGTCCGGCATACCGGACCAAAATGAGCGCGCCGCCGCGGGCCTAGGAACCCGCAGCAACAACGACGGGCGTTAGCCCATAAAAGCGTAGCCAACCGCTGCACTGGCGGCCGAACGAGCCTCAGCAATGACAGACGGGCGCGCGCCGCTCTGTGCGCCAAACACTCGCCACGGCAGCAGTCTGGCGAGCATCACAAACGGCAAGGCCACCATGAAAATCAGCGCAAACAGCATCCAAAACGCGCGCCGGTCATCACCGCGCGCACGCGGCGACTGGATGGTTGTATCGGTCATGAGCAAGGCTCCCCGGTGCTGGTCAAAAGGACAAATTTGAAAAGAAAGGCTCTCTGCATCAGGCAAACTCCGGCTTGGCTTGGAGGTCGCTGGCGGAGCCGCTTACGGATTGAACTGTCATTAGGCTGACGTGCCGCAAACCTTCTGCGCGCGCCGATGCTTCGGCCGCATCTCGCAGACGTTTGGCCGCTGAAATGCGCACGAGCACAGGCTCGGCTTCGACGATCTGATCGAGCAAAGCCTTGGCATCATCGTCCCAGGTGAGCTCTTCCATCACGCGTGCAGGCGTGGCCGGGGCCTGGTCCATGTCGGTGGCCAGTGGCAAGATGTTGAACAGGGCGTCAAACAGCCCGTTGCATATTTCCTGGATGAGGTAGGTTGCACCCGCGTACCCCATGAACGGCGTGCCGGTGTGTCGCCGGATCACCGCACCAGGGAACGAGGCTGGGATGTACTGAGCCGTTGGTCCGTGGCCGCCAGCTGGTTTCTCAGCCAGATACATGCGCTCATTGTAAGACCCGAAAAGAATGAGCGGCGTTTTGGTGTGCACCAGTTCTCGCACCGCTGCATTGTCGGTTTTCTTGCCGGTGTGCCGCGCCACTGAGAAGGTACAGGGCAGACCCATTTCCTCTTCCAGGAAATGCCGCAAGCCACGCGCATAAGTCTCGTTGGCCACAACGCCGAAGCTCGCAGTGCCAAAAAAGTCTTGGGTCACCGACCGCCACAGATCCCAGAGCGGCTTAATGGTGGTGTGCTTTTCCTTCTCGATGAAGGGCTCTGGATCAAGATCCAAAAGCTCACCCAGCTTGCGCAGGAACTTGGTGGTGGAATGCAGACCAATCGGCGCTTGCAGATAAGGCCGATCCAAACTCTCACAGAGCAAGCGACCGAACTCGCGATACATGCAAACATTCACTTCCGCGTCGGCCAGTTTGGGCACATCGGCCAGATGGCTACCGAGCGGGAAGGTGAGGTTCACCTCTGCACCGATGCCTTCAATGAGACGGCGAATTTCAGCAAGATCAGACGGCGTGTTGAAGGTGCCGTAGATCGGCCCAATTATGTTGACCTTCGGCTTGGCACCTTCTTTGCGCGGCTTGAGAGCCTTCACCTTTTTCGGACCGTACTCGGTCCAAAGCCATTTGATGGCCCGGTCAGCGCTTTCCCACTGATCTTCATCGATCGTGCGCGGCAGAAAGCGGGCAATGTTGGTGCCTTCGGGTGTCACGCCGCCGCCGATCATCTCAGCAATTGAGCCGGTGACAACAACAGCAGGCAAATCCGGGTCCAGCACCTTATGCGCCCGGCTCATCGCCTCTTCGGTGCCTTTTTGGCCGAGCTCTTCTTCAGCAAGGCCCGTAACAACAATCGGCAATTCATGCGGCGGCAGTGCATCGGTGTAATGCAGCACCGAGGTCACCGGCAGATTTTCGCAACCCACCGGACCATCAATGATCACTTGAAGGCCCTTGATCGCCGTGAAGGCGTAGACCGACCCCCAATAGCCACCGGCACGGTCGTGATCGAGAACTAGCATCCGACTGAGCCCTCCACGACTTTTTTGGTTTTAGAGGCAATGCGCGCGGCGTACTTTTTCTTAAAGTCCGGGCGCACGTTCGGCATGCCTTCCCAGACCCCCGCTGTGTCACCGGTGCCAACACCTTCAAAGAAGGCCGTCATGGTATCGAAGCGCTCTTTGTTGGCGAGCGCTGCATTGATCACCGTCGCCAGCGAACCTGCACCAGCCGGTCCCATAAGCGGACGGGCCGAAATAAGGTTGGTGAAGTAGAGCGCTGGGATGGAAAGCTCTTTGGCTTTCTGCACCACCGGCGTCGTTCCGATGGCCAAATCCGGCTCATACTCGGCCATCGCTGCCAGATCCTGCTCCAACGAAGCGCGGAACTGAACCTGCACACCCTGCGCTTCCAACCACTCGCGATCTGGATCTGAGAAACGCGTGCGCGGCAAAGCTGTGCCGACATAACGCAAGTCAGCACCGCTTTCGACAAGCAGACGACCGACCAGAAGTTCCGAGCCTTCATAGCCTGAAAGGGTGATGCGCCCATTGATCGGCATTGCACCGAGTGCGCCTTCAATAGCAGGCATGATCGCATTCTGAGCTGCGCCAATCACGTCGGCTGACACGCCACAGGCGCGGCCAATGGCCTGCAACCAATCGGCAGTACCGTCACGGCCCACGGGCGCGGAACCGATCACAGGGCGACCAGCTGCTTCAAACTCCCGGAAGGAGGCGGTGTAGAACGGGTGAATGCCCGCAACGGCCGCACAATCAAGCGCTGAATAAAGCTCGCGCCATTCGCGTGTGGGAACAACAGGACCTGCAGCCAGGCCCATCGGCGCAAGAAGTTGCGAAATGACCACAGGGTCAGCGGGAAACATCTCGCCCACCAGGGTCACAGTCGGCTTGTCGGAGCGCGGCGCATCGGGCGCCTGCACCGGCCCGCTCGTGGCTTCCTCGCGCGCATATTTCAGCATTGCGCCCGCGAGCACATCCTTGGCTTCCGCGTGGGTTGGGATGCCGAAACCTGGAACATCAATGCCGATGATGCGCACACCGTTGATCTCTTTGGGCAAAAGCCGCAGCGGCACACCAGAGGCCGATGGCACGCAGAGATTGGTGACGACAATCGCGTCATAGTCTTCGGGCTTCGCCATCTCAAATACAGCCTCACGGATGTCCTCAAACAGCTTGCCGGTGACCAAAGTCTCGGAGTTGAACGGCACGTAACCGACCGTGCGTCGCGCGCCGTAAAAGTGTGTGGTGAAGGTGAGGCCATAAACGCAGCAGGCCGAACCGGAAAGCACACTTGCAGTGCGCTTCATCCGCAAGCCAACACGCAAGCTTCCAAAGGCAGGACACATGCTCTGGGGTTGATCATGTGGACCCATTGGATAGTCCTGCGCGAACTGATCCAGCATCTCGCTTTGGCCAGCCTGCTTGGCGGCCTCCAGCATGGTTTCTTTGCCAGCATGGCAGCCATCGGCTTGAGGTGCTGGCTGTTCAGATGGGGTGACCGGTTCAGCCGCCGGCTGTTCAAGCGGCACATTGTCGATCAAGACCTGACCGGCATCATCATAGACGACCTCATGCACCTCGCGATCACCGGCAGAAAAACCGCCAGTGTCGGAAGTGTTGGACCGGTCAAGATGATCGATTGCGCTCACCCTCAGACCTCGTCGTAGACAACTTCAAGAGAGGGCTTTTCGACGTAGTTCACGCCGCACATATCGGCGTAGGTCGCCGGTTCCAGCTCGTAGCCGTTCTCGCTCTCTTTGCCTTTGAAGAGATCAAGCAATTGCTCATGGCTAAGCGGTGTTGGGTGCTGCGGTGGCGCCTCGGCGACATTCAAGCCCAGCTCTTCGAACAGAGGCCCCCATTCACCGCCTGGCTTGCCGATAATGTCGTAATTGGCGCTCTTGCGGCGAATGTCCTCATCCGCTGGGATCGACGCCAAAACCGGAATTTGCACCGACTCTGCAAAGGCAGCAGCCTCGCCGGTCCCGTCATCCTTATTGATGACCATACCAGCGACACCGACATTACCGCCAAGCTTGCGGAAGTACTCCACCGCCGAGCACACATTGTTGGCCACATAGAGCGATTGAAGGTCGTTCGAGCCGACAACGATCACCTTCTGACACATGTCGCGGGCAATCGGCAGGCCGAATCCACCGCACACAACGTCGCCCAAAAAGTCGAGCAGAACGTAGTCAAAGTCCCAGTCGTGGAAACCCAATTTCTCAAGGGTTTCAAAACCATGGATGATACCGCGTCCGCCGCATCCACGGCCGACCTCAGGGCCGCCAAGCTCCATGGCGTAAACGCCGTCGCGTTTAAAGCAGACATCGCCCACCTCAACCTCTTCACCGGCCGCCTTCTTCTTTGAGGAGGTCTCGATGATAGTTGGGGTGGAATGGCCACCGAACAGAAGGGAGGTGGTGTCGGATTTTGGATCACAGCCAATCAGCAGCGTTTTTTTGCCCTGCTGCGCCATCATGTAGGAAAGGTTGGCCAGCGTGAACGACTTGCCGATTCCGCCTTTGCCGTAGATCGCAATGATCTGCGTTTCCTTCGTCACCGGCCCGGTGTGCACATCGTCCGGCTCCTGTGCCGCCTCAGCGCGCACCGAAGCTTGCGTGTCGATCAGCGTGTGCTGTGTTGGGGCTTCAGCAGCCTCAGCACTCGAAATCTGGCTGGCATCTTCAAGCATGGACGTCATGCGGCATTCCTCCAGTCGAGCACCATTTTCAGGCAGTCAGGATCGCCAAACGCCGTGCGGTAGGCACGGTCGGCGGCGTCTGCCGGTTCGTTGTGCGTGATCAAGCCATCCAGCGAGAGCTTGCCCGCATCAATCAGGCCAAGAACCGCTTCCAGATCGCCAGGCTGCCATTCAGCGGCCACGCGCAGACGCGCTTCGCGCATAAAGGCTGGCGGGAAAGCAAACTGCAGCGATTTGTCGTAAAAGCCCGCGAGCACAATCTGCCCACCGCGCGCCAATCGACCAATCAAACTGTCGAGCAACGAGCCGTCGCCGCTCACATCGTAGATGGCTTTGTAATCGCGCCTCTCATCCGTATCGGGATGAACAACCGTGTACCCCTGAGCACCTTCGGCACGCTTGGCATTGGTTTCCCAAACGGTGGGTGCTTCATCGGCAAGGCTGGTAGCAATCCGCGCGAGCAGACGACCGAGCACACCATGACCAATGATGAGGTCAGGCAAAATCGCATCATGCTGCGCCAGTGCGTGGTAAGCCGTTGCAGCAAGCGCCAGCAGCACACCGTTACGGCCAAGATCATCATGGATAGCAGGGGCGCGGTCAGACGCGATAACCACCCGCGCTGCAGAACCGCCAAACAGACCACGGACATCGCCAAAGCAGCGCGCGCCGGGCACAAAAACCGTCTGCCCAATACGCTCGGATACGTCCGAACCGGCGTCCACAACCCGGCCCACCGATTCGTATCCCGGCACCAGCGGATAACCCATACCAGGGAAATCCGGCATGCGCCCACTCCAGAGCAATCGCTCGGTCCCGGCGCTGATTCCGCTCCACGCCACATCGACCACAAGGTCTCCCGCACCAGGCGCTGTGAGTTCGAGCTCACGAACACTCAGTGTTTCTGGGGCCTGAAGAACAACGGCCTTTGTAGAGAGGGAGAGGGTCACGGCTTTGTGTTTTCGATTTATGCGTCACTTCTACTTTATGACACTCTAAATTGACACATAAATCTGTCAAGTCTAATTGACACTCCACTGACTGGTTTTTGCTTTACACTGCGAGGGCAATCAACACGCGCGTCAGCAACGGGCTGGACGTTCGCGGACTATGAATGCGCCCAAAACCGGTTTGCTGCAGGAAATCACGCAACTCTTGTTCGGTGCGCGGACGACCGCTGCGCATGGCGAGCAGATAGAAACCGAAATACGCGTCCCCAGCTTTTTGCGCTCCCGAGGTACCCGCCATAGGTTCCGCAACCAGCAGAGTCTGGCCGACATCAAGCGCAGCCCGCACCTGATGAAGGAGTTGCAACGCTTTATCATCGTCATGATCGTGAAGAATGCGCACCAACGAGATGACGTCCGCACTCTGAGGTAGGGTATCGGAAAAGAAGTCCCCACCCGCTGTCTCAAAACGTCCAGCCAGTCCCGCAGACCCAAGCCGATGACGCGCACGATCAGCAACGGCGGGAAGATCAAACACGGTGGCATGCAGCCCTGGCGTGCGCTCCAGGGCGGCTTGTGCAAACCGCCCCTCACCACCCCCGACATCCATCAACCGTTGGTGGCGAGCGAGCGGATAGGCATCAAGAACCTCATCGCTGATAAAACCCTGCGATGCCGCCATCAGCGCGCTGTAATCACCAACCGCATCTGCTTCTAATCCATTCGGCGCGCCACTTTGGGCATACGCCCAATAGCGCGACAAAGCCGTTGGGCTTTTCTGATCCTTCAGCAGCGCTAGAGGATCGCGCAGATCTTCATAGAGAAGCTGATGATGCTCGATCATCGCGATCACACCAGGGTTGGCAAGCAGCGCGGCCCCAAGCTCATCCAGTCCATACCGGCCACCCGAACGCGGAGAGATGAGCTCAAGCGCTTGCGCTCCACGTACCAGGCGCAGCGTGGCATCCTCATCAAGGCCTATCGCTCGCGAGAGATCGGCCAGCGTGGCCGGTCCATCAGCCATCTGATCCAACAACTTCACACGCACACATGTGGTGACAATCTGGGTGTAAACGAACCCAGCCACCAGATCGAAAAGCTGACGCGTTTTCTGTCGGGAAAGCGGCCGTGTCAGGGGGAAGCGCGTTGCCCAGCGAATGAAGGCGGGCTTCTGCAAAAGCCGCGCACGCCAATCACGGAAACGGTCGCCAAAAGTGTCGCGAGCCGTGTCTGTCACATGGATAGGCCTTTACTGGAAGGTAGACTTACGCGGCAACCAAAGACAGGTTTTTTGGCTTCAACCGCTTGGCTTCGCTCATAATCAGAGCTTCCAGAGATGCACGCCCCTTGCAATCGGGTATCGAGGCAATCGCACCCGCCACATAGCCTTCCAAACGGCCCACAGTCTCCTTGACCCCACATTCGCTCACCAAGCTGGGTCGATCATGGGCATTGTCTTGCCCGGCGGGCTTGCCCATTTCCTGTGATGAACACAGCGCATCGCGAAGATCATCTGCCGCTTGATAGGCCGCTCCCAGACTGTCACCCAAGGCACGCCAAGGAGCCGGATCAGCTCCAGCGGCAATGGCCCCTGCCATCGCTGAACCAACAAACAATGCGCCCGTTTTGGCTCGGTGATACGCTTCGACCGGGACGGATGTTTCGCTTTCCCAACCCTGGCCAGCAACGATGCCGCTCGGCATACCAACAGCACCGGCAACTGTCGTGATCAATGGAGCCAGACGTTCAGGTGCATGGCCAGAAGCGCGCGCCAAGACTTCAAAAGCGAGCACGATCATGCCATCGCCTGCAAGCAGAGCCAGAGGCTCACCGTAGGCAGCGTGAACCGATGGTCGTCCCCGGCGAACATCTGCATTGTCGAAGCAGGGCATGTCATCATGAACAAGAGACGCGCAATGCAGAAGCTCCACTGAGGCGGCCGCCGCATTGGTCAGTTCAGGGCGATCATCACCGCAAGCAGCCGCAACTGCCAAGCAGAGACGTGGCCGCACACGCGCACCGCCAGGAAAGAGGGCATACCGAATGGCTTCAGCCAGTTGAGGAGGTGCATCTGAACCGCTGGCGCCATCAACGGCGGCTCGAAGAGCATGGTCGATACGAGACGTGATATCCATGGAGACCATCCTTTGCAGCGGCAGCTCAGATTGACTGCGTTATTGTCAACTTACAACGACTTAGTTTAGTGTCAAGAATAATTGACACTTGATGCACAAGGCTTCGTTTGTGACCTCCCACCATGCTGTGATCGTAGGCGCTGGAGTTGGCGGCTTGTCCGCCGCGTTGGCGCTTGCTGGACAAGGCCTCCAGGTAACAGTTCTGGAAGCGCAGAGCGAAGTCGGCGGCAAGATGCGCGCCGTCCCGGTTGGCGGCGCGGTGATTGACGGTGGCCCCACCGTCTTCACCATGAAATGGGTGTTTGACGAGCTGTTTGATGAGGCGGGGCTTGCCTTTGATGACGCTGTGACCCTGTCCAAAGCCGATATTCTGGCCCGCCACGCATGGGATGACACAGGCACGTTGGACCTGTTTGCTGACCTTGGGCAAAGCGCGGACGCCATCGGCACGTTTTGTGGTGCCAAGGAGGCAGAAAACTTTCGTCAGTTTGCACGCGAAGCGGCCAGCATGTTCACAACGCTGGAAACGCCGTTTCTACGATCGTCCAAACCCAGCATGCTCGGTATGAGCGCACGTCTCGGGCCAAAAGGGTTGGCCGTGAAGCCGTTTTCAACACTCTGGTCCGCGCTTGAGAAGCGCTTTGGCGACCCGCGCCTCATCCAGCTCTTTGGTCGCTACTCCACCTACACTGGCGCCTCGCCCTTTCTGGCCCCAGCAACCCTGATGCTAATCGCCCATGTTGAGATGGATGGCGTATGGATCGTGAAAGGCGGTATGCGCGAGCTGGCGCAAGTGATGCGTCGCGCCTGCGAAGCTAGGGGCGTGACCATCCAAACGGGCGCCAAAGTCCAGCAGATAGAGCTTGAGCAAGGCCAAGCCCGCACCGTGGTAACGGAAACCGGCGAACGTCATAACGCAGATGTGGTGATTGTGAACGCTGATGCCTCCGCCGTTGGCACTGGATTGTTTGGAAAAAGTGTCCAGACAGCCGTAGACCCAGTGCCACTCGCCAAGCGTTCCTTGTCGGCCATCGGGTGGGCCTTGAAAGCCAAAACAGATGGCTTTCCACTCGTCCATCACTCAGTCTTTTTTGGGCAAGACTACCCAGAAGAGTTCGACGCCGTTTTCAAACGATCACGCTATCCTGCTGATCCAACCGTTTACATCTGCGCGCAGGACCGTGCTGACAGAGGCAAACTGGCAGACCCTGCTGCGTCTGAACGGATGCTAATGGTGATCAACGCCCCACCCACTGGCGACCAGAGTCCCAGCCAATCGGAGATGGAAGAATGCATGGAACGCAGTCTGGCACGCCTGAAGGCCTGCGGCCTTTCCGTGGAAGTGGACCCGAGCATGAGCGTTCCAACGGGGCCGGAGGGTTTCAATCGCCTGTTCCCAGCGACGGGGGGCGCGCTTTACGGGCGGGCCAACCACTCCCCGTTCGCGAGCTTTCAGCGACCCGACAACAGAACCAAGATTCCGGGGCTCTATCTGGCGGGTGGCAGCGTTCATCCGGGCCCGGGGGTTCCAATGGCAGCCCTTTCGGGCCGCCTGGCGGCAGCGCGGATCGTTGCCGACCTCGCTTCGACACGCCCGTCGCGCAAGACGGTTATCGTTGGTGGTATGTCGACGGCCTAAGCGATGATGGCCGCTATGGCCTTTCGGTCATCGCCTTTATCGGCTCGGTCTTCTCGCCCTACTATGCCTGGTCTGGTCGCAAAGACCCGTATGACCACATCTCGATCAATGTCGCACTCTACGGACCCAAAGCACGCTGGGCGATGACCGAACGCGGCAAAGATGCTTTGGATGATGGGCCTGATCACTTCACCGTTGGTCCGAGCGCCCTCCACTGGGAAGGCGACACGCTGGTGATCGATGTCAACGAGATCACCGTTCCCTTGCCTTCGCGCCTCAGGGGCCAAATCCGATTCACGCCGGACGTTGGACAAACCACCCAGTTCGCGCTGGACACCACCGAGCGGCATCATTGGTGGCCCTACGCTCCCTTCGGTCGAATCTCCGCTCACTTCGAGAAGCCGAACCTCTCATGGGAGGGCCACGGCTATGCCGACACCAACACCGGCACAGCGGCTCTGGAAGCCGACTTCTCAGGTTGGACCTGGTCGCGCGCTACCGTCGACGATGGCGCAGTGATGTTTTACGAGCCGCAAGAGCGTGCCGGCGCCCACAAAACCATTGTGTTCCACGTTGGTTCGGATGGGACGCTCACCCATCGCCAAGCGCCTCAGCGTGTTGATCTGAAAAAAGGGTTTTGGGGCGTTGCCCGTGACACGCGATCGGAAGACCCAACACAAACGCGAATTACCCAAACCTTTGTGGATGCGCCTTTTTACACGCGTGACGCGCTCCAAATGGTGCTCGATGGCAGGCCCTGCCCAGCAGTCCATGAGAGCCTCAACCTTGATCGGTTTGCAAGCCCAATTGTGAAGCTGATGCTACCCTTTAAGATGCCACGACGAGCACATTGGCCGCGCTAGCTGACCTGCCTGGGATTGAGCCGCAAAATGGTAAGATTGAGAAAGGCCGCAAAACTCACCCAGGCGAGATAAGGCACCATCAGCCACCCAGCGAGCGTGCTGACTGGCCAGAACAGCGCGATGGTTGCAGCGATGGAAAGCCACAAGAGAACCACATCCACCAATGCGTAATCCATGCGCTTCATGCCGAAGAACAAGGCTGACCACAGCGCGTTGAATACCAGTTGCACAAACCAGAGCCCAATTGGCAGCGCCGCTGCGGGCCAACCAGCCCTTTCCCAGACAAGCCAAGCGGCAACGGCCATCATCGCGTAAAGAAGCGTCCAAGCGATTGGAAACAGAAAATCCGGCGGATTCCAGCTGGGTTTCTTGAGGTCGCGATACCATTCACCTGGCCGAAAATAGCCGCCCGACGTCGCAGCAGCAAACGTCACGACGAAGAAGAAAATCAACGACCAGGAAATCGACAAATCCACACTCATCCTTTTGCGAAGAACGCGTCATACACGTTTTTCCAGGCGAAAGACCAATGTCTCACGAGAAAAAGGCAGCGTGACAAGCAGCTAAGATGAGCGGCGTGGCGCCAATTGGTCTTGTTTGCGGCGCTCCAAACGCTCAAGAATTTCCACAATGCGGATCATTGGGCGGGTGTCTTGATAGTCCCCGACGCCGCCGCGTTCAGGATCAAAGGGCGGGACGGCATCAACCAAGAAGGCAGTTTCTGAAAGCGCTGGAGCAGGCTCGCTGTGCGGCGTCCACATCGCTGCATTGCAAGCTGTACCAAGCAGCACCAACTTGCGATGCTTGGAAACAACGGCGCGCTGATCGACAGAATTGTAGCTATTGGCCGCCACTTTACGTCCAATCTCACGATAGATCAGCCGCGCTGCATGAATGGCCGGGCGGCAGTCAGCCGGCAGGGCAGCGATGCCGCCGATCGCGCGATCGTAAAGCATATCAGCCGTTTCAAGCAGACGCTCCACACAGGCCGCAATGCGCGCATCAAAAACGGGCTTGGCCAAAAACGCATCAACGTCAACGCCAGCCTCGCTCAGCCAGTCACGCGGCAGATAAGTCCGACCGTTGCGCGCGTCTTCACCGACATCGCGTGCAATGTTGGTGAGCTGCATGGCGACACCGAGATCGCAGGCCCGCGCCAACGTGTCAGGTTCGCGACGACCCATAAGCACCGTCATCATAGCACCGACAGCAGCAGCGACACGCGCGCTGTAGGCATAGGTGTCAGACAAGGTCTGAGGCGCCCAACCGGCACTGTCCCACTCCAAGCCTTCCAATAGGGCCTCAGGCAGTGCGCGCGGCATCTGATAGCGCTGGACCATCTCCGCAAAGGCTCGGTCTGCCGGAATGTTTTTCGGTTTCTCAGCATAAGCGAGATCCAACCGCTCACGCAGCCGATCAACCGCATCTCTAGGCGCATCCACTGCGTCCACCGCATCATCAGACAGACGGCAAAACGCATAGAGCGCATAGGCAGGCGTGCGGATGCGCTGGGGCAAAAGAAGAGACGCGGCGTAAAACGACTTTGATCCTTGACGGATCAAAGCCCTGCACGCAGTCTCATTCCAACCGCTTTGAAGGCTGGTTTTAAAAGCAGGTGTTGGCAGTGTCTTTCACCTTCTTGCGGTCCACGCATTGAGCATAGCCATGAGTGCAAAGGTCGGGCAACAGTCAGTTCTGTATATCGGCCTTGGCCGGCGTCTGAAGCACCCCAAGGGTTTGCGCAAAAGACACGATGCGTTCCACTGCACGCTCTGGTGCTTCTTCGTGAGCCAGATGACCCAGGCCAGGCCAGAGCTCAAGCTTCGCGTGTTCGCAATGATCAGCCACGTCCTTGGAAACTTTGGGCGGCACCGCACGATCTTTGTCGCCAGCAATTAGGAGCAAAGGCACGTTGAGACTTGGCAGCTCTCGCATCAGTTGGGACAGCTCCCAATGCGCCATCATGCCCAAGACACCTGCTATATGGCCCGGTGACTGCATGAGCACTCGATAATAGTTCAAGCCTTCATCGGTAAGGCGCGAACCGGTACCCTCAATCAAACGCACCACACGGGAGCGGCTGCGCCCACTGAGCGCGAAAAGGCGCGGTGTTAGCGGATTAACGAAGAGAAGCTTGGCAAGTGCGGGAAAAATCGTGCCTGCTGCTCCATCGAACGGCTGAAACGCGCCGTTGAAACTCACCACCCCAGCAGGGGTAATCCTGTGATCAAGGGCCATTCGAGCGAGCGTCGCAGCCCCTGCTGAGTGGCCGACGGCCAAACGCACATCGATCCCAAGGATCTGAATCAACTCACCAAGCAACGCTGAAACACGTTGAAGGGTTGGTCGATAAACAGCTGGAGAGTCGGAGAACGCATGGCCTGGCAGGTCTACGGCTATCACCCGAAAGTGCTTCGCCAAGCCTGGCATCAAGTCTCGCCAAGAATGGGTCGAGGCGCCAGCCCCGTGCAAAAGAAAAAGCACTGGCATCTCGTGATCTTCCGAGCCCATCTCTTGCACATGCCAGCGCACCCCACCGGCGTTCACAAACCGGCTGTGGGTATGGTGTGGCCAAGACCGTCCGATAGCCCGCCAAGACAGAGCAGCCGATGGGCTGGATGTTGTTGGCCCGCTTTTCATTGTTACCCCACCGCCTTGCGTTGCAGGCCGCCATCGACCAGCTCTTTCAAGCCAGCAGCGTTGGGATAGGGCAGCGGCAAGTGGATTGCCCGCATCGCCTGTGCAATCTCAAGAGCTTTGGACATAGAATCTTTGCGACTGCCCCGCTGCGGACTGGTGTCGATGAAAAGACTAGCAATGCCGTGGGCCGCGATGCGCTCGGCTGCGGTCAACGCGTCCGCGCGTGCCCCTGCCCGTCCGCTGGTGGGGTCATAGCCAATGTTGGCTTGCGCATCGCTCATCACCACCAATCGAGGGCTTCGCCCGAGGCGCTTGCATTCCAGCGCCACGTCCAAACCAGCATCCAAACCAGCAGCAAGCGGTGTTCCTCCACCACCTGGCACGCCCGCCAAACAGCGCTTGGCCCGCACCAAGGAGCGCGTTGGTGGCAAAACCATCTCAGCGCTCTCGCCGCGAAAAATGATCAACGCCACATAGTCGCGGCGGGCGTAACTTTCGGCCAGCAGAAGCTCCACCGCGCCCTTCACTTCCGCCAAGCGATGCAAAGCCGCCGACCCAGAGGCATCAACAACAAAGATCGTGACGCTTTCCTCGTTCTGCTTGAATCGGCGCACACGGATGTCGTCATTGGTGATGGAAAGTCTGGAAGCCTTATCATGAGACTGTCGACGAATAGGCTGCCAAGGCGCAGCAGCCCTTAGCGTGTCCACCACATGCAGCTTTGCGCGCCCATCCAGCCGACCACGACGTGACCCAATAGGCCGGCCCCGTATCAATGCTTGTTGCTGCGCACCTTGGCCACCAGTACTCTGGGCACTGGACGTGGCCATAGCCGCCCCCAGCCTTAACTGCTCAAGAAGCTGAGCCGGTATGGCTGCTTCAACAGCCTCCAGAACACGATCCTCCAAAGGACCATCCGGAGCAGGTTGCGGGTCATCTTGCTCGTCCTGCTGCGACATGTCTTGAGCTTCCGACTCCGGTGGCGGGGCCTCATCCGGCGTCATCTCATCGGGCGGCTGTTTGTCCTCAGGCTGATCGTGCATCGGTAACCGTGTGGCACGTGGCGCAATAACCAGCCGAGCTGCCAGCTCAACATCCTGGTCCTCAACGAACGCGCGTCCATCAAGAGCCGCCAAACCGCGTGCTGTGCGGATGGCGAAGAGGATCGCGCGGACCGACGACACGCCGAAGGCCGTTGCAAGCGCCGTGATGGTCTCCGTCAACCGATCATCGGTTGACGCGGCATCGAACACGCCTTTCGCCTTGGCCACATCCTGCTGTGCCAAAGGCGCATCAGCCAAATCGCGAATGGAAAGGTGCGTGAGGTCAACGCGAAACGCCATGCGATCGGCCAAAGCGTGTGACAGGCTTTCCTCGCCCAACCCCTCATCCAACGCCACCACACCCAGCTTGGCAGGCAGCGACGCGGCAATGCCATCGCGCTGCAGCGACACTTCAGCCATATCGAGCACACCGGTGAGACGTGACGCCGTGAGTGCTTCCATGCGCTCCGCCATGGGCACAAGAATGATCCCGCCATCGGCTTCAGAAAGCAGGCCACGCTGGGTTACAGGCTTTCCAGCTTTCAGTGTGGCTGCCATATCCAAACCACCAAGCAGCCGTTCATCAGCAATATGACTGGGCATTTTGCGCACCGGCATGGTGTCCGCAACCAAGCCATGAAGTATCTTCACCAGCGCATCACGAACCGGCCCGGCATGTGCGCGTATGACGATCCCACCGAAGGCATGAGGATCAAGTGCCACAAGCGCGATGGCCGTTAGTGCATCAGCCCAGATCTGCGCCTTGGCATCAGCGGATAAATCGGTTGACGGATCGACCGGAAGGTCCATCAGACCATCACCCCATGGCCTCTTCTATGGCACGTTCAACGCGAACGGACGCGCGAGAATCGTCCAACGGATTGCGCCGCAAGCGGTGGCCGAGCACCATGGGCGCAACGAAGCGCAGAGCATCGCCTGTCACCTCTGCATCGCCTTCGAGCGCAGCAAATGCGCGGGCGGCGCGCATCAAGGTCAGTTCGCCTCGCAAGCCGTCAGTGCCCAGCGCCATACAAAGCTCTGCCGCCTGACCAAGCACAGCATCGGGCACCTCCAAACCTTCCAACCGTTCTCGGGCGCCAACAATCTCCCGGCGAACCGCGCCATCTTTGCGCTTCCATTTGGCAACAAAGGCTTCTGGGTCACGGTCAAAGGCGTCGCGCCGTCGCACCACTTCGATGCGTTGTTTGACATCCTCGGGTGTGGACACATCCACCGACAGGCCAAAACGATCAAGCAGTTGCGGCCGAAGTTCGCCTTCTTCTGGGTTCCCTGAACCGATCAGAACAAACCGCGCGGGATGGCGGATCGAAAGCCCTTCGCGCTCAACAACATTTTCACCCGAGGCCGCCACATCCAGCAGAAGATCAACCAGATGGTCTTCCAAGAGATTGATCTCATCGATGTAGAGAAACCCTCGATTGGCCTGCGCCAGCAATCCGGGCTGAAAGGCGCGCTCGCCCTGGGTTAGCGCCTTTTCAATATCAAGCGCTCCCACAACGCGGTCTTCGGTGGCGCCCAGCGGCAAGTCGACGACGGGCACCGGCATCTGCCGTGTTTTCACATCCGGGTCATCAGATTTGGCTGGATCAATATTGTAGGCAGAGCCAGCGACAACTTTCATCCTCGGTAGAAGCTGCGCAAGTGCCCGAACGGCGGTGGATTTGCCGGTGCCGCGATCACCAAAAACCAGCACACCGCCAATGGTTGGATCGACGGCGGAGATCAGAAGCGCGCGCTTCATTGCCTCTTGTCCAACGATAGCGGAAAAAGGGAAGTTCACACGCATAGACACAAGAGGCAGCCAATCACAGAATTTAGGAGTTGCAGTCCTAGCAGCGCAAAAGCGTCATGCAAAGTTGACACTTGTCCCTATCATCTTTGGTCAACGTTCGGACGGCCCAAACAAACCAATATCGTGGATCGCAGCTTCGCCCAGAGAGCGCCCGTCAAACATCGCCTGCCGTAACAACGGCCACGTCGCTGGTGTCATAAGAGCGAAGGGAAGAGGGTCCCGCCAAGACCAAGTGACATCACGGCTGGTGAAGAGTGCCTTGGCGATCTGTCGATAGCGCGGCCATGTGCCAATCGCCCCCCAAAGCAGGGTAAGCGTGGGATAGGCCTGCTGCATCCGCGCGTGGCGGTTGAAGCGCGGCACGAAACCTGGCTCCAAGATGGCACACGCAATATCGCCCGTTTCTAAGAAATGAATACCACTGTTGGCGCGGGGGTTGCACTCAAACGCCGTGACATTGGCCCCATTAATCATGAGGTCGAGAGACAGAAACCCTGTATGCCCGCTCGATTGCGCGACCTGGTCAACATAGGTCTCAACATCTGGCGCATTGATGCGCTCAAAAACCGTTGAAACGGTACCGTCGCGAATGACCGGTTGATAGACAATCGTCGCCGACACTTTGCCTGCATGCACGATGGAGAAACTGCTGACCTCGTCGCCTTTCAGTTGTTCTTGAACCAGAGCATTGGGTCTGTCTGGCTGCACCCAGCCCTGCTCACAAAACGTCACGTTCGAGCCAGAAGCTCCCCACCGGTCTTTGACAACTGTCGGGCCAGCCTGGGCGATGGCTTGCGCTTCCGATGTGCCGAGCAAAGCGGTTTTGGGCGCCGGGACTCCAGCCTTTTGCAAACCTTCGGCAAAGTGAAACTTGTCATGCAATGCAAGGACAGCATCCGATCCAGCCGTGAACAGCCTCACATCATCCGGCAGGCGTTCGCCAAGCGCAGCAACATGCATCGTTTCTTCGGAGATCGGCACAACCAACGACACACGCTCACGAGCGATCAGCGCCAGGAGGGCATCCAGATACGCTGACTGATCTGTGTTTGGCGCAGGCACTCGAAAAGACTGGGCCACCGACCGGGACAAGGCACACAGATGCCATCCAAAGGGCTCGGCAACCAACACCCGCCAACCAGCAGCGTGGAAGCTGCGCGCGATATCCAATCCTTTTGGAAGACGCCCCAGCGTTAGCAGCACCGTCTGCGTGACCAAACCTTATCTCCCTGCGGCGGCCCATCACGTTGCCCGCCCTTTGCCAAGCTGGTAGCGTCAAACATGTTTGACACACAAGAGGCGCATCATGCTTGACACCACATCGGATTCTCGTCCCCGGGCGATTGTGGTTGGCTCAGGCTTTGGCGGCTTGGCCGCTGCTGTGCGACTGGGTGCAAAAGGCTATCGCGTTTCGGTGCTGGAAAAACTCGATAAGCCCGGCGGGCGCGCCTACACCTATACGCAGGACGGCTTCACCTTTGATGCCGGACCGACCATCATCACCGCGCCGCAAGTGTTCCATGAACTGTGGGAGCTGTGCGGCAAGCGCTTTGAAGATCATATCGATCTGCGCCCTTCCGACCCGTTTTACGACATCCGCTTCGATGATGGTCGCGTGTTTCGTTACAGCGGCGATGATGAGGCGATGCTTGCCGAGGTCGCACGGTTCAACCCCGATGATGTGGAGGGCTTTGAGCGCTTCAAGAAAGTCAGTGAAGACATCTACAAGGTAGCCTTTGAGCAGCTGGTGGATGTGCCTTTTCACAGCCTCCTCTTCACGCTGAAATGCGCGCCGGACTTGATCCGGCTAGGCGGCTACAACTCGGTCTACAACACCGTCTGCAAATATCTGAAAGACCCCGCGCTTCGGATTGTGTTCTCCTTTCACCCGCTGCTGATCGGCGGCAACCCGCTGACCACCACGGCGTATTACTGCCTGATCGCGCATCTTGAGCGCAAATACGGCGTGCACTACGCCATGGGCGGCACCGGCGCGCTGGTGCAAGGGCTGGTGGACCTGATCGAGGGTCAGGGCGGCGAGGTGATCTGCGATGCGGGTGTGGATGAAATCCGCATCGAAAACGGAACCGCTGTTGGCGTGACGCTGGAAAGCGGCGAGCGGCTGGACAGCGCGGTGGTGGTTTCCAACGCCGATGCCGCCTTCACCTACACGCACCTTCTACGCAAACACAAACGCAGGGTGTGGACCGACGCGAAGGTGAAGCGCCGCGACTTTTCAATGAGCCTGTTCGTCTGGTACTTCGGGACCAACCGCACATTTGACGATTGCCAGCACCACACCATGGTGCTCGGGCCCCGCTATGAAGAGCTGCTGAAGGACATCTTCGCCCGCAAAAAGCTGGCGGACGATTTCTCGCTCTATCTGCACCGACCGACGGCCAACGACCCCTCACTCGCGCCCGAGGGATGTGACTCCTTTTACGTGCTCTCACCGGTCCCGAACCTGAAAAGCGGCACCAATTGGAGCCGGCAGGCTGAGCCCTACCGAAAGGCAATTGAGAAGCGCCTAGAAGAAACGGTGCTACCGGGCCTCTCGCAGAGCATCGTCACCCAACGCATGCTCACGCCCCAGGATTTCCAGGACCGCCTGTCCTCGGTCAACGGGGCGGCGTTTTCCATTGAACCAAAGCTGTTCCAAAGCGCCTGGTTCCGCCCGCACAACAAGTCTCCGGAAGCCAAAAACCTGTTCTTGGTCGGCGCTGGCACCCACCCCGGCGCAGGCGTGCCGGGCGTGCTGCCCTCAGCCAAAGTGATGGAGAAAGTCGCCCCTGATGCAAGTGAATTTGTGAAGGTTTAGCGGAGAGCATTGATCCGCCCTACGGTCGTGGCCTCAGCTCGCTATCGCATTCGCTTTGCATATAACGTTCTTGCCCGCTCGTAAGCGTCGTGGAGCAGCGGGATACACGTCCGCCAGGTTACTTCGGATGGCGACAAAACAGCGATCCAGCTCATCCAGCCATAAATTGGGTGCGGCGTGATTTGGTCGAGTTGCGTGAAGTCCCAAGGCCCTTCAATGATAGCGCCCTTACCAGGTCGCGCAGGCGGTCGGCCAAACAAATCGGCAAAACTGGCGCGGGAGATGCCTATGTTGAGCCGCCAGACCCCTTCCCGGTCGATACCTGATCCTTTGTCGTTCTCACCATCCTTTTGCTTGATGGTGGCGAAATAGGTGCCGCGTTTGAGACGATGCCCTGGATTATAGAAGTAAGAGACTTCACCCCATGCCGAAGTCGGCACAACGCCAGGCAGTTTGCTCGTGATGTAATTCTCAACGGTCGTGATCGGAACGGATGTTGGCTTCGACATGCTTCAAATAATCTTCGACGGTTTTGCCTGGCTCATCTTGAAATGTCAGGCCCGTTGCGATGCAGTCTTCTATCTTATCGATGCGGAAAGATCGAAAACCCTCTCGTAGCTTGCACCAGGCTGAGAGCGTCCACACATGACCCCAATAATCGGTCTGAAGCGGGCAGATCATGCGCTCTGAGTGCTTTCCTGACAGGCTCTCATAGGTGATCAGCAGGACCTCACGATTGCGAATGGCGCGGCGCAACAGCGGCATATGCTTGAGGCCAGCGCGAACGCGCTTGAACTCATAGAGGCCAAAGCCCCAGCTCTTGGGTGATTTTTTGCGGTTTGGCGCGTAGCTGGCGATCTTCTCATGCAGGGTATTGGCGCCCAGACGGAGCTCTTCGTCCGCCACCTCCTGCACGATAGACATGCCAAGACTGAGCGCTTCCAGCTCAATCATCGACAGCGCGAGCGGGGGCAGGAACACAGGCTCCCTGAGCATATAACCCACCCCACGCTCGCCCTCGACAGGAATCCCGGATGCAATCAAGGCACCAATGTCGCGATAGATTGTCCGCTCAGAAACCTCTAAGGCATCGGCAATATCGCGCGCCAAATGCAGACGCCCGTCACGGATGATCTCAACAATCTCCGAGAGCCGTTCGCTTCGGCGCATAATGCCCTGCTAGTTTACCGACACTTTCAGCTCGGTGTGATGCATCTTGACCGTTGAGCCGTCGATCGCTGATAGGAAAGCCCGGTTGCCCTCGACCGACCCGATGGCGGCAGCCGCTCCTTTGGCTGCGTCCATATCTGCCCACTCAATGTGCTCAATCCACTCGCCATCGGCGCTGCACGACAGGCGGCGTGCTATGAAACCAGGGCGAGAGGTGACGAAGTCGTTCAATGCCTTTGCGGTGTCGGCAAACTGCTCGCGGCTCACACCTTCGTTGAGTTTAAACGTTACGGTTTCGATTACATGATTGCTCATTGTTCTCTCCATCTCGGATTGCAGGTTTGATGGAGTGTAGGGGATAGCAACTGACAAAAACTGTCAGTTTGTTGGCGACCATTTTGCTCGTAGCTGTCATCAATTAGCTAGGTCAACAGCGGGCAAGAGCTAGAAACAGCCCCTACTCCGCCGCTTGTACGGAACTTTCCCGCCGCACCTTCCGCTTCGGGTTCTTCACCCGGTACCACTGGTAGAAGATGATCGAGAGACCCACGATCAACGGGATTGACCAAAGAGTGGGCGTGAGTGCTGCCTCAGGCAAAAAACGCACCGCGCCAAATGCGAAAAACGCCGTGTAGACCGAGATGCCGGTGCCCACCAGCGCTTTGATGTGCTCCATCAGCCAGTCCTTCACCCAAGGCTTCGGTTTGTAGAGAAACCAGAGGTTCGTCGCGACCGTTGCGTAACCGATGGTGGAAATGCCGATCATCAGTACCTGCCCATCAACCAGCCCATGGTAGGTGCAGTTGATCGTCGCTACCAAAAGCGCCGCTTGCAGAAACAGGTTCAACGGATCACGGATCGCCACCCGGTTCACCTTGTGCTTCACCGTCTGCCAGCCATACCAAGTGAGGTTGATGGTGAGGATGGCCAGATAAATCATCAGCCAGCCAAAAATGTCGCGGATCACGGTGACATCGCCAAAGTCGGGATGGGTCATCAGATGCGGGTGTGTGCCCGCCGGATCGTAGAGCGTTGTCAAACTGATCAATGTCGCAAAGCATCCAGTGGCAAGCATGCTGACGGTGAAAATGCGACCTGCCCGCACGTGCCACCAGCCACCTTTTTTGCCAGCCACCGGCACCCAAAAGATCACCAGACCAACAGCGCCAAACACGATGTGGCCCCACACCAAGGCGTGGAAGACATCAATGCTTGGAATGCCAAAGATCGTCAGGGCCTGCATGTCCACACTATGCGACAGTTGAGGGTGTCAAAGCCAGTAGATTTGTGGTGAATGTAGAGCGAATATCGCCCGATTGGCCATAATGAACAGTCCTTACATACCGCCTCGCCCTGTTTCTCTGCCCGCCATTGTTTCGCTCATCCGCGTGCTGCGCCAAGGCGATGGCGATCTTCTCAGCCTGTTGCCGATCACGGCCTATCGCGATCCTATAGGCCCGCTTGGCTATTCCCGCCGGTCCATCATCATTGCCAACGATCCAGCTTTGATCCGGGAAGTCTTGAGCGATGAGAACGAGATTTTTCCCAAAAGCGACCTGATGGTGAACGCCACCGAGGCACTGATCGGCGACTCCATCTTTGTCTCCTCAGGCGACACCTGGCGGCGACAACGTGCCATGGTGGACCCGGCTTTTACGGCCATGCGCATCAATCGCGCCTTCCCTGCCATGAGCGCAGGTGTGGATGAAGCCGAAGCATTCTTCGACAAAACACTCGCTCAAGGACGGTCCTTTTCGCTGGATAAGGCGATGGGTCATCTGGCAGCTGACATTATCTGCCGCACGGTGTTTTCCTCTTCGCTGAAGTCGGAGATCGCCAACCAAGTCTTTGATGACTTTGCGATTTTCGAGCGCTCTGTTGCGCAAGTTGAGGTGCTCCGGCTGATCTTTGACAAAGCGTGGAGCAAAGTGCCGCAAAAACCCGATGTGCTGGCGGCCTGCGCGCGTATTCGTTCGCATCTGGGCACCTGGATTGATGGTCATAGGGAAGCGCCCAAGGGCACCTATGACGACATTGCCTCAGCAGTCATCGCAGCCCGGGACGAGCAGACTGGCGAAGGCTTCACCCGCGAAGAACTGATCGACCAACTCGGTGTTTTCTTCTTGGCCGGACACGAAACCACCGCCAGCGCGCTCACCTGGGCCGTCTATCTGCTGGCCATGCATGCCCCGACCCGCGAACGCATGCGGGCCGAAGTGCAAGCGGTGGCAGGCGATGATCCCATCACCATTGAGCATACCAAGAAGCTCACCTTCACCCGTAATATGTTTCGCGAAACGCTGCGGCTCTATCCGCCCATCACCTTCCTGCCGCGTGTGGCGCTGCAAAGCACTCGGCTTGGAAAAAAGCGGATCAAAAAAGGCGCTCTGGTGATGATCGCGCCCTGGGTGGTGCATCGCCATCAGTGCTATTGGAAGGATCCAGATGTCTTCGATCCGGATCGCTTTTCACCAGAGCGCGAGGCGGAGATGACGCCGGGCTGCTACATCCCCTTTGGACAGGGCCAACGGCTGTGCTCCGGCGCTGCGTTCGCCACCATTGAAAGCACGTTGTTTCTAGCGCGGCTGGTTCGCGGCCACGATATTGAGATCGAAAACCCCGATGTGCGTCCCGTCGCGCGCATGACCACACGGCCCAATGAGCAAATCATGGTGAAGCTCCAAAAGCGCTAACGTCTCGCTGTTGATTGGCGGCCTACCCGCCAATGCAAAGCCACAGGCAGAGCGGCGAGTACCACCAACACACAAAGCAACACTTTTGACTGGCTTTCCATGATGCCCTCGATCAGTAGGGCGTGAGCCACAGTGCAGGCTACAATAATGGCTGCCAACCCAAGGTGAAGCACGCGCCACGTGATCCAACGCAACCTAAGCATGCCCCGCAGTGCGGCCAAACATGCTGTGGCAATCAACCCCCACATAGCAATCACACCCCACAGCGAGAACGGGGTTGGTGATACGAAAAGCAGTGCATCCACCACATCGGGCGGACTGGTGACCCAGAGGCCGCCAATATGTGCAAGCACTGCAACAACCAGCGCTCCACCCACCACTTTATGGATGCGTCTGCCTACAATCTTGGCGAAGCCCGGCAGATAGCCAGCAATCAAAAGAGGCTGCACCAAAAGTAACCCCAGGCCTATGATGCCTGCAAAACTTGATGCGATGTAGATCGGCTCGCGCCAGGCGAGCTGCGGACTGAAAGCCGCCAGCACAAGCGGCATACCCAGCGCCAGCAGGAGCCCCGCCCAAATCAGCAACCCACGCATGGGCAGCCCTGCCCCTAGGCTGGTTGCAGCACGAAATGGGCCTCAAGGCTGGTATCGCTGGATCGCGACATAACCGGGCGCAGGAACACCGTTTCAAAGGCTTCGCTGTCATACGCCAGATGCCCGTGCGCCTGGCCAAAGGCCGGCACAATCTGTGGCATATCCATGCGGAAAACCCCGTTGTCGTCGGTCAATGTGGCACCATGGCTGTGCAGGTCGCGCTCATGGCCCTCGGTTGTGTGCGCCCAAATCTGGATGCGCTGACCGGCAAGCGGCGCACCGTCACCGGCACGGCGCACAGTTCCTGCCATCATGAATCCGCCACCGCCTATCCGCTCCACGACTGGTGCACCCGGGCGATAATTGTTGGATCCACCGCGCATGGAACGTGTTGGCTCGACCGTTTGGGCCTTCGCTGTTGCTGGCAACAATAGACCGGCAGCACCCGTCGCGCCGGTAACAAGCAGGGTTCGTCGACTGAGAAGTTTTGATGACATTAAGCAGTCTCCTGACAACTTACTTTTGTAAGTAAGTGTTGAGCGCGAAAAATGACAACAATGGGTCGTGAGGAAAAATGAGGCAGACCTATCAAACGGGCTCGAACACCTGAGGAACACTCCGCCCCTCGCCTTCCAGCCAAGCTGGCACCGGCAAGCTCTTCTCGCGCAAAAACGCGGGATTGAACAGCTTGGACTGATAGCGCGTGCCGTAGTCGCAAAGGATGGTCACGATGGTTTTGCCCGGCCCAAGATCACGGGCAAGACGCATCGCACCAGCGACGTTGATGCCGGATGACCCGCCAAGAACCAGCCCTTCATGCTCAAGCAAATCAAAGACGATGGGCAGCGCTTCATCATCGGGGATGGAGTAAGAACGGTCGGGCTTAAAACCTTTCAGATTGGCCGTTTCGCGCCCTTGCCCGATTCCTTCGGTGATCGAGTTGCCCTCAGCCTTGAATTCACCAGTCGTGTAAAAGGAATGGATGGCCGAACCACCAGGGTCGGCTAGCGCAATGGTTACGCCTTTAGGCTGCAACGCCATGCCAACCCCCGCCAATGTGCCACCAGTACCCACCGCTGAAACGAAGCCGTCCACCTTGCCATCGGTTTGATCCCAGATTTCAGGGCCCGTCATTTCGATATGGGCCTGACGATTGGCGACATTGTCGAACTGATTGGCCCAAATCGCGCCATTGGGTTCGGTTTTGGCCAGTTCATCGGCCAGACGCTGTGAGTACTTCACGTAGTTGTTGGGGTTTTTGTAAGGAACCGCGGGCACTTCCACCAACTGTGCGCCCGCCAGCCGAAGCATATCCTTTTTCTCTTGGCTCTGCGTTTCAGGGATCACAATCACTGACTTGAAGCCAAGCGAAGCGCCCACCAAAGCCAGCCCGATGCCGGTGTTGCCCGCTGTGCCTTCAACAATCGTCCCGCCAGGCTTCAGCGCACCGCGATCCACCGCATCGCGGATGATGTAAAGCGCAGCCCGATCCTTGACCGACTGGCCGGGATTGAGAAACTCTGCCTTGCCCAAGATCTCGCAGCCCGTCGCTTCGGACGGTCCGCGAAGGCGGATGAGCGGCGTGTTGCCGATCATCGAGGCAAGATCAGAATGGGTGGCGGACATGGCAGGGCTCCTTACAACAAGGCAACCGTGATAGGCGCCCGCCACGCAAAGCTCAAGGCGCGAATACCATCTATTCGGACGATCAACGCAATGTCATTTTTATCAAACATCATTCAATGACATTTGATTGCGCCGCTAGAACCCCATTTGTGCGCGACCAAGCTCGGTCAGATCATCCAGCGTCGCGCGTCCCTTGAAGTCGACCTCATAGTTTTCAGCAGCAAAGTCAGGGGCGCTTTCACCAGCCAGGAACTTTTCCGCCTGCTTACGGGCATAGGCTTCGTTCTTCGCGCATTTGGGCGAGGCAGCAATGTAGATCACGTTCGCATAGTCTTTGCCGTGATGCTCATCACCCACAGCGTGCACCACATCTGGATGCCACCACACCGTATCACCTGGCTCGACCAACGGAATAGAAACCAATCCGTTGAGAATGTCCTGATGCCAGTCTGGGCTGCACGACAAAGCGCGGCCAGGTTGAGCACCGCAGAGATCATCGTCAGCCACATCGTCTTGCAGCGCGCGCAGCAGCATGTAGGCGATACCCTTTGCCGATGGGATCACCCGCAGTGTGCCATCCTCGGGACCTTGTGGTGTCAAGCATGTCCAACCTTGGAAGGTGCGGAACATGGAGCAGACAGCAGGCGATGCATACTCGCGTGTTTGCGTTCGGAACGTCGCCTTCCAGGGGTCGTAATCCTGCCAATGCCCCTCATAGATCGCGCCATAGATGCGTTGATAGGCCGGGTCCACCCAACGCTCATACGACCCTGAATCCATATGCGGTGAAAGGCCCAAAGTCGTGTCGCCGGGCTCGCGGCGGCGCGTGCGATCCGCATAGGCGTAGTCCATGTCGGGATCGAACTCATCGCCCATCGGACCATCAACATCCCAGAGCCGGTTGAGAAAGCTTTTGGTCGCCGCCATGCTTTCTGCCTGCCGCGCCATAACCTGCGGCTTGGACCAGTATAGCCCGTAGATCTGCGGCGCTCCGGCCTTCAACTGGCTGAAGTATTTGTCCATGCCAGCTTTTTCTTTTTGCTTGGCCAGATAGTCGTTCTCAGCGATGTAATCACCAAGCTCCGCGTTCCAGCTTTCCGCCTGCGCCTTTGGAAAAACACCACGAACAATGGCGGTTCCGGTGCGGCGAATGGCATCGACGGTTGCAGCAGGAACACGACCCGCCTGCACATCGGCATAGTTCACTTCCGGTATATTTGGGCGGCCTTGCGCGTCGTTCTCGGCAATGGTGTCGACCTCACGCAGCATCGCCTCGCGCACTGAGTTGAAGGCTGCTTTCACATCTTGCAAACCGCGCAAATGCTGCTTGGTGTCGCGAATATAGGTGGCAAGATCAGCGCTCATCAAAGGTCTCCCAATAGATCGGCCGCTCTTATGGACAGATATGGGCGGCTCTTTTTTTCACGCGCAGTTGAGCACCGCGATGCCCCACGATCAAGCCAAGATGTGAGCATCTGATGCCAGTTCTTTGCGCTCGCGCATTGGCAGAGCGACGCAAAGATCGCTATGCACGCTCCCGATTGTGCAAAGCATGTGCTTGGGAGACGTGATGGCCAACCTGTTTCTTGGGATTGATGCTGGCTCCTCGGTGCTGAAGGCAGCAGTTTTTGATGCGACCGGTAGGCAAGTCAGCGTCGCAAGCGCCCATACGCCATTGCAACGACCTCAGCAGGGCTGGGTCGAAGCCGATCCACAAGCCTGTCTCGATGCGCTTGAGCACGTTATTGCTGAAACCATCAAAGGTCACGAAGAAGCCATCAAAGCTATCGGGATTTCAGGCGCCATGGTCGGTGCTTGGCTGGTGGACGAAGACGGCAAAGCCCTGCGAGCAGGCATCAACTGGGAGGACAGCCGCAGCCAAGACTTACTCGAAGCCATGATAGCTGACCGCCCATCGCTTATGTCGGACATCTTTTCGGTGTCCGGGTCGGTGCTGCAGCAAGGCTGCACCCTACCAGTTCTCGCCTGGTTCAAACAAAACCAGCCGGATCTCTTAGCGCGAACGGCGCACGTGCTCACCTACAAGGATTTCCTGCGCCATCACCTCACAGGAACTTTTGCGGCAGACCGAAGCGAAGCGGCCGTACTTCCCGGCGACGCACGATCACAGGATCGCAGCCCAGAATTAATGGACATGTTCGGGATCGCCGACTTGACCCGCTTACTGCCCAGTGTATCAGACAGCCAAGATGTCGTTGGTCATCTCGCTCCCGAGGCAGCAGAACGCACGGGCTTGCAGACGGGTACTCCCGTCGTTGCAGGTGCAGGCGATGTGATTGCCAATGTCATCGGCGCCAATGGATTGAAGGCGGGTGCAGCGACAGCAATCCTCGGCACAACTTGTATGGTCGGTGTCTGTCACGACGAACCAGTTTTCACGCCCGCTGACCTTGGCCTGCTGTTCTCTCTGCCAGACCGGCATTGGTATCGCGCGATGGTCAACGTGGCAGGAACGCTCAACCTCGATTGGACGCTCAAGCTTTTTGCTCCTGACCTAAAAGACGATCCGAACCGCTTCTCAAAGGTCAATGCAATGGTCGCCAACACGCCAATAGGAGCCAATGGCGTTACGTATCTGCCCTATCTGAGCGAGAGCGGCATCATCGCACCAATCGCCGACCCTAACGCTCGAGCCCAGTTTTGTGGCCTGCATGCTGGCCACGACCGCGCTGACATAGTGCGTGCCGTTTATGAGGGCGTCGCGTTTGCGATAGCCGACCTCGTGGATCTGCTATCCATCAAACCCGACATGCCCATCACCCTGACGGGCGGCGGCAGCCATAGCTCAGTATGGTGCCAGATAATCGCCGACGTGACTGGCAGGCCCATTCTTGTGCCTGAAGGCTCGGAGTTCGGTGCCAAGGGTGCAGCCCTCTTGGCTGCCACCGCTATTGGCACATTTGCAAGCGTAAAAGAGGCATCGCGGGCCACGTCGGCAACCGGGACGCTAACCCAACCGGAAACGGCATCACACCAGTCTTGGGTTGAGGCTCGCGACCGTTTCGCAAAGCACCGCGACGCCCTTCTTCACTAACCGGTACCACCCAACAACTCGCATCGAACCATCGGCCCTTGCCAATCCAAAAATTGGTATATACCATTTTTGTACTGGTATAGTCCTTTGCTGTCTACGGAAACCGTCATCCATGCCTGAACCTCAGCAGGCCCGCTACCGACAGATCGCTTCGGCGTTGGAAGCCGACATCCTGTCCGGCCGTTTAAAAGCGGGTGAGCAGTTACCCTCTGAGCGGGCCATGGCAGAACAGCTTGGCATCAGCCGCATGACCGCGCGCAAAGCGCTCGAACAATTGGCTGGGCGCGGCATGTTGGAAACACGGGTTGGCCACGGCACCTTCGTCGGCACACCGCGTATCCGGCAGGAGCTTTCAGCTCTTTCTGGCTTCACTGAAGAGATGGAACGCCAAGGGCGCACAACATCAAGTATTGTTGTGGAGGCACAGCATTGCGCACCAACAGACGAAGCGGCCAAAGCGCTCAAGCTTGGTCCTAAACAGTTGGTGTACCGTCTGACGCGTGTTCGTCTGGCCGATGAAATGCCGGTCGCCTTTGAACGCACGGAGATCGACGCAGCGCGTGCGCCCGATCTGCTATCAAAGGCTGATTTTGCGACATCCTCGCTTTACGGCAACCTTAAGCGTCACTTTGGCATCGTACCGGTCATTGCCGAGCAGACGCTGGAAGCTGCGCTGGCCGATCAGTCCATCGCACTGACGCTCAGCATTGACCCAGGTGCGGCGGTCCTCATGCAAACCCGGTTGACCTTCGACAACACCAACCGACCCTTCGAGTTTGTAAGGTCCACCTATCGTGGCAATGCTTTCCAGATGAAGGTTCAACTCACCATCCCTGCCGAGGCGCACGCATGAACTCTGTTGCTAACGCGTATTTGGATGAACTCTGCCAGCGGCTCAGCGCGCTAAAGAACGAGGCTGCCAAGCCGATGGCAGCTGCCATAAATGCCATTGTTGAAACGGTGAGCAAGGATGGCTTGGTCTACGTGTTTGGCACCGGCCATTCACACATGCTGGCTGAAGAAGTGCATTACCGCGCCGGTGGCCCAGCCTTTACCGTGCCCATTCTCGCATCTGGGCTGATGCTTCACGAGGGCGCCATCGCATCGACGGCCATGGAACGCAATGAAGGCGTGATCAAGCCGCTGTTTGATCGCTATCCGATCACCAGCAACGATGTGCTTTTTGTTGCGTCCAACTCCGGCACCAATGCTGCACCACTGGGAGCGGCACGCTTAGGCAAACAGATCGGTTGCACGGTCATCGCAATCACATCTGTGGCCTATTCCACCGCCAGCGCCAATGGTCGGGAAAAACTCGCTGATGTGGCTGATATCGTCATCGACAATGGCACGCCGCCTGGCGACGCGATCGTGCAACTGCCTGGCACTGATTTGAAGTCAGGTCCGGCGTCCACCGCCATCGGTGTCGCCATCATCAACGCCATCTTCGCCGAAGTCGCCCACCGGCTGGCCGAGCAACACGAACCACCGATCTACCTGAGCGCCAACATGCCCGGCGCGAAGGAGAGCAACAGGGCGTTGGTCGAGCGCTACGCCAAGCGCAACCGACACCTGTAGAATGCCCCGTGACAACAGATCCCACAGGGAGGGACATGGTATGAAAATCGCCTTCAGAACACTGCTCGCAACAGCCATGCTGACCGTTCCAGCAACGGCGTTTGCCGACGCTGTCGAGATCACGCTTTGGCACATGGAGCAACCGCCACACCGGGTGGAACGCATCCAAATGCTGATCGACGAGTTCAACGCCGCCAACCCGGACATTGTGGTCTCGCAGGAACCGCAAAACTGGGGCGAGATCTATGCCAAAGCGCCTGCCGCACTGGCCGCTGGAACCGGGCCAGATATGCTGTTCGCCATTCCTGATTTCGCACCCATCCTGAAAGAAATGGGTGCACTGACGTCGGTGGAAGATTTCGTGACTGAGCTCGACGCTGAGCACGATTTTGTGGATAGCACTGTTGAAGCCTACAGCTATGATGATGGCGTCTGGGCGGTGCCGCTCTACAACATGACGCTCAATCTCTGGTACCGCAAAAGCGTGCTGGAAGAGGCTGGCATCGACGTGCCCACAAGCTGGGACGAGTGGCACGCAGCCGCTGAAGCTCTCACCACCGATGGCCGTTTTGGTATGGGGCTGCCAGCCAACCGCCAGCTCTACACCGACCAGACGATTTACTCGGTCATGGTCAATGGCGGCGCTTCAGAAATCTATGACGAAGATGGCAGTCTACGGTTCGATAACGAGGACACAGTCGCCGCGTACGACTTCTATAATTCCATGATGGAGTTCTCTCCACCGGACGCAACGTCTTGGACATGGGGCGAGGCCGAAGCCTGCTTTGCATCGGCCAGCTGCGGCATGATCATGCAGTTCACGGTGATCTCCACCTATGAAAACCAGGCTGAAGGTGATGCATCCGATCTAGGCGTTGCTGCCATACCAACCCGCGATGGCTCAGACGACAATGCCACCATTGCCTACGCCAATGCCGTAATGCTGCTGAGCCAGGAAGAAGCCGAGCGAGAAGCTTCACAAGAGTTCATTCGCTTCCTGCTTCAGCCAGAAAACTATGGCCGCTTCCTCAACATGGAGCCGGGCCTCTTCATGCCGGTGACAGCCGATGGTGCGACGGCGGAGTCGTTCTGGAGCGACCCGGTTGTGCAAGAGTATCGCGATCAGATCGAAACGGTCATCGCGAACGGCCAGAACGGCAAGCTTTTCGGCTTTACCTCTGGCCGTGTGTTCCCAGCAATTGCATCCATTTCGGCGCAGAACGTGCTCGCTGAAACCCTGCAAAGCGTGGTCGTCAGCCACATGGAGCCCGCAGACGCAGTAGAAGCAGGCCAGGCCCGCATGGAAGACCTCTCACGCTAAACTGAAGGCTTCGCCGTGGCACGCAAACCGGTCCTTGCTTTCGCGTTCGTCGCCCCGGCACTGCTGTTTCTGGCGGCCACCCTTGCGTGGCCGCTGGTTTCTGCCTTCATACTCAGCCTACAAAATGTCCGCGGCATTGGCACCAGCGGCCAGTGGGTTGGGTTTGAGAACTATCGCTTCATCCTAACCTATGCCGCCTTTTGGGAGTCGGCTGGGCTAAGCCTTGTTTGGGTATTAGCTAATGCGGTTGTTCAAACAGTTCTTGCGCTTGCCGCAGCGCTTATCCTCCATCAGAAGTTCCCCGGTGTACGCGTCGCGCGCACATGGATCATCCTCACCTGGATCGTGCCCACCGTCGTTGTGGTGATGATCTGGCGCTGGTTGTTCTCCACATCCGGCGGCATGATCAATCCGCTCCTGATGCAACTTGGAATATTGGATCGCCCAGTTGGTTTTTTTGCCACGCCAGAAAGCGCCTTTGCCACACTGGTGTTCATCAATTCCTGGCGATGGTTTCCTTTCATTGCGCTGATGATGCTGGCTGGCCTTTCGCGCATACCAACCGAGCTCTATGAAGCTGCACGCATCGATGGGGCAAACGCCTTCAAGCGCTTCACCCGCATCACATGGCCACTGTTGGCACCGACGCTCACCGTGTTGCTGATCATCGGTACGCTGCTCTCTTTCAACGTGTTCGACATCATCTGGCTGATGACGCAGGGGGGGCCAGCAGGCGGTACGCGCACGCTCCCCATCCTCATCTATGAGACCGCCTTCCGCAGCTACCGGATGAGCGAGGCCGCAACCATCGCTGTGCTTGCAACAATCCTTCTCATGGCCTTTGCGGTGCTGGCCACCCGATCCCTCGCGCGCTCCGGAGAGGAAAGATGACGCGTGGATTGAAATGGAATGCCCTGCTTGTTGTGGGTGTGCTTTTCTTCGTGGCGTTGGTCGGGCTGCCGTTCTGGTGGGTGGTCTCTGGATCTTTCAAGATACCCCAGGAAATCATCGCTCGCGTCCCGACGATGTTCCCGCAATCGTTCACGTTGGAACACTACCAAAAGCTGCTCTCGTCCTCGGACTACGGAACGTATTTGGTCAATTCGTTGGTCGTTTCCAGCCTGTCAGCTCTCATCACACTGCTGCTGGCGATCCCCGCGGGTTACGCCTTCTTCCGCTTGGAATTCAAAGGCCGCGAAACCTACTACCGCATCATTTTGCTCGCCTACGCTTTCCCATCGATCGTCGTGCTGATCCCACTCTTCGGCATGTTCGCCAAAGCAGGATTGGTGGACACACGTTTGGCCCTCATCATCGTCAATGTGGCCTTCGCTCTGCCCTTTGCAATTTGGATGCTGCGATCCTTTTTCGCTTCCATACCCAAAGAGATTGAGGAAGCCGCTCGGCTCGATGGCGGACCACCGCTAACGGTGCTTTGGCGCATCATGATCCCACTCACCGCACCTGGTATCGCAGCGGTGGCAATCTTCGCCTTTGTCACCTCCTGGACCGAATATGTGTTCGCCTCGGTGATGATCCTCTCGGATGCGCGACGCACCATTCCGGTCGGGTTTTCCGGCATCATCGGCCAGTACCAGGTCGATTGGGGATTACTGCTCGCCGGGGCGAGCCTTGCCATCCTACCGGTGGTGATTGTGTTTGCTTTCATCGGCCGCTGGTTTGTCACCGGCCTCACCGAAGGAGCTGTCAAATAATGCTATGTTTGGAGTTCGCCCATGGCCGTCACTGAGCTGAAAGGCGTCAGCAAATCCTTCGGTTCGGTCCGGGTGATCGAGCCTTTGGATCTGACCGTGGAAAGCGGTGAGTTCATGGTCATCGTTGGCCCATCCGGCTGCGGAAAGTCCACATTGCTGCGAATGGTTGCAGGCCTGGAAACCGTCTCAGGCGGCACCATCGCCATCGACGGCGTTGATGTCACCGGCAAAGAACCCTCCGAGCGCGGTGTCGCCATGGTCTTCCAGACATACGCTCTCTACCCGCATATGAGCGTGCGCGAGAACATGAGCTTTGGCCTGGAAATGGCCGGTGTTCCCAAATCCGAGCGTGAAATCCTGGTTCAGAAGGCAGCAGCAACGTTGCAGCTGGAGGACTATCTGGATCGCAAGCCCAAACAGCTATCGGGAGGTCAGCGCCAGCGCGTTGCCATCGGACGCACAATTGTCCGTGACCCGAAAGTCTTTTTGTTCGATGAGCCGCTATCGAACCTCGACGCCGAACTGCGTGTTCAAATGCGTTTGGAAATCGCCAAGCTGCACCGCGAGCTTGGCGCAACCATGATCTATGTGACCCATGATCAGGTGGAAGCGATGACACTCGCCACACGCATTGTTGTTCTCCGTGACGGGCGCATTGAGCAGGTGGGCACACCAAACGAACTCTACACTGATCCCGACAACACTTTTGTCGCAGGCTTCATAGGGTCGCCACAAATGAATTTGATCCCAGCACACGTGACGGGGACCAACGACGATGGTCATGCTCTGGTCGACATTCCAACCCTCGAAGTATCAGGCTTTGCTGTGCCACTGCGTGATGCCGAGGCTACCTTGCCAAGTGATGCGGTTTTTGGTGTGCGCCCAGAAGATTTGATTCAATGCGGACAAGATGAACCAAGTGACTTCACCTTGATCTGCGAACTGGTGGAGGACCTTGGTAGTAACGTCTTCCTTTACAATGCCGCCAGCCGGGAGGACGCTATCGTTGCCGAGCTACCGCGGGGCGCACATCCAGGCTACGGCGACCCTGTCCCTTTCCGCGTATCGAACGGAGCGTCCTACCTCTTCACATCCAATGGCCGTAGGCTCTGATAGGATGCGCCCGCGATGAAGGTTCTTGTTCTGCCCACCGCTGAGCGTGCTGCCGCCCGCACCGCTGGCCTTGTGGCTGACACCGTCGCAACGACAGATCAACCTGTTCTTGGGCTCGCCACTGGCTCCACAATGGAGCAGGTCTATGCCGACCTTGTCACGCTCCACCGCACTGACTCACTGTCCTTTGCAACCACGACGACTTTCAATTTGGATGAGTATGTCGGCCTATCGCCAGACCATCCCCAAAGCTATCGGCAAACGATGGAAGCACTGCTCTTCTCCCACGTTGATTTGCACCCACAAGCTTGTCACCTGCCCCGCGGCAATGCTCCAAACCCCTATGCCGAAGCCGAACGCTACGAAGCGGCGATAGCTGCCAAAGGCGGTATCGATCTGCAACTGCTCGGCATCGGTCACAATGGTCACATCGGTTTCAATGAACCAACCTCCAGCCTAGGCGCGCGCACGCGCATCAAGACACTGACGCGCAGCACACGTGAGGCCAATGCGCGCTTCTTCGATGACCCAAAAGACGTGCCGCGCTACGCCATCACGATGGGCATCGCGACCATTCTGGACGCGCGTCACGCGGTTCTGCTTGCAACAGGCTCGTCAAAGGCTGAAGCCGTCGCTCGCATGATCGAGGGGCCATTGGGAGCCGATTGCCCGGCCACTGCCCTTCAGATGCATCCCAGAACAACCGTTGTTGTTGATCGAGAGGCAGCAGCCAAGCTGTGCATGATCGATTACTATCTGGAAATCCATCCTGATGGTGAGGAGCCAGACCTTGGTTGATCATGGCGACCCCATCAACACGATCTTCGCTCGCGATCTCTATGATGGTTTAGCCGACGAGTCACGCGCCAACCAATTGATCACCATTGCGGACGGCATCATCGAAGATGTCCAACCGTTAGGTGCTGGAGAAACCGTGCCATCCGGCACCATAGAAACAAAAGTGGCGGCGCCCGGTTTCATTGACATCCAGATCAATGGTGCAGCCGATACGCAGTTCAATGAGGAACCGACTACGAACGCCATCGCGCGTATAGCAAGTGGGGCGCGCAACGGCGGGACCGCGCATATCATGCCAACGTTCATCACAGCACCAAAAGCCGATTACACCAAAGCCATTACAGCGGCCAATGAGGCGCTAGATCGCGAAGTACCGGGCATTCTCGGCGTCCATTTGGAGGGACCATTTCTGTCACCAGAGCGCCCTGGCATCCATCCGAAAGAGTTCATTCGCTCGCTCGAACCGGCTGATGTGGATGTGATAAATCAGGCCAATGGGACCGTGCTTCTCACCCTTGCGCCAGAGTGCCAGAGTCACGGACTAATCCGCCAACTGGTAGCGTCTGGCACTCGTGTTTTCATCGGTCATTCCAACGCCACAAAATCGGAAGTGGAGCGCGCGATTGAGGCCGGTGTCAGCGGCGTAACACATCTTTTCAATGCCCAATCGCAAATCTCAGCCCGTGATCCCGGCGTGGTTGGTTGCGCATTGATGTGCCCAGAACTCTTTGCGGGCATCATCGCCGACGGTTTGCATGTCGATCAGCAAAATCTTGCTATGGTCGCTAAGCTGATGCCTGACCGTTTGTGCCTGGTAACTGACGCCATGAAGACGCTCGCTGGCACAATAACCAGCTTCGACCTTTACGGTACGCCAATCACGCTTAACCAAGGTCGTCTGACAGGGCCAGACGGAACACTCGCCGGTGCCCACTTGGCAATGGATCAAGCTGTACGTAACGCCATCGCGTTGATGGACATGTCGCCAGCTCAAGCCATGCGGATGGCGAGTTTGAACCCGGCCAAAGCATTGGGTTTGTCAGGAGAACTCGGCACCGTTCAAATAGGACACCGCGCGAGCTTCACACTGCTTGATGATGGGTTTCAAGCGATGGGAGTGGTGGTCGACGGCAACGCGTTTCTCGCACAGTAAGGCCAGTTTCAGGTCACACGCACTGTCAGTTCGCCGATGCCAACGATACGGCCGTGCATCACATCACCACGCTGAACTGGCCCAACACCAGACGGCGTACCAGTCATGATCACATCGCCAGATTGCAGCACGAAGTAGCGCGATAGAATCGCAATGACTTCCGGAACCTTCCAGATCATCTGGTTGAGGTCACCGCTCTGACGCCGCTCCCCATTGATCTCCAGCGTCACCTCGCCTTCCTCAGGATGACCGCATACCGCTCCTGGGACGAGCGGTCCGCAGGGGGCCGACTTCTCAAACGATTTGCCGACCTCCCATGGACGGCCCATCGCCTTGGCCTCGCCCTGGAGATCACGACGCGTCATATCGAGCCCAACCCCGTAACCGAAAACATGATCACGGGCCTGATCAATACCGATGTCACTGCCCCCTTTGGAGAGCGCGACAATCATCTCCAGCTCATGGTGCACATCACTCGACATGGAAGGATAAGGAAACACACCATCGCTGGTTAGGCTCGACGGACTCTTGAAGAAAAAAAATGGTGCTTCCTTGCCGGGATCATGACCCATTTCAACGGCATGCGCAGCATAGTTGCGTCCGATGCAGAAGACGCGACTCACTGGGAACAGATGGTCCGTGCCAACAACGGGAAGTGCTGGCTGTTCTGGCGGCGCAATCACATAGGTCATTCTGGACTTCCGTACCCTCTGCACCAAGTTTTGTGTCGAACGGAGCGCCTCAAACCGTCAAGGCAATGGGAAGCTGGCGTCAGGCGCGAGCAAATCTGCGGTTCATGGCACGAAGGTTCTAGCATTCATCAATTGCCCAATACATTAGAATGATTGTACACTATTCCAACAAAAGCGAAGCAAGGCAGAAGCGCTATGGAAAACAAACGCAGCGTTGTCATCCTCGACGATTGCGAGGTCGATCAGTTTTTTGTTCGCCGCACAATCGATGCAACCCAGTGGTTTTCGCACGTTGACCAGTTTGTCGACTCACGTGAGGCGTTGGCGTTCTTCCTATCCAAAAAAATCAATAGTACAGGCGACGCCGTTGATTTGCTTTTGCTGGATTTTCGCATGCCGCATTTCAACGGCGTGCAATTCCTGCATCAAATCCGGTCTTGCAAACTCGGCGGGCTGATCAAAAGCGTGGCCGTCATGATGACCGTCCCACTGCTGCAATGCGACGCCGACGCCTTTCGCAATGCCCACCCAGATGTGCACTTTCTTGACAAGCCGCTTAAGCGCGAGGCGCTCGGCTCAATGATCGGTGCAACTCAGATTGACCAGTACGAACAGTGTGTTGCTTAGCGTGATCGCGAATACGCATGGTGCTCGCATCTAGTTGCTCAGAATGCGCTTAGACATTTCGGCTATCAGTTGATCCTCCGAGGCAGCCATCTTGCTCGCCTCAACCTTCCCATCGATTTGCAAAAACGAATGGCCGTGCACGAACGTCCACAAAAGGTACGATCTTAGCTGAACATCAGTCTCACTCGTACCTTCAGGCATCGCAGCGGCGACTTCACGCAGCACGATGCCATAGGTCTCCTGCCCCGTGCACATAATCTCCGGGTCACTGGCATGGGTTTCGGTTAGTCCGAACATCAACCGAAAAACACCCGGCTCCGCACGGGCAAAATCTACATAGGATTGGCCCACCGCATCGATCTTTCCAAAATTGGCGGCGGATGCTCCATCGGCCGCCTGCTGCATCGCGGAGCCTAGCCGGTGCATACCCTCCAATGCCACGGCGCGAACGATCTCCATCTTGTCGTGAAAGTGCTTGTAAGGCGCTGCACTGCTGACGCCCGCCATCCGCGCTGCTTCAGAGATGGAAAACCCGTCGACGCCCTTTTGTTCCACCAATTGTCGAACAGTTTCAATGAGATGCGCGCGCAAATCTCCATGATGATAGGCCTCGCGCCTGTCGGTTGGCTGAGATGTCTGAGGCTCTTTTTTCACAAATTGCACCTTAGGGCCTTGTCAAAGTAAGTGACGTTTACATATGTGGTCGGCGATGAAGTAAGTGATGCTTACCAAGAAGGCAAGAGACACCCATGAACCGGACACCTTCCAAATCGCCGCTTGGCCCGCGCCTTGTCAAACGCTTCCTAACTCTAAGCGGTACCAGTGCCGTCATTCTGCTCGCTGGTGGACTTGTCCTAGGCGGCGTGACGTTGCTCTCCGAGCGCGCCGATGCGGTGCTTGGTCCATCGCCAGCCCCGATCACTGTCGTGAGCGCGACAACCATTTCGCCCCAATCCGGTCTCACCGTCACACGTCGCTTTCAAGGACAGGTCGAAGCGGCACAAAGTGTCAGCCTCGCATTCCAACAAGCCGGGGAAATCGAGCAACTGCTCGTCGATGAGGGCGACGTTGTGCAAGCCGGTCAAGTCATTGCCCAACTCGACACGCGGATCTTGGATGCTGAGCGCCAGCGCCTTCAAGCCTCGCGCCGCGCCATCGAGGCCCAGGTGGAGCTGGCCGAACTAACCACCCAGCGTCAAAGCGAACTACGGGATCGGGGTTTCGCCTCGGAACAAACACTCGACACCGCGCGCTTAACCCTGGCCGATCTAGAGGCGCGCATCGCTGAAATTGATGCCAGCATGACCCGGATTGATGTGCAGCTGTCACAAACACAGCTGGTTGCACCTTTTGATGGAACAGTCGCATCACGCCTGGTGGATGATGGTACAGTTGCCTCAGTCGGCCAACCTATTGTGAACCTGCTGGAGGACAGTACACCGCTGTTTCGCGTTGGCGTCGATCCAGCTCTGGCATCAAGTCTAACCGAGCTCGACAACGTCAGCATCACCATCAATGGCGTCGACTATGACGCGGCGTTTGAAGGCTTTCGCCCAGACCTTGACCCGCAGACGCGTACACGCACCGCACTCTTTGAGATTGATACCAACGATCCCGTTTACTTGGAGGCTGGCACCCTCACTTTACAGCCTGTCATTGATCAGTTGGGCTATGTGGTCCCCGTGACCGCCCTGCAAGATGGCGTGCGCGGTCTATGGACGCTTCTCTCCCTAACCCCGTCGGTAGAAACCAGCACCTACACAGTTGGCCTGGAAGCTGTCGAAGTGCTGCACTTGGAGGGTGATCTAGCCTTTGTCCGGGGCACCTTCATCGACGACCTCATGATCATCGACAATGGCGCCCATCGCGTGGTGCCCGGTGCGCACGTGCGTCTGGCTAATGAACGAACCGAGCAAGGAGAACGCTGATGGAAAGCCTCACCTTCCGCCAACCGCGCCTTATCGCCCTCGCCTTGCTTGTGATTATAGCTGCCGGTCTCTCGTCTCTGTTGGCCATAGGTCGCCAAGAAGACCCAACCATCACCAACCTCTTTGCCACTGTCACAACGGTGTTTCCTGGAGCCGATCCCGCTCGGGTGGAAGCGCTGGTCACCGCCGAGGTGGAAGATGTGCTGCGCGAAGTGGCCGAGGTCGACGTGATCACCTCAGCCTCCTCCACGGGCATTTCAATTGTGTCCGTTGAGCTGGGCGTCACAGTTCCCGATGATCGCATTGAAGAGGTATGGGCAGAAATCCGCGATGATCTCGCCGACCTTTCCCCCGCGCTACCCACCGATGCTCTGGAACCTGAATTTGAGACGGGCGGTGGCAGCGCCTACGCCGCCATCGTGGCGATCAGCAGCCAAAGGGCGGGCATCTCACCGACCATCGCCGCCCGCTATGCCCGCGATTTAGCGCAAGAACTACGCAACATACCAGGAACCGAAGCCGTTGATCTGTTCGGCCTGCCCAAGGATGAGGTTTTGGTACGTCTCGATCCCGTGGCCACCGCTGCGCTTGGCCTGTCAGCTTCGGATGTGTCTCAAGCCATTGCGCAAGCTGACGCTAAGGGTCAGGCCGGTCGCGTGCGCGGAACCGAAAGCGATTTTCTGATCAACATTGATGGCGAGGTCGAGGCACTGGATCGCTTGAGCCAAATCGTTGTGCGGCAAAGCGCCGATGGAAGCGTGGCGTATCTGGATCAGATCGCTGAGATCACCCGTGGCCCACGACTGCCAGTCGAAGAAAGCGCTCTTTACAACGGCCAGCCTGCAATCCTGCTTGGCGCCAAACTCGAAGAAGGTCTTCAGGTCGATGTCTGGGCGGGGTTCGTCCGCGACACTATAGGCGACTACAGTCAGCTTGTGCCGGGCGGTTTGGCGCTCGATCTAACCTTCGATCAAAGCCGCTACACCAGCGACCGCCTGTTGGAGGTCGGCACCAACATGGCCATCGGTGTGGCACTGGTCGTTGGTGTGCTCTTGCTCACGCTCGGCTTTCGCTCTGCGATGATTGTTGCGCTGATCCTGCCCATCGTGACGCTGGCGACGCTCGCAACCATGAACTTTATCGGATTGGCGATCCATCAAATGTCGGTGACCGGGCTCATCGTTGCGCTTGGTCTCTTGGTCGATGCCGGCATTGTCATGACTGACGAAGTGGGACAGCGCCTTGCCAAAGGTATGACACGTGTAGAGGCGGTGCGACGGTCGGTCAGACGACTGTTCGCACCGCTGTTGGCTTCCACCGTCACCACCGCACTCTCCTTTACACCGCTCATCCTTCTGCCGGGTCCGGCTGGGGATTTTGTTGGCTCCATCGCCATCGCCGTCGTTATCATGCTTTGCTGGTCGTTCGTTGTGGCGATCACCCTAACGCCAGCCATCGCCGGACATCTGCTGCCCGCCAACGGGAAGCGCGGCGGATTGCAAGGCGGAGTCATCGCGCATGTCTTCAAAGCATCGCTTGGCTGGGCGGTGGCAAACCCTATCCGCTCCATCGCGCTATCTTTGGTTCTACCCATTATGGGCTTTCTCAGCCTACCAACACTTACAGCGCAGTTCTTTCCAGGCGTTGATCGCGATCAGTTCTATATTGAGATCGACTTGCCGCCTGGAAGCGCCATTACGGCAACGCAAGAGACAGTTGCTCAGATCGACGAACAATTGCGCGCTGATGATCGCATCAACCAAATCATGTGGGTGGTTGGGCGGTCCGGTCCGGCTTTCTACTACAACATCGTTGGCGCACGAGAGAACGCACCGGGCCACGCCCAGGCGCTCATCACAACCACCTCGCCCGACGCGACCGAGGCCTTACTGCCGGAGCTTCAGCGCAATCTCGCAATGACCGCCCCAGAAGCAGAAGTGCTCGTACGCGGCTTAGTCCAAGGCCCACCCGTGGCGGCACCTGTCGAAATCCGGCTGATCGGAGAAAACATACAAACGCTTCGTGAGCTGGGAGACGAAGCTCAGCAGATCATAGCGAGCGTCGATAGCGTTCTCATGGTGCGCGGCACCATTGGTCCAGGCGCGCCAAAAGCCATCATAGATGTGGATGAAGCACAGGCACGCCTGATCGGCCTCGATCTGGGAGGAATCGCCCGCCAGCTGCAGGCGAGTCTGGAAGGCGTGACCGGCGGTTCGATGGTGGAGGGCGCCGAAGAGTTGCCCATTCGTGTGCGCCTTGGCGATGCGAGCCGGGACGATCTTCAAGCGATCCGCGACCTGCCCATCCTTCTGCCTAGCGCGGCGCAGAGATCCGCAGAGGGCCAATGGCCAGCCATGCCTCTCTCGGCCATTTCAACCATCCGCCTTGAACCGGCGGCCAGCACCATCACCCGCCGCAATGGCGAACGCGCCAACACCGTTCAGGCGTTCATCCTGCGCGGGGTGCTGCCCGAAGAGGCTCTTGTTGAAGTCCAGGCAGCTCTTGATGAGGCTGGCTTTGCTCTACCACCCGGCTACCGGATGGAGCTAGGAGGAGACAGTGATGCGCGCGCCAGCACGCTCGGCGACCTTTTGGCGTCCCTCGGCCTCATCATCACGCTGACCATCGCGGCCATCGCGCTCACCTTCAACGCGTTCCGCCTCACCGCCATTGCTTTGGTTGTTTGCGGCCTCAGTGCTGGGCTCTCTATGCTTGCGCTGGCCGTTTTCCAATATCCCTTTGGCATCAATGCCATCATTGGTGTGATCGGGTCGATTGGCGTCTCTGTGAACGCGGCCATCATCATCCTCACGGGTCTGCAAGCCAGTGAAGGCGCCATGCGTGGCGACAAATCAGCAATGGTGGACGTGTTGATGGGCTCAAGCCGTCACATCGTCTCCACTACCATCACCACCTTTGGCGGATTCCTGCCCCTGATCTTGGCTGGCGGTGGGTTCTGGCCACCCTTTGCTATGTCGGTGGCAGGTGGCGTCCTGTTGTCCACAGTCGTTTCGTTCTACTTTACACCGCCCATGTTCGTGCTCGCCTATGCGCGCCGGGCAATAAAGCTGGGCGAGCAATCGGAGGGAAGCAGAGCCAGCAAGCAGCACAGTCCAGCCAATGATGTTGGATTGCCAGCTAATGTGCAGGTGGCTGCGGAATGAAAGAGGGAGCAAGCGAAATCTATGTCTCGATCACAGGCCTGAAACTAAGATCGCCGCTGCAAGCCCCTCTCTTCTCCTGGCACGCCATGCGCTCTTTTTCGCAAGCATCCAGTGCACCAGGTAACCTCTCAACCGATGCACGCAAGGTCGACGGCATTCATCACACACTGACTGTCTGGACATCGCGTGAGGCCATGCTCACCTACCTGAGATCCGCTGCCCATCTAAAAGCTATGAAAGCATTCAAATCCATCGGAACCGGCAAGGTGCATGGCTATCATTCGAAGAATACGCCATCCTGGGCTGAAGCATTGGCCATTTGGCGTGAAAATTCTCGTGCGGTCTGATGGTCGCTAAAGAGGCGGCAGATTTTCGCGCACGATAAGCTGAAGCTGCAATGGTTCGGGCTGATGGTCCTTCCCCTCCAGCGCTGCACCAAGCGTTTTCAATATCTCGGTGACTTGTGCACGCGCGTTCTGGTCAATCACCGCATCAAGCGTGCCCGACAGCAGGTAGGCCTTGTTCTCTTCGGTCGCCTCATGCGCGACAAAAACCAGTCTCTGGCGTTTTGCGTCCTCAAGAGCGGCAGCAATCCCCACCGTCGCGCCACCCGCGTTGTAGAGGCCAACCAAATCGCCATGCGCCTTCAGGAGGTCGCCAGTCAGCTTAAAAGCCTTCTTGCGGTCCTCGCGGCTTTCACGAAGTTCCAAAACTTCAAGACCAGGATAGTCTTCGGCCAAAACCTGGCGAAAACCCATCTCACGCTCTTGGTGACCGCGATAGGCAATGGTGCCGGCAAACAAGGCGACTTTGCCTTTCGGTTTCTGACCCAAAAAACGTCCAACCGTGTAGCCCGCCAAGCGACCGGCCTGCCCATTGTCGATACCGATGAAGGCGCGGCGCGGCGCATCAGGACTGTCTGATGCGAGTGTCACCACCGGTACACCATCATTTACGACGCCCCGTATAGCCTCACGTACCGCCGGGTGGTTGAGTGCAACCACGGCTATGCCATGACTTGATGCGCCAGCCTGCGAAATTGCCTCGGCCAACGCGTGTGGATCGAGGGCTCGTATGCGCACAACCTCAACATCAAAAAACGGAACCGTCTTGGCGTGATTCTGCGCCTGACGCGCCAATTCAGCGATGTAGGCATTGGTGCCCTGTGGCAGCAAGAAAAGGATTTTTGCTGAAGATGCGGTATTGTCCTCAGGCAAATAGCCAAGAGCACGGGCAGCCGCCATAACCTGCATACTGGTGCGCGCTGAGACCCCAGAGCGCCGGTTCATCACACGATCCACGGTAGCCAGGGACACCTGGGCGGCTTGGGCAATATCGTTCAATGTCGGGCGCAGATGTCTCTCCTCTTGCCTCAGTATGAGGTAAAATGAGGTGTTTACCTCGTCAACATGTAAAATCTTGACCTTTACCCCTCAATTCACCTCATTACCGGATTGACGCACCGACAGTGTGAACCGCAGATTTCAGGACAAGGCGCACCACCAAGAAACGGCGCCAACTGATCGGGAGGATAGGCTAGATGGCCGTCACAGAGGCGACCACCAACGCACCTTTTGTCAAACGCGACTATTCGCTTACCGGCCCAGAGCGCGACCGCGCCATCGCGCGCGGTTTGGCGTCCGCGGAGTGGTACCACAGCGACATCCCGCGTGACGTGATGAAATCATTGATGGTGCGCAGCGATGAACCTGCTATGCGCGACACGATCATTTGGATCGGCCTGATGGCCATCACTGCCATCGGCGGCATTGCAACCTGGGGCACCTGGTGGGCAGTGCCGTTCTTCTTCATTTACGGCGTACTCTACGGCTCAGCTTGCGACTCCCGCTGGCACGAGTGCGGCCACAACAGCGCTTTCAAAACGCCCTGGATGAACCGGTGGGTCTATATCATCGCCAGCTTTATGGTGATGCGCAATCCGGTCTCCTGGCGCTTTAGTCACCTGCGCCATCATGTCGACACCATCATTGTAGGGCGAGACCCAGAAATCGGCTTCATGCGCCCGACCAGCATGCTGCGCAAAGCGCTGATGTTCATCGGCATTCCGGATATCTTCCAACATTTCGCGATCCTATGGCGCAACGCGCTTAGCCAGTTCTCGCCCGATGAGCGCGACTACATCCCTGAGCAACAGCTGCCTAAAGCCACATTCTGGGCACGCATCTTCGTCGGCATTCACCTCGCTGCTGTGGCTTTGGCATTTGTCACCTGGTCGCTCCTGCCCCTGATGATCATTGGCGGACCGCGCATCTACGGCACCTGGCATATGGTGATGACGGGTCTGCTCCAGCACGGTGGCTTGGCCGAAGATGTGCTGGACCACCGGCTCAACTCACGAACAGTCCACATGAACCCAGTCAGCCGTTGGATTTACTGGAACATGAACTACCACGTGGAACACCACATGTTCCCGATGGTGCCCTACCACGCGCTGCCCAAGCTGCATGCTTTGATCAAAAATGATCTGCCAACGGCCAATCCTTCCATCGTCGATGGCTATCAAGAGATGATTGACTCGCTGAAGCGGCAACGCGTTGAACCCAACTACTATGTCCGCAAGGAGCTCCCCCCAACGGCCAAACCTTATCGTGAGGAACTTCATGATGAGGACAGCATTCCGCAAATCTCGGTCGCGTGAGGAGCAACATATGACAGGTCAACGCCCCACCGTGGCTGATTTGCTTGGCGCGAAAGGCAAGCGGCAGATGACCATGCTGCGCTATTTTTCCCTTGATGAAGCCGCTGCCGCTGAAGCCGCGGGAATCGACATCGCCTCCGTACCGCCAGATCTTGTGGCGCATTCGCGGTACCGAGACGTCGCACCAAGCGTCTTCTCTATGACCGGCAAAACGCATCTCGATTACGGCAGTGCCGACGAGTATCTGCGCTTTTGCGGTGAAATGCTGAACGCCGGGGCGGACGCGCTCTACTGCTCTAGCTCCATGCAAACGGTCGAATACCTGGCCCGCGAGCACATTCCCATTGTCGGCCATGTGGGCATTGTTCCGGCGCGCGCGACATGGACCGGCGGGTTCCGCGCCGTTGGGCGAGATGCTGAGACGGCCATCCGCGTCTATGAGGAGTGCAAGGCTTACCAAGAAGCGGGTGCCATTGCTGTTGAGATCGAGGTGGTGCCCGATGAGGTTGCGCGCGCCATCAGTGAGCGCCTCGACATTCTTCTCTGGTCCATGGGGTCAGGCGCCGGCTGTGACGCGCAATACCTCTTCGCCGAAGACATACTCGGAGAAGGCAAAACGCGAGTTCCGCGCCACGCCAAAATCTACCGCAACTTTGCTGCCGAGTACGAACGCCTGCAAAACGAGCGTGTCGCGGCGTTCAAGGAATATGTTGCCGATGTTGAAAGCGGCGCATTCCCGGAGCCTGGCCATCTGGTCGGCATGAAAGATGGTGAGTTTGAGAAGTTTCTCGATGGGATCGGTGGATGAACATCGATCTGTCTGGAAAGATCATCATCATCACTGGGGCTGCGCGCGGCATCGGCGCCGCCATCGCTCAGCAAGCCTACGCAAGCGGGGCCGAGGGCCTGCTTCTAACAGATCGTGAAACGATCGACCTTGATCTACCTTGTGCGGTCGAATGCGTAACCGCTGACCTGCTCAGTGAAGAGGCACCGCAATGCATTGTCCAAGCCGTCAAAGCGCGATTTGGGCGTGTGGATGGTCTGGTTAACGCGGCGGGCGTCACATCGCGCGGTGATTTTCTAGATGCCACACCAGGCCTCTGGCATCAGGTGATGACAATCAACGCCCGCGCCCCGTTCTTCTTGATGAGCGATGTGATCGCTGATCTGAAAGGTCGCAATGCTCCAGGATCTATCGTCAACATCCAGTCGATGAACGCCCACTGCGGCGCATCAGATTTGGCGATTTATTCCGCCTCTAAAGGCGCGCTGCAAACGCTGACCAAAAACGCGGCCAACGCCCACATGGCTGACCGGATACGCGTGAATGGCATCAATCTCGGTTGGGTCGCGACCGAGACCGAGCGCCATCTTCACGAGGTTATGCTGGGCAAGGGCGATGGTTGGCTGGCAGCCGAGGGCGCCAAGCAACCCTTGGGGCGGTTGGTCGATGAAGATGAAACAGCGCGCCTTGCGACTTTTTTGCTCAGCGACGCCTCTGCGCCAATGACCGGTGTCTCAATGGATCTAGAGCAACGGGTCACCGGAGCACCGCCGTGAGTTTGACTTCAATCGCCAGCATGCAGCGCAGCGGCGCTGTCACGCACAACGAGCTTCACGCCGACCAAATCGCCTGCCTCATCGCCAACATCCAACGCCGATGGGTTCAGCCGCTCCAAAAGACGCTCAGCCGCACGGCGACCAAGCCGGTGACGATCTTGATAGATCGTGGTCAACGCCGGAACGTAATATTGCGCGATGTCGATGTCATCAAAGCCAACAACCGAAATGTCGTTGGGGACAGACAAGCCAGCCCCCTGAAGCCCCGAGATCAATCCAAAAGCCACCGTATCAGCCGAGCAGAACACGGCGGTAGGTCTCTCGCTCATCTCAACAATACGCTGCGCTGCTCGATGGCCGGACTCAACCGAAAAGTCACCACGAATGATCCATTCATCACGCGCTGGAAGATCGAGCCTCGCACGCTCTTCCAACATGGCATCACGGCGCGCGATGGTCAGCACATTGCCCTGCGGACCGGTGGCATGAGCGATGCGTCGATGTCCCAGCTCATAAAGGTGGCGGATCGCAAGACGTGCCCCATGGGCGTTGTCGCTGCGAATGGCCGGAAACGAGGCGCCCTCAACCCATTCGCACAAGAAAACGATCCGCTTGCCCAATCCCTCTCGCTCGCAAGCATCCAAAGCTTCACGCGAGAACCGTCCATCAAGCGATATCACACCGTCGATACGGCCATCGGTGAAATAAGCCGCAAGCTCGGAGTCGTCGAGCGGACTGTCCTTGGTATCAGCAATCAAAACGGCGTAGTCGGTGGCGGCGAATCCGTCGCTGATGCCGGCCAATATCTTAGAATAAAACGGAATGCCAAGATCGGGCACCAGCACAAGCACTGCGCCAGCACGGCGCATGCGCAGATTTCTCGCGGCTTGATTGACGCGATATCCGGTGCGCTTGATGGCTTCAAACACAGCATCTCGGGTTTGCTCAGCCACAAGGTCCGGGTTGCTCAGGGCACGGCTCACCGTAGCGGTCGAAACACCGGCCGCTCGGGCAACATCTTGGATGGTGGCAGACCTGTGAACCATGCTCGCAATTGTCAGTTCTTACATTCTCAGCTTGACTCACATCGCATACTCAGACGACTATGCAAAGGATTACATTGGTTAAAAACCGTCGTTTGATGCGCTTTGCAATCGATTACAGACCCCTTAAAGGGCATTTGGGAGAACCGCCTTGAACGCCGAGGCCTTGGACATGTCAGCCAGACACACACATGACTGACAAGCATGGGTTTGACTTTACCGAAGCGAAGGTTCTGGTCATTGGCGCAAGCCGTGGCGGCATCGGCGCATCCATCGCACGCGCCTTTCAGGTTGCTGGTGCGACGGTGGCAATCACGGGTGTCGAAGCAGCTCCCGATGAAGCTGATGCTGGCCGCTTTGCCTACACACAGCTGGACGTCACAGACACCGATGCGGTGGAAACCTTCGCCGCCGCACATCCCCATGTCGATGTGCTGATCAACTGCGCGGCCATCACCAAGCGCGGTGAAGAGATGGCACCGGATTTCTTCTCGCATGTGCTGGATGTGAACCTGACTGGGTCTCTGCGCTGCGCCAAAGCACTGCATTCAGGCCTGAAAGCTGCGGGTGGCAAAGTGATCAACATCGCGTCCATGTATGCACGCTTCGGCAGCCCGCGGAACCCAGCCTATGGCGCGTCGAAAGCTGGCGTGGAACAGCTGACCAAATCGCTCGCCATCGCGTGGGCCGATGATGGCATCCGCGTCAATGCTATCGCGCCAGGCTTCATTGTAACGGAGCAATCAGCACGCGCCAGGCAAGACCAAGCATTCGTCAAAACAGTCGAAGCTCGGACACCGCTTGGCCGATGGGGCAACCCTAATGATATCACCGGAGCAGCGCTTTTCCTCGCCTCCTCTGCGTCGGCCTTCATGACGGGCACGTGCCTACCTGTTGATGGAGGCTATTCCATTGTCTGAGCAAGAAGCATCATGACCAATTTTACCAAGATCGGAGCAGCCGTCATCGGCACCGGCTTTATAGGTGGCGTCCATATCCAGGCCTTACGCCGTCTGGGTGTTGATGTGCGCGGTGTGCTCGGCTCGTCACCAGATCGCGGTGAAGAGAGAGCTGCAGCGCTTGGGGTTCCAAAAGCCTACGCTTCACTCGACGACCTCTTGGCCGATGACAGTGTGGATGTGGTCCACGTCACCTCGCCCAACCATGCCCACTATCCGCAGGTGAAGGCCATTCTTGATGCGGGCAAGCATGTGGTCTGCGAAAAACCGTTGGCAATGACGTCGCAGCAGTCGGCCGAGATGGTGGAACTTGCTAAAGCGTCCGGCAAAGTGGCGGCCGTTTGCTACAACATCCGCTTCTACGCCCTCAACCAACAGGCCCACGGTATGGTGCAGGCCGATGACCTTGGTGATATTCGATTTGTAACTGGTCATTACCATCAGGACTGGCTGGCCAAAGAAACCGACTGGAACTGGCGGCTGGAATCAGCGATGGGCGGTGAGTTGCGCTCGGTCGGCGACATCGGCACGCACTGGGTTGATCTCACCAGCTTCATCACTGGCTTGAAAGTCGAAGCGGTGTTTGCCGAGCTTTCGACCTTCTTTCCCGAACGCCAGAAACCCATTGGGCCAGTGGAGACCTTCTCAAGCGCTGCTGGAAAAACAGAAACCGCCAAGGTCGATACCGATGACGCGGCAATGATCATGATCCGCTACGCCAACGGCGCACGCGGCGTGATGTCGACCAGCCAGGTCAATATGGGTCGCAAGAACTCACTGCAGTGGGACATTGCCGGTTCGAAGGCGAGTGCTGCCTGGGACAATGAAACGCCTGAACATCTCTTCATCGGTCATCGTGATCAGCCCAACCAGACGTTGATGCGTGATTTCAGCCTGATGAACGCCACCGGCACCGCCGCGGCAGCGCTTCCTCCCGGTCATGTGGAAGGCTTTGCAGACAGTTTCTTTGGTCTGTTCCGTGCTGTGTATAGCGACCTCGCAGCAGGAGGTCGTCAATCTGACTCGACCTGGGCCACGTTTGAGGATGGCCACTACGAGATGCAGTTCTGCGATGCGGTTCTGCGCTCGGCGCGTGAAGGCCGTTGGGTCAATCTGAGTGATGTGTAAGGGGCAAATGATATGAAACTGGGTCTTCTGACAGCACCCTTTGAAGACAGTGACCTGATGGATGTTGCCAGTTGGGCGGGGTCCAATGGCTTCTCCGCCTTTGAGGTGGCCTGCTGGCCAGCCTCCGGTGGTGAGAAACGTCGCTATGCGGGCACCTCCCACATCGATGTCGACGGGCTGACCTCCAGCCAAGGCAGCGAAATCATGGGCGTCTTGGCCGATCACGGCATCGAGATTTCCGGACTTGGTTACTACCCCAACCCATTGCACGCCGATGCCGACCACCGCGATGAAGTTGTCGGGCATCTAAAAAAGGTGATTACGGCAGCAGGGGTGATGGGCGTTAAAGTCGTCAACACCTTTATCGGTGGTGATCGGGCGCTCAATGTTGATGAGAACTGGTCACGGGCAGTGGAGATTTTCACACCCATCGTCGCGCATGCCAGGGACAATAGCGTGACGCTGGCATTTGAAAACTGCCCTATGATCTTCAGCTATGATGAGTGGCCCGGCGGACACAACATCGCTTACAGCCCCAAGATCTGGCGGCGTGTCTTCGAGCAATGGGGCGATGATGTCGGCATGAACTTCGACCCTTCGCACCTTATCTGGCAGATGATCGACCAGACCCGTTTCATCAAAGAGTTTGGCCCGCAGATGGCCCATGTCCACGCCAAGGATGTGATGATCGACCGGGACGGCCTCTATGAAAACGGCATCATGAGCACCGGCATGGGCTGGCAGATCCCACGCCTTTGTGGCTTGGGCGATGTGGACTGGTCAGACTTTTTCTCCGGCCTCTACCGCACCGGATATGACGGTCCTGTCATCATTGAACATGAAGACAGGCTTTTTGAAGGAACCGACGAGAAGGTCAAACGCGGCTTCCTTTTGGCGCGCGATGTGCTCGCCCCCTACATCAAGTGAATTGGGCAACAAGCCCGACAGGAAAGACCAAAACCAAATGAAAACCAAAAACTGGGAGACCTACCAATGAAAAGACTTCTTTCCAGCGCAGCGGCCGTAGCCATTCTGGCTAGCACCGGTGCAACAGCATTCGCTGCCGACTACACCATCGGTGTTTCCAACACGGTGCAGGGCAATGGCTGGCGTGAGCAGATGATCTGCGCCATGCGGGCACAGGCCGCTGTTGAAGGCGATGTATCCGGCCTCATCGTTGCTCACCGCAACACCGACAGTGCCGGTCAGCTTGAGGATCTCAACAACCTCATCGAAGCCGGTGTTGATGCCATCGTGCTCAACCCATCCAACCCTGAAGCACTGAACTCAGCCATCGATACGGCTATTGAACAGGGCATTGTGGTTGTCGCTGTGGATGCCGGCGTGACGGCTGAAGGTGCATACATTCTTTCCAACAACCAGGAAGAGTACGCCTATCTCGGCGCCAAATGGCTGTTTGAGCAGGTCGGCGGTTCAGGCGATATTGTCTACATGCGCGGTATTGCCGGTGTATCGGCCGATACCGACCGTGACAATGGCTTCCAACGGGCGCTGGCTGAGTTCCCCGACATCAATGTCATCCATGAGGTTTTCACCGGCTGGCAGCAGGACCAGGGCAAGCAGCAGATGTTTGACTTCCTGGCCACCGGCATTCCGTTTGACGGTGTTTGGACGTCAGGCATCGACAATGTGATCGTGGATGCGTTCACCGAGTCCGGCGCGCCCTTGGTCCCGATTGTTGGTGCGGACAATGCTGGCTTCGTCCAGTACCTGTCAGAGGTTGATGGTTTGGAAGGTGCTGCAGTCACCAATCCAGGCTCCGTCGGCGGCGCAGGTATCGCATTGGCCGTGGATATCCTCAACGGCGAAGCACCGGACAGCAATCTGGTTCTCGTCGATCCGGTCCTCTGGGAAAACACCACAGACGATGGCCGCGCGACCATTGCCGGTGCCCAGAACCCGAACCTTGATCCAGAATGGCCAGTATCTGTCACCATTCCTGGCTGGACGGACTATTCCATGGAACAGATCATCGCCTGCGAAGGCCCTGGCCAGTAATCGTCTGATCCAAAACGCCGAACCCTCGCCCGATGGGCGGGGGTTGTTTCTTCTGCACTCAAAACCGAACCAATCTCTATGACCGATCAGGCCTTATTGGACGCGACAGGCGTGGCCAAGAGTTTCGGCGCTGTGAAAGCGCTCACCGATGCCAGCCTGCATGTCGGGCGGGGGCAGGTGGTTGCCTTGATGGGCGCAAACGGTGCCGGGAAATCCACCTTTGTAAAAATTCTCACAGGCGCGCTGAAGCCTGACAGAGGCCATGTGCTCATCCAGGGCAAACCGGCACGGGTTGGCTCACCCGCCCAGGCGCGCGCTTCGGGTCTCGTGCCAGTCTATCAAGAACCTTCGCTGATCCCTGATCTGGATGTCGCAGACAATCTGCGCCTCGGCGATACGCCCGCTGATGATTTTCAGCACTGGGTAGCCGAGCTGGGCATAGAAGGGCTTCAGCTGACTGACATGATCAGGGATCTGCCGCTCGCGACATTGCGCATCCTCGATCTGGCGCGCGCGTTGGCCAGCAAGCCCGATGTCCTGCTGCTTGACGAGATGACCGCGGCCCTGCCAACCGATCTGGTGGAAAGAGTGCTGCGCGTGGTGCGCGCGCAAGCTGATGAAGGGCGTGGCGTGATCTACATCTCTCACCGCTTCACCGAAATCTCTGAGCTTTGCGACAGTGCCACCGTGCTGCGCGATGGCCGCACCGTCGGCGATCTGAAGATTGAAGATGGTGTGGAAGAGAAAGTGGTCGAGCTGATGCTTGGCACGAAGCTTGATCTTGGTAGCCGCGATACCGGTGCTTCTAAGAAAGCCCGAGAGACCACACCACGTCTGGAAGCGCGCAATCTGGCCGCCGCGCCGAGACTTCAAGATGTCTCTTTTGATCTTCATCCCGGCGAAGTGCTCGGCGTTGTGGCGCTGGAAGGTCAGGGCCAGGATGAGCTGTTCAATGTGCTGTCCGGTTTCACCAAACCAACGGGCGGTAATCTGAGCGTCGATGGTACCGAGCAAAGCTTCTCCCATCCTTCCGATGCCATCGCTGCTGGATTGACCTTTGTGCCCGGTGATCGGGCGGAAGCCCTCCTATCGCAACGCTCGGTGCGCGAGAACATCGCCCTTCCCTTCTCAGCCCGTATGCGTTCCTGGGGACCTTTGAAGCTGCGCCGCGAACGCGAGCGCGTAAAACTGGCGGTCGACCGATTGCAGATCGATACGCGTGCGCAAGGCGAAGTGCAGAGGCTCTCTGGCGGCAACCAGCAGAAGGTCACCATTGGTCGGTGGTTGGCCACGGGCGTGGAAACGCTGCTGCTCTTTGATCCGACCCGCGGGATCGATGTGCGCACCAAAAGGCAAATCTACCCACTGGTCCGTGAGCTTGCTGAGCAGGGTGCAGCGATCCTCTATTACACCTCGGAGTTGGAAGAAGTGCCATTGGCCTGTGACCGGGCACTGGTCATCTTCAACGGTCGGGTGGTCGATCTGATCAATGCGGCAGACGCCGATGAACAAACCTTGATGCGCGCAGCCTATGGCTTGACCGAAGGCGCAAACGCCGAAGCGGTGAGCGCCCAATGAGCTTTGCCCAGAAACACGCCTGGACCCTTGGCCTGGTTGCCTTGCTGCTCGTCCTGCTTGGCATCACCAAACTCATCCAACCATCCTTTGGGGCATCGGGCTTAGAGAGCCTCGCCCGCGCCGCTTTGCCCTTTGCTTTTGCTACGGCAGCCATGGCTGTGGTGGTGATTGTCGGCGGCATCGACCTCTCGGTCGCCTCCATCATGACGGTTTGCGCCGTCACGGCAGCGGTGCTGATGCAGTCGATGGGTGCGATCCCAGCGGTGGCCATCACGCTTTTGATCGGGCTTGGTATGGGCATGGTCAATGGTGGGCTAATCGTGCTCACACGCGTCCCCGACATCGTTGTGACGCTCGCCATGCTCTTCGTGTGGGAAGGCACAGCGCTGCTGATTCTCAATGCGCCGGGTGGCACTGTTCACGATTGGCTGGAAGACAGCATCGCCGGCACTGTTCTTTTCTGGATGCCGAAAGCGCTGATCGTTATGGCCATCGCCGTGGCATTGGTCTGGATACCGTTGAAACGCTCCAAGCTTGGCCTCTCAATCTACGCAGTAGGGTCTGACGAACTGGCGGCCTTTCGCTCAGGCGTAGCTGTCGGTTGGACCAAGGTCGCCGCCTACGGAGTGTGTGGCCTGTTCTGCGCCATGGGTGGCCTCAGCCTCATCATGCTTACCGGCATTGGTGAGCCAGTGCCCGGCCCCTATCTTTTGGCGTCCGTTGCAGCGGTTGTGCTGGGCGGCGTGGTGCTGGGTGGCGGTATTGGCGGTTTGCTTGGTCCAATCATCGCGGTTTTCATTTTGCGGATCATTCGCACCATCCTCACCCTAGCGGCCGTCGATCCTAATGTGACCACCATTGTGGAAGGCACCATCATGGTGGCGGTGGTGATGCTTGGCGCGTTCTTGGTGATGCGGAGGAACAAGGCATGAGTGTGAGCGATCAAGTGCACCCCGCTCAGGATGATCATGTCTCGACGCTAGTCCGTATCGGGCGCTTTCTGGGCGACAATCCAGTCATCCCACTGGTCATCCTGCTTCTGGCGCTGGTCGGCGTGCTGGAGATCATGCGCCCAGGCATCATCTCACCCTTCTGGTTTGGCAACACGATCAAGTTCGCCATTCCGCTGGCGATGCTTGCGGCCTGCCAAATGCTCACCATGCTGACCGCTGGCATTGATCTCTCAGCAGCCGTGGTCGCCACGGTCTCGGCTTTCGTGGTCGCGTCGATAACCCCGCTCTACGGGCCCTTCGCTGGCGTTGTCATCGCGCTCGGCGCAGCGGTTCTGGTAGGCCTGGTTAATGGTTTCGGGGTTGGCGTCGCGCGCGTCCACCCACTCATCATGACACTGGGGACCGGCCTCATCGCGACGGGGTGTTTGCAGGTGTACCAGCGCTTTGTCATTAACACCGGTTCAGAAATTCCAGCGTTTTTGGAGTGGCTTGGCACAGGCCGCACCGCTGGTTTGCCCAATGGACTGTTTCTGTTCGTTCCGTTCGCTGTGATCATTTTGCTTGGGCTTCGCTACACAGGCTTTGGGCGACTACTCTACGCCATCGGCTCCAACGAGCACGCGACCAAACTCTCCGGCGTGCGCAGCTGGCAGGTGTTCATGGTGCTCTACGCGCTGGTCGGCCTGATCGCTGGTATTACCGGCTTGCTCTATGTCGGCATGATCCGCGCGCCCTCCCTCTCACTCGCCAATCCGCTGCTCCTTCCATCGGCGGCGGCGGCTGTGATCGGCGGAACCTCTATTTTCGGCGGACGTGGCAGCTATGCCGGCGCGATTGTCGGTGCACTGATCTTGACCGTCCTCGGCACGCTGCTCACGCTGTTGCAGATGCCAGAAGGCGCGCGCATCGCACTGTTCGGCTTGATCATCCTGGGCGTCACCGCGCTCTATGTCCGCCTGACCAACGCTCGCTAAACGGAGGCTCCCATGGCCAAGTTTCGTATTGTCGGTATCAGCTTTGATCACATGCACATGGGCGATCTGCTGCGCCTTGTGAACGAGCATCCCGACGCGGAAATCGCAGCCATCTTCGATGCTGATCTCGCGAAGATGCAGGGTGCAATCGAGAACTTTGCCATCCTTGAGGATCGCATCTTCACCGACTTTGACGCCTGCATGGCCGCCGGTCCCTACGACATGGCGATCTTGTGTTGTGCGACTGCAGACCATGCGAACTACACTGAGCGACTGGCACCCCATGGTGTGCATGTGTTCGTGGAAAAGCCGTTTGCGGCCTCTGTCACCGATGCCCGCCGCATGATGAAGGCAATGGCAGGAACCGACAAACAGATGGCCATCAACTGGCCACTGCGCTGGGTCGAAAGCCATGTCACCGCCAAGCGCCTGATTGATGAGGGCATGATCGGGAGCTTACGCGAAGTGCATTTCTACGATGGCAATCGCGGCCCGCTCTATCACCTCGCTGACAAGGTGGAAGTGACGCCTGAAGAGGTGGAGCGCCAAAAGCCGGATAGCTGGTGGTACAAAAAGGCCTCTGGTGGCGGCTCCTTGCTCGATTATCTCGGCTACGGGGCAACGCTTGGCACTTGGTACATGAACGGCGAGGCCCCGCTTGAGGTGACCTGCACGGTCGATGAGACACTGGGCATCGAGGTGGATCAGCACTCCATCACGGTCTGCCGCTATGCCCGTGGTCTCTCCAAGATGGAAACCCGCTGGGGCACGTTCACCGATCCGTGGATGATCCAACCACAACCAACCTGTGGCTTTGTGTTTGTCGGTACGGACGGCACAATTTCCAGCCCGGACTATGCCGACCATGTAACCGTCCAGACCCGCGCAAAACCTGAACGCCACGACATCCCTGCCGATCCGCTACCAGCAGGTGCACGCAACGCAATTGAGTATGTTCTTGGCTGCATTGAGCGCGGCGAGAAGGTAGCCGGGCCGCTTGATCCTGAGCTTTGCCTGACTGCTCAACGCATCGTCGACACCGCAGCCAGGTCCGCCGCCGAGAAGCGCACACTGGAGTTGATCGCATGACAGACGATGCCGGGGACACCGACACCTATGCGCTAAAATCCTCCGACCTGCCCGAGGTCGCAGCACCGGATGTGCCCTATCGCCCGCCCATGCCGAAGAGCTACCGGCCGCAGATCGGCATGATTGGCACCGGAGGCATTTCGGCCAGCCATCTGGATGCCTATCGAGATGCTGGATGGGATGTCGCCGCGCTATGGAACCGCACACGCGCCAAGGCTGAAGAGAAAGCCGCTGAGTACTGCCCGAGCGCACGGATCGAGGACGATTGGCGGGCGGTCCTCTCCAACCCAGACATCGACGTGGTGGACATCACGCTGCACCCGGAACATCGCGCCCCGATCATTCGAGCAGCGCTTGAGGCTGGCAAACATGTGCTCAGTCAGAAACCTTTTGTCACGGACCTCGACCTAGGCGAAGACCTTGTGAAGCTCGCCCGAGATCAAGGCGTGAAACTCGCGGTCAACCAGAACGGTCGCTGGGCACCCTATAAGGCTTTCATGCGTGAGGTGGTGCGCGCTGGACTGATTGGCGATGTGTTGTCTGCGCATATCGCCATCCATTGGGACCATGGCTGGACGGCTGGCACACCCTTCGACGAGATCGAGGATTTGATCCTTTACGATTTCGGCGTGCACTGGTTTGACTTTATTGCATCCATGGTTGGGGACCGGGCACAAAGTGTTTTTGCAACGGCATCCCATGGCAAAGGCCAGGCCAACAAAGTGCCTCTCTTTGCCCAAGCGATGATCCGCCTGGATGGTGGTCAGGCAAGCCTCGTCTTTGATGGTGGACTTCCCCATGGCCCTCGCGACACCAGCTTTGTCGGCGGCACATTGGGAAGTTTGAAATCAGACGGATCGGATCTCGGACAGCAAAGTGTCACCCTGACCACACCGGCGGGCATCGCCCGACCAAAACTGGAAGGACAATGGTTCAACGATGGGTTCAGAGGCACGATGGGGGAACTGCTTTGCGCTATCGAAGAGAATCGCGAGCCGTCCAATGGGGCAGCTGAAAACCTGCGCAGTCTGGCCATGGCCTTTGCAGCGGTTGCAAGCCGTGTCACAGGCAAGGAGGTAACGATCGGCAGCGTGCGCAAGCTGCCATCCTGATGGCTTGGAGGGCGCATGCTGAAAGTTCTTGTGATTGGGCTTGGTCAAATGGGCCAAAGCCACGCGCTTGCTCACCATGCTTTAGAAGGTTCAAAAATTGTTGGGCTGGTGAACCGCTCACCGCGTGAGCTTCCCACTGCTTTGCAAGACTGCCCGCTGCTTGACAATCTCCAGGAAGGCCTCGCTCTCAAGCCCGATCTGGTGGTGATTGCGACCTACTCCGATAGCCACGCAGACCTTGCCATCCAGGCCATGGAGGCGGGCACCCATGTGTTTGTGGAGAAACCTTTAGCAACAACGGTGGCAGACGCCGAGCGTGTCGTTGAAACAGCCACGCGTCTGAACCGGAAACTGGTGGTTGGCTACATTTTGCGTCACCACCCGTCATGGGTTCGCATGATCGAAGAAGCCAGGGCACTTGGTGGCCCCTACGTGTTCCGCATGAACCTCAATCAGCAATCCACTGGCGAGCAATGGGACATCCACAAAGCGCTGATGCAAACCACCTCACCGCTGGTCGATTGCGGCGTCCATTATGTCGATGTCATGTGCCAAGTGACCGATGCCAAACCAGTTCGCGTTCAGGGCATGGGCCTGCGCCTCTCCGATGAGATAGCGCCGGACATGTACAATTATGGCCAGCTCCAGGTGATGTTCGAAGATGGCTCCGTCGGCTGGTACGAGGCCGGCTGGGGTCCGATGATGTCGGAGACGGCCTTCTTCGTAAAGGATGTTGTCAGCCCCAACGGGGCAGTCTCAATCACCGACCAGAACAAGGGCGAGTCCGCCGACATTGATGGCCACACCAAGGTCGGTGGGTTGCTGGTGCACAGACCCTCAGGCGACCAATGGATCGAACTGCCAGGTGAACCCGGTCACCAGGAGCTTTGCGATGCAGAGCAGGCTTATGTGACCAAGGCAATCGCAGAGGACATCGACCTCTCCCGCCATATGCAGGACGCGGTGTCATCCCTACGCATTTGCCTTGCTGCCGACGAAAGCATCCGCACCGGCGAGCCCGTCACGCTCTAATCCAAGCGCCTTCCGGTTTCTGGATCAAACAGGTGCAAGTGGGTTTCGTCGACAACAAGCTTCACCTCTTCATTATGCCCACTTAACCGATAAACACCCGAGACTGCGGCAGTGAACGCCTCTCCGCTGCCCACAAGGTTGCCATGCAAAAGCGTGTTCGCGCCCAGCGGTTCGGCCAGGTGGACCTGAAGAGTCAAGGACCCACCATCATCAATCGAGACATGCTCAGGTCGAATGCCGACCTTCACCGGACCATCCGGCATATCTTGACCAGCAAGTTTGGCGTCCCCGATATGCACCATCTTGTCCGCAACAGTGGCTGGCAGGATGTTCATGGACGGGCTGCCAATAAACTGTGCGGCAAACAGTGTGTCAGGTTTCTCATAAACATCGAGCGGTGAGCCAATTTGCTCGGCAACCCCGGCATTCATGACAATCATGCGATCGGCCATCGTCATTGCCTCCACCTGATCATGCGTCACATAGAGCGATGTAATACCAAGCTTGTATTGGAGCTCTTTGATCTCAACACGCATCTGCACGCGCAGTTTAGCATCAAGGTTGGACAGAGGCTCATCAAACAAAAACACTGAAGGCTGGCGCACAATCGCCCGCCCCATAGCAACCCGTTGGCGTTGACCGCCCGAAAGCTGTTTGGGCCGCCTATCCAGGTATTCGCCGAGCTGCAACAGTTTGGCCGCTTCCTGCACTTTGCTCTCGATCTTTTCCTTCGAGAGACCGGCAATTTTCAGCCCGTAGCCCATGTTCTGGCGTACGCTCATATGTGGATAAAGCGCGTAGTTCTGGAACACCATGGCGATGTCCCGGTCCATCGGCTCAACCTCATTGACCCGTTTATCGCCGATGCGGATTTCTCCAGAAGAGACACTTTCCAGCCCAGCCACCATACGCAGAAGCGTCGACTTCCCGCAGCCGGAGGGACCGACGATCACGATAAACTCGCCATCCTCAATAGATGTGGTGATGCCGTGCAGAACCTCTGTGGTTCCGAAGCGTTTTTTGACACTGTCCAGATCAACCGTTGCCATAGTGAGGTCCTATTTCTCGCTGTCCACGAGGCCGCGGATGAAAAGCTTCTGCATTGAAATAACAACGATAACCGGCGGGATCATTGCAAGGATCGAGGTTGCCATAATCACTGGCCAGTCAGCCAAATCATCGCCTGACGGGAACATTTGCTTCAGCCCCATGACGATGGTGTTCATCTCCGGATCGGTGGTGATGAGCAGAGGCCAAAGATACTGGTTCCAACCATAAATAAAGAGGATGACGAACAGGGCCGCGATGTTGGTGCGGCTCATCGGTAACAAGATATCGATGAAGAACCGCATCGGTTTGGCACCGTCCACACGGGCAGCCTCGGCCAGCTCATCAGGCACCGTCAGGAAGAACTGCCGAAACAGGAAGGTTGCCGTCGCACTGGCGATGAGTGGGAAAATCAGCCCGGAATAGCTGTTGAGCATCCCAAAGCCAGCCACCACCTCGAAGGTCGGCACGATACGCACCTCAACCGGCAGCATCAGCGTGATGAAGATCATCCAGAAGAAAACGTTTCTGCCAGGAAATCGGAAATAGACGATCGCGAAGGCCGAGAGCAGCGAGATAATGATTTTGCCAATCGCAATGCCAAGCGCCATGATCAGCGAGTTCATCAGCATCGTTGCGACAGGCACGTTGACCCCGGAGAACAGTGCGCGGGTGTAGTTCTCCAAGAACCGATCACCTGGCCAAAGCGGCATAGGCGCTTGAGATATATCCTGTTGCGTGATGGTGGAGGCGACGAACGCAAGCCAGATCGGGAAGAAAACGACCAGCACGCCAAGGATCATCAAAGCGTGCGTCAACCAGAGGCTACTACCGCGCTTCTCAACCATGCCAGGCGCTGGCTCTTTGATTGCGCGTTGCACTTGGGCACCCGATGTTTCTGCTGCGATCGCCATCAGTAGTGCACCCGCTTCTCAACGAACTTGAACTGCATGACCGTCAAAAGCCCGACCACAAACAACAAGATCACCGATTGTGCCGCCGATGAGCCAAGGTCCTGCCCGACAAACCCATCCGAATAGACCTTGTAGACAAGGATGGTTGTCGCCTGTTGGGGCCCACCCAGAGTGATGGTATGGATTACACCAAACGTTTCGAAGAAGGCGTAGACGATGTTCACGACCAGCAGAAAAAACGTGGTCGGCGAAAGCAGCGGCAAAACGATGGTGAAGAACCGGCGCCAGAAACGCGCGCCATCAATGGCTGCCGCCTCAATCACGGATTTCGGTACCGCTTGCAGCGCGGCGAAGAAGAACAAGAAATTGTAGCTGATACGACCCCAAGCTGAAGCAACGACAACAAGGCCCATGGCTTCTGTTTCATTGAGCACATGGTTCCAATCATAGCCCAGCTGGCCAAGATAAAATGACACAACGCCAATGCGTGTGTTGAACATGAAGAGCCATAGAACACCGGCCACTGCAGGCGCGACGGCATAAGGCCAGATCAGCAAAGTTCGATACGTGCCAGCGCCCTTAATCAACCGGTCGGCCAGCACCGCCAGGAACAGGGCAGGCACCATGGAAACCAAAGTGACAAGCGTGGAAAAAATAGCCGTTGTGACAAAGGAAGCGCGGTAAAATGGGTCGGCGAACAGAAACTCAAAGTTTCCAAGCCCGACATACTCCATGGAAAGCCCAAAAGGGTCGGGAATGAACAGCGACTGCCAGACCGCCTGCGCCGCCGGATAGAAAAAGAAGACAGCCGAAATGAAGACCTGCGGCGCAATCAGCGCCATAGGCAACAGCCAACCTTTGAAGGTGACACGCTTTTCCATCAACTCTGCCCCCGCAGAAAAGAGGCGGGCACCGTAGCACCCGCCTCCATCGGCTGAGCGTTAGTTGTTGGCTTGCTCAAAGCGGCGCAACAGCTGGTCGCCGCGCATCACAGCGGAGTCCAGCGCCTCTTGCGCACTCTTGTCACCAGCCCAGACAGCTTCCAACTCTTCATCAATGATGCCGCGAATTTGGTCGAAGGAACCAAGACGCAGACCGCTTGAGTTTGGTGTCGGATCATTGGCTGTCATCTGCGTCACGGAGATATCCGTGCCTGGATTCTCGTCATAGAAACCCTGTTCGCGGGTCGCTTCACCGGCTGCCAGTGTGATCGGCAGATAACCGGTGTCTTGGTGCCACTGCGCCTGAACACCTGTTGAGGAAAGGAAGCTCATAAAGGCTGCAACACCCGCATACTCTTCAGCCTCATGACCTTCTAGAACCCAGAGCGACGCGCCACCAATAATGGTGTTCTGTGGTGCATCCACAGCACCGGACCAGTAAGGCAGCGGGCGGACTTCAAAGTCGAACTCGGCCTCGGCACTGATACCGGCGTAACCAGCGGAGCTTTCGGTGAACAGCGCACACTCTCCAGCGCGGAAGTTGGCACCGCCTTCGTTGCGACGGCCAGCGTAGAAGAAGCGGCCATCCTGCGCCCAATCGCCCAGCGTCTGCACATGCTGAACCTGGATCGGACCATTGAAGGCCAGCTCTGCATCGAGGCCAGCAAAACCATTGTCCTGCGTGGCAAACGGTGTGTCGTGATAGGCTGACAGGTTCTCAAGATGGATCCAGCTCTGCCAAGCCGTTGTCATTGGACAGTCGATGCCTGCATCGCGCACCTCAGCCAGAACATCTCCAACCTGCTCCCAAGTGGACAGGTCAATGTCAGGGTCAACACCAGCTTCTTGAAGCAGGTCGCGATTGACCCAAAGAACGGGTGTCGATGAGTTGAACGGCAGCGAAAGCATGTCGCCATCCGAGGTTGTGTAGTAGCCGGTCACAGCGCCGATGTAGGCGTTCTGATCAAAATCGGCACCGGCATCCGTCATCACTTCATAGACGGGACGAATGGCGCCTTCAGCCGCCATCATAGTGGCTGTGCCAACTTCAAAAACCATCAAAATGTGTGGCTGCTCACCGGCCCGAAATGCTGCGATACCAGCATTGAGCGTTTCGGAGTAATTGCCCTTGTGCGATTGCACCACTGTGTAATCGCTTTGGCTGGCGTTAAACTGCTCGACCTGTGCAGCGACCAGCTCACCTAGGCGACCAGTGAAGGCGTGCCAGAACTCTACTTCTGTCTGCGCATAAGCGGCGATGGGTGTAAGGAACGTGGCTGCGGCAGCGACCGAGCCAATGATCATCTTTTTCATAGGTGTCTCCCCTGTTTATCAGCGCCTCAATTGAGCGACCAGGAAGGCCTGGAGGCGGCGGACGCCGTGCACGCCATCATGGCGTCCGGGTCGCGGCGCGACAACACCAATTTTTCAAGACAGCCAGATGACAAGCATCGCCCTGTGATCTTCCGTTAGGTCATCGGGCAATCAAACCGGCTGAAACGTCAAAGATAATATGGGGATAACAGTCTTCGGCAGTCTAGTTGGACGCGTCCTGCGTTTCCAACGCAGCCATCAAACGGTTGGCGTCGATGCCAAGACCAGGCCTATCAGAAAGCGCGATGGAACCTCCGCACACCATGTCGCCTGAGATGTCCGCAGTCTCATTGAACCATGTGTGCATCTGATGGTGCTCCACAGAATGAGTGGCAGGATGCGCAGCACCAACATGCAACGAGGCTAGGAAAAGAACTGCGGAACTGGATGAATGAAGCGTGAGCTGTTTGCCATGTCGCTTGGCGATATCACCGACAGCCATGGTCTCGGCGATTCCCCCACAGGCGGATACATCAGGCATGAGATAGTCCACACCCGCTTCCGCCAAACGTTCAAAACTGGTGCGCCACGGCAGTGTTTCATTGCCACAAAGCGGCAGTGGGCAGGCGGCTGCCAGTCGGTCATGTCCTTTCCAATCATCGGGAAGGATTGGGGCTTCAAGCCACCCGACATTATAAGGTGCGACGGCCTCTGCAAACCGCAGAGCCTCGGCTTCGCTTAACGTGTAGTGCGCATCAACCAACAGGGAGATGTCCGGGCCAATTGCTTGCCGCGCGGCCGCTACGCGCGCGACATCTTCGTCATGATCGGCGCCACCAACTTTCAGCTTCACCCGCGTATGGCCAGCTTCAGAATAGCTACGAAGCTCCTGCCCCAGATCATCTGGCGTCTTCGTCGGACCATAGAGGCCGCCCGATGCATAAACCGGCACGTGATTGCTTTCACCGCCCAGAAATCTCCAGAGCGGCAAACCTTTAGCTTGCGCCCGCAGGTCCCAAAGCGCCATCTCAACAGCCGACAACGCCACAGCCGAAATGCCATAGCGACCGCTCATCACACAGCTATCGCGCACCAACCGGTTAAGATCGCCGGTGTCATCAAGCGCCCTACCCAACACAAGCGGCGCCACATCGTCATCAATGGTCGCACGCAACGCGTTGGTGGAAGCGTAGGATGTCCAGCCTTCGCCAACGCCCACCGAACCGTTTTCCAAGGTCACGAAGCAAAACAGCATGGGCTTATGCGTCCATGTTCGCCTTGCGTTGCGCTGTCCGCCAGACATTGGCATGCGCACCGAGCGAACTGAGACTGAAATGATCCGCATAAGCGCCTCCCGAGCATGTCAAACTAGGGAGGCAAAAACATTCCGACAAATGCAAATAATCGTCTTATAGTTTTGATTTTCGCAAGCTACAGGGTTTTGAAAGCATCCAACATGCAATCGCGAAACACCATCGAGGCTGGTGTAAGCGTTTCACCGCGCGGGGTCAGCACACCATAGTCCAATGGGAAGGCAGGGAAAATTGGAAAGGCCTCGATCGGCTCGGCAACCGCACGCACAGTGGCTGGGTCGGTGATGGCAAAACCCAAACCTTTTGCGGCAAGAGAACACGCAACATGCGAGGATGAAGTCTCCATTCCAATTGTTGCCGTCACGCCCGCAGCAGCGAAAATCGCATCGGTCTGCCGCTGCATCAGTGTGTCTGGGGTCAACGCGATCAAAGGATGATTCACAAGCGCGCGTGGTTCAACCTGGGCCAGACCGGAAAAAGGCCCGCCTGGGGCAAACACAGCCACAGCACTCAGGCTGTAGAGCGGTGCAATGTCGAGCAGCTCGTCATCAATCGGCAACGGGCCAAACCCCACATCGAATTGGCGACCGCCAAGCCAACGCTCCATGTCTCGCCGATGATGTGTTTCTACAGTTAGGTGCACCTCAGGCATTTTTTCGGTAAACGCCGCAACTGCATTCGGCAGAACACCGGCTGCCAAACGCGACATGGCGACCACACGCAAGCGAGTGTCTCCGCCCTGCTTGATATCCTGGGCGATGTTTCCAAGCTGCTCGATACCGGTCAAAATACGTTCAGCTTCACGGTAGAAACGCCGCGCCTCACCGGTTGGTCGCAACGCACGCTTGTCACGGTGAAACAGTTGGAAACCAACCTCGTGCTCAAGATTGGAAACAAGCCTGGAGACCGCCGGTTGGCTAAGGTTCATGGCATCTGCGGCAGCGGACAGGGACCCACGACGTAACACCAAACAGAAGGCTGTCAGCGATTTCAGATGCATTTCTTATTTCCAATAATTGCAATAGTCGATTGAAACTTTGCATTTGCCTTATGGATTCACAACCCCGACCATATGACCTCGTTACCCAACAACAATAAGCTGGTCTGGGAGGACTTCGAATGCTTGGAAGACGAACACTGCTCAGCGCCATGGCTGCCGCACTTGTCGGCACGACCATGTCGGCGATCACTTTTACAGCGCCGGTCAACGCGCAGAGTTTCCCGGAAAAACCGATCACATTGGTTGTAGGCTTCAACGCAGGTGGCGGCACTGACACCTATGCTCGTGCGCTCGCTGGCACCATCAATGATGCCCTTGGCATGCCGATGGTTGTCGTCAATCAGCCTGGAGCCGCAGGAATGATTGCAGCAGACTTCGTGGCAGGCCAACCAGCAGATGGCTACACACTCTACATGGCAAGTGCTGGATCTTTCCTTGTAAAGGCGCTCTATGATGGTGCGGATGCTGCGGTTAATCCGCTGGAAGATATGCGCATTCTCGGCCAGATCGGCGCTTCTATCCCAGGCCTGCTTGTCCCAGTGGACAGTCCGTTTGAGAGTGCATCTGATCTTGTCGCGGCAGCACAAGCTGATCCAGACGCATTGCGCTGGTCACATCCAGGGCGTGGCTCACTGTTTCAGTTGACGGGCGTTGCCTTCCTTCAGGCCAACGGCATTGAAGTCCAAGACGTTCCTTTCCAGGGCGGCAGTCGCGCGCGCAACGCCGTAGCCGGCGCCCAAGTGGACTTCGGTTTCATGGGCGTGCAACTGCAAAACGGTTTTGAAGCACAGATCAGGGCTATTGGCGTTGCCGGAACCGAACGTGATCCTGCCAACCCGGACACACCCACATTCGCCGAACAAGGCCTGCCGGATGTGCCGCTGACCAACCCACAAATGATCATGGCGCCAGGCGACTTGCCAGACGACGTAGCCGCGATCCTTGCTGAGGCCATCGCGCAGACCGTAGCAGGGGAAACCTATGGCCGGTTGGTCTCCAGGGCAGGCCTGTCCGTACAGGGTGCAGACCCTGCGAGCGCTCGTGGCACTCTAGAAAGCCTACAAGAAACGCTGATACCGTTGGTTGAAGCTACCCGCGAGTGATCCCCCTCTCGCATTCCCGCTGCCCAGCTCCCTATGGGCTGGGCAGCACTCACCACGCCCTTCAAGGTAGCCATCATGGTTTCTCGCGCTGACACATGGGCCGGTTTGTTCCTGGCCATTTTGGGCATTGGACTATTCTGGCTAACCCGGGACGTTCGCATCACAGAGGCCGGATTGATAGGACCAAGGTTCGTGCCGCAAGTGGTCAGCGTGCTACTGGCTGTTGGTGGGCTAACCCTGGTTTTTGGCAACACTGAAAGCAACGACAGCGGTGTTAGCCCAGCGCCTCTGCGTGCGGTTAGTCTTATTCTGATCGGCGTCGCCCATGTCTATCTCACACCGCGCATCGGCTATCTTGCAACCAGTGCGCTCATCGCAGCCAGTACACTTGCCCTGTTTGGCGTGCGCGACTGGCGCATTCTGTTAGCGGGCACACTGGCACTACCACTGATCATGCATCTTGCGTTCATTGAGTTGATGGGCGTTTTCATGCCACGCGGACGTTGGTTCGACGTTTTATCCCTGATTGCCTAGGCGCCAGTGCGCCGCACTGAAAGACCACCACAATGGATATCTTGAACGGCTTTGCGACACTGTTCGCCAATCCGACGGCACTTGGGTTTGTCGCACTGGCCGCCTTCATCGGCGTCGTGATCGGCGCCTTGCCAGGATTAACAGCAGCAGCAGCCATCGCTATGCTGGTGCCGCTGACCTTCTATCTTGATCCGCTTGCCGCCCTCGCCTTTCTTTATGTAATCGGTAAATCGGGTCGATACGGCGGCTCGGTTTCAGCCATCCTGTTCAACACGCCAGGTACGACCGCCTCTGTGGCAACGATGGCCGACGGCCACCCGCTTGCCAAACGCGGCCAGAGCGTGCGCGCGCTGCGCATGGCAACCATCGCCAGCGTCAGCGGTGATCTGATCGGCGATATCATCCTCATTCTTGGTGCTGCGTTGATCGCCAGCCAAACAGCCAAGTTTGGCCCACCAGAGTATTTCGCGGTGTACATGATGGCGTTTCTGGTCATCGGGTCGGTGGTCGGCAAATCGGTACTCAAAGGGCTGATTGCCACAACGCTGGGCATCGCTGTGGCACTGGTCGGCCTTGACCCCATCACCGGGCAAGCGCGCTGGACGTTCGGCATGTTGGAACTGGAGAACGGCTTCACGCTGGTCCCACTTCTCATCGGCGTGTTCGTAATCTCCGAACTGATGATACAGGCCGAAACACGCCTGACCGGCCAGAAAACGCGCGTGATTGATCAAGCCACCGGCGATGGTGGGCGGCTGCGTTGGGCCGATGTGCGCCCGCTTTGGGGCGTGATCACACGCTCCTCGCTCTACGGCGCTGTCATTGGCGTCATGCCCGGTCTTGGGTCTTCGGTTGCAGCGTTTGTCGCCTATGGCGAGGAAAAGCGCCGTGCCAAAGACGGGGATGAGTGGGGCACCGGCAAACTGGCAGGGGTTGCCGCGCCAGAGGCAGCCAACAATGCGGTGTCTGGTCCGTCCATGATCCCACTGCTGACCCTCGGTGTACCGGGGACGACGGTGGCCGCCATTTTGATGGGCGTCTTCCTGATCCATGGCATACCCATAGGGCCCACACTGTTCGTCGCCGCAAATGATCTGATCTATGGCCTGTTCGCGGCAGGGCTTATTGGCATCATCTTGTATGGCCTGATTGGCTGGTTCTTCGGCCCAGCCATCGGTCGCGTAATCGCGCGTGTGCCTGCAAGTCTTATCTACCCGACGATCTTTATGGTCACACTGATTGCCGCGTATACTGGGCGCTTGAGCTTTTGGGATGTGCAGGTGATGCTTGGTGCCGGAGTCCTCGGCTACGCCATGCGTAAACTGGAGTTCCCGCCAGCAGCGTTCATCATCGCTTTTATCCTAGCGCCAGGGGCTGAAGAAGCCCTACGCCAAAGCCTGCTCTTGTCCCGCAATGGCTGGGCGATGTTTGTCACCGAACCCATCGCTGCAGGGTTTTTGGCCATAGGCCTGGGCGTCGCCGTGTGGCGCGGATGGCGAGCGACGGTTGCCGGCCAAAAAACTCAGATACCCAACCCTGACAGCTAAGCAAGCATCGCCAGATAATGCGGCGCGCGGCCTCCCATGAGGGCCTGGGCGGCATGCATGATCGCGTTCGCGTCCAGCCCATGCAGATGATAGACATCTTCCACCGTTCCAGCCTGCCCGAAATGCTCCACTCCCAAGGACTTCACCCGATGACCGTGAACCCCACCAATCCATGAGAGCGCAGCAGGGTGCGCATCAGTGACGGTGACCAACCCAGCATCTCGAGGCAGATCATCAAGCAAGGTTTCAAGAACGGAACGCGCATCACCATCGCCGCGTTGCCGCGCTCGCTCGGCTGCTTGCCAGCCAGCATTCAATCGGTCAGCTGAGGTGATCGCGAGCACACCGATGCCACGCATCGACTCCGACAGCAGCCCCGCTGCTTCAATCGCCTCCGGCGCGACAACCCCGGTGTAGGCAATGGCAACACGAGTGCCGGGCTCAGGTCGCCGCAGCCAGTAGCCGCCATCGATCACTTGCTGCGCAAAACCCTCGCCCATTGCAGCCCTGTCGACCTGCTCCAGCGGCACGGTGGAAAGCCGCAGATAGATAGATCCACCCTTTTCATCGCGCAGCCAGTTGGCCTCTGGTTTCGCGTCAGGCTGGTCGCGCTGCATGTATTCAAAGCCCCAGCGCATTATCACTTCCAGCTCATCAGCGAAGGCAGGCTCGAAGGTCGCAAGACCGTCCTGTGCCATACCGATCAGCGGCGTGGAAATGGACTGGTGCGCCCCGCCCTCATGACTGAGCGACACACCCGATGGCGTTGCCGCCAGCATGAAGCGCGCATCCTGGTAACAGGCGTAGTTCAGCGCATCCAAGCCCCGGCAGATAAACGGATCATAGACCGTCCCGACCGGCAGCAGGCGTTGGCCAAACAGCGAATGGGACAAGCCCAATGCGCCCAGGAAGGTGAAAAGGTTGTTCTCCGCAATGCCGAGCTCGACATGGCGGCCATCGGTGTGGCGACGCCATTTCTGCACCGAAGGCACGGACTGGTCGCGGAACACGTCAGGCTGATCGATCTTGGCGAACAACCCGGTCTTATTGATCCATGGCCCGAGATTTGTGGAGACCGAAACGTCCGGTGATGTCGTGACGATCCGTTCGGCAAGCTCCGGTGCGTCCGAAGCGATGGCATGCAGGATCTGCCCGAAGGCTTCCTGGGTGGAGATCGTATCTTTGATCCGTGGCGCGATATCACCGCCCGTTGGCACTGGCGCAGCGCTGTAGCGACGCGTGCCCTTGGCGTTGAAGGGCACGGAGTCCAGAAAGGCCTGCACATCATCGGCAGCAAATGGCATCCCGGCCATTGGTTCCCATTCGTCACCCGGCTTAATGCCCATGTCAGACCGCAGACCTTCAATCTGGGCGGTCGTCATGATCCCGGCATGATTGTCCTTGTGGCCAGCCAGCGGCAGGCCATGGCCTTTGATCGTGTAACAGATGAAGCAAACCGGGCGGTCATGGTCGATGGCGTTCATGGTCTCGGCGATCATCGCCGCATCATGCCCAGCCAGATTGCCCATCAGGTCAGAAAGCTGCTCATCATGATAGTCGGCAATTAGGGCCAGCGCTTCGTTGTCACCAACAAAGTCGGCTTCCAGTTGCTCGCGCCAGGCTGCACCACCTTTGAAGGTCAAGGCGGAGTAAAGGCCATTGTCACAACCATCGATCCAGTCACGCAGTTGTTTGCCACCGGGGCGTTCAAAGGCTGCCTGCATGAGAGAGCCATATTTCAGCTCAATCACATCCCAACCACTGGCAACGAAGATGTCGTGGAAGCGGGCATTTAGCCCTTCGCTCACCACGCCATCGAGCGACTGTCGGTTGTAGTCGATCACCCACCAGCAATTGCGCAGATCATGCTTAGCGCCTTCCAGCAACGCCTCATAAATGTTGCCTTCGTCCAACTCCGCATCACCAACCAAAGCGATCATCCGCCCCTTGGGTTGGTCCAGCCACCCGTGTCCGGCAAGATAATCCTGCGTCATGCTGGCAAAGGCTGTCATCGCGACACCCATGCCTACGGACCCTGTCGAGAAATCAACGTCGTCTTTGTCTTTGGTGCGCGAGGGATAAGGCTGTGCACCTCCAAAAGCGCGGAAGTCTTCCAATTGCTGGCGGGTCTGATTACCGAGCAGATATTGGATCGCGTGAAACACCGGGCTCGCATGGGGCTTAACCGCGACACGGTCTTCGGGGCGCAGCACATCGAAATAGAGCGCGTTCAAAATCGCATTCATAGAGGCCGACGATGCCTGGTGCCCACCGACCTTGATTCGGCCTTTGACCCGCACATTGTTGGCATTGTGGATCATCCAAGATGAGAGCCACAGTGTCTTCTTCTCCAACGCCTGGCGGATGGTGCTTGGCTCGGCCATATCAAGCAGCCTTTGCCATAGTTTGCGGCAGCGCTGTCCCTTCAGCAGTGAACAGATGCGCATTGTGGGGCTGGATGCGCAGACCAAAGCGATCGCCTGGCTTGGCGGAGATGTTGCCGTGTTTTCGAACCATCAACTGCCCCAGATCTTTGACCTTCACATAAAGATTTGTATCTGAACCGAGATGTTCCACAAGCTCTGCGGTTGCATTGAGATCGCCACTTCCAACGTCAAGAAGATCGATATGTTCGGGGCGAATGCCCAACTCTTTTGCCTGCTGACAATTGGCTATGCCCGGCAACGGGATGGACGTCCCGGTAAACAGCTTCACGCCATGCGTTTCGCCAACGACCGGAACCACATTCATAGTTGGTGATCCGATGAACTGCGCCACGAACTTATTGGCTGGCCGTTCATAAAGATCGAGTGGGCTGCCCACCTGTTGGATATCGCCGCCATCAAGCACCACAATCCGGTCAGCCAGCGTAAGCGCCTCCACCTGATCATGGGTCACATACACCATCGTGGACCCAAGCCGCTGATGAAGACGTGCAATTTCCAAGCGCATATCGACCCGCAACGCCGCATCGAGGTTGGACAGAGGCTCATCAAAAAGGAAGGCGCGCGGATCGCGAATGATGGCCCGGCCCATAGCAACGCGCTGGCGTTGTCCACCAGACAAGGCGCGTGGAAGGCGCTCCATCAAAGGCTTTAGACCAAGCGTTTTGGCCGCCTTTGCAACACGCTGCTCTTTCTCGTCCACCGGCTCTTTGCGGATTTCCATCGAGAAACCCATATTCCGTTCGACATTCATATGCGGGTAGAGCGCGTAGGATTGAAACACCATCGCGATATCGCGATCACGCGGGCGCACATCGTTCATCCGTTCCCCATCGATGAAGAAGTCACCAGTCGTAATGGGCTCGAGGCCAGCAATCATGCGCAAAAGCGTAGACTTGCCACAACCTGAAGGACCAACCAGAACGATGAACTCGCCATCCTCGATTTGAAGATTGATATCGCGCAACACCTCAACAGGACCGTAACGCTTGCCGATGTTCTTAAGTTCAATGCGCGCCATGATTGGCCCTCCTATCCTTTGACGGCGCCTGAGGTCAGGCCCTGCACCAGGTAGCGTTGGATGAAGATGAAGAAGAGGCAGCTTGGGATCAACGCCAGCGAACCCGCCGCCATCATTTGCCCCCAATCAACCGAGAACCGAGAAACAAAGGTCAAAAGACCGACCGGGAACGTCATGGAGTCATTGTCGGAAATAAGCATCAGCGCAAACAGCAGCTCCGACCAAGCGGCCGTAAAAACAAAGCCCAGCGTTGCCCCCAGGCCTGGAAGCGTCAGCGGGAAGATGACTTTGCGGAGCGCTTGGAAACGGCTGCAACCATCCATCATCGCCGCCTCTTCCAAATCCTTGGGAATGCCGTCGAAAAACGACTGCATAAGGAAGGTGGCAAACGCGATGTTGAAGGCGGTGTAGACGACGATGAGTGACGTCAGCGAGTTGAGCAGTCCGAGCGAGGCGACAATTTTGTAGATCGGCGCAATGATCATCAGCAGCGGAAACATCTGGGTGATGAGCATGATCGCGATAATGATCCGCTTACCCGCAAAGACAAAGCGCGAGAACGCGTAGCCTGCGCCCGCGGCGATCACAGTTGTAATCGCCGCAGTGCCCAAAGACACGAAAAGCGAATTGCCAAAGAACGCCATGAAGTCGGTTTGAAAGATAACCGTACTGAAGTTTTCCAGGGTCACCCGCGAAGGCCATAGCTGTGTGCCTTCTGTGAAGATCAAACGGTCCGGTGTCAGCGCAATCTTTACCAGCCAGTAGAGCGGAAAAAGTGCAAACGTCAGATAGGCCAGAAGCGCAGCGTACTTGCCAACAACGAGGGCCGGATTGGGTCCTGCGTGCGTCATGATTGTCCCCTAAATCTTGACCAGCTTCTTGCGCAGCCAGAGCACGACGATGGCGTAGATGAGCAAGAGCACCAGAAGCACGACCGCAATCGTGGACGCGTAGCCGAAATCGAGACGGCGGAAAGCTGTTGTGAAAATGTAGGTCGACAGAATTTGCGTGGAGTTCGCCGGTCCGCCGCCGGTCATAACGAAGATGAGGTCGGCGAAGTTTGCGATCCAAATGGTTCGCAGCATGACCGTGATAGCGATCATCGGCGCCAGAAAAGGCAGCGTAATTTTGGTGAAGCTCTGCCAAGCTGTAGCGCCATCAATCTCTGCGGCCTCATAAAGCTCACCAGGAATGGACTGCAAGGCTGCCAGCAAGGTGATGGCAAAAAACGGAACACCAAACCAAATGTTGGCAACGATGGGCCCCCACAGAGCAAGGTCCGGGTCACCCATAATGTTGTACGGCTCAGAAAGAATGCCCAGCGCGGCCATCCAATGCGGTAATGGGCCGATCGTTGGGTTGAAGAGCCAAGACCACGTGAGCGCAGACAGAAAGGTCGGAACAGCCCAAGGCAGAAAGACCAGCGCTTGAAAAAGCCGTTTGCCGAAGAACTGCGTGTTGAGCAGCAAGGCCAGGCCAAGACCGAGCAAAAACTGAAATGTGACGGACCAGAACGTCCACCAAAACGTGTTTTCCAGCGCGATCCAGAATTTTCGATCTGACCAAAGGTCAGCGTAGTTCTCCAAGCCAATCCAACCCGTTTGGAATGGATTGAGCAGCTCAATGGATTGGAAAGAGTAGGAAATGCCGATGATCAGCGGAATCAGGATGACCGATCCGATCAAGAAGACCGCTGGCGAGACATAGAGGAAAGGCTCGACCATGTACTGCCAGTACAGGGAGCGTCGTACCCGGGGAGCCCCGGGGACGACAGTTTTGTGAGTATCGACGGTCACTGGTCTGCTTGCCAGTCGGCATAGGCCTCGTTCAGGAACTCAGCCCACTCGTCGGCCAAGTCCTGCGCGCCGCGCTGGCCAAGCAAGGCTTCCTGGCTGGTTTCCAGCAAAACGGTGCTGGCGAAAAAGCCCCATTCTTCCAGGAAAGTTGGCATCACGGTTGGCACATACTGCTCACCATTCAGCGTCTCGAACCAACCTGAGAACTGGTCGGTTTGGAAGTATGGGTCCTGATCGGCGCCCTCATGAATGGGGATCACGCCAACGCGCTGAGCCCATACGGAGTTGGCTTCAGGGGTGGATAGCGCCGCAACCAAATCCCAGGCCTCATCTTCATGCTCAGTGGTGTTGAAGATCGACCAGCCGGCAAAACCGATAGTTGGGAAAGCCTGACCAGACGGGCCAACGGGCATTGGCATGACTGCGAAGTCTTCGGCGTCCATGCGTTCAGCAATGGCAATCAACGCATCAGGATCCTGATCAAGAAACGCACAGGTGCCAGAGTAAAAACCGGCAACGATCTCGTTGAAGCCCCAGTTGACGCTGTCACGTGGCGCATAGCCATTTTGGTAAAGATCCAGCAGGAACTGGATGCCTTCCACTGAACCTGGTTCGTTGATGCGGCTTTGGCCATCTTCGGTGAAGAACTCATTGGTGCCGTTCATCGCGGCTGCCATCATGATCCAGCCGTTGGTACCGCCAGGTCCGCCTCGCAGGCAGTAGCCTGACTTGCCATCAAGCTCGGACACTGCAGCAGCAGCTGCCATGAACTCTTCCATCGTGCCTGGAGGGCTTTCCACACCAGCTTCAGCCAACAGGTTGCGGTTGTAGAACATGGCGCGCAGATAGAAGCCGTAAGGGATCATGTAAGCTTCACCGGCCTGGCGGCCCATGGCCAGCGTCTTGTCGGTCAGTGTCCCGCCATGCTCCCAGCCGGCGATGTGATCCTCCAGGCTCGCCAGGCGACCAGAACCAGCATAGAGCGCAGCCCACGTGTCTGGCATCTCTACAACATCGGGGATGTCGCCACCGGCAACCATCGTTGCCAACGTTTCAAAGGCTTGGCCCCAAGGCAGGCTGGTGATCTGGACGGTCACTCCTTCGTTTTCAGCTTCGTACTGGGCCACAAGCTCTTCGAGCACGGCTGTACGTTCAGGGCTGGTGATCACTTCCACCAGGCGCAGCGTCGTGTCCGCCTGGGCTGGACCAACTGCCATCAGGGCGGCAGCGCCAACCCCCAATAGCAAGGTCTTGAGAGATGTCGTTTTCATCAGTGTTTCCTTCTCCTTGTTGTTGTTTTCAGCGTCTTCGTGCCGGTTCAGGCGGCGCTTTGGCTCAGGGCGTTGATAAAATCCGCCCAGAGGTCTTCGGCATCTTCCAAACCAAAGCTCAGCCGAACCAGGTTGGGTGAAACGCCAAATTTCTGTAGAGAGTTTTGCTCACCTGCCTGTGCCAGCGCGACGCGGGTTGGCAGGATGAGGCTTTCAAATCCGCCCCAGCTCACGCCCAGCCGAAACAAGGTCAGAGCATTGGAAAAAGCCGGTATGTCGATGCCATTGTCAAACTCCACTGACATCAAACCGCTGCGGCCAGTAAGGCCAGGCACCGAGTTAGCACCGGGGCTGTTCACCCTTACGACGTGAGACAAGGTGGCAAGACGATCGACAAACAGATCAGCGGTTGCTTGATGCTGCTTCATCCGTGCCGACAGGGTGCGAAGACCACGCGTCAGCAGAAACGCTTCAAAGGGGGCAAGCTTGCCCCCCAAAAGCGGAAGAGTCAGATCACGGATGCGGGCAATGTGGGACTGGGAGGCAATCACAACACCCGCAACCGTGTCCGAATGGCCTGAAATATATTTCGAGGCCGAATGCAAAACGATATCGATGCCCAGGGTCAGCGGCTTTTGGAATACTGGGGTCGCCCATGAGTTGTCGATCATGGTGATCGCGCCGTGATGACGCGCTTGCTCGGCAACGCGCGGCAAATCCATTGGCTCAAACACAACCGAGCTTGGGCTCTCCAGATAGGCAACTGTCACGCCGCTTAGCAGATCGGGATCATCGGCAAACTGACGAACCGAATGGTACGTGACCTCAACGCCAAATGGGCGCAAAAGCCGCTCCATAAAGCGGAACGTATCCGGATAGACATGCTCGCAGCAGGCGATCCGGTCGCCGGGCTTCACAAATGCCAGAAGGGTCGATGCGATCGCGGCCATGCCGGAAGCGAACCCGACAGCGCCCTCGCCCTCTTCGGCCTTGGCCATCAAATTTTCAAAGGCCGCTACCGTTGGGTTTTGGACCCGTGTGTAGATAACCGCATCGCTGTTGCCAGCCATGCGAGCCTCGAAAGCTTCGAAACTGTCGAACGAAAACAGGGACGATTGCACAATCGGCGGCGTCATCGACCCACTGGAGTCCGGCAGAACCGACGCCAGCAGGGTCGCGATGTCAGGTTTTCCAAAGTCAGATGCATCAGACATTTTGTGTCTCCATCACCTGACGAATTTCGGCCTCAACCATGTCCATGATCTCACCCATCAGACGTTCGGCCTCGACTTCATCGCCAGCAACAATGGCTTCGGCCAGCGGGGCGTGCAGAGGTATGGTGGCAGCCCCTAAGTGCGGCTGACCGAATGGCGCCTCATAGACTTCGTTGAAGCCCTGCTGAATCTGTTGAATGAGCTCACCAAAAAGCGGGTTGCCGCAAGCCAGATGAACAGCGGCGTGAAACTTGTAGTCAGCCACGCGCCAGTCCTCACCCGCTTGGAAAACGGCCATCAACTCAGCAGCACGCGCTTCGATCAAAAGGCGCTGCTTGTCGTTTGCCTGCTGAGCAGCGAGTCGGGCGGTTTCTAACTCAAGGGGTCGACGTACCGCATGGGTGCGCAACAGGCTTTCAGCTTCTAGCTTAAGCGTGACCGGCAAATGAATCGCGTTTGACGACACCTCGGCAGCCAACCTTGTGCCCGCTTTTTTATTGCGGGTAACGATGCCCATGTTCTGCCAAGACGTGAGCGCCTCACGAACCTTCGCACGGCCTATGCCGAGTTGGCGCGCGATTTCTACTTCGGGCGGTAGCCGGTCACCGACCTTAAGACCCTGCTCCTCAATCATCCGAGACAGCGCATCCAGCACATCACGGCTGGTGCTGTTGGCCGGCAAGGCGTGAAGAACATCGTCCCCTCGCAGGGAGTCAGATGCCATTCGAGAAGATGAGTGCTGTGCCAATGCCCACGTCCAGTAACTTTGGGTGGGCAGACCGTACATTTAATGTCTGACAATATCAAGTATAATGTCAGACATTAAATTACACGTAGATTTCCGTTTATAAATCAGAGGCATATTGGGAAACCGGAAGCAGTTTTGGGTTTGGAATGTCACTGGTGCCAGAACCAAGAACCAGCGCAGGCAGAACGGTTAGGCCGCGCATGGGCGCTGAACTGGACAGCATACCGAGCTGGTCCAGGGTCTGGTCATGGCTTTGAAGGAGGTCAATGGCCAACTTCGCCGATGAACTTCATTCGAATTTTCTTCGACACCCAATCGATAATCGCGACCAAGATAAGCACGTTGATCACGACGAACACCACTTGATCGTACAAGGTGGCGCGGAACCGTTCGATGATGATCATCCCGATGCCGCCTGCCCCGACAATGCCCAAGATAGTGGCCGAACGGGTATTGGATTCCAGGAAGTAAAGCGACTGGGAGAGAAACACAGGAAAGACTTGAGGCAGAATGCCATATCGGATGGTGCGCACCTGTCCTGCGCCGGTTGCCTTGATGCCCTCTACCTGCTTGCGATCGATGTTTTCGATGGCTTCAGAATAGAGCTTCGACAAAGTGCCGATGTCAGAAATGAAGATCGCCAGAACACCTGCCAGAGGCCCAAGACCAACTGCGCGCACAAACACCAGAGCCCACACCAGCTGATCGACACCGCGAAACACGTCCAGGATGCGCCGGACCGTATGACGAAAAACCGGGATGCGCACCACATTACGCGCGGCGAGGAAACCGACAATCAACGCCACCAAGGATGCCAGAAACGTTCCGAGAAATGCCATCGCCAAAGTCTCGGCAATACCGCGATAGATATTGGCATATTGCCAAGTTGCCATGTCTTCCCACCGAAACATGGCCGCGAGCAAGCGCTGCGCATTCTCTGACGGCTGGAACATGCGCGCAAAGTCAAAATACCAGAACGCAAACGCTAGATAGGCAAAGACGCTTGCCCAAGCCGCATAGACCAAAATCGACCGGCTGACAGTGCCAAAAGCGGCGGGATTGTCGGCGCGTGCCGCGGTAACATCCACTGCAGAAACATTAGACAGACGGCGAACGGTCACAGCGGTGTCGGTTGAGGCGTGCGCCATCACAGTTGCTCCTTGCCAATGAAGTATGTGCGCAAACGTTCAGAAATCAGATCGATGATGGTCACCGTGATCACCACCAAGATCAGTACAGCAAGCACACGGTCATCAGAATAGAATGAGATCACGCGGTTCAGCTCCTGACCGATCCCCCCAGCGCCAACAAAGCCAATAATAGAAGAGGCGCGCACATTGATTTCAAAGCGCAGCAGCCCGTAGCTAACGAAGTTGGGGAGGACCTGGGGCAGCACGCCGTAGCGCATCTGTTCAAACCAGTTGCCACCCACGCCGCGAATGCCGTCGATAGGACGCTGCGAGACGTTCTCGTTCACCTCAGCAAACAGTTTGCCCAACGCCCCAGTAGAGTGAATGGCGATGGCAAGGATACCGGCCAGCGGTCCAATGCCAAACGCAAAGACAAACACCAATGCGATGAGAATTTCCGGCACACCGCGGCAAACTTCCATGAAGCGCCGGGCGAAAAAGTAGATCCATGAATTTTTGATGAGGTTGCGCGATCCGGCAAAGCAAAGGGCCAAGGCACCTGCCGTGCCAAGGATCGTGGCTGTGATCGCCATCAAGATCGTTTCCCAGATCAACGCCATGTATTTGGCGAAGTCGGTGTACCAAAACGTCAGCGAGCCCTCGACCGCGCGACCTTGCTCATCGCGGCCCAAGAACAGTTTGTCCCATTCAAGGTTCGGCATGATGGTGCCGAAATATTCAAAAACCCGCGAACCAGCTTGCGCCAAACGGTCAGGGTAGAACTGCGATGTGGCGACCGAGAAAACCAGCAAGCCGAGGAAAAGCGCGCCGAGCAAAAGGTTCTGGCCAAGCTTCGCCCGGGCAAGCTCTTTGCGATGCTTCTCATAGACGCCAACAGGGTCCTTGCGGTGCCCCATCATGTTCATTTGGGTGTCAGTGGTCACGGCCATTGCACAAGCTCTTCAGCGAATAGAGGGGAGTTGTTTGGCCTTTAGGAAGCCAGGGCTTGCCCATCGATAGCCGTCGGGGCGAGAGGTTTGCCCAAAGCACTGATGTCGGTCGACGTCATCTCTTCGGTGAAATCGCTGAGGTCAGCACCATAGATATCGCGCGCCACATCCATGGTGAGATCATCGGCATTGCCATCAAAGACTACTTTGCCAGCGGCCATACCGATCACTCGGTCGCAATAACGCCGCGCGGTATCCAGTGTATGGAGATTGCAAACGACGGTGATCTGATCTTCCTGGTTGATGGTGCGTAGCGCGTCCATCACGACCTTGGCATTCATCGGGTCGAGCGATGCTATAGGTTCATCGGCGAGCAGAATTTTTGGCTCTTGCACCAGAGCACGCGCAATGGCGACACGCTGCTGTTGGCCGCCAGACAAGGTATCGGCGCGCTGGGTTGCCGTGTGCGACATTGTCAGGCGATCCAGCGCATGAATGGCAAACGCGCGCTCGGCAGGCGAATAGAACTTCAACATCGAAGATGCGAAACCGTGATGATACATACGTCCGGTCAGAACGTTCGTGATCACATCCAAACGCCCGACCAGATTGAACTGCTGGAAGATCATGGCGCATTCAGAGCGCCACTTGAGCAACTCACGTCCCTTGATGGCAGCGACATCGCGGCCCTTGAAATTGATCTGCCCTGCAGTCGGATCAGCAAGGCGGTTGAGCATACGAAGCAGCGTCGATTTACCTGCGCCAGAGCGGCCAATAATGCCGACCATTTGGCCGTCTGGGATACTGACGGTCACATCATCAACCGCTTTGGTGGCGGCGAAATGCTTCGACAGGCCTTTGATCTCAAGCATGGCTAGGGCTCCAGCTTTACAACTTAGTTTGGGGGTCGAGGGGATGCGAAAAGGGCCGAACCTTTGCCAGGCTCGGCCCTACTCAGAAGGACAGCTTAGCGAACGCCAGCCAGCTGACGACGCATGTTAATGATCGGCAAATAGAAGTCGTGATCGATGGGATAATAGCTCATCGACTCGCCATCATTGATGGCGTCGTAGCAATCGCGGTCCACCGATTGCAGACGCATCATCGCGCCCATCACCAGCGACTTCAGCTCTTCAGGAACATCCTGACGGATAACGCGCGGACCATTCGTTATGAGGTTCGACTGCCAGATGATGCGGATGTCATCCATATCGAGAAGGTCTTTGTCGACCATGGAACGCAAGTTGCCGCGTGAGAAGCCCTCGGCGATATCGCCGACGCCAGATGTCCAGGTGACACCAGCGTCATACTGGCCCTGAAGAACAGAAATCACCGCCTGTTCATGACCACCACCAAAGCCGGTCTGCGAGAAGTAAGCATCGGGGTTGATACCCATCTCGTTCAACTCAGCATTGGGAACCAGATAGCCTGAGGTGGAGTTGGGGTCAGCAAAAGCCAGCGAGTGACCTTCCATCTCTTCCAAGCTTGTGATGTCGCTGTCGGAACGCACATACATCACCGAGTAGTAACCGAGCGAACCATCCACCTGTTGGGTGGTGTAAAGTGGCTCAACAGCGTTTTCATCCTGAAGAACGATACCGGCATAGCCAGCCGAACCCAGACCGGCAAACTCCAGCTGACCAGCCAAAAGACCCTGCATCACGCCTGCGTAGTCTGAAGCTGGGAACAACTCGACCGGCACGCCGAGAATGTTCTCCAAATAGTCTTTCTGGCAGCTGTGCTCGCGAAGACGATCAGCCTCATTCTCACCGCCAAGAATACCGATGCGGAACACCGGAACATCCTCGCGCCAGTCTGCAAGGGCGACGGTGCTGGTCAGAGCGGTTGCGCCAACGATCAGCGCGCTCAGAGTCATTTTCAACATGGAAGCCATCCTGTTTTAGAGGTCAGAGGTGCCCAAAATGAGCCCCTCGGAAAACACAGGCGAGCGGCGTCTGTGTACCTCAACCACCCGCAACGAGAGCCGGTGATAGGGATGGTTCATGGCAGGTGTGCAAAGGTAAGATGAAGTTCTAGCGATGGTTTGATTGCAGTTTTTTGAACAAAAAACTGCAATCAAAACAAAGGGTAAAACGCCAGCCTCAGCGGGCAACCGCACTCATGGCCTGTGGATAGCCAAGAACGCATCAACATCAAGATGACGAATATCGTGCAGAGCGATCTTCAACCGATCATGGCTCCAGTCCCACCAAGCAACCTCCATGAGTGCTTTGCCTTGCTCAGGAGTGAACCGACGCTTGAGAAGCTTGGCTGGAACACCTCCAACAATCGTGTATGGCTCAACATCCTTGGTCACCACCGCACCAGCTCCGATCGCCGCGCCAGTCCCGATGGTCACACCGGCCGTGACGGTTACCCCGTGGCCAATCCATACATCATGGCCAATGGTCACCGGATTGGATCGGCGCCAGTCAAAAAAATCCGCATCATCCTCGCCAAGATCATAAGCCTCAGCCCTGTAGAACGCGTGATGCTGAGAGGCACGCCAAGTCGGATGATTGCCCGGATTGAGCCGAACATCGTTCGCGATGGAGCAGAACTTGCCTATGGTGGTGTCCATGACATGACCATTCTCGGTGATGTACGAATAGTCACCCAAGGATGAGGCTTTCATCTGGGTTCGACGCCCAACTTCAGTCCATCGGCCAAGAGTGCAATCAGCAGCCACTTCAGCTTGGCCGTGAATGGTTGGTGTCTCGCTCAGTTTTTTCTGACCCATCGGCTGACGTCCTTTTGTTGAAATCGCTGGACGCTAAGCATCAACAAAAGATCGGCGGAAGGGCCGAAGCGGTTCAACCCTGTGAATGTCATAAAACAATCACCCGAGCTCTATCGAACCGTCACAAATCAGGCGTTCCACCAGAGCCAACGAAAAAAGGACTCCCCTCATGCTCGACACACCACAGACGGTAGTTGGCGCCCCGGTTCAATGGGACGGTGTGCTTCAGCTCACCAACGCGCAGCTTGTCCTGCCAAATGACGTTCGGCACGGATCGCTAACAATTGATGCTGGTAAGATTGCAGACCTGGACACTGACGGCCCCAGGACGCGGTCACTCGACCTTCAGGGCGACTATCTCATCCCAGGCATCATCGATCTGCACACCGACCATGTGGAAACTCATGTCCACCCACGGTCGACAGTTCAGTGGGCCTTTTTGCCTGCCTTGTTGGCTCACGATGCCGTTGTGATTGCCGGCGGAACGACCACCGTTTTTGACAGCCTTTGCGTTGGCGCGACGATGAAGCGTCCAGAGCGCGGTGAAATCCTCCTGCCGCTCATTGAAGCACTGGAACATGGACAAGCCGCTGGCGCTTTCCGGGTCGACCATTTGCTGCACTTGCGTTGTGAGATCTCTGACCCGGACACACCCCAGTTGACTGCTGATGCGCTCCAGCATCCTTTGGCGAGGCTGGTGTCGGTCATGGATCACACGCCCGGCGATCGACAGAGCCCCGATATCGAGCGCTGGTTCAACCACATGATCCACGAGATGGAGATCAGCGCGTCGGAAGGTCGTGCCCGAATGGACGAGCTTTTCGAGCGCTCCGAGCGCATCGGCGCGCAGAACCGAGCCAAGATCATCGCCCATTCCAAAGCTGCTAATGTGCCCGTGATGAGCCATGATGACCGCTCGGTTGCACATGTTGATCAAGCGCTTGCCGAAGGCGTGACCATCTCAGAGTTTCCAACAACGCACGTCGCTGCCAAACGTGCGAAAGATCACGCACTGGGCACGGTGATGGGAGCTCCAAACTATCTGCGTGGCGGTTCGCAATCGGGCAATGTGGCCGTCAAAGAATTGCTGGAAGCTGGCCTTGTGGACGCCCTGGCGTCTGACTATGTGCCGCGCAGCCCACTCGACTGCGCCTTTGCCATCGCTGCTGACCGCGACCTCGATATCGGTTTACCCTCGGCCATTGCACTCGTCAGCAGCACCCCTGCCCGCTTTGCAGGTCTGACCGACAGAGGCAGACTAGAGACGGGCCTACGTGCTGACCTTGTTCAAGTGCGCGTGATGGACGGTCAACCGGTTGTTCGCGGCGTGTGGCGTGAAGGCATGCGTGTTTTCTGAGAGGATCTTGGCAATGGAACCGATCACAATCGGCGCAGCCCTCACACTTGAACACGTGCCGACCTATCGCGATTGGCTTATTGAAGGTGAGCGCGATCTTGAAATCCAGGATTACCACCAAACCGAGTTGCTACTCGGCGATTGGAGCGATCATGTTGCCAAGGTCAAAACAGCATTGGATGGTTTCACTGGTCGGCTTGGGATCCACGGTCCGTTTTGGAACGCACCCATAGACAGCAATGACCCCGAGTTCCGCCCTCTTATCACCAAGCGTTTTATGACTGGCGTTGAGATTTGTGCAGCGCTCGGCGCGACACAGATGGTCGTCCATTCTCCTTTCAAAACGTGGGATCATTTCAACTCATTCAACTATCCACCACGCACCAAAGGGAGATCAGCGCGCAGCGAACACATCGAGAAAGTCCATGGCGTTCTTGGAGGTGTTGTGCGCCGGGCTGAACAAGAGGGCGTGACACTGGTGATAGAAAACATTGAGGACATCGATCCACGTGCGCGGCGCGAGTTGGCCGAAAGTTTCGACAGCCCAAACGTTCGTGTGTCCATCGATACCGGCCACGCGCACTATGCCCATGGCGCAACGGGTGCACCGCCGGTTGACTATTTCGTAGCAGATGCAGGCGCGCAGCTTGCCCACGTTCATCTACAAGATGCAGACGGTTACGCCGACAGGCACTGGGCACCTGGACAAGGCACCATTCTTTGGCATTCGGTTTTCAAAGCGCTCGCACAGTTACCACACATGGGCACAGAAACCGCGCCGCATCTCGTGCTAGAACTGCGCGATGCGTCGGACATTTCAGCAGCCATGACGTACTTGGAAGGCCAAGGTCTGGCCCGCTAGCAACCCGCCTTCTATTATCCAACTTGAACCCCGTTTGACCAAACACCGCGGATCAGCGGCACGTCATCAAGCACATGAAAGCGCACGAGATCGGCGCGCAAGCCGTTTGCGATGGTGCCACGATCATCTAGGTTCACCGCTTTAGCCGGCGCTGATGTGACGGTTTGGACGGCGCGCGGCATGTCATCCCAGAGTTCGGAGAGTTTGAGCGCGGAGTAAAGCAGTGCCGATGGCACATAGTCCGATGAGACAATGTCCAGCAAATCGTGCTCTGCCAAGGTATGGGCAGCGACATTGCCCGAATGTGAGCCACCGCGCACCAGGTTCGGCGCGCCCATCATGATCGCAATGCCATGGGCGTGACAGGCATGGGCCGCACCAATGGTGGTCGGAAACTCAGCCAGTTTGATCCCATGCTCCGCCGACCGCTCCACATGGTCATGGGTCGTGTCATCATGGCTCGCAAGCACGGCACCGAATGCCGCCGCCGCATTCACAGCCGCCGCCTCGTGCTTTTCGACCACGCGCTCGCGCAACTGCTTGCGCTCCGCCACATGCTCATCGAACTCCTGCTGCGAGAGCCCATGCTTACCGCGCATATACTTCTCGTACTGGCTGATATCGGCAAACTGCCGCTGACCCGGCGTGTGATCCATCAAGGAGATGATGCCAATCCGGTCCTCAGGACCAAACTCTTCCAACTCGTCGGCCAAGGAGTTTGAGCAAATCTCGGCACGCAGATGAATATGATGTGAGATCTTCAGCAGCCCGTGCTCACGCGCTGTCAGGATTTCCGAAACCATCGAGCGGGCATAGGGCGTCATCACATTGCGGGTGCCCGAATACTCAATGAACCCCAGACGGACAGCGTCAAACACCGTTGTGATGCCGGTGGACGCAAGCTCAGCATCATGCGCAGCGATGGCAGCATTGTGCGGCCAGTTAACACCGGGACGCGGTGAGAGATGCCGCTCCAGATTGTCGGTGTGCAGTTCCACCAAACCAGGCACGACATAGTCGCCGTCACAGTCGATCGCGCCGGTCGGAACATTCGTGCCTTGGTCAACGGATGTGATAACGCCATCGGCAAACGTGAGGCTGCCGGAGATGACTTCGTCGGCCAGCACCAAGCGTGCGTTCGCAAGAATGGTTGTTTGCGTCATAAAGCATTCTTTCTTCTATGAAATTCAGGTCCAAGAATTGGACTTTAGGAACAGGCCTCATGACTAACTACAGCCGTTATGCCATTTACGTGATGGCCGAAGGAGACTTTCACACCCAAGCCTCGCATTGGCTGGGTTGGGATTCCCGCCTCGGTAACACCGTTGACCACCCTACTGTCGAAGGGCTGCCTGACTCCATCGATAGGCTCACACAGACACCGCGTAAATATGGCTTTCACGGCACCATCAAACCGCCGTTTCGATTGGCTGATGGTGAAACGCAGACAAGTCTGCAAGAGGCGTGCGCAACGCTGATGCCAACCTTGCAAGCAGCAAGCGTGGATAATCTGGTGATCCGTCCGCTTGGCGGTTTCGTTGCTGCAGTTCCCAGCAGCTCCAGCATAAGCCTGCAAGGGCTGGCGGCCAATGTGGTTGAGAAGTTCGATGGCTTTCGCGCCGCGCCAACCAAAGATGAACTGGAAAAGCGTCGCAAAGCTGGCCTTTCCCCAACACAAGAGGCCAACCTGTTGCGCTGGGGCTACCCCTATGTGATGGACGAGTTCCGCTTTCACATGACTTTGACGGGCAAGCGCCCTACTGAAGAAGCTGAACATATCGCGAGCAGGCTCGGACAACACTTCGCGCCCGTTATGCCAAGCCCGTTTGCCATCACATCGCTTGGATTGTTGGGAGAAGATGAGGCAGGTCGCTTCCATCTGATCCACTCTTACGCGCTGGCCAATTGAAGCGCATCACGCGCAGCGGCAACGGATCTATCCAAGGCTCCGGAATTGTCGATCTCGATCACGGCAAGCCCATCTGGCAATGGAAGGCTCGCCCGTGCCAGCCGCTTTTCTCGTTCGCTGGCCGTTTCACGACCGCGCCCGGCCAAACGGTCTTCAAGCACAGCTGGGCTGGCGGTCAGCGACAGAACTTGGAAATGCGGGAAGATAGCTTGAGCTTCCGTTAGTTTGGATCGCGATAGGTTGGCAATCACATTGCAACCGCGCTCCAGATGAGTATGCACATCGTTGGGAACACCATAGAACAGATCGTGCGCTTGCCACCAAAGGGCAAAGTCCCCGCGCTTCGCACGCGTGTGAAAGGTGTCTTCGTCCACCGGTTCATAGTCTTCACCGCCAGCTTCTGGTGCCCGCGTGATCACGCGGCGGCACCGCACCATATCTGGCATCGCCTTGCACAGCGCACCCATCACGCTGTCCTTGCCGACACCCGAAGGGCCAACCACGGCGATAAACCGGCCACCACTCATGCAGCAAGCCTCGGCGTGAAGGCGGTGACATCAATCTCCCGATCTGCCACCCGCGCACGCGCTTCGACGTCATGGAAGATGCCGACAATTGCCGCTCCGCCTGCCTTGGCTTCCTCGATCAGGGTCAGCACGGTTTGCCGGTTCTGCGCATCAAGACTGGCCGTCGGCTCATCAAGCAGCAGCGCCGGATAGGCGTGTGCAAACCCTCGGGCAATGTTCACCCTCTGCTGTTCGCCGCCGGAAAAGGTGGTCGGCGAGAGCTCCCACAAGCGCTCAGGGATGCGCAAGCGGGAGAGAAGATCGCATGCTCGTTCACGCGCCTCCTCCTCGCTCTTGCCGACCGAAAGAAGAGGCTCGCTCACCACATCAATGGTGGGGACACGCGGCACAACCCGCAAAAACTGGCTGACATAACCAAGGGTCTGCCGCCGCAGCTTAAGGATTTCACGTGGCTCGGCCTTGGTGATATCTAGCCCATCGATCACCACGCGCCCAGCCTGGGCAAGGTAGTTGCCGTAGAGGATGCGCATGACAGTGGACTTCCCAGCACCTGAAACTCCCGTCAACGCAACACATTCACCCGGTTTCACTTGGAATTTGCCACCTTCAAGAACCGGAATAATGGTCGCCCCTTGATTGTGCAGCGCGAAACTTTTTCCAAGGTCTTCAACAGTGATCATGATTGGGTCCTAAACCTGCAAAACTGAGGAAACGAGTAGCTGTGTGTAGGCGTGCTGCGGATCGTCGAGCACCTGATCAGTCAGGCCCGTTTCGATTACATCGCCATCCTTCATCACCATCAACCGGTCGGCCAGAAGCCGCACCACAGCCAGATCGTGGGTGACGATGATGGCCGACAGGCCCATCTTGCGCACCAGACCGCGCAGCAGATCGAGCAGACGCGCCTGTACGGAGACATCCAGTCCGCCGGTCGGTTCATCCATGAACACAAGGCGCGGTCCGGACACCAGATTGCGGGCGATTTGCAGGCGCTGCTGCATGCCGCCGGAAAACTGAGCTGGCCGATCATCCATGCGGCCGGTGTCGATTTCCACCCGCTCCAGCCAATCCTCGGCGGCATGGCGAATGTTGCCATAATGCCGTGCGCCAACGGCCATCAACCGCTCGCCAACATTGCCGCCTGCGGACACGCGCATACGCAGCCCGTCGCGCGGGTTCTGGTGCACAAACGCCCAATCGGTACGGCCAAGCATCCGCCGTTCCGGCTCGCTCATGGCCAGCGTGTCACGCGGGCCTTCAGCGCGCGTATCGAACAACACGCGACCGCTATCGGGGGTCAGATGACCGGCCATGCAGTTGAGCAGGGTCGATTTGCCGGACCCGGATTCGCCCACAATGCCCATGACTTCGCCGGGATAGAGTTTGAACGACACATCACGGCAGCCGACACGAGCGCCGTAGTTCTTCGAAAGGTTCTGGATGTCCAGAAGGGGTATGACGTCGCTCATGCCGCCTGCTCCTGTTCACCGGTGTGTCCGGCTGCCTGACGTTGCGCGCAATAATCGGTGTCGGAACAGACGAACATTCGCCCGCCGTCATCATCGACAATCACTTCATCGAGATAGCTGGTGGTCGACCCACACAGGGCACAAGGGTGGTTGGCCTTTGACGGGTCAAACGGATGATCCTCAAAATCCAAACTCACCACTTTGGTGTGCGGCGGCACCGCATAGATGCGTTGTTCGCGGCCCGCACCGAACAGCTGGATCGCGTCGGACTCCAGTTTCGGATTGTCGAATTTTGGGATTGGTGAAGGATCCATCACATAGCGATCTTCCACCTTCACCGGATAGGCATAGGCAGTGGTGATGGCCCCGTGCTGAGCGATGTTCTCATAAAGCCGCACATGCATTAGGCCATACTCTTCCAGCGCGTGCATTTTGCGCGTTTCGGTTTCACGCGGTTCCAAGAAACGCAAAGGTTCGGGGATCGGCACTTGGTAGACCAGTATCTGATCCTCGGTGAGGAGCTCCTCGGGGATACGGTGCCGCGTCTGAATCACGGTGGCATCTTTGGTGCGCTCAGTAACGGCCACATCAGCCGTCTTTTCAAAGAACTTGCGGATCGAGACGGCGTTGGTGGTGTCGTCAGCCCCCTGATCGATCACTTTGAACGTGTCGTCAGGCGTCATCACCGCCGCAGACACCTGCACCCCGCCCGTGCCCCAGCCATAGGGCATCGGCATCTCGCGGCTGGCAAAGGGAACTTGGTAGCCCGGAACCGCCAAGCCTTTCAAAATGGCGCGGCGGATCATCCGTTTCGTTTGTTCGTCGAGATAGGCGAAATTGTACTCGCTCATCGGTGTTTCGGCTTGGGGGGCGCTCATTCTGCGGCCTCCTGAAAGAGTTGAGAGTCCGAATTGGAAGCCTGCTGAGCTTCGGCCCGCAGCTTGCGGATGAGTTCCAGCTCGGACTGAAAGTCGACATAGTGGGGCAGCTTGATGTGCTCCAGAAAGCCAGTCGCCTGAATGTTGTCAGAGTGCGAGAGCACGAACTCTTCATCCTGCGCCGGCGCGCCGACATTGTCCTCGCCCAGCTCTTCCCAGCGCAGCGCACGGTCCACCAGCGCCATGGAAATCGCCTTGCGTTCAGAGTGCCCGAACACCAGACCGTAGCCACGCGTGAACTGTGGGGGTTCGGTTTTTGAGCCCATGAACTGGTTGACGGTTTCGCACTCCGTCACGGTGATCTCTCCGATCTCGATGGCAAACCCGAGTTCGGGAATGTCCATTTCAACCGCCACCTGGCCAACCCGCAGCTCACCCACGAATGGGTGGTTGCGGCCATAGCCACGCTGGGTGGAATAAGCCATGGAAAGCACAAAGCCCTCATCGCCTCGGGCAATCGCTTGCAGGCGCAGTGGCCGGTCTGCGGGGAAATCGAGCGGTTCGCGCGTCAGGTCGCGCGGCGTTTCACTGCCATCCACTTCATTTTGGATAAGCCCTTCACGGTCCAGAAACTCGGTCACATGCGGCGTCGGCTCGGTGCGGGCCTCACCTGTTTCTGCATTAAGCGGCGGCTCGCCATTGGCCGCCAGGGCAAAATCGATAAGCCGATGCGTGTAATCGAACGTTGGGCCAAGCACCTGACCACCCGGCACATCCTTGAAGGTCGCCGATATGCGGCGGTCGCAGGTCATCGCGCCGGTATCGATGGACGCACTGGCACCAAAGCGCGGCAGTGTGGTGCGGAAGGCGCGAATAAGAAAGATCGCCTCAATCAGATCACCCCGCGCCTGCTTGATCGCAAGGGCGGCAAGATCAGGGTCGAACAGCGAACCCTCAGCCATCACGCGGGCAACGCCAAGCGCCAACTGCTCGCGGATTTGCGCGACCGAGAGCTCCTCAATCGCCACATCGCCTCGGCGCTCTTCGGCAAGCCAGGCATGGGCATTGTCGATGGCGCGTTCGCCACCTTTGACGGCAACATACATCAGCCAGCCTCCGAAACGATGGTTGAGCGCGGCAAGGCTGCGATCTGCTCGCCCACACAGAAAAAACAGTCGAACCCAAGCGGGAACAGCTTTCGATTGGCCTGAAAAGCTTCCAACTCCGGCAGGTTCAACAAGGCGCGGTCTTTGATACCAGGGCCGGTCAGCCGCGCCCCGCTTTGCAACAGTTCCGGCACATCCACGACCAGCGTTGCGGCGCGGTCAGGATATTCGCTGGTACCAGTCTTAAAGCGCGAGACAGGTTGCAGCGCGTCCCAGGTGCCGATGGCAAAATCGGCCTGCTCTGCGCAGACCAGCGCGGCGGCGGTGTGGAAGGTCACCCACTCGCGCACATCTTCAGTGTCATGTGCGCCAGCCAGATGAACGCCTGTATCCGGATCGCACAGCGTCAACATCACGCTTGCGGCCGCCACAGATACCGGCCATGGCGCGCTGCCGCCGTTGATGGTTTCCACGGTACCAGGACGGGCCATGACACGCATAGCGGCACGAAAAGCGTGCGCTGCGTCGTACGAGGGGTTGGCGAAACCACCTTCAAAGGCGCTTTGCTGCTGCATCAATTGTCTCCTCGCACCATGGTGAAGAAATCCACTTTCGTGGCCGCAGCCTTTGCTGCCCTTGCTGCCAAGTGTGCCTGGGCTTCGATTGCCAAAGGTTCGATGATCGCCTCATCCATCGTATCGGCCTGGCCAGCCTGTGCGAGCGCATCGACAAGCGCTCCGGCCAATGAGGCCTGCTTATCGCGTCCCTGCACATAGCCATGGCCGACATGTCCGCTCGGCAACCTTACTGAGCAGCGCGTGACAGTGATCTCACCCAGATTGAACGGGGCGCCCACGGCTCCGGCCCGTCCACGCACCATGACAGTGCCAATCTCTGGCGGTCGCAGAACTTCATGAGCAGGCTCGCCCGCATGACCGCACCAACCTCGCCACAGGGTGGTCAGACGGTCGGCCGGCGCCTTGGCCAACACAGACAGGCGCACCTGACGCGCTTTGTTCGCTTGGGACAGTTCTTGGTTTTTCAACATCTTGCCAACTTGTCCAAATATTTATACAACTAGACAAATTTTAGCGATGGGAGAGCGTTCGCGCAACTGTCGTTTGATGAATTTTCCATGACATTGGGAACGACCCGACTGCACGCACTGGATACGCTATGGCCCGCACTGCCCTCTGGACCGCCATTTTTGAGATGCTGGAAAGCGATATTGAAGCTGGACATTACCCCTCGGGAGGCAAGCTGCCGACCGAGGCCCAGTTGGCCAACCGCTTTGGAGTAAACCGACACACTGTCCGCCGTGCGTTGAGTGCATTGGCCGACAAGGGAGTGGTGCATGCCCGCCGAGGCGCTGGTGTTTTCGTGACACAGGCTTCGACAGATTACCCATTGGGCCAGCGCGTACGGTTTCATCAAAACTTGCTGGAAGCGGGTCGAACCCCAAGGCGAAAAATGCTGATCACTGAAACGCGCCTCGCCGACGCGAGTGAAGCCGAAGCGCTCGACTTAAGACCCAACTCTAAAGTGAAGGTCTGCGAAGGCCTTTCGTTCGCCGATGATGCAGCCATCGCCATGTTCCGCAGCGTTTTCCCAGAGCAGCGCTTTCCCAATCTGTTCGATGACCTGAAGGTCAACAACTCTGTCACTGCGGCGCTCAAAGCCGCTGGCGTGGACGACTACACGCGGCAACAGACGCGTATCAATGCGTTGCCCGCCTCGCCAACACTGGCCACCCACCTGCAAGTGAAAGCTGGTGTGCCAGTCCTACGCACCACCAGTGTGAATGTGGATCGCGATGGCACACCTGTTGAATTTGGCAAAACCTGGTTTGCTGGCGATCGGGTCACTCTGACGCTCACACCAGATGACGGCTAGGTCGGCACCGACGAGGCAACCTCATCACGCAAAGAACGGTAGGCCCGGGGAAAATCCACTGCCCAGATGGCGCAATCAAGACTGAATCTTTGGCGAGCAATGAACCACAGGGCGAACGACGATAGGGCGTTGGCGATTGTATAGCCGATTCCGATAGCGAGGATGCCAAAGGACGGGAACAAAGCGATGCTCATCAAAACAGCCGCAACAAGCGTCCCGACGAGTATGAGCGCCACGAGTATCTGGGCACCATTGGCACCCAACACAGCCATAGCGGGTCCAAAAATCGCACGAACAAGGATAAGACCACACACACACAACAACAGCGCTTTGCCATCAGTAAACTCTGAGCCGAACACGCCGAGCAGCAAGTCGGCAAACAGAGCAACAAACACCAGAACGGCGATGCCATAGATCAAAGAAAGAATGTTCGTGATGCCAATGATGGCCCTGGCACTATCAAGGTCACGCAAAGCGATGGCTTCGTAGATCCGAGGCTGGCTGACGCTGTAGAGAGACCGCATCCCGAACCCAGCCAGTACGCGGTACCGAAAGCAAATATGCAGCAACACGACTTCAGTCGCACCAGCAAGGGCTGCTGCCAGCAAGAGCATAAGCTCAATCATATTGTCCCAAACAACCGTTATGGAGAGCCATGGTGGCGCCATTCGAACCCAACGCGAAAAGTCAAAGCTCATCGGCACCTGGGGCACCTCGCGCATCTGCTGCAACATGAAGAAAGCGACCATTGCCGCTGGTCCAACAACAACCAACGCAACCGCCACCAGAACATGGATGAGTTGGGGTTCAACCATGGCCACCGCGAGAGCGGCGATCGTGCCGAGGATCAAGAAGGGGCGTAAAAGACTTTCCGGCAATTGCGCTTTGGGTTGCTTGTGAAAGCCGGTCAGCACACCGGCCGAAAAAGCCAACACAGCCCCAGCAATCGCAACAATGGATGTTGCCAACAAAAGTGGACCACTGAGATCCAGGCCGATCACGGATAAGACACCCAACCACTCTGCGATCAGCAGCAGTCCTACCAAGATGATTGTCAGTCCGAGGCAGGCCAAGCCTCCAGCCAGCACAAAACCGCGAAGATAGCCGTGTTGCTCAGTTTTGTTGTACTCAGCGATAAGGATCGGAGAGAACGCTTGCAGCCCCGCAAGACTGATCGTTGTGATGGTGGCGGCCAACGCCATACAAACGGCAAATCCAGCAGCAATCTCAGCGCCAAAATGGCGTGTCAGAATCAACGTCAAGACCAGCGTTGCCATAGCACCTAAAAGGCGGGCGCCTGTGAGCAACGATGATACAGAGACAAGCCGCAACATCGGCGATCAGGCTCTGTTGCTTTGTGTCAACCGAGCAACGATGTCGAGATCAACGTCTTGCCACCACCACCGCAATCGAGCAACGGAGGTTCCAACCAGCGCTGCATATGCTGATCCGGCTCGGACAAAAGCCTCCGGCTCATCAATCGTCAGACCGGTCTTGCCGGTCAAACCACGCTTAAACTGATGAAGACTGCAACTGGATGATGAGCCGCCGCCCAGCCCATACCAGTGGATATCTGGCATGCGTGAAAGGTGCTCGACCACTTTCCACTGCATGAAGTAGCCGGCGTTGAGTGGAAGGGCTTTATCATCGGTTGCACCGTAGAGATAGTTGGCCTGCTCTCCCGAGACATCGATCACAGCGCCCGCCACCTCATCGCCGCCGTGGCTGACAATGAAGACAAGCGGTCGCAGACTTGGTTGCTCAGCGGCCATCACATCAGACAATGTGTCGATGGGCCCAGTTTCAGTGAAGCGCTTTCGCTCCATCATGGCGGTGTGCATTGCTTTGAATTGCCCTAAGGCGCTTTCGTCAGCTAAAACCTCTACGGAAAGATCGTTCTTTTCTGATTTCCGCAAATTGTAACGCCACTTCTGTGAGAGGCTGGATCGCAGCGCATCCGACCCTTGGGACACGTCCACGAAGTAGCGCGTTTTGGAGGACCGGCTTTGCAGCAGTTTAAACCCTAGTCGAGAAAGGCGAGTGGGTGCTTCGTCATTCGCAACAGGATCACAGCGCGGCGTCAGTAAAAGACAGTCACGTGCTCCACTAGCATAGCGTTGAACAAGGTGCCGATAAACGTCATCCAAGGTTTCAGCCGATGCGGTTTGGCCTGTTGGGCGCCAAAGAGGCCCCCAACGCACCATGGTCAGATGAACACCAGTGCCGCGTACAGAAAGACGTCGCAAGGTTGTGGCCGCGGCCAGGCGCGTGTCATCCCAGTAGGCCAACCGTTGGATCTGGTCTTCCGGCCATCGGCTTTTGCTGAAGCATTGTGTCTGCTCGTAGACGATATCATCAAACCGCAAAACAAGATCGTCCCACGCATCCATGGGCACAGTCTCCGAACGCAGCCGAGATTGGCTGTTCAGAGCTTCCTTGCCTCTTTGATCGGCAAAAACAGCGGCGTTGGCCGCAATCGACGTCATGGCTTGAACAGCTCCGTTGAAGATGAGGTGTGCACAGTGGGGTTGTGATCAAGGGCTGCAAGCTGATGCTTGCGACCAGCACGGCTATGGCGCAACCGGCTGAGATGGCCAACGATAGGAATGACGTCGCAGAGATTGGCGAGTCCTGGCAGCGGATCATCCCACCGAAACATCACATCGAGGTCAGAACGAAACGCTGTTCGTGGAATATCCCACATCCATCGCAAGGCTGCGCAAGGACCAATCATACGCCCCTTGAGCGAACACTTCAGCCCATCAACGTCACCCGCCACCCACGAGTAGCGCACACCGCCACGCCCGTAGGGCAATGGCTGCAGGCCGGTTTCCCGGTTTTGCGCCAAAGCGATGAGAAACCCGGCAAGATCCAAACCGCAATGCTCAGGAACAGCGTGATTGCCAGCAATCCGTGGGTTTATCTCCAAGAAACAAATTGAGCCTGTTTGTTCGTCAACAAGAAACTGAGCACAACCGATGCCGCTGTAGTTAAGGCGCTGAAGGAGTGATGCAGTATGACGAACCAAGTCGTCACTTGCTTCAACGGTTCGCCCTTCAACAGCCAATCCAGATCCATCAGGTCGATCAGTCCTAAGGATAATGGCGTGCAAAAGCCGCCGGATTTCACCATCTTTCGCGGCGAAATAGACATTGTGCCGCTTACCGGCGGCTTGTTTCTGCAGGATGAGGCCACCCCATGCATCATCCCACTCGGTGAAACACTCCTCGAGATCTGCCCCATCGGTAATCGCTACAGTTTTTTCGCCGTCAATCCGCGCAGTGGAAACCATTGGCCTCACAACAAGTGGAAATCCGATGCCAGACGCTTTTCGTGTAAGGTCTTGGACCTTTTGAGCGGTTGTGTAAGGCGCAATTGGTACATCGGCCTCCTGCGCCAATGCCATCATGTGAGGCTTGTTGAGACAGGCATTGACGAGCGAGCGATCCATAGTCGCAAGAGTGACATGGTCTCCTAGACTGGGTGGATTTTCCGCAACAACGCGCACAAACTCTTCAGCAACGGGCATGACGATGCTGATACGCTTATCACTCGCGACAAAGGCCTCTAAAGCGCGAATGAAAACGGTCGGGTTGCCGTCAATGGGCGGACTATCCCAGATATCTGTAACGTACCGTGACAGCTCAGCACCCCGGTCACACCCTTCGCGCACAGCAATTACACGAGCGCCTTGGTGAGCCAGCTGCCGTGCTATCGCCAGTGTCGGACGATAGTTTCCAAGCAGAAGAACAGTTTGATCGCTAAAGGCTTTGCTCATCAACCCAAGCCTCACCGAGCCGCCAAAACAGCATTGCCTTTGAAAGTTAGACTGTCTTTGGCGCCCTCGCCGCAAGAACTAAACAATCCTTTCATCGCCGACAGATGGAAGCATGTCCAACAAACGATACCGACAAACTTGGCGCCATCTTCAGCAAGAAAATGCAGATCTGTCGCGCTGGCATGAAAAACGTCAATGCCAACGCTCGCGGCCAGAAAAAAGCCAGCCAAACCAAACATCAGTGCATCATGAGAGAGTATGATGCGCCAGCAGCGCAGCGCATAAACGATCGCAAAAGCGACGATGAGCAAGAGCATGACCGTTTGTGGGATACCAAGCTTGGGCGCGATGTTTTCATGGATTAAGAACCCATCATCCAAAGCCAACCAAGCGGTCAATAGACCCGCCATGGCAGCGAACTCCCAAAATGAGCGCCGGACTAATTGAGAGTACAACACAAGAGCCGTGAACAAACAGACCGATGCGGTCGCAACCCAAAGAATGATGCCGAACGTTGAGACGATACCCAGATAGGTCTTGCAGCATGCGTCGGTTTCAAGCGCTGCAACAAGTGGGTCCAGAAAAAGAAGTCTAGGCGCAACAAAAGGCTGCAAGTACGCGACCAGACTTACTGCAACTGGAATCGCAACTGCCAAAACGTGCGAGTATTTCAATTTCAGGACAAGCACGACAGGTCTCGCCAGTTTGGTTTTCACAAACCCAAAAACTATCAGCCCTGCAGTTTAGGCTGTCTTAATGTGTCATGTTTGGCCAAGCACACTTGAGAACGTCAGTTAACCAAAGGTTATCTGCGGTCGGCGAAGTCCACAGGATACCTTTTCCGAAGGGCAAAGGTTCAAGGCCCACTGAAAACCCTGAAATCCGTTACGTCACCTTAGAGCGTGTCTGAAAACGCTCCTCGCGCCAGATCTCGTTCTTCAAGATGCTTTCCATAGCATCGACGGCCTTGGAGATGTCATCCTCACCAATGAACAGCGGCGTGATTCCAAACCGCATCACATCAGGCGCGCGGAAGTCACCAATCACCTTCTGCGCGATCAAAGCTTGCATGCAGGCATACCCATGCTCGAAACGGAACGAGACATGGCTGCCACGCGCCTTCGGGTCACGGGGCCCTGCGAAAGTGACACCGGGGCAACGCGCTTCAACCTCGCCGATAAACAACTCGCTAAGCTCGATGGATTTCCGGTGAAGGTCCGCCATGTCGACATCCTCCCAGATGTCCAGCGCAGCCTCCAGCAAAGCAAAGGCTGCAATAGAAGGCGTGCCGATCCGCATCCGCTCAATGGCACCAGGCATGGCTCGGAAATCAGTGTCAAATGCGAACGGTGCCTCATGGGCGTACCAGCCCGATAAGGCGGGCTCCACAACATCCAGAAGTCGGGGGGCAACATGGATGAAGGCCGGGGAGCCTGGTCCGCCATTGAAGTACTTATAGGTGCACCCAACCGCAAAATCGGTATCTAGACCGCCAACATCCACAGGGATCGCGCCAGCCGAATGCGCCAGATCCCAAACAACCACTGCACCATGACGATGGGCCTTCTCGATCACGGCTTGCATGTCGTGTCTGCGGCCGGTGCGATAATCGACCTCCGTCAGCATCACCACGGCGATGTCATCATTGATCTGATCAAGCACCGCTTCCGGGTCCGGGATACGCAGCTCATAGCCGTCATTTTTCAGCTTCATCAGCCCTTCGACCATGTAAAGGTCGGTTGGGAAGTTGCCATTGTCGGAGAGAATAACTTTCCTGTCTGGCACCAGCGAAAGCCCGGCGGCAACGGCCTGAAAGACTCTGATCGACAGCGTGTCACCAACCACCGTGCTGCCAGCCGGCGCGCCGATCAGGCGGCCAACCCGGTCACCCAGCGTGTTGGTCTGCATGAACCAGTTCTTAGTGTTCCAACCCTTGATCAGCTCAGTGCGCCATTCATCGTTGAGAAAGCGCTCCATGGCCTGCGGCGCAGCTTTGGGCATGGGTCCCAGCGAGTTTCCGTTCAAATAGACCATACCCTCCGGGATATCGAACATCGCGCGGGTCTTGGTGAAATCAGTCATTGGATCTCCATGTGCGCAACAGCCGTGCTAGCGGCACGTTTCTGTTCACGCGATGCTGGCAGAGTGCCAAACATTCTTGATGGTCATATAGCTCTCCAGCCCTTCGGTGCCGCCTTCGCGGCCGTAGCCGCTCGATTTGACACCACCAAAAGGCGTTTCGGGCAAAGAGGCTTCCAAGGTATTGATGGAGAAATTGCCCACTTCGACCTCGTCAATCATCCGGTCGATATAGTCGGCACGATTGGTAAAACCGTAGCCAGCAAGACCGTAGGGCACCGCATTGGCCTCTGCGATAGCTTCTTCCAGATTTTTCACAGGGTTGAGAACGGCGATAGGACCGAAAGGTTCCTCCCGCATGATTCTCGCTGCACTGGGCACGTTGGTCATAACCGTCGGTTGGAAGAAGTAGCCTTTCTCACCATGCCGCTGACCGCCAGTGCGAAGCTCGGCGCCGTGTGAAAGGGCATCCTTCACCAAATCCGCTAGAACGGGCACGCGGCGGTCATTGGCCAATGGCCCCATCTCAACACCGTCTTCCACGCCATTGCCGACGACAGTGGCAGCAGCACGCTCAGTGAACCTGTCGGCAAACTCATCGAAAATGCTTTCATGAACGAGGAAGCGCGTTGGCGAGGTGCAGACTTGCCCAGCATTGCGCATCTTGCGCGTTGCGCCGCTCACCGCCGCTTTGCCCACATCGGTGTCCTCGCAGACAATGACCGGTGCATGACCGCCAAGCTCCATCAGCACGCGGGTATCACTTTGCGCGGCGAGCTCTGTCAGATGGCGCCCAACACGTGTTGAACCGGTCAAAGCCACCAGCCGGACGGAAGGTTGCGGGATAAGGAACTGCGAAATCTCCGAAGGCGTGCCGAAAACAAGATTCAACACACCTGCCGGCAACCCAGCTTCCTCAAAAGCACGTGCAATGTGGATCGCACCAGCGGGAGTTTCTTCGGCAGCTTTGAGAATAATCGAACAGCCTGAAGCAAGTGCCCCGGAGATCTTACGAGCCGGTTGGCTCATCGGGAAGTTCCAAGGCGAAAACGCCGCAACCACCCCGATGGGATGATGATGCACGGAGATCTTACTGCCGGGCGCCGAAGGGATCACGCGGCCATACATGCGCATGGCTTCACCAGCATCCCATTCAAAGAACTCAGCCCCGCGGATCACCTCAAGCCTGGCCTGAGCGAGCGGCTTGCCATGCTCGGCCGTGATCGATCGGGCGATTTCTTCCTGCCGCTCGCGCATGATGCTCGCAGCGCGCAGGATAATATCAGCGCGTTCGCGCGGCGGCGTCTTGCTCCAAACCTTGAAGCCTCTCTCCGCCGCGCTCAATGCGTCTTCCAGATCAGAAATCCGCGCGTGAGGAAGCCGTCCAAGCTCCTCCTCGGTGGCCGGATTCACAACGGGCGAGGTTTCAGCGTTTTCGCGCCAACCGCCATCGATGAAGAGTTTCAAGTCTGGGTAGGTGCCCATTGCGGTCTCTTTGCCGTTCATTGAATTGCGCAAAGTGTCCTGCGAGCACGGCATTACGACAACCGAATTGAACAAATACTGGTATCAGAAACTACGATATCAACGGGCTGAGTGCGAGCTATCAATCTGTGATGCGGCGGCGCGCAATGCATCAAGAAACGCACCACCCGCAGGCGATAGGCTTTGTTTGCCTCGGTACGACACACCCACCGGACCTGCTCCAAATGGCGCTGCCCAATCGATACCGGCCAATAGTCCACCCTGTATGTCCAGCGCCGCCACGTGTGCTGGCATAAGCCCTATAAAATCATGCGCCATCAGAAGTGATCGATTGGCCAGATAGGACACCGACTCAATGGCCACCTGCGGCACATACTGTCCCTGCCGAATAAAAAACTGGTCCGTCTGACGGCGCAACGTGGTCTCAACCGGCGGCAATATCCAGCCATAAGGCCGGAGCTGCTTAAACGACACGTTGACCTGTTTGGACAGCGGATGCTGCGTGCCAACAACGGCCAGAACACGCTCATCAAAGAACTTTTCTTGGCTGATGTTTTCGCGATGCCGGTGGCTGGGTAGGCGACCCACCACCATGTCGATTTCACCAGAAAGAAGCGCGGGCATCAGCACCTCATTGGTGCCTTCAACAATCTTGATCGCGACGTTGGGGCGATCCTTCAGCAGCTGTTCCACGGCCATGGGGAGCAAGGAGGGGGACGCGGCGAGCAGGGTTCCCACCACGACACGGCCACTGCTCCCTTCATTGAGATCATCAAGCTCCTGCGCAGCATTGGAAACCTGGGCAAAAATCAGTTTGCCATGACGGATAAGCGACTCGCCAAAAACCGTCGGCACGACACCACGATTGGTCCGGTCGAACAGTTTGACCTCAAAGTCTAATTCAAGATCCTGGATCATCTTGGTCGCCGCTGGCTGCGATATGCTCAGATCATGGGCGGCATTTTGGATACTGCCATGCTGACCAACGGCAACCAGCAGACGCAGTTGCCGCAACTTCAACCGTGTCAGCGCACGTTCAACGATGCGCGTGTGGCGAGTGGCCATGGCAGTTCCTCAGATCGTGATGGGGTCAAGTTCACGCTCAATCGCTGATATAGCGCTCATGGCCGCAAGTGCTGAACTGCGAGGATTGTCGGGTAAGGCCTGCCCCTCAATCTGGAAGGAAAACCGACCAAAGGCGCCGGATGCGTGAATTTCATGAACATTTGCGGTGATGGAAGGATCAGCCACCAGCTTAACCCTCGTTGCATCAAAACCCAAACCGGCCAGCGCAACCGCTGCTGCAACGTTGGCATTTTTTGGATAGGCCAACGCAGCATCCCTAGCGGTTCCTTCAAAGTGCGTTGTCGCGGTCTGCAACCCACCAAGATCGAGTTCTTGTTCTGCCGGCGACCCTTGCCAACTGGGCGGTGGCTTGCGGCCAATATAGGTCACCTCGCTAAGCCCTCCGACCTTTGCAGCCTGCAAACAGTCAAGCGCGCCGATAGCGCCACTGGCCAAATGAAGTTGCGAGCCGCCGCCGCGGGCCGCATCAGCAAGTTTCTGCGCCAAACTTGGCTCGGCCAACGCGCCCAGAGAAATGGTGATTAGATCTATACCGCGCTCAAGGATGGCACAGCCGTGCTCGGCCAGTGCTTCGTGCCCGGCACAATCAACCATCAAGGTCACATCTGGCGGCAACTCCACAACCGATCCGACATGGGGGACGCTGTCACCAAAGCCTTCTGTAAGAGAATGAGATCGCGTTACAATCACGTGCGGCCCCAATCCACGCTCATCGAGAGTCCGCGCCACATATCGCCCGACGGCACCCTCTCCAATGATGCCAATCTTCATCGCATCCTCCTGACTTGAAGACAGTTTATCGGAAATCAACCACGCGTTGATATCAAATTATTGGATATCCAGTTTCCGTCAATGTGATTGGTTTTTCTGCGCTAGACTTGCCTTAGTGCCAGCCAAAGCGCAGCACCTTACGTGCCTTTGGCACCTCCGTTTTCACCGGAACCCAAGCCTATGAAGTACACCAAGAACGAAGCCAAAACCTATGCCCGCGAAACCATGCATGGGATCTGGGCAGCTGCTCTCAATCCGTTTGACAACAACCTGGAACTTGATGAAGTCGGCTTGCGGAGCAATATCCGGCACTGGATTGATGATCTGGAGATTCAAGGGCTTTTCATCGCCGGAAAGCAGGGCGAGTTCTGGTCGATGTCACTGGACGAGCGCAAACGCAACATGACCATTGCCGTAGAAGAGTGCGGCGACAAGGCTGGCACGATCATGTCGATCTCCGACCAGAACGTCGACACCGTGCTGGATTTAGGTCGCCACGCCCAGGAATGTGGCGCGGACTATGTGGTGGTCCACGCGCCGATGCTCAGCTTCTGCCACGACCGCGACGAGGTGCTTTACAGTTACTACAAGCATCTCTGCGACCGGCTGGATATTGGCATCGCGATGTGGAGCCATCCTGATAGCGGCTATCTGATGGAGCCAGAAACCTGCGCCCGCATCGCGGACCTGCCCAACATCATGGCGATCAAATACTCCGTGCCACGGGAGATGTATGCCCGCCTCACCCAGATGGTAGGCGACAAAATCCTGGTCTCGACTTCGGCGGAAGATGATTGGCTTGACAACATCGAGGAACTCGGCTGGCAGCTTTATCTGTGCTCCTCGCCCCCTTACCAGCTGCAGACCAAGAATGATCGTCGGATGCATGAGTACACCCAGCTGGCTTTTGCCGGTGATTTTGCTGCGGCCCGGCGCGTCCGCGATAGCTTGCAGCCCGTACGCGATGCAATCCGCAACACCAAGCCAGGTGGCAAACCAACCGCCCATGGCAAACACTGGCAAGAGCTTTTAGGCCAGGTCGGCGGCCGCGTGCGCCATCCTATGCTCGAGCTTACCGAGGCAGAGAAAGCCGCCACAAGAGCTGCCTTTGAGACCTGTGGCCTTCAACTTTAACAGAATGCCCTTTGTTTGAGGGAAGCGACAGCTCGTTGGCTTTTGCCAGCTCTTTTTGCCGCGCGCGAGTGTCCGCCATGCGGCTGGAGAAGGTACTTATCAGCATAGCTTTGATATCAAGAATACCGATATCCACTTTCCCGGAAACAAATATTGCTTTGCTTCAATTTCTCCTACGCTTCCCCTTCAAACAGCACCTATAGTGGACGAAACAACGCGCTAGGCGGGAGAAACCAATGACCCATCATCCCACATTGAAGCCCTTCAACTTCAAGAAATGGGTGGAGGATCACGCCGACAAGCTGCGCCCACCTGTTGGTAATCAGTTGCTCCACAAAGAGGGTGATATGATCGTCATGGTTGTAGGTGGACCCAATACGCGCGTTGATTTCCACGATGATCCGGTAGAAGAATGGTTCTTTCAGCAGAAGGGCGACATGATGCTGAAAATCGCCGATGGCGGCAAAATCTATGATGTACCGGTGCGTGAGGGTGAGGTTTTCTTGCTTCCGCCGCATGTGCGTCATGCGCCACAGCGGCCACAAGAGGGGTCGGTTGGCATTGTGGTGGAAGCACCGCGTCAACCGGGGATGAAAGAGGGTTTTGAGTGGTACTGCTTCAACTGCCAAGGACGGGTTCATCGCGAGGAAGTTGCGCTGGACGGGCCGGAAGGCATCGTGACGGCATTGCCCAAAATCTATGACGCCTTCCACAACAGCACCGAGGCCCGAACCTGCCCGCATTGCGGCACACTTCATCCGGGCAAAGGCAAGCCGCCTGAGGGCTGGGTGCAGCTCTGAGACCAAGCAAACAGAACAAGGATCAGACCAATGAATGCTCTCACAAAAGCACTGACAGGGGCAGCGCTTGCGTTGGCCTCAACCGGGCCAGCCTTCGCTGAGGAATTCCGTCTCGGCCTTATCACACCGCCACCGCACATCTGGACAGTTGCAGCCGAAGCTTTTGGTGCTGAGTTGGCCGAAGCCAGCGGCGGCGCTCACACTGTAACAGTCTTTCCTGCACGACAGCTCGGCAACGAGGCTGAGATGCTGCAGCAATTGCAAACCGGTGCGCTTGATATGGCCTTTATGACGGTGGCTGAAGTGTCCAATCGTGCCCCTGACTTTGGTGCCCTCTACGCACCGTATCTTGCCAATGATATCGCACATGCTGGGCGCATCCTGCGCAGTGAAACAGCACAGGCGATGCTCGAGCAGCTACCAGCGCAGGTTGGTGTTGTTGGGACGGGTTATGGCATGGCTGGCCTGCGTCAGATTGTAAGCCGAGGCGATATCACGTCGGCAGATGATCTGGCAGGGCTTAAGCTTCGCATCACGCCGTTTGAGCCAATCCTTGATTTCTACAACGCCGTGGGAGCCGCGCCAACGCCAATGCCCCTCCCCTCCGTCTATGACGCGCTGGCCAACGGCCAGGTCGATGCGATTGATATGGATGCTGAGTTGATTTGGGTGCTCAAATACTACGAGCACGCCGACACCATCGTGCAATCAGATCATATGATGTTCCCCATGGTCGGCTTGGTTTCGGCACGGGTCTGGGCAGGTCTATCGGAAGAGGACCGGGCAATGATTGGCGATTTGATGGCCCATCACGTCGACAGCACCATCGACACCTATGTTGCCAGAGAGCAAGATTGGCTTGATCAGATCCGTGAGACAGGACGCACCTATGTTGAAGTCGATGAGAGTTTTTTCAACGACGCCATCGACGCTTGGAACGACATTTGGTCGGAACGCTCACAGTCCCTGGATGCGTTGCGAGACGTTGCCACAGCAACGGCTGAGTGATCGCCTTAATCTAATATGCAGGGCACGCGCTTTGGTGCGCGCCCTGCACATGGTGGGCATATGATCGGACGCCTCTCCGCGCGTTGGGCGCGTGTTGAACTCACAGTCGCGGCGCTCCTGGCGCTCTCGATCACAGCTCTTATCCTCCTCAATGTCATCACACGCAGCATCGGGTCAGCTCTTTTTTGGGTGGATGAACTGGCCATCTATGCCATGGCGTGGATGACCTTTCTTGGGGCGTCAGCCGCTCTGCATTTCGGCCACACAGTCGCCATCACGATCCTAACCGACAGCCTGCCCCCATTGCTCCGTCGCATCACAGCCAAACTGGTGGATGTGGTGGTGCTCATCTTCGCCCTTTTCATGATCTGGTTCTGCTGGCGCTGGTACTCACCGTTGGAACTGGCGCGCCAAGGCTTCGATACCCAAGCTTTCCAGGGCGCGACGTTCAACTTCATCTATGCCGAACCGACAAGCACACTGGGGATTAGAAAGTTTTGGGTCTGGATGGTCATGTGGGCTTTTGCCATTGGAGCCACCCTGCACAGCGTTGCCAATCTGCTCGACCAAGGCACCAAAGATGAGACTGCATCCTCATGACGCCGCTAATTTTTGCCTTCAAGCTGCTGATCGCCGTTCCAGTCGCTCTGGTGCTCGCACTGACCGCGATCTGGTACATTTGGGAGAGTGGAAACACGGTTCTCTATGACAGCTTCGCTCAAAAAATGTTCTCCGGCCTGGAGAACTATGGGCTGCTAGCCATCCCCCTTTTCATGCTTACCGGCGAGATGATGAACGAGGGCGGAATGACTCGTCGGCTGATCAATGCCGCGCGGGTCTTCGTTGGCGGGTTTCGCGGCGGGCTGGCCTACATAAACTTGCTCGCCAACATGTTCATGGCCGCCATCATTGGCTCCGCAACCGCTCAGATCGCTGTTATGGCCCGCGCGATGCCGCCAGAGATGGAGAAAGAAGGATACGACAAGGGGTTTGCGGCGGCGACAACCGCAGCCGGCGGATTGCTAGCGCCTGTTATTCCACCCTCCATGATGTTCGTTATCTATGGGGTGCTTGCCCAAATCCCTATCGCCGACATGTTCTTGGCCGGCATCCTACCGGGACTCCTGCTGGCGGCCTCGTTTGCTGCGGTGATTTTTGTCGTCGGCCTCTCAGCAGACTTTCCCAAAGGTGATTGGTTCGACAAAAAAGAAGCCTTCTCGGCGCTTTTTCAATGCTTGCCAGCCGCGCTTATTCCTTTTGCGATCATCGGCGGCATTTTGTTCGGCATTGCAACACCTACCGAGAGCGCTGCCATTGCCTCTCTGATCGCCTTCCTGATTGGTTGGCTGGTGTATCGCGAAATGAAGCCGTCGGCGATTTTTGAGATGTTCAAGCGCACAGCCATGAACGCCTCGATGATCATTTTCATGATTGCCGCGGCCAATGTCTTTGGCTGGGTCATCATTTATGAGGCCCTGCCCCAAAAGCTGGCGGTGCTAATCACCTCAATCACCAGCAATCCCTTCTTGTTCTTGCTGATCGTCAACGTGATCTTGCTCTTTATTGGCATGCTGATCGATGGCATCGCCGCTGTCATTCTCATCTCGCCGATCCTGCTGCCGATTGCGATGAACAATTACGACATCAGCCCCTATCAGTTCGGCGTTGTGATGTGCCTCAACCTCGTGCTTGGCTTGTTGACACCACCTGTGGGCGTTGGGCTCTACATCACATCATCAGCCAGCGGCGTAACGCCAGGACGGATCCTAAAATCGCTTTGGCCGTTTCTACTCGCGGTGGCGTGCGTCCTTGTGCTTCTCAGCCGCTTCCCTGCCATATCAACCGCTCTTCTTTAGGTGTGGCAGCAGAGGTCGCATAGCCAAAAGCTCAATCATGCTGTCAGAGAAACAGTCACCTCAGGGCTTTGCACTTCCATGACAGACCAAGTATTTTTCTAGCGGCACAAGACCAGGGAGCTGTCTTGTCAGCACTGCTAAAAAGGTGTTTGCGTGGAGAAAAATAGTAGTGGAGGAGAGACTTGAACCCCCTACACGCGAATTAAAAACAAAGACAAAGATACCAGTCACTTGATCTCAAACCAACGCAACTTGTGTCATGGGACGTTTCATCGGCATAGCGAATAAGCCTCTGACATGCTTCAAGCTTTTCCATCCCGTTGCATTCAAACCCAGCAGCACTTGCACCCCAATTGAGACCCGGGAGCCCTACGACACCTCGACGGTTCGAAAGGTGAGTGAGAGGCGGCGCGATCGCGGCACTCGTTGACCATCGATTGGGTCTGATTTGCGAGCTGGTATTTCATGGGTCCAATCACTGCGCGCCGGACCAGCAATAAGAAGTGCAGATCGAGGCTCGAGCACAACCGCCCGCCTTTGATCTGTACCGCGCTCCTTGAATACCATCTCACATGCGGAAAGCAGGCTGATCGACACGATCACGTCGCCAAAGCAGGGCACGCAATCCACATGCGCCGAAATGCCTTGTCCGGGCAGATACTCGTTGACAATCAGCTGATCCGGAGGCTTTTCGAACCAGCCATTGCTGACAAGCCTGCCCGCCAGATCGGAAGCCCATTGTGGCAAAAGCCCGAGATAGGCATCGGGCGTTACGGTTCGAGCCCGATAGTCGTACCGGTAGCCATAATGCTGAACGCGACGCTTAAGATCCTCGATCCATGGTCGCTGGTCAACAGCCGCGATCAGCACATCCTGCATGGACAAATCGATGAACCCAGCCAAATAGCGCGCACCTGGCGGCAGTCGGAGCTCTTCAGTTGTCGCGATCTTACTCTTCAAAGACATATGTTTGAAGCTTGTCCTGTCTGACCAGCGCACTTTCGTTTTCGTCTTGCGTATTTGAATGCGTATAGCTTGGATGGTCTCCAGTCCAAAAAGGGTGAATCCGCGGCGGAGACAGTCCAGCCCACGCAGCGGCCTCGTGCATAGAGAAGGTACCATCATAGTGTGGACTATCGATGACTGTGATAGCAACCCGACCATTGTTGGCCAACACATGTCTGGCACTCCGTAGAAAGCGCCTGATGAGCACATGATTTGGGTTCCGTCCATGAAGGGGCCTGCGGCTGGCAACATTCGGAAACTGAAAAACCACAAGCTTGAAGCGCGTCACAGGGAAGCGTTCTTCCAACCTTCTTGCATCGACCCCATGCAGCACAGGTGACCCTAACTTGCTCAACCGAGCAGCATTGTTCTTTGCAACATTTGATATGTTGCTTCGAGTTTCATAGGTCGTCGCCTTTAGCATAGAGGCAGCCGATCCCATCCTCGACGCAAGCGACAGGGCGAAACTCAGGTTGCCCTCCCCAACAAGCAAGGTGGGACCCTCTTTGGCAGCAGATACGAAATCAAACGGCTCGCGCTCTGTAAGCTTGTGTTTGAGATCTAGGAGCCTCGCTTTGAGCCGGGCGTATGCAAGATCACTGCGAAGCCGAAGGAGTTCAGAATTGAGAATTGGATCGCCGAAGAGCATTGGGTCAAAGCCGTCGAGTGATGGAAACGTAGGGAAGCCTACCTGCAACCTGGAATGCGAGGATAAGGTTTTCCGCTATTCACCCGGTCTCTCTGCCCTGACCCTTGGCCCCTTAGAACGCGTGTTGGTCTCACACGCTTGTTCGCTAGCAACTCCGGAACGTTGCTGAAAAGTACACCGCAATGACGTACATTGCTGGCAGATCAGCCTTAAGGAGCAGTGCCATGCGCCTTCACCGACAACACCAAACACATTGACGAGCGCGCCACGGAGCCCACGGGCTTTCGCACCAAGCCGCATATCAAGCAGGTCATCCAGCGCGCCGCTGCGCTCTCCGGCGTCGAAGACAGCGTCTTCACGATGAGCGCGACCTATCAGCCAGCATTGGCAACGATCGCGGCGCATGAACGCACCCATTTGCAACCGGGCGATCATGCTGCCTCCTTCGAGGCTCTGGACACGCCCCCCCAGCCCACCGATGCCCTGCGCAATGCGGTTGCGCGTCATCAGGCCCGATCAAAGCTCTCACCGCTAGAAGCCTACTTCGATTCCTCTGGGCCAGAAGAGATTCCAAACTACAACCGAGTAGCAGACTCCCATGTCGCGTCGAGTAGCCGAGTGCCAGTGAAAACCGTTGAACATCAATGAGAGCCAGTCGCAGCATGAAGGCGACATGATGGGTGATGAGAGCCGGGGACGCCCTCATCTAAATAACTGAAATAATTGAAAAAATGATGGTAGCGGAGGAGGGACTTGAACCCCCGACACGCGGATTATGATTCCGCTGCTCTAACCAGCTGAGCTACTCCGCCCCGAGAAAGGGCAACAGGGCAGTTGTTGTCCCTGTGCGAGAGGGCCGTATAGGGGGCGCTCCCGCCCCCTGTCAACCAAGATCGGCCTGCAACAAGCAAGCAAAACGAACCTTAGGCCGCATCCTTCTCAAAAGTATTGATTGCTCGGGCGATGAAGCCACCACCCAACACGCGAGACCCCGAGCCATCATGGTCATAGAGCACACACGCCTGTCCCGGTGCGACACCCGTCTCGCCCTCGATCAAGTCCACATAAACATGCCCATCGCGCGCAATAAGACTCGCTGGCTTCGGCGGACGGGTTGAACGCACGCGGGCGGCCACCTGTATGCCCCGAGAAAAATCAGCACCCGGCTCACCGATCCAATTGAAGTCACGCAGTGCAACGCGTGCAACACCCAAGGCTTCACGCGGACCAACAATTACCTGCTTGGCTGGCGCATCAATCTTCACGACGTAAAGGGGTTCACCGGCTGCGATGCCAAGACCGCGACGTTGTCCCACCGTGTAGTGGATAATGCCATCGTGCCGCCCCAACACGTTACCTTGAACATCAACAATGTCACCGGGCTCGGCGGCCTCGGGGCGAAGTTTAGCGATGATGTCGGCATAAGAGCCATTGGGCACAAAGCAAATGTCCTGGCTGTCCGGTTTGGCGGCGATCTCCAAGCCCATCCGTTCAGCGTGTGCACGGGTCTCTGCTTTGGTGAGATGGCCGAGCGGAAAGCGCACAAAATCGAGCTGCTCTTGCGTGGTCGCAAACAGGAAATAGCTCTGGTCACGATCAAGGTCAGCCGGGCGATACATCGCCATATGGCCAGATGTTTCATCTAAACGCGTATGCGAGTAGTGCCCCGTCACCAAAGCGGCAGCGCCCAGTTCGCGCGCTGTCTTGAGCAAGTCCACGAATTTGACGCTCTGGTTGCACGACACGCAAGGAATGGGTGTCTCACCGGCCAGATAACTGTCAGCAAAAGTATCGATCACCTGCTCTTTGAAGCGGCTTTCATAGTCCAGAACGTAATGCGGCATACCAAGCGTATCAGCGACATTGCGCGCATCATGGATATCCTGGCCAGCACAGCAAGCGCCCTTGCGATGCATCGCTTCGCCATGATCATAGAGCTGAAGGGTGATGCCGACGGCATCGTATCCAGCCTCTTTCACAAGGCCTGCCGTTACGGATGAATCCACACCCCCGGACATAGCCACAACAATACGCGTGGACGCCGGCTCCGGGTTGCCGGGCAAAAAAAGATCCATTGATTTCGCTTTCATGCAGCAGGGGTCAAGAGCCTGAGATGAGGCCTGCAGTCCTAGTGCATTGCGTTCAGCCCGGCAAGATACGCCACTCACCCGGCAAAGCTTGCCGCACCATTTGTGATCAACCAGCAGTATTCGATATTAAACCATTGATATATATATGTTTTTGAACTTGGCACGGCACTTGAAGCGTCTCGCGCACGTTTATGATGCAAATGAGAGCAAGCCCAGTGTCCACCTTGCCAGACCTTCTCGCGCCGATCGCACCACCAGCAGCGTCCGAGCGCCCTGCCCCAAAACCCCGTAGTGAGGCGCAGGATGATGGGCCGCGTTTTTCCGATCGTTTGGACAGTGAGCGCGCCGATAGCAAACGCTCCGCATCGCGCGAACCGTCAGAAACCAATGAGCGCGCACAGACATCCGAAACAACTGACACCAGCGACACGTCAGAGACGCACGAAAGCGCTGCTGCTGATGACCAGTCGCCAGAACAAGGCAACACGCAAGACGGCAGCCAAGAAGATGTTCCCATAGAGGATGATGCATTTGCCAGTACAGAGAGCACAGATGACGCGCTTGCCGCTCTGATTGACCCATCGCTGATTGCTGAAACCGACACGACCGCCGATGAGATCACAATCACGACCCTCTCCGGCGAGAAGGTGCCGCTCATACCGCCCCAGGCTACGGGTCAAGCTGATCCAGGTGTTCTTGCACGCTGGTTTGCGCAAGCTTCTGGACCTGTCGAGGCGCCACTTGCACAAAGCGCAGGTCTTCTGAACAAACTGGCCACCCAAACCAGCCAACAGGCTCTGGCGGGCGCCACGGATGATGGCGCCGTGAATGGCGCTATTCCCAATGCACCTGCCCAAGGCACTCAGATGCAAGGCGATCAAATGAGCTTTGCTAATGCCATGGCCAACGGTTCCCTGGATGGCGACGCCATGGCCAGCAACACCATGGCGAGCAGCTCTATGGATGCTGAAAGCCTTGATGCACTGGTGACTCAGGCCTTGGCAAAAACCAATGCAGCGCCTGAGCCAGGCAGCACCAACGCCCCAACCGTAACAACAGGTCAAACTGTGGCGGCCGGCGCTCAATCGGCGATGACCGCTGTGCCACAAGCGGCCACGGGGCAAGCCGTACCTGTGACCGCGCTGGCCGTTGAAATCAATCGTCAAGCGATGAACGGCAAAACACAATTTGATATCCGCCTCGATCCACCCGAGCTGGGTCGATTGAATGTGCGCTTGGAAATGGACGCTAGCGGGCAAACCCGCACCCACATGATCGTTGAGCGCGCCGAAACCCTGGACATGCTGGCCACCGATGCTCGCAATCTGGAGCGAGCGCTGCAGCAAGCTGGCCTTAAAACGGAACCAGGGTCGGTGACCTTTGAGCTTGCGCAGGATGCAGCCGATGGTTTCGCCCAAGATCAACAGAGTGCCAATGCCGAGGATCAGTCTTCTGAGGCTGGCACTGGCGATGGCAGTCCAAGTGGCACCGATGAGCCGCTGCTAGCCGATGATATCGCTTCACCTGAAGCCATACGCCAACAGCTCTATGTCACCGGCCATTTGGATGTCCGCATCTAGTAGCCGAGTCAAAGGAACCTGAGCCCATGTCGACACTTGATCAACTTGCCGCTGCATCCAGCGCTTCTGCCCAGCAGGCCAATGCTGCCCGCGATCAACAGCTTTTGGCGGATGATTTCGATACGTTCTTGCAGCTCTTGACCACGCAGTTACGCAATCAAGATCCGCTGGAGCCGATGGACACCAACCAATTCACTCAGCAACTCGTCCAGTTCTCTGGAGTGGAGCAGCAAATTCAGACCAACTCCTATTTGGAGAACCTAATCACCTCCACGGAGGCGCAGTCTGTCAACGCAGCCGTCAACTACCTTGGCTCAACAGTCACCGTTGCTGGTGTCTCCACAAACTTGGCCAACGGACAGGCTTCATGGGAATTGGTTGCTGGAACAAGCGCCTCGGATTCCACGGTCACCATCTATGATGTCAACGGCAACGAGGTGTTTACCACCCGCCACAGCGTGGCTCGCGGTGAAAGCACATTCACATGGGACGGTAAAACCAATGACGGAACCGATGCGCCTGACGGCGTCTATTCCATCCGCGTCATCGGCAACACCCCAGATGGTCAGTCTGTGAATGTTTATGCGGCGGTATCGGGCAAGGTAACCGGCGTCGACTTCACCGGCAGCGAGCCGGTGTTGCAGATCGGCGATGTCCGCGCCCTTTTGAGTTCTGTGATGGAAATCCAGGCACCTGCATCCTAAGGCGCCTTCCCACGCATACATTACCCCCCAACAATGTGGTATTGACGACAACGCGCCTGGCGCTGCCTAAGGCCGATCAGTGCCGCCTCTTAAACTGCCAAGTTTTTCAATGCTTTCGGGCACTCGCCAAAACACTGGTTATTCTCTGTTAACCCTGTCACAGGGCCGCCCCAAAGTCCTAACAAAGCATGAGCACCCCCTTAGGGTGTTTTTAAGGACCGTCCTCTAATCTCTCTCTGGCGTTATCGAGTGTTTTAGTGAGAGTACGATGACCGAGTTCAAGCGTCCGCGCGTTAAATATGTCATTGGGCCAGACGGTAGCCCTTTGACCATTGCGGATTTACCGCCAACCTCAACCCGCCGGTGGGTCATCCGCCGTAAGGCTGAAGTTGTTGCTGCCGTACGCGGTGGTTTGCTGTCGTTGGAAGAAGCGTGTGAGCGCTATCGGCTAACGGTGGAAGAGTTCCTGTCCTGGCAGATGTCGATTGATCAACATGGCTTGGCCGGACTTCGCACAACGCGCATCCAGCAATACCGGGCATAGAGCCCAACCGGTTCATCGGTAACAAGGCTCATCCGCGTCTTGTTCACCTCAACCGAACTTTAAAGACCAATCAGCCGGTCCGGGATCAGTCCCAGGGGCCGGCTTTTTGCGTTTATCCTCTTTTTTCATGCTGAAACAGTCTTGGTCGTCGAGAGTTAACGTCCTGTTTACCATCTACCGGGCAATTCTTGCCTATCTGCTTTTCCGCACGCCGATACGCGCGCAGACTAAGCAATCCAGATGGGCAAATGGGCATTCATGGTTGCATTCTTTCAAAACTTGGGGCCTGCACGTTTAGGCGCGATGGGCATCGTCGCCGCCCTTCTCATCGGGTTTTTTGCCTTCATCACCATGCGTGTTACCGCACCGGTGATGGTGCCTCTGTTCACTGAGCTGACGTTCGAAGACTCGTCAGAGGTGCTTCGTCAACTCGACAGCACCGGCGTCAATTACGAGCTACGCAACGACGGCACCACCGTCCTTGTTCCGCAAGAGCGCGTGCTACGACTGCGTATGGAGATGGCTGAGCAAGGCCTGCCATCCGGGGGCACAGTTGGCTACGAGATTTTCGACAACTCCTCGACACTGGGCGCGACCAGTTTCGTCCAGAACGTCAACCAGCTACGCGCATTGGAAGGCGAGATATCGCGCACCATCCAGTCGCTCAATCGTGTGTCTGCGGCCCGGGTGCATCTGGTTCTTCCCGAGCGCGAACTCTTTCAGCGCAATCAACGCGAAGCCACGGCTTCCATTGTCCTGCGCGTGCGCGGTGATCTAGAACCGGGTCAAATCCGCGCCATCCAACACCTAACGGCTTCTGCTGTTGATGGGCTGTCCGCCAGCCACGTTTCGATCGTCGATGAAGCCGGCCAGCTTCTTGCCTCGGGCGCTGGAGACGAAGATGAATCGATGATGGCCGCATCGCTCGATGAGCGATCCATATCAATGCAAAGCCGCATCCGAACACAGGTTGAAGACATCCTGTCAGAAGTGGTTGGGCCAGGCCGCGCGCGGGTCAATGTTGCTGTTGAACTCAACCACAACCGTATCTCCGAAACCTCGGAGATTTTTGACCCCGATGGCCAAGTCATTCGGTCCAGCCAAGTGCGTGAGGAAACGGGCTCAACCAACGATACCACCGCAGGGGAAGTGACAGTTGGCAATGAGTTGCCAGGTGGCGATCCAGGAACAACAGCCGGTGGCATTCAAGAAGCACGCGAGACGCTGGAAGAGGTCACCAACTTTGAAATCTCCTCGACCAATCGCACCGAGATTCTTGAGGCCGGACGTCTAGAACGCCTGTCTGTCGCCGTTCTGGTGGATGGCATCTACACTCAGGATGAAAACGGCGCGCCCATTTACGCACCGCGCACCCAGGAGCAGTTGGACCAGATCGCCATGTTGGTGCGCTCAGCCGTTGGGTTCGATCAGACACGTGGCGATGTGGTTGAGGTGGTCAACCTTCAGTTCGCGGCACGGCCAGACCTTACACTTCCACCCGAAGAAGGCCTGTTCTCCTTCACCCGCGATGACATTTATCGCGCGGCGGAATTGGCGATCATCGCCGTTCTCACCTTGATTGTTCTTTTCTTTGTTGTCCGCCCACTGCTCTCCCGTGTCTTCGAAGATGACAGCGCCAACCTTGAGTCGCTGCCTGCCGGTGGTCCCAATGCTGAAGGCGTTGTGATCGGGCCAAATGGCGAGGTTTTGGAATCGCCCATGCCCAACGTCCCTGCCATAGCGCTGGAAAACACCACGGTGAAAGCATTCGAGAACGCCGTCGCTCTGGGTGCCTTGCAGAAAAAATCACTCGAGCAAGTTGGTGAACTGATCAAAGAGCGACCCGAAGATTCCGTTGGCGTACTGCGCTCATGGCTCTCTGAGACGGCAAAGGCGTAGTCGATGTCCGCAGCAGCTGCAGCCGCACCAGCCACAAACTCTGCCCCACCCGCCGTTGGCAATGGCCAAGGTCTTACGCTTGCCCAACAAACGGCAGGTGGTGACCAATCGGCGGTCAAACTGGAGGATCTTTCCGGGGCTGAGAAAGCAGCCGTTTTGCTGCTCGCACTGGGCGATAAGCACGGCGAGCCCCTTTGGCGCGGACTTGATGAACTGGAACTGCGCGACGTCTCTCAGTCAATGGCCGTCGTTGGTCGTCTCTCAACCGAAGTCATTGAAGGCGTCATGATCGAATTCATCGACAACGTCACCACCAACAAAGCCCTTTCTGGCGGATATGAGGCTACCGAGCGACTTCTTGGCTCCTTCATGGAGTCCGACAAAGTTGCGGCCATCATGGAAGAAATTCGCGGCCCTGCTGGTCGCAACATGTGGGAAAAGCTCTCCAACGTGCAGGAGAACGTGCTCGCCAGTTACCTGAAGAACGAATATCCCCAGACGACCGCTGTGGTGCTTTCAAAAATTCGCTCAGACCACGCCGCCAAAGTGCTCTCGCTCCTGCCCGAAGAGCTCTCACTGGAGGTCATTCAGCGCATGCTGAAGATGCAGAGCGTCCAGAAGGAAATCCTAGACAAGGTGGAGGAAACACTGCGCGTTGAGTTCATGTCGAATCTTTCGACAACGCGGCGGCGCGACAGCCACGAAACGATGGCGGAAATCTTCAACAACTTCGACCGTCAGACCGAAGCGAAGTTCCTGGCGACGTTGGAAGAAGACAACCGAGAATCTGCCGAGAAGATCAAAGCGCTCATGTTCACCTTCGAGGATCTGGGCAAAGTCGACGCATCGTCGATCCAAATCCTTCTGCGCAGCGCCGACACAACCAAACTGCCGATTGCACTCAAAGGCGCCAACGAAACTCTACGCGAGTTCTTCTTGGGCAATATGTCGGCACGCCAGGCCACTGGCATCCGCGAAGAAATGGAAATTCTTGGCCCCGTACGGCTGCGAGATGTCGATGAAGCGCAGATGGCAATGGTGAACCTCGCCAAGGACCTGGCCGCCAAAGGTGAGATGGTGATCTCCAAAAACTCCGGCGATGACGAGGTGATCTACTGATGAACACCTCCTCCGCCTCCACAGCAAGCTCGCGCTACCTGTTTGACCTCGATTTCGATGCGGAAAATCGCGTCAAAGAAGAGGTCGAGGTTGAGCCAATGATCAGCCTTTATGAACACGAAGCCCAAATGGCAGCGCTGGAGCGCAAAGTGCGCACCGAAGCGCATGAAGCCGGGCGCCAAGAGGCCATCGAACAAGGCGCCAACGCTCTAACCGAAGAGACCCAACGCCTGACAAGCGTTGTCCAAACCATGCTGTCTCGGCTCGACACCGAGATTGGCTTACGGGAAGAAGGTGCCGTTCGGATCGCTGTCTCCGCCGCAAAGAAGCTGGCGCGTCGCTTGCTGAACCAAGAGCCGGTTGGCGAGGTGGAGAACCTCTTCCGGTCATGCTTGGCACCAATGTTTGATGCGTCTCACCTCGTGGTTCGCATGAACGCCGACCATGTGGATGATGTGCGCGAGCGCTTGGAAGCCATCGCTGCCGCGCAAGGGTTCGATGGACGGCTGATTTTCATGGGCGAGGAAGACTTCGCCCCCGGGGACACCCGCATTGAATGGGCTGATGGCGGCCTTGCACGCAGCCAAGTCGAAATCGAGAAAAGCATTGATGATCTGGTTGCCGGATATCTGGCAGCGCGCGGTCGATCATCAACACCACAACCAACGGACCAATCCCAGGCCATGAAGGCCTCTATGGAGGGCGCACTCGATGAGTGATGACGATGAACTGGCCACCAAACAGGGCGTCGAGCTCGATCAGTTGGAAGGGCCCGGCACCGAAGCCGACGAGGATATCGATCCCAATAGCTCCAAGGACGCAAGCGATCTGGAAGCCGTCTTCGACGTGCCGGTGCGCGTTTCGGCCATTCTGGGCCGATCCGGCATGCAGGTTTCAGAGCTGCTGAACCTCGGGCCGGGCACGGTGGTCGAACTGGACCGCCGCGTCGGTGAAGCGATCGACATTTTCGTCAACGACCGACTGGTTGCCCGCGGTGAGGTTGTACTCGTTGAAGACAAGCTCGGCGTGACCATGACTGAAATCATCAAAAGCGACAAATAAGACCAAGCGGCAGGACTGAACCCATGCGACTTCTCATCTTCGGCAATCTCGGCGGACAAATGGCCAGCGCGACGCGCATGGCGATGGAGCGCGGTGCCAAAGTCATCCATGCCGACGATCAGGCCACTGCGCTTGATGCGTTGCGTGGTGGGCAAGCCATCGACTTGGTGATGGTCGATGTTGCGGAGAACATCAAAACGCTGATCCAAGCGATGGAACGCGAGCATATCTCCGCACCTGTTATTGCCTGCGGTGTGAAAAACGACGCCGACGCGGCGGTCAAAGCCATCAAAGATGGCGCTCGCGAGTACATTCCGCTGCCGCCAGACCCTGCGCTTATCGCTGCTGTTCTGGCCGCTGTTACCACCGAAGAGCTGGATATGGTGTCAACCGATCCGGCGATGGTGAAAGTGGTCCGCCTTGCCGAACAAATCGCCCCATCTGATGCTTCCATCATGATCACCGGCGAGTCGGGCACCGGTAAAGAGGTCATGGCCCGCTACGTGCACACCAAATCGAACCGCGCAATCATGCCGTTTGTTTCCGTCAACTGCGCGGCGATCCCAGAAAACTTGCTGGAGTCTGAGCTTTTCGGTCACGAGAAAGGTGCCTTCACTGGCGCACTGGCCCGCCGCATCGGCAAGTTTGAAGAGGCCTCCGGTGGCACACTTTTGCTGGATGAGATTTCCGAAATGGACGTTCGCCTGCAAGCCAAACTGCTGCGGGCTTTGCAAGAACGCGTCATCGACAGGGTTGGCGGATCGAAGCCAGTGCCGGTGGACTTGCGCATCATTGCAACCTCCAACCGCAATTTGGCTGACGCTGTCAAAGAGGGCACGTTCCGCGAAGATTTGTTGTTCCGCCTCAACGTTGTGAATCTTGCCCTACCAGCACTGCGTGATCGTCCGGCCGACATTCTTGCGCTCTCTGATCACTTTGCGAAGAAGTACGCCAAGGCCAACGGCTTTCCACTACGCCCGATTTCTGAACCAGCGCGCACACGCCTGATGTCGGCGCACTGGCAAGGCAATGTGCGCGAGCTGGAGAACACCATCCACCGTGCCGTGCTTTTGGCTTCCGGGCCGGAGATCGGCCCCGAAGCGTTGATCACCCCTGACGGAGCGGACTTTGCCGCCCAAGCAGCACCATCATCAAGCGCGGTCCAAAAAGCAGCCATGACTGCCGAAGCGGTCACCCGCGCATTGGTCGGCCGCACTGTAGCAGAGGTTGAGCAAGAGCTGATCCTCGACACGCTGGATCATTGCCTGGGCAACCGCACCCATGCGGCCAACATATTGGGCATCTCTATCCGCACATTGCGCAACAAGCTGAACGACTACGCATCGCAAGGCGTCTCTGTGCCCCAGCCTGGTCAAGCACGGGTGATGCAGGCGGGTTAGGTTCACCCTAAAACGGTGTCAGGTTGATTTGCGCTTGCGCCTTGATCGCCTCGGTCAACGGCGCAAGCGGCTCCGCAACCAGCCGGCTCACTTGCCAAAACAGCGGCGTTGAAAGCGGCTGAGCCGACAAAGCAACCAATGATCCGCTCTCAATCAAATCGCGCACCAAAACGACTGGGTTCAACCCCCAGCCAAGCCCCAAGCGGCAGGCGGACACAAAGGCCTCGGTGCTGGCGATGTGATGGACAGGCAACGCAATCCTTTTGCCGATCTCACGGCGAACAAAGTCTGCTTGAAGCCTGTCTTTGGCGTTGAAGGCCAGTGATGGCGCCCCGCGCAAACTGGCCTCCGTCAACCCGACAGAGAAGTGCTGCGCCGCAAATGCAGGACTTGCCGTTGCCAGGTAATCAAGTCCACCAAGCGCATACACATCACACCCATGGACAGGCTCGGCGCGGCTGCAAATGGTGGCTGCGACCCCTCCAGTTCGCAGCCAGTCCGCCGAATGATCCTGATCGTCGATCACGATGTCAAACAACTTATCATCAACGCTGGCAAACGCCGGTAGAACCCATGTCGCCAGACTGTCGGCATTGAGCGCGATGCGAACCGTGGGTCGTTCAGAGGACTGACCGATATCGCGCAGCGTTGCACTTTCCATCAACGCAACATCTTGAGCATGACGAATGAGTCGACGGCCAATGTCCGTCGCAGTGCAAGGTTGGCCACGTATCAACACGGGTGCGCCAAGACGATCTTCCAACGCTTTGATCCGCTGCGATACAGCTGATTGCGTGACACTGAGCTCCTCAGCCGCCCTCTCAAACGTTCCGGTCTGAGCAACAGCGACGAGCGCTTTGAGATGGAGCGGATCAATCATTAGTCATACTAATTCAAATCAAGAAATCTTAATTTGTCTAATGATACTGCGCCTCCTACACAAGCGGCATGATTGTTCCCTTTCTTGCCGGCTTCAGCCTGAGCGCTTCACTCATCATCGCCATTGGCGCCCAGAATGCCTTCGTTTTGCGCCAGGGGCTGCGGCGCGAACATGTTCTGCCCATCGTCATCCTGTGCGGTTTATCCGACACGGCGCTGATCGCAGCAGGCGTGCTCGGTTTTTCCGCCATGACAGAAGCCGCACCTTGGGTGGAACCAGCACTCACCTTTGGCGGGGCTGCTTTTCTGTTTTGGTATGGAGCACGCAGCTTCTGGTCTGCCTGGCAGGGTGGCGAAAGCCTGAAGCCAAGCGAGGCGGGCGCCAGCTCTCTCAAAGTTGTCATGCTTACCTGCCTGGCGCTCACCTGGCTCAACCCCCATGTCTATTTGGACACGGTCGTGCTGCTTGGCAGTGTTAGCGCCCAATATGATGGCAAGGCCGCCTTTGGCATTGGCGCGGCCCTGGCAAGCTTTCTTTTCTTCTTCGCTTTGGGCTATGGCGCGCGGGCTTTGGTGGGCCTTTTTGCAAGCCCGCGCAGTTGGCAGATTCTCGATTGCGTTATCGGTGTGGTCATGTGGACCATCGCTGTGAAACTAATCCTCAGCTGAACGCCTGCGCCGATCACTTTGTTAACCACCTGTTTACCCTAAAAGCGGCAAAAACTGCCTAGTCGCACTTTCCAATCGCGAAAGTGCAAAAGGGGCGCCGCGCATGGCCGACACATCGGCATCATCACCAGCAAAATCCAGCCTTCCCTTCGCACTGCCATCCATGGAGCAGTTGAAGGGCGCGCTGGTCCGCGGTGACTTGGCACTCGCTTTCGGCGTGATGACGATTCTTGTCGTCCTCATCATGCCAATGCCGCCTTTCATGTTGGACTTGTTTCTGGCGGTCTCCATCATCTTCTCGGTGCTCGTTTTGATGACGGCACTGTTCATCCACAAGCCGCTGGAATTTTCCGCCTTCCCGACCGTCCTCTTGATCGCCACCATGATGCGATTGGCGCTCAATCTCGCTTCCACGCGCCTCATCCTGGCCGATGGGCACACGGGTGGTGACGCCGCCGGCGAGGTCATCGAAGCGTTCGGCTCCTTCGTCATGGGCGGTAACTTCGTTATCGGCCTTATCGTTTTCGGCATTCTGGTGATCGTAAACTTCGTGGTCATCACGAAGGGTTCTGGCCGCATCGCTGAGGTCGCTGCCCGTTTCACGCTTGATGCCATGCCCGGCAAGCAGATGGCCATTGATGCTGATCTGTCTGCTGGCTTGATCGACGAAGAGACAGCTAAGACTTCGCCGCAAGGAACTGGAAGACGAAAGCTCGTTCTTCGGCGCGATGGATGGTGCCTCAAAATTCGTCCGCGGTGATGCCATCGCTGGGCTGATGATCACTTTCATCAACATCATCGGCGGCATTGTCATCGGCGTGGCGCAGATGGACATGTCGTTCGGGGATGCCGGTCGCGCTTACACACTGCTCACAGTCGGCGACGGTTTGGTCAGCCAAATTCCAGCACTCATCGTCTCCACTGCTGCCGGTCTTCTTGTTTCCAAGGCTGGCGTATCGGGCGCAGCCGACAAAGCGCTGATGACGCAACTCTCCGGCTATCCCAAAGCGCTCGGCATGTCGTCCTTTGTGATGGTGGTGTTGGCGATGCTTCCCGGCATTCCGGTGATCCCCTTCCTCGCCCTGGCAGGAGGCGCAGGATATCTTGCCTGGCGATCGGCCAAACAAGCCAAGGAAGTAGAAACCGAGGCCAAAGCCCAGGAGGTTCTGGCCAAAGCAACCGCCGAAGCTCCGCCTGCTGAAGAACCCATTTCCAAAGCGCTGCGCATTGACGATCTGCGTATTGAGCTTGGCTATGGTCTTTTGAACCTGATTGACGATGGCGAAGGCGCTGACCGCCTGACAGAGCAAATCAAAGCATTGCGCCGCTCTTTGGCCAGCGAGCTTGGCTTCGTCATGCCCTCGGTGCGCCTGCTCGACAATATGCAGATTGGCGCCAACACCTATGTGGTGAAAGTCAAAGAGGTCGAGGCTGGCACCGGCGAAGTGTTCTCTGGCCAATTCATGACCATGAACCCAACCGGTGGCGCCGTTGATCTGCCAGGCCGAGAAACCACTGAACCGACCTTCGGACTACCCGCCACGTGGATTGAGGGCAAGCTGCGCGATCAAGCTGAGATCAAAGGCTACACCGTCGTTGATCCAGCAACCGTGATCTCCACCCATCTCACTGAGATCATCAAGTCATCAACGGCTGATCTGCTCTCTTACGCCGACACGCAAAACCTCATCAACGAGTTGCCTGCTGCCCAACAAAAACTGGTTGATGATATCGTACCCGGACAGATCTCGGTTTCCGGCATTCAACGCGTGCTGCAAAGCTTGCTGGCCGAGCGCATCTCGATCCGCGATCTGCCCACCATTTTGGAGGGTATCGCTGAGTCCAGCGCTTTTGCCCGCACGCCACAAGCGATCACCGAGCACGTGCGCACCCGTTTGGCATTGCAAATCTGCGCCGCCCACCAATCGCCCGCAGGGTATCTGCCCCTGTTGCCGCTTTCACCAACCTGGGAGCAGGCTTTCGCCGATGCGTTGGTTGGCGAAGGTGATGAGAAACACTTGGCCATGGCGCCAACCAAATTGCAGGAGTTCATCGCCTCGGTGAACACCGCCTTCAACACGGCAGCCGAACAGGGCGAAGTGCCAGTGATGCTGGTGTCGCCAGGCGTACGCCGTCATATTCGTGCAATCATTGAGCGTTTCCGTCCGCAGACCGCCATTCTCAGCCAGGCCGAGATCCATCCGCGCGCCAAGCTGAAAACCTTTGGACAGATCGCCTGATGCCGGACACCCGACCCCAAGAACACCCAATGCCAACCTCTCTAGCCCTAGAGAATGGGTTCGCCGTCGTTCCGGCGGGCCTACTGGCCACCATCGAAACCAGTCTTGAAAGGACAACACCGCCAAGCACTGATGATTTCCCTTTGCCACCGGGCTACGCTTTCGTTCAGCCAGACCCGGTCAACCTTGATGACTTCAAAAAGCTATACCGCGCCGTGGGCGACCCTTGGCTCTGGTTCGGTCGCTTGCAGAAGAGCGATGAGGCTATTCGTTCTATCCTCACCGCCCCCACCACAGTCTTGCGTTATCTGCTCGATCCATCCGCTCGCCCCGTCGGATTGTTCGAAGCCGAAGTGCAAGACACAGACACTTTGGAGGTCACCTATTTCGGACTGGTGCCGGAAGCGACGGGCAAGAAACTTGGGCCGGTCCTCATGGAACACGGCATCGCTTCAGCCTGGACAACGAGCATCAGACGCGTCTGGTTACACACCTGTACTTTTGACTCCCCTGCCGCTCTTTCGTTCTATAGGCGGCAAGGCTTCAAACCCTTTAGACAACGCCTTGAATTGAGTCCTGACCCTCGCTTGACGGGCGTGCTTCCGCGCCAAACAGCGCCGCAAATTCCCTTGGCGGACTTCTCAGACCCCTAAAGGATCGCACCTATGGAAAAGCCATCGCCGGACATGACCATCACCCACCAGGAGGAGGGGTCGAAAGGCATTTACAAAGCACTTGTTGAAGGGAAACCCCATGCCGAGATGACCTATTCACGGGCAAGCGACACGCTGATCATCATCGATCATACAGGCGTGCCCGATGAGCTACGTGGCATGGGCGTGGGTGTGAAGCTGGTTGAGCGGGCTGTTATGGACGCCCGGGCCTCGGGCACAAAAATCATGCCGCTTTGCCCTTTCGCCAAGGCGCAGCTGCAACGCCATAAAGAATGGCAGGATGTGCTGAGTTAGCTTTTAGGCTTCAACAACCGCCGTGGAAGTCATCGATTTAAGACTCAAAAACCAGCCGTCCATCAGGTCCGGCTTCTCGTCCGCGCGCGGGCTGATCAGTCCACGACTTGACCAGTTCGTTGGCAACGGCTGTCGGTACGGGTTTGAAGAACCAATAGCCTTGCGCGATATCACAACCAAGCTTCTGCAAAGCGACAGCTTCCTCTTTTCGCTCAACACCTTCCCCCACTGTTTTGAGGTTCAAACTGGCGCATAGATTGATGATCGATTCCACGATGGCATGCCCGCTGTGAACCTTGTCGCAATCTGTGACGAAAGACTTATCGATTTTCACGCTATCAAAAGGCAACTGGCTCAAATAGGTCAGCGACGAATACCCTGTCCCGAAATCGTCTAGAGCGAACCGGATTCCGCAGGCCCGCAAGCGCTTCATCGCATCGCTCGCAGCGTTCATATCGCGTACCACTGCATTCTCAGTGATCTCAAGCACCAGGCGATCGGGATCGAAATCATAAAGCCGCAACGACTCCAGCATCTTGTCGACAAACTGATCATCCGACAGCTGAACGGGTGAGACATTTACAGACACTCTGATCTTGGATGGCCAAGCGAGCGCAGCAACACAGACTTTCTTCAACACGCTTTCAAACAGGTCGCCGATCACCCCCATCTCTTCAGCTGCCGTGATGAACGCTCCAGGGCCAACAACACCGCGATCGGGATGCACCCAACGTGCCAAGGCTTCAAACCCAACCAAATGCCCCGTTTTCAAGGAAATCAAAGGTTGGAAGTAAGGCTCAAACTGCTTCGCCTCTAGGGCAGTCCTGATATCCGCCGTGAGCGCCACAAATTTGCGCTGCTCTTCATCCAGCGCCGGATCATAATAGACGGCGGCGTTATCGTCGGTTCTCCCCGCCCGATGCAGAGCGACACCTGCACACCGCAAAAGGGACTCTGGCGATACGCCGTCTTTCGGGCATGTAGCGATACCGAAGTGCGCCGTGAGAGCGGTTGGAAACCCTTCACTGGTCTCCAACCTGGTAGCGATATCGGTGATCGGCCCCACAATCCGCTCAGCAATACGCGTTTGCTCATGCATCGCAATCACCAAGGCAAACGAGCCATCACGCATCCTTGCAACCAGGGGACGACCACCCTCACCCTGTCTCTCAACAAGCTGAACAAGGCGCTGGCCAAACTCTTTGAGCAGTTGATCACCTGTCGCTTGTCCAAACAGGTCAAGAACACGTTCAAAACCGGACAGGCGGACAAGGACAAGAGCAAAGCTTCTATCTCTATTGGAGAGACCACTGGTACTCTGCAGCAACTCTTCATTGAGCTGAATCTGATTGGGAAGAGACGTCACGATATCGCATCGCACCAAACAATGCAGGCGATCCTGCTCAAGCCTACGCTGCTTAGCCTCGCGACAGACCCGCACAATCAAGACAGCGATGAGCGCAAGCAATGTCGAGAAGGATGCGACGACGATTTCGTCAGCTTCCCAGGCCTCATAGGCCCGGGTCAGGTAGTATAGCTGTTCAAATGCATCAAAAACGGCAAGGATCAGTGCAAGAAGGACACCGGCACATAAAATAAAAAGATAAGGCATTGCATCAAAGATGCGGGAATAGTGCTTAGACAACAGACGAATGCTCGCTTGTACCGCGATGTTATTTATTAGATTGCCGTCTAAATAACAAGGGCCAAACAGCCCAGCATGCGCAAAAAGTGCGAAGGGTGCGGAACCTAGGAAGCGCCAAGCACCGTGCCACAGCAGGCGGCGCCACGTTTTCGGGGCACTCCAGCACCAGGCCAATACCGGTCAGTGCGTGCAACACAGAACCCGTTCGGTATTGCCTAGCTCCTCAAAAGTGCCGTTTCGAGGCGGCACAAATCGGCGTCTTGGTCTGGATGCACGGTGTCTTTGGTGGATGATGCGGATTAGCCAGCGACAACATCTGGTGCGCTGGCTGCACCGACCGGCTGAGCAGAGACTTTGCGCGCCAGATCATGATTGATCAAACCGCGTAGCGCGATGTCGATCTGGTCCTCGCGCGCAAGCAGAGCTTTGAGTGGACCAATGCGCCACGCCAAATAGGTGCTGCCAGGCGCTATCAGCACGTCAGCGGTGGCAACACCATCGCTGACAAAGGCAATCTCACCGAGAAAAGCACCTGATTGAACGTCTATTGGACGACCATCTTTGACCACGGTCGCCTTGCCTTCGAGGAGATAAAAAAGCTCGTCAGGTTGAGTACCTTGACTGAGAATACAGCGCTCAGCTTCCGCCACGCGCAACTCACCGACGCGGAAAAGCTTCTCAATCTGACCAGGATTCAAAAGTCGCAGCTCTTTGGCCAAGGGGCGCAGCTCTGATGCAAATTGCCGCCCCATACGCTCGCGCAACAGCACCACCATAAAACCGAAGGCAGCGCTGGCCATAAGAACTTTCCAAAAAACCCCCGACATGATGGGTCCGGTGCTGATGAAGGCATAAAACAAAGCCTGCATCCCGGTGCCGACCACCGCAAAGACACGCAACAGGATTGGTCCACGCAGAACAAAGGCCAGAACGGCGAGCAGATTGCCAAGGTTGAAAAGGATGATGAGAGTTTCATCGAGCCCAAAACTGGACCAACTGAAATCGGCGAACATGCTCTCACCCACGCCATAGAAAGCTTAGGGGTAGTCTGAACAGATTGGTCGGGTCAAGAAAAAGGCCCAGCACATGGCCGGGCCTTGTACTCTCTCAATTCGGCATTCTTGATCAGCCGATCATGCCACCGCGCGAGCGGCGGGCTTGGCTTAACTCTTCAAGCTCAGCTTGTTCGCGGGTTGCCATCGTCACGCGCTGGGCTTCCTGATCGCGCTCTTCAAGCAGTTCCACCTTTTTCAGGTCTTCCACCGCTTCGGCCAGCTCATCTTGAGCAGCTTCAAGCTGACCACGCAGATTGTCAGCGGACTCGCGCAGGTTATCGCGGCGCTGGGCTGCGGCCTTGGCATAGTTTGGATAGGCGTAGTGGCCCGTATCTGTAATACCGGCCTTCTCTTGCTCGATCGACACTTCTCGATCCAGCTCGCTCGCCATGCGCTCGAAATCAGCCATCATGGCTTCGATCTGGCTCACCTGGCGGCGCTTTTCATCAACTTGATACCGCTTCAGGCGGATCAGGCTTTCACGCGACTTCATGACTCAATACTCCCAATCACGCGTCAGGCTCTCCATCCAAAATGCGGGCGAGAGCCTCATATCCTTCGTCTAGCGATGTTGCTTCACCCTTTTGCTGGCTCAAAAACGCCTCCAGCTGCGGGTTGAGGGCAATGGCCTCATCAACAACGCTGTCCGACCCTTGGCGATAAGCGCCCAAACGGATCAGTTCTTCCATATCGCCGAAAGAGCTTAACAAAGCGCGAGCACGGCGAACCGTTTCGCGCGCACGTTCCGGCACACACCCAGGCATTGTGCGTGAAACTGATTTAAGAATGTTGATGGCCGGATACCGGCCGCGTTCCGCAATGGCACGCTCCATGACAATATGACCATCAAGAATTGACCTAACGGCATCTGCCACAGGCTCATTGTGGTCATCACCCTCCACCAGCACCGTGAAGAGCCCCGTCGTGGTGCCCTCGCCCTTGAGACCTGGACCCGCACGCTCCAGAAGGCGGGGTAGTTCGGTGAACACCGTCGGCGTGTACCCTTTGGTGGTCGGCGGCTCACCACCAGCCAAGCCGATCTCACGTTGCGCCATGGCAAAACGGGTCACGCTGTCCATCATCAGCAAGACATTCTTCCCCTGCGAGCGGAAAAACTCTGAAACTGTCATCGCCATGTAGGCCGCTTGACGGCGCATCAGCGCGCTTTCATCCGATGTTGCGACGACAACAACAGCGCGTTTCATGCCCGCAGGACCGAGGTCGTCTTCAATGAACTCTTGCAACTCTCGGCCACGCTCACCGATCAAGCCGATCACCGCCACATCAGCCTTAGTGTTGGTGGCAAGCATCGACATCAACACCGATTTTCCGACACCGGAGCCTGCAAAAATGCCAAGGCGCTGGCCCTCGCAGCAGGTGACGAAGGTGTTAAGTGCCCGCACACCCAGGTCCAGTGGGCCGCCAACACGGGAGCGACTGGCCGGTGGTGGTGGTGCAGCGCGCAAGTCAAAGGCGTTGGCGCCAGCGGGCAACAAACCTTTGCCATCGATGGGGCGACCCAGGGCGTCCACCACCCTACCAAGCCAAGCTTGCGAAGGCTTGGCTTGCGCCTCCGAAGCCACCAACACTGCACGGCACCCAAGGCGCATGCCATCGAGCGGATCATAGGGCAGACAAAGCGCACGCTCCGGCTTGAAGCCAACAATTTCAACCAAGACCGAGCGGTCCTCGCTGATCTCAACGGAGAGACGTGAACCAACCGCCAACAGATGAAGGGGGCCAGCGATTTCCACCAACAGCCCCTGGATACCGGTCACACGACCGAACACCTCGCGATCGAGAACATCGTCGATCTGATCGGCTAGATCGTGCATGGAACGCCTGTTTGTACCGTAATAGGCTCGCTAACCATCACTTGCCCTTCAAAAGCAGTTGCATCGCTGATTCGCCGTCTGGTAAATCTTAACGCAACGCGGGCAAATCACCCCGCATACTTTCTAAAGTGTTGCGTAAATCAGTCCTGTGGAAGGTCTTCTTAACCTTTCGCTTACCACTCACGGTTAGCGTTAACGACGGGGCAGAACGAAGCCCTTCGTTGTTTGGCGTTTTCGAGCGGCGAAAACCTAGGATAGGGCAAAAGGGGATTGGCATGCGTGTATTGCTAATCGAGGATGACATGGCGACCTCTGAAAGCATCGAACTGATGCTGAAATCAGAGGCCTTTAATGTCTACACGACGGACCTTGGTGAAGAAGGCGTCGACCTCGGAAAACTTTACGATTACGATATCATTCTCCTCGATTTGAACCTCCCGGACATGTCAGGGTACGAAGTGCTTCGCACGCTTCGCCTGGCAAAGGTTAAGACACCGATCTTGATCCTGTCCGGTCTGGCAGGCATCGAGGACAAGGTTCGCGGTCTCGGCTTCGGTGCCGATGACTATCTGACCAAACCATTTCATAAAGACGAGCTGGTTGCCCGCATCCACGCCATTGTGCGCCGGTCCAAGGGTCATGCTCAGTCGGTCATCACCACGGGTGATGTTACGGTCAATCTGGACACCAAAACCGTTGAAGTTGACGGCCAGCGTGTTCACCTGACCGGCAAAGAATACCAGATGCTGGAGCTGCTCTCGCTTCGCAAAGGCACCACGCTCACCAAGGAAATGTTCCTCAACCACCTTTATGGCGGTATGGATGAGCCAGAACTCAAAATCATCGACGTGTTCATCTGTAAACTTCGCAAGAAGCTGGCAGCTGCCACTGGCGGTTCGAATTACATCGAGACCGTTTGGGGCCGCGGTTATGTGCTGCGCGATCCTGATGAATCAACGATGAAGCAAAGCGCTTAAAGGCGGCTCTGCCCAGAATCCTTTTGCCAAGCAGTTTTGAAAACGCCGTCCCTTTTTTCGGGGCGGCGTTTTTTGTTTGCGCGCGCATAAGCCCTAATTGCGGCGCTGACGAAAACCAGCAATCCAAACCAACCACCCTGTCAGGTTGACCCCAGCACAACGTTAGAAATCAAAAGCCCAACAAAAAACCCGGCCAAAGGCCGGGTTTTTTGTGCGCCAAAGCGTCGTATAAATCTTGATCAAAGGCCTAAGCTGTTTTGCGGGCGCCAAACGGTGAAACAGAACCAGCCACGAAATCGGGATTGGGTTGGTAAAGACCGCGACTACCAGGCACAGCCTTGAAAGCATCGGTCAAACCAACCACCGTCTCAGCAGCACCCAGAACCATGTAAGCATCGGGCGCCATTTGCTTGGCAACACGCTCAAGAATGGCAACCTTCGCCTCTTGCTCAAAATAGATCAGCACGTTGCGGATAAACACCACATCAAACGTGCCAAGCGCGGTGAAGCTATCGAATAGGTTCAATGGGCGATACTGCACCATTTGCCGAATGGCAGGCGAGATTTCCCACGTTTCACCCTTTTGGGTGAAATGGTTCAGCAGCATCTGGATAGGCAGACCACGCTGAACCTCAAACTGCGAGTAGGTGCCAACCTTGGCACGCTCAAGCACCTCTCGCGAGATGTCCGTGCCAATAATGTCGAAGCGGTAGGCCGACGTCTTCAGCCCCATATCTTTGATGATCATGGCCAAAGAGTACGGCTCTTGACCCGTTGAGGCAGCCGCACACCAGATCCGAATTTTCCGCTGCGTACGACGGGCTTCCATCATCTGGGGAAGCATCACGTTGGAAAAATGATCGAACGGCGTTTTGTCCCGGAAAAAGAAGCTTTCATTGGTGGTCATCGCTTCTACGACAGCCTCACCTGCAACACGGCCAAGCGGTGTTTTGAGCTTGGCAACGAGCGCGGTGATAGTGTCCAGGCCCTCTTGCCGAGCAACCGGCATCAAACGGCTCTCGATCAGATACTGCTTATCGTTCGACAGGATCAGGCCCGAGCGCTCTTTCAAGAAAGACCGCAGAAAATCATAGTCTGCCGGTGTCATGGGCGCTCCCCTTTCAACAGTTTGGCAACTTTGCCAGCAAGCAAGTCCAATGGCAGGACTGCACAACACGCTTTGTTCTGAACAACGGCCTGCGGCATGCCCCAAACGACGGATGTCGCTTCATCCTGAGCAACAACGCTACCGCCTGCATCACTGATCCGCACCGCGCCTTTGCCACCATCATTGCCCATGCCTGTCAGCACAGCAGCCAAGACGGCTGGGCCGAAAACCTCGGCAAGGGAGTCAAACAACGGGTCAACGGCCGGCTTACAAAAATTGACCGGCGGACCATCGGTGAGCGCAATTTTCGCACCCTCAGCTGCCGATTTGACGATCATGTGCTTGCCGCCAGGGGCCACATAGATGTGTCCGGGCTTCAAGACATCACCGTCACGACCTTCAGCGGAGGGAAGGCCGGCAGCTTTGCCAAGATTTTCAGCCAAAATAGCAGTGAACGTTGCCGGCATGTGCTGTGTAACCACGATCGGCACACGCGTTGCCGATGGGCCAACGGTTTCAAAAAACTTTGTCAGCGCTTGCGGGCCACCAGTTGATGAACCAATCGCCAAGATGCGCGGCACACTGGATGACCAACGGCGCATATCACCGGCGGAAACGGTCGCTTTCGTCACCAAGGAAGGCGCAGCTTTGCTGACGACTTTGACCGGCGCATCAGGACGGGAAATCTGTGGTGAACGGGCGGTGGTCTGGCCGCGCGCACCAAGGGCAATCACCTTGGCAACAAGATCCCGTTTGAACTCTGGGCTGGTCGATACACCTGAGTTGCTTTCCGGTTTGGGTACGTAGTCAGCAGCACCAAGCGACAAAGCTTTCAGGGAGATTTCAGCATTACGCCGCGTGAGCGTCGAAGCCATGACAACCTGAACACCAGGGCGCGCCTTGAGCAGCAATGGCAAGGCCGTCAGCCCATCCATCTCAGGCATCTCGATATCGAGCACCACCACATCGGGCTCAAGCTTTTCAATCTGCTCAACAGCCAGTTTGCCGGTGCGCAACGTACCGACCACGGCAAGCGCTGGGTCTTCATCAATCCAACGGGCCATCAACCCACGCGCGACGACAGAGTCATCGACGACCATCACCCGAACAGGGTCGGTGATTGGTTTTTGTTGATGGGCGGTAGCTGCGGACATAAGCGTCACTCTAGCAAGAGGGTCCGCGCGCATGGGCGCGGTTGGAAACTAGTAAATTCGAGACAGACGTCGAGGCCGACACCTAAAGCCTAGGTCAAGCCAACTTCAGCGAACTTCGCTTCGACAATTTCACGGTCAAACGGCTTCATGATGTACTCGTTGGCACCGGCGCGCATCGCTTTGGCGATGTGAGCAACATCATTTTCGGTGGTGCAGAACACCACTTTTGGCTCGTTGCCGCCATCTTCCGCACGCAGCAACTTAAGAAACTCAAGTCCATCCATCACCGGCATGTTCCAGTCCAAGAAGATGGAGTCCGGCATGGCTTCGCGGCACTTCTCAAGCGCCTCCTGGCCATCCACAGCCTCCCAAACTTCGAACTGAAGGTCTTCCAAAATGCGTCGCGCGACTTTTCGGATGACACTGGAATCATCAACAACCAGGCAGGTTTTCATTGCGAACTGTCCTTTCAAGAACCGGTCTTAAGTCCCGCATCGGGGAATCGCTTATGCAGCGGCGCTGACACTCATCGACTGCAGCACGCTGTCTACATCCAGGATTACCATCAGCGTTCCTTCCAAACGGTGAACGCCTGCAGAAATCGCAGACCAACGTGGATCAAGGTTCACCGGATTGGGCTCGCGTTCACCCATCGGTAGATTGAGCACCTCACCAACCCGATCGATGATCAGGCCGTAGCTTTCGCCTTTGTAGTCAATGCCAACCGCCATACGGTTCATCGTCTCGTCGGGCTGCGGCAGATCAAGCTTCCAGCGCATATCAATCGCGGTGACGATCCGGCCACGCAGGTTTAAGACGCCTGCGACTTCTTTGTCGGACAGCGGTACCGGCGTCATCGCATCGGGTGTGAACACATCGTGCACACGGCTGATAGGAAGACCGAACAGCTGATCGGCAATATAAACCGTCACATATTGGGTGACATCTTTTGACAGCACATCGAGGCCAGAGGCGATCCGGCTGTCATCGTTGTTTGCATCACGAATGGCGCTCATGCCGCCAACTCCACTTCACTGGTTTGTTCTTTAATCGCGGCAATCAGACCGGTGCGGTCGAACTTAGCCACATAGTCGGAGAAGCCCGCTTCACGGCCCTTTTCAATGGCCGCTGGCGTGGCGTGCGCCGACATCGCGATGATCGGGGTGTCAGCGTAGCGCGCATCCTTGCGCACTTGCGTTGTGAATTCGTAACCGGACAGGCCAGGCATCTCGATATCGGAGACGATAGCGTCAAACCGGCGCCCATCTTCGAGCAACTCAAGCGCTTCTTGTGCGTCCTCACAGGTGGTCACACTGTAACCAGCTGATCGCAGAACCGGCCCCAACATGTTGCGGAAGAAGGTGGAATCATCGACCAGCAGAACATCAAAGTTCTCTTGAGCTGAGCCAACATCCTTCATCATGAACCAGTCATCGAACGCCAGCGGCATGAAGTAGCCAACGTCGATCACTTCTGTGGCCTTACCTTTGATGACGGCAGAGCCAAGAACACCCGGTTTGTCAGACGTCACTTCGATATCGAGAACCTCTTCAACGATATCGACAATCTCATCGACCATCAGCCCCATGGAGCGATGCTCGTCGGCAAACACCAGCATCGGCTGGGTGCCCTTATCGCGAAGCTGCATATCATCATGCACCTTCACCAACGGCATCAGGCTGCCGCGATACTGAACCAGGTCACGATCATTGGCATGCTCGATGGCTTCGGTCTGGATGTCTTCAAGACGTGTGACCAGCGACAACATAACGGCCTTGGGTTCCTCACCCCCGGCGCGGAAGACCAGCAACGACACCGGATCAGCTTCGTTGGATGTGACGATCTTCTCTTCGGTCTTGGCCTGCTCGGCCACTTCGCTGTCAATGGCAGACCCGATGGCGTTCGCGATGCCGTTGGGGTCGAGGATCATGATCACCGAACCGTCACCCAGAATGGTGTTGCCGGAGAACATTGCCAGATGCCGCAGCATCGAAGACATCGGTTTGACCACGATCTCTTCGGTGTGGAACACCGCATCAACCACAAGGCCAAACGTCTGATTGCCAACCTGCATGACGACGATGAAGCCTTCTTCACCGATTGCGTCGCTATCGTTGGAGCTTTCCGCACCCAGCAGATGCGAGAGCGGGGAGAGCGGCAACAGCTTGTCACGCAGACGCAGAACCGGCGTGTTGCGGATTGTCTCGATCTTGTGTTCGGAGTCTTTTTGCGCTCGGACCAGCTCAACAACGGCGAGCTGCGGAATGGCAAAGCGTTCGCCTGAAGACTCCACAATCAATGTTGATACAATCGCCAGCGTCAGCGGGATCTTGATCATCACGACCGTTCCAGAGCCTTCCTTGCTCTTCAGGTCGATGGTGCCACCGATCGCTTCAATGTTTGTGCGCACAACATCCATGCCCACACCGCGACCGGAGACATTGGTCACCTTAGCAGCTGTTGAAAGGCCTGGATGGAAGATGAGTTTGTGAATCTGCGCTTCCGACATGCGCTCGATTTCAGCTTCGGTGTAAAGCTCATTGTCGATCGCTTTGTTTTTCAGAAGCTCGGTCGGCAACCCCTTACCATCATCGGCAATCTCGATGATGATGTGGCCGCCTTCATGATAGGCTGAAAGCTTAATGGTGCCTTTTTCGGGCTTGCCGATGGCCGCACGGTCGGCGGGCATCTCAAGTCCGTGATCGGCCGAGTTGCGCACCATGTGGGTCAGCGGGTCTTTGATGAGATCGAGAACCTGACGGTCGAGCTCGGTTTCCGCGCCAACCATTTCCAGTTCGATGTCTTTGCCAAGTTCACCGGCCAGATCGCGGACAATACGAGGCAACTTCTGCCACGCATTCCCAATCGGCTGCATACGCGTCTTCATGACGCCTTCTTGCAGCTCGGCTGTCACGTTCGACAGGCGCTGCAATGGCACTTTGAATTCAGAGTCCTCGTGACGGCGCACGATTTCCAGAAGCTGGTTGCGCGTGAGCACCAGTTCCGAAACCATCGTCATCAGGTTTTCCAACGTGTCCACCGATACACGGATGGACTGGGCAGCAAGAGATTTTTCACCAGCAGGTTTGGCTTCTGCGGCAGAACCTGGCTTAGCCTCAGCCTTCTTGGCTGCTGGCTTGGCAGGTGCTGATTTTGCGTCCGCTTTAGGCGCTTCCGCCTTCACTGGCTCGGGGGCTTTGTCTTCCTCAGTAGGAGCGGAGGCTTCAGCTGGTGCACCGCCAGCGGCTTTCACCTCAGCCAGCGCCTCTTCCATCTGCTGCTTGGCAGCAGCCTCAGCGTCATAGTCGCTTTCGGTCTCATTGAAGATGCGATCCAGCTCATCCAGCGGGACCTCGCCGACGCGCACTTCACGTTCTTCTTCAGGTTCTGGCTCGGGCTCAGGCTCCGGCTCAGCAGCCACCTCTTCAGCAGCGGCCGCTTCAGGATTGTCCGCCGCAATCGCCATCCGTTCCAACTCGCTGATCAAGTCCTGATCATCGCCAGATGGCTCACTGCCGCTGGCCTCAAGATCAGCCAAGATGGCTTTCAGGCGATCAATGGAGAGAAGAATAAGGCTGACGCCCTCAGTCGTGACGGGGCAACCATCACGGTATTTGCCCATTAGGGTTTCAGCGGCGTGGGCCAGGCTTTCCAATCGTGGCAAGCCCAAGAAGCCACAGGTGCCTTTGATGGTGTGAACAAGACGGAAAATATTGTCCAAGATCTGCGCATTGTTCGGATCTTGTTCAAACTTGACCAGCTCAACGTCGACCACGTCGAGGCTTTCATTGGTTTCGGTCAAGAATTCTAGAAGTAGGTCATCCATACTCACACCCCGGTTAGACGCCCTGGCAAGCACAGGGCGAACACGTCTATCCCTGCCCGACACGCTTCAGGTGCCCTCCCAGGAACTTTCATGCAGAGTGTGAAATGGAACGGTTAATTTTGACTGAAACCAACGATTGTGGAGTCAGCACCCACAAGTTGCTCGAGGCCAAGCAGAGCAAGCTAAAATCGCATCACACAGCGAACGATCAACTTGCCCTTAGGGTTTCCTAGCCTTCAATTAGGCTGGAACAGTTTTAAAGGTCACGGATGTCTCGTCCATTTCCGGCTCGATACGAACGCCAACCTCATCAGCAAGATACATTAGATGATAGAGATGCACGTTCCGCGCGTGGATGCCGCTTTCGAAACGTCGCGACAGAGCATCTTCAGCGCCCTGCGGAATAATGACCTTCTTGGCCTCACCGCGCACAGTCAACTGCGCCTTGCCAGTAAGATCGGTGCCATCAATGGTGATGGCACCACCGCGCGGAACAGCATCTTTACAAAGTGACAAAAGCCCCATCGCCAGTTTGGCAACAGCCTTTGGCGCAATCACACGCTCCAAATTCCAGGCAAGTGTGGTGCGATCATCGGTGATGTAAGGCATCGTGGCATCCATCGCCTCGCCCAAATCAACATCGCCACCAACATCACCATAGGCGCCATAGGCAAGACGCACGAAAGACAGTTTGTGAACCGCTTGCACAGCTGACTTCTGCATCAACGTCTGCGCAACCTCGCGGGTGGAATCATCCTTAGCCGTCGTCCACATCTCCATCGCACTGGATGACGCTCCCACTGGCGAGATAATGTCATGGCACGTCTTGCTCACAATCAAGGACGCCAACTCCATCGGGGTTGGTTGTGGAAATGCGGACATGCTTGTGTTCCTTCGCGCGGCGCAGAGCAGAGTAATGACGAGCGGACCAGGGCATCAATCGCCACTGGTTTTCGCTGTGCTTTCGAATCGAACCTAGTTTAGCAGGCTAGACGACCTGCAAGACAAGTCGTTTGGTCCACGGCGCGTTAATTCACGCCGTCAAGGCGACAGGGTTTCGCGAAGCTCAGGCCAAGCGGTATCGGCTTGCCGGATTTGAGCGGCAGCTTCGAGCAAAAAAGCGTAGCGCGAGGCAGCGTCGCGGAAGAAGAACACGCGTCCGCCAACTGACCACCAGATGGTTGGTTGCCCGACAGTCACCGCACCACGCGCAACCATCAACGCACCATGACCACCATAGGCAGGTACAAAACGGTCTGGATCATCGACGAAAGCCAGCATGTTCCCCTCATTGGCGAACCGCCAAACCAACCGCTCGTAAATCACTTCAAACTCAGCCACGCCACGACGCGACTCTCCGTCAGCAAGATAGGCGACGGGATCGTAACCAAACAGAGCAAGCAGATGGTTAGGGTCAGAAATGATGCGTTCATTGGCCTGAGCAACAGAAATCAATGAGCTCAGCAGCAGCAACAGTCCCAGCACCGCCACACCCATGCGCGCGCGTCGTCGTCCTATGCCCATGATGGCGCTCTGAACCATTTGTTCACCATATTCCAATTACTCTGCCGGAAAGCTTGTGGTCCGGCGGTTTGAACCGCCGCCCAAGCCGGTCCGGCCTTAGAATGGTCAAACCTTAGCGGTGATCCTTAAGCGGTCCGTTAAGCCAGGCCAGAAAAGCCAAAAGCTGCGGTAAAGGATCCGTCTGCGCAGCAAGGTGACCGCACCATTTTTGGGATTGTCTTTGGAAGGAACCGATCATGTCCCTCGCCATCACATTATCATCGCGTGCCCCACATGCGTGGCGCCGCCTGCAAGGCTCACTGATTGCCTGCCTGATTGCGGCGGCTCTCACACTGGTGTCGCCGCTGCTCGTCCATGCCCAGCAGCAACAAGGTTCTGGCAACACATTCTCCTCACAGGAGCTGGTGGATTCCGGCCATGTGTTCTTCGGCAACATGGCACGCGGCATGGCCGATGTCGTGGAAAGCCTGACAGCCCAATACGGCCAACCCAATGGCTACATCCTTGGAGAGGAAGCCAGCGCGGCCTTTTTTGGCGGCCTGCGCTACGGCGAGGGCGTGCTTTACACCCGCAACGCGGGCAATCACCGTGTCTATTGGCAAGGCCCGTCCATCGGTTTTGACATGGGCGGAGATGGCACCCGCACCATGATCCTGGTCTACAATCTACCGTCGGTCGATACGATGTATCAGCGCTTTCCTGGCGTTAGCGGCTCAGCCTTCTTGGTCGGCGGCCTGTCAGCATCGGCCAACCAATCAGCGCAGGTTGTTGTCGCTCCAATCCGGGCAGGCATCGGCGCACGCCTGGGCATCAATGTTGGGTATTTGAAATTTACCCGTCAGCCGACCTGGAACCCATTTTAGACCGCGCTAAATGGCATTGTGGGCAAGCCGTTTGGACGGCACGCTTGGCGCAACGTCACCCTGATTGCGCACAAATCGCTAAAATGTGACTGCTGTCACGTCCCCTCCAAGCTGTTTTGTTAAGCTTGTTGGCCAGTCAACCCTTGCGTAAATTTCGGCCATGGTTGACAGTCAATTAACAGCGTGTGCCAGGTGGATTTCCAGTGACAGTAGCCGATATCGTCGTCTTTTTGCTCGGGTTTTTCAGCGCGTGTCTGCTGGGGCTAATAGCCTGTAGGCTCGTTTGGGTTCGCGCTGTTCGACTGACCCGCGCGCGCCTCGAACGCGATCGGCCAGAAACATTGCGTGCTTTCGAAGCGCGTATTGCTGGCGCTCAAGCCCGCGCTGCCATCAGCATTCGTGAGCTGGAACGCGCCCTTGACCGTGAACGTCAGATGTCAGCGCAAGCGCGCTTGATGGCCGATCAGATGACATCCTCGTCGGCACTTGCTTTGGCCGAACGCGATGACACCCAATCCTCACTGGTGAACCTTAGCGACACGCTCAACACGACACGCGAACGCCTGCGCGAACATGAAGAGACGCTGATGCGCCGCAGCGCCGATCTGGCGGACATGCGCCGCGATCTTTCCGACGTGCGCCAAGAGCTGGCGATGCGCGATGATGATGTGAGCCGCCTGACCCAGGAAGCCGAAAGCCTGAGGGCTGAGCTTGCAGCCCATCTGGCCGGTGATGGCGACCCAACTGTTGCCTCACAACTTGCTGAAAGCGGCGACGCAGCTTCCATGGCGCGCGCCCAGATCGAGAATTTGCGTGAGACGGTGCGCCAACTGCGTTCAGATAAGAACGCTGCTGAAGCGTCCGCTGCCCGCGCCCGCCTTTTGCTTGACGCACGCGATGACAATCAGGCTGTTGCTGCCGCCAAAGCCGACTTTGAAGCCGACCGTGAGCGCATGATGGCCAAAATTGTTGAGCTGGAAACCGAGCTACGCAACGCACCGCGCCCCGGCCCTCAGCTTATCAGCGTCGATGGCGAAGAGTTGCCTATTCCAACAACCGCCAGCACCAAAGACGCCATCCCGACGGATCCAGAAACGCTCCGCGCATCCATCGATGAGATGACAGCCGCTCTCACAGCCAATGCTGCAGTTGAGCTCGACAACAATGACCGCATCAACGCGCTGCTGGATGAAGCCGAGCAAGACGGTTCAGACAGCAACCTGGTGACTTCACTGGTTGAGGCCCGTGATCGTCTTCGCTCCAAGAAAAAGACAACCACGCGTCGCAAGGCACCAGCAAAGTCGACTGCCAAGTCTGCGTCCAAAACAGCCAGCAAAGCATCGGGCGCGCGCAAGTCCAGCAAGACAGCATCAGAAACGTCCACCTCTTCAACGTCTGGTGGAAAGATTGCAGCCGCGACCGCATCAGGCACACCGGCAGAGAAACCAAGCGGTATGCCGCGCGCCAGCGAGAATGACCTTAAGGTCATCTAGCAACGCTCAGCCGCGGGCGCAGCATCGCGCGCCCTTTGGTCTAAGACAGTAGCTCAATTTTACTTGACACAACTGCACCTGCCTTAGACGAAGGCTTGTAAGCAACTGCACGAATGGGTTTCACCCGACTTCCAAAGGTTTGGATAAAGTGGAACACTATTTGTATTGGCAATTCATTGATGTGCCAACGATGCCCCGGCATCCATTCCTCCCTTGAATCTCCTCCAGGTGCCACTCGGCACCTTTTTTTTGCTCAATTGAGCGAAAGCTAGAGAGGAACCAAAGAAAGCGGCTAGCCAGCCTGTTCCAGCGGCATGCCATTCTCGTCCAGAGCAACACCGATCTGCGTGCGCAACTGGCCTTCATTTTGGCTGCGTGGCTCGGGCCCGAAATACTCTTCGGTGCTCACAAACCGGCGCGGATAGAGAATGCAATCAGCCATACGATTGTAGAGCGCTTTGGCCGAGACGGGCTTGGAGAGGAAATGGTTCACACCAAGCTTTGACGAGGCCAGAACACGGCTGCGCTCAGTGTGCCCTGTCAACATGATGATCGGAACGTAAGCGCACACAAAATTCGGCTGGCGGATCAGCTTTACCAATTCGGCACCGTCCAAAACCGGCATCACCCAATCGACAATGATCATGTCGGGCGGTTGCATCTCGATTTTTTCAAGCGCATCAGCACCATCTTCGGCCTCATGAATGCGCCGCGCGCCGAACCCGCGCAGCATGGCAGAGACGATCCGGCGCATATAAGCCGAGTCGTCGATCACCATAATGTCCAGAGGTGCCACATCGATATACATGGGCGTAGGTTACCCGACGCGCCTTAAACCAAGTGTAAACGAGCCGAGGCATGTGCTTACGTTTTTTTGCGTTTACGGCAACTGCACGCAGAAGACCTTCAACGCACAGGAAAAGATGCATCCATGCCGCATTGCATTGACGGCGGCCACAGGACGTCTAGGTTCCCGCCAGACATAGTGCCGACGGAGATCTCAATGGCTCAAACACATTCCTACTCTTACGTTTCTCGAGCCGGATTGCAGGTTGATGAAAGCCTCTGTGCCCTGATCGAAGATGGCGCTCTGCCAGACACTGGCATCACCGCTGACCGTTTCTGGCAGGCGCTCTCAGCGCTGGTGAAGGACTTCGGCGGTCGCAACAGCGAACTTCTGGCCCGCCGCGACCAGCTACAAACGCAGATCGATGCCTGGCACCGTGAGCGCAAAGGCCAGCCGCTAGATATGGCGGCCTACAAAGCCTTCCTCGAAGAGATCGGGTACCTGGTGCCCATTGGCGAAGATTTCAGCGTTGAAACCAGCAATGTTGACCCCGAAATCAGCTCCACGCCAGGTCCGCAGCTTGTCGTGCCGATCATGAATGCACGCTACGCCCTCAACGCTGCCAATGCGCGCTGGGGTGCGCTTTACGATGCCCTTTACGGCACCGATGCCATGGGTGACTTGCCAAAGGGCAAAGACTATGACCCGGAACGCGGCGCACGGGTGATCGCTTGGGGTCGCAAGTTCCTAGATCAGGCCATCCCGCTGGAAGTGGGCAGCCACGCCGATGTCACCACCTATGTCGTGGCTCATGACCGGCTGGTGCCGACGTTGGAAGATGGCACCGTAACGGAGTTGAAAGAGCCGAACAAGTTCAAGGGCTATCACGGCGACCCGATGGCGCCCTCCATGCTGCTCTTCCAGAACAACAGCCTCTATTTCGAAATGTGGTTCGATGCCGAGAACCCCATCGGCAAGACCGACAAGGCGGGCATCGCCGGCATCAATCTGGAAGCGGCTATTTCCACGATCATGGACTGCGAAGACTCCGTTGCTGCAGTGGATGGTGAAGACAAGGCGCTAGCCTACCGCAACTGGCTTGGCCTGATGAAGGGTGACCTGGAAGAGACGCTGGAGAAGAACGGCAAAACCATTACCCGCAAACTCTATGGCGACTTTGAGTACAAGGCGCCCAATGGCGAACCCTTCATGGTGAAGACCCGCTCGCTGATGCTGGTGCGCAACGTCGGCCACCTGATGACCACGCCCGCCGTGCTGGATGGGGACGGCAACGAAATGCCCGAAGGCATTCTGGATGGCCTGTGCACTTCTATGATCGCCATGCATGACCTGGCCAAGGACGCGAGCCACAAAAAGCGCAACTCCACCACCGGCTCGGTCTACATCGTGAAGCCGAAAATGCATGGACCGGAAGAGGTGACGTTCGCCAATGATCTCTTCGGCGCCATCGAAGAGCATCTTGGCCTGCCGCAATTCACGCTCAAAATGGGCATCATGGATGAGGAACGCCGCACCACGGTGAACCTGAAAGAGTGCATTCGCGCCGCCAAAAACCGCGTCGTATTCATCAACACCGGGTTCTTGGATCGGACCGGCGATGAAATGCACACCTCCATGGAAGCCGGACCCATGCTGCGCAAGGGTGACATGAAGTCCACGCCTTGGATCGCCGCTTATGAGGATCGCAATGTGGATGTCGGCCTTGCCTGCGGGCTGGTCGGCAAAGCGCAGATCGGCAAAGGCATGTGGGCCATGCCCGACCTGATGCAAGCCATGCTGGAGCAGAAAATCGGCCATCCGAATGCTGGCGCTACATGTGCCTGGGTCCCCTCACCCACCGCCGCGACGCTGCACGCCACGCACTACCATCAGGTGGATGTGAAGGCTCGCCAGGAGGAACTGAAAAGCCGCCCGATGGCAAACCTTGATGACATTCTGACGATCCCGCTTGCCGACCGGCCGAACTGGCAGCCTGATGAAATCAAGGCGGAGCTAGAAAACAACGCGCAGGGCATTCTGGGCTACGTGGTGCGCTGGGTGGACCAGGGCGTGGGCTGCTCCAAAGTGCCGGACATCAACGATGTTGGCCTGATGGAAGATCGCGCCACGCTGCGTATCTCCTCCCAGCACATGGCCAACTGGCTGCACCATGGTGTTGTCAGCGAAGATGAGGTGATGGATGTGATGAAACGCATGGCTACCGTCGTCGACCAACAGAACGCCGGCGATCCAGCCTACACGCCCATGGCGCCTGCTTATGATGGCATCGCTTTCAAGGCGGCTTGCGATCTGGTGTTCAAAGGCAAAAACCAGCCATCAGGCTACACCGAACCGCTGCTGCACGAGGCACGCTTGGCGCTAAAGACTGCCTCTTAGCCTACCAAAGTCCCGGCCTTGAGCCGGGACCCCGCTTCATCAAGTCATCGAGGCCTCGGATCGCTCGCACGCGTGTGCCCGGGGCTTCCACCAACACCTAAATCGCCTCACTCTTGCCATTCCAGGGCAGCTTCCCCTCAATCTCCACCTGAAGGGCAAAGCTGAGGAAGGTGCGGATAAGCACGATCCCACCAAGCAGCAACACATTCTCAAGCGTCAGCTCAAACGCGACCGTCTTGATGATGTCGGCGGCCACCAAAAACTCTAGGCCCAGCAAGATAGAGCGGCCAAGATTGGCCCGCAGCGCTTTAAAACACTCGTCATGCGGCACCTTGCCCAGCCAGCCGCACAGATAAATGCCAAGCGACACAACCGCACCAATGACGATGGCGCCGATGCCCGCGATCTCAAGCGCCAGAACGATAAAATCAAGAGCGTGTTCGATCATGCGTATGTTCCCTTTTGCATTTGCGCAGCGCTTGCGCTACATCGGCTGCCCGCCAAGAGGAGCGCCCTGACAGTGACCAACTAATCCATCGCCCAACACCTGCACCAGCATACTGGTGCGCGATAGATTGACCTGTTTCAGGAGTGCTTCATGCAACCCCTTGTCTATGACGTGGCCGTCTCCATTGACGGCTTCATCGCTGGCCCTGTTGTCGGCGGCCACCCTGACGTGTCCCGCTTTCCCCATGAAGGCAGCATCGTTGACGACTACCAAGCCCGCCTTAGCACCTATGCTGTCGCCCTGATGGGCCGTGCGACCTATGAGTTTGGCTACGCGTTCGGCCTGCCGCCCGGCGGCAACCCCTACCCATCCATGCGCTCGGTGGTGATCTCAGAAAGCATCGACTTACCAGCCGATGCAGATGTGTCAGTGATCCGCGACAATGCCATTGCCGCGGTGCGCACGCTGAAAGCTGAGGCGACGGGTGCCCTTTACCTCTGTGGTGGCGGTGTTTTGGCCGGATCGCTACTGGCGGCGCGCCTGATTGATCGCCTTCGCTTGAAACGAGCCCCTACTGTGCTGGGCAGCGGCGTGCCACTGTTTTCCGGGATCGGTGACGCGCCAATGCTGAAACTGCTGGAAGAAAAGGCGCACGACAACGGCACACTGTTTCAGGAGTTTGCGGTGGAACATCCGAACGCTTGAGGGGCGCGCGATCCGGCCACTTGGCTCTATTGCCTTGCCCACCCAGATGGTGTCACCCTCGGACTAGCCCCGAGGGTCCAGTCAGCGGCGATTAAGGAATGGACCTCCACGACAAGCACAGGGAGACCACACCTTCTTATCATGGCCGGGCTTGACCCGGCCATCCAGCTCCAAAGGTCCTATTGAGCACTATCATTCATTCTGAAGCACGCGAGGCTCGATCACCGGCTCAAGGCCGGTGATGACGATTGTGCTTGATGAGAGAAGGAAGACTTACCGCTCCAGAATGCCCCTGATCTCGCTCATATTCGTGCGGGCGCGGAGAATATTCTCACTCATAATGCTCAAATGATCGGGCATCAGCACGCCATCCTCACGGCCATTGGAGATGACCAGCGGAGAAAGAGCGGCGGCTTCGGCGATGTGCTGCTCCATCCGGTCCCAGACGCCACCCAGATTGCGTGATTGAACCACATCGGCGAAGTCTTCCCGCGCCGCCTGAAGCAGGCCGTGATAGGCAAACATCTGGCCTGAGGCTTCCATGAACAAATTGTCCGCCCGGAAGTCGAACCAGCCACGGTCATTACCCTCACCCGGCACAAAAATGTCGAGGTCGGCGTCATACTGGCGGCCCGTTGAGCGGCGTGACAGCTGGTCCACCGAGGAGCCGATGTCACGGGCAACACGATCCAGGAATTGGATCAGATTGTCGGCGCGCGCATCAAACAGCGCATCGCACGCCTCCAGCCGATCATTGTAATCCTGGTAGAGCGGGATGGCGCCGGCAAACAGGCGCGAGGATGGCTGCACCGGGCCAAAGGGACGGCGCTCGTCAAACGGGTTGAACCACCAAATCTGCTCGTCCGATTGCAGACGTCCGCGCGCGGTATCTAGGTCCTCGTCGGCACCCGATGTGCCGCGCTCACGGCCAAGCACATCCACAAGCTCCACCGCCGTGCGGCGCAGCGCGATCAACACGCCGGTCTGGAAAGCTGCTTTGTTGTCAAAGAAAGGCGTTGCTTCCCATTCAACCAGCCCCAAAATGCCGACCTTGTATTGCGGCATGGAGGGTACCCACTCGTTTTGATTGACCATCAGGTCGAGCAAATAAATCTGCATGTCGACGATCTGCGAACGGTCACAGGTGCGCGTGTCAGATGGCGATCCATCCACGGTGGCTGTCTCTTCGGTCGCCACCATCGCGTTGGCGCGCAGCACATCCTGCGGATAGGTCAGTGTGTCGCCGCGCGTCCACAGCACATTCCAGAAAAACGAGATGTTCCAGATAAGGAACAGAACGATGAAGATCAGCAGCCCGCCGCGCCAAAAGATACGGCCCGTGGCGCGCACACCGCGCATCCTTTCTGGCCCGCCGTCTTCAGGCTTGGGTAGCCGCAGGCGGAACAGCGCGATAAACCCGCGCCACATGGCTTTGATCCAGTCGATAAGAGGGTCAAGCATCACTGTTTTCCTTTAATGCAGCCCGAAAAACGCTTCGCGCACTTTTGCACGCATGCGCCAGCGGTCATGGGTGTTGGGCGCGTAATGGGTGGTAAGATAATCCACCGCAAAAGCCTTTTGCCGCTGCGTGTATGTCTCATAGATCGCATAAAAACGCCGCTTGTTGAGAATAAACGTTGAGAGCAGATCAAACGGCATGTGCTCCACGATGATGCGATTGATGTCTGCCGCGCCGGGTGCATCCGGCACAGCCCGACGAAAATAGAACCGCTGCTCAGCTGACAGGCGGCGCTCATAGGCCGCCGCTTCAGCAGGCGTGTCGAGCAGCCCACGCATCTGGCTGATCACGCGGAACCGGCGGTCCGGGTTGAGCTTGGCCATATTGTCGGCGATCCAGCGCGAGAGATACGCATCATCAATCATCGGTGTGGCGTCAAAATCATGATCGCCCAGCATCAAAAGCTCCGCCACCAGCAGCCGCAAACGATGCTCCAAAATGCCCGACTCTTTCAGCCAGCGTGGGTTGAACGGCTCCAACAGCCGTTCTTCGTCCAAATAGGAGAAAAGCACGGGCGTTTCGTGCAACGCGATGATCGAGGCCCCAAAGGGTTTGGGCTGAAGCTGATCGGGATCGCCAATCATCACAGCGCCATCGCGAGATGAGTCTCCGTTGCTGATCACATAGGCGCCGCCGAAATGGCTGGTCCAAAAGACATTCGGCCACTGGAAGGAGAGCTTCTGCGGCAAGAAACCGTTGCGGCGCACGTCGCCCACACGGCTCGCACCGGAGACAATGGCATCGAGCAGTTTTTGATCGGCCCAAGCGTTTGGTTCCGTCAGAAACCGATCCATCTGCGCCTTCAGCGTCTGCGCTTCTTCCAAGAGACCCGTCGGCGTGCGCACCAAAAAGCGCACATCGCGGATGCCAAGCACATCAGCAGGACGCTCCACATCGAACACAAGGTTCTCGATTTCGCCGTAGACCGCATCCTTCAGCGTCACCGCGCGGATCATCCGATCATTGGCGGCAAAGAAAGCTCGGATCACCTGCCCGTCGGCAGAAAAACTGGTGCGGATCAGTGGCAGATCGGCCTGATCGGGCGAGAGAATGATGAAGCGCCGATTGATCCCTTCCGGGTCCAGATAGCTGGCGTTCTGCATCTCCAGCGCGACTTCATACGAGTAGCCCGACGCATCAATGTAAAAGTCGGTCAGCTCCGTTTCCGGCAGCCCAAGCGCCTTCAGTGCCGCGTTGTACCGGGCCACCAGATGGGCATGATCGACATGCAAAAGCCCGCCAAAGCGCAGGCCTTCTTCGATGAGGCGTTGCATCAGTCGTCCTCAAGATCGTCGAGGCGTTCGGCGGCTTTCTGGCGCACACGGTGGTCGCGCAACAGCTCTTGGATGGCCGCCTCATCGGACTTGTCGGAGTAGCGGAACTCTGAGTCAGCGTAGCGGTTGATCTCCTGCAAAATGAAATCCATCGAAATCGGCTTTTGCAGATCTTCGATCATCGCCAGCTTGTCATCATACCCCTTCTGCAAGAAAGCTTCGGGGTTCTCAAACCATTCGTCCGGCAGTTCAACATCCATCGCACGGTATTTAATCCCATCCGTGACGTTCTTGATCGCCCGCCCGGTGAAACGTGGCTCCGCCTCTTTGATCGCGTGAAGGTAAAGCCCGACATCGCGGATCGTCTTTGGCTCCCCATGCTCATCGGTAAACCGCTCCCACACCACCATCAGGCCATCTTCCTGTGGTCGGTTGTGCTGGGCGTAACTTTTGGCCACCGCTTGCTTCAAAGCCTGATCGGCAAAGAAGTCATCTTGGCCCAAGGGCACGTCATGTTTCTTGCCGAGCAGCAGGTGGAAGATGTCGATATAATCGTTCTCGGTTTGCGGCCCATCCACCAGCCAACGCGCACCAGCGCGCTGGCGCAAAGCATCGTCCACCTTCTCCGGATAATTGGAAAACATACCGAAACTGGCATTACCACGCACAACGGTTTCCGCACCAGAGAATGCGGCCATCAGAACACCTGTAACCTCTTGTTGTCCTGAGGAACTTTGCCGATCATCGCGCTTGCCAGCCACCTGATCGATGTCGTCAATCGTGCCAAAACCAATGGCTTGAGGGTCCAGAACCCGATCAATGAACGCGCGGCAGTTCTGACCTGATTTTCCCTGGTACTCACTGATCTGGTCGATGCCAAAATTCTCGTAAACGAACGGATATCCGGCCAGGTCGCAATACTCTTTCACCAGACCAGCGGTCATTTGGATCAGCGTCGTTTTGCCGGTGCCCGGAAAGCCATCACCGACGAAGGTGAAGAGGAAACCGCCCAGCTCCACAAATGGGTTTTTCTGACGTTCAAAATCGTACGCCACAAGCATCTTGGCGAGCTTGATGGCCTGCGCCTTGGCGATGTGATTGCCGACCACCTCGTGCACTTGCTTGAACTGCATGACGAGAGGCTTACGGCCCTTGGTCGAGGCCGAGCGCTCAAACCCGCGCACATGGAAGTCATCGACTTCCACGGCATAGGTGCGCGCCAGAAAAGCCTGAAGACTGTCACCCATAATCCGGTGGGCATCGCCTTCCACACGGTCGATCACATCGGCCATAGCACGAGCAATACGCGGACCAAGGTCTTCGTTGTCCACGGCGTCGGTGGCAGCCTTGGCGACCTGCGCCACGACGAAACTCAACGCGTCATTGGCCGTGTCATAGCCGGGTTCGCCCAGCGCTGTCGGTTCACCAGTGGGGCTATCACCCAACGCGTGCAGGAAGTGCGAGGCGGTCACCAATGCGGCCACCAGCGCCCTCGCCCGCACAAGCGAACGAAACTGCGTTTCATCCGTTGCCGAGAGGCCAGAGGAGCGTTTCTTCTCTCCAAGATCGAGATAACCAAGCGGCTCAATGAAGAATTCGGAGACGGTCATCCCGACAGCCAAGGCGCGGCGAAGCGATACCAAAATCCCGTGTTCACGCGTGGAAAGCAGTGGATCATCACCACCGGACTTGCGCAGCGCCGCTTCCAGGTTGGCACGCACCATGCGTCGTGGCGCCGACGCACCGGCGATTGGCGAGACGAAACGGGTCCTGCCCGGCGCATCGGCGGGGCGAGGCAGCGCCTCTTCCACTTGCGCATTTTCCATCAAGCCGAGCGCTGCTGGATAAGCTTCGACAATCCGCGCTTCGGGAATGCGAACGGAACTGGCCTCTATCATTTAGATATCCTCAAACAGCTCACCGCCGGGCGACAGCGAGTGCACGCGCATGCCACGCATCAACGTGTCGATACCGCCATCATAGCCAGCAAGTTTCTGGTGAGCGCGATGCGGCAACAGGGCATGGGCGCGCGAGGCGCTGGCCCCGCGTTCGGTCGCCAAACCATCGGTCGTGTCCACCGCATAGGTTTCACGGTAGCGGGTCGGCGCCAAAAACCAGCTCTTGGTTTCTTCGGTGCCCACCGAGATCACCTCATCCACATGCCAGACAAACATCCAGGCATCCTCAATGGGCAAATCGGCAAACAGCGGCTCGAAGGCCGGCGGTACATCCATGAAGATGGGCGAATAAAACGGCCCCAACGTCCACCGCTTTAACCGCTTCAGTGCGATGGTATCGAAGGCGTCATCGAACTCGATTGCACTCGCCAGTGGCGTAAAGCCTGTGCCAGAAAACTTGCGCGCCAAAGCCTGCATCTCGGTGTGAGGGAAGGCCTGCGGCTGGCGATATTCAAGCCAGGCATGGGTGAAAACAGGCCGGTTGGTGCCGCCATCCCAATGATCCCAGGAAATCTGCTTCAGACGCCCGTCATCTTGCGGGTTCAGCGAACGCCCTTCTGGCCAGAAGATCGGCAACGCACCGCGAACAGCCTCTTGATAGATGGCTCTACCAATCTCTTGCAGTTGCAAGGCACGCGGCACGCGGCGGCGCTCCATCATCTGATCGAGCAGGCGCTCGCGCAGGCTTGCCGAGCTTTGCTCTGGCTCTTTGCGCTCCTTTACGTCCCGCGCCAGCGCGATCACATCGGCAAGAATTGGCAGACCGCTATCGTTGCGATCGACCCGCGCAGGCAATCCGCCTGCGTCACGCTTGTCCAATAGGCCGAACGAGGCATCAAGGCGCGCCGCAAGGTCCACCAACACCGTGTCGGAGGATTGCAATAGCCCTGCGGTTACCCGCGCCAGCGTCTGAAAATAAACCCGCCGAACATCGGGGGTTGTTTGGTGGATCGCATTCAAGATCAAGCAGACCTATTCGACATATTTGCCGGATTCGACCTGATCGACGATCTTGCCAAAACGCCGGGCAAACTCTGCGTTGGCCAGATCGGCCTTCTGACGAATGTCGGCGGTGCGCTTCATGTAAATCTCATGCGCTTCCATCATGGAAACGATGCGATTTTCAGAGCTGATGCCAATCTGCGTGATCATCGCCTCAGCCTGCGCATCGGTTTCACGGCCCACATCATCGATCCGGTGACCAATGTTTTGTTGCGCCGATGTCCGCAGGGATTCCACCAGTGCATCGTACATGATCGTGCGTTGCTCAGTGTCGATGTTGAGCTTGGAGATGAGCGTCTGCTGGGCGGCTTTTTGCTTGGCAAGGCTTTCCACATAGTTGGCGTAGATCGAGCCGTAGCGCTCAAAGGACTGTTGGGTCGCAACCAGCTCTTGTTTCTTGGCGGTCGCCTCATTGTACGTGTTGGCCAGCTCAGCCCGGTCGGCCTGAAGGGCCTTCAACTCTTCGCCTGTCGCATCGGCAATCTTGGCATCAATGGCAGAAATCTTCGGTGCCAATTCATCGAGCTGCGCATCGGTTTCTTCGATCTGGCGCGCCGTTGTCTGCGCACGCTCCAAAACATCGGCCTGCGCGGTCTTGGATTTGTCCAACCGGTCATCAATCACCGCCAACTGCTCTTCCAGAAGGCCGCGGATCACTTCGGACTTTTCAATCAGATTGTTGAGATTGGAGCGAATATCAGCATTGCGGATGCGGCTGGTCTTCATCTCTTCGGAGCGACGCTTGGAGAAGATGCCGGTCAGCTTTTCCATAAATGTCGACTCACTCATCGACTTGAATTCAGAGCCGAATGTCTGAGTTATCTCATCTAGGCCGTAGACAAGCGAGGCGATGTTGCCCTGCAACTTGTCTTCGTTTTCCACCACAGCTTTGAAGTCTTGATCATCAATGTTGACGTCGATCGTCTGCATCTGGCTGTCACCGAGCACAGTGCCCAATCGCTCATCGATCTTGGCTTGCGTGGAGTTGATCTCCTGCACCTGGCTTCGCGTTTCGGCGATGCCGCGCTCCAACTCATCAAATTTTGCGCGTGCCATAGTCTCTCAATCCCTCAAAAAGTCGCGTACTGCGGTGTGGTAAATCATACTTGGTGACGTTTTGCCGGTTTTCACCGATCTTCTTGCGACTTAAGACCAAAGTTGAGCCACATGCTAGACCTGCAATCGTTGGCAGAGGTTGAGTGAGGGATCAGAGGCTATGAACACAGCACACGATGAGCGAACGCCCCAAGCCGTGGATGTGTGCGTCATCGGCGGCGGCATCAATGGCGCAGGGGTTGCACGCGATGCCGTTGGGCGTGGCTATTCGGTGTTGCTTGTCGAGATGGGCGATATCGCTAGCGCGACCTCCAGCTGGTCCACCAAGCTCATCCACGGTGGCCTGCGTTACCTTGAACACAATGAGTTTGCTCTTGTGCGCGACTCGTTGATTGAACGCGCCCGCCTACTTTCCGTTGCCTCACATCTCGTCACGCCGCTGCGGTTCGTGCTGCCGCACGGCTCGGGCATGCGCCCGGCCTGGCTGATCCGGCTTGGCCTTTTTCTCTATGACAATCTATCGATGAGCCGAAAGGTTCCCGGCTCAAAAGGCATCAAACTCTCTACCGATCCAGCGGGCGAGGTTTTAAAGCCCGCATTACGCACGCGTGGCTTCACCTACTATGACTGCCAAGTGGATGATGTGCGTCTGACACTCGCCAATCTCTCCGATGCCGCCAAGCGCGGCGCCACCATCCAGCCTGGCACCAAGCTTGTTGAGGCGACCGCCAGCGACGGCATTTGGAAACTGACATTGGAACGTCAGTCCGATGGCGTTCGCTATCACATCCATGCCCGCCATGTGGTGAACACCGCAGGCCCCTGGGCCGACAAGGTGGCGCATCTGCTCACCGGGTCCAACTCGCCCATCGGGCTGCGTCTGGTGCGCGGCTCGCACATCGTGGTTCGCAAGCCAGCAGGGCTCAACGATGCCTACCTCTTCCAACAGCCGGACGAGCGCGTTGTTTTCGCCATTCCCTATCAGAACGACTATGCGCTGATCGGCACCACCGATGCCGATCACACCGATCCAAGCGATGTCCATATCTCAGACGAAGAAACCGACTATCTGCTGAAAGCCGCCAACCTCTATCTGGATCGTCCGGTTACCCGTGACGATATCGCCTGGACCTTTGCCGGTGTACGGCCGTTGCTCGATGATGGCACCGACAACGCGCAAGAAGTCACGCGCGACTACAAAATCCTCACCAGCAAACATTTGAAAGCCGGCCTCACCAACGTGTTCGGTGGCAAGCTCACCACCTTCCGCACACTGTCGCAAAAAGTGGTGGATGATCTGGCAGAACTCACCAAACCGTCCGGCAGTGGCATGGAAAGCGGCTGGACCGGCTACACCGCTTTTGACGATGCCTTTGTTGATGATGTTGCACGCGGCAAAGTTCTGGAACAGGTGCAGACGCAGCTGTCTCAAGCCTTGAGCGTGGTTGACGCCGGCGCGCATGCCGAGCGCTTGGTTCAGATGTATGGGCGCTCGGCCCAGTCGATTGCCGGCATCATCGCAGGCGGCAACGAGCAAGCCTTGATGTGCGGCCTCTTCCCAAGCGAGATCGAGCATATGGTCGAAGAGGAATGGGCGCGGACAGCAGACGATGTTCTGTTTCGCCGGTCAAAACTCGGTATCGATCAGCCAAAGTCCGCCTTTGACGAGGTGCAAGCGATCCTTGATAACTTGCTGGCCAAACGAGCCGCCGCCTGACACACGACCTTTTCTACCAACGGCGCCAGAAGAGCGCTGAAGAACTCTCGGGAGACCCAGTATGAGCTTTATCCTTGCCATCGACCAAGGCACGACGTCCGCACGCGCGCTGGTTTATGATGCCGCACTCAACGTGCTTGCGAGCGCTCAAGAAGAGCTGCCGCAAATCTATCCTGCTGATGGTTGGGTGGAGCATGATGCCGAGGTGATCTGGAGCCTGGTGCAATCCACCGTCAAAAGCGCGCTGGACAAAGCCGGCAAAACCCCATCCGACATCGCCGCCATTGGCATCACCAATCAACGCGAAACGGTTGTGCTTTGGGATCGGGAGACTGGCAAACCCGTCGGTCATGCGATCGTCTGGCAGGACCGTCGCACCGCTGAAACCTGCCGCAAACTGAAAGCCGATGGCGCTGAACCCATGGTGCAGGAGCAGACAGGCCTGCTCCTCGACCCCTATTTCTCAGGCTCCAAACTCGCCTGGATGCTTGATCAAGATCGTGGCTTGCGTACCCGCGCCAGCAAGGGCGAACTGGCCTTCGGCACCATCGACAGTTTCCTCATCTATCGGCTTACCGGCGGCAAACGCCATGTCACCGATGCCAGTAATGCCTGCCGGACACTGCTCTTTGATATTGGAACACAAGACTGGTCTGATGATCTCTTAAAGCTCTTCAACATCCCTTCGGCCCTTCTGCCGGAAGTGCTTGATTGCGCAGATGACTTTGGCACAACCGACCCATCAGTCTTCGGTGCTTCGGTGCCGATTTTGGGTTGCGCTGGCGACCAGCATGCCGCGACCATCGGCCAGGCCTGCTTTGCCCCAGGCATGGTGAAGGCGACCTATGGTACGGGCCTGTTTGCGGTGCTTAACACCGGCAGCGAGCGCATCCAGTCGAAGAACCGCCTGCTCACCACACTGGCTTACCGCCTCGATGGCAAACCGACCTACGCGCTGGAAGGCTCGGTCTTCATTGCAGGTGCTGCCGTGCAATGGCTGCGTGATGGGCTGAAACTGATCGAAAGCGCGCCGCAAGTGAACGATCTGGCCAATCGCGGCGTGCGCGGCGCTATTACCTTGGTGCCCGCTTTTGTTGGCCTCGGCGCGCCTTATTGGGACCCGGACGCACGTGGTGCAATTTATGGCATCACCCGTGACACAGGTCCGGAAGACTTCGCCCATGCGGTGCTCGAAAGCGTTGCTTTCCAAACCCGCGATTTGCTGGACGCCATGGCACGCGACTGGCCAGAAGGCGAGCGCTCGGTTCTGCGCGTTGATGGCGGTATGACCCAGTCCGACCTAACGCTGCAACTGCTCGCAGACATTCTCGATGCGCCCGTGGAACGCCCCAACGACCTGGAGACGACAGTGAAAGGTGCGGCCTATCTAGCCGGGCTCAAGGCTGGGCTCTGCCCTGATCTGGAGACCTTCGCCTCCACTTGGCAAAAGGACGCTGAGTTCACACCACATCTGGATGAGGAAACTCGGCAGTTCCACATGGACCGGTGGCACGATGCGGTGAAGCGAACTCTAACAACCACCTAGTTGCCGAACTGCACGGTCGAAACAATCTGCCAGGTAGCGCGGTCAATCTCCAAGATCATCGGGCCATCATCGCCTGACACGTTGACGAACAGCGACCGTTCATCGACGCTCACACCATCAATCACAGCTCCAGCGACGGTTTCCACAACCAACGTCCGCACCTCTTCAGCCGTGATGTTGGCCGGATAGTCAGTGCTCGACGGACCACCCAGAGAGCGGTAGAGAATGACGCCAAGCACTGCAAAAATGCCAAGAAACATGATCCCCGATGACACCAATGACAATCGCCGCATTTTGTGGGCGACCGCCTCCAATCGCGGATCGAGCGGTTCCTCCTCATCTGGCGATTGCGGAGCGTTAGGGGACTGAGACGCCATGAGCGATGATTTCCTAGAGACTGGCGAGGGTGATGATAATGTCCTGCGCCTTCAAGCATCTGACGCGCACCGGGGCAAGCGGCTCGATGCCGCGTTGGCTGGAGAGGCAGAGGGGACGGGCCTATCACGCAGTCGCATCACCACGCTGATCAAGCAAGGTCATTGCACTCTCAACGGGGCATCGCACACTAACCCGGCCGTCAAGCTACGCGGCGGAGAGAACATCGCGCTCGACATACCGCAAGCTGAGGACCCTGACCCCCAGCCTGAGGCCATTCCGCTCGATATCTTGTTTGAAGATGACGAACTGATCGTGCTCAACAAACCTGCCGGCCTTGTGGTGCATCCTGGCGCTGGCAACCCATCGGGCACGTTGGTGAATGCCCTCTTGCACCACTGCGGTGACACGCTATCGGGCATTGGAGGCGTGAAGCGCCCAGGTCTTGTGCACCGGTTGGATAAGGACACGTCCGGCGTGATGGTCGTGGCCAAAACGGATCAAGCTCATCAGTCTCTTTCTGCTCAATTTGCCGATCATGGCCGCACCAATGATTTGGAGCGCATCTACACCGCTTTTGTCTGGGGTAACACGAAAACGCAATTCACCATTGACACTGCGATCGGTCGCGATCGTGCCAATCGATTGAAAATGGCTGTTTCGAAGCGTCCAGACGCACGCGAAGCCATCACCCATGGTCACAAGCTGAGAAGCTATGGCGCTCAGGATAATCCAGCTATTTGCAAAATTGCCTGCCAGTTGGAGACCGGACGCACCCACCAAATTCGTGTGCACTTGGCTCATATCGGCCACGGCGTGGTTGGCGATCCGGACTATGGGCGCGGTGGTCGCACCCGCGCCAACCGGTTTGATGAGGCGACAAAAGAGGCCATTTTGGCCTTTCCCAGGCAGGCATTGCAGGCAACAACACTGCAGTTTACACATCCAAAAAGCGCTGAAATCATGCGTTTTGACGTGGAATTAGATAAGCAATTACAAGAACTTGAGGCTATTCTCTCAAAACAGTGAACAAACTGTAATGCAACCAGCCCCTGTTTTGGCCAAATCAGTACCTATATCAAAGGCTCAAATTGGGTCGCTTAGTGCAAAGGACCCGCAATCTCTCGCCTTATCGGGAGAGACTACAAAGGGAGCGTGCATTCAAACATGGCACAATCAGTTTCCACTCTGCCGTCCATTGATGGCGGCCTTTCCGGCTATCTGACAGAGATTCGTAAGTTTCCAATGCTGGAGCCTGACCAGGAGTTTATGCTGGCCAAGCGCTTTGTCGAGCATCAGGATTCGGGCGCAGCGCACCAGCTTGTGACAAGCCATCTGCGGCTCGTAGCCAAGATTGCCATGGGCTACCGCGGCTATGGCTTGCCAATTGGGGAAGTTGTTTCAGAAGGCAATGTTGGCCTGATGCAGGCGGTCAAACGGTTTGATCCGGACAAAGGCTTCCGTCTGGCAACCTACGCGATGTGGTGGATCAAAGCGTCGATCCAGGAGTACATTCTGCGCTCATGGAGCCTTGTCAAAATGGGCACGACAGCCAACCAGAAACGTCTGTTCTTCAACCTGCGCAAGGTGAAGGGAAAAATTTCCGCTCTTGAAGAAGGTGATCTGAAGCCTGATCAGGTGACGGAGATCGCAACACGTCTCAACGTATCTGAAGACGAAGTGATTTCCATGAATCGCCGTTTGGGTGGTGACACATCACTTAATGCGACAGTGCGTCAGGACTCCGAGAGTCTGGAATGGCAGGACTGGCTGGTCGATGATTCCGACAGTCAGGAAGTGATGCTCATCGATAGCGAGGAGAAGGATAATCGCCGCTCCATGCTGCGAGAGTCCCTTGATGTCCTCAATGATCGTGAGCGTCGCATCTTCGAAGCGCGTCGCTTGTCCGACGATCCGCTGACGCTTGAGCAACTGAGCCAAGAGTTCGGCGTTAGCCGCGAGCGTGTGCGCCAAATTGAGGTGCGGGCCTTTGAGAAAGTACAAGAGGCAGTTGTGGCTGCCTCAGCTATGCTCGAAGAGCGCGGCGCCGACGCGCGCTAAGCTATTTCGCCAGCAACGCAACAGGCATTGAACTGCAATCCGGGTCGCTCTCAATAAGAGGCGACCCGGTTTTTCTATGGGTAACCGGTTCCACCACCGCCGCCTGTTCCCGGATTGCATGGATCAGACGGCGTTGGGACAGACTGCTTCGGCGAAACGTGATCCTTCATCTTGTTGCACGGATAATCAAACTCGCCTCCCGTAACATCAGGATTGTTCCCATCTGGTCCCGGCAGCAGATCAAACGGATGCACATCAATGCTTGGCAGCTCAGTGATCTCCACACCACCCACCTGGAGGGTTGAGCCCACCGAAGGCAATTCAATTGCGGCAATGATCTGCGATTGAACGCCACTTGGCACCGGTCCTGGTCCAATTGGTCCTGCACCCGCCGATGGCACAAACACGCCAAATCCTTCACGGCGAATCTCAACTGAGCCAACAGGTGTTTGAACAACCACGCGCCCGCGCTGCGTGATACCGTTGTAATTGGTGTCCGGCCCACGCAGCACCACGAAAACCGCGGTCGCTGGATCGACCACCGTGCCTGGCGGAATGAGCCCGGCCGCTTGCGCCAACGCAACAGCTTCAATACCCACAACCACATCAAAGGTCGTGCCGCGCGAACCAATCGTTGCCGACGGTGTTTCAATGGAAATGTTCTGCGGCGCAATGGCGCCAACACCGCCAGAGACGAAGCGTAGGAACCCTTGGGTCGAACGGGCAGCAATCTCACCCACGGAGCGATCAGGATCATAGACAAAGCGATCAATCACCAGATCGTTGCTCTCGCCGATGGTGAAAACACTCTCATCAAGCAACAGAACTTGCATGCCTGATTGGCGCTGCGTCACCACCCGGTCTCCAAGCAACATGGCATCGCCGCCAGAAGGCGCGCGCACGGATACGCCTGAACGCACTTCAACGGAGCCACGCACAGCCGCTGCCGTGCCCACTTGGGCCTGCTGAGAAAGAACCGGCAAAACAGCGGCGCTCAGCAGAAAGCCGACAACGCCAACAAACGCCAGAAGCGCCAAGGGGTGCTCAAAAGCCTTGCTCATGGGTCTAACGGAACTGCGCGTCATGCTCTGCGCCTCGTTACATGGAGAACCGGCGGGCAACCGATAGCCCGACGGTCCAGTTGTCGCTGTCGTAGACAGGAATGTTCGATTCATTGATCTGGTAGCGGCCAAATGTTTCAAGTGACCAGCCGCTCGCCCACGCCCGATCACCATCCACTCCAAGCTGGTCGAGGATCAAGGTGACCGGCGCGGCAACCGCCAGATCTAAGCTGTAACGCCGCTCATCACGGGCCACTGTGGCCGGGATCACATTGGGGTTGATCGCATCATAAGAAACATCGCGTACAGAGCCGCCCAAGCGCAGCTGATAACCAGACGCATTGCGATAACGCAGGGATAGACCGCCGCCAAAAGCGTCATAACTAAACCATGCACTGCCAGCGTCCTTGGTCGCGTAAACGGCGTGCGCCGTCACATCCCAAGTGTCATTAATGCGGTAGGTGATTGATGGTGTCGCTGAGACCTCCCAACCGTCGCCATCACCGACATTGGTGGTCGAAAAGAGGTTCACATCCACACGGTCGTGGGCAGCTTCCACCCGCAGTGTTGCGGACACACGGTCAGACACATCCACAATCATCTGCGCACGACCACCCAGCCGCGTGCCGTATAGATCACCGCCAACGAACTCAGCCTGCGCCAGCGCCATCAGATCGAAAAAGGCGAAGCCAAGATCAAAACGCGGACCAAGAGCTAGGCGTCCGTAGGAATGGCCACGCGAACCATCATCATGGGCGCGTGCAAAGCCATGTCCTTCAACTCGGAAACTGTGTCCCTGCCCGCCATAGGGCAACTCACCGATAAATTGCAGTTCGCCGAAACCGCCAAAAGCACCGTCGGCTGGAAAGGAGAAGGTCTGGCCGCTTAACGTATAGTTGCCGGGGCGCTGACCTGGGTTGCTGTCATAGAGCGCGCCAAAGCGAATGACGCCAGCCAAGGTTGCCGCGGTGGGATCAGGTTGCACCGAAGCCGCAAGATAGTCTGCCTGCGCACGATCTTCCGGAGACAATGGACGGCCTTCAAGATAGGCCAGATCATTGGCAGCTCCTGCATCATCACCCAGACGCAAAAACACCGCCACACGGATTAGACGAGCTTCATCAAAATTGGGGTTCTGCAGCAAGATGCGTTGCAGCGTGACCGACGCAGCGGGGAAATCGCCCTGATTAAGCTGCGCTTCCAGCAGGGCAACATTGGCCTGCAGATCATCGGGGTTGGCGAGCACGGCATCGTAAGCAGCTTGATGCTGTGCGCTGCCAGCATGTGCTGAGCCTATCAATCCTGCCGTTAGAGTGCCGGTTGCAACTAGGCCAAACCAAGCGCCAAATGCCAGTCTTCTGGCCATCCTGTTGAATGCTGTACTCACAACGCGCATGCGTCTCACCCCGGCAGTCCTGCGGGCACGCACCCTCAACGCTCCCCCAAAACGTTGTCGCAAGCCCTTTTTACCTTTTGGTAAGAAATCGACGCACGGGCAAGCACTTGGTGCGCTTTGCCATTGCTCGTAGCCTGGAATAGATGTGCACTGTTGCCGATTCAACGCACAAAACACCCTCCAGCGCCGCAAATCTGGGGTTTCCGCGATACGCCAATGAGGCTGGACGACACACCGTCTTGCCAGCTAACGATGGGTTATGGCGCGCCTCTCCCGAATTCTTGTTCCGCTCGTTTTGGGTCTCAGCTGTCTTGGCGCCGGGCTGGTCACACGTTCAGTTGATCCAGGCTTTGTGACAATCGTCCGCGAGCGTGTTTTCGATCTTTACCAACGCGTCGATCCACCTGTTCTGGGACCTGAGGTTCCGATCCGCATCATCGATATCGACGATGCGTCGCTGGCCAGTCTTGGCCAATGGCCGTGGCCACGCACACTGTTGGCTGACATGGTCAGCACGCTTCACCAAGCCGGTGCAGCCGTCGTCGCCTTTGACATGTTGTTCCCTGAACCTGATCGCGCAAACCCGCTAGCGGTCATTGAAGGGCTCGAAGTGCCACCCGATATCGCGCGCCAACTGCGTACAGCACTGGTTGATCTTCCCACCAATGATGAGATTTTCGCGCAGGCCTTGGCATCGGCGCCGAGCGTGCTTGGCGTTGCACCAACGCAAGGTGGATCGACTTTCACGCCACGATCAGGCCTTGCGATGGTGGGCCCTTCGCCAGCGCATCATCTCACACGCACCAATGCTGTTATCGACAATGTCCCAATCCTCCAGGAGGCCATCGCTGGCCTTGGTGGCATCCATGTTTCGGCCCGCGATGATGACGCGGTGGTGCGCCGCATCCCTGTGTTGACGACCGTTGGAGAAGAGCCCGAACACACCATCATGCCGAGCATGTTTGTTGAGGCATTGCGTGTCGCCCAAGGCGCCCAGAGTCTGGTGGTGCGCACAAATCCAGCGCCCGGCGCGCCAGAGACTGGCGTCCCGCAAGATCTGCGTGTTGGAGCACTGACGATTCCCTTAACGGAAACCGGCGCCTATCGCATTCGCTATGGGACGCTTGATCCAACCCTTACGCTGCCCGCAAACGCCGTGCTGCAAGCACGCGACAATCCCGCCAGTCTCGCTCCGCTGTTGGAAGGCACCATCGTTCTTATCGGCACATCAGCGCCAGGTCTCTTTGATTTACGCGCAACGCCCCTTGGTACCATCGTGCCTGGCGTCACCATGCACGCTCAAGCCATTTCGAACGTTGTTGCCGACACCCATCTCGCGCGGCCCGACTGGACAACCGGCATGGAACTGCTGCTGATGACACTGGCCGGTTTGATGGTGATCGCGGCGGCGCTCGCTATGCGCCCGATGGAAGCTGCCCTGGTGGCGGCCGCGATCCTTGTCGCACTTGGCGTTGGCTCTTGGTGGTCTTTTTCCACCCATCTGCTGCTGGTCGATGCGAGCTTTCCGATAACGCTCACCTTGCTCACCTTTGGCGCAGTCACTGTGCCCGTATTGGTCGGCACAGATCGGCGCCAACGCTTCATCCGAAATGCGTTTGCGCACTATCTGGCTGAGCCTGTTCTGGCACGCCTGGAAAGCAATCCAAACGCCCTCAAGCTGGAAGGCGACCGGCGGACCATTACGATCCTCTTCATGGACATTCGCGGTTTCACCTCACGTTCCGAGCACATGGAGCCAACCGATGCAGTCGATCTGCTCAACGCCCTGCTCGATCCGCTGTCCGAAGCCGTTCTCAGCGAAGAAGGGACGATCGACAAGTTCATGGGCGATGGCATGATGGCCTTTTGGAACGCGCCGCTGGATCAAGACGATCACGCCGCCCGCGCAGTACGCGCAGGGCTGGCCATGACCCAGGCCATTTCCACCTACAATGCAAGCCAAGACAGCAACGCTCAACCCTTAGCCATCGGCGTTGGCATCCACACCGGCGAGGCCTTTGTTGGCAACATGGGATCCAAGCGTCGCTTCGCCTACTCTGCTATCGGCGATGCAGTGAACCTTGCCGCACGCGTTGAAGCGCTAACGGCGAACCAAAGCCAAAAAATGCTGATCACGGACGAAACGTTGAGTGCTGCGCGCACCCATGATGCGAGCTTGGCACAACACTTTGCACCCGCTGGCGATCACAGCGTGAAGGGCCGCAGCCAACCGGTCACGGTCCACGCTTTGCGCAGCAACAAGGAACACCAATCCTCGTAAGCACTCACAGCGCTATTGGGCTGACCATGCATTCAGCGCCTGCTGGAACACAGCGACACCGTCATTACCTTTTTCGAAGGTAATGATCGCGCGGCGATTGTCATCGTAGAGGATCGGAAGATCAAACCAGCGACCATCGCGCAGCAGTGGCACGTTCACGGCTTGATCGGCCTCGCCAGCCGCAAGCGCTTGCCAGAACACACCCTCGCCCAAATCCACAATTGCGCCGCGTAGCGGGTCGCCGCCCGACTGTTCTTGTGGTTTCACCACCACGCCCACCAGTTCGGCAATGCTGGTGGCAGGGAAAGCCTCTGACAGTTCAAAGGAAAACTCTATCAGGTGCGTTGCCGGCAAAGCATCATCAAGGTTTCGGCTGATGCGCATGTTCATCAGAATACCGCGTGCTGGCACCTCTATGGTGCCCACGATGGCTGGGTTGTCGCCTTCTTCCAAGCGCCATACCGCACGGCCAGGCGCCGTAAAGCCATCGGCATCTGGTGTCAGGCCTTCTTCATAGAGAATTGCCGTTTGCGCCACTGGGAGGCCAGAACCGGATGGCTCAACCGCTGCCATATCTGGCGTTTCGGGCGTTTCTTCCGGTGCCTGATCAACAGTGCCTTGATTGTCCGGCAACAACCGTTCGCTGGACTGCGTTGGATCAGAACCAACGGTGCGAACATCCGGTGCTTCCTCGGCAGGTTCGTCCGGTGCAATGACCAGTTCTGGACCTGAGCTGTCATTCAAATAGGGATCAAGGAAACCCAGTTGCCAAGCGGCAACTCCACCACCCGCCACGACAAGCAGGCCAAAAAGGCCAACCAGCAAACCGGCCATGCCAGAGCTTTTCTTGGCAGGCTTTGTCTCTGGTTGGCTACGCTCGGGTTCAAAATCGGGAAGATCAATCGCCGCCGGTTCATCAATCGAAATGGGTTGCGGATTGTCGAATGTTGGTGCCGGTCCAAGATTGGGGCCGGCATTGCTCGGTGCGGGCGCCGGTGGCGTGGCCGCAGGTGGTGTTGCTGGCGGCGTAGCCGGTACCAAAGGAGGTGCAGGTGGCGCAGCTGTTGGCGCAATCGGTGTCGCCCGTGACACTGGGGCCGGACGTGCAGGCGGCGCAGCAACAGGCGCCGCAATTGGCGCCGTCGCAGGCGCGGGCGCTGGTGGCGTTTGTGCAGAGGGTGCAGGAGCCGCTGGTGTTGGTTGGGGTGCAGGCGCAGGTGCTGGCGCCCCTGGCAGCACACCACCATTGGCCGCAACATCAGCCTCAACCTTGCGGATCGCGGATTCCAGCGCCAAGCGTTGCCGTGAAATATCTTCAGGAGGAAGGGGAGGCTCAAAGCCGGTTAGTTGGCGCACCAGCGCTTGCCGCGCACGCTCATAAATCTTGCGACGCTCTTCGCCTGGCGCACCAGGCCGCGAAGCCAGCGCCTTGCGCAGAATTGCATCAAAATCTGCCATACTCACACCAATCCAGAAGCGTGCCGCCACCTACGTGAATACTCATCACGCACCCTATGAGGCCAGTAATGCCCAATGAACACAGCTATGGTCAATGGTCTGTGAACGGACAAGACGCCAAATCAAGGGCTTAGCATGTCCTTGCCAACAAGATCGTTAAGACACGCGCACCCTTGCTACGCGATCAGTCCTTAAAAGGATCATGGACCAAAATTGTGTCATCGCGCTGTGGACTGGTGGAAAGCAGTGCCACCGGCGCACCGATCAGCTCTTCCACCTGCCGCACATATTTCACCGCTTGCGCGGGCAAATCCGCCCAACTACGCGCTCCCGCTGTGGTGTCCGACCAGCCTTCCATGCGTGTGTAGATCGGCTTGGCACGCGCCTGCTGCCCCTGGCTCGCCGGCAGATAATCCACCACCTCGCCATCCACTTCATAGCCCGTGCATATCATCAGCTCATCCATGCCATCCAGCACATCAAGCTTGGTGAGCGCGATCCCCGTGATGCCGGATGTTTTCACCGTCTGGCGCACCAGCACCGCATCAAACCAGCCGCAGCGGCGTTTGCGCCCTGTCACCACACCGAACTCGTGGCCCTTCTCGCCAAGATGCTGACCAACCTCGTTAAGCTGTTCGGTTGGAAACGGCCCCTCACCGACGCGGGTGGTATAGGCCTTGGTGATGCCAAGCACATAGTCGATCCCACCAGGTCCAATGCCCGATCCTGTCGAAGCCTGGCCCGCCACCGTGTTGGAAGAAGTCACGAACGGATAAGTTCCATGGTCGATATCGAGCAAAGCCCCTTGCGCCCCTTCAAAGAGGATACGTGAGCCCTTTGCTCGGTGATCGTCGAGAACCTGCCATACCCGATCGATAAAGGGCGTCACCTTATCGGCAACCTGAAGCAGCTCATCCAAAATGGTTTGTGGTTGGATTTCCGACGCTTCCAAACCACGCCGCAAGGCATTGTGATGAGCAAGCAATCGGTCAACCTTGGCAGGCAATGTGGCCGGGTTGGCAAGGTCCATCACGCGGATTGCGCGGCGCCCGACCTTGTCTTCATAAGCTGGACCAATGCCACGGCCCGTTGTGCCGATCTTGGTGCCTGTTTGTGTGGCCGCGCTTTCACGCATGCCATCCAACTCGCGATGAAGAGACAGGATCAGTGTCGCATTGTCTGCAATGCGCAACCGTTCTGGGGTGATCGAAACGCCTTGGCTCTCAAGGGTCGCGATCTCTTTGACCAGATGGTGCGGATCGATCACGACGCCATTGCCGATCAGCGACAACGTACCTTCTCGCACAATGCCGGATGGAAGAAGGCTAAGCTTGTAGACTGTCTCGCCCACCACAAGCGTGTGACCGGCATTGTGCCCACCTTGGTAGCGCACCACCACATCGGCGCGCTCCGACAGCCAATCGACGATTTTGCCTTTTCCCTCATCGCCCCACTGCGAGCCGACAACCACCACATTTGCCATTCTGATGCGCCCTGTTGCTTGCGCCAAACATAACTGCGCCCCGCATGTCGATTGAAGGCTCAACCGATCATCGGGGCGTTCGCTTTCCCTTAGCACATCTGCAGACGATGCAAGCCTAAACTTGGCATGCTCTCACCTCGTGCCCATCACCCTATCCGACGGACCGACGGCTTGCCTCAACAGGTCAAAACGTGTTGGTGCGGTCTATGAAACTGTTTGACCGTCCCTATCTTCTTCTCACGCTGACCACGCTGTTTTGGGCTGGCAATGCCATTGCCGGCAAGCTGGCGGCAGGTGTGATTCCCCCGTTTACGCTGACCTTTGTGCGATGGACCCTGGTCGTAGCGATTGTCTATGTCGTGGCCCGCCCACACCTTGCTGCGCATCGCGACATCATCCGCAAACATGGTCTGTTCGTCATGTTGCTCGGCGTGCTCGGCTTTTCCTTTTTTAATTTCGCGCTTTACGGCGCGCTGAACTTCACCAGCGCTCTGAACGTCTCCATCGAACAGTCAGCCTTCCCATCGGTGGTGATGTTGCTGATGTTCATCATCTACCGCGAGCGGATCAGCGCCCTGCAAGGCGTGGGCGTCTTGCTGTCAGTCATCGGCATTGCCATCACGGTCAGTCAAGGCAGCCTGGACCGATTGCTGGCACTGGAGTTCAACATTGGTGATGTCATCATGATGTTGGGCGTGTTTGTCTACTCGCTCTACTCAATCTTGCTGCGTTACAGACCGCAGCTGCCCTGGCACATTTTTATGCTGATCATGGCCATCGGCGCTGCACTGGTTGCTCTTCCACCAGCGATCTGGGAGGTGGCCAACGGTGTCTATCCACAGGCAAGCTGGAAAGTACCCGCATTGCTTGCCTACATCATTCTTTTCCCCTCGCTGCTCTCCCAAGTGTTTTGGGTCCGCGGCGTGGAACTGATCGGCCCCAGCCGCGCAAGCGTCTTTATCAACCTGGTACCGGTGTTCGGATCAGGTCTTGCGGTGCTGATCGTCGGCGAGGTCTTTGCCGCCTATCACGCCGCCGGTATCGTGTTTGTGGTCAGTGGGGTTATGCTGGCTGAGTGGGCAGGTAAACGCCGCGCCGACCGCATCGCTGCCCAGTCCTCACCTGAGTCCGTTCCCAAATAGCCACATCCGCCATGGCCAAGCTCTACTTTCACTATTCCACCATGAACGCTGGCAAATCGACCATGCTGTTGCAGGCGGCCTACAACTACGCCGAACGCGGCATGTCGACAGTGCTGCTAACCGCGCAGCTCGATCAGCGCGCTGGCGAAGGTGTGATCGGATCGCGCATCGGCATCAAGGCGTCCGCCAACACCTACACGCGCGAGACGGACATTTATGAGTTCATCGTCGCCCACCTGGCAGGGCTTGCGAAAACCGGTGAGGAGCGCCCGGCTTGCATTCTTTTAGATGAGGCGCAGTTTTTGACCGAAGAGCAGGTCTGGCAGCTGGCCCGTATCGTCGACGATATCAAAATCCCCGTCATGGCCTATGGTCTGCGGGTGGATTTCGCTGGCCAGCTTTTCCCAGGTTCCAAGGCGCTTTTGGCGCTGGCCGATGAAATGCGTGAGGTGCGCACCATCTGTTGGTGCGGATCCAAAGCCACCATGGTGGTGCGTGTTGGAGAAGATGGCAAAGCGGTGACCGGCGGTGCGCAGATTGAGATCGGCGGCAATGATCGTTACATCTCGCTTTGCCGCAAGCACTGGCGCCATGCGATCAACGAAGCGCAAGGCGGATCGATCAAGCCCATTGATCCCGTCCATGGCACCTTCCGCCCTGAAGATGGCGCTGAGACCAAAAGCTAGGCCGCACCCGCCACCTCGCAATAAGTCTCCAGTTGGCCGGTGAAAGATTCTTCGCGTGAGTGGGTCTTTTTGCGGGTGGCGCTGTGCCCGGTGAAGGCCTAAAGCGCAAACCCTACCCGTTTTGAAAGCAGTTGCATGGCCGTTGCCGCCCCCTTCACAACTCAAAAAACCATGTCCACGGCCGCGTGGGGATGGCTTCTGCTGCTCGGCGCCCTGTGGGGCATCTCTTTTGTTTTCATCAAAGTGGCCATCGCCGAAATTCAGCCGCTGACGTTGGTCTTCTTACGCACGCTGCTGGCCGCCCTGGTGCTTTTGTCAGTCTGTCGCGTTACCGGCGTGCGCATGCCCACATCGTTTCAAGCGTGGCGCGACTACGCCGTGCTCGGTTTTTTTAGCAGCAGCTTGGCCTTCTCACTCATCTTCTGGGCGCAGCAATTCATCGATGCATCTTTATCCTCGATCCTGATCGCAGCCACGCCGTTCTTCACCGTCTTGTTGGCCGGTGCGCTGCTAAAGGACGAACGCTTCACCTCGCAAAAAATCCTCGGCGTCATTATTGGCTTCGCTGGCGTGACCCTGGTCATCGGGCCTCGTTATCTGCTGGGTCTGGGTAGCAACTTAACCGCCGAGCTTGCCGTTCTTCTGGCCGCTGGCGCTTATGCAATCGCCAGCATTTGGGGTCGCCGCTTTGCTGGAGAAGCACCCTTGGCGACGGCAACGGGTCAAATCACCACCAGTGCCGTGATGCTTCTGCCCATGGCGCTGATCTTTGAAAACCCATTGCACATGGACATCCCATCCTGGTCGGTTATCGGAGCAGTCATAGCCCTGGCGATCTTTTGCACAGCGCTCACCTATCTGATCTTCTTCCGTGTTTTGAAAATGGCTGGCGCGAGCAATGCATCCCTGGTGGGATTGGTGATCCCAGCCTTCACAATGATGTTCGCTGTGCCGTTGCTCGGCGAGGAAATCACGCTGCTCAAAATCGCAGGCATGCTGGTGGTTGCCATCGGCATGGTGGTCCTTGATGGCCGTCCGCTTGCTGCTTTGCGCGACAAGCTAAAGGCAAACTGAAGGTTCGTTTTCGGGTGGTTGATGCCCACCCCCTGCACTAGAGCAAAGCCATGACACTCGCCGCTCCCCTGACCGCTCAAAAAACCATGTCCACGCTCGCTTGGGCGTTGCTTCTGTTTCTGGCTTTCATTTGGGGCGGTTCGTTCGTGTTTGCCAAAGTGGCTGTGGCCGAAATCCCGCCCTTCACACTTGTGTTGCTGCGCGTCGGTTTGGCGGCGGCAACGCTTTGGTTGATCTGCCTTGCAACCGGCGTACGCATGCCGCGAGCCCTCAAAGCGTGGGGCGCTTATGCCGTGATGGGCTTGCTCAACAACGTCATTGCCTTCTCTTTGATCTTCACCGGGCAACAGGAAATCGGCGCGTCTCTGGCCTCGATCCTCAATGGCTCGATGCCTTTCTTTACGGTGTTGCTGGCTGGACTGTTGCTTGCTGACGAGCAGTTTTCACCCCGCAGGATTGTCGGGATTGTCATCGGCTTTGCGGGGGTGGTGTTGATCATTGGCCCTCGCCACCTGCTCGGCCTCGGCGACCATTTGCTTTCAGAGCTGATGCTGATCGGCGCTGCCATCTCCTATGCGTTTGCCAGCGTTTGGGGACGCAGATTCGCAGGTCAAAACCCGATGGCAACGGCAACTGGTCAGCTTACCATGTCGACGCTGATGATGATCCCGATTGCCAGCCTTATCGATCAGCCTTGGACGCTGCCTGTTCCATCGCTCGCGACAATCGGGTCGGTCATCGCGCTGGCTGTGGTGTGCACCGCTTTCGCTTACGTGCTCTTTTTCCGCATCCTGGATATGGCAGGGGCAACCAACGTGTCACTGGTCACCATGCTGGTACCAGTATCCGCCACCCTGCTTGCGGTGCCGCTGCTCGGCGAACGGCTGGAATGGCTTACCATCATCGGTTTTGCGGTCATCACGCTGGGACTGATCGTGCTGGATGGAAGACCGGTTCGCTATCTACGCGAACGGCTGGCGCGGGCATAAATTTTCGGTAGGTCCCGGGCTTGAGCCGGGACCTCCGTTGTAATGTGGCACCAGGTCCCGGATAGCTTTGCGCTTCCAGGGCATGGCACGAGCGCGAACTAAAAACTCAGCCGCTTTGCCTGCACCACGTTTTCCAGCGCCTCGATTTTGCCAAGCACATCATCGCTCACCGGCTCATCAACCTGGACAAGTGCGATAGCATCATCGCCCTTCTCGGCACGACCAAGATTGAAGGTCGCGATGTTGATGTTTTCGGTACCGAGTAGCGTGCCCAACCGACCAATAAAGCCCGGCTTGTCATTGTTGGTGACGTAGAGCATGTGCTCGCCAAACTCGCCTTCCATGTTGATCCCTTTGATCTGGATAAGGCGCGGTTTGCCGTCGGCAAACACGGTGCCCGCGACCGAGCGCTTCTGCCGCTCCGTGGTCACCGTCAGGCGCATATAGGTCTCATAGGCGCCTTCCTGCCCACGCTTGGTTTCTTCAAGCGCGATGCCACGCTCCTTGGCCATGGCAGGCGCGGACACCACATTCACTGTGGAGAGCAGTGGACGCAGCACACCGGCCAAAGCAGCTGATGAAAGCGCCTGCGTGTTGAGCTCAGCAATGTCGCCAGCATACTCAATGGTGATCTCTTCAATCGCCGTTTCAGTCAGCTGACCAGCAAACGAACCGACCAGTTCGGCAAGCTTCACGAACGGTGCCAAGCGCGGCGCTTCTTCCGCCGAGATAGATGGTGAGTTCAACGCGTTGGTGACCGCACCGGTGGTGAGAAAATCAGCCATTTGTTCAGCGACTTGAAGCGCCACATTCTCTTGCGCCTCTGTGGTTGCCGCACCCAGGTGCGGCGTGCAGACAAGGTTAGGCGCGCCGAACAAAACATTGTCGGTGGCAGGCTCTTCGGCAAAAACGTCCATAGCAGCGCCAGCAACATGACCGGAGTCGAGCGCCGCGCGCAGCGCGTTCTCATCTACCAGGCCACCACGGGCACAGTTGATGATGCGCACACCCTTTTTCATCTTGGTGATGGCATCGGCGGACAGAATGTTGGCCGTCTTGTCGGTCTTCGGCACATGAAGCGTGATGAAGTCGGCACGGGCAAGCAATTCATCCAACTCGACTTTGTCCACGCCCAACTCGATGGCACGTTCCTCGGTCAGGAATGGATCATAAGCCACAACCCGCATTTTGAGGCCAATAGCTCGGTCGGCAACGATGGACCCGATATTGCCGCATCCAATCAAACCAAGCGTCTTGCCGGTGACTTCCACACCCATAAATTTGGACTTTTCCCACTTTCCGGCCTGGGTCGAATTGTCGGCAGCAGGGATCTGGCGGGCACAGGCAAGCATCATCGAAATCGCGTGCTCGGCGGTCGTGATCGAGTTGCCGAACGGCGTGTTCATCACAATGATGCCGCGCGAGGTTGCGGCGGGAATGTCCACATTGTCGACACCGATTCCGGCACGGCCAATGACTTTGAGATTGTCAGCGGCGGCGATCAGTTTTTCGGTGGCTTTGGTGGCTGAGCGGATTGCCAAACCATCGTAATCGCCGATCATAGACAGGAGTTTTTCCTTGTCCTTGCCAAGGCCTGGCTCAAAGGTAACGTCGATGCCGCGAGATTTGAAAATGTCTACGGCGGTGGGTGAAAGGCTGTCAGAAATAAGAACGCGAGGGGCCATCTGAGGCACTCCTGAATTAAAGAGAAATGGGAGAGGCCGAGCGCATTAGCGCGCTCAGCTGAAGAGTAAGTCCAAGGGCTGTTAGGCAGCCTGCGAGAGAGCTGCTTTCTCTTGAGAAAACGCCCAATCCAGCCACGGCATCAGCGCTTCCATATCGGAAGCCTCGATGGTGCCACCGGCCCAGAGGCGAAGGCCTGCTGGGGCATCGCGGTAGCCGGCAATATCCAGCGCCACACCTTCGGCTTCCAGCCGCTTGGCGATGGATTTGGCAAACGCTGCCTGGGCTGGGTCATCAAGCGCCAGAATGTCCGGATCGACGATCTTCACACAGACAGATGTGTTGGAGCGCGTCTCCGGCACCTCTGCCAGATAGTCAATCCAAGGAGTTGCCTGAACAAAACTATCGATGGCGGCAGCGTTGGCATCCGCACGGGCGATCAGGCCCTTCAATCCACCAATGGATTCCGCCCAATTCAGCGCATCCAGATAATCTTCCACGCAGAGCATGGAGGGTGTGTTGATGGTCTCGCCTTTGAAGATACCTTCAATCAGCTTGCCGCCTTTGGTCAGACGGAAGATTTTTGGCAGCGGCCAGGCTGGTGTGTAGCTCTCAAGGCGTTCGACGGCTCGGGGGGAGAGAATGAGAACGCCGTGCGCAGCTTCCCCGCCCAGCACTTTCTGCCAGGAGAAGGTCACCACATCGAGCTTATCAAAAGGCAAGTCCTGCGCGAATGCCGCCGATGTGGCATCGCAGATGGTCAGGCCTTGGCGGTCAGCGGCAATAGCGTCACCGTTTGGCATGCGCACGCCGGAGGTTGTGCCATTCCAGGTGAAAACAACATCGGTGTTGTAGTCGATAGCCGTCATATCTGGCAGCTGGCCATAGGGTGCTTCGACCTTGGTGGCGTCAAGTTTGAGTTGCTTGACCACATCAGTGACCCAGCCTGCGCCAAAACTCTCCCAGGCGACCATCGTCACCGGGCGGGCGCCAAGCAGGCTCCACATCGCCATTTCGACAGCACCCGTGTCAGACGCTGGCACGATGCCGATCCGATAGTCATCCGGCACGCCCAAAATGGCGCGCGTTTTGTCGATCGCGAGCTTCAGCTTCGACTTACCGATAGAAGATCTGTGAGAACGTCCGAGGGCTGCATCTTGCAGACCGTCGAGAGTCCAGCCGGGGCGCTTGGCGCAAGGGCCGGATGAAAAACGCGGATTCACCGGCCGCGTGCCGGGCATTGCAGTGCTCATGATGGCTATCCTTCCAGATAGAAAGCCTCTCGTTGGGGAGAGGTGTCCCACCGCGGGCACTAAGCGATGAGGAAGGCGCCGTCAATTGCGAAGTTTCACCAACCGACCTTTGGTTCACGCTGATGCAAAAAAGCCGCTGGTAAAAACCAGCGGCTTAAAAGTGTGTCTGGAAGGCCGTGGCTTAGTAGCTGGAGTGGCCGTAGCCGCTGCTGTGTCCGCCGCCAAAACCACCAAGAGCATAGCGGAAGCCAAAGGTGACATCGTGCGATGTGATACCTTCAAACTCCATGGGATTGGCAATGTTATTTGCACCACCAAACGCAATGATGTCGCCAGAAGACGCATCACCGATATCAAGATAACGATATCCGAAATCGAGCGTTACACGATCGCTCACTTCGTAGCCGAGCCCAGCGTGCAATGCCCACGCAAATGCCCATTCCCCATTGTCTGAGGCATATGCCACACTGCTGGTAGGAGTATTTGTATCGGTGAGGTTGTCGATCATAGTGTACGATGCACCGATACCACCACCCACATAGGGTGTAATGCCATGATATGTGCCAAGATCAACGAAGGCGTTGGCCATCACCAAAAACTCTGACTTGTCCGCCGTGTACTGGTTGGTTCCGTCCCACGTACCATCACCAGTCGTATCGTAGCGATCAAGGCCATCATAGCCTGTGCGCATACGGTACTCAGCGCTGATGTCGGCACGGAACCACTCGTTAAACCGATAGCCAACCGCCGCACCAGCCAGGCCACCTGCTTCGAACTCTGAGCTGAGAAACTCGAACCCAACTGGGTTGCTGAAAAGCGCGTTGTCCAAACGGTCCACTTCCTGGTTCGTAAAACCAACATAGCCGCGCAGATAGAGATTGCCGCCGAGCTCAAGCTCGAACTCTGGTTCGAAATCAACAATTGGCGGTGGAATATAGTCGGCTGCAAAAGCCACCCCTGAAAACAGGGTCGAGGCGAGCGCACCGATGAACAGAGATTTGGATGACTTACCCATCACATCATTTCCTTCTTCGCTGTCGAACGGGCTCACGCCAAAGATGGCAATGGGCCGTTTGCGAGAACAACTATGGCGGGCAGAGGTTAAAGCAGGCTTAACCTTGATTTTTAACGTTAAAAATTAAAGTAAATGGATAGTTAAAAGAAGTTACTGGAAAATGAATACTTAAAGTGCCTTGCGTCCCAATCAGACACAGTTCGTCGCGCTGCCGACACACAGATCAGCCGGAGCCACCCATTTTATCGAAGGAAATTCAGCGCGTTAGGCCGCCTTGCGCAACGTATCGCAAAGCTCGTCCACCAGCGTCTCAACCAGCGCTGGATCATCGCCTTCGGCCATGACTCGGATCAGCGGCTCGGTACCAGAAGGCCGGATAACAAGGCGCCCCTGGTTGCCCAAACGTTGCTTTGCGGCCTCAATAGCATCCTTAACAGCGTCGCGCGCGAGCGGGCTGTCACCCTCAAACTGAACATTTTTAAGGATCTGCGGCACCGGCTCAAAGCGGCTGCAAATCTCTGACACGCTGCGCTCTTCTTGCGCCACAACAGAAAGAATTTGCAGCGCCGACACAAGCCCATCACCGGTCGTCACGAAATCAGAGAGAATGATGTGGCCCGACTGCTCACCACCAACATTGTAGCCATTGGCTCGCATATGTTCCACGACATAGCGGTCGCCAACCTGGGTGCGCACAAGTCCCAGGCCCTGCCCTTCCAGATAGCGCTCCAGGCCAAGGTTCGACATCACCGTCGCCACAACCCCCGGCTGAGTGAGCTTGTCGCTGGCGCGCCAATTGTCGGCCACCACCGCCATCAGCTGATCACCCTGCACGATGGAACCACGCTCATCAACAAGCACCACACGGTCCGCATCACCATCAAGCGCGATACCAACATCAGCGCGCAGTTCACGGACCTTGTCACACAGTGCTTGCGGCTGCGTGGAACCGCAGCCAGCATTGATGTTCATACCATCTGGCTGATCGCCGATGGTGATCACCTCTGCTCCCAGCTCCCAAAGCACGGCCGGGGCCACTTTGTAGGCCGCGCCATTGGCGCAATCGAGCACCACGCGCAGCCCAGCAAGGCTCATAGAGCGAGGCAGCGTGCGCTTGGCAAATTCAATGTAACGCGCCTGCTCGCCATCCAAGCGCTTGGCGCGACCGATGCTGGCCGACCCGGCAAGCAGATGCTCAACCGGCGCATCCATCAGCGCTTCAATTTCCAGCTCTTTCTCGTCGGACAGCTTGTAGCCGTCCGGACCAAACAGCTTGATGCCATTGTCATGATAGGCATTGTGAGACGCTGAAATCATCACACCAAGGTCGCAGCGCAACGAGCGCGTCAGCATCGCAACGGCCGGTGTTGGCATCGGGCCCACCAGGAACACATCCATACCGACGGACGTGAATCCGGCGACCAGCGCATTCTCAATCATGTAGCCAGAAAGGCGCGTGTCTTTGCCGATGATCACGCGGTGGCGATGCCCGCCATTGGTGAACAGTTTGCCGGCGGCCATGCCAACCTGCATGGCAACCCCTGCTGTCATCGTGCCAGCATTGGCCCGTCCGCGAATGCCATCGGTTCCAAAATAACGCCGTACCACTGTTCAACCCCTTACAACCCTGGGTAATCCCAACACCCCACCCTAGCGTTTGGCGCCAAACATCACGTTAGCGCAAGCGTTTCAGGCATCAAAGATCGTGACCAAGCTTTACAGATTGCAAACAGGCTTAACGTTCAAGACCAGCTCGCAGTGACCCTTCACAGGCCAAATCACACCCAACATCGCCACCAAACCAAAAGACCCCAGCTTAAAAGCCGGGGTCTTTAAACATCAGATGTGAAGGAACAAGCTAGCTTGGCTGCGGTTCCATATCACCAACGTCAGGCTCATCGCCCTTGTCTTTAGGCTTGTGGCCAGCACTTGGCACGGCAGACCCACGCGAGCGTGTTGGGGTATCATCGATATCCTCACGCACAGGCGGCTTGCCATCCAGCAGCGCTTTGATTTCATCGCCCGACAGCGTTTCATACTCCAACAAGCCATTGGCGATGGTGTGGAGCTGATCGATATTATCCAGCGTGATTTTCTTGGCAGTCTGATAGCCCTGCTCGACAAAGGCTTTCACCTCTTCATCGACAAGTTGCTGCGTCTGCTCCGAAACAGTCTGGTTCTGCGCCACCGAGTGACCCAGGAACACTTCCTGCTGGTTCTCACCATAGAGCAGCGGTCCAAGTTTGTCGGACATGCCAAATTGCGTGGCCATTGCCTTGGCAAGCTTGGTTGCCATTTGGATGTCGCCAGACGCGCCAGAGGTCACCTTCTCATAGCCGAAGATTTCCTCTTCAGCCACGCGACCGCCCATGGCAACGGCAAGGTCAGCATAGCACTTGGCACGAGTCAGAGAGACCTGATCCTTCTCCGGCAAACGCATCACCATACCCAGCGCACGACCACGTGGAATGATGGTGGCTTTGTGGATCGGGTCAGACGCCGGCATGTGCAATGCCACCAAAGCATGACCAGCTTCGTGATAGGCGGTTAGCTTTTTCTCTTCCTCAGACATGACGAGCGTGCGGCGTTCAGCACCCATCATCACCTTGTCCTTGGCATCCTCAAACTCGCTCATCGTGACCAGACGCTTGGAACGACGTGCCGCCAACAAGGCAGCTTCGTTGACAAGGTTCATCAAGTCAGCACCGGAAAAGCCTGGTGTTCCGCGCGCCAGCACCTTCAAGTCCACATCCGGCGCCAACGGCACGTTGCGCACATGCACTTTCAGGATCTTTTCGCGGCCAACAATATCTGGGTTCGGCACAACGATCTGACGGTCAAAACGACCTGGACGCAGCAATGCAGGGTCAAGAACATCGGGACGGTTGGTCGCCGCGATGATGATCACACCCTCATTGGCTTCAAAGCCATCCATCTCAACCAGGAGCTGGTTCAGTGTCTGCTCGCGCTCGTCATTGCCGCCGCCGAGACCGGCACCACGATGACGACCGACCGCATCGATCTCATCGATGAAGATGATGCACGGGGAGTTCTTTTTGGCTTGCTCGAACATGTCACGCACACGGCTGGCGCCGACACCAACAAACATTTCCACAAAGTCCGAACCGGAGATGGTGAAAAACGGCACGTTGGCTTCGCCGGCCACCGCACGGGCGGTCAGCGTTTTACCGGTGCCAGGAGGGCCGACCAGCAACACACCACGCGGAATACGACCGCCGAGACGTTGGAACTTTTGCGGGTCGCGCAAAAACTCAACGATTTCTTCCAAGTCTTCCTTGGCTTCATCAATACCGGCCACGTCTTCAAACGTCACCTTGCCGTGCGCCTCGGTCAAAAGCTTGGCTTTCGACTTGCCGAAGCCCATGGCTTTGCCACCAGCACCGCCTTGCATTTGGCGCATGAAGTAAATCCACACGGCAATCAACAACAGCATAGGGCCGAACGAAATCAGCACAGAAAACAGCGAGAAGCCTTCATCCTGTGGCTGGGCACTGATGCGTACCCCTGCCGCGGTCAGGTCTTGCACCAAGTTTGGATCATCGGGCGCAAAGGTCTGGAACTGGCTACCATCGGTGTAAACGCCAGAGATTTGCTGGCCCATGATGTTCACATCGCGAATGCGGCCATTCTGCACTTCAGACAAGAACTGCGAATAAGCGATGTCCGTTCCACGGCCTTGCTGAGTTGGCCCTGAAAACATGTTGAACAGAGCCACCAGCAGCAGGCCGATCACGACCCAAAGAGCAAAATTACGGAAGTTGGAGTTCATAAAAGGTCCAATCCTAACCAGGAAAAATGTGTTGGGTCGGCCAAAGGCTCGGCGCAAAATCACCCGTTATGTTGGAAGATAGGTCCCCAAGGCCCGATTGCCAAGGAATGAGAGGGGAATCGCGACAAGATTCCGCACAAAGGGGTTAAGGGCCGAGTTATTTGCATGTCCACGCGAAGGTCCAAGGCTCTCACTGTCCCAGTTCGCGTGGCAAAGCGGCCATGAACACAGTGCCAGATTCACGGCAAGCGTCTTTGTCTGCCCCACCCAGGTCACCGGTCTGAAGAGTGGCGACCACGTCGCCGTTACTTTCGCCAACAGGAAGGCTTTCAAGAAGCCGCTTGCTGAGGCCATCGCGGTCAAGCTTCGGCTCAGGATCACCAGATTGCCAGGCGCGGACTGTCAGGCGCTTCTCGGTCCAGTTGCAGACGTCAAAGCGATCATCCCACTGCCCGCTCTCACCAGGCTCGATGGCAAGCTGAGGGAAACCGGCGCGACCAGATTCCGCGTAAGCTGAAAGGTGTTGGGTCTTGCTCTCATCTTGCCCCTTGCCACGCCACCATTCCAGCACCGCACCGCCACCAACCCACTTACCCTTTGGCTCATTGGCAATGCGCCGTGCCAGCGCAACCATACGCCCCAAACCAAAGGCCATGTTCCGATCAGAGGCAGATGTAGATCGCATGCGCGCAACGCCACCAAGCACCAGGCGTAGAAACCGCGCTTGAACCACCAACGGTTGGTCACACAATGAAAGATCACCATCCACAAAACCTTGGTATGCGCCACCTACCTCATCGAAAAGGCAGAGGGCGTAGTGATCCAACGCCGTGTTTTCCAAACCAGCGATATGCGCTGTTTCAGCCAAGCCATCGACGATACCCCTGGCTCCGTCAGGAGCGGGCGCATCGGCCAGCCACGTTCGAAACCGCACACGGGTATAGCTCTCATCGGTGTTGGACGGATCCTGTGTCGGTTGCCAGGGTGTTCCGTCAAGAACAGCGTGAAGCTCAGCGCGAGACCAATCTAAAAACGGGCGAACAACAACAGCGCCTTGCAACTTCGCTTGCGGGCGAATGCTGGCCAGCCCTTCGCATCCCGTGCCACGAGCCGCGCGCATCAGCAGGGTTTCAGCCTGATCGTCGGCGGTGTGGGCCGTCAGAATGACCGACTGTGTCTCTGATGCCGTGCGAGACAAGGCACCATAGCGCTGACCACGCGCCCAATCCTGCGCGTTCCTCGCAAAAGGTTTACGGTCCAGTTTGGTGGCTCGAAAGGGAACGCCAAGCTCTTTGCAAACCTCGCCGACCATCTTCGCTTCATCCGCCGATTCCGGACGCAAACCGTGATCGATTGTTTGCACGGAGAGTTTCGACGCCAGCAAACGCGCATCGCGCAACTTGGCCAAGCCAACCAACATGGCCAAAGAGTCTGGACCGCCTGAAACGGCAAGCAACAGCGTAGCGTGGCTCGACAGATCAGAGCCAACAGCCCGCCAAGCGTCGCTGCACCATGCTTCGCCGGCTTCGGTGGGTGTGTCTGATGATGTGGCTCTAGGCGCGTCTAGCACCCAGCGAGGCCCTGTTCGGTGCGTGCCGTATCAAGCACGATTTGTGGCGCGCGCGGATAGTCAGACAAAAGCTTGGTGAATGTCGCACAGGCTTGGCTCTGCGCGCCAAGGCGCTCCAGGCTCATGGCAAGCTTCAACAGCGCATCTGGCACTTTGACGTCTTCAGGATAATTGTTGAAGACGGCCAAGAACTGCTCGGCTGCGGGTGTGTAAGCGCCCATGGCGAAGTGCGATTCTCCAAGCCAGAAATGCGCGTTCGGGCGCAAACGATCATCCGGATAAAGATCGATAAAGTCGGAGAAGGTTGAAACCGCCTGGCCGTAATCGCCGCGCAAGACGTGGTCATAGCCAAGCTCATACACATCGTTGGCGCTTAAGCTTTCCAGCGGATCGATGCTGGCAACCGCGCCGCTGAGCGGTTGCTGCGGACGAACCTCCGGTGCGGCGTTCAGTGTCAATGTGGACAGATCAAGCGGTCCGTTGGGATCACCAAGAGTTGCGCCGACCGGTTGGCCGTCCTGACCGACACTCAATGTACCGAGGTCGCGCGGCGGGTCTCCACGTTCGCGCGCCAAGAGCACTTCGCGCAGCTGCGCGTCAGTGGCCCCGCCTTCAGCCGCCCCCCGTTCCATGGGCAAGCCAGACCCATCATTGATGCCATTGCCTTCCAGTTCGCGCAGGCGAAACTCTGTGTCTTCGCGGGCACGTGTCAGCTCATCCTGGAGCTGGCGCATCTGGAACATCAACTGCTCCATCTGGCCGACCAGATTGCGCAACTCGCCTTCCAGTCGATCCACGCGAATGTTGGTTTGCGCTTCCACGGCCGGGTTTGACTGAGCAAGAACCGCTCCGTTTGAGCTTGCTCCAGGCGCCAGCGTTTGCACACCCCCACCGGGCGCCAGCGTCTGCACACCTGCTCCACCAACGTTACCCGGTGGCAGCGGAACCTGCTGACCTGGCGCGACTTGCGCAAAAGCTGGCCCAGCCAAAACGCTGGACAGAAGAACCGGTGCAATCCAGCTGGAAAGGCCGGTAAAGCGAGACAGAAAGGTCATGAAAACCCCACAAGAAAATCATTTTCGGCCAATGTGGCCCGTTGCCGCCATGCTTTCCACCCAAAGGCGGCAAATATGAGGAAAATGAGGGCGATACGCCCAGCAATCCATGACTGTCATGCCTTTGTCACACGCTGGACGGACAACAACAGCGTATCCGCGAAAGGCCATGGGATGGCGACCTACCAAACAATTCTGATCGATGGACGCACCGGCGGCGAAGGCCGCTACAAGTTCAGCGCGCCAGACGATTTGATGGAGCGTACGCCCGTTCGTGCCATGCGTGCTTTCATGGAATCGGTTGAAGCCAAAGATGTGCTTCAAGGCCATCAGGATTACGAGATCAATGCTGCGATGAAGAGCCCGCACCATGAAGTGATCACCACATTGGGTGTTTTGCATCTCACCAACGGCGATCAGGCACCCTTTATGGCAATGATCTCACCACAGGATTTGAACGCTTAACTGCCTTTTTAGTCTGCTTGGCAGGCGGACGGTCCGCCGTTGGTCTGCTATTCGTCCGCCCATAGTCCGCTGCTCGTCTGCTCGCCGTCCGCTTTTAAGCAGACCGTCTGGTCACCAAACAGCAAAAAGCCGGGCACTGGCCCGGCTTTCTACAGGAGCTTAACGAGGTCGGTTTAGCCGCCCTGCAACACCGTCACCGCGCGTCGATTTTGCGACCAGCAGGTGATGTCGTTACACGTCGCAACGGGGCGCTCTTTACCGTAGGAAACAGTGGAGAGACGGGTCGGCGAAATGCCGCGAGAAATCAGATAATCGCGCGTCGCCGCCGCACGACGAGCGCCCAGCGCAAGGTTGTACTCGCGGGTGCCGCGCTCATCGGCGTGACCTTCAATTTGGATCGCGTACTGCGCATATTGGGTGAGCCATGCCGACTGGCGATCCAGCGTCAGGCGACCCTCAGCGGTGAGCACGGTGGAATCGGTTTCAAAGAACACCCGGTCACCAACATTAACGGTGAAATCCTGCGCGCTGCCTGGAGGCGCCGCCTGCTGCGACAGCGGAAGCTCATCCGGTGTTGTCGAAGCGCAGGCCGCCATGAACAGGGCAAAAAACGTCGCCATGAAAAGGCGGGCAAAAAGACTGACGTTGGTCAGAGCCATAGGGCGGGTCATGGGAAGGGTCTTTCTCAAATCTGGCAGGGCACGAGCCGCCCCAAGACGATGCGCACCATTGGATACGCTTTGGTCATAAATTAGCAACGTTAAGCGCCGGTTGTCGATCATGGTAAACGCGGGCTTTTTTGTGGCACCTGTCTTATTCACCAAGCCCGGATGAACCTATGCTGAACGAAAGGTTAAACCGGCAGCTCAAGCCGAGGGCAGATCGAACCTTCCAGCCTGGGTGTTTTTGCGCAACTCACCAGCCGCAAACACCCGACCGTTCATGACGCCATAGACACCGGCAGGCAAAGTCTGCGCAGCGATCACAGCGCCGCCCATATTGAACGAGGCATCCGAGCGCCCAAAGGAATGCGGGCACATCGCACCGGTCAGAACGACCGTTTTCTCACCCACCTCACCATCAAGAAAGCGTGCGGTTAGCTCCATGGTCCCGGTCCCCTGACTGACGACAATGGCGCTTTCATCTGCGGCAACCACCGCGTCGAGAATTGCCTGGCGATCAGCATCGGTGAAGTCCAAACTGTCCTTCATCATCAGCTCACGCAGGGCAGCATGATAGCAACGCGCATTGTGCAACAGATCAGCGATCTGCGCCTTACCGCCCATCTCGAAGCCCAAGCCCTCGGTCTGCCAGTCGTGCACCTTCTCAATGGTGCCACCGGTGGTCAGAACGAGAACGTCACGCATCGGCGCGACCATCGACTGCTGCTCTAGTTTAGCAGCGGTGACCAGGCCGGGTCAGACCCAAACGATGGCGTATCAACACGCAGTTCGTTGAAGCCGGTCAGATCAATGGTCCAAAGCTGCGGCCCGCCATTGGCGCCCGGCGTATCGCGGAAGAACATCAACACGCGGCCATTGGGGGCCCAAGTCGGCCCCTCATTATGGAAGCCTTCGGTCAGAATGCGCTCGCCTGAGCCATCGGGGTTCATCACGCCGATCAAGAAGCGACCGCCCTGCTGTTTGGTGAAGGCAATCAGGTCACCACGCGGTGACCAGACAGGTGTTGAATAGGTGCCTGAACCGAAAGAGATGCGCTCCTGGCCAGATCCATCGGCGTTCATCACATAAATCTGACCGGAACCAGAACGGTCGGAGGCAAACGTGACCCGAGCACCATCAGGCGCAAAGCTCGGCGAGGTGTCGATCGATGGCGAAGAGGTGAGGCGTGTCGTGTTCTGGGTCTGCAAATCAAAACGATAGACATCCGAGTAGCCATCGTTCTGCAACAGGCTGAACACCAGATTGCCACCATCAGGCGAGAAGCGCGGAGCGAACGTCATACCAGGGAAGTTGCCAACAATACGCCGCTGACCGGTCTCAATGTTGAGCAGATAAACCTGCGGCTGCCCGCCATCATAGGACATGTAGGTGATCTCTTGGCGTCCAGGCGAAAAGCGCGGTGTCAGCACCAGGTCGGTTCCCGCCGTCAGATAGCGCACATTGGCACCATCCTGATCCATAATGGCGAGCCGCTTGATGCGGTTTTCCTTTGGCCCAGTCTCATCGACAAACACAACACGGGTATCAAAATACCCGCTCTCGCCAGTCAGGCGCTGATAGATCGCATCGGAAATAATGTGCGCCACACGGCGCCAATTGTCCGGCGTTGTGAAGTATTGCTGGCCGATCATTGCTTCGGCGCCAAACACATCCCAAAGGCGGAAATCCACACGTAGACGTCCATCATTCTGGCGTTCCACCTGGCCAACAACAAGAGCCTGAGCGTTGATCACACGCCACTCGGCGAAGTTCGGCCCGGCGCTTACCGAAAGCCCCTGCTCGATGAACGAGGCAGGATCAAGCGTTCGGAAAAGGCCGGAGCGATTGAGGTTGTTGGAAATCACCTGGCTCATCTGCGCAGCGATCTCGCCATCGCCGGTCGCGGAGGTGAAAGCCGGAATGGCAATCGGCAAAGGCTCAAGATTGCCTTGCGTGATATCGATTTCCAGCACCGCATGAGCAGGCCGTAGCGTTGTTACCAAGGCCATCAAAGCCATCGCCACGAAAAATCCAAAGGGGCGGACGCTGCGCATTGAACCAGACTTCAGCATCAACATATTCTCACTCCTAAAACCGCACGTGGTTGTTAGCGCAACATCTCGCGCGGGTCGAAATTCACTATCACATTCTGCCAGGCAGCATACTTCTCAAAGGGCAGAGAATAAGGCGCGCAGCGGCGCACGGCCCGCACAGCGCTATCAGCAGCCGCCTGGAAAGCTGGGTTGCCCGATGAATTGATCACCGAGGCGCCTGCCCTCAACGAACCATCCTCAGCAAGGTTCATCTGCACACGCACCACCAGATCATCAGCGCCGACAGCACCGACAGGTGGGTTCCAACAGCGAGCGATCTGCCGGCGCAATGCATCCATCTCACTCTCCGACAGGGTTTGGTCTCGCCCTTCGGCCGCACCGCGTGTGGCAGGTGCCTGATCAGCGGCGCCGCCGCCACCCTGATTTTCATCACGGTTGATAAGGGCCGCAATCTCATCAGGGTTGAACTGGCTGTCATCGGGCTGCTGCACCGGTTCCGGTCGCTGCACCGGCTGCGGCGCCACATCAGGGCGCGCCAAAGGTGCGGGCGCAGAGAAACGCGCCGTCTGCGTCGGTTCTGGTTCAGGTGCAGGCTCTTCAGCCGGAGCGGGCTCCGGCTCAGCAACTTCTGGCTCGGGCGCTGGGGCGGGCTCTGGTTCAGCTTCCACCGGTTCAGGTTCTGGTTCGGGCGGAGGGGGTGGGGGTGGCGGCGCTGCCGTATCGGGCGTTGCACGCGCATTGTCGGCAGCAGTGGCCGCATCTTGGCGCCCTTCGCCTCCGGTGTCGGTGCCACGATCCGTCTCAGATTGACCAACTGACTGTGGCGTCTCAGGTGTTGGCAAAGGTTCGGCGGTGCGCATGCCGCGTGTGACCTGGCTGAACTCCTCAGGCGAGAGAATATCGACTGGCACAGCTTGCGCTGTGACCACGTCGAACGGGTCTGGCTGCGACAGGTTCACCACCATGCCCGCAAACAGCGCGCCATGAAGAACAAAAGAAAGGGGAACACCAAGCCGCATGATTGATCCGTCAGTGCGCCGAAAACCGGCGACCTAAGACCCTTCCTCTTCTGCCGTCACAAGCCCCAAGCGCTGATAACCAGCGCCGGAAATGCGCGCCATTACCTGCATGATCGTGCCGTAATCCGTGCCGCGGTCACCGCGCACGAAGATGCGCGTGTCCACGCCCTCACTGGCAATGGCCTCCAATGTGGTGAGCAACTGTGCCAGCTCGATTTCGGTTTCCTGCAAGAACACCCTGCCATCGGCGGTCACCGAAACGGTGATCGGTTCTTCTTCGCTTTCCAGCGCATTGGCAGAGGTTTCAGGCAGATCGATCGGCACACCGACAACCAACAAAGGCGCGGCAACCATGAAGATAATCAAGAGCACCAACATCACATCAACAAATGGCGTGACGTTGATCTCACTCATCGCGCGTGGACGCGCCCGACGCCTACGACGCGAGCCGCCCGATCCACCGGTGGCAACACCCATACCCATCTTTGACGTCCTTACTCAGCTGCCGCTGGCTGTGCCGCAGCGCGCTCATCGATCTGGCGCGACAGGATGGATGAAAACTCGTCAGCAAAGCCTTCCATCCGGGTTGTCTGCCGAGCAACATCAGCCACAAATTTGTTGTAAAAAATTGTCGCCGGGATGGCGGCAACGAGGCCAAGCGCTGTCGCAAACAAGGCCTCGGCAATGCCAGGCGCGACGACGGCAAGATTGGCATTCTCAGTGGCGGCAATAGCCTGGAACGCGGTCATGATGCCCCAAACGGTACCGAACAGGCCGATAAACGGACCGGCTGATCCGACCGAGGCGAGCACCAGAAGCCCGTTCTCCATTTTCTCAAACTCACGGGCGATGGTAACGTCAAGCACCTTCTCAATACGCGTCTGCAAACCAACCATGGAGCGTGCGTTGCGCTCATGACTGCGCTTCCACTCGCGCATCGCCGAAACGAAAAGCGCCGCCATCGTTGTGTTCGTGCGCTGCGCGGTGATGTTGTAGAGCTCTTCCAGGGATTGGCCCGACCAGAAGACACGCTCAAAGCGATCCATCGCCTTCTTGTTGCGCGAGAACATCAGATATTTGTCGATCACAATGCCCCAGCACCAAACCGAGGCAATGATCAAACCAACCATCACGATTTTCACCACGATATGGGCCTGCCAGAACAGGCCGAGCAGCGAGAGGTCGTGGCTCTGCGTGCTCAAAGCGGTGGTAAGAACGTCCGTTCCGTCCATGGGTATCCTCAGGTCTTAATCGTCAAGGGTGGTGGTTGGCGGGCGCTGTTGCGCTGTGATTGTGTCATCATCAGGACGCCATGCTGCGGCGCACAGATGCTGCGCCAGCCACCATGGCTTGGGTCAGCAGCCTAACGGCCCAACCCTAAAGCATGGTTAACCAAGGGTTAGCGGTTCGCACGGGCGCGAATGAAACGACGGTTAGGAGGCAGGAAACAAGGCACGTGTGGTTGGCGGCATGCGCACCGGGCGGCCTTTGCCGTTCATGCAGACCACTGTCACCATGGCCGTGCAAAGTTCGCGACCGTCCAACAACACGCGTTGAGCGATGGTACCGCGCACGCCGGTGGTTGAGATCGGAACGGCTTCCACGGTGAGCAAATCATCGATCCTGGCAGGCGATTTGAACGCGATATCCATCGCCGTGACCGTCAAGAAGATGTCCTCCTCGGCGAGCCGGGTCTGGTCGATGCCATGGGCGCGCAGGGTTTCCGTTCGCGCCCGCTCCATAAACTTCAGATAATTGGCGTGATAAACAATGCCCGCCAGATCAGTGTCTTCGTAGTAGACCCGGACTTGGATGGTGTGGGCGGGCAAACAGGTATCGGTGATGGGCATAGGATGTCCGACAAAAGCACCAACAATAAAGCAACAGCTTTGCTTTGCCGGGACGAAGCGCATCTGTAAAGAAACAAGCAAGGCGCAAGCAGACCCAAACTCGCCTTTATTCTCCGCCAGTTCCCAGTTTTCAGTGATGTGGGAGCGCCTAATGATCACGCGGCGACAGTTTTTGGCTTTATTTGGCGGTGCGATGGCCGGCGCCACAGCACTGGGCGGTCATGCCTTTGGCTACGGCCCTCTACGCGCTCCAAGGATCACAGAATACACCCTGTCACCGCCCGGCTGGCCCGAGGATCTCAACGTGCGCATCGCAGTGATCGCTGATGTGCACGCCTGCAAGCCTTGGATGTCCGCTGATCGTATTGCAAGCATTGCCGAAGCCACCAACAACCTTGGGGCCGACATGATCGTTCTGCTGGGTGATTTTGTCGCCGGTCATGTTCTTGTGACCGGTCAGGTACCTTGGCAAGACTGGGCTGATGCTCTGGCCAAGCTCAACGCGCCTTTGGGCGTTCACGCTGTTTTGGGCAATCACGACTGGTGGGAAGACCGACAGGCCATGGCTTCCAGAAGCGGGCGAACCTTCGCACACGCAGCTTTGGAACGCGCAGGCATAACTCTGTACGAGAACGATGCCGTCCGGTTGGACAAAGACGGCAAGTCATTCTGGCTGGCAGGTCTTGGCGACCAGTTGGCCTTTCTCCCAGCCCACGGGTGGAACAGGGCAGCAGACGTTGGTTTGGATGATTTGCCCGGTACGTTGGCCAAAATCACCAACGACGACCCCGTCATTTTGCTCGCACACGAACCAGACATTTTCCCACAAATCCCAGACCGCGTAAGCCTAACCCTTTGTGGCCACACCCATGGCGGTCAAGTTCGCCTACTGGGCTACTCACCGGTTGTGCCTTCGCAATTCGGCAATCGCTTTGCCTACGGTCACGTGATTGAGGATGAACGACACATGATTGTGTCAGGCGGGCTGGGGTGCAGCATAATGCCAGTACGGTTCGGCATACCGCCCGAACTGGTCATTATCAACTTAGGCAATCAGCGGACGGATATCGCATAGACCGACACCCGCCCGGTGATGGTCTTACAAATCGAACTGATAGCTTTGCGGCACGTAGCGGAAGCCATCACCATTCGCCTCCACATAGCCTAAGGCCGGAAAGGGCATGTGGTAGCCGACAAAGGGAATGCGGTCGGTCGCCAGCATGCCAAGCACTTGGCGGCGTGAAGCAGCAGCCGCCGCCTTATCGGCATCAAACCGCACTTCCCAATCGGGATAGGCCAACGACCACACATAGTGGTTGGCAAGATCAGCGATCAGCATGAGCTGAGCGCCATCGCTCTCAATCATGTAGGTCATGTGACCCGGTGTGTGACCGAAGGCAGCAACTGCGGTGATCCCGCTCGTCACTGAACCACCATCCTCCAGAAACGTCATCTGGTCGGCCAACGGCACCACCGAGCCACCGATCATCTCGGCCAATTGCGCAGGTGCGTTGTCACCGGTCCAAAAATCAAACTCCGTCGATCCGGTGATGTAGCGCGCATTGGGAAATGCTGCGCTACCACCAGCCATCAACCCGCCAATGTGATCGGGGTGCATATGGGTGATGACGACAATCGTGACATCCTCTGGCGTGTAACCAGCATCGGCCAGTGCGGCAGGCAAATTACCGTTGGTGCCACCATTGCCAGTGTCGAAGAGCACCACCTCACTGCCTGTGTCCACCAAGGTTGGCGTGAAGAAAAACCGGGCCTGATCGATGGGCAGAAAATTGTTGGCGGACACCTCAGCGAACTCATCCTCAGAAACGTTCATGCCAAAAATGCTCTGGGGATCAGGCACGTTGCGCGCACCATCAAGCAGCGTAACCACGCTAAACGATCCAACCGTCACAGTGCGCGACAGGCCGCCACCTTGTCCTTGGGCGACAGCGGGCGTTGGGCCAAGTTGTGGTAGGACGGCGGACCCAACAACCAGACCGCCGCTGGCAGCCAGAACGGATCGACGGGTAAGTACAGGGGACTGAGGCATAACTTGCTCCAAAGTGCGTCAAAAACATAAGATAGTCTTTACCTAGAGCAACATTGCGACACGCCTATGGTACATGAAGTGATCGCCAAGAAGATGTGGATGGCTCGACTTCATGTTCTGTCCGTGACAAGGAGCAAAGCTTCACCACGATAAAGGCCGATCCCACGTGACGACGTCCGAGCAGGCAGTTCTGCGCCCGAAAACTGAACCGGGCCGCGCGGAGTTCATCGCGCTTATTGCGCTGCTAATGTCCACGATTGCCCTCTCGGTGGATCTGATGCTGCCCGCCTTGGGCGAGATGAGTGATCATTTTGGGTTGGCCACCGACAATGATCGCCAGGCGGTGATCACCGTCATCTTTGCCGGTCTGATGCTCGGCCAACTCACCTTCGGTCCGCTGTCTGATTACATCGGACGCAAACCGGCTATCCTCATTGGGCTGGGTTTTCAGATCACCGGGTCACTGCTTTGCATTTTTGCGCAAGACTTTATGCTTTTGCTGTTTGGTCGTTTCTTGCAGGGCTTTGGCGGCGCGGCACCACGCATTGTGATCGTCGCCATGGTGCGTGACCGGTTCGAAGGTCAGGAGATGGCCAAGATCATGTCTGTGGCGCTCACGGTCTTTATTCTGGTGCCAACCTTCGCCCCAGCGATTGGCCAGGGCATTTTGTTGTTTGCGCCGTGGCAAGGGCTGTTCGTCACATTGCTGGCCGTCGCCCTGTTAGGCGGCACATGGCTTGCGATACGCCAGCCCGAGACCAACACCAATCCATCACCTTTTGATGCGGGCAGAATGCTTGGCGCCATCAAGACGGTGTTCACAACGCCGGTCTCACTGCTCTATGCCACGGCAGCAGGATGCGCATTCGGCACGCTGCTCGGCTACATCGTCTCGTCGCAGCAAATCCTCCAAGACCTTTATCAAACCGGCGAACTCTTCGCGCTTTACTTCGGCATCACCTCGGCGCTGGTGGCCCTTTCCACCACGGTCAATGCCTGGCTGCTCAATCGTTTCTCAATGGAAGCGATCACCGGATCGGCCATTGGCACCCAAGTTGTCTGGTCTTTGGGGTTTTTGGTCTGGATCACAGCCACTGGCACAAACCCACCTTTGGCGGCGTGGATGGTGTTCATCTCTGTGGCCTTGTTTCTGGTCGGCATGACGTTTGGCAACTACAACGCCATTGCCTTGCGTCCCCTTGGCCAGATCGCCGGCATTGCTTCGTCTATCCTTGCGTCCATCCAAACGTTGATCAGCATGCTGGTCGCCACAGTTGTTGGCGCAGCATTCGCCATGAGCGTCGCACCCGTTGTGCTGGGATCGGTGCTGATGGGGCTAGTCGCCTCAGCCTTGATGGTTTGGGCGCGTTACCTCAGCAAGCGTCAGGCGGCGCTTGCCGACTCTTCTGAGTCGAGATCAAGCGGCACATAACGAAACGCATCACCTACACGCTCCACGCGACCAAGTGCGGGGAACGGCATGTGATAACCAGCAAACACCAATTGCTCGTCCGCTGCGCGACCAAGCCAGTGCGCGCGCATCGCAGCTGCTTTTTCGCCATCTGCATCAAAACACATGTGCCACTCGGGATGCGCAAACGCCCAAACCGGATGGTTGGCAAGGTCGCTCGCAACCAGAACCGAGCCTGAACGCGAGGTAATCAGAACACCCAAATGCCCAGGCGTATGACCACGCATGTCGACGAGTGTTGTGCCAGGCAAGACCGCAAGTCCAGGAGCAACAGGCTCGACAAGGGCGCCGAGTGCGGCCAGCGTCGGATCCGATGGCGCAGCCTTTACCTCGTCGGCGGCAATCACATGGCGCGCATTCGCAAAGCGCGGTGTGCCTTCGTCCGTCAGAAGTCCGCCGGTGTGATCGCCATGCAGATGGGAGATCACCACTACATCAATGCTGTCCGGATCAATGCCCAGTGCGGCAAGACCCTTTGGCAGGCCGCCGCTGTGGGACGGGCCGGATGGACCAAAACCGGCATCGACCAACACCCGCTTTCCGCCCGATTCAATCAGCGTCATAGTGACGGGAAAGTCGAATTCCGCCGGTGATGTGCCCAGCGAGATGCACTCCTCGTCAAAGGTCAGGTCGTCGACATTGGTACCGAAATAGTCGTGGGCGGGCGCATGATGGTCCCAGCCATCATGGATCTGGACGACGCAAATATCATCAAGGGCGTAGCGGTAAAAGCGGCCTGGCATGACACAAAACTCGGAACGGGGTCAGAGTGTAGAAACAACGGCCCGCAGCGTCTAGCATCAGATGGTCTAGGGTCAGAGACTCAAGTCCGACCCGACTCGTCCTCTCCATCAAGAAGCAAGGCCATCTGCGCCTGGTTCAGATCACGCGGCGCGGCAATCCCGAGATGTGAGAACGCTGCCGGTGTCATCAAGCGCCCACGAGGGGTGCGTTGAATGAAGCCTTGCTGCAAGAGATAAGGTTCCACGATCTCCTCGAGCGCATCACGGGGCTCAGACAGCGCCGCTGCCAGCGTTTCGATGCCCACAGGACCTCCGCCAAACTTTGAGGCGATAAGATCAAGATAGCGACGATCAAGCATGTCGAGACCGATGGAATCGACATCCAGACGGGTCAGCGCCGCATCGGCATTCTCGCGGTCGACAGCACCGGAGCCTTCAACCAGGGCAAAATCGCGCACACGCCTCAGCAATCGACCGGCGATCCGCGGTGTGCCCCGTGAGCGTTTGGCGATCTCTCGAGCGCCATCATCGGAAATCGGAACACCGAAAAGCCGTGCTCCACGGCGCACGATCTGCTCCAACTCCTCTGGCGTGTAGAATTGCAGGCGGATCGGAATGCCAAACCGGTCCCGCAAAGGGGTGGTGAGCAGGCCAAGGCGCGTGGTGGCCGCCACAAGCGTAAACCGCGCAAGATCAATCTTTACCGAACGCGCCGCCGGTCCTTCGCCAATGATGAGATCAAGCTGGAAATCCTCCATGGCCGGGTAGAGAACCTCTTCCACCGCTGGGTTCAGACGATGGATTTCATCAATGAAGAGAACATCGCGGTCTTCCAGGTTGGTGAGGATTGCAGCCAAGTCGCCAGCTTTGGCGATCACAGGGCCGGACGTAGCGCGGAAGTTCACCCCCAGCTCACGGGCCACGATCTGCGCCAGCGTTGTTTTGCCGAGCCCGGGCGGTCCAACGAAAAGCACGTGGTCCAGCGCTTCCTTGCGGGTGCTGGCAGCCTCGATAAACACTTTAAGGTTCGCCCGCGCATCAGCTTGGCCGGTGAAGTCATCCAGTGCATTGGGGCGCAGCGAAACCTCTTCGGCTTCACGTGTCTCCGCATCAAGAAGCTGCGAGCGTTCGCTCATCCCATTGACCCTTCAACCGGTTCCAGATGAGCGCTCGCGTAGCGCTTCAAACCCAACCAAAGCAAACTCGCCGCAAGCAACGTCGTCGCCATCAAGGTAAGGCTGGTTATGCCCCCGATCACCAGAGACATCAGCCCAAACCCAACAAGACCACCACCGATGATGGCCAATGCGATCCAACCGAACGACAAACGGCGGCCCGACAGAATGACCCAACCGAGAGCAAAGGCTGAAAGAAGCGCAGGGATAAGACCATAAAGATAGCCAACCAATGTTCCGGCCGTCAGAAGGGCAAAAACAGCTCGCGGGTAGTCAGCCAGCGACAGGCGTGACAGGTCATAAGAGCTGTCTCCAAGCACCTGCAGAACCAGCATCAAGATACCTGCTATCGGAGGCAAGAAAACCACTGCGACGCCTACAATGACGAAGAGCAACGGCAAGCGCTTGGAGCGTGGCACCATCGTCATGCGGCCTCCCGGCTTGATGGAAGCGCAGCAGGTGGATCACTGCGCCCCCAAAAACGCACAACACGCCATAGCACGTAGCAGGGAACCACACACACCAGAACGCCGAAGGCAGCGCCGTAGGCGCCCGCCTCCAAGCCAAAAAACTCGCTGAACATGAAATAGAGAGCGCCAACCGCCATGCCGAGCAATGCCGCGCTGAAGCCCGTGACAGGTCCTCGCCAGCCTTCATGCCAGGCGATCACAAGACCAGCAGCAAGAGCGGGCAAAAAACCGAGCCAGTAGCCAAAAATCGCGCCATACAAGGAAAACAAAGCCGCAGCCGGAAAAAACCCCAGCAAAGCATCGCCAAAACTTGTCTCGCTGCCTGCCGTCATGGCTCCCGCCAAGGCTACGCCTCCAGTGATGCCACCAAGTGCCGGCCCAGCGAACACAAACAGAATGACAATGGCCACAGCCCGTCGCCACGGTCTTTGGGGCAACGTGATCACGCGAACGGTGGAGGGTTCATCAGAGGACAACGAGGATCACCGCCATCAATAAGAACAGAAGGATGCCGCCGAGCCAGATGACCCGACGTTGCAGCTTTTCATACCGCTGTTTGACATAGTCGTCTTGCGTCACAAGCACCCATGGCTTGTCCCAAACATAGATCCGGCCAAACACATCGCTCTCAAACTGTTTGCGAAATCCAAGTGCCACGATCAAGCCAGCAGGCGCGATGGCAAAAACCAGGATGAGAAGCACAATCAAAGCCTTCATGGCCAAAGTCCCGTCAACGCTACGTCAATTGCGTCCTGCTCTAGCTCGATAAGGCTTTCAGTCCAAGCCGAATAAGTGTGGCGGCTGGCGCATCCTCACCGGCATCTTTCACGGCCTGCGCAACCGCTCCAGACGCTTGCTGCGCCGAGTAGCCCAAATTGGTGAGCGCGGACACCGCATCCACCACGGCTGAGGCGGCAACGCCCTCACCCAGCTCTTGCTGCAGCCCAATGGTGCCGGTGGCATCGCCAGACATAGCCGGTGCTTTGTCTTTCAGCTCAGCCACAATGCGTTGCGCAACCTTCGGTCCAACACCAGGAGCACGGGCCACCATGGCTTTGTCTTGCAAGGCGATGGCTGAGGCCAAGTCCCCGATGGGCAGCGTGCCAAGGATCGCCAACGCCACCTTCGCCCCAACACCTTGAACCGATTGCAACAAGCGGAACCATTGCCGTTCCTGCTGGCTAGAAAAACCGTTGAGGCGAATGAGGTCCTCTCGCACCAGCGTGTCGATCCAAAGCTCTACGCCTTCCTCACCACCACGATACTGACCGAGCAGCTTGGATGAGCCAAAAACCTCATACCCCACGCCCTGAACATCCAAGATCAAACTGTCGTCCAGCACCGCGTCCACGCGGCCTTTCAGCTTACCGATCATTGTGTTGCCACCTTCAACTGACGCGCCGGGCGCTGATGCGCGTGACAGATAGCGATGGCCAGCGCATCAGCTTCATCAGCGGACGAAAAATCAGCCCGCGGCAAAAGCACCTTCACCATGGCTTGCACCTGTTTCTTGTCGGCATGACCAACCCCCACCACCGTTTTTTTCACCTGATTGGCGGCGTATTCGCCCACCGAGATGCCAAGGCGCGCTGGCGCCAGCAGGGCCATACCACGCGCCTGACCAAGCTTGAGCGTCGAGGCTGGGTCTTTGTTGACAAAGGTTTCTTCCACCGCTGCCTCATCAGGTGTGTGCTCCCGCAGAAGCGCTTCCAGCCCGTCGTAAAGCGCAGCCAAGCGCACTGGCAAAGCATCCTCGGCAGGCGGAGAGATCACGCCGCTGGCCACATAGGAAAGCCGCGTGCCGGCAAGTTCCACCACGCCCCACCCCATGTGGCGTAAACCCGGATCAATGCCAAAGATACGAATCGCTTGTGGTTCCATGCCATCTCAGCTACCGCACTCCACTTCGCCACCAAAGGGTCAAACACGATGTCAGCGCTTATCGAAGCGTTTCTCTCCGCTTTTGGGGACATGGCAAACCATCCGGCACTCGTACCTGCGCTGTTCGCTGTGGCGCTGGCAGGATCAGTGCGCGGCTTTGCAGGCTTTGGCGGCGCGATGCTGTTCATGCCGTTCGCGACGTTTCTGTTCGACCCACGATTGGCGGTGGTGGCGTTCTTCATCATCGACACCAGCATCACCCTGCCATTGGTCACCAACGCACTGCGCCATTGGGATTGGCGCACAGTGATCCCTTGCGCCATCGGGTCATGGGTTGGCGTGTGGTTCGGCGCCTATCTGCTGGCAACCACTGACACGCTGATACTACGCTGGACGATTTGTTTGATCATCATTCTGCTGGTCGGCGTGATGCTGACCGGTTGGCGCTACACCGCGCGTCCCAAGACACCGATATCTTTGGGCGTTGGATCGGTTGCCGGGGTCTTAGGCGGTATCAGCCAGGTTTCCGCGCCGCCGCTTGTCGCCTACTGGGCAGCAGGTCCGTTTCCGGCGCAGGTGATCCGCGCCAACCTCATCTGCTTTTTCTTCTTTGCAACGCTGGGCAGCCTGGCGGCGTTTTTCGCCAATGGCGTGTTCACCGCGCAGACGCTCGCGCTCGCGGTCTGGTTGGCACCAGCTTACGGACTGGCAATCTTCATCGGAGCGAGACTTTTCAAAGGCTCCAACGACACGCTCTTTCGTCGAGTGGCCTTCGCGATCATTTTGATTGCGGCGGTGACATCACTGCCACTGCTTGATCCGCTGATGCGCGCTTAGCCGTCAGCCAGCTGCGCCATCACCTCGTCCGACATCTCAAAGTTGGCATAGACGGTCTGCACATCATCATCATCTTCCAACGTATCGATAAGGCGCATCAGCGAGGCGCCCTTGTCGGCATCCACATCGATGGTGTTCTGCGGTTTCCAGATCGGGTTCACCGACTCTGCCTCACCCAGCGAGGCGCCCAGAGCCGTGGAGACGTCATTGATGTCCTCAAATGCGCAGTAGATTGTGTGGCCGTTTTCATCAGAGATGACGTCTTCAGCGCCCGCTTCGATGGCTGCTTCCATGATCGTATCCGCATCGCCTGCCTCGGCCGGATAGATGATCTGTCCGACACGATCGAACATGAACGACACCGAGCCGGTTTCCCCTAGCGATCCACCGCTTTTGGTGAAATAGGAGCGGACCGCACTGGCGGTGCGGTTACGATTGTCGGTCATCGCCTCAACGACAACCGCGATACCGCCTGGGCCGTAGCCCTCATAGCGGATTTCCTCGTAATCATCGCCCTCACCGGCCTGGGACTTTTTGATCGCCCGCTCGATATTATCCTTCGGCATCGACTGCGATTTAGCGTTCTGCACAGCAAGACGCAGGCGCGGGTTCATATCTGGATCGGGCATCCCCATCTTGGCTGCCACGGTGATCTCCTTGGCAAGCTTAGAGAACAGCTTGGAGCGCGCCTTATCCTGCCGCCCCTTGCGGTGCATGATGTTTTTAAACTGACTGTGTCCGGCCATCGAAGCCTCAACTTTCAAAATGTCTTTGAGATGGAAACGGCGTAACGCCTTGGCCTCGGCTCATAAAACGGCTCTCACGGAAAATCCAGTCGGCCCGGCTGACCACAACCTGTCGTTAACCTTATGCTCGCAATAGTTGTTTCCCAAATGGCAGGAATACATGGCCATTTGATACGTAAAATTACGCATAATGGCATTGGCGCGGGGGCGCTTTGCCAAATTTCTTCGGGGGAAGACAATGTTTGGAATGCAAAGAAAGGTTCAAAGCGAACCAGAAGCTACTGCTGTGGACATTCGCGACCAACGCGACATCCTCAACTCCATGCTGGATCAAATGCCGATCAACGTCATGGTTGCTGATCCAGAAACCTGCGACATCATTTATGCAAATGCAGCCAGCCGGACAACGCTTCATTCCATCAAACACCTGTTGCCAGAGTCCGTGGACCCTGACGATATGGAAGGCGTCAACATCGACATCTTTCACAAAAATCCACAGCATCAGCGCCGCATTCTTGCCGATCCAAGCAATCTGCCATGGAACGCCAAAATCAAGCTTGGCCCGGAAACGCTGGCGCTGAAGGTTGGCGCGCTTCACGATGGTGACAAGGCTTACATTGGCGCGATGGTGACCTGGTCGGTCATGACCGATCTGACAAACGCTATCGATTCCTTTGAGGAAAACGCACAAGAGTCAGTGGCCCGCCTCACATCAGCTGCAACGGAGATGAGCACAGCGGCCGCCCAAATGACTCAAACGGCGTCAACCTCCTCAAGCAACGCAACAAGCGCTGCTGCCGGGGCTGAAGAAGCAACGGTCAATGTGGAAACCGTAGCGCAGGCCGCACAAGAGTTGAACGCCTCTATCGGTGAGATCACCGAACAAGCTGCCAAGTCTTCAGAAGTTGCGCTGAGCGCCGTCGATAAAGCCCGCACCACCAATGACACGGTACGCGAGTTGGCAACGGCTTCCGAGCGGATCGGCAAAGTGGTCAATCTGATCCAAGACATTGCGGCCCAGACCAACTTGTTGGCGCTCAACGCCACCATTGAGGCGGCGCGCGCTGGCGAAGCTGGTCGTGGCTTTGCGGTCGTGGCCAGTGAGGTGAAAACGCTGGCGGGTCAAACGACCAATGCAACAGAAGAAATCACCCAGCAAATCAGCGCGATCCAAGAGGCAACCAATGATGCCGTGAACGCGATCGAAGAAATCTCAACCACCATTGATGAGATCAGCAGCGTAACCAGCTCCATCTCTGCGGCGGTGGAGGAGCAAAGCGCGACCACAGCCGAGATCAGCCGCAACGTCAACGAGGCGGCAGTGGGCACGCGCGATGTTTCAGCCAATATGGTGCAAGTACAACAGGCTGCCGATGAGACTGGTCACGCAGCCAACAAGGTTGAAACAGCATCAGATGAGTTGGGTGAACAGTCCCATCAGATGGATGAAGCCATCCGCCGCTTCATTGAAAAAGTGCGCGAGATCTAGGCCCAGGAAACTGCCCTTTTACACATTCCAGAACGGCGGAATGGCGGGCTCCAATTGCCCGCCAAGCCGCACCGGGGCGCAGGCCTGGGCAAGCCCTGTTTTTGGGTCAGCTTGAACCGCAATACCTGACAAAGTCGGTTCACCCTCCGCTGGCGAGAACCGCCCTTGCGGAACCTTGCTCAAAAAGCGCTGCACCGGCTCAACCTTGTCCATACCGATGATGGAATCATAGTCTCCGCACATACCTGCATCGGTTTGGAAGGCCGTGCCACCAGGCATCACACGATGATCAGCGGTGGGCACATGGGTATGGGTGCCAACAACCAGCGTCGCACGACCATCAAGATGCGCACCAATGGCTTGCTTTTCCGATGTGGCCTCACCGTGAAAATCCACCATCGCAAAATCGGCGACCTCTCCCATCGGGCAGGCATCCAGTTCGCGATCAATCACTGCAAACGGGTCTTCCATGGCATCCATGAAGAGCCGGCCCATGGCATTGATCACCAGAACGTTTTCGCCTGTCTTTGCACGAAACAGCCCCGCGCCTCGTCCCGGCGTACCGGCTGGAAAAGTGGCTGGCCGCAAAAGGTTGGGATAGCGCTCAATGTAAACCAGCGTTTCGCGCTGATCGAAAGCGTGGTTGCCCAACGTGATGACATCAACACCCCAGTCAAACAGCTGCTCGCAAATGCCCTCATTGATCCCAAAACCATGGGCAGCATTTTCGCCATTGCAGACAACAAAGTGGATCGGATAACGGGCCAACAGGTCCGGAAGATGATTGGCAACGGCCTCACGGCCAGCTTTGCCAACAACATCGCCGAGAAAAAGAAGATTGAAACTCATTCGCGCGCCTTAGCAGGCAATACTCAGCGCAGGAAGGGCAGAAGCGCGTCCTGTCCTTGATCAAAAACCCGCAAACCTGAGGGTGTCAGGACCCCATCAAGCGGAATGTCGTGCGGCTCAACCTCGAAAACGGGAACCTCTTGCTGGTCATACGCCACGCCAACCAGCGCTGGATGATGACCTGATGCATGCATTTTCGCCAGGCACCGATCATAGTGCCCCTTGCCATACCCAATGCGCTGCCCGGCAGAGGTGAAGGCCGCAAGCGGAGCAAGGACAAGATCAGGCAGAACCTCTGCCTGATCGGCATCGGGGCCTAATGTACCAAAGCCGACCGGAACCAAAGTGTGACTGTGTTCCCATCGCCGAAACACCATGGTTTCGCGGTCCAGCAAAACCGGTAAGGCGAGCACAGCGCCTTGCCGTTCAAGACATTGCGTCAACGCGCCGGGATCAAGCTCACTACCAATCGCATGGTAGGCAGAGACGGTTTTTCCAGCGACATGGAATGGGAGGCCATCAGCCAGCGCCTGGCTGGCTCTCGCCAGCAAATCAGACGACAGATCATCGCGGCGTGCCAATGCCTGTTCGCGAAGGGACTGTTTGTTTGAGATAGCCAGCGCCACCGCACGAGCAAAAAGAGTAAGTGAAGCCGCAACGGCCGTGTCAGCGTCGATCCTGGGAAACCTACAAAGTAGGTGGGCGCCGTGTAGTCCGGTCCACGGACCGGTCCAGGGACAGCTCCCTTAAGGATCGGTAAGGCCCCAGGGAAAATGCCGATGCACGAGAAGCGCAGCTTCACGCCGGAAGATAAGCGTCGATGGTCACAACTTCAATGCAATTCGGCATTGAGGAGACAAACGATCAGTTTGGCGAAGCACCCTGCGTGATCTGCTCCAGCCGCGCCGCCAACTCGTCCACTTTTTGGCGCACCTTGTCATCGCTACCTGCGTTCGATGTTTGTGCCAGGGAGAGACCTGCTTGCAGTTCTGCCACCTGCGCGGTGAGCCGCTCGATCTGCGCCTGTGCATCGCCCAGCTTGTCGGTCATCACAAGCCCGGCCATCACCGCAAGGCGTGTGTCACCAACTTCACCAAACGAGCCGCGAAGTTCATTGACCGTCGCATCAAAGGTTTGCGCCAGTGCTGTAAGGCGCGCCTCGTCGCCATCTTCGCAAGCTAGCCGGAAAGAACGCCCAGCAATGGTGACAACAACTTGGCCCATACCTACCCAAAAAACACTTTCAACTTGTTGATCTGATCAGCGGCCCAGCGTGTTGCCAAGTCACGACGGTGAGGGCCCAGCTGCGGACTGCGAAGCATTCAAATCGCCCGCCAACACGGTACGAATGTTTTCCATCACATCCAAAAGCCGCTGCGAAACCGCCTGGTTAGCAGCTTCCATCGCGCGCGTTTCAGCACGGGCATGGTCCAGAAGTTGGGCAAGCTGCGCACGATCTGTGGAAAGCCGGGCCACTTCGGCATAGAGCTTTTCGCGCTCTTCCAGCAAAGCGCGCCGATGCCCAGTGTCGGCCTCAACGGCAGTAATCGCGCGGTCAAGTCGTTCAAATGCCGATTGAAGATCACTGCCAGCCATTGCCTTCGCCCAAACTTCAAATGGCAGTTTTTACCAACTGCCCCACCCTCGCGCCCAATGTAGGGATCAGGGGCGATGGCCGTCAACGCACCAAACCGATTTTGGTCGCTTCGCAGCGCCCACATCTTTTCAAGCGCGCGCTCCTCCTTTAAGACGCATCCGCATCCAGCGAAAACGCGCTTGGGCGGCAAGATCGCCCGCAAGATCAGACGGCTTATCACCATTATGACCGAGACCGACCGCCATACGGATATGGCCAACGCCATCCGTTTTCTCTCAATGGACGCTGTTCAGCAGGCCAATTCCGGCCATCCGGGACTGCCAATGGGCGCCGCAGACATAGCGACTGTCCTGTTTTCCAAATTCATGAAGTTCGATCCGACAGAGCCAAACTGGCCTGATCGCGACCGCTTCGTGCTCTCTGCCGGCCACGGCTCGATGCTGCTCTACTCACTGCTCTATCTTCTCGGCGTTGAAGATATGTCCCTGGACGATCTGAAAGACTTCCGTCAGCTGGGGTCAAAAACCGCCGGCCACCCAGAATATGGCTTTGCTGGCGGCATCGAAACCACCACCGGGCCGCTTGGCCAAGGCCTCGCCAACTCCGTGGGCATGGCGCTGGCTGAACGGATGTTGGCTGCTGATTTCGGCGAAGAGCTGGTCGATCACTACACCTATGTGCTGGCCTCCGACGGCGATCTGATGGAAGGCATCAGCCATGAGGCGATTTCCATCGCCGGTCATCTGAAGCTCAACAAGCTGATCGTTCTTTGGGATGACAATGACATTTCCATCGATGGACGCGTCACTTTGTCAGAAACCGGCGACATGCTGGAGCGTTTCGAAGCCGCCAATTGGGACACGGTGCGCATCGACGGCCACAACGCTGCCGACATCGAAGCTGCCATTGAGCGTGCACGTGGCAGCGACAAGCCGAGCCTGATCGCTTGCAAAACCAAGATTGGCTTTGGTTCACCCAACAAAGAAGACACGTCCAAAGCGCATGGTTCGCCTCTGGGTGACGAGGAAATCGCCGCCACCCGCGAAGCGCTTGGTTGGACCCACGAACCATTCGAGGTGCCTGTGGATACACTGGACGCTTGGCGCATTGTCGGCGTTAAAGGTGTGCATGAGCGCGCGGAATGGACCAAACGCCACGATGCCGCTGACGTGCAAACACGCGCCGAATTTGATCGTCGCATGCGTGGCGATCTGCCGGCCAATCTTGATAGCGCTGTTGAAGCCTTCATCGCGCAGGTGACCGAAGAGGCGCCAAAGGTTGCCACTCGCAAGGCCTCTGAAATGGCGCTGGAAGCGATCATCCCGCACCTGCCTGAAGCGGTGTCCGGCTCAGCCGATCTTACCGGCTCCAACAACACCCGCACCAGCACCATGACCCCTGTTGCACCGGGCGATTACGCTGGCAACTTCGTGCATTGGGGCATCCGCGAACACGGTATGGCCGCAGCGATGAACGGCATGGCGCTGCATGGCGGAATCATTCCCATGTCCGGCACGTTCCTGGTATTCTCCGATTATTCTCGTCCAGCCATTCGCCTCGCCGCGCTGATGCATCAGCGCGTGATTCACGTGCTGACCCATGATTCCATCGGCCTTGGCGAAGACGGACCAACTCACCAGCCTGTCGAACATCTGGCAGCACTGCGGGCGATCCCAAATCTCAAAGTTTTCCGTCCAGCCGATGTGGTTGAAACGGCCGAATGCTGGCATCTTTCATTGCTCAGTGAAGATGGTCCAAGCGTGCACGCCCTCACCCGCCAAGGTCTGCCAACTCTGCGCACTGAAAATGGTGGCAAGAACCGCTCCGCCAAAGGCGCCTATGAGCTAGCGTCCGCCGGTGGCGAGGCCCAGGTGAGCCTTTTTGCCTCTGGGTCAGAAGTTGAAATCGCGATGGAGGCCCGCGCGCTTCTTCGCGACGCTGGCATCAACGCTCGCGTGGTCTCAGTGCCTTGCTTTGAACTTTTCGAAGCTCAGGACGCCGACTACCAGGCGTCGACCATCGGGGAGGCGCCAGTCAACATCGCCATTGAAGCCGCCATCCGCATGGGTTGGGACCGCTTCATTGGCAGCGACGGCATCTTCATCGGCATGGACTCTTTCGGCGCCTCCGGGCCCTACAAGGAAGTCTACGCGCATTTCGGCATCACCGCTGAAGCCGCAAGTGAAGCTGCGAAAGCCGCGCTGGCAGACGAGTAAGAACCCAAGAGCTGGCTGCGCGGCGCATAGCTGGCGCGCACGATCAGCTCTTTATTGTCATGCAAAGGCGTCATAGTGTGCGCCTAAAGTCGACCATAACCGGAAGAAAGCCTTCGGAAGCGGTTTTGAGCGGCACGTAAAAAACACCACCACTACGGGTCTAGGAGACAAGAATGACGGTTAAAGTTGCCATCAACGGATTTGGGCGCATCGGTCGCAATGTTGTGCGCGCGATTTATGAATCAGGCCGCAAGGACATCGACGTGGTTGCGATCAATGATCTTGGCCCGGTGGAAACCAATGCCCATCTGATGCGCTACAACTCGGTGCACGGCAAGTTCCCCAAAGCGGTGGAAGTTGATGGCGACACCATCAAGATCGAAGGTGGCGACAGCTTCAAAGTGCTGGCTGAACGCGACCCGACCAAATTGCCCTGGGGCGAAATGGGCATCGATATCGTGATGGAATGCACCGGCATCTTCACCGCCAAAGAGAAGGCATCATTGCATCTTCAGGCAGGCGCAAAGCGCGTTCTCGTTTCTGCACCGGCAGCCGGCGCCGACAAGACCATCGTTTATGGTGTGAACCACGATGTCCTGACCGCCGATGACGTTGTGGTTTCCAACGCCTCCTGCACCACCAACTGCCTGTCACCGGTCGCCAAAGTGCTCAACGATGCTATCGGCATCGAAAAAGGCATGATGACCACGATCCATTCCTACACTGGCGACCAGCCGACGCTGGACACGATGCACAAGGATCTCTACCGCGCCCGCGCTGCGGCCATGTCAATGATCCCGACCTCCACCGGCGCTGCCAAAGCAGTTGGACTGGTTCTTCCAGAGTTGAACGGCAAGCTTGATGGCTTCGCGATGCGGGTGCCAACACCGAACGTTTCTGTGGTCGATCTGAAATTCATCGCCAAGAACGCCACCTCGGTGGAAGCGGTGAACGCCGCCATCAAAGACGCTGCCACATCAGGCCCGCTGAAAGGCATTTTGGGTTACACCGAAGAGAAGCTGGTCTCAGTTGATTTCAACCATGATCCGCACTCCTCGATCTTCCACATGGATCAGACCAAGGTCATGGACGGCACGTTCGTGTCGGTGCTGTCCTGGTACGACAATGAGTGGGGCTTCTCCTGCCGCATGGCCGACACCGCTGTGGCCATGGCCAAACTGATCTAGATCGCAGAGACGGTCTTGGAAAAGACAGTCGTCCTCGTGCTGATTGCCTGCTTCACGCTTGTGCTAATGCTGATGGCCAAGAGACTGTGGGATGTGTTTTTCCCGCCAGGCAAGCGACGCAGACATGAGATAGACGGCGGAGACTCGCCACTCTCGCCCCAGTGGGGCGAGAGTGGCTCTGGCGGCGATGCTGGTGGTGGTGGAGACTAGATAATGCTGCAGACGATCCTCATCGGTGCGGGCATCGTTGCCCTCCTCATCTACTGCGTGCTGGTGGCGCGTCTGCTCGGGCATTCATTTGGAAAACTTGGCCGTCTCAATGACCGGCTCAAAGAACGCGAAGCCGACAAAAAACGACTGGAAACGCGAGGCAACATGTCCTTCAAAACACTCGACGATATGGACCTTGAAGGAAAAATCGTCCTCACCCGCGTCGACATCAATGTGCCGGTTGAAGACGGCAAGGTGACTGACGCGACGCGCATCAAGCGCATCGTCCCGACCATCAAAGACATTCAGAAGATGGGCGGCAAGCCTGTGCTGCTTGCCCATTTCGGCCGTCCGAAGGGTGAGCCAAAGCCGGAGTTCTCCCTGCGCGTAACCGTTCCAGCGCTTGAAGAGGCCCTTGGCCAGTCTATCACCTTCATCGAGCGCCCGGACCGCGCTTCGCTGGACGCTGCCCCCGCCGATGCGGTGATCCTGGTGGAGAACACACGCTTCTCATCCATGGAAGAGAAGAACGATCCGCAAATGGCGCAGTTCCTCGCCTCGCTGGGCGATGTCTACTGCAACGATGCTTTTTCCGCGGCACACCGCGCTCACGCCTCCACCGAAGGCGTTGCACGGCTGCTGCCAGCCTGTGCTGGCCGGTTGATGGAAGCCGAACTGACGGCGCTGGGCAAAGCTTTGAAATCACCGGAGCATCCGCTGATCGCTGTCGTTGGCGGCGCGAAAGTCTCCACAAAACTCGATTTGCTTTCCAACCTTCTCGCCAAAGTCGATCATCTGGTCATCGGCGGTGGCATGGCCAACACGTTCCTTGCCGCCAAAGGCATCGAAGTTGGCAAGTCGCTCTGCGAGCATGATCTGGCCGACACAGCGCGTGCCATCATGGACAAAGCAGAAAGTGAAAACTGCACCATCCACCTGCCCATCGACATTGTGGTGGCCCAAGAATTCGCCGCCAACGCATGGAACAAAACCGTGCCGGTTGATCAGTGTCCTGCCGATGCGATGATCCTGGATGCTGGACCAGAAACGGTGAAAAGCGTGGTCGCCACCATCAAAGCCTCCAAGAACTTCTGGTTTGGAATGGCCCGCTGGGCGCCTTTGAGATCCCTCCTTTTGACGCGGCCACCGTCGCCGCCGCGAAAGGCGCTGCGGAGGCCACCAAGTCCGGCAAACTGCTCTCCGTCGCCGGAGGCGGTGATACAGTTGCGGCGCTCAACCATGCTGGGGTTGCCAACGACTTTACCTATGTCTCCACCGCTGGCGGCGCCTTCCTGGAATGGCTGGAAGGCAAGACCTTGCCCGGGGTTGCAGCGCTGGAAGCGGCGCAGACAAATGAAGATGCCGTTGCGGCGCTAGAAGCAACGCAGACTGACTGACTTGGCGCCAAAGCGCTGGAAGAAAACGACCTTTTAAGACGATCAACATCGGGGGAACCAATGCCCAACGACCAACAGACCGAACAGATGACCAACGGCCAGGGCTTCATCGCCGCACTCGACCAGAGCGGTGGGTCAACACCCAAGGCGCTCAAGCTCTACGGGGTCAATGAAGATGCCTACTCGTCCGAGGCCGAGATGTTCGACCTCGTGCACGCCATGCGCACCCGGATCGCCAGTGCCCCGGCCTTTACCGGCGACAAGGTGATCGGCGCGATCCTGTTCGAAATGACGATGGATCGGGAGATGGGCGGCAAGCCTTCGGCCCAGTATCTCTGGGAAGACCGCCGCGTCGTACCGTTTCTGAAGATCGACAAGGGTTTGGCTGATGAGGCAGACGGCGTCCAGCTGTTGAAACCAATTCCGGGCTTGGACGACCTGCTGTCACGCGCGGTCGGTCATGGCATTTTCGGCACCAAGGAACGCTCCGTCATCAACAAAGCCTCGGCGAGCGGTATCGATGCTGTCGTCGCTCAGCAGTTCGAATTGGGCGCCCAGGTTCTCTCTCACGGTCTCATGCCGATCATCGAGCCGGAGGTGACAATCTCAATCGCCGATAAGGCCGAGGCGGAAGACCTGCTTCTGGCCTCAATCACCAAGCATCTCGACGAGGTGCCAGATGGTCAGAAGGTCATGCTGAAACTAAGCCTGCCGACCAAGACCAACCTCTACAAACCGCTGGTTGATCACCCCAAGGTGATGCGGGTTGTGGCGCTTTCAGGTGGCTACGAACGGGACGAGGCCAACGCTATGTTGGCAAAGAACACCGGCGTGATCGCAAGCTTCTCGCGCGCGCTCAGCGAAGGGCTTTCAGCGCAGCAGAGCGACGACGAGTTCAACAGCACCATCGCCGCGACCATCAACTCGATCTACGCCGCATCAGTGGCTGGGTAATACGGCGCCGTCGCCCTTGCGGTTGTAACGGCGGCCAACTCCATCAACCAGCCCGCTGCAAAACTTTTGCTGGCAAAGTTTTTGACATGGGTCCCGGACGGCCATGGCCGTCCGGGATGACATTGGTGGAGCTTCCACAAAATCGCCGTCATTCCCGCCCTTGTGGCGGGAATTCATCCATAGCAGAGATCGCTTATGGACCCTCACCACAAGGACGAGGGTGACGCATCAGGATAACGCATGGCTTTCCAAGACTTCCGCACCCGCCTTTTTCTGATCACGCCGCAAACGCCACCACCAGACTTTGCCGAGCGTTTCGCCAGTGCACTGGCGGGCGGGGATATCGGCTGCATGCTGGTTGAAGGCGACAAGAGTGACCAGCGGGCCTTTCAGGACTTTGCCGCTCCCTATGTGCAGACAGCACAAGGGGCGAACATCGCGGTACTGATCGCAGACGACAAACGCTTGGCCGACCGGCTGAATGCCGACGGTGTGCACCTGTCAGAACCCAAAACCTTGGAACAATCCGACCAGGATAAACTGCAAGAACGCGGCATGATTGTCGGCACCGCCGGCATCAACACCCGCCACCTGGCCCTGCAGACCGGTGAGCGCGAGTTTGACTATCTGTTTTTCGGGCGCACAGACCGTGACCTCACCGAAGACAATCATCCCAAAACCGAAACCCTGTCGCTTTGGTGGGCGCAGACGATGGCGATCCCTTGCGTGGCGCTGGCAGGCACCTCAGACGAGGCCTTCACCAAGCTTGCAGAGGGCGGCGTTGAGTTCATTGCCGTGCGCGATCAGATCTGGGATGCCGAAGACCCTGGCGCTGAAGTGGCTCGCCTTAACGTCGTGCTCGACACCATCGCCAAACGCCGTATGGAGGCCGCTGCCTGATGCTGCTGCGTGCCACATTTCTCGCTTTGCTTTTCGCGTCTCCTGCCCTCGCGCAAACCACGGAGAGCCCGCCCAATCCGGAACCGGTTGATGTGGAAACGGATGCGTCGGAGGAACCAGCTACCGAAGCTCAGGACCCGTTCGAGCTGGACCCGCTGGTTGCGTTTGAAGCCTTCTTTGCCGGCAACTACCAGCGCGCCTTTGATCTGGCGATCACCTTTGCTGGGCGCGATGATGCACCATCGATGCGCTTGCTCGGCCAAATGTACGCGGCCGGTCTTGGTGTCGATCAGGATCAACAAGAGGCCGCCCAGTGGTATCGCCTTGCCGTTGAAGCCGGCGACACCGATGCGAAATTCCTGCTAGCCACCATGATATTGGATGGCGCGTTCATTGAGCGAGACGAAGAAGAGGCTGCCCGTCTTCTGCGCGAAGCCACTGAGGCCAACCACACTGAGGCCAAGCAGATGCTGGCCATGCTGCATCTGGAAGGGCGCGGTGTGGAGCGCGATCTTGAGCGCGGAGCGGAGCTGATGCGCGAGGCCGCAGATGAGGGCAACGTCACCGCCATTTACACGCTCGGCATTCTTTATGCGGAAGGTGCAGGCGTGCGCCTCGACACCCGCGAAGCCTATGAATGGTTTGATCGTGCCGCACGCCGGGGCAACACCGAAGCACAGATTGAACTCGCCCTTGGCCTTCTGAACGGTGATGCGGGCGACCCTGATCTTGGTGAGCAGCAACGCATCGAAAACGCCATCTTCTGGCTCCGCCGCGCCGCCGAAGCGGGCAATCCGGTGGCCGAAAACCGACTGGCCCATGCGTACAGCCAAGGGTTTGGCGTGCCACTTGATGCGGTGCAAGCAGCCTACTACCACGCGCGCGCTGTCGCCGGAGGTCTGGCGGACGCGCGCCTTGATGCCTTTGTCAGCTCACTTCCCGAAGAACAACGCCAGGAAGCGTTGGACCGCATCGCCCGCGACCGTGCGCCCGATAACCCGTTGGATTAGGGCCCCAACCCGAGCCCGCCCACGCCTTGCGACCCGCTGGACTGCCAACAGGAGTTGCCTTGCCCGCTCGAGTGTGGTCCACAGCCCACAACGCGCGTTGGCAACCCCCATCAAGCCAGGCGCACCCGACTACGCCAAAGCGCACCTCACCAAGCAACGAGTACACATCCCATGAAAATCAACGGCAACGAAATCCGCCCCGGCATGGTCATCGAGTATGATGGCGGGCTGTGGGTTGCTGTCAAAGCAGGCGCGGTGAAGCCCGGCAAAGGCCCAGCCTACAATCAGGTTGAACTGAAAAACCTGATTGATGGCCGCAAGCTCAACAACCGCTTCGGGTCTGATGAGCGCGTCGAACGCGCTCGCATCGACACCAAAGACTTCCAGTACCTTTATGCCGAAGGTGACATGCTGGTGTTCATGGACTCTGAGACCTACGACCAGATCAACCTGTCGAAGGACTTTGTCGGCGATCGCGCTGCGTTCTTGCAGGACGGCATGCAGGTGATGGTCGAGCTGCACGGCGAAACGCCCATTGGTTTTCAGCTCCCCAACCAGGTGACACTGGAGATCGTCGAAGCCGACGCTGTGGTGAAGGGCCAAACGCAGTCCTCATCCTACAAGCCTGCGGTTTTGGAAAACGGGCTGAAGGTTATGGTCCCGCCTTTCATCAAATCCGGCGAGCGCATCATCGTCGATACCGCTGACATCACCTATGTGAAGCGCGCCGACTAGGCGCAGACGCAGGACACGCTCGATGGCAAAATCTGCCCTCCTCACCATCATGGAACGCGCTGCCCGCAAGGCTGGACGCGGCCTGACGCGCGATTTCGGCGAAGTGGAACGCTTGCAGGTGTCCACCAAAGGCCCCAGCGACTTCGTGTCCGATGCAGACCGCCGTTCCGAAGAGCGCATTCATGACGTGTTGCAAGAGGCCCGCCCAACATGGGGCTTTCTGGGTGAAGAGGGCGGCGAGATCAAAGGCAAGGACAAGCAGCACCGCTGGATTGTCGATCCGCTCGATGGCACCACCAACTTCCTCCACGGCATACCGCTCTTCGCCGTGAGCATTGGTCTGGAACGCGATGGCGAGATGGTGGCTGGCTTGGTCTACAACCCCATCACCGATGAAATGTTCACCGCCGAAAAGGGCAAGGGCGCGTTTTTAAACGACAAACGCCTGCGCGTGGCGGCCCGTCGCAAGCTGGCCGACTGTGTGATCAACAATGGCATGCCGCATCTTGGGCGCGGAGATCATGCTCTCTTTCTGCGCCAAGCCGCCACCATGATGCGCAAAGTCGCCGGCATGCGCCGCATGGGAGCTGCTTCCCTTGATCTGTGCTGGGTCGCTGCCGGTCGTATGGATGGGTTCTGGGAAGACGGGCTTGCGCCCTGGGATATGGCAGCTGGCCTTCTGGTCGTGCGTGAGGCAGGCGGCATGACCCGCGACACCCATGGCGGCACAGACATATTCAACACGGGCTCCGTTGTCGCTGGCAATGATCTGATCGTCGGTCAAATGCTCAAAGTGCTTGCTGAGGCGCGCGCTGCTCAAGCCAAAATGACCAATGCCAAAAAGAGTGCCAGCGCTGCAGGATAGCCCTCAAACAGCAACATCCTAAGGATGGTTACAATTGAAGGTTCTGTCTTGGCGGAGAACACGCTATGAGGGATTGTGTCAGGGTCGTTGACCCGAGATACACGTGATGACCATTCAGTTGAGCATGAGGCATGCCGATGGCTGACAGTGCCGATCCCCACAGCCTATCCCGCCCGACGATCTATCTCGCCCTTATGGCGGTGTTTGTGGCCTTGGCAGGTTTCCTTGTCCTCATTCTCTACCGACCGATCGCAACGGCATTTGCTGCCAATCCGGGCTTGAATGGCCTGATTATCGGTGTGCTGATCCTCGGCATCATTCTTTCAGTCTTCCAGGTCATTCGCCTTATGCCGGAGATCAAATGGGTCAACGGCTTTCGCATGGTTGATCATGGCGCAGGCGGTTTCGACCAACCCAACCCACGCCTTCTCTCTCCGTTGGCAACCTATCTGCGCGACTCTCAAGGCGCCGCTGGCCCGACCATGTCAACGCAGACGGTGCGCTCGATCCTGGAATCGGTTGGAACGCGTTTGGACGAAGGCCGCGAAATCCTGCGCTACATGATCGGCCTGCTGGTGTTTCTCGGCCTGCTCGGCACCTTTTGGGGCCTAACACAAACCATCGCCTCGGTTGGTGATACGATTGATGGTCTCGACGTCACTTCCGGTGACTTCGGCACAATTTTTGAGAATTTGAAAACCGGCCTCTCCGCCCCGCTTGACGGCATGGGCACCGCCTTTTCCTCGTCCCTATTTGGTCTGGCAGGGTCGCTGGTGCTGGGCTTCCTCGATCTACAGGCTGGCCAAGCGCAGAACCGTTTCTACACAGAGCTTGAGGACTGGATGTCCAACATGGCCGGTGTGGATGTGTCACAAGCCGGTGCCGTGGACTCCTCAGAGAACGCCATCGCGTCGCTGGAACGCTCCGTTGATCGCTTGGCACGGCAGATCGCAGCTCAAAACCAGCTGTCCTCAGCCCAGACAGGTTCAGCGTCCAGCGCCGCTGGTGCTGGCAATCAAGCCGAGGTCAAGCAATCCATCGACAGCCTTGCCGCTGGCGTGCAGTCGCTTGTGCAACACATGCGCTCAGAGCAGCAGATGCTGCGCGATTGGGTGGAAGACCAGGGCGAACACACCAAACGCCTGGCAACCGTGATGGAAGACGTCTCGCGTTCGATGGCCAATGGCGGCCGCGGCCAGGAACCGGGCGAATAACCTGATATGGCGCTTTCTCGATCAAGACGGCGCTCCGGAGCGGTCGACTACTGGCCAGGCTTCGTCGATGCCATGGCCACGCTTCTGCTGGTCATCATCTTCCTGTTGTCGATCTTCATGCTGGCGCAGTTCTTTCTGAGCCAGGAGATCACCGGTCGGGACACGGTGCTCAACCGGCTAAACGCGCAGATCGCCGAACTTACCGAGCTGCTCGCGCTAGAACGCGCCACGGGCCAAGAACTGCAAAGCCGTCTGGCAACGCTCACCTCCAGCCTGGAGGATGCGCGCGCTGAGCAAGAACGGTTGACCGGTCTTCTCCAAACGCCCGATACCGAGGATACCAGCGGTTCGATCATCGCCAACCTTGAAGACCAGGTGGATGAAGAACAAGCGATCTCCCGCGAAGCGCTGAACCAGGTGGAGCTTCTGAACCAGCAAATCTCCGCTCTGCGCCGCCAGATCGCGGCCTTGGAAGATGCACTGGATGCCTCCGAGACCCGAGACCGGGAAAGCCAGACCCGCATCGCCGATCTTGGGCGACGCTTGAACGTGGCGCTGGCCCAACGGGTTCAGGAACTCTCGCAATTCCGCTCGGACTTCTTTGGTCGTCTGCGCCAGATCTTGTCGCAGCGCTCAGACATCCGCGTTGTGGGTGACAGGTTTGTTTTCCAATCCGAAGTGCTGTTCGACTCCGGCGCCGCCGATATCAATCCTGGCGGTAGCGCAGAGCTTTCGCGCCTTGCTGAGGCTGTCATCGAGCTTGAAGCGGCCATTCCCTCGGAGATCAACTGGGTGATCCGCGTGGACGGTCACACCGACTCTCGACCGCTTTCTGGCACCGGGCTCTACGCCACCAACTGGGAGCTTTCCACCGCCCGCGCCACGTCGGTGGTACGCTTCCTGATCAATGAAGGCGTCTCACCCGAGCACTTGATGGCCGCTGGCTTTGGCGAATTTCAACCCATCGCCGAAGGAGAGGATGATGAGAGCCTCGCGCGAAACAGGCGTATCGAGTTTAAGTTGACCGAGCGATAAACGAAGCGCCTCGTGATCAGGGCTCTCAACCCTATAGCAATCGCCCCAATCAACGCAGAACCACGGGTATTGTTTCACGGCGGCATCGCCGAATTGAAGAACTCCACAAGCTCGTGGTGGAGTTGCTGGTGAAACACTCCCCGATCAAAACCTTCTGCATCAACGCAGTAGAGGTTCCAGAAATGGCGGTCATACTGTCGAATGCTATCTGGGCAGACGATGCTGAAAGCGGCATGATCAGCGCCTTCAACCACGTGCACATCGGGCAGCGTTGGTAAGTTGGCGGCAAGAATGGCCCCATTCGAAGCGTGCGGCACCAACATATCCTGCGCGCCGGACCAGATCTGAACCGGAACTGAAACGTTCGATAAAGCGTCTTGATCAAACGCGTATCCATATCCAGGCGCCGCTGCACTGATCGCGGCAATGCGGGGATCACCAACCACCGCAATGAGCCGCGGAGCAAGCTCGACTGGATCAACATCATCCAAAGCGCTGGGGGCACATGTGAGCTCCCCAGGGACATCTCGGCAATACTGCGCCGCCAGTTCGATATCGATCAGTGCGCCCGCCGCTGCCAAAGCGGTGTAGCCGCCCATCGAGAAACCGTAGACACCAATGCGCTCGGCATCGATAACATCAGCCTGCGGCCAACCCGATACCATGTAGTCCAGTGTCGCTGACACATCCGCCGGACGTGACACCAACCAGTCGGCCGCCCTCGTGAGCCGGTTCTCATGATTGTCGCCCGGATGAGTCAGTGCCACGGCCACATAACCAGCCTCGGCAAGCGCAAGCCCGGTGTGCGCATGAGCGTCCATGGAGCTGTCGTGCCCATGGGAAATGACAATGAGCGGGAGGCTGTCTCCCTCTACTGGCCCATCAATGGCGACGGCTTGACCAAGCATAATCTCAGAGCCCCGCGACAGTTCGGCCGAGGACGGATACCAGATGCGCAGCTCAATGGGCGGCTCTGTCGGCACCTGCGCGCGTTGATGACCCACGGCCTGCACATGTGCGGGCCATAGCAGGGTGAGTGCCAGAAAGATCAGCTTGGCTTTCAAAAGGAACCCTCCAATAACAAACATTGGCAAAGCTCTGTCCTAGCATAAGTGGTAACTTTGAGGGCCTCGGCCCGCATGCGCAACGTGGACCACCATGCGGCCTGATCAGATTCGTCCGACATTGGACGTCTGTCACCGAGCTGGGAGGTACCTAAACCCGCTCGACGGTCTTCTCTGGCACTTCAGAAAACTGAAGATCAGCCAAGCGTGCGTAAAGCCCGTTCGAGGCGGCGAGTTCGCTGTGCGAGCCGCGTTCGACCACTTTACCATCGTCCAGCACAACGATCTCATCAGCGCTGCGCACGGTGGCAAGGCGATGCGCGATCACGATGACTGTGCGCCCAACCATCAAACGTTCCAACGCGTCCTGCACCAGATGCTCGCTTTCGGCATCCAAAGCGCTTGTGGCTTCATCGAGCAGCAAGATAGGCGCGTCCTGGAGCACAGCCCGGGCAATGGCGATACGCTGCCGCTGCCCGCCCGACAAGTTGACCCCGCGCTCTCCCAGCATCGTGTTGATGCCATCAGGCAGGCCGTAAACAAAGGCCGATGCATTGGCCGCAGCAAGTGCTGCCTGGATATCATCATCGCTTGCATTAGGCCGAGCGAAAGCAACATTGTCGCGAACGCTGGCCGCAAAGATCGCCACGTCCTGTGGCACCAGCGCCATCTTCTCGCGCAAGGCAATCGGATCCATGTCGACGACTTTCTTGCCATCCACCAGAACATCACCGCTCTGCACATCGTAAAAGCGCATAAGGATTTGCAACACCGTCGATTTGCCCGCCCCCGACGGGCCAACCAAAGCCACGGTTTTTCCCGGGAGCGCCTCAAACGAAACATCTCGTAGCACTGGCACCGCGGGCGAAGATGCACCGTTGGAACCGTAGCCAAACGACACATGATCAAAAACGACGTGTCCGACATCCCCCGCAACCGGCGTCACGGCCGCACGATCATCGCCGCGATCCTCTGGCAGGATTTTCACATCCACCTTCAGCAAGCCGCAGAGCCGATCAGCAGCGCCAATGGCCTGGGCAACCTCGCCAACCACCTGGCTGACCTCGCCAAGGGCACCGGCAGCAAACACCGCATAGAGCAAGAACTGCCCCAACTCACCCGCGGTCATATCGCCAGACACCACCGCGTTGGCACCGTACCAAAGCACCAACACGACGCTGGAAAAGATCACAAAGATCGCAAAAGAGGTCAGCAGCGCACGGGCCACGATGGAACTGCGTGCCGCTTCAAACGAGGCTTCCACTGCTTTGCCAAAGGTGCGTGCCAAGCGACCCTGCGCCGTATGCGCTTGAACAGTACGCACTGAGCTGATCGCTTCGCTCGCCATGGCCGAGGCATCGGCGAGCACATCTTGCGCCACCCGTGAGCGCGCCCGCACCTGACGGCCAAAGATGATCAAGGGCAGCACGATGAACGGAATAGCCAGCAATACCGCGCCCGACAGCGCGGGACTGGTCACCACCATCATGATGCTGGCGCCCACAAACATGAAAAAGTTGCGTAGCGCCACCGAAACGCTGGTGCCCACCGCCGACTTCATCTGCGTGGCATCGCTGGTAAGCCGTGAGACGAGCTCGCCAGAGCGGGCGCTATCGTGGAATGAAAGATCAAAGCGCATGATGCGCTCAAAAACCGCCGCGCGAAGATCAGCAACCACCCGCTCACCAAGCCATGTGACAAGGTAGTAACGCAGCGCACTCATCACCGCCAAAACGCTGACAACGGCGATAAGGCCTAAGAACACGCCGCCCAACGGCACGCCATCTTCGCCAGTAAATCCACGGTCGATCACCATGCGCACCGAAAGCGGGACGGTCAGCGTGGCGGTCGTTGATCCAACAAGCGCGAAAAAGGCTGCAACAATGCGTCCCTTATAGGGGGCAACAAACGGCCACAAATCACGCAGTGTTTGACGTGCAGACTGCACATCAAGACGCGAGGGGGGCTGGGTTTGGTCAGCGGAATTGGCCATGCCCTTCCCTACCGATCAAATCGCTTTGATGGCAAGGTTTGACAGGCGATCACTTAGGGGAGTGAGCCGATTGACCGCAGGCGCAGCGGCCAGAATGGACAAGCATTGCGCTACCGACTTGCAAGCCAGCGCACCATCGTGTATCGACGCGCGCTGAAGCGATGGATTTTTGGCTAGCGGCTGCAATCCAAGCGCCGCCAAGATTTTCACACCAATCGTGATCAACGCAGCGCCATCTAGGCGCGCGGGTCTCGCAATGACGGATAAAGACGATGAAACAGGATATCCATCCCGACTATCACACCATTAAAGTGGTGATGACCGACGGTACCGAGTACGAAACCCGTTCCACCTACGGCAAAGAAGGCGACACGCTGCGCCTCGACATCGATCCAACGACACACCCAGCTTGGACCGGTGGTCAGCAGACTTTGCTTGACCGCGGTGGCCGTCTGTCGAAGTTCAAAAACAAGTTCGACGGGTTCCTCGGCAGCAACTAAGCCGAAAACCGATCATAGAATTAAAAAAGGCACCCAGATGGGTGCCTTTTTTTTGTTTAAGGTCAGTCCGTCGGATCATCCAAACGCATCTGACAAACGCGCCATCTGCTCAGCCACCGGATTGGCCGCAGGCTGATCATCATCCACCGTGTGGCCGCGTTGATAAAAAATGCCATCCAGACGCTGCACACGTGTTTGCAGATCAAGCGATGCTTCAACCAGCTCACGCAGCGTGCTTGGCAGCTCATCCCAACCAGGGCCCTGCGTAGGACTGGAAAGGCCATGGATACGCACCTTGGCCTTTTCTTGCGCCGCTTGCTCCAGCGTCATCTCACCTTCGTGCACGGCACGTTGCAGCAACAGCCATGAGGCCAGCTGCATCAACCGGGTGGTCAGCCGCATCGACTCCGTCGCATACGCCATCGCCCCGGCGCGGGCCAGATCCTTGGCTTCCTCGCGACCTTCTTTGTCAAGATATTCAGCGGTCGTTTCAACCAACTGCATGCCGTGCTCAAAAAGGTCATGGAACGCGTTGGAACCAACCAGCCGATCAGCGAACGAGACCGGGTCATCCGGCGTCATCATTGAGCCATCGTCTATGCCGCTCGTATGATCCATAGTGCTGTGCCACCACTGTTGTTGCTCAGATTGTGGCAAAGCATAGCCCATTTGGCCGCGCCGTCCATATCCCAGCCCACCCTAGAGGCAGCGATCTTCAGGCTCGGTTAACAGTGCTTGGTGAGGTTTGGTCGTTTGTCTTGCTGGCACAAAGCAAAAAAAAGCCGCAGCAAACGCTACGGCTGAATAATCAGTTTGAAAACAGGGAGGCGTCAATGAGCAACCATGAGCTCAAAAACTGTCGAGAAAACTCGATTTCCAGAAGGTAACCGAGAAAGGTTTCTGAAATCTTAACGCCTCAAAATAGAGTGATTTTGTTTACTTCATCCTATCCACGGATACCGTTCAGTTCATCGACCAGCCAGTTGATCATAGGGTTTTTCTCATCTCGCACGTGCCGCAAGGCATGCACCTGGAAGGTGCGCACCGTGATCGGTGGCGGCGTGAAGGAAAGCTGAAAACGCGCTGCATGCAATCGCACAAGAGCTGCCGGTAGAGTGGCGATCATTGGGCTGTCGGCTAGCATTGCCAAGGCCGGTAAGAACAAGGGCACCGAGAGCACAACACGTCGCTTCAAGCCTTGGGCGGCAAGCACCTGATCGACAATACCCGCCATGGTGGCATCGCCTGATACCAGCAGATGATCCGCCGCCAGGTAGCGCTCCAAGGTAGGCCCATCGCGCAAAAAGGGATGGTCAGCGCGCGCGGTGACAAGATAGCTTTCTTCAAACAAAACTGTGCTGAGATGCTTGGAACTGCGATCTGGAAAGAACCCCAGCGCAAGATCAACGTCACCAGCTTCCAGCGCCTTCAACGCATCGGCCTTGGTGTGCGCTTGAATGGAAAGCGTGATGCCGGGCGCCGATTGGTGAAGCCGCGCCATCAAGGCAGGCACAAGCGTGGCAATCTCATAGTCTTGCGCTGAAAGGCGAATGTGCGCGGCGCTCTGGCCCGGGTCAAAGGCTGTGGGTCCCACCAGCGCACTTTGTAAGGCGTCCAGCGCTGATTGGACCGCAGGCTCGATGGAGCGCGCAAACGCCGTTGGCTCAAGCCCATGGGGTCGGCGCAGAAAAAGCTCGTCCTCAAACACCTCACGCAGCCGCCGCAGGGCGTGGCTGATGGAGGAGTTTGTCAGGCCAAGCTCTTGTGCCACCAACGATGCTTTGCCGTGTCGTATCAACCCAGCAAAGATCAGAAGAACCGTGAGGTCCAAACGGCGCATTTTCAAATGATTGAAATCTGACATGAAGTTATTTCAGTTTCATTGAATACACCTACCACCTAATCCTGTTGCTGACGGCCCGCAAGAGCGGCCAACCCATCGACAGGAAAACCTCATGCCTCACATTCTTATGATCGTCTCCAACCCCGCCACATCGCCGGTGACCGGCTGGCCGATCGGTTTTTGGTGGGCCGAACTCACCCACGCTTTCGAAGCTTTTCAGGATGCCGGACACGCCATTACCATCGCCTCTCCCAACGGCGGCGACTTGGAAGCCGATGCGTATTCTGATCCAGAAGATGAAAGCGGTTACTCCGCTGAAGACACCATCTCCCTGGCTTTCAAGCAATCGCCCGACAAGATGGCGCTGCTCAAAGGTACACCGAAACTCTCTGACCTCAACGCCGACAACTACGACGCTGTGTTCGTGGTCGGTGGCCAAGGGCCAATGGTCACCATGATCGATGATATGGCGACGCAGGACTTTCTGGCCAGTTTTTACGAGGCTGGCAAACCAACAGCCGCTGTCTGTCACGGCACCTGCGTGCTTTTGAAAGCCAAGCTTTCAAACGGCGATCTTCTGGTGAAAGGCAAGCGCTGGACCGGGTTTGCCAACGCTGAGGAAGAGTATGCCGAAAAGGCTGTTGGCCAAAAAATCCAACCCTTCTGGATTGAGACCGAAGCCAAAAAACTGCCCGACACGCAATTCGAGGTGGCAAGCCCGATGGAGGAGTTCGCCATTCGCGATGGCAGTTTGATCACCGGCCAACAACAAGTTTCAGCAGGCGCAGCCGCACGCGAAGTTATCGCCGCTCTCCGCAGCTAGGTGTTGACCATGGGACAGATGACCCTTGTTGCAATGGCGCTGGCAACGGGCGCTATGATCCCGCTCCAGCTGGCCTTCAACGGCCAGTTGGGCACCGCGCTCAGAGGCCCTGTGGTGGCGTCTTTCTTCGTGTTCCTGACCGGGGTTCTCGCCACGGGTTTGGTGCTGCTCATCGCGCGCACGCCCTTACCCGGTCTGGCAGCCATGAAGGCGGTACCCGTCTCCGCTTGGATCGGCGGCATCATCGCGACGCTTTATATTCTGGCGGTGGTCTATCTGGTGCCCAAACTTGGCGTTGGCTCAGCCGCTGTGCTGATCATTGCCGGGCAGTTGGTGACAGCACTGCTGCTCGACCATTTGGGCGCCTTCGGCACAGCGCAAAGCTCCATTACCTGGCTCAAAGCAAGCGGCGCGAGTCTGGTGTTGGCGGGTGCGGCGCTCGTGAAGTTTACCTGAACCTCAGGATTTTGGTGCCCCAAACACCGCATCAGCGGCAAGGCGTGCGGCATCCTTGGATGTCATTGCCTCTTCGCAGCGGGCGATCTCGCCACGCAAGGCTTCAATGCGCTCGGCCAACTCGCCGACCGAGGCATCAGACAAATCCTCGCCCACCGTGATTGTCGGCTTGGGCTTGGGTTCCAGATCGATATCCATCACATTGTCCCCCTTCATTGAAGCCATTTGCGGCGCTATGCGTTGAGACATCATACCGTCTGACCCTCTCGCACAACAAGTGGCACATCATGAGCAGCTTTTCCGATCTCCCCAGCAGCATCAACGTCATCACCATCGACAGACCAGGCGGGCCGGATGTTTTGGTGCCAGGCACCCGGCCCATGCCACACCATCTGGATGACCACAAAATCCTGATCAAAGTGGAAGCTGCCGGGGTTAACCGCCCAGATGTTCTGCAACGCGTTGGGGCGTACCCGCCGCCAAAGGGCGCAAGCGATATCCCGGGGCTGGAAATTGCCGGCACCGTGGTGGCGCGTGCGCGCGGCGCTGAGCGCTACGAGATTGGCGAACAGGTGACAGCTTTGGTCACTGGTGGTGGCTATGCTGACCATTGCGTTGCCGACGAGCGCCACGCCCTGCCGATCCCCGAAGGCCTTTCGATAGAAGCCGCAGCAGGCATTCCCGAAACCGCCTTGACGGTTTGGTCAAACGTGTTTGACCGGGGCGGCCTCACTGAGGGTGAGACATTTCTGGTCCACGGCGGCACATCAGGCATCGGCATGATGGCGATCCAACTGGCCAAGGCCCATGGCGCGACCGTGCTGGCCACAGCCGGATCAGACGAAAAATGCGCCGCCATGCGCGAGCTCGGCGCCGACCACGCCTTCAACTATCTAGAAGAAGACTATGTGGAAGGCACAAAGGCCGCGACCGATGGCAAGGGCGCCAACGTGATCCTGGATATGGTCGGCGGTGACTATATTGAGCGCAACTGGAAAGCCGCCGCCGTTGAAGGGCGCATCGTCCAGATCGCTTTCCTGAATGGCGCAAGCGTTGAGGCTGATTTCTCACGCCTGATGCTAAAGCGGCTTACCCACACCGGGTCCACACTGCGCGCACGCTCCGATGCGTTCAAAGCGCAACTAGCCGACGATGTGCTGCATCATGTCTGGCCACTGATTGAGTCGGGCGATGTGAAGATTCACGTCGACTCCGTCTTTCCGCTCCAAGACGCCAGCAAAGCGCACGAACGCATGGAAAGCTCAAAGCATATGGGCAAGATCATCCTGCGTCCCTAGGCCACCAAGAAACAGGTAGAACCAGAACCTGCGTTCAACCAAAGGCGGGTAGACTCGCAATCTATATATTTGTATATACAAAGATAAAAAGAAATGGAGTTTCGCCATGACAGCGCGTTCAACCACTACGCCGCCCCAACCGGGGCAACCACCCTATAGCCCCTTGATGTTCCTCGCCGCCCTGGGAGCAGGAGGTCTCATCGTCACTTTCTTCATGATGCTGATGTTCTGGGTCCCGCATCCCGACCAGCCCGTGCCCGTGTTCGAAGACATCATGACCGCGTTTTCCAGCGGCGGCCTTGCCATGCAAGCGACCATCTCCATCGCCTTGGCTGGTATCGCCTTTTTTGCTGCGACGCTGGTCCGGCTGCTTGTCTGGAATGTGCAACGTTTGCGCCAGTTCGCCCGCACCGAAGGCTACCAAACCCTCATGGCAAGCAATGCCGGAAGCCAAATCATGGCGATGCCACTGGCCTTTGCCATGGCGGTCAATGCCGGTTTCATTCTCGGCTTGGTGTTCGTGCCGAACCTTTGGAGCGTGGTCGAATATCTCTTCCCACTGGCTATGATCGCCTTCGCCATCATCGGATACTATGCGTTCAAGCTGTTCGCGCGCTTTGCCAGCAAGGCCTTAGGCGGCGGACTGGATTGCACCAAAAACAACTCGCTGGCGCAGATGCTGCCAGCCTTCGCCTTCGCTATGATCGGTGTCGGTTTGGCCGCGCCAGCCGCCATGTCCACAAACGCCATCACCGTGGCGTTCTCGCTTGGCCTGTCCACGCTTTTTATTCTGGCATCCATTGTTCAGGGCCTCATCGCACTTTCGCTTGGCGTGCGCTCCATGATGGAGAATGGCCTCGCCGCTGACGGCGCCCCTACTCTGATGATTGGCGTACCGATCCTCACCGTTCTTGGCATTGCCTTCCTGCGCCAAAACCATGGCTTGCATGTCCACTTTGATCTGCCCACATCGGCTGGTAGCACCTTCATGATGCTTACCACCTTCTTCGCCGCACAGATCCTTCTGCTTGCCGCCGGCTGGGGTGCGCTGAAGAAGACAAACTATCTGGCTCGCTTTGTCAGTGGACCTGAATCCTCTCCTGGATCACTCGCCCTACTCTGCCCTGTGGTGGCGTTCTCAGTGATGGGTCACTTCCTCATCAACAAGGGCTTGGTCGCCACCGGTCTCATTGCCGAGTTCGGCGTTGCTTATTGGAGCGTAACGGCCATTCCGTTGGCGTTCCAAGTGCTGGCCATCTGGCTGTTCTTCAAGCTGCTTGCTAAACTGATGCGTCAGGCACCGGCAGCGCCCCTAAACACCGCCGCGACCGCATAAACCCAAACAATCCACGGGCTGGATACCAGCCCGTGGTACTGTGAGCCCCTCATGTCGACAGACACCGTTGAACGTCCCACCGCTGCTTCCATGGCCGACAATGTTGGCGAAGTGACAGAGATTCTCAAGCTGCTCAGCGCCCCGGCGCGCCTGCTGGCGGTGTGCCACTTGGTGGATGGCGAGAAGTCCGTAGGTGCCTTGGCTGAGCTCACTGGAAGCAAACCCACCACGCTCTCACAGCATCTGGCTTTGCTGCGCGCCCATGGTTTGGTAGCAACCCGCCGCGATGGAACCACCATCTATTATACGTTGGCATCGGACGAGATCGCCGGCCTCATCGCCTATTTGCACAAGGCTTGGTGCAAAGCTTAGCGTGGGCAAACTGCAACCGACCATTGCAACCGGTTTGTAAATTTACTATACGGTTCCCACCTCCCCGACATCATTATCAAGATGCTCGGCCCCGCGATCGGAAACAGTCCGACCGGGCCTGAAGAGCCTTATTGTTAGGATTCCACCATGGCCGACACCCTTTTGATGCCCAAAGCCACCGCCGTTTGGTTGGTTGATAACACCGCGCTGACGTTTGATCAGATCGCCAAGTTTTGTGCACTTCACCCGCTTGAGGTGAAAGCCATCGCCGATGGAGAAGCTGCTCAAGGCATCAAAGGCCTCGATCCGCTGCAAACAGGCCAACTGACTCGCGAGCAGATTACCGCTGCTGAAGAGAACCCAGCGCTCGACCTAAAACTGCAGCCAGCCAAAACGGTGGTTGCAACCAGTTCGAAAAAGCGCGGGCCGCGCTACACCCCGGTGTCACGCCGCCATGACCGCCCCAATGCGATCCTTTGGTTGTTGCGCAACCACAAGGAACTCAAAGACGCACAGATCATGCGTTTGGTCGGTACGACGAAAAACACCATTGAATCGATCCGCTCTGGCGCGCACTGGAACGCGGCAAACCTTACACCGATGGATCCAGTAACCTTGGGTCTGTGCAAACAGATCGAGCTGGATTTGGAAGTGCAGAAGGCGTCACGCAATGCACCACCAGCCATCGAAGCAGCTGGCCCTGTGCTGCTGACAGCCGAAGAAGCGTTGGCCGCCACCACGCCAACCGAATTCCCCAGCGAAGAAGAGGCTGGCATCGAAGAGGTGTTTGGCGTCAGCGAACCTTCCGCTGAGCAGGAAGAAGAGGCTGCTCAAGAAGCGCAAGACGATCTTGATGCTGATTCTGTGTTTGCCAAGCTGAAAGAACTGACCAGCCCATCCGACGAAGACACAGGCGCCGACGAGAAATCGTAAGGCGTTAAGCGCTCGGCTCGACCGGCACGGTGTAGTTCAGCCCCAACCGACCGCCATCGGCATAGAGCGTTTGGCCAGTGATGTAGCTTGCCTGCTCGCTGGCCAAAAAGGCCGCGATGGAGGCAATTTCGCTCGCCTCACCGATGCGACCGATGGGCGTGCGGGTCATCATGCGCTGGCGAATGTCATCGTCAGCCAACACATCTTCCACCAACTTGGTCATGATCGTGCCCGGCCCGATGGCGTTGACCCGGATGCCATGCTTGGCGAGAGATAGGGCCATCACCTTTGTCAGCTGCCGCACCCCGCCTTTCGAGGCCACGTAAGGCGCTTGGTTGGGGATCGCGAGCTCAGCGTTCACGCTCGACATGGTGATGATTGTGCCCGGCTTTTCACCTGCCTCCACCCGCTCCACCATATGCTTGGCGACGGCTTGGCATGTAAGGAAGACACCTTTCAGATTCACGCCGATCACCCGGTCGAAATCAGCCTCATCAATCTCCAAAAAGTCTGCGGTGTGAACAATACCTGCATTGGCGACCAACACATCAATCTCGCCATAGGCCTCGAGGCTCTTAGCAAGCAGATTGCGCACATCCAGTCGGTCTGACACATCGCAATGCACATAGGTCGCCTCACCAACAGTCGACAGCCGCTCCACCACGTCTTGGCCAGCGCTGTCGTCCACATCGGCGACGATGACTTTCATGCCCTCTTCGACGAAACGTTCGGCAATGGCCAACCCGATCCCGTGCGCGGCACCGGTGACGATTGCGGTCTTGCGTTCCAGTGCGAAACTGACGGCCATGAAGTGTTCCTAATTCTGTTGAAGATGCGCCGCGTTTAACGCGTCGGGCGTTGGGCGGACAAGCAGCGTGCAATCATAAGTGATCGTACACTGCTTCGCTCGGCCCGATCGCTAGGCTGCATAGCCTTTGGTTTTCAGTGCGCCACTGATCTCATCCAAGATCGCAGGATCATCGATGGTAGCAGGCATTTTGTAAGGCTCGCCGTCAGCGATCTGTCGCATGGTTCCGCGCAAGATCTTGCCCGAACGGGTTTTCGGCAGACGATCCACCACCATCACTGTTTTGAAGGCCGCCACCGGCCCGATCTTCTCGCGCACCAGCGCCACCATCTCTTTTTCAAGCTGCTCCATCGGCAGATCGACGCCATCTTTGGTGACCACAAAGCCAGCTGGAAGCTGACCCTTCAGTGCATCAGAGACCCCGATCACTGCCGCTTCCGCAACAGCAGGGTGGCCAGAAAGAACCTCTTCCATGCCACCGGTGGAAAGCCTGTGTCCGGCAACATTGATGATGTCATCGGTGCGCGCCATGATGAAGAGATAGCCATCTCCGTCGATCATCCCGGCATCCGCGGTTTTGTAGTAGCCCGGAAACTCTTCCAGATAAGACGCCTTGAAGCGCTCATCATTGTTCCAAAGTGTCGGCAAACAGCCCGGAGGCAGGGGCAGTTTCACCACAATGTTGCCAAGTGTGTCGGCGGGCACCGGGTGTCCTGCATCATCAATCACCTGCACATCATAGCCAGGCATCGCCACGGTCGGGGATCCTAGCCTCACCGGCAGTTTGCCAAGTCCGACTGGGTTGCCAGCAATGGCCCATCCAGTTTCGGTCTGCCACCAATGGTCGATCACAGGTACGCGCAGCTTCTCTTGCGCCCATTCAATGGTGTCCGGATCTGCCCGCTCCCCGGCCAAGAAAAGCGTTTTGAGTGTGTGCAGATCATACTTCTCGATAAAGGCACCGTCAGGATCTTCCTTCTTGATCGCGCGGAAAGCCGTCGGTGCAGTGAAGAGGGAGGACACCTTGTGCTCTTCAATCACCCGCCAAAACGCACCTGGATCGGGCGTACCAACCGGTTTGCCTTCGTAGAGAATGGTCGTGCAGCCGGCCAGCAGAGGCGCGTAGACAATGTAGGAATGACCGACCACCCAACCGACGTCGGAGGCTGCCCAAAACACGTCGCCGGGTTGCATGTCGTAAATCGCGCTCATCGTCCAATTGAGGGCCACCATGTGGCCGCCATGGTCGCGCACCACGCCCTTGGGGATACCAGTCGTGCCAGAGGTGTAGAGAATGTAGAGCGGATCAGTGGCGTCCATAGGCTCTGGATCGCTATCGATACCGCGCGCATTGGCATCGGCGAGCAGCGCGTCATAGTCGTGATCACGTCCGTCAATCAGGTCACACGGCTTCTGTTCGCGCTGCTTGATGACCGTGAGCTCTGGCTTGTGCGTTGAAAGGTCAATCGCCTCGTCCAGCAGCGGTTTGTAGGCGATCACCCTGTTGGGCTCGATGCCGCACGAGGCGGAGATAATCGCCTTGGGACGGGCATCGTCGATGCGGGTGGCAAGCTCACTGGCCGCAAACCCACCAAACACCACCGAATGGATGGCCCCAATGCGGGCGCAGGCCAGCATTGCAATCGCTGCTTCAGGGATCATCGGCATATAGACAACAACGCGGTCGCCCTTACCGACACCGAGGTTTTTCAGCACCGCGCCAAAAGCGCTCACCTCATCGCGCAAATCCTCAAAGGAGTAGACTTTCTTTGAACCCGTGATCGGGCTGTCATAGATAAGCGCCGCCTGGCCCTTACGCCCGCGCTCCACATGACGATCAAGACAGTTGTAGGCTGTGTTGCAGACACCGCCAGGGAACCAACGGCCATAAACACCAGCACTTGGATCAAACACACGCTCAAACGGGCTCATCCAATCCACGCCTTGGGCAGCGTGGGCCCAAAAAGCCAGAGGGTCTTCCTGCCAGCTTTGATAGGTTTGATGATAGTTCTGGCTTGAAGCGCTCATGGCGGTTCCCTTCCCTGTATCCGGTTTCGGATCTTTTCTTGATGTCGCAGTGCTGCTGACAGGTGTGCCCAATCTGCTTCTTGCCCGCAAGCTGGGCAAAAGGTGATGAGCTTCATCAAACTCTACGCCTATAGACCAACAAAAAAGCCGCCCGGCGAGCGCCAGACGGCTTGGTGACATGTCACTCCAAAAAGGGGCTAGTTGGCCCTGGTGCCCACTGTCTCCTTACGCAAACGCTCCATCTCATCCTTCAAACTGAGTTTCTGTCTCTTAAGTGCAGCAATCTCCAGGCCATCCTTGGCCGGTCGCCGCTCTTCGTCAGAAATCTTGCTGTCAATCGCGAGGTGCCGCCGCTCCAATTCGGCGAGATGAGATTCAACCGTCATGCAATCCTCCTTTTTCTAACAAAATGAGGCTGCCATACTGATTTTGGGTCGTACAGATTGACTTTTCAAATAATCGCGCTGTTCGCATCGCCTATCCGCATCTTTTTATACTGCAATGCACGAAAAACCGGTTCGGAATCAGGGGGCGAGTAGCGCACTGCAAAAGAGCATGGTATCGATGCTGGCTCGCGACCGCATTTTGCGGACAGTTTTCGTCGGTCGAGTTACCCGTTTATGACCCCCACGCCTTCCAATGATGATCAGGATGCGCGCCAGGAACTGGCCAAGCTGCGCCAGGAACACCGCGACCTCGATGCAGCCATTGAGGCCCTCATCGAAACGGGACGTGCTGATCATCTGCAACTTCAACGGCTCAAAAAGCGCAAGCTCATCTTGAAAGATCGCATGATTGTGCTCGAAGATCAGTTGCTTCCCGACATCATCGCTTAAGCAAAGCCGCCTTTCATGTCCTCACATCACGCACCTCGATCCGGCGAGGCCCCAGTGGCCATCATCATGGGCAGCCAGTCCGATTGGCCGACCATGCGCCATGCCGCTGACCGACTTGATGAGTTGGGCGTGGTTTATGAGACAAAAATTGTCTCCGCTCATCGAACGCCAGATCGTATGACGGCTTTTGCCAAGGGTGCCGAAGACGCCGGTCACAAAGTGATCATCGCTGGAGCCGGTGGCGCCGCCCATCTTCCAGGCATGGTTGCCGCAATGACCACCTTGCCTGTGCTTGGTGTGCCGGTGTCAGTGACTGCGCTTCAAGGGCAAGATAGCCTTCTTTCCATTGTCCAGATGCCCGCCGGTGTGCCTGTTGGAACCCTCGCTATCGGCAAGGCCGGTGCCTCCAACGCCGGACTTATGGCGGCAAGCATCTTGGCACTGTCGGACGATGATCTGGCAGATCGCCTAAAAGCTTGGCGACAGGCACGCACCGATGGTGTTGCCGCTGCTCCGGTGGACGACCCAACCTGATGAACGCCCTCCAGCCTGGTAGCACCATCGGCATTCTTGGCGGCGGTCAGCTGGGGCGCATGCTTGCCATGTCAGCGGCACGCTATGGGCTAAAAATCCATATCTTCGATCCAGCCAAAGACGCGCCAGCGGCAGAAGTCGCTGCCACTCACACCTGCGCCAGCTACACCGATGGCAACGCACTCGCCTCGTTTGCAAAGGCCTGCCAAGTCGTAACGTTTGAGTTTGAAAACGTCCCCAAGGCCAGCCTGGAACAGCTGGCAGGCGCGGTTCCGCTCCACCCGGGCTTGGCCTCACTGGAAACCAGCCAAGACCGCCTCACCGAAAAACAGTTTTTGGAACGTTTAGGGCTGAACGTTGCGCCCTACGCCGCGATTGATGGTCCAGACGCAATAGAGCGCGCCCACACTGCGCTCGGTGGTGACACAGTCCTGAAAACCCGCCGGCTTGGGTATGACGGCAAGGGCCAGACACGCCTCCAAACGGCTGACATCGACGCCCATCAGGCCTGGCAGGCGATTGGCGCAGCGCCAGCAGTGCTTGAAGCGCGCATTGCTTTTGTGGCCGAGGTCTCAGCTATCATTGCACGTGACATTGATGGCAACGCGGTGGCCTATGACGTGCCGGTCAATATCCATAAGGACGGCATTCTCGACACGTCATCGGTTGGTCAGTTTTCAGCGTTCAACGTGACACCGGACTTGACGCGCCAAGCACAAGAAGCAGCCGTTAAGGTTGCCGTCGCACTTGAGCATGTTGGTGTGCTGACGGTGGAGTTCTTTGTCACGGAACAAGGAACCCTTCTGATCAATGAGATCGCACCGCGTGTGCACAATTCTGGCCACTGGACCATGGATGCATGTCTGCATGACCAGTTCGACAATCACATACGCGCCGTCGCCGGGTGGCCACTCGGCGCGCCAGAACGTCATTCAGACGCGGTCATGACGAATCTTGTTGGACCGGATGTCGAAGAGCTTGCCTCACATGCAGCAAGACCCGACACCCAAATCCATCTTTACGGCAAGGCAGATGTGCGAAAAGGCCGAAAGATGGGCCACATCACGCGCATTGCGCCACGCACATAAAGTCAGGCCAACCGCGTGCAAAAGCATGTCAGCTTTGTGGACAAACCGCAGTCGATCTGGTATCCGCCCACCTCATTCCGCATTGTAGGTTGGATGAGGAGCGCCATCGGGCGGCCATTGGGGCGTCCAAACGCGGCTTTGCTGCTGGTTTGGCCCAATACTCTGTTGATCTACAACGCATTGAAACAAAACACCCTTTTCGCCCTCTGGCACGGCAAAGCATAGGCCACGGCGACAACGACAGGATGACACGTGCAGGTACTCGTTCGGGACAACAATGTTGATCAGGCGCTCAAAGCCCTGAAAAAGAAGATGCAGCGTGAAGGCATCTTTCGTGAAATGAAACTTCGCGGCCATTACGAAAAGCCGTCTGAAAAGAAAGCCCGCGAAAAGGCTGAAGCCATTCGTCGTGCTCGCAAGCTGGCCCGTAAACGCGCACAGCGCGAAGGTCTGCTTCCAGGCAAAGGCCGCCGTTAAGTCTGGCGCCAGCCCCTATTCTGCCAGAATAACCCCTCACCAAAGCTGGACGATGCGCCTATGATGCGCATCATTGTAGCGCGGGGATTGCGCGTTCTAGTCTAGCAGCGCGCTCCACCGGGGTCATGCTGAGGGTTTTCATGGTTTGCGTTTCACCACACTTTGACACCAACCAAGGCAAGCAAACGGCCCATCGAGCGTCGACCTTGCGCTGGATGCCGCGTGTTGCGCTTGCTACCTGCGCGGCTCTCTTTTTGGCCGCATGTCAAACCGCTGGTCTCAACCAGGCCACCGGGCCGCTAGCTGCAAGCCAAGCGGTAAACATCGCCTCGCTCACCGAAGTCATCTCATCCAATCCGCAAGACCCTGGTGCCTACAATATGCGTGGCACGGCCTATGGTCGCGAGGGTCGCTACAATGATGCGCTGGCCGATTTCAATCAGGCGTTGGCGCTCAACCCGAGCTTTTACCAGGCTCTTGCCAACCGCGCCCTTGTTCATCGTGAGATGGGCAACAGCGCGCAGGCCCTGGCCGACTACTCTGCCGCTATCGCTGCCAACCCGGCCTATGATGCTGCCTATGTGGGGCGCGGCAACATCTATCGCGAAGCTGGACGTTTCCCGGAAGCCTTGTCGGACTATGAGCGAGCTATCCTGCTCAATTCTTCTGATGCGCGCGCTTATTACAACCGCGCGCTTATCTTCCAGTCACAGAACAATCATGTGCTGGCGATTGAAGATTTCACCACCGCCATTGGCTTCAATCCCAATGCCACCGAACCTTACATGGCGCGCGGCTTAAGCTATCTGGCCCTGCGGGATTGGAGCGCTTCGATTGAAGACTTTGATGCCGTGCTCGGCCGCGACTCGCGCAACATCGATGCGTGGATCAATCGCGGAATCGCGTATGAGGCCGCAGGCAGCTTAGAAAACGCCCGCGTGTCCTATCAGCGCGCCTTGACGATTGATGAAAACAATCGCGTTGCAATGCAGGGCCTCGGCCGGGTGAACTAGGTTCTGCCTTAGGCTTTCAAGGCCTGGGTTACTGCGCCTCTAAAACCTGCATCACGCACCATCAGATAAACAAACGGCTCCAACTCTAGCTGCCATCCAGCACATTCAGCTGCATGAGCAAGGGCTTGCTTCTGAGGGCCGAGTTCCATCAAACCTTCGCCGTTGACGACCGGGCCATGGAGCGACCGATACGTCCACACACCGGTCAGACGCACGCCAAGCCATGGCACGTCGATGCGCTGCTCCAGCCATACCCGATCATAATTAGTGCCAACAGCTTCACTGGCATCCAGCGCTTGTAAGAACGCAACCGGAATGAGTTGCAGATGGGCCATTGTGAGCCCACCCGACTGCTCGACCAGTGTTGCTGGCATAGCGCCATAGCGCGCAATATGGGCTGAGTGCGCTGTGACATAGCCGGAAACACGCACAGGCCCTTGCATCACAGAGACCGGCTTTACACCAAACTTGCGCCGCAAGACTGACACGGCTGCGTTGGACCCAACCGCCAGAACCGGCGCACAAAGCCCAACTCCTTCCACGTGGAGAGATCGTCCGCTCCCTCGCACGCCACACGGCGAAAAGCGGGCAGCACGCCCTTGATGAAAGTGCACGGGAACAGAAGGCCGACTGTAAGGATAGTTGAACGCCCGGGCGAGCACGTTGGCCCGAAACGAACAAACCCGCCCAGGGTCACCTGAGCGGGTTTGTGAACTTGATATCTGCGACACGTCGGAGCCCTAAAGCGCCTTCACAATATCCTCGACCATCTTCTTGGCATCGGAGAACAACATCATCGTGTTGTCGCGGAAGAACAGCTCGTTCTGCACCCCAGCATAGCCAGATGCCATGCCGCGTTTGACAAACAGCACAGTGCCAGAGTCCGCAACGTTCAAGATCGGCATGCCATAGATGGCCGACTGTGGGTCGGTCTTGGCTGCCGGGTTGGTCACATCGTTGGCGCCGATAACAAAGGCCACATCAGCGGTCGAGAACTCGCTGTTGATGTCTTCAAGTTCGAAGACCTCATCGTACGGCACGTTCGCCTCAGCCAAGAGCACGTTCATGTGTCCAGGCATACGGCCAGCCACAGGGTGGATGGCGTACTTCACCTCCACGCCTTCAGCTTTCAGCGTATCAGCCATCTCCCGCAGCGCGTGCTGGGCTTGCGCAACGGCCATACCGTAACCGGGTACAATGATGACTTTGCCGGCATTCTTCATCATGAAGGCGGCATCGTCAGCGGACCCCTGCTTAACCGGACGGGTTTCTTCTTCACCACCCGCGCCGGCTGCAGCATCATCGCCACCAAAGCCGCCCAGAATAACGGAGAAGAACGATCGGTTCATGCCCTTACACATGATGTAAGAGAGGATCGCACCCGATGAACCGACCAATGCGCCTGTGATGATCAACGCTGTGTTGCCAAGCGTAAAACCAATGCCCGCAGCAGCCCAACCGGAATAGGAGTTAAGCATCGACACCACGACGGGCATGTCGGCGCCACCAATCGGGATGATGATCAAAACGCCCAGAATCAGGGCTGCCAGCACAATCATCCAGAAGATGAAGTGGCTTTCAGTGCCGACCAGAACAACCGTCAACACCACAAGCGCAACAGCCAAAGCGATGTTGATCAAGTGCCGTGATGGCAACATGATCGGTTTGCCGGACATGCGCCCATCAAGCTTGGCGAAAGCGATAATCGACCCAGTGAACGTGATTGCACCGATGGCAGCACCCAAAGCCATCTCAATCAGAGCGGCCGTTTTGATGGTACCAACGTCACCCAATCCAAAAGCCTGCGGCGCGTAGAGCGCGGCAGCAGCCACCAGAACAGCGGCCAGACCAACCAGCGAGTGGAAGGCTGCCACAAGCTGCGGCATGGCCGTCATTGGGATGCGCTTGGCGATGACCGCACCGATACCACCACCGATCCCGATACCGAGAAGGATCAGCAGGATCGATCCCATGGTGAGGTTGGTGAGGAACAGTGTCGTCACCACGGCGATGGCCATACCGACCATGCCGTACATGTTGCCTTGGCGCGAGGATTCAGGGCTCGAAAGACCCCGCAAACTCATAATGAAAAGAACACCTGCAATCAGGTAAAACAGGGCTGCAAGATTAGCACTCATGATCTCAGTCCCGCCCTATCGTTCTTTTTTCTTGTACATGGCGAGCATTCTCTGGGTGACGAGAAAGCCACCAAAGATGTTCACCGAGGCGAGGATCAGCGCCACGAACCCAAAGGCACGCGCCAAACCGGTGCCTTCGGCGCTTGCCACATCCACACCAACAGCAAGCAGTGCACCCACCACGATCACCGAAGAGATGGCGTTGGTCACTGACATAAGCGGGGTGTGCAAAGCCGGTGTCACCGACCAAACCACATAGTAGCCAACAAAGATCGCCAGCACGAAGATCGACAGGCGGAAGACAAACGGATCAATTGCCCCGCCGCTTGCTCCATGGGCCACTGCGGCCATAGCATCAGCACTGCCTTCCAGCCCGCCGGATGCCAGCCGTTCGGCAATGCTTGTAGCGTGTGCGGCAGCGTCCGCCGCCTGTGCCGCCGCGTCTTGCGCTGCTTCTGCGGCCTCGCGCGCCTCTAACAGCGCTTCGTTGGTTGCATCGCTCATGATTTAGCCTCCTCTTCAGGAGCATCAGATGTATCAGCGTCCTGTTTGGGCGCATCCGTTTTGGGGGTATCGCTCTTAGGTGCGAAGTTTGGGTGCACCACGGCACCATCGCGGGTCAGCACAGTGGCCTGCACCAACTCATCATCCCAGTTGATGGCAAGCGCCTTGTTTTCTTTGTCGATCAACGTCTCGACAAAAGAGTAGAGGTTCTTGGCAAACAACAACGAAGCTGTGGCCGCGATCCGCCCGGGTACGTTGAGATAGCCAACAACTTTGGCAGGGCCAGCCTCGACCACGTCACCCGCTTTTGCACCTTCCACGTTACCACCGCGCTCAACCGCCAAGTCGACCAGCACCGAGCCAGGTTTCATCGCGTTGATCATGTCTTTGGTTACAAGGCGCGGCGCCGGACGACCTGGTATCAACGCCGTTGTGATCACGATATCTTGCTTGGCAATGTGCGAGGCAACCAGCTCAGCTTGCTGCTTCTTGTAATCGTCGGACATCTCTTTGGCGTAACCGCCAGATGTCTCAGCCTGTTTGAACTCTTCGTTCTCAACAGCAATGAACTTGGCACCAAGCGATTCCACCTGCTCTTTAGAAGCAGGCCGCACATCGGTGGCAGAAACAACGGCACCCAACCGACGGGCCGTTGCAATCGCCTGGAGACCAGCAACACCAGCACCCATGACGAACACTTTGGCTGCCGGCACCGTGCCAGCCGCCGTCATCATCATCGGCATCGCGCGGTCATAAACTTCGGCAGCATCAATCACCGCTTGGTAGCCCGCAAGGTTGGCCTGACTGGAAAGAATGTCCATCACCTGAGCGCGGGTAATCCGCGGCATGAACTCCATCGCAACACCGGTCAGCCCGGCTTTGGCCATCGCCTCGACAGATTTTTCATTGCCATATGGGTCCATGGACGCCACCAGGAGAGCACCTTTGGGATAGCTCTTCATGTCAGCATCGGATGGGCGGCGCACGCGCAAGATAATGTCAGCCTCGGCGACCGTCGCCTTGGCATCCTTAGCGATGGTTGCACCTTCTTCGGTGTAGGCTTCGTCTGGGAGGCGCGAGGTTGTGCCCGCACCTGCCTGAACCGTGACATCAGCACCTAACGCTTTGAAGCGTTTGACCGTGTCGGGCGTGATGGCAACCCGACCCTCATTGGGGTCGGTCTCTGCCGGAACCGCAATTTTGACCATGGAAATGCGTCCTTGATACGCGGACCCAGAGAACCTGGACCTTGGAAACAAATGAGAGAACAACCAAGCATTGTGGCTGCGTCAGCGCAACCAGCCTTGGCTGGCAGACTATCCCGCCAGATAGGGCAATGCCTGTTTAGAGCAAGAAAATCGCCATCAGGATCAGCACCAGGACAACAAGTACGGTGCCCCATTTCAGCAGCTGGATAAAGATTTCAAATGTGCGGTTGTGCTCGTTGTAATCGTTGGCAACGGGCGTGGTCTTCTCGGCAGCGTCAGACACGGGCGCTCTCCTAAAATCGGCATGACTGGGATTGGTCAAAGCGCTTACACCAGCTTGGCGGCGGCTGACAATGCACTCTGACCGCCAAAGCGTCTCTTATTGCGCTGCGATCGCTGGTTCGAGGGCATCTAGGCCATGCTCTTGCACTGAAATAGGCTCCAGCCCAGCTTCGATCATCGCCTCGGTTTGCTTCTCGACCAGCTGTGCGGCGTTGAAGTCTTCAATCTCTTTCTGGAACAGCTGATAGAAATTGAGCTCTGCTTTGAGGTGCAAGAAAACCCCACCCAGACCAATGGCCGCCCGGTCCATAAAGACAAACTCGCGCGGAATTTTCACCGGGCCAAGACGCTGAAGCTCCTTGCGCACCATGATCGCCTGCTCGCGGCCATACTCGGTGGCATTCACACCTGCAGCCACAGCGCGCACCTTGTCTTCTAGAAGAGGCCCATTGATGAAACGCGCCCAGATGTTGAGCACATCGCGCAGCTCTTTGGTCAGGTTCTCAAAACCCCAAAGCTCATAAGCATGGACGATTTGATCTTCGTCATCCTTCATCAGCCCTTCGTTGAGCTGGAGAACCCCTTCAACGAACCGGGCAGGGAACTTGCGGATGCAACCATAGTCCAGAAGGTTGATGCCTTCCGGCGCGCCATCTCGCTTAAACACCTGATAGTTGCCAAGATGCGGGTCGCCATGGATGACACCGATATGGGCAAAGGGCCGCCACCAGGCGTGGAAGATGGCGGTTGAAAGCCGGTTGCGCACCTCCTGGCTCTCGTCCTTGAAATCAAGGATTTTCTCGCCGTCCAGCCATCCAAGTGTCAGCAAACGCCCGGTTGAAAGCTCATCCACCACATCCGGCACACGCACCAGTGCATCATCTGTTCCAAAAAAGTTACGATAAAGGCGAGCATGGGCCGCCTCGAGCACGTAGTCGAGTTCCTCGCGCAGACGTTCGGCGGTCTCCTGCTTCATCTCCGATGGATCGATGGCCGCATCCATGCGGCGGAACAGCGAAAAGATGAAATCAAGCTGCTGAAGGTCAGCCGCCACCGCCGAGGCCATATCTGGATATTGCAGCTTCACCGCCAGATCGTGGCCATCCAGCGAGCGGGCCTTGTGCACTTGCCCCAGCGATGCCGCCGCCGTCGGTGCGTGCTCAAAGCTTTCAAATCTTTGCTGCCAACCAGCACCCAGTTCCGCGCGCATGCGCCGCTTCACGAACGCCCAGCCCATCGGCGGCGCCTCGCTTTGCAGCTTCTGCAACTCAGCGGCATATTCTGCTGGAACTGCATCTGGAATCGTGGAGATAAGCTGCGCAACTTTCATCAATGGGCCTTTCAGCCCACCCAGCGCTTCGGCCAACGCCTCAGCATCAGCAGGATTGACCTTCGCCCCACCGAATAGCCGACGCCGCGCCATGGTCGCCGCAACACCACCGACCGATGTACCAACGCGAGCGTAGCGCCCTAGCCGTCCTGTCAGGCGGTTGCGTTCATTGTCGTTGCGCTCATTGGCCATTGCTGTCTTTCACATGCGAGGGGGGATGCTCTGCTACGCATAGATAGGCCAATAAATTCAGCATTCCACTGTGGTATCCTCGGACTTGATCCGAGGAACCAGGCAAAGGCCTACCAGCGAAGTGGATGCCGGGTCACGCCCGGCAATAACAATGGTGTGGCGGGGCAGCTTACGCGTCTAAGGCCTCAAGCTCATCAATGAAGCCTGAAATCACATTCAGCCCGGCCTGCCAGAAGTTGGGATCACGCGCATCAAGGCCAAACGGCACCAACAGTTCGCTATAGGGCTTGGAGCCACCCGCGCGCAGCAGGTCCAGATAATGCTCAGTAAAGCCCGCATGCGCGTTCTCGTAACGGGCATAGAGTGCATTCACCAGACAGTCCCCGAACGCATAGGCATAGACATAGAAGGGCGAGTGGATGAAGTGGCCAATATAGGTCCAGAACGGACGGTAGCCATCATCAAATCGCACCGCATCGCCCAGGCTCTCATGTTGAACCGAAATCCAAAGATCACAGAGCTGCTCAGAGGTCAGTTCGCCTTGCTTGCGCGCTTCATGCACTTTGCGTTCAAACGTGTAGAACGCGATCTGGCGCACAACCGTGTTGATCATGTCCTCAACCTTGCCCGCCAACAGGCTCTTGCGCTGAGCGACATCATCGGTTTGCGACAGCACCGAGCGGAAGGTCAGCATCTCGCCAAACACACTGGCCGTTTCTGCAAGCGTCAGCGGCGTCTGCGCCATCAGCGCACCCTGTCTGCCAGCAAGCACCTGGTGCACACCATGGCCAAGCTCATGGGCAAGCGTCATCACATCACGTGTGCGACCTTGATAGTTGAGCAGAATGTAAGGATGCGCACTTGGCACAGTCGGATGAGAAAAGGCGCCCGGCGATTTGCCCTCTCGTGACGGCGCATCAATCCAGTTCTCATCAAAGAACCGCTTACCGATGGTCGCCATTTCCGGCGAAAACCGCTGATAGGCATCAAGCACAATGCCCTTAGCCTCATCCCAACCGATCAGCTTTTTATCAGCATTGGGCAGAGGCGCGTTGCGGTCCCAATAGTCGAGCGCATCCTGACCCATCCATTTCGCTTTGAGCGCATAGTAGCGATGGGAAAGCTTGGGAAAGCTGGCTCGAACCGACGATACCAGTGCGTCGACCACCTCACCCTCAACCCGGTTGGCCAAGTGGCGGCTGTCGGCAACATCCTCAAAGCCGCGCCACCGGTCAGAGATTTCCTTGTCTTTGGCCAAAACATTGGTGATCAATGTGAACGTTCGCAGCTCGCCACCAAGGGTCTGGCTAACGGCTTCCGCAGCCGCCTTCCGCTTGGCCCCATCATTGTCCTGGAGCAGCGAGAGCGTTGGTTCCAGCGATAGCGACTGGCCATCAACGTCGAAGCGCAAGCTGGCAATCGTTTCATCAAACAGCCGGTTCCAAGCTGCACGCCCGGTGACCGATTTTTCATGCAGCAACTGCTCCAGGCGATCTTCCAACTGGTAGGGCTTTTCGCGCAGCGTGTCGTCAATCCAGGGCTTGTAGCGGGCAAGCGCCTCGTCGGCGTATCCGGCAGCAAGCTCGTCATCATCCAGCTTGGTGAGTTCCAAGGTGAAAAAGATGAGGTGCGATGAGGCTGTTGTCAGTTTTTCCTGGCAATCACCAAAAAACTTCGCGCGTTCAGGGTCGGTGGTGTTTTCTGAGTAGACCAGGCCGGCAAACGAATAGAGCCGCCCCATAAGCTCTTCGATCGCTTCATAGGAAGTGATGGCCTCAGCCAGCTTTGCCCCGCCCTCAGCCAAACGATTGGCAAGCTCGCCTTTGTAGGTCGCCTCAAATGCCTGGGAGTCCGCCAGCACCTTCTCGAGGTCTGCGCTCACCTGGTCGCTTGTGATTCCGTCATAGAGAGCTGAAAGGTCCCATTCAGGCAGATTGTTCAGGGCTGCATCGCGCGCGGTCATACTAAGGCTTATCCTTTTTGTTGATTTTGGCGCGTAGCGGTACGCGCCACCTGGAGCCCGCGCAAGGCCCGTTTGTGTGACGGCGGTAATCTGTTGTTACGAAGAAAGCCCGCAAACGGTTTTTATGCTTAATCGCCCGTTTACCCTATCACGGCATGCTGTCCCCTATCGAAACAGGTCGATTACCCCGACCAACGGCAGTATTGCGTGGAGAAGTGCGTGTCCTTGCGTTCCTCAGTTCTCATTGTTGATGACGATCCTGTACAAAGGCGGCTGCTCGAAGCATCGCTAACCCGCCTGGGCCATACACCCATCTGTTTGGAGAGCGGCCAAGAAGCGCTGAACTTTCTGCGTTCTCCCGATGGCAAAACCATCAAAGCCATCCTGCTTGATCTTATTATGCCAGACCTGGATGGGATGGGCGTGCTGTCGGCGTTGAAAGCTGATGGCAATGCGATCCCTGTCATCGTTCAAACATCACAAGGCTCTATCGATACCGTTGTCTCCGCCATGAAGCTTGGCGCCAGCGATTTCATTGTGAAGCCGGTCTCACCGGAACGGCTTCGCGTTTGCCTTGCCAATGCGCTGAAGATGAGCGCGTTGGAAGACACAGTCAGCCAGATCAAGCGCTCCGCTGAGGGACGTCTTACCGTCACCGATATCATCACCCGCTCACCAGCGATGGCCCGCGTGGTGCAACTCGCCGAACGGGCTGCCAAATCGCAAATACCGATCTTGATTGAAGGCGAGTCCGGTGTCGGCAAAGAGATGATCGCTCGAGCGATCAAAGGTTCAAGCCCTCGCCGCAACAAAGCTCTGGTGACCGTCAATTGCGGTGCGATCCCAGAAAAACTCGTCGAGTCGGTGCTTTTTGGCCACGAGAAAGGTGCCTTCACCGGCGCCAATGAAAAACATATTGGCAAGTTCGCCGAAGCCCATGGCGGGACGCTTTTTCTCGATGAGATCGGCGAATTGCCGCTTGATATTCAGGTCAAGCTTCTCCGCGCCCTACAAAATGGCGAGATCGATCCCATCGGCGCCAAAGCCCCGGCACGGGCCGATTTTCGGCTGATCTCGGCAACCAACCGACCGCTTATTGATCTGACCCGTGATGGCTTGTTCCGCGAAGACCTTTATTACCGCCTCAACGTTTTCCCCATCTGGGTGCCACCGTTGCGCGAGCGCATGGACGATATTAGCCACCTGATTCAGCATTTCTTGGTGCGCTTTGCCGCTGAAGAGGGCAAACGCCACATCCGCGGCATCTCCGCCCCAGCGCTTGAACTTGTCAGCAGCTATTCGTGGCCAGGTAATATTCGTCAGCTTGAAAACGCCGTTTTCCGTGCTGTTGTGCTCTGCGATGGCGACCAGCTGACACCAGCTGAATTCCCACAAATCGCCGCGCATGAAGGCATGGTGCTGCCGCTTGAAACAGCCAAATCAGCCCCACTTGCGCCACCGCCAGCCAAAGCTCCAAGCCAAGCCATGTTGGGGCAGAGCGCCCCACAATCAGGCATGATCGACGCCGCATCGCGCTATGGCATGGCTGACTTGACCGATGGCGCTGGAGCACCACGAACGCTGGCCGCCTTGGAAGAACAAGCGATCCGCTTTGCCATTGGCCATCTTGGTGGGCACATGAGCGAGGTCGCTCGCTCGCTGGGCATTGGACGATCAACGCTCTACCGCAAACTCAGCGAGTACCAAATCGATGCATCCAACCCAGATGGAACCGCAGAGGGCGCTGACGCTGTTGCACAAGAGCAACCTTCAAGGTTGTCGGCTTAGCTTCACGCGGATTTGAGCACGGCCGTGGCCTCCGTGCGCTTGCAGGGTTGCAGGCACTCTGTCACCCCTTGAGCGGTGACAGAGTGCCTCTGAGTGAGGTGATTCGCGTCACAGACAGGGGCGCACACATTCTGGCATTCGGCTGGCGACGGGCAGAGACTCGCGCAGCGATGAGGAGACAATAGCTTTGAGAACGTGCACTTTTCTTTTGGCGACTGCTTTTTCCACCGCTCTTGTAGGCCTCAGCCACGCCGCAGATCGAGCTCCGCTAGACCTCGAATGTGAAATCAATCCGGTATGCGTTGAAGACGCTATCGCCCAAGCCATTCTAGAGATCGCACCGGAAACAGACACGGCCGCGACGAGCCTTGTTCCTATCGACCCTCGGCTTGAACTGGCCCTGCCCACGCTAACGCCTGAGCGTCCAAACACAGTCGTTGCACGCAACCTCACCCCGGCAACGACGACCGTGGCACCGGTACAAAGCGTCGATCAATATGAGATCGACGAAACAGCGATCGCTGCGCGTGATGCCCGGATGCTCGACACGCTCACCAGGCAGTCCATCGCTGCCATCGTCGGTCAAGGCCTGGAAAATGATGGCGAGACCACAAGCCAGGAGCGCCAAGCAGCCGAAGCGTTTTACGCAAGCCGTGGCCATGCACCGCTTTTTCTGACGGCCGGCAAGCTGAATGAACTGGGCGCAACACTGCTCGATGTTTTTGAGACCGCTGACAGCTACGGCCTCAACCCCGTCGACTTTGAAAACATCGCGTTCATTGCCAAGGATGGTCAAGCTGGCGACGCCATGGCTGCCGCCCGCGCCGATGTTGGTATGACGCTGTGGGCGATACGCTACGCTCGCCATGCAACAACCGGGCGCGTGAACCCGTCCAGCATTGCTTCCGACATCACGCTGGAGCGCAATTTCGTTGACCCTTCAACGGTGATGCCGTCCTTGCTAGCGGCCAGCGATCCGCGACAGGCATTGCTGAGCTACCACCCACCGCATGAACAGTTCCATGCCTTGCGCGAGGAACTGGCCAAACTGCGTCAGCGCTCTGAAACGGAAATCTTGCAGCCCATCGCCGAAGGCGGGACGATCCGTCTTGGTGACATCGATCCGCGCGTCCCACAGCTACGCGAGCGCCTTGGCCTGCCCGATATGATGATGACGGCAAGTGTTGATGACGCCGATGTACGGCTGGTCAGCACGCGCTCGGACGAAGATCCTGTGCCGACGCCGCCCAACCCCAACCTGTTTGATGAGACGCTCGATGCCGCGATCAAAGTGTTTCAGGCCGAACACAATCTGACGGCCGATGGCATTGTCGGTCCGGCAACATTCGCTGCGCTTAACGAGCAAGCAGGCGATTTGGTACCACACATCATCGCCAACATGGAACGATGGCGCTGGATGCCGCGCGAGCTTGGTGATTTCCACGTCATTGCCAATGTGCCCGAGTACCGGCTTTGGGTGATGCGCGATGGTGAAAGCATTTTCACCACCCGCACAGTGGTTGGTCAACGACGCCACCGCACAGCCATCTTTTCCGATGAAATGGAATACATGGCGGTGAACCCCTATTGGAATGTGCCATCCTCGATCGCCCGCAATGAGATCCTCCCGCGTCTTCTACAGGACCCTGGCTATGCTCATCGCGGCAATTACGAGGTCATCTACAACGGCCAAACGGTCGACCCCTTCGCCATCAACTGGCATGCAGCTGCCGAGCTTGGCATGCCGCGAATCCGCCAGCGCCCTGGCGCTCGCAACGCGCTCGGCGAAATCAAGTTCATGTTTCCCAACCAGCACGCGATCTACTTCCACGACACACCATCACGAGGCCTCTTCGGACGCGACCAACGAGCCTTCAGCCATGGCTGCGTGCGCGTGCTCGACCCATGGGCATTCGCTGAAGCGCTGCTTACCAACGAGCCAGACTGGGATTTGGCGCGTGCCCGTTCCCTGCAGGGTCCAAGCGAGCGCAACCTGATTCTCGACAATCATATTCAGGTCCATCTCACCTACTTCACCGCTCGCGTGAATGATGAGGGTCGCCTGATCATGGCGCGTGACATCTATGGTCATCATGGCCGCGTGCTGGACGCATTGGGTTTCGCCAGCAGCTAAAGCATCCTGCTTTTTCTCCACGACAGCCTTATCGCAAGTCGCGTTTTATTGGAGCGAGAGGCAGCGAATTGCTCCCCAACTCAAATGCAGAATGCATCAGCAATCGACGCCTCACATCAAGGAATGGTCACCTGTCGAAATCGGATCGTTGGCAGAAAGCGGTTTCGCTTTGGTAACCGGGGCTTAACCCTAATCATGGAAGCGTAAGCCACTTGCGCTTGCTCAAGGCGCTGCGCCATGATTTGACCAAGTTTTACCGGTGTTGGGTACAGTCGGTTGGGACCATGCAAGCGTCGTCTGTGGACGGCGGGCAAGCAACGCGCGAACGTCATTGGGGACATCGCAACGCAGCTTGCGCAACTTGCAACGCAAGCGAGGGCAGTTTGGGACACGGGACAGCACGAATGGACATGGCGCATCAGGCCAGAACGCGTGCATTGCTAACGGGCATGATCACGCAAGCCACAGCCAAAACTGTTTTTGCCAAGCGTGTTTCGCTTCTCCTGCTCATCACCGCTCTTTCGTTTTTTGCGTTCGGCGCATCGCTAAGCTTGGCGCAAGATCGAACGCTTTCGCTTTACAACACCCACACCCATGAACGGCTGACTGTCACCTACAAGCGCAATGGACGTTTCGTTCAAGCCGGCCTTAATCAGCTCAATCGGTTTTTGCGTGACTGGCGGCGTGACGAGGTGACACGGATTGATCCGGACCTCTTTGACATCGTCTGGACCGTTTACCGCGAAGTGGGTGCCAGCGAACCCATCCACGTTGTTTCCGCCTACAGGTCGCCAGCAACCAACAACATGTTGCGCCGCCGGTCCTCTGGCGTGGCGCGCAATTCTCAACACACTCAGGGCCGGGCGATGGACTTCTTCATTCCCGGTGTGTCCGCCGCTGAAATTCGCGCAGCGGGTCTGCGTTTGCAGCAAGGCGGCGTCGGCTTTTATCCACGCTCTGCCACCCCTTTTGTTCACCTCGACACCGGTTCGGTGCGCATGTGGCCACGGATGACACGATCACAGCTCTCGCGCGTGTTCCCCAATGGTCGCACCATCCATATTCCGGCCGACGGGCAGCCCATGCCAGGCTTCGAACAGGCCCAGCGCGAGCTTCAGCGCGGCGGCGGTCGCACAGTGTTTGCATCGTCAGGCTCCAGTGCCTCAACTGCACAAAATGATGGTGACGGCGACATCGTGCTACCAGGTGAAAGCGGCGGTGGTTTCCTGCAAGCCTTATTTGGTGGCAACACCCCAGAGCCAGCCGCAGAAGTACCTTCAGCGCCAAGCCGCACAGTTGTCGCGAGCCTGCCCGCGCAGACGGCTCCAGCCGAAACAGAGATTGCCAGCGCACCGCGTGATCGCTACGCGGCGCCCTCCCCTATTCTTCCGCCCTACGCCAGCGTCGATGGCACGTGGAGCGCACCCTCGACCGTGGCGGGTCTAACAGTCCCAGCACCAACACCAGCACCGACCATTGACGACATTCAAATGGCGGCTCTGGGCACCAGCCCAGCACCAGCTTCGCCAGGTGCCATTGCTCTGGACAATGCCTTTGCGACGGCACAGTCAGCGCCGACACCGCCGCCACTCAGCCCACCAGCGCTGAGCGAGCCGACCACCGCGCAACAACCACAACCGGTCGTGCTGGCGTCCGCATCCCCATCGTTGGCGCAAACACAACTGCCGCCCATCAGCCGCGAGCAACAGATCGCGCAGAACGTCCCGGCACCAGGTCAGATCGCGGCGATCATCGAGGCTCGATTTGCCGAGCGGCGCGCCGCCCAGGCGAGCCTCGCAGGCCAAGTGAGCGAAGCGTTGCAAACCGCAGCTTCATCACCGACCCCCGCCCCAGCGGCAGCACCAAACGACCCGAACTCATCTCTGCTTGCCTTCGCGCAACCCACAGAGTCAGCGCTCGCACCAGGCAATGTGCTTTCAGAAACAGGCGCTTTGGCCGCACCAAGTGCTGCTGAGGTAGCAAGCGCACCGCGCTTTGTTCCGCCAGTTCCAGCGCCCTCACCGACACTGGTTGCTGCCGCGCCAACGCAAGCGACACCAGCAACAACCGCCCCTGCAGCAGATGGCAACAGCTTGATTGCAGCTGCGTTCGCTGCTCAGCAGGACACACGCACCCCAGCACAGTCAGCCATTGATGTTTTGACAGGATCAACGGATAGCCCGGCGCAGCCTGGTATTACAGGACGGCTTTATCCAATTGCTGATGATTTGACGCCAGGGCTCGCCAAACAATCGATCCGTGGCGCGCGGCATGCGACGCTTGTCGCCCCCTCAGCGTCGGTGACGCTATCGCCGACCGTCGTCCAGTCCAGCGGCTTCGTGCCGTCGGGCACGTTCCAACTGCGCACAGACGGGTTTGGGCGGTCTGGCAGCTAACTGATGTTGGAAGATCGAAGTCTTTAGCTGTCGACGTCGGTTGGTGAAGGCGCAGCTGGTCCGCCAAGCGCGCCAAGATAGAGGTCAAGCAACGCTTCCTGCTCTTGCCGTTCGGCCTGATCCTGCTTGCGGATACGCACCACTTGGCGCAGCACTTTGGTGTCAAAGCCATTGGATTTGGCCTCGCCATAGACATCTTTGATATCGTCAGCGATGGCCTTTTTTTCTTGCTCAAGCCGCTCAATACGCTCGATGATACTGCGCAACTGGCCTGCTGCGACGCTGCTATCTGCCATGTCTACACTCCGCTTGTGCAGGGCATGCGCCCCGTGTGGATTTGATCAACAACCAAACGACCAAAGCCGGGTCAACCGCAGGCTCGCCCTTACCCGTGGATGGCGTCAACAAGGCTGGGGACAAGCTTCGCTTCGCTCAATCAGAATGCGCAGCGTGTGATTTCTCAAAGGCAGCCTTCTGTCCAGGCGTCGCCGCTGTTTGATACTTGGCTTTCCATTCATCGTACGGCATGCCGTAGACCATCTGCCGGGCCCTGGCTTTGTCGAGGTCAACACCAGCATCGTCAGCTGCATCGACAAGCCAATTGGACAGGCAGTTCCGGCAAAAGCCAGCCAGATTCATCATATCGATGTTCTGCGCATCCGTGCGCGTTTGCAGATGGGAGACCAACCGGCGAAACGCCGCTGCTTCCAGATCGCGCTGGGTGGATTCATCCATGAAAAAGCCTCGTTCTAGCGTTGATCAACAGGCAGTATGTGGCGAAGGCTCGGCTGTTTCACAAGGGTCGTTAGCATCGGTATCAGCCGAGACGCCCAGGCATCGACACCCGACGCGCTGTGGATCAAGTCCTGCCGCACTTCCAGCAGTGCATGGGGTAAGCCCTTACACGTGCCATGGCGATGCATGGTGTCACCTGGCAACTCACCGCGATAAGGCTCATTGTCGCCGACGATCAAATCGCCTTCAGCTTGCAAGGCTTCAATCAATGGCACGGCGAGACGTGGATCCTTGTCCCATAACACCCCAGCGTGCCACGGGCGGGGATGCCCCCGCCAGATCGGCGTGAATGAATGCACCGAGAACAGCACAGGAGCCCGGTTGGTAACGCGGTGCACATGCCCGATCGCTTCGGCGATGGCATCATTGTAGGGCTCATAATAATCGGTGATGCGCCGCGCGCGCTCAGCTGCGTCATGGCGCGCATTGCCTGGTACAACCGCACCATCGGACAACCGCATGATGAGGGTTGGGTCATCGATACCGCGGTTGGGGTCGATCAGAAGTCGGGAAAAGCGTGACATCACCAGCGTGGCATCCAACGCGTCAGCCAGCTGCTCACACAGCGCCTTGGCACCAATATCGTAGCCGATATGACGCTCAAGCTGATCGGGTTTCAAACCAAGCGTGCCGTAGGCTTGGGGCAAAGTGTTCTCGGCATGATCGCAAAGAATGATCAACCCATGATCGCTATCACGCAAACGCAGCTCGTAGGGAGCTGAGTCACGCGTTTGATGTGCCTGTCGATTGACGGGCTGATCCATGGGTTATGCTTTCCGATAGCAAATGGGGCGATGGGCCAGACCACAAGGTGCCTGCTTCCATCAGGTAGCGCTGATCATGGGATGCTTGCAAGACCATGCCCGTTGTTCTTAGCTCTCCGCCGATGGCCAAGGAACGATTTGCCGCACACCCAACAGTGCGCAGCACGACAGGCCGCCGCAATTTTGTCGTGTGGCCCCGTCATGGCAATCTCACGCCCGCTGTCTTGGCCCGACCAACACCGTGGGTCGCAAACCGCCGCTTGCACCTGGATGAGAGAACGATAATAAGACCCCCATGAGGCTCCTTAACCCCACAGCCGGACGCGCCCGCAAACCGGGTCTGACCTTCGCGTTCATCGTCACCGCCTTTGCTGTCGCGGCTTTGGTGGTCGGCGGCTACGTCGCATTCAATCGCACGCAAGCGGTTGAGCCGATCGTTGAGGACGCGATCGAAGGCCGCGTGGTGGAAGGCACAGATGCCATGGAAGAGGCCAGCACGGCGCCCAACACATTGGGTGTTGGGCCAACCGGCTTTCGTGTGTGCAACGAAACCTCCAGTACCATCGGCGTCGCACTGGGCTACGACTCACGCCAAGGTTGGATATCTGAAGGCTGGTGGAACTTGCCCTCCGACACATGCGAGACCCTGCGCTCAGGGTCGTTGGCTTCGCGCTACTACTATGTCTACGCGATCGACTATGATCGCGGCGGGGAGTGGAAAGGCCGCCACTATATGTGTACACACGCACGTATCTTCACCATCAGGGGATTCGAAGACTGCGCACAACGTGGACTGGAGACCACCGGCTTCTTTGAAGTTGATACCTCCGGACAGGCCAGTTGGACCGTGCAGCTCACCGAAGACTCTCTCCAGTAGCGACAGGCCGCCCATGCACAAGCGCAACCGCAGCGTCAAGATTCTCGCCACCCTCGGGCCGGCAAGTTCAGAAGTCGAACAAATCAAAGAGCTGCATCTGGCGGGCGCCGATGTTTTCCGGATCAATATGAGCCATGGTGACCCGGACAAGATGCGGGCGATGATGGAAAAGATCCGCAGGGTGGAGGCTGACGTTGGCAGCACCATCGGTATTCTGGTTGATATTCAAGGCCCCAAACTGCGCGTTGGTATGTTTGCCGATGATGCGGTGATGCTGGACAATGGCGCGTCTTTCCGCCTCGACACCAAGGATGAGCCAGGAACGGGGGAGCGCGTTCAACTACCGCATCCTGAGATTTTTGAAGGTATGGATGTCGGCCACACCCTCATTCTCGATGATGGCAAACTGCGTTTGGAGTGCACAGGCACCGACCAAAAAAGCTACATCGACACCAAAGTCATCGTTGGCGGCAAGCTCTCAAGCCGCAAGGGCGTCAGCTTGCCTGACACCACCATTTCAGGTGGCGCACTGACGGAAAAAGATCGCCGAGACCTAGCAGCCGCACTGGAAGCTGAAGCTGACTGGATCGCGCTTTCCTTTATTCAGCGGCCTGAGGATGTCGCCGAAGTGCGGAAGATCGCACGCGGCCGCTCTGGCATCCTGTCCAAAATTGAGAAGCCGCAGGCGGTGGAGAAGATCGAGGAAATCATCGAGCTTTCCGATGCGATCATGGTTGCTCGCGGCGACCTGGGCGTAGAAATGCCCTTGGCCTCCCTGCCCGGCACCCAGAAACGCATCACGCGCGCAGCTCGCAAGGCTGGCAAGCCGGTGGTGGTTGCCACGCAAATGCTGGAGTCCATGATCACCTCACCGGTGCCAACACGCGCCGAAGTGTCCGACGTTGCAACCGCCGTTTACGAAGGCGCCGATGCGATCATGCTGTCGGCTGAGTCCGCTGCTGGCGATTATCCGCACGAAGCCGTCTCGATGATGAACACCATCGCCATTGAGACCGAAAACGACCCACTCTATCGTTCCATTATCAACGCGCAGCGCACTGAGCCGGAAGCAACAGGCGCGGACGCGATTTCAGCAGCAGCCCGTCAGATCGCTGAAACACTGCACCTCTCAGCCCTCGTCTGCTACACCTCCTCTGGGGCCACGGGCCTGCGCGCAGCCCGCGAACGTCCACAAACACCCATTATCGCGATCACACCGCGGATACGCACCGCGCGCCGCTTGGCGCTGATCTGGGGCATCCACCCAGTGGCAACCGATGATGCGACCGATATTGACGATATGGTGGAGCGGGCATGTGCGGTGGCGATGAACCAAGGCTTCGCAAGCCCAGGTAACCGCATCATCATTACAGCGGGCGTACCCTTTGGCACCCCTGGGGCCACCAATATGCTACGCATTGCCTTTGTTCGCGAAGATCAAAGCAACAGCTAGGCTCACCCTTCGGCAGTCTCGACCGATGGGCGCGCCGATTCCACGATTTGATCGATGGCATCTAGCACCAGCTCCGGGTGGGTTTGGTGCGGCATATGCCCGCCACCTTCAATGACGACCTTTTGGGCCCCAGCGATGTCTCGCTCCAATCCATCTGAATGGATATGCGGCAGGACAACACCGTCCGCATCGCCGGTGATGATCCGAACAGGCATGGTGATGTTTTGATAGCTTGCCGCTTCATCGACGACGAACGGTTTGAGGCGGTAAACATCCTCTGCGTTGGCCTGAAAAGCGTGTGGCCTTAGCACCAAGCGCGGCATCAGCTGGTCGGCATAGTCTGGCCTTGGTGGTTCCGGCGCAAACACCCCTTCCACGCCAGATTCAACTTGAAACCAACCTGCCGGAAGACTGATCAGGCGGGTGAAAAGCCAACCAAGAACCGGTTGATTGGCCAGACCGTAAAACCAATCCACTCCGCCGGGCCATGGATGGGTAGCCGGCGCAACGAACACCGCGCCGTCCACAACATCGCTGTGGTGCACCGCCATCTGCGCAACCACAGCCCCACCCCAACTGTGGCCAACAGCGATGATGCGCGTGGCGCCCGCTGCTTGGGCGGCTGCGATGAGCCTATCAGCTTGCACACGCGGTGAATGATCGCCAGGAAGTCGCTCACTGTTTCCTTGCCCGGGCCGATCAACGTAAAGCGCGTGAAACCCAGTGCCAAAGCGCTCAGGAAGATGATCCCCAAGCGCAATCATAAACTCCCGATGATTGGAGCTCGCGCCATGAACGAAAAGCAGACTTGGCTGGCCGTCTGAGGGTGTGCCGTTCTCCACCAAATGTACGGTGACGCCGTCCACGTCGATGAGGCGACCCTGTGGCGGATGCGCATGGTTCAACCATACAGCACCAACCTGCGTGACCACGCCAGCAGCGCCGACAAGAACAATCAGAGCAACAAGAAAACCAGTCAAATGGGTGCGCCGCGCAATCGCCGTTCAATAGCACCAAGCACCTCACGCGTGCGATCCATATGCGGATGAACACGCAAAGCTTCGGCAAGGAAAAGCTGCGCTTGAGCGTCTTGGCCAAGCTCTTCAAGAATAAACCCGATGCCGCTGAGGGCCCCAAAATGGCGAGGCTCAAGGCGTAAAACCTGTTCCACATCCGCTATCGAGCGCGCATAATCCTCGCGCAAATAGTGCACGGTGGCACGTCGGTTCCAACCTTCAGCATAATCAGGCTCAAGCGCGATCACCGTGTCTAAGAGGTCAAGTGCCATGGGAAAGTCGCGCGAGCGCATCGCAACGGATGCCCGCCGCATCAACAGGTCAACCGCCTCGCTGCCCGACTGGTTCCAAAGATTTTGTACCTGACGGGCCAAAACGTCAGCAGCTTGACCGTCTTCGCTCAGCGCAAGGGCATCAAGCAGAGAACCAACACTGTGAACTGGATCGGCAACGCTATCAGATTGATCTGCCTCGGGAGCGGTGGCCGAAGCTTCAGTGTTCTCACTGGCGTTCGACGGCACAGCCAAGACAAGCCCGAAGAGCAGTCCCATAGCAAGCCCGGCGTTTCGTGCCAGGAGCGAATCAAATGTCAAACGGGCAAAGAAAAACCGCATGCCCTGAAGTCTGCATCAGGTCATGCGGTTCGTCAAAATCACCAAGCCGTGAGCATATAGCCCTACAGCTTAGGAAACAGGCTTAGCCCTGGCGCGCTTTAAAGCGACCCTGGGTCTTGTTGATGATGTAAACACGGCCACGACGACGCACCATGCGATTGTCGCGATGACGCTTCATCAGCGATTTCAGCGAGTTCTTGATCTTCATAACAACGGACCTTCACAACAGACGCGGCACGTGTTGGATCGGTGCCACAAATAAAAGGGCGCGCATTGCTGCGCGCCTTGAAAAAAGCTTGGACAGTCCATGCCAAGCAAGCTGGAGAATGTCAAGCAAGCTAGCGCCAATCCTCATCTCAGCCTTGATCCAGCATCTATAGCTGATGCCTATCGGCAAGCGCTTAGCCAACAGCGGCCCCATCGCGATGGACCCATGAGAAAAGCACGGGGCAACGCCTGGCGGAAAGCCAAATGAGCGGGAATAAAAATGGTGGGCGCGGGCAGGATCGAACTGCCGACCCCTTCGATGTCAACGAAGTGCTCTCCCGCTGAGCTACGCGCCCTCAACGGTGGCGAGGTCTTATCGGGTAAACTGAAGCGATGCAAGCGGGCAAAAGCGCTTGCGAAGGGATTTGCCTGTTAAGCCGCCAGAAGCTTTTCAACCTCATCCACCAGGTCTTTCAGATGGAAGGGTTTGGAGAGAACTTTGGCGTCTTTGGGCGTGTTCGCGTCTGGGTTCAACGCCACAGCCGCAAAACCGGTGATGAACATGACTTTGATTTCCGGGTCGAGCGCGGTTGCCTTACGGGCAAGCTCAATACCGTCCATTTCCGGCATTACAATATCGGTGAGCAGCAGCGTAAATGGCTCTTCGTTCAGCCGATTGTAGGCGCTCTGGCCATTGTCAAACGACACCACCTCATAGCCAGCATTTTCCAACGCTTTGGCCAAAAAGCGGCGCATGTCGTTGTCATCTTCGGCCAACAGTATCCGTGTCATGTCTGCTTATCTCATCAATCATCGCCAGGGCCGAAAACAAGCAAGGCCCGAAATCAAAAGGCAGGGCAGCAACCAACGTCAATGATTCGAGTTGCTGCTACGCCCGCTTACATACGGCGATGCCCCTTTCTTGGGAAGCCAAAGCAGGCTTTTGCCGGAAGAATTGAACGCACAACCCACCGGACTGGTTGATAAATCATTCCAATTGGCAACCCTCACACACGGTGGACTTCGCCAAGTGAACCTGCGATCCTCAACCCAACACTTTGCGTAGCAGCGCGTTTTTTCGCCTCAACGCCAAACAGACCTTGGGCCTTGATGGACACAGTTGAATCCTTCGATACAGCACCACCCTATGATCTGCTTGTGCCGATCACGCAAACGGTGCCGTTTGTGTTCGGTTCGCCCCATTCTGGCACCAGCTATCCACGCAACTTTTTAGAAGCATCGCAACTCTCAACGCTCGATCTTCGTCGCTCCGAAGACACCTATGTCGATCGGCTGATCACCCCGTCGGTGCAAAAAGGCGCCCCAATGATCACCGCGCGCTTTCCACGCTGCTATTGCGATGTGAACCGCGAGCCTTATGAGCTTGATCCACGGATGTTTTCCGATGCACTGCCCGCCTTTGCCAACACGGCATCGCTTAGAGTTGCCGGCGGTTTGGGCACGGTTCCGCGCGTTGTTGGTGACCGTCAGCCAATCTATCGGCGGAAACTGCCAGTGGCCGATGCCATGGAGCGGGTGGAAAAGCTCTACAAGCCCTACCATTCCGCACTGCGACGGGCTTTGGCGCAAACACATGTGCGCTTTGGCGCGTCGGTTTTGGTTGATTGCCATTCCATGCCCTCGCTCATTCGCACATCCAGCGGCACGCTGAGCACAGACTTTGTGGTTGGCGATCGGTTTGGCGCCAGTTGCGCACCGCAGATTTCTGAAACCATCGTTGATGTGCTGCGCGACCTTGGTTTCGCCGTTGCCCGCAACAAACCCTATGCTGGGGGCTTCATCACCGAACATTATGGTCGCCCCGACAAGGGCATTCACGCGGTGCAATTGGAGATCAATCGCGGTCTCTACATGAACGAGCGCACACTTCTCCCCAATGCGGGCTTCAACGCCGTTATGGACGCCCTGAGCGAGACGATGGATGCCTTGTTTTTGCTCGATGTTGAGGTCTTAGCACCGGTAGATCGCGCAGCCGCCGAATAGCCCATTCCATCAAGCCAAAAAAAAGCCGTTTAACCCGAAGGTCAAACGGCTCAAGTCTAGGGAGGAAACGCCCAAGGAGGGCATTACGTCACGCCGGGAGGGCCATGACGCACTGCAAAAATGAGGTGTGCACCGCAACAAGTCAAGGCGGCCGATACGTTTTTTGACCAGTTGCTCAAAAATGTCGCGCTTTAGCAACGCGGGCGAACAATTGTTGCGCAGAAACGATCAATACAGACACAAAGTGTCGAAATACCAACGCAACTCATCCACAGCCACGCCGACCACCCTAGGCTCTTTCATTCCGACTGCGCCAAAAACCAGTTGGTCAGGACAATTGTCCATGCGATGGCCATACCCATGAATCACGTGACGATACCGGACAATGACTGACGCACCCGACACTGCTATTGCCGCCCGCTCAGCCCTGTTTGAGCAAATGCAAACCATCGCGCGTCGTGAGACCTTGCCGTTTTTCCGCACGGCCATGACCATCGACAACAAGCAAGCAGGCACAGGCGGTTATGACCCCGTGACCGAAGGCGACCGCAACTGCGAGGCCGCGCTGCGCACCCTTATTGAGAAGCACTTTCCCGAGGATGGCATTTTCGGTGAAGAGTTCGGCAATGTGCGGCTCGACGCCCCTTTTGTATGGGTAATCGACCCGATTGATGGCACACGCGCTTTTGTTGCTGGCGTGCCGCTCTGGGGCATGCTGGTGGGTCTGATGCATCAACACAAACCCGTGGCAGGTCTTGCCCATCAGCCCTTTATTGATGAGGCTTTCAGCGCACCTGGCAATGGATCAGCACTTTGGTCCAAAAGTGATGAAACACGGGCCATGGCAACGCGCGCAACAGACGCGCTCAGCAACGCCACACTGATGACGACGACGCCGGCATTGTTCGATGGGAAAGAGCGCGCGGCCTATGACACGCTGGAGGCCAGGGCACGCAGCGTGCGCTACGGCACCGACTGGTACAGCTACGCGCTGATCGCTTCTGGTACCGCCGATATCGTGGTAGAAAGCGGTCTTAGCCCTTATGACATCCTGCCCCTCGTTCCAATCATTGAGGCCGCCGGAGGATCCGTGACCGACTGGCACGGCGCTCCCCTTGCAACAGTGAACGACGCGTTTTCTGGTCAGGTGCTCGCCGTCGGTGACAAAACGCTCATCGCAGAAGCAACAGAGTTGCTGGCACCAGCCGCGCGGTAGAAAACGCGATTGCTAGAGCAACGACACGTCAAAGTTCTCCAAGGTCCGCTTAAGGTTGCGATCGCGCAGTTCTGGGATGGAGAAAAAGGCCTCTGTCGCTGCTAGAAACAGATCGCGGATCGCATCGCGCTCAAACATCGGCTCGTGCTTGGATCGCGGCAAACGCAGTAACGTCGCGGTGGGAACAGCCGCGGCCATCCGCTCAATGGCATCGGGCGAAACAACATCATCATGCCCAGCTTGGACAAACATGCACGGCGTTTTGATCTGATCAAGAAAGTCCTGATCCCATACACGCGCCATGCCCCGCGAAACTCGGTGCAGCCAGCCAAAGGTCGGCCCGCCCAGGCCAAGATCAGGATGGTCGGACAACATACTGGAGACCGCCGCGTACCGTTTGGGATCAGAAGTTACCGCATTGTCCTTGAAGGGACCGGACCCCGAAAGCGTTTCACCGACTCCTGGTGGAAAAGACTGACCAAGCCCCATCCAAGTGGCCCATTTAGCACCACGCGCAATGGTCTGGTGCGAAGCGGTTTTCACGTTGAAGCGCAACAGCGGCACTGACAACACCATCCGATCAAACCAAAGTGGTTTGCGTATCAGCATGTGCAGCGCCAGCAGCCCACCCATCGAATGGGCAAGCCCCATCAGCGGCAGCGGGCAATCTGGCAACACACCCTTCTCGATCACAATCTGCAAGTCACGCACATAGGCATCGAAGTCATGGATATGGCCTTTGCGCGGTTCATTGCGCAAAACTCAACTCGAAAGCCCCTGACCGCGCCAATCAAATGTGACGACCACAAAGCCAAGCTTCACATAGTGCGCGATAACATCGGCGTATTTTTCGATGAACTCGCTGCGTCCGTGCATCAGGATCAGTGTGCCAAGCGCTGTGCCCAACGGACGAAAGTGTGCAACGCGCACCCGTGCGGTCCGGCGCAAGCCGACGGAAAGATAGAACACCCGGTGCAAGCGCTGCATGGGCATGCCATCGACCCAATAGAGAAACGCGCCATCCTCACCAACGATGGATTCCGGGCGCTCTACATCGTCGCTCATTTTCGGTTGTACTACCGCCATAGCAGGTCTCTTGCCTCACTCTGGGTGGGCTTGCAACATCGCGCGTTCGACAGCGGGAAGAATGGTGGGGTCCAAGGTTTGCGCCACATTGAACCGCAAAAACGTGCAGGCCTCCTCGCGCAGACTGAACGCTTGGCCAGGCGCCAGCACAACGCTACGGGCAAAAGCATTGCGTGCCACCTGCGCCGCGTCCAACCCGCCAGGCAGTTTACACCAAAGAAACATCCCACCTTTTGGCTCCAAGACCGGCTCTATCCCGATGGTGTGGAGCTGACGGATCACTTTGCCCATCGCATCGGCCAGCCGTGTGCGTACACTGCTCATATGCCGACGATAAGCGCCATCGGTCAGCAGCCTAAAGACAAGATCGGAGGAGAAAGCACCGCCCCCGAACGATGTCGCGAGCTTCAGATCAACCAGTTCCTCTATCCAATCAGAACGAGCGGCAATGAAACCGCATCGCACCGCAGCTGAGAGTGTCTTGGAAAAGCTGCCGACATGGATGACCCGGTCCAACCCGTCAAACGCAGCCAAGCGCGGCGCTGGTTCTTGCTCAAAATCGGCAAAAATATCATCCTCAATGATCAGAACATCGTGTGCCTCAGCAAGCTTCAACACACGATGAGCCACAACCGGCGACAACGTCGCGCCCGTTGGATTATGCAGCGCAGAGTTGGTGATGTAGAGCCGCACCCGATGAGCACCAAGCACATGCTCCAGTTGGGTAAGATCGGGGCCGTTTGGAGTGTACGGAACACTGACCACATTCACACGGTGAGCCCGCATCAAGGCGTGAAAATTGAAGTAACATGGATCATCAAGCAGCACCGTATCGCCCGGTTTCAGCAAAAACCGGCACAGCAGATCAACGGCTTGCGTGCCCGATTCGGTGATCATGATGTGCTGTGGGGGCGCTTCAATACCCCGATCTGCCAACCGTCGCGCAAGAAGTTGGCGAAGCGGCGCAAGACCGTGGGGGCTTGCGTAGTCAACAAGGTGACCATCCCCTTCTCGCGCCAAGCGGCGCAATGCCCTCGCGATGTCATCGCCGGGCATCCAAGACGCCGGAAGCCAACCGCAGCCGGGCTTCATCAAACTGGCGTCGTGATTGAGCGCGCGGCGCGTCATCCAAACCGGATCAACGTCACGGTGGGCTGACGGGTCAACAGGTGCCAACGACAAAGGCGGCAAATGGCCGGAGGCAAAAAAGCCAGCGCCAGGTCGCGACGTGATCGCACCCTCGGCAACCAGCCGATCATAAGCCTCAACCACAGTGGACTTCGAAACCCCAAGCCGCTCGGCCATGGCGCGGATGGAGGTGAGTCTGGCACCGGGCTGACTATGCTGGCCCGCAATTTGACGGCGAACAGCGCCCATCACCATGTCGACGCGGGTCTGGCTAGGCTCTGCAATGTTTTTGCTTAGGCTCATCTGTACACCAATTTGTATCAGTACACTTTTATGAAATTGTACTGCACTGTCTCTGGAGAATCCATCGCTGTCGGCGCCCTTGGGGGAGGCAAAGGGAGTGTTTGATGAACCAGAGCAAGAACGGTTGGATCTTTGGCCTTATCGGCGTGATCATTTTCAGTGGTTCGCTGCCCGCAACGCGTGTGGCTGTCGCTGATTTCGACCCCCTTTTCTTAACCGTCGCGCGGGCTGCACTGGCTGGGCTCTTGGCTGTCGCAACGCTTGTCTGTCTGCGCCAGAAACGTCCCGACCGCACGGACATCCCATCGCTCGTCATCGTTGCACTCGGTGTTGTCGTGGGTTTTCCTCTCTTCACCGCACTCGCCTTGCAACACATCACATCAGCCCGCTCGATTGTGTTCATCGCGCTGCTGCCCCTGGCGACGGCCATCTTCGGTGTCATGCGCGCTGGTGAACGCCCTCATCCCGCTTTCTGGGCATTCTCCCTAGCTGGCAGCGCCTTCGTCGTTGGATTTGCCCTCAGCGAAGCATCATCCGGGGTGCTGATCGGCGATGCCTTTATGGTCGCGGCCGTCATCGTTTGCGGTCTTGGCTACGCAGAAGGAGGCAGACTTTCCCGCACATTGGGCGGATGGCAGGTGATCTCCTGGGCTCTGGTGATCTCGCTGCCGCTGATGCTTGTCCTCAGCCTTATCACCTTCCCCGACACTCTGGCTGGGATCGGAACGTCAAGCTGGACAGCGCTTGGCTATGTGTCGATGTTTTCAATGTTTATTGGCTTCGCCTTTTGGTATCGTGGGCTGGCCCAAGGCGGCGTTGCCGCCGTATCGCAACTGCAGCTGCTGCAACCCTTTTTCGGTTTGCTGCTTGCAGCTGGACTGCTGCGCGAGGAGGTAAGCCTCATCATGGCAGTTGTCAGTGTTGCCGTGGTCGCCTGTGTAGCGGGTGCAAAACGGTTTTCTCAAAGCGCCATCCAAGCAAGAAAGGCTGGCGTCCCACAAAGGGGACACCAGCCTCGGTCCTAGATAGCCACCTGGAGGGCGGATCGGCGACCGTCTAAGCCCATTCTGGAATTCGGGGGGGGAAGGTCGGGTGTTACCCACGACCCCAACGCCAGATGATGTTGCCGTTGAACTTGTTGACGGCGATGCGGCGGTAACCGCGCTGGCCGCGAGCCTCAAACACATAAACGCGGTTGCGCTCACGCAGGAACGAGATGTCCCGGAAGCCCGCCTGGCGCAGAATGCGACGCGCCTGACGCGGACGGATCTGCTCGCGAACATGACGCGGTGGCTGATAGCGCGGCTGGTGGTAGCGCGGAGTGAAGTGGTGGCCGTTCGGGCCAAGCGTGAAGGTGCCTTGCGGCGTCGACCAGCTGAAGTGGAAGTTCGTCGCGTTGGCAACGTTAGCGCCGCCTGCGAGGGTACCGAAAGCCAGCGCACCGGCGATGGCGGTTTTCATCAGGGTTTTGCGATTGGTCATCATCGTCTCCTTAGAACCATCTGTGCTGGGCAGTGGTGGAAGCAGGTGGGGTTTGCCTCAGCGATGATCAGACACTAGCGACCGCCCCCTGAACCCATTTGGAAGCATGTGTTCATTTTCGGTTCAGGGAAAAAAGGCGGTGCAAAAAGGGGTTAGCAGGCCTGCAGAAAGGCCCCCCTTGAAAACAGCTCGTCCAATACGCAGCTATACTCTCGAAGGCGCCAAACGGGCCTTCAGCGCAGGTGACAGCAGCGATAGCCAGATGGGATCGCGACGCTCGTGACGAGCTCTGCCATCGGCGTAACCTTTCAACTGTTGCTTCTTATGGAGAACACACATGCGTGTTGATTATTCGCCCCTTTATCGTTCCACCGTCGGTTTTGATCGGCTCTTTTCCATGCTCGACCAGACGGTCTCAAACGAGACAAATTCTTATCCGCCCTACAACATTGAGCGCACCGGCGAGAACGCCTATCGCATTTCCATGGCGGTAGCCGGTTTCGGCCCCGATGAGCTGCACGTGGAAACCAAAAACCACACGCTGCATGTGCGCGGTGAAAAGGGTGCTGATGTGGCCAGCGACACCCGCGAGATCCTGTATCGCGGCATTGCAGCCCGAAACTTTGAGCGCCGTTTCCAGCTTGCCGACTATGTCGAAGTGAACGGTGCTTCAATGGAAAACGGCCTGCTTCACATTGAACTGAAGCGTGAGCTGCCTGAAGCCATGAAACCCCGCAAAATTGCGATTTCAAACGGCGCGAACGGCAAAGCCGAGACGGCTGCTATCGAGGTGGACACCGCAAGTGCCGACACCCAAAAGGGTTAAACAATCCAGACAGTAAGCCAGCTCCCTATGGCTTAATGAAGAAAGCCCGGCGGAAACGTCGGGCTTTTTAGTGGCTTGACCCCAACACCACACACGTCAAGGTGGTAGGTTGAAACGGGGGAACTAAGCCATGAAGAAGACAAATGTCGCGCGTTGGAGCGAACTGGCCGACCGCACACCAACCTATGCGCTGGTGGCTGATGTCGATCTTGTCATCGTCCGGTTCGATGACGAAGTCTCAGTGTTTTATGGGCGCTGCCTGCATCGCGGAGCTTTGATGGCCGATGGTTTCGTACGCGGCCAGAACCTTATCTGCGGTGTGCACGATTGGGATTACCGGCTCGACACTGGCATCTCAGAGTACGCCAATGAGGAGCAACTCCCCAAATTCTCCTCCTGGGTAGAGGGTGATGAGGTTTGCGTCGATGCGGATGAAATCAGCGCATGGGCACAAAAAAATCCGCAGCCCTTTAATCGTGATGCCTATCTTGGCCTCTATGCCGACACCTCTCATGGCACAGCCGAAGAGCCGCTGAACGGGCTTATTCAGCAATATGCACGCGATGGCCTATCAAAGACCGGCCACCATGGCATCGTCGAATCCATGGGGGTACCTCGCGAGCAGCTTCCCAGTTGGGACGATCTCCAGCTGCTCACCGCCCAGCTGCACAAGCCGCCATTGCTCGACGAGGACGCTGTTGGCACCGAGGTGGTAATTGGTCCAAACGCCCAAAAGCCGCTGCGCTTGAAGATACCCCTGTTTGTGTCTGACATGTCTTTCGGCGCCCTGTCCGAGCCGGCCAAAGTGGCCCTTGCTCGTGGTGCTGAACTGGCCGGAACCGGGATCTGTTCCGGCGAAGGCGGCATGCTTCCAGAGGAGCAGGAAGCAAACTCGCGCTACTTCTACGAACTGGCCTCTGCCCGCTTCGGCTTTGATTGGGAGAAGCTGGCCAATGTCCAAGCCTTTCATTTCAAAGGCGGCCAAGGCGCAAAAACTGGAACGGGTGGACACCTGCCTGGCGCAAAGAACCAGGGAAAAATCGCCGAGGTACGTGGAATAGCAGAAGGTGAAGACGCGATATCACCTCCGCGTTTCCCCGATTGGACGAAGCCATCGCAAATCAAAGCCTTTGCAGACGAGGTGAGAAGCCGGACCGGTGGCATTCCCATCGGCTACAAACTGTCGGCCCAACATATCGAAAAGGACATCGATGCCGCTCTGGAGGTTGGCGTGGACTACATCATCTTGGATGGCCGTGGTGGTGGCACGGGCGCCGCGCCCATCTTGTTCCGCGACAACATCTCTGTGCCGACCATCCCAGCGCTGGCACGCGCCCGCGCGCATCTCGATAGCCTTGGGCGTGAAGACGTGTCGCTTGTTATCACCGGGGGCCTGCGAAAGCCGGCCGATTTCATCAAGGCACTGGCACTGGGCGCCGACGCTATCGCGGTTTCCAACGCGGCGATGCAAGCCATCGGCTGCATCGCTATGCGCGCCTGCCACACCAACAACTGCCCGGTTGGGATCGCAACGCAAAAACCGCATCTGGTGAACCGCATAGTGGTGGAAAAGTCAGCGCGCCAGCTGACCAACTTCTTCGAAGCTTCGGTGGAACTCATGCAGGTGATGGCGCGGGCCTGCGGCCATGATCACTTGTCCAAGTTCAATCGCCATGATCTCACCACATGGAAGAAAGACATGGCCGCGCTATCGGGCGTTGCATATGGCGGGGTCAGCTAAGCGGTTTTATCTCGCTGCAACGATCCCAAACAGTGTTTAGCGCCGCAACGTCACGCCGGCTTGGGCGGTGAAGCGGTTGATATCGCCATCATCATCAGGCTCGTGTTCATAGGTGGTATCAAGACGGAACGCGACGATGGGTGACGCGCGCCAGGTCAGACCTGCGCGGCCGGAATAGGTGCGCGTTTCAGCATCAATTCCGCTGAACACCGTGTCATCAACACCAACACCCAAGCGCAGATCCACATTGCGTCGCAGGGCATGTGTCAGGCCCAGCTCTGCGGAACGATTGATGCCAACACCGGAGCCTGCACGAGTTGTCGGGTCAAGCTCGGTTTCCACATCAAGCGTTACGCTTGTCAGCGCAGTCACATCCCAGGTGAGAGATGCGGCAGCTGTAAGGGTGAGCACATCCTCCAGCTGATCGTCAGCAAATTGCTCGCCAGCAAAGCCAATAGAGGCCTCACCGCTGAGCGGTCCATCATCGGCAATCGTCAAGCCGCCGCGCAACCCGTAGCCCAGGCTGTTGCGCTCAAAACCATTGCGATCGACACGCTCGTCAAACCGCCGCAGACCAATCGTGCCTTCTACAAAGGGGCGCATGATCGGCCCAGGCGCTTGCGAGAGGCGCATGGTCAAGTCTCCATCGAAACGATTGCGATCCTCGTTGGATTGCACACCACCGCCTGCCAAATTGGTGTCGCTGAAAAGTGAGCGCGAGGCGTCCACCCCAAGGCTTGCCTCAACCGGACCAATGGTGCGCGCGACTGTGGCACCGACCTCAAACTCATGGGTGTCTGTGCTCCCATCAGCACCCGCAGCGGCGTTGTCATCGCTGTCAGGCTCTCCGGTCAGGGTGTAACCACCGCGCAACGTCACAGTGGTTTCCAGCCCGAGATCAAGACGCAACTCATTGTCGATGGCCAGCGAGCGACCAAGGTCGCGCCCATCGTCAACATACTCCAGCGAGCCGCGCAGACTGCCAGTCCACGCATGACGGCTCCAATCGCTCTCAACCGAAATCTCTGGCGACAGGGTGAGCGTGCGCACTTGGCGTGCATCCACCTCACTGTCGGTGTTGCTGTCATAACCGACAGCCAAATCAATCGCCGGAAACCAGGTTAGCGGGCCAGAACGAATACCAATTGGCGCGTAAGGGTCAGGAACATCAATACCTTGCTGCGTGGCAAGCTCAGGTGTCGGGGGCGTATCGACAGCACCCGTCACCAGATCAGTGTCAGGCAGAGAGAAACGGACAAGGTCATCTGCTCCAACAACTTGTTGGCCGGCAGACGCTTGACCCGTCAGATCAGGATCACCGCCGCTTTGGGAAACCGTTGCATAGCGATCACCAGCGTCCACTTCGCCCTGGCTCTGTGCTTGCGCAGGCTCAACGCCCATCAAGCCCAAAGGCACAATGGTCAGAGAGGCGAAGGCCCCAAAAACGATCAGAGAAGAGGAACGCACGCTCATACCAAAGGGCTGCTTTGCCGGGCACGCAACGCTCAAACGCTCGCACCAAAGAAGGGTTAAGCAACCTTAAACCGCTACGGTTAATGAGGTGTTGCTGCGCTGTTTACCGCGCACTAACCCTAAGTGCAGCTTTCGCAAACTCTGTGGTTTTTAACGCACGGCATTTAGCTCTCGTTTTCCATCGGCTGCCTACTCTGCACGCGAAAGGTGCAGTGGCTGACTGCACGTGAGAACAGCGCAAGGCCTGGGTGACCCCATGGATTTAGCAACGATTATCGGCATTTTGGCCGGAACCGCCGTCGTCCTGGTTGCGATGCTCCTAGGTGGCAGCATCGGACAGTTCGTCGATCTTCCCTCGATCCTGATCGTGATTGGTGGTGGGTTTGCCGCAACGCTTATTCGCTTTCCTCTGTCGGGCATCGGCCAGGCTTTGGTTATGGGTGGCAAGGCTGCTTTCACGCACAAGAAGGTTTCACCAAGCGAACTGGTTGAAGAAATCGCCAACCTCGGTGATGTGGTGCGCAAGAGCGGTCCCTTGGGTCTGGAGAATGTGGAAGTCTCCCACCCTTTGCTGCAAAAGGGCACACAATATGTCACCGACGGCTTTGAGCCAGCGTTTATTCGCGAGAGCCTGGAACGCGAGCGTGACCTGTCATTGGAACGGTTGGCCGAGGGCCAGCGCGTCTTCAAATCCCTTGGCGACGCTGCCCCAGCCTTCGGCATGATCGGAACGCTTGTTGGTCTGGTGCAACTGCTGGCCAACATGGATGACCCATCCACCATCGGTCCGGCGATGGCCATCGCGCTTTTGACCACCATGTACGGCGCTATTCTGGCCAACCTTGTCTGCCTGCCCATTGCCGACAAGCTGGAAGCCAAGTTTGCCGTGGACGAGGTCAACCTCTCGCTGGTGATCGATGGCGTCACGCAGATTCGCGAGAACAAAAGCCCGACACTTATCCGCGAAATGCTGTTGGCATACCTTCCGGAAAAAGCGCGCGCTGAACTGGCCGCTGAAGCAGCGTAAGCGGAGCGCAGAACGATGGCACGCAAAAAGGCATCCGGCGGCGGCGTCCCAGAATGGCTGGTCACCTTTGCTGACCTTATGTCCATTTTGGTGTGCTTCTTCGTGCTCATCATCTCCTTTTCCATTCAGGATCAGCAGAAGCTGCAAATTGTTGCCGGTTCCATGCGCGATGCTTTCGGCAGCCAGGAGATCATTCGCCGTTCCGGCATGATCGAGGTTGAGGGCGCACCACTTCGTGATTTCGTGCGTCGCGTCGGCATCGTTGAAACGCCAGAAGATTCTGAGTTCGCCAACGAGCGGCACGATATGCGACCGCTTCAGGGGCCTGAAGCGAACACGCATACTATCGAGCAAGCCGAGACGGAGATCCCGCGCCGCTTCGCCACGGCTGCTGCATCCCTGCGTCAAGCCTGGCAGGCACTGCCTGAGATCACCGAACTCTCCCAGCACATCATTCTGGAAGAGAATGAAGAGGGGCTGCATGTCTCGCTGGTCGATCAGGATGGCCGTTCCATGTTCCCAGAAGGGTCGAAGTATCCTTACGAAACAACACGGCTGCTGCTGGCTCAAATGGCCCCGACACTGCGCCAGTTCCCCTATCGCGTGCAGATCACAGGCCACACGTCGGCCTCGTCAGCACCGCCACTCAATCCCTCCTACACTGATTGGGAACTTTCAGCAGACCGCGCCAACGCTTCACGCCGTATCTTGCAAGACAATGGCGTTCCAGCCGAGCGCTTTGCTGGTGTCATCGGCCGCGCCGACAGTGAACCGTTGTTTACCAATGATCCGGCACTTCCGGCCAACCGTCGCGTGACGATCTTGCTGATGCGCGAAGAGCCACCGATCCCGCACGATCACTCGCCCTAACCGGCTTACCTGAAAAAGCAGAGAGTTAAACCGCTTCCACCTGCAGTGTCGCACCACGCGCATCAGATACACGCACGCGTGTACCGGCCGGCAAGTCTGGCCCCTCAACACGCCACATCGTATCGCCAAGCTTGACTCGGCCTCTGCCGCCGACGAGCGGCTCTTCCAACGTGATCTCGCGTCCCAGGTAGGATTTGCCGCGCTCATTAAGGCCCGGCGCATCGGTTGTTTCATCGCCTTGGCGTGCAAAAAAGCGGCGGCCTGCAATGATTGATGTGAGCGCAAAGACCGCGAACAGGATCAGCTCGACTTGCCAACTCATATCGTTGAAAAAGGCCACCAATCCAACGGCAATAGCGGCAATGCCAAGCCACATGAAAAACACCCCGGGGGCAAGCAACTCCAAGCCCAGAAGGGCGACGCCGAGCGTGATCCAAGTCCACTCACCCAGTTGCGAGAACGATTCCATGGTCAGCTCCCACCCGACTTACGATCGGTTTGATCGCCCAGGGCAGCTTTGGCGATCTCGCCAATACCAGCCACCGAGCCGATAACTGAGGCCGCCTCAAGCGGGATCATCAACGTTTTCTGGTTCGGTGAAGCAGCAATCTCGCCGAGAACCTTCACATACTTCTCAGCCACAAAATAGTTCACAGCTTGAGCCGAGCCGCTCTCGATAGCGGTGGATAGCATCTCGGTGGCTTTGGCATCGGCTTGAGCAAGGCGCTCACGAGCCTCAGCATCGCGAAAAGCGGCTTCCCGGCGACCTTCGGCTTCCAGCACCAGAGCTTGTTTCTCACCATCAGCACGCAAAACCTCTGCCTGGCGCAAGCCTTCCGCCTCCAGAACCGCAGCGCGCTTGTCACGTTCAGCCTTCATCTGGCGCGCCATGGAATCCACCAGATCGCGTGGAGGATCAATATCCTTGATCTCAATGCGAGTGATTTTCACGCCCCACGGATCAACGGCAGCATCGACAACGCGCAGCAAGCGAGCGTTGATCTCATCGCGGTTGGAGAGCAGCTCATCAAGCTGCATGGAGCCCATGACCGTGCGGATGTTGGTCAGCGTTAGATTGATGATCGCGTTTTCTAGTCCAAGCACCTCATAGGCCGCACGTGGAGCGTCCAGCACCTGATAGAACGTCACACCATTCACCGTCACCGTGGCGTTGTCTTTGGTGATGACCTCTTGGCTTGGAACATCCAGAACCTGCTCCATCATGTTGATGCGCGCGCCAATCTGATCAAAAAACGGCACGATGAGATTGAGGCCTGGGCGGAGCGTTTTTGTGTAACGGCCAAACCTTTCAACCGTGTAGTTGAACCCCTGCGGCACCTGCTTGATGCCCATAAAAATGAGGGCAATAATGAGTGCCAGCAAGACGATGATGACAATGTCAAAACCGCCAATAGGAAGGTTTGGGAAGGAATTCATAGGTTTCACCTGCCAAGATTACGAACGCTTGCCCCTGCGTTTACATGTGCCCGATCGGATCAATGCGCAAGCTTGAACTTTGGACGCACGACAATCTGCAAGAGCGTCAAGAGCGCTTGAGTGGGGCTTAAGACGCGCGCGCTACCATTGAGGCAGCCGCCTGCCCAGCCGCTTCAATGTAAGCGGGATCGTGATGAACCAGCACCGTTGAGAACGCTCCATCCATCAACAAAACCACGTGACGGGCCAACGCATGGGGATCTTGAACACTCTCTTCAACAAATGTTTCGGCAAGCCACGCCTCGAACTTCTTCTTGTGTAACGCGCCAACTTTCATCGCTGGGTGCCCAGGCATATTGGCCAGTTCAGCGGCCGTGCGCAGAAAGCCACACCCCTTCCATTTCGGGTGGCGTGCAGCATCAGCCAGCCGATCGAACATCGCTTGAACCTTACCCGATAGCCCACCCTCAGCCTCATCAAACCAGGCCTTAAACAGTGCCAAATTGGGCTGATCGCGCGAGGCCAGATAGGCCTCGATCAGATCGTCTTTGCTTTTGAAGTGGTAGTAGAGCGTTTTCTTCGTGATCCCAGCCTTGGCGGCAATTGCATCCACGCTGACGGCGCGAATTCCTTCGCCGTAGAACAGGCTGTTGGCGGCATCTAGAATGCGCTCTTTGGCAGGTCGATTGGGTCTTGGCACCAGGCATGTATACTACTCAGTGAGTATACGTCAATTTTGATGCCCCCTATGGTCTCCTCAACCAAAGGAGACCTTGATGAGTGATCTAATCATCCAACGCAGAGAGGGCGCGATCGCGCTCCTCACCTTCAACCGTCCAGAGAAGCTCAACGCCCTCAACTATGCTCTCAACGATCAGTTGCTGACGCTGCTCGACAACATCGAGCGTGATCAATCGGTGCACGCGCTTGTGCTAACCGGCGCCGGTGAACGGGCCTTTTCCGCCGGTGGTGATATTCATGAGTTTGCCCGAAGCATCAAAGCTGGCGTCGACGTCGCGGTGACTGACTTTTGCAAGCGCGGGCAAGCCATGACGGCCCGCTTAGAAAGCTTTCCCAAGCCCATTATTGCAGCGGTCAACGGCATCGCCTTCGGTGGAGGCTGCGAGATCACCGAAGCTGTGCATTTGGCAGTGGCCAGCGAACAAGCCGTTTTCGCCAAGCCGGAAATCAACATCGGTATTCCGCCAACCTTTGGAGGCACGCAGCGTCTCCCGCGCCTGGCCGGGCGCAAACGCGCCCTGGAACTGCTCCTGACAGGTGATCGTTTTTCACCTCAGCGCGCCTATGAGATGGGTTTGATCAACAAGGTGGTGCCACATGACCGGCTTTTGCCGGAAGCATTCGCCATGGCCGAACGGATCCTACAACACTCGCCCATAGCCGCCGCACGCATCATCACGGCGGTGACGCGCGGTATCAACACAACCATTGATGAAGGGCTCATGATTGAGCGCGAGCAGTTCGCGCGTATGGCGGTCACGAACGATGTTCATGAGGGACTTGATGCCTGGATCGCACGCCGCACGCCAAACTACAGCGGGACCTAACCGCCGAGCAGACGCAGAGCGCTCCCTAAGGCGCGGCCCTTGTTGCAGCACAAATGAATGCCCACCTCTCCTAAGGGAAAGAAGGGGACAACCGCTATGCCAAGACTGCTCTTCGCTCTGTTGCTGCTGGTAGGGGCAACATTCGCACCTGCAACCAGCATTGCCCAAACCACAGGACAGATCGTTGAGGTGGCGGTGCCAGCGCCGTCGTTCTCAGGCAATCTGCTTGGAACACCAGATACGCAGAACGCCGCGATCTATCTGCCGCCAAGCTATGATCAGGAACCCCAAAGCAGATACCCCGTCATCGTGCTGTTGCACGGCATCTTCGACGATTATGGCGTTTGGCTGGAGAATGTCGGCGTACCCGGCATACTTGATCGGCTGATCGCAACAGGTGACGTTCCCGAACCCATCGTCGTCATGCCCAATGGCGGCAACCGATATGGCGGCGGCTTCTATCGCAACTCGTCGGTCAGTGGAGATTGGGCCGACTATATCGCAGAGGATCTGCTTGGTTTCGTCGACGAGAACTTCCGCACCCTTGTAAGCGAGGAGAGCCGCGCGATTGTCGGGCATTCCATGGGAGGTTACGGCGCTATTAACCTTGCCATAACCCGCCCGGGATTGTTCTCAACGGTTTGGGCGATGAGCCCTTGCTGTCTGGCGGCCACCGAGGATCTGAGCTTCGGCAACGATGCCTGGAAGCGCGCTGCCGCTGTCTCAAATGCCGAGGACGTTCAGCAGCTGATCGACGCTAATGATTTCTTCCCCATCGCGTTCTTGGGCCTCATCACGGCTTTCAGTCCCGCGCCGGATGCAGCACCGATCCACGCAGACTTCCCTTTTGAAGTGGTCAGGGGGGAGGTCATCCTGGATGGACCCGCCTATGATCGCTACTTGGATGCTTTCCCGGTCCGTCAGATCAGCCAGGCTCGAGAAAATCTGCGCGATCTAAGAGGGTTGGCTCTGGATGTTGGTCTCGACGATCAGTTTTTGCACATCCCGACTGGCGCGCTCGCGCTGTCACAGCAGCTTGGCGAAGAACGGATTCCCCACCGTTTGGACGTTTATGACGGGGATCACCGCCAACAGGTGAGCGAACGGCTTGAAACCGTTGTCCTACCTTGGGTTGGCGGACGGTTGGAGGCACCGCAATAGTCCAATGGGGTTGGGAAAGCTCTACTTCACCCAGCCCTGCAACTCGCGACGGGTCAGCGCCTCAATGACACGCATGCCGTTTTCGCTGTCGTTAAGGCACGGAATGTAGCTGAAGTTCTCACCGCCATGTTCTTCAAAGATTTCATGGGCTTCCATGGCGATCTCTTCCAGCGTTTCCAGACAGTCTGAAACAAAGCCCGGGTTGAAGACGGCAATGTTTTTCACGCCTTCGCTGGCAAGCTTTTCCACCGTCTTGTCAGTGTAGGGCTGTAACCACTCTTCAGGGCCAAACCGCGACTGGAAGCACGTCATCAAACGGCCCTTCTCCCAGCCAAGCCGCTCTTCCAAAAGGCGCGAGGTCTTTTGGCAATGACAATGGTACGGGTCACCTTTGGCGAAATAGCTTTCCGGAATGCCGTGATAGGAAGCGATCACCTTTTCTGGCTCAAAATCCAAGGTCGCCAAATGCGCTTCAATCGAGCGCGCCAACGCATCGATGTAGACCGGCTCGTCATGATAAGCCGGCACCGTGCGGATCGCAGGCTGCCAACGCAACTTTATAAGGTGCTCAAAGGCCTTGTCGTTCACCGTGGCCGTCGTTGCCGATGCATATTGTGGATAGAGCGGGAACAGCAGAATACGGTCACAGCCTTCGGCCCGTAACGCTTCGATGCGGCTGGCGATGGATGGATTGCCGTAGCGCATGCCCCAGTCCACCACGACATTTTCGTGATCGGCAAGCGCTTCGCTCAATAGGTCAGACTGTGAGCGCGTGTAGGTGCGCAGGTAGCTCTCATCCAGCTCTTCATTCCAGATGGTCGCATAGTCTTTGCCCTTGCGACCCGGGCGCACCATCAAGATGATACCGTAAAGGATGGGATACCACAGCGCCTTCGGCCACTCGATCACGCGACGATCTGTCAGAAACTCCGCCAGGTACCGTCGCATCGGCCAATAGTCCGTTGCATCCGGCGTACCCAGATTAACCAGCAACACACCCACTTTGCCAAACTTGATCGGTGGATGACCGTCAGGCAGCACCGAGTTTTCACGCGAGCGATTGGGCTCAGCAGGTGCAATGGTTGCATCGGCGAACGCTTTATAATCCTGCGTGTTCACGTTGGGGAACTCCTCACGGCCTGTCCGGGCAGATTGTCTTTGGTGCATAAGCATAGTCCCATACGTGGCAGCAAGGCATTTGGATGGATCAATCGCCGCACATTGCCATTGATATCAAGCAATCGTCACGTCTGTGGGCTCGGTAAAAGCGACGCTTGCGGCGCGACACAAATCTGTCATGCTGGTGTCACACTGGGGCGAGACAGCTCTGGCAAGACATACCCAACCATTCCTATCACGCGCCTTGAGGGAGGCTTTTCATGCACCATACTCCAACCCGTCTGTTGGCCACGCTCGGTCTTACGACCGCTCTGCTGGCAGCGCCCGCGTTCGCGCAGGACTCAACCACAGTCAATGTGACGTTCCTGCTGGTGAACGATGTCGATACAGTCGACAACATGTCCGATCAGGGCGGCTTTGGGCGTCTTGCAACCGTTGTCGCAGAAGAGCGCGCCGCCAATGAAAATCTGGTGTTTGCCGTCGCTGGCGATGTCATTTCGCCATCCCTACTCTCCTCATTTGATCAGGGCGAGCACATCACCGAACTGTTCAACATGATTGGGCCGGACATCTTTGTGCCTGGCAATCATGAGTACGACTTCGGAGAAGAGATTTTCCGCACCCGTATGGCCGAGCTAGATGCACCTCTGCTCGCTGCCAATTTGCGCAATGAAGATGGCACCGTGCTTGATGGCTTCGCAGACACCATGATGATAGATGTCGATGGGTTCATGATCGGCATCATCGGCCTAACGGCTGAGGACGCTGTGGTGAAATCATCGCCGGAAACACTGCAACTGGGCGGCGCACTTGAAGTTGGCCTGGAGCAGGCCGCAGCATTGCGCGATGCTGGCGCAGACATGATTGTCGCGGTGACGCACAACCATGTCGGCATCGACCATGAAATGTACAACACCGGCGAGTTTGATCTCATCCTCTCCGGCGATGATCACGATTTGCGCATTGAGTACAATGGCCGCACGGCCCTGGTGGAATCGCGTGAGCAGGCTGACTACGTGACCGCCATCGACGTGACCGCGACCATCCGTGATGGCGACCGCCGCCGTGTGGGTTGGGAGCTTGGCTTCCGTCCGATCTCAACACTCGGCATGGATCAAGAGCCGACAGTTCAGGCGCGGGTGGACGAGTTCAACGCTATTCTCGATGAAGAGTTGAACGTTACCATCGGTTCGATCACTGCTGAGCTCGATTCCCGCAGGGCTTCTGTGCGTTCCGGTGAAGCAACAATGGGCAACCTGGTCGCCGATGGCATGCGTGCTGCTGTTGGCGCCGATATCGCCATCACCAACGGTGGCGGCATCCGTGCCGACAAAGTCTATGAGCCAGGCAGCGAAATCACGCGCCGTGATATCCTGTCAGAACTGCCGTTCGGCAACGTCAACATCATGATCGAACTGACCGGTGCTGAAGTGCTGGCTGCCTTGGAAAACGGCTTCAGCCGCGTGGAAGACGTGTCGGGCCGCTTCCCGCAAGTCTCAGGCATGATGATTGAGGCGGACATCACACGCGAGCCTGGCGACCGCGTAACCTCAGTCATGATTGGCGACGCACCGCTGGACATCGATGCAACCTACACCGTGGCCACCAACGACTTCATGGGTCGCGGTGGTGATGGCTATTCGGTGTTTGCCGATGCTCCACGCATTGTGCGCGAAGAAGATGCCAAGCTGATGGCCAACGATGTCATGGTGCATGTTCGTGAGCTTGGCGAATTCGCGCCAGCGATCGACGGCCGCATCACCTTGACCCGATAACGGTAACACCCGTCAAAACGACGAAAGGCCGGGAGCAATCCCGGCCTTTTTGTTTGAGGGCCTGCTAAGCCGCCATCATCGCAAAAGTACGGCCCGTGTTGCCAAACCGACCGGGCGCCAAGCGCTCAAGCTGCGGTCGCAGACCGGTCAAAGCCTCAAAGCGCGCCAACACATCCTCATCAATCCAGTCACCGGCCTCGGTCTCAACCTGCAGAATGGGTTGAGCCTGATCTTCCGCGTGGGCGATCAACCGCGCGTCGAGCACATCCTCATGGTCACTGACAAGCTGGGCGATGTCACGCGCTTGCACCTTATGCTCCTGAACGGTGGCCACCGGCTGAGCAAAACCCAACCAGCCCTGAAGGCCCGGTGTACGATAGCGGTGTGGTACCTGTTCGAGCGCAGAGAGAACGCCTGTGCGTAGCGGAGCATCATTGGCCGCCGGGTCATCAAGAAGCACTTCGCCCACCATGCCGTGTGGCACTTCACTATCTCCGCCTGGCTGAACGATCGCGACATCGATGTCTCCAAGCAAAACATAGGCGTCCTCGCGCGCTTGGCGCAAGGCATAGGGGCCAAAATCAGGGTCCGTCATGGCGTCGCACATCGCAATACCGTGTTGGGCTGCGACCGTGTGCACGATGGGAAACACGGCTCCGCCACCCACCAAAGCATGCGTGAGAACAGGCGCGTAGCCAGCTTGGCAAAGTGCGAACAAACGATCAGGCGAACCAACGAAACAGGTTGCGACAACACTCTCGTCTGTCAGCATCTGCTCGCCGCTGATAGGCTGTGCACCCAGTTCGCGGAGGGCTTGGTCGGTCATCGCCTGAAGCGCGCCATAGGCCGGGCCGAACCCGTTCAGCACAACCATCCCCGATCCAATACCCGCCATCTCCAGCGCAGCTTTCATGCGCGCAACAGCACGGCTGGACGGGTTATCGACCAAGGCTTCAGCCTGGCTCCACGCTTCCTGACTCATGAAACGCTCAACTCCACACAACGCAACTTTCGCGTTCAGTGTCGCCGCAAAGCCTTACCAAGAGGTGGATTGAAATTAACCTTTGTGGCGAGGCGCTCTACGCACCCTGAAGTCACTCATCCCAAGGAATAGGCCGACGGTCGCGGAAAATACGTCCAGATGGTCCACCTTCGGGAAGCGTGGCCAGAAACAGAGCGGTGTCCGCGCCCTCTTCTGGCGTGCGGTCAGCGCCCACTCCGCCCATATCGGTACGCACCCATCCTGGACACATCGCGTTGACCAGCACGCCGCGCCCTGCTTCGCGCGCCGCTTTTATGGTGATCGCATTCAAGAACGCCTTGGTGATGCCATAAGCACTCGGCCCCAATCCATTCAGAGACCCCCAACCGGATGACACATTGACCACACGGCCATAGCCGCGTGCCGCCATACCCGGCATCAACTCACGCATGAGTTGCAAGGGGCCAAGGGCATTGACCCGCGTTGAAGCCTCAACATCGTCCCAGGGCATGGTGAGCAGGTCACCATCAGGCAAGATACCGGCATTGTTGACCAACACATCAATGGGCACCTGATTACGGGCAAGCTTGGCAAGCCCTTGGCGGATCGACACCGGGTCGGCGACATCCATCATCATGGACCGTGCTTCAACCCTGTGCTGGCGATGGAGGCTCAGCACCAACTCACCCAGCGTTGCGCCGTCACGGCCAACCAAAACCACGTTCAAGCCTTCGGCAGCCAAACCTTCAGCAATGGCTTTGCCAATCCCACGATTGGCGCCAGTCACAAGAGCGGTTCGGTTCATCAAAAGCTCTCCCTATTTGTTGTTGGTAAGCGCCACCATTGATGCCGATCAACGCCCATCGCCTCTTTGATTGGCATTGAAGCGCACCCAAAACAAGGAGCAATACCTTGACCGAGAAACACCCTAATGTGGCCCTGTTGGAGACGTTGAATCCGCGCGACCTTGCCTCAGCTAAAGAGCTGTTTTCACCTGATGTGGTCTGGCATTACGTTAATCCCAACCTTCCGGAGATGGAGGGAGCTTACAAGGGACTTGAAGGCATACGCGATTTTTTCGAGCGCCTCGGTGAGAAATCTGATGGCACCTTCACTGTGCAGCCGATTTCAGCAACCGCACACGGCGACGAACTGGTGGTCACACACACCAAGAACACGATGACCATGGACGGCGAAACCTTCGCCATCCATGCGGTGGTTGTGTGGCGCTTTGTCGAAGGGCGCATTGTTGAGGCTTGGGATTTCCCATCCGCTTACACGCTGGCCGAGCTGACTTAAACTGAGCGAGTGCGTGGCTGTAATCGCGAGTTTCGCCGCCTCCTCAATGCCGGTGACAAAAGCGATGCAGCTCATGAGTTCAAGCCTTGTAAAGACAAGACCGGTCTACACATAAGCTCAAAACATTGGGTTGGCCCTCAAGCTTCGCCCGACCCGCCGCAGCTTTCAGCAGCAACGCAACATCACCGACGCGGTGACGCGCGCGTGACAGGACCATCTATGACGCATGCGCCTGCCAGCCTGTTGGAGATTGTTGATCGCGTTGTCGCAGCAGCAGAACCCGATGTCATCGACATCGACAGCGTGCTGAAATCAGTTGGGCGAGCAAGCTTCACACCCATTCTGTTGTTGCCCGCCGTGGCCGTGGCAACACCGCTGAGCGGCATTCCGTTTTTCTCGTCCTTGATGGGCATCATCATTGCCCTTGTGTCGGCGCAGATGCTGTTGCGGCGCCGCCATCTTTGGCTGCCATCCTGGTTGCTAAAACGTCAGGTCAATGGAAAAACCGTCCGCGATGCATTCCTTAGCGCCCGACCAGTTTTGGCATGGGTTGATGGCCATACCACCCAGCGCTTTCGTGCCTTTGTTCGACGCCCACTGATCTTCATTCCGCAATTGCTTTGCCTGATATCGGGCTTGATGATGCCGTTTTTGGAGTTTGTGCCATTCTCCTCATCAGCTCTTGGCGTGGGCGTCACTTTGCTTGCGCTCGGCATGCTTGCCCGTGATGGCGCTATCATCTGTATCGGTCTTCTGCCCTACGGCGTAGTGATTGGACTCATCATCCACTTTCTGTAAGAGGCTTCACAACGGACTGGCTGATTCAGCCAATACCCCAAGCCAACAAAAAAGCCCCGAAAATCGTCGCGATCTTCGGGGCTTTGCGTGAAGGTTTGTCCAGCCTAGTTGAGCAGATCCGGCAGGATCGTCACGATGCCGGGGAAGAGCCATAACAGCCCAAGTGCCAGCACTTGGATGCCCACGAATGGCAGCACCCCTCGATAGATATTGCCAGTGGTCACAGATGGTGGCGCGACACCGCGCAGATAGAACAGCGCAAAACCAAACGGCGGTGTCAGGAACGAGGTTTGCAGGTTCACCGCGATCATGATCGTTACCCAAGCGGGATCAAGCGTGCCGCCATAGATCACCGGCCCAACGATCGGGATCACAATGTAGATGATCTCCAAGAAGTCGAGCACAAACCCCAGAACAAACAGGATGAGCATGACGATGAGGAAAACCACCAGCTCATTGTCAAAGGCTCGAAGGAACTGCTGGATGTAGTGCTCACCACCGAAAGAAATCAGCACCAGGTTGAGCAGCTGACTGCCGATCAGGATGGTGAAAACCATCGAGGTAACTTTGGCCGTCTCGCGCACCACCGGCGAGAGAACATTGCCGCGGAAGAGAACCCAGCAGCTGTAAAGCAGCCCTAGGAACGCAAAGTGGTAGGCACCCTGCGCAAGCACGTAGGCAACCCAGTCTTCAAAGGCGACCGATTCACGCGTGATGCGCAGGTCGAAATTGACACCCAGCAGGATCATAACCACCAGCGCCAAGCTGGAGTAGATGACGATTTTGGACTTACCGTCTTCTTCCTTCAGCTTGCGGAACGCCGCCAGCATGATCGCACCAGCAGCACCTAGGGCAGCTGCTGGTGTTGGGTTGGTAATCCCGCCAAGGATCGAGCCGAGCACAGCAACGATCAGAACCAGGGGCGGGAAAACAACCCGCAAAAGCTCATTCTGCGCCAAGCGGCCCATCGCTTCACGGGCGCCATAAAGGGCCAGCAAAGCTGGGATTGCCAAGATCATGAACTTTGCGCCAGGCCCGGTGAGCGGACTGATGAACAAGGCATCAAGGACAAAGGCCAAGACAACGCCCACCCCGCCGATAATCAGTGGCGTTGCGCTGGCGCTGGCAGAGACCCCGCGCGCGATGATCAGAATAAGCGCCAACAGAACAAAGATGGTGGTGACACCTGAACCGATCGGGGCGGTGTTCTCCAGCGCCTCAGCACGCGCAACTGCCATTTCTTCTTCAGAGCGCTCATGGGCTTCTTCGCCACCACCTGACGCCTGGATGGCGGCACGTTCTTCAACAGCCCGGTCCCAAGCGTCCTGACCGTGCAATTCGATCATCGCTTCCTGGCATTGCGGAGAAACATTGGTGCGCAGGCTCGCCACTTCACCGCCATCGGAGAAATTCGAGACGGAGAACGATTGGCTACCGATCATCCCGCCGCTGACAGCAAGGCCCACGGCAAAGAGCAGGCCAAGCGGTGCGGCCAAGAACCATGTCATGCCGCGGCGACGGCCAATGGCTTCAGATGTGTTGCCGCCACCAAGCTCCACCGCTGGCGCTTTGTCTGGGTTCACCAGCGCAAAGCCAAAGGCGTAGACGCCATAGAGCATCGCGATGAAGATGCCAGGAATAAGAGCGGCCTGGAACAGCGTACCCACAGAGAGCACAGCTGGTTCGCCGAGATAGGTCAGCGCATCTGTACACCCGGCGAGCTGGGCGCGGGTTTCTTGACCGGCCGCATAAAGGTCACCCACCAGCGTGCCAAGAAGAACGATCACGATGGATGGCGGAATGATCTGGCCAAGCGTACCAGAGGCCGCAATCACGCCGGTCGCAAGCTCCGGAGAATAGTTGTTGCGCAGCATCGTAGGCAGCGCAAGCAGACCCATGGTCACCACGGTGGCCCCAACAATGCCGGTTGAGGCAGCAAGGAACGCCCCCACCATGACAATGGAAACAGCCAGACCGCCAGGCAGTGGGCCAAACACGCGGGCCATGGTTGTCAGAAGGTCTTCAGCGATCCGCGAACGCTCAAGCGTGATGCCCATCATCACGAACATGGCCACAGCCAGCAGAGTCTCAATAGACTGACCGGCGATCACACGCTCATTCATCCGGTTGACGATAAAGGAGATATTGCGCTCCATCGCCAACTGCCAACCGCCCGGGAAGACCGGTTCCTCTATCCTCGGTAAGTCCGGGTATCGGAAGATGGATATCGAGTCGCGCACCACCCCCTCGGCAACCAACGCTCGGTAGGGATCAGAACTGGTGTCGATGGCCTGATGTATCAGCAGGCCTGCGGAGTCGAGCCCTGCAATGATCGCAAAAGAAATCACCCCGGCCCCAGCGATGGAAAATGCCACTGGGAAGCCGGTCAAAATGGCTGCGAACAATGTCAGGAAGACAATGATCAGGCCGACTTCGACCCCGTCCAATCCAAAAAGCATGGTGTTGCCTTACCCCCTAGTCGCGCGTGGCGACCAAACTACTCAAATACCAGCGCTCAATCAGGTTGAGCCGGAATGGGCCTCGTGCGCGAACTCTTCGGCTTCGTCGCCCATCACATCCTTGTCGAGATACTTGCCCGCACTCTCCTCGCCCTCGACATACTCAAGGTAAGAGCGCCAGAAAAACGCCATCGCGTGGATCAGCACCAGCACACAGAATGCAACCAGCAGAACCTTGAAGAGGAAGTAGGCGTTGAAGCCGTTAGGGCTGAAGCCGATGGTCTCCACGTTCCAACGCAAAATGCGGGCCTGCATCAGCATGCGATCAAGCGTGCTGGAGGCCGAAGGATTGGGCACCACCAAATGGCGCCACATGAAAAACCAGGCGTAAAGATAGGTGATCAGCGTCGCCGGGATCATGAAGAACAGACACCCGAACATATCGATCAGTCGTTTTGTACGATGAGACACCGCCGAATAAACAAGGTCCACGCGCACGTGGCCGCCTTGAACAAACGTGTAGGTACAGCACAGACAGACGATCATGGCGTTGTAGAGCTTCAGTTCTTCAGACCACCAGCTCAAATCTTGACTGAAAGCGGTACCCAAAGGGCCAAGCTGAATTTCAGCGACGCGAAAAATACGCTGCAGGAAAACGATCATCACCTGCTGCAGCACCATGATGAGACCAACCCAGGCGGCGGTGCGCCCTACCAAATTGGCAAACGTTTCCAGACCGCGCACGCAGCCCCAAAGAATCTCGCGTTTCCAAAACATTCCCAGTGCAGTGATGACCAGAAACGTTGTGAGCATGACGAAGAAAAATTCGATCGACCCGCCATAGTAAATGAAGCGCACCAGCGCTTCAGGGTCGGCCCAGTTCAGCCAAGCTTGCGGATTGATAATCGCCAGAAACAGATGGTACGGCGCCAACGCAATGTTGGTGACAACCCAGACGATGAAATCGATCATACCAATGTACCCCGTGCGCGCGTCCCCAAAGGTATCCCAGCGGTGGGATCATGTGCGCGTCACCTCTGCAATTCAGCGACAGAAGTGAGAAAACCCGCCCGGCCTGAGCCGGGCGGGAAAATCAGTTACATCGCTGCGTTCACGCGGTTGCGCTGACGCATATATTCGCCATCGGCAATCTCGTACCAGTCAGCGGACTCTTGCAGAGACGCGAAGTAGCTCTCGGCGATTTCCGCATACATCGGATCGCTCATGTTCTCTTCGCGAACCTCAGCGGCGCCACGACCATACTCGTCCCAAACATCTTCGGGGAACTGGCGAACCTGAACGCCACCAGCCTGCAAACGAGCCAAAGCAGCACCGTTTTCAGCCAGCGAAAGCGCTGTGTTCTGTGCGTGGGCAGCTTCAGTCGCAACTTTACAGACCTGCTGCTGCGTTGCTGTCAGCGATTCCCAAACTTCCTGGTTGAACACCATGCTCAATGCAGAGCCTGGCTCATGGAAGCCAGCAGCATAGTAGGTGTTGGTCACTTCCTGGAAGCCCATGCGCTCATCGGCGTAAGGACCGATCCATTCGGCACCATCAATCTGGCCAGACGCAAGCGCCTGATAGATTTCACCGCCGGGAATGTTCTGAACAGAAGCACCAAGGCGACCGAGCACCTGACCACCTTGGCCAGGCATGCGGAAGCGAAGACCCTGCAGATCATCAGCGGAGTTGATTTCTTTGTTGAACCAACCACCTGGCTGCATCGCGGTCATGCCGCAAAGCAATGGCTTAAGGCCAAACAGGCCGGACAGATTGTCATGCAGTTCCTGGCCACCGCGACGGTAGTACCAGTTGGCCATTTCTTGCGCTGTCATGCCGAAAGGCACGGACGTAAAGAAGGCAAAGCCAGGATGCTGGTTGAGGAAGTAGTACTCAGCTGAGTGGTACACATCAGCTTGGCCTGACGACACAGCATCGAAAACTTCAAAAGCGCCAACCAGCGAACCGGCAGACATTTTGTTGAAGCTCAGCTGACCATCGGTCATGGCCGTGATGTAATCGATAGCGAGCTGTGCCGCGTCATCGAAAATCGCAAAACCATCAGGCACCGAAGTAACCATGGTCAAAGTGCGATTGCCCTGCGCAATGGCAGGAGCGGCCAGTGTGGTTGACGCGGCAGCGCCTGCACCAACAAGACCAGCTTTTTTAATAAAAGAACGACGATCCATATAGAGTTCCTCCCGAACTTCTTTCAGCGGATAGCTTTTTTAGCCAAACACAAGAAGCTATGCGCTATACGCATAACCCCCATGCAGCTGGGTGCACTTAAACCGTAAAGCTCTTCACAGCACAAGGGTCAATGACCATACACAATTAGGCGAAAGACCTTTAACCAAATCGCATGGTAAATCAGGCGGTTATGCTCAAGGAAAAGGCATTCTTGATTGCTGCCTGATTCCCTAGCAAACAGGACATACGTATGCAGACTTCACGCCCCCTCGTTCTGGTTTCTTCTGATGAACGTGAGCTTCACGGCTTCACCTGGCACGCGGCTATCAACACCTATTTGAAGTCTCTGGCAGGCCCGGCAGGCGTTACACCGGTGATCGTTCCCTCGCTGGGTGATGCGGTCGTCAACGACACGTTGCTGGCTGCTGCCAGCGGTGTTTTGGTCACCGGGTCACGCACCAATGTACATCCAGATCTTTATGACGAAGAACCAACCGAAGCTCACGAGCCCTACGACCCGGCACGCGACTCAACCTCCCTGCCCTTGATCAGGGAGGCGCTGAATCGAGACCTACCCCTGCTGGCCATTTGCCGCGGGCACCAGGAACTCAACGTTGCGATGGGCGGCACGCTGGAAACAGAAATTCAAGAGCAGGAAAACAGACGCGACCACCGCGGTGGCTCTGTTGACTTGCCCCAGCACGAACGTTTTGCCCACAACCATCTCGTTAGCCCCACACCTGGCGGCCTCCTTGCCACCATTCTCGGCGAAGATGATGTGCAGGTGAATTCAGCACACCGGCAGGCCATCGATCGGTTGGGCGACGGGCTTACCGTGGAAGCCACGGCAGATGACGGCACCATCGAGGCTATTAGGGTGAGTGATGCAAAGAACTTCGCCTTAGGCGTCCAATGGCACCCGGAATATTGGGCAAGCCTGTCGGAGGATGCTGACGCACCATCAACGAAAATCTTCAAAGCGTTTGGCGATGCGGCGCGCGCTTACAAAGACTAGCGCCCAAGCGATGCAAGCAGAAGCAGCGCACCGAAGGACACGACAATCAGGCCGCCAAGGAGGCTAAGCACAATCGGTGCATAGCGCATCAGCACCGATGTTTGGCCACCTTTGGTCAGAAACCCTGACAGCCCACTGGCAAAGACCGCCAGCGTACCAACGGTGATCGCCGTGCCCACACCCATGGCATAGGCAGAAAGGGCGCCGGCCCAAAGCAGACCTTGTGACATGGCGAGCACCAGAACCAGCAGCGCACCAGTGCAAGGCCGCGCGCCCGCGCCCAAAACAAGCATCAGCGATTGGCCGAGCCCAGCGGTCCGCGACACCTCATCCGCATCTGGCATGTGCACGTGATCGCACCCGCAATGGGCATCATGCACATGGTGTGGGTCGCCACGGGTGTGGGTATGGTGTGCGTGGTCATGGTGCGTGTGATGATGGTCATGATCATGGTGATGCCCATGATCGTGCGGATGACCTGCAGGCGCCAGAGCAACAGGCTGCGGCAGCAAACCTTTCACCGTTCGCCATACCAAATAAAACCCAAGCAGAATGATCAGCGCGTAGGAGAACCGCTCGAGCGTAATGGTCGCATCGGTCAGGAACGTGCGCGACAGGCCAAACACGCCTGCCAGCAAACCAACCAGCACCACGGCCATCGTTGCTTGCATGACCGCCGCCCCGATAGCCAGCATCGCACCGCGACGCGCGGTATCACCGCTCGCCAGCATGTAAGAACTGATCACCACCTTGCCGTGACCGGGGCCTGCGGCATGCGCCACGCCGTAGCCAAAGGAAAGGCCGAGCAGTGTCCAAAGCGCCGATGATGAGGTCGCAACCTCGCGCAGAGCTGCCGTCAACCCATCGTAGAACGCACCTTGGGCCTGCGCCGTCCAAACGATCAGCTGATCAAAGCCAAACCCTGGCACCGGCTCGCTTGGAACAACCGGACCAAACGGATTAGCCATTGCTGGCGTTGCCGCCATAGCCAAGAGAATGAGCAAGCAAAACCTGGTCATGTGCAGACGATCCGTGCCCGATTGGCCAATTGCTCTGTCACCGATAGCAACTCCTCCGGCACGGCTTCATCAGCCGGGATGAGCGAAAGAATGCTCGCATAGCTATCATCCAACGGCGGAGGTTCATCAACGGAAAGAGCGCATCCCATCGGGGCGTTGGCCATCTGAATAGGATTGTTCTCAACCAAGGAGAAGGCCACAAAATACTCCGGATCGAAAATGTCCAAAATCACCAAGTCATGAGCCGCTGCGTCTACTGTGGCCTCCAACGGCAGGGTGAAATGGAGTGTCGTGTGCACCCCATCATGCTCAAGATAATAGTCTTCAGGTGGGCCGAAAGTTTCGGAGTAAAGGTCGCCAATTCGGTCCGTGGTGGCGGCACCAGCCATACTAGTGAAAAAATGAAAATCAGCCAGAGACGTGACATTCACCTCAGCCAGCTCAGCGGTTTCCTCGCGCGAGTATTCGCCGTCGCCATTGGTATCAAGACCAAGCATCAGATAGGAAGAAAACGCTTCATCGAACCGCCACGCGTGACGGATCGCCGTGATGGCCCCTGCATCGTCGAACACCACTTCAGCTGCCGCATCCACCCACACGTGTGGGTGTGCCAAAGCGGGCATTGCGCCTAGCAGCATCAACAACGCAACAAGTGGGGCAGCGACCCCGTGAAAGAATGCAGTGCCGTTCATCACGGGTGCCTTTTGATTCTAAGCTTGGCACAAGTATGGCGCTCTAAGCCCCGCCACGCAAAAGACCATGAAGGGCAGGCAGGGCTGCGCCCAGCAAAACCACACTGATACCCACAAACGCGGCAAGTTCCAGCGTTTGGCCGAAGATAAGCGCCGCAGCAACAGTTCCAACCCCAGGGCCAGCCGCTGCAATGAGCCCAACATGGACAACAGGCAAGCGTGACAACGCAAAATTGAACGTGAAATAGCTGATCGCCGTCATACCAAGTCCAAGATAAGCAAACGCTATCAGCTGGGGCGATGTGACAGCTGTGGGCAGGTCGGATCCAACCACCAGCGCAACAACCCACGCGGCCGCACACGCACCGGTCACCTGCAATGGGGCTAAGACAAACCAAGGCATCGTGGCGCTAGTGTTGATCGCGCGGCCAATGGTCATGCCGCCTGCACCGATCAAAAGTCCTATGCCCGCCAACACGAAACCCAGCGGCTGATTGGCCCCCGTTCTTTCGCGCACAATCACCAACAGAAGCATCCCAGCAAAGCTGACCAGAAGGCCAATCACCACCCAGATGCTCAGCGTCTCTTTGAGAAAAAGCCGCCCCATAAGCGCCACCACACCAGGCATCAGTGCCGCCAACAGTACAAATGTCACGCTGTCCAAATGAGCCCCCGCATTGGTGAGGATAATCATCAGCAATCCCGGCTGAACCGCGCCTAGCGCCAACCCCTTGGCATAGGCTGAGGGTGGAAGAGAGACTTTGGGGAAGAAAAACCGAGCAACCCAGAGAACCAGCGCACCAACGGTCATTTGGATGAGGACAATGATCGGTGGTTCGAAGGATGTGACCAGATACTTCTGGACGACCAAACCGACTGGGCCCGCGCTGAAGGCAAAAAGAGCGCCCAAAACAGGCAATGTCAACGCATCATTGGCGCGGTGGGTCATGGTTGCATCTCATGCTAAGGAGGGAGAAAGCGAATCTCGTAACCATATAAGTTACATGAAACGAAACAGCAAACTCTCTTTGGCACTTCACACGCTTGGTCATTTGGCCATTGACCAAGACGAGCCGCGCACATCGGCGACCATCGCCCGCCACAATGACACCAATGATGTGGTGGTGCGGCGCGTTCTTGGCTTGCTGCGCAAAGCGGGATTGGTGGTGTCAGAAAAGGGGCACGCAGGAGGTTGGAAGCTCGCGCGACCAGCCGAAGAGATCACGCTGGCCGATATCTACCTGGCACTTGGTGAGCGGTTCATGCGCCAAGACATCAAAGGCGAAGAGAATCCCGCCACCTGTTTGATCGAGCGGGCCGTGCGCGAGGAGGTTGAAGGCGCCCTTAACGAGGCCGAACAGGTCTTGGTTGAGAAGCTAAGGGCGACGGATCTGTCGAAAATCGCCAACCAGGCAAACACATAGCCGCCGATCTTTCTAGATGCAGTCACTGGCGCGGTTGGCAAACTGATCAGCCAAAAAATCGATGAACGCTCGCAACTTCTGCGTCATGTGGCGCCGTTCAGCGTAAACGGCGTAGATGCCCACGCCCTTCAGCTCATACTCTTCCAACACCGGCACCAAACGCCCGGCTTTGATATCGTCTTGCACGGTGAGATACGGCACTTGGCAGAATCCAAGACCTGCCAAAGCCGCCATACGGATGGCGTGTGGCGCATTGATGCTGATGACCGGATCGATGCGAACGGAGCGCCGCCCCTCAGGCGTGTCGAACGTGTAGGCACGCTTTACCCGATGATTGCTGTCGGCAATGGTCGGCAAACGTCCCATATCTTCAAGCGCGTTCGGTGTACCATGCTCAGCCAAAACCTCGGGCGCTGCACACACCACAACGCGATAGGGAGAGAGCTTGCGGGCAATCAGGCTGGAGTCGGCGAGCTCGGAGATGCGAATGGCAACATCAAAACGCTCCGCCACCATATCGATAAAACGGTCCTCAAAAACCACGTCCAGCTGAACACTTGGATAAGCTGCAGCGAAGGCCATGATCGTTTCGCCGAGCAATCCCTCCGAATGGGTCCGAGGAGCCGATATGCGCAGCGGTCCGCGTGGCGTATCGCCCTGCTCACGCATACGCTCTTGCAATCCGTCAATGCCTGACAACAGGTCGAGCGCTTCATCAAAATAAGTCTGCCCAGCCTCAGTCACGGCCACCGAACGGGTCGTGCGGGTGAGCAAACGAACGCCCAGGAAGTCTTCTAACTCGCGCACATCCTTGGAAAGGATGGCTTTCGACCGCCCCGTCGCGCGCGCTGCTGCTGAATAGCCGCCCTCACGGACAACATCCACGAAGGAGCGCATACGGGTTAGTGTGTCCATGAAAGTCTCGCCAACTGAATCATGCTCCTGATTTAGGACAGAAGCACGAGACTTTCCATCGCTCTTCGGTGGCTGAGACTATGCCACTTCAGTCTGCGCAATGAGCGTTTGCTTGGCCCCCGAAGACAGCAGACCAAACAAAACGTCACTGCTCAAGTGATAGGGGTTCACGTCTGAGCTGGTGTCTTGAATGCCATAAAGCGCCTGATTGATGGAATCGATGCTGACCACATTCATCGCCCAATCAGGGAACTGGCGCTGATCAACAACGGCAGAGTGGCGCAACTTTACATTGTAGTGACCCTTGTCCTTCTCAATCTTGGCAAACAGGTCCATCACCACCTTTTCCTCTCCCTCAAGGAATTGGATGTAGTGGTTCGGAGTACACAACAACACACCAGTTATATTCAACCTTTGGTTGTTTAGACGTGATGCTTCTTGAATTCTGTTCAAGTCTTCCTGTGGATCAGTATGACGTGAAGGACGGCGAATACTGACATAAGTGAGGCCTGTAAGATCCATGGAGCATGCCCTTTTCATGGCTTTTGTTGTGGCTCTAAACTTATTTTCTATCTGTACTTTCACATCGAACCGGTTTCATGATGGTTAATTAGCCCCCTCTGTTTTAATGTTTACTAATGCAATGACAGGCAAAGGCAGTTGAACGCGATGCGCTCAACGGTTTTTGCAACCAGTTGCAAAAATCTGGGGCCCAGTCGAAAAGAGGCGTGACAAGCCCGTCGGCCTGTGCCCTAGTAACGTGAAGTCCGCAGAACGGGCTTAAGCAAGACGCGGACAAAGCCGCGCTAAAATACGGTTCTTTGGGAGAAGACACATGACCAAATCTTTGAAACGGGCCCTTTTGGGAACGGCTGCTGCTGCCATGCTCGCCGGTGGGGCGTTCACGGCTGCACAGGCCGACCATCACGTGGTTACCGAGCTGCACTTCCTTGTGCCTGGCGGCGCCGGCGGGGGCTGGGATGGTACAGCGCGCGGTACCGGCGAGGCACTGACCAATGCCGGCCTTCTGGAATCAGCGTCTTATGAAAACATGTCCGGCGGCGGCGGCGGTGTGGCGATTGCCCACCTGATCGAGACAGCCGAGCAGCAAGAAGGCACGTTGATGGTAAATTCCACACCCATCGTGATCCGTTCTTTGCAGGGCGTTTTCCCACAATCCTTCCGTGACCTGACACCAGTTGCCGGCACGATTGGCGACTACGCAGCGATCGTTGTGCACAACGACTCTGAGTACCAGTCGTTTGAGGAGCTGCTGGCAGACTACAACTCAGACCCACGCTCTGTCGGCATTGCAGGCGGCTCGGTGGCCGGTGGCATGGACCATCTGGTGGCCGCGCTAGTAATGCGTGCTGCTGGTGGTGATCCAACCGAAGTGAAGTACATTCCTTATGACGCTGGCGGCGATGCCATGGCAGGTCTCCTGTCAGGCGAAGCACAGGCACTGTCCACCGGCTTCTCAGAAGCGGTTGAAATGGCCCGTCAGGATCAGGTGCGCATTCTCTGCGTAACCTCGCTTGAGCCCGTGGCTGCAGCACCCGATGCTCCAACCTGCGATAGCGCAGGCGCTCCGGGAGCTGAGTTCGTCAACTGGCGCGGCTTCTTCGGCGCACCAGGCCTGTCTGATGAACTGTCACAAGCCTACCAAAACAAGCTGGCTGCCATGTACGATACGCCAGAATGGGCGGAAGTGCGTGACCGCAACGGTTGGGTTGAAATCTTCAATCCAGGCGATGAGTTCACCAGCTTCCTGGAAGAGCAGGAGCAGGTGATCGGCGATCTGATGCGCGAGCTTGGCTTCCTTTGATCGCGTAAAAACAGAAGGCGTCGGGATAAGATCCTGGCGCCTTTTTCTTGATCTAACTCTTGGTCTGGGGTTTTGGGGATCTCATGTCGCGTGACCGCGTAGGCGCTTTGCTGCTGCTCGTTTTCTTTGTGGCCTATGGCTATCTCAGCACGAACATCACACTGCTGCCGTTTCAGCTCAATCAAGCTTTTCATGCGCGCACCGCGCCGCAGTTTCTCACCTTTGCCGGCATCCTGTTGGCGGTGTTTTTGCTGATCAAGCCCGGTGATGATCGCCCTGTTGATACCTCAGGCATGACGTTTAAGCGCGTCGCGCTGCTGTGTGGCCTGATGATCTTTTACGGCCTCACCGTACGCGCCCTGGGCTTCCTCATCTCCACCAGCATCTTCCTGATGGGCGGCTTCTGGGTGATGGGCGAGCGGCGCTGGCTTGTGCTCGTCGGCGCGTCCATCCCGGTGGTTATTGGCTTCTGGCTTTTGATGACACAGGGGTTGGATGTGTTCGTTGCCCCCTTCCCTGAGTTTTTGAGGTAACGATATGTTGGACGGTATTCTCTCAGGCATTGGTGTTGCCGCACAGCCGATCAACATCCTCATGGTGATGGTAGGCTGCTTTGCCGGAACTTTCATCGGCATGTTGCCAGGCCTCGGGCCGATCTCAGCCATCGCACTGATGATCCCGATCACCTACGGCTTCGATCCCTCCACCGGCCTCATCTTGATGGCGGGCGTCTACTACGGTGCGATCTTCGGCGGCTCGACCTCGTCGATCCTCATCAACGCGCCAGGCGTGGCTGGCACCGTGGCCTCCTCCTTTGACGGCTATCCGCTTGCGAAAGCTGGCCATGCTGGCAAGGCGCTGGCAATCGCGGCTTACTCCTCATTCTCTGGCGGAACGATTGCTGCCATCTTCCTGCTGATCGCAGCACCCGCTCTGGCGCGGGTCTCACTTTCGTTCCAGTCGACTGACTATTTCGCCCTTATGGTTCTGGGCCTGACGGCCGTCGCGGCCTTTGCCGGCAAAGGCAATCTGGTCAAAGCCCTGTTGATGACCATTTTGGGCTTGATGCTTTCCACCGTCGGCACGGATCAAGCCCAAGGTGTGCCACGATTCACGCTTGGCATGCTCGATCTCATCGACGGCATATCCTTCCTGCTTCTAGCGATGGCAACTTTTGCACTCTCCGAAGCGTTGATGGCCGTTTTGCGTCCGAAATCGGCTGCAGATCAGGCCAAAGAGCTGGAGGCGCAGAAAAACCTCGGCTCCATGAAATTGAAAAAAGACGAGGTGAAGGAGATCGCCCCCGTGGTTGGGCGCTCTTCAGTCCTCGGCTTCTTCATTGGCGTTCTGCCCGGCGCAGGCGCCACCATTGCCTCCTTCTTAGCCTATGGCGTTGAGCAACGCTTGGCTGGGCCGAAAAAGGGCAAAGAGTTTGGCAAGGGATCGATCCGCGGCCTTGCCGCGCCGGAAACCGCCAACAACGCTGCCTGTTCGGGCTCCTTCGTGCCGCTGCTAACGCTCGGCATCCCAGGGTCTGGCACCACGGCGATCATGCTCGGCGCTCTGCTTTCCTACGGCATCCAGCCCGGCCCCCGCCTTTTCATCGACAACCCGGAAGTGTTCTGGTCGGTGATCATCTCCATGTATATCGGCAATATCGTGCTGTTGGTGCTGAACCTGCCGCTGATCCCCTACATCGCGCGCGTGCTCGCCTTACCGTCTGCCGTGCTCGTGCCGTACATCCTCTTTTTCTCACTGATCGGCGTCTACTTCGTCTCGTTCAATACCTTCGACATCCATCTCATGGTGCTTTTTGCCATCATCGCGCTGGTGCTGCGATTGCTGGACTTCCCTATGGCGCCGATGCTGCTCGGGTTCATTCTGGGCGGTATGATGGAAGAGAATTTGCGCCGCGCGCTGATCATCTCCGATGACAGCTGGTCGTTCCTGTGGGAGCGTCCGCTCACGGCATCCATCCTCGCCATCGCGATCCTGATCTTGTTCGTCCCGATCCTCACGCCCTACATCGCCAAGATGAAGGACAAGGTGTACGGCAATGTCGGCGAAGGCGGTTGATTAGGAAGAGCCTGCGCCGCCGCGGGATCAATCAAGGCCAAAAAAGCGATGCTCCATATGCTCGCTTTGCCCACTGAAATAAACAAAGCAATCAGCCTCAAACGGAGGGGTTGACGATGTTAGAGATACTTCCATTTCTTGAGGGAGAAGTGCTTTAACAACAGTGCGTTAAGTCACCATGTCAAAATTGTTCACCAAGTGCGAACTTGTGTCCCTATTTCGCAGCGATGGGTTTGACACCACCACATTTGGACCAGACTGCAAAAACGAAACCAGCATGCTTACCACACGCATGGGAAATGCTGAGTATACCGCTTTTGGAAGCCAGTTTCATCTTATTGAGTACTGCTTGGCGGGACATCACAAAGCGATGAACGCCTACGATCATCGCATCGGGTCAGCGCTTTGTGACTATAGACCCGGTGGCGTGTTCTATTGCCCTAACGCCAATCCTGGTAACCTTCGTTTTGAAGGCGATGTAATGTTGGTCATGTTCATGGTGCCCGACAGAGCCATGGCACGTGCCAAAGCTGATCTTCTGCGCGGCGATCCAGACCGTACCGAACCACCAGCCTTCAATGGCTCGTACAACCCCAAACTACGCGCTGTTGTACGTGCCCTCTTTCACTCTCTGATGAAGCCAACTGGTCCAGGCTGTTTCGGACGCGATCAGATCGTCCAGTCATTGTGCGCAGAAGTTCTGCAACAGGTTGATAGTGACAGAATGCAGCCCGATGCCAAACGCGAACGCCGCCTGACATCACGCGAACTCTCTCGAGCGCTGGAAGCGCTGGCGCATGAGGTTACAGATCGCGGCGGGCTTGAAAGAGTAGCCAGCAATATAGGCCTGTCACCATTTTACTTTTCACGTGCTTTCAAAGCCACCACAGGCCAAAGCCCCCATCAATTTCTGATCGATATGCGCATTGGCAAAGCCTGCCAGGAGATGCTCAGCAGCTCACAACCGCTCAGCCAGATTGCCCTAGCATGCGGTTTTGTGTCTCAAGCACACATGGCACACACGTTCCGCAGTCGGCTCAATGTTACGCCGACAGATGTACGTCAAGCGGCGCGCCATTAGTCCAAATCCCAGACCGCGAACAAAAAAAGCAAGAATCTGAAAGCCAGCCTCTTTCCAGGGTCCTAAATTTTGAGGCGCGCACCTCGCGCTTCCCCCTTTTGCCCACTGGAAAGAAAAGACCATGGCTGTTTTTGCCCTCGACTCCCAACCTCTCATCCCCGCCTCACGACTGGCCCGTTACTGGACAATCATAGGATCAGTGCTGCTGGCCGCATCGGTGTTTCAGCCCATCGTTGCATCATTTTTGCGCGACATCCCGCCTGAGCAAATGCTTGCGCCAATGGCAAACTATATGGGCAACGGCCAGATGCCAGACGAGGTGACCAACCTGTTCGCTGGTGTATTTGCCAACATCCAGTTTTCGCTCGCCTTTGCCGCCTTGAAACTGATCGTTGGTGGTTCGGTTCTTTTTGCTGCGCTGAAGTTGGCCAAGAATGACTCCACCTATGCCTGGATCCTTCGCGCAACCTCCTACCTGGGCATGGCTGCATTCGTCGGCATTGGCCTCTACTTTGCCTACTCCTCGTTCATCATCGGTAGCGCTATGGATATTCCTCTCCTCATGTCGATCATGATGGCGGCCTTCGGCGTTGTGGTGGCGTTCTTCCCTGGTCGTTGGCTTTGGCGAAACGCCGAAAGCTTGCGTGCCCTTTAATCGCATCCAAAAAAGAGAGCACAGAGATGACCACACGTGCACCAGCGAACGTACCCACCGTTTCAATGACCGCACTTCAGACAACACTGTCCGACTGTCTAGCCCTTGTCGCCGATACCAAGCATGCCCATTGGAACGTAAAAGGCTCAGACTTTTTTCAGTTGCACGAGTTGTTCGACCGGCTTGTGGATGATTTGACGGACCTGTCCGATACCGTTGCAGAGCGGCTTGTCGCCCTTGGCGGTTTGGCCCGCGGAACGATTGACGAAACCGCCAGCCACCGCACGCTTGCCACACTCAATGCCGAATTGCAGTCTCAAAGTGATCTGCTAGCTGGGCTGATCGAACGCTACTCAGACCTTTCAGCCAAACTCGTTCCACTGATCAATGAAACCGCCGATGCCGGCGATCCAACAACGTCAGATGTGCTCACCGAGGCCTCTCGTTCGGTCGACAAAGCCAGATGGTTTCTTATGTCTCATCAAGCAACTTGAGGAGACATGATGCCAGATCAAAATCCAAGACCCCAACACCTCGACGAAGCCGCCATTCGTGCTCTTTCCGACAGGTTTGCCGATGCCGCAAACAGCGTGAACGGCGACGATTTCGCGGTCCTTTGGACAGACGATGCCGTGTGGACCATTGGCCCACCTATCGATCAACAGTTCGACGGGCGTGAGACCATCACACAGGCCTTTATCGGCCTTTTGCAAACACGGTGGGAGTTCTTCATCCAGATGCCCGCCGCGCGGGTCTACACCATCGACGGCGATCGCGCTTCAGGACGGTGCTATGTCAACGAGATCGCACGTGCCAAAGATGGCACGGCCAATTACAATCTGGCCGTCTACGAGGATCAAGTCATGCGTGGGCCAGAGGGTTGGCAGTTCACACGACGCGACTACAAGGTGCTTTACCTTGATGAAACAGGCTTGGGTGGTGACGCCTTTCAACGCCAAGCAGGCTATGGCCAACCGTGAGAGGGTCCAAGCACCGAGAAGAACGCAGGACACAGCACTTGGATAACAACCCAAAGCTGCGCCCTGCAGTAAGGCAACTGGTAAGCTCTAACCTCCGGGGCCGCGCCTTTTGTCATGGTCTTTGGTGATGCGGCGAACCATCTTGCCGAACGCTTTGTCCTTGGTGCGCCGTTCGGCCAAACTCGCTGAGTTAAAGGCCTCTTCTGCCGATAGTTTGCGCCAGCGGCCAAGCCGCGCCGGATCCAAATCACCGGATTCAATAGCCTCTTGCACCGCGCATTCCGGCTCACCCTCATGCCGACAATCCTTGAACCGGCACTGACGTGCGAGATCGACGATATCGGCAAAGACATCCTCAATCCCTGACTCCGCCTCGGTCAGTTGCAGCTCACGCATGCCTGGCGTATCGAGCACCACACAGCCACCCGGTACCTGGTGCAATTGCCGCCGCGTGGTGGTGTGCCGGCCTTTGGCATCGTCTTGGCGAATGGCTTGAGTGGCGATCGCTTGCGTGCCCGAAAGCGCATTGGTCAGCGTCGATTTGCCGACACCTGACGTGCCAAGAAACGCCACAGTCTGCCCAGGTTTGCACCAATCAGCCAGCTTCTGCCGTGGCTCATCACCGCGCGCATCCAACGTGACGACACTGGCCAGATGAGAAATCGACGACGCTTTGTCGATATAGGCTTGAACATCAGACGTCTGATCCGCTTTGGTTAAAACGACGACCGGCGTGATCCCTGCTTCCAGGGCCACGGCGATGTAGCGCTCCAAACGGGCAAGTTTTAAATCTTGATTGCAGGAGGAAACGATGAACGCCGTTTCGATGTTGGCGGCGATCAACTGTATCTGTCGATCCGTCCCAGGCGCGCGTCGCTTCATCAGACTTTTGCGCTCTAGGAGACGGCTCGACTGTGGACGCGTTTGATCAAGCAGCAGCCAATCACCAACGGTCGCATCAGCACGTGGCGGGATACTCGTATCGATGCCATCGCCAAGAACATGCAGCGCGTTGCGATGCACCTCGATAACGCGAACCTGTGGCATCTCTGCCAGATCCTCGACACTGGTTTGTTGAGCAAAAAACGGCTGCCACCCTAAGGCGGCAAGGGCGGACAAAGAAGTATTAGCGCCGCGGTGCGTTTCAGCCTGCGGAAGGAAGGAGGAATAGTCCCGTGACATTGCGGGTCAACTTTCATGTCAGAGCCACGAGCCATGCTCGGGCATCTCGTTCGGTAGGGATGAAAGATGCACATCTACTGGCCCACCAAACCGCGTTTGGCAGTGCGTCTTCAGCTGTTGATGTTGCAGCGGGAGGCCTTTTGCCTCCCAACCTTACCGGGACATGAACTCTCCAATGTTGGCGCTTTGGATGTAGCGACGCCAAGCGGTTTTTCAAGACTGATCGAACACGCAACCTGGTGCACGGGGACCTTTTAATCGGCACTGTCCGCGCGTTGAAGAGACGCTTGCCCAACAGGGCTCAACGCGTAAACACCACGGTCCACGCGTTCAAACCAGCCATAGTGATCATCAGCCATCATGCGCGTTGCGCGCTCAACACCTGTTGCTTTGGCAACCTCGGCGCCACGGCACGGTCCATGGGCTTCCAAATGGGCAGCACAACGCATTGCATCCTGTCGGTAGGCCGTGATCAGGCCCACCCGGGTCGATCCACCGGTGTTGGGGTCGCCCACCCGCTTAGCGAACTCTCGCAGCAAACGGTCCTTGCGTTTTTTGGATTGGCGTGGGGCGTATGGCCCTGGGTCCAAATGCACCTCAACCAACGCATCAGAAAGCCGCACAGTGATAAGTCCTAGGCCAAGCCGTCGAGCGAGGCTCATATTGCGTTTCAACGCAAGCTGAAACCGCCGCCCAGATCCACGCGCCACGGCCAAATAAACAGCGTCAGTGATGGATTGCCGCGCGATGGCCTGATGAAAAAGACCAAGCGAGAACCCTGTTTTCAGCTCAACAATCACAGGGTCATCTTCGCCGCGGCAGGCCACAACATCGGCAGCACCGACCTCCGCTTTCACCTCATAACCCTGCTGGTTGAGAAACGTTTTGATCGGCTCATAAAGGTCTATTTCTGCGATTCGGCCCATGACGATAGGTTAGGATGGCCGCAGAGAAGCAGCAATTGTTGGAGGCAAACAGGAGACGCAGACTACGGCTGCTCTTAGAAAGCTTCCAATTGATTCAAATTTTAATGGATTTCTTCGCCTGTATTTTAAAGGTCACCCCTAGTGTGTCGCCAACAGAACGTAGGGATCGTCATGTTTCGGCACACATTTTTCGCACACCAAACGCCGCTAATGTCTGGTGTTTGTGCGACCTTCAGGAAATTCATCAAGCAGGACTCTGGCGCGATCGCCATCATCGCATCGATCGTCATGCCGGTCCTGCTACTCTTTGTGGCGTCCATGATGGACTACACCAATGCACAACGCCTGCGATCAGCATCGGCGTCGTCGCTGGATGCCGCCTTGTTGGCGGCGGCAAGCAGCTTCTCAGCGGGGCAGCTTGAAGAGGCGGATATTGAGACATTCGTGAACGATTATTTCACAGCCAACATGCTCGGCAAAAATCTCAATGCCGACTCCATCGGTACGGTCTCAACAAGCTTCGATGATGATACCGGACGCATCAGTGGATCGGTCCACGCGACGGCCAATGCCCTTTTCACCCACATCCTGAACCCGGATGGCGTGGAGATTGGCGTTGATGCAGATGTGACGGTGAGCAGGCTCAACATTGAGCTGGCGCTGGTTTTGGATGTCACCGGCTCGATGCGCGGGTCCAAGCTGCGTGCCCTGCAGGAAGCAGCCAATGAACTGGTGGATATCCTTATCCCCCAAGCCAATTCTGCGGTGGGTTTGAACGAAGTACGCATCTCCCTGGTTCCCTACTCCGACCTCGTCAATGTCGGTAGCTATGAAAGCAACATCACCGGCTACAGCTCAGGCGAATCATGTGTGTATGAGCGCAGAGGAGGTCTGGCATTCCGTGATACCGCACCCGTCGGACCAGCTCGAGGAGCACCTGAGGATGATAATGGGGTCGCGGACTACCCGCCCAACGGCAATGGTCTGCGGTCGGCTAAGCCTCGGTCGAACCCTCGGCGTAATTTCAGCGGCTACATCTGCAACAACCCAGAAATTGTGCCGCTCACCGCTGATAGTCGTCAGCTCTCCACTCAGATCAACAACTTCACAGCTGCGGGCTGGACCGCTGGCCACATCGGCATCCAGTGGGGTTGGTACACACTCTCACCCCAGTTCAACACCGTTTGGCAACCAAATGCCGCTGCCTATGAAGACGAAGAGACTCTGAAAGTGATGGTCGTTATGACCGATGGAGCCTTCAACACTTGGTATCGTCCAGGACGTCACGATTCGTTCGATCAAGGTGAACGGCTCTGTGACGAAATCCGCGATGATGGCATCCAAGTCTACGCCGTTGGGTTCATGACGGGATCAACCGAAGAAAACTTCCTTCGCGACTGTGCATCCAGTGCTGGTCATTATATCGACGCTGCCTCTCGATCTGACCTTATCGATGGGTTCCGGAACATCGCTCAACAACTCCAGTCCATCCGCCTGGCGTCGTAGTCAACCCGATAACGAGGTTTCGGCGGCCCACAGCCGTCGAAACCTCAAGCTTTGTCCGCATCGCGCGTTTGGCTGCGGATCGTAAGCCCAATCCCGATGAGAATAACAAAGGCGCCCACCCAGGTGAGCGGTGAGTAGCTCTCTCCCAGAAAGAGTGTAGCGGCCGCCAATCCAACGGCGGCGGCGATGTAGCCAAGCTGACTCAAAAGCACTGGGCCACCATATTTTTGAAGCCTAAAATACACCGGAAACGTCAGCGCACCGGCCAGCATCTGCAGCGCCGCCGCAATCGGGGCATTGGCAAGTTGATGCAGCTGAAGATCTTGATCGACTAAAAGAAGCGCAACGACATACCCAATCGAGGCAGCGACATTTGTCCAAAGCGCCAGCAGGTCCGGCGAAGCCCCCTGCGGCCAGCCGATCGTGCGATAGATATTGCCGATAGCCAGCGTGATGGGGATGAGAAACGCAACGGCTAGCCAAAACGTGGCCGATGGCGCCAACACGGTCTGACGTGAAAAGGCGACAAGACACGCACCAAGAAACCCGACAAATATGCCGACAATGCCAATCATACTCGGTGGCTTAAAGCGAAAGGCAATGGCAAGCGCCAACGTGAACACCGGCGACGTCGCAAACATCAGCCCTGCGTAGCCCGATCCAACAAAAGGAATGAGGGCAAACACCAAAATGTTGGCGGCGAAAAACGAGATTAGGCCAGAGATCAGTGAGAAACGGGCGACCCTCCAGCTCGGCAGTCGCAGCTCACCGCGCGGCAGCAGGATGAGGCTCATGCCGATCACGGCACCCACTGAAATAAGAAGCGGCCAGAGGATCGCAGAAATCCCCGCATCGCTTGCGATTTTTCCCAGCGGGAAGTTCGATCCTATCAAAAATCCTGACAGGATGAGCAAAAGCACAGGGTTGCTCCACATAAGCGTGCGCCTTCGATCTTGTCAGTCACTGGGAAGTGGCATGGGACATCACGCCAATCGGGTTATGGTGGAGACCAGGGGCCGCTACCAAATTGCGCTATAGCGGCACCGAGGGCAAACCGCCATACACGCCAAGCGGGAAAGACAGTTGCCGCTTCCAAGAACGCACACCTAAACTTGCTCTTGGTAGGTGTTAGCAACTGGAGCGAGAGCGGGCGTGATGAACCTGCTGACCACAACACAAAAACCCCAATCACCGGCGTTTTGCTTGCGATCCCCTTGGCATCGACCCGTCAGCAAATGCCTTGAGCGACATTTCATTATTGATATGCAACCAGCGCTACTTCGAATTTGCTCGGTATGTAGGCCACAGATACTCTTTCAAGTCCTGGCGGTGCGTTTTGGCACCCAGTCTATCGACGACACAACCCATCGAACGGCGATTGAGTTTGTCCACTAGCCCTGAATAAGCTCACCTATGCGGCGGTACAATGAGCAACAACAAGAAGACCTGGCCGCGCAAACTCCGTAGTCAAGAATGGTATGGCGGCACATCCAGGGATGCGATCTACCATCGCGGCTGGTTGAAAAACCAAGGCTATCCCAACGATGTCTTTGATGGTCGTCCCGTCATCGGGATCATGAACACATGGTCTGACCTCACACCTTGCAACGGCCACCTGCGCGAGCTTGCTGAGAAAGTCAAAGCCGGTGTTTGGGAGGCAGGCGGCTTTCCCGTTGAGGTCCCCGCCTTCTCCGCATCGGAAAACACCTTTCGACCCACCGCGATGATGTTCCGCAACCTGGCAGCCATGTCGATTGAGGAGCAAATGCGCGGTCAACCTATTGATGGCGCCGTGCTCATGGTCGGTTGCGACAAGACCACACCCAGCCTTCTCATGGCAGCCGCCTCCACCGACTTGCCATCCATTGTGGTGACCGGCGGACCGATGCTCAATGGATATTTCCATGGCGAACGGGTGGGGTCCGGCACCCATCTCTGGAAATTCTCTGAGGCCGTCAAAGCCGGCGACATGTCGCAAGAGGATTTCCTGGAAGCGGAGCAATCGATGAGCCGCTCCACGGGCACCTGCAACACCATGGGCACGGCATCCTCCATGGCCTCGATGGCCGAGGCTTTGGGCATGGCGTTGTCAGGCAATGCTGCCATCCCTGCGGTCGACAGCCGCCGCCGCGTAATAGCACAGCTGTCAGGGCGACGGATCGTTGACATGGTCAAGGATGATCTCAAACCATCTGACATCCTCACCAAAGACGCGTTTGAAAACGCCATTCGCACAAACGGGGCAATTGGTGGGTCTACCAACGCCTTGATCCACATGTTGGCATTGGCTGGTCGACTGGATGTCGACGTCACCCTGGATGATTGGGACCGATGCGGCCGCGATGTGCCAACTCTCGTCAACCTGATGCCGTCGGGTGACTACTTGATGGAAGAGTTCTTCTACGCAGGTGGCTTGCCGGTTGTTCTGCGTGCATTGGGCGAAGCAGGGCTTCTCCACAAAGATGCATTGACGGTCTCAGGTCATTCGATCTGGGAGGACGTGAAACACGCGCAGAACCACAATGAGGATGTCATCCGTCCCGTTGACAAGCCACTCACACCACAGGGCGGCATAGCCGTCTTGCGCGGCAATTTGGCACCCGATGGAGCGGTCTTAAAACCCTCCGCTGCGTCAAAGCATCTGCTGCGCCATCGCGGACGCGCCGTCGTGTTTGAGGACATTGATGACTACAAAGCCAAGATCAATGACGATGCCTTGGACATCGATGAAACCTGCGTCATGGTGCTCAAAAACTGCGGGCCTAAGGGTTATCCAGGCATGTCGGAGGTCGGCAATATGGGTCTGCCTCCCAAGGTCTTGAAGAAAGGCATCACCGATATGGTGCGCATCTCCGATGCGCGCATGTCGGGAACCGCTTACGGCACAGTGGTTTTGCACACGGCGCCCGAAGCAGCATCTGGTGGCCCCTTAGCGGTCGTCCAAAATGGCGACATGATTGAGCTGGACGTCGAGGCGCGTCATTTGCACCTTGATATCTCGGAAGCCGAGCTTCAGGCCCGTTTAGACGCATGGGTTCCTCCGCCTGGTGTTAGCGGCGGTGGCTACGCCTGGCTGCATCAGGAGCATGTGGAAGGCGCTGATACCGGGGCCGATCTGGACTTCCTGAAAGGCTGTCGAGGCGCACCGGTTGCGAGGGACTCCCATTGATGGAAATCGCGCTTGTTGGCATTGGCAAGATTGCGCTGGACTCGCACGTCCCTGCAATCAACGGCTCGCCAGATTGGACACTCGCGGCCACTGTCTCACGCAGCAACACCATCCAGGGCATCACCGCCTACACCGACTTTTCTGAGCTTTTGGAAACCCGCACAGACATTCGCACCGTCTCTCTGTGCATGCCGCCAGCACCTCGCTTTGCCTACGCTGAAGCCGCCATCAAGGCAGGGCGCCATGTCATGCTGGAAAAGCCACCAGGAGGTACATTGAGCGAATGTCATACCCTCCAAGCAATGGCGCAACACCATGGTGTCAGCCTTTACACAACATGGCACTCGCGCGAGGCGACCATGGTTCCAAATGCAAAGGCGTGGCTCGCCACACGTACGCTGCGCAGCGTGCATATGGAATGGAAAGAGGATGTGCGCCAGTGGCACCCGGGCCAAGACTGGATATGGGAACCTGGGGGCATGGGTGTCTTCGATATGGGCATCAACGGGCTGTCGATCCTGACCGAAATTCTCTGCGAACCGATCCATTTAAAAGCCGCACGACTTCTGGTGCCTGAAAACAAGCAAATGCCGATTGCTGGGAGCTTGGACTTTTTCCATCCCGATGGGGCCGATGTGTCGGTTGAACTGGATTGGGCGCAGAAAGGCCCACCAACCTGGGCAATTACGGTGGAAACAAATGATGGCACACTCCAGCTTAGCCAAGGCGGCGCCAAGCTTGCTTTAAACGGCGAGCCTGTTGCGCTTGAGAGCAGCGATGATGATGCGGTTGGCGAATATCCGCGCCTCTACCAAAAGATGGCGAAGCTTGTGCAGGCTGGCCAGTCCGACATCGATCTCAGCCCCATGCGCCATGTGGCCGACGCTTTCACCCTCGGCCACCGCGAAACCGTTGCTCCGTTTTTTGATTGAAGACAGCCTCAAACCAAAAGGCACATCATGGCTTACACCTATTCAGGCATTTGGCCTGTCGCGCCAACTCCCTTCCATGAGGATGGAAGCCTTGATCTAGAAGGGATGAAGCGGGTTCTTGATTGTCTGATTGATCAAGGCGCTGACGGCATCTGCATCTTGGCCAATTTCTCCGAGCAGTTTTTAATCTCTGACGAGGAACGTCAGACGCTCGCACGCCTTTGTGTTGAGCATGTCGCAGGCCGTGTGCCAATCATCGTGACCATCAGCCACTACGCCACACAGATTGCAGTGGAGCGCGCCCGTTATGCCAAGAGTTTGGGGGCTGATATCGTGATGATGATGCCGCCCTATCATGGTGCCCTCTTAAAAGGCACGCCAGAGCAAAGCTTTGAACAGTTTCAAGCGGTGGGTGACGTTGGCATCCCAATCATGGTGCAGGATGCGCCTCTGTCAGGTGTCGATCTATCCGTTCCCCTATTGGTCAAAATGGCCAAACAGATCGAGATGGTGAAGCTCTTCAAGATTGAGTGTCCACGCGCAGCCAACAAAATTCGTACGCTCATTGAGCAAGGTGGCGATGCCATTGAAGGACCATTCGATGGCGAAGAAGCCATCACGCTGCTGGCCGACCTTGATGCTGGCGCAAGCGGCTCCATGACATCGGGCATGATTGTTGATCAGATCAAGCCGGTTTTGGAACATCATCTGGCTGGCGATGCCGACGCGGCCACCAATGCCTATGGGCGCATTGCAATGGCGATCAATCATGAAAACCGACAATGCGGCTGGCAGTCATGCAAAGCTGCAATGATGGAGGGCGGCGTGATCGCTTCTGACTATTGCCGCCACCCGATCCCACCGCTTCATCCAGCCATCAAGGCACGCCTCATGAGCCTTTTAAAACCCTTGGACCCGCTCGTCTTGCGATGGGGTCAGGGGTGAAACGACAGCCCATCTGATCCAGCATCAGGCTCGACGCGCTACAGACGGCGCAGCGTTTCCTCCAGCACACGCTGGGTGGCCGGCGTCTGTTGCTTGTAGCGGTTGCGGATCACAAAGAACGGGCGCACCTGGATGCGCTCATTGATGTTCAACTTGGCAAGCTTAGCGCCCAATCGATCATCGGAAAACAAATCCGCCACCTGTTCGGTCAACGGCGCAACCGCATTGCCCGTGGCAATCATGGCCAAAGCCACCAGCAAGGACGAGCTGTCCGTCACGTTCATCGGAATAGCAATGCCCTGGCTGTGATAGGCGTGCTCTACGGCTTCGCGTATCGGTGAGCCGCGCTCCTGCATGATCCACTCTTCTTGCCTGAGATCACTCAAAGCAACGGACTGCGCACCGGCCAACCGATGGGTTTGATGCACCACCAGCGCCACGGTCTCGCGCCGGGCCGGCTGCATCAGGAACTGAGCGGCATCGAGATCCGGCGAAACGCGCGCGATAATGAAATCAAAGATGCCCTCTTCCAAACCGCGCACCAGCTGCGTCGACGGACCTATCTCGATCTTCACATTCAGCCCGGGGGTCTCTGAGCGCACCACTTGAACCGCTGGAACCAAGCAATCAACGGCAGGGCCGGTCACACATCCGACTCGCACGGCACCGCTGGCCCCAACATTGATCGCATGGAGCTCATGCTCCAGCGTGTCATACTCTGACTGAATAACGCGGGCATGGCGCAGAAAAGCCTGACCAAGCTCGGTCGGCTCCATCCCCCACGGGTGCCTGATGAACAGGGCGCCATCCACCTCGGTTTCGATCATCGACAGAATGCGTGAGGCGGCAGGTTGAGACATGCCCAGGGCGTCAGCGGCCACTTGGAGCTTTTCCACCTCGGCAATCTTGATCACCAACTGCAAGTGGGATGGCTTCATTTTGCGGGTGTAACTGGCCAAATCACATATCACCTTTGTTATGCAATGCGGCTCTAAATACATTTGAAAGCAATGTCACGATCGGTCATGACTTCTCTCAGGGGAAACACCCCAAAAATGTGAGGCACGAAGGCTGCAAACCCCAACGTGCCCTAACCAGGAGGAAAGCATGAAGATCGGGACTATTCTCGCAGCAAGCGTTGGCGTTCTGGCGCTCACAGCAACGGCCTACGCAGATGGCCTTATCGGCATCGCCATGCCCACCCAATCATCCTCCCGTTGGATTTCCGACGGCGAGTCGATGGTCGAGCAGTTTGAAGCCGCTGGATACGACACCATCCTGCAATACGCAGAAGATGACATCCCCAACCAGCTGGCGCAGATCGAAAACATGATCACCAACGGCGTGGACGCTCTGGTAATTGCGGCCATTGATGGCACCACACTGTCCAACGCCCTGGAAAATGCCCACTTCGCCGACATTCGCGTCATCGCCTATGACCGGCTGATCCGCGATAGCGAATATGTCAGCTACTACGCGACCTTCGACAACTTCCAAGTCGGTGTCCTTCAGGCCAACTCCCTGGTGGATGGCTTGCGCGAGCGCTTCGGCGACGGACCTTACAATGTGGAGCTTTTTGGTGGGTCACCGGACGATAACAACGCCTATTTCTTCTACGATGGAGCGCTAAGCGTTCTTCAGCCGCTCATCGACGATGGCACAATCAACGTCGTTTCAAGTCAGATGGGCATGGACACGGTGGGCACCCTGCGCTGGGACGGCGCCGTAGCCCAGGCGCGCATGGATAACCTTTTGTCCGCCCACTACACCGATGCCCAGGTACACGGTGTGCTATCGCCATACGACGGTTTGAGCATCGGCATCATCAGCTCGCTGAAAGGTGTGGGCTATGGGTCTGGTGACTTGGAAATGCCCATCGTCACCGGACAGGATGCAGAGCTTCGTTCCGTGCTTTCCATGCTTGAGGGTGAGCAATACTCCACCGTCTTCAAAGACACCCGTGAGCTGGCCGGTGTAACCGTCGGCATGGTGGAAGCGCTGCTTGAAGGCGGCGAGCCGGAAATCAACGACACAACAACCTATGACAACGGCATCATTGTTGTGCCAAGCTTCCTGCTTGAGCCTGTGTCGGTCGATATTTCCAATTGGGAAGAAGTTCTGATCAACTCCGGCTACTACACCGCTGATCAGGTGCAGTAGACACACTCCCACTGTCTTGGGTCGCCCGTTAAGATAGCGGGCGACCCAACCCGCGCCGGACTGCCCCATGATGCCCTCAACGTCTCCCCCCTGTTGGAAATGAAGGACATCACCAAGACCTTCCCCGGGGTGAAGGCACTGAACCAGGTCAATCTTCAGGTTCGCGAAGGCGAGATCCACGCTCTTGTGGGCGAGAATGGCGCCGGCAAGTCCACCCTCATGAAGGTGCTCTCAGGTGTCTATCCCTCAGGCACCTACGATGGTGAGATCCACTATGATAGCGCGCTTGCCCAGTTCAGCTCAATCGCTGACAGCGAAGAGAAGGGCATCATCATCATCCATCAGGAGCTAGCACTCGTCCCGCTGCTCTCGATCGCCGAGAACCTTTTCCTGGGCAATGAGATTGCCGCCCGTGGCATCGTCAACTGGCACGAGACCATGCGCCGTTCAGAAGGCCTGCTTGAAAAAGTTGGCCTGTCCGAAGCCCCCACCACCATTGTTGAGAAACTTGGTGTTGGTAAGCAGCAGCTTGTGGAGATCGCCAAGGCACTCTCGAAAAAAGTTCGCCTTCTCATCCTTGATGAACCCACAGCCGCCCTGTCAGAAGCCGACAGCCAAGCGCTGCTTGATTTGATGCTGGAACTGAAAACACAAGGCGTCACGCAGATCATCATCAGCCACAAGCTGAACGAGGTGCGCCGCGTGGCCGACACCGTCACAGTCATCCGCGATGGCGCCACCGTCTCGACCATGGCCTCGCATATTGAGGACATATCTGAAGACAAGATCGTCCGCGATATGGTCGGTCGCGATATGGCCCACCGCTATCCAGAACGCACGCGCAAAGCCGGTGAAACGCTGATGTCGGTCAGCAACTGGAATGTATGGCATCCCGAACATGCCGACCGTCAGGTAATCCACGATATCAGCTTCAACGTGCGCCGCGGCGAAGTTGTTGGCATCGCTGGTCTTATGGGTTCCGGCCGCACCGAGCTGGCGATGAGCCTGTTCGGTCGTTCTTACGGCCAGAACATCAAAGGTGATGTGGAGATTGGTGGGCAGCGCGTTGATGTGAGCAGTGTGCCGCGCGCGATTGCTGCGGGCCTGGCCTACGTGACGGAGGACCGCAAAAGCCTCGGCCTGGTCCTTGATGAATCCATCCAAACAAACATCACACTGAGTAACCTTGAGGCTGTGTCGGCCAATGCCATTCTCAACAGTAAGGAAGAAGCCAAAGTCGCCAACAGCTATCGCGAGGCGCTGAACATCCGCACACCCAGTGTGCGCCAACGCGTGGTGAACCTTTCTGGCGGCAACCAGCAAAAGGTCGTGCTGTCCAAATGGCTTTTTGCAGAACCTGATATTCTCATCTTGGATGAGCCAACACGCGGCATCGATGTTGGTGCCAAGTACGAGATCTACGGCATCATCAACGATCTCTCTGCGCAGGACAAAGGCGTGGTGATGATCTCTTCCGAAATGCCGGAGCTCCTGGGCATGTGCGATCGCATCTACGTCATGAACGAGGGGGCGTTTGTCGGCGAGCTAACCGCAAACGAAGCAAGTCAGGAACGCATCATGTCACTGATTGTGACGCACTAGTTGGAAGGACGAGCCAAGGTGGCCCAAGCCCAAGCGCAAGACACGTCAACCGCCTCAAACATGGGCGCTTACCTGGTTGCCAACTTCCGGCAGTACGGTCTGTTGTTGGCCCTCATCGCCGTCATGCTGTTCTTTCACATCGTGACGGATGGCACCCTGCTGCGCCCGGTGAACATCACCAACTTGCTGCTGCAAAACAGCTACATCATCATCATGGCGCTGGGCATGTTGATCGTCATTGTCTCCGGCCATATCGATCTATCGGTTGGTTCGGTGATGGGCTTTATCGGAGCTTTGGCAGCCTATCTGATCGTCAGTCTTGATATGTCGATGTGGGTCGCGGTGCCCATATGCATTCTGTTTGGCGGGCTCATCGGCGCTGCGCAGGGCTACTGGGTTGCCTATTGGGGCATTCCATCCTTCATCGTCACGCTGGCTGGCATGTTGGTGTTTCGCGGCCTTTCCCTTTGGCTGCTCGATGGTCAGTCCCTTGGCCCCTTCCCCCGCGAGTTCCAGGTGATCGCCAACGGCTTCGTGGCAGATCCTTTCCCGGCGGGGATCGGTGAGCAACTTGCTGCCATCTTCCAGGTATCGCGGCTCAACGTCTTGGCTCTTGGCACCGGTGTTGTGGCTGCCGTCATGATCCTTTGGATGGGCATGCGCAGGCGCGCGCAGGATCTTGCCTATGGCGTGGCCGTCGAACCAACCATCTTCTTTGTCGCGCGCAACGCCATCATTGTCGCCGCAGTGGTGTTCATTTGCTACAAGCTGGCAACGTTTCGTGGCCTGCCCAACGTGCTTCTCACCATGGGTGTGCTGACGCTGATCTATGCCTTTCTCACCGAAAGCACGATTTTGGGCCGCCGGATCTATGCTCTCGGCGGCAATGAAAAAGCAGCCACGCTGTCAGGGGTCAAAACCAAGCGTCTAACGTTCTTAGCCTTCACCAATATGGGCGTCTTGGCAGCTGTGGCTGGCTTGGTCTTCGCAGCACGCCTCAACTCAGCAACGCCCAAGGCAGGCTTTGCTCTTGAGTTGGATGTGATCGCTGCCGTCTTTATCGGCGGCGCATCAATGTCCGGCGGTGTGGGGAAGATTGTTGGTGCGGTCGTCGGCGCTTTCCTGATGGGCGTGCTCAACAATGGCATGTCGATCATGGGCATCGGCATCGACTACCAGCAGATGATCAAAGGCCTGGTGCTTTTGGCTGCGGTCATTTTCGATGTCTACAACAAGAGCAAACAGTAGCGATGGGATGTGTCCCGGCCTGCAACAGGCAAACCGAACGGCCCGCTAAGCCATCGCCTGGCCGCAATGGGCGCCGGAGAGGAACGCCAGCTCGATGCGCGGGCCGAGCATGCCATCGCCCGCAACGCCTAAGGTTCCGTCTGCGCTGAGCAGGTAGGGCTCGCCCAGAGCCTCTTCCACCAGGGCGTAGCGCCAGCGATGGCCCGCACCATAAATGGGTTGCGGCACATCCACGCCCATCTCGTCCTGGAAAAGGCGCAGCAAAACCGGCACCATCGCGTCGCGCTCCCGCTCGATATGCTCAGATGAATAGCTCGCCGAAGCCTGCACGACCCAAAGATCATGATCGCTTCCCCGGTCAGGTCCGCGCGCTGATTGGCGACATGCCATGGCAAGTTGGCTGGTCTCGCCAAGTTCGGGCACATCGGGCAGATCAAGTGGTTTGTCGAAGGCGGCAAGCAGCGTGTAGCTCGGCGCATAGCTGATCTCGCCAAGCCGTTGGAACCCCTCGCCAAAGGTCTGCAACAGGTTAAGCGCCTGAGGTGCAGGCGCCGCCACCACCACTTTGTCAAACGGGCCGTGATGATTGCCATCCTTGTCGGAAAGCACATGGCCCTCAGCCACTTTCCCGATATGGGCAACTTCAAAACCGGTGATAACAGCAATGCCATCCTGACCTTCAAAGCCCGCCTTCACCAGCGCCGCCATGCCGGGCTTGCCGATCATCGCCCCTTGCTTGACGCTGTCCCAGACGTGGATGGCGCCTTTTTCATGCAACTCGGCAATGTATTGCGAAAAGGCTGGGTCGCGCACCGTGGCGTACTGCGCCCCATGATCGAACGCGCCATACTCAGTGCGTCGGGTGGAAAGCCGTCCGCCAATGCCGCGCCCCTTGTCGAACACCTGCACACCATGACCGGCCGCTGCCAACGTACGTGCCGCCGCCAGACCGGCCATACCGGCGCCAATCACTGCGACATCAAGGGACATGAAAGAGGCCTCGCCTTTGTTGCTTTACAATCCATATAGCGAGCGATGAGCACAACTTCACCACAAAACGAAGACCAAGGCGCAGACCAGACGCCGCAGGCCTGCACCGTCTATTACGATGGTGCGTGCCCGCTCTGTCAGCGTGAGATCGCGATGTACCAAGGCATGGACGGGGCCGACGCCATCCGCTGGCATGATGTCAGCGCCGTCGGCACGGGTGCCGATGATTTGATCACCAGCGATGCCATGGCGCGCTTTCACGTACGCCGCGCTGATGGGTCTTTGGTGTCAGGCGCGCGCGGTTTCTTTGAGGTGATGAAAACCATCCCCAAACTGCGCTGGCTTGGCCACGCGCTCTCGGTACCACCCATCCCTTGGATTGCAGAGGGTGCCTATCGGCTGTTCCTACCCTTGCGGCCTTGGCTGAAGCGCATTGTGCCCGCCCCCAAAGTGGCGCCCCGAAACGATGTGTCCCTATCGGATGGCTGAGCTTTTCCCAACATCGCGTCAGGCTGCTCTGGAGCGGCTGAGATGCTTCGCCCCCAAAGCCGGGCGGGCTTATGCATCAGGTCGCAACACCGATGTCGGACCAGGCAACCCCACGGCCGTTTCCATGCTCTCGCCTTATCTGCGCCGCCGCATGATCACCGAGCGGGAAGCGATCGAAGAGGTTCTGAAACACCATTCGCCAGAGGCAGCGGAAAAGTTCATCCAGGAGGTTTTCTGGCGCACCTATTGGAAAGGCTGGTTGGAAATGCGGCCCGCCGTTTGGGATCACTATCTGACCGAGCGGGAGGCGGCGCTCGCTGATCCGCCCGCCGATTATCAAGCGGCCATCGAAGGGCGCACCGGTATTGAAGGGTTTAATGATTGGGCGCAGGAACTGGTGCAAAGCGGCTGGCTGCACAACCACGCGCGCATGTGGTTCGCCTCGATCTGGATTTTCACGCTGAAGCTGCCATGGGCGCTTGGCGCCGATTTTTTCTACCGTCATTTGCTTGATGCGGACCCTGCTTCCAACACGCTATCCTGGCGCTGGGTGGCAGGGCTGCATACCAAGGGCAAAACCTATCTGGCGCGCGCCGACAACATTGAAAAATACACCAATGGCAGATTCCGACCACGCGACCTTGCACCCTTTGCTGAGCCGTTGATCGAGGCGTTCGAAACCCCGGCCCCGCTGCCACCACGAGATGCGCAAACCCGTGTTCCGGATGGGCCTTATGTACTGCTCCTGACCGAGGATGATTTGCATCCCGAAAGCTGGCCAGGGTTCGAGACCAACCCACCGCAGGAGGTGATCGTTCTGAACCCGTCGCCGCAGGAGGCCAGCCTCAACAGCGGAACCATCGCCTCGCAGTTTTCGAAAGACGCCCTGCAAAATGCGATCACGCGGATCGACCGCCCCGTGACGTTTTGCGAGCAGACGGCAAGCGGACTGACGCAGACGATGAGCGGACGAACGGCGGACCGTCTGGTCATTCCGTACCAATTAAGCGGACCGTCCGCTCCCAGTCTGAACCGTAGTCTGGTTAAATTGGAAGCCGCTGGCATCACCGTACATGAGCTGAAACGCAGCTGGGATGATCACGTCTGGCCGCATGCAACCGCCGGCTTCTTCAAACTGAAAAAGAAAATCCCTAAGCTGATGGCTCAAGCGGGCCTAACCCACTAGGCCGCCTGCTCTACGTCCAGCCGACCCTCTTCAACCGCATGGCAGGCGATGGCCCGACCACCCATGTCGAAAGCATTTGGCACTTCGGCCTTACAGCGATCATTGGCAAATGGGCAGCGGGGATGAAACACGCAGCCTGAAGGTGGATTGATCGGGTTGGGTATCTCACCCTGCACCGGTTGGCGCTCGCGACCAACCTGCGCAATGGACGGCACAGCATCCAGCAACATGCGCGTATAGGGGTGCGCGGGATTGGAGAAAAGATCTTTGGTGTCAGAGACTTCCACCAGGCCACCCAGATACATCACACCGATACGATTTGCCATGTAGCGCACCACAGCAAGGTTGTGGCTGATGAAAAGATAGGTGAGGCCAAGCTCGTCTTGCAGGTCGCGCATCAGGTTCAAAATCTGCGCCTGCACGGACACATCAAGCGCCGACGTCGGCTCATCGCAAACCAAAAACTCTGGATTGGAGGACAACGCCCGGGCGATGCAAAGACGCTGACGCTGGCCACCAGAGAACTCGTGCGGGTATTTCACCGCATCGCGTGCATCCAGACCCACCAGTTCCAAAAGCTCGCCAACCCGCCGGTTGATCGCTGCGTCATCATCCATCAGGCCAAAAACGCGGATCGGCTCGGAGATGATCCGGTCGATCCGCCAACGCGGATTAAGGCTGGCATAGGGATCTTGGAAAATCATTTGCATGCGGCGCCTTAGCGCCGCGCGCGCATCCTCATCGGTGTTTTGATGGATCGATTGTCCATCCACCGTGATGCGGCCATCGGTCGGGTTCAACAGGCCAATCACCATCTTGGCGACAGTCGACTTGCCCGACCCAGACTCCCCAACCAAAGCGAAGGTTTCGCCTTTCTTGATATCGAAGGACACGCCGGAAACAGCGGTCAGATTTTGCTCTGGCAAGCGCTCAATCACGCGGTTCAACCAAGGCTTGGACACGTTGAACCGTTTCACCAACCCATCGACTTCAACAAAGGCGCTCATTCTGCTGCCTCCTGGATCAAATGCGCATAGGCCGGGTCATGGAGGAAACAAGCCGCAAAGGACTGGTCGACCGGCATCAAATCAGGCCGATTGGTTGTGCAGGGCTCAAAGCAGCGTGGGCATCGTGGATTGAACGCACAGCCTTCCGGCAGACGGTCCAAACGCGGCATAGACCCTTCGATCTGGGCCAGTCGATCTCCCTCCGTATCAAGGTCCGGGATCGCGCCCATCAGGCCAACGGTGTAAGGATGATGCGGATTGTGAACGACATCTTCCACCGGGCCGATCTCAGCAATCCGACCTGAATACATAACAGCGACCCGATTGGCCGTTTCGGCAATCACGCCCATATCATGCGTCACCAAAATCACGGCTGTGCCGCGCTCAGCGCAGAGACGCTTCAACAGCGCAATCACCTGCGCCTGTACGGATACATCAAGCGCGGTGGTTGGTTCATCGGCGATGATGAGTTCTGGCTCTGCGGCCAGTGCCAGGGCAATCACAACGCGTTGGCGCATACCGCCAGGAAACTCGTGCGGGAAGGCATCAAGTCGTTCTGATGCGGCAGGAATGCCAACATCTTCCAGCAAGGACACAGCACGTTCTCGCGCCTGCGCGTCTGTCATGTCCATGTGCGTGAGGATCGTCTCAGTCAGCTGACGGCCAATGGAGTAAAGCGGATTAAGGCTCGTCAGCGGGTCCTGGAAGATCATCGCGATCTTCTTGCCGCGTATCTTGCGCATCTCTTCCAGGGGCAAACCATCAATACGCTGACCATCCAGCGTCACCGTGCCGCCAGCAATGCGCCCTGGGGGCTCCAGCAAACCGATGATGGCTGCGCCAGTGATCGACTTGCCTGCGCCGGACTCACCAACCAGGCCAAGAACTTCACCGCGACGGACATCAAACGATACACCATCGATAGCACGCAAAAGCGCATGACGGGTTGGAAACTCGACCACCAGATCGCGCACCTGAAGAAGTGCGTCATCGGACAAACCGCTTTGGGTTTTGACTTCACTCACCACAATCAGCCCCTAACGCAGTTTCGGGTTCAGCGCATCGCGCAACCAGTCACCCAGCAAATTCACAGAAAGTGCCAAGGCCAGCAGCGTGATCGCAGGGAAGAGCAAAATCCACCACTCACCGGAGAACAGGAAATCCTGGCCTGTGTTGATCAGCGTGCCGAGCGAGGGTGTGGTTTTCGGCATGCCAACACCCAAGAACGAGAGCGTCGCCTCAGCGATAATGGCCAGAGCCAAACCAATGGTCGCAATCACCAGAACCGGACCCAACACATTGGGCAGAACGTGACGCATCATGATGGCAAACGGCTTCACGCCAATGACCCGGGCCGCCTGCACATATTCCTTGTTGCGCTCCACAAGGGTCGCGCCACGCACAGTGCGGGCATACTGCACCCAGTCGGACAGCGCGATGGAAACGATAAGGATCCAAACGGCCAGATCGTTGCGCATGTCGGGCGGCACCAAACCACGCACAACACCAAACACCAGCAGAGCAATCAGGATCGATGGAAATGTCAGCTGAACATCAGCCACACGCATGATGACGGTGTCCGCCCAACCGCCGCGATAGCCCGCGACCAAGCCCAAAACGATACCGATCACCATGGCCAATGCCACGGCGGACACACCCACAAACAACGAGATGCGTGATCCGTAGAGAATGGTGGAAAAGATGTCCCGACCCTGATCATCCGTGCCGAGCCAATAAACACTGCCGGTGAACTGATTGGGCTCCATGGGCGCCGTGAACCCATCCATCAAATTGAGTTCGGCCGGGTTAAACGGGTTCTGCGGTGAAATCAGCGGCGCAAAAATCGACGCCAGCACAATGATCAGCACAACCACAGCCGCAACAATGGCAACCGGTGACCGGGTGAAAGAATACCAAACATCTGACCGCCTGATGCGCGCTATCAGTGAAGGCGCATCGGCTTTAGCCGCTTCCAACTTCTCGGCAACAACCTCGCCGTCCACGGCCAGGTCAGATTTGTCCATCGATGTATCGCTCATGTCCGCGCTCCTATTTCGATGTCGGACGCTCGACCCGCAAACGCGGATCAACGGCGAAGTAGAGAAGGTCAACGATCAGATTGACCAGCACAAAGAAGACGGCGATCAGCATCAGATAGGTGGCCATCACCGGAATATCGACGAAGTTGATGGCGTTGATGAACATGAGGCCAACGCCCGGCCACTGGAACACGGTCTCGGTGATAATGGCGAAGGCAACGATGGAGCCAAGCTGCAAGCCAGTGATGGTGATCACGGGGATCATCGTGTTTTTGAGCGCGTGGCCAAAGTTCACCGCCCGCGCCGAAAGTCCGCGGGCACGCGCAAACTTAATGTAGTCGGTACGCAGCACTTCCAACATTTCTGAGCGCACCAAACGCATGATGAGTGTGAGTTGGTAGAGACCAAGAGTAATGGCTGGAAGAATGAGCGATTGAAGCCCTGAGACGGTGAGAAATCCGGTGGTCCATCCACCAATCTGCACCACTTCACCGCGTCCATTGGAGGGCAGCCACTGAAGCTCCACGGCGAAAATCCAGATCAGCGCAATGCCGATCAAAAAGGTTGGCAACGAAACGCCGATCAAAGACGTTGTCATGATAGTGGTGGCGATGAAGCCTTTGCGGCGTAGCGCGGTGTAAACGCCCAGCGCCAACCCTCCGACCAAGGCAAACAAGCCGGACACAAAGGCCAATTCCAGCGTCGCGGGTAGCCGCTCGCCGATAAGCTGCGAAACCGGCACACCGGCGCGGTAGGAGATGCCAAACTCGCCTTGAACCGCGCCCCAGAGGAAATTGAAGTACTGCACGATAAACGGATCGTTCAGCCCAAGGCGCTCGCGCAAATTGGCGATGTCTTCAAAGGTGCGTTCTTGCCCAAGCAAACTTTCGATCGGATCGCCGACATAGCGAAACATCAAAAACGCGATCAGGCCTACGATGAGCAGAACCACAATCGACTGAAACACCCGGCGAATGACAAACGCGATCATACGCTACCCCCAACCAAAAATGGCGGGCCACGAAAGGCGGCCCGCCATCAAAAAAGCTACTCGACGCTGACCCAGCGAAGAATGAAGAAATTGTCCGAGCGCGGCGAAACCTCTACGCCATCGCGCACACCCCAAAGAATGGGCTGCGAATAGAGCGGCACATAGGCCACCTCATCTTGGTAGATGCTGGTGATCTCATCGAGCATGCCCTGGCGAACACCCTCATCCACTTCCGATTGCACCGCTGGCAAAAGCTCATCCACACGATCGTTTGAGAAGCCACCAAAGTTCCAGGATCCGAGGCGCCGTTCTTCGTTTGGTGTTGAAACCAGGAAGCGGATCGGATGCTCATGGTCAAACGTGCCGGGCGACCAACCGAGCAGATACATATCGAAATTGTCGGCACGCAGCTCCGGCCAGTAGTTGGCGACCGGCATGGTGTTGAGGTCAACCGTGATGCCCACCTGCGCCAGCATGGCAACCACCGCTTGGCAGACAGCCGCATCATTGATGTAACGGTCGTTCGGACACATCAGCGAGAAAGTGAAGCCATCTTCGTAGCCGGCCTCGGCAAGCAGCGCGCGGGCACCATCAGGGTTGTAATCCAGACGGTCCGGCAGGCTCGCTGAGTAGCCACGCATATCGGGCGTGACGAGTTGAGACACCGGTTCGACCGCACCGCGCATGATGGTCGTGTCTATCGCGTCGACATTGATCGCGTGATAAACCGCTTGGCGCACTCGCACGTCCGCAAACGGGTTGGGCGACCCATCAAAGGTCAGCGTTTCGGCCTCATGCGGAAAACCGAGCATCATCACACGGGCTTCTTCGCCCACGATGACGTTCATGCCATCGGTGTTTTGCAGACGTTCCACATTTTGGATTGGCACCGGGTTGATGAAATCAACGTCACCGGCAATCAACGCTGCCAGCATCGTCGCGTCCGACTGAATGGGCGTGTAGATAGCCTGCGTGATGGTGTGCTCCACCTCACCCCACCAGCCATCGAACGGTTCCAAAACAGTACGCACGCCCGGCGAGCGCTCCACCACCTGGAAGGCGGCCGTACCATTGGCATTGAGCGTCGTGAAGCGCTCTTCATCGGTGGCGGGTGTCTCAGCTCCGTTTTCCACCGACCAATCACGATCCATGATCATGAAGTTGGCAATGGAGCCTGGGAAGATGGGATTGGGCGCTGAGGTCATGAAGTCGATGGTGTAATCATCAACCACATTCACTTCGCTCACCGTCGCAAACCAGGAGCGCACATCCGAGGTTTCACCTGAGGCGCGTTCATACGAGAACAGCACATCATCGGCGGTGAATTCCGCACCATTGTGGAAGGTCACGCCCTCGCGCAAATGGAACCGCCATCCTTCATCGCCAAGTGCTTCCCAACGCACAGCAAGTGCAGGTTCTACGGCCATCGTGCGATCGCGACGCACAAGGCCTTCATAAACATTGTTGAGGAAACCCAGAACCGGTGCAGACGACGCTCCATGCGGATCCATCGTATTTGGGTCAGACGTTGTCGCCCAACGAAAGGTTTCAGCTGAGGCGGGCGCCGCTGCACCCAGCGCCATTGCCAGCGCGAGCGTCGACACAGCCAAACGCGTTTGTGAGTGGAACATAAGTTGGTTTCCTCCGAAATCCGACCACAGCGCGGTGATGCGGGGCCGTTCTATCCACAAATGAGGCAAGGCCAGACATGCCAGCGCCCCCTGCCCGGATAGTGGGCGAAGAGAGTGGCGGAGCAAGCCAAATCCTTGCAGGCCCCGCCACTGTAACGACATCAGGTTCTAATCGGTGATCAATTGAACGTGAGGAACTTGAAGTGCGGCTGATCTTCAGGCTGCACGGGGAAGTCGATGTTTTCGCGCATACCCCAGTTCAACACTTGGTTGTGAATGGGGATGTAGAGCACATCTTCCTGTACCTGCGCCCAGATCTCACCGATGGTGGCATTGCGCGCTTCAAGATCGGTTTCCGATGCCAGGGAGACGATCATCTCGTCGACCTCTGGGTTAGAATAACCGGTGTTGTTCCAGGAGCCGTAATCGCCTTCGGTCGAGTGGACCAGGAAGTTGAACACATACTCACTGTCAAACGTTGGAACGCCCCAGCCGAGCAGATAGAACTCTGTTTCCTGGTTCTGGATCAGCGGGAAGTGGTTGGCACGGGTCTGTGCTTCCAAGTTCGCGGTGATACCGATCTGAGCGAGCATGCCGACGACGGCCTGACAGATCGCCTCATCATTGATGTAGCGGTCATTGGGGCAGTTGAAGATGATTTCAAAGCCATCTTCATAGCCAGCTTCTGCCATCAAAGCGCGAGCCGCTTCAACGTCGGTTTCAGGCGCTGCGTCCAGCTCTTCGGTCCAACCATTGACGAACGGAGGCATGATCACACCCGTTGGTGCTGATTGGCCGCGCATCACAACCTGCTGGATCGCATCGCGGTTGACAGCTGTGTTGACAGCCTGGCGCACGCGCACATCAGCGAACGGGTTGGCACCCTCAACGCTGTCGGTGTCCAAATCATCTTCACCCTGCTGCATCCCGAGGAAGATCACGCGGTTTTGCGGGGCGGTCACAACCTTCAGACCATCGGTCGAACCAACGCGGTCCAGATCCTGCACAGGGATGTCTTGGATCAGGTCCACTTCGCCCGAAAGGAGCGCAGCAACACGCGTCGCCTGGTTTTGGATCGGCGTGTAGATGATTTCCGAAACTTCAAGCGGGAACTCACCAATACCCCAATAATCTGGGTTGGCCGTCAGCACGGTGCGCACTTCTGGCTCACGGCTTGTCAGACTGAAAGCGCCGGTGCCATTGGCGTTGCGCGCCGCAAAGCTATCTTCGCCGTTGGCGATATCCTGAACAGCGACCACGTCGTTGGCCTCAGCCCAACCCTGATCCATCATGAAGAGGTTGGTCAAATTGTTCGGAAACAGCGGGTTTGGACCTTCGGTGCGGAAATGCACCGTGTAGTCGTCAACCTTGATCACCTCAGCCAACGAAGCGAGAAGCTCCTTCATCGCCGAGGTTTCGGTGCGCGCACGGTTAATCGAGAACACAACATCGTCGGCGTTGAACTCAGCGCCATCGTGGTACGTTACACCTTCACGCAGTGTGAATTCCCAGATGTTCGGATCGCTCTCAAGCGGCGCCCAGCTTGTTGCCAAGGCTGGGATGATGTCACCAGCCATGTCACGCTGCAAAAGCGGCTCGTAGATCTGGTGGGCGAGTGTATGGGTCGGACCCTCGTTTTGCGCGTGCGGATCGAGCGTCAACGAATCGCCGACACGGGCCCACCGCAAAGTCTCTGCGTTGGCCGCACCGGCAAGCATGGTTGCGCCCATAAGCACCGCAGCGGTGCGGATGAGTGTGGATTTCATATATGATACTCCCTGTTGCATCGCCGCGATCTTCGTGACCGGCGTGCGATGAAGACTTGCATCTAAACGCAAGGCGTAGGTCTTGTCACCTAGGATAGCTGGAGAGATCGCCTAAGCGTTGGGCAGTGATGAATATCTTTTCACTCCCAAAACAACTGACGCTACGTCACTGAGAGACCTGCGCAAACCAGGACGGCTGAAAGCGCTGAACCTCGCCGAGAAGCTTCACCATCTGCCGTGCTTGATGATCAATGATGGCTTGGCCGTCTTCAGCGGTCGCATCGTCCGCGTTGCCCACTGCACCAGATGGGTTGAGATCGTCGCCCATCCACCCAAACCCGATGGGCCCATAGGCGCGCAGCAAATCGAAGTCTGTCCCAAGCTCCCCCTGCAACGAAGGGAAGGGCTTGGCTTCGTCTTGATCCACAAGGTCAGGCCAAAGGGCCAGCATGATGGCCGTTTCGAGCCGTCCACCATGGATATCAACGGCCTTGTCGCCGGTCGTGATCAACCCTTCGGGCAAACCCAGACGCATCCAGTTGGTGCCAACACACAACATGCCAAGCTCCGCACGGATTTGGTGGGTTGCATCCACCATCACGCCAACATTGCCACCATGAGCATTGATGATCACCAGCTTACGCACTCCAGCGCGCGCAACTCCACGCGCAAGCTCCATGATCAATCGAAACGTCAGATCACGGCCAAGCGAAAGCGTGCCAGGTTTGTTGGTATGTTCCTGCGAATGCGTGATAGCCAGCACTGGCATTATCAACACGTTGGCCTCTGCTGGCAGCAGCGCCGCAACAGCCTCCATCAATCCGTTGGCAATGCTTGTATCAGTGCTGACAGGAAGATGAGGGCCATGCTGCTCGGTTGCACCCAGCGGTAGGACGGCCACATGATCGTTAAAAGCGCCATCGCCAAAGGCGGACGCAGGCAGCGCGGTCCAATGGTGTGTGGGCATGCAAGTTCTCGCATTGTTTTGACGTAGGTCCAATCAAAATCACTTGAAAACAGGTACTGGCAAGTCCCAACTTTTTGCTGAGGCCTAATGGGCCAATTGCGAACTACAGTACTTCTGGGTGATATACTCAACTTGTGTGGTATAAGGGGGCGCAAATGTCATTTAACCAACGCAAGACGGTTACCTATCGCTTGGTGCAAGCGTCAAAGGCTTACCGTCAACGTGCGGCCAACATTCTTTCAGAACTCAACCTGCATCCAGGGCAAGATCAGATCTTGAAAGCCCTTGCAGGGGGGGATGGCCAAACCATGGGTGCACTTGCCAGTGCACTATCGGTGCAACCACCAACGATTACCAAGATGGTCGTACGCTTGGGGACCCAGGGCATGGTCGAACGCCGCCCAAGTCTGGACGATGGTCGTTCATCAAAAGTCTTTCTAACCGAGAAGGGCAGCCAACTCATTGGTGACTTGGACACCCGCCTGAAACGCATGGAGCAGGAAGCACTTAAGGGCTTTGAGGACAAGGACCGGAAGCGCTTGCGAAAGGCGCTTATCCAGCTGGAGAAAAATCTCAGCGCAGACACAGAGGATGATCCCGCCTCATCAGAAAGCCCGTAAGAGAGGCTGCTTACCAGGAAGCTGAAGCAATAGACCTGGCGATGAGGTGGTGATAGGCAGCTGCTATGAGTGCACCCCCCGCTGATACGCGCGCCGCCAAAACCTCACAAACGCTGTCCACGCCGCTTGCCGCAATTACCTTGATGGTGATTGCCGTTGGCTTGTTCGGGTTTTTGGATGCAACCGCCAAATACCTCGCCCAAAGCTTGCCGGTCCTTCAAGTGGTCTGGATGCGGTTCGTCATGCACGTGGTGCTGGCCGTCTTCTTCTTGCGTTTGTGGCAAGGCTTCGGACGCTTTGCCACCAAGCGTCCAGTTTTACAGATAAGCCGCGGTCTTTTTCTGCTCGGCACGACGGTCTTCAATTTCTGGGCGCTGCTTTATCTGCAACTGGCCGAGACCGCGTCGATCATGTTTGCAGGGCCGATCGTCGTGGCCGCGCTGGCGGTGCCACTTCTTGGCGAGAAAGTCGGACCACGACGCTGGGCCGCCATTTTGGTAGGTTTCATCGGCGTTCTTATCGTTACCCGACCGGGCCTGGATGGCCTGGGTTGGCCAGCGCTTATTTCAGTCGGCGCGATGGTGAGCTTCGCGCTCTACTCCTTGGCAACCCGCGTTCTGGCCCAGACAGAGAACGAAGAGGGCCTGGTGCTCTTCACAGCGCTGGTTCCAGCCCTGGCTTTAGCGCCATGGGCCATTGCGGTCTGGCAATGGCCAACAGATGCGTTGAGTTGGTCACTGATGCTGGCCACCGGTATTTTTGGCGGTGGCGGCCATTGGCTGCTGATCAAGGCTCACCAAGGAGCGGGAGCCTCAACGCTTGCGCCCTTCATGTACACGCAAATTGTTTGGATGGTCTTGCTTGGCTGGTTGGTTTTTGCCGACATTCCAACAGTTTGGACCATACTCGGCGCTGGGATTATCATAGCATCCGGCCTCTACCTGCTCTATCGCGAGGAGGTGGTGCGGCGACGCGAACAAGCCCATTCTGGTGCTGGAACAACAACCTCACGAGACCTTCCTACATGATGCAGGCCCACCATGATGCACACCATTCAAGCCTTTGACCGCATCGGCGAAGAAAACGCTTTTGCCGTACTCGCACGCGCCCAGAAGCTCGCCGCAACCGGACGGTCCGTGATCAATTTGGGCATTGGTCAGCCTGATTTCTCCACACCTGACCACATTGTCGATGCTGCGGTCAAAGCACTGAAGGACGGCCATCACGGCTACACCGATGCGCGCGGCATCCCGGCGGTACGCGAAGGCGTAGCGCGGTACACGAAAAGCCGTACTGGCGTTGAGATTTCACCCGACAATGTGCTGATTGTGCCCGGTGGCAAGGTGACCATGTTCACGGCCATCTTGATGTTCGGCGAACCAGGCGCAGAAATCCTCTATCCCGATCCGGGCTTTCCCATTTACCGTTCAATGATCGAGTTCACCGGCGCTAGACCCGTGCCCATTCCAATCACGCAGGAGAACGGGTTCGCCTTCAAAGCCGATGATGTGCTCGCCCGCATCACGCCCGCCACACGCCTGATCATCGTGAACTCACCCGCCAACCCAACGGGCGGTGTGACACCCAAGGCGGAGATCGATGCGCTGGTAAAAGGGTTGGAAGCGCATCCAGATGTGGCGATCTTGTCCGATGAAATCTATGAGCGCATGACGTACGGCCCGGACGGCCCAGCCGATAATCATGTGTCACTGCTCACCTACCCGTCGATCCGAGACCGCCTGATCCTGCTGAACGGCTGGTCGAAAACCTGGGCGATGACTGGCTGGCGCATGGGCTGGTCGATCTGGCCTGACGGGCTCTATGACAAAGCGCGCAAGCTGGCGGTCAATTGCTGGTCCTGCGTCAACGCCCCGGCGCAATGGGCTGGGCTTGCCGCCCTCGACGGCCCACAGGACGCGGTTGATACCATGATGACCGCCTTCGCCAAACGTCGGCGACTGGTTGTCGATGGCCTGAATGACCTTCCAAATGTTTCCTGCATTGAGCCAGAAGGCGCATTCTACGCTTTTCCCGACATCTCAAAAACCGGATGGCAGGCAAAAAAACTGGCCCACACGCTGCTCGACGAAACAGGCGTGGCCCTCATCGGTGGCCCTGACTTCGGCACTCTGGGCGAAGGGTTTATCCGGGTGTCCTACGCGGCCTCAGCCGAGCAGATTGAAGAAGCGTTGGGACGGATCAAAAGCTTCTTGGAACGTTAGACCAAAAGTGCCATCACCAAGCCGGTCAAGATCGGCACAGGTGCTGAGACGATCAGCCGTTCGATGATGACTTTCTTCGGGACGGTCGCAAGCTCCCAGATCAACAAGCGGTTGAGGCTGACCAGCGCCCATGCCGTGACATAAACCACCACGATGGGCACAGAAGCTCCCGCTTTGATGGCGGCCGCGCCAAGTGCAAACCCAACCACCGGCCCACCAGGCGTCAGCACGCCGATCACATAGGCAATGGCGTATCCTGATGCTCCCGCACCATCACCCAGATAGGTCTCGGCAAGCTCCGGCGGCAGCAGAGCAGCGACAAACCCAGCCCCCAAAATGCCGACCGTCAGCGCCGGTAGGATAGCCAGAAACTGATCCCTGGCCTCGGTGAGGCCCTCGCCGACCAACGCTTTGTCGCGCCGCGCTGCCATAACAATCATCACCACGGCGATGACGTAGAGCAGAAGTGCAAACCCCAGAACGATCATTCACCGATCTCCGGCCGCGGCTTCTTTTTATCGGCAGCGCGCTGTTCTTCCGTGCGTCCCGGCAACATGCGTGCAGCCAACCCACACAGGATGGGTACAGGCAAAGAAATCAGCGTGCGCAGAATGACGAACTCCGCCCCGAAAAACGACAGTTCCCAGACGATCGCTCGATTGATCCCAATGGTCAGCCAAGCGGTGATAAACGCAATCGTCGAGCCGCGATCAGCACCGGACAGATAAAGCGCGGTGGCAATCGGAAAGATCGTCATCGGACCGCCGGGAATGATCGCACCGGCCAGCGTTGCCACGAACAGCCCTCTTAGCCCGGAGCGTTCGCCAATCCAGCGTGCTACCACTTCTTTTGGCAGAAGGATGCGCAAAAACGCAGCGACCAGAACCCCGGCCGCCACCTTCGGCAGTACCGTCAGCCAAAGCACGGCATCATCACGCAGGATCTGGGCGAACCGCTCCCACCCATCGCGCACGTAAACGCCGATGGCGGCTCCAACCGATAGCACCAGAATGAATAGAAACCCCACATCCTTATGCAGCGGTTGGCGCTTGGGTCCAGCCATCAGGCAACCACCACAATGAGCACGATGGAAAACCCAATCAACACGATACCGGCAACCTCGCGAACGCTCACCGGCTCCTTGAAATAGAACCAGCTGGTGAGGGTGGAGAAGATTAATTCCACCTGTGCCAATGCTTTGACCAAAGCTGCCGTCTGCAAGGTGAGTGCGGTGAACCAACCGATGGAACCAGCAACACCGGCCAACGCCACCAAGCCACTTTCGCGCCAAAGCCCAAGTGTTTTCATGACCTGTCCCGGCTCTCGCCAACGCAGCCAAATTGCCATGATGAGCGTTTGAACCAGTGTCGCCGCTGCCAAGGTCCATCCAGCACGGACAAAGGCACTGGAGTCTCCCAGAGACAGCGACGCGCCTCTGTAGCTTACCGACGCGATGGCAAAGCCAGCACCAGCGGCCACGCCAAACAAAACCGCCTTGTCCGCCAAGTTCAGCGCCCGCAGACCATCTTCACGGCGCTTGAACACCATCAACGCCACGCCTGCCATGCCAACAACGACAGCGATGACACCCCACAGTGAAAGCAGTTCACCCAGCACAATGGCGGCGAAGACAGCCGCCTGCAGCGCCTCCGTTTTTGAATAGGCCGTACCGATGGCAAAGGGTCCATGGGCGAAGCTGGCAAGCAACAGATAGGTCGCACCAATCTGCGCCACTGCACCCGATAGCAAGAACGCGACAAACGTCAGCGACGGCACCCCAGGCGTCCAGCCCGTCACGCTGGAAACAACCAGCGCATAACCAAGCGCCAATGGAAACGCGAACACAAACCGCGCAAACGTCGCCCCGCCCGTGGAGAGCCTGCCGGTCAGTTGCTTTTGCAACAGCGACCGCAGGTTCTGCAAAAACGCAGCGGCGATGGTGATGGGAATCCAGAGAGGCATATGGTGACGGTCTATCACCTCATACCTAGCCCACGCCATGCCCCGGCAAGCATGGCTGCCATTCAGCTGGTGTGCCCGGCCTAATTCTCGCTCACGTCTCGGTAACTGATCAGCTCAATGCCATAGCGAGCGGTCGCCTCGATGACATTTGGATCAGTAAGAACGGCAAGACAACTTGCTCGATCCTCAGCAACATCTTCGTATTCGTCATGACCATGGCCACGCAGCTCATCGGATAGCACAGCGGGATGATCCACGAAGATGGATGGACCCTCAGTGAGGCCCGCGAGCATCTGGTTAAACGCCTCAACACGTGGCTCGGCATCGCGCGGAAACGGCTGGTACCCTACAACACGCGGCAGATCGTCAGTACCAAGCGGATCGTCCTTCAACCCATACTGCTTGGCCAGCGCTCGCACCATGGCGCCCAGACTTGCATCGATATCCTCAAAATGCCGGGTCATGTGAGAGCTGATATGGCTGGCCTGAGGAAACAGACGCTTGCCAAGTTCGACTTGGGCACGAAACTCTGCTTCGATCTCGTTCAAGTTCCAGGCACTCGCCTGGAAACGGGGTCGAAAAAAGCCGTGACCGTCCACCAAGCTCGGCGCATGCGTGAGCGGGCGCCATTTCACGCGATCCCATTCGCTCGTCAGCGTCAAATGGACGCCGATATCGACGGCTGGCAAGCGCGCAAATCGCTCAGCCGCATCGCACACCCAAGCGCCAGGCATCATGACTTCGATCGAGCGGGCAATGCCTTCGTGCACGGCAAGCTCGCAACCCTGATTGGCCGCGAGGCTTGTACCTGCATCATCAACGCGAACAAGAAGCTTGGCGTTGGTGGTTGTCAGGGCTTCACTCCGCCGGTTTTGGGACATCCTCTTTTGGCGCGTCCCCTTTGGGCTCTTCCTTGCCAGCGCTCAAACGCGCCAGGAAGATACCGCCACCAGTAAGAACAGCACCCACAACATCAGAGATCAAGCTGCCTTCAATGAGGAACAGCGCCGCGATCAAGAACATGATGCGGGGCACCTGCGGCAAACGACCGGTAAAGAAGAAGCCTTGGACGCCGCCAGAGAGAAGACAGACGCCAACGGACGCCGTGATCAAGGCGCGCCCAATTTCCACCCATGTCCCATCAGCCAGCAGCGCCGGATTGTAGAAGAACATGAAGGGCACGATGAACGCGGCCAGACCGATCTTAAACGAGGTCACCGATGTGCCCATCGGATTGGCGCCGGATATCCCCGCCGCCGCGTAACTTGCCAGCGCCACGGGCGGCGTAATCGCCGACACCACCGCATAGTAGAACACAAAGAAATGTGCTGTCAGCGGGTTGATACCGAGCTGAATAAGGCCAGGCGCAACCACCGATGCCGCCACCGCATAGGCGGCCGTTGTCGGCATGCCCATACCCAGCAGGATGGAAATGCACATGGCAAAGAACAGCGCCAAAAGCTGGCTGGTGTCCGCCAAGCCCAAAAGCAAGGATGAGAACCGTGCTCCAACGCCGGTCAGCGAAATCACACCAACGATAATGCCAGCACAGGCACACACAGCAATGATCTGGATCGACATCACGCCAGCCAGGTCAAAGGCTCGGTAGATGTCGCGCGGCGTCATCTTGTTGGGCGAAAGCCAGGAGACCACAGCCGCTGCAGCCGTCGCCAACGTGCCGGCGCGGATCACCGAGTAACCCATGAAGAGCGCCACGATCAAAATGATGATCGGCAAGAACAAGTAGACGTGCTTGGCCAGCTCTTTGAACTTTGGCAGCTCATCCTCGCGCATGCCGCGCATGCCAAGTTTGCGAGCTTCGAAATCGACCATGAAGAAGATCGATCCGAAATAGAGGATCGCCGGGATCACCGCCGCCAGAGCGATTTCTGTGTAGGGAATGCCCGTGATTTCGGCCATGATGAACGCACCAGCGCCCATGATTGGAGGCATGATCTGCCCGCCGGTCGAGGCTCCCGCTTCAATCGCGCCTGCGGACTTGGGCGGATACCCAACTTTCTTCATCAGCGGAATGGTCAGCGAGCCCGTCGCCACCACATTGCCTGCCGATGTGCCGTTGATCATGCCCATCAGACCGGAGGCAAAGATCGCCACCTTCGCCGGGCCACCGCGTGAGCGACCAGCTGCCGCAAAGGCGAAGTTGACGAAATAATCGCCCACTTTGGAGGCCTGCAGGAACGCGGCAAAAATGATGAACAGGATGATATAGGTCGATGACACCGCGGTCGTCGGTCCAAGGATACCGGCGTCGGTGTACACCTGGCTAAAGAACCGCTCCCAAGTGATATCGGGCGCGTTCAGGAAGCCTGGCAGTTTGTCGCCGACAAACACGTAAATCAGGAACACCACCGCGATAACGATCAGTGTCAAACCAGCCACACGGCGGGTCAGTTCCATGATCAAAAGCGTACCAGCAACGGCAGCAATCGACATACCGATCGGCGCAAACGGCGTGCCCGTCGCATTGCGCATCGCGGTGCCATAAATGGTGATCAGATAAGTCGCGACGGCGATGCCGCAGATGGCAAGCACAAAGTCAGGTGCGGAAAAGTGGTGGCGCGGCAGTCGGTGCGCCCAGCCGATACCAATCGCACCAACCGTTGCGACCAGGAGCGGCACACCGAAATGATAGATTTCGCGATTGCGGATCGTTGCGTCGATGCCATTCCACATCGCACCGCCAGCGATTTCATTGGCAAAGCTAATGGCTGTGTAAAGCGCGTAAAGCGCAGGCAGGGCGAGCGCATAGGACAGATAGCCAAGCATTGTGGTTGGCTTGCTGTCATCGCGGTTGAACGAGCCACCGGCATAAAGCAGAAAGCCAAGCACCAAGGCGCCTGCAATGTGCAGAATACGGAAGTTCCAGGTTTCTAACGGGAACTGCGGCAGGAATGGAATGTCGATACCAGTCCATGCCGAGATCGAAACGCCGTTGAGGGCGGCCATATGGAAAGCGGCGTAAAAGGCTGAAACAAACGCAATGACTTTGAGCCCATGGCCTTCAAACAGGCGCCGGTTGCTTTCAACTGGCTCTTCATCCACGCCTTCGGCAATGACCACAGGGTCATGCAGCACGGGCTGGGCCACCATCGCGGCCTCATGGATTGCCTCATCGCTCATGCGATCAGGATGGTCATCACCCTCAACGGGTTTCTTGTCACTGCCTGAAGTGTCGCTGTCTGCCATGTCCCTAAAGGGTCCCCTGCCCACTGTCGTGCGGCGCTCCAGGTCTTGCTGCCCGGCTTCGAACCTCACGCGTTGACGCATCATGCGTCGAGATAGGAAACGGGCCGCCTTTGACAGGCGGCCCGAAAGTATTGGCCTTAGGCCAAGCTTACATTGATGAGTGGATCATGTCGTCGGCAATATCGGCGCCGGCGTTCTCTTCAAACCACTGAGCAGCACCTGGGTGCCACATCATCACGGTGTTTTTGTCCCAGTTCTCAGGAACCGTCGTACGTGCAGCACGGTGAATGTTCACCATCCGCTCATTGTCCGACATCACCGTGTCCACGACTGCGTAGACAAAGCTTGCAGGCAGATCGCAGTTGGCAATGGCAAAGTTCCACATGGAAACCGAACGAGCGTCAGCTTCAAGCGTGGTGTACGTGTCAGCTGCGATGTCAAACTGCGAAACCGGGAACGCTTCCATGATGGCAGCCTGTTCCTCTTCGGTGAACTCAATGATGTTCACATCCGTTTGCACTTCCAGCTGAGAAACAGCAGGCACCGGAACACCAGCAGCGAACGCGATGACGTCAAGCAGGCCATCCTGCAGCTGCGAGCCAAGGTCAGACCAGCCGCCATTGCGGCGATCAAAGTTCACACCCAGCTCTTCCATCATACGTGGGAAGTAGGTGTCAGAGGTCGAACCAGCAGGGCCGAAGCCGATGCGTGCGCCATCAGGAATGTCAGCAACCGACTCAATGCCCGAAGAGGACAGTGCCGTCACGGAAAATGGCGTCTGATACATCGGGAACATCGCGCAGGCATTGGTCATTTGCAGACCAGGCGCGATTGGGTTGGTGCCGTTGATGGATTCAGCAGCTGGGCCCATTGTGGTCATGCCGAACTGAGCATCGCCAGTGTGCACCAGCGCCATGTTCTGCATTGGGCCACCGGTGACTTCACCGCCGCCGGAAATGCCAAGCTCTTCAGCAACAAGGTTTGCCCAGCCTGAGCCGTAGGCAAAGTATGTGCCGCCCTGTGAGGCCGTGCCCACAGTGAAGCTTTCAGGCCAGCCTTCACGGTCCTGAGCAACAGCAGCGCCAGCAACAGCAACCGAAAGAGCTGCAGTGGTGGCAAGAAAAGTAGCAAGTTTCATCGAAGAATATCCTCCCGTTAAGCCGATGATGTCGGCTTTTCGTGTGCAATGTCACACGCGTTCTTATCTCGGTCGGACATGGGTGCATGGCAACCATGAAAAGAACAGGCGCGACGAAAGCGCGGCTTTTCTGCATGGCAGCTATGCACTACGCAACAATTGCCTGCGATTCCAGCAGCGCTTCAGCAAGCTTTTTCAGAAAATGGGTGGATTCGGTAACATCGCCCGATTTCCGTGGGTTGGTTTCTACCCACCAGCCTGGTCAGGTGAGCCACTATGTCGAAAATCGTCGCGCGAGAGATCGTATTTGCGCATCTTTTCATAGAGAGATTTGCGCGAAATTCCCAAGGCTTCGTAAGTCGCTTTGAGGTTTCCGCCATGAGCGGCGATGGTCGCGGCAATCAAGCTTTTCTCGTAGGCAGCCACTTGCTGCGCCAATCCTTTTGAGGCGCTCTGCAACCCGTCAGCCGGTTCGTCTGCCGCTGGATCAAAGTCCAAATCAAGATCCAGATCGAGCACGAAGCGATCAGCGGCGTTTCGTAACTCGCGCACATTGCCCGGCCAAGATCGCCGAGCCAGCGACGCCAGAAGGCGGTCTGGCACCACCCGAACGGGACGCTTGTAACGGACGCTCGCATCGTGAACGAGTTGAATGAAAAGGCGTGGAATGTCCTCACGGCGTTCATCGAGCAGCGGCATGCGGATGTGCAGCACGTTGAGACGATAATAAAGATCGTCACGAAAGGTACCCGCCTCAACAGCCTTTTCCAGATCGCTTTTGCTGGCAGCGATGAACCGCACATCCAGCTCCACCGGATCATTTGACCCCAGTCGTGTGATAACACGGTTTTGGATCGCGTGCAGAAGCTTGGCTTGCAGCCGCATCGGCAGACTGTCGATCTCATCGAGAAACACTGTCCCGCCGCGCGCATGTTCAAAGCGCCCATAACGCGCGCGGGTGGCACCTGGAAACGCCCCGGGCTCATGGCCAAACAACTCACTATCGATCAGTTCCGAAGGCAGTGCGGCACAGTTGATGTGCACAAAGGGACCGCTGGCGCGGGCGCTTGCCATTTGAAGCGCGCGCGCCGCCACTTCCTTACCGGTGCCCGTTTCACCAACAATCAAAACGTCAGCATCGGTTTGGGCAACCGCACGAACCTGCGCACGCACAGCAACCATCGCCTCACTGCGCCCGGCAAGGCGGGCTTCTATCGGACCGCGCCCAATCACCTGGTTGCGCAGCAACCGGTTCTCTAAGGTGAGGCGACGTTTGTCGAGCGCACGGTTGATGGAGTCGACCAGAACGGCGGGAGCAAAGGGCTTCTCGATAAAGTCATAAGCACCGTCCCGCATGGACTGAACGGCCAGTTCCACATCGCCATGGCCTGTTACCAGGATCACTGGAAACTCTGGATCAATCTCCAAACAGCGCCGCATCAAGGTCAGGCCGTCCATGCCCGCCATGCGAATGTCGGTCACCATCACGCCCGCGAAAGCGCGTCCAACATGGGCCAAAGCAGCCTCGGCATCGGCGAAACAGCGGGCGCTAAGATCAGCAAGGTCGAGAGTCTGCGCCGCTGCCAGGCGAAGTTGCTCTTCATCATCAACGAACAGAACCGTCTCATCGCTCATTCGGCAGCCATCCCAGCTGACGATGGAGCCTCGGCGGCCAGCAGTTCAATGGAGAACTCAGCACCACCCTTCTTGCGGTTGCGCGCGCGTAACCGTCCACCGAAATCCTCAACAATGTTGTAGGAAATCGAGAGGCCGAGCCCGAGGCCCTTGCCGGGACTTTTGGTGGTGAAGAACGGATCGAACAACTGCGCCAGAGCCTCATCTTCCAGCCCTTCGCCGCGATCACGCACATGGATCAACACGCGCTGTTCATCGTCTGCTTCGACAGCCAGTTCCAAGGGCGGTGTCGGCATGCCCTCCATGGAATCGAGCCCATTGTTGAGCAAGTTGATGATCACCTGCTGCAACCGCAGCTGTCCGCCCATCACCCAGATAGGCCGCTCTGGTGGCTGATAGGCAACCTCTGCGCCCGTCTTCTTGAAACGAGCCTCCATGAGCGCCATCGCATCATCAATCGCGTGCAGCACATTGACCGGCCCAACATCCTCTTGAGGGCGGCGCGCAAAATTGCGCAGATGACCCGATATCGCCGCCATCCGATCTGCCATCTTGGAGATACGCGAAACATTCTCCCGCGCATCGGACGGGCGGTCACGATCAAGAAACGTCATGGCGTTGTCAGCGTACGTCTTCACCGCCGTGAGGGGCTGGTTGATTTCATGCGAGAGCGCTGCCGACATTTGCCCAAGCGCTGCCAGCTTCCCGGCCTGCACCAACTCATGCTGAGTCTTTCGCAACCGCTGCTCTGCTGTCCGCCGTTCCTCTACCTCAACCCGCAGATTGGCGTTGGCTGCATTGAGATCAGCCGTGCGCTCATCAACGCGACGCTCCAACATATCCTGGGCAGCGCGCTGCGCTTCCATACGCTCCATGATACGCGCACGCCGCTGCAGCAAACTCATCAGAGCAAGTCCGACAAACAAAACGAACAGCACAAAGACCATGAGCGCCGTCAGCGCTTGCGCTTTGGCAGGCCCGGCAGGAACAAGAATGGCAACACGCCATCCCACATCCTCGATCAGGGTGGATGCGGTAACAAAATCTTCGCTCCTGCCTTCGTCTTGCACACGCAAAAAGCTCAGCGCGTCGGTCAGCGGTTCACGCATGGTGGTCAGCGGCGTCAACTCCTCCAGCGGATATTGCTGGGTGTCAGCCACTTCGGCCAGCACAGCAGGCGAGAGGTCAGAAAGCGTGCGAAAGTGCCAGGACTCTCGGCTCGACATAAACACAATGTCATTCAGGTCGCTGACAATGATGTCGTTCAGGCCGCCACGCCAGGCATCTTCAAACGCATCAACGGTGAACTTCAGCGTCAACACACCAATCACCGTCTCATCTTGCCAAACGGGCGCAGAATAAAAGTACCCACGCTCCAAGGACGCGGTACCCAGCGCAAAGTACCGCCCCAGCCCACCGACGACCGCCTGGGTGAAGTAAGGCCGGAACTCATAACTGCGACCAAGAAAAGAGCGCTCCTTAAGGTAGTTGCTGCTCGCAATAGTCAGGCCGTCGGTGTCCAGGAGATAAACATCGGAGGCTCCCAAAGCCTCAGCGGTGATACGCAACTCCTCATTGATCTCGTTTTGCAGCCCACCATTCTCAGGCTCAGCCAAAAGCCGCGCCAAGACAGGCCGCTCACCAATCAGGCCCGGTAGCGGTTCAAAGCGTTGCAGGGCACCGCGCAAACCTTCCACGGACAAGCGTAAAGTGGCCAAGCTCTGCTCGCCCGCGCGCACCAGGAACAAGCGTTCAACAGTTGGCAACGCCGCCAAGCCGAGCGCAATCACCACCAACAACCCAAGTGCCAATCGCCCGCTGTCAGATTTGAGAAAGCGGCGCCCCGATGAAACCTCTGCCATCATTCAACTATGCGGTGGTTGGTTCATATTGCCTAGCTGGCTTTTCGTTCTGGCTTAACGAACACAAGCACAAGCACAGCACTAAGAGCTGCCAGGCCAAACGCGATCCAGGCAAGCAGGCTGTAAGCTTCCAACGAGGCGACCGTGTGCAACACCTGGTCATTGAGGGTAAGGCCTTCCTCTCCAGGTACGGCAAAGCCTGGCAGTCCATCGGCGTTGCCATACGCCATCGCGCCAAGTGGTGCGAAAGCTGCTACGGCGAACAATCCCCCTGCCCGCGAGACGGCATTGTTAATGCCCGAGGCAACCCCAGACTGGCTGTCGCTGACCGCGTTGATGATGGCGGTTGAAAGCGGTGGGATACAGAGCCCCATGCCAAGGCCCAAAACCACCAGCGATCCACCAACGAGAAACAAAGAGCCCGTGCCTGCTGCAAGACTTGTCAGCCAGAACGATACCCCAGCAATGCCGGCACCGACCGCGAGAGGCAGTCGCACGCCGATCTTGTCCACCAGAGCACCAACCCGTGGTGTGATCAACGCCATCACAGCGGTGAATGGCAGAAAAACAGATCCCACAGCCAGTGCTGAAAAGTCATAGGCACTCAGCAATGTGACGGGCAGGAAGAAAAGCAAACCGCCCAGCGCCGCATACAGCAGAAACGTGGCCGCATTGACGGCGGAAAAACCCGGCGCGCTAAACATGCCAAGAGGCATCATCGGATCGGGTGAACGGCCCTCGTGCCAAAGGAAGAGCCCGCACGCCACCAAACCTAAGACCACCAGGGCAACAAGAACCGGCGTGCCAAGGACTGCAGAACCAGGTGCGCCGCCTTCACCCATCAGGGTCAGCGAGAAGGCAAGCAATCCAAGGGCGGCGACGGCCAACACCGCTCCTAGCCAATCTAGCTTTTGCGCCAACGTCCGGTGCGCATCATCTGGAACACGGGCCCACAACAACCAAAGCGTGGCGGCGGCGAGCGGTAGATTGATGTAAAAAGTGGAGCGCCATCCAAGCGCATCAACCATCGCACCGCCTATGATCGGGCCGATGGCGGCTGAAACGCCCGACGCCGCCGCCCAAATGCCAACCGCGCGACCACGCTCTTCGCGCGGATAGTAGGTGGCGATAAGCGCCAGCGAAGACGGCACCATCAGGGCCGCACCAAAACCTTGAACAACCCGTGCAGTGATCAGCTGGCCACCATTGAGCGCGATCGCACAGGCCAGCGATGCCAGCGCGAAAATCGCAATACCCAGACCGAAAACCCGCCGGCGACCGAATACATCGCCTGCACTCCCGCCGACCAGTATAAAGGCCGTGAGAACCAGCGTGTAGCCGTTGACCACCCAACTGATGGTTGCCAGCGAGGCGTCAAGGTCTGCACGAATGGCCGGTGCGATAATTGCGACAATGGTGCCGTCTATGAAGCCCAGGGTGGAGCCAAGAATGGCCACCACAAGCACGATGAGCTGCTGGCGTTTGGAACAGGCGACATGGCCAATATCGGCAGGCGCTGCAACGGCGCCCTCTTGGGTAATCCCGCGCATCAGTTAAGCGCCCTTGTTGATCACTTTGGACGCAAAGGTAGTACGCCTAAGGCCAGCTTCCAAGCGGCGATGTCACCACCACCCGGCACAAAAAAACCCCGCCCATGCGGGCGGGGTTTTTCACAATCGAACCATGGCACTGTTGCTCAGTAGCGCTCAGAAATTTGTAGCGTTGCTGGAATGCCGCTGCCGCGATTGTAAGAGCCGATCCAAACATCATACTGGCCAGCAGGTGCATTGGCGATGCGCAACTGCGCGCCCAAATCGACACCACCATCATCGTCGAAGTACCATTCGCCCGACGGTCCGTTGACCAGGAGAACAGTGTCGATGTTGGACTGAATGATAAAGGTAAGGGCTGACGCGCCGCTCGTGCGGTACTGAATACGATAATCAGGACAAGTCGCCACCCAACCCCAAGCACCGATACCGCAGTTTGAGACATCATTGCCGCCGCCAGCGGTCACATTACGGTTCCAAGGGTCAGGCAAAAACCCCTCGGTCAGATTCACGGTGCCAAAATGCGGGCTTCCCTGCCATGTTGGACATGCGGCATGTGCGTCATTCACAAAGGCAAAAGAGGCGCCAAATGTGACGGTGGCAAGCGCCATAACGCCGCCCAGTGCGGATAAGAAAATGCGTTTCATGTTTGTTTCCCTAGTATGACGCCGGGCGTTTGATCCAACCCGGCACTCCCCCCAAAACCCCAACATAGAAAGTCTTGCAAGGTGGCATGTCAAATATGGCCTGATCACACCACGCGCACGCACTGGATGAGCCAAGCACTACCAAGCACAAGCCGATCGGCCGGTTTGTGATATCTGTCACACTTTTCCAGTGCGCAAATCAAAGCTCACATTCGGGTTAACGCTCAGTGCTGAGGCAACCCATCGCACTTGCCAAACAAAACGCGTCGCGCACGTAGAAATGTCGAAACACTTGTCCCTAAACCTGCCAGGCCAACGCGATGATTGAAACGCAGCCCTTCTCGTCTTTTCCAGCCGATGGTTTGGCCATCATCATCGGCACCAATGGTGGCATTGGCGCACAAGTCGCTGCTCAAATACGCGCCAGCGGTCACTTTGCCGATATGATCGGCACATCACGCACTAGCGCGCCTTCGCTGGACATCACACGCGAGGATGACATCAAAGCACTTGCAGATACGGCCAGCGCAAGCGGACATGACCTTCGCTTGGTGTTCGATGCCACTGGCTATCTCCACGGACCCCATGGCGGTCCGGAGAAAAGCTGGTCGGCCATTGATCCCGAGGCCATGGCCTATCAATTCCGCATCAACACCATTGGCCCAGCCCTTCTGCTCAAGCACTTGCTGCCGCTGTTCCCACGCAAGGGCAAAGCGGTGTTTGCTACAATTTCCGCCAAGGTTGGCTCCATTTCCGATAATCAGCTGGGCGGATGGTACGGCTATCGCGCAGCCAAAGCGGCACTCAATCAGATCGTTAAAACCGCCTCGATTGAGTTGGCCCGGAAACGACCAGACGCGATTTGCTTGGCACTGCATCCAGGAACGGTGGCAACGCCTCTGTCCGATCCTTTTGCAAAGCAAGGCGTAAGACTTCAAAAGCCAGAAGAATCCGTAGCGTCAATGCTATCAGTCATCAACGCAGCAAGTGTAACGCAGTCAGGCAGCTTGATGTCTTACAATGGTGATTCGCTTCCTTTTTGAACTGGCTAAGAAGACCGGTGCAACAGCGGGACCAACACCCTGATTTGCATTCTCGCGCCCTTGCCCAGTGCTTACGCTTTGCGCAGCGGGGCAAAATAAGCCTGCATTTTGTGCGGTGCACAGCCCTTGAGCACCCCCAACCCCTGTGTTAGCCCTTCGTATCCTTTTGCTGTGATGGACCGAGAACACTCGGCCTCCAGTGTGAGGGTGGCACGTGTCCGCTGAGGGGTTGGGCAACAGACCAAGGGAATTTGTTTTGGTTGATCGCCAAAACTCCTGACTCGTGTCTGCGTAAACAAGGGAAGGACCAACAATGAAAAAACTATCGATCGCTGCAACAGCAGCATCGGCTATCGCGCTGACCGTATCAGCGATGCCAGCTCAAGCAGGCGACCAGCTTGATGCGATCATGGATCGCGGCGAGTTGATTTGCGGCGTGAACACCGGCTTGGCCGGTTTTGGTATTGCTGACAGTCAAGGCGTATGGACTGGCTTCGATGTCGACTATTGTAAGGCTATGGCCATTGCGATCTTCGACGATTCCAGCGCCGTTCAATATGTACCGCTTTCCTCCGTGCAGCGCTTCCCCGCCCTGCAAGCAGGTGAAGTTGATATTCTTTCGCGCAACACAACCTGGACGCTAACCCGCGATGCATCGCTGGGCGCAACCTTTGCTGGCACTTGGTTCTATGACGGCCAGGGCTTCATGGTCCGCGCAGAAGATGGCATTGAATCGCTCGAAGACATGGACGGCGCATCGATCTGCGTTGAGTCCGGCACCACCACTGAACTCAACCTGGCCGACGTGTTCGCTGCTCGCGGCATCAGCTATGAGCCTGTACTCTTTGAAGCGCTTCAGGAAGTTCTCACAGCGTTCTTCGAAGGTCGCTGCGATGTGTACACCACAGATGCTTCGGCATTGGCTGCTGTGCGTACCGCAAACGCACCAGACCCAGATGACTATGTGATCCTCCCAGACCTCATCTCAAAAGAGCCGCTTGGCCCAATGCTGCGCCGCGGCGATGATGAGCTCTATGCGATTGCACGTTGGGTTCTTTTCGCTGCTCTGGAAGCCGAAGAGAAGGGCGTAACGTCTGAAAATGCTGCAGATCTTGTGAGCAGCTCGTCAGACCCAACCGTTCAGCGCCTGCTTGGTGCATCTGGTGAAATGGGTTCCCTGCTTGGTCTGCGTAATGACTGGGCTTTGGACATCATCACCGAACTCGGAAACTACGGTGAAATGTACGAGCGCAACATCACGCCGCTCGGTCTACCACGCGGTCTAAACGCGCTGTGGACCGAAGGGGGCATTCAGTACGCTCCGCCGGTTCGCTAAGACGGCAATTTGGACGGGCCATGGTGCACACGCACTGTGGCCCGTTTCCTTTTCCAGCCTGAAGACTTCGATGCCTGAGCAAGAATCAACGCTTGCCATTCATCACATAGGTCATTCTGGCCAATGCGTATCGCGCTGACATGACGAACGACCAAACGTTCGCGGGTCCAAAACAGCGCACAGGGAACAGATTCGAGATCACGCATGACTGATCACGCGCACAGCAGCGCAGGATTTCCGGAGCCATCGGCCCCGAAACCCAAAGCCGCGCCGAAAACCAATCTTCTATACAGCGAAAAATTTCGCGCCATCATCTATCAAGTCGTGCTTATCGCCGTTGTCATCGGCATTGGCTTCTTCTTGGTATCAAACACGCTGGCAAACCTTGCGGCGCGCGGCATCCAGTCCGGCTACGGCTTTCTCGATGTACGCGCTGGGTTTGATATCGGCGAAGCGCTGATCGACTACACCAATGATGACACCTATGGCCGCGCCCTGCTGGTCGGCATTCTGAACACGATCAAGGTGGCTTTCTTCGGCATCATTCTGGCGACGATCGTTGGTGTAATCATGGGGATCGCCCGCCTTTCCTCCAACTGGCTGGTGGCCAAATTCGCTTCCATCTATGTCGAGGTTTTGCGCAACATCCCACTGTTGCTGCATCTGTTCTTTATCTACGGCGTGCTGATCAACATCCTGCCGCGACCGCGCGACAGTTGGACCCTCTTCCCAGGCGTCTTCCTTTCCAATCGCGGGCTGAAATATCCCGTGATGGCAGAAGACCCCATCTGGCTTTGGGTGTTGATCGCCATGCTTGTCGGCGCAATCGGCGCCTACTTCTTGGCACGTCGCGCAGACCAAAAGCAGGCCGAGACAGGCAATCGTCCCAAAACACTGCTGCCCTCGCTCGGCCTCATCTTTGGTCTTGGCATTGTGGTGTGGTTCATTGGCGGCGCTCCCACCGAGGTCAATGCACCAGAATTGCGTGGCTTCAACTTCCGTGGCGGTCAGTCACTTTCACCAGAATTTCTGGCGCTGCTTCTTGGCCTGACGATCTACACCAGCGCCTTTATCGCGGAAATCGTGCGTTCCGGTATTCAGGCCGTGAATTACGGTCAGACCGAAGCGGCGAAGGCCGTTGGACTCAACCCGGGGAACACACTGCGCTTGGTGGTGCTGCCTCAGGCATTGCGCGTGATCATTCCACCGATCACCAGCCAGTATCTGAACCTGACGAAGAACTCCTCACTGGCGATTGCCATCGGCTATCCAGACCTCGTGTCTGTCGGCAACACCGCTCTCAACCAATCAGGTCAAGCGATCGAAATCATCGCTGTTTTCATGACCGTTTACCTGTCTCTGTCGCTCATCACCTCGTTGTTCATGAATTGGTACAACGGGCGCATTGCGCTGACAGAACGCTGAGCGGGGAGAGAACCATGACAGATACAACAAGCTCCGCTGTGAACGACCGCCCAACAACAAGCGCATCGTTTGCTGACGCCGCCAACTTCGTGCCGACCGAGGCACGGCCTGCCCCGGCGTCTATTCGCCCGGGCCCTATGACCTGGTTGAAAGAGAATCTCTTCAACACCTGGTACAATGCCCTCTTCACCCTGGTTGCCATCTATGCTCTGGCCAACTGGATTCCAGCCGCGTTCGACTGGTTTTTCACCAGCGCGCTTTGGGAAGCTGCACCAGCTGACGCCTGTGACGCAGTCACTGGCGCTTGCTGGGCCTTTGTCTATGAGAAATGGCGCTTCATTCTTTTTGGCACCTACCCGTTTGAACAACAGTGGCGCCCCGGCGCTGCTGTGATTTTGTTCATCGGTATGGTGATCATCTCCTGCTTCAAGCCGATGTGGAACAAGAGCCTTTTGGTCATCTGGCCGGTTGGCTTGATCGTTTGCTGGATCCTCCTGTCCGGCGGAATTTTTGGCCTGGACTATGTGCCCAACAACCTATGGGGCGGTCTGCCCATCACACTGATGCTGGCCGTGATCGGCTGTGGCCTGGCCTTCCCGATTTCCATTGCACTGGCGCTCGGTCGTCGCTCCAAAATGCCGATCATCAAGGCCTTTTGCGTTGGCTATATCGAGTTGATCCGCGGTGTGCCGTTGATCACCGTGCTGTTCATGGCGTCGGTCATGTTCCCGCTGTTCATGCCCGAAGGCATCACCATCGATAAACTGCTGCGGGCGCAGGTTGCCATCATCATGTTCGCCGCTGCCTATCTGGCAGAGGTCGTGCGCGGTGGCCTTCAGGCGATCCCCAAAGGGCAATATGAAGCAGCCGACGCCATGGGTCTCTCCTACTGGCAAGCGATGGTTTTTATCATCCTGCCCCAGGCGCTCAAGATCACCATCCCACCGCAGGTCAACACCTTCATCGGGATGTTCAAAGACACCTCACTGGTGCTGATCGTCGGTATCTTCGATCTCATGTTCACCATGCGCGTGGCGATCAACGACCTTGAATGGCGTGCCTTCTACATCGAAGGCATGGTGTTCGTCGCCATCCTCTACTTCCTGTTCTGCTACTCCATGTCGAAATACAGCCAATGGCTGGAGCACGAACTTCACAGAGGCCACAAGCGCATCTAGTGCCTGGCACCTCTCTTCAGTTTCTCGCTTAGGGATAACCAACAATGGCTACCACAGCACCCGCCTCCACCGCCGCCTCATCTATGGGCACCAGCGAAGTCATCTCCATGTCTGGTGTCAACAAATGGTACGGCGATTTCCACGTCCTCAAAGACATCAACCTGTCCGTCAAATCGGGCGAGCGGATTGTCGTTTGCGGGCCATCAGGCTCAGGCAAATCGACCCTCATTCGCTGCCTCAATCGCCTTGAGGAGCACCAAGAAGGCGAGATCAATGTCGACGGCATTGAGCTTACCGACAACATCAAAAACATCGACGCTGTGCGCGCCGAGGTTGGCATGGTGTTCCAACACTTCAACCTCTTCCCGCACCTTTCCGTGCTCGATAACTGCACGCTGGCACCAATCTGGGTGAAGAAAACCGCCAAAGCAGAAGCCGAAGCGCTTGGCATGAAATATCTGGAGCGCGTGCGCATTGGCGAGCAAGCCCACAAATATCCCGGGCAGCTTTCCGGCGGCCAGCAACAGCGTGTGGCCATTGCGCGCGCGCTTTGCATGACACCAAAAATCATGCTGTTCGATGAGCCAACGTCAGCGCTTGATCCAGAGATGGTGAAAGAAGTGCTCGACACCATGGTGGACCTCGCCAAAGAGGGCATGACCATGCTCTGCGTGACGCACGAGATGGGCTTTGCCAAAGCGGTCGCCGACCGGGTGATCTTTATGGATCAGGGTGAGATCGTCGAACAGAATGAACCAAACGCGTTCTTCGACAATCCACAGAACGAGCGCACCAAAGAGTTCTTGAACCAAATTCTGTAAGCAAACCAGGTCGTTCCGAGCGCACCAAATGACGCCCGGAATGCCTTCTCTCAGCTGAACAACTTAACGGCCATATGTGGACAGCTATGACGGTGTCATAGACCCGTCACATGACCATCCTAAGCCGGCCACCATGACAGGTGTCCTTTCTGCACAGATACGCGCGCACGATGGCCTAACCGCCGTTGATGGCGGCGCTGGCATTACCCTCACCGATTGCGCCAAGACTTTTCCGGACGGCACGCGCGCGCTTCTTCCGCTTTCACTGGAAATTAAGCCGCGTGAAAAGATGGTCATTCTTGGACCCTCCGGCTGCGGCAAGACCACCCTTTTGCGCATCATTGCGGGCCTTGAAACACCTGACCTTGAAGGCTCGGTTTACTTCGATAAGGATGATGTCACCGGCGTTCCAATCGAGACGCGCCGTGTCGGCATGGTGTTCCAGTCTTATGCGCTGTTCCCAACGCTCACGGTTGCAGGCAACATTCTTTTCCCACTGCGATTGAAGAAGATCGACAAAGCGATCCAAAACGCCCGCCTGGCCCAACTGGCCCAGTTTGTCGGCATTGAAGGCTTGGAGCATCGCCACATTCACGAGCTTTCCGGCGGACAAAAGCAACGTGTGGCTCTCGCTCGAGCATTGGCGGTGGAACCGCGCATCTTGCTGCTCGATGAACCGCTCACGGCGCTGGACGCAAGCTTACGCGAACGCCTGCGCGCCGAGCTTTCCTCCCTCTTGGATCGTCTCGGCGTAACAGCCATCTACGTGACCCACGATCAGTCTGAAGCAATGGCCTTGGCCGACCGCATCGTCGTTATGGATCGTGGTGCGATCGCCCAGGTCGGCACACCCTTTGAGATCTACGAAAAACCGGCCTCCCCCTTCGTCGCCAAGTTCATCGGCGCAGCAGCCCTCATCCCAGCCCACGCACATGATGGTGGCATCCATGTGCAAGGTCAGCGCATCGCCGCCTATCCTGACAAGCGCGGGGATGTGTTTCTTGTTGCAAGGCCAGAAGATCTGGCCCCAACAAGCGACGGCCCTCTAGAAGGCCAAGTGACAGCTGCCACCTACTTTGGTGATCGCAAGCGGCTGCACATAACGCTGAATGACGGACCACCGATCATTGTCGACACGCCACCGGAGACAGCGCTGGAGGCAGGCGACACAACCCAGCTGGGACTTACATCCGACAAGCCGCGCATTTTAACGCCGTAAGAGCTTTTCCAAAGGAAACCAGCGTAGCGTCATAGACTTGTGATGAAGCCTCACTAGGCCCGTCATCATCGTCAATGACACCATCGTTTTGGAGCCTATCATGTCCGCATCGCGTTCCCTGAAATCTCTGGCCGCAGCACTCGCCATCACCATTGCTGTGCCACTGGCGGTGCAGGCCGCCGAAGGCCGCTTGGTGCTCTACACCTCACAGCCCAACGCTGATGCGCAGGCCACCGTGGATGCGTTCACAGCCGCTCATCCAGATGTTGAGGTGGAATGGGTCCGCGATGGCACCACGCAGATGATGGCGCGCCTTGCCACCGAGTTCGAAGCTGGCAACCCACAGCCAGATGTTCTGCTGATCGCCGACATGGTCACCATGGAAGGTCTGAAGCAAGAAGGCCGCTTGATGGCCCATGCCGATGCAGACACCTCAGCCTATAATGATGGCTTGATGGACCCAGAAGGCTACTACTTCTCCACCAAGCTCATCACCACAGGCATCGTTTACAACACCGCCGCACCCTTCGCGCCGGAAAGCTGGCTCGACCTGCTTGGTGAGCAGGCCGTCGGTCAGGTTCGCATCCCATCGCCGCTTACCTCAGGCGCTGCGTTGATCCACCTGGAAACGCTCACTACTAACCTCGACATGGGTTGGGACTATTATGAAACGCTTGCCGAAAACGACACCATTGCCGCAGGCGGCAATGGCGGCACGTTCAACGCTGTTGCCGGTGGCGAACAGCTCTTCGGCATGGTGGTGGACTTCTTGGCCATCCGCGAAAAAGCCAATGGCGCACCGGTTGAGTTTGTCTTCCCCACTGAAGGCGTGTCGGCTGTCACCGAGCCGGTTGCCATTCTGTCTACCGCGCAAAACCCAGATGCCGCCAAAGCCTTTGTTGATTTCCTGTTGTCGCCTGAAGGTCAGCAGCTCGCCGCAGATCAGGGCTATGTGCCCGCCCATCCAGCAATCGAACTGCCTGCCGGTTTCCCCGCACGCGAAGCCATCACCGTGATGCCGTTCGACCCGGCACAAGCGCTTGCAAACTCAGAAGAGAATCGCATCCGCTTCGCCGATATGTTCGGCCAGTAACAGCTGGAGAGAGACGGATTGACATTGGCTGGCGCGCCACTTCAAACAGATCGTGAGGTTGCTGCATGAGTGACCAGACGATAGGTGCGCCTACCCTGCCCCGCACACGCCATCATGTGGAACCCAAAGACCCGGCCAAGAGCCTAAGCCAGCGTGTTCCGTTTGCCCTTTCGCGCATGGACGCGTCCACCCCCTATTGGGTTCTGGTGGTGACCGTTGTGCTGCTTGCGATCTTCCCGCTCGTGCGCTTGCTTGTTGCTGCTTTTGCACCGGGCTTGGACGCCTTTTGGACCGAAATCAGCCGCACGGCTTCGGTGCGCGCCACGATCAACACCTTTGATGTTGCTCTCTGGTCCTCGTTCCTCTCGCTTAGCTTGGGTGGTCTTCTTGCCTTTCTCGTTGGCGCGACGGATATGCGCGGCAAACGCTTGCTCTCTGTTGCTTTCCTTCTGCCGCTGATGATCGCCCCACAGGTCACAGCACTGGCCTGGCTGCAACTGTTCGGCCCATCCTCGGCATTGCTGCAATCCATCGGCCTGGCACCACCACCTGGTTCAGCAAATCCGATGTATGGCCGCGAAGGCATCATCTTGTTGCTTGGGGTTCAGCACACAGCGCTCGCTTTCATCACCTTACGCGCTGGCCTGCGCGCCATCCCCGGCGATGTGATCGAGGCTGCCCGAGCGTGCGGGGCAAGCTCCTGGCGCGCCTTCTCCTTTGTCGGCCTACCAATGCTGGCGCCGTTTCTAGCAGCGGCCTTTGCGCTGTGCTTTGTCTCCTCAACTGGCAATTTCGGCATCCCAGCTCTACTCGGTATGCCGGAGAATTTCCTCACACTGCCGACACTCATCTACCAGCGCTTGGCAAGCTTCGGCACAGGGATGATCCCACGCGTCGCCACATTGGCCGTCCTGGTTTCTTTCATCGCTGGCATTGGCACGATCATCACCGCCTTTGTGCTCGCTCGCTACGCCACCCGCATTGAGGCCGATAAGCCGCTGACACCCTTCACGCTCGGCCGCTTCCGCCTGCCCGCCGAAGTCGGTGTCTGGACGCTGAACGCCCTATTGTTGGTCGCACCGCTCACCGCGCTGATCGCAGCGTCCCTGCTGCCCTCTTACGGCATGGCGTTGACCGCAGAGACGTTCACGCTCAACAACTATGTTGAGGTGCTCTTTCGCCAGGATGTCACGACGCGCGCCTTCATGAACTCCTTCATGTTGGCGAGCGGCGCAGCGCTGATCCTGATGGCGATTTCGCTGCCCTCTGGCTACGCGCTCTCTCGTCTCTCCGGGCGCCGCCGCGTGCTGTTCGAAGCGCTGGTGGAAACACCCTATGCCCTTCCGGGTATCGTGCTCGCCATCGCGATGATCCTGCTCTTCATCCGCCCACTGCCCCTTATCGGCGTCAGCCTTTACGGGACCTACGCCATCATCTTGATTGCCTACCTGTCCAGTTTCTACATTTTGGCCTTGCGCCCAGTAACGGCCGCCTTCAGCCAGCTCGATCCGCGACTTGAAGAAGCCGCCGCCATGTGCGGAGCAGGGTTTTGGCAGCGCTTTAATCTGGTTTTGGTTCCAGGTGTGCTGCCTGCTGCAGCGGCAGGGGCGGTGCTGGTATTTCTAACCGCCTTCAATGAGCTCACAATCTCCGCGCTTCTCTGGTCGTCGGGCACCGAGACACTGGGTGTGGTTCTCTTCAACTTTGAGGATGGCGGCTACACAACGCTTGCCTCGGCGGTTGCTGTGGTCACGGTCATCGTGGTTTTGGTTCTCGTGATCGCGCTCGACAGCCTGCACCAACGCCTGCCAAAGGGAACGCTTCCCTGGCGTTAAGCGCACTGCTAACAAGCAGCCATGAACCAGCAAAGCTTTCTCCGCTCACTCTTTGATGAAGCCGTACGGGTCGCTGACCCGATGATCTGCGTGCCCGCGCATCTGCCGCCGAAACCTGATGGTAAGCTGCTCGTCATCGGCGCAGGCAAAGCCTCTGCGCGTATGGGAGAAGCGCTCGAAAGCGTCTGGGGTCCGTGCGAAGGGCTCATCATCACCCGCTATGGCTATGAACGTCCGCTGCAAGGCGTCACGCTCAAAAGCGCATCACACCCCGTGCCCGACGAGGCTGGCTTGCGCGCAACGCGCGAGCTACGCGCTTTGCTGAACCAGGCAAACAAAGATACTTTTATCCTCGCTCTCATTTCCGGTGGCGGGTCATCACTGATGATCGAGCCGGCGGGTGACATGACGCTAGAGGACAAGATGGCGGTCAACGCCGCGCTGCTGACCTCAGGCGCGCCGATTGATGAGATGAACGTGGTGCGCAAGCACCTTTCACGCATCAAGGGTGGCCAGTTGGCCGCCGCCGCCTATCCTGCCACCTTGCACACGCTGATGATCTCCGATGTGCCGGGCGATGATCCGGCCTACATCGCGTCTGGCCCAACAGTCGGCGACAGCTCGACACCCGCTGACGCCCAAGCAATCATCAAGCGCTACGGCATTGATGTTCCCGCATCCGCAGAGGCTGTTCTCAATGATGCCACTGGCGTCATAACACCCGGCGATGAGCGTCTTTCAACCACGACCAACACCATCATCGCCGCGCCCTCCCAGTCGCTGGAAGCTGCCAAGGCTATCGCAGAAAAAGAGGGCGTCAACGTCACAATCCTCGGCGACGCGCTGGAAGGTGAGGCTCGCGACCTAGCCCGTGAGCAAGGCGCATTGGTGCTCAAGATGCAGAGTGGAATCAGCAAGCCACATCTGCTTCTCTCCGGCGGCGAGTGCACCGTGACGCGTACCGGCGATGGCATCGGCGGCCCCAATGCTGAATACGCTCTTTCGCTCGCCATTGCACTGGATGGCGCCCCGGGCATTCATGCACTTGCCTGCGATACCGATGGCGTGGATGGGGCAGCCGAAGTGGCAGGCGCGATGGTGGCACCAGAAACGCTGGCCAGAGCGCGCGCCAAAGGTATCGACCCACAAGCATCTCTAACGAACAATGACGCACACAGCTTCTTTGCCAGCCTTGAGGATCAGGTGAGCTCCGGCCCAACGCTGACCAACGTCAACGATTTCCGCGCGATCCTGATCGAACCCACTTAAACATCCACGGTATCGACAGCCCCGGACGTTTGGGCCAATGCCACCGACTTGATGACGGCGTAAACACCCAAACCTGGCTGCAAACCCATTTGCTCCACCGAGCGGCGGGTGACCTGAGCGACCAGACTATCCTCGCCGCAGGCAAGCATCACATCCACTGCCGACGGGTTGGTGCCCGATGCACGCAGTTCGGTTATCTGGCACGCCAACACATTGAGCGCGCTAAGACCCTCAGGCGGTTGCAGTGAAAGCATGACATCACGCGCCGCGATCTCCACCTGGAGCACCCAGCCGAGAGGCGCATCCACCTGCGGTACGAAGAGCCGCCCACCGGCCAATGCCAACTCTGAGAGACCATCGGAGCTGTTCTTCATCACCAAACGGGCGCGAACCGTGCGGGCCAACCCTGTCCCACTGCCGCCAAGCAGCGCATCGGGTGCGCCCTGATCAACGCATTTCCCATCGGCGATGATGGCCACATGATTGGCCAACCGCAGCACCTCCTCAAGCGTATGGCTGACATAGAGGATAGGCACGCCGACCACATCGCGCACCTTCTCAATGAGCGCGAGCACATCGGCTTTGCGCGCCTGATCAAGCCCAGCCAAGGGTTCGTCCATCATCAGAAGTTTGGGTTTGGAAAGCAATGCTCGGCCAATCGCCACCCGCTGTGCTTCGCCGCCCGAAAGCCCAGATGGTTTGCGGTTAAGCAGCCCGTCCAGACCCAACAGTTCAGCCATCGCCACCGCATCGGCCCGTTTCACCGAGCCATCGGAAAAGCGCGCACCATAGAGCAGGTTCTTCAGCACCGACAGATGGGGGAAGAGCCTGGCATCTTGAAACACCAGACCAATGCGTCGTTTGTGGACTAGCTGATTGGTGCGGCTGGCACTGTCGAACAGCACCTGGTCGCCGAGCTGAATGTGCCCACTGTCGGGCGTGACCAAGCCAGCAACCGCCTTGATCACCGTGCTCTTGCCTGCGCCCGAGCGCCCAAAAAGTGCCGTCACCCCATCCCCAGTGGTGACATCGAGATCGAGCGCAAAATCACCCTGCTGTTTTTGGATCGCGATCTGAAGCGTCATGACCGGTCCACCCGCGCTGCGCTTGCCCGACGCGCCAAAAGCTCAGCAACCAGCACTGCAGCAATCGAAACGGCAATGGAAACCACAATCAGGCGAAACGCGCTTTCTTCTCCGCCGGGCACCTGAAGAAAGGCGTAGATCGCTGAAGGGATGGTCTGCGTGCGCCCAGGAATGTTGGAGACAAAGGTGATCGTCGCACCAAACTCACCCATCGCTTTGGCAAAGGCGAGCACCATACCCGCGATAATACCAGGCAACGCCAGCGGCAGCGTCACACTCATCATAACCATGAGACGGCTAGCACCGAGCGTCGATGCGGCTTCTTCCAGTTTCGGGTCGATGGATTCAAACGCCAAGCGGATCGCCCGCACCATGAGAGGAAACCCCATCACGGCGCTGGCGAGCGCCGCACCGGTCCATTCAAAGGCGAAGCGTATGCCGAATGTCTCATCCAGAAACGCACCAATCGGCCCTTGGCGACCAAACCCGATGAGCAGCAGATAGCCGGTCACCACGGGTGGAAGAACCAGCGGCAAATGCACCACAGCATTGAGCAAGCCATGACCAAAAAACCGCCAACGGGCGAGCGCATAGGCGATGAAGAGGCCCAGCGGCAGACTGGTCAATGTCGCCACGAACGCCACCTGCAAGGAAAGCGCGACGGCCTGCCATTCGTTGGGACCAAGCCACTGCGTGATGCCCACTAGCCACCCTCACCAGTTGAGAGTGGCGAAAACCCATTCGCAGCCAAAATCTGCTGCGCCTCTTGGCTGATCAAGAACGCCAAAAATCGATCAGCCGTTGCATTGTCGGACTGCGCAACCCTTGATGCGGTGTACCGAATGGCGGAATGGCTATCTAAAGGGAAGGTTGCCGCTGCAAAAACCGCCTCATCGACATGCGCATCACTGGCATAAACAATCCCGAGCGGCGCTTCGCCACGCGCTACCAAGAAGAGCGCTGAACGCACATTGTCGCTCTGCGCCAAGCGTGGCTGCAAAATGTCCCAAACACCAAGGTTTTCCATTGCCTCACGCGCATAAATACCAGCGGGCACAGCATCCACGAGCGCCACAGCAAGGCGACCATCCCCGCCCAAAATAGCGAGCAAATCATCAGCAGAGGAAAGATCAGGTGGCGCATCAAAGACCGTGGATGATTGTGCAACAAGCACCAATCGATTGTCTGCAAACGTGTCGCGCGTCTCGGCGTCGATCAACCCACGCTGATCCAGATAGTTGATCCAGATTGGGTGGGCGGAAACGAACACGTCTGCTGGCGCACCTTGTTCAATCTGGCGGGCAAGAACGGACGTGCCAGCGTAAGAAAACACCACCTCGGCACCAGTTTCTTGCGTGAACGCCTCACCAATCGCATCAAATGCGTTTTTCAAGCTGGACGCCGCAAAAATGGTCAGCGGCTCGGCCCTTAATGGCAGCATCATCACAGCAAGAAAAACAAGGGCCGCAACCGCGCGCATCACGCCGTCCCTGCAACCCAATCGGTCAAGCCAAGCTCAGCTTGAAGCTTTTTGGTAAGCCCGCCCGCCATGATCCGATGAGCTTCGCGAACATAGACTGAAAGATCCTCATCGCTCAGCGGATTGTCCTCCACCACGCGGATCCATTGCCCTTTGGCCATGTAGGGTGCCTGCATAATGCCCACTTCCTGGGTGAGCATCTCAAAGCTCATCGGCGCAACTTTGAGCACCAAGGCGTGCTGACCATCCTTAGCCGCATCCTCATCCTTGCCGACCCAAAAAGTCGACATCGCAAAAACCTTGTTTTTGGTCTCGTTGCCAACCTTCCAGACATTGGAATTGCCCCACTGCACCACCATGAAGGTGGCCGGCAGGCTTTCGCACAAGGCGTCAAAGGCGGCGCGGTCCATCATGAGGTGATCTTAGGAGAAAGCGTCGCGCAAATCGAGCGTGCCGCGCTTGCCGATATCACTGTAATGAGAATCCAAGAACTGCGTTGCCGCCTCACGTCCGATATCGCGCAAGCGGGTGAAGAACGCCCAGCTGGTGTTGAACTTCGATCCAGCGCCCAGCGCTGCCAACTCGTCACTGGCATCGATGCGATGCACGCGGTTGCGGCGATACTCGCCACCCTCCAGCTTACCATCATCGATCAAGCGATTGACGAAGTCTATGGCGCGAAACTCGCGTAGCAGAGAAGCATTGAAGGTGATTTCAGAAACCCGTTCCAGAATTTCCTGGCTGGTTTTCGGCGTTTCGTTGCGCTCAATCGGGTTGATCTGGATGAGCACAATATCCTCGCACTCGGTCTCGGTGAAAAAGGGATAGAGCGCCGGATTACCGGTATAGCCCCCATCCCAATAGGGTTCACCCTCAACCTCCACAGCCTGGAAGGCATAAGGAAGGCAGGCAGAAGCCAGCACCGCATCAGCCGTCACATCACCCCGCCGGAAAAGCCGTATCTTACCCGAATGCACCTTGGTCGCCGCAATAAAGAGCTTGAAGTCGTTGCACTTGGCCACGCGATTAAAATCCACCAGCCGCTCAACCACATCGCGCAACGGATTGATGTTGAGCGGGTTCACCTCGTAAGGGCTGGTCAACTGAGACGTGAACGGATTGGCCCAGGGCGCCATCGGAAAGAGTTTGGCAAAGGCCTGCGCGCCGCCGCCATTGGCCATTGGCCACATCCAAAAGCTCAAAAACCGATCAAGCACTTCCTGCTGCTGATCTGTAACGGAAAACGATCCATTGCGGGAAATCGCCCGCCAGAACGTTTCTAGCTTCTCGCGCGCACCGTCAGCACCTTGTTCATACCAACCATCGGCCAGCGCCACCGCGTTCATCGCGCCAGCGCTGGTTCCTGAAATACCCTCAAAGCCAAGACGCCCATCTTCGAGTAGCTTATCAAGGACGCCCCAGGTGAACGCCCCGTGCGCACCGCCGCCTTGCAGCGCAAGGTTGACCTTTTTGGTGTTGGTTCGCGCCACGATCTGGGCCTACCTTTTTAACTCTACATAGCCGTCCAGCCGCCATCGGCTGGGAGCGCAGCGCCGGTGATTTGCGAGCCAGCTTCGGAGGCCAAGAACACCGCAAACGTACCCATCTGTTCCACTGTCACAAAGTCTTTGGTCGGCTGCCGTTCCAGCATCACGTTTTTGATCACGTCTTCACGTGACATGTTGTGCGCCTTCATCTGATCGGGAATTTGCCCTTCCACCAAAGGCGTCAGCACATAGCCGGGGCAGATGGCGTTGCAGGTGCCGCCGCATTCAGCCAGCTCCAGTGCGATGGTTTTGGTGAGGCCGACCAAACCATGTTTGGCCGAGACATAGGCGCTTTTGTAAGGTGACGCAGTAAGGCCGTGCGCCGAAGCAATGTTGATGATCCGACCCCACTTCTTTTCCTTCATACCCGGCACGGCGGCACGGATCGTGTGGAAAGCCGATGAAAGATTGATCGCCATGATCGCATCCCATTTCGACACCGGGAAATCTTCCACCGGGGCGACATATTGAATGCCCGCATTGTTGACGAGAATGTCCACGGTACCGAGCTTTTCAGCGGCAGTTTCAACCAGCTTCACACAAGCTTCGCCGTTCGACATATCCGCCTGGACATAGATCACCTCACTGCCGGTTTCCTCGGCAAGATCTGCGGCGATCTTATAGTCTTCCTCTCGACCCAAATGGCTGTTCAGGGCCACCTTCGCACCCGCTTGAGCCAGGCTTCTTGCGATACCAAGGCCGATGCCAGAGGTAGAACCGGTGACGACGGCAACATGGCCGGAAAGATCGAGGGTCAAAGCCATAGGGGCCTCCAAAAATTATGGGTGTCTTTGTCGCGGACCATACGCGCCTTGCTCCATTTTGCAATGCAGCATTGGAAACAGCTGGCCATCTCGGCTTAAGGTCGGAGTTAAGCTTTCAACTCTTTGCCGGGTACGCGCACACTTCCCGCACAACACACGCATGGCACTTGGGCGTGCGCGCTTGGCAAACCCGCTTGCCAAACTGCAACAGCCAGAAATGTCCATCGCGTTTTGCCCAATCCGGAGAACGGTCCTCAAGGCTTTGTGCGGTTTGCGCTTCGGTCTTACCACGCGCCAAACCAATGCGATTGGCGACACGATGAACATGGGTATCGACGGCGATCACACCCTCGCCGAACGTGAAACTCATCACGATATCCGCGCATTTGCGCCCAATACCTGGCAGGCTCAAAAGACCGGCGCGGGTCGATGGCACCACACCGTCATGCTCGTCGAGCAAAGCGGTGCAGAACTTGCGGATATTGCGCGCCTTCATGTTGTAAAGCCCAGCCGGTTTAATGGCCAAAACGATGGTGTCATCGTCCAGCGCCAGTATGGCCTGCGGTGTTTTGGCGAGCGCGAACAATTGCCGTGTCGCCTTAGCAGTGTTGGCATCGCGGCTTTGTGCCGACAGCATGCATGAGATGCAGGACCTGAAGGCGTCCGGCTGCCCCTTAGGGCTTTTGGCAGAGTGTGTCCGCCCAGGCATCGTCGTTTCGAGCGCGCGATAGACAGTCTCCACCTCCTCATCGCAGAGCAAACGGGTGGCAGTAACGGAGTGGGAAAGCTTTGGCATGCGCGCCAACATGGCGCGTGATGGTTTGGCTTCAAGCCGTGTGTGGGGCCAAAATGTGCGGGGCCAAAAAACTCGTTGCTACAGGCCGGAGTGATCCATCCAATCGATCTCGGGCTGATCTGCAACCAATCCAAACGGATTGTGCGATCCATCATTGAGGTAGTAACCGCGCCGTATCTCATCAAAGTCTACGGTCTCGGCCACACCAGGCATCTGATAAATCCGTCGCGTGAAACGCCAAAGAGCCAGGAAATCCGTCAACCGATAACGCGTGCAACGGAAGTGCGTCGCGTAGACCGTATCGTAGCGCACCAACGTGGCAAACAATCGAAGATCGGCAGCAGTGATCGCTTGGCCAAACAGGTAGGTCTGGCTCGACAGCCGCTCTTCCAAGGTGTGCAACATAGCGTAGACAGATCGGGTCGCCTCTTCATATTCGTCCTGCCGTTGGGCTTTGCCCGCGCGATAAACAGCGTTCGACAAGCCATCGAAAAGCTGCGGCAGAAAAACCGCCATATCGTCAGCGTGCTCATCGGGAAAAAGACTGGGGCCGGTGCCGACTTTGTCCAAGGCCACCAGGATGTCTTCCGACGAATTGGAAAGCACGGCCTTCTCACGCTCATCCCAAAGGGCCGGCACCGTTGCCCGCCCTGTATAGGTTGGGTCTGTCGCACTGTAGAGTCCATGGACATGGCGATACCCAGCCTTGGCCAGCGGCCCGTCAGGTTTGATCGCATAGCCTTGGACGCGCGGTCCGCCTGCAATCTGCAAGGGCATGCGTTTCGCAAATCCCTTCAACTGCCAGGCAAGCACCACTGCGTGCGACCAGGGACAACTAAAGGACACAACCAGCACGAAATGCTCCGGTGTCTCTCTAAGCGCTTCAACAACAGCGGCATCCAGACGAGAAGGCAGCGCACTCAGCTCGCGCCTATAAGCTCCATCTTGCATCGAACGATCGGCATCATCATGCCATCGGCCATCTATCAGCATACCCATACGCTTAGAACGCCTTGTCTTTGTGTTGCGATGCCACGGCACCAGCCCTATACCTAAAGCATGCTTGATCGACCCGCACCACAACCCGGTTTGACCGGATATCTTTCAACGATACTGCCCCGCCGCAAGTCGGTTCCCGTGAATGTGGGCGGCGTGGTCGTGGGTGGTGATGCACCTGTGGTCGTCCAGTCAATGACCAACACCGACACCGCGGATATCCGCGCCACCGCGATCCAGGTCGCAGCGCTGGCCAAGGCTGGGTCAGAACTGGTGCGTATCACGGTGGACCGTGATGAGGCTGCCGCTGCCGTTCCGCATGTGAAGGAGAAGCTCGATAAGTGGGGAGTGAACGTCCCGCTGGTCGGCGACTTCCACTATATCGGCCACCAACTGCTTCAAGATCATCCAGCTTGCGCTGAGGCACTGGCGAAGTACCGGATCAATCCCGGCAATGTTGGCTTCAAGGCGAAGAAAGACGTTCAGTTCGGTGCCATCATCGAAGAAGCGATGAAGCGCGACAAAACCGTGCGGATTGGCGTGAATTGGGGATCGCTGGACCAGGTGCTGCTCACCAAGCTGATGGATGAGAACGCCGACAACGGCTCACCGCTGACCGCCCGACAAGTGACTCATGAAGCGATGGTGCAATCAGCGCTCCTTTCTGCCGACTATGCTGAAAAGCTTGGCATGGGGCGCGACAAGATCATCCTGTCGGCCAAAGTGAGCCAGGTTCAGGATCTGGTGGCCTGTTATACAGCGCTCGCCGCCCGTTCGGACTACGCGTTGCATCTCGGTCTGACCGAGGCGGGCATGGGCTCCAAAGGCATTGTTGCTTCATCGGCAGCTTTGGGCATTTTACTTCAGCAGGGGATCGGAGACACGATCCGCATTTCGTTGACACCCGAACCGGGTGGCGACCGCACCAAAGAGGTACAGGTTGCCCAAGAGCTTCTGCAAACCATGGGCATCCGCTCATTCGTCCCCGTGGTCGCCGCCTGCCCAGGCTGCGGACGCACGACAAGCACCACGTTCCAGGAATTGGCGCAGGACGTGCAGACTATGATCCGTGAAAAGATGCCAAGCTGGAAAGAGAGCTATCCAGGCGTCGAGCAGCTCACCTTTGCTGTTATGGGCTGCATCGTGAATGGACCAGGTGAAAGCAAACATGCCGACATCGGCATCTCCCTGCCTGGCACCGGAGAGCAACCCGCCGCCCCGGTGTTCATCGACGGCAAGAAAGCCATGACCCTGCGTGGCCCCAATCTCGCTGACGACTTCAAAGGCCTGGTCGAGGACTATATCGAAAAGCGATTTGGGACAAAGTCTTCCCCCACCCCTAACCCCTCCCCACAAGTGGGAGGGGAATAAGATCAGCGATATAGCACCTCCCTCCCTTGATGGGGAGGGATTGAGGGTGGGAAGAACTCATCGCCTCGGCAGCACGAACCAAGCATCAAAATCCAAGATCACGCCGTCGGCATAGCCATCATCGCTCTTGTAGGGAAAATCAGCGCAAGGGAGATCTTTGGTGGCGACCAGCCGCATACGTGTCGCGCCGACGTCCGTGCGCCCTGCAATCTCGGCCTGATCTAAAACTTCGCTCCAGGCATAGACCGTGTCGCCCGCAAACAGCGGCGCGACATGCCGACCGCCATTGATGGCCGCCAGATGAAACGCGTTACCACAGCCATTGAAGGCAAGTGCCCGCGCGAGCGAAATCACGTGCCCGCCATAGATGAGCCGTCGCCCAAAGCGGCCTTGCCCTTCGGTATGTTGGTTGAAATGCACTTTGGCGGTGTTCTGGTAGAGCCGGGTGGCGAGCATGTGATCGCTCTCTTCCACCGTCATGCCGTCCACATGGTCGATCTTCTCGCCAACCTCGTAGTCATCCCAGAAGAAGTCAGAACCTGACAGAGACGCATCCCACTTAGCGATATCCAACGCAGGCACAGCCTTGCCGAGAGCAGACGCATCGACGGCGCTTGCAAGGTCCGGCACCTGTGGCTCAGGCGCGGCGTTGGCTGCATCGCGTTTCCGCACCATCACCCAGCGCACATAGGAAAGCATCGTTTCGCCGCGCTGATTGCTGCCTGTGGTGCGCACATAGACCGTGCCGGTCTTGCCGTTGGAGTTCTCTTTGACGCCGATTACTTCGCTCACCGAGGTCAGCGTGTCACCGGGATAAACGGCCGCATGAAACACTCCCTCGGCATAGCCGAGATTGGCAACAGCGTTGAGAGAGATATCCGGAACGGTTTTGCCGAAGACGGCATGGAACACCAGCAGATCGTCCAGCGGTGCCTGAGGGTAGCCAATACGCTGCGCAAAACTGTCTGCCGATTGCACCGCATAGCGGGTGCCGTAAAGCGCGCGGTAAAGGCTGGCATCGCCAGTGGTCAATGTTAAGGGCGTGGCATGGTGGAGCATCCGCCCAACGGAGAAATCCTCAAAGAAATTGCCCGCATTCGTCTTCGACATGCTTCTGCCAACTCCCAAGCTGTGCCATCAGTTGGGTTGATGTGAACTGCCATGCTGCACTGCGGCAAGAGCGACTTTAGGGTGGCGACCCAAATGGCCGAGAAACGATGAACGAACCTAGGCACTCTTTTGCTGAACGTGGCGAGGTCGATGACGGTCGCCTTTTTGCACCGGCGGCAGCGCGCAATATCGATGCAATCCTTGAGGCTCTGGTGCCCCACCTCCCCGCGTCCGGCAATGCACTTGAAGTGGCCTCAGGCACCGGTGAGCATGTTGTACGCCTAGCTAAGGCAACCCCTGACCTGATCTGGCACCCATCCGACATTGATGGTGAACGGCTAACAAGCATCACCGCGTGGACAATTCAAAGCGGCGCAACCAACGTGCGCGCGCCGTCTGCCTACAACGCTGTTGAGCGGACTTGGGACGGTATCCCAATGGATGCGGTGTTCCTGTCCAACCTCACCCACCTCATTTCAGATCAGGCGGCTACAAACCTGCTCACCCACCTTTCCGGAGCGTTGGCGGCGGGTGGATTGCTTGCCATCTACGGCCCTTTCAAACGCGGCGCGGACTATGCCAGCGAGGGTGATGAACGTTTTGACGCTAGCATTCGTGCCGAGCGGCCCGAAGCTGGTTACAAGGACATCGGCTGGGTGGAGCATCAACTAGCAAGCAACCGCCTGAAGCATCAAGACACCATCGCCATGCCTGCCAACAATCTGATGACCATCTGGACCCAACCGCTATGATCCCCAGCTATAAACAATCCCGCCTTGCGCTTGCCTGCCTCGCTCTTTCGTTGCCAAGCAGTCTGCTGCAAGCGCAGACGATAGACGTCGCCCAGCTATCTGGCGGGATCGATCTGACGATTACGATCCTGGCAGACGAAAATGCTCAGGTGCTTGCTGCCAACGGAACCGAAATCCTGCGCGCTCCGGCGATCACCATCGACCTCGACTTGGTGGACGTCAACGGCGAGATGGCTGGGTTGATTGTTCAAGCTGCCGCTGAGGATCCAGCTTGCCCTGCATCGCCGTATGGGGTGACCATCGAATTTGGGCAGCCTTGGCTGCAAGGCCCCATCGGACAACCCTGCATCCCCTATGCAAGCGCAGCCTACCCAGGCGGCGCGATCCTTTTCAGCCCTCCCGAACTCTATCGAGATGGTGACGTTGTCATGTTCGACTTGGAACAAGGTCCCTACCGCCTCGGCCCAATCACATACGCCCCACAACCAGATCGTGGTTGGGACGCGCTGGATGGCGAAGTCGGAGGTTACAATGATCTCAGTGCCATTGACCTCTATGCCTCGCAGCCCGTTTACGATGCGCTGTTGGAAACATGGCAGGATGAGCTTGGCATCTTTGCGCGCCACCTTGGCAGCCGCACAATACCTGTGATCGAGGGGAACTTTCTGTTGCAAACGGGCTGTCTGCCCGGTCAGTGCGCGTTCGCGATTGGCATGCTTGCCGTCGATCCAGCAAGTGAGCAAGTCTATTCCGCCTTCCTCAACGAGGGCGCGCCCGCCACCCGCCCACCTCTGGAACAGTGGAGCAGCGACGCGCAAGAGATCTACGAGCGTTGGTCAGCGGGAGAGTTTCGTTGAGCCGAACACTGATCTCGTCCGGCTCGCCCTTCGAAAAAGAGGCCGGATATTCACGCGCGGTGGTCGACGGGAATTGGGTGTTTGTGTCCGGCACCACCGGCTACGACTACACCGCGATGACAATGCCTGAGGGTATGGAAGCGCAAACCCGCAACACCTTCATCACGATCCAAAACGTATTGGAAGAGGCTAGCGCAGCCATGGCCGACATTGTGCGCGTGCGCTACTACATCACCAAACGCAGCGATGCTGCCGCCTTGATGAAAGTAGCCGGCGATGTGCTTGGCGACATTCGCCCAGCGGCCACACTGATCATCTGCGATCTTTTGGAAGAAGAGATGCTGGTGGAAATCGACGTAACGGCGAAGCGTTCGACCGGGTAACGTGGTGTCCACGCCTTATTTTTTGCCGCGATTGAGCCGCTTCAACACCGGATCGATGAGGTCCGGGCGGTAGTCCATGATGAACTGCATCACCTTACGACCGCCGCCATAGACAAACAGCGAAGGGATCCAAAGACCCTTTGCCCCAAACATAAAGCGGGTGAAGCGGCTCTGTGGGATGCGGCCATCCAGCAAGATGAGCCATACGCCACGCACGACCAATTCCCCCACATGCTCCCACCGAAATTCAGTGGTGCCAAAACCAAGCCGCATCCGGTGAACGGTTTCGCCATCGGTCGTCGCAAGCGGTGTTCGCAAAAGAATGGCCTTTGCGAACTGGAAGCCGGGCCATATGAAAACAGCGCCGAGCGCTAGGAAAACCAGTGCCAAAACAGCCGTCAGCGGTGTGGCTGTGGCGCTTGGCGTTACAAACATCAGATAATGCGGCAGGGCGACCAGAGCGAGACCGACAGTGATCAGAAACAGCGCCAATATCCCGCCCTTGATGGGCGAAACGTATAGCGCTGTGATCTTATCGGTTGGTGGCTTTGTTTTCAGCTTGGCATTCATGCCAGCGGCTTAAGACGCGGGCGCCGCCGCTGCAAGCGCCTCTTCGATAATGGGAAGAAATGTCTCCTCAACATCGCGGGCGTCAAACACACCAATGTGCTTGTAAAGGATCACACCATCGGTGCCGATGATGAAGGTTTCCGGCACACCATAAACACCCCATTCGATGGATGCCCGGCCGTTCGGATCAACACCGATCCGGTCATAGGGGTTACCAAGCGTTGCCAAAAACCGGCGCGCATCGGCTGGTTGATCTTTCTGGTTGATCCCGATGATCTGGAAGCGATCATCGCCCGATAGCTGCATCAGCATGGGGTGCTCTTGGCGACAGGGTGCGCACCAGCTGGCAAAGATATTGAGCAACGTCACCTGACCTTCAAGGTGATCCGGCCCAAAGCCCGGCACACCGCTGTCCTCCAGCCGTGGCAGCGCCACAGCTGGCACCTGCTGACCGATCAGAGCCGAGGGGATTTCATTGGCCTGGCCGCCGAACACAAGTTGGTAGCCAAACACACCGCCCAGCGCCAGGAACACGAGCAAAGGTGCAAGCGCCAGCCAGTTCACCTTGCGCTTGGGCGCGTCTGTCGATTGATCCACACTTTGCTCGCTCATGAGATCTCTTTGGCACGCGAGACATCAACACCTTGCGCTTCAAGTTCGGCGAGTTGAGCATCCAAAGCTTTGCGGTCACGCCAAATCCAAAACACGAGACCAGCAAACCCAAGGATGCCTGCAAGCCAGGAAAAGGCAATGAATCCAAAATGGTGATCAATGACCATCAGGCTGTGCTCCCTTGCGGCACCACTGATTGCTCCGGCGCAACACGGCGCGCAGCACGCATCTGCATGGCGCGGATACGGCGCCGCTTCAGTTCATTCTCCATGGCCGCAAAGTGCAGATAGAAAAAGACCAGCATGAACCCGACCGCGCATATCAGCAGCGGGTAGAGCATCGCTGGATAGATGGTCGGCCCATCCACCCGGAACACAGAGGCCGGTTGGTGCAGCGTGTACCACCAATCGACGGAGAACTTGATGATCGGCAGATTGATCGCGCCAACCAACGTGATGATCGCAGTGACCTTGCCAGCTTTGATGGGCTCTTCAATCGCCTGCCACAGCGCGATGATGCCGAGATACACCAGAAAGAGAATGAGAACGCTGGTCAGCCGCGCATCCCAGACCCACCAGGTGTTCCACATTGGCTTGCCCCAGAGCGATCCTGTGATGAGGCATATCGCCGTGAACGTCGCGCCAATGGGGGCCAGTGCCTTGGCAGATACATCGGCCATTGGGTGCTTAAAACCAAGTGTTCCGATCGCTGACAGCGCCATCATCGAATAGGCCATCATCGCAAGCCAGGCCATCGGTACATGAAGATACATGATACGGATCGTTTCGCCCTGCTGATAGTCAGCCGGTGCCGTGACGAACGCGCCGTAAAGGCCAGCGGCCAACGTGATCAGCCCAAGGCCGAGAAGCCATGGTTTCACAGCGCGCGAAAAGCGCATCACCCGCGTCGGATTGGCATAGTCCAGAATGCCCATAAGAGCCTTCGCATCCTCTTGTTTTGCCAGCTAGCGTTGAGCAAGGCGCTTAGCATGCCAGTGGCGGGCTATCCAGTTACAGGCGTTGGTTAGGCCTCTGAGGTCGAAACCTTATCCATCCCCAATCTTTAACGTCGCCGCCGCACCCAACGTGCCGATGACCGCATAGATGAGGCTGGTTGCCGTTAGCAACGCGAAGGGCGGCCAAAACGGATCAGGCTCAACAATGGCAGCACGGGTGGCAGCAACACCGAAGATAAGTACCGGAATGGAAAAGGGTAGAATGATGACCGACATCAAAAGAGCGCCGCGACGCAAAGTCACAGCAAGCGCCGCCCCCACTGCCCCCAGAAAGGACAGCGCCGGCGTGCCTACTGCGAGTGTCGCCGTCAGCGCCAAGATCGCCCTGGGCTCCAGTGCCAGAAGCAGCGAAAGCAACGGCGTCACAAGAACCAAGGGCAAGCTAGACCCAAGCCAGTGGGCAATGACCTTGGCAATCACAAAGCTTGAAACCGGGCTGTCGGTCAGACGCAGCAAATCGAGCGCGCCATCATCCTTGTCGGATTGAAAAAGCCGCTCCAAACCGATCAGCGTGGCAAGCAGCGCTCCAATCCACATGATTGCAGGCCCGATGCGCGAGAGCAGATTGAGGTCAGGTCCAACGCCGAACGGGATCGTAACGATCACCGCCAGAAAAAACAGCGTGCCAGTCAGCGCCCCTCCGCCGACGCGAGTTGCCAGCCGCACGTCGCGTGCGATCAACGCCCGGAAAGCGCTCATGCGGGTTCACTTTCCAACCAGTAGGATTCGGCATCGCTCACGGCCTGTTCACCGCCCCGGCCATGGGCAGGGTAATCCCCCAGATCAAGCGTTCTGAGGTTTTGTAGGTCCAACATTGTGTGCGTGGCAGCAATCACAATACCACCAGATGCCCGATGGGCCTCCACCAATGACAGGAACCGAGTGGTCGAAGCTACATCCAGTGCCGCCGTTGGTTCATCAAGCAACCAGATAGGTCTCGGCGCAACCAGCAGCCGAGCCAACGCTACCCGCCTTTTCTGCCCCTGCGAGAGAATGGCAGCGGGCAAATCAATCACATGGCCAACACCAAGCTGATCTAGGGACTCAGAAATTGAAAAACCGGAACCGCCAAAGTACGCGGTCCAAAAATCAAGATTTTGCCGAACGGTCAGTGCACCCTTCAACCCATCTTGGTGCCCACCCAAATGCACCAAAGCGTTACGCGGCAAGTCGCTATCCGCCCCCTCGACTGACATGACCAGATCACCGGCCGTTGGTTCCGCCAAGCCTGCCAGTACCCGTAACAGTGAGGTCTTGCCCGATCCGTTAGGCCCGACAAGTGCCACCGCATCGCCACCGGAAAGCTCCAGCGACAGCCCAGCGACCAGCGCCCGCTCACCGCGCGACAGCGCCAGTTGTGTCATCACCAATCGCGCATCAGACCACATAGCCTATCCTTGCGCCCATAGCGCTTGCGTCCAGGAGGCAACTGAGATTGGTTGCCACGCACAAATGTTCTGAGTTTTCGACACCTAACACCAAGACCTGGGAACTGTATGTCCACACGTATTGCTATCGTCTGCCCTATCGCAAGTGGCGGAGGCATAACAGAGGCGTTCTTCAATAGCCTTGAGATGCTGCAACGCGAGGGCGCAACGCCAATTGCCATCGTGCCCGAGCAGTTCAGATTTCTGGAACGCCTTGAGGCGACTGATTTGGAGCACCACACCATCAAAGGATTGGAGCGCGGTGGGACGTGGAACTTTTTGCTGCAAACCAGGCGACTTCGACAAGCAATCAAACGTACCAAACCGGATATCCTGGTTTTGAACAATGGTCGTCATGTCGCTGCACAGAAGCGCGCCAATCCGGGCCTTCCCATTGTCGCAATCTACCATGGTGGCAAAACGCAGCGCTACGCCAAAGCCGATCGCATCATTACCATCAATGATGACCAGCGCGGTTACATGATCAGCATGGGCTACCCAGCTGACCGCGTGGTGGTGGTAGATAACGCTCTTCCGCTAGAGACGTTGCCACCCTACGTTGCACGTCAATCACGCGCAAATCCACCGACGGTAGGCACTCTGCGTTTGCTGGAGCCAGCTAAAGGGATCGATACGCTTATCGAGGCAATCGCTGAACTTGCTGGGCGCGGTCTACGCCTAGAGACGCGTATCGGCTCGAACGGATCGCAAAAAGAGAAACTTATAGCGCTGGCAAAACGGCTTGGCGTCCAAGACCTGGTTCATTTCGATGGATGGATAGAGGACAAAGATGCCTATTTCGATGCAATGGACATCTATGTGCTGCCGTCGCGGGCTGAGGAGTGGGGCATCGGTGTTGTTGAAGCCAACGCCGCTCGCCTGCCGGTGATTGCAACGAACACCCTGGGACCAAAACGCATAGTGGAGCACGACGTCACTGGGCTATTGGTGCCCAAGGAAGATCCAGCTGCGATGGCAGATGCAATCGCCGCGGTTGCTAGCGATACAGAGCTTGCAGAACGCCTAGCAAAAGCTGGGTATGAGCGCTGCGCAGAGCGTTATCTTCTGCCAAAAATCGCGCCCATTTTTTTCCACGAGATTACGCACGTACTTACAAAGGAAAAAAGCAAATAGCCTGCTCAGTTTTTCAAAAAGTAGTGGTCGAAATCGACGGTAGCGACGTGATCAAAACCACGTTCGTTCATCCATGTTTTTAGCGCAGGTGCGTTGTCTGTGAAGCTCTCAATTTGAAACAAGCAAGCATTGTTGGCGATAGTCGCCTCCATGCCAGCCAATACCTTCATTTCGCTGCCCTCTACATCAATCTTAGCAACAACAAGCGCATCCTTCAGCGGAGCCATGCTATCTATCTGGTCGGCTTCCACAACCGTTTCACCGGCAAGACCACCGTCACCAGCTTCAGTCATTCGCGATCCACCTCGATTAGCACTGTCAGCCATGAAAAAGCGAATTTGACCCGGTGCATCTGACGCGGCTTTCTCGATCAGTGTGATCTGATCCAACAGATCGTTGATGAAAAGGTTGGCTTTCAGTTGAACTAGATTCACCGGGTCTGGTTCAAACGCGATCACTTGGTCGGCCAGTCCCTGCCGTGCCAGCATCATACTGTAGAGGGCACCATGCGCACCAATATCCAAAAACACTGTTTTTTGGCCAGGTGTTCGTGCCGTTTTGATCTGCCGCTTCAGCATGTCGACTTGGGCAGGCTCCCAAGCGCCTTTGATAAGAAGATTACGATCTACTGAGTTCTTCTGATCAAGCAGAAACAATAGCCCCATACGCTTTTCCACCAGGTAGCGATGTTTGAACAGCTTTGCGTAGCGACGCAACAAACTTGGAATCAAACGCCGCAAGAATGGGAAACGCGCAATGAGCGGTGCGGGTGACATCATAGAAGAATGCGTCCTTTGCGCATTGGCAGACCGCAAGACGTCGAAAGTCATAGCACCAATCGTTTTTGGCATAAGACTATCTTTGGCCGCGACCTTTGTTGCCCTTTGAAAGCCTTATAAAACCGGTTATCTGAAGCGCAACCTGCCAAAATCGGGAACGCAGGAACCAAGTGCAGACCAACCAACCGGATTGACTGGCCGGAAACCATGGCAGCACAGGTGAAAACCCGCCAGACACAGTTTTTCACACGATAGGACGCCGATGTCGCTCGATAGCTTCAAGTCTCGCCAGACCCTGACCGCAGGCGGTCAGACGGTCACCGTCTACAACCTTTTGGAAGCCGAGAAGAACGGCTTGCAAGGCGTTTCCAAACTGCCTTACTCATTGAAGGTGCTGCTGGAAAACCTGCTGCGCCATGAAGATGCAAAAACGGTGCACAAGGCCGACATCGAAGCGATGAGCACCTGGGCCAAAGAGCGCACCTCCACCCAGGAGATCGCCTACCGCCCGGCTCGCGTGCTGATGCAGGACTTCACCGGCGTGCCCGCCGTGGTCGATCTGGCAGCCATGCGCGATGGCATTGTCGCGCTCGGCGGTGATGCGGAGAAGATCAACCCGCTTAACCCCGTTGACCTGGTTATCGACCACTCGGTGATGATCGATGAGTTCGGCAACCCGCGCGCCTTCCAGATGAATGTGGACCGCGAATATGAGCGCAACATGGAGCGTTACACGTTCCTAAAATGGGGTCAGAAGGCGTTCAACAATTTCCGCGTCGTGCCCCCAGGCACCGGCATTTGCCACCAGGTGAATGTTGAATATCTCGCCCAGGTCGTTTGGACAGATGAGCAGGACGGCGAAACGATTGCTTATCCCGACACGCTGGTCGGCACCGACAGTCACACCACCATGGTCAACGGTATGGCCGTGCTCGGTTGGGGCGTGGGCGGTATTGAAGCCGAGGCTGCCATGCTCGGCCAGCCGATCTCCATGCTGATCCCAGAAGTGGTGGGCTTCAAGCTGACCGGTGAAATGGTCGAAGGCACCACCGCCACTGATCTGGTGCTCAAAGTCGTGCAGATGCTGCGCGAAAAAGGCGTGGTCGGCAAATTGGTTGAGTTCTACGGCGACGGGCTGGATCGTCTGCCTCTGCCAGACCGCGCAACCATTGCCAACATGGCACCTGAATACGGCGCGACCTGCGGTTTCTTCCCCATTGATGATGAGACACTGCGCTACATGCACATGTCCGGTCGCTCCGAAGAGCGCATCAAGCTCGTTGAAGAATACGCCAAAACCTGCGGCTTCTGGCGCGATGACAGCGTCGAGCCGATCTTCACCGATACGCTGGAACTGGATATGGGCACCATCCGTGCAGCCATCTCCGGCCCCAAACGCCCGCAAGACTTTGTGGCACTGACCGAAGCGTCTTCAGCTTTCAAAAAAGAAATGGCCGAAACCTTCAAGCGTCCGCTCAACAAAGAAGTACCGGTTGATGGCGAAGACTATGCCATGTCGTCCGGCAAGGTGGTGATCGCGTCCATCACCTCCTGCACCAACACCTCCAACCCTTATGTGATGATCGGCGCCGGCCTGGTGGCCCGCAAAGCTCGCGAGAAAGGCCTAGACCGCAAGCCTTGGGTGAAAACGTCTCTGGCCCCAGGCTCAAAAGTTGTGTCGGAGTATCTTGAGGCTGCTGGCCTACAGGACGATCTCGATGCCATCGGCTTCAACCTTGTTGGCTATGGCTGCACCACCTGCATTGGTAACTCCGGTCCGCTTCAGGAGGAAATTTCCAAAGCCATCAATGATGGTGACCTGGTGGCCACATCGGTGTTGTCCGGCAACCGCAACTTTGAAGGCCGCATCAGCCCGGATGTGCGCGCCAACTATCTGGCCTCACCGCCATTGGTTGTCGCCTACGCGCTAGCCGGCGACATGAACATGGACCTGACACGCGAGCCCATTGGCCAGGACAAAGACGGCAACGATGTTTATCTGAAAGACATTTGGCCAACCCAGGCTGAGATTTCTCACCTCGTCCACCAAACGGTGACCCGTGAAGCCTTCCAGAGCAAGTATGCCGAAGTCTTCGAGGGTGATGAAAAATGGCAGGGCGTGGAAACCACCGACAGCCAGACCTATGATTGGCCGCCAGCCTCCACCTATGTGCAGAACCCACCCTACTTTAAGGACATGTCCAAGGAGCCGGGCAAGATTTCTGACATTGAAAATGCCCGCGTGATGGCGATCCTGGGTGATATGATCACCACCGATCACATCTCCCCTGCTGGTGCCTTCAAGGAAACCACACCTGCTGGTCAATACCTCACAGAACGCCAAGTGCCGGTGCGTGAGTTCAACTCCTACGGCTCACGTCGCGGCAATCACGAGATCATGATGCGCGGCACCTTTGCCAACATTCGCATCAAGAACGAGATGCTCGACAATGTCGAAGGCGGCTACACGCTGGGTCCAGATGGCGAGAAAACCTCCATCTATGAAGCTGCTATGGCGTGGAAAGAACAGGGCGTGCCGCTGGTCGTCTTCGGCGGCGAGCAGTATGGCGCAGGTTCCTCACGTGACTGGGCGGCCAAGGGCACCAACCTTCTTGGCGTGAAAGCGGTGATTGCGGAAAGCTTTGAGCGTATCCACCGTTCCAACCTGGTTGGCATGGGCGTGATCCCGTTTGAGTTCACTGGCGATGACAGCCGCAAATCGCTGAACTTGAAAGGCGATGAGATCGTTTCGATCCACGGGCTGTCTGGTGACTTGAAGCCACGCCAGAACGTAAAGGCCACCATCGAGTACCCCGATGGCACCAAGAAAGAGATCGAACTGCTCTGCCGGATCGATACCGAGGTTGAGATCGAATATGTCGAGCATGGCGGCGTGCTGCACTATGTGCTGCGCAACCTCGCCGCTGCAGCCTAAGGCATCACGCTTCTAAGCCATTGCAAACGCCGGAGTGAAAACTCCGGCGTTTTTCGTGGGCCATGTAAAGCTTTCACGGTCTTGCCCACGTCATTCAAGGACCTTCACCATGTCGCAGACCAGAATGACGGGCGTGCAACTCATCGCCCATGGCGGGCCAGAAACACTGGTTCTCAACAGGGCCATCCCGATCCCCATCGCGGGAAAAGGTGATGTGGTGATCCAGGTAGCGGCAGCTGGCGTCAACAACACCGACATCAACACGCGCATCGGTTGGTACTCCAAAAACGATGCAGATCCTGATGATGCAGCTTGGAATGGAAAAGCACTTCAGTTGCCCCGCATCCAGGGTGCGGATGTATGCGGTACCATCGTTGCGGTTGGTGAGGGCGTCAATCCAAAACGGATCAGCGAACGGGTTCTGGTTGAGCCAAGCTTGCAGGTGGTTGATGGGCGAGCGCTCGAAACACCTCAGTATTTCGGTTCAGAATGTGATGGAGGCTTTGCACAGTTCACCAAAGTGGCATCGGTACACGCTCATACCATCGACAGCCCTCTTTCTGATATCGAGCTGGCTTCTTTTCCGTGCTCCTACTCAACCGCAGAAAACATGCTCACCAGGGCATCCGTTGGCCAAAGTGACAAAGTGCTGATTACTGGTGCATCAGGCGGGGTAGGGTCAGCGGCCATTCAACTGGCCAAAGCGCGCGGCGCAGATGTTATAGCCGTTACCAGCCCTGCCAAAGCAGAAACGCTACGCAAGCTTGGCGCATCGAGAACGATCTCGCGCAACGAAAACCTGGTCGAAGCGCTTGGATCCAGCAGCATTGATGTCGTCATCGATCTTGTTGCAGGCCCAACCTGGCCTCAACTGCTGGAGGTTCTCCGGCCTAAGGGGCGCTATGCCGTGTCGGGTGCCATAGGTGGGCCGCTTGTCGAGCTTGATGTGCGCACGCTCTACCTGAAAGACCTCGGCCTTTTCGGCTGCACAGTGCTGGAGCCAGAGGTTTTCGGCAACCTAGTTTCAAAGATTGAGTTTGGTGCTATCCAGCCGTTGGTCGCGCAGACATTCCCACTGGAAAAGATAGCGGAAGCACAAGACGTATTCTTGAAGAAAAGCCATATTGGAAAAATCGTTCTGACCATTCCTCAACACTGACGCTGGTCCTTGCCCTACCCCATACGCACCATTGCCGCTGATCAGACCCTGGTCTTCAGGCAAAGATATATGTGGCCGGATAAGCCACTCGATCATGTCAAAGTACCCGGTGACGAGACCGCTCTGCACCTTGGCGCCTTCGACCGGGAGAACCTGATCGGCGTCGCATCCTTCTTTCATGAACCACCGGGCATGCGGCTGCGCAAACTGGCCGTCGCACCCGACCATCGCGGGGCGGGACTTGGCTCGCAGCTGGTTCAAGAAGGGACGAAGCTCGCCAGGGAACAAGGCCATACCCAGCTCTGGTGCGACGCCAGACAAACCGCGCGCGGGTTTTATGAAGCACTGGGTTTCACGCTCGACGAAGAAGTCTTCGAAAAATCGGGGCTAGCCTACCATGTTGCCCGCCTCAGCCTCTGCGGCTAGCCGCCATAAATATCAAACCGCGTTGGTGGCACCGATGTGAAGCCTTTGGGCGATTTGCTGGCAAGCGTCTGATAGAGCCGCGCCGACCCGCGTTGAAACGCGAACGAGCACCCAGCCAGATAGGCCGCCCAGATACGGTAGGTCTCTGGTCCCACCATCGCTTCGGCTTCATCACGTCGCTTGTACAAGCGCTCGCACCATGCCCGCGTCGTCTTCTGGTAATGCTGGCGCAGCGCCTCCACATCCTGAACCTCAAAACCAGCGATCTCCATCTGCGACAGCGTATGCCCGATATCGTCCAGCTCTCCGCCGGGGAAGATGTACTTCTGCAAGGCCCGCTGCTCAGGACGGCTGGAAAACTTGCGTTTCTTGCGCTTCGCCCCGCGTGAAATCGCATGGTTCATAAACAGCCCACCAGGCTTTAGAAGGCGTTGAACGGTCGCGAAGTATTCGGGGATGTTGGCCAACCCGATATGCTCATACATGCCGACGGAGGATATTTTGTCGAACGCGCCATCCATCTCGCGATAGTCCTTCAGGTGCAGGTTCACCTGATCAGCGATACCAAGTCGCTCCACTTTCGCCTGCGCGAAAGCAAGCTGCTCCTCTGAGAGCGTCACGCCATGCCCTTCAACGCCGTAGTTTTGAACCGCATGGCAAAGCAGTCCACCCCAACCGCAACCGATATCGAGCATCACATCGCCCGGCTTCAGCCGCAGCTTCCGGCAAATGAGGTCAAGCTTGTTAACCTGCGCGTCCTCAAGGCTGGCGTCCCAGCTGGGATAGTGGGCGCAGGAATACTGCATTTCCGGGTCCAGAAAGAGCTGGTAGAAATCATTGCCCACATCATAGTGAAACTGGATAAAGCGCTTGTTGTCGCCCGCTTTGCGGCCTTGACCCTCTGCGTCACCCGCGAAATCGCGCGTCGCATCCGGGTGATCTCCCTTGGCGAAGAAGAACGGAGCAAGGCTGCGCACAAGCGTGCCTTTGGCCAGACGTTTGAACGCCCGGCGTTTCTCGCGATCATGAGCAAGCGGCTCAGCCAGATCAATCAACGACCCGCCCTCCACTTCTATCCCGCCTTTGGCATAGTGACGCAGCAACCGATCTAAGCTCGGACGGTGGAGGATGGACGACACAACACCGGGTGACGCTATCTTAATGGCCAAGCCTGGCACCGGGTTCTCGCCGAGCGGCTCCAGCGATCCATCCCATAGCCGCAGCGAGAAATGGGCGTTCACACCCTGGCGGACCTGTGCGGCGATCTGCCGAGCAGCCATAAGTTGCTTTGCATCGCCCATGCCGTTCGCCCCGCTTAAGTCGCTCTACTGAAATCGTCCGCGCTGGCGTTGGCGTGTCTGATGCAGCGTTTCAACAAGCATAGCGGTCAAAAGCCCGAACATCAAAAGACCGTTGGACGCCGCCATCCCGCCGAGAAGCCGCCACTCCACTGGCAGCAACACATCGCCATACCCAAGCGTCGTAAACACCACCAGCGAGAAGTAGACCGACGCTTCAAACGTGACGAAAATCTCCAAAAGGCGCAGCGCAATCGCCCACACCCAAACAGAGCCCATGACCAACACGACGGTCCAAAGCATGACCAGGCACAAGAGCGTTGCAAGCTTTGGCCCATGGGGCGCACGGATGACCCAGTCGTGGGTGCGCAGAAGAAACGCCTCAAGGCCCCACCAGGCGAGCGCGGCCATGATGGCTGTCAACACGATCAGGCCGCTTCCAAGAGTCAATTGAACGAACATGCTGGGCGCCTTCAAACACATGGCAGTCTTATCGATCCCACCACTATGCACCTGAAAAGTAACCGAGGCCTTCTCAACACGTCAGACAGGCAGCAAGCCCGCATTGCGGCAAAGGAACCAACCCAGTGTCGTCAATGGGACATGCGCACAACCAAAAAACCTGCCAAGGCGTGGAACGCCGAGGCAGGTTGGAAAAACAGTCAGTCTAGCCTGAACAGAGCAGCCCCACCTTGTGCATGCTGCGGGTGTCTGGCTCTTCAACGCGTCCACTTCGGAAGAATGTAGCGCGAAGCAGATGCTATGGTGCACGACGCCGAGAAATCAGGGGCTGGGGGCTGGAGGGTCTGATGACCCAGCGCCGCGCTACCAAGCAACATAGGCAATGGACCCCGCCAGTTTGGCCGGTAAAGGGCGCGATCGGGGCTGTTTCTGGGCAATAATGTGGCGGTGTGGATAACTTCGCAGGCCCTTGATGACACGAAAAGCGCACAGAGTGCGCAGACGCCTTGCCAAATCAACCAAGGCTTGAAACACTTTACCCAATCAGAGGTTGAACCATTCGAAGAGCGTATGACGGACACAACGCAAGATTTACAGCAGTTGGTAGAGCTTGATGCGCACCGCCAGTCACGCAAACAAACGCCAACCCAGGCCGGTCAACCAGACGATATCGTTCGAATTGTCACCTCTAACAACGCTCCGCCATCGGCCAATCAGCCTGCTCAGATCAGCTTTAATCGCCGCGAACTCGATATGATCCTGAACGTGTACGGTCGCATGGTGGCTGATGGAGAGTGGCGCGATTACGCCATTGATTTGCTCAAAGATCGGGCGGTGTTTTCGGTGTTTCGCCGTGCTGCCGAAGTGCCACTTTACACGATTGAGAAAGACCCAAAGATGGCCCGCCGCCAGGGCGCTTACAAAGTTGTGGCCGCATCAGGACAAATCCTTAAACGCGGCCACGACCTGAAACAGGTGCTCAAAGTCTTCGACAAAAAACCCAAGCTTGAACTTGTGTGAGTCACACATCGTTCCAGTGGCCACTCGTTCGCGTCGCAACAGTTGATGATGCTGACGCAGCGGCGCGTGTACTACGTCAGTCCATTATACATCTTTGCCAGTTGGATTATGCAGACCAACCCGGCCGGTTGGAGCAATGGCTCGCGAACAAAACATCATCACACGTACAAAATTGGATAAGCCAAGATGGCTTCACACTGTATGTGGCCGAACAAGAGCGAGGAATTGTGGGCGTTGGCGGTCTTAACAATCAAGGGATCATCCAGCTCAACTATGTGGACCCGCATTGGCGATTGAGGGGCGTGAGTTCAGCCTTGTTGCTTGAAATGGAAACAAGCGCGCGCGAAGCAGGCAACTCGAACACAACACTCGAAAGCACCAGAACCGCCGAGCGCTTCTACCGAGCGCGCGGCTACAACACGCTTGCCGCTCAACAAGCACCAAGAGATGGGCTTTGGTTGACCAAAGCACTCACATGACCATAGCCAAACAAAACCCCGGCATCACTGCCGGGGTTTCTTTTTTCCCAGGAAGGCCACTTACGATCCTGGCGTGTCGCGCACAAAATCATTGCCGCGCTGAGCCGTGGCGGTGAAGGTCATCGCGTTCACCTTCCAGCCGTCTTCAGTGCGAATGAAGCCGTGCACATAGGTGCCCCAGACTTCCCAGAGTGCTTCGCCACCGTTTTCCGGTAAGGCGCTGCTTTCCATCCGGTTCCAGGCATAACCATGCGAGACCATGGTTGCGCTGTCGGCTGAATGAAACGTCACGCGGTGATTGCCGCGCAGGTGGAAGGAGGTCTTCTCTTCCGTCAGATTGGCTGACCACCCAGCGATCAGGCCATCGGCTGGAATAGTGGCTGGCTCACCGCCAACCAGTGACGTGAAATCGACGGTGATCTCATCGGTGAAGAAGCCGCGGGTTGTCTCCCAGTCTTTGGCATCAACACCAGCATCAATGGCATCGGCAATGCGGACCATTTCGGCCTGATCAACCAGGTTGTCGAGAGTGAGGGGCGTGCCACCCAGTTGAACATCAGCGGCAACAGTTGCAGAGGCGCTCATGGCAAGCGCGGCGATTGTGGTTGCGGTCAGTTTCATAGGTCTTCGTCCTTTAAAGAAATGGGGTGATGGGCGCCCCGCCGACAGTCTCATCGGCGCGGCAGATCTCATCTATGGACTAGGAAGAGAAGTGGGCGGCCATGGTGTCGGCGGCACGCGTCACGTCTTGGGGATTGTCGTAGAAGTCGAACTGGCTGACATCTTCCAGCCACTGAAGTGTTGCGTCGCCAGCAAACCCGCTTAGGAAGTCACGCACACCCTGTGGGATGGCAGCGGACTCCGAGTGGACAACAGCCAGCGGCTTATCGAGCGCCGCGCCATGGTCAGCTGGGTGGTAGGTCAACCAGCCTTCCCAGCTGGTCTGGTTCCACTGGTTGTCATACTCGGGGATCGCACCACGATCGGCTTCATAATAGTAGCCTCCGATCGGCATCAGCACGCCTTCGGCGCCTTCGGGGCCAGCAGCCGGAATGATTATCCCGCCCTCTGCCTCTGCCGTGCGGCCAAGCTCGATCAGACCGTTCACGCCGTCCTCGCCGCCATAGACAGCATTCACCAGCGCTTCGTTCTGAAGCCATGGGGCAACCAGGCCAACGCGGTTGATCAGCGGATTTCCGGAAACAGCGTCGATCATGTAACCGGCTGAGGCGCAGATGCCGAGGCCATTGATGTTGGCCGCATCCACTTCGGGCAGGTCCGCGATAAACGCGATGGCCGCTTCAATATCTTCGATCTTGGCCGCTGGGTTTTCTTCAAACCGCACATTTTGGGGCAAGTCGCCAGATTGACCCCAGCCGCGGAAGTCAAAGGTGAAGGCCGCATAACCGCGCGCTGCCATTTCACGGGCATAGGTCGCTGGCATCTGCTGCTGCACACTCGTCCAAGCACCGGTGACAACGACCGTCGGCAAAGCCGATCCATCATGATCGACGGGCAGATAAAGGGTGCCAGCCATGGCTGCTCCGTTGCTATCGAAAGTCACGGCACGAGTTTGGATCTCTGAAGCCAGCGCCGTGCCCGAAAGCAGGGCTGAGGCGAGAGCGGTAGAAGCAATGGTTTTGGTGGTCTTGGTCATCTGTCTATCTCCTTGTTTGGCAGCGTTTGGTCGCTGCGATGAGGAGACAATGCCGAATGAACGCTCAGGCCACAGGCGCGATTCTTGGTATCCGATAGGTCATTCTTGCCGTTTGAGCAGCCCGGCGATGCACGGGCGATCCGCATCATCGAAGGAAGCTGATATCAACGACGATCTGGGTTATCTGTCAGTGTGAAAATGACGCCACGTGGAACCTGCTTTGGACATCAAAACAGCATCTGACCAGCATGAGATCGCTCAAGCCATTGCGATAGACGAGGCGGCTGTCGGCTCTAATGAAAGGGCCAGCTACATCAAGTTGGTTGCCGAACGCGGCGACCTCAATATCGCGATCGTGCAAAATGAAGTTCAGGCTTTCAGCTGCCTGGATCAGGCTTACTTCTTCGAAAAACCATTCATCTCCCTGCTTATCGTCAAACCCGAGATGAGACGGCGCGGTCTTGCATCCAGCCTGTTGTCATACGACCGGCGCAAGTTCCCAGAAGTTTGGACATCGACCAACCGGTCCAATGCCGCGATGCGGGCCCTGCTCGTCAAAACGGGTTGGCATTACTGTGGCGAGTTGGATGGCCTTGATGAAGGCGATCCCGAACAGTTTTTCAAAAGCGCATAGATGTCCGTTTTGCCCTCGACCAATAGGGCGTCCCCGACGTCACAGAAAAGCGCTCAACCGGTGCGGTGCTGCGCCGGAGTTGCGCCAAACGCCCGTTTAAAGTGCTTGCCGAACCGGCTTGTGTCCTCATAGCCAACCCGCAAGGCGATCTCAGCGACCGGTAGTCCCGTCGTTTTCAAGAGCACACCAGCAACGCGCATCCGCTCGCCAATCACATATTGCAGGGGCGTCACGCCAAGCGCGGCCTTGAAGGCGCGCGCGAAATGAAAAGCGCTCATCGCCGCCTCACCCGCAAGCACCTCCAACGAGATGTCTTCGGCCAAATGATCGTGAATGTAGGTCACCGCACGCCGCAAACGGACATCGTCCAGCGCAGCGGCATCTTCAGGCAATGCTTGGACGGTCTGTGCAAGATGCGCCGCCAGAGCCCGATGCATCGTCTCGCGGTAGAGCGCACTTGGCGCATGGGCAACATCAAGCGTTGACCGAGCCAATTGCAAAGTCAGCGGATCGAAGGCCCCAAACTGAGGTGCGATAGCGCCTGGACTATCAAGCCCAACCTCGCGGAGCAGCGCCTCATCCAATTCCACAGAAAGGTATGTGTGCTCATTGTCATAGTGACAAAGGCCGCTGGCCCCGGCAGGCAAGATGAAGCCTTCCTCTTTTTGTAGCGGCGTGTGGGCCGGGCGATCCGAGCCAACGGCAATCTCATGCCCCGGCTGATCGGTTAGAAACACGCCAATCGAAAGCTTGGGCAGATCAAACGCTCCGCCACCACCAGGCGTTTGCACCCGCTGCGCGCGCACCGGTGGTTCAACGTCTTTGCTCTTTCCTGAACGGCCCATCGCTCAAACATGACATCAAAGGCTGCGACTTCAAGGCCGAGGTCAACATCACGTTCCACCATGAACGAACCCAATCACGCCAAACCGGCCTTGCCGACATCGCCCAGAGATACATAGCTAGGGCCATGTCCTCTTCACCAGCCAACGACAATCGACCGCTCGCCATCGCGACGATCTTGTTCACCGTCTTTGCGATGTCGGCTGGCGATGCGCTGATCAAAGGCATGGGCACCGATTCCACGGTGGGCATGTGGCAACTGTTCGTGGTGCGCTCGGTCATCGTCATGCCAGTGTTGCTGGGAGCTGGGCTAGTGTTCGGACTGCCCGCCAGCCTGGTCCCACGCTCGGTGCTTTGGGTAGGGCTACGCGCGACCCTTCTGGTGATGGTTTGGATTGCCTACTACACAGCGCTACCCTATCTGCCACTATCAGCGGCTGCCGCTGCCCTTTACACACTCCCACTTTTCATCGTCGCGTTTTCCGCGCTGTGGGCACACGATAGAGTGACTCCACTCCAAGGCTTTGCCGCTTTGCTCGGCTTTGTCGGGGTGGCCCTGGTGCTGCGGCCCGGCAGCGAAGCGTTCTCACCCTATGCCCTCTTGCCAATCGTGGCGGCCATGCTCTTCGCAGGGGCGATGGTGCTCACACGGCTGCGCTGTCAGGACGAGCATCCACTCGCCATGGTGTTCAGCTTGCACGTGGCATTCATCGCCACCGGGCTTGTTGGTGTCGTCGTGCTTTCAATGGCACCGGGCCTAACAAGTGATAGCTTTCTCACCAGCACGTGGCACACCATGACATCGGCTGAGTGGCAATTGATGGGGCTCCTCGCCCTGTCGATCCTCATCGCCTCGGTTGGAACAGCCGTTGCGTACCAGAAGGCTCCAACCGCCATTATCGGCACGTTCGAATTTGCTTATGTCGGCTTTGCGGTGCTTTGGGGCATTCTGTTCTTCGCCGAACGACCCGATCTTCTCACCTTGGTAGGACTGGCGCTGATCGTCCTGGCAGGCGCGCTGACGATCCGCAAATAGAGCGGCTCAGATCCGCTAGATCGAGCGAATGTTCACACGCTTGGAGAGTTCTTCACGGGTCTCCACGCGTTCTGAATACCGGTCCACCAGATAGGTCGCCCGCCCTCGCGTGAGGTGCGTAAACTTCATCAGCTCTTCCATCACATCAACCATCCGGTTGTAGTAGGGCGACGGTTTCATCCGGCCATCATCCTCAAACTCGGTGAAAGCTTTGGGCACAGAAGACTGATTGGGAATGGTGATCATCCGCATCCACCGACCCAAAATCCGTAGCTGATTGACAGTGTTGAAACTCTGAGATCCGCCGCAAACCTGCATCAGCGCAAGGGTACGCCCTTGCGTTGGCCGCACACCGCCAATGGGTGCCAAAGGCAGCCAGTCAATCTGCGTTTTCATGATGCCAGTCATGGCGCCATGTCGCTCCGGCGAACACCAGACATGCGCCTCTGACCATAAAGAAAGGTCACGCAATTCCTGCACTTTGGGATGATCGCTCGATGGGTCATGACCCTGCTCATCATCCACCAGTGGCAAACCGGCCGGGTCAAAGACCCGCACCTCAGCACCAAGCTTTTCCAACACGCGCTTGGCTTCCAGCGTGAAAAGCTTGGAATAGGATCGCTCACGCAAGCTGCCATAGAGCATCATCACGCGTGGCCTATGAGTTAGCGTATCGCCCAACAGTGCGCCATCAATGGGGTGCAGTTCGTCATGCGCAAGGTTTGGCAGATCAGTCATTGTCAGCCTCTGTTTCAGGCCGCCGTTCCAGCGCTTTGCTGCCCAATGGCAAATCAAGCAGCCACGCGCAGACGAGCAAAGCCAGGAAACCACCAGCATATTGCGCCAGCAAGAACCACGGCATGTCAGCCAAACGGATGCCAGCGAAAGTATCCGATAGCGAACGCGCAATCGTCACCGCTGGATTGGCGAACGATGTGGACGCGGTGAACCAATAAGCCGCCGTGATGTAGAGCCCAACAGCCATTGCCACTGCACTCTCACGGACCTTCAGCGTGCCAAGAATGGTGAAGATCAATCCAAAGGTCGCAACCGCTTCTGCGAACCATTGTGACGGTCCCGAACGCGCTTTGTCTGAAAGCTGAAACACCGCCTCATCGAACATCAGATGCGCGGCCCAGACACCAACGATACCGCCGATGATCTGGACGGCCACATAGGCCCAGCTTTCACGATCAGCGATTTTCTTCTGGCAAGCAAAAACAAGCGTCACAACCGGATTGAAATGCGCACCAGAGATCGGCCCCAACATGGTGATGAGCACCACAAGGATCGCGCCAGTAGGAATGGTGTTGCCAAGCAGCGCAATGGCAACATTCCCACCAGCCAACCGCTCAGCCATGATGCCCGACCCAACGACAGTGGCGAGCAGAAAAGCCGTTCCGATAAACTCAGCGGCAAGACGTTGTTGAAGCGAAAACGACATGGGCAAAGGCACAGCGCAAACAAAAAAGCCCCGGTGCGTACACCGGGGCTTGTGAAGCTTTTGTGACAGCCTCGTTTCAGACCGCTATTCGCGCTAGCCGAACAGCTCGCGGTTGGGTCGCAGGCCCAGAGCAAAAAACAGAACCTATCTTTTTGCTCCGTTCCTTCGAAACGACCGCTATTCGCGCTGGCCGAACAACTGCAGCAACATGATGAACATGTTGATGAAGTTGAGGTAAAGGCTGAGCGCACCCATGATCGCTTTGCGACCAGCCGCATCAGCGCTGTCACCCTCATAGTACATCGTCTTGATGCGCTGCGTGTCGTAGGCGGTAAGGCCAGCGAACACCAGAACACCGATCACTGAGATAGCGAACTGCAGAGCAGACGAACCGAGGAAGATGTTCACGATCGAGGCAATGATCACACCGATCAAGCCCATGAACAGGAACGAACCCCAACCGGAAATGTCACGCTTGGTGGTGTAGCCCCACAAGCTCAACGCACCGAAGGCAGCTGAGGTGATGAAGAACACGCGTGTGATCGATTCAGCGGTGTAAACCAGGAAGATCGAGGACAGGGACACGCCCATCACGGCAGCAAACGCCCAGAAGGTGAACTGTGCGGCGGGCACGCTCATCTTTGAGATGCGGAAGCTTAGGAAGAACACAGCGCCAAGCGGGGCAAGCATGATCACCCAGCGCAGAGGCGAGGTGTAAATGGCTTCACCAATGCTGGTCAGCCCAATCACAGATCCGGATGCATCTTGCACCACAGCCAGTTGGAACATGCCCATCGCCGCGATACCGGTGATGGCAAGGCCAATGGCCATGTAGTTGTAGACCCTCAGCATATAAGCGCGAAGGCCCTCATCAATGCCTGCGGCTGTGTGTGCGCCCTGTTGGGCGTAACCGTCGCGAAGCGGGTTGTTCATCGTTTTCACTCTCCAAATGGTCGTAAACGGCCAAAAAGTGGGCCAAACGCCATGTTTGCCCACAAAACTCAGGTATTGATCGTGAATATGGATATGAATGGCAACAATCTCAAGAGCAATCGAACCGGATTTCGATGATCCTCAAGAGAAAGCTAATTGTTACTCATGCCCTTTTGACCAAGCGTCACAAGTTCCGCAGCACCGGCGCAGGCTTCTGGCCAAGAATCTGCCATGTGCCGATCAGCCCCAGACCGACGGTGAGAAGCAGAGCGATCCCCACCGCACCAAAGGCCACCGAGGGCAGGAAGGTGAAGCCAGCGGTCATCACATATTCCAGCACGGCAAAGGCCGCGAAACTGCCAGCCGCCAAACCGAAGATCGCAGCGGCCAGACCCAGCAAAGCGTATTCGAGCAGAAACGCACCAAGGATACGCCCACGTGTGGCGCCAAGCGTTTTGAGGATCACCGCATCGTAAAGCCGATGCCGATGACCAGCGGCCAGGGCACCAGCCAGTACCAGGGTGGATGCAATCAGGGTGACGGAAGCCGCGCCACGCACCGCGAGCGCCAAGTCTTCCACCAGGGCGTTCACCTCATCCAAAGCATCTGAGATGCGCACCGATGTGATGCCCGGGAACGCCGCCGTGACAGTGCGCAGCAAGGCCAGTTCGGTCGCATCATCGGCCTCGCTTTCATAGGTCACGGTGGCCAAATGCGCGTGCGGCGCGCCCGCCAAGGCATTGGGCGAGAAAACCATAGCGAAGTTGATTTCCAGCGATTGCCATTCAACCGCGCGGAAGTTGGCAATGCGGGCGGTAATCTCGCGGCCAAGCACATTGACGGTGAGCAAGTCGCCAAGCTCAAGGCCCAGTTGCTTGCCTTCCTCATCGATGAACGAAACCAGTGGCTCGCCAGCATAGTCAGCAGGCCACCACTCGCCCTCGGTCAGCTCGGTGCCCTCCGGCGCTTCAGCTTCATAAGTGATGCCGCGATCGCCTTGCAGCACCCAGGCTGCTTCTGGCGGAGCTTCGAACTCTCCAGCGGGAATGCCTTGCAAAGAGATCAGCCGACCGCGCAGCATCGGCACGCTTTCCAACGTCGCCGTCGGCGCTTCTTCGGCGATCAGGTCTTTGAAACCGTCAATCTGACTGTTCTGAATGTCCAAGAAAAAGAAGCTTGGCGCGACATCTGGAATGGAGTCGGTCAGTTGGCGTCGCAAGTTGGCATCGATCAGCGCCAAAGCCACAAGCAGAGTAAGGCCAAGCCCCAGCGACAAAATCACGGACGGGGTCAGCGCACCGGGGCGGTGAATGTTGTCCAAGGCGAGCTTGGCCGCTGTTGATTTGGGTCGCGGGCTACGCTTGGCAATCGCCATCACCGCCCATCCAACAAGCCGCAAGATGACGAAGCTTGCACCCGCTGCGGCTAAATAGATCGCCGCGATGAACCGGCTATCGGAAACAAGGAACGCGACGACCCCAAGGCCGATCATCGCAGCGGCAGCACCTACCAAATAAATCCAACGCGGGAAGCGTCTTGAATTGCCGCCAATGTCGCGAAACAGCGCCGTTGCCGGCACATCACGCACCGTCCCCAAGGGCCAAAGCGCAAAAGCCAAAGCCACGAGAACACCATAGAGGGCTGCCAGCCCCAAAGCGTCGGGGTAAAGGCGTGTGTCGAGCGGCACTGGCAAAAAATCACCAAACAAAAGCTGCACTGCCCACGGCACCAAGGCGCCAACCACAAGCCCGATGACAATGCCGAAGACCGCAATCGCCATGACCTGAAAAAACTGCACGCGGAACACGAACGGCCCCGCTGCGCCCAGTGATTTGAATGTGGCAATCACCTTGCGCTTGGCTTCAACAAAGGCCCGCACAGCGTTGGCAACGCCGACACCGCCAACCACAAGAGCTGTGAGACCCACCAGTGTCAAAAACTGAGCGAACTGGTTGATCGCACCGGTAAGCCGCGGGCTCGCTTCCGTGCGGTCACGTATGCGCCAACCAGCATCTGGATGCGCATCATTGGCAGAGGCTTCAAAAGCATCCAAACCAGCTTGATCCAGCGGTTCGGCGAAAGCGAGTGTGTACTCCCATTCCACCAGACTGCCGGGCTGGACCAGCTCACTAGCGACCAATCCGTCGGCGGAAATCATCGCTCGCGGTCCAAAACCGAAACCAGACGATAAACGGTCAGGCTCGCGCTCAATGATGCCACGAAGCTGAAAGGCATGCTCGCCCAAACGGATCGTTTCGCCGATCTCAACACCTAACCGAGCGGCCAGTGTGCCCTCAGCGAGCAGACCGAATGTGCCATCGTCTTCTTGCAAGGCGAGGTGAACGGCAGCGGATTTGATGCCATCGCCATCCACATAAATAAGCTCAGACACCATGGGATAGAGATCATCGACCGCTTTGATCTCAACAATCGTCTGGCTTTGTTCATCAGCCGTGCGGGCCATGCCGCGCAGATCGGCAATGGTCATCATCTCTGCGCCCTGCGCGTTAAGAAACGCCCTTTCCTCCGGCGTTACCTCGCGCTGGATCAGCTCCAGTTGCACATCGCCGCCCAGAATGGTGCGCCCCTCATTGGCCAGCCCACCGGCCATAGACTGCGCCAGCGCGTTGACACCCGCAATGGACGCCACGCCAAGGGCGATACAGGCGAGAAAAATCGCAAACCCACGCAAGCCACCGCGCAATTCGCGCATGGCGTAGGCAAAGCTGAGGGCAAGGCTGGACGGCTGTCGGACGGTGCTGTGGGCGCCTGTAGCGCTGATATCGGCCATTTATTCCGCCGCCTCAGACAGCGCCTTTTCCTGCGTGTCTTCAACAACGCAGCCGCCTTCCAAGTGCACCTGCCGATCACATCGCTGAGCCAGAGCAAGATCGTGGGTCACAAGCACCAGCGTCGTGCCACGCTTGGCAGGTGCCTCAAAGAGAAGGTCAGCGATTTGCTTACCTGTCGGACCATCCAAATTGCCCGTCGGCTCATCAGCCACCAGAATGGCTGGTTTAGGTGCCAGGGCGCGGGCCACTGCCACGCGCTGCTGCTCGCCGCCGGAAAGTTGCGTCGGGTAGTGCGCGGTCCGCTCACCAAGCCCTACCGACTCCAGTTCGGTTTTGGCCGTTCCAAACGGATCATCATGGTCGGCCAGTTCCAGGGGGACTGCAACATTTTCCAAGGCAGTCATGGTTGGGATCAGGTGAAACGACTGGAACACAATCCCAATCTCGCGCCCACGAAAAGCCGCCAGCTTGTCTTCTGACAAATCGGTCAGCACTGCATCGCCAACCCGCACCGTCCCTGAGGTCGGGCGCTCAAGTCCGGCCAACACCATCAAAAGGGTTGATTTACCCGAGCCAGATGGTCCGACCAGACCAACTGATGTGCCGCGAGCGACATCAAGCGAGGCGCCTTTCAAAATGTCGACGCGCGCAGCGCCGGTACCAAGAGAAAGGTGAACATCATCAAGAGAAATAACGGAGGGTTGCGAGGAATCGGGCACGAAGCTGTCCATTCGAACTGGAAAAGAAGGGTCAAGCGTCCTACGTGGCGCATGGGTTGCCCGATCAAATAGGAACGCCAACGCGATGCGCCAAGACAGTCACAAAAATCTGACCGAAGCGATCTCGGTCAGAAAAACGCTTCATCCGCTTCTATCAGGCCTGGTGGCCCTGGCCATTCTTGCCCTGCTGAGCGTTCATGCCACACAAGCACGCGCCGAATCCATCACCATCATGGCGATGGGCGACAGCTTGACAGCTGGGTACGGCCTGGCGCCTGGCGAAGGGTTTCCCGCCCAGTTGGAAGCCGCTTTGATTGAACGCGGCTATGATGTGCGCGTGCTGGATGCCGGTGTGTCCGGGGACACAAGTTCCGGCGGGCTGGCGCGGCTCGATTGGTCCATGGACCCAGCCACCGACGCAGTGATTGTTGAGCTTGGTGCCAATGACGCCCTGCGTGGCATTGATCCAAGCGTCACACGTGCATCGCTCGATGGCATTATGAGCAACCTGTCGGACCGTGGCTTGCCGGTACTTCTGGCCGGTATGATTGCCCCACCCAACATGGGCGAAGCCTATGGCGAGGCATTCAATCCGATCTATGCCGATCTTGCTGAAACCTATGACAGCGTCCTTTATCCTTTTTTCCTTGATGGCGTGGCATCGGTACCAGAACTCAACCTTTCTGATGGCATTCATCCAACCGCCGAAGGCATTGCCTTGATCGTGGAGCGGATCATGCCTTACGTTGAAGATCTTCTTTCTCGCGTGGCCGACCAAGGCTGACGCTTCCCGCTCTATCAAACACCTTAAAGGAACGACCCATGGAAAAGCGCCCACTGGGACGCACCGGCATGGATGTGTCGGTGATCTGCCTTGGCACCATGACCTGGGGCCAACAGAACACCGAAGCTGAAGGCCATGAGCAAATGGATTATGCCCTGGACCAGGGCATCAACTTCTTTGACACCGCCGAGCTCTACTCCATTCCGCCCAAAGCGGAGACCCAAGGCTCCACCGAAACAATCATCGGCAGTTGGTTCGCTGAACGCAAAAACCGCGACAAGGTGATTTTGGCCAGCAAAGCTGTGGGCGCCACGTCGGCCACCTATTTCCGCGAGCATGGTAAGCCTGACTTGCCAACCCGCGCCTCCATCATGGAAGCCGTCGAGGGCTCTCTGAAACGGCTGCAAACCGACTATATCGACCTTTACCAGTTGCACTGGCCGGGCCGTCCCTTCTCGATTTTTGGCACCAACCCCATCGTCTGGGAACCAACAGAAGGGGCCGAGGTCGCTATTGAAGAAACGCTCGGCGCGTTCGATGAACTGGTGAAATCCGGCAAGGTACGCGCCATCGGCCTTTCCAACGAAAGCGCCTGGGGCACCATGAAGTGGCTGCACACAGCCGAGGCCAGCGGCAAAGCACGCATTGCCTCAATCCAGAACGCCTACAACATCGTCAACCGAACCTACGAAACAGCCTTGGCCGAAGTGGGCATACGCGAAGACGTCGGCCTGCTGGCTTACTCGCCGTTGGCCCAAGGTTTTCTGACCGGCAAGTATCGCGGTGGCGCGGAGCCTGCTGGTGCACGCAAAACGCTGTTTGGTCGGGCGTCACGGTATGAAGGCCCTGGTGCGGACGCCGCGCTAGAAGACTATTTCGCGCTGTGTGATGCGCGTGGACTGGACTATTCCCAGACCGCCATACGCTTCACCACATCCAAGCCGTTCGTTGCCTCGTCCATTATCGGCGCGACCAGCATGCAGCAGCTGAAACACGATATCGCCGCTTGGCAGATGCCGTGGGACGATGATCTGGACTCAGCGATCAACGAGCTACACAAAGCTCGGCCCAACACCTGCCCGTAAGGCTCACCCCACCCCTAACCCCTCCCCATCAAGGGGAGGGGAACAACAACACAGCCTGCCAAACCACCCTCCCCTTGATGGGGGAGGGTCGCGCCTACGGCACGGGGTGGGCTGTTACTTGACCCACCCCATAATGTCCACTATCAGGGACATATGGACACTTTAGTAGACACATCCGGTCAAGCCATTGCGCGGCGCATTCAGCTGGAGCGCAAGGCGCGGCACTGGTCCATGACCGATCTGGCCGCCCGGTCGGATGTCTCCAAAGCAGCCATCTCCAAGATTGAACGCGGAGAGATGAGCCCCACCGCCAGCGTTTTGGTGCGCCTTGCCAACGCATTCGATCTCACGCTGGCCGGGCTTTTGATGCGTGCCGAGCAACAGACCGGCGCCGTGCAGCGCATGCAGGATCAACCCCTTTGGGAAGACCCTGAATCCCACTATGTGCGCCGTCAGGTGTTTCGCGCCACCAACAATCCCATTGAAATGGCCAAGATCTACCTGCCAGCCGGTGCGTCGGTGACCATCCCCTCAACTGGGTTTGATGGGATCAAGGAGGTCATCCACGTGCTGGAAGGCACGTTATCGCTCGAAACCCTCGGCCAAGCTCACACGCTTGAAACCGGCGACAGCATAGGCCTGGTCAAAACCAGCGACGTCACATTCGCAAACAAGGCTGGATCAGCTTGCACCTATCTGGTGACGCTGGCCCGCAAGTAACCCCCCACAGCGAGTTGTCATCATGCAGATAATCCCTGGTGATCTTGATCATCCCGCCATCATCGACCTGTTGCAGTTCCATCTGGACACAAACATAGAGGTCACGCCGCCAGGCAGTGTCCATGCCCTCGATCTGGACGGGCTAAAAGTACCCGAAATCGCCTTCTTTGCTGGCTGGGACGAAGAGGATTTGCTGGTTATCGGCGCAGTCAAAGAAATCGCACCCGAGGCCGATGGTCGTCGCCATGGCGAGATAAAGTCCATGCGCACTGTTGAAGCGCGACGTGGCAATGGCATTGGCGCGCAGATGCTTGACCATCTGATCGCCCATGCGCAGGCGAACGGTCTTAAGCGCCTCTCTCTGGAAACTGGGTCGTTCGACTATTTCGAACCGGCCCGCAAGCTCTACGCCAAGCGCGGCTTCACGGAATGCCCGCCGTTTGGCGATTACACACTGGACCCGAACTCCGTGTTCATGACGAAGGTGTTGTGACCACTCCCCTCATCTTTGGCCACGGTTACACGCCGACACTCATAGGCCGCGTGGTCACGCTTCACGCAGCCTACTATGCGAAAGCGGTTGGGTTCGGCGCAGCTTTTGAGTCAAAGGTGGCCAGAGAGTTGGCGGCATTCATCGCCCGCCTCGACCATCCGAACAACGAAATCTGGTGGGCAACTCACAACGGAGAAATCGTCGCAAGCATTGCAATTGACGGCCAACCATCACCGGAAGCACCAGCGGTGCTGCACTGGTTTATCGTCGACCCAAACCAGCACGGCCAAGGACTTGGTCAAACCCTCTTGGATGGCGCGATGAGCTTCTGTGATAAACAGCAGTTTCCAACAGTTGAGCTATCCACTTTTGCTGGTCTGGACGCTGCCCGCACGCTTTACGAGCGGGCAGGATTTGTTCTGACCAAGGAACAACAAGGCGCGTCTTGGGGCCAGTCCGTTACCGAACAGACCTTCATGCGCCGCCATCCAAACGGCGTCAGAGGCTCTTAGAGGATACTCTGACCAGTCTTGGCCCAATCGGCCATGAACGCATCGATGCCTTTGTCGGTCAGCGGGTGTTTGGCAAGACCCTTCAAAACCGCAGGTGGAATGGTCGCGACATCAGCGCCAATGATGGCCGCCTGCTTCACATGGTTGGCCGTGCGGATGGAAGCGGCAAGAATTTCAGTCTCAAGCGCAGGATAATTGTCATAGATCGCACGGATGTCAGCGATCAGCTCCATGCCATCAATGTTGATATCGTCCAGACGTCCGATGAAGGGCGAGATGAAGGTCGCACCGCATTTGGCGGCGAGCAGCGCCTGATTGGCGGAGAAACAAAGCGTGACATTGACCATCGTGCCTTCGCCAGAAAGCGCCTTGCAGGCTTTCAGCCCGTCCAGGGTCAGCGGCACTTTTACCGTCACATTCTTGGCAATCTTGGCAAGCTCCTTGCCTTCCTTGATCATGCCGTCGGCATCCAGCGCGGTGACTTCAGCCGACACAGGGCCTTCGACCAAACCACAGATTTCGGCGATTACTTCCTTGAAGTCGCGGCCCGATTTGGCAATCAGCGATGGATTGGTTGTCACCCCATCCAGAAGGCCCAAATCGTTCAATTCGGCAATGTCGTTGGTGTCGGCGGTGTCCACGAAAAACTTCATCACTTTGATCCTTACGCTGGTGATCTGCGGGCTACCCGCTCCGTTGCCGCTCGTCTAACGTGTCTCAATGCTTCCGTCATCCCCTTCAGCACCGATTGATTCGTCGCAGCCGCATGCAGCTGGCACCAACGTATCGGTCATGGTGCCAGCACCGATGCCCACGGCGCTCACCTATCAAGTAGCTGAAGGGCAGAACGTGGTGGATGGTAGCATCGTCAAAGTGCCGCTTGGCAAGCGTTTGGTACTCGGAACCGTTTGGGGGCAAAGCCATGACGAGGTGAACCCCAAGCGCCTGAAGCCCATTGAGGCTGTGGTGGATGCGCCCCCGATCCGTGAGCCGTTGCGCCAATTCATTGATTGGGTCGCCGATTGGACACTCTCAGCCCCTGGCATGGTGGCACGCATGGTCACGCGTGGTGAAGAGCTGATGCAGCGTGATCCGCCCGTAACGGCCGTTCGCAGAGCGGGCGATCCGCCAGAACGCATGACACCGGCGCGCCAAAAGGTTCTCGACGTCATCACCGGCGCAGATGCCTACACCAAGCCCGGCCTAGCTGACTTAGCTGGCGTTTCCACCGCTGTGATCGATGGGTTGGTGAAGACCGGAACGCTGGAAACACTGCAAGTTCAGCGCGAACCGGGCCGCATTGAACCCGACCCGGACTTTGATCCACGCACACTCACCGAAGGTCAGGCCGATGCGGTGCACGCGCTGATAGCCGAAGGGCCAAAGGACGGCTCCCTTGATGTCGCGCTGCTGGAGGGTGTTACCGGCTCGGGCAAGACGGAGGTCTATTTTGAGGCCATCGCCAACACGCTACGCCAAGGCCGCCAGGCGCTGATCCTGTTGCCGGAGATTGCTCTGACAGCCGCCCTTCTTGATCGCTTCGCTGAGCGCTTTGGTGCCATGCCTGGCGAATGGCATTCTGGCATCACGCCCAAAACCCGCCGTCAGGTCTGGCGCGGGACAGCTGAAGGTAAGATCAAAGTGGTGATCGGCGCACGCTCCGCGCTCTATCTGCCATTCGAAGACATCGGTCTTATCATCATCGATGAGGAGCATGAGGCAGCCTACAAGCAAGAAGAGTGGGTGAGCTACAATGCCCGCGATATGGCCATTGTGCGGGCACGCTTTGAAAAAGCGCAGGTGATTCTCGCCTCCGCCACGCCATCGGTGGAAAGCCGCATCAACGCCAAGGCGGGGCGCTATCGCCATGTCCCTCTGCCTGCGCGGTACGCCTCGCGACCTTTGCCCAGCCTTGCCGCCATCGATCTGCGTCGCACACCACCCGAACGCGGTATGTGGCTGTCGCCGCCTCTGGTAGAAGCCGTCAACGACACACTGGAACGCGGCGAACAGAGTCTCTTGTTCTTGAACCGACGCGGCTACGCCCCGCTCACCCTCTGCCGCACCTGCGGTCACCGCTTTGAATGCGTTATGTGCTCAGCCTGGCTGGTTCAACATCGTTTCACCCAAACGCTCAACTGCCACCATTGTGGCCATGTCGAACCGATGCCGACAGTTTGCCCGGAATGCGGCAATGCCAACACATTGGTGCCCTCGGGCCCAGGCGTGGAACGCATTGCCGAGGAGGTCGCCACCCGTTTTCCAGACGCTCGTACCTTGGTGCTGTCCTCCGATATGATGGGTGGCCCAAAACGTCTTAAGGCAGAATTGGAAGCCGTCGCCGGCGGTGAGGTGGACATTGTGGTCGGCACCCAACTGGTGGCCAAGGGCCATAACTTCCCAGGTCTCACGCTGGTTGGTGTGGTCGACGCTGACGTTGGATTTGGACAAGGCGATCCACGCGCGGTGGAACGCACCTTTCAACTGCTCACACAAGTAACAGGGCGCGCTGGGCGAGCTGAAAAGCCCGGCATCGGTCTCATCCAAACCCACATGCCCGATCATCCCGTTCTCCAGGCCCTGCTGGCGCATGACGCTGAACGCTTCTACGCGCTAGAAGAAGCTGCGCGCCAACGCGCCCATCTGCCGCCCTTTGTTCGCTTTGTCGCCGTCATTGTGTCCGGCACCGACGCTGGTGCTGTCAAAGCCCATGCCAATCATCTTAAAGCCATCGCACGCTCACCAGAGACCATCGATGTGCTAGGCCCGGTGGATGCACCGCTTGCCATGTTGCGCGGGCGTCACCGACAAAGACTGTTGGTGCGCGGGCCGCGGGGGCGAGAAACGCAAAGCTTCGTCAAGGCTTGGCTTGCCAAGTCTGACCGGACGCGCGGCGACATGCGGATTGATGTGGATGTTGATCCACAAAGTTTTGTTTGATCACTGACGGTGAACCAGCGTTGACCAGGGCGCGTAAAGACTTTCAAGAACGCCCGCATATCCCCCCAACTTTCCCTGCGTTCTTTTCGGAGCCCAACCCATGGATCTCATTGCCAACGGCCTCAACATTCTTCTTGCCCTTGGCACCATTGGGTTGGGGCTTTTCGGCTTGCTGCGTCCCGTCCAGACGATGGAATATATCGGTGTTGCTGCGACCGACGACACCGGCCTTGCCAAGTCTGAGGTCCGAGCAGCTTCGGGCGGCGTGTGGGTTGGCGGCGCAATCGGCGCTCTGCTCATCGGCTCGCCGGTAGCGTATGTTGTGCTTGGAGCACTATGGGCCGGTGCAGCGATCGGGCGCGGTATGTCCGTGATGTTCGACAAAGCCAACACAGGCAAACCGGTGATCTTTTTCGCCGTTGAAGTGGTCTTTGCCGTGCTGCTTTTGGGCATCAACCTGCCTGCTCTTTTCTAATTCAGCCAACATCTCAGCCTCGCTTGTCCGCCAAAGGTCGTCTGCCCCGCGACATGTTTGCCCTTTAGGCTTGGTTGCGTCCCAGGAAACCCTGTGTTAATTCCCACGCGCTTTCCGGGAAAAACGCCTTTCTCTCAAAGGCCTAAGCACGGAAATTTTAAAGAATTTCAACACGTTACGTCGGGTCTCATCGACCCCTCGCTAACCTCGTCACATCCGACTTACCAGCTGGGGCTCCATTGTCGTCATCATCCCTGACTTCCGGTGTTGCAGGACGTTACGCTGCAGCGCTGTTTGAGCTTGCCGATGGCGCCAAAGCCATCGACGCCGTCGAATCCGATCTTGATGGCATTCAAACCCTTCTTGATGAAAGCGCCGACTTGCGGCGTTTGGTCGAAAGCCCTGCTTTCACCAAAGAAGCCCAGGGCAAAGCAATGGCCGCCGTTTTGGACAAGGCCGGTGCCAAAGACTTGACCGCGCAGTTTGTTGGCGTGGTTGCCGACAATCGGCGGCTGTTTGCCCTACCTGGCATGATCAAAGCCTTCAAACAGATGGCAGCTGAAAACCGCGGCGAGATTTCCGCCGAGGTCACATCGGCCATCGCGCTCACCGCAGCGCAGCGCAAGGAGCTATCGGCATCCTTGAAAGAAAAATTGGGCAGCAACGTCACGCTCAGCGAGACAGTTGACCCCTCCATCCTCGGCGGCCTTGTTGTGAAGGTCGGTTCGCGGATGATCGACACGTCCTTGAAGACAAAACTCAACCAATTGAAATATGCTATGAAAGAGGCTGGCTGATGGAACTTCGCGCCGCTGAAATTTCTGCAATCCTGAAGGATCAGATCGCAAGCTTTGGCAAAGAAGCCGAAGTGACGGAAGTCGGACAGGTGCTGTCCGTCGGTGATGGTATCGCCCGCGTCTATGGCCTCGATAAGGTGCAGGCCGGTGAAATGGTCGAATTCCCAGGCGGTATTCAGGGCATGGCCTTGAACCTGGAAAGCGACAATGTCGGCGTTGTGTTGTTCGGCGATGACCGCGGCATTAAAGAAGGCGATACGGTCAAGCGTACCGGTAACATTGTGGAAGTGCCGGTCGGCAAAGGACTGCTCGGCCGCGTTGTCGATGGCCTTGGCAACCCCATTGACGGCAAAGGCCCCATCGAAGGCGCTGAAATGCGTCAGGTGGACGTCAAAGCGCCAGGCATCATCCCACGCAAATCGGTGCATGAGCCCATGTCTACCGGCCTCAAAGCCGTGGATGCCTTGATCCCGATTGGCCGTGGCCAGCGCGAGCTGATCATTGGTGACCGTCAAACCGGTAAAACCGCGATCATCCTCGACACCTTCCTCAACCAGAAGCCGCTCAACGATGGCGATGATGAGAGCAAGAAGCTCTATTGCGTCTACGTCGCGGTCGGCCAGAAGCGCTCCACCGTTGCGCAGCTGGTGAAAATTCTCGAAGAGCGCGGCGCGATGGAATATTCCATTGTGATTGCCGCAACCGCCTCTGATCCGGCGCCGATGCAGTTCATTGCACCGTTTGCTGGTTGCGCCATGGGCGAATATTTCCGCGATAACGGTATGCACGCTGTGATCGCTTATGACGATCTGTCCAAACAGGCCGTCTCTTACCGCCAGATGTCTTTGCTTCTGCGTCGCCCACCAGGCCGCGAAGCGTTCCCAGGCGATGTGTTCTATCTCCATTCCCGCTTGCTCGAGCGTGCTGCGAAGATGAACGATGATTTCGGCTCAGGGTCGCTCACCGCGCTTCCTGTGATCGAAACGCAAGGCAACGACGTGTCTGCGTTTATCCCAACCAACGTGATTTCGATTACCGATGGTCAGATCTTCTTGGAGAGTGATCTCTTCTTCCAAGGTATCCGCCCAGCCGTGAACGTTGGTCTGTCGGTGTCACGTGTGGGCTCTGCCGCGCAGGTGAAGGCCATGAAACAGGTCGCCGGTAAGATTAAGGGTGAGCTTGCTCAGTACCGCGAGATGGCGGCCTTTGCGCAGTTCGGTTCCGACCTCGATGCCACCACCCAGCAATTGCTGGCACGCGGCGCACGCTTGACCGAATTGTTGAAGCAGCCACAGTTCTCGCCGCTGAAAACCGAAGAGCAAGTCGTTGTCATCTTCGCTGGTGTGAATGGCTATCTCGATAAGGTTGATGTGTCTCAGGTTGGTGACTTCGAGCAGAAGTTCCTCGGCCTAATGCGCGACAAGCATGGCGATGTTCTCAACACCATTCGCGATGAAGCCAAGGTTTCCGATGAGGTTGACGCCAAGCTGCGTTCCACCCTCGATGAATTCCTGAAGAACTTCGCTTAAGCTGAAGACGTACGTGGAGGCTTAAGGCCCAATGCCATCGTTGAAGGACCTGCGCAATCGCATCGCGTCTGTGACGGCGACGCGCAAGATCACCAAAGCCATGCAGATGGTTGCGGCGGCCAAGTTGCGCCGCGCACAAACATCTGCTGAGGCTGCTCGGCCCTATGCCGATAAGATGAGCGCCGTTCTCTCCAATCTCGCTGCCGGTCAGATGTCCGGTGGTGGTGAAGGAGCATCGCCACTGATTGCCGGTACCGGCTCAGACAAGGTCCATCTGCTGGTTGTTGCGACGGCCGAGCGCGGCCTTTGCGGCGGTTTCAACTCGTCCATCGTTCGCCTTGCACGCCAAGAAGCGCGTAAGCTGATTGACGAAGGCAAAGAGGTGAAACTGCTCACTGTCGGCAAGAAAGGTCACGATCAGCTCAAACGCGATATGGCCTCTCGCATTGTCGATACGATTGAGTTTCGCGGCGTGAAGTCGGTCGGCTATGTCCAAGCTGAAGAAGTCTCCACCAAAATCATGGAGATGTTTGAAGCTGGCGAATTCGATGTCTGCACGCTGTACTACGCAGCCTTCAAATCGGTGATTTCACAGGTGCCAACGGCGCACCAGCTCATCCCGGCCAAGTTTGAAGTGTCTGAAGACCCGATTTTCTATGAGTATGAGCCGGACGAGAACGCCATTTTGGATGATCTCTTGCCGCGCAACCTCACTGTCCAAGTGTTCAAAGCACTGCTTGAAAACGCAGCATCTGAACAAGGCGCGCGCATGGCCGCCATGGACAACGCAACCCGCAATGCGGGTGAAATGATTGATGGACTGACGCTCTCCTACAACAGGCAGCGCCAAGCCCAGATTACCAAAGAACTGATCGAAATTATTTCGGGCGCTGAAGCGCTCTAAACAACTACCTTAGTGGAGCTTCTCATGGCAGATGCAACAGGGCGCGTATATCAGGTGATCGGGGCCGTCGTTGACGTGCAGTTCGATGGCGAACTGCCGCCGATCCTGAACGCACTTGAAACCGACAACAATGGCAACCGCCTCGTCTTGGAAGTGGCGCAGCACCTTGGCGAAAACGCCGTACGCTGTATCGCTATGGACACCTCAGAAGGTTTGGTTCGCGGCCAGCCGGTGTCCGACACGGGCGCACCAATCCAAGTGCCAGTGGGCACCGGAACACTCGGCCGCATCATGAACGTGATCGGCGAGCCCATCGATGATGCCGGCCCTGTCGCACACGAGACGACCCGTCCCATTCACGCGCCGGCTCCATCCTTCTCCGAGCAGTCGACGGAAGCTGAAATTCTGGTCACCGGCATTAAGGTTGTCGACCTTTTGGCCCCTTACGCCCGTGGCGGTAAGATCGGCCTCTTCGGCGGTGCTGGTGTTGGCAAAACCGTTCTTATTCAGGAACTCATCAACAACGTCGCTAAGGCGCACGGTGGTTACTCCGTGTTCGCTGGCGTGGGTGAGCGCACCCGTGAAGGCAACGACCTTTACTGGGAGATGATCGAATCCGGCGTGAACAAAGAAGGTGGCGGCGAAGGCTCAAAAGCGGCTCTCGTGTTCGGCCAGATGAACGAGCCTCCTGGTGCCCGTGCCCGTGTGGCACTGTCGGGTCTGACCATCGCTGAACAGTTCCGTGATGAAGGCCAGGACGTGCTGTTCTTTGTCGATAACATCTTCCGCTTCACCCAGGCAGGCTCTGAGGTGTCGGCGCTTCTAGGTCGTATTCCATCGGCTGTGGGCTATCAGCCAACGCTGGCCACCGACATGGGCGCCCTGCAAGAGCGCATCACCACCACCACCAAAGGGTCTGTGACCTCGGTGCAAGCCATTTACGTACCTGCCGATGACTTGACCGATCCGGCGCCTGCCACCTCGTTCGCTCACTTGGATGCGACGACCGTGCTAAACCGCGCGATCTCTGAAAAGGGCATTTATCCGGCTGTGGATCCGCTGGACTCCACCTCACGTATGCTCGACCCGCAGATCATTGGCGATGAGCACTATGAAGTCGCACGTGGCGTCCAAGAAATGCTCCAGCGCTACAAGTCGCTGCAAGACATCATTGCCATTCTCGGCATGGATGAGCTGTCAGAAGAAGATAAACTGACTGTGGCCCGCGCCCGTAAAATTGAGCGCTTCCTGTCACAACCATTCTTTGTGGCCGAAGTCTTCACCGGCTCACCCGGCATCTTCGTTTCGCTTGAAGACACAATCCGCTCGTTCAAGGCGGTTGTTGATGGCGAATATGATCACCTGCCAGAAGCTGCGTTCTACATGGTCGGCACCATTGATGATGCCGTGGCCAAAGCGCAGAAACTGGCTGAAGCAGCCTAACCGAGAAAGCGCACCGCAATGGCAGACGCCTTTCCCTTTGAACTGGTTTCACCGGAACGCCAATTGGTGACCGGTGAAGCAACCCAGGTTGTTGTGCCTGGTGCTGAAGGTCAGTTCACCGTGCTTGCCAACCATGCACCGTTTCTCTCCACGCTGAAACCTGGCGTGTTGGAAGTGACGATGGCGGATGGCTCGACCGACCGTATCTTCGTGCGTGGCGGTTTTGCCGACGCCAATCCTGAAGGGCTGACCCTTCTGGCGGAAGAAGCGCAGCGCGTCGCCGATATGGACATGGCCTCACTGGATCAAGCCATCCAGGATGCCCGTGAAGATGCCGCAGACGCCAAAGACGATGCGGCCAAAACGGCTGCTGAAACCAAGCTGGCCCAGTTGGAAGAAGTGAAAGCCGTTCTCTAAAGCTCACTGTTCCTGCTCAAAGATATCAAAGCCCGGCTCATCAGCCGGGCTTTTTTTGTTGTGACCACACAGATGCTCGCAATACTTCGGAGCTCAGAAAAAGAGTTGCGCGTTCTCGAGACAAAGCTAACCTTTGCCCATCGCCCGGGCGATCCAAAACAGATGGTCAAAGCGCACGATGCACCAATCTGCCACTGAGCCCACCGCAAAGGCATAAAGTATGCAACAGGCAGCATCAGCCAAGGCCTCCGTACAAAGCCGCTCAGCTTTGGGCGATGCTTCCCAAGAAAAGCTCACTGAACTCGCCTGGTTTCTAACGTTCTTATCCTGGATCCCCATCATCACGGGCACCAACTCCCACCCCATTTTGGGATGGCTCGGCTTGTCCGACAGCGCCACTTATCTGCTGGCTGAGCAACGCAGCCTCATCGCTGAACCGCTGGGCCTTTACACCGTTTGCACCGCATTAGCGGTCTGGCTCGCATGGAGACTTCGTTCGCGGGTCTTTGCTCTGGCCACCGTATCATTGGCGCTGAGCTGTTTTGTGTTCCTGTTCAGCGACAACAGTGCTGCCGACTTCATCTACCTGCCACTCTATTATGCCCACGTTGCGCTCTGCACGATCATGATGCTGCTGTTCGTCAGCTTCGGACGCATCCTATCAACGTCGTTCTTGGCCTTTGTCGCACTGCTTCTTGTTGATGCCACCATCTACAGCGTCACTGAAACCTATTGGCTCGCAACCGTGCCGATCGACACCCCATGGCCTGGCGAGCCGGTGACGTTGTTCGGTCAGGTCTTGAATGGCTATGCACCATCCCTGGGCAAGGTGGCCGTGTTCGTTTTTTCCATCGCGCTGATGCGATTGATCTTCATGGCCTACCGTGACAACCGCACCATGGCCAAAGCCCTTGGCGGCAAGCGCATTTGGGAGACCTTCAAGCCGACCGTTGGGCTGTGGTGGCCAGTGCTCGCGGTGTTCATTGTGATGACCTTTGTCTATTCGTTTTTGGCTGGCCGCGCTGAAAACGCGCTCATGTGTCAACTTGAGCCGGACTTCGTAGTCGAAGTGGCGATCCTCACAAGCTCCGGGACGCAGATTGAGCAGCGTTGTATACCGCGTGGCCATGCCACGCTTGAAAGCACGCTGCAGAGCTATCTGGACGCGCAATACGCGCAAATGGAGAACCAGCTCAACCAAGCAATCAATGAGGCTGTTCGCGCATCAAACCAAGCCACCGACAACGCGCCCGATGCCATCGTTGGGCGCATTGAAGAGACAACAGCCGGGCGCCTGCCAGGCACACGCCACAAGCGCTGCGGCTGGGACATCGTGGTCTGTCCTATTGGCAATGGGCTTCGCTCCATGGCCAACGCGTCGTACCAAAAGTCACGAACCGCCGCGATCCGTGATCTCGACCAAGAGTTGAACGCCCTAGCAACAGAGTTTGAAGGCGACGTTGAGGGCTATGAGGCAGCGGCAAAAGCAGCGGTCACACACCGTCTGGACCAAGCCAAACGCACAACCCAAACCGCCAACAGCGGCGCGTTCGCGATCTATCGCTTCGCATCTTACTTGCTTTTGCTCTACAGCGGCATCCTTCTGCTGAAGACCTTCCTCATGGTGTTTGCACGGGTGCTGTTTGATCCCGCAGGCAAACACAGCATGTCCGCACACTTTACCGAAGATCCATCCAAGTCGGGCCAAGGCACCTTGAAGGTGAAGAAAACTGAGATCCTGGTGCGCAAGGATGTCCGGGATGATCGGTTCTATGCCTATGGCAGTGTCCAAATCTCAGGACCGAAGAAAGCGCGCAGTTTTGTGCTGGGTCTGCGCTTTCTCATCACTCGGCTGCTGTCACGCCGGTTCTCGTTCCTACACGTGCCCGGCAAACGCACGGCGCGAACCGACCATTCGGTGAAGCTCAACGTCGAGGCGCCCAACCAGTTGATCGAGTGGACATTGAAACCTGGCGAGCGGGTATTCTTCCGCTTCCCTGACCTGGTCGGGTTTTCCGACACCGTTGACTTCGGTCGGCTGGCATCGATGAGCGTAACAACCCTCTATTTCGGCCGCATCTTCCACTACTATGCCAAAGGCCCGGGAACACTTTACTTCAAAACCAAAGCCAAGCCGGTGACCAGCGCGGAACGATCCGGCAATCGCCCCTTCGACCCAGCCTTGCTTGTCGCCTGGACGGCGCCCATCCGCTTCTTCGTCGATGCCAAGCTCGACATCCGCAACACGTTTTTGAGCAGCTACAATTTGTGCTGGGACAAGGCCGGGCACTATTTGCGAGACACCTCGCCGACCCGCGAGGGCGGAACGACCACCGGCATCATCCGCTTTGTGAAGCACTTTCTGCTCCCGATCTGACGCAATCGACATCGCACCGAACAGTCTTTCCCTTCAGGTCTGACATACTGTCCAAGCTGACGAACCGGTCATCGGTCGAGCACAATGAGACGCCTAGAGAATACTTTGCACCACTCGCATCACAGTGCCGCCAACCACCCGTTGACCGGGCCATCGATCAGCGTCGCCTTACTTGGTTTCCCGCTTAACAAGTCCATGCCCGCAACAAACAGAGAGATAGCCTCTCCTAGCTGAACTGCATGCCCAACGCCTCCAAGATACCAGTCCACCCGCCCTGATGATTGTCGCGCGCTTGCTCATCGGCAAACCGCACATGGGTCAGCGTGACGTGCGTGCGGCCATCCTTGGGAGCGAAGATCAGCGTCACCATGCTGTCGTCCACCGAAAACGGGCTCTCCCAAGTGAAGACGATGCGCTCGTGTGGATCGATTTCCTTGTAGGTGCCTGCATGAGGAATTTGGTCATCGCCCGCCTGCATCACCAAATCAAAACGCCCGCCAACCTTGGGGTCGCTGGAGGCGGCGGGAACGCTCATACCAGGCGCAGGCATCATGAATTTGCGCAGCATGTCCGGGTTCAACCAGGCATTGAAAACGTCTTGCTGCGAAGCGTTGATCGTGCGTTCGACGGTAAGGGTCAGGTCAGTCATCGTCTTTGGCTCCATGGGTCATCAGTTCGTCAAGCGCTTCCAACCGGAGATCCCAGATGGAGCGCAGGGCAGCGAACCAATCATCCACACGCGACAGCGGCCCCATTTGCAGCTCAATAAGATGCTCCCGCCAGTCAGTGCGGCGAACAACAAGCTCAGCCCGCTCAAGCACTTTGATGTGCTTGGAGATCGAGTTGAGGCTCATATCGAACTGGCGGTGAATGTCCGTCACCCGCATGGGGCCGTTTTGCGCCAAAAGGGTCAAAATGGCCCGACGTGTTGGATCACTCGCCGCTTTGAGAACATCGCTTAAGGTATCCGATGCAGTTCGTTCAACCATGCGGGTGAATAACTCCAAGCAATGCGATCAGTCAACCCTAGGGGTGAATGACCCTAAAAGATCAGGCAGACAAACCTCACACCACCTGCAGTGTGATGGCCGCAAGCGCAAGATAACGGCTCACCTTTGAAAGGGTCACCAACACCAGAAAACTCCAAAGCGGCTCGCGCATGACCCCGGCGATCACCGTCAGCGGGTCACCAATCACAGGTGTCCACGCCAGCAAGAGCGACCACCGACCCCAACGGTGGTAAAAGGTCCGCGCCCGCGCCAGCTGGGCCTCGCTGGCCGGAAACCAACGCCGACTTCGAAAGCTTTGGAGGCCAACACCCAGATAGTAGTTGACCACCGAGCCAAGCACATTGCCGATGCTCGCCACCAAGAGCATGCCGGCAACCGAATGCTCCCCAGCGGTGAGAAAGCCAATCAAGACCAGTTCTGATTGCGCGGGGAAAACGGTCGCCGCCAGAAAGGCTGAGGCGAACATCACGCCATAGGCGGCAATATCGATCACGCAAACTCCAGGGGTAACAACGCACGAAGGTTGGGTCTATCGCATGGAGCACAAACGATCCTCCACACTGCTCTAGCACCAGTCCCAATCATTTTCGTACCACTGCGCCAGTCCCTCGCGCACCAGCACGCTACCAGCCCAGTCGCGTTCCAAGCGCACATTCGCCAACGTGCGACCAAACCGATCTGTCCCATCCGGAACAACGCGCCACGGCTCAGAAGAAAGAAGTTCTGAGAGCCTGTCACGCGCTCTGAGCGCCAAAGCGCGCTCCGCTTCGCAGCCGGAATCAAAAAGCTCCGGCGCATCGATGCCAACCAGTCGGATCCGCTCATTGTGAAGCCGAATGGTGTCTCCATCGATCACGCAGGTTGGCGTGTCGCGGTCTCGGCAGACCCCGATCCATCCATCAAAATGGGCAGCATCAGCAGGCACCTGCCAGTCTTGCACCGTGTCCAACCACGTACTGGCTACTTGCAACACCTCATCTCTGTTGAAAGCTGCAAACACCAACGCGGCGCCAGCAAGAAAACCAAGCAACGCCCAACCCAACAACCGATCGGTGTTGCGGCGACGTTTCCTACGGCGCTGCGCATCCAATGAGGCAACAGACGATGACGATATCAAAGGGTCCATGCAGCTATCGTCGCCGTGATTCGGCAAGAAAGAGCAAACATCTGTCAAACGATACAAACGCCGAACCAAACGATGCTTATATTACGTTTACGTAAGAGTAATGCAAACGCGACGAAAAACCCCGGTCAGTTTCGACCTTGGTCGGCTCGACCAACTCAGGGATCGGCGCTACAACCGGTTTTGCAATTCGGACGATTTGCAGGCTGTGCGCTGGGCCATCGGGGGTCAACAACGCGGAGCTTCACTCAACAGGTTCCAAGCAACCCAACAGGTTTGACGTCAACGCGCCATGGCAAACACTGATACGCGGGCCAACAGGCCGCTTTCTCCGCACCTGCAAGTGTACCGACCGCTGTTCACGATGATGATGTCGATCATGCATCGCATCACCGGATCAGCGCTTTATGTTGGCACAATTCTCATGGTCTATTGGCTTCTGGCCGGAGCGGCGGGCGCTGAGAGCTACAACACCGCGATGGACCTGTTCGGCTCATTGCTGGGGCGCCTTGTGCTGTTCGGCTTCACCTGGGCTCTGATGCATCACATGCTGGGCGGTATGCGCCACTTTATCTGGGATACCGGTCGCGGATTGGATGCGGTAGGCCGCAACTGGCTGGCGCGTGCAACGCTTGCGGGCTCCCTTTCTCTAACGTTGATCCTTTGGATCATCGGCTACGCCGTACGCTAGGAGAGACACAATGGCAGATATGCGCACCCCCCTCTCCCGCGTCCGCGGCCTTGGCTCGGCCAAGGAAGGCACCGATCATTTCTGGCGTCAGCGCGTCACCGCGCTCGCCAATGTGCCATTGTTGTTGTTCTTCGTGGTCATGGTCATCGGCTTGCAGGATGCAAGCCATGCTAGCTTTGTCGCCACCATGGGTTCACCGCTCGTGGCGATCATCATGCTACTCGTCATCATCTCTGGCGCGATTCATATGCGCCTGGGCATGCAGGTCATTATCGAAGACTATGTGCACAATGAGCTGACCAAAATTCTGGCGCTTCTCGCCAACACCTTTTTCACCATCGTGATCGCGGCAGCATCCATCTACGCGATCTTGAAAATGAGCTTCGGAGGCTAACCCATGGCATCAAACGGAGCAGCCACCCCGGCCAAGAATGGTGATGCCTATCCCATCACCGATCACACCTATGATGTGGTGGTCGTTGGCGCAGGCGGTGCGGGCCTTCGCGCTGTCGTCGGCGCTGCACAGGCCGGCCTCAAGGTCGCCTGCATTTCCAAGGTTTTCCCCACCCGCTCGCACACGGTTGCAGCGCAGGGCGGCATCTCCGCCTCGCTCGGCAACATGGGCCAGGACGACTGGCGCTGGCACATGTACGACACCGTGAAGGGGTCCGACTGGCTGGGTGACCAAGACGCCATCGAGTATCTCTGCAAGAATGCGCCCGAAGCCGTCTACGAGCTGGAGCATTGGGGCGTACCCTTCTCGCGCACCGAAGAGGGCAAAATCTATCAGCGCCCGTTCGGTGGTATGACCACACAGTATGGCGAAGGCCCAGCAGCCCAGCGCACCTGCGCGGCGGCTGACCGCACTGGCCACGCCATTCTGCACACGCTTTACGGTCAGGCGCTTCGGAACAGCTCTGAGTTCTTCATTGAGTATTTTGCCATCGATCTCATCATGGACGAAGGCGCCTGCCGCGGCGTGGTTGCCATGTGCATGGAAGATGGTTCGATCCACCGCTTCCGCGCTCACAAAACGGTGCTTGCCACCGGCGGTTATGGCCGCGCTTACTTCTCGGCGACCTCCGCCCACACCTGCACCGGTGATGGCAACGCCATGGTACTGCGTGCTGGCCTGCCTTTGCAGGACATGGAGTTCGTGCAGTTCCACCCGACCGGGATTTACGGCGCCGGCTGTCTGATTACCGAAGGCGCGCGCGGCGAAGGCGGCTATCTGGTGAACTCTGAAGGTGAGCGCTTCATGGAGCGCTATGCACCGTCGGCCAAAGACCTTGCCTCTCGCGATGTTGTCTCCCGCTCCATGACCATGGAGATCCGCGAGGGGCGTGGCGTCGGCAAAAACGGCGATCACATCTTCCTGCATCTGGACCATCTGGACCCAGACATTCTGCACGAGCGCCTGCCCGGCATTTCAGAGTCAGCGCGCATTTTTGCCGGTGTGGACGTCACCAAAGAACCGATCCCGGTGCTGCCGACGGTTCACTACAATATGGGCGGCATTCCAACCAACTATCATGGCGAGGTGCTCACCAAAGTAGGCGGCGACGCCGACACCGTGGTGCCCGGCCTGATGGCCATTGGCGAGGCGGCGTGCGTTTCCGTGCATGGTGCCAACCGTCTGGGTTCCAACTCGCTGATCGATCTGGTGGTGTTTGGCCGCGCTGCTGGTGCGCGCTGCGCTGAGCAGCTTTCCAGCGGCGAAAAGCACCCCGAGCTGCCCGCCGACAGCGCCGAGATGTCTCTTTCGCGTCTCGATGCAGCACGCTATGCCGATGGCGCTCGCTCCACCGCTGATCTGCGTCTGGAAATGCAGCGCGTGATGCAGAACAATTGCGCGGTGTTCCGCACCGGTGAGGTGCTCGAAGAAGGTGTGAAGCTGATCAACCAAACCTGGTCAGCCTCCGACGACATCAAAACCACTGATCGCTCGCTGATCTGGAACACCGATCTTATCGAGACGCTGGAATATGAGAACCTCATCTCCCAGGCTGTCGTGACGGTGACATCAGCGGCCAACCGTAAAGAAAGCCGTGGGGCCCATGCGCGCGAGGATTTCTCCGAGCGTGATGACAAGGATTGGATGAAGCACACGCTGGCCTTCGTCGATGTGGACGAGAAGCAGGTGAAGCTGGATGACCGTCCGGTGCACACCTACACCATGTCCAACGACATCGCGTATATCGAGCCCAAGGCGAGGGTGTACTAACTCATGAGCGCAGTGGTCGTTCGGCACGAACGGAACGGAGCGAACCTCAGAAAATGGGTTTGCACCTTTGCCGCCATCTTGCTGGCCAACACCCTATCTCCGGCTTCGGCGCAAACGGGACCGATGTCCGGCGAGATCACAGCAGCTTGCATGCAAGCGATGGATGAGAGCGAAACCGTCTGCGCCTGCATTGAGGACGACGCGACGTCGACGCTGACAAGCGATCAACAAACCTTCTTGCTGGCACTGCTCACCGAAGACGAAACCCTGGTGCAATCGCTAGATGACTTCACGAACGAAGACGCCGAGCTGGTGCGCAATCAAATGATCAATGCCGGCATGAGTTGCCTGGGCTAACCCCTTTTCAAGAACCGAGACGGACACACCATGGTTCAACTGACGCTTCCGAAAAACTCGCAAATGAGCGAGGGCAAAACCTGGCCGAAGCCTGAGGGCGCCAGCAATGTGCGCGAGTTCCGCATCTATCGCTGGAGCCCGGATGATGAGGCCAACCCGACCATCGACACCTACTATGTCGATATGGACGATTGCGGGCCGATGGTGCTGGACGCGCTCATCTGGATCAAAAACAATGTCGATCCAACGCTCACCTTCCGCCGCTCGTGCCGCGAGGGGATTTGCGGCTCTTGCGCGATGAACATTGACGGTACCAACACGCTTGCCTGCACCAAGGGCATGGACGAGGTGCGCGCGGGCGCGGTGAAGATTTACCCACTGCCGCACATGCAGGTGATCAAGGATCTCGTGCCGGACCTTTCCAACTTCTACGCCCAGCACGCGAGCATTGAGCCGTGGCTTCAAACGGCAACGCCGCAGCCACAAGGCGAGTGGAAGCAGAGCCATGACGACCGTGCCAAGCTGGACGGGCTTTACGAATGCATTCTCTGCGCCTGCTGCTCGACGAGCTGCCCGAGCTACTGGTGGAATGGCGACCGCTATCTCGGTCCAGCGGTTCTGCTTCAGGCCTATCGCTGGCTAATCAACTCGCGCGATGAGGAAACCGGCAAGCGGCTGGACAATCTGGAAGACCCGTTCCGCCTCTATCGCTGCCACACGATCATGAACTGCGCCCAGGCCTGCCCCAAGGGGCTAAACCCCGCCAAGGCGATTGCCGAGATCAAAAAGATGATGGTGGAGAGACGGGTTTAGAACTCGACCATACCAAACCTCGGACAGCGACGCTGAGCCGGGACCTAAAGCCGAATGATCATCAAGGCCCCGGATATGCAAAGCATTCCGGGGCTTTTTCGTTGAACATTTTGTCCGGATGAAACCGACCGCCCCGCCTACTGCCCGATCAAACCAGCGGCGTAGGCAATGGCGCGCTGATAGTTGCCGCTGTCGTTCCAGGCCGACAAAACACGGAAATTGGCTGATCCTTCAGCAAAGGAACCACCAGCCTGCCACCCATTGCTGCGCAGCATGTTCGCGGCGGTCGCCAGCGCGTCAGCCGAATTGTTGGGGTCAGCGCGGCCATCGCCACTGCCATCCACCGCAAAGCGGATCCAATTGCCAGCCAAGAACTGCATGTGCCCCAACTCACCAGAAGGACCACCGCGGCTGCTGCCGGTAATGAGCCCCTGATCCACCAGTTGCAGGGCAGCGATCGCATCATCTTCAAAGCGTGGATGACGACGGCAATAAGAGGCCAAGGTCACAGCACCAGAAACGATGGGCGTGTCACCGGTGTAGCCACCCCAACTGGTCTCATACCCCCAGATCGCCACGAGTATGGACCCGGGCACGCCGTAGCGCTGTTCAATGGCCTGAAAGAACCCCGCGCTCTGCCGCAGCCTTTGCTCAGCACCGGAAACAAAAGAACTGACGCTGGAAAACCGGCTGGTCAAAAACTGTTCAGGACTGCGATGGCGCGTACCCGATTGTGAGGCTGGGTTCGATTCAAACCGCCACGTGATACCCGAAAGCCGTGCCTGCTGAAGCGCCTGCAAACCGCTTTGCCCGACGCCGAACGAGGCAGCCTGTTGCGCCAGTTGCGCCTTATAGGCCTCAAACTGCCCTTGGTTGGTAATGCAAGAAGCTGCCAACGCAGGGGTGGCAAGCAACATCCCAGCAACAAAGGCCAGTGTACGGAGTGTGGTCCGTTTTGGTGTCATATCAATCTCCATCAATCCGGATGATCCACGATCAAAGTCACAAACACATGTACGTCATCTTCCCCTTTACATCGATACCCTAATTGAAACCGTCGTGAACGGCCCCCAATGTTGTCCTCACCCCTAGAGCAAGTCCGGGGTAGGCTCTTGGCGCGGGGATAGCGTGCGGCCTTGTCCCCACCCCCATTTTTCTCCCTCATCATCCTCGCACCTTCCACCAATCACCATGGGAAGCTTGGGGTCGTGCCCAGGCCGGTGGAAGGGTGAAGCGCCCATCGGTGTGGTCCGGAGTCACGACCGGCGAGCATGGTTTGCTCTGCGCCCCTTGGAACGCGTGCTGTCCTTGTTGCTCTGGACCTTTGGTCCAACCGCCATTTTGTTTGGCTCCGGACCTTTGGTCCGACCGCCATTTTGTCTGGCTCCGGACCTTTGGTCCGACCGCCATTTTGTCTGGCTCCGGACCTTGGTCCGACAGCTCGGTATCTGGCTCTGGGCCTTTGGCCCAACCGCTTGGTACTTGGCTCTGGGCCGTTGGCCCAACCGCAACAGGCACGCTGAACAGAGGCCCAACCACGCCATGGGGGCAGAACCGAACATGCGTTGGCCTGTCAGTGTAGGTACGCGCGGCGTCGGCAGGACAGGCGAAAATCTGCTTGCTTGGAGCGTCACGTAGGGGTGGAACGATAGCTTGGCACCCAGAGCGCATGATCGATACGCCCAAAAACGCTTCACGCGGGGTGCCTTGCGGCATCGAACTTCACTACCCTTTCTCGGCGATGCGTCACGGCACCCCGCGTTCCCATGCTCTCACCGCAGCCCGGCTCCGGGCCTGCGGCCCGACCGCTTGTGCTTGATGGCAGCCCGCTCCGGGCCGATGGCCCGACCGCTTGGCTGCGGGAAAATCAAACCAGTCTGATCAAACCAGTTTGTTGTCGATAAAGCAGTAGCGCCAGCGCTCGCCCACTTCATAAGAGGTGATAATCGGGTGGCCATCCGTTTCCGCATGAGCGCGGGCGTGGCGGTTGGGGCTATCATCGCAGCACCCGATTTTGCCGCACGTCATACACATGCGCAGGTGCACCCATGTGCCACCAATGTCCTGACACGCCTCGCAAACCGCGTCCTGTTTGGCATCATCACCGGGCAAATCGAGTTTTATCTGGTCGCGATGGTCACAGCGCATGGGAGGGCTCCTTGTCTCACCACCTTATCGGCTAAGCGGGCCATGTCCACTGAACCGAGCGCGCCCAAACCTCTCCCAAGTCTTACCTCACGTAACGCCAACCTCTGCCACAATTGCTCTCTAGCCATCGCCGCCGGGGCGCACGCGCAATGTTTTTGGCGCGTATTTTCTAGGCGACATGTTTCATGGCAACCACTTTTGTTGATGCATCGGGGCGCTTCATGCGCTCGCCGGGCTTCAAGTTTTTCACCCTCGGCGTGCTTTCACTGCTACTGATTATTCCAGCCTCGTTGATTTGGCTGTTGGTCTCAGAACGCGAGGACCGCGCCCGCGACGTGGCCCGCGAGATCGCCCAAACCTGGGGCGGGTCGCAACGGCTCATTGGCCCGTTTGTCACCGTGCCCTATGAGATCGATGAGACTTGCATCGTGGATGACAAAGAAACCGTTGTCACCGTGCGACGTGAGGCGATCTTCCTGCCTGATGATCTTACCATCACTGCCGATGCCACCACCGAGATACGCTCGCGCGGCATCTTCGATGTCACCGTTTACGGGTCTGACATCAGCTTTGAGGGTAGCTTTTCTGCCCCATCGGGCGACGCCATCACAGCGCAAGATGCCCGCTTCCGATGGGCGGAGGCGAAGCTGTCGCTCGGCATCTCATCGGTCCGCGCCATCCGCAATGCAGTGACCTTGCAAATGGATGAGGACACCCGTGCCTTTGAACCAAGCCTCGGCATTGAAGGCCCCTTGCCCAACCAGGCAGGCTTTGATGGCCGACACGGCTCAAGCGGCAATTTGACCGGGATTCATGTGCCCAACCTGTTTTTGGTGAACCCGCGTGGCTTCACCTTCCGCATTGATCTGGCGCTCAACGGGTCTGACTCGTTGTTCATCGCGCCCACAGCCCGCGACACAACCGCGTCCATCGTCAGCAATTGGCCGCACCCCTCCTTCACAGGCGCCGCCTTGCCGGAAGCCAGCACCATCAATCCAGAAGTCGGCTTCTCGGCTCAATGGAGCGTTCCGCATCTGGCGCGCGCGGTGCCGCTCGCCTTCACGCTGGGCAGCAACAACTATCTTGGCCAACTGGGCCAGGATGCGTTCGGCGTTCGCTTTTTCCAGCCGGTGGACTACTACGCGCTGGTCGACCGAGCGCTGAAATACGCCATCCTGTTCATCGGCGTGGTGTTTCTTTCCGTCTTCGTCATTGAGGTGCGCACCGGTAAACGCGTCCACGTTGTGCAATATGTTTTTGTCGGACTGGCGCTGGTGCTCTTCTACATCCTGCTGCTCTCACTGGCCGAACATTTGGGCTTTGTGATCGCCTACCTTCTGGCGGGCACGGCCACAGCTCTGTTGATCGGCACCTATTGCGCACGATCGCTGGAAAGCACCAAATATGGCGCGCTCGTTGTGGCACTGATCGCTTCGATATTTGGCGTGCTCTATCTCTTCCTGCGACTGGAAGACTATGCGCTGTTGGCTGGCTCTATCTTCGCCTTCGGCGTGCTGGCAGTGACCATGTTCACCACCCAGCGGATCGACTGGTCTGGGCGTGGCCAGAAGACCGCCCCACCGACACTGCCCGAAGAAGTGGTCTGACAAACCGCTAACGCAGGCGTGATGAAACGCGATTGGCGCGGCGAACGCAAAAGACCCATATACCGATCACCAAATCTGCTTGGAGACCGATCATGGCCCTTTTCAACCGTCGCGCCACTTTGGCCCTTGGCACCGCCGCCCTGGCAGGGCTCGCACTTGCCACCGGCGCACACAGCCAATCAACCATCACGGAGGCGCCAGCAAGCGCTAGCGGTGACACCCAAACCGCGATCTTTGCTGGTGGCTGCTTCTGGTGCGTTGAAAAAGACTTCGACCATGTCGAAGGCGTGCTGGAAACGACATCTGGCTACATCGGCGGTCGGCTGCCCAATCCCACCTATCAAACCCATGTCGGCGCGGGGGACCGCGAGGCGGTGGAAGTCACCTTCGATCCATCAGTCGTGACTTATGAAGAACTTGCCCACAGCTTCTTCCGCACTGTCGACCCACTGGATGATGGCGGCCAGTTCTGCGACCGGGGTCACTCCTACACGACCGCTATCTATGTTCTGAACGAAGACCAACGCGCCACTGCCGAAGCAGCCGCTGCCAATGCATCTGACGCGCTAGGAGAAATGGTGGCCACCGAAATCGTAGACGCGCCACAGTTCTGGCCAGCCGAGGAATACCACCAGAACTACTACCAGAAGAATCCGCTACGCTATCAGTTCTATCGTGCGTCCTGCCGCCGTGACAGCACGGTGGAACGGCGTTGGGGAGCAGACGCATATGCCGGGGTCGACCACTAACAAGCAGAACAACAACGCTGACCGGCGTTAGGCATGCCTCGGTCTCTTGCTTGCGCCATGCAGCCACCCGTGAGACGGTAAAACATGGCCAGTGAGACACCCAAAACCGACAAGCCCATTCGGCTGATCACCGCAACCAACGCTGACGGCACCCATGTGCCGTCGGATCAGGTTTGTGTGAGCGTGGACGCCGACGGGGTTGTGTCGATTGCCATCCCCGATGGTGATATTCCGCTGCACCCACGAGCCGTAGCGTTAGTCGCAGCGGCGATGCAACTGGAAGATGAATCCACAGTTGCTTCCCTTGTCGGCACCTTGCAGGACTAAGCAGAAACCGGTATCGGTCATGTCATACTTTTGTTGAGATTGGGACATACCTCCCGCTCATCAGAAGCGTCTGGGGCGGCAAAATCAGACACTTGATTCGCAGGCAGTTAAGCCCGTCCAAGTGCGCCAATCCTGACTGAACAATGGGACCATAAGGGCGAACAATGTTTGATCGCAGTGTTTTGTTTGTCGGCGCAGAAGGCGTTGGCTTGGGCATGTTGGCAGAAGCTTTGGCGCTCGATTGCGTGCGCAATGCTGCCGGTCCCATGCCGCTGCGCGTCTATTCGGCCACAACAAGTGATGCAGCCGAATCAGATCCTGTGATGGTGCGCGCTATGCAGCGCTTGAAACTGGATACCAATGGCCTGTCACTGAAACCACTGACGCTTTACGCGTTTGCCGGAGCACCGCGAATTGATCATGTGATTATGCTGGGCGCCAAGCTTCCCGCTGCCACAAAACTGGCTTTGGGCGACACCATTGATGTGCGTCACTGGGATATCACACCGCCAAGCACGAGCGACAAAGATGATGCGCCAGGCACGCGTTATGTCGACTATCTGCGCCTGGCCGAAGAGCTTCGCACGCCCGTTAAGGCGCTGGTGGATGAGCTGACCGCCATGGATGCCGTGGCCGAAAACCCCATGGCCAACTCCGCCTAATCATCGACAGATTGAACCTTAGCCAAACAGCCATCGACTGGATGTTTGGGTCATTGGCGGCGGATTGGTCGCTGGAAAGCCTTGGTCACATGGTGTGTTGTGCACACCTTAACCCCTTGGCTATACAGTGCAGGTTCGGTCCGGCAAGGCCACACGATCCGCATGCAATGGCACAGGAACAGTATTGATGGTTTTTGATACGCGCGCTTTCGTTTCACGAAGCGCTTCATTTGGCCGAGCCAAATCCATCTTAAAGCCGCTCGCTGTAAGCTGCGTCTCTGCATTGTTTTTGGCTGGGTGCATGAGCGGCGGAAACCAGCTTCGCCCCTTGCCACCGGTTCCAACCACCACGGTGACGGCCAACAGTCTGCCGCAACCGATCACGTTCGGCCAAGAGCCAACAATTGAGAGCCAATCATTGGACGACGTCGCAGGCACCGGCCCAGAATCACGCGTCGATGGCGCGTTTGATACCGCAACGCTTGAGCCAGCACCTTTGCCCCAACCACCGGGCGGTGCGAGCGAGGTGACCGAAGATGATCTGATTGGCGCATGGTCAGCCACCACGCCGGTCGCCACATGCTCGATCAACCTGTCGCTGACCACATGGCAGGGTGGGTACCGCGCATCCACCCGCAACTGCGCAGATGTGCAAATGGCCGCTTTGACCGCCTGGTCGATTGAAGGCCAGCAGGTCCTGCTGCGTGATACCGAAGGCGCTCCTATGGGACGCCTCTATCGCACCGGACCGACCCGATATGCCGGACAGATGGATTCCGGTGACGCGCTGACACTCTTCCGGTAGGCACCCGCACCTTGGCTTCGTCTCGTCTCTCCGAACCCAAGCCAGCCGCTCCGCTCTTGCCCGCGCACCTGCGGGTCGAAGAGCGCTACAACACGATGATCCTCTCCAAGGAACTGGATGAGGATCCTGTTCAGCGCAAAGCCGCCAAGGCGCTTGATCAACTCAATGCCGAACTTGCCGAACTGCGCCTGGCGCGAAAATCAAGCGCGCTCGGTTGGTTGTTCGCCAAACGCAAAGCCGCCGCTCCACCCATCAAGGGCCTTTATCTCTGGGGTGGAGTTGGCCGCGGCAAAACGATGCTGATGGATCTGTTTTTTGACGTTGCCGCCATCAAGCGCAAGCGCCGTTCGCATTTTCACACCTTTATGGCCGATGTGCATGAGCGTATTCACGCCCACCGCCAAGCGCTGAAAGCGGGCACCACAAAACAAGACGACCCGATCCCACCGGTGGCACAAGCGATCGCCAACGAGTCGATGCTCATCTGCTTTGATGAGTTTCACGTTGTAGACATTGCTGATGCGATGATCCTCGGCCGCCTGTTCACCCAGCTCTTTCAACGCGGCGTCGTGCTGGTGGCCACGTCCAACGTCATACCCTCTGAGCTCTACAAAGATGGGCTCAACCGCGCGCTCTTCATGCCCTTCGTGGAGATGTTGCACCGCCATGTCGACATCTTCGAACTGGATGCCGACAAAGACTACCGGATCGACAAGCTTGGCGCTGCACCCACCTGGTACAATCCGCTTGGCCCCGTCTCCGACCACGCCATGGATGATGCGTGGGGCCGCCTGACCAACCACCACGATGGTGAAACCTACACCGTCACAGTGAAAGGCCGCGACATACCGGTGCACCACCAGGCCCACGGCGTGGCCCGTTTCTCGTTCGATGAGCTTTGCGCTCAGCCCTTGGGCGCAGAGGACTATCTGGCGCTGTGCAACCATTTCCACACGCTGATGATCGATGGCATTCCGCGCATGGGGGTGGAGAAACGCAATGAAGCCAAACGCTTCATCACCCTGATCGACGCAATGTATGACACGCGCACCAAGCTGATCGCATCCGCCGATGCCGAAGCGCACGAGCTCTACACCGCAACCACAGGCAATGAAGCCTTTGCTTTTGACCGAACAGCTTCACGCCTTATCGACATGCGATCAGAAGACTATCTACGAGCGCCGCGTCGCGCGATGGCGGCTTGAGGTCCACAGAAGACGCTCCAAGCTTACGTATACGTAAGGCCCTGAAAAGAAACCAACCTTATGCGTTTGCCCAACTTGCTTTGGCGGATTCTTGGGTATACGACCCAAAAGACGGCAAAGAGGCACATTACCTTAACGTCACCTATGAAGTAGCGGCGCGCAAACAGCGCCCGGCGCTGGCCTTTTGAAGCGATCAAGGGCACCGGCGTCCTAACGGGACACGCGTCCCAGGGGGAATGAATGGCTCGCAAGAAAATTGCATTGATCGGTTCCGGTCAGATTGGCGGAACGCTGGCCCATTTGGCAGGCCTTAAAGAACTTGGCGACATCGTAATGTTCGACATCGCTGACGGCATTCCCCAAGGCAAAGCGCTGGACATCGCTGAAAGCTCACCGGTTGATGGTTTTGACGCCAAGCTGTCTGGCACCACTGGCTATGAAGCCATCGAGGGCGCCGATGTTTGCATCGTTACCGCTGGCGTGCCGCGTAAGCCTGGCATGAGCCGCGACGATCTGCTTGGCATCAACTTGAAGGTCATGCAGCAAGTGGGTGCTGGTATCGCCAAATATGCCCCCAACGCCTTCGTCATCTGCATCACCAATCCGTTGGATGCCATGGTGTGGGCTCTGCAGAAGTTCTCAGGCCTGCCCCGCAACAAAGTCTGCGGCATGGCTGGTGTTCTGGACTCCGCACGCTTCCGCTACTTCATTGCAGAAGAGCTGGACGTATCGGTGGAAGATGTCACCGCCTTCGTTCTCGGCGGCCACGGCGACACCATGGTGCCGCTGACACGTTACTCCTCCGTTGGCGGCATCAGCTTGGATGACGTGGTCTCCATGGGGTGGATGAGCCAGGAGAAGCTGGACCAAATCGTGCAGCGCACCCGTGACGGTGGCGCGGAAATTGTTGGCCTTTTGAAAACCGGATCTGCGTTCTACGCGCCCGCCGCATCAGCGATCATGATGGCTGAAAGCTATCTGAAAGACAAAAAACGCGTCCTGCCCTGTGCGGCCGCTCTGAAGGGCGAGTACGGCCTGGATGACATGTATGTCGGCGTGCCGACCATCATCGGTGAAAACGGCGTTGAGAAGGTCATCGAGATCGATCTCGACATTGCTGAACGCGAAGAGTTCGACAAATCGGTGAACTCGGTGAAAGGTCTTATGGAAGCCTGCAAAGGCATCGACGCGTCGCTGGCTTAGGCTGACGCAAGCCAGGGACGGCAGACATGCCCCAGCCCCAGAACCTCAACACAATCTGCAGCGCCGCGGTGACCGCCGTGGCGCGCAACCGCATCAAGCTGCGTAACGCGCTGATCCCTTGAATTGAACCAATTGGCACTCGTCCAACCTAGGATATGACATGAACATCCATGAATATCAGGCCAAGGCCCTCCTGAAGAGTTTTGGCGCTCCCGTCGCCGATGGCGTTCCGTTGCTTGATGCCTCTGACGCGCCTGCCGCAGCTGACAAACTCGGTGGCCCAGTCTGGGTGGTGAAAAGCCAAATCCACGCAGGCGGTCGAGGCAAGGGCAAGTTCAAAGAGCTCGGCCCGGATGCCAAAGGCGGCGTGCGTCTGGCCTTCTCCAAGGATGAAGTGCTCTCCCATGTCGGTGAGATGCTCGGCAACACGCTGGTGACCAAGCAAACCGGTCCGGCGGGCAAGCAGGTCAATCGCCTTTATCTGGAAGATGGCGCCGACATTGAGAGCGAGCTCTACTGCTCCATCCTGGTGAACCGCGAGACCGGCAAAGTCTCCTTCGTTGCCTCCACCGAAGGCGGCATGGACATTGAAGCAGTCGCCGAAGAGACACCGGAAAAAATCCACACCATCGACGTGGATGTGGAAACAGGCGTGGATGATGCCACAGTCGCCAAGCTAAACGCCGCCTTCGAGCTCACAGGCGCAGCGGCTGAGGATGGCAAATCGCTGTTCCCGATCCTCTACAAAGCCTTCACCGAGAAGGATATGAGCCTACTGGAGATCAATCCGCTGATCGTCATGAAAGACGGCCATTTGCGGGTGCTTGATGCCAAGGTCTCCTTCGACGGCAACGCCCTCTTCCGCCACCCTGATGTGATGGAACTGCGCGACAAAACCGAGGAAGACGAAAAAGAAATCGAAGCCTCGAAGTACGACCTCGCCTATGTCGCGCTCGATGGCGATATCGGCTGCATGGTCAATGGCGCAGGCCTTGCCATGGCAACGATGGACATCATCAAGCTTTACGGCAAAGAGCCCGCCAACTTCCTCGATGTCGGTGGCGGCGCGACCACCGAAAAGGTGACGGCTGCTTTCAAGATCATCACCGCGGACCCCAATGTGAAGGGCATCCTGGTGAACATCTTTGGCGGCATCATGCGCTGCGATGTGATTGCCGAAGGCGTGGTGCAGGCGGTCAAAGATGTTGGCCTGCAAGTGCCACTGGTTGTTCGCCTTGAGGGCACAAAAGTTGAAGAGGGCAAGGCCATCATCAACTCCTCCGGCCTCAACGTCATCGCCGCCGATGATCTCGACGACGCCGCCCAAAAAATCGTGAAGGCCGTCGGCTAAGCCGTCGCTGCACCCCGATCTCCTATGAGGAATTCATTTCATGTCCATCATTGTCGACAAGAACACCAAGATCATCGTGCAGGGCCTGACCGGCAAAACCGGCACGTTCCACACTGAGCAAGCGCTCGCCTATCACGGCACGCAGATGGTTGCTGGCATCCACCCCAAAAAGGGTGGCACCAACTGGACGGCTGGCGACGGCGCTGGCCCAGCGGCTGGCAAAGAACTGCCGATCTACGCCACCGTTGCTGAAGCCAAAGAAGCCACTGGCGCCAACGCGTCGGTGGTTTATGTGCCACCAGCAGGCGCTGCCGCTGCGATCACCGAGGCCATTGACGCGGAGATCCCTTTCATCACTTGCATCACCGAAGGCATCCCGGTGAACGACATGGTGGGTGTAAAAGCGCGGCTTGAAAAATCCAACTCACGGCTGCTTGGTCCCAACTGCCCTGGCATCATGACACCGGACGAATGCAAGATCGGAATCATGCCGGGCTCGATCTTCAAAAAGGGCAATGTCGGCATCGTCTCACGCTCTGGCACACTGACCTATGAAGCGGTCTTCCAAACCACCAATGAAGGCCTTGGCCAATCCACCGCTGTTGGTATTGGCGGTGACCCGGTGAAGGGCACTGAGTTCATCGACGTGCTGGAGATGTTCCTCGGCGATGATGAAACCACCTCGATCATCATGATCGGTGAGATCGGTGGATCGGCCGAAGAGGATGCTGCGCAGTTCCTGGCGGACGAAAAGAAAAAAGGCCGCTGGAAACCAACCGTCGGCTTCATCGCTGGGCGCACAGCACCTCCAGGTCGCACCATGGGTCATGCCGGTGCGGTGATTTCTGGCGGCAAAGGCGGCGCCGAAGACAAAATCGCAGCGATGGAAGAAGTTGGTATTGCCGTTTCTCCATCTCCTGCACAACTTGGCAAGACTTTGGTCAAGGTTTTGAATGGATAGTGAAAACGGTTGAGCTCATTCCTATCTGGGTTGAGATCAACCGAAAACCAGGCCGCGTGACGGGCATGCGGCCGACATAGGGAGCACGGGGACACCCCCCGGGGAAAACGCCGATGGCACGGCAGGATGCGAATGCGGCTTTCGCCGCCACGTCATTCCTTTATGGTGGAAACGCCACCTATCTGGATCAGCTCTACGCCGACTACCAGAAAGACCCCTCAAAATTTGGCGCCGAATGGGCCGCTTTTTTCGCCGAGTTGGGCGATGACGCCGCCGATGTCAGCGACAATGCGCGCGGCGCCTCCTGGAAACGCTCCGACTGGCCCATTGCTGGCAATGGCGAACTGGTATCAGCGCTCGACAGCGATTGGGGCGTCGACGAGAAAGCTGCCGCCAAAGCCGTTGGCGAGAAGCTGAAAGCCAATGCCCAGGTTGCTGGCGTTGAGGTTTCCGACGAACAGGTGCAGCAGGCAACACGGGACTCGGTTCGCGCGATCATGATGATACGTGCCTACCGTATGCGTGGTCACCTGGCCGCTGATCTTGACCCATTGGAGCTGAAAGAGCCTGAAGATCATCCAGAGCTTGACCCGCGCAGCTACGGCTGGACGGAAGAGGATTTCAGCCGCAAGATTTTCCTCGACAAGGTGCTCGGCCTTGAGTTTGCGACCATCCCGGAGATGCTTGATATCCTCAAGCGCACCTACTGCTCCACGCTCGGCGTGGAGTTCATGCACATCTCCGATGGCGAAGAGAAAAGCTGGATCCAACAGCGCATCGAAGGACCGGACAAAGGCATCGCCTTCACCGAGAACGGCAAGAAAGCGATCCTCAACAAACTGATCGAAGCCGAAGGCTTTGAGAAGTTTTTGGACGTCAAATACACCGGCACCAAGCGCTTTGGCCTTGATGGTGGCGAGTCCCTGGTGCCTGCGCTGGAACAGATCATTAAGCGTGGCGGTCAGCTGGGTGTTGAAGACATTGTGCTCGGCATGGCCCACCGCGGTCGTCTGAATGTGCTCAGCCAAGTGATGGAAAAACCGCACCGCGCGATCTTCCACGAGTTCAAAGGCGGCTCCTACGCGCCTGATGATGTGGAAGGCTCCGGCGATGTGAAGTATCACCTCGGCGCCTCGTCCGACCGTGAGTTTGACGGCAACAATGTTCACCTGTCGCTGACAGCCAACCCGTCACACCTAGAGATCGTTAACCCGGTTGTGCTCGGCAAAGTACGCGCCAAGCAGGATCAGATCGGCACCTTCGATGAAGAAGCTGAAGTAGTGCCGCTGGAAGAGCGCGCCAAAGTTCTGCCACTGCTCCTTCACGGCGATGCTGCCTTTGCTGGACAAGGCGTTGTAGCCGAGTGCTTTGGCCTATCGGGCCTGCGCGGTCACAGAACCTCCGGTTCTATTCACTTCATCATCAACAACCAGATTGGCTTCACCACCAATCCACGTTTCTCGCGTTCCTCGCCCTACCCTTCGGACGTGGCGAAAATGGTTGAAGCGCCAGTGTTCCACTGCAACGGCGATGATCCAGAGTCGGTTGTTTACGCCGCCAAGATCGCCATCGAATTCCGGCAGAAATTCCACAAGCCGGTGGTGATCGACATGATCTGCTATCGCCGCTACGGCCACAACGAAGGCGATGAGCCCGCGTTCACGCAGCCGATCATGTACAAAAAGATCCGCTCGCATCCGACCACGCTGACACTCTACAGCGAGAAATTGGTCAAAGACGGCGTCATCACCGAAGCTGATCTTGATGCAATGCGTGCGGCCTATCGCGCCGATCTGGATAAAGAGTTCGAGATCGGTCAGGCCTATAAGCCCAACAAAGCCGATTGGCTGGACGGCAAATGGGCAGGTCTCTCTCAAGCCAAAGTCGATGACGATCCTCGCAAAGGCAAGACCGGCGTCGACATGGATGTGTTGAAAGATATCGGCGCCAAACTGACAGCCGTGCCCGAGGACTTTGAAGCGCACCGAACGATCAAGCGCTTCCTGGCCAACCGCAAAGCTATGATCGATTCCGGCGAAGGTATTGATTGGGCAACCGGTGAAGCTTTGGCCTTCGGTACATTGGCACGCGAAGGCCACCCCATCCGCTTATCTGGCCAGGATTGTGAACGCGGCACGTTCTCGCAACGCCACTCAGTGCTCTACGACCAACGCGATGAAAAGCGCTTCATTCCGCTCAACAATCTGGGCGGCGATCAATCGCGCTATGAGGTTATCAACTCCATGCTATCTGAAGAAGCGGTGCTCGGTTTTGAGTACGGTTACTCGATGGCGGAGCCGAACGCACTCACGCTTTGGGAAGCCCAGTTTGGCGACTTTGCCAACGGGGCGCAGGTTCTGTTCGACCAGTTCATTTCATCGGGCGAACGCAAATGGTTGCGCATGTCAGGCCTCGTTTGCCTGCTGCCGCACGGCTATGAGGGCCAAGGGCCGGAACACTCTTCCGCACGCCTTGAGCGCTTCCTGCAGATGTGCGCCGAAGACAACATGCAAATCGCCAACTGCACCACGCCAGCCAACTACTTCCACATTCTGCGCCGCCAGCTGAAACGCGATTTCCGCAAACCGCTGGTTTTGATGACGCCGAAAAGCTTGCTGCGTAACAAGCGTGCGACATCACGGTTGCACGAGTTCGGCCCTGACAGCACCTTCCACCGCGTCCTTTGGGATGATGCGGAGGTGTTCAAGGACGAGCCCATTCAGCTGGTGAAAGACGATAAGATCCGTCGCGTCGTGCTGTGCTCGGGCAAGGTCTATTACGACCTCTACGAAGAGCGCGAGAAGCGCGGCATTAACGATGTGCAGCTTCTGCGCGTTGAACAGCTCTATCCATTCCCGGCACGTGCGCTGATCACCGAGCTTTCCCGCTTCAAGCAGGCAGAGATCGTCTGGTGTCAGGAAGAGCCAAAAAACATGGGCTCTTGGACGTTCATCGAACCGAACATTGAATGGGTGCTCAACAAGATCGAGGCCAAGCACAAACGGCCACGCTACGCCGGTCGTTCGGCGGCAGCAGCGACCGCAACCGGCTTGATGTCGAAGCATCTGGCACAGCTCAACGCATTCCTAGAAGAGGCGCTCGGCGAATAGCTGGACGTCTGAACGAAAGACTTTCTTCCAGCCAAGGCTGGGCAATCGCGCCGGACAATCGGCTGCATGGAGACTGAAAATGGCCAGTGAAATCCGCGTTCCCACCCTTGGTGAGTCCGTCACTGAAGCAACCGTTGCCAGCTGGTACAAAAAAACCGGTGATGCCGTGAACGCCGATGAACCGTTGGTGGAACTGGAAACCGACAAGGTCACCGTGGAAGTTCCCGCCCCCGCCTCCGGTGCCTTGGGAGAGATCCTGGTCAAGGAAGGCGAAACGGTTGAGGTCGGAACACTGCTCGGCATGCTGGAAGCTGGTGACGGTGCAGCACCCGCACCTGCCGCGAAGAAGGAAGCAGCACCGGCGGCGGCTCCTGCCGCATCCGACGGCAAGCTGGTGGATGTCATCACGCCAAGTGCCGGTGAATCGGTCACCGAAGCTGAAGTTGGCGAAATCTCCGTCAAAGTCGGTGATGCGGTGAAAGCCGACGATGTGCTGCTGGAGCTGGAAACCGACAAAGCCGCGCAAGAGATTCCAGCGCCCGTCTCCGGCACGATTGCTGAGATTGTTGTGAAGTCAGGCGATATCGTTGAACCGGGGCATTTGCTTTTGAAAATCCAAGAAGGGGCATCTGTCGGTGCAGCCGCTGCGTCAGCCCCTGCTCCTGCGGCGGCTCCGGCCCCAGCACCGGCATCCTCCACAGAGATGCCACCTTCACCCTCGGCAAGCCGCATGATGGCTGAGACGGGCGTCTCGGTGGCAGCAGGCACGGGCAAGCGTGGTCAGGTGCTCAAGGGCGACGTGATCAACGCCATCAATTCCGGCCAGGCCGCAGCGCCTGCGGCTTCGGCCCCCGCCAGCGTTCGTGCGCCCTCCAGCGCCGATGATGAAGCGCGCGAAGACCGCGTGCGCATGACCCGCCTGCGCCAAACCATTGCCCGTCGTCTGAAGGATGCTCAGAACACTGCAGCCATGCTCACCACCTACAATGAGGTGGACATGGGCCCAGTGATGGACATCCGCAAACAGTACAAAGAGCTGTTTGAGAAGAAGCATGGCGTGAAGCTTGGCTTCATGGGCTTCTTCACCAAAGCGGTCTGCCACGCGCTGAAGGAAATCCCAGCGGTGAACGCTGAGATCGACGGCACCGACATCATCTACAAGAACTTTGCGCACATTGGCGTGGCTGTCGGCACCGACAAGGGCCTTGTCGTCCCAGTGGTTCGTGATGCCGACCAGATGTCGATTGCCGAGATCGAAAAAGAGATTGGTCGTCTGGGCCTCGCGGCTCGCGATGGCAAGCTGGGCATGGATGCCATGCAGGGCGGCACGTTCACCATCTCCAATGGTGGCGTCTACGGCTCGCTGATGTCCTCGCCCATTCTCAATGCGCCGCAGTCAGGCATTTTGGGCATGCACAAAATTCAGGAACGACCGATGGCTGTGAATGGCCAAGTCGTCATCCGCCCCATGATGTATCTAGCACTTTCCTACGATCACCGCATCGTTGATGGCAAAGAGGCCGTGACCTTCCTGGTGCGCGTGAAAGAAAGCTTGGAAGACGTGCAGCGCTTGGTTTTGGATCTGTAAGCAGGCGAACGATCATCCCATGTCGCAACCGCCAATCGCGCTTGTTACGGGCGGAAGTCGCGGTATTGGAGCCGCGACTGCCAAGATACTCGCAGATCAAGGGTATAAAATCGTACTAAGTTTCGCCTCCAACCAACAAGCCGCGGAGGTGGTTGTCGCAAGTATCATGGAACAGGGTGGCCAAGCACGGGCAGTTCAAGCCGACGTTTCAAGCGAAAGCGAAATCCTGTCCCTGTTTGGGCTGGTCGATCAAGAGACAGGCACATTGAGCGCACTGATCAACAATGCAGGCATCGTCGATCAACCTACCAGTGTCGCTGACATGAGCTACGAACGCTTGGAACGCATGATGAGCACCAACATTATCGGCAGCTTCCTATGCGCCCGCGAGGCGATCAACCGCATGGCGGTCAGCAAGGGCGGGGAAGGCGGAACCATCGTCAATCTGTCATCGGCAGCGGCCCGCCTTGGCTCACCCCATCAATATGTTGACTACGCAGCCAGCAAAGCGGCTATCGACACTTTTACCAAGGGCCTCGCGCTCGAAGTTGCCGACGATGGTATTCGGGTCAATGCCGTCAGCCCAGGCATCATTGAAACAGACATCCACGCATCTGGCGGACTGCCGGACCGGGCCCGCGACATGGCATCGTCGGTACCCATGAAACGCAGTGGAACAGCTGAAGAAGTTGCGCGAGCAATTGCGTTCTTGGTTTCAGCAGAATCATCATACACGACAGGTACGGTCCTTGATGTGACCGGTGGCCGGTAATGCAAAGGAAAACACACCATGGCTGATGCTTACGACCTGATTGTCATCGGAACCGGCCCTGGCGGCTATGTCTGCGCCATTCGCGCCGCGCAGCTCGGTATGAAGGTGGCTGTGGTGGAAAAGCGCGCCACCCATGGCGGCACTTGCCTCAACATTGGCTGCATTCCTTCCAAAGCGCTGCTGCACGCCTCAGATGTGTTTGAGGAAGCCGGGCACACCTTTGAGACACTGGGCATCAAAGTCACCAAGCCCAAGCTTGAGCTCGCCAAGATGATGGGCTTCAAGGACGACGTCGTGAAAGACAATGTCAACGGCGTTGCCTACCTGTTCAAGAAGAACAAAATCACCGACTACATCGGTACCGGCACCATCACCGCGCCTGGCAAAGTGACAGTGACGGCCGATGACGGCAAAACAACCGATCTGGACACCAAGCACATCGTGATTGCCACGGGCTCTGATTCAGCGAGCATCCCAGGCGTTGCCATCGATATCGATGAAAAAACGGTGGTCAGCTCCACCGGCGCTCTGGAACTGGACAAAGTGCCCGGCCATTTGGTGATCGTCGGTGGCGGCGTGATCGGGCTGGAACTGGGTTCGGTTTGGCGTCGTCTTGGCGCAAAAGTCACGGTGGTTGAGTTCCAGGATCACATCCTTGGCACGATGGATTTGGACACGTCCAAACAGTTCCTGCGCATCCTAAAAAAACAGGGCATGGAGTTCATGCTCTCCTCCAAGGTGACCGCCGTGGAGAAAAAGGGGCGCAAGCATCTGGTCACTGTTGAGCATGCCGGTGGCGAAGCCGATGCAGAAACGTTGGAAGCCGATGTGGTCCTCGTTTCAACCGGTCGCGTGCCTTACACCAAAGGCCTGGGTCTGGAAGCTGTCGGCGTTGCACTGGATGAACGCGGCCGCGTGGCCACCGATGGCCACTTCAAGACCAATGTGAACGGCATCTACGCCATTGGCGATGTGATCGACGGCCCAATGCTTGCCCATAAAGCTGAAGATGAGGGCGTGGCTCTGGCTGAGTTGATCGCTGGCAAAGTAGGCCATGTGAACTATGACGTGATCCCGTCGGTTGTCTACACCGAGCCCGAAGTCGCTTCGGTCGGCAAAACCGAAGAAGAGCTGAAAGCCGCAGGTATTGAGTACAAGTCCGGCAAGTTCCCATTCTCGGCCAATGGCCGTGCGCGGGCCATGAACGCCACCGCAGGCTTTGCCAAAGTGTTGGCCGATGCTGCAACGGACAAAGTTCTCGGCGTTCATATCGTCGGCAAGGGCGCTGGCGACCTCATCCACGAAGCCGCCGTATTGATGGAGTTTGGCGGATCATCGGAAGACATGGCTCGCACCTGCCACGCCCACCCGACCATGTCAGAGGCGGTCAAAGAGGCGGCCATGGCCGTGGAAAAACGCCAAATCCATATGTAGCAACCACGCAGGCACTGATGGTGATGACCAGCACTGTGCATGAAGTCGCACTGAACCTGCCCCATCCCGCTTTCCCGCAAGCCGATTGGGGTGACACGTTTGAAGTGCGAACCAGTCGGCACTTCAGCGATGCGGAGCACGCGGCCCGCACCATCATGGACTCACTGCCTGGATGGGCAGCTGGCCTCATGGACATGCGCGACAGGATCGTCGGCCCACTTGGTCTTAAAACGGGTAAAGCCATGGAAGCGGCGTCAAACACAAACTGCGTCGGGTTTTTTCCAGTTATCGCAAATTCACCCGAGCGCATCCTTCTCGGTGAGGACGATCAGCATCTCAACTTTCGGGTGGCCGTTGATTTGCACAATGATCAGGCCGGGCAACGGGTGCGCCTATCGACATTGGTTCAGCGCAACAACGCCATGGGCACAGCCTATCTGGCAGCGATCATGCCGTTTCACAAACTGATCGCCAAAGCCATGCTGCGCAGCATCCGCTGAGCGGGGCCGCTCAGCCAGGTGGAAAACCTGTCGCTCCAACGGCAACAATCGGTTCAAAGCCACCAAAAATCATCCGTTTGCCATCGAGCGGCAAAGCTGAAAAATGCTGCTCCATACGGGGGTCTTCAAAGACATCCGCGTTGCCTTTGTCGCGGGTGGCTTTGTCAGGCCAAACGATCCAGGAAAACACCACCGTTTCATTCTGGGCCTTCTTCACCGCCATTGGAAAGCTGGTGATTTCGCCATCAGGCACATCCACACCCCAGCACTCGCAAACCGACAGAGCGCCATACTCCTGGAAAACATCGGCTAGGGCTTGCGCTTGGGTGCGAAAATCGTCCCTACGCGCGGTAAGAACAGCGAAAACAAATCCATCGACATATGTCATGATGACCTCCTTTTCGAAGGCCATCCTATCACGTTGATGGTACTACCGCTTGCGCAGCCTTTCGATCTCATCAATCGGGTCGAACATCACCTTCACGCGCTCGCTGAGCGCGTCCAGTGATTCTAGATGTCGATCAAGATCGGAGAGACGCTTGCGAGCATAGAGAGCATCGCTCTCAACCTTCGTCAGCTGTTGCTCGGCGCTATCATCGCGCTCGCCCTCATAGCCGGTGTCAACCAATTGCGAGGCTTGACCAACAAAATCGGCGTAGCGACGCTCTAAGCCGCGCCGCTCTTTCATGACGCCCGAGCGCACATCTTGGATTTGCCGAACAATCGCTGCAACCCGCGCATCATCGCTGGTTTTGTCACGTGCAGAACTTCGCGCTTTGAAGAACACCATGGCTTACGTCATGCCATGCAAAACGCGATTCGGGCAATCATGAAACCCGTTCAGCGCGTACTCAAAAATAGGTAGAACCGATGATTTCACATTGGCACCACATTTGCCTGTCAGCGCATGCTCTTCAGATTTGATAATTGTGCTTTACCAGCACACGTTTGGCACGATAAACCGCTCATATGGCACCACTTCGGCGTACCCCAAAACGGATCAAGGTCGGCAACGACCCTGCGCTCAATCTTGAGCCGCAAAAGCCGTCCGCCGTCGAGCATAGGGGCGTCAGCCTAAAATGGCTGCTGAGCACAGTTGTCACCGGCTTTGCCTCCACTGGCCTTATGATTGGCGCTCTTTACGCGGCGGTAGATGGCCGCCAGCAAATCGCCGTCCCGCCGAACGTGGCGCAAACCGATCTACTGGCCAGCTTGATCGATGAAGATGGCCGTATCGGCAAAGGTGATCGCCTGACCCGGATCGCCGAGCCGATTGCCAACCGCCAGCTCATTGACGTTTCCACCATTCATCGCGAAGGCGATATGGATGTGGTGCGCCTTCAGCCCTTTGTTCGCGTGATCGCAACACTGGCTCTTGAATCAACCGAGGTCAGCGAAGGCCGACCGCCCTTCAATCCGCTCAACCTTTTCGCTGGCAATGATGAAATCATCAGCGCTGATGCCGCCTCCCTCATTTACGATGCTGAGGTAGAAGGCGAGATCGCTGTGCGCGAAACGCCCTTTCCGTTCGAACAGATCGAGCTAGATCAAAACGCCGTCCCGACCCCGGAACAAGTTGCGTTCGAAGTGGCCGACATTGCCCGCTTCACCGTTGGCGACAGCGCGGCACCGGCTGTCCCGGCCGGGTTTACACCAGCGCTTGATCTGGGTACCGGCGGCGCGCTTGCCTTTGCCGATCCTGCCCGAGCATCCTCCGCTTTCGCCTCATTGAATGCTGCTGAGGCCGACGCTCAATCCGCACTGGATGCGTTGGAAAGCTTCGATGCGGTTCGCGTGGTCCCAGAAAACTTCTCCATCATCGGCAAGGTGGAAGACGACCCGGTTGCTCCTACCGATGGCTTGGATGAAGTCATTGTTGCCCTACGTGAAGGCGACACACTCGGCTCAGTGTTGATCGCCAATGGTTCACGCGAAGGCTCCGTGGCTCCGGTTGAAACGGCCTTTGAAACCTTCCTCAACACCACGCAAATGCGTGAAGGCCATCGCCTTCGCATTGCCATGGCACCCGCCGATGAAAGCGGTGAAACCTTCGATCCAATTCGCGTTAGCCTCTACGACGAACGCTCTCATTTGCTCACCATCGCGCTGACTGAAACTGGGCGCTACCAGGTGGATGAAGAACCCCGCATCGTGGACCTCAACGCCTTTGCCGCTGTTGAACAGGAAGCTCAGGGCTCAGCACGCATTTACTCATCGATCTATGAGACAGCGCTTGCCAACGACATGTCGATGGACATCGCCAATGAGCTTATCCAGATTTTTGCCTACGACCTGGATTACCAGCGCGTCGTACAGCCCGGCGACACCATAGAAGTCTTGCACGAACTTGATGATGATGGCGATGCCTCAGGTGACGTGGTTTTTGCATCCATCACCACAGGATCAACCACACACAAATTTTATCGCTTCACCGCCGAAGATGGTTCGCTGCTCTACTTCGATGAAGACGGTGTTTCGGCGAACAAGTTCCTCATCCGCAACCCCGTGCCCAATGGACGCTTCCGCTCCGCCTTCGGCATGCGTCGCCATCCCATTTTGGGCTACTCACGCATGCACAATGGTGTTGATTGGTCGGCGCCTCGCGGCACCCCGATCATTGCCGCAGGTAATGGCACTGTTACGGATGCGCGCTGGAATTCTGGCTTTGGTCGCTGGATTCGCATCGAGCATGCCAACGGCTATGTCACGTCCTACGCGCACCAGAGCCGGTTCGCCGACGGCATCGCACCAGGCGTTGAAGTCCGCCAGGGCCAAGTGATCGGCTATATCGGTTCCACCGGTCTCTCCACAGGTCCGCACTTGCACTATGAGGTGTTGGTGAACGGTCGCAACGTGGACCCGATGGGCATCCGTGTGGCCCGCGAAGAAACACTCTCAGGCCAACGCCTCATCGATTTTGAGCGTGAGCGTGACCGGATCGATCAGCTAATGGAACGCGATCGCGGCGCCACCATCCGCGTGGCAAGCTCAGCCGATTTCTAAAAGCACAAAATAGCGGCGATCCGCGTTAGCGCGGAATGTACCAGTCACGGCGATGGTTGAAGGCGATCAAGCCGTTCAGAACCACCGCGCCAAGCAGTGAATACATTACGACCGACAGCGGAAACAGAAACGCGGCCACCGCAAACAGCACGGCATCAAAACCAAGCTGAATGTAGCCTGCACGCACACCGAACGTGTCTTGGATCCAGATGGCCACGACGCCCAGACCCCCGAGCGATGCCTTGTGGCGGAAGATGGCGAGCAGCCCGATGCCGGTGACAACACCAAACATGATCGTGCCAAGCACCGGGTCCAGCCGCTCAATGGCAAAGCCCAATGGAACAAGCTCTGTCCCCAGCGAGAGAGCCGCCACGCACGCCATCGACTTCAGTGTGAACTCCCAGCCCATCGCCTTGATAGCGAAGAGGTAGAACGGGATGTTCACCAGAAAGAAGATCAATCCAAACGACATCCCAGTAAGATAGGAGATCACCACCGCCAGGCCGGCTGTCTGCCCAGTGATCAGTCCCAAATGGGTCAAGATCACCAGACCCATCGTGCACATGACAACGCCAGTCGCCAGCCCCTGCGCATCCTCCAGCGGCGTGTGTTTGACGGTGGATTGAGCGACAGGAACCGGGCTTGGCATGAGGCGCTATCCGCCGAACTTTTTGGTGCGAGCAGCCAGCGTGCGAAGGCGCAAAGCGTTCAGCTTGATAAAGCCCTGCGCGTCCGTCTGATCGTAAGCACCCTGATCGTCCTCGAACGTTACAAGCTCTTCGGAGTAAAGTGACTTGGCCGATGCACGGCCCGTAACGATCACATTGCCTTTGTAAAGCGTCAGCGAAACCTCGCCTTCTACATGAGCCTGGCTATGGTCGATGGCCGCTTGCAGCATCTCGCGCTCGGGCGAGAACCAGAAACCGTAGTAGATCAATTCGGCATAACGCGGCATCAACTCATCTTTGAGATGCGCGGCACCACGGTCGAGCGTGATCGATTCCATCGCCCGATGCGCTTCAAGCAGGATCGTCCCGCCTGGTGTCTCGTAAACACCACGCGATTTCATACCGACAAACCGGTTCTCCACCAGGTCGAGGCGGCCAATGCCATTGTCGCGACCCAGATCATTGAGCTTGGCCAGCAACGTCGCTGGTGAGAGCTGCTGACCATTGATGGAAACTGCGTCGCCCTTCTCAAACCCGATGGTGATTTTGGTTGGCACATCCGGTGCATCCATCGGCGAGACAGTGCGCATATGGACATATTCCGGCGCATCCACGTTCGGATCTTCCAGCACTTTGCCTTCCGATGAAGAGTGCAAAAGGTTAGCATCCACCGAGAACGGCGCTTCGCCGCGCTTGTCCTTGGGCACGGGAATCTGATGCTTCTCGGCGAAATCAAGCAGCGCTTCGCGGGACTTGAAATCCCATTCGCGCCATGGCGCAATCACTTTGATGTCCGGGTCAAGCGCATAAGCATTAAGTTCGAACCGGATCTGATCATTGCCCTTGCCGGTCGCGCCATGCGCAACAGCATCAGCACCTGTTTCGCGCGCAATTTCAACCAACCGTTTGGAGATCAATGGCCGGGCAATGGAGGTGCCAAGCAAATAGACGCCCTCATAGACGGCATTGGCGCGGAACATGGGAAAAACGAAATCGCGCACAAACTCTTCGCGCAGATCATCGATGTAGATCTCTTGGATGCCGAGCATCTCAGCTTTTTTGCGCGCTGGCTCCAGCTCCTCACCTTGACCGAGATCGGCAGTGAACGTCACCACCTCAGCATCATACTCGGTCTGTAGCCATTTCAGGATGATCGAGGTGTCGAGACCGCCAGAATAGGCAAGCACAACTTTGTTGACGTCACCCTTGTGGGCCATGACATGCACTCCAATACGAGAAATCAATGAGAGGCTTGCGTTTAAGCGCGCGCGCGCCACGCTGGCAAGCACAGATGGCAGGCATTGTGATGGGGTGAAACGCCTACCCGGCGCTCAAAGCGAAAAACCAAAACACGACCAGGAGCACAAAGAGCTGAAGCATGTTCATGCGCACCGACCAAGCGTGCAGCATTTTCGCCGGGCCAGCCTGGATGGTGGAACCACGCGCCACCTCGTCATTGAGCGCATTGATGCGCGGTGTCATCACCTGACGGGCAAACAGGAAGCCGCCGGCAATCACAGCCAGGACAAGACCTGCAGCCACATTGACCAAAAATCCGGCAATGGCGGCCAAACCACTCATGATCGTGAGAACCAGATAGTAAACTGGGAACATCGCACGGGTCAGTGTACGGGCCCGATCTTTATCCAGCACCTTATGCACCAACGGCGCAACGGCGGCAGCAAACAGCACCATCGCGCCAGCAGTAAGCGCCGTGAAGAAAAGCGCTGAATAAAGCGCCAGGTGAGCAGCAAAAGCAGCGTCCATCAAATCATCCTTGGTGACAGTGGCAGCGGACTATCACGGCCTGCGATACTGAAGAAACCCGGCATTGTGCCCCACCTTGTCATAAAGCGCGCGACCAGCCGTGTTTGTTTCATGGGTGTGCCAGTAGACGCGCGAAGCGCCGATCTCATCGGCTTTGTCGTAGACAGCCTGGATCAACGCCTTGCCTATCCCCTGTCCACGCGCTTGCGGCACCGTGAACAGGTCCTCCAGATAAACGTACCAGCCTTCCGTCCAGGTCGCGCGGTGGCTGACGCAATGAACAATGCCCAGCAACTGATCGCCATCAAAAGCACCGAGCACAAACATCGGTTCGCTCTCATCATGAAAGCGCGCCCAGGTGACGTCCGTCACCGCCGGGTCAAGCTTTGCCTTATAAAAGGTCAGATACCCCTGCCACAGTGGCAACCACGCCTCATAATCATCTGGCGTCAAAGGTCGGATAGAAAAAGGCTGGCCTGTTGGCTTTGATGCGGTCACAACAACTTGCTCTGGATATCAGCCCGCGATAGGTGGGCACACGCCACATAGGACGCACATCGCCACGATGGCAACATCCACCACCTCTTCTGAAAATCCAATCGCCAAGCCGCCTGCTGAGCAGAGCCGCGCATACTACGCGAAAAAGCTAGCTCTTATCGTGATTGGCGTGGTGATTGTGCGGCTCGCCGTACTGCTGCTTACCCCTCTCGATCTGTTTTATGACGAGGCGCAGTATTGGTACTGGTCTCAAGACCTGGCGCTGGGCTATTTTTCCAAGCCGCCCCTCGTCGGCTGGTTGATCGCGGCAACCACGGCTGTCTGCGGCAACACTGAGGGCTGCATTCGCTCAGCTGCCCCACTGTTCCACGGCATCACGACAATGCTCGTGTTTGGCCTGGCTGCATCGCTCTATGCCGCGCGCACCGCTTTCTTTGCAGCGCTTGGCTACCTTTTCGCCATTGCTGTCTCAGCGTCTTCTCTACTTATCTCCACCGATGTGCCGCTGCTGGTCTGTTGGGTGGCCGGGCTTTGGGCTTTTGTGCACTACACCCGCACACCCAGCGCGACGTTGGCTGTCGGCTTTGGTCTGGCCATCGCCATCGGGCTCAATGCCAAGTACGCGATGATCTACTTCCCGCTTTGCGCCCTGGCCTATCTGGCCTTCACACGCGACATGCGGCCTTTGCTCAAACGGGGCGATCTTTGGTTGGGTGTTGGCATTGGACTGCTTGGCTTTCTACCCAACCTCATTTGGAACATCCAACATGAGTTCATCACCTTCAGCCACACAGGTGAGAACATCTCCGGCGGTGGTCTCACCTTTGACCCGGTGAGCTTTCTTGAATTTTTCGGCAGTCAATTCGCCGTTGCAGGCCCCATCCTTTTCGCAGCTCTTCTGTTTGCAATCGTCAAACGCTGGCGCAGTGATACCCCCAACGCAGATCGCTTACTGCTCTTCTTCTCGCTGCCGATCATCGGACTGTTGAGCCTGCAAGCCTTTCAATCCAGCGCGAACTACAACTGGGCCGCTACGGCCTACCCAGCTTTGATTGTTGTAACGACGGCGATTCTGCTGGATCGCGCGCGCTGGCAATGGATCCGCTGGAACCTCATCACCTGCATCGCCTTGGCAGTGATCATGCTTGGCAGTGCCCTTGCGGCTCTGACCGTGCGTCCCGATCATCCGATCATTGCCAGCACCAACCTAGAAGACATGTTCGGTTGGGCTGAGCATGCCGAGGAGTTGAGCACCCGCTTGGATCGTTTGGAGCCTGACACCATCGTGACCGTCGGTCGGCGTTATTCGGCTGGGTTTGCCTACTATCTGCGTGATCGCGAGGAGACGCTGCGCGCCTTCCGGCACGATGGCAGCCCAGCGCGTAACCATTTTGAATTCACCGCACCCTGGGGCCGACCCGGTCCAGGAGAGCGGGCGGTGATTATCTCGCCAGGCAACATCAGCCCCCTGCGCGGCGCACGACTGGTGGGCGTGGTGGAGGCCGATGACGGTGCCGCACCGTTCCGCTCCAACAGCTATCTTTTCCTCGCTGTCGGGCCTGACGAGTGAGTTCGCTTTCGGGTGGTGAAGCAGGCAGTAGCGCGTTAAAGTTCGATCATGTTTGAGTTCATCCCATCTCTCGCCACACTTGCCGCTTTTTCGTTGGCGGCGATCGCTCTAACGCTTACGCCTGGTCCAGACATGACGCTGTTTCTGGGGCAGACGGTGGCCAATGGACGACGTGCAGGGTTCATGTCGATGGCTGGAGCATCAAGCGGCATCATCGTCCATTCATTGGCCGCAGCCATTGGATTGTCAGCGCTGATCGCAGCCTCACCGCAAGCTTTTGAGGTGCTCAAATGGGTTGGCGCAGCTTACCTAGCCTATCTCGCTTATGAGGTGCTGCGACACGGTTCTGGGCTTACTGGCGATGGGCCGCCGAAGTCCAACTCGCTGAAAAAGGCCTATATGAAGGGCCTGACGATCAATCTTCTCAATCCGAAGATCATCCTGTTCTTCGTGACCTTTCTGCCGCAATTCGTATCACCAACAGATCCACACGCATCGGGCAAGCTGATGTTTCTGGGCCTGTTTTTTCTGGTGATTGCCATCCCTATGGTCATCCCAATGATCTTGGGCGCAGAACGCATTTCAGGTTTCCTGCGTCGCTCAAAGCGCGCAACACGGATTTTCGATTGGCTATTTGCAGGCGTGATGGGTGGCTTCGCGCTTAAGCTTCTGGCGACGCAGGCTCGCTAGGCCTGGTGTAGAGGCGTTCTCTGTAGGCGCCCGCGCTGCGCCCGGCGATGAACCAATAAACGAGACCACCAACAATACCGGCTGCGGCGGCAATCAGCATGCGCCGGTCCGAAAAGGTGATCCCAGGCCCAATCGCTTCCAGTGCACAATAGGCGCCGACCAAGGCTCCAGCGACACCGAAGACGAGCACGCTGCGCAATCGAAGTGTTTCAGTGGCCAAAACGACCAAGGTCGACGGCAAAAAGGCTGTATGAGCGACGGCAAACACCGCCAGGATCGCTGTGCCCCAATAGAACGCCTCATAGGCCGGGTCACCTTCCAGGCCACGATAAATCGCGAACGTGCCAACCAGACCGGCTGCCAAAACAGCAACCAGAAAGGCAAACACACACAGCAAGAAGCGCAAGAAGAGCAGCGTGAAAGAAACACGCCCAACAGCATAGTCCGGCGCTTGATCAGCCATTCTCGGCAATCGCCTGTTGGGCCGCCCAATCTGCAGCCTCCAGATGCGCCGCATCATGCGGATCAGGCGCTTCTCCGGCCAAAGCAGCGTTCATCGCACGCTTCTTCCAAGCCGGAATGCGCTCCGACTCTGACTTCAACTGACCGCAGGCGGCCAGAATATCGCGACCCCGAGGCGTGCGCACCGGCGAAGCGTAGCCAGCACGGTTCACCACATCGGCAAAACGCTCAATCTGATCCCAATCGGAGCACTCATAACGCGTGCCTGGCCATGGGTTGAACGGAATGAGATTGATCTTTGCCGGAATGCCTTTGAGCAGACGCACCAGCTCTTTGGCGTCGGCCAAGCTGTCGTTCACACCCTTCAGCATCACATATTCAAACGTGATGCGCTTGGCATTGGAGACACCCGGATAGGTCCGGCACGCCTCGAGCAACTCAGCAATCGGATACTTTTTGTTGAGCGGCACCAACTCGTTGCGAAGCTCATCGCGCACGGCATGCAACGAGATGGCAAGCATCACGCCAATCTCATCGCCACAGCGTGTGATTTCCGGCACAACCCCCGATGTTGAGAGCGTGATCCGGCGTTTGGAGAGCGAAATGCCCTCGCCGTCAGAAGCGATAAGCAGAGCTTTTTTCACATTGTCGAAATTGTAGAGCGGCTCCCCCATGCCCATCATGACGACGTTGGAGATAGCCCGGCCGCCATCACGTGGGGCAGTCATCCCCGCCGGCGTCACTTGATCAGGCCAGTCGCCAAGCCTATCGCGCGCGACCAAAATCTGCGCCAGCACTTCATCAGCGGTGAGGTTGCGCACCAACTTTTGTGTGCCGGTGTGACAGAAGGTGCAGGTTAGCGTGCAGCCAACCTGGCTCGACACGCACAAAGTGCCGCGATCACTTTCAGGAATGTAGACCGTTTCCACGTCCACCGGCTGCTCAGTGGCATCGCGCGCGGGGAACCGCATAAGCCACTTGGCCGTGCCATCTTCGCTGATCTGTTCTGCGACGATGTCTGGGCGTTGAATGGAGTAAGCATCTGCAAGGGCTGATCGCAAATCTTTGGCGATGTTGGTCATCGCATCAAAGTCATGCACACCGCGCACATAAAGCCAGTTCCAGAGCTGCCGCGCGCGCATACGGCGCTGTTTTTCTGGCACACCAATGCTCTCCAAGATCGCCAACAGGTCGGCGCGATCTTGGCCGATCAGTTGCGGCTTGGGCGGCACAAATTCTGCCACCGCGTCGATCATCGGCGCGTTGGCGTTCTGGCGAGCAAGGTCAAGTGTGGCGGCCATTGAGGGGGCGGCTTCCATCAATCAAGAGCAAAGGGGCAGAAGGCCGCGTGCATAACGCAAAAACCGCCGCCCGGCAAACCGGACGGCGGTTCAAAAATCAACACCACAGCCTGTTAGGCGGGGCAGTCAGCCGCTGTGCGGTTTGTGCCTGCTGTGACACCCGAAAGCGAGAACACATAGGTCACGCTTGTTCCACGTGACGACGTGCCGGAGACCCGCATATCGCTCCCCGCGCGCATCGCCGCCAAAAGGTTGTCACCTTCCGCCGGATTGTTGAGGAAAGCGCGGGGGCCCTGGGTGAGGAACGTGAAGCTGGTGCCGGCAACTGTCGTGGTGACCTGCGAGCCTTCAGCAAAGGAATAGCCGACCAAGATCAGCGGTTCAGCCGTTACGCTCGCTGCTGGGCGCCGCGTTAGATAGAAGAACACGTCACCATGGCGGCTCTCCGGCATCGGATCGTAGGAGCGCGGCTTGGACACGATAAAACAGGCAGGTGAGCCCTCAATCGTGGTGGTGAAAACATCCCAATCACGAGACTGCTCAACAAAGGTCGGCTCCTGCGCAAGGGCGACGCCCGGGGCAATCATGCCAAGCCCAACAGCAACGGCCATAACAGCGTTACGGGCACGGGAAAGAGAAAGCGGAAACACAGACATCATAAACTCGCTCGGTCGCTTGTCAGTTCTGGGCCAGTTCGGGATGGCTCCTGACGGTTAACACATGCCTAAAGCACACCGTCAAAGGCGAAGCTGGTCCACAAGGTCCAATTCACCATGATAATGCGCCAAAGGTCGTTAAATGCCGGTTAAGGACTGCTGCACGTTACTCTGTCCTCTCCCGGCGATCCGCCCGCCCGCATACCTAGTGGCGAGTGGGGCAACAGTGTGGCCAACCTGCGCGCACACTTAGGGCCATCCCAGGTGCGTCAAAGTGCCGAGATGGCCAAACGCTGTTTACCTCTTGGAACAAATAGCTCACACTTACAACGAAGTGATAGCAGTGGTTCGACCGCGACTTCAGGACAAATTGCAAAAGAGCCCTATGTTCTGCATGTCATCGTCGGCAATGTCTCAACCTCACCCACCCCGAACGGTTTCTTGAATGCCGCGATCCACGCAGCCTGATACCCGGTCTGAATCGGCAAAGGCCGATGCAAAGCACCATGCAGCTTGGCTTGAAGCTGTGGCGGAAAACCAAGACCGCAGCGCTTTCGCTGAGCTGTTCAATCATTTCGGCCCGCGCGTGAAAGCCTATCTCATTCGCCTGGGTTCAGATGACACGATGGCCGAAGAGGTCACTCAAGATGTGATGGTGACCGTTTGGCGCAAGGCGGCTCTGTTCGATCGCTCCAAAAGTTCCGCCGCGACCTGGCTTTTCAGAATCGCCCGCAACCGCCGGATCGACATGTTGCGTCGGAAGCGCACCGTCAATGTCGACACCGAAACGATGGTCATTGAAGACGAGAACCTGCCCGATCCCAACGAAACGCTGGATGAGGACAAGCGACAAGCTCGTATCCGTAAAGCGTTGGCGCAGCTGCCAGAACAGCAACTGCAACTGGTGGAACTGGCATTCTTCACCGAGCTATCGCACAGTCAGATCGCTGAGGAGACGGGCTTGCCGCTCGGCACAGTAAAGTCACGCATCCGTCTGGCGTTTGGCCGCCTGCGACGCGTCCTGGAAGAGGATGATCAGGTAGACGCACCCACCAGCTAAGCTGGAGTGGTGGTTCAGCTTCATCATGATCAAGCGCAATGCGCTGAGACTTTGCATCGGGCATCTTCTGGTCTTCAAGACCCAAGAAAGAATCCCGATGATCGCCTTCGAAGATGCTCGCAAACGCCTCAAAACCCGCCTGGCGGAACTTGATCACCGCCTTGTCGATATCGAGCACGATTTGGATGAGGCCAAGCCCGCCGACTTCGAAGAAGCGGCCAGTGATCGCGAGAGCGATGAAATGCTCGAAGAGCTAGGCTCTGTCGGTCTGCTCGAAGTGCGGATGATCGAAGCTGCTCTGAAGCGTTTGGATGACGGCACCTATGGGGTCTGCGTGTCCTGCGGTGAGCCGATCTCAGTCGAGCGGTTGGAAGCTGTTCCGCATACGCCGCTCTGCAAAACCTGCGCCGGAGCAGGCAAGCATTAGCAAGGTCACGTCCTTAAAAGTCTGACGTCAGACCCTTAATTTCCCAATCATCATAGCGCACCGGGTCCAGCCCACCGCGTCCATCGACTTCTTTAGGCGATGGCTTGGTCTGTTGATCAGCTTTGGCGCGCCGGGCTTGTGCCTCTGCCTTGGCGCGTTCAGCCGCAGCCTTGCGCCGTGCCGATTTTTCGTCCTGATGTTCGCTCATAGGTCAAGCTCACTTGTGGCTGGTGACAAACACTTAGAGTTGCATTCCTAAAGGATCAAACCTTGTTGGACGCTCTGTCGCACCCCATAAATGGAAGACCCCCGCACTGAACACAATGGATATTGCAGCAATGAGCGTAATGCGCACTGGCATACTTTTGGCTGGCCTGACCGCCCTGTTTATGGGCGTCGGCTTTCTCATTGGCGGCACAAGCGGCATGATCATTGCGCTGGTCATCGCAGCAGGTATGAACCTTTTCAGCTACTGGAATGCCGACAAAATGGTGCTGCGCATGCACAATGCGCAAGAGGTGGACGAGCGCTCCGCCCCGCAACTGGTCGCCATGGTGCGTCAACTCGCCGACCACGCCAATCTGCCAATGCCAAAGGTGTATGTGATCAACACACCGCAACCCAACGCCTTTGCAACTGGCCGCAACCCTGAAAACGCCGCCGTCGCTGCGACCACCGGTCTGCTGGAAACGCTGACGCAGGAAGAAGTCGTTGGTGTGATGGCCCATGAGCTGGCACATGTGAAAAACCGTGACACGCTGACCATGACAATCACCGCAACGTTGGCTGGTGCGATTTCGATGCTTGGCAATTTCGCGCTTTTCTTCGGCAACAACCGCAACAATCCGCTGGGCATTGTTGGCGTGTTGGCAGCGATGATCGTCGCGCCTATGGCCGCGATGATGGTGCAAATGGCAATCTCGCGTACCCGTGAATTCGCCGCAGACAAACTGGCAGCCGAAATTTGCGGACGGCCCGATTGGCTGGCCTCAGCCTTGGCACGCATCGGTCAACTGTCTCAACGCGGGCGGATCGAAAGCGCTGAACGCAACCCAGCGACAGCACATTTGTTTATCGCCAATCCACTGGCCGGGTCTCGCTTTGCGGGTCTCTTTGCAACCCACCCACCAATGGAACAGCGCATCGCCAAACTCAATGAGTTGGGCATGAGCTGGGGTGATGAGCCGTTCTCGCTGGATGGCGAGCAGAACCAAACGCGCAGCGCCACCTTCCGCGACACCAAAGGCCCTTGGGGTTGACGGGGTTGAACGCACAACACGTGCGTCGTCGCCAAAAGCCCGATCAGCGAACCGGAAGATCTATTCCAGGTCTGCCGGCACGCTCCCATGCGGCTGATCTCGTTTTCGGTGTTTTGAACAATGGCAAGGCCCTAGACGGCGCTTTTGAAAGCCAAAAGGCTGGCGGTTTACATGCAGGCGCCGACCGCGCTCTGACCCACGCTCTTGTGCTCACCACGCTCCGCCGTTTGCCAACGTTAGACGCTGCCATCAATGCCTGTCTTGATAGACCGCTCCATACGAGTGCCGCCAAGGCGATGGCCATTCTTCGGGTGATGACCGCCCAACTTCTGGTGATGGAGATGGCCGATCACGCCGCCGTCACGCTGGCGGTAGAGGATGCCGCGCGCCGTAAAGACACCGGCAAGCTGAAGGGCCTGATCAACGCCGTCGGACGCCGTATGGTGCGCGAAAAACAAGCCCTTATGGACGCCACACCAGTATCTGACCTGCCCGCTTGGCTGGAAAACCGCTGGCGCCGAACCTATGGTCAAAAACGCACCGCCAAGATCGCACAGGCGATGCAGCAGCAACCGGCCATCGACCTATCCTTTAAACCAGGGGTTGATCACCAACTCTGGTTGGAGAGGCTTTCCGATCGCGACCCCGTTTCCCTCAACGAGCGATCGATCCGATTGGTCAAGCCAGGTGGCATAGACCGCTTACCCGGTTATGAAGAGGGTGATTGGTGGGTTCAGGATATCGCTGCGACCCTCCCAGCACATAGCCTGATCGATGCACTGCCTAACCCGTCACAAACGTGTGTGCTCGATCTCTGCGCCGCACCTGGCGGTAAGACCGCTCAACTAGCGAGCGCCGGATGCACCGTTACAGCCATTGATCAGTCCGCACCTCGAATGAAGCGCCTGGCCGCCAACATGAAGCGCCTGGGTCTCACCGTTGAAGTCCAGATTGCCGATGCGTTGACCTACTCACCCAAGAAGCGCTTTGATGCTGTTCTGCTCGATGCGCCATGTTCGGCAACGGGCACGCTGCGCCGCAACCCAGACATTGGATATCTGCGACGTGAGCGCGATATCCAGTCCTTGGCCAAGCTCCAAGCAAGCCTTCTGGAAAAGGCAGCACACTTTGTGAAGCCGAACGGGGTTCTGGTTTTTGCCACCTGCTCATTGGAACCCGAAGAGGGCGAAGCTCAGATCACGCGCTTTCTGCGCGAGCATCAGGATTGGTCGCTCGACCCCATAGAGGCCGACCTTGGCCCCAAAGGCGTCATCCAGGACGATGGAACGGTGCGCACACTGCCTCACCTATCGGCCGACCAAAATGGCGTTTGCCCAGGCATGGATGGCTTTTTTGTTGCCAGGCTGCGTGCGCCCAACTGATCCAAGTTGGCGGTCTGCCGTAAAGGCAAATCAGCCAGCGATGTTAACCGGAACTGTAAGTTTCCTAAGCTTTTAGCGAAAATTTGAGCTATTGCGTGCCACTTATCACACAGCGTGATCGCGTTTTGCATCACAACATGCACTCTCAATGGGACTGGGGGCAGGCACGGTGGCGATCGGAACGACCTTTCGACCACTTTTTGGAGCATTCAAACGAACCGGCTCGTCGCTGACGAGTCGGCGTCGCGCTATGGGTGCGAGCCTTTCCACCCTTTTGGTGGGCACATGGTCGCCACGCCGGGCCTTCTTCCAACTCGTGCCCCGCGATATGCGCACTGCCGATCCAACCCGCGCAAGCGAGTGGATCGAAGGTTACATAGCCCTGGCTGATAGCGTTATCGAGTTAAAAGGGCGCAGGCTCTTTAACATAGAGCCGCCCACAGAAGAGTTTGCGCGCGACCTTCATAGTTTCGAGTGGTTGCACCATCTGCGCGCCTATGAATTGGCATCCACCAGCACCAAAGAAGCCCAAACAATCGCCGCTGATCACGCGCGCGACCATGTACTTGGATGGATTGCGACGCGGAGCAAACACCCAAAGTTTGCTCACACACCCTCCATGGCTGCCCGCCGCGCATTAGCATGGACCAACCATGCTGCCTTTCTGCTCGATGAAGCTGACCCACAGGATTATCGAACCATCATGGCAAGCATTCTGGCTGATACCCAGTATGCATTCACCCATCGCGCCCTAGTCGAAGACCCCACAAAACATTGCATGCTGGTTCTGGCGTGCGCGTCAGTTGCACATGCTCTCAGCGATCACATTGCACTTAAGCAACAAACGAGAGATGCCCTCACCGAAGCTCTCAAGATAACCTTCAATGCCGATGGTGGACCGCGCACCCGCCGCGCAGGTGACTTGCCACCATTGCTGGCGGCCATGCTCTCGCTGAAAGCCCTGATGGAAGGCCGTGGTCTCAACGCGCCACAGCGGTTGCTACAGTCGATCGAGAATGGTCAGCGTATGCTGCGTATGTTGCGCCACCCCGATGGCACACTGGTTCGTTTTCAAGGCACACGCAGCATCATGGCGCTGGAAACCGACCTCATCGCAACCATCCTTTTCTTTGATACCGAGCGAGGCCCACTGCCTATCTTGGCGCAGCAAAGCGGATATGCGCGGCTGGAAGCACCAGACTCGGTTCTGCTGATCGATTGCGGAGGCGCTCCGCCCCTTGAAGCCAGTCGACAAGCCCATGCATCCACATTGGCTTTTGAGTGGAGTTACGCCGCAACCAAAATCATCACCAACGCACCGGAGATTGGATACTCTGTGGACGCTGACCTTTTGGATCAGCGCCGCACAACGGCACACTCCACGCTGTGTGTTGGCGGCGTATCCTCCGCCACCTTCCCAGACGCGCATGCCGATAGCGTGCTTGTGGCAAACGGCCTGGCCATCGCCACCGAGAAGTCCGCAGATGCTCCAACGCGTAGCTTTCGCGCCCGACACACTGGCTATCGGCAAAAGTTTGGCGTCGATCACGCACGCTCCCTGACCGTGTCCGACAACGGACGGGTGATTGAAGGTCATGATCAATTGGTGTTCGCCTCAGGTGCTCTTGCGAGCACCAATCGCAACCCGTTCACTTTGGCTTTTCAGCTGCAACCGGGCGCGCGTGTTCGAAGTGAAGGTGACCGGCGCATGCGCATTGTGATGCGCCACCATACCATCATGTTTGAGATCGATTCTGGCACCGCCAAAATTGTTGATCCCACGGATCGTCCAACCTATCGCGGACCAAGCCGTGCGCGACGCATCCTGGTGGAGGGCCCAGTCGGTGGGCCAGCGGAGATGCATTGGCGGTTCATCGTTCAAATGGGTGGTGGTTTTGACGCGCCCCCAGCAACAGATGCGCCGCTTGAGACCATCGAAGAGGATCAGGACGCCCCGTCCCCAGATTAGGCAAGTGTCCAGCTTTCATTGGCAGGGCCGAGCGTGTTAGCGCCAAGCCTGAGCAAGACAACTCCGTCAGCACAAAATGAAAGCGCGCCCGCATGAGCGACCTCGCCCCCATCCGTCGTGCCCTCCTGTCGGTATCCGATAAGCAAGACCTGGTACCCTTCGCACGCAAGCTTGCAGAGCATGGTGTCACAATCCTATCCACCGGCGGCACAGCGCGCGCCTTGAAAGAGGCTGATATCGCCGTCACCGATGTGTCGGACGTGACAGGCTTTCCAGAAATCATGGATGGCCGGGTAAAAACGCTGCACCCCAAAGTTCATGGAGGTTTGCTGGCTGTGCGCGCAAACGGCGAGCATCAAGCTGCCATGGCCGAGCAAAACATTGAGCCTATCGATCTGCTCGTGGTGAACCTCTACCCATTCGAGGCAACTGTTGCTGCTGATGCAGACGCAGCCACAGTCATTGAGAACATCGACATTGGTGGCCCGGCTATGATCCGAGCTGCGGCCAAAAACCATGGAGATGTTACCGTCGTGACCGCTCCAGAAGACTACCAAACCGTGTTGGATGACCTGGCGGCACATGACGGTCAGACAAGTCTTGCGACACGCACCAGCTTGGCTGGCAAGGCTTATGCCCGCACCGCTGCCTATGATGCGGCGGTAGCCGCTTGGTTCGCCCGTGACACGCCCGATGCCCTACCAACACATGTTACTTTAGGCGGCACAAAAGCGCTGGATATGCGCTACGGCGAAAACCCACACCAAGCCGCTGCGCTTTATCTCACCGGCGAAAAACGCCCCGGTGTGGCGCGTGCAGACCTGGTGCAAGGCAAGCCACTCTCCTTTAATAACATCAACGATGCCGATGCCGCTTTTGAGTTGGCATCCAGTTTTGATCCTGCCGCCGGTCCAGCTATTGCCATCATCAAGCATGCCAACCCGTGTGGCATTGCCCAGCAAGAAACGTTGGAAGAAGCCTATGCGCTGGCTCTGCGCTGCGACCCAGTTTCAGCCTTTGGCGGGATCGTCGCCATGAACACCATGCTGACCGGGACAGCTGCTGCAAAAATCACCGAAATCTTCACTGAGGTGATCATCGCGCCCGATGCCGATGACGAGGCCAAAGCGCTGGTCGCCAAAAAGAAGAACCTTCGTCTCTTGCTGACCGGTGGCTTGGCCGATCCACGCACCGCTGGACACGCGATCCGAACCGTAGCAGGTGGGTTCTTAGTCCAGGGGCGTGACACGTTGGAGGCAGAGGATATCAACCTCACGGTTGCCACCAAGATCGCCCCAACGGATGCGCAAATGCGCGATCTACGCTTCGCCTTCAAGGTTGCCAAGCACGTGAAATCCAATGCCATTGTCTATGCTAAAGACGGCGCAACCGTCGGTGTCGGCGCCGGCCAGATGAACCGATTGGATTCCTCACGGATCGCCGCCATGAAAGCCGCCGAGGCGGCTGAAACCGCGGGCCTTGATCAATCCCTCGCCATCGGGTCGGTTGTCGCCTCGGATGCGTTCTTCCCCTTCCCTGACGGGCTTCTCGCAGCAGCTGAAGCAGGGGCCACGGCTGTTATCCAACCCGGCGGTTCGATGCGCGATGATGCTGTGATCCAAGCCGCTGACGAGGCAGGCCTTGCGATGGTTCTAACGGGTGTGCGCCACTTCCGGCACTAGCCAAACAAGGCTAATTACTGCCTTTGGCATCCGCCTCAAGGAACTGAGCCACCAGAGGAATGGGGCCTTCAGCGTTCACGACGGCATAGTCGCGCAATTCATCATTGGACAGGTAGCGCATATCCGCCGGAGGCACGTCGAGCGACATATCAATGAAGGTGTCATCGACGCCCATATCAAGCGCGTAAACCTTGATCATCGCAGCAACCGCTTCATCGCCAGGGCGCAGAACAACACGATTGTCTGGCTCCAAATTGCCCGGATAGAAGCGATGCACGCCGATCACATCATCCTCAGCGTAACGCTCCACGCCGCCCAGAAAGGCAAAGGTACAAGCTGATGCGCAATCGCCCGAGCGCATCGTGTAACCACCGCGTGGCAAACGCTGCGGGAAACCCACCTGGGTGTTGAAGCCTTGCTCGCGGATCTCACGACCCAGACGCAAACCGGCTATCACATCTCCACCCGGCGAAGAGAAAACGACCGTCAGGCCCTGCCCTTCCAGGCGGTAGGCTTTGACGAAGTCGCGAAACTGGGCGGCTGTGAAATCTTCTATATCGCCAACCGCGCGAATGTACCGGCAAGCAGGGCAGTCGATGTCATTGTCTACCAGCAAGAACCGCATCGGTTGGATGGGCTGGGGTGCCTGGTTTTGTGCCAAAACCGGACCAGTCACCATCGCACTGATCATCGCCGCAGCACCAGCCAGCAAAGCAGTCAAGCGTTGGACACTCATGGGGCGGATTCCCTTGCATCGAACCAGGAACAAAGAGTTGGCCAAAAATCGTAAAGGATCAAGCCTCACATGGCGCGTTCGCGCACACGCACCTGCAAAAGCAGTGCGCCACCTGCAACGAAAAAGAGGATCAACACCGAAATGCCCGCGCGCTGATCCATGGTTAGCGCTGTTACAGTGGCCACCGCCCATGGGCCTACGAAGCTTGTCACTTTGCCGGACAGGGCGAACAATCCAAACGTGCGCGCCCGAGCATGCGGCGGCGCCAAACGTGCCAAAAGTGCGCGGGAGGAAGCTTGCAACGGCCCCGCTGCTGCACCCATCAAGCCACCAAGTACCAGATAAAGCTTCTCCGGCGTCGTGGCGAAAAGACCGTCCGCAGGAGAAACCGGGATAACGAAGAACATAGTCTCAGCGCTCAAACTAACCACTGACAGGCTGGCCAGGGTGAGCACACCAAGGCTCGTCAAGATGACTGGTTTGGCACCAACTTTGTCTTCCAGAGGCCCACCAATCAACGCACCTATCGTCCCGGTGATGGTCAACAAGATACCGAAAAGACCGACCTCAGTGATCGTCCAGCCAAAAACGCCCGTGCCGTAGATGCCACCGAAAGCAAAAAGCGCCACCAGACCATCGGCATAAATCATATGCGCGATCAAAAAAGTGGTGAGCGGTTTTTCGCCGCGCAATGCGGCCAGGCCCTCACGCAGGTCAGCAAGGCCCTGTCCGATGGCCTGTGACATCGGCATCATCGTTGGCCGATCTGGCGTGAAGACCATCAGCGGCAACACCAAAACCGCAAACCAAATCGCCGTAAACGGGCCCACCGCCCTGTCGCCCTCTCGGGCAGACGCATCCAAGCCAAACAAAGGTTCAAGACCCAGGATGGTTCGCCCTGTTTCCGGTGACCCAACCAGCAGCCCGATGGCGATCAAAATAGTGACAACAGCTGCACAATACCCAGCCGCCCAACCGTGAGCAGACAGCCGACCTAGCCTATCAGCAGGCACAAGGGTGGGCATCATGGCATTGTTGAAGACGCCGGCCATTTCCGCCGCAACTGTTCCAACCGCAAACAAGATCAAGGCAAGCGTCAGACCATACGGAACACGCGGTTCGGCAAACCAAAGACCGATCGCGCATATCGCCATGATGAGGCCAAGCAGCGCAATCCAAGGCTTGCGTGGGCCCGCTGCATCGGCAATTGCCCCCAAGGGTGGAGACAACAGCGCGATCGTCAAACCGGCAAAGCCTGCAGCATAGCCCCACAAGGCCTGCCCTTCAGCGGGGGATGCAGCCAAAGCAGAAACCACATAAGGGCCAAAAACGAAGGTCGTTACCAACGTGAACCAGGGCTGCATGGCTGCATCAAACATGATCCAACCGAAAACACCCTTCCGATCCGCCGGGGGATCGGAAAGGCTGTCAGCGACCTCGGCCATATGATCGGCTTGGGTCATGCAGAGAAGGTCTTAGGAGAGGTCGTCAAGCAACCCACCCGCAACGGAAAGCTTGGAAACCGTCAACGCGCCCCCATCAATGATGTCGCTCATGGCATGGGCCACGCGCTCCACCTTGGCAGACCTTTCAGCCTTCCAAGCATCAAGTCCGCCTTCATGCTGTAAGATGTCGATGGTCAGACGACGGCGAACCGAGGCGAGCGATTGCCGTGCCCGATCGAGTGCCAATGCATCATAATAGTCAGCGACCTGAAGATCGCGCGCTGCCGCATCCAGACGGCCCAAACCGAAGATCGCTCCAAGCTCAAAATAGGTCTTGGCCACGGCCTCGGTGTCCAACCCACAGGCGTCACGCACCAGGATCATATCCGGCAAGATCGAATAGACCGCCATGGAGGCGATCCGCGCCGATAGCTCTTCGGGCACACCACGCTCAACCAGTTCCTGCGTATCGCCAGCGATGCGCTCAGCAACCGGACGCGCCATGGTGCGTTCGAGCACCGGTGCAAAATCAGCGATACCAGCACGGTAGTGATCCACCACATCAGCCAGGCCTTTGGAGAAATCGACATTGGTCAGGAACCACCCAATCCGGTCGATCACCAAGCGTTGCACAGCGCTGTAAAGCGACAGCTGCAAGGCACCGGAAATTTTGGTGTCCAGCGCATCGATTTCCTCGTTGAGCGCCGTCAGCTGATAGGCATCGCGCACGATAGCAAAGGCACATGCGATGTCAGCTTTCGAAGCGCCTGTAGTATCCGACACGATCTGGACAAGCGTTGCCCCACCCCGGTTGATCATCGAGTTGGAAAGCTGCGTGGCAATAATCTCACGGCGCAGGCGATGGTTTTCGATTTCCTCGCCATAAGGTTCATGCATCGGCGTTGGGAAGTAGCGATACATCTCCCGGCCAAGATAAGGATCATCAGGCACATCGCTTTCAAGAAGCGAGGAGAACAGATCGATCTTAGCGTATGCTAGCAGAACAGCCAGCTCCGGGCGGGTTAGCCATTGGCCAGCCTCACGCCTCTCGGTAAGCGCCATCGCATCGGGCAGAAACTCAACCGCCCGATCCAGAAGACCTGAGGCCTCCAGCGTGTTCATCAGGCGCGCCTGGTAGCCGAAATCATTCTCGTTTTTGGCTTCCGTCAGCGAAACTGACAGTGTCTGCAAATAGTTGTTGCGCAGCACCAGAGCCGCCACCTCGTCGGTCATCTCGACAAGCAGCGTGTTGCGGTCCTCGCGCACCAGCTTGCCTGCTGCCTCTGCAGCGCCAAGCGCGATCTTAATGTTCACCTCAAGGTCGGAAGAGTTCACGCCAGCAGAGTTGTCAATCGCATCGGTGTTGAGCCGCACCCCATGCAAACCAGCCTCGATACGCGCCTTCTGCGTGATACCCAGATTGGCACCTTCGCCAATCACCTTCACGCGCAACTCAGGCGCATTGATACGGATCGCATCATTGGCGCGGTCACCGGCATCCAGTTGGCTTTCGCCGGTGGCCTTGATGTAGGTGCCAATGCCGCCAAACCACAGCAGATCAGCATCAGCCTTGAGGATTGTCGTCATCAGCTCGTTGGGCGTGACGGTAGCCTGCTCCAGCCCCAGCACGGCTTGGGCTTCATTGGAAAGGGTGATCGACTTGGACGAGCGTGGATAGATGCCACCGCCCTTGGAAATGAGGTCGGTGTTGTAGTCCTGCCAACTGGAACGCCCCAAATCAAACAGCCGCTGGCGTTCAGCGAAGCTCATTGATGGGTCGGGATCCGGGTCGATGAAGATGTCGCGGTGATCAAACGCCGCCAACAACTTGATGGCTGGCGAAAGCAACATGCCATTGCCAAAAACATCGCCCGACATATCGCCAACACCGACAACGGTGAACGGCTCAGTCTGGATATCGACATCCATTTCGCGGAAGTGGCGTTTCACCGCTTCCCAGCCACCACGGGCGGTGATGCCCATCTTTTTATGATCGTAGCCTTGGGACCCACCAGACGCGAACGCATCACCCATCCAGAAACCATGCGCCTCCGAGATGCCGTTGGCGGTATCGGAGAAGGTCGCCGTGCCTTTGTCGGCTGCGACCACCAGATAAGGATCATCGCCATCCAATCGCACCACCGCATCAGGTGGTTCGATGCCATCAAGCGACAAATTGTCGGTCACATCGAGCAATGAGGAGATGAAAATCTTGTAGGCTTCAGTGCCTTCGTTGAACCACGCCTCACGATCATCACGGGGCGGAAGCTGTTTGGGCACAAACCCACCTTTGGCACCAAACGGGACGATCACCGCGTTCTTTACTTGCTGCGCCTTGGCAAGGCCCAGCACTTCGGTGCGGAAATCCTGCGGACGATCCGACCAACGCAGGCCACCACGGGCGATCATGCCACCGCGCAAGTGAACCCCTTCCACACGCGGTGAATAAACCGAGATCTCGCGCAAGGGGCGTGGCTCAGGCAAGCCATCGACATTCTTTGAATCAATCTTGAAGGCGAAGGTTGGTTTGGGTTTGCCATCCGTGCCAGGCTGGAAAAAGTTGGTCCGCAAGATCGACTGAATAAGATTGAGGAACCGACGCAAGATCGTGTCCTCATCCAAACTGGAGACATCCTCCAAAGCCATGCTGATGGCTGCGGCGATCTTCTCTGATTGATGATCACGCTCAGCTTCAGTTTTACGAGGGTCAAGACGAGCGTGGAAAAGATCAACCAGCGATGTCGTGATCTGCTCGTGCTTGATCAGCGTTTCCCAAACATAGTCAGGGCTGAAAGCAAGCAGGGCTTGGCGAAGATACCGGGCCAACGCACGCAGCATCGCCACATCGCGCCAAGGCAGGCTAGCGCTGGCAATCAACGTGTTGAAACCATCATTTTCTGCTTGGCCATACCAAACCGCCAAAAACCCAGCCTTTAGCGGTTCAGCCAACGACTCCAGATCGATAGCCTCACCATTGGCGCGTTCCAGCAGGATATCGTGAATCCAAACCGGCTCCGCATCGCGACGCTCAACGCGGTACGTCCGCTCATTGATCGCGCGGAAACCCATGGCCTCAATAATCGGCATGCGGTCGGACAAAGCGATCGGCTTACCAACGTGGTAGAGCTTAAGATCGATGCGTTTTCCATCGGTGTCATCGCGCCCACGGAAGGCCAGTTGCAGACTTCGGCTCTCGCCAAGGCTCTCCATCATCACCGCATCGTCTAACGCGGCTTCGCCTGAGAACGCCTCGCGATAGGCACCGGTGAAGGCATCGCCGTAGCGGCTTAGAAGCAAAGCGCTACGCACGCTGTCTTGACTTGCCCGGACTGCCGAACGGAAAGCATCCGTCCAGGTGCGCACAATGCCTGCGACACCCTCTTCGAGCACCTCTTGCGCGATATCAGGCGTGTCACCTTCAGAGCGGCCGATGATGAAATGGACCCGCGCTAGGGGGCCTTCGGGATAGGCCACATACCAAGCTGAGACCCGTCCTTGATACTGCTCGGCCAGCCACTCCCCGATCTTCATGCGCATCCCGGTGGAGTAACGTTCACGAGGCACAAAAACCAAGGTGGAAACGAACCGGTCAAACTTATCGATCCGCGAGAGCACCCGCACACGTGGGCGCTCGCCCAATTGCAAGATCGCAGTCGAGAAGCGGTGTAAGGTCTCTAAGTCGAGCTGAAACAACTCATCGCGCGGATAGCTCTCCAGCACATTGGCCAACGCACGACCGGAATGGCTGTCAGGATCATAACCGGACCGCTCCATCACCTGATCAGTTTTACGGCGCAGATAGGGAATGTTGCGCGTGGAGCGGGTGTAAGCGGTGGCAGAGAACAGGCCGACAATGCGAAGCTCGCCAAACAGCGTGCCATCTTCGGCGTAGGTTTTGAGCCCGATATAGTCCATGTAGGTGCGCCGATGAACACGGCTGCGAATGTTGGCTTTGGTCACCAAAAGCGGCTCGGGCCGGCGCATAAAGTCCAGAAGCTCTGGCGTGTGGGTGACAAAGGTTGCCCCTTTGCGCAGCACCATCAAATCGGGATCAGAGAGCAAGCCGAGACCTGGCACATCCACCCGTTCCAATGACCCGCCTTCACCGTCATCGACGAATTTGTAGTCCCGCATACCAAGGAAGGTGAAGTTGTCGTCCAACACCCAGTCAATGAATTGAATGCCTTCAGCCAGCTCATCCACGGGCAGAGAAGGAGGGTCGGACTTATAGCCCATAACCACCTGGTTCACCCGGTGGCGCATCGCTTTCCAATCGCGCACCGCCAAACGAACATCAGCCAACACAGCGTGGATGCCGGTTTCTAGCGCATCACGGTCGGACACGCTGTCCATCTGCTCAACATGGAACAGGATAACGCTCTCGCGAAGAGCGGTTTCATCCCCCATCGGGCGTTCATGGCCATGCACGTGCGTCAGGTGACCATTGGCATCGCGATTGACCCAAAGAACCGGATGAAGGACCAACCGCAGATCAACGCTGGCGCCCTGCAATTCGCTCATCACCGAGTCGACAAGGAACGGCATATTGTCGTTGACGATTTCGACGGCCGAGACATCGCTCAGCACACCATCACCTGAAACTGGTTTAGGGTTGAAGACCCGCACAAACGCTTGGCCAGACCGTCTGTCTGACATGCGCTCAAATGTGTCCCGCGCGATCGCTGCTAGCTCAGCCGCAGAGTAGGTGACCAGGTCTTCCGCAGCGCCTTCCCGAAACAATGCAGCGGCAAACTTCGACAGCGCCTCTGCACCGTCAGCTTCCTCACCGAGCACTTTCACAGCCGCTTCGATGAGCTTGCGCTTCTGCACTTGTGCCGACTGGCTCATGACACATCCCCTCCCGATTTGCCGCGCATCACGTAACTGCCCATCGCGGGCAAGGGGAACGCCGCATGTGTTTGTTTCGGTGCCAAAGTGATTCTCTCGTGCCGCACCTTGAAGCGGACTATTGACGAAGCAAGGAACCCTGTCGAGCCACCCCAACAAGGCGGCTTATCTTGAAGCAGTCTGGTCACGTCTTTATGTAACCTCATAAGGCGCGGGACAGGGGCGCGGTGGGCCAGCCTCCACTCAAACTGAGACGAAACGGCAAGACCAACACCGCTATGGGACAGAAACTACCCGATTTTCCCGCCAATAGATGGGCTGATGCTATGGCGCCATCGCTGGACGATTTTGCCGGTCTAACGCGCGATGCGCTGCGTGAGCTTCCAGACCCCTTTGCCGACATCGCGCGTCAGGTCGCTGTGCGTATCGACAACTTTGCGGACGCTGACACGCTCGCCGAGATGGATATGGAATCGCCGTTTGAGCTTCTTGGCCTTTTTGTCGGCGAGGGCATTGCCCAGGGTGGAGGCTTGGGTAAGTCCGGCGAGTTGGACAACGCGATTTGGCTCTACCGCAGACCCATCCTTGACTATTGGGCCGAGCATGAGGAAACGCTCGGCGCGGTTGTCCGCCACGTGTTTATTCATGAAATGGGTCACCACATCGGCCTGTCAGACGATGATATGGATCGGATTGAGGCCGAGAGCCCTTAGGTCAAAAACAACGACCAACCGGCTGCAAACGCCATCGCGATGAACATCGCCCAAATGGCGCTGCGGGTTGCCAACATCACCAGAACAGCAACACCCACCGCAAGCGCCTCGCGGGTACTATTGTTGACGATAAACGTGACCACAATCGCTGCAAGCACCGAGGCAGACATCGCTTCCAAAAAGCTGGTGATGCGCGGCGACATGGTCACAAACCGCATTACAAATGCTCCGCCAAGCCGGGTACCGAGCGTGACGAAGGCCATCATGGCGATGGCAAGGTAGGCTGTGGTGGGATCAACCGTCATGGTTCGGCCTTCCCTTCACTTGGGAAAGCAGCACCGACCAAGCCACCCGACAAAGCCGCAGCAATGATGTTCCAACCTGTCGGCAGGATCGGCATGGAAAGAATGGCAACCGCACAAGCAACACCCACCGGAAGCGCCGCCTTCATGTTTGGCACCATGCCTATCGCCAGCGCTGCAAAGAACGCCGCCATAACAACATCAACGCCAAAGCGTTCCAGATCGCCAAGCAATGTGCCAGCAAAAACACCAACGGCTGTCGAAACGGCCCAAACCGACCACAACACCAGCCCACCACCGAGAATATGGGCGGCATCGCGCTCGCCTTCCTTCATCGCTTGATAGCTGTCGGCGAAATTCACATCAGAAAGCAGCATCAACGCCCCAAACCAGTGTCGCGGTGGAAGCCGGTTTACATAAGGTGAGATCGCCGCGCCGAGAATGAGGTGACGAGCGTTCACCGCCAACACCACAAGGGCAAGCGAGAGAAAGGGAAGCGGCGTCTGCCAAAGGTCGAGCGCAGCAAACTGCGAGGCTCCGGCAAACACCGTCAAACTCATGACCATGGCCTGATCGATTGTCAGTCCGCTCTCGATGGCTGCAGCTCCGAAAGCCACCCCAAAGGGAAACACAAACACTGAAACTGGGAGCAGTCGCTGGCCACCGCGCACCAAACCTTTGGCCGTAAAATGGGGGACAAGGGTGGAGGACGAGGTCGCATCAGCCATGCTTTGCCAGTGTCAGAGACGAGAGGTCTGGTCAAGCGTCATACGAGGCAGTCTTGTGGCGCTGCGCCGCGCTTGCTAACAGGACGCCGATCAGGAGATTTCACATCCATGGAAAAGTTCACGACCCTCACATCGGTCGCAGCGCCGATGCCCGTGATCAATGTCGATACCGACATGATCATCCCCAAACAGTTCTTGAAAACCATCAAGCGCACCGGCCTTGGCAAAAGCCTGTTCTACGAGATGCGCTATAATGAAGATGGCAGCGAGAACACCGATTTCGTGCTCAACAAAGCGGCCTATCGCGGCGCGAACATTCTGGTGGCTGGCGACAATTTCGGCTGCGGATCAAGCCGTGAGCACGCGCCTTGGGCGCTGCTCGATTACGGCATTCGCTGCGTGATCTCCACCAGCTTCGCTGACATTTTCTACAACAACTGCTTCAAGAACGGCATTTTGCCGATCGTTGTCTCTTCAGACGAACTCGACGCGCTGATGGACGATGCGCAGCGCGGCTCCAACGCGACGCTGAGTGTGGACCTTGAAAACCAAACCATCAAAGGCCCAGACGGCGGCACGATCAGTTTCGAAATCGATGCGTTTCGCAAGCACTGCCTGATGAACGGCTTGGATGACATCGGCCTGACCATGGAAAAAGCACCGCACATCGATAGCTTTGAAGGCAAAATGGACGCCGACCGCCCCTGGGTTTAGGGACCAGCGCGCATATCGTGAGACCGAGCTGGTGCGATTTGTGCACTCTTCCATCAGGGGTTGCTTGATAGCGCAGCGACCTCTGGCTATCGCTTAAAAAGACACTCTTTTTTTGAAGCGATAAAGCCACTTGCCCATTTTGCTTGCCGCCTTGCCATTGATCTGCGTGCTCATCGGCATGGCGGTGCTGCACACCTCCGCCATTGTTGCAGGGCTGGCAGGCTTTGCAATCGCTGCCGGTTTGGCATTGTTCGGGCCGTTTGATCTGGCCGAAGCTGTTAGTCTGCCTTTGCGTGCAGCAGCAACGGGAACGCTAGCCGAGGCCGCGCATTCAACACTCACAATCCTCTGGATTATCTTTCCAGCGCTGGCGCTTTACGCCTATCAGAGCCGCGTTGGCGCCATTGATCGCATTCGCGATGCGCTGGCTGGCCTGACCGATAATCGCCGCATTCAAGCCCTCCTGATCGCTTGGTTTTTTGGCCTTTTCATCGAAGGCGCTGCAGGGTTCGGAACACCTGTGGCACTGGCAGCCCCGCTGCTGCTTGGTATCGGCTACTCTCCCATTCGCGCAGTCACGCTGGCCCTGCTAGGCCACGCCGCTGGCGTCTCGTTTGGTGCCGTGGGCACACCGACGCTGGCGCAACTGGAACTGACCGGCCTTGGCGCAGAAGAACTTGCTGGCCATGTCGCCCTGCTTCATGCCTGCCTTGGATGGATTCTGCTGTTTGCCATGGTGCGTCTTGCAGATGACGGGCCGATCACGCGCAGCGAACTTGGTTGGACACTGCTGGCAGGTGTCTTTTTCTTCCTGCCGTTCTTGGCCCTTGCCTACTTGGCTGGACCTGAACTACCCTCGCTGGCAGGCGCCTTAATCGGCACCATCATTTTTGTCTCAGTCCTGCGACAGCTCGGGTCTAACAAGCCGCTGGCGTTAAGATCCCTTGTCGCGGATCTCACGCCCTACCTCATCATCGTCGCACTTGTGCTGGCCACGCGGCTGATTGAGCCACTGCGTGCCGTGACCAGCGAGGCAGCGTTGTCCTGGTCATTGTTCGAACAGTTTTCAGGAAGTTTTGCGCCACTCTATCATCCTGGCACCCTACTTTGGGGTGGCTTGATCATCGGCGCACTGATCACACAGCGCACCAACGCCATAGCGCCGGCAACCCAGGAAGCACTAAAACGTCTGCTTGTGGTGAGCCTGGCCCTGTTCGTGATGCTCTCGCTGTCGCGGCTTATGGTGCAATCGGGCATGATCACCACACTTGCCGATGCAGCCGCCACCACCGGCACCTTTTGGCCACTGTTCGCACCGGCTGTCGGCGTACTCGGCACCTTCATCACAGGCTCGGCGACGACCTCCAACATTCTCTTCACTGAACTTCAGGTCTCAGCGGCGGATGCGCTTGGCCTGCCGGAAACCACAATGGTCGCCGCGCAAGGCTTCGGTTCCGCCATCGGCAACATCATCGCGCCCCACAACATCATTGCTGGGGCAGCCACGGTCGGTTTGATTGGCAAAGAGGGAAAGGTGCTGGCACGCACCGTGATTTGGTGCGCGCTTTACACCGGACTTGGCGGGGCCGCCATCTTGGTGGCGACCCAGCTTCTCTAATCCGTTACTCTAGGCCGCGCGCAGGTTCACGGCAGTCAGCTTACCGCGCTTTTCTTCGGCCAGCTCATAGTGGAACGTCTGACCTTCATTGACGGCTTTCAGGCCAGCTTTCTCAACCGCGCTGATATGGACGAAAACGTCTGGTCCACCATTGTCTTGCGCCAAGAAGCCGTAGCCTTTTCGGTTGTTGAACCACTTCACAGCACCGGTAGAACCGTCGCCTGCACGACCACCTTTAGCTTTGCGTTCCTGACGTGATGGTTTCTTGCCCTGGGCTGCAACCTCAGTTGGGTTCAACGGATCAAAACCAAAGTCCTCGCGCTTACCGCCCTTCTTCATGGACGGTTTGGCTGCCTGCTTGTCGCGGCGATTTTCATCTGTTGGAACGCGGCGCTTGCCTTTGTCTTTGGCATTCACCCGATCACGGTGACGGTCCTTCTTCTTGCTGCCTTTTTCAGCCTGCGGCTGGGTGGCAACCTGCACCTTCACGCGCTCAACGGCCTCAACATCACCGTGGACGGGCACGCTTTGTTTGATGAGACGTTCAATGTCGCGCAGCAGTTTGCGCTCGGCAGGATCGACCAAAGAAATCGCGACGCCGCTGTTACCCGCACGTGCTGTCCGCCCAATACGGTGCACATAGGCTTCCGGCACATTGGGCAGCTCAAAGTTCACCACGTGGGACACGCCATCAATATCGATGCCCCGTGCCGCCACGTCGGTCGCAATCAAAGCTTTCACATCACCGCGTTTAAAGGCCTGAAGTGCCTTCTCGCGTTGGCCTTGGCTACGATTGCCATGGATCACCGCGTTCTTCAGCCCGTAGGAGGCAAGGAACTTGGCAACCTTGTCAGCACCGTGCTTGGTGCGCGTGAAGACAATGGCCCGTTCCACCTCGAGCGGAGCAAGCAGATCGAGCAGCTTGTCACGTTTCTGCGCTGCAGGAATGTGCAGAACGGATTGCGCAATACGGTCGATCGGTTTGGACTGCGGTGCAACCGAAATCTTCTCCGGATTGTCCTGAAAGTCCTTCGCCAAAGCCGCCAGCGGTTTGGGCATTGTCGCCGAGAGCAGGACCGTCTGACGTGGGCTGGCAACAGCACCCAGAATGCGACGCATCGCGGGGATAAAGCCCATGTCGAGCATCTGATCGGCTTCATCAAGCACCACCAGATCAGTGCTGTGGAGACGAACGGCGCCAGAGCGCATATGGTCTTCCAGGCGCCCAGGCGTTGCGACCAGAATGTCGACACCATCAGCCATTGCTTTGGCCTGTACCGATGCACTGGCGCCACCGACAATCACGCCGACAACGGGCTTCAAATTCCGGCCATAGGTTTTTACAGCGACAGAAATCTGCTGCGCCAGTTCGCGTGTCGGCACAAGGATGAGCGCTTTCGCGGTCTTGGGTTTGCGCGGCACGAAGGCCTTGTGAACGCGCTTGTCAGTTAGCTCACCTTGCTTCAGCTCGGCTTTTTCAAGCGCCAAAGCGTGCAGCAACGGCAACACGAACGCTGCTGTTTTGCCGGTGCCGGTCTGGGCGATGCCGAGCACATCGTGCCCGGCAAGCATAGCGGGAATCACCTGGCCCTGGATGGGTGTCGCGGTGGAATAGCCTTCACCCGAAACGGCATGAAGAATGGGCTCGGCGAGGCCGAGGTCCGAAAACTGTGTCAAATCTGTTCTTTCAAAAAGGTTGGCGCCGCTGCGCCTCACTTGGGCAAACAGCGCGAATGAACACCGGGTCGTACTCGTTGGTGAGCACGAAGAGTGCGCCATGGATAAAACCTTGGGGCGCAGCCGGTGCTCGCATACGGATCGTCTGTATGCTTCAGGGGGATGGTACCCATCGACGGTTAAATCTTTGGGCGAAACGCTTTAGCGTCGATGTCTATCTGGCGACATACCGGTCAAACATCAAGTAAAGCGAAGCGACAGGTGAACCATCGCCCGCTCGAAGTCAATTGAATTCACCGCAAACTACAAGCGGTTGGCGCATCACCTGATGGCTAACCGACCTCTCTACTCGAAGGTTGCTGGGTCTGGCCCAAGTCGATCACCCGCATCCAAGCCAGCAATGGCTGACATATCATCGGCAGTGAGTTCAAAATCAAACAGAGCCATGTTTTGCGCCATGCGCTCAGGGTTCGTGGAGCGCGGAATCACCGAACAGCCAAGCTGGACATGCCAGCGTAGAATGATCTGCGCTGGGCTTTTGTTCAAACGCTCGCTGATGGCAACAATCACCGGATCATCGAAGCTTTTTGATTTGCCAAGCGGCGTCCAGCTTTGGGTGATGATGGCGTGGTCAGCATGGAAAGCACGCAGCTCTGCCTGCTGGAAACGCGGATGCAGTTCGATCTGGTTGAGGACCGGGGTTACGCCCGTCTCACCGATAATGCGCTCTAGATGAGCAGACGCGAAATTGGACACACCGATGGAGCGCAGTTTGCCCTCCTCCTTGGCGCGGATGAAGGCTTTCCACGTCTCCACATAAAGCCCTTTGTTCGGACACGGCCAGTGGATGAGGCAGAGATCAACGGCATCAAGGCCCAAACGTTCCAAGCTCGCATCAATGGCGCGCAGCGTGCTGTCAAAACCTTGATTGTCATTCCAAACCTTGGTTGTGACGAACACATCATCGCGCGGCAAGTCAGAAGCGCGCAGGCCTTCGCCCTGGCCAACTTCATTGCCGTAGATCGCAGCGCCATCAAGCAAGCGATAGCCAAGCTGCAAGGCTTGCGCCACGGTTTGGCCAGTTGTGTCTTCTGGGACCTGCCAGAGACCAAACCCAAGCTGCGGGATGGATCTACCGTCGAGGAGAGAAAGAGAGGGGATCGCAGTCATTGGTTTGGCTTTCGAGTTAGTGGGGAAGCCCGTCGAGACGAGCGTAAAAGGGCTGGGCCGCCGTATAGAGATCAGCGTAGATCGGCATCATCGCATCATAGAGCGCGACAGTCTGCGGGTCGGGATGAACATCTTCAACAAACCGCACCATGGTGTGCGTAGCCTCGGCAACATCAGCCGTATCACCAGCGGCAATCGACGCCAGCATGGCCGCGCCGACAACGCCGCACTCCAGCTCTTCAGGCACGGCATAGGGTACGTTGTACATGCTTGCCTTGATTTCAAGCCAGAGCCGAGACTTGGCGCCACCACTCGACGCAACAATCCGCTCCGGCCGACCATGCTCGCCCTGCAAAGCATCCAGCCGGTGACGCACGGAGAAAGCTACGCCTTCCAGCACAGCACGGTGCATCTCTGACAAGCCATGCGATGAGGTCAAACCAAAGAACTGCGCGCGGGAATTGGTGTGATCGCCAAAGCGTTCTCCAGAAAGATAAGGCAAGAAGAACAAGCCTTTCGATCCCGCCTTCGCCTGTGTAGCGGCCTCGGCAACCTCAGCGTAGCTTCGGCGATTGTCGTGAAACGCACGCCGCGCCCAACGCACCGCATCACCGCCCGCATCAAGCAGTGTAAAACTGCCCCAGGTGCCGCCGGCACCAATGACATTGGAGACACTGGGATCAAGAACCGGCGTATCATGCATCAGTGTGATTATGGTCGAGGTGCCCGTAACATCAGATCCTGTTCCAGGCTCTGTCACGCCCGAGCCAAGCAGCGCCAACGGATAATCGCCAGCGCCCACCAGAACGGGAATGCCGGCGCTTAGGCCAAGCAGATTGGCGGCTTCATCTGACAATCCTGCAAGCACATCTTGCGGATCGCGAAGCGGTGGAAGCAATTCACCAGGAACGCCCGTCAGCTTGATCATCTCATCGGACCAGCTACGCGTCTTCCAGTCCATCAGGAAGCTCAGCGAGGCTTCCGTCACATCTTGCGCGCATTCGCCCGTCAGTTTGTAGTTGATCCAATCCTTAGGCATCAGCAGGCTAGACGCCTGCGCAACGCTTTGCGGATCGTTCTCCATCAGCCAGGCAAGTTTAAAGGCTGGCCAAGCAGGGGCTGGCGTGTTGGCGGTGTGGGCCAACGGTTGGTCGGCTGGCACCCGCGCTGCAAACGCTTCGACCTGTGGGACCGTTCTTTTGTCATTCCAAAGCAGTGCCGCCTCGCGCGTCAGTTGCCCATCGTCATCGATGAGCACGGAGCCGTGCATCTGACCGCATGCGCATAGAGCAGCAACACGATCTGGTGCATTCTCAACTTTGCCCAGCACTTCGCGGATGCTTTCAACCGTCCCGTTCCACCAGTCAGCGGGCCGCTGTTCCGACCAACTATGCTGCGGGACGATCTGATCATGCTCGCGGTTGGCGAAAGCGAGGATCCGCCCTGACCGATCAACCAGCGCGGCCCGCAAGCTGCCCGTGCCGACATCGATGGCCAGGTAAAGATCACGCACTAGAGACGCTGCTCTGTTTCGGGATCAAAGAAGTGCGCTTGCGTCATATCGACAGTGATCGGGCAAGCCTCGTTCACCGCCACATCAAAGCGCGGGTCCACTTGCGCGGTGACTTTCTCACCGTTCACAGTCCCAAGCACCAGCGTGTGCGCGCCCAGCGGTTCAATGACAACCGGATCGATGGTCAGCGTCGCAGTATGCTCGGACTGGCGCATATGTTCTGGACGAATGCCGAACATCACCTGCCCCCGGTTGCCCAGACGTTTTGCCTCTTCAGGCGGTAAGGGCAGTGTTTGATCACCCAACTTAACAGCGCCATCCTCAATAGCTGCCTTGAAAACATTCATCGAAGGTGAGCCAATAAAGTCAGCGACGAAAAGGTTGGCCGGGCGCTCGTAAAGAACAATCGGTTCTGCAGCCTGTTCAATAACGCCATTTCGCATCACAACCACGCGGTCAGCCATGGTCATGGCCTCCACCTGGTCGTGCGTGACATAGACGGCAGTGGTGCCAAGACGGCGCTGCAACAGCTTAATTTCGGTGCGCATATCAACACGCAATTTGGCATCCAGGTTCGAGAGTGGCTCATCGAACAGGAACACTTCCGGTTGGCGGACCAGTGCACGACCAATCGCAACGCGCTGACGCTGACCACCGGAAAGATTCTCTGGGTTTGCGATCAAGGTAGGGGTCAAGGCCGAGCAACTTGGCCGCCTCACCTACCCGCTCCTCTATCACCGCCTTATCGGTGCCATGCACCTTCATCGCGTACCCGATATTGTTGCGCACACTCATGTGCGGATAGAGCGCATAGTTCTGAAACACCATCGCGCAATCGCGCTCGCCAGGTCGAGCAAAGGTCACGTCCTTGCCGCTGATGCTAATGTTGCCGGACGTTGGCAATTCCAAGCCAGCCAACATGCGCAAGGTGGTGGTTTTGCCGCAACCCGATGGCCCGACAAGCACAATGAACTCGCCCTGCTCAATGGTCAGCGAGAGCGGAGGGATAACATTCACATCACCGAAGTTCTTGGTGACGTCTTTCAGTTCAACGTGCGACACACGCGGTCTCCTTCAAAAACATGCCCCCCGACCACAAGGCCGGGAGGCACAAAGCATACAGCCAAACTGGCTTACATTGGTGGCAGGCCAACCGATGCGCGATAAGCAGCCAGCTGAGTGTCGCGACCGAACTCATCGGTCAAAGCATCCCAGCCTTCAGCAATCGCATCGAGTGCTTCCTGCGGCGTCACTTGACCAGCCAAAGCTTTGGAAAGTTCAATTTCCAAAATCTCAGTGTAAGAGAAGAAGCCTGGCAGACGCAGATCGAGCGCAACGTTCGGCGCATCGAGTGAAGCGCGCTGAGCACCCAGATAGCTGGCTGCTTCTTCTTCAGAGAAGACCGAAGACCAGTTTTCAAGGTTCTCATAGTGGCTGAAGCGATAAGGATTCACACCGGAGTTGGCCGTAACAATCGCCTGACCGGAAACTTCAGGGCTGATCACCTCAGCAACAAAGTCCCATGCAGCTTCAGGGTTCTCACTGTCGGCAGGAACCGCCAGTTGCCAACCGCCAAACGCCAAGAATGGTGAGTGAACGACTTCATCATAGCTGTCCCACTCGCCTGTCACATGGTTCCAGATTTCCGTCGAACCAGGCAGCATGGCCGTGCGGACATGGCCTTCAATGGAACCTTCCGTGGAGCCCAGAACGCCTGAGTCAGCCCAGTCGATGTTCATTGCAACCGTGCCACCAGCATAAAGCGGACGCACATCGCCAGAACCATTGTTCAAAGCACCGGGAGGGTTGAAGTCCAGCCCGCGCTTATATTCTTCCAACGCACGCAACCAACCAGGGTTGTTGATCTGCGCTTCCATGGTCTCCGGATCGAAGAACATGGAACCAGGATTGTCTGGGTGGTTTGTGTAGCTCGCAGCATGGGAGAAGAAGTACCAGAACTGCTGGCCACCACGGCGATAGGCTTCGGCTGTACCGAAGAGGCCATCGTCGGGACGATGGAAGAACTCCGCCTGATCATAATACTGCTCCCACGTCACCGGTGCTGCGAGTGGATAGCCGTAAGCTGCTTCAAACGCGGCCATTTCGTCTGGATCTTCCAGAAGGTCTGCCCGCAAGTTCAGCATGTGCATGTCGCCGTCCATTGTGGCCGACTTCACTTCGCCGTTCCACGTCATCAGGCGTTCGCGGTAAACCGGGTGGATATCATCCCAGTTGGAACCTTCTTGTAGCTCAGCAGGCATGCTGGACAGGAAGGTGGAGAAGTCGGGAAGCCAAGCTGGAACAAAGCCGATGACATCAAAGTCGCCGGTTTGCTGGCTCATGGCTGTCAGGAATTTCGGATAGAGCTCACCGAACGGGAATTCGATCACATTGACCGTTCCGCAAGTGCGCTCTTCCCAACTCACAGCCGCCGCCGCGAGAGCGGAGGCAATCGCTGGGCCGTTCTGCGTTGAAACGTTGAGCGTCACGCCGGTGTAGTCGGGTTCACAGGCCAGAGCCGTTCCAGCGCCAAGCGCTGCAAAAGCCACGGTGGATAGTAGAAGTCTCTTCATGGTTTCCTCCCTTGTGAAGATTATTTTATTGAACCGGAGAGAAGGCCAGATCGCATCATCCGGCCCAAAATTGCAGCGATCACGACCATCGGAATGATGGCGATCAGCGCCGCAACGGAGATTGCCCACCATTCGTCACCGCGACTGGATTGTTGTCCGGCAAGAAGGATGGGCAGGGTTTGCCAGTCGCCTGACGTAAGCAGCAAGGCGAACAGGAATTCGTTCCAAATGAAGGCAAGCACAATCATTGATGTCGCAAGCAGTCCAGGCAGCGACATGGGCAGCACAATCTGAATGAAAATGCGCATGCGGCCGATATTGTCGACCTGCGCCGCCTCTTCCACCTCGATGGGAACGGTGGAGAAAAAGTCGCGCATCAGCCACACCGCGAACGGCAAACCGAACGCCGTGTAGGCAAGCACCATACCCAGATAGCTATCGAGCAAAGGGAACCCGGCTCGACCCACTTCGGCGTAGAGCAGGAACAAGGCAAACGCCGACACGATGGGTGGAAACATACGCTGCGAGACAAACCAGAACGTCACATCGTTGTTGCCAAGCACCGGCCCGGGCAAACGGTATCGGTTCATCCATATGGAGACGATAAGCGCCAGGACCAAAACGATCAGCAACGCGTACGGCACATCGATATCAAACGTGCTGTTGAGCAGCACAAAGCCACCAATGGAGATGACACCGAACATAAGGCCCGACATCAAGCGGATGCGAAACTCAAATCGCACCAGCGAATAAGCCGCCATCGCGCCAAGAAAAACCGAGAGCGCCGTTGCCATTACAGAGATGGAAATCGAGGCCACGATCGGCCCGAAAAAGTCTCCGCGAATGCCAGAAAACGCATCACGAAACGCTTGCAATGTCGGCTGAAAATCGACGAATGGAATGTACGTCGCACCTTGCGAGACAGCCAAAGGCGGTTTGAACGCAGTGACGAACACCCAATAGAGCGGAAAAAACGAGAAGAAGAGCCAAACCAGGCAACCGACAAGGCCGATGGTACGAAGGGAGCGATTTTCCACTACGCGTACCTCTTCATGAGACGACGCGCGGCTGCGAGATAGATCGTGCCAAACACAATCACAACAATGAGGAAGACAAAGGAGAGCGCTGACGTCATGCCCAGATTGAACTTCTTGAAGCCCTCATTGTAGGCAAACAGCGTGAGTGTTTCGGTCGCGGTCCCCGGTCCACCGCCGGTCAGCACAAACACCGTGTCGATGACTTTGAACCCTTCAATCAGCCGGATAAAAATCACGGCAACCGAAAGCGGCAGAAGCATCGGGAAGGTCAGATCCCAGAAGCGTCGCCACGGGCCAATATCGTCCACCCGCGCGGCCTCGAACACTTCGCTGGGCATGCTCTGCAATCCAGCCAGCATCAGCAGCGTCACAAACGGTGTCCACTGCCAGGTCTCGATGGAAATCAGCACCATGATCGCAAGGGCTGGCTCGGTGAGAAACGGCAAATTGCCAAACCCCATCGCCACCACGGCATCATTGACCGGGCCGAGATAGGGGTGGAACACCATGCGCGCGATCAATGCTACGCACACAGGCGCAATGAACATCGGCAGCAAAAACACAACGCGATAGAGCGATGATCCGCGCACATTGTGGTGGAGCGCAAGCGCCAGCAGGAAGCCCAGCGCGTATTGGAAAGCGACCGAAACAAAAACGATGGTCGCCGTGGTCCAGGTCGACCCCCAAAACCGCGAAGACGATAGAATGTCGGCGTAGTTGTCAAAGCCCACGAAGCGCGGTGGAAGCGGTGGCACCAGGCGCACGGACTGGAAGCTCACGGTGAGCGCGTAGATAAGCGGGAAGATCGTTATCACCAGTACGATGATAAACGCCGGCCAGATGAAGGCGTACTTCACCCTGTCATGGCGTACCGCGTCCCCGTGCATCCTCACTCCCTTCGTTTTTTCAACGTTGCCCCGAACTGACGCGGAGTTCAACCCATTTTTGTAGTTCTACTATGAAAAACTAACATGTTACCGACTTTTGATGAACCAAAAATACAAAAGTTGGACTTTTGGGCAGGCATTTTCGGTAGATTTGTCAAATTTTGATTGTTTCGCACGACAATCGGTTGCCAATCGTACTCTAAAAGGTAATTATACTACAAAATTGAAGGAGTTCAGCATGCTGGTCACGCCGTCAGCCCATTCTATTGACCCACAAACGGGTGCCCTAGCCGGGAACACCGGCCGCTACCAGAAACGGCTTTCTGATCTTAGGGGTCTCTATGCTGACAGCGATGCCTTCGAACACGCGGCACAAGAAGACGGAGAACGCGTCGTTTACACCGTGGAGGACGTGCGACCTGAAGCGAGTGCTGGCGATCTGATCTTCGGGACCACCTTCATGGAACCAGGGCGCATCGGCAGTGAGTTCTTCATGACGCGTGGGCACATCCATGCGACAGCCAATCGGCCTGAAACCTATTATGGCGAGTCAGGCAGTGGCCTGATGTTGATGGAGTCGCCTGATGGGCAAACCAACATCCTAGAGGTCCATCCAAGAACCATGGTCTATGTGCCACCGCTCTGGATCCACCGTTCCGTTAACACCGGCAACACACCGCTGGTGATGAGTTTCTGCTACCCCGTTGATTCCGGACAGGACTACGAGGTGATCGCTCGCTCTGGCGGCATGGCGGTACGCATCATGGCCGACGGAAATGGCTGGGCAAGCGTGCCCAACACAGGCTACCGCCCCCGCACCCAGACCGAAGTCGACGCCATTCTGGCCACCCAAGCCTGACGCCCTGAAAACCTATGAGGCCCAACATGACCACACACATTTTTGATCAACTGGCCTCGATTGGCGTTGTCCCAGTTATCGCAGTTGACGACGCAAAAGACGCGTTGCCTTTGGCCGATGCCCTTTTGGAAGGCGGCTTACCAGTTGCTGAGATCACCTTCCGCACAGATGCAGCAGCTGAGACAATCGCAACAATCGCGGCCGAACGCCCTGACATGCTGGTTGGCGCAGGCACCGTCTTGTCGCCCGATCAGGTGGACGAAGCCGTCAAGGCCGGGGCTAAGTTCTCGTTATCGCCGGGCATCGACGCGGATGTTTTGAAGCACGCCAAGACCAAAGACATGCCGTTCGCACCGGGCATCATGACCCCCAGCGACTTGCAACTGGCGCTGAAACTTGACTGCTCCATGGTGAAATTCTTCCCAGCCATGCCAGCCGGTGGTCCAAAGATGCTGAAAGCCATCGCAGCGCCCTACGCACACACCGGCGTCGGCTTCAACCCCACCGGCGGCGTGACACTGGACAATCTCTCCGACTGGCTATCGATGCCGCAGGTGCGCGCGGTTGGCGGAACATGGATCGCGAGCAAGGCTGACATCAGCGCTGGGAACTGGTCACACGTTACTGAGAACGCCCGGCAAGCGGTCGCACGCGTCGCCGAGATTCGGGAGAGCGCTTGATGGCCTATGAATCGGCCAGCAAACCGACCTTCTATTTCATCGGCGTCACGACCGGAAAATCCTCAATCATGAAGGTGTTTCCACGGTGGGCTGAACATCTTGGGCTGGGTGATGTTGCCATGCGCGGCGTTGATTTTATCCCGCATGACACACCAGAGCGGTACCGCGAGATGGCGGCGTTCCTGAAATCTGATCCGCTCTCACTCGGCGCGTTGGTCACCACGCATAAGCTCGACCTTTATGAGGCATGCCGCGATCAGTTTGATGAGATCGACCTGCTCGCGACCATGATGGCGGAAACCAGCTGCCTGTCCAAACGCGATGGTAAGCTGATTTGCCATGCCAAGGACCCGATTTCCTCTGGCCTTTCGCTAGACGGTTTTCTGCCGGACAATCATTTTGCTAACACGGGTGCAGAGGTCTTCAGCATGGGCGCGGGTGGATCAACGATCGCGCTGACCTGGCATCTGATGCAGGCGTCTCGCGGTACAAACCGACCCTCGCGCATTGTCGTATCCAACCGCTCGCAGCCGCGTCTTGATCATATTCGCAGCATCCACGACGCTTTGGACAGCGATATACCCGTTGAGTATGTGCTGGCGCCAACGGCGGACGAGAACGACGCCATTCTGGCCACCATGAAGCCGGGAAGCCTCATCATCAACGCGACGGGTCTGGGCAAAGATGCCCCCGGTTCACCACTCAGCCATGCTGCCCAGTTCCCAGACAAAGGAATCGTCTGGGAGCTGAACTACCGGGGTGATTTGGTGTTTCTTGACCAGGCAAACGCACAATCTCAAGAGCGTAGTCTGCAAGTGGAAGATGGCTGGACTTATTTCATCCACGGATGGACACAGGTAATCGCCGAAGTGTTCAATGTTGCTATCCCGACGTCCGGACCGGGTTTTGACGAGATCGCTGCCATAGCCGCCAAGGCGACAGGACGCGCCTGATGACCAGCATCCTTGTGACCCCACGATCGCTTTCCAGAGAAGGTCATCCCGCTCTTACTGCACTTGAGGAGGCGGGCTTCGATCTGGTGATGCCAAGTCCTGGTCGGATGCCAGACGAGGACGCACTGATAGAGGCCTTGCCTGGCTGTGTTGGCTGGCTGGCCGGTGTCGAACCCGTCAGCGAAAGGGTGCTCAGGGCTGCCGACCGACTAAAAGTGATCAGCCGCAATGGCTCTGGCGTCGACAATCTACCTCTGCAAGCACTCGAAGCGCGTGACATCACCGTCTGCCGAACCCCGGGTGCAAATGCCCGCAGCGTTGCTGAACTAGCCCTCTCATTTATCTTTGCAGGGTTTCGCCACATTGTTTGGACCCATGAAGGCATGCGCACCGGGGAATGGCCACGCAAGATTGGCCGTGAAGTTAAAGGCACGACCGTCAGCATTATCGGTCTGGGCGCCATTGGCGCAGAGCTGGCCCAGATGTGCTTGGACCTCGGCGCCCATGTGAAGGCCTATGACCCATTCGCGCCCAGTGATCGCCTTATGCATCCAGATCTGGAACGCGTTGACCTTGAAGACGCTCTGATCGACGTGGAAGCCATCAGCCTGCACGCGCCCATGCCTGCCGATGGGTCACCGCTTCTGACGCCCGCGCGTTTTGATGCATTGGCACCGCATACCGTGCTGGTGAACACCGCCCGAGCAGGATTGGTTGATGAAGCCGCACTACTCACCACATTGGAAAGTGACCGGCTCGCCTGTTACGCCACCGACGTGTTTGAAACCGAACCGCCTGCACCGAGCCCGTTGCTGGAGCATCCCAAAGTGATCCTGACCAGCCACATTGGCGGCTTCACCGCCAACGCCGTAGACCGCTCAACGCGTCACGCGGTGGACAATCTCATGCGCACACTCGGGTGCCATGCGGATTAGTGGCCAACCAGGGTTTCCGGCCCACGGCGAACGCGCCCTTTTTTGGCTTGGCCAGGCAGGCTTTTGGCTGGACACCGGCGACCACCGTGTGCTGATCGACCCCTATCTCTCTGACAGCTTGGCAAAGAAATATGCCGGGCAAGCCAACGATCACCAACGCATGATGCCACCGCCGGTCTCACCGGAAGCTCTACCAAAGCCAGACCTGGTGCTCATCACCCACGCTCACACCGACCATATGGACCCTGAGACCTTGGGACCGTTGGCACAGCGATTTCCAGACCTGCCCTTTATGGTGCCGAAAGCGAAACTGGACTTGGCGCGTGACCGTGTCGGAGACAGCGCCAATCTCATTACAGTTTCTGATAGCCAGACATTCTCCCCCCTGCCCGGCCTCACCGTGCATGTCCTGCCCGCAGCCCATGAAACATTGGAGCGAGACAGCGAGGGCAATGCGGTGTTTCTCGGCTACGGCGTCCAGACCGATGTAATGACCATCTACCATTCCGGTGACAGCACACCTTTCGATGGCTTGACAGAAGCTGTTCGTCGGCTCGCTCCCGATATCGCCCTGTTACCGGTCAATGGGCGCGATGCGACGCGACTGGCGGCAGGCATCCCCGGCAACTTCACGCTGGAAGAAGCAATGTCCCTTTGCCAGGATACGGATATTGCTTGGATGATTCCTCATCATTTTGGCATGTTCGCGTTCAACACGTTGGATGAGAAGATCATCGATGAAGCTGAAACCGCGCAGAAGCCCAAGATCGTTAAGCCTGTGATCGGTGAGAGGCTTAAACTTGAACTCTGACGCGCATCATGAGCTTGCCACGACTGAGGTGGATGACAACCTTCTGGAGGTGATCACCCGCGGCCTACCGAATTTGCGCAAGTCTGAGCGACGCGTGGCCGAAACACTGCTGGCCGACCCCTCAAGCGTTCTGTCCATCACACTGGCCGAACTGGCCCGCCGCTCCGATGTCAGCGAACCAACCGTCATTCGCTTTGCGCTGGCCATAGGCTGTGAAGGATTTCGCGATTTGCGGGTGAAACTCGCCCGCTCGCTGGCCTTTGCACGCACAACATCTCATTCGGCCATTTCAAAAACCGACGATCTTAGCGCTCTGATTGGTAAGGTTTTCGATTTCAACCTGTCCAATCTCAATTGGGTGCGCGCAAGGCTTGATCAGCAGACCATTCAGCAAGCTGTCGACGCGTTGCGCCAAGCCAATCGGATCGAGTTCTTCGGCTATGGCGCATCCGGGGTGGTGGCCCTGGACGCGCAACAGAAGTTTCCGCTGTTCGGGGTACCCTGCGGCGCACCGCTGGACGGCCACCAGATGATCATGACAGCGGCGATGTTGCAGCCTGGTGACGTGGCCGTGGCCATTTCCAACACCGGTGAGACCGAGCAGGTGCGCCAGGCAACGCGCCTCGCCCGCGAGCGCGGAGCAACCACCATTGGCATCACTGGAACGCAAAGCCCTCTCTTGGAGGATTGCGATATCGGCGTGCTCGTCGAAACGCTTGAGAACACCGATCTCTATACGCCCACCGTGTCGCGCCTGTCAGCCATGGTGGTGATCGATATCCTCTCAACAGCAGTCAGCCTTGCGCGCGATGAAAGTGACCAAACACGCTTTGCAGAGATGAAAGCCGTGCTGGCCAGAACGCGCGCGAGCAACCGCGACACCGAGGACGAGTAGCGAACCCGGACCTGAACATTTGCGTAATGAAATTGACAAAGGTTCCATTCGTGCGCTAGCGGATGAGCTGTTCTTTGTAGCTTACAAGCCCGGATAAGGCCCTCGCTTCATGCCCAAGCAAATACTCATTGATCCGCAGGAAACCCGCCAGTCTGGCGCTCTAGAGCTGATGCCTATCCCGGTCCACGCTTATGCACAGTCTGTTGAAGACGAGCGCAACGCACGCGGTGATGCAGCGCTGAAGGAAGCATTGCGCCATATGATGGTGATCCGCGAGTTTGAGACGATGCTAGCCTCCTTCAAAGGCACCGGCGCGTATCAAGGCATTGATTACCTCTACAAAGGCCCTGCGCACCTCTCCATTGGCCAAGAAGGCGCTGCCGTTGGCGCAGCCATGGCGCTCAAGGCAGACGACTACATCCTTGGCTCCCACCGCAGCCATGGAGAGTTCATCGCCAAAGGTTTGGGGGCCATCAACGAACTGAACGATACTGAGCTGGCAACCATTCTAGATTCCTATGAGGGCGGGAAACTACGCGACACCGTTGCCAAGCATGTTGGCGGGACCGACAAAGCGCTTGGCGAAAACGCGCTCTTGTTTGGCTTGCTCGCAGAAATCTTCATGCGGGAAAACGGCTTCAATGGCGGCATGGGCGGCTCTATGCACGCCTTCTTCCCGCCCTTTGGCGCTTACCCCAACAACGCAATTGTCGGTGCCAGCGCAGGCATCGCCACCGGAGCAGCGCTGCGTCGCAAACTGGCACAAGACAATGGTATCGTCGTGGCCAATGCTGGTGATGGCTCCACCGGTTGCGGCCCCGTTTGGGAGGCGATGAATTTCGCCGCCATGTCGCAATACGACACTCTTTGGGATGAGGCCTATAAGGGTGGCCTGCCAGTGCTCTTCTTCTTCACCAACAACTTCTACGCCATGGGTGGCCAGACCAAAGGCGAAACCATGGGCTGGGAGCGATTGGCTCGCATCGGCGCAGGCGTAAACCCTGCACAAATGCATGCTGAAACGGTCGATGGTTCCAACCCGCTGGCAGTGGCTGACGCCGTGGCGCGTAAACGCCAATTACTCATCGATCGCAAGGGTCCTGCGTTGCTTGACGTGGAATGCTATCGGCTGGTTGGCCACTCCACCACCGACGCCAATGCCTACCGAACGCGCGATGAAATCAAGATGTGGACCGAGCAGGACCCCATCACACAGTTCGCCAGCAGTTTGACGGAGGCAGGCATCCTTTCAGATGCAGATGTCGAGACTATGCGCGAGGGTGTAGCGGAGCAGGTATTGGCCGTCACGCGTGCCGCTGTGGATCCGGCCATCGCACCGCCTGTGGATGTGGAAGCTGAGCCGACCCGCATTGGCCAGCTGATGTTTTCAGACACAGAAATTCCAGCGCCCAACACGCCCGTACCGCTCACCAAACCGATTGAAGAAGCTGGCGCTTTTCGCCAACTGGGACGTAAGGAGCGCTTCGGCTTGGATGACGAAGGCAAACGGTTATCGGGGCTCAAGACCATCACACTGCGTGATGGCCTGACCGAAGCCATTCTCCACCACATGACCAACGACGAGAGCCTTGTCGCCTATGGCGAAGAGTGCCGCGAATGGGGCGGCGCGTTCGGTGTCTATCGAGGCCTAAGCGACATTCTGCCCCATCACCGCCTCTTCAATTCGCCGATCTCTGAAGCCGCCATCGTTGCGACCGCGATAGGTCACGCACTCGCCGGTGGACGCAGCCTGGTGGAGCTGATGTATGGTGACTTCATCGGTCGCGCTGGTGATGAAATCTTCAACCAGCTTGCCAAATGGCAGTCTATGTCCGCTGGGCTGCTCACCATGCCAGTTGTGCTGCGTGCATCGGTTGGCTCCAAATACGGCGCTCAGCACTCGCAAGACTGGACCTCGCTCATCGCCCATATTCCCGGTCTCAAAGTCGTTTACCCCGCAACCCCCTATGACGCGAAAGGGCTCATGGCCTCTGCCCTCTCGTCCAACGATCCAGTCGTGTTCTTCGAGAGCCAGCGGCTTTATGATCAAATCGAGACTTTCCAGAAAGATGGCGTTCCCGCAGGCTACTATCGCGTTCCGCTGGGCGAACCGGATATCAAACGCCAGGGCAATGACGTCACCGTGCTCACCATTGGTCCGTCGCTCTATCCGGCACTGACAGCCGCAGATGAATTGGCGGACGTTGGTATCGAAGCGGAAATCATCGACGCGCGCTCACTGGTGCCATTCAACTATGATGCTCTGCTCGCATCGGTGAAAAAGACAGGCCACTTGCTCATCGTGTCAGAGGCATCTGAACGCGGCAGCTTTGCGATGACTATCTCAACAAACGTGACCCGTTTCGGCTTTGCCGACTTAAAAGCACCGCCGCGCGTGCTCGGCTGTCCCAACTGGATCGTGCCGGGCGCTGATATGGAAACCACCTATTTCCCGCAGGCGCACGATATCATTGATGTGGTGACAGGAGAGTTCTTCCCATCCAAACGCACCAACAAACGCGGCGTGCGTTCCTGGGATGATCTCGATCTCGCCCGCCAGGCACTTTGAAGGACACCAGACCATGACAACGCCCATCCTTGTGCCGCAGCTTGGCAACGAGATCACCGAAGCTGAAGTGACCGAGTGGGTCGCCGCTGAAGGCGACACGGTCAAAACTGGCGACCTTGTCGTCGTCATCACAACCACAAAAATGGCCATCGAAATCGAGGCGCCTGCCGATGGCACGTTGAAAACCATCGCGATACCGGAAGGCGACATTGTCGAGGTCGGCGTGACGCTCGGTGAGATCGCATAACCTATGGCGCCAGTGATGCATCACATTGGCGGTGAGGGCCCGGCGGTTGTCCTCATTCACGGCTTCGGCTCCGACCGGCTGGGATGGGTCGCAACCTCTCCTGCCCTTCTTGCCTCCCACTCGGTGTGGGCAGCCGAACTGCCCGCTCACGGCACGGCTGAACCTGGGCCAACAACACCCATCGACATGGCGCATGCACTAACGAAAATGCTGCCAGAGACCGGCAACTCCATCGCGCTCATAGGTCATTCGCTCGGCGGTGCGGTTGCCGCCCATATGGCCGCCTTGAAGCCAAGTCAGATCGATAGGGTTGCGTTGATCGCCCCCGCAGGTTTCGGTGATGGAGAAGTTGCCGCAGACTTTTTACGGGGCTTTCCAAAGCTTCAAGACGAAGAAGATGCCCTTGCCCTTTTGCGGCAATTAGTGGTGCGCGAGCGGCTGATCATGCCGCAAATGGCGCAGTACGTGTTGAAACATCTGGACCAGCCGGGGCGACGCGAGGCTCTGGCACAGATCGCCGAAGCTGCACTAAACTTCATGCCACCAGCAACGCCCGATGATGCGCTGATCATTTGGGGTGAGGAAGACGCCATCAATTCGCCTGACAAAGCCTGGCTCTCAAGTTTGGGAGACCGCGCGATGCTTTTGCCGAACACCGGCCACTTGCCCCATGTGGAAGCGGCGACCAAGGTTAACCGACAGCTGGTCGCCTATCTTCAGGCCTGACCAGACGAATCTAAGGCAAGGATCGCTTTCGCAGCGGCCTCATCGGTCACCAGCGTTTGGCATCCAGTGCGCGCCAACGTCGCCTTAATGGCAGCAGCTCGGCGCGTGCCACCAGAAGCCAAAACACCGTGCTTGGCGCGTGCGATGGTATCAAGATCAACCGACATCACCCGGGCATGAATTGGGTGATCAACCGTGTTTCCATCTTCATCTAGAAACTGGCACAGCGTGTCGCAGATAGCGCCCGCCTCCAGAAGCCCGGCATACTCGTCCTGCGACAGGAACTGGTGGCTAAGTGAGGATCCCGCAACGCCAATATCTCCGCAGCTCAAAATTGCCAAATCAAGATGAGCAGCAGCCTCTTCAACCTGCTCAAGACCGCATTTTTCGATCAAACGCTGCTTGGTATCCTGACTGTCGACAACCAAAGGCGCCAGATAGAGCAAGCAATCAGCGCCCAGCTGCCCAGCCATACGCCAAGAAAAATCGATCGGGTTGACGCTGCTCGCTTCAAGCAGACCGCCTTGCAATGAAATCACCCGCATACCGTCGCGCCGCTGCGGCCTGAAGGTGGCGAGTGAGGCATTCAGCGTGCGACCCCACCCGACGCCCACCGACATACCATCGTTCAAGACATCGGAAAGCCATTGGCCAAGGGCCGCTCCAACATCGATCGCCGTTTGTTCGGCGGTGCCACCACCGGGCACGACAATTGCCTCATCCAGACCGAGTTTCGCCTCCAACTCCACTGCCAAAGCTGTGCAATCGCCTGGACTGGTATTGATCCAGATCTGCACCTCGCCGCGCTTGCGCGCCTCATCCAGCATCCGCACGACAGTGGACCGGCTGACGCCAAGGGCCTCAGCAATCTCTTTCTGGGTCAAGCCACGATTGAAATAGAGCCATGCAGCCCGCACGCGCAAAGACGCTGTGTCAGAAAGCGTTACATGGCCAGCCCTTGTCAGTCGTGGCATGCCGCTACACCAGAGTTTCGAGACGCTGCAGGACCTCAGCCCGCTTTGGCGGCGCGCAACCGGAGCGCTCGCAGTTTATCGCCGCAGCCGTAACGCCGTAGCGCAGAATGTCGCCAAGTGAATCGCGCGTCAGCGAAGCCAGCGCATCACGAGAGGTCAGATCGCGCAGCATCAACTCCGCCATCATACCGCCCATTAACGTGTCACCGGCACCCACGCTATCAACCACTTTTGCTGGCTGCCCCGTGATCTCAACAACACCATCGCGGCAGAAGCCAAGTGCGCCTTTGTCGCCAAGGGTCAAAACGACCAATCCAGTGGCCTCACTCAGTCTCTCCTCAGCAAAATCCGCCGGTGATTGACCAGGCGCCAACATCTCTAAGTCTTCGTCGCTCAGGCGCACAACACCGGCCTTTGCAGAGATGGCATTGATCCGTGTGCGCCATGCATGGACATCTGGCGTCATGCTTGGACGTGCATTGGGGTCAAGCGCAATCATCGTAGTGTCGGCATGCGCCAAGGCAAAGGCGGCAATGTTGTCGGCGCCTGGTTGATCGATCAACGATATCGACCCAAAGGATAGGATATCACCAGGCTCTGGATCAAAAGCCGCAGGGTCCGGCTTCATCAGCGCTGTCGCCGACAATGCGTTGAAAAACGCATAGCGCGCCGCGCCTTCGCTCAGCGCGACAAAGGCAAGCGTGCACGGATCATCGGTACGCGGTGTTAGGCTGGTATCGACTCCATAAGCTTGCAGATCATCAATCAGCAGCTCGCCGAACAGGTCGGTCGATATCGCGCCCAAAAACCCAGCATTGGCCCCAGCCTGCGCAGCGGCTTTGGCAGCGTTAAAAGGCGATCCGCCTGCGCGTGGCGCAAATGCATCGCCAGCAGGACTATCGGTCGGCACAAAATCAATCAGCGCCTCTCCCATGAACCAGACTTTAGCCATGCACCCTCCCATGCCGAGCGTTCGCCCGTCCAATACACCGGCTTGTCTTTTGCAGCACGATCAGAGGGATAACAAGCGTGGCTTGGCCCACCTGTTAGGTAACATCCTCTGGCAGGAGGTTATTTGGGATGACCAAGCGGCTGTCGACAGATCAACCGCTGAGCAACTCGGTGTTGGCGCAAACCAAGGCAATCTCTTCGATAGACTTAGCTGCTGTTCCCAAGGAGGCTATGGCGCTGCAGCAAAAGGCGAAATATCGCGTTCGACCACTTGTCCCTGCCCCGGCTCCGTCAGAATTTTGCCGTCGTCCATCGCGATCTTACCGTTGGCGATCACCATCACCGGCCAGCCCGTTACCTCAAACCCTTCCCAAGGCGTGTAGTCGGCGCCATGCTGCATGTCGGACTGGTGAATGGTTCTCTTGCAGGTTGGGTCCCAAAGCGTGATGTCAGCGTCAAAGCCAACACCGATGGAGCCTTTTCGCGGATAAAGTCCGTACATGCGCGCATGGTTGGTGCTGGTCAGCGCAACAAATTGTTCAGCCGTGATGCGCCCTTTAGAAACCCCTTCAGAAAAGAACACGGGCAACCGCGTCTCGACGCCGGGAATGCCATTGGGCACCCAGCGGAAGGATGTCTTGGCCTTCGGGTTTTGCTTGCCATCACTGCCCTCATAGCGAAACGGGCAATGGTCGGAGGAAAAGGTCTGGAACACGCCCTGCTGGATGCCTTCCCAGATAGCATCTTGGCTTGCTTCATCGCGCGGGGGCGGTGAGCAAACATATTTTGAGCCACTCATATCCATGTTGAGGCCCTTCATATCGTCTTCAGTCAGCGTGATGTATTGGGTGCAGGTTTCACCATAGACTTTGAAGCCGCGATCCTGAGCCCATTTCACCTGCTCCATCGCCTCCCGGCCCGACACGTGGACAATCATAATCGGCACGTCGACAAGCTGGGCATGGCTGATGGCACGATGCGCCGCTTCGCGCTCGACGACCTGCGGTCTGGACGCTCCGTGATAGTAAGGTTCGGTCTGACCCGCCTTCTCCAATCGTTCGGTCATGAAGCGTATCGCATCATAGCCTTCACAATGGACCATGACCAAAGCGCGTTCACGACGGGCAACATCGAACACTTCAAGCAGCTCGCGATCACTGAGGACCAAATCATCATAGGTCATAAAGACTTTAAACGAGGTGTAGCCGTCCTTCACCAAAGCCGGCAGTTCCTGACCAAGCACCTGCGGCGTTGGATCGGAAATGATGAGGTGGAACGCGGTATCGATATGGCAACGGCCTTCGGCGCTCGCCTTATAGTCTTCGACAGCTGCGCGGAGGCTTTTGCCCCGCTCCTGAAGCGCGAAAGGCATAACGAAGGTGTTGCCACCCGCAAGTGCTGCGCGGGTTGCTGATTCAAAATCGTCAGCCATAACGATGCCAGGGCCGGAAGGTTGCTCGATATGGACATGACTATCGATACCGCCGGGCATCACCAGCAAATCGGTGGCGTCCACCTCACGCGTTGCTCCCGTAATCGCGTCACCAAGGGCAACGATACGGCCATCGCGGATGCCAATATCGGCGCGCACGCTGTCCCCTGCGGTCACCACGGTGCCGCCGCGTATGGCGAGATCATAATCGGCCATGTGTTGTCCTTAGAGGTTTGTGTTGATCACGTAAGGAGGCCTGCCGCCTGCAAGGCTTCCTCGATAATGAGATGTTCATGCTCATTCAGATCGGGTTGCGGTGGTCGGACAGCGTTGCTGGCCAAATGGCCGAGACGGTGCAATGCACCTTTAATACGTGCTGTGGCCCGTCCGCTTGGCGCTTCGCGATAGATGGCGCGGGCCAGTGGATAGACCTGATCATGCAGCCGCCGTGCTGTTTCCCAATCTTCAGCCTGCGCAGCTTCATACAAAGCCACAATCAAAGCTGGAGCGAGTGCTGCAAGGCTTACCTGACTTCCATGGGTGCCGATCACATATGTGGTTAGCAGATGCTCATCACCTGACCCAAGCACGGCGAACGTGTCGCGCTGCTTTTCGAACAACCTCCAATTGGCCTCATACGCCGCAACTTCCCAGCTGCCATCTTTGATACCAACCACACGATCATCGTCCGTCAGTTGTTGCAGTGTCTCCGACCGGTAAGACATAGCCCCGGCACTCAACGCCGCACCATAAACGAGCAGAGGTAGCGAGCAGGCATCGCGGATATGATCTTGATGAAGACGGGCGCAACGCGGATCCTGCGCAAGGGCAAAACTGTTTGGTGGAAAAATCAGAAGGGCATCAGCTCCTGCAGCCTGCGCATCTGCGGCTTCCTTAGCTGCTTCTAGGCTGGACTCATTGTTGATCCCACAGCAAATCAGACATTCAGTTGGAACACTCTGGCGCGTGAGCTCTACAACACGCCGCTTCTCGTCCCGGCTCAGTACATAGTTCTCGCCGGCATGACCGTTGATCAGCACCCCCTTAATGCCCGGTGTGTTCGTTATCCATATCAGGTGGGCCACGAGGGCTGCTTCATCGATCGTGAAATCAGGCTTCATGGGAACAATGGTGGCAGCATGAATGCCGCCAAGCCGTGCGTGCAGGGTTTGGCTCATGCAGCATTTCCGATTGTTTGGTTGTGAGGTGGCAACAACCGATCCAATGGGAACAAAGGCATGGCTGGTTCACGCCCTAAAAGCTGATCGGCCAGAAGCTTGGCGATATAAGGCCCGCTTGTGTAGCCTGAGTGGATCGAGCCGCAGACAAACGCACCCCCCACCCCCGGTACCGATCCAACAATCGGCATGGCGTCGGCGGTTTCAGCCTCAAAGCCTGTCCAGGCGCGGACCAACCTCGCCTTGGCCAGGGCGGGGATGGCATGGATGGCAAGGCGTGCATTGCCGACTATCCGATCAGGAACCAGCGTAGCATTGCCAGTCTCGCGGTCACCAAGGGCCTGCCAACCGCCACCTATCACCGCTGTCCCGTGCGGGAACTGTTTGAGGGACAAAAGTCCGCTGGCGATACCTACGACGGTGCGCATGACAGGCTCGAGCCGTTCTGTAACCGCGAGTTGATTGATCAGGGTTTTGATCGGTAGCTTGATGCCAAGCCAGCCAAGCATCGCTTCAAGCCAAACGCCACCAGCAAGCACAATCCTACGGGCTCTAAGCGTGTCATCGCCTGTGTGCACGGTGAAGTCACCAGTTTCGCGCGCGACACTTGTAACGGGGCGGTTTTCGTGAATCTTCACCCCCGCATCCAGTAAAGCCTGTCGATAGGCGAGCCCGGTCAAGTAAGCATTGGCGTAGCCGTCAACTTCGCAGTGCCCGGCCAACTTGATACCATCGCCCAAGCCTGGTTCCACTTTCTTGGCTTTCTTCGCACTAACGAGGTCGATGGGCGCGCCGGCTTCCTGCCGCAGTGCGGCCCGCTGCGAAAGCAAGGCTTCTTCAGCTTCGGTGAAGGCCAACGATAGCCCGTCACAAACGTGCACGCCCACATCATGGCCAAGCCAATCGCGCGCAGTCGCCCACATGTGGTGACCCTTCAGCGCATAGGGTATCAGCGCCACCCGCGTCATTTGCATTGTCAACGTGCCAGCATTGACGCCTGAGGCCTCCCGGCACAGCGCTCCTCGCTCAAGAAGTGCCACATCCATGCCGCCACGGGCAGCGAACAGCGCAACGGTGGAGCCATGCAGGCCGCCGCCAATCACAGCAAGATCATGGACATGGCTCATAAAGGTGCAGGCTCCGGGATGGGTATATCATCGTAGGAGAAGGTGCCTGTGAGGTCGCCCATAGCGACGGGGCGAAGAGGCGGACGTGCGGTGAGCGTACCGACAGTTTGGCGCGCAACACCCAAATGCTGCGATAGGATGGTCGCGGCGATCTCGCCACATAAGCGCCCTTGGCATGGCCCCATGCCACTGCGGGTGAAATGCTTTAGCTGATTAACGTCACTTGCACCTGCTGACCCAGCCGCTTCAATCTCCGCACGGGTCACGTCCTCACAACGGCAAACCACAGCACTTTTCGGAACACTCGTAACCTGTCCCGATCGTAAGGCTAGAGTCTCGGCGATGGCGTCTGAAAAATGGCTCTGTTTCTTGCACGCTTTCAGCAGCGGCTTCACCTTGCGCCCGAATTCCACGTCGCTCAGATGGCCACTTTCCTTTGCCACCGCTAGACCACAAATCTGCCCCCTGGTAACTGCGGCATCCGCACCGCGAATACCTGCACCGTCGCCAACAGCAAAAAGGCCATCAACGCTGGTTTGCCCATGCGCATCTGTGTCAGGCACATACCCGCCGCGAACTACACTGTGCTGCATTTTAGCGCTAAGAAGGCGCGGAATATCGGCACCTGGTGTCAGTCCATGACCGACCAGCAGGGCATCCGCGTTGAACTGTCTGTCCTGCCCGTCAGTAAAGGCACCAGACGCATCCACTGGCGACACGGTTACCAGCTCAACCTGATTGTGTCCGTCGACTGACCGGACGCTGTGGCGATGAAGTATCGGCACCCCTGCCCTGCGCACACGCGCTGCCCAACCTGCACCGCGTGCGACCAGCTTTGGCTGAGTGGCAAGGGAGGGCAACCGGGTGAGCCAATCCGCTCGGCTGTCTAAGTCAATGACGGCCAGAGGTTTTACACCAGCATCCAATATGCCAGCGGCCACAGATAGGAGAAGTGGCCCTGCGCCAGCGATCACCGGGCGCTTTCCAGGTACAACCGCGTGAGATTTCAAAAGAATGGTTGCTGCCGCCAGACCCATTACACCTGGCGTCGTCCAACCATGGAAAGGTACAATCCGTTCGTAAGCGCCTGTTGCAGCAACGAGGCGTGGCGCGATCAACGTCGTGGGTCCATCAGGTCCAAGACTATCAACTTGGAACAGGCCATCGGTGTTAATCAGGACGGACCAGACTCTCTCACCCGAGAGGGTTTTGACACCGCTGGTGGCCAATCGCGTGCGGAGCGATGACCCTTCGCGGGTTTCGGGTGTATCGCTTTTCTCAAGGTCGCCAATTGGCGCGCGCCACACTTGCCCACCAGCCTGCGTTGCCTCGTCCACCAGGTGAACATCGACACCATTGGAATCGGCAACCATCGCCGCGCTGGCACCTGCTGGTCCGGCCCCGATGACAATAAGGTCAGTCTCGGTAGACGCCATTAAGGTGCTCCCTTCAGCCGCACTGCCATGCCCTCTTGCGTCGGGGTCAGGCAGGTTTGCACCAGACGTCCGTCAACTTGGATACTGCATTCCTGGCAGACGCCCATGAAACAGAGCGCTCCACGTGGCGCTCCGGCGTTGGGGCTGTGACGCAGACAAAGATATCCCGCGCACAAGAGAGCGGTCGCCAGCGGTTCGCCGCGTGGGACACTTAAGGGCGCACCATCAACCGTGATGGTGATACGTGATCGCTGATCTCTGCTCTTCCGTTGGCCTGTCACAGCACGCCGCCCTGTTGCTTTAAGACGCTTTGAACCTTCGCTGCGTTACGGGGCTTACGGGCTTCATGCACAAGCCGTTTTTCAGCATAGCGTCCGACCCGAGCGAACGACCAAGAGATAACGAAGTAGAGCACCAATATCGTGCCGAAACATATGAGCGCCGAAAACCCGCGTTGGTTCAGCATGCGTGCGGCGAAGGTGAGTTCCAGAAACCCGATTTGCGAGATCAATGACGTTTCCTTGATCATGCTGACGGTATGAATGGTCGAGGGAGGAAGTATGACACGCCATGCTTGTGGCAGGATGACCCTTACGAGCGTTGAGAGGGGTGTCATGTTCATGGCAATGGCCGCCTCCCATTGCATTGGGTTGATGGCCTCGTAGCCCGCGCGAATATTCTCAGCGGCCAAAGCCGACATGCGCAGCGCAACAGCCGTTGTCGCGATGACAAACAGTGAAGTCTCTGTGCCAGAGAGCTGGAAGGCAAAAAACACGCACAGCAGCAGCACCAAAAACGGTATACGGCGCACCATCTCAGTATAGAGAATGAACACGCCACGAAGCGGTGGGATTGGATTGACCCGCAAAACGCGGAACGTCGAAACGATGAAGCCAATTGCATAGCCGATCACACAGCCAAAGAACGACACCAGCAGCGTGTTCATTGCCGCTTCAGCCAGAAAGATCATGTTCCAATAGGTGAAGAAGCGCGGTGCTTCTTCCGCTAGCTGTTCAAGCGCGCCCATCCTAGAATGCCTTCACTTTGACGCGGAAGAACCAACGCCCCACGGCATACAGTAAGGCCGAAGCAATGATGGTTAGTCCGATATAGATCAGCGCCGTAACGGAGAAGATTTCAAAGGAGCGGAAGCTGATCGCATTGGCATTGAGCGCCCTGCCGGTAACCTCTTCCACGCCAAAAATCGCAGCCATAGATGTGCCAAGCGTCATGAGGATGTAGTGATTGGAAAGCGCCGGATAAAGCGCCCGCATGATGTGTGGTGCGATCACGTGCCAAACCAGTTGAAAGCGAGAAAAGCCAAGCGTCTCCGCCGCCTCAACTTCAGCTTTTTGAATCGATTGGAAACCTGCGCGCTGAATCTCCGTCAAGTACGCGCTGGCATTGATCGTCATGCCAAGAAGAACCGCTTGATAAGGGCTCAAGAGGATACCGAACTCGGGCAGCGCAAAGAACAAGAAGAAGATTTGCACCAGCTGCGGCGTGTTGGTGAAGAAGCTGACATACATCCGTACCAAAACCCGCGAAGGTTTGTTGCCGTACGTTAGAATCGCCGCACCAAACAATCCCAGCAATGCACCCAAAATGAAGGCAATGACCGCGATTTCAAGCGCGATGACCGCCCCTGCAAGAAGATCGGGAATGTACTGGACGATCTGTCCATATTGCAGCTGCATGCGTGACTCCAGCGAAGACTGGCATCGACGCCAGTCTTCGTATCAGATGGATAGTTCAGCTAGAGCAATAGAACCCTCGGGACCTTTGTCGGTCTAGAAAATCGGGTTCAAGGGCACCGGGGTTTGCATCGGCACGCCGAACCATTTTTCCCATGTCGCGTCGACAAAACCATTTTGGTGCATCTCGAACAGGGCAATGTTCAAGAAGTCGCGCAGTGTATGGTTGCCCTTTTGAACGCCAACGCCGACCCAAGTGTTGCTGATCGTTTCATCAAGGATTTTCCATTCAACGCCCGCAACATCTTGCATCGGAATGACAACGGACTCGATCACATCAACCATTGCGTCAGCGCGACCTTGCTGCATAGCGCGGAACGTGTCGGGATAGTTATCAAGCAGCGTTAGCTGGGCTTCGGGCGCGTTCGCCTCAATCCATGGAACACCGATAGTGCCTCGTACCTGTACAAGACGCACATCAGGATTGTTCAGATCACTCAGCCCGCTAATCGGCACAGCTGTCTCTTCTTTCGTCAGTACAGCGACGGTCTGAGTATGCAGCGGGATTGTGTAGTCGATCACCAGAGCCCGAGCCACCGTGCGAGTGATCGCTCCAAGCACGATGTCAATGCGATCAGCCTGGAGGAACGGAATACGGTCGGGACTGCCGACCTGAACCACCTCAAGCTCGACGTTCATCAACCGCGCAAGCTCCACCGCAATATCATAGTCAAAGCCATCGATCTGGTTGCGATCGTTGAACACACCGAACGGTACCAAGGTAGGATTGATGCCAACCCGAAGAGTCTCACTAGAGAGCACATCTTCCAACGGTCGAGCCGATGCAGGGGCCACGGACGTAGCAGCAACAACTGGAACAGCGGCCGCCGCGGCAGCGAGGCCAAACGTGGCACGGCGCGTCAGTGTCGTCGATTTGCCTGGGGTCTTGGCGTCAGTCATAGCAAGTTCCTCTTGGTACATATGATACAAATTGCATACAATAGTTGCACAATTCTTCAAGGCAAAGTACGCAGGTTTTGACTCAACGCGCAAGCGCAAAGCGGCAATTCTCCGATGCGACTTCAAGCGCTAAGTCAATGAGGAAGCGTAGACGAGCGTAACGGCAATGCATCCACGCAGGCAAACTGCAGACGGCGTAAAACCATCGCCAAACGCGAGTAAGGAAGACAATGGCCTACCTCACAGTTGATGGCATCTCAGCAGGCTATACCAAGCTGGATGTGTTGAAGAATGTGCATCTTTCGATCGAGAAAGGCGAAATCGCCGCTCTGATCGGCCCCTCGGGCTCAGGCAAGTCCACACTGCTGCGCACGTTGGTGGGGCTCCTGCGGCCACACACCGGCGGTGTGGAAATTGATGGACACTCCATCGACTATGGAGACCGTGACTCGCTTCGGCAGGCTCGCGACAGATTTGCCATCGTCTTCCAGCAATACAATCTGTTTCAGAACATGACAGCGCTGCGTAATGTAACCATAGCGCCTGACATCGTGAAGAAGCGAGCTCGCAAGGATGTTGAGGCGCTCGCTGCCGAGCTTTTGGACAAAGTTGGACTAGGTAACAAGCTGGGCGCCTATCCTGATGAATTGTCCGGCGGTCAGCAACAGCGTGTTGCCATTGCCCGTGCCCTTGCACTCAAGCCTGATATCTTATTGCTTGATGAGGTAACATCAGCGCTAGACCCAGAGCTTGTAACAGAGGTGCTGGACACCATTCGGCTTCTGGCCGACGAAGGCATGACAATGCTCATCGTCAGCCACGAAATGGCATTCGTCCGCGAAGTGGCGAGCCGTGTGGTGTTCATGGATCAGGGAAGCGTGGTGGAGGCTGGTCCGGCGAGCCAAGTTTTTGACGCTCCCAAGACAGATCGCCTTCGTGATTTCACCGCAAAAATTCTGCGCCACTGATGCCAGCAGAGATGTTCTCGTGACGAGCCTGGACACCCAAGGCGACTTTCTGCGCGGCGCGGTTGATGGCCACGTGCATGCCTGTCCGCACCTGAACGACCGCCGCTTGGACGCTCTGCAGGCTGCCGATCAAGCTGACGCAGCGGGTATGGCCGGGCTTGGCCTGATGGACAATTTCTCAAACTCAGCCGTTCTGGCGGCTCTGGTACGTCGCGCAAGGCCAAACATGCCACTGGATGTGTTTGGCGGCCTGATCATGGAACCACCTGCCGGTGGCCTCTCACCAGAAGCGGTAAAGACGGCACTAGGAAGCGGCTATGGGCCTTCACAAGGTGCACGCTTCATATCGTTGCCCACACATCATACACAGTATGTTGCGCGTTCTGAAGGCCGCTCGCCAGCCCATATTGAGGCTTGCCTCGCCATTCCAGCACATGGCCCATTGCCTGATCCCCTGCTCAAGATTTGTGACCTAGTGGCGCAGGCTGATGTTGTTCTGAACACGGGGCATTTACGTGCTGACGAGGCCATTCGCGTGGTTGAGGCTGCCGTTGCTGCAGGCATCAAACGGATTCTTGCGCCCGCTAACGCGTATGAGCCCAACGATGTGCGCGCCCTTGTTGCCGCCGGCGCAACGGTGGAACTCTCCTTTTTCTTTGTCAGCCATGCAACTGAGGCTGGCCTGACACATGTCGATAGCGAAACTCACACGATACCGCGGGTCACCGCGCCACAGATGGCAGCGTTGGCATTGGCCGCTGGGCCGGGCAAGCTCGTGCTTTCCAGCGATTGCGGTGTGTTTCTGCTTCCACCACCCGTCGAAGGCTTGCGTGGCTTGGTTCTACTGCTTGAAGCCTGTGGTGTTCCTGCTGATATCCTGGTTCCTGCGATCAGCGAAACGCCCGCAAAGCTGTTCAATGTAACCAGAAACGATCCTAGCGAAGCAGTTTAGTGGCGTAACGCATCAGCGAACGGATGTGAGCTCGCACGGCACGTCGTGCAGCCCGAGTATCCTCGGCTTCTAGCGCCTTGAGAATCTCAAGATGCTCTTGCGAGTCTGGGATCACACGGTCCGCCAACCGGTCGCTCTCGAAGAGACGGGTGGTTGTGCGTAGTGCCTGAATCGTTTCGGCCAAAACCGTATTGGCACAAGCATCGGCAAACATCGTATGCAGATTGTCGTCTGATATCCAATGAGAATCGGTGTGATAGAGCGTGGCGTCTTGGAGCTGTTCAAGTTCAGCGCGCACGGTGCGAAATGTGGACGACGCGATACGGCCGATCGCCATCGCCGCCGCCTCTGGTTCCAGAATCTCTCGAACCTTCAGGCTCTCAAGATATTCCTGCAAGCCAACTTTGCGGACCACATACGAGCGGTTGGCGACCTTGCAGACAAGGCCCTCTCCTTCAAGCCTTTGCAATGCTTCGCGCAGGGGCGTGCGCGAAACGCCCAACGCCTCGGCCAGCCGCTGTTCAACAATCACTTCGCCACCGCGCAAACGCGAATGAAAAATCATTTCTGAGACCGATTTATAGGTCAGGGTCGACAGGTTAAGACCACCAGCCGACGACAAAACCTTGTTATCGCCAGCCGGCTCCGAAGTGGATGCTTCCTGCGCCTGTTCGTGTGTAGGCGAGTCCGGAGCGAGTACGGTCTCGCCTGTGGTGTTCTCGATGGCCATGCATGCACAGTCTCACAACTTTAACACCATTCAAAGGCGTGTCAGCGTGGTCCGCCAGCACAGTCCACATCTTGCGACCAAAGCCGAGTAAAGCGTCAGTCCAAGTCAAAGCGAATAGGCTGGGCTCCATTCCAAAGCACCCGGCGGCCTACTTCAGCCAAGTTTTCCAACCCTTCGGTTAGCGTGATGAAATGGTTGCCGGCCAACTGCCCCATCTTTGAGGAAAAATCCACACCACCATAAGCAAGCAAGATCTCGGTCTCGCTGATACCGCCCGGGTAAAGAATGATATGTCCTGGCGCGGGATGGCTCGTGTGATTTTCATACTCAACACCAAAATCGGTGTCACCAAGCGGAACCCAAACACCCTCACCGCTCCAGCGCACATGCACGATCTGGCTCTCATACGGCATCTGAGCGCGGAAGGCGGCCACTGTTTTGGGCGCAAGCTCGCTCTCAAAACGTCCGGAGAATGTGAAACCTGCAGCAGTCACTTTGAGCGTTTCCATAGTTTTTCCTTTCATAGGGAGTGATTGAGCGCACTTTGTTGTTCGCGCATATGAAGATCGTTGCGTTAGGCAAAGCGTTCGGGAGAAAAGCGTTGATAGGCAGGTGGCAACGATCCGTTGATGATGGATTGCGCCGCGACTTGCCCGAGCAGTGGCCCAAGCGTGTATCCATTGGCTCCAGCAACAACCACAGCACCAGGAAACCCGGGCAGAGGGCCAACCATTGGGGCGCCATCGATATCGACATTCATAGCAGCCCAGGATCGCAACATATGAAGGCCTGCAAGCTCGGGAAGCACCCTTTCGGCGACCCAAAGATTGCCCTCAATGCTTTGGCGAAGGATACGCGAACGTCCGGTGTTATTGTCCGTGCTCGCAGACCAAGCACCCCCAATAATGATATTGCCGACTGAAGCCTGTTTCATGGTTAGGTGCCTGTCGGCATGCGCTAGCAGACAGGGTGCGAGTTGCGGTGCGATTTCAGTCACGATCATCTGCAACGGGGCACCATGAACCGGAAGGTCCAGGCCGAGCATCGCTCCCAATGCGCCAGTCCAACCCCCAGCGGCAAGAATGAGGTGTTTGGAGACAATCGACCCGGCACTCGTTTCAACTGCGTAGACACGTCGATCATGGCTCAGCGCGCTCACATGAACGCCTTCAACGAAACGCGCGCCGTTGTCTTTGGCGGTACGCGCCAGCGCAGGCGTCGCAATCAAAGGATTGATTTTCCCCTCTCCCGGACACCAAGCACCAGCAATCATTCTGTCTGAAACAGCGGGGGCGATGGCACGGATTGCGTCGCGGTCAATCAGTTCAACTTCAATTCCGCTGCGCCGTTCGGCGTCGACTTTCTGCTTCAAAAACTCGATATGTCCTCCCTCTTCGGCGAGCATCAAACCGCCGGTGAGAGCAATCTCAAATGAGGTTTCCAGAGCGCGTTCATGCTCTTGCCAGAGCGCTATGGCATCGCGCTGTAGGGGTAGGGTTTGTAGCAGCGCTTCACTTCGCCCGCCGGTTTTCTCGCCATAGTCAAAGGAGAGAAGCTGCATGTGCAGGCTGCCTGCATTGCCGCCCGAGGACTCCCCATTGATAGAACTGCGATCGATAACAACCGTGTCCAATCCGGCGGCGCTGGCATGGAGAGCTGCGGCAACGCCCATAATGCCCGCACCGATGATCACCAGATCAGCCTTTGTCGGCAGATCAATGAGATCATCATGGTCACGCTCGGGTAGACGAGATCGCGGCAACTCGCTCTGGCGATGGCCGCCCCATTCGGGTTTTTCTAGTGCCAAAGCCGCAATAGGGACCGGCCTCGCCGGGGCCTGTGGTGCAAACAGTTGAGGCTGGCCAAGCAGACGGGCAGCCGGACCACTACAATAGCGTCCCTGGCAACGCCCCATGCCGAGCCGGGTCTGGCGTTTGAGAGCACCGAGGTCTGATGCACCTTCAGCGATCGCTTTGCGCACCTGTCCAAATGACACGCTCTCGCAGCGACAGATCACTGTCTCATCGCTGGCTGGATCTCGCGGCGGTGCGGCGTAGATCGACCAGAGTGCGCGTTGAAAACGCTTAGAGCGAGCAAGCTTTGCCTTAGCTTTTTTGGTCGAAGCCGATTCCGTTCCCAACCAAAGCAAAGCCTGTGATGCAGCGATTTCTCCCTCTGCCAGCGCAGCCCGAGCTCCACCCATGCCACCTCCATCACCAGCGATCCAAATGTCTGGCTCCGATGTAGAGCACTGGTCATCGCGACGCGGCACAAGGAAACCGCTACCACCATCTTGGTCGCAAGCGCAGCCCAGGGAACGCGCCAGTTCAGCTTGCGGCAGAAATCCCTCACCAACGCACAGCGTATCCAGGGCAAGCCTTCGCTCGGCTCCAGTTCCGTTGATTGGCTGAAAGGTTGCAGCCTCAACTCGGCCATTGCCTGTACAACCCAACAGCTGCCAGCCTTCAAGGATCTCAACACCGGCACGCTTCACCATGGCGTGCATCTGCATGCCTTTAAGAGCAAGATCAGGCGCATTCCAGGCCACGCTTGCCAGTGATGCAATGTTGGCAAAGCGGCTGGGATTTGCCCGCTCGACAATCGCCAGCGGCGGCGTGCCAGCTGAAATCATCTCACAGGCCAATTGCAAACCAAGAGGCCCATTGCCCGCAATCACGACGCGCTTGCCGGGAACCATCCCATAGCTGCGCACCATCGACTGGGCGGCACCGACGGTCATCACACCAGGCAGCGTCCAACCGGGCACCATAGGTGGTTGCTCATAGGCGCCGGTGGCCAAGATCAGCGCTTTGGGCCGGATAAGCTGAGCGCCATGATCGCTCAAGACACCGAGAGCAATGCCGCCCTTTTCCTGCTGGGCGTACCAAACCGTGTGACCGGTTAGATGAGTCACATGGGTTTGCGCAAGTTGCGCGCGCAACGCATCGCCAGCACGATGTTGTTGGTCCTTGCTGCGCACAGAAGAACGTAGGTCCGGCTTGAAATATTGCCCTCCCCCATAAGCGCGCTCATCGATAAGCAGGATGGAAAGACTACTCTCACTCTTTGCAGCGTGCAGAGCTGCAGCAAGACCAGCTGGCCCTGCGCCGATGATAACAAGGTCTACCCCTTGCTCAGCCATGACGGCATCTTTTGGTTGTGGGGCCAGCCGCTCCAACGAACCTTTTGAACCCTCCGACATCGCAGCTTCTCGATGACGGTACACCTGCCGAACGCCTTTGGCCGATGTCATACAAGCTCGTTGCGCCTGCCTGCCGTCCACATTGACGAGGCAATCATGGCAAAGACCGATACCGCAGAAGACACCACGTGGTTCATCGGTGCGCGTGATACGTTGCACCACACACCCTGCGCGTCCAAGAGCACTGGCAAGCGTATCGCCGGGATTTATCTCAACCTGTTCGCCTTCAAACTCAAAATGGTTCGGCGCTGGTACGTCGGCCTTCATGCCGATTGGCGTGTCGGTTCGGGGACGGCAAGCGCAAGCTTGGCCAGCGTGTCCAAAATCTCCGCGTGATGGATGGCATCTACTGGCAAGCGCGGCGCGCGCGGGTCGCCTACCCCCTGCCCAATGATGCGCAGCGCTGCCTTTGTGGCCGACACATAATGATGCCCACCAACCATACGAATGATCGGCAAGATATCTTTGTACAGGGCACGAGCCGCGTCATAGTCTTTTTCATCGGCGGTTAAAGCAAACAGACGCGCAAACTCATACGGCATGATGTTCGAGCCCACTGCCACCCAACCTTCGGCACCTTCCACGAAAGATTCAAAGCCCAAGATACCCCCAAACACAGTCATTCTGTCCCCGCAAAGTTCCAGAATGTCGCGGATGCGGGTCACCTCCAATGTGCTCTCTTTGATGTAGCTGACATTGTCGATCTGGCTGAGGCGCGCGACGATAGGTGGCGTCATGTCGATGTTGGCGGTCGCTGGATTGTTGTAGATCATAATGGGCACAGAAATGGCGTCTCCGACCCTTTCATAGTGCCGGAAAAGCTCATCCTCTGTTGGGGTCGAATAGAAGGGCGGGATGATCATCACACCGTCCGCCCCCATAGCCTCGGCGGCACGGCTATCGCGAACAACGGTATCGGTCCATTCAGCACCTGTCCCAATGAGAACCGGGACACGGCCAGCAGCCACGTCCACGACAGTGCGTGCGACGCTATCGCGCTCTTCATCCGTCAGTGACAGAAATTCACCGGTCGAGCCCAAGGGGATGAGCCCGTGAATACCCTGCGCGATCTGCCATTCGGTAAACCGGGCAAGCGATGCCAGATCAACGTGCCCTGCCTCATCGAAAGGTGTGATCATGACGGTGTAGGTGCCGCGAAACGTGGTGCTCATGCAGGAGTCTCCGGTGAAAAAGCAAGCAGGGATATTGGGTTGATGCGCACAAGCTGATCGATTTCATCAGCGTCAAAGCCAAGCCGCTCCATCAGCGGCTGCACATTGCGCGGGATGTGGCCATAGCCATGTCCGCCGAAGCATTGCAGCCGTGTGCGTGTGCAGATGTCTTGGCTGATCAAAACGCTTGCTTCTAGCCCAGCGTCAAACAGGTCTCGGATTGCACGAAGGCGGCCGCGATCCGTCGGTAGTTCCACATCACCCATCCAGTAATGCGAGGTTTCAATACCAAAGAAATCCCATTCAACCATGACACCTGTGCGCGCCAGCTCCAGTGGACCGTCACCCTCAGGGTAAGTCCGGTCCATATGGCAGATCGCACATCGTGAGAGATCGGCGCCTTCGGCTTCAAGGACAGCGACGATGTCAAAAGGTGCGCGCCTGTTACGCCCTGGGTGGATACTGATGCCAGCGCCAGTATGAAGGCTGGCCCGTGCCGCTGCTTGAAGGGCGCGCTTCTCAACAGGCTCAAGCGGCCAAGAACAGCCGATTTCGCCTATCAGGCCAGCTTTGATGTCCGTGCCATCAAGGCCGACAGTGACTTCATGGATAAAACGAGCCGTGAGCGCTTCAACATCATGCGATTGCGTTACCGCATCCAGATAGGGCGACGTGTATGTTCCTGCAGCCGCAACAACAGAACACCCAGACCTCCGCGATACATTCTGCAGACCCTTGGCGTCACGTTTGAGGCCAAGGGTCGATTGATCGACGATCAGATCGCCACCATCATCTCGAAGGGCGCGCAACTCGTTCGTGGCGATATCCCAGTCTTGCTGACGCGCATTGGCCGGGTTTTCCGTCGAGCGATAGTCGATTTGCCAGCGCGTGGACATATCTATTGGCGCGCTAGAGGAAGCATCCGAGCCGACCAGAGCAATATCAAAAAGCACATGCTCGTGCACCAACACCGACGAAAAGTCTGATGCAGGCCGGTCTCCGCAAACGGTGCGCACCACCGGCTCGCCGGAATAAGAAGACAATGACGACGTCAAAACTCTGCCCACCTAGTGCTGCAGAATCTTGGAAAGAAAGGCCTTAGTGTGCTCACTCTTAGGCGCCGTAAAGAATGCTTCCGGAGGCGCTTCTTCAACGATCGCTCCTTCATGCATGAGAAGGACGCGATCAGCCGCCGCACGGGCAAAACCCATTTCATGGGTGACAACAATCATCGTCATACCCTGGTGGGACAGATCGACCATCACATCGAGCACTTCGGAGATCATCTCAGGGTCCAGCGCAGACGTTGGTTCGTCAAACAGCATGACCTTAGGCTTCATCGCTAAAGCCCTGGCAATTGCAACGCGCTGCTGTTGGCCGCCCGAAAGCTGACGAGGATAAGCATTGGCCTTCTCCGGCAGGCCGACACGTTCGAGAAGTGCCATGGCCTCTTCAACGGCCTGCGCTTTCGGCACTTTTTGGATCTTTATGGGCGCAACGGTAATATTGTCGATAACTGAGATATGCGGAAACAGATTGAAGTTTTGAAATACCATACCAAGGTCGCGCTGCTGCTGCGCAACCAAGCGATCAGGCAAAGGCACAAGCCTGCCATTTTTCTCGCGAAGTCCCATCAAATGCCCGCAGGCAACAATCTTGCCGCCGTCGATGGTCTCTAACTGATCGATACACCGCAGCAGTGTGCTCTTGCCGCTACCAGACCGGCCAGCAATGACAACAACTTCGCTATGGCGAACGGTTAGGGACACGCCCTTAAGCACCTCGGTGCCATGAAAGGACTTGGTAACACCCTCAATCATTACAATCGGATCACCAAGCGTCTTGTTTGGGCGCTCTTGAGCTTTTACCGGCTCGGCGAGCACCAAGTCAGCGCTTTGGTCATGGCTGGTGTTGACTGTCATATGTTCGCTCATGCCGTACTCGCAGCGCCGATAGCTTTCTTCAGTTCCTTCTCGCCATCCGGGGCAATCGCCGCCGCTGGCCCGAAGGGTTTTTCATAGTGCGCTTCAATGCGAACCTGGATCGCGCTCCAGATCGAAACCAAAAGAAGATACCAAAGCGCGGCGACCAGATAGACTTCCAAGATACGGAACTCGACCTGCGCCAACATCTGTGCATTGCGCATCAGCTCCTCCATGGAAATGACCGAAACCAGCGAAGTGGTTTTCAGCATGCCATTGAACTGGTTGCCCAGTGGCGGAATGATTGTGCGAACAGCCTGCGGAAGGATGACGATACGCATCCGTTCCCACCAGGTCATACCGAGCGAGCGCCCGGCATCATTCTGCCCCTTGTCGACAGACATGATGCCGGCACGAATGATCTCCGCCAGATAGGCGCCTTCGTTCAGCGCAAGGCCCAGTATGGCTGACTCAACCACGTTCAAGCGAATGCCCAGTTGCGGCAAGCCAGTGTAAATGATCACCAACTGAATAAGGATTGGTGTGCCGCGAAATAGCCAAATGTAAAAGTTGGCAATCGCCTGCAACGGCTTGTTGCCATACATCTTGAGCAGTGCAGCTAAAACGCCCAGACCCAGCCCAAGGATCATCGAGACGACCGACAGCCATATCGTCGCCCAAGCGCCTTCAATCATCAGGCCATTGGTTAGATATTGGAAGAAATAGTCCCAGCTCCAGTTCATGGTGTGCTCCGGCCAGATGATGTGCGTTGATCAGACAGCGATCCGGCGCAACTTGATGTTTGCCGCGCCGAACGTCGCGATTTGGGGAACAGCCGTGATCAATCAGCCTTCAGGCGCATGCAGCACTTCAAAATCGCCAGTCCACTGGTCCCAAGCTTCCATCTTGGTGGCGCCATACTGTTCCATGATCTGGTCGTATGTGCCGTCTTCCATCATGTCGGCGAGTACATCGCGTACGGCGTTGGCTAGCACCTCATTGCTCGCATCAAAGCCGAATGAGCTTGGAAGACCCGGGTTGAGGGCATTGGCACCTACGTCGAACTGACCACGTTGGGCATAGTATGTTGCCGTTGCATCTGGACCAAAGACAGCGCGCACCTGACCGGCGCCGAGTGCCGCAAACGCTTCAGCAAATGTATTAAACGCTTGAATGTCCATGCTCTCCATGCCGTCGGCAACTTGAGCATCATTAATCTCGCGGATGAGATTATCGGCGAATCCTGCAATTTCTGTCGCAACTGGCTGACCTGCCAGTTCTTCATAGCCGGTGACACCCAACGGATTGCCAGATTCAACAACAATTGCCAGCGCGTTCACCACATATGGGACCATCTGCATGATCTGCGAGCGCTCCTCGGTGTAGTACATGCCGGTGTTGACCATGTCCCAACGGCCATTGGCCAATCCAGGGATCTGCACCTCAAAGCCGACATTCATGTAGACGGGTTCTAAGCACAGGCGGCTAGCGATCTCATTGCCAAGATCTGGATGCATACCTTGCAGATTACCATCGCTGTCGATGAACTGGCGTGGCGGAATGGTAGCGTTGATGGACATCGTCAGCTTTCCCTCTTCAATAACGGGTAAGTCTGCCGGACATTCTTGAGCCATCGTGGTAGATGCGCCAAGTGAAACGGTAGCGATAACAGTTGCGCTGAGAAGATGATTAAAAGTGCTCATTGATGTATCCCTCTGTTCAATGATTGCCCCGGATTTTCCGGTTTGCGGATAAGAACGTGCCATTACCCAGACACAGCACGTGATGAGCCACACCAACCGAGAATGACGGCAGCCGTCACATCGATGGTGCGGAAATAGTCATCCAGATCGATCCACTCGTCGGTCAGGCCATTTTGGCTAAGGTCGCCACACAGGCCGCCAAGCCCTACCGTGGGAATGCCTTTCTGCACGGGAGGATTGCGGATATCGCTGGAGGTGTGCATGGGATTCACGTGCGGTTCAGCACCAGTGACCGCTAACACAGCATGCGCTGCAACTTGATAGAAAGGGTGATCGGGTGGACACTCTGCACCGGTCACACCAGAAACCCATTCAAGGGTGGGCTGATTGTCGCGCAGCCATGCGTCCTGAGAGGCGCAAAGCGCGATGCATTGCTCAATCTCGGCTTGAACATCTGCCATCGCCTCGCCGGGAGGAAAGGACACCGCGCCGCCAATCACACACATGTCGTTGACGCGCCCAAAACGCCCATCCTCGCCACACTTGAGGTTCGAAATCATAAGGTTGGTAGAACGACCGACAGCAGCATCCAGCGTTTCATTATGCACGCGTGCGGAACGCTCAACGTCAAGCGCCTTAAGGGCAGCGATAACCAGCATGGCTTTGTCGACCGGATTGATGGCCAAATGTGCGAAAGCTGTGTGTCCAGGCTCCGTTGTGTCAGGCAACTTACCTTCGACCGTTATGCGGAACTCCAGATGACCGGATGCAAAGGCTTTGATCTCGTTGAGACCAGCCCCCGATTCAGCCGGGTGCAGATAAAGCGATGCGTCGGCTGTCAATCCATCATGCAGAACGGCTGCAACACCGCGCGCATGACGCTTGCTCGGCACACTGGCCATAATGACATCGCCAAGCTCGATGCCTTGCGAGGCAGCTCGCTCTATTGCCAGTGTAGCTGCGGCGACGCCTGCCAAATCGTCGGCCACACCCCAGCCGTAGAAGCGTCCGTCCTTGACTGTCCCATCGAAGGGGTCAGTCTTCCAACTTTCCAGATCGGCCAAAGGCTCACTGTCGGGATGGGCGAAAAGCAGAAGCGAACGGTAGGCCGGATCACCTTTCAAGCGACCAACGACATTGGTGCGCTCACCCTGCGTCTGCGCCCGCCCGCCCGCAAACTCACCAACCACGGGCACCTTGGCAGGATCATACTCGGCAGCATCAACAACACAGCCAGCCCGCTCCAGATGCCGACGCACCAAAGACTGGACTTCCACTTCGCCAATCTTTTGCGCCGCAGTCAAAGCCTTCAAAAATACCAGGGCATCAGCTTGCCGTGGATCCATCAGTGCATCGCGCTCGCCATAAGATGATCCGGCCAAGCTGGACGTTTCTGAATGCACTGACTTCTCCTGATCAACCCGACAGTCGATTTGCGCGACCCATCAATTTTACGTACACTTATTGTATACAATTAGAATGCATCACACATTAAGCTCGAACACAAGAAAAAAGTTCTGTAAGAAAAAGCATCCGATCAAGCGATTCCCTCGCCGGACAAAAACAAGGCCAAACAGTGCCTTAGACCTGACTATGAAAGAGGATGATGGGCGCCACCGCACAAGAACGCACAAAGGGTGAGCAAGCTAAGGCGTCCGTTCCGCGGAGTTCCGCGCCTGCGCCTAACGCATCGACTCGGGCCTATTTGGCATTATCGAATATGATAAAAGATCGCGTGCTGAAGGGCGGGCAAAGCATCGTTGAGCAAAGACTTGCCGACGAGCTTGGCGTGTCGCGCACTCCGCTGCGCGAAGCGTTGCAACGACTGGAAGGCGAAGGCCTGGTGCACAAGCGTGCCAACCAACCCTACGTCGTGAGGCAGGTGGATCTGGCGGACTATCTGCAAAGCATGAACGTTCGCAAAATTCTTGAAGCCGAAGCTGCAGCTTTGGCTGCTGGCCACGTTCCAATAGACAAGCTTGAGGCGGCACGCCAGGCTGTGCTCGCCTTGGAAACCACCGAGCCATATGACGTTCATGCTCACTGGGCCTCTGATGAACAGGTGCACAGACTGTTCATAGATGCTTGTGGAAACCCCATCATGATGCGCATCCTGCACGAGCTGCGTACAACAACCAGGCTGTTTGAAGTAACGCGGTTGGCAGATCGCCTGGGGCCAGACTCGCGAGAACACTTGGCCATTTTGTACGCGATCCAAACAGGAGATGCCTCCGCCGCGCGTAAAGCAATGGCTGCCCATGCTCAGTCACTTACTGACTTTGCCATAAGGTTTGTGCGCTAAGGTCAAGACTTAGTCGCCATAGTCAGCTTGACAATCCACAAGAGGGTCACCTCCTCAGCAATCGACAAACTCGACGCAGAAGCCGCTGCAAAGGTGAAGGTGAGTAAGAATGATCTGCGCTGTTTGAATCTCCTCACTGAGCAACCTGCCAAGCCGGGGTACATTGGTGCCGAACTTGGCCTAACCAGTGGCTCGGTTACCGCCTTGCTGGATCGATTGGAGAAAGCTGGACTGGCTAAACGGGTCCGCGATCCGCATGATCGGCGCAGCGTGATTATCCATCCAACGGACCATTTGTTTGAGGCTCTCGGACCGCTTTATGCCGGTGTTGCAAAGAGCATCGCCGAGATAGGGACAAGCTACCCGCCCAGGGAGCTTGCATTGGCTGTTAAGCACCTATCGGACGCTTGTACGGCATACGAGAAAGCTGTGAAGGACAGCTATTGATCGCACCCAGCTCAACGTTCCTGAGACAACCAGAATGCGGGCATCTAGCGGCTCTCGGGCCACAAGTTTGCGCGCTTTTGGAGATTACCGCTAAGCGGACCATTCCATCAAGATCGAAGTGGCGGTATGGACGAACGCGGCGGGGGGGATTTCAAGCGCGGCCAACGGCGTTGTATTGGACATGCCGGTAATTGAGCAGTTTCCTTTGAGAATGGAGGCTTCGGCAGATTTTTGACTGACGATCATTTGGCGGGGCCTTCATCCACAGCGTCATAAGAGTTGTGACTGCGTCGGCGGTAGACTGAACAAGCCTATTTCATATTCCGTTCGTCAGAGTACAAAGTCTGTCTTCATGGACCTACGCCAACTGAAATCCTTCATCGCGGTCGCGGAGGAGCTGCATTTTCGCCGTGCGGCTGAACGGCTCGGTATGGCTCAGACGGCCCTCTCGTCCCAGGTGCGCGGCTTAGAAGAAGAGCTTGGATTCCCTTTGCTCTTCCGCACGACCCGTCATGTCAGCCTGACCCAGGCAGGCGCGGTGTTTCTTGATGAAGCCCGCGCTGTGATTGAACGGCTGAACACAGGCGTGGAGCAGGCGAGCATTGCAGCATCGGAAGGCCTCAATCGCTTGCGCTTGGGTGGGATAGACGCCGCGTTGGTTTGGTTCTTGCCGCCAGTGATGGACCGGTTCCGCAAGCGTTTTCCGGACATTCGCTTGCCACTCACAGAAGTCTCAGCCTCCAAGCAGCAGGTTCAGGAACTGCTCAGCCACCGGATTGATGTGGCCTTCTTTCGCCCGCCCACCGCGCTTGAAGGCGTAGCCTGGGAGACGCTGTTTGAGGAGGATGTCTTTGTTGCTCTTCCCGCTTCCTCGCCGCTTGCAAAACGCAGCTCGCTTTCCGCGCAGGATTTAAAAGACACCAAGCTGATCACCTATGCGCGCCACGCCCGTCCCTTGCTGTCGGCCATGGTGCTGCAAAGTTTTGAGGCTGCTAATGTCCAACCGGACATTGAGTTGGAAGTCTTGGAAAAATCGACACTACTGGCTCTGGTTGCGCATGGCGTGGGTGCGGGCCTGGTTCCGCAATGGACAACGCAAACGCCGGTCGAGGGCGCGACATTCCGGCGCTATGATAGCGCCATTGAGCCCCTAAAATTTGGCGTTGCTTGGCGTCAAAGCGATGACGGTGAAACCTTGCGTGCGTTTCTCGATCTTACCCGCCAAGAGGCGGAGCGGATTCAAGCACGTTTTGCCGCTTCCAACTGAGGCGCTTGCTCCGCGCCAGCCTCGACGATCTGTTTGAAAAAGGGCTGCCACTCGGCAAGCACCGCCCCAGGACACTCTTCAGCTAGATAGTGACCCCCCGGCAGACTGCGCCCGCGAACATCACTGGCCCGTTTGCGCCAAAGAGACAGGCAATTGAAATGCGCTTCGATGGCCCCCTTGTCGCCCCAGAGTGCCAGAACGGGCATCGGTAGAGGCATAGGGTCGGCGTCGTCATGCGCGATATCGATGCCATAGGCGGCACGATAATCCTCGCAGCTTGCATGGATCACTGCCGGATCACGAAACGCCGCCAGATATTCATCAAGCGCTTGCCGATCGAAGGGGAGCGCGCCCGCCGAACCAGAACAACATTTTTTGCACCAGTAGTAGTCAGGATTTGCGCCGATCATCCGTTCGGGCATCGGGCTTGGTTGGATCAACCAATACCAATGCCAATAGGCTGCAGCAAAGGCAGATGTCGCCTCAGCATACATCTCGCGCGTTGGCGCAATGTCGAGCGTTGCAAGGCCCAAAACCTTGTCCGGATGGTCGGCAGCAAGACGGTGGGCAACGCGCGCACCGCGATCATGGGCGCCGATCAAAAAACGCTCATGACCAAGAGCATCCATCGCACCGACCAGATCCGTCGCCACAGCGCGTTTTGAGTAGGCATTGTGATGCGCATCGCTGATCGGTTTGGCTGAGCGTCCATAACCGCGCAAATCGGCGCAAACCACCGTGTAGCGTTCAGCCAAAACCGGGGCGATTTTGTGCCACATCGCCGAGGTTTGCGGGTAGCCGTGCAACAGCAGGATCGCCGGTCCATTGCCGCCAATACGGACAAAAACCTCCGATCCATCAATCGACAGGAGCTTTTCGTCGAACCCGTCAAAGAAGGTCTCGGCGTAAGGCGCATCGCTTAGGATGCGAACAGGGTCAATCATGGCGCTGGGTCCTGTTACGGTCATCTCACCGGTCATCTCACACGCGCGCCGCGGCCATTTATATCAAAAAATTACATAATAATTTCCGCTCAATCTCTCCGCCTCGGTGCCCTTAGCCTTGCAAGGAAACAACGGGAGGAAAACCATGAAACTCACACGTCGATCCTTTGCGCAAAGCCTCTTGGCTGGTAGCGCTGTCACGCTGGCTGCCCCCGGCCTTCTGCGCGCCCAGTCTTTTCCATCGCGCCCTCTAACCTACGTCATTCCCTTCAATCCCGGCGGCGAAAGCGATGTTACCGCGCGGTTCCAGCAGCCGTTCATGGAGGAGATCACCGGGCAAAGCGTCGTCATCAGTTCACGTCCCGGCGCAGGCGGGGCAACGGCCTGGGCGCAGCTTAATGGTCTGGAGGCAGACGGCCACACAATCATGAACACGATCGTACCGCACACCATCCTGCAGCCAGCCTTGCGCGATGTTGGCTATCAGATCAATGAGATCAACAATGTCTACTTCTTCCACTACACGCCGGACGCCGTGATCGTGAGGGCTGACAGCCCTTATCAATCGCTGCAGGATCTGATTGATTTCGCAGCGGCCAACCCTGGCGCTTTGACCCTTGGCGGTTCAGGCACCAACACGGCCAACCATCTGGCGGCCACCATCTTCGGCCAGCTCACCGACAGCCGCGTCACCTATGTTCCTTTTGGCGGATCGGCGCCTGCCATGGCAGCGGTGCTGGGCGGCCAGATTGGTGGCGGCATGAGCTACACCACCCAAAGCATCAATGCCGGTGATCAGGTGCGCACCCTTGCCGTGGCCACCGAAGAGCGGGTTGCAGCAATGCCGGACGTTCCAACGTTTAAGGAGCTGGGCATCGACCATGTTGGCGGTGCCTATCGTGGCGTAGCGGTTCCTGCTGGAACGCCGGAGGACATCAAGCAGCGCCTGTCCGACATCATTGGCGAAATCAACGCCACCCCCGCGTTCCAACAGCAAATGACCGAGGCCGGTTATGTGCTGGCGGATATCCCCCTCGCAGACGTCCCTGCCTTCCTCGAAGAGCGCAAAACCGCCTACGCATCAGCCATCGAGCTTTTGCGCGGCGCCTAGCGTCTCTGCCTTGCGCCTGGCGGCTGACGATCTCGCCAGGCGCACTCTTTTTCCGGGGTTTTCATGCTCGAAGCTGTCCTGTCGGCGCTGACGCCGTTCAATCTTGTGCTGGCGTTCGTTGGCGTCGTGCTTGGCACTTTGATCGGTGCGCTGCCCGGCCTCTCCGCCACAATGGCCGTGGCGGTGCTTGTGCCGTTCACCTTCACTATGGACCCGGCCTCTGGGCTTATTGCGTTGGGTGCAGTTTACACGGGGGCCATTTACGGCGGCGCCTATGCCGCCATTCTGGTCAACACGCCCGGCACACCAGCCGCCATCGCCACGTCGCTCGATGGCTTCCCCATGGCCAAACGCGGTGATGGTGATCTGGCCGTCACCATCTCCTGTTTTGCGTCAGCCTTTGGCGGCATTGTCGGTGCGCTTGCGCTGCTGATTGTCGCCCCACCCTTGGCCACAATCGCGCTGAGCTTTGGACCGGTGGAATATTTCTGGCTTGCGATCTTCGGCCTGTCGCTGATCGCGGTCCTGTCACGCGGCGCGACACTGAAAGGCATCATAGGTGGGTTCATTGGCCTTGGCCTGTCCACGGTGGGGTCGGCCGTCATCGGAGGCGATGTGCGCTACACGTTTGGCGAACCAGCCTTGCTTGGCGGCATCCACATCATTCCGGCGCTCATTGGCATCTATTGCGTGCCGGTGCTTCTCAACATGGTGGGCAACAACGATCCGCATATTGAGCGCGCCGAACGTGGACGCGGTACACGCATCCCCGAAGCTCTGGGGCATTTGTGGCGCAGCAAAATCAACTTGATACGCTCGTCTGTTGTCGGCACCGTGGTCGGTATTCTTCCAGCAGCCGGTGGTGCGGTGGCAGGACTTGTCGCTTACTCAGAAGCGCGGCGCACATCCAAACACCGAAAAGACTTTGGCAAGGGGGCACCTGACGGGGTTATCGCTTCGGAATCCGCCAATTCAGCGACCGTCGGCGGTGGGTTCGTGCCGACGCTTGTGCTCGGCATTCCGGGCACACCGCCAGATGCGGTGATCTTGGGTGCGCTGCTCGTTCAGGGCATTCGCGTTGGACCTCAGCTCTTCACCGATCAAGCTGACTTGGTCTTCACCTTTGTCTTCGGATTGTTGATCGCCACGGTGCTGATGATCCCGACCGGCTTAATTATCGGCCGTTCCGCCTATCACGCGATCTCATCCATTCCGAAATCAGCGCTGGCGCCAGCCATTGGCGTTCTCATTGTCATCGGATCGTTCGCCGTTGAGCAAAACGTAATGCATGTGCTGATGATGGTCATTTTGGGTGGTTTCGCCTGGGTGGCGCTGCGCTATGGCTTCGAGCCGTCGCCCATCGTGCTTGGCCTCATTCTAGGCCCCATCGCGGAACAGGGGTTTGTTCAGGCCTGGCTTATCGGCTCAGCATCTGGTGATCTGTGGGGCCAGTATTTCGGCCGCCCGATCTCGCTGGCGATCATCTTTTTCACGCTTCTGACGCTGCTGTGGCCAATCTGGTCCGACCGCCGCGCTGCCCGCAAGGAGGCGCGCCATGTTTAGTACTGTGTCCGGTGGTGCGGCGCGACGATGGCTTCATCGCGACATGCTGCCGGCGCTCGTTCTGTTCGCGTTTGGGGCCTATGCGATGTGGGAGGCAACTTCCATGTCGGTTATGGGTCGTGTGTTCCCGACGCTGGCGAGTGTGGGGTTGCTGCTCGGCTCCCTCGCGCTGGCCGTCCGCGCGTTCCTCTGGCAACCCGCACCAGTCTTCGCAGTGGGGACTGTCGCTCGTCCCCTCTTGCTTCTTGCGGTCCTTCTTGGCTGGGCGCTGTTTCTCCCGGTGGTCGGCTTTGTCCCAGTTTCGATTGCCGGAGCGTTGCTCATAAGTCTTGTTGCCGAGCAAGAGCGGCGCACACGCCGAAGCCTGCTGACCCAAGCTGCCGCTCTCATCGCCCTTGTTGTGTTCATTGCCCTGGTCTTCGGCCAGGTCCTGAAGGTCAACCTGCCATGAATTCTGCTCCCCAAACGCGGCCTCTCACGCTTTACGAAAAGCTGGTGGCTCAAAACACGGTGCGACGGATCGACGATGAGACGATGCTGCTCTACGTCGATTTTCACATCATGAATGAGTATACGTCGCCGCAGGCCTTTGCTGGATTGCAGGCGGTAGGCCGCGAGGTCTGGCGCCCAGAAGCCCATCTCGCCGTCGTTGATCATGTCAATCCAACGCGCCCGGTCGCACGCGTGGAAGACATTGAAGATGATGGCGGACGTTTACAGATCCAAACGCTCAGCGCGAACTGCGAACGACACGGTATCGAACTGTTTGACTTGTTCGATCCGCGCCAAGGCATTGAGCACATCGTCGTGCCGGAAAACGGCATGGCCTGGCCAGGCATGGTGATTGCCTGCGGCGACAGCCACACAACGACCTACGGTGCGTTTGGCGCGCTTGGCTTCGGTATCGGAACGTCAGAGATAGAGCATGTGCTGGCCACCCAAACGCTTGCCTATGCAGTGCTGAAAACAATGCGCGTCACCGTCCCCGGCGCGCTTGGCCCAGGCTGTACGGCCAAAGACATCGTCATGGCCTTTATCGCTGAAGTCGGTGCTGCAGGCGCGTCGGGCTACGCCGTGGAGTTTGCTGGTGAGGCGATCACCGCGCTCGACATGGCCGGGCGGATGACGATTTGCAACATGGCAGTCGAGGCCGGAGCGCGGGCGGCATTGATCGCGCCTGACGAGCGTGTGTTCGCCTATCTTCAAGGCCGTGATCGAGCGCCAACTGATGATGCTTGGAACAATGCTCTGGGCTATTGGCGCACATTGAGGAGCGATGATGATGCAGCTTTTGCGCGCGAGGTTACGCTAGACGCCACCACCATTGCGCCGCTAGTCACCTGGGGAACGTCACCCGATCAGGCTCTGCCCATATCCGGTAGCGTCCCCACACCACAGTCACCGGTCGACGAGCGCGCCTTGGCCTATATGGGCCTTAACCCGGGCACGCCGCTGACGGACATTGCCATTGACCGGGCGTTCATTGGCTCGTGCACCAATGCACGCATTGAAGATCTCCGCCGCGCCGCAATCATCGTCAAAGGCCGAACGGTGGCTCCGCATGTCACTGCCATCGTTGTGCCTGGATCCAAACAGGTGCGTGCCGCCGCCGAGGCGGAGGGTCTCGACAGCCTGTTCCTTGAAGCGGGATTTGAATGGCGCGGATCGGGCTGTTCCATGTGCCTTGCCATGAACGATGACGTTGCCGCGAATGGCGAACGCTGTGCCAGCTCGACCAACCGCAACTTCGAAGGCCGGCAAGGCAAGGGCGCTCGTACACACCTGATGAGCCCGGAGATGGTCGCCGCCGCCGCTGTTACCGGCCATCTGACGGACGCTCGAAAGTTTGATCGGAGCGCGCCATGACCCCGTTCACCAAACTCACCGCCATTGCTGCACCTCTGCCACAGCCCAACATCGACACCGATGTGATCATGCCCAAGCAGTTCCTGAAAAGGATCGACCGCGAGGGGCTCGCCGAGGGGGCTTTTCACGATCTGCGCTTCGCCGATGGGAAGCCAAACCCCGAGTTTGTTCTCAACCAGCCGCCTTATGACCGCGCAGAAATTCTCGTTTGTGGTGATAATTTTGGCTGCGGCTCAAGCCGTGAATACGCCGTTTGGGGCCTGATGCAGCTTGGCATCCGCGCCATCATAGCCCCCTCGATTGCTGGCATCTTCTTCGGTAATTGCGAGATGAATGGCCTTTTGGCGATCACGCTTCCTGAGGATCACGTTTCAGTTTTGATGGGGCGTGTCACCAACCCAGACAGAGCGACGCTCACTATCGATCTACCAAACCAGACCATTGATGCCCCAAGCCTTGATCCAATCACCTTCGACGTCGGCGAGGCGCGGAAACGCAACCTGATTGCTGGTGTTGATCATGTGGGCCAAACGCTTGGATGGGCCGGTGAGATCAAAGCTTTTGAATCCCAGCAGTACAAAGCGCGAAACTGGCTTTGGAACTAGTGAGCCCCGAAGTTCAGATGGTTGATTGGATAAAAGGGGTTCATGTAGAATGGCAGCAGACCCGTGGCTTTCGAGAACCCGCTACCGACTGTAGAAAGCAGTAGTTCGGTTTTTCGATGCGGCGCTGCAATTGTATGGGCATCCGCCTTTGCGGTCGCAAGTCCGTCTGAGTCATCTTGGATGTCTGATACCAGCTGTTTTTTTGGGATAGCAATCCTTTGCAGCGTCCTGAGTATACGCAGCTACCAGCGATGGGAATGCTGATTTCCAATTTGGAACAAGCTCAACTAGGCCCCCGAGATCGCCAATTGGCTATGTTCAGCCCGATTGTGTTCAAACGCGCAATTCGTCAGGTTTCTTAGATAAGGATAAGGGCGGACTTATATTGCCTAACGCAATATCCAATTATTCACAGACCCTTTCACGCGGAAACAAGCGAGTTCTCTAAAGCATGCGCGCAAACCAGGTAAGCGCCTGATGGAAAAGGATAAGGCGCAAAACCGGGTCTCGATATCGGGAGACCTCATTTGAACCAACCGACCTACGCGACGAGCGGTCTGACCAAGGTTTACGGAGAAGGCCACTCTGCGGTGCATGCCCTTAGGGGTGTCGATCTGGAGATTCCATCCGGCGATATCGTGGTCTTGTTGGGACCTTCAGGTTCGGGCAAGTCCACGCTCCTCAACATTGTTGGTGGGCTGGATCGCGGCACAGATGGAGTTGTGACGTTTCGCGACCAAACGCTAAGCGACATGAGCGAAGCTGAGCTTACCCGCTACCGGCGCAATCACGTTGGATTTGTTTTCCAGTTCTACAATCTGATGCCCAGCCTCACGGCGCGCGAGAACGTTGAGTTGGTGACGGAGATCGCTGCTGACCCGATGGATGCAGATGAAGCGCTGGCGCTGGTCGGCCTGAAAGAGCGCACCGATCATTTCCCAGCTCAACTATCAGGTGGTGAACAGCAGCGCGTTGCCATTGCACGTGCCATAGCCAAGCAGCCTGACGTTCTTTTCTGTGACGAGCCGACAGGCGCGCTCGACAGCGAAACGGGACGCTCAGTGCTCAGGGTTTTGTCGGATGTGAACGAGCGACTTGGCTCGACGGTCCTCATGGTCACGCATGCGGCCAGCCAGGCACAGATGGCAGACCGAGTTATCCATTTCGCCGATGGGGCCATCCGCGAGATCGTTGAAAACACAAAGAAACTCTCGCCGGAGGAAATCGCCTGGTGAGCCCGCTCGATCACAAGCTGCTTCGAGATCTTTGGCGCATGAAGGGGCAGGCCATCGCCATTGGCGCGGTGATTGCAATGGGTGTCCTCATGTTGGTGATGATGACTGGACTTGTCGCCTCTCTCACCGAAACACGGGATGCCTATTACGACCGTTATCGGCTAGCCGATGTGTTTGCGCCTGTTGCGCGGGCGCCTGAACGGCTTGCGGCGCAATTGGCTGAGATACCAAGCGTTTCTTCGGTCCAAACTCGTGTTGTCGGACGCGCACTTATCGATTTGCCAACCCAAGTGCTGCCCGTGCAGGCACAAGCGGTTTCATTGCCCGACCGCGGTCCGCCTGCCTTAAACGATGTCTTTTTGACGGACGGTCGGATGCCAGCATCAGGGCGCGCCGATGAAGTGCTCCTGCTGAACAGCTTCGCCGCCGAGCATGAGCTTCGTCCTGGCGATACGCTCCGTGCGACGATGAACGGGTCGCGCCGTAGCTTTGACATTGTCGGTCTGGCGCAGAGTCCTGAATTTCTGTACACCACCGCACCGGGTGAACTTGTGCCAGACGATGCCCGTTTCGGTGTGATTTGGATGGTGCGGTCCGGACTTGCGGCAGCCTATGACATGGAAGGCGCCTTCAATGAGGTGCTCCTGGGCCTGGCGCGTGGTTCCTCGGAAGAGGCTTTGCTTGACGCTGTCGATCGCGCCCTTGAAAGCTATGGCGGCACGGGTGCCTATGGTTTAGCGGACCAGCTTTCCAACGCGTTCGTTACCCAAGAGATCGAAGGCCTCGAAGCTTCCACGGTAGGCGTGCCCCCCATTTTTCTCGCTGTAGCTGCTTTCCTGCTCTACATCGTGATCAGCCGCGTGGTGCAGGCTGAACGCGAAGAAATTGGTCTTATGAAAGCGTTCGGCTACACCGACATCGAGGTGGGCACACACTATTTCAAGCTGATCCTTGCGATTGCCGCAGGGGGCGCCTTGGCGGGATGCTTAGGTGGAATTGCTGCTGGACGAGGATTGATCGGGCTTTACACCGAGTACTTCAAGTTTCCTTTTCTCGTTTTTCAGCTTGACCCAGCCTCTTTTGCGATTGGGATTACGGTCAGCATTCTGTCTGCCTCAGCGGGCGGTATTTTTGTGCTGCGCCGTGTTTTCGCGCTAACACCTGCGGTGGCGATGCGTGCACCAGCACCGCCCAACTTCAGCCGAACAGGGCGCATCGGGCAGAGTTTCAGCCAGCTTCTCGACCAGCCCAGCCGAATGGTGCTGCGCCGCCTGACGCGCCAGCCGGGGAGAATGGCAGGCTCCATCATTGGAATTGCCTCGGGGATGGCGCTCTCTGCTGCTATGCTCACCATCTACGCAGGCTTTGACCGGTCGATCGACCAAACCTTTTCAATCGTGGATCGTAGCGATGTGATGGTCAGTTTCACTCATGCGGTCAGCGATAAGACTCTGTTTGAGCTGGTTAGATTGCCAGGTGTTGAGCGCGCGGAGCCGGTGCGCAACGTTAGTGTTGTTCTACGCAATGGCCTTGAAAGCCATAGAGGTGGGCTGATCGGCTTGCCGCCAGCGCCTGAGCTCAACCGTGCGCTCGACGACACATTGGCCCCCATCGAGCTGCCCGATCGGGGCGTGGTTCTGTCCGACGTTCTGGCGGAAATTTTGGACATCAGTCCGGGCGATACGCTGATCGCGGAGGTTCGCGAGGGGCGACAACCGCGTTTGGAAATCCCAGTCGCTGCGACAGCGCAGACTCTTCTTGGTTCCCCCGCTTACATGAGTCTGGACGCGCTCAATCGTGCTATGAGAGAGCCAGGCCGCATATCGGGCGCGTATCTAACGATTGACGAAGCTGAAGCCGAGGCAATCTATGCCGCACTTCAGGATATGCCGACGGTCGCAGGACTGAGCGTTAAGTCTCAGGCGCGTGACGCGTTCTTGCGGATGCTAAACGAAGGTGCTGGCGCGATCCGCTACGCGATGGGCGTCATCGCTTTCGTCATTACCTTTGGCATCGTCTACAACGCCGCGCGTATTGCATTGGCCGAGCGAGCCCGTGATCTGGCCAGCTTGCGTGTGATTGGTTTCACCAAAGGCGAGGCGGCGTTCGTGCTTTTGGGCGAATTGGCGGTCGTCACGTTGGTCGCACTGCCTGTAGGTGCCGGACTGGGGTATTACCTGTCGTTCGTCATTGCCGCGGGCTTTTCGACTGAACTTTATCAAATTCCAGCTGTTTTTGACCCAACCACCTACGGCCAGGCCATGCTCGTCGTTCTTGGCGCTGCTCTAGTATCTGGTTGGCTGGTCAAACGCGACCTCGATCGTTCCGATCTTATCGAAGCGTTGAAGACACGAGACTAAATTCATGGCGAAAGCAAAAAAACGATCCCGCCGGATCCTAACAACCATCGTTGCGCTGCTGATTGCGGGCGCCTTGACCGCAGCCTTTTGGCCCCGCCCAACGATGGTTGATTTGGGCGAGGTAACCCGTGGGCCGATGATGGTCACTATTGACGAAGAAGGCCGTACCCGCGTTGCTGAGGCCTACATTGTCTCGACGCCTGTCGCTGGACGTTTGCAGCGCGTACAGGTCGACCCTGGTGACCCGGTTGTGCGGGGCGAAACTGTCGTTGCGCTGATGCTACCGACCAACCCAGCCGCGCTCGACGTGCGCACGCGCGAACAAGCGCAGGCGGCCGTGCAAGCGGCGGAGGCTGCACTTCGCGTGGCAAGGGCCGACCGTAACGCAGCGATTGCCAACCGCGACCTTGCCCAGGCCGAATTGTCTCGCGGGGAGCAGCTGGCGGTTCAGCAGATCGTCAGCCAGGCTGCTCTGGACCGTGCCCGGCAAAACCTGCGCGTGTCCGAAGCGTCTGTGGAAACAGCAGTGGCCGCCATCGCGGTCCGCGAAGCCGACCTTGCCAATGCGCGTGCGCAATTGATCGGGTTTGAAGACCAGGGCCTTGCTACGGCGATCGGAAACCCGCGCAGCGATGATATCCCGCTCTATGCCCCAGCTGACGGGCGCATTCTTCGGATTATGCAACAAAGCGAAACGACCCTACCGGCAGGTGCACCGATCATGGAGATCGGCGATGTTGAAGGCGAGCTTGAGGTGGTTGTTGACCTGATCTCATCAGATGCGGTGCAGGTCGAGACTGGCAACCAGGTGATCATTGATGATTGGGGTGGGCCGTCAGTGCTGGCCGGTGAAGTGCGCCGCATCGACCCCTTTGGCATCACGCAGTTTTCAGCCCTCGGTGTGGAAGAACAGCGCGTTCCCGTCACCGTGGCACTTACAGGTCCGCCAGAGGACCGGCGCGCCCTTGGTCATGGCTACCGTGTGGAAGCACGCATTGTGGTTTGGCAGGACGATGAAGCGTTACGCGTTCCTTCCAGCGCCTTGTTTCGCACTGGGGATGATTGGTCAGTTTTCGTGGCAGAAAATGGCAGGGCTGAACTGCGCACGATCCAAATAGATCGCAACAACGGGATCATCGCGGAGGTGCTCGATGGCCTGGCACCAGAGGATCAGGTGGTTCTCTATCCATCGGCCGCTATTGCAGATGGTGTTTCAATCGCGGAACGGGCGGTGGAGTAGATAGTTCTAGGCCCAAACGCCGGCCACTTCCCTGTTGGCAGGCGAAACTCCACGCGAATGGGTGAGCTAGAGGATAGAACCAATCGGCTGGAGGAGAATTGGCTCTCAGGTCAACATGGTCATCTTGGGCTCGAAGCGGACACGCTTCACAGAGCCGAACGATATTTGGGCTGTTTGGACTACGAGCTATAGCTATCGTGAGATACTTCTATTAAGTCCGCTTCGGCGTTAGAAGCAGACATCCATGTACGGGAAGAAGTCGCTCAACCTGAAAAAAGACGTTGCTACAAAAAAACGCAAATGTGGTCCGTTGCAATCCATCGATTGAAACACGACGGCACACGGGCGACACTTCAAAATGAGGTCACTTGGCTTGGTTGCGGGTAATTTGAACCTGCAAAGCCAAGTTATTGATTTAATTGAAGTATGATTTCGGGAAAGATCAGCGACCTAGCTAATACACTGATTTATATAGGTTATTTTGGTTGAAATGGTTGCGGCGGCACGCAACCAACGATATCAGCAGTTTCTTTTTCAGACAGCGGCTTGAACTAAGCATTGGCTCACAAGATTGCCCGCGGTACCGTATTGGCTGCAATGTTGAAACCACCTAGTCCACTGATCAACGTCCAAAAATGACGGATGCTCTCGGCTGCATAGCCGCCACGAACAGTCGACGCCAATAGCCGTTTGGAGCCCATCGTGTACGATGCTGCTGTTTACCTCGGTGGCTGCTTCGCTTGCTGGTGTGGAACGACCAAGGCCATGTATACATGCAGGCGTTGGGACGCCCGTCAAGCCCCTGAAAAATCTCCGAAAATCCAGCCAATGACAACCAGCGATTACACTGATCCATACGTTGTTCCGTCCTTGCGGACGAAACGCCCATCCGCGTTCGAACTCGTCATGTCCACGTCGGAACAGGTGGTCAGGTCTTCCGGCTGGCGCGAGCCGAACTCGAGGTAGGTGGCAATCGTATCGCTTCGGTTGATGAGGTGATGTCCGATGCCAGTGCCCTTCGGAAATGCAGCGCAATCACCGGCCTGAAGAACCGTTTCGCCATCATCCTCGATCAAAATGACCTCACCCTCAATCATGTAGACAAATTCATCTTCGTGGGAGTGCCAGTGTCGTTGGCTCGACCAATTGCCCGGTGGCAGCCTGGTGAGGTTGGCCCCGAAATCGGTCAGGCCGCCCGCATCGCCCAATCTCTGGCGCAGGCGATCCTTCGATACGTCCTGAAACTCGGGCGGGTACCCTGTGCCCTTCTGCACAGGCACCGTGGCGATATCGATCTTCGGCATAAAAGGCCTCCTGGATAGGACGCGCAAGCTTGAGCATTCGTCGCGGTTCAGAGAACGGCCATTGTTTTGCTACAGGCGATAGAGCCTCACAGGGCTGCCATCGGCGCGGGCTATCACCTCTTTGGCTTCCAGATCGAGTTGGACCGCTTTTAACCACCAACCTGCCTTCGCACCACCAGGAAAGAGGTTCTCGTCCAGGTGCGGCAGCAGGGCTTCCTTCGCCTCGGCAACTTTCAGGCCCGGCGGCGCGTCTGGCAAGACTGGCAGGAGCGCGTCGCGCATGGCTTCATACTTCGCCCGGTCGATGCGTTCTGTTCGGCCTGGCGTGTTCGGGTTTTCCACCTCAATCTTGTCAGTGCTTTTAGACATGAAGTTCTCCATTGTCTTCGACTTTGGGATTCCGGAACCCCATCTTGGCCCAAGCTCCGAACAGCCGTCCGTAGAATCCCAGAGAATGGGTTTTCAAATTTGGCACATCGTTTGGCAGATCATCGCGCGTTCCAACCATTGTGCGCATTTCCAACGCAGGCCTCTCATTTGCAGGCCACAGGGCGCCGTAAACACTGAGCCAGTGTCCGCCCTTCAGTTCCATGAAGATTGGTGTGTTACAGCAAGCGGCAATAATCCTCCGAGTGCCAGCCTCCTCAGATAGTCGATACGATTTCAACTTATCCTGACCCGCCAAGATCCTCACATGATCTTTGCGATGCATGACAAAGGGCGTCGCCCCTTTTTCATCCTGGATGGACACAGCACCCGGCAAAGCTTCAAGGGTTTGTGCCGCCGCCTCACAACTTCCACACAGACATTCGACCGCCGCGATTGGCGGCCCGTCGACAGTCAATTGGACTTCGCAGCAACGGCAAGCGAGTGGGGTAGCGGCCATAAGTTTCGCCTCCTGACTTTCATTGATTAGACTGGACCGTCTAGTTTGATCAGTCAAGCGAAACGTGTATGATGTGATTGAGTATGGGGAACCGGTGTAGTGACGAACGGGGCGGAAACGAGGGTCAGGCAAAGTCGCGCAAAGATACTCGCGGCTGCCGAAGATGTATTTCTTCGCCACGGGTTTCTGGGGGCGAACATGGACGCCGTGGCTGATGTCGCGGGTGTGTCGAAGCAGACTGTCTATGCACACGGCAAATCGAAAGAGGCCCTGTTCATTCAAGTGGTTGAAAGCATGACGGGCGACGCGGCAGAAGACATCGGCGAAGACGAAGAGGACGACTTCGCCGGAGTCACGGCGGGACAGTTCTTTCTCGATGCGGGCACCCAACAGCTGCTTGTTGTGATGACGCCCCGATTGATGCGACTGCGGCGTTTAGTGATCGGTGAAGTTGAACGTTTTCCTGAATTAGGACACTCACTTTACGAAAACGGAGTGAAGCGCTCAGTGGCACGGTATGCGCGTGCGGTGGAACACTTCGACCGCATCGGAGAGCTGCGCTGCGATGATCATGCGGCTGCTGCCAACCATTTCAATTGGCTTCTGATGGGTGCGCCCACGAATTCGGCGATGTTCCTTGGGGACGCAGGCATCCCGTCAAACAACGCGCTTGAGGCCCATGCCCAGGAGAGTGTAAGGATATTTCTCGCGGCCTTTCGAAGCGCTTCTTGAGCCCAAAAATGTCATTGGTGGGCAACCGTTGTTCGTCTGCGCCAATGCTCAACCCGCATCCGTTTTGCGTGCGTGCTGAAGAACGTACCGCCCCCTGGGCGACAACCGATATCCGACCGACAAGCTCTCCGTCAGCCCTCTCTCTTTCAACTTCCTGACATGGGTTTTGAAAGGCTCTTTGGCCAATCCGAGTTCATCAGCAAGCTCCTGCGCGCGCCTTTCTGGATACCGCTCAATGAGTTCAAGTGCCTTCATTGACAAACCGCTAACGCCGATCCCTTTGTCGATATGATCCAATCTGTGAATCAACGCCAAACACTGCTCAGCAGACAAATCTACATCGTCACGCAGGGCAATCCTGCTATCCGCACCAGAGAACTGCAACGTGATCCTGTAAAACGTTCGGTCCGATTGCCGAGCAAGGTCTTTTTTTAGCCCTTCCAAAGACTGGTAGCCCGCACGTTTGGCATCATTTTCGGTCAAGCTCTCGAAACGGACGACGCTGATGTCCACAATCGACAGTTCGCCAACAGCGGTGCGCAATCGACCGCCGGTCTTCACTGTGGGGCGTTTCCACCAGCGAAAGGCAAGATCGACGTCACCCGCTACAATTCTGTTCAATATGCCTCGTCTGATAAGCATAGGACGACATTAGCTGAACGCTCCTCTCTAACCAACTGGAGCTACCGTTCGATGATGTCTAAAAAGCGGTCGTCTAGCCCCCGCTAGGTGAACGGTCGATTTGTCCGCAGAGCTGACGTTGGTCATCTCCGGTTTGCCGCCAGCTGCCGACACCGCTGCACCCAACGGAAAGCGTCAGTTTGGGAAACCATCGGCCGTTGCTGACCTTGGAAATCCAATGTCAGCGGGATGATGGCGCGACATCGTGGTCTGGATAGGATGTCATTGTGGGTTGGTTGCGGGTGATTTGAACCTGCCAAATTAAGTCATTGATTTAACTGAGGTGCGATTCTGAACAGGATCAGTCGCCCGGTTAAAATACTGATTTATAGAGGTTATTTTGAATGAGATGGTTGCGGGGGCTCGCAACCAACGATATCAGCAGCATTTGTCATCGGCGTTCGCCTAGGCACCTTGATAATGAACCGCTAGCTGAATCGTGACGCGCTTTGAACTGAAAGCATGGTGCGAAGTTCGCTAAGTTGATCATTGACCAATGGCAGCAATGATAGACTGCGCGCATGGGGCTGTGTCAGCGGTCCCGCCCAAATCACGCGTCCGGGTTACTGGGCTTTCAAGCGACACCTCGATCGCCCGTTCGAGCGTCTTGGCTGCCTCGACCTCTCCCAAATGCTCCAGCATCATAGCTGCTGTCCACACCGCTGCGACCGGGTTGGCGATCCCCTTGCCGGCAATATCTGGTGCCGACCCATGTACCGGCTCGAACATGGAAGGCGCGGTGCGATCTGGGTTGATGTTGGCCGCTGGCGCGATGCCGATGGAGCCTGCCACGGCTGGGCCGAGATCGCTTAAGATATCGCCGAAAAGATTGGAGCCCACGACCACGTCGAACCAATCGGGATGCAGGACAAAGTGCGCCGTCAGAATGTCGATGTGGTACTTGGACGTCGCAATCTCCGGGTGGCGCGTCGCCATGACTTCAAACCGCTCATCCCAAAATGGCATGGAGTGCATGATGCCATTGGACTTGGTCGCCGATGTCACATGGCCGCGATAACCGGACGCCTTGCGCTCCGATGCGATCTGAAAGGCATACTCCATGATGCGGTCGGTCCCGCGTCGGGTAAAAACCGCTTCTTGAATGGCCATTTCCTGATCGGTGCCATGGTAGAGACGCCCACCGATCTCGGAATACTCGCCCTCGACATTCTCGCGAACAACGATGAAGTCGATCTCCTCCGGGGTGCGCCCGGCAAGCGGCGACTGCACGCCTTTGAGCAGACGAACCGGACGTACATTCGCCCAGAGGTTGAGTTGCCGGCGCAAGGGAATAAGCAAACCCCACAGGGACACATGATCGGGCACGCCTGGCCAACCCACCGCGCCGAGATAGATCGCATCGTGGTTACGCACCTGATCCACGCCATCGTCCGGCATCATCTGGCCCGTTTCAGCATAACGCTGGCACGACCAGTCGAATTCGGTCCAGCTCAGGGTGAATCCATGCTTAGCGGCAGCCGCTTCGGCAGCACGCTGACCGACGGGAATGACCTCTTGGCCAATCCCGTCGCCGGGTATGGTCGCAATGGAATAACCGGTCATGCCTTAGCTCCCAAAAAGACCAAACTGAAAGGCGACGTAGGCGCCATAGGCGGCGAGCATCGCACCACCCTCACGCCTGTCGAGCCGCCAACCGGTGCGCAGCAAGAGCAGCGTCACCACGGTTGCCAGCACCATCAGCCAAAGATCGAGATGCAAAATCTCATCTGGCACCGGGATCGGCTTGATCAAAGCAGCAACACCGATCACGCCCAAGAGATTGAAAAGATTGGACCCCAGCACCCCGCCCAAAATCACCTCCGGATGCCCCCGGCGCACGGCGGCCAGCGTGGTGGCCAGCTCCGGCAGGGAGGTGCCCACCGCGACCAATGTCAGACCGATCACCGTTTCGCCAACGCCCCAGGTTCGTGCCAAGGAGACGCCACCGCGCACCAGGCAGTCCGACCCGATTATCAAGGCGAGCAGACCACCAAAAGCGGCAAGAAGCGCAAGCCACGGACCGACATTCAATGCATCATCATCAGCCTCGACACCGCCATCCTTAAGGACACAAACCAGGAAATAGCCAGCCAACAAACCGACAAACAAAACCCCGATCCATGGCGTGATCAGGCCCGTGCTTGTTCCAGCTACGAAGACAGCCGTACCGGCCAACATCGCCATGCCGTCGCGCGTGAGGGTGGCCGGTGCGGTGGACAGCGGTTTTAGCGCGGCGCCCACACCAAGGATTAGGAGAAGATTGGCGATGTTGGAGCCGACAATGTTGCCCATACCGATGCCAGGCGCGTCGTCGATCTGCGCCTTGATCACGACAAAGAACTCCGGCAGGGATGTGCCAAGCGCCACCACCGTTAAACTGATTAGCAGGGTAGAAAGGCCCAGCCGCTTGGCCAGCGTCACCACCGCGCGCACCAGCACATCGGCGCCAAGGGTCAGAAGCACCAAACCGGCACTGACCAGAGTAAGGTCGATCAACAAACCTTAAAGCTCGCCGGCCATGGCGCGGTAGCGCTGGATGAGAGACGAGGTATCCCAGCGACCACCGCCCAGTGCCTGCACTTCGGCGTAAAGCTGATCGACCAGTGCCGTCATCGGCAAGGGCACACCCATCTGCTTGCCCTGTTCCAGGGCGATACCAAGGTCCTTGCGCATCCAGTCGACGGCAAAACCATGATCGAACGCATTGTCGATCATGGTGCCGGAGCGATTGACAAGCTGCCAAGAACCGCCCGCGCCTTGGCTGACCAGTTCGGCGACAGCTTTGGGATCGAGGCCGGCCTGTTTGGCAAACCAAAGCCCTTCGGCAATACCCTGCACGATGCCGACGATACAGATTTGATTGACCATCTTGGTGAGCTGCCCGGAGCCGACATCACCAAACCGGCGCATCGCTTTGGCGTAGGCTGCCATTACTGGTTCGCCTCTATCATAGTTGGCTTGCGATCCACCACACATGATTGCTAGCTGGCCGTTCTCCGCGCCGATCTGGCCGCCGGAGACCGGTGCATCCACCCAACCGATGCCTTTCTTGCTCGCGGCTTGCGCAAGCTCGCGTGTGACAATGGCCGACACCGTGGTGTGGTCGACGAACAGCGTGCCCTCGGTCATACCCGCAAGCGCGCCGTGGTCACCCAACACCACCGCGCGCAGATCGTCATCATTGCCAACGCAAGCGAACACGATCTCTGCACCATCCACCGTCTCGCGTGGGGTGGCGCCAAAGGCACTCTCATGTTGAGCAGCCCAATTCTCAGCTTTGACGGTTGTGCGGTTGTAGACCGTCACCTGATGGCCAGCCTTCACCAAATGCCCCGCCATCGGGGCGCCCATGACGCCCATGCCCAAAAACGCAAGCTTTGCCATCCATCTCTCCTTAAACGTTGTGCAGCCGCACAATGGTGGCGTCACGGCCACCCAATCTCGCTTGGATTAGGCCGCCGCCAACTGTCGCATCGCCGCGAACCACCGCGCCGGAGCCTGCAATCTCAAGGCTCACTTCCACCGCGCCGCGTGACGGATTGACCAACCAAACAAAGCGTTGTGCGCTGCTCTCACAAAGTCGAGCGAAACACGGGGCGGGCAGATCATAGCGCGGTGAAAGGCCCGCCAAGGCAGCGGCATTCGCAAAAAACGGCGAGCCACCCTTGTGGTAAGCGCCATAACCTGGGTGCGTCCCGCAGAGCAGCGTTCGGCCTTTGCCATGAGCATGGCTTGCCAGCGCCGCCAATCCCTTTGCATAGGGACCGGCCTCGGCTGTGTACTCTGCGAGAAGCTCAGCTCCCCTCGCCTCGAAGGCTTGGGTGTAAAGCCCGCCCCGGATCGTTTCATCTTTCCACCGGAAACTCACATCGTCTGAAATATCAGCAAAGAACTCTTCATAAGTCTGGCGGACACCGAAAAGCGCCTCAAGCCAGGCGGCGGTCTCATCCGGTGTGACCCAACCCTCCTCGGTGAAGTAGCCCGGAAAGCCCTCTGAGATGAGCGTACCGCCCTCGGCAACCCAATCGGCAAGACGTTGGCGCAGCGCAACCGGCAGTGTGGCGGGGAACGGAAGATAGACGGTGCGATGGTCGTCTATCTGGTCGGGCACAATGAAATCAGGCTGATAGCCCGCTTCATGAAAGCCGCGATAGGCACCGCGAGCCGACTTGGCGTAGAAATCGGGTGAGCTATGCATCGCAAGCGCCTGGTGCTGGCTTTCTTCGACAACCAAAATGCCGAGCTCGCCGCGCACTGGCATCGCATCCCAAAGGCCGGTCCGCTCCACTTCTTTGACCCAGCGGGCCATTTCTGAAGCCATGGCCGAGCGGTTCGTCGGCCTGCCATCATTGCCATAGGGCCCAAGCGTGCCGAACAGCGGCCCTGAGAGAAGGGGGCGCATACGCGGGAACATGATGCCGCGGGCGCCGCCGGCCATGGACATCAGATTGGAGAGGCGAATGTCTTCCGGGTGCCGCAAGCGTCCATCGTCGCGCGGTCGGCCCATTTGGAAGTCACGCATCCAAACCGGTCCGCCTTGATGCTCGGCATGCCAGAAGGGCTTGCCACGGCTCGCCGAGCGCGTGAGGTCCACGGCATGCATGTGCATCCATGGCTCCACCCCGTGGCGCGACTGGACATAGGTGAAACCGTAGCTGTCGACGGTTTCAGCCGAACGCCAATCATGACTTCCAGCGATCGAGAGCGTTTGAAGCGCCTGCGCCTGGCCATGGCTGGTGATCGGTGTGTGTGGGTCCGCCGCGCGCAAGGTCTCTGCGCGCCAACGCATTTGCTCGATGATGTTGTCGACGCGAAAGCGCAGCCAATCGAGCGACTGGGTGTAGAAGGCAAGTGCCATCGGCGCGCGCACTTGGTCCCAATCGGTGTAGCCGAATTGGCACCACGCCTCGGCCAGCGCATCAAGCGATCCGTACTTTGCCTTCAGCCAGACGCGGAACGCGGCCTGCGTCGGTTCGGAAAAATCGTAGTCGCCCTGCTTGCCCCACTGGTTCTGGGGAAACTTCGCTTCGTTGACGATGTCGTACCAGCCAAGGCCCGGATGGTCCTTGTACCGTTCGGCGAGGCGGGTCAGGAACTCGCCGGCAAGCGCACGCGCACCCTCATGGTTGAGCGAAAGGCCCGGAAAGCCGCCGGACGAACAGGAGCCGGACATTTGCGGCTCGTCGGCGCGGCCGCCCCGATGCACGAGCCGCGCTTCGGGATACTTTTCAAACGCCCAGATCGGCGCGGAGGTCAGCTTTTCCTGCACCACGGTCAGAAGCCCGTGCTTGGCGGCAAGGTCCAACTGCCGGTCATAGAGCGACCAGTCCCACACGCCCGGTGCAGTATTGACCGCCGACCACAGCGTCCAATGGCGAAACACCGTCCAGCCGTCGCTGGCGGCCTGTGCGTAGTCGCGTTCCCAGTCTTTCTCCGGCGGGTTGGAGCGGCGGTAGTAGACAGAGCCGTAGGGAAAACGTGGTCGGGCGGGGCGGCTCATATCTTGTACTTGGCCATCGCCTTGTCGTTCCACTCCAGCCCAGCCCCAGGAGCGGTTGGCACGGTGACCGTTCCATCGGGGTTCAACTGCAAACCGGTCTCATACTTCATGACCCGGTAGTGGTCATACTCTTCGGGGTAGAACTCCAGATAGAGGCCATTTGGAATGGCCGAGAGCAGATGCACATGGATCTGTTGCTCACCGTGCGGGGCAACGACCCGGCCATGCGTGTCGGCATAGCTGGCAATCTTCATGAACTCCGTCACACCACCGCAATTGGTTCCGTCAGCTTGCACGATCGGCGTCCCCGACCCGTGGATGAACTCGCGAAAACCGAAGCGGGTGTATTCGTTCTCGCCGCCGACAATCGGAATGGAGGTCGTCTGCGCGATGCGGGCATAGCCTTCGATATCGTCTGGCTGAACCGGCTCCTCGAACCAGAAGACGTCATAAGGTTCCACCATGCGCGCGAACTGGATGGCCTCGAACGCCTTGTAGGCGCAGTTCGCGTCGATCATCACCTTGATGTCCGGACCGACGGCATCGCGAACGGTGCGCACACGCTCAGCATCCTCGGCCATCGGGACCGCGCCGACCTTCATTTTCACCGCCTTGGCGCCATAGCGCACATAGCCTTCCATCTCTTCGGCAAGCTCCTTCAGGCCCTTGCCCGGCGCGTAGTAGCCGCCTGCGCAATAGATGTTCAGCGTGTCGTTGAAGCCACCGATCATGGTGGAGAGCGGCAGTCCGGCCACTTTCGCCTTGATGTCCCAGAGCGCGATGTCGAGCGAGGATTGCGCCCGCGTTTCCATGCCGCGACGCCCTCGTCGTTTCGGTGAATAGAGCTTGTGCCAGAGCTTCTCCGTCATCAGCGGATTTTCGCCGATGAGAAGCTCCTTCATCATCTCACGGCTTGCTTGTTCATTATGCCGGGTTCCGCCGATGGAGTGCCCCACCACACCCTCGTCGGTGTAGATGCGGATCACCCAACCGCCGCCCTTGGAGTAGGTGTGCAGCCCGTTGGAAAGCGGCACCGGCTTGTCCCACTCATAGGCGTCGAAACTGATATCGGTGATCTTCATGAGGGGTCCTGATGGTTGTCTGTGTGGGCGGCCATGATGGCCGCGATTTCGTCCATGGCCTGTTGCGGCAAAGGGCCGTGCTCAAGCGCGCCAAGAATGTCGCGCACCTGCACCTCGGTCTTGAAACCGGGAATGGGCAGCGTGTTTGGCGAACGTGCCATGAGCCAGCCAAGGGCCCCTTGAACCGGCGTGCGCCCGCCAATGGTGAGCCACTCGCGCAACGCCTCGTATGTGGCCAGTCGGCGCGCCTCGCGGCCCTCCGTCAGGTTCCACTTTGTCTTGCGCACATCGCCTTCCGCAAGCTGGCTGCTCGCGCCGTACTTACCGGTCAAGATGCCTTGCGCCAGCGGTTCACGGCAGAGCACCGCCAAACCCTCGCGCTCCGCCATGGCGAGCAAATCCTGGACGCCATCGAACACGTTAAGCCGCATCTGCACGGCACCAAAGCGTGGTGACCCGGTCCATGTTTCAGCACATGCGACGCTATCGGTCGACCAGCCATAGGCCCGTATCTTACCGTCTTCGACTAAGCGCTCCAGCGCAGCCTGAATACCATCGCTGATAGCCGGGTCGAGCGCGTTGATATGCAACTGGTAAAGATCGATGCGGTCAGTTTTTAAACGGCGCAGTGATCCTTCGCAGGCGGCAACAACATCATCGGCATCGACAACATCGCCTGGCAACCGCTCGCGCGTGTGCTCGTTCATGCGTTTGCCGAACTTGGTGGCAAGCAGAACCTTTTCACGCCGCGCGCCGAGCAGGTCGCCAAGCTCCATCTCGGCATGACCAGCGCCATAGACATCGGCGGTGTCAATGAGACCGATACCCCCGTCAAGTACCACTTCCATCCCGCGCCTGGCTTCGGCGGGGTCGACGCCGGGCCAGCCCTTTTGCGTGCCGCCGGCCAGCGCCGTGCCGCCCATGGCAAAGGTGCCGATGCCAAGCGGCGGAATGGTCCATCCAAGGCGCTGAAACTCTCTCATTGGTCCACCACGAAGCCATCGACATGGGGACGCATGGCGACACCGCGCTTGATAGCCTTGGCATTTCGCCCAGCGTCGGTGAGGGTCATGCCAAGACCGGGTGCTGTTGGGATGTCGACAAAGCCTTTGGTCACCTCCGGGATTGAAGTTACAAGTGACTGGCCACGTAGCGTGTCGCCAGGAACCTCGCCATCTTCTTCGGTGGACTCAAATGCCAAGCCGACGGTGGGGAACTCCTGGATCGTGAAGTTCGGAATAGCCGCATCCAGTTGCAGGCAGGCTGCGAGTGAGATCGGCGACAGCGGATTGTGGGGAATGACACCGATATCGCGCGCCTCGGCCATGGCGGCGATCTTGCGCGCGCCGGTGATGCCGCCGCACAGGCACACCGAGATGCGCGCGTAGGTCAGCGCATCGCGTTCGAAATGGTTCTGAAAGTCGTAGAAGGAGTGAAAGCGTTCACCGGTCGCGACCGGCACGTCCACCTTCCCGGCGACGCGGCCCATGCTGTCGGCGGTGGTCGGCGCGATCGGGTCTTCGTAGAACATCGGCCGGTAGGGCGCGATCTCCTTGGCAAACACCACCGCTTCGGCAGGTGTCAGGCGTCGGTGGATTTCGATGCAAAGGTCGACATCGTTGCCGAGCGCGTCGCGCAGGTCGGCGACCAGGCTGACAGCCTCGTCGATCTTCTGCGCATGCGCCTTGCTGTAGGCGACCGACCGGTCCTCATCCAGGAACGGGTTGAGATGGCCGATGGCGGTGAAGCCTTGCGCCTTGCGGGCCAGGCAATTGTCGATCATCTGCTCGCGCGTCTGCGCCTTCACATGGCAGTAGACCCGCGCCCTGGTGCGGGTCGGCCCGCCGAGAAGTTCGTGGATCGGCACGCCCAGCGCCTGACCCTTGATGTCCCACAGCGCGATGTCGATGCCCGAAATGGCCGCGCAGATCGCCGCGCCGCGAAACCAGCCGAACCGATGCATCACGTTCCAATGGTGCTCGATGGGGCGGGGGTCCTTGCCGGTGAGATAGTCGCCGAACTTCTCCACCGCCGTCTTGGCGGCCTCCAACTGGCCCCACGCGCCGCATTCGCCGGTGCCGACCAGACCGGTGTCGGTCTCGATCTCGACGAACAGATAGCGGTCCGACAGGTAGGGCGTAACGCGGGTGATTTTCATGCCACGGACACCACCTGGCTATCCGCTTCGACCATCACTTCGTTGCCGCGCAGCACGAAGCGCGCGCCCAGACCCTCCGACAGTTCGCTGAGCCGGTTGACCACCAGCGCACCTTCGGGCGTGTGCGGATCGAGAACGGCGATATTGTTGTCGTCGTTGCGACGCACGGGCACCAGCCCAACATGCGCAATGCCCTGGCGCCCCACCACGCAGCGGACCATGAGCCCATCGAGATTGCGGCCGCGCATCTTCTGCCAATCGAAAGCGAAATTGCCGAGCGAGTAGAAGATCGGGCGGCCCTTATAAAGCTCCACCCCACCAATCATGTGCGAATGGGTGCCGTAAACGAGGTCGGCGCCGGCATCGATGGCCGCCTTGCCGATCTCGGTCTGATAGCCGACATGTTCCTCCTGGCTCGACACGCCCCAATGGCAGGCAACGATCACAATGTCCGCCTTCGCCTTGGCCGCCTTCACATCGTCGACCATGGCGGCCAGTTCGTCCGGATCGGCCCATGTGTGGATGTCCGGCGGTGCACCGGGCATTTCCAGCACGCGGCGACCGGGCTGGTAGGCGGTGTGGCCCTTGATGGTGGCAACGCCGGGCGTTTTGGCTGTCGCCGGTTGTTCAATCGGCCAAAACACGGAGGTGTAGGACAGCAGCGCGACCGTCACCCCACCGGACTCCACGATGGCTGGCGCACGCGCGGCCGCCCAGTCCTTGCCGCCGCCGGCATGGGCGATGCCAGCCCGGTCGAGATGCGCTGCGGTTTCCACCGCCACCGCCGGTGGAAAGGTCACGTTAGAGGCGAAACTGACCGCCTTGAAGCCGGCCTTCTTGAAACCCTCCGCCACCAACGGATCGGAATGCTTCCAGCCCTTCTTGTAGGAGATGTCAGGCGCCAGCGGATCGTCGCTCGGTTTCGACAGCGGGCATTCCAACTGGCCCATCAAAAGGTCCAGATCGTGCAACGTGTCCATAACCTCCATGAACGCCGAAGCCGGATCCCCGCGTCCCTGAATATTGGTATCGCCGACAAGACCGAGCGTGATCTCGCCGGCTTGCGGCGCGCGCGTCCAGTTCCAGCCACTCATGCGGAAGCTCCGTTCGTCAAAAGCTCGGGGTCCGGCGCCACATAGCGGTGGCGGTCGGCGATGCGCCGGCGCGTCGGGTCGGGGCGCGGCACGGCACTGAGCAGCGCCTTGGTGTAGGCGTGGCTGGGGTCGTCGCAGACCTCGCGTGCCTTGCCGATCTCCACCAACTCGCCGCGATACATCACTGCAACCCGGTCGCAGAAATAGCGCACCGTCGAAATGTCATGGCTGATGAAAATGAAGGAGAGGTCGAGCGCCTGCTGGAACTCCAACAAGAGATCGAGGATCTGCGAACGCAAGCTGACATCGAGCGCGGACGTTGCCTCGTCGGCGATGATGATCTTCGGGTTCGGCGCGAGCGCCCGGGCGATGCCGATGCGCTGGCGCTGCCCGCCGGAAAAGGCATGCGGATAGCGCTCCATATGCTCTGGCTTCAAACCGACCCGCACCAGAAGATCGGCGACCCGCTCTCTGATTTCCGCCGGCGTACCGAGCTTGCGATTGCGCAGTGGCTCGCCGATCAATTGCTCCACCGTCATGCGCGGGTTGAGGCTGGCATAGGGGTCCTGGAAGATCATCCGGACATCGGCGTGGAAGTCACGAAGACCTTTCTTGTCGAGCCCGGTGACCTCAGTGTCCTCGCCTTGGCCTCGATAGAGCACAGAGCCTGAAGTTGGCTCATGCATGCGCATAATGCAGCGCCCAAGCGTGGTCTTGCCCGACCCGCTTTCGCCAACCACGCCCAGTGTCTCACCTGGCAGGAGGTTGAGGCTGACCCCGTCCACGGCCCGCACCCCCTCAGACACCAGTTTGCCGAGCATGGTATGTTTGGACTTGAACTGTTTGACCAGATCCCGAACCTGCAAAATTGGCTCGCGCGTTGCGCTGGCTGCCATTTTGGCCTGCATGGCGACTTTGATAGGCGACGGCTCTTCCAACCGCACCGCCGACCCGATCAGCATCTTGGTATAATCCTCGCGCGGATTTGCGAAAATCTCTTCCACGCTGCCGGTCTCGACATGCTGGCCGCGATACATCACCGCCACCTCGTCTGCGATCTCGGCCACAACACCCATATCGTGGGTGATGAACATCACCGCCATGCCGTACTCGTCCTGAAGCTCCTGTATGAGATCGAGGATTTCGGCTTGCGTGGTGACATCAAGGGCCGTTGTCGGCTCGTCGGCGATGAGGACCTTCGGGTTGCAAGCGAGCGCCATGGCGATCATCGCGCGCTGGCGCATGCCGCCGGAATATTCGAACGGGTACCGGTCGGCGGTGCGTTCGGGGTCGGGAATCTCAACCCGGCGCAGAAGCTCCACCACACGCGCCAGGCGTGCCTGTTTGTCGAGGTTTGTGTGCAGCTTCAGGCTCTCGTCAATCTGGAAGCCGATCGTGTGCACCGGCGAAAGCGAGGACATCGGCTCTTGAAAGATCATGGCGATGTCGGCGCCACGGATGGCCCGAATTTCCTTCGAACGGTCTCCCAATTCGTGTAGCGCGATGTCACCGTCGTCACGGTGCAGGATCACCTCGCCGCCGGTGATCTTGCCCGGTTCCGGCACGATGCGCAGGATCGACCGCGCGGTTACGGATTTGCCCGAGCCGCTCTCGCCGACGATGCACAAGGTCTTGCCGCGCTTCAGAGTGAAGCTGACATCGTCCACGGCCTTCAGCGTGTGGGTGCGCAGCGCAAACTCCGTCTTCATGTTGCGCACGGTCAGCACTGCATCGGGCGTCATGGAGATCACTTGGCCTTGGTCCATGTCCGCCACTCAGTTCGAATAGGGGTCGGCGGCGTCGCGCAGACCATCGCCAAGAAAGTTGAACGCAAGCACGGCAACCACCACGGCGCCGCCAGGAACCATCAGCCAGGGCGCGGTCACCACGGCGCGGATGTTCTGCGCCTCTTGGAGGAGAACACCCCAGCTGACCACCGGCGGACGCAGCCCGATGCCTAGGAAGGACAGCGCCGTCTCGGCGAGGATCATCGTCGGGATCGCCAGTGTCACGGTTGCGATGATGTGGCTAAGGAAACTCGGCGCCATGTGCCGCAAAATAATGCGTGGCTCGGATGCCCCGTCGAGGCGAGCAGCTGCGACATAATCATCGTCCTTGATGGATAAGAAGCGCCCGCGCACCTCGCGCCCGAGATCCGTCCACCCCACCAAACTGACGATGGCGGTGATGATGAGGTAAACCATCAGCGGATGCAGCGTCAGCGGAATGGCAGCCGCCAAACCCATCCACAAAGGGATCGTCGGGATGGAACGGATGAACTCGATCAGCCTTTGAATGCCGGTATCGATCCAGCCGCCGTAATAGCCAGAGATCCCGCCTAAAACGACACCCAGAAACAGTGACAGGAAGACCCCAACCAGCCCGATGGACAGTGACACCCGTGCGCCATGAATGACGCGACTGAACATGTCGCGGCCAAGCCGATCGGCGCCCCAAATGTAAAAGGGCGCACCCACCTCTTTGGGGCCGAACAGTTTCAGGCTAGCCGGGATGAAGCCAAGCAGCAGATAGGGTTCGCCCTCAACGAAGAAGCCGACAGGGATGCGGTCGTCTTCGTCAAGGACGAACGTCCGCCGGAAGGTCTCGCGATCAAGCTCCGTGCGGTAATCATTGACATGCAGACCCCAATGGCGCTCGCCGGCGTCGTCGACATAGCTCCAGCGCAGCTCCTGCGGCGGCGCATAGGTGTAACGCGGGCTGAAATCATTGGGGTCGGCGGGAGCGAGCACTTCGGCAAAAATTGCGATCAGGTAAAGAAGCAGCACCACGACACCCGACGCCATAGCGAGTTTATGGCGGCGAAACTTCCACCACATCAACTTCCATTGACCTGCAACCTCGGCGCCTTGGGCATCGACAATCGCCGGCGCGTCATCAGGCCCGAGCGGCGTCGCTGTGTCGGTTGTCATAGCCATCGCCAGCGCCTCACGAGTAACGGATGCGCGGATCGAGCCACGCGAGCAGGATGTCGGAAATCAAGGTGCCGATCACGGTCAGCACCGAGAGGATGAGGATGAAGGAGCCGGCCAGGAACATGTCCTGGCTTTGCAGAGCGCTGAGCAGAATAGGGCCAGCGGTTGGCAAATTGAGCACGATGGATGTAATCGCAGCCCCCGAGACGAGCGCTGGAAGCTCCCACCCTAGCCGGCTGACGAACGGGTTCAGCGCAATGCGCACCGGATAGCGCATGATGAGAACCGCTTCGGATTGTCCTTTGGCCCGCGCCGTTTCCACATAGGGCTTGTTCAGCTCATCAAGCAGGTTGGCGCGCATCACCCGGATCAACGCAGCCGTCGATGCCGTGCCAATGATAATCATCGGGATCCAAAGGTGCGCCAGAAAATCCATCAGCTTGGCCCAGGACCATGGCGCTTCGGCATATTCAGGGCTGAACAAGCCACCTGGCGTCACGCCGAACACTTGCAGCGAGGTGACCATGAGCACCAATGCCAGCAGAAAGTTGGGCACGGCCAAACCGAGAAACCCAAAGAACGTGAAAACATAGTCACCCAGCGAGTATTTGCGGATCGCTGAGTAGACCCCGATAGGAAAGGCCACGCAGTAGACGAAAAGCAGTGAGGCGAGGGAGACAACAAAGGTCAGGGCAATACGGCCCCACAAAAGCTCACTAACCGGTCGCTCCCATTCGAACGAGCGGCCAAAATCGCCTTCAAACACGATATTGGAAATCCACTTCCAGTATTGCACCAGGAAAGGCTCATTGAGACCGTAGCGCTCGCGAAGGATTTCGATCTGTTCGCGATCGACCGTTTCACCGCCTTCCTGAGTAAGCTGCGCCACATAGGCGTTAAGATAATCGCCTGGCGGCAGCTGAACGACGATGAACGTCACTAAACTGATCAAAATCAGCGTCGGGATCATCAGCAAGATGCGGCGGGCAATGTAGCGCAGCACGAGTGTTCACTCCGTCGATCGGCGATCAGAAGACGCGCAACTTGGCCAGCGCGCCAAAAAAGTGGGGGGAGTTGGGGAGGATGGCTCGGCAGCGGGAACCGTTAAAGCTCCCCGCGCGCCATTTTGGTTAAAGCGCCCGCCTAGCGCAGGCTCTCATCATCGATCCAGAAATGGGCCGGATGATAAGGCCCTGGGGGTGCGAAGGCGAAGCTGCCATGCATCACATCGGGCACATTGCGCATGTGATCCAGCTTGAAGGCGTATTGAATCTCCTCCGAACAGGTTCCCAGCGCAAAGAAATTGTCCGCTGTGATTTGCAAGATCTCGGCAAAGATCTCGAACTGTTCTGCGGGCACCGAGGTTTCACCCATTTCGCGGTAAAGTGCGATTTGGCGTTGCACCTGTTCCGGCGGCTCCTGCGCATTGTCCATTCCGGCGTACCAATAGAACCAGGGGATGCCGAAGCCTTGGTCGTCGTCCACCGGCAGGTATGGCGCGGCGGCAAGAACCGCGTCAGCCAACGCGGAGGAATGGTCCTCCATCAGGATCATGTGCTGGTTTGCGTCGCGCCGCTGATCGGACAAAGAGCGTTCCACCACATCCAGTTGGACGTCCACCCCGACCTCAGCCCAGTAGCGGGAAGCCAGATCGGCGATGTCGATCATGTCCTGCTTGTCGGTACGAACCTGGATGACCAGCGTGATCCGCTCACCATCGGAGCGCAGCCGGAACCCCTGGTTATCCCGCTCCGTGAATCCAGCCTGATCCATCAACTGGTTGGCCAAATCGACATCATAGTCCAGATGCTGGTTCGCCAACTGCTCATTGTAGAGCGGCGGAAACTCTGGGCTCACCGCGATCTGGCGGGGCACGGCTGCGCCGGCAAACACGGTATCGCAAATCGCTTCGCGATCGAGTGCATGCGACAGGCCGGCCCGGAAGTCCCGGCTCGTCAGCACCTCGCGCATCGCCTCTTCTTCAAAGGTCTGATTGAAATAGATCGCCCCTTCGTTGGCACTTGAAGGGATAAGGCGGATAAATTCCATACCCAACTGTTCAGCCACATCAGCCAAGAGCGGCCGGTTGGGCACGGTATTGATATGCCTACCATGGAAGTCGATCTCGCCAGCCAAGGCTTGCAACAGCATCACCTCATTGTCCTGGTAGACCTGGAAGACCACATCATCGATGTAAGGAAGCTGGTTCCCCTCTTCGTCGATCTTGAAATAATAGGGGTTGCGCACGGCGCGTACCTGCGTGCCCTCGCCAAAGGGATCATCGATCACCCAAGCGGCAAGCGTCGGCTTGCCGGCGTTCTGATAGGACGACCAGCGCGCGTTGAAGAGATCGACCCAGCTGTCAAAGCCCGATTCCTCCACCAACGCGTCGATCCCATCGGGATTATAGTCCGGGTGAAACTGCGCCATATAGTGGCGCGGCAATTTCAGCAGCCCATCGCCCATCTCCGAGGAGGAAACGCGCGAGAGGTCTTGCAAGAACGTGCCGTACGGCTCGCCGAACGTCACCGTGAAGGTACGCTCGTCGATGGCCTCGACCGTCGCCCATCCGGCAGCGTTGCGGTAAGAGCGTGAGGGAATACCCAGATTTGGGTCACGAAGCATCTCCATGGCGAACACCATGTCAGCGCTGGTCAGCGGCGTCCCGTCCGACCAACGATGGCCTTCGCGCAGCGTAAACGTGAAGACGGTAGAATCCTCATTGGCCTCCACGCTCTCAGCCACATTCGGCACGACGCCAGTCCAATCCTGATTCCACATCACCAAGTGATCGTAGTTGATAGTGCGATACATCCAGCTGTCGGTACGACTGGAAGCCGCAGTACGCCAAGTCCCGCCATACTCTCCGACTTCCTCGATCGCTTCAATGACCAGAGGACTGGCTGGCAGACGTTCCGCCAGCGGCGGCAATTCGCCTGATGCCACCATGGCATCAAGCATCGGCGCCTGGTGCAGATGGCCATCGGCCGTCGCGACGGCCGCAAAGCCACCGGCAAGGGCAAGAGTCAGCGCGGCTGTACCAACCGTGCGGCGCAAATGGTGCAGGGTCATTGATAGTCCTCCCGTGACGCGAGTTTTCTCGCTGTGCGGGAGCAACGGTATTCGTTACGGCAATTATGTCAACAGTTAAAATTATATTTCATCTAATGAAATTATCTATTCAAGCGCTTCGACCTTCCGACCCGCGGCCAAGAAAGATCGGCTCATGGCCACCAAACCTGCACCACCCAAAACGGCCGCGGTCATCAGGGCTGTTGGAAGCGTCGTCAGATCGGCCAGAGCCCCAACCAAGAGGGCGCCGACGGCGCTGCCCCCCTTTAAGAACAAACCGTAGTAGCCCATCACCCGCCCCCTCATTTGGTTGTCCACAGCGAACTGAAGCAGCGTTTGGGTGCCAGACGCACGCACGATCATGCACGCGCCGATAGCGAACAGAATGACGAACCCGGCAGGCGTCCAGCGCACCAGTGCCAGCGCGATGACGAGTGTCATCAACACAATCATGAAGAGGAGCAGAAGCTGGGCCATGCCTTCGACCCGGCTGCGCGAGGCCAGCCAAAGACCGCCGACTATGGCCCCCGCCCCGATACAGGCGGTTAACAGGCCTACCGTTTGCGGACCGCCGCCGAACAACACCACCGCGATCGCTGGCATCAACGGAATCAGCGGGCGCGCGCAGACGGCGAACAGCAAATGCAAGACCAGAACAGCGCGCACCGAGGCATCGTGCGCAATGTAGCGCGCGCCATCGACAAGGCTGCGCGAGAGGCCAATCTGCCCGGCGTCAGCGATGCGATGGTTGTCCTCGCCATTAGGAGGCAGCTTGAGGCGCAGCAAAACCGCGAGAAACACTGCTTGCAGGCAAAGCGTCACCACATAGGCCGTAAGCACACCCTGCCAGGCGATCAACGCGCCAGCAGCAGCCGGCCCAACGAAAGCCGCCAGATTAAAGGTTATCGAGCCAACCGGGATCGCGACCGGCAGCCAGTGCTTCGGCACCAAGTGCCAAACAAACGCCTTGTTGGCCGGATTGGCCAGCGACTGCGCACTGCCAATAAAGGCGATGAGCACACCGAGCGACCAGATCGTCAGCAGATCGAGCGCCAGCAAGAGCGTAAGCAAGAAAAACCCGCTCACAACGGCCACTTTGCACAGCCGCATCAGATCAAGTGGCCACATCCGGTCGGCCAACACGCCGCCAATAGGCCCAAGAATGATCGATGGCGCCAAACGCAAAAAGGTTATCACGCCCAGCCATGTTGCCGAACCGGTCATCTCCCAAACCAGCCAGCCGGTTGCCAACTGTTCCATCCAGACGCCAATGGCCGCCAGCGTTCGACCCCCGTAAAACAGGCCCACATGCGGCAGAGCGAACAGGCCGAAAAGATTGCTGAAGCTGGGTTTAAGGTGAGAACCGACCGGCTGATCGTCTTCCGCGTCGGGCATGCCAGGCTCCTTAAAGCCAGGCAAAAGCCGTGGGCCAAGGACCGCACTGTCTAAGCTGGCATCACATGTGTCGAATGCGCGCCAAGCTACGCCTCTCGATCAAAATGTCAAAGAGCAAAAATTAATTTCACTATATGGAATTAATCGACCAGCGTTGCATCCGCGCGCATTGATCCAGTCTGTTGCGCGCGCCAACCCATGCGACGAGACGCATCACGGGCCGCATCCTGCAATGCCTGTTTCAGCGCGGCTTCGCGCCCGGAGAACTGACCGGTCAGCGTTGAGACAGACAAGGCTGCTACGACTGTGCCTTCGCGGTCGCGTACCGGCGCTGCCAGACAGGTGATACCAAGTTCAAACTCCTCACGGTCATAGGCGATGCCGTCCTGTCGCACCTCCGCAAGCGCTTCAAGCACCGCGTCGACATCGGACAGGCTGTTGGGCGTCATGGTGCGAAGCGGTTCGGCGCCGAGCAGTTCACGCACGCGCACCTCCCAAAGCCAAGCCAGCAGCACCTTACCCGATGCACTCAAATGCGCTGGGACGCGTGTACCAACGCGCGTTGCTGTACGGATCGAACGCTGGCTCTCGCCACTATCGACATAGACCGCATCGGCCTCCTCAAGGATTGCTAGCGAGGCTGTCTGATCGGTGTCTTCGGTGAGCCGCATTAAGATTGGGCGGCAGACTTCCTGCAAGCGCGTATGCGAGAGAAAGCGCGTTCCCACCTCGAACGCTTTGAGGCCAACACGGTAGAGCCCACCCTCATCTTGCACCACGAAATCATGGGCGCGCAGCGTATCGAGCAACCGCAAAGCTGTGGCGGGTGAGAGGTCCGAACGCTGCGCGATGTCAACCAACGGCAGATCAGGATCCTCAGCAATGATGGACAGAATGCGCAATCCCCGATCAAGCGCACGCGTCAATGGCTTGGGCTGATCGGACTTGGGAACTGGCCCTCGGCGGCGACCGGATGTTGCCATGACCGTTACGCCGCGTTTCGGCGCGCACCCAGAGCATGGGCCGCATCCACCAAAGCGTCTGCAACTTGCGTTTCGCCACCAGTGTAAAAAAAGTCGACCCCTTTAAGCACCCGGGTCTCCAAGCTGGCTGCCCGGGTGGCAGTGCCGCGCACCAGCTCCAAAAAACCATGGATGTCTCGGTCACGCCGCGTTTCGCGCGATCCAAACCAAGCAAAGACCGGGCAGCTCACGCGGGCTAAGGCCGGGGGCAAACTACCATGGCCATAAAGCTCCTTGAACATCTGCGCGCGGTCCAAATACCAGTCAGCGCTGACAGTGCTTTTCAGGCTATCGCCGCCCGTACCCCAAGGCATCAAATCTCGCCCTCGCCCTTCCGCCCGCATGGATCGTGCAAGGTCGAGATCGTCGTTCGACATTTTTGGCCGGATCGCAGATGCGGACGAAGCCAACGCAAGGCCAGCAACCTCGCGGCGACCGCTTTGCGCCTGGTAATGCAGTGCTTTTGCGCCACCAAAACCATGACCGCAGAGAACCACGCGACGGAAACCGTGCTGGCGTGCCTCATCGAGCCAAGCATCCAGATCGTATACGCAATCTGTGAACACCTCCCAGGCCGATCCGCCCAGAACAGGCTCCTCACCACCACGGCTCCAACTGCCAAAACCGTGTCCGCGCGTATTGATGGTCAAAAATGGAACGCCGGCCTGCGCGGTTCGCCGCCCAATCTCTATGTATTCCGGCTCAGCAAAGCTGAGTTGGCGGGTGTGAATCCAAATCGCAAGTAGATCGCTGCTGTCGCCCTTCGTCGGCCGCATCAACAGCCCCGACAACCTCACGCCATCCTCAGCGGTCGCAATCAGCAGCCGTTCGGTAATCTCTGGCTGCAACGCACGGTCACGAGCGGGGCGCGGTGAGGGCATCGGACCTCCGTTGGCATTCCAGCACGACATGCCAGAATTTTCATCTAATGGAATGCCATCTCAACACGCGGAAAAGCAAGGTCTTTTTTGCCTTGCAGCCTGTGGCACCCGCCCGCATGCTTAGGGCATGCAGGAAAAACCAGCGCCGATCAAGTCTAGGGGCAGCCCATCCCAACCATCATGGCCGGCTTTGGCGCGGCTGATACAGGTTAATCTTGGGCTCGATGATCTCAGCATGATCGATGCGCCGGCATTAATAAGCCAAGTGAAGGCGCTCGGCGCGAACGGTATCGTGCTCAACACCGGCGGCATTTATGCCTGGTATCCAAGCCAGGTGCCGGGCCACACCATTCATCCAAGTCTCGATGGTCGCGACATGGTGGCCGAGGCTGCCAAAGCAGCACGCGAGGCAGGTCTCGCCTTCGTTGGCCGCTACGATTTTTCACTGATCGAACAGCCACTGGCTGACCAAAACCCCAACTGGGTCGCTCGCACCGATGACGGGGCACCGCTAGAAATCGGTGGTCCGCGATCCGACGGCATGCCGCCCCTAATCGCCACCGCCATGACAGGCGCCTACCGGCGAAAAGTCGCGCTGGAGATACTGGCCGAAGCGCATTGGCGCACACCGTTGGATGCTGTCTTTTTCAACGCACCTGAATCCTTTCTGGACGCAAGCGAAGGCGCGCCGCAGCCAACCGATACCGATTCCGCCAGCGCAGCCTTCTTCGAGACATGGAACGCCTGGGGCGCGACCATCGCCCAGGTTGACCCGGACTGCTTGATCCTCGGTCGGTTCAACGCTTTTCAATATCGCGATCTGGACCAACTCACGGACACATCGGACCTACTGACCTCTCAACCTCTCGATTGGCTGGATGGCGGCCTGGAAACGCAACGGCCTTCCTGGTTTGCCGCTCTAACGACCAAAGTCGGTCGGCGGGCCATGGGTGACAAACCACCAGTGATCATTGTTCACGCCACGCCGGGGCTGAGCTGGCGCCATGTCGGGCTGCCGTCGGTCGAGGCTCGCATGTGGCTGTCTCAGGTGCTGGCAAACGGCGGCGGCCTTTGGCACACGCTCACAAGCTTACCAGATCAGCAGCAAGACACGCGCCTGCTCGACGATATCCGATGGGCCAATCAACGGGCGCAGGCAGCCGAGCCATGGCTGAAGGATACAAAGGCATTCGCCTCCATCGGCATTGTTATCGCCCGCCGCAAACCTTCCGGATCCAATCACAGTGAAGCGGCAGGGCTAGTTGATGTCTTGACGAGCGCAAGACGGTTTTATCATCCGCTCAGCGAAGCGGACCTAACCGATGAAAGTTTGAAGGGCCTGGACGCTCTTATTCTTCCATCAGTGGAATGCTTGTCCCAAGATGAGGAAGCAGCCATCACCCGGTTCGCCGAAGCCGGTGGCGCTGTTATCGCGACCTTCCGTACGGGTTGGCGCGATGAAACGGGAGCAGCGCGCTCAACACCTGCATTGGCCAATCTGATGGGCATCGCATCGGCTGGAGAACGCGTTGACGACCTTTACGCCAGCTATCTGTCTTTGACGGCTGAAACGCCGCTCTCAAGGCGATTGAGCGGCACAACACTCGTGGCGGGGCAAGGGCCCTTTCAAGAGGTGGTGCCACGCTCTGACGCGGCGGTTTGGGCGAAGCTCGCCACGCCCTTCGCAGCGCGTGGAGGTGTGGGCAAACCACCTGAGCGGGTCAGAAAACCAGAGATATCAAGATTCCCAGCCGTGATTTCGACGACCAAGGCCGTCTACTTTGCTCACGCAATCGGCAGCTTGGTCACACGTTACGGTCTGCCGGACCATAGGAACCTGGTTCTTGCGGCGCTGGATCATGTAGCCAAGCCGCAAAAGGTCCAAATCGAGGCGCCGACCGGCGTCCATGCGTCTTTGTTCGAACAGGGCGATCGGCTGGTTCTGCATCTTGTAAATGCCGTCGGCCAAAGGCCGCTGGCCGATTGTGTGCCCGTCCGCAACACCATCATCTCTGCCGATGCGGAAGTAATGCGCACCGTGCCAGACGGCAACGATTTAAAGCGGCGGGCGGATGGCAGTTTCGTTTTGAACGAGCTCGACGTTTGGAAAACAATCGAGATTCGCCCTGCTAAAGGCTGACAGAGATGCCTCCATCGACGAAGAGCGTTTGACCGTTCACGAAGCTTGAGGCTGAACTGGCTAGGAAGATGCAAGCGCCTTGCAACTCATCCACCTCGCCCCAGCGTCCCGCCGGTGTACGGGTTTCAAGCCAAGCGCTGAAATCAGCATCGGTGTAAAGTGCCTCGTTGAGCGGCGTCTTGAAGTACCCCGGCGCGATCGCATTGACCTGCAGGCCGTATCTCGCCCAGTCGGTAGCCATACCCTTCGTCAGATTGCCGACGGCACCCTTTGAGGCGGTGTAAGGCGCAATTCCAGGCCGGGCCAAGGCCGTTTGAACTGACGCGATGTTGATGATCTTTCCAGCGCCCCGGCCAATCATGTGCTTGGCGACGGCCTGCCCGACGTAGAAAGCGGAGTTCACGTTGGTGCGCATCAAGCGATCGAAGTCGGCGGGATCATAGGCTTCGAGCGGACCACGCAGTTGCATTCCAGCATTGTTGACCAGCACGTCAATGGGGCCACAGTTCGCCTCATAACTATCGACGGCCTGTTTCACAGCCTCCGCGTCGGTGACATCGAAGCTAAGACCAACGCTCCCGGGCATACTCGCGGATGCATCGGCCAGCCGTTCAGCATTTCGACCGTTCAACAGAACACTGGCCCCGGACTCGGCCAACCCCTTGGCCAGCGCAAGGCCAATGCCCTGGGAAGAGCCGGTGACAAGCGCCGTCTTCCCCGTGAGATCAAACAGCGACGACATCAGACTTGCGCCGCCTCGACCCATTCGCTCGTGGCCCCAGACAAGGCAATCGAGCGTACCATGACGCGTTTGTTTGGAATGGCGGACAAAACAAACGCATTCGCAAGAATGGGTGCATCAAGCACCGGAACGGGATCGCTAACAGAGCCATTGTCTAAGGCAACGTCATGGCGCATTCCAAATGCGCCGCCTTCCTCCCACGAAACCAGCCATTCCGGTCCATTCAGACCATCTATCTCTTGCAAGTGGGCAGGTGGCGGCGGAGGCGCTTCATCGTTCGCCGGCGCGGCCAGCACCAGTGCGACCGAGGGAAGTGGAACCTCAAGATCGAGACTGATCTCACCCAAGAAGCGCCGGCGCAAACGCTGGCGCGGTTCAGCCGCGCGGCGCATGGCGTCCAACACATCGATCGGTGCTGTCAGTTTGGGTGAAACCGGTGGTTTCGGCAGGCTGGTCGCCTCCCAAACGACGAAAGGATTGGCCTCGATGTCATCCAGCGTCAGCACGAGCACATCCCAAGCACCCTCGGTACCCGGGAGGCGGACAGATACTGTACTTGAACCGGAAACACGCACCGCGTCGCGCGAATTGTAGAGCAGGACGGCCCAGTTGCCGGATTCATCACGGGTGGCAAGCGCGCCGGGACCATCCTCGTCCGGCGTGAGGCCGGGTATCGGGACGCGGGTTTCTCCTAGCTGGGCAAGCATATCCATCACACTCAACGAGGGCTTCTTTACCAGCGAAAACGGATCAGCGCACCGCAGCTCATCGACGCGCTCCAGATCGGTTTCATGTTCTGACTGCGCCTTGGAGACCGAGCGCCCTCCAAACAGCGTGAACTGGGTCCGCTGGCCCCACTCACCCATAAAGCCATTGTCGTTGAACAACATACCCATGGGCGCGCCATGGTCGGCAAGCAGGCGCTGATGTTGATCGATGATTTTTGCAATGATGGCAGGCTTATAGGCCGTTGCGCGCCACGTGTGATGCTGCCACCAACCAACCTGCGGGTCGCACTCATTATTGATGATCGGCAGATCTGCAAGGGCTGGGTGATGCTTGCGCAGATAATCGATCGCCTGCCATTCGCGCTTGCAGATACCAACACTATCGGGCGCGATGTCCTCAAAGCTTTTTTCGACGCCTTTTTCATGCACCGAAATGAAGTCGCATCGGGGGCGTTCACCAGTCAGCCGGTTCTCGCCAGCATCGCAATGGGCCACAAACGCTTTGAACATCGGAGACAAAGTCCGCGCGGTGCCAGGGCCGCCGACAGTAAGGCCCGGCATGGCCGCATCCAGGCCGGCCACACAGGCATCGTAATAGGCCAAGAACGCCGTCTCATCCGAAGGCCACCATGGCAGGTCCGGCTCGTTCCAGCTTTCAAAATACCAGCGACGCAGTTCGTTCTCGCCATAGCGGTCCGCAAAGCGTTGGATCATTTCCGACACAAGATCGCGCCATGCCGGCGCCCAATCGGTTCCCTGGAAATCGAACGCATCGGACGGATTGCCCATGATCTCGAAAAACGGAACGAACCCGTTGCCGACCATGACATCGATAGCGTCTTCCAGCAGCGCGTAGTCATAACCATTGGCAGTCTTGCGAACGAGGTTGAGAAGGAAATGCGGACGCAGATACTCGATGCCCTTTCGCGGGGTCGCACTTAGCAGCTTCAGTGTCCGCTGCATCTCAGGCGTCAGCAGCAACTCGCCCGGTGAGAACCCGGTCCCCCGCCAAAATCTATCGAAGGCGTGCGCCATGGAAAGGTCAGGGCGGATAGTTATTGGCGATGCGGTCATTTAAACGCGTCCCGCATACCCTGAATGCCAGGTATCGCTGCCATCAAATGTGCGTGCCGAGACTCGAAGCGCTGAACTAGGCCGCGTTGTGTGTAACCCGCCAGAACCGTGAAGATATACCCCTCGTGGCCCGGTGAGGTGACGGTTGGGTGGTACCCGCGATCAAGGCAGAATGTATCACCGTGACGGGTCGTGAAGGTGGTTGGCGCTTCGCCTTCATTGTAACAACTCTGCCCACCAAACCCCGTCTCCGGATTGAACCGGTAGTGATAAAGCTCCTCGTGGTTGGTCTCTTTGACGCCATCATCAGTATCGTGTTTGTGCGGGGGATAACCGGACCAGCATCCCGGATCGGCATAAAGCTCTGAGACAAGAAGCCTTTGAACACGGCCGTTTTGTCTCTGACCGAGTATATGGCGGATGCGGCGGCGCGAATGGGTCTCCCGCGACCCGACCTCCACCTCTTCGACCTCATCCGGCGTCACGCGAAAGGGCGTGGCATCAGCATCTTCTTCCGTTTTCGCACCCGCCACACCAATCTCGCAATTGGAAAAAGCCACAAGGGAGATCCGACGGTTGGCCGGCACATAGACGGAGTCGGCAAGGCCAGAAAAGACGTCATCTCGCCCGCCCAAATCGTCGAAACGCTGTCCGTCCACCTCCACGTGAACGGTTCCAGAGAAAGGAACCAGACACACCTCATGATCGGGCTCGACGAGGGTTAGAGTCTCGCCTGCGGTCAGTTCAACCAGCCGAAAGGTGATAAGGCTCAGCGTCTCGTCTCCAGCGCCGACAATGGGCGCGTTCTTAGTATCGGAAGCAGGTATGAGGCGAGCCATTTAGGCGGTCTCCATCGGCTGGTCGTGTTGGGGGGATGCGGCGCCGTCAAAGGCGTTGGCGAGGGTCAAATCGTCGGCGTGATGGCAGGCAACTTCGTGCCCATCCGTGCTCACGCCACGCAAACCCGGCTTGTCAGTTTTGCAAATGTCAGTGGCGAACCGGCAGCGCGGATGGAAGGGGCATCCGGGCGGCGGATTGGCAGGATCGGCCACCTCACCGGGCAAACGGATGCGGGAGGACTTGCCGCGCAAAGTCGGGTCCGGGATCGGCGCTGCCGAAAGGAGCGCCTCGGTGTAGGGATGGCGCGGCGTTTCGAACAGGCCATCAGTCGGCGCAATCTCAACAATGTTGCCGACATACATTACCGCGATGCGATCGCAGATGTGTTGGACAACCGAGAGGTCATGGCTAACGAAAAGGTAGGTAAGTCCGAACTCCTCCTGCAGATCCATCAGCAGATTGATCGTTTGCGCCTGCACCGAGACATCAAGAGCAGAAACGGCTTCATCAGCGATGAGCAGTTTAGGTTCTGGTGCCAACGCGCGGGCGATACCGATGCGTTGACGTTCGCCTCCGGAAAAGGCGTGCGGATAGCGGTGCATCATTTCCGGGCGAAGGCCGACCCGTTGCATCAAGTCGGCGACATGGTCGCGCAGCTCAGAACCGGTTGCAATGCCATTGACCGCCAACACCTCCCCAATGATGTCGACAACCGGAAGACGCGGGTTCAGCGAGCTTTGAGGATCTTGAAAAACAAGACGTATGTCGCGCCGGTAGGGCGTCAGTGTCTCCTCATCCATGGAGGCAAGATCCGCCGGGTTCTCGCCATCCCCGTGATAGATCATCTGGCCGTCCGTCGGCTCATAGACCCGAAGTAGCGCACGTGTAATGGTCGACTTGCCACAGCCGGACTCGCCGACCAACCCAAGCGTTTCACCTTCCAGAATGTCGAAACTGACGCCATCCACGGCCTTCACATGCCCAACGGTCTTTCGTAGCAAGCCGGCCTTGATGGGGAAGTGCATTTTGAGGTCACGGACCTCGACAAGCGAACGGCTCATCCTGCACCCCCAGCCTTGAAGCACCGTGCCGTGCGGTCATCGCCATAGCGTTGCAACGGCGGCACCGACTGGTCACAAAGACCGGCCTCAAACAGATCGCAGCGGGGATGAAACAGGCAGCCATGTGGACGGTCGAACGGCGATGGCACCATACCGCGGATGGTGTTGAGGCGTTTCGCCCTACCCCGAGCCACGCGTGGAACGGACCCGAGCAAGGCACGGGTATAAGGATGCAGCGGATCGTGGAAGATTTGTTCCACCGGACCCTGTTCAACGACTTGGCCTAGATACATGACGACGACTTGGTCTGCGATTTCCGCGACCACACCCAGATCGTGAGTGATGAACAGGATCGAGACACCCAGATCATCTCCTAGTTCTTGAAACAGATCGAGAATGTTCGCCTGGGTGGTGACATCAAGCGCCGTGGTTGGTTCATCGGCGATCAGAAGTTTCGGCTCGCACGCCACGGCGAGCGCGATACAAACCCGTTGACGCATGCCGCCGGAAAGCTGGAAGGCGTACTGGTCGAGACGAAGTTCGGGTTTGGGAATTCCGACCTTGGCCAGCATGGCTGCGGCCCGCTCCCGCGCTTCCGCCTTGCCTTTGCCGAGATGCAGCCTGATCGTTTCCACCATCTGATTGCCGATGGTGTGTACAGGCGACAGCGCCGCCATAGGTTCCTGGGAGATCAGCGCGATGTCGTTGCCGCGGATCGCCCGGATGGCCTTGCCTTTCGGGTCGAGCGAAAGAAGGTTGGTCGGCTCGGCCCTGTTCGGACGCCACTTGACCGCGCCTTCCAAGATGCGCCCCGGATAGGGAATCATGTTGAGGATTGATCGGCCGGTCATCGATTTGCCCGATCCCGATTCCCCGACGACACAGACGGTCTTGCCCGCAGGTATCGTGAACGCTACGCCGTCAACGGCCTTCACCACGCCTTCATCGGTGAAGAAATGCGTGCGCAGGTCCTCGACTTCGATCAAATTGCGCGGCTCGCTCATGACATCAGCGTCCATAAGGATCGGCCGCATCGCGCAGGCCATCGCCAAGGAAATTGAGCGCGAGCACCGCGATGATGACCGCCAAGCCTGGCAGGAACAGCCAAGGCGCATTGGCAACGGCGAGGATGCTTTGCAACTCCTTCAGCAAAACGCCCCAACTCACCACTGGTGGACGCAGTCCAATGCCGAGGAAGGACAGCATAGTCTCCGCCAGGATCATGGCCGGGATGGCGAGTGTCGTGGATGCAATCAGATGCGACATGAAGCTCGGCACCATGTGCCGCCAGATGATGCGCTGCTGTCCGCAGCCATCAAGCCTTGCGGCCGTGACGAAATCTTCGGTTTTCAGCGAAAGGAACTTGCCGCGCACGATGCGGGCGATGTCGGTCCATCCAATGAGGGACAGGATCACCGTGATCCAGAAATAGACGATCAACGGATGGATGTTGAGCGGAATGGCCGCCGCCAACCCCATCCACAGTGGGATGGTCGGGATGGATTTGAGGAACTCGATGGTCCGTTGGATCACCTCGTCTACCCAGCCACCGGCGAGTCCCGATATGCCACCAAGAATGATGCCAATCACCAACGAGATTGCGACGCCAATCAGACCGATCGACATGGAGACGCGGGTGCCATGGATCGTGCGCGAGAAGACGTCGCGTCCGAGCCGGTCGGCACCAAAAAGATAGAAGGGCTGCCCAACCTCCTTTGGTCCGAACAACCGATGTTCCATCGGGATAAGACCCCAAAAACGGTAGGGCTCGCCGCGCACCAAAAAGCCAAGCGGGATGACGGTTTCGCGGTCCAGTTCAAACGAGCGCTGGAGCGCTATCGGGTCAACCGTGACCGTGTAGTCGTGGACGTAGAAAAGGTGGCGATTGCCATCGGCGTCCTGCCCAAACATACGGACCATCTGCGGCGGAGCGTAAGTGTATTGCGCGCTGTACGAGAAGGCAGTTGTTGGCGCAATGAAGTCGGAGAACAGCGCCACGGCGTAAATCGCAATAACCACGATCCCGCTCCAAAACGCGAGCTTGTGGCGACGAAAACGTAGCCAGATCAGTCGCCACTGCCCGGAGGCGGCGACCGTCTTCTCTGGCTTCGTCAGCGCGGACGTGTCGGTTGGTTTTTTTGCCGGTGGGCTGAGGACGGCATCACTCATAGCGGATCCTTGGATCCAGCCACGCCAACAGGATGTCAGAGACGAGCGTGCCAATCAGTGTGAGAATAGATAGCAGCAGAATAAATGCGCCAGCCAGGTACATGTCCTGCGCAAACAGCGCATTGAGAAGCAAAGGCCCGGTTGTCGGCAGGGAGAGGACAATGGCCGTCACCACTGCGCCGGAAACCAGGGTAGGCAGAATCCAACCGAGCGTCGAAACGAATGGGTTAAGGGCTACCCGGACGGGATACTTCAGAAGGAGATAGGTCTCAGACAGGCCCCGCGCTCGGGCAAGCTCCACATAGGGCTTCTTCAACTCGTCCAAAAGGTTGGCGCGCATGATGCGGATCAGCGCCGCGGTTCCACCTGTGCCCAAAACGATGACTGGTACCCATAGATGATTGATCAGATCACCCACCCTGCCCCAGGACCAATCAGCGTTGGCGTACTCTGCTGAAAACAGCCCGCCAACATTCGCGCCCATAAAGCGTGACGTAACGTACATAAGGACAAGCGCCAGCAGGAAGTTCGGAACGGCCAGCCCGATGAAGCCAATGAAGGTGGCGATATAGTCGCCTAATGAGTACTGCTTGACTGCCGAGTAGATGCCGATCGGAAAGGCCAAAACCCAGACGAAGATTAAAGTGGCCAGCGACACAACCAACGTCAGACCGAGCCGGTCCCAAATCAATTCGCTGACAGGCCGATTCCACTCAAACGACTGGCCGAAATCACCATAGAAAACGATGTTGGCGATCCACTTCCAGTATTGGACGATCACAGGCTGGTCGAATCCATAACGCTCGCGGAGTGCGGCCAGCGTCTCCGGATCGATCTGCTCATTGTTTTCCGAAGCCTGCGCGGACAATGCAGTGACGAAATCGCCCGGCGGAAGCTGGATGATAATGAACGTCACGAGCGATATCGCCAGCGTGATGGGCACCATGAAGAGGATGCGCCGTGCAATGTAGGTCAGCATGGCTCTAGCTTTCCCAACTTGAGGTCGTCGCGTTAGACGTCGGTCATCAGGATTGGTGCCGCGCCTCTAGGGATGAGGAGGCGCGGCACCGCCAAATGTGGGGGGAGAGACGAGGTTAGCGCAGTCGGATTAGTTCGCGTAGTAGAACTGTTCCGCAACCGCCGGCCCGGGTGTCATGTAGAAGAACGTGTTGGGCATGGAGCGCGGCACGTTGCGCAGATCACGGTTCACGATACCAACCCGATCAGGCTCCATGACCGTGCCGATAACGCGGAACTCTTCCTGAGTAATCGCCAGGATTTCCCGCATCAGATCGAGCTGCCCGTCCAGATCAGGCGTCGCCTGCAGCTGACGGTAGAGTTCCAACTGCCGGAGAGCGGCAGCGTCCGGTTCCTCGGCGTTCGGATCATTGGGATTTTGAACCCAGATGCCCCAAGCGCTGGCATAAGAGGACTGCCATTCAAACGGGAAGTACCATTTCGGGTCCAGCAGGCCGAGCATGTCGTAACCGCCACCGCCGATCCAGACATTGGCATCGTGATCGTTGTTTTGACGCAGCGTTTCGGAGAGAGACCGCTCGACGGGAGCCACGTTCATTTCAACACCGACCTGAGCCCAGTAGTTCTTAATCAGCTCAAGCGAGTCGATCTGAAACTGGCGGGACGTCAGCGCATTGATGTTGAACGACAGCCGTTCACCGTCAGGGCGCAGGCGGAATCCATCAGAGTCGCGCTCCGGTAGGACCCGGTCCAGATACTGGTTCGCAAGATCAAGGTCGAACTCGGTGTACTGCGTGGCCAATTCTTCGTTGAACAAAGCCGTATCCGGGCGCGGTGCGGCCTGCCACGGACGCGATGTGCCGGCATGAATGATCTGATTGAGCTCCTGCCGGTTGATGGCATGGCTGAGGCCGACGCGGAAATCGCGATTGTTAAAGATCTCACGCAGAACCGGGTCCTTGTGGGTCTGGTTGAGCATGATCATCATGGCGTTCGACCAGGCCGGTTGCGCGATCCATAGATCGTAATTGCCCTGGTCGCGGTTTTGCACGATCAGCGGCCGCGCATCGGTGGTCTCGATGTGGCGGTTCTGGAAATCAATCTCACCGTTGATGGCCGCAAGGATCACCGCCTGGCGATCTTCAAAGACGCCGTAGGTCACTTCATCGATGTAAGGCAGCTGCTGACCGTCCGTGTCGACCTTGTGGTAGTAAGGGTTGCGCACAGCCACGACCTGACCTGACCCGTCATATGGTTCCGTCAGCATCCAGGGATCAAGCACGGGGCGCCCTTCGTCGCGCCAACGCGCGTGCGGCCCTTGGATCTTGGAGGCGAAGTGCTGCACCCAATCAGCGGCGCCCGCTTCGCGAGCCATGGCATCAGCCTCGGCATTATAATCGGCATGGAACTGTTCCAGCCAATGCCGTGGCGACCCGGCCAGAACGTCCGAACCTCGCACTGTCGCCATGTTGAACAGGAACAGGGCGTTTGGCTCAGGAAAGGTGAAAACGACCGTGGTTTCATCCGGCGCACTCACAACCACCGGGTCATCGCCCGAGCGCAACCATGACGGCACCGACGGTGTGATATCCGTATTCATCAACACGTCTTCGTACCAGAACATGATATCGGCCGACGTGAAAGGCTCGCCATCCGACCAATGGTGCCCTTCGCGCAGCATGAATGTGAACGCGGTGGCATCCTCGTTGACCGACACACTCTCGGCCACATCTGGCACAACCTCTGTCCAGGCGCTGTTCCAGCGCGCCAACCGCGTGTAACCAATCGTACGCTCCAGCAAATTGTCCGATCCGCCGCGCATAGCCTGGCGCCAGGTGCCACCATAGCTACCGACGCTTTCCAGCGGTTCCACGACCAATGGCGTGGCGGGAAGGCGCTCATCAAGCGGCGGCAAATCGCCGGCTGCCACCTGATCAGCAAGCATCGGCGCCTCGGAGTAGGATTGCGCCATAATGGGCGTTGCCGCCAACGACAGCGATAGCGCCAAGGCGCCGCTGATTGAGGCTAGCTTGCACAAGTCCGAAATGAGTCGCGGTTGGTGGGTCACAATGCTTCCTCCCTCAAGGATCAGGCGACACGGCGGGCCATTCTGTGAGGTCCTATGTCGTGCCGTGACGAAGTTAGGTTATCGATAACGTAAATAAGCCTGAAACGAGTTCCATGTGTCAACCGGAAATCGTCGCTGCACCGCAAAATATGGCGTACCTGCAAAATGATCCTTGCGGAGCGGAAACGTTATCGTTATCTCAATAAAGACAACCGATCATCTTTCGACGTCAACTGAATTTCTGAAATGGCGCAAGACGAGACCCTGTTCACACTAGAAGATGTCGCAAGCCGCGCCGGCGTGTCGCGGATGACCGTTTCGCGTGTTCTCAACAATCGTGGCGGCGCGTCCGAAGAAACGCAAAGGCGCATTCGCCAAGCAGCCCGTGAACTCAACTACCGCCCAAACGCCATGGCGCGTAGTTTGAAGTCACGGCGATCTTCGATCATCGGCGTCATCGTTCCGGACATCTCCAACCCCTTCTTCCCTGAGATCTTTCGCGGTGCGGAAAGCGTCGCCCAAGCCAGTGGTTACACGCTGATCCTGTCCAACGTGGTCGAAAGCGCTGACCGCGAAGCTGAGGTTCTGGAGAAACTGCTGGCACAACAGGTGGACGGCATCATCTGGTGCTCGGCGCGGATGGAGGACGCTGCACTTAAAAAGGCGTTGGCTCCAACCAAATCGGTCGTTCTGGTCAACCGCGAGAGCGATCCGGAGCTCGCAAGCTCTGTCACAGTTGACTACGCCCTCGGCGCCCGGCTCGCCGTCGATCACCTAACAGAAATCGGGCTAAGGCAGATCGGCTTAATTGCTGGTCCGGATTGGTCGTTCGGCGCTGTAGAACGTATTCGCGGCGTTCAAAAGGCGATGGAAGCGCGCGGATTGGCGCCAGTCGACATGGTCAATTGCGACCCAACCATCCAAGGCGGTGAAACCGCGGCCGCGTCAATGCTGGCCAAACACGACTCGATTGATGGCCTTATTTGCTACAACGACCTCACGGCCATCGGTGCCCTGCAGGCAGCACGCAATCTGGAGTTGGACGTTCCCAAGGATCTCGCCTTGATCGGCTTTGACGACATTGATCTGGCACAGCTTGTTACACCCACCATCACGTCCCTCGGCGTTGAGCGTTATGAGATCGGCCGGGCCGCCATGAAGCTGCTCCTCAAACAGATTGATGGTCAGGAAACCGAGCAGAAAATCGTTTTGCATCCAAAACTGATGATGCGCGGCTCTACCTTGAAAACTGTCGTATGACTGATCGCCTGAACATCCTGGTCATCATGACCGACCAGCAAAATGGCAACGCCATGAGTTGTGTGGGCAGCACGGATGTCGCCACCCCTCACCAAGATAGGTTGGCCCACGAAGGCGTACGGTTCGACCGCGCCTATGTAGCCTTCCCGCTCTGCTGTCCTTCCCGCGCAGCAATGGCGACCGGACGTTGGCCGCATCAAATCGGAGCAATGACCAACGGGTCCAGTTTGACCGCCGATGATATCGCCTGCTCCACCGGACCATTAATGCGTGCTGCCGGCTATCGCACCGGATGGGCCGGCAAATGGCACGTGCCCAACATCGATATGGGCAAGGACGCCGAGATATTCGGTTTTCAGAATGTCTGCGGTTTTTCCGATACCTATCTCGCCGACGCCTGCGAAGCGTTCCTGCGGCAGGATCACACACAACCGTTTCTCCTGTTCGCGTCCTTCGACAATCCCCATAACATCTGTGAGCATGGCCGCGATCAGGTGCTGCCCTGGGGCGAGGTTGAGCGGGACGACGACCTGCCCGCCAACTACCCAAACCTGCCATTCAATCATGCCCGACCGGCCTTTGAGGCAAAGGTTCTAGGCGATCTGCGCAAGGGCATGCCGCCGCAGCAATATGGCTTCACACAAGAGCGTTGGCGACGTTTCCGTCATGTCTACTTCCGGCTGTGTGAAAAGGTGGATGTCGAGATCGGCCGCCTGCTGGCGGTCCTTGATGACACGGGGCTGGCCGAGAACACGGTTGTGATCATGCTGTCGGATCACGGCGAGCACAACGGTGCCCACGAGCTCATCCAGAAAAGCACGTCGTATGAGGAGTCTGTGCGGGTGCCCTTCATCGTCCGGCTTCCGGAGCATGTGAGGAACCCAAGGGGTCGCGTGACCGAGGCGATGGTCAATACGGGCCTCGACTTGATGCCGACACTGCTCGACTTCGCCGACGCCCCCATACCGGACGGGCTGGATGGGTTGTCAGTAAAACCCGTCGTGGAAGAGCGCGATCCAGTCTGGCGGGACACCTTGTTCGTTGAGTCGCAGATGGATAAGACCGATGTCCAACTGCGAATGCTGCGCACCAAGCACTTCAAGTACACGCTGTTTGATCGTGGCCAGTATCGCGAGATGTTGTTCGATCTACAGAACGATCCGGGAGAGCTAGTGAACCTCGCCGTGGAGACTCGCTATGCCGATGTACTCAATGCGCATCGCAAGCAACTCCATAAGTGGTGCCTTGCAACCGGAGACACATTCGGCAAGCACTACTCGCATGCGCCCTACCCAGTCATTCCTGGCGTCGGCTATGCCCGCGCGCCTGCACGAGAAGGTTTGAGAGGCTGATCCCGACGTGGTTTGGCGAAATACCACCAAATGATCAGCCCCGCATGTCGTGGTTCCATCATCGCCTTTGGTCTCCCAAAGCATTGGGCAAACTGAAGCCGCCGACGATGGTCCAATCCTAGCGGCTTTTTTCAGCAACGTCGCTGCGAGCCTGCCCTTTGGGTATGACCGCTTTGCCTTCCAACTGTCGACAGCGCTACACCCAACTCGCAGCATAAGTTTGGAGGCCATACGCCGTCGCTGATCTTGAAATCCAACATCCGGCGGATGATGGCCCGGCATCGCGGTCTGAACAAAATGTCATTGTGGGTTGGTTGCGGGTGATTTGTACCTGCAAAGCTAAGTAATTGATTTTGTTGAATTGCGATTCTGGGCACCATCAGCCGTCTAGCTAAAATACTGATTTATATAGGTTATCTTGAACGAGATGGTTGCGGGGGCACGCAACCAACGATATCAGCAGCTACTGTTTCAAACCAAAGCCTGAGCCTGGCGAATGTCAACTCGGCAAGGGGCAACAGGGGCGGCTGAGAAACTCGTCTGAAGCGGCCCAGTGCTAAAGGCCGATCAATCCCCATAGCGGACATATGCTTCGCGCTATGGGTGTCTGTTTTTAGGTTCGCTAACCGCGCTGAACAGACCCAAGCCAACAAAACACAGCGCCGCCACACACACGACCGTGGGCCCAGCAGGGGTGTCGAGTATGTAAGCGCTTCGTAACCCCAAAATGGCGGACAATCCACCAATGGCTGCAGCAAACATCGCCATAGCTTCAGGGGTCCGGGACAGGGTACGTGCCGCAGCAGCGGGGATGATGAGCATCGCCGCAATGAGGAGCACGCCAACAACTTTGATTGCCACAGCAACGGTGATGGCAAGACATAGCGTTAGTACCATTTGCTCGCGTCTGGGATCCATACCGCTGGCATAGGCAAGTTCTTCGTTCAACGTCGAAGTTAATAGAGCCGACCAACGCCAAGCAGTTAATGCGACAACGAGAGCAGCACCACACCAGATCACAGCCAAGTCAGTTCGCGAGACCGCGAGAATATCACCAAACAGATAGGCCATAAGGTCTATGCGAATGCCCGATAAAAAGGACACTGCTACTAAGCCAAATGCCAGAGCGGAATGCGCCATCACTCCTAGCAGTGTATCCATGGCGTAGCTTCTTTGGGAGAGCAGTGTGACGGTGGCGGCCATCACTAAAGAGACTGCAACTGTGCCCAAAAAGATCGACATGTCCAGAGCAAGAGACAATGCAACACCTAGCACGGCAGCATGGGCTGTTGCGTCACCAAAATAGGCCATACGGCGCCAAACGATGAAGCATCCAAGCGGCGCAGCGGCAAGCGCTACACCGATACCAGCAAGCGTCGCACGGACCATAAAGTCATCAAGCATTACTCGGCAGCCTCGCGCTCGATGGGACCAGAATGGTCGTGTTCGTCGTCGTGGCTGTGATCATGGTTGTGCTGATAAAGCGCAAGTGCGCCTGCCGTTCCTGACCCAAACAACGCGCGATATTCTGGTGCTGAGGCGACCATCGCAGGTGTTCCTTCGCAGCAGATATGCCCGTTGAGGCAAATGACCCGATCCGAGGCGCTCATGACCACATGCAGTTCATGACTGATCATAACGACAGCACAGCCGGTCGTGTTTCGTACGGCCTCGATCTGCTTGTAAAAAGCCGCTGAGCCGGATTGATCAAGACCTTGCGTCGCCTCATCAAGTAGCAGCACATCTGGCCTACCGGTCAGCGCGCGTGCTAAAAGTACGCGTTGAAACTGGCCCCCAGAAAGTTGCGACATCTGGCGGTTGAGCAGATTAGGAACGCCAGCTTGTTTGAGTGCTTGGATGCACTCGGCCTTTGCGATTTTGTCCGTCAGGCGTAGAAATCGCTCCACAGTTATGGGTAAGGTTTTGTCGATGTGCAGCTTCTGTGGCACATAGCCAATCCGCAAACCGTGGCGTCGCACAATGCTGCCTTTTGATGGGGCAATAGCGCCGATCATCGCACGTAGCAAAGTTGTCTTACCCGAACCGTTCGGTCCAACGATTGTGACAATCTCTGCAGGTTCAACGTTCAGCCGAACACCACGCAGAACAGTGCTAGCGCCATAAGCGACGCTAAGATCCTGTACGCTGATCAAACTCATGACTGACCAAGGTTCACGCAGGCAGGACAAATGCCCTCCGCTTCGACAACGGTCCTCTCGATACGAAAACCAGCTGACTTTGCGGCCGCCCCCAAAACGCCTTTGGCCGGTGCTGCGTGTGCTTCGGCAACGGCGCCGCATAGTCGGCAAATCATGAACGCGGGCGAGTGCTTCTCGCCAGGGTGGGAACAAGCTATAAAAGCATTGAGCCGCTCGATTTTGTGGGCAAAGCCGTGCTCCGTGAGAAAGTCGAGCGCGCGGTAGGCCACTGGTGGTTGAGAGCCAAACCCGGCTTTTCCCAGAAGCTCGAGGATGACATAAGCTCCCAAAGCACGGTGCTCTTGCAGCAAAAGCTCCAGAACCTTGCGGCGAACCGGTGTAAAGCGCAGGCCGTGCTCCGCACAGTAGTTTTCCGCAGTTTCAAGTGCAGCCACTACGCAATGGGTGTGATCATGGTGCGAGAAACCGATCATCTCGTCGCCTTCGGCGGCAACTTCGGCAGTTGGGCTTGTCATGTTATTTCATATCAGATAATTCAACGCTTCTGTTATAAAATCACATAGAGGTTTGAAAGTCCATGTCGCGTCTCTCGTTATCCGTTGCCGCTGTATTGTTGAGCAGCACGACGCTCGCGTCTGCTGATGTCCCAAATGTCGCTGCGGACATTGCGCCCATCCACTCGTTGGTGGCTCGCGTGATGGATGGTGTTGGCACGCCAAACCTTGTTATTCCGGCCGGTGCATCACCACACTCGTATAACTTGCGACCATCCGAGGCATCTGCGCTGCAAGAAGCGGATTTGGTATTCTGGATGGGGGAAGATCTCTCACCATGGCTCAAAGACACAGTCGAAACGCTGGCAAGTGGAGCTGTGGTTACTGAGCTATTGGAGGTGGATGGGATCGAACTACTCGACTTCCGCGAGAACGCATTGTTTGAGGCACACAGCCATGGTGACCATGAACATGGCCATGGCGAAGAGCACGCGCATGATGACCATGATCACGACCATGGCGAAGAGCATGCGCATGATGACCATGATCACGACCATGGCGAAGAGCATGCGCACGATGACCATGATCACGACCATGGCGAAGAGCATGCGCACGATGACCATGATCACGACCATGGCGAAGAGCATGCGCACGATGACCATGATCACGACCATGGCGAAGAGCATGCGCACGATGACCATGATCACGACCATGGCGAAGAGCACGCGCATGATGACCATGATCACGATGGCCATGCACATGGCGAGCACGATCCGCACGCATGGTTGTCACCGCAGAATGCAGCGACTTGGTTGAACGTTATCGCGGCGCAACTGTCTGCCACCGACCCGGATAATGCTGGCGCCTACTTTGCCAATGCAGCGGCCGGGATCGAGGAACTTGAAGCGCTAAACGCGGAGGTCAGTGACATGCTTGATCCGGTACGCGGCGGCAGCTTCATTGTCTTCCATGACGCCTACCAGTACTTTGAGGTTGCGTACGACTTCCCTGCTTCTGGGGCCATCTCACTAGGAGACGCCGCCGATCCAAGCCCTGCACGTATCGCGGAGATTCAAGCGCGCATTCGGGATGAAAGCGTTGACTGCGTCCTGTCCGAACCACAATATAACCCTGGTTTGGTAGCAACCGTTCTCGATGGAACAGACGCGACAACGGGCGTGATCGATCCTCTTGGCTCAGCCTTTGAACCTGGCGCTGGTTTATACCCCAAAGTGATTCGAGGGATCGCCAGAACTCTGTCAGAGTGTCTCTAGAAATCAGTGAGAAACAACGTTCGGCGGATGGTTTGTCGTCCGCCGAAATGCACTGCTTCTTGATAGCAGTGTTGCCCATGAATGCCGCTGCACCCACACAAATCAAAATGGGATCAATCGGCCTTTCATGGGGCTTTGTTTTGTTATGTAATAACATTGGAAACTAATCATGACCGATACTCGCCTCCCCGTAACGGTGCTTTCTGGCTTTTTGGGTGCCGGCAAGACCACGCTTCTCAATCGTGTTTTGAACAACCGCGAAGGGCGGCGTGTGGCGGTGATCGTCAACGACATGTCCGAGGTGAACATTGATGCTGATCTGGTGCGCGCTGACACTGAACTGTCGCGGACCGAAGAGACCATGGTGGAGATGTCCAACGGGTGCATCTGCTGCACATTACGAGACGATCTTTTGGCAGAGGTTCGCAGGCTCGCAGCTGAAGGGCGGTTTGACTACCTGCTGATAGAAAGCACGGGTATTTCCGAGCCGCTGCCTGTTGCTGCTACGTTCGACTTCCGCGACGAGGATGGTGAGAGCCTGGCGGATGTTGCGCGCCTGGATACGATGGTGACCGTTGTCGATGCAGTGAACCTGCTCAATGACTATTCAAGCCATGATTTTCTAAGCGACCGCGGTGAAACGCTGGGTGAAGAGGATGAGCGGACGCTTGTTCATCTGCTTACCGATCAGATCGAGTTTGCTGATGTCGTTGTGCTCAACAAAACCAACGATGCCGGGCCAGATCGCACGGATGCCGCGCGCAAGATCATTCGCAGTCTGAATGCCGATGCGAAGATCATCGAAACCAATCATTCCGATGTCGCCAGTGATGCGATCCTTGATACCGGGCTCTTTGATTTCCAGGCCGCGCACGAACATCCCATGTGGGCCAAAGAGCTTTACGGGTTTGCAGACCATGTGCCGGAAACCGAAGAGTATGGCGTTGCGTCCTATGTTTATCGGGCGCGAAGCCCATTTGATCCGTCGGCCATTCATGCGCTTCTGAACAGCTCCATGCCTGGCGTCATCCGCGCCAAAGGGCATTTTTGGATCGCAACCCAGCCCGATGTGGTGGCGGAGTTCTCGCTCGCTGGTGCCCTTTCCTCGGTCAAACCCTTGGGCACCTGGTGGGCATCGGTGCCCAAGGAGCGCTGGCCGGACCATGAAAGTGCGCGCTCCTACCTCGCCGAACGATGGGTTGAACCATGGGGTGATAGACGCCAGGAGATTGTTTTCATCGGGGCGGGTATTGATTGGCCGCATCTGCGCGCGCGCCTGGATGCTTGCTTGGTGCCTCAGGATGTGGCGCCGGGACCAGACGCGTTTCTTGACCTTCCCGACCCGTTCCCGTCTTGGCGACGTGCGGAGCAAGTCTCGTGAACCTGACTCAGCAATATGCTGATGAAGCTGCAGTTGGAGTGGCTTTTGCGGAGAAGCCTGAAAACCTTCAGGATTTCCTAGAGCCTGGTTGCGCGGCAGCGATTTGGAATCGAAGAGTAGACTCCTCCCTCCAAGCATGGCTGGACAATCTGGATCCTAAGCAGTTGCCCAGTGGTCGGCTCGTGCTGCCTGTGGAGGCGGTGCCATCAGCACTTACGGAGCTGTGTAATTTGGCCGATACACCAAATGGCGTCGGTAGACAGGCCCTGATAGATGACGTCGCCACACTAGCGAATATTTTCGCCAACCTGTTGGGTTCAAAATACCTCCGCCTCCGACTAGATGTAGCCTCGGAAACCACGTGCCCGAAGTTTCATATCGATGCCGTCACCGCTCGCCTCATATGCACCTATCGCGGTCCGGGTACACAGTATGGCATTGCACCAAACGGAGGCGAGCCTGCGCAGGTGTTCACGGTTCCAACAAGTGCGCCCATAATTCTTCATGGCAGCCAATCGCCGCAGCCTCCAACGTCTGGCTTACTCCATCGCTCGCCGCCAATTGAGGGTTCGGGGCAGACGAGGTTTGTGGTCGTGCTAGATCCTTTTTGGGACATGGGTCCAAGACCATCTACGCTGGAGGTGCACTAACTCATTGTGAGTTTGCACGGTGCTTTGGTTGCTCACAGTACTTTCCGTCTAACAGCGTGCTTTTGCGTGTTCGTCTGAGGGAAGCGAGCTCTACTGTTCGATGCTCTCGGCCAACTCCAAGGTTTCCAGTTCCGGAGAGGGCGATGCATCGTCCGCACTTGCCGTCGCTCATCTTCATGAGATTGGGATGCATGGCCCAGATCACAATATCTGCTTGGCTCTTGATTGGTATGCTGCAGGTGAAGCACTCGGCAACGCCGATTTTGCTGATCATGCACGTGGACTGAAAGCACAAGAACCCTCATGTTAACGTGCCCACGTGAGGTCACAGTGCCTGGCAGGTTTAGCGAGTAAGCTAAGCGGCCCGCCAAAACCCAGAAATCCTCAGCGCGTCTTTGCCCCACCCGCTCTTCAGCGCGACGTCACGCACGCGCCTTGCCTCAGCACGTTCGCCAGCAAACCAAACATGTGCACCTTCTCATACCCAGGCATTGCTTTGACCCCCGCGTCCGCCAGCACGTCGCCCTTCGCTCGTGAAAGCCAGGCGTGCGGCCACCCAACATGGTCACTTTCCGGCGGCCCGTCAGCTTCACCTCACATCCCACCCGACTTGGCTTGGACGATCATTTCTATCACACGTTCTTGAACGGTTTGCGGAATGTAGTCGCTGTTGAGCGACAGAAAACCTTGCACGATCAGACCGCGCGCGGTGTCTTCATCAAGGCCGGACGCCATAAGGTAACCAAGCTTTTCCGAACTCACCATGCCAACCGACGCTTCGTGGCTAAGCTGCGCGCCCTCGGCCTTCGCGCGAAGCGCCGGCACGGCTGTGATCTCGCCTGACTCAGTGAGCTTCAGGCCGTCACAGCCCAAAAAACCAGTGGTCTCGGCGGCATCACCAATCAGCACTGCATTGTTGATGATGGTCCCTCCGGCGGCAACCATGCGCGTCACGCTTTCGCAGCGCGCGCCTCGTGCTGCCAGGGTGATCTCATCATCGATCCGTTTGCTGGTGCCGTCTACCGCGAGCACAATTGATTGCGATACAGAATGAGCGTCTTCGGCCAAAGTGATGTGCGAAAAGGCCTCATGATCACGAATGGCCCCAAGGCTGATCGCCGTGGACGAACTGTGCGAGCCTTGGTCCATCTGGCTGTAGCTGTAGCTGCGCACCTCCATGTTGCCGCCCCAATGCTCGATCGACACCGAACGGCTTTGAGCGCCAGCGCGCATATAGGTTTCTGACAGGCAAACGTGCCGTCCGGCATGTACCGATTGGGGCACGGTTGAGCCAGAGATCATCTCCACCTCAGCGCCTTCATCTATCAGCGTGATGTCGTGGGTAAACTGGCGGCCTTGTGGCATCTCCAAAAGCGTGAAGCTTTGGACGGGCAGCATCACCTTGGCGCCTGGTTTGACCCATGTGAAGTGGCCCAGAGGGTCATCCATATGGGCGGAGATTTCCTGCAAATCCTCATTGCTGTCCGGCGCAACCTGCCCGAACATCAGATCTTGAACAAAATCATAGGTGCGCAGGGCCTCCGCCAAAGGCATCGTCACCACATCCTCGTGGGTGGATCGCACAATCCGTACGTGTCGATCGATGAGGATGGACGTGGCCGAGCGCTGCGCCTCATCGTCATAACCAACATCATGCAAGATGGCGCGCTCTTCGTTGCTCAGCCGGAAATCATCTTGCCTGTTGAGCGTCGTGGTCTCGGTCATGCGAAGCCTTTCTTGTCAGTGTGCCGTGTCGCCAAATGGGCTGTGTTGGATGTCAGGCTGCCGGTGCGCGATAGCCATGGCTTTGAACGTGACGAAACAGCTCGCGCGCATCACCGCTATGCACCAAACGACCATCGCTGATGATGTGGCCATGCGCCGTGTCGATATGGTCGAGGATGAGACCGGTGTGCGTGATGATGATTCCCGCGCGGGCCTGGCCATCGGGCGTTTGCGTAGACACAGCGCGCTTGATCGCTTGGCCAACCACAGCCACATGCTCAAGATCAACGCCGCTTTCAGGTTCATCAAACATCATCAGGCGAGGCGCTTGCAGGATGAGTTTGAGCACCTCTGAACGCTTGGTCTCCCCGCCCGAAAAGCCGACATTGAGGTCACGGTGCGCAAACTGCGCCAGATCGAGCCGCGCTGCTTCCTGCTCCAATATGTCTTCCGCGCCGATGGCGCTGGCAAAGGCGGCATAGGTCACACCTTCAAGCGCGGGAGGGCGCTGAAACGCCAAACCCATACCGCGTTTGGCCCGCTCATCGGTTGAGAGTTTGAGAACAGATTGACCATTGAACAGAACGTCACCTTGGGTCACCTGATATCCGTCGAGGCCCATAGCTGCTGCCAACAGGCTGGACTTGCCCGACCCATTTGGCCCCATCAAAACATGCAGCTCTCCCGGCGCCACCGTGAGACTGAGATCACGCACCACCTCCTGGTGACCGACGGAAACTGACACATTTTTGAACGCAAGCATGGTGCAAAATCTCCAAGTGAAAGCACTGTGCAAGGCTGCCAAAGAGGCCGGATCCGCGTAGGTTGATACGGCTTCCACGACGGCAGGGCACCTATCATCAGGCAATGCTAATTAACACTTTTTGCGATTAAAACGCAAATATCAGCGAAAAAAAATCAACTATTTGAGATTTCACAAAACTCGCTGATGATCAGCCATGCTTGGAGGTGCGCTCGTTAAACGGGCAACAGAAAAACGTTTCCTGTTCCTGGGTGACGCTCGACCAGCATTTTGACCCCATAGACCGCTTCAACTCGTTCGCTTGTTAGCACGTCTTCCGGTGTGCCGAGCGCAGCCATCTGCCCACCATCCATCAAGCAAATACGATCGCAAAATCTCGCTGCAAGATTTAGATCGTGCAAGGCCGCAACGATGGTGATCCCGAGTTCGCGTACAAATTCCAGCAGAGAGAGTTGGAAGAGAATGTCGAGGTGATTGGTCGGCTCGTCAAGCACCAAAATCGTGGGTTGTTGCACGAGCGCCCGGGCGAGTAGTGCCCGTTGGCGTTCGCCACCAGAGAGAGTTCTGAAGGAGCGACTCGACAGGTCCTCCAGGCCCTGTAACCGCAACGCCGCATCGATCAAGTCACGGTCGTGCGCCGTGTCGGGTTCGAGCACAGCTTTGTGGGCCGAACGCCCCATAGTGACGACATCGCGAACGGTCAGAGGAAAATCCGCAGGCATGTCTTGAAGGACCGCAGCAACGTTCTGCGCGACCCAAGCAGACGACCGACGCTGCACATCTTGGCCGTTGACCAGCACCGTTCCGGTTACAGGTTTCACCACCTTGTAGATTGTGCGCAGCAAGGTGGATTTCCCCGACCCATTGGGACCGAGCAAGCCTACCATTTCGCCTGGCGCGACATCAAAGCTGATCGCCTCAACGAGCCTCTTACCGGCGATCTCTACGCTGACATCGCTGAGCGACAGCGTTCCAGGTTGCAGGGTCAACGGTTGACGCTGAGGCTGCGAGCATCACGCCGCAACAGCCAGATGAAGAAAGGTCCACCAACCAAAGCGGTTACAATGCCGACCGGTAGCTCTAGCGGCGCGATGATTGAACGGGCGACCAGATCCGCAGCGATGGTGAAGCTTGCGCCCAGCAAGGCTACCGCAGGCAGCGCTTTGCGATGATCGGCACCTACCATCAGGCGCACGATGTGGGGCATGATAAGGCCGACAAAACCGATAACACCCGACACAGCGACCGTGATTCCGGTAAGGCCCGCCGTCAGCACGAACATGGTGCGACGAAAGCGCTCCACATCCAGACCCAATGCAACGGCGCTTTCATCGCCTGCCATCAACAGATTCAAGCGGCGTGCCTGCACCAGCATGATAGCCAAACCCACCGCAAGCGCCACCACGGGAATCGGGAGGATCGACCATTGCGCGCTGCCAAAGCCGCCCAGAGTCCAAAACAAAACGCGGGCAGCTAGCTGCGGATCAGGTGAGGTAAGAACAAGAAGGCTGGTGAGCGCAGACAAGACAGCGCTCACAGCAATGCCAGCCAGAACAAGACGGGTTGGCGTCATATGACCACCTGTCCGCGCAATCCAAAAGACAATGGAAAGCGCGATCAAGCCGCCGACAAAAGCCGCAATGTGCAGCGTGAACGCGCCCGCAACCAGAAGGCCAAAGCGCATGACAATGACGGCACCAGTAGCTGCGCCGGACGAAACGCCGAGGATTGAAGGGCCGGCAAGCGGATTGCGAACGATGGCCTGAATGACCATGCCAGCCACGCCGAGGCTTGCGCCAACAACAGCCGCCAGGATCACACGCGGCATGCGGGTCTGCACGATGATGATCTCATGTGCTTGCCGCCAGTCCGGCTCCAGGAGCAGACCACCGGAAATCCGGTGAAGGAGGATGGACAGCGCGGTACCAGCAGGAATGGTGACCGAACCAATCATCAGACCGGCGACTGCCGCAATACCTATCAGGGCCAGCATGCCCGCCAACACCGCGGCATAGCGCCCCTGATCTCGGGTGCTAGAGGACCGCGCAAGACGTACCACCTTGGCGTCGGTCGCCTTCGGCGGTGCCGCGCGCAACGTCGCCAGCAGGGCGGCGCGCTCATCGGAGCCACCCTGTTCGTTCGTGGTGGGCACGTCACTCACGTGCGAGGTACCAGGCCTTACTCAAACGCTTCAGGATGAAACGCGTGTGCCAGCCGCTCCAGGGCATCGACAGAGCTGGGTCCCGGTTGACCGTTCACGGAGACGATCAGCGTGTACGCATCGTTTTCAACCGCTGGCACGCCCGCAATTATTGGGTTGGCTTCCAGTGTGGCGACCCGCGCTTGACCGAGATTGACTTCGGGGTTTTCAACCACCTGTCCGCTCGACGTGCCGGAGTAAAAGACCACAATGTGCTCTGGCGCTTGTTCGACAAGCTGCTCCCACGATGTGCTGCCATAGCGATTGTCGATATCACCCAGGATGTTGGCTCCACCAGCACGCTCAACCACATGGCTTAGCATGGTGTTCCCCAAGACAGCCCATGGCGTATCCTCGCCACCATTGTAAATGAACACCGGGATGGGCTCGACGCCTTGCAGCCGCTCCTCCACATCGGCAATGCGGGCTTGCATGTCAGCAATCAGTTCCTCTCCGCGCTCAGGCACACCGAAGATCCCAGCAACGGAACGGATTTCCTCAAAAAGCTCATCGAAGCCGAACTTGCCGAGATTGCACCCTTCAGTGTTCAGGCGTGTGGCCATACCAAGGTCGTGCAGCATCGGACGGGGGTTGCGGCTTTCGGAGAACCCATCTGGGTAACCGGCATAGACAAAGTCCGCTTCGGCATTGATGAGCTGTTCGGTGGTCGCAACAAGCGGCGACAGGATTGGAACCGAATTGTAAGCGTCTTCAAACTGCGGGCTGATGGTCATGTTGGCCATGTAGGAGGTGCCGACCATGTTGGCCTCTAAGCCGAGCGCGAGCATGAGCTCGGTGGCGTTGTTGGAAAGGGTAACGGCGTTTGTTGGCGCTGTCTCATAGGTGTGCGTGAAACCGCAATTCTGGTCGACATAAGGAAAATGATCGTTGGCCTGTGCGAGCGTCGCAAACGGCACCGCGCCGACCAGCGCAAGAATGGGCAGCAGTTTCATGGAAAGTGTCCTTTGGTTGGATTTGGTGGGAAAGCAAAGGCGGGGTCGATGATGTCACCGGCGAATCCAAGCGGTGCGATGCGACCGAGAATGCCGGCACGCAGAGGCGCGGGTCGTTCCGCGCGGGGCACGAGGCCGTCGCTACTTTCGGCATATTGCTGGGCAAGCGTGATCACCGCATGGGCGTCGGTGCCCGCACTAAGGTCGCCGAATAGAAGCGTGAACTTGGCAGGTGCCGATAGGGCGACAACGCAGGGACGCTTGCACTGGCTCATGCAGCGCGCACCACGCATATGAATGGCCAGAGGTAGTGCCGCATGCCGTTGGACGCGACGCAGGATTGCTGCCGCTAGCTTGTAGCCGGGACGCTCTTCATCGGGGCTGGTGAACTCAGGCGGTCGGCAGCGCGTGCAGACCGTCAAGCAAACCCGATTGAGGGTGTGCATGGCGCATCGTCTCCCGAATCCACGGTGGGTTTCGGAAAACGGTCGATGAAAACAGGCCTTTCGGCCCCACACATGTTTGGAAAGCGTTCGTCGTCATCACATCACCGTCCCGGGGCACCCCGCCCGAAGGTTTTAAGTCACGTGATGGCAGGTCTCCTGACTTGCGGGTCTTAGCCTCTCAGCACCTTCCCAGGTTGGTGTGTAGTCACCAAACCCAGTGGTTTATCGCTGATGGGCTCACCGCTCACAGTTGCGGGGGCAGTCATGGATTTGGCGCCTGTTGGCTACACCGCACCATGTTCCCTTTTCATCCGGCCTGCATCACTGCCCAGCCAGAACCATCACAGCCAGGATGCTCAACTTGCCAGACTGTGTCAATCAAACCGACGTCTACAATGACGCCTTTGGAACCCAATCGATCAACGCCACCATGCCTGGCCCATCAGGCCGGTCGATATGGTAGTCGCGTCGATTGTGCGAGATGCCCATTTCTTCGAGTACGTCGCACAAGCAGTCTGCCCGTTCGCGCTCATGCACCATACCGTCGATATCAACAGCAAGTGGATTGGCATGGGGACGACCGATGGTTTGTACCAACGCCACGCGATGTCGTGCCACGTCATTCATTTTCATAAGAGCGGTTGTAATGTCCTTGATGCGATAGAAAGCATTAGCGCCAAAAACGAAATCTGCCTTCAAGACTGGAGCTTCTTCCCATTTGCAACCAATTGTCTTAACGGCACTCGGCCGATGCCAAAGCCGTTGAAACTCGGCGCGCATCGCTGCTGACGGTTCAATCACGGTAATCTCGGAGAGTTCAGGCGCCAGACGCCGCGTGAAAGCGCCTGAGCCTGGGCCGATCTCCACCATATCCCAATTCGCGCAGATCATGGTGCGCAAATCATTGACCAGATCGGTTGCACATTCGGCCAACGGGCTACTCCGGTCATAATTGGGCGCATAGTCCTGCCAGAAAGCTTCCTCGGCTCCATCGTCGGTCTGGCGACTGAGGTGTCGCGCGCCGTACTCATGGGCAGCCTGCCAAAAGGCCGACACCAACATGCCTGGGTGGCGCTGGGGCGGTAAATCCAAGTCAGCCGACATGGTTGTTCCTTGGGCACAGGTGTTAATCAATAGGGTGACCTTCTAGCGTCGAATGCAATCCTGTTGGAAGCACCCCACTTAAGTGAGGTCTCAAGAATGTGCTGTGGTCTGTCGGCGAACTGGCTGTTACCCTCGGCCGGTCAAAGAAGGCTCAAAGTTCGATGCTCTCTGCCAGTTCCAATGCATCTTCCACCTCGACACCGAGATAGCGAACGGTGCTGTCGATCTTTGTGTGACCGAGCAGAAGCTGAACCACACGCAGATTACCGGTTTTGCGATAGATCAGCGTTGCTTTGGTTCGACGCAAAGAGTGGGTCCCGTATGCTGATCTCCTTTCCGATGAAAATCAGCATTGAAGCATAAGATGTTTCTAATGATCACTGCGCCGCCAAGAGCGGCTGAGCCCACAACGGCAGCAGTGAGCCAAAGTGAACGTCAGTGGTCAGTCCCGTCGTAGATCCACATTGGAGCAACGGCATCGGTTCGTTTGAAACCTACGCGCTCATAAAAATCTACTGCGTCTGCGACCGCTAACAGTGTTTGCTGATGAAAGTCAGCATATTTGCCGAACATGCGAGACATAAGTTCTTGCCCAATTCCCTTTCCTTGCTGGTCTGGATGTACCAGCAGGTGAGGATAATAAACCACTAGGCTACCATCGGAAATTGCATTTGCCAGACCAACAAGTTGCTGTTCACGGAAAGCACATTCTATGTGATTAGATCCCTTTAGTGCTGCCATCAGGCGTTCAGGTTGGTTTGCTGAACTCCATTTATTGGCGGAGTATAATGAAATCACCTCAGACACTGGAGGCACTACACCACTTCTATACTCGATCATGGCGACCACGCCTCTTTGGAACAGTGCAGCAAGACTATATGCGAAGACGAATGTCTGAAAGGTCCGCATTGCCGCCAATTACTTCCGTAAACCAGATTCCGAAGGCAGCTTTACTCACAGTTCAGAAGCGTCAATTCTGTAGACTTAGCCCTAGCGGCTGCACACAAAAACAGAGCTCGCCACATCCACGCCGTCAATCACGCAAGAGGAAGCTTCTACGGTAACGGTCGAAGTAACGGACATCTCGTTGGCATCCAATCCACACGTCAGTGTTTGGTCCGTTCCATTGGACTCGACAGATAGTGGTTGGAGGACGGGGAGAAAGCTGCCGAAAAAGCGGAAATCCATCGCCCAAGCACCTGTCACATCCACCAGCTCATCATTGAAATGCGCAAAGGATGTAGGTGGACAAGCCACATTGAAGCTGGCCTCAGCCTGCGCATAAGCGGGAACCGAAGCAGACACAATCAAAAGTGGAATGGCCGCAGCCAGAGCGTTCTTCATCTGTTTTCCTATAGGTCCAGTTAACGTGGTTGGGGTTCCCAGGATGTTGCATTGGGGCCGCTGGCGCCTGCCAAGCATGCGCTCTGTGGCGCCCCATCGCTGAAGCACTGGGCTTGCATCTGCGCCTCGCGCAGGGCGCACTCAACGCCGCGCAGCGCTCCGGCAATTCCGTCCAAGTAGCCGCAGTCGCACGTGATTTCACCACACGTGACGTTGCCGATCGCCTCGGCGCCGTCGAGAATGTGATCAAATATCGACTGGCACAGCGAGCCAGTTCCAGGCACCAACGAACAGACGGACGCCAACATGTCGCGAAGGGTGTCTCGGTTCCATGGTCCACGCGCCAGAAAGCGCAGTCGCGCGTCCAGTCGCCTTAACCGTTCTTCATCGACCCTGCCGTTGCGGATCGCGTCTTCAACAATCCGCACACCCTCCGCATTAGCGTCTGCCAATTCACTGTTCCAAACCAGACCGTCACGAAGCATTGGCCAGCCCGGCCCTGCTAGGCCCGGACCTATGTAGCGCGTGAAAGGTGATCGAAGATTGTCCAGCATGCGGCGGCGCTCAGCGCCTGTAAGGTCCGGATAGCGGCGCGCATCGTTGTAAAAGCGCGCCAGTGAGACCAGCTGGCGGAGTCTTCCTAGAGCACTGGCCAGAGCCGGAGACTCAGCAAAAGGATCACTCAAGAGTGTCTCCAGCGAGTATTGTGCTCCGGCCGTTGCGAGGGCTTGGTCCAGATCCTTTAATGCTTGATCAAAGGCAGCTGCATCCTCCGGCTTTAAAATGCCGAGATCAGCCATATCGCCAAGGGCGTTGAGCGCAGGCTCCACGACGGCAGCAATCGCGTTGGGATCCAGTAGATCACCGTTTTCTATATAGTCAGCAAGTCCATCGAGCAGCCGATTTGGACCGTTTTGACGCAAAGCTATGTTGCCAGCAGCGAATGCCATGAGGCGTGCTTCATCCGATTCTGGAAAACGCTCCACCAGGTCAGTGAAGCCGCGCAATACCCCCGTCTGCTCTTCCTCGCTACCGGCTTCGGCAATGTCGCTGGCCAGCAAGTCAAAGGCCTCGCCAACCTCGTCAGCCAACGCGTGCGGCGACGCGAAGGCGATTGCGCCAACAAAAGCGCCAATCACCAGCATTTTTGTTATTGCCATACGTGCACCTCGATTGCCCCGTCTTCAAAAAGACTTTGGTATCCAAAGGACGAAGCGTACAGCGGGAAGGACAAGAACGCAGTACCCTGTCTCAAGGATGCAATTTCAACATCGACGACCAGATTGTCCATGTCATCAATCTCTTCGTCCAGAACGTAGACATGCGTCCCGTCCGGAGCGCTGCGTTGACGAGTCAGAGGGGTAGAACTGGACCCGTGGCGCAGGGTTACCGACTGGATCATGGACAGAGCACCATCAGCAAGGCTGGCGTCGATATCGTCGAACAACCTGGCAATCGACGCCCCAAACGCGGCGTCCTCGGGAATGTAATAGTCCGCAGAAAGCCGAAGGCCAAAGAGTGTGCCCGATGGGTTTTGGCGAACCCGTAGCTCAGCGATGCCGCCAGCATAAACCGGCGTAGAACCTTCGCTGTTTTGGGCAACAAAGAAGCGCCTGTCGTCCTGGCCTTGGTAAACGTCGAGATGGCCAAAATGGGCTGCAGACAGCACCCCGTGGCGCATTTGCGCAAGGTACCATAGCGGGTGGTCCGCCACTGCACGGTCTTCGACCAGGCTGCTCAGGGCCTCTTCGTTGAGCTGGTCAAGTACGGTGAACGAGAAATCGAGGTCATCGGATGTGTGATGCCCACTTAGGCGCCACTGGTCGGGGCTGGCAGCACGTGCAAAGTCTGGCAGGATGTTGAACGGGTCCTCTGCTGTGTTGTCGACTTGTGCAAGATGACGGCCGGACGGGTCGCAATTGAAGGCAGCAAAGCCCACAGTCCAGTCCAACAGAACCGTTTGCACCCTGTCCAGGAGGTGAGTGATACCGAAGGCTTCCGGCCCCCAGGCCCAGAACAGGCGTTCAATATCTTGCCAGGCGTCTGCGTCACCCGAGCGTTCTGCTGCCAGGCGCAGATGGCATAGGTCCGGCATGAGAACGAACGGGTTGGGCCGGTAGCTATCCTGTCCAGCGTTCCAACCTTTTGATATGGCGAACAACGCACGAGCGCCATCACGCGGGTCCGCCAGGAACGGCAGCAACTCCCGTAGGGCTTGACTCTTGGTAAGCTGAGCAACTGGGCCATCCAACAACAGCCGGTCCTCGCCGGCGAAGTAGGCATGTCCATAAAGAACAGCGCTGATCATTTCGTTGCCGGAGAGGCCTACAACGGATTGAGGGGAAGCTGGTTGCGAACCCACCTGGCGCCATGGTGATTGGGCCTGCAGGTAGTCGCGGACCAAGGATGTGACAGCCGGATGTTCACGCGTTGTGATGATATCAAAGGCATCAGCCAGGACCGGATAGGTAAACAGGTCTGAACGACGCTCTACGGCAATAAGTTCGACAAGGCGCTCTTGGGCCGGCGCGTAACCCCACATGGCTAAGGCCATAGTAAGGGCGGCTTGGAAAACCTCCGTCCCCGTTTGGCTCCCCCAGACTGTAAGAACTTCGCTGGTTTGTAATGCGTCACGACGCAATGCGGACCCAACGGCAGGTACGAGATAGTAAGCGCTACTCGACCACGACGTAATATCGGTGGCCAAGCCTACCAGAAAGGCTTCCTCTTCGGGTCCGCCTAAGGCTTGGATCACGTCTTGCGCGTGGCGTTGCCGCTCGAAATAAATCTGTAGTTCTGCACCACCCGCTGGCGGCTCTTCGGTAAGAGTCAGTATCGCCTCATCCAACAAGGCTCGAACCGCTGCATCGTCCGCCATCGGCTGAACGACGGAAAAAGCACGCGGTAGGTGAGGACCACTTCCGACCAATCGGTAGGGTGCGCCAAAACTACGCTCTTTTAGGATCTCAACCGTACGTGATGGAGACACAAGCCGAATGTCCGCGCGCATCTCAAGACCGTTTGTGCCGTAGGCATAGAAGCTTGGCTCAGCGTTGGCGGCCGAAGCGAGGAGACTGCTACCTAGACAAAGAACTCCGACCAGCTTTTTGTTCAGTTTTTGCATTAGAAACTCTCATCACAACAATGGCAGGGCGTGAGCCTGTGAAACGCATCAGGTTTAAGACCGATACCGCAATCGCTAACTGTTTCTTGTGACGGCGATCACGTTAGGGCGGACCGGAACCAAGCTTTGACAACGAAAACTGGTGAGACTGTCTTTTCTAGTGGGCAGACTCAAAGGAAATAGCCTTGAGTGATTAAAGCTCCGGCGATCATACGTACTAGACGATTACCCAAAGGGTGTGCCAGTGCACCCGGCCACCTTCTAGTGCCCAAAGGACTGTTGTGGGTATGTCGGGACCATGCCTAGCCCCTCTATGTTATGAAGCTCATGTAGCAAGTGCTTTTTCACTCTAGAGGTAACTTACCATGGCAAGAGGTTTTATTCTGGCCGTTGATGTCGAAGCGACTTGCGACGACCAGGGGCGCATACCTCGCGGGGAAATGGAGATCATTGAAATTGGTGCGGTTCTCTTGGACGCCAAGCTTGACCAAGTCGGTGAATTCCAGACGTTTATTAGACCGTTCAAGAACCCGGTCTTGACGCCATTTTGCATTGAACTCACCAGCATTTCACAGGATGAGATCAACAACGCACCAACGGTCCACGAAGCCTTCCGGGCGCTGGGAGCTTGGTTACAGACATTTCAACCATTTTCATGGTGCAGCTGGGGCGATTACGACCAGAAACAATTCAAGCAAGACTCGGTGCGTACGGGTGCGCCATGGCCGTTTCCTGGGCCACACTTCAATGCAAAACAACTATACGCAGACAAGACTTTGGGCCGAAAGCTGGGTTTAGCCGAAGCCATCGAAGACCAGGGTTTGGAATGGGTTGGCACCCATCACCGCGGTATCGATGATGCTAGAAACGTTGCACGGATCCTACAACGGGTCCTCTCAAAGAACGGCTAAGACGCCAAACACTAACGCTTTCTGGACTACGAGTTCCGGATGTACCAAATGTCGGCAATAGGCCGAAAACCGACAACTGGCTAATGTCCGCTTTGCCGCCACTTCAGGACGAAAACCAAGGTCCACTTCGAGCCCATTTTGGGCCTTGGTCCCTTCAGCCTATTTGTCTATAGATTGATCGCGAATGGTCTTGAGCGACAATGCAACGAGAAGGCCTAGGCAGGCGATAGCAGCCCCAATGAACTCCAAATTGGTTGGGTTTTCGCCAGTCATTGGAAGTCCGATGATGAGCGTGGTGGCTGGAATTATTGCAGGGACGAGCGATGCTTTTGCAGCACCCAGCCGCTCAACCGCCATCCCAAAAGCAACTATTGCCCCGACACCGTTGAACAATCCATGCGCCGTAACGTGGAACAAAAGCTCCGCTACGGTGAGTTGTGTTAGTCGCTCGATGACGCCAACAAAGGGCGCTATCGGCAGGACGACCAAAGCGGAAAGGACCGATACTGCGGCGGCAGCGAGAAGACCTGATATACCCCATCGTTTGAGCAACAGAGTATATGCCACCCAAAACAAACCAGCTCCGACAAACATGGAGTCGCCTATCAAAATCTCCATGTTCACAACAAAGACGCTTGGTCCTGCAATGGCGACCATACCGGCTAGCAAAAGTGCGGCACCAACATACTGACGAGCGCTCAGCGTTTCACCCAGTAGAAGTGCAGCAAGTCCCATCCCAGCCAGTGCAACGGTTGATGGTTGGATGACTGCACCATGCGCCAGAGGTGCAAATTGGAAGCCCCCGACATTCAGCCAAACGAAGGCAGGACCTGCTGCAAGCGCAAGAAAAATTGCACGTCTCGGTGTTAGTAGGCCACCATCTCCCCGCCTTATGGACCAAACAAGGACGGGTGCTAATAGGACGGCGGCTAGGCTGAACCGAAGTACCATCATGTCGATCGGAAGCAATCCATCCACAGCACCGACGCGTGACGCAATCAAAAACAGAGACCACATAACGGCAGCAGTCAGAGCGAACCCTATACCGGTCGCTTCGCGGGTCAGCCGCAACCCCATTTTCTCTCCGTCGCGATCAATCATGCTGCCAACGCTGATAAACAAAGGGCAGAAATCCAGAGGCCAACGCCGAAACTTAGATGCGCGAGCACGCTTCTTGCCCGAGTTACCACAGGTCGCGGTGCGCAGCTTGCCGCTAGACCTGCACCAAAAGCTGGCTGCAGAATGAGGAACGGAGCAAGAACTGTTAAGACCCCAAACAAAGCAGCGGGCAGCGGCGTGGGTCTGTTCATCCAAGCGTCGCCAATGGAGACAAGAAAGACAACAGCGAAAATGATGCCTATGAGATAATGTGAGATCCATCCGATCAGCCGTTCGCCTCGGATTGGTGTGCTCTCGGGGATCGCTTGATGTATGAAACGGCCTTTGAACATATGGCCTATCCAACGGCCGACCATTGCGTAGTTGAGTGGTAGTTGAGCCAGAATGTGCTTCTGCACCAATGCGACAAAGTCCATAAACAGCGTTGCGCCCACACCGACCAAAACTGCGTTTACGAATAACTCAAGAGTCAAGTAGCCCGTCTCCTATTTGGATTGATCTTTTTTCCACGGGCAGCTTTGTTACCACCTCAAGTCAAGTTGAGGTCAAGGCTGTGATTGATATTTCTGAGCTCTCCCAAACCAGCGGCTTTCCCGCGTCGAAACTTCGCTATTACGAAGAGGTTGGTCTTATCCGTTCCGTTGGACGACGAGGCATAAAGCGTCTTTATGAGAACGAGGTCCAAGATCGCGTTTCGCTTATTGCGTTGGCACAGATGGGAGGGTTCTCATTGCTTGAGATCAAGCAAATGATCGGATCGGAAGGTCGAGCGACCCTAGACCGCAGTGCGCTAGTCGAAAAAGCAGATGAGCTGGACGCAAAGATCAAACGACTGGCCAATCTAAGCGATGGTATTCGCCACATCGCCAACTGTCAGGCGGAGAACCATTTGGACTGCCCGCGATTTCAGCGGATTATGAAAGTGGCCATCACGAAGGCTGAACGAAGTCGTCAATCAACTTAGATCATACTTGTTTTGTCCGCGTTCCAGAACTTGGGCGGTTAACTGGAGAAGGACAGCATCGAGCCCGTACCCCCAAATGCTGCGGCTGGCACTAAGGGCTGCCTTAGCTGTCTAACGGATGGCTGTCAGAATGCCATCTGCCAACAACGCTTCCACGCTGCTGCCTGGGTTGGCTAGCAGTTGGGCGATTTCTTTGGCCCGAACCGATTTTCGATGTGAGATACCAGTTACCCGCATCCCAGCGTCCACGCCTTCCAACGAAAGAAGGGCTATGTCATCCCGAGACTCTGCATGCGAGGCGGGGACGAAAGCTACGCCTAGATCTGCCGAGACGAGATCCAGCAATTGACTGTCGTTTGTCGCAAGAGCCCCAAAGCCGCTCCCACCTGTGCCCAATTCCAACCGATCTGCATTGGGACAATATGGTCTCTGAATGAGCGGGAGGTTGCGAAGGTCCTCGATCTGAACCGTGCGGACTTTTGCAATTGGATGAGATCTGGCGACAGCCAAATAGAAACGTTCTTCTTTTATTGGAAGAAAGGCATGAGCTTTCGGCACACATTGATCCGAAACGTAAGCTAAGTCACTTTCCTGAGCTTCATCCGTGAAAGTGAACTGCAAGTCGGCGAACCCACGGCGGAGGCTGCTCAGCCTGGGCGCAAGCCTTCGCACCATCATGTCTGGTGCACAATAAACCCGGATGGATTGCGGTGTTTCAGAAAACAAACGTGTTTGTAGCGAAGCCAGATGCGTCACGTGGTCAACCACATCGTGGTAGAGTCGTCCTGCAAAGGGTGATGGTCTGAGTCCTGCCCTTGATCGTGTGAACAAAAGCGTTCCAAGCCGGTCTTCTAGCTTTTGTATCGCAGCCGACACTGTGGGCTGGCTGACACCGTTTAACCGAGCCGCATGACTAAAGGTACCTGTCTCGTAGGCGCTCGTGAAATAGCGCAGGGTGTTCAAGTCTATCATAGTCATAGACTATACCTAGAATAGATTGAACCGCAATTTCCTTTAACAAAGTCTCGCTTCAAATATCCGACATCGGTCATTCAAGGAGTAGAGACAATGCAACTGACACCCGTAGCCGCCAGTGACACAGTGATCGGCCAGATTCTTGCTAAGTTCGCAGTTAGAGATCCCTCGCTGTTTGAACTGATCGCCGAGGACATTGACTTTCGGATAGATCACTTCCGCGACGAGGTCGATACGGAATGGCAGAAAGCCGAGACGCGCGATTCCCTGATGTCGTTGGTAGGTCGCCTTGGCAGCGAGATCTTTCCAAAAGGTACAGAGGCGCTCGCCATCGACAGCTTCGAACTCGGTGAGGGTTGGCACCTGACATGCTTTCACCAACGTTTCTTCTACGGTTTACGCCAGCAGAACGTGACCAGCGTGACCTACATCGTCTCGCACGAAGAAAACGGCGTACTAGACTACTTTCGTGAGAATGTGACCAACATCGTGGATGTGAAGTAGAAGCTGCCAAAGAAAACAATGCTGCCTCACCTACAAGGAACGATTGCGATTGGCGAACCGAAGGCGGACCTTCGGACTTGAGTGTCCAAGGTCCGCAAAGTCCACCTAGCTGTCATTTCGTTATGTCAGGAATGCCGCCATTATCGGCCGGGTTCAAAATGGCAAGTTGGAGCCCATGTTGGACATCTGTGGCTGGCCTAAGCATCGACGCTAACATCGCTTTGCGGACTCGCTTGGCAAGCGAGGATGTAACCTTCAGCCTCATCGGCGGAGCAGAGCGCCTTTCCCTTCGGGTGCTTGACAGCACCTGCAAGCAGTCCCTGCGGCATACTCCACAGCTACCACTTCCGATAATGACCGTGTCAGCAATTTCTACGTCAGGTGTCATGTCTCCCGTGCTCACAGTCGAGTTTCCTCGGAGTTTCGTGATCGGCGATCAAGGGCGCACTGAACTGCTGCTCGAGAATAGCCCGGACAGAACCGCCGTCTATTTCAGCAAGCGGGCCAAGCGCCCTTGCTGCCACATGGCCAGGCCGGACAAACCCATGAGAGGGAAAACCCCGTACAGTGCGATCGCCGTAAAGGTTGGATCGGAAGACCATGGAGAATACAGGTACGTTCCGATCACCAAAGACGTGGCGATATGAACCCAGCGAAGGGTGCGGCGAAGTGTTGAGGCAGTCATGGTAGCTCCTTTCTATCTTTACAGCGCACATATATCTATGCGTTGTAAAGTTTACAAGGCATAGATTGCTCTTTAGTGTGCGTTCAGGAGGACTATTGTTTGGCGGAAGGATCACGCCGTTATCATCACGGTGACCTGCGCGGAGCGTTGATCGAGACGGCGATAGCCACCCTCGACCTCAGCCCAGATGCCGAGATAACGTTGCGGGGTCTGGCGAAGGAGGTGGGTGTGTCGCCAATGGCGCCATACGCGCACTTCGACGACAAAGATGCTTTGCTGGATGCGATCGCAGTTGAGGGCTTCCGCGCTCTTAGCACATGCATGCGGGAAGCACTGCGCGCCTTACCCGACAGTGCCGCGCTGGACAAAGCACTTTCGGCACTCGCTGCGGCCTATGTTGATTTCGGTTTAAAGCGGCCCGGCCTCTATCGCGTTATGTTTGCCCGGCCAGCTGCACCCCAAGGAACGGTTGTTCGCGACGCAGGCGAAGACGTGTTCGCAGAGTTGGTCAAGCAGTTCTCTGGGTCAGGCCAAAACGCCCGACGGGACGCCGAACTGGCATGGTCGATGGTCCACGGGTTAACGCTGCTGGTAGGAACCGGCTTCATCAAAGAAGGACCAGACCTTGACCATCATGTCGTTGAGATCGGCCAATTGCTGTCTATCAACCCGATGGGATGACCAGTTTAAACGTCCCTTGGTCGGTGAGCGAATGCCGCTCAGTCCGAACTATTCTCAGCTATCCGCCGGGCTTTTTGTCCGCATTTACTTCATTTGGTTATGTCTGCAACGCCGCCATTGGGCGCCACGGCGTTAACGGCGGGTTTGAGCCCAAAGTGTCAAATGCTGCCTGGCGTGCAAAAGTCTGCTTTTGTTAATCCCCCTACGATTGAAAAGAGAGAAGTGAGCGTCGACTGGTTGAACGTTGGGGCCAAAACTGAAGAAGGGTTAGGTGACCAACCCGCTACCAGTCAGGCGTAGCTTTTGATCTTCGCGACCTTGTTTGCTTTTGTATTGGTAAACTCAATAACGTGACTGAACCGTCGCGTCTCACCACTGGGCACCGTGCAGAAACCCGATGTTGCTCCGGCTTTGCCGTGCGTGATCGCATGCTCAACCACGACACTCGCGGGCTTCTCGACATTGGCCAGAGCTTCCTTGATCGCTTCCGAGCCATCAGCTACCGCGTCAGGCTGCTCCCAGACCATGTCGTCCGGGAAAGCCTCGTCAAGGAACTCACCGCTTTCGATTGCAACCCCGATTGTCTGAGCAAACGTGTTCTTCGGGGAGTTTCCGCAATCTCGACTTCCTGTGACCTTTACCATGTGGAAACGTATCCTTTCTGTCTCACGGTAGCAGCATCGTTCTGCGGCAAACATGTAACCTCTAAAACAATACGCTGAAGTCGCGCAACCATTGGGTTGCATAATAAGGCGGCAAGTGACAATGTGCAACCAAGGAGTTGCGCATGGAAGATCAGATTACCAGAACAATTGAACTTAAAGCCCCTATCGAACGGGTATGGAAGGCCCTGACCGACCATGACGAGTTCGGGTCGTGGTTCCGCCTCTCACTTCATGGTCCGTTCAAGGTCGGGGAACTGACGCTTGGCGTTACAGAATATCCGGGGCATGAGGGCCTTCCCTTCTGGGCCAGGGTCGTCGCAATGGACGAGCCGCGACTGTTCAGCTTCATCTGGCCCATGGACGAAAGCATCCGCCCTGATGATCCAGAATTGGATCATAAAACAACTCGGGTCGAATTCACCCTTGAGCCGACAGCAAGCGGCACAAAGCTTACCGTGCGCGAGACCGGCTTTGAGAGCCTTCCCGAAAACCGGCGGTTGCAAGCATTTCGCGACAACCAGGGCGGTTGGGACCAGCAAACAGCGAATATCAAAAAGTTCGTGGAATGATGATGGAACAGACTGTTGTGCCCCAAGAACTCGCGACCACATTTGCTGCGCTCGGTGATCCCCGCCGGTTGGAGATCGTTGCTCGACTACAGAAGCAGAACAGCCTTTCGATCTCGGCGCTATGCGACGGAACCGGTGTTTCCCGTCAGGCCATCAGCAAACACCTCAAGACATTGGCCGAGGCGCAACTCGTGTCAGCGCAAAAGGCCGGCCGAGAGACACGGTACAGTCTTGAGCTAATGCGCCTGCACGAGGCGAATGCATTTCTGAACCAGGTGGCCTTGAAGTGGGACGATGCACTGGAACGGCTGAGGTCACATGTCGAATGACACGTGCTGGGGCATGTGGTGTCAGGCGATCTCCTGTGGGGCGCACATGGAGTTCACTCAAACCAGCGTAAGTGGAAAGGAGAGCAGGCATGGCCGCAAAATTTACCGGCGGAAAAAACATCGCGATGAAGGTTCCGCCGCATCAGTACGATCAGACAGTTGCGTTCTACAGAGACACCTTGGCGCTCGAGCAGATTGGAGGTCCATCAGGGGACGCGGTCGGGTTCAAGTTCGGTGCGAACAACCTTTGGATCGACAAGGTCGCAGCTATGAGCCAAGCGGAACTCTGGCTTGAGATCGTTACGGATGACACCGCTGAGGCTGCTAAGGTTCTGCATGGTACAGGTGTCGCTAGATGTGACGAAATCGAGGACCTCGGTGACACCTTTGATGGGTATTGGGTTTCAAGCCCGGCATCTATCATCCACCTTGTCGATGCGAAGGCTGGGTCATGGGAGTAGCCACATCCGGCTTCAGTAAAACCGTCAAGTGGTGAGCGCTTCGCGCCAAAAGCGCTAGGCATGATAAAGTGTTCAGGGGATAGGAGACAAAAATGACGGTCAAACGCATTGTTGCAAACATCGCCGTGGAGTCCGTGGAAAACGTTCGGGCGTTTTATGCCGATCTGTTTGGCCTGGAAGTGGTCATGGACCACGGCTGGATCGTAACCCTGTCCTCTGGAGAATCCGCGCCGACACAAGTCAGCATCGCAACGGAAGGCGGCTCTAGTACGATGGTCCCGGACCTTTCCATCGAGTCGATGCTGTCCATAAGCGTGCGGTCAGCCTTGGATATGGCATCGAATATGACCTAACCGATGAACCTTGGTGCATCCGCCGTTTCTATGTACGCGACCCGGCCGGCAAGCTCTTGAACGTACTATCGTATTCTTAGTGACGATTTTACTAGCCACGCTTTTGTGTCGTCATCTTACCATTGCAACCAGTAAAGCTCACAGGTCTTCATCAAGTGGGGAACACGCCGCTTGCAGCTTATGAATTTGCCCAAAGCGGACGTTAGTGGGACCGCAGCGAATTGGTGCTTCGTGCGCATTACCGTCATTTGGCCATGTCGGTTTTGCCGCCAGAAGCGGCGGAGTGCGCAACTGCGGCTCGACCTCCAACGCAGGCGCCAGCGACGCTATGGGAAAGGGCCAAACATGAGCAGAAGGTGGACGCAGTCTTGTAAAATGGGAAAGCGCTGGGTCGAGTGTGGCTTGAATAGGTTCAGCTCCCCAAACCGTTCCCTTTCGAAGGAGAAACGCTGCTGCAGACTGCATTGGAGCCTAATTGTCCGGTAGGACTTCGCGTATCACGTTCAAATCTGTCGGACCGCCTTATCCACGCAAAAACGCTAAAAAATGTAACTTTCATTCGTTCAAGCGAACAATTGTTAGGCCGATTGACGTCAAATGCGGCGGCGCTGCTCTAATTTTGACCAAATGGAAAAAAACAGTAGATCGCCCCGAACCCAGGTGCCAGCCTAGTCAGACGCAGCGTCATGTGCGCCTCCATGGGTATCACATGGATGCTGAACACGTCGAAGCGCTCGCAATAACGCTTGGGTGCTTATGACATGCACCCGATCGTTTCGGTGCGACACATAAGCTGGAGTGGGACCATGAAAACAACAAGTAAGCGCGTCGTGATGGCGATCTTAAGTGGACTGGCGATCTCGGTTGCATCCACAACTGCTGGACAAGCACAGTTCTCAGCGGAAGGTGATCCAAGACCTGCCGTTATCCTTTTTGGTCCATCGAATGATGGTGGCTGGTCACAAGCAATAGACGAAGCACGGACCCGTCTTGAAGGTGCCTTGGACCTAAGGATCCCGCAGGCTGAAGAGATACCGGAAAGTGCGACGTCCATTCGACCGGCGGCGGAGTTGTTCATTGAGCGCGGCGCGAACATCATTTTGGGCTCGGCGTTTGGCTACTCCGACACCTTTGAGGCTCTGGCAGCGGAATATCCAGAAGTGGTGTTCCTCAATCCAGCGGGGACTACCAATAGCGACAATTTGAAGAGCTTCTACGGTCGTACTTATGAGACCCAATATCTGTGCGGCATGATTGCCGGCGGAGTCAGCGAAACCGGCAAGCTAGGCTTCGTTGCCGCCAATCCCTTCGGCCTCGTCAACTGGACAGTCAACGCGTATCTCCTGGGCGCTCGGCAGGTGAACCCGGACGCAGAACTGACGGTCGTGTTTACAGGTGCTTGGGCAGACCCTGTGAAAGAAAGAGCAGCTGCCGAAGCCCTTATCGAGCAGGGCATCGATGTGATTGGTCAGCATGTTGATACTCCGGCGGTTCAGGTCGTCGCGGCCGAAGCTGGCATTGCTGGCACTGGTCATCACCGCGACCTTTCAGAGTTCAGCGTCGCAACGCAGTGTTCTTCCGTGTGGACGTGGGACCGGTTCCTTGAACCAGAGATCGCCGCGATCGCAGCTGGGGATTTCGAACCAGCACCATTCGGAGCGTTCCTCTCCATTGCTGACGGAGCTGTCGACATCGCATGCTGCGGGCCGGCTGTTTCCGAAGAGCTGGAAGCACTGGTGATGGCTGAGCGTGAGGCCATCTTGAACGGCAAGCACGTCTTTGCAGGCCCGTTGAGCGATCGCGACGGAACTGAGCGTGTCGCCGACGGCGAGGTTCTCGGCGATGGCGATCTTTGGGGCATGGACTGGTTCGTGCCTGGTGTTGTCGGGGGCGAGTGATGGTGCCAGCGCTCTCTCTGGTGGGCGTGAGCAAGGTTTTCGGGGGCTTTCACGCGCTGGATGATGTGTCCTTTGCTGTCGCTCCCGGAGAGGTGCACGCCCTTTTGGGAGAGAACGGGGCCGGCAAGTCCACATTGATGAATGTGGCTACCGGTCTCTACGCGCCTGACAAGGGTCACATCGAGATGGATGGCGCGCCGGTGGCCTTTTCCGGCGCCAGAGACGCGGCTGAGCGTGGGGTTGGCATGGTGCATCAGCACTACAAGCTGGTGCCAAGCTTTTCGGTTTTGGAGAACTTGCGCCTCTTTAATCCGGCCTTGTCTGAAGAAGCGTTGATCAAAGCGGCGCGCTCCTACAGCGAGCAGATCGGTTTTAATATCGACTTTGCCCGCCGCGTTGGTGACCTGAGCGTTGCCGAACAGCAGCGCGTTGAAATCCTAAAGGTCCTGGTTGCAGGCGCGCGTATCATTATTCTCGATGAACCAACCGCCGTGCTCTCCGATGTGGAAGCCCTGGGGTTGATGAAACTCGTGGCTGCCTTGGCGGAGGCAGGCAAGGCCATCGTTCTGGTGACCCATAAACTTCATGAAGCGCTTGAGCATTCTGCCCGCATCACGGTCATCCGAGCCGGACGAAAGATCGTTGAGACCGTGCCCGCCAAAACTGACGCCCAGCAATTGACCACCGATATTGTAGGCTCACTGGTGGTTGAAGCAGCGCAGCGTGGTCAAGAACGTGGCCCGGTGCGACTGCGGATGGCGGAGGTCAAACAATCCGACGAAGCCGGTCGCAAAGGGCTCGAAGGTGCGACGTTGATCGTCCATGACGGTGAGATTGTTGGCGTGGCCGGCGTCGCGGGCAATGGCCAAAGCGAGTTGGCGCGGGTTCTTGCTGGTCTGGCCTCGCCTGATGGCGGCAGCATCGAAATCATCGGCGCGGGCGATGCCAGCGACGATACGCCAAAGGCGCGCCGCAAGCATGGCGTCGCAACGATTCCTGTCGACCGCTACACCCATGGGCTGGCCGGTGAGGTCAGTGTCACCGACAATTTCGCTATCCGTGGCGCTCTTGGCGGGCGGTATGGAGGTTGGTTACGCTATCGCCGTGGCAAGGCGCGCCAGGACACACAAAAGGCCATCGAAGACTTCGAGATTCAGGGTGTGCGGTCCCTCGGTCAACGCGCTGCTCTTTTGTCCGGTGGCAACGCGCAGAAGCTTGTCTTGGCGCGCGAGTTTCAAGGCGAGCCGAGCCTTGTCGTTGCCCACAGCCCGACGCGCGGCCTGGATGTGAGAGCAAGCGCCGCGGTCCATGCCCGCCTGCGAGCCGCGCGAGACCGTGGCGCTGCCGTCGTCTTGATTTCAGAGGATCTTGACGAGGTGCTGGCACTCTCTGACCGCATTGCTGTCCTGTCCAAGGGGCGTGTTGCCGCCGAATTTGAGGCCCCGGCGGAGCGCGCCGACATAGGGCGCGCCATGGTGGGGGATGTCGTGGTGGGTCATGCCTGACGCGGCCGCCCAGATATCCCAAATGCCGGTCGTCGCCGATGCCCCAGGGCGCGGGCGACCACCGCGCCTGGTCCCAATTCTTGAACGTCGACAAAAGGTCACCGATTGGGAGCGCATCGGCGTTTACATCGGCAGTCTGCTCGTCGCAGCGCTGCTTTCAGTCGTCATAATCGCAGCCTTTGGCGTCGCCCCGTCCGATCTTGGCAGAGAGATAGCAACGGTCGTGTTTTCCAGCCCGCGCACGTTTGCGTCCGTTCTGGCCCAGGCAGCGCCTTTCGCGATTGCAGGCCTCGCGACTGCCATCGCCTTCCGTGCCCGGTTTTGGAACATAGGCCTTGAGGGCCAAATGATTTTCGGCGCGATCTGTGCTTCGGTGGTTGCGCTTTATGACGTCGGGCCGGAGACCGCCCGGCTGCCCTTGATGGCTCTAGCCGCGGCTGCCGGTGGGATGCTTTGGATCGCTGGGCCCGGCGCCTTGAAGCTCAAGCTTGGCGTCAACGAAGTTATCACCACGCTCCTCCTCAACTACATCGCCTTCAACGTCCTGCTCCATTTGCTTTATGGGCCCTGGCAGGACCCGGTCAGCCGCTTCCCGCATACCGAGCTTTTTAACGACGCTGAGAAATTGCCCGTGCTCGGGTGGCAGAACTTAACTTGGGCGCTGCCGATTGCAGGAGCGCTTGCGCTTGTTCTGTGGTGGCTCTTCTCGGTCAGCCGCATTGGCTATCTGATCGACGTCCTGCGATCCAACCCACAGATGGCGTTTGCCATGGGTGTGCCCGTTACGGCCCTTTCTATCGGAGCGATCCTTGCATCTGGTGCCGTGGGTGGTCTTACTGGGTTGGTCATCTCCGCCGGGGTGGAAGGCCGGATGACGCAAGACTTTTTCACCGGCTATCTCTTTTCAGGGATTCTGATCGCCTTTCTCGGGCGCAATCACCCCTTGGGTGTAGTCTTTTTTGCCTTCTTCATGGCCGTCCTGGTTCTGGTCGGCCAGAGCCTTCAGATTTTCTTCCAAATCCCGTTTGCGCTCACACAGCTTATCCAAGCGCTCTTCATCGTCTGTGTCGCGGCATCTGAGTTCTTCCTGACGTACCGCTTGCACTGGCGGAGGGCGGCCTGATGGACTTTCTCGTCAACTGGCTCTTGAGCATACCGGCCTTTGCAGTGCCCTTTGCCCTGGCTGCGCTCGGCATCATCGTCACCGAGAAGGCCGGTGTCCTGAACCTTGGGGCCGAAGGCTTTATGTTGGTTGGCGCGATGGCCGGCGTAGGTGCGATGCTGGCGGATGCAGGGCCGTTTCTTGCCCTGGCGGGTTCGGCGCTGGCTGGCGTTGGTCTGGGCATTGTTTTCGCGCTGATGGTGGCTGGTCTCAGGATCAACCATGTGATTGCCGGCTTGGTCCTTGTCTTTGGAGCACATGCTCTCACCAGTTTTGTTGCCACCATGAACCGGTGGACAAACCAGTCGATCTCCGGCCTTGAGCCGATCTTTCTAGGTCAGGATCCGCTCGTTTTCCTGACGCCGCTGCTCGTTTTGGGAACGGTCTTCACCCTTGAGAAGACGCGTTTCGGCCTTTCCTTGCGTGCTGTGGGCGAGAACCCAGGCGCCGCTGACGCGGCGGGCTTTGATCCAACAACCTACCGATACGCTGCCATTCTTATCGGCGGCGCGCTGCTCGGTCTTGCCGGCGGTTACCTAACCGTGGCCGTGACCCGCATCTGGGTTGACGGTGTCGTCGGCGGTCGGGGCTGGATCGCCGTCGCCCTGGTGATTTTTGCTCGCTGGTATCCTTGGCGGGCGCTGTTGGGTGCCGTGCTCTTTGGATGCATCGAGGCGCTGATTCCTCGGATCGCCGCCACTGGGATCGATGTCCCACGCTACTTCCTTCAGATGACGCCGTATCTGGCAACTCTTGGCGTCATGATCTGGAGCGCGACCCGTGGTCGGTCCGGGTGGGAACAGCCTGCCGCGCTTGGCACCCACTATGTCAGAGAAGACCGAACCTAGCCCTGAACCCTAAGGAGAGTTGAGCGATGATAACGTACGAACCCCCCAGCCCAGCCAAGGAAGTGCCGCTGATTGATCTTGGTCCGGCGTTTTCCGGCGACCCCGAAGGCAAAAAGGCTGTTGTCTGGGAGATTCACAAGGCCTGTGTCGACCCCGGTTTCTTTTACATCAAGAACCATGGTGTGTCGCAGGAGGTGATGGACAATCAGCTGAAATTGGCAGCCCAGTTCTTCGATCTGCCACTGGAAGAAAAATTGGAGCTGGACAGCGTCAAAGAAGCCTCTACACGGGGCTATGAAAAGATGGCGGCCCAGACACTTGATGAAGGCTCACCGCCTGACCTGAAAGAAGGGTTTATGTCGAGCGTCGATGCCGATGAGAACCATCGCTATACAAAGCTCAATGTCCCAGGCACCGGACGCAACCAGTGGCCAGCATCCTTTCCCGAATTCCAGCCCAAATATGAGGCCTACGCCGACGAGGTGCTCGAACTTGGTCGGCGGCTAGCCGGCCTGGTCGCCCTGTCGCTGGAGCTGCCTGAAGACTACTTCGCAAAGGGCTTAGAAGAGCCTCTGCACTATTGCCGTATTCTGAAGTATCCGCCCATGCCCAAGGATGCTGCCCCGAACCAGCTGGGCGCGGGTGCGCACACGGATTGGGGGCTGCTCACGCTTCTCTTGCAGGACGATATTGGGGGGCTAGAGGTTCGCTCGGCGGATGGACAGTGGATCGCGGCTCCTCCCATTCCAGGGACCTACGTCATCAATCTGGGCGAGATGTTTCCGGTCATCACCAATGATCTCTACAAAGCGACGATGCATCGGGTGCTCAACAATCACTCTGACAAGACGCGCTATTCCTGCCCAACGTTCTGCGACCCGGAATATTTCTACAAGGTGGAATGTGCGCCGAGCTGCATGCCGGCCGACGGCAAGCCCAAATACCCACCGATGACGGCCGGTGAGCATTTGCGCGCGCAGTTCGAGAAGACCTTTGGGGTTGCAGCACAATGAACCCGATCATGCAGGTGAGCCTGTTCTCTGAGGACTTCATAGCCCTGTCCGAGTTTTATCGTGACGTGTTCGATCTGAGCGAAAATGAGAGCCTGCGCTCCGACGTTTTCCGTGGCTACATGTCGGACGATGTGATGATCGGCTTCTCCGCATTGGCTGCCTACGAGATGTTGGGGCTTGAACCTCGCAAGAACGGCGAGGGAGACCAAACTGCCTTCACGTTCAAGTTCGATAGCAAGGCTGAGCTTGATACCGCGGTTGCAACGGCTGTTACGCGGGGCGCGAGCCTGGTGAAAGAGCAGTTCATGACCTACTATGATTGGTACATGGCGGTGCTCCGTGACCCGGATGGAAACGCTTTGCGCCTAGCCTGCCCGACACCGTGACCGGCTTGCGCGCTTATGTGGACGGCGTCGCGCGGGATATCCCCGCCGACCCGTTTGCGGGCTGGGTGCAGAGAGCCGATACGGCGGTTTTGTCGATCGATATGCATCTGGGGCATCTTTCCGAGGACCCGATGTGCCCTTGTCCGTCGCCGCGCGGGCGCGAAATCATCGCGCCTGTGAATGCCTTCCACAGGGAGGCCCGCGCGATGGGCGTTCCCATCATCCATGTGCGATCTGTTCTACGAGCGACGGGCGAGGATGATCTCAAAGGGCTTGCGCCAGCCGCTTGGCGTTCCTTGGTGCAGCTCTATGCCGACCCCATACCCGGGATCGATCAGCACGCCATTGAGGGAAGCGCGTGGACAGAGTTTGCAACCGAGATCTTGGAACAGGACTTGATCGTCCAGACCAAGCGTAGGCTCTCACCCTTTTATCCAACGGACCTCGACTTTTTGCTGCGCTCCATGGGCGTGAAGCACCTGGTCATCAACGGCGGCATGACCGATTGCTGCGTGCTGCTCGGTGCTTTTGAGGCATCAAACCTCGGCTACCGTGTGGCTGTGGCAGCTGATCTTGTGCGTGGTACTAGCGCTGAGCTGGAGCATGCCGCGCTTCGCATGCTCTCGCTCCATTGCGCGCTTGTGATGAATAGCGACGCCATCCTTGAGGCATGGGGGCTGACGGGCTAGCAGCGTCGGCCAAAGCGCAACCCTCAGACACACGCTAAGCCGGCTATCAGGATTGCGTCCGAAATTGGGCTACCAATATAGCCTAGTGAATCTACACTCGTTGCTCATCTGGTATTGCAGAGTATTGCTCCTGTCTTCGGTTTGACGGAGTGCAGCCTGCTTATGGGCTGAGATATGCGCAGCACATCATGTATGGCAGACGAAAACGGACAATCTCTCCTCATTTTGGACGGCAACTTTGTCCGGTTTGCCGCCAAGATCAGTCGAGTCCCTAACGGCGGCCCCGCGCTGATTTTGAGCCTTGCGTTCGGGTTTGAACCCTTCGAGGGGTAGTCGCAAAATGCCGCGATGAACCTGTTGGATGCTGCCAAACCGCGCCTAACATCGCCTTTCAATCAGAGCGCCCGCTATCCGAACGTCCGAGCAAAATCGGCTGGATCGACACCCATTTGCCGGCGGAACGCGCGGCGCATCCTCTGATAGTCCCCGAACCCCGCTTCTACGGCGACGCGCTTGAGCAACAGACCGTCGGCGAGCAGTCCGCGCGCGTGGTCCACGCGGACCCGTTCAACGAAGCGTGCGGGTGTGGTGTCCATGGAAGCGGCAAACCTGCGCGAAAGGGTGCGTGGGTTCATCTTCGCCGCATCGGCCAGATGCTCTACGGACCAATCACTGCAAGGATTGGATATGACCGCTTCGATCAGTTTGGCCAGCGCATCCTCGGGCTGGAACTGTCCTGCAAGGTGCATGGCATATTGGCTCTGCCCGCCTGTCCGACGAAGCTGGACGACGAGTTCTCGCGCTACAGCCAGCGCTGAGGCGTTGCCGCAATCGGCGCGGATGATCGACAGGGCGAGGTCGATGCCCGTCGTAACCCCTGCCGACGTGTAGATGCCCGCTCCGGCAATGCAGATGCGATCGAGATCCCATTGGACGCTCGGATGGCGCCGCGTCTCGGGCTCGCGCGACCAATGGGTTGTCGCCGTCTGTCCATCCAAGACCCCGGCAGCTGCAAGGAGAAGCGCACCGGAACAAATCGAGATCAGGCGTGAATCCCTCGGCTTTGCGGCCCAAGCACGGACTGTCGCCAGCACGGCAGCGTCTTGTGTGAGTGCATCGACGCCGTCGCCGCCGGGAACAAGCAAGTCGTTCGACTGCGAGTTGGGGCATAGCGCATCATCGGGCTGTAGTTTCAGGCCACAGTTTGCCTGAACCGGGCGACCATCCGGTGACACATAACGGTGGCGGTAGACCCGCGCATCGCGGAAGCGGGCGCAATCGAACGCTTGCACCGGTCCCGCGACGTCGAGCAGGTTGACCCGATCGAAGATCAGGACATCGATCGTCCGTTCGCTCGGCTCTTTGTCTAATATTGACATCTCTTTGACATATCAGACAATACGCGTAGCTGCTACGACACCACCATGTCAACGCGTTAGACGAGAATGCACATGGATGACGAGCCGATCACACGGGGGGCGGTTGCTTATATCGGCCTGCTGGCGGCCAACACGATCTTGTCGTCGGCAATGCCCATGCTTATCATCCTCGGCGGCCTTGCCGGTTTGATGCTGTCACCCAGTCCGGCGCTCGCGACATTCCCCGCTTCGGTACAGGTCTTTGCAGGTTTGCTGGCCACCGGCCCCTTTTCGATGGTCATGGGACGCTTCGGGCGCCGGGCCGGTTTCTGTGCAGGTGGCCTACTGGCGGCGGCGGGCGGGCTCGCCTGCGCCTGGGCTCTGGTGGAGGGCAGTTTTGCCATGCTCTGCGCAGGCCATGCGGCTCTCGGCGCGGCGCTTGCCTGTTACCAGTATTTCCGATTCGCCGCCGCCGAGGTTGTTCCTCCGGCCTGGAGCCCGGTTGCGATCTCGCTGATGCTGACGTCGGGACTGGTCGCAGCTTTCTTCGGACCGCAGCTATTCATCTGGACCAAGGACGCCCTCGCGCCGATCCCATTCGCGGGCGCCTACCTGGCGATCAGCGCCATCAGTCTGGCCGGTCTGGTTCCTCTCACCTTCGTTCGTCTGTTGCGGCCAACCTCTGCGGGAAGACAGAGCACCGGCTTGCCGGCGCTCTCTGTGCTTCTACAGCCGGGGATCGCGACCGCCATGGCGATGGGCGCGGTCTCTCAAGGCGTCATGGTCTTCATGATGGCGCCCACGCCGCTTGCCATGATCGAATGCGGGTTTTCCGAAAGCATAGCTGGCGACGTAATCCGCTGGCATGTGGTTGCGATGTTCGCCCCGAGCTTCCTGACCGGATTCGTGATCAAGCGGATCGGAGCGAAGGCTGTCGTGGCTGCTGGGCTGCTTCTGCTCGCCGTTGCAGCGCTCGTGGCTGCCGCGGGCCTTAGCGGAGCGCACTTCTACGTCTCGTTGATCGCCCTGGGCGTTGGATGGAACTTCGGCTTCATCGGGGCAACGGCCATGCTGGCTGAACGGGTTGCCCCGGCTGACCGGGCGCTGGTCCAGGGGGCCAATGATACGATCATCGCGCTCTGCGCCACGATTTCCACGCTTGCCGCGGGAGCCATCGTGACTGGACCAGGTTGGACCTTTCTTGCCGCGGCCTCGCTCCCGGTGGTTGCCGCCACAGCCTTGGTCCTGCTCTTCGTCCGATCGACCGCGCGAGCGGCGGGATAAGCCAAGGAGATACATGCCTATGGACTGGGAAGCGGAGTTTGTGTTTCGCGCCATACTGATTGGCGTAGGCGCGACAGCCACTATGGATATCTGGGCGGTGGTGATGAAGCGTGCCTTCGGTGTGCCCTCATTGAACTATGGGTTCGTCGGCCGCTGGTTGGGCCATATGAGGCATGGCCAGTTCGCCCATGAAAGCATTGCCGAAGCTCCGCCCATAGCCGGTGAACAGATCATCGGGTGGAGCGCGCACTACGTCATAGGTGTCATATTCGCAGGCTTATTTCTTTTCGTCCTGGGCGTGGATTGGGCGCGCGATCCCACTTTGTTGCCAGCGGTCCTGTTCGGGATCGTGACAGTGTCTGCACCTTTTTTCGTGATGCAACCCGGTATGGGCCTAGGGTTCGCCGCAGCGAAAGCCCCAAAGTCGAACATTGCCCGTCTGCGCAGCTTGATCGCACATACATCTTTCGGTTTTGGATTGTTTCTTGCCACTTGGTCGGCAGCGCAGGTTTTCCAAATCTGAGTAGTAGATGCCTGCTTGCTGTACCCATCTGGGAACGCGCTACTGGGTAAAGGAAACATTGAGGCCCAGCCGAAAGGCGTCTGCTTGTCCCGCATTGCCGTTATTTCCTCATGTCCGCATTGCCGCCACAAGTAGACCAAAACAGCACCTCTTCGACCGCCTGCTTTGCGATTGCTCCCAACACCTGATTGAAACAAGGCGGTAGAAAACGTTCCTTTGCTACCGGCCATAGCAGGCTCAGATTTCACGCGAGAACGCTAGTAACTCGTCTCTTAATCCGGTTGTTGTTCTTTAAACCTCGCTGTCGGAGCGCCGATCATTGCTGGCCTGCGCTCCGACTGTGGAGATCTACTTGATGGGGCTTTAGCCAAGCGCTGCTACAGCCTCTTGCGGCAAATCCGACAAAGCCTTTTGCAGCGCGGGACGCTTCAGCAATGCGCTGAGATAGGTTTGCACACGATCAGAGTAGGTCGTGCCGGTGCACACCGCGGCAAAGATCAAGGCATAGCCGAGCGAGATGTCCGCCGCTGAAAAACCGCGATCCAGGATGTATGTCCGCCCTTCCAGACGCTCTTCAAGCATGCCAAGGGCTTTTTCGACTTGGTAGCGGCAATACTGATCATGGGCTTCGGTGACTTTGTACGGGTCAACGGAGGCAGCATGACCAAATGACGTTGCGATATAGCCGGACATGCCGCTTTCACCCATGTGCAGCCACTGTAAGTAAGCGGCAAATTCTGGGTCGTCTGCTGCAACGGTCAACTGGCCAGAGCCATAACGATCAAGAACATATTGCATGATGGCAATCAACTCGATGATGAGCTCTTTGCCGTCATACAGCGCGGGCATCTTTGCCATCGGATTGATGGCGCGAAATTCATCTGAGGCAAAATACTCACCATCATACTCAAAAGTCTTCAGGTCGTGAGGAGTGTTGAGTTCTTCCAGAACCCAGCGGGCACGAACGGATCTTGTGCCTGGTGTGTGAAACAGTGTCAGTGTCATTGTCGATTGTCTTGAATGGGGGTTGGCGGCTTAGACGCCGTTGGGGGCAAGAAGCACTTTGCCGGAGCGGCTACCTTTGAGCGTGTGCACAAGGGCTTCGTTGACGCCTTCAAGCGGGAAGACACGATCAATGGGAGCGTGCAACGCACCGCTGAGGATCAGACCTGTTAGCTCCTGATAGACGCGCTGCTGCTCTTCACGGGCTGCACTCATCAACCAGTTGACCAACCAGAAACCGCGCATCGTGATGTTTTTGAAGATCAGCAGATTGTCTGGCACCACGACTGGTTGATAGGACATGCCACCATAGCTCACGACGGTTCCACCGGGACGCAGCGTAGAGGCAAGGCGACCAAAGGCTTCGCCAGCAACAGCATCCAATGCGAGCACTGGTTCTTGGTCCAGCTGCGCAGCAACTTGCTCTGCAAGGTCGGGGCCATCGACAAATGCCGCATCACAACCAGCCTTTTTGACGTCAGCGAGTGCGGACTCGCGGCGCACAACCGATGCCACGCGGATACCGCGCGACTTTGCCAACTGGGTCACATAGCGCCCAACGGCTGAGTTGGCCGCTGACTGAATGAGCCAATCGCCTTCTTTGAGATCCACATATTGGGTCAGCAGAAGGTAGGCGGTGGCCGGATTAACGGTCAGCATGGACAGCTGATCAACGTCTGCATGAGGCACAGCCACAAGGGTTTCTGAGGGGAAAACACGCTCGGTCGACCATGCACCTGGAGGGTCGGTCAGAAGAACAAGCGTCCCGAGGGCATGGCCCTCGCCATTAACTTCCACAACCTCGCCAATCCCTTCCATGCCGGCAGGCGCGGGCAAAGGCGGCTGAAGGCCATAGACACCCTCAATCTGGGCGACGTCGGACGGGTTGATCGGGGAGCGCAGGATTTTCACGCGTGTATGGCCTGGCTGCAAATCTTCGGACGGTTCTTCGGTCAGTTCGATCACGTCGGCCGGGCTGCCATGCGTGCGGTAGATTGCTTGTTTCATTGTTCATTCCTTTGCGGTGAGACGTGCTGTTGATGAGCATTAATGAATTTGGTTCACTAGCGACATAAGCGGGCGCCTTGACGATGTCAACACTAATGAATAAAATTCAGTAATGAAAAAAGCAGAACCAAGACCAGCGCAGAAGCGTACACGCGATCCTGACAGCAAACGCGCAGCCCTGCAGACTGCGGCGATCAGGCTGTTTACAGATATCGGGTATGAGAATGTCTCGATTGCAGCGATCGCTAAGGAAGCGGGCATCGCCGTTGGGACGGTTTATCGTTTCTACGAGAACAAGCTGGCGCTACTCCAAAGCATGCTCGAAGCGCTTGAGTACGAGTATGTGGAACAGATGAAAGCCGACTGGGCAACGCCTGGTGGTGTCGACGTGCGCCTCGATCGCGTTTGTGAGGGTTTGTTTGACCTAACGGCCCAGCGCAACACCCTTTTGAACTTGATGTCGATGACAACGGATGTTGTGTTTGACGATGGCGCTCTTCCCGGCGATCACATTCAGGCGCAAATCGTTTCCATGTATCAAGATGGCGTGCGCTCGGGTGCTTTTCGTGCCGGGGATGTGGACCTCTATGGCGCCATGGCTCATGGCTTGGTGGAGGGTGCCGTGATGCGATGGCTTCGCACCGGTAAACCTTCCCAACGCGAAGCAGCTCTTCAGCTTTCAAGCGTCATGAAATACGGGTTTCTGTCTCGACAGATCAATGAGACCGGCCCTTAAAAACGCTTGCCTGCATCACGTAATACAGGGGTGATGACGGGCCTCGTCACAAACCCGCAACCAAGCGCTGGGGACCGTAATGGTCTACAGCGCTTGGCGTTCGTGGCCGTTAGCTGGCCAGTACAGCAGACGCCTCGTCCGGTGCTTGCAGACTGACGGTGTCCTCCGTCTCCTTGGCTTTGATCTGGAAAAAGATCGCATAGAGCGTCGGCACAACGATCAGTGTCAGGAGCGTTGCAAAGCTCAGGCCGCAAATGATCACGACCGCCAAAGACTGGAAGAATGGGTCCCAAAGAAGGGGCACCACACCAAGAACCGTTGTGATGACACCCAGGGATACCGGCCGGACCCGGCTGACAGCCGCATCTTTGACGGCTTGTAACCGTGGCTTTCCATCACTGATCTGAAGATCGGTCTCATCGATCAACACAATCGCGTTCTTGATTAACATACCCGTCAGCGACAGGATGCCCAAGATGGCCATGAACTCCAGAGGCGTTTGGCTGGCTGCAAGCCCCCAAAGAACGCCGATCAAGGCCAAAGGCACGGTGAGCCAGATGATCAGAGGCTGACTGATCTTGTTGAACAGCAAGACAACCACCAGAACCATGGCGCCAAAACCTAGTGGGAATGTGGACGCCAAACCGGCATTGGCCTCTTCACTGTCGCCAAATTCTCCTTTCCACACCAATGAATAGCCAGGTGGCAGTTCAATGGCTTCGATTGGGCCACGAATTTGGTTGAAGAGTTCACCAACTAACACACCCTGTGCCGGGTCAGACTGAGCCTTGATTGCCAACTGGCGGTCGACACGACGCAGATTGCCTGGCTCAAACACAAGCTGGAAGTCGTCCACCACTTCGGTGATGGGAACATAACCACCCGTGAGCTGGCTGAACACCTGAACACTGCGCACGCTCGACAGATCAGAACGCTCAGATTCAAACCTGCGCATGATGATGCTGTTGAGCTCTTCAGCCTCACGATACACGCCAATCTGAGTTCCACTGAAATGCGCGCGGATGGCCTGGTTGATATCCGCCTGAGAGAGGCCAAGTCGACGTGCGTCTTCAGTATCGATCACGGGGCGAATGACCTGAATTTGTTCACGCCAGTCGCTGTTGACCGACACAGCGCCATTGTCTGCCATGATCCGCTGTGCCTGTTCGGCCAGTGAACGCAGGGTGTTGGCATCAGGACCCAGGAACTGGGCCTGGATGGCAGAGCCGCCGCCTGGACCAATGGTGTACTTCCACACCTTCGCATTGGCTGATGGGTACTGTTCGGCCAGCCATGATTGCAGCTCATCGCGAAGACCGTTGATCAAACCAGCATCCGTCACGTCAATGAGAATTTGGCCATAGGCAGGGTTGGGGCTCTCACCCTCATAGGTCAGCTGAAAGCGCGTATGGCCTCCACCAAGAACGGTGCTGGTGCTGGTGACACCTTCACGTGTTCTGACATGCTCGGCGATCTCTAGGACATCACGCTGTGTGCGCTGAATGTCGGTTCCTTCAGGCAGATTGTAGTCAATGACAAACTGAGCCCGCGTTGAATCAGGGAAGAAACCGGGAGGCACATAGGCAGCTGCGGCCAAGGCTGACATGAACAGCCCAACGACCAAGGCAACCGTGAGATAGCGAAAGCGAATGGCTTGATCGAGCAGAACGTGGTAGCCGCGCAGCAAGATGTTCTCTTTCTTCGGCTTCTGATCACCTGAGTTGGACTTCAACATAAGGGTGCACAGGTAAGGCGTTAGCCAGATGGCCACGACCCATGAGAACAACAGGGCAATCATGATGGTGTAGAACATGCTGCCGGCATATTCGCCTGTGTTGTCCGGGGACAAACCAATCGGCGAGAAGGCGAGAAAGCCAACAATGGTGCCGCCAAGCAAAGGCCATTTGGTTTGATTGACCACCGCAATGGAGGCCGCCGCGGCGCTTTGGCCTTTTTTCATGCGAACCAGCGTGCCCTCCACGACAACAATCGCATTATCGACCAGCATACCCAGTGCGATGATCAAGGCACCCAGCGACACACGCTGCATGTCGAGCCCATAGATCAGCATTCCCACAAGCGTACCGGCAACCGTGACCAGAAGGATGGTACCCATCAAAATGCCTGAGCGCAGACCCATGAAGACAACCAGAGTGCCGACAACAATGCCGAGCGCCACAACAACATTCATGACAAAGTCATTGACCGAGCGTTCGACGCTGACTGACTGATCTGAAATCGGCAGGATTTCGATCCCAAGTGGCCGCTCGCTTTCCAGCTCCGCCATGCGCGCGCGCACAGCGTTGCCCATTTCAACGACATTGCCGCCGAGAACATTGGAGATGCCGATACCGATGGCTGGAACACCATCTTTGAAGAGCAGCTCTTCTGCTGGCTCCTCCAAACCACGCGAGACTTCAGCAATGTCCGATAATCTGAAGGAACGACCCGTCTGCGGGTTTGAAAGCACAAGGTTTTCGATCGCGGCTAAGGAGTCGACGGCATTGTCCGGTCGGATCGACAATCGGGAAGGACCGGCGACCACCGAACCAACCGGGCCAATCAGGTTTTGCCCCTCAAGAACACCAGCGATTTGCTGCGGTGTGATGCCCAGCTCAGTCAGGCGTGCGCCGGAGTATTCAACATAGATGACCTCATTTGGCACACCGTTGAGAACAACGCGGGAAACGCCGTCGATAACCACCAGATCACGCTGCAAAATTTTGGCGTACTCATGTATTTCCGGGCGTGAGAAACCCTCTCCGGTAATGGCGAAGTACAAGGCATACACGTCACCAAAATCATCGAAGATCTGTGGGGCCAGAACGTTTGGCGGGAGGAGAGGTTCAATGTCGCGAATTTTTGCGCGCATCTGCGCAAAGCGCTGATAGAGCTCCGGATAGTCCGGCGTCGACGCAATCGTGAACTCAACCGTAATGACGCTCAGTTCAGGGGATGTCACCGACCGGATTTCTTCAACACCTTGCAGCTGCTGAAGGGCGTTTTCGACCTTCTCAGTGACTTCCAAGGCCACATCATCGGCACTGGCGCCAGGATAGACGGTGACGATACGGGCCTCGCGAATAATGAACTCAGGGTCTTCAAAACGTGGCAAAGCATTGTAGGCAAACACGCCACCAAGAAGGATCAACAGGGTCATCAAGCCGGAGATGACCCGCTTTTCGATTGCAAAACGAGCAAGATCCATCGTCTTAGCCTCCCACTCGCGTGATCGGCCGGATGGACATACCGTCCATCAAGCGGGAAACGCCTGCCCGAACCACCGTGTCACCCGGCGTCAGACCGTCTGTGATCGCAACCATGTCGCCATCGATAGCGCCAAGGGTCACAGCCACCTGCGATACGGCGTTCGTGGTTTCGTTGACGGACCAGACGAAAGGTGATCCATCAGAAGTGGAGGCTATGGCGGTTAAAGGCACCAGCAGGCTGTTGGTCTCAATGGCAGTGCTCGCCGATATACGACCAACCATGCCCGGGAAGATGGGAGCCTCTTCTGGTACGTTGACCGAAACTTGCCCGCGATAGGTCTGTGTTGTGCTGTCTGCGTCCACCGCAAACTCCACCAGTTCGCCGGCGAACTGTGAATCTGGAGCAGCGTCAAACGACACTGAGATATCGATATCCTGCGCAACAGCAAAGGTCGTGACATCAGAACTGGGCACATCAAAAGCGAGGCGAACCGTGGAGAGTTCCTGCAGCGAGACAACAACCTGCCCAGCCTGGACATTGGTGAAATTATCCAGAGCGCGTTGGGCCACATAGCCATCAAACGGTGCACGCAGGGTGGTATCGCCCAGATTATCACGCGCATTTTGTAGTTGGGCTTGCAGTCCCCGCAACGCCGCCTCAGCGGCCTCAACATCCTCAGCTCTACCACCGGTCAGGCCGATGGTTAGCTGCTCTTCGTTGGTGCGCAACTGTGCTTGTGCCACGCGCAAGGCAGCCTGATCCTGATCCAAGCGCGCCTGCGAGACGACGCCACGCCCCGCCAAAGAGGCAGAGCGGGAAACCTGATCTTGAGCCTGCTCAACTTGCGCCAGCGCCGCATCCACCGCAGCTTCAAGGGCTGCAATCTCTTCGGTGCGCGCGCCGGAGCGCAGCGCCGTTAACTGCGCTGTTGCCTGGTCAACCTGGCTTTCCAGCAAGGCAATCTGAGCTTCAAAGTCGCGCGGGTCCAGTTGCGCGATGATGTCGCCTTCGGACACAAAATCAGAAGCACGAACGGGCAACGCAATCATGCGGCCTGATACGCGAAACGACAGTTCCGCCTCCTGCTCAGGCCGCACAATACCGGGATAGGTTCTCTGGTAGGTGTCGGGGCTGGAGGCCACCTCAAACACCATCGCAGGGCGTGGAGCGCTCGGCACAGTGGACGTGTCATCCTGCGCCAGAACAGTTGCCGGGATCAGCGACGCCAGCAAAGGGAGTCCCAGGAGCAAAGTTCGCCGGGATGGGGCAAATATCGATTTGGTTCTGGCGGCAGTATCGTCCGTGGCGTTCGTCAACGGACTGCTTTGCCAGATGACCGGCGTATCTTGGTGTTGCAATTCTATAAGAGCCATCGCTTAAGGCCTCTTGGTTGGGGGGAGGACGAGAAGACAAAAGGGTAGTGTTTCCGGCCCAGCGACCAGATCGCAATGTTCAGGGATTTAGGGTTAGGAAGTTAGATCAGCGGGTGGTGATATCTGAACTCATGCGGCAGGAGCCCCCTCTTTTGAGGATGCGTCCGGCGCATCATGGATGAGATGAGGATGGCCAAGTGGCTCAACTGAAACAGCCCAAGCAGCGTAGAGCATTTTCTCAGCTTCGCTCATGGCAAAGCGCCCTTCATCTTCTGACAACTCAACCGCAGTGGCGACCGCGGTTCCACCAAAATTGAGTATCAAAAAGAGCACCAACTTTGCGGCGTCATGGTTGTCCAAGGGAAAAAGGTGATCTGACTTTGCAAAAATGATCTCGAGATTGCGCATTGTGTCATTGCTTTCGATCTCTTGCAGTTCCTTGTCGGTTGCGGAACCCATCCAGACGTCGCGCACCACAGGATCATTCCGGTGGGCCACGTAGTATTTCTGAAGCAAAGCAGTTGTGCGCGCAGAAAGATCGTCAAGGCTTGAAGGACGGTCTTCAACAGCGGCGCGCACATGCTCGGCGAACTGATCAAGATAGTCCTGCGCCAAGCCCGCGATGATCGCGTGCTTGTTGGGGAAATACTGATAGATGGACCCAATAGAAATTTTGGCGGCCTTGGCAATGTCACCCATCTTCAGCCCAGCACAGCCCTTCTTCAAAATGACCTTTCGGGCGCCATTGAGAATAAGTTCAACGCGTTTTTGGCTGCGCTCCTGTTGTGGAGCTCTGATGGGTTCTTTGCGTGACATGGCAGGCAACTTTCCGCGAGGTTCATAATCTGAAATTTATTCAGTTATAGATGTGGTCGCTGAGGCTGTCAACGGCAAATCTAAATGTTTTTCATTTTTGTAACTGACGCAGTTAAGGTGTTCTCATGCTGGTCGAAGCGTCACTTCTATCGCCAGGCCACGGCCGATTTGCCTCCCTTTTCCGGCCCTGAACACTCTTAAGCCCTGGCTGCAGCCCTATATTAAATGAATATTTTTCATGTTCTACACCTTGGAAGTCAAGAAAATTCCACATTGATAACAATGGTCTATCCTGCATATTGGTCATTTTCAGAAAAATATTCAGTTTTAGTGTTGACGGTTCAAATCGCATCGATTAAATCTGAAAACAATTCAGGTTGAGATAAACGCTTCAACGCCTAAAAAACACTTACAGGTCATTCTTATGAAGATCGATCAATACCCATTTCTCGCCGTTGCACTGTTGGTTGGATCAACCGGCTATGCGTCGGCAGAAACGTCCCAGACGACAACGCATGTTATCGCGTTCGGCCAGGCTACAGGACAGATCAAGCTGGCAAACCGAGTAATTTTGCAAACCGCGCCTGGGTCAATGGCTGAAATCGCAACCATCTCTGATGGGGCCAAGGTTCAGCTGTCCTACGGGATCAACGGCCAGATCAAAGGCGCGGTGATCCAAACCAACCCCAACGTCTCCCCCCGAGACATTCACAAAAGCTAGTCACTGAAAGGACTAAACCAATGAAAAAGTTCGCTCTTGCCCTGATCGCTTCCAGCTTCGCCGTCGGTGCTGCTGCCCCAGCCCTGGCAGACAGCAACAATGACCGTTATGTCGACACCGCTATCGTGGACGTCGCACCAGGTCAGCTGGAATTAGCAAACGGCATGAAGCTCGATCAGGACATCGAGTACTTCGCAATGCCTCAGGCTGCTGCTGGCGACAAAGTGCGTATCATCTTCACCGACACAAACGAACTCAAGCAGGTTCGCGTTATTCGCTAGCCGTTTCTTACTGCCGGCGGGGTGCAACCTCCTTGCACCCCGCCGGCTCCATTCCCGTAGGGCAAAGGGCAAGAGCAAATGGGACGTCAGTTTTTTAGGTTTGTCGGTCTTATTGCGCTAATTGCAAGCGTCGCAATAACCTTTACCATGAACGATCAAGGCGCTGCCAACTCCAGTGACCTGCTACAAACCTACCTTGGTATGATTGAGACAACGCATGATGCACGATCAAGAGAGTAGTGGATCTCCTGCTAACACACTCGAACTTTTTGAAAAGTGTAAACCTGCGCCACGCGTTTGCTGCCACGGGCAACGGCATCGTCGATGGTCTCGCGGAGCACAAACTGGGCGCCCAGCTCCTTCATCGCGCGTTTGACGGCCTTGTGCAACACGTTGGCCGCGCTTTCGCCGCTGTCCAAAACTTTGCCTGTCAGCATCAACGCCCAGGTGGATGCGTTAACCAACGACGAGGCAGATTGGCCAAGATGTTCGCTCCAACGTGACGGTGCGATCTTGTCTTCGATCAGCGTATCGACGGTCTGTGCATCGGGCACACGCAGCAAGGCCTCGGCCAGGCACATCAGGGCGATACCTTCCGACGTCGACAGCCCATATTCGGCCAGAAAGATCTCCATCAAGCCCGGGTTCTTTTGCCGACGGATGGCTGAGACAAGTTCCGTTGCGCGGGTGCCAGCCGCTTCTCTGATCTGCGGCGCTATCGGGCACGCTGCAATGAGGTCGGCGCGCACGGCCGGCTAGTCCATGCGCGGACCCTGTCACGCAACCCTTGTATGTCCGGGCTACCCATTTCAGGCGCTGGCAACAGCTTGAGGCATATCCATCCGCAGACGCTCCCTTTGAATCATCCCGTAAAGATCGCGAGGATCATCGGGATCGGCAATGATGTCGAGCAGCACATAGCGCGGGCTGGTTTGCAGGGCATCGCGCAACCAACAAAGCGCGGAGAAATCCTCAATGGCGAAGCCGACACCGTCAAACAGTGTGATCGCGGACGCATCTGCCCGGCTTTCCGCCTGACCGGCAATCACCTCCCACAGTTCGGTGACGGGATGATCCGCATCCAGCTGCTGGATATCGCCCTCAACGCGAGTTTGCGGCGTGTACTCAACGAAAATGTCTGAGCGCAGAAGGATGTTGCGGTGCAGCTCGGTCTTGCCCGGGCAATCGCCTCCGATGGCGTTGATGTGAACACCGGAGCCGACCATGTTGTCGGTCAGAATGGTCGCGTACTGCTTGTCCGCGGTACAGGTGGTGATGACGTCCGCACCGGTGATCGCCTTCTCCGCGCTCTGGCAGGCGACAACGGTAAGGCCGCTCCGGGCAAGGTTAGCGGCGCATTTGCGTGTGGCAGCCGGGTCGATGTCATAGAGGCGGACCTCTTTAATCCCACACACCTGTTTGAGCCCCAGCGCTTGGAATTCCGCTTGCGCCCCGTTGCCGATCATCGCGAGCGTTTTGGGGTTCCTCGGCCCAAGATATCTTGTCGCCAAAGCTGAGGTCGCAGCCGTGCGCAGCGCGGTGAGCACCGTCATCTCCGTCAGCAACACCGGATAGCCGGTGTCCACCGACGCCAAAAGCCCAAAGGCGGTGACCGTTTGCAGCCCATCCTTGGTGTTCTTTGGATGGCCATTCACATATTTGAAGCCGTAGTCGACCCCGTCCGATGTCGGCATCAGTTCGATGACGCCCTCTTTCGAGTGAGCCGCCACACGCGGCGTTTTGTCGAAGCTCGGCCAGCGGCGAAAATCGTTCTCTAGATAGCCGACAATCTGCGCAATCGCCTCCTCAACACCGATGTCGAGGACAAGGCGCATCATGTTTTCCACGCTCACGAAGGGAACATGGGCTTTGTCGGAAACAGTCGTGACGGTCATCAGGTTCCTCGCAAATGTGTAGGGCGGAAAGATCAGGTAGGCCGGTCGAAAACGCGTCGGCCGAGCAGTGACGCCGCAAGATCCACCATCAAGGTGGCGGTCTTGCCGCGTTCATCCAGAAACGGGTTGAGTTCAGCCAGATCGAGCGAGGTGGCGAGGCCGCTGTCGCAGACAAGCTCCATCACCAGATGTGCCTCGCGGAACGTCGCGCCACCGGGCACGGTTGTGCCGACAGCCGGGGCAATCGATGGATCCAGAAAATCAGCGTCTAACGACACGTGCAGCATGCCGCCAGCGGCTGCGACACTGTCCAAAAAAGCGGTCAGCGGCCCGGTGATGCCCTGCTCATCAATAGCGCGCATGTCGATGGCCATCACATCGCTGCCCGCAAGAAACTGGTGCTCGGGTTCATCGACGGACCGCAGGCCTATCATGCACACATGATCCTGCGGGATGGGGTTTTCCAGCGGCGGGAACGCATCAAACCCATCCATGCCCAGATGGTAGGCCACAGCCGTTCCGTGCAGATTGCCGGACTGGGTCGTCGTCGGCGTGTGGATGTCACTGTGCGCATCCAGCCACAGGACGAACAGCGGGCGACCTTCGGCTTTCGCATAGGCGGCAACGCCCGCGATGGTGCCAAGCGACATGGCATGGTCACCACCGAGGAAAATCGGGAACCCGTCGCGCGCGGCCTTTTCACCGGCGGCAATCAAGCCTTCCGTCCACGCGACATTTTCGTCCAAGGCGTGGAGGGCGGGGTTGCGCGGATCCTGGTTCTCATTGGCGGGCCGAGGAACGACATTGCCAGAGTCATGAACGCTGTGGCCAAGGCTGCGCAGAGCCTCTTCAAGGCCGGCGGTGCGGTACGCATCGGGTCCCATCTTGCACCCCTGCCGTCGCTTGCCACTATCGACCGGCGCGCCAACAAGAACGCACGTCACTGCCCGCATGATCTGCTCCTGCACATCGCTTCACGCGCACAGGCTAGGAACGCTTTGGCATAGACGTAAGCGACCAAACTGCCTAATTTGCTAAGCAACTGACCATTTTGAGAAGCCTGGTACCCACTATGGACAATCAAGACATCGCCATCGTCTCAGAGTTGCGACGCAACGCGCGGGCCTCGATATCTGATCTTGCGGTGCTCGTTGGCCTGTCACGTGCAACCGTCCGCAACCGCCTGGAACGGCTGCAAAAAGAGGGCACAATCGTCGGTTTTACAGCGATCCTCGCAGACGATGTGCGCGAGCATCCGGTGCGCGGTCTGATGATGCTTGGCATTGAAGGGCGCGGCACGGATCGGATCACCCGCACGATCACCGGGCTGGCCGATGTGAAGGCGGTGCACTCCACCAATGGTAAGTGGGATCTGATTGTCGAAATTGGCACCCAAACTCTGGAAGACCTCGACAGCGTCATCACCAAAGTGCGTAAGCTTGATGGCGTTATGACCAGCGAGACCAACCTCCTGCTCACCACGCATATGACCACACGAGCGCGGTGACAGGCGCCGCCTAAGGCGCATCAAAACCCTACCGAAGTTCGCTTCGGCTTTTCACTATGATTGCTGATCAACGCCCGTGCTTTGTTCGCCTCAATGAAGGAGAGCCAAGCTTATGTATCTGCACGACTGGTACCAGTCCCTGTTCGAGCAAATCTCAGACATTGAGGCCGAGGCGGCGGCCTTTGCCGAGGCCGAAGGGTTGACCGCCTATGCGGGTGGCATAGGCACCTATCAGGGCTCTTCGGGCTGCCCGGGTCGTCTGCCGAGCTATGTGCTCGACCCCATTGTCGAGGCCAACAAGGTGGATGTTCTGCCGGCGGTTGAGATTGCCGACAAGATGCGCGCTTTGGTCAAAGATGTGTACGGCGACAGCTACGATGTTTGTGTGACCAACACCGCCGAAGCCTCGCTTCGGGTGGCCTTTGAAACCTTGGTGGCTCCGCCAACCCTACGCCGTGGTGAACAGTACCGGTCTCGATCGCTGCAAATCTATGGCGAGGATGCCGAGTGGGGCGGCGGCTATGGCCGCGCCTTCCCGCCAAAGTACCGTCATTTCGCGATGGATCGCACGGTGTCCGGCGGCGAGTTGGGGATCGATGGCAAGAGCTTGGCCAATCTGGATACGCTCTTCGTGCGTGCACCAGGCGTGCGCTATGAGCTGCACGGCGTGCGACAAAACACCGTGGCCTTGATGACTGAGTTGGACGTCGACAGCACAATGGGTGCGCTCACCAAGGCAGCAGAACGCCACGCCTCGATGCTCGCAGCGGTGCATGCCGTTGGCTATGACACGCCGGGCTGGGGCTTCGGGGAAAAGGATGCCGATGGCACGCCGGTGCTGATGGCCAAGATGGCGGACATCGCTCGCGATTTCGACGTGCCTTACATTCTCGATTGCGCAACCTGCCTGCCCTTCGTGGGGCTCGATCCGCGCGCAATCGATGCTGACATCATGATTTACTCGATGGACAAGGCCGGTCGCGCGCCCATTGGCGGACTGATGATTGGCAAGTCGGAGCCGATGAACGCGATCCGCAAGGCGATGGGGTGGATTGGTCCGCGCTCCGGCGGCGTGTCGTCCTACTCCAAGGGCGTGTTTTCCATGCACGACCCCGGTCGCGACAGCTTGGTCGGTCTGTATGCCTTCTTGAAGATGATGGTCGATAACTCTGCCAAGGTCACCGATCCCGTGGATGGAATGCACACCATCTTGATGGAAGAGCTGGAGGCCTTCCCCTCCAAGCGCTTGGCCGACGGGTTCCTGGTGACCAAGAGCTACCATATGGGCGGGCTTGAGTTAAACTATGCCGGCACTTGGAAGGATGGCGAACGCGGGCTGCCGCTCTTCAACCTGGAAGACATGTATTGCGGCGCGAACACGATTGACGCCGCTTTGATGGCCATGGGTCAGGCCGGCGCGACGATCTATGGCGGCAATGTGCTCATTGGGCCGGGCCTTGGCTTGATCGATGAGCACGGCGATCTTCGGCCAGATGCCACACGAGCCTGCTTCAAAGGGCTCGTCAAAGCCTTTGAGATTACCGCGCGGCGCGCAGGGTTGCTGGACTGATCGATGACCAGAATTGTCCCGCTTGTGACCATCCTACCCCTCATTGCCGAGATTGATGTGGTCGGCGAGGTCGAGTGCGGCTTTGTCGCGTTCTCGCAAGGCAAAGTCACTGTGCCGCCAGTGGGTGAACTGCTCTTTCCGCGCAACAAGGGTGAAATGCATATCAAGTATGGCGCGATCGAAGGTGACGATGTCTTCGTCATCAAGATTGCGACCGGCTTCTTCGACAACCCCTCCCTCGGGCTACCGCCCTTTGGCGGCTGCATGCTGGTCCTGTCTCAGAAGACCGGCATGGTGGAAGCGGTGCTGTTGGAGGAGGGCGAACTCACCAACCATCGCACTGCCGCAGCGGGCGCTGTTGCCGCCAAGGCGCTCGCGCCATCCTCGGTGGAGCGGATTGGCATCATCGGCACAGGCGTCCAGGCAAGGCTTCAGGCCGATTATCTCACGCGCGTCCTTCCCTGTCGGCGGCTTGATCTGTGGGGGCGTTCACGCGCCAATGCCGATCAGGCCGCCGGTGACATTGCGCGGCTGGGATATGATGTCGAGGTGGTCGATGACATCACAACGCTGACAAACCGCTGCCAAGTGATTGTAACCACCACCCCTGCCCACGCCCCCCTTTTGAGGGCTGACATGATCGCCCCGGGCACGCATATCACCGCCATGGGGTCCGATACGGAAGAAAAACAGGAGCTCACGCCGGACCTGGTCGCTCGCGCCGATGTGTGCGTCGTGGATAGCCTCGATCAGTCGCGCGAGCGCGGTGAGGTTTATCATGCACGCAAGGCAGGCGTGATCACCGACAGCGCCATCGTCGAACTGGGGGCTGTGCTGTCGGGGAATGCGACTGGACGCACATCCGATGATCAGATCACGATCGCGGACCTCACCGGCGTTGCGGCGCAGGACATTGCGATCGCCAAAGCGGTCTTAGCTAAAGTGGTAAGCTAACGATGCAGGTCCCCACATTTCTCCTGGAGCGCAACCAGACGCTTTTTGAAAACACGGTCGATATCAACCTGACCGAGAGCGGTGTGCACGCGGCCACCGTCGGCGATCTGGTGCCGGAGACCGAGCGCGACGCGTTGGCCGGAATCGCGCTTGGTTACGGCTACACTGAGGGCACGCCGGCGCTGAGACAAGCCATCGCCGACTGGCATCCAGGCGCGGGTGCGGACAATGTGTTTGTCGGCACGGGAACCAGCGAAGCTAATCTGATCGCCATGATGACGCTTGCGAGCAAGGGCGAACATATCGTTGTCGTGACGCCTAACTTCATGCAGATCGATGGCATGGCGCGGGCACTGAGCGTCGAGGTCACGCAGGTCGCCTTAAAAGCAGAGGATGACTGGCAGCCCGATGCGGCGACCGTGACCAAGGCCATTCGACCTGGCAAAACGGCGTTCGTGACCTTGTGTGACCCCAACAACCCCACCGGTGTCGCCATGCGAGCTGATCGCCGCCGCGCCCTTTCAGAGGCAACTGAGCGGGCGGGCGTTTGGCTGCTTGTCGACGAGATCTATCGCGGATCGGAGATTGACGGTGGGCCCGATGCCACAAGCTGGGGTCTTGGCGACAAGGTCATGGTCACGGGCGGCCTTTCCAAGAGCTTCGGCTGCCCTGGCCTGCGGATCGGTTGGTGCCTGGCTCCACCGCAGATCGTCGCAGAGATGCATCGCCGACAGGACTACACCACCATCGGCACCGGCCCCTTGGCACAGGACCTTGCGCACAGGGCCTTGCAGGAACCTTTGCGCAGTCAGCTGCTGCATCGCGGGCAGGCCATCCTGGCGCAGGGTCGAAAGCGTGTTGCTGATTGGGTTGCAAACAATGAAGGATGGAACTGGGTGAAACCCGATGCCAGCGGACAAGCCTTCATTGCCTATCCGATGCCTGTGCGCTCTAGTGAGCTTGTGGAGGCGTTGCGCAAGGAAACCGGCGTTTTCGTTTGTGCCGGTGACTGGTTCGGCATTGACGGGCATGTTCGCCTGGGTTTCGGCGTTGACGCTTCGGAGCTTGAAGAGGGCTTGCGCCGGTTTGACCGCTTTTTGATGGATCATTATGGCGCAGCCTAACGCGCTCGCCCTCAACGGCGTGTCGGTGACGATTGGCGATCATCTGATCGTCGACCATGTATCTCTTTCCGTCGGTGCCGGTGAGCGTGTCGCCCTGATTGGGCCATCCGGGTCGGGCAAAACGAGCCTTATCCGCATCGCCGCTGGCTTGCAGCCGGCGACGACAGGCTCGATCGAAGCCTTCGGCAAGACCCTGACCCGGCGCAGCGACTGGCGCACCCATCAGCGCCGGTCGGCGATGCTCTTTCAGGCCTTCAACCTTTATGAGATGCATACGGTTCTGACCAACGTCACGTGGGCAGAGGCGCGGCTGCGCAAGGTCAAGCCGTCCGCGTTGCGCGATGAGGCGATGGCACTGCTGGACTCCGTCGGCTGTGCCTCCTTGGCTGAACGCTATCCCTATCAGCTGTCGGGCGGTCAGAAGCAACGTGTGGCGTTGGCCCGCGCCTTGATCGGTCGTCCTCGCCTGTTGCTGCTCGACGAACCCACGGCCTCTCTTGATCCTGAGGCGGTCGGCGGCGTTCTCGACCTCCTGCTCCAGATCGCCAAGGCCGGCATTGACAGGCAACCCGTCACGGTTCTTTGCGCCACCCATGAAATCGGCTTCGCGCGCTCTTTCGCTGACCGGGTTTTGTTTGTTCAAGCTGGGCGTATTGCTGCTGATGGCCCTGCCGCTGCCCTGCTGGACAAACCCAGTCTACCGGCGCTCCAGCGCTTTTTGGCCGCTATCGCGCACTAGAGCTGTGATGCGTTCGCCTTCATCCGCAATTGTGGTGTCAGCCGACGCTCCAACGAGCGGATGCCCCGGCTTAAGAGCCAGATGGCGACGAAATAGATCACGCCTGCCGCGATGAGCGGCGTAAACGGATCAAATGTGCGGAAATAGATGTTGTTGGCTGCACGCGTCAGCTCAACAATGGTCACCAGGCTTGCAATCGACGTGCCCTTGATGACGAAGATGATCTCATTGCCATAGTTGCGCAGCCCCAGGCGGACTGCATTGGGCACGATAACCAAACGGGCGATGTCAAAACGGCTGAGGCCCGCCACCGTGGCAGCCTCCACTTCACCGCGTGGCACCGCGCGCACGGCGCCCGCGATCACCTCAGACAGATAGCCCGCCGAGTTCAAGGACAGGGCAAAGATCGCGCAGAAATAGGCATCGCGGAAAAACGTCCAGAGCCAAGTCTCGCGAACAAGGGGAATATCTGCCAGACCGAAATAGACAAGGAACAGCAAAACCAGCAGCGGTGCGCCGCGAAAAAACAGAACGAACGTGAGCGCAAAGGTCCGCAAGGGCCAAAGGCGCGAAAGCCGACACGTGGCAACCGGCACGGCAATGGCCAAACCGCAAACCAACGTGAAGCTGGTCAGGATCGCTGTTTCGCGCGCGCCATCCAACAGATTGGGCAAGTAACCCAGGAACGTGTGAAAATCCATAAACACGGATCAGACCCTCTGCCCACCGATGTGACGGAAGAGCCCCGCCTGACCCCGTTCCTGGGCAATCAGCGAAACGCCGGAAAGGATGAGATAGACCGCAAGCGCGGCCAGGAAGAACGCCAGATATTCACGCGTGTTTTCGCCAGCGCGGCTCGCCTGACGAATAAGGTCGGAGACCCCAATCGCCGAGACAAGCGGGGTGTTCTTAATCATCACCATCCAAAGATTGGAAAGGCCCGGAAAGGCATAGCGCAGGGCTAGCGGCAGTTTGATCTTGAAGAAGGCAAGGCGCGGCGACATGCCGAGCGCCTTGGCCGCTTCCAGATAGCCGGGCGGCACTGCGACAAAGGCGCCTTTGAAGACCTCAGCGGCGTAGGCTCCGTGCACCATAGACAGGGCAATCACGCCAGCCGCAAACGGCCCAACGCGCAGTGTGGCTTCCACGCCGACAAGGCCGAACAGTCCCGACAGGGCAAGCGTTGCGCCGTAAAACACCAGGAACAGGATGAGCAGCTCCGGCACCGAGCGAAAGAGAACGCCAAAGCCCGATGCCAGCGACGGCAGCACGCGGCCATCACGCCCCTCCACAAGGCTTAGCCCCAAGCCCAGCACGGTACCGACGGCGTAGGAGGTCAACGCCATCGCCAGGGTGATGAGGAAGCCTGTGGCCAGCTCATCACCCCATCCGGTGGCACCAAACGCAAAAAGGCTGAAATCCATACCGTGCTCGTTGCGATGGGTAGGTGTGTCCACGCACTGTGCGCGTGGCCAAAAGCGCTGTTATTCGACCCACAGATTGTCGGCGCGGATCGAGGCACCTTCGGGCAGCCAACGCGCCGCGATCTCGTCAAACGTGCCATCGGCGTAGAGCGCACGCAACGCGCCATTGATAGCCTCGCGCAGCTCGTCATCGTCCTGGCGGAACATGGCGCCAGCGCCTTTACCACCGAACTCAGCAACGCTCACAGCCTCACCGAGCTGGCCATAGGTCCCGGCGTCCGTTGATGTGGCCCAGTTGAGCCCAGCGATCTGCTCAACGAACATGGCATCGATCCGGCCGGCCTGCAGATCGGCGCCCATTTGGTCGATGTTTTCGTACTGCCGCAAGGTCACATCGGGATAGTTCTCTTCGGCATAATCCTGCTGGTTCGAGCCACCATAGACACCCATGGTGCGGCCATCGAGATCGGCGGGCGGCATGAGACCGGACGCCGTTTCACCGAAAAAGGCGGTCGGCGTCGAGTAATAAGGAATGGAGAAGTCGGCGACTTCGGCGCGCTCATCAGTGATGCTCATCGACGAAAAGATCACGTCGAACTGGCCGGCAAGCAGTGCGGCGATCGCTCCGTCAAAATCCTGCTGAACCCAGGTGCAGTTCCAGCCCAAATGCTCGCAGACAGCGTTGCCCAGATCGATCTCGAGCCCGGTGTAGCTGCCGTCGGCTTCGGTCTGGCTGAAGGGCGGAAAGCTCGCCTCAGTTGCCATTGTGACATCAAGTGCCTGAGCGGCGGACGGCATGAACAGGAGGCCGGAGGCCAAGATAATACCACGCATGTCATATCTCCATTGGTTGTGCTGGGATCAAAGGGGTTCACAAATCATTGCGACAGGCTGGTCTGGATCGAACGCGCAGCTCGCCTGCCAAGCGGCCAGAACACCCGCAATCGGTGCGTGGAGTGGCGTTGGTGTTTCCATCGGATCGCGATGGTGGATGGTGGCGATCGTCGCGCCACGCTCCACCGCCTCGCCGAGATCAACACGAGGCTCAAGCAGGCCCGCATGTGGCGGCCAGACATAGTGTTCGGGCTTATCGAGGCGCAGCAAGCGCGTAGGCGGCGTGGTGGCCGTTTCAAGCGCGTCCTCGCCGGCCAGGCAGCCAATGTGCTGTAAAAGACGGGTCACAGCCCGATAGGCTATGGTCATGGTTTGAGGTGTTACGCGGCCGGCGCCGCCCAATTCGCTGGAGATCGCTTTGACGTTTTTGCGACGCGCCGCCGCTTCCAACGTGCCGGTATGAGGCATCTGATCGCCATTGACTTCATCGAAGACGATAGCGAACGGCGCGCCAAACGCTTGGAGTGCCGGACGCATCGAAAGGTCTTCGGACGAGCCAATGGTTGCCTGCACATTGGCCGATGGTAGGAAGTCAAACGCGTTGCCGCCTGAGTGTAGATCAATCACCCAATCGACGCGGCCCAGGAGGTTCTCATCAATCCATTGCGCAACCGGCGCGTAGCCGGGGGCGCCGGGCGCGTAAGCTCTGTTAAGATCAATGTCAGTCTCGGGGGTACACCGCCTAGCTGCACTGCAAGCCCGCCGATTATGCCGCGGCATGCAAATCACCGTGCCGGTCAAATGTTGGGTGGACAAGGCCCTTGCAAATGCACCAACTGCCAGCTGCCCCTCAAACTCATCGCCGTGGGTTCCACCCACCAGGAGCACGATTGGCCCGTTGCTTGTGGCGCGGGTAACGAACGTCAGTTCCGACCCGACATGAACCATGCTACTTGACCCGCTGGGGTCAAAAAGGGCATCGGCACCGTCGTCGAAACTGAGGGCAAGGGTCTCCATGGCTCAATCATAGGTGCATTGATGCGAGGCTTGCCTTCCAAACTATTTATTCTCACTTCAAGATTTCCGAAGTATCGAAAGGCTGACCCATGACCCACCGCATTGCAGACCTGGACATTCGGCTGCTGCGTGTTTTCGTGGCGGTTGTGGATTCTGGTGGTTTTTCGCTCGCAGTCGCCCGGCTCAACGTTGCCGAGTCCACCATCAGTCAACACATGTCGGACTTGGAAACCCGGATCGGCATGCGGTTGTGCGAGCGTGGGCGCTCTGGTTTCCGGATGACGCGTGAGGGCGAACAGGTTTACGCCAAGAGCGTCGAACTGCTTCAGGGCTTGGAGCAGTTCCGTGACGACCTTTCGCTCATCAAAAATGATCTCAGCGGCACGCTGCGCCTCGGTCTGGCGGACGGGCTCATCAGCGAGCAAGAAGCCGGAATCGGCGCGCGTCTGGCAAACTTCGTGAGCGAGCATCCAAGCCTGAATGTGGAAATCGTCATCCGCTCACCACGCATGCTAGAGCGCGCGGTCTATGACGGCGATCTGCTGGTCGCTATCGGCGCGGAGCACCGGCGCGTCTCTGGGCTCACCTTCGAACCACTGTTTACCGAGCGCAACACTCTCTACTGCGGGCAAGCCAACCCGCTGTTCGATGTCGAAGACAGCGGAATTTCGGTTGAAACCCTCTACGATCAGCCGCGTATCGCACGCGGTTATCTGGACCGGTTCGACCAGCAGTTTTTCCCCAACCAGAGTTACTGTGCGACTGTCCACCAAGTTGAAGCCGCGGCCATGCTGATCCTGAACGGGCCATCGATCGGTTTCCTGCCCGACCATTTCGCCAAACCATATACGGATGCCGGACATTTGCGTGCCCTTCGTTCCGACCGCTTCACCTTCTCTAGCCGCATGGGACTGATCAGCAATGCGACGGGACGCTTGGATCCAAGGGCAAAAGCGTTTTGTGAGTTCCTCAAACAGCCGCTTGCAGCATAATGTCGAATGGCAACTTTGTCCGGTTTGCCGCCAATTCAAGGCGTACCGGTCCCGTTGGCGGGTCATTCCCCGCCTCAGGGTTCCGGTGTTATTGGGAAGTGCATTTAAGCAGCGATGTTCTCTTCGAGGTGTTTGATTGAAGTGGTGCCAGGGATCACGACGATGTTCGGCGAACGATCCAAGAGGCTGCGCAGAGCGTGCTGGGCGCCGGTTCGCATATCATTAACCTGCTGTGCCGCGAGCGGTGATCCGCGCCGCATTGGGTGCGCACCAAGCGGACCGTAGGGAATAAAGGCGATCCCCTCCTTGGCGGTCAGATCGATCATTTCGTCCTGGTCGCGCTCAAGTATGTTGTAGCGGTTCTGCACCGATGCGATCTTAGCTACGGACTGGGCCTTCCGAAGCTGTTCGATTGTCACGTTGGATACGCCGATATGCCGGACCTTGCCTGCGGCCTGCGCTTTGGCGATGGCCTCTATCGATACCTCGATGGGCGTGTTGGGGTCTACCCAATGCAGCTGGAACAGTCCGATCTGTTCGACGCGAAGGTTTGCAAGAGCATCATCAATCTGCTGCACCAGCACAGCAGGGCTGCCGTCTTTCACCATCTGGGTCGGTGAAAGCTTATCGATGCCGCCTTTGGTGGCGAACACGATGTCGGAGTAACCCTCAAGCGCTTCGCCAAGCAGTTTTTCGTTCCACTGCGGGCCGTAGGCGCGTGCGCTGTCAAAGAAGTTCACGCCTAGCTCCGCTGCACGTTGCAGTAGCGCTTTGCCCTGCTCCCAGTCAGGATAGGGGCCGAAGTTGGCCGGTTGGCCGGTGAGGCGCATCGCGCCATATCCCATACGATTGACGGTCAGATCGCCACCAATGGCAAAGGTCGGATTGGTAAAGGGTGTTTCGATGGTCATGGTTTTGGTCTCCTTCATCAGTCTGTAAGGCGATCCACCACGCGCCGAACAATCGGGGCGAGGAAGGTCACGCTTGGGAATGCGAGGGAGAAGGCAAGTGCGTAGGCAGGCAGCCAACGATCCACAAAACCTGCACCAAAGCCGGTGTTAATCCCGGTGATGACGGCTGACATCGCGCCACCCAGTGAGGCCGACATGATGAAAGCAAACAAAACCGGGGCGAACCGTTTTGGCAGGTGCATTTTGTGAGCGGTCGTTTGCACTTTGCGATCTCCTTCGCGTTGATGGAGACACTGTGCCGGACGAGTGTATTTTTTAGAATATGACTTGAATTGACATGACTTATTAGCCTGACTAAATTATGTGAGTGATTGATCTACGGCTTATTGAAACCTTCATTCAGGCTGCGCGGCGAGAAAGCTTCTCAGGAGCAGCAAAAGCGTTGCGGGTCAGCCCGGGCGCGGTCAGCCAAAACATCAAGTCGCTTGAGGACCAACTTCAAACGCGACTGTTCACCCGTACTACGCGACAGGTGAAACTCACGCCGGAGGGGCAGCGCTTCTTGCAACGCTGCGCCCCTGCGGTTGAAGCCCTAGAGGCTGCGGCAGGAGCGATACAAGAAGAGCGGGAAGCCTTTCAGGGGGGCTTGCGGATCACGTCCACCACGGCCTTTGGACGCGCTGAAATTTTGCCTCTGATCGCAGCGTTTCAAGCAGAGCATCCCGATTTGGAAATCGAGCTATCGCTGTCTGATGGCTTTGTTGATCTTGTAGCCGAAGAATTCGATCTGGCCATTCGTGGCGGCGTTCTTCCCGACAGCGAATACATCGCGCGATTACTGGTGCCAGTGACACCCCTAGTGTGTGCATCGCCGAGCTATCTCGATCAGCATGGCAGACCGAAAACGACCGGAGATATTACAAAGCATCGACTGATCGGTATGCGATCCAACCCATCCCAGAGGGTGTTTGCTTGGGAGTTTGCGACCAAGAAGGCAGGTGAGACTGAGAGGGTCGAGATCAAGCCGCAGACCATCCTCAACGATCCCGAGAGCACGGCGCGTGCCGCCGCCTTAAGCATGGGCCTGGCCCAAGTCGGCAGCAACGTGGTTCTACCCTTGGTGCAGCGTGGCGAGCTAGAGATCGTGCTTGAAGATCGAGCTGTTCAAACGCGCGGGCTTTACGCGGTCTACCCGTCAAAGCGCTACGCCCCAATCAAGCTTCGCGCATTTGTTGATCATCTTGTCGCCGCCTTCAGCGAGCGGAGCGACATCATTTTTCACTGAGGTCGGAGAAGTGAAGGCTCCCAAAAACCCTACCTTCTTTGCTAACTCCACAAAAGGTCGTTATAGAACGCGGCCATGGGCCTGGTTTATGTCTGCTTTCACTGCCAGGAGCAGAACTCACGCATCGGTATTAGCCCGCGACTGTGACTTGGCGTTGCATGCCGAGGCCTTCAATTCCAAGCTCCACCCGTTGCTGGGGCTGCAAAAAAACAGGTGGCTTCTGACCCATTCCGACACCAGGTGGCGTTCCGGTTGAGATAACATCGCCCGGCTGGAGGCTCATAAACTGCGATATGTAGGACACAAGGCGAGCAACGCCGAAGATCATCGTGCGCGTGGAACCACTTTGGTAGCGATGGCCATCGACCTCCAGCCACATGGTGAGATTTTGCGGGTCGGAGACCTCATCGCGCGTGACCAGCCAGGGGCCCATCGGACCAAAGGTATCTGCGCTCTTGCCTTTCACCCATTGGCCGCCGTGCTCGAGCTGAAAGGCACGCTCAGATACGTCGTTGATCACACAATAGCCCGCCACGTGATCGAGGGCGTCGGCCTCATCAACATATTGGGCCATCTTACCTATCACGACCCCAAGTTCGACCTCCCAATCGGTCTTTTGAGACCGGCGTGGGATGACCACATCATCGTTAGGACCACAGATCGCGCTGGTCGCTTTCATAAACAGGATTGGCTCGTCGGGCACGGGCATGCCGGCCTCGGCGGCGTGGTCGGAATAGTTTAGCCCCACGCAGATGAACTTCCCCACGTCACCCACACACGGACCAATTCGCTCAGGACGCACAATTGGAAAGGTGTTGAGGTCGAGCGCTAACAGCGGGCTGAGGTCCGCCAATAGGTCGGCGCCAAGATCGCCGAATACAGACGATACATCACGGTAGTGACCATTCTGATCAACGATCGCGAGTGTTTCTTCGCCAGGCGCGCCCAGTCGAGCAAGTTTCATGGGCCTCGTCCTTAAATTGAGATGCCGCCGTCGATGGCGACGGCTTGTCCGGTCATGAACGTTGCAGCGTCTGAAGCGAGATAAAGAACAAGAGCGGCGATCTCGTCAGCGGTGGCCAGGCGCCCCATCGGCTGGCGCGCCACAAACGCTTTCATCGCAGCATCAAAGTCGCCCGTGTCGCGCAAACGTTGATGCAACGAAGGCGTGTCGACCGTACCGGGACAGATGGCATTGCAACGGATGCCTTGGGAGACGTAGTCAGCCGCGATGGACTTGGTCATGCCGATCACGGCGGCCTTTGACGCGCCATAGGCAAAGCGGTTGGGCAGACCTTTCTCGCTAGAGACAATGGATGCCATGTTGACGATCGCGCCGCCTCCGCGTTCGAGCATCGCAGGCAAGACCGCCTTCGCCATCAAGAAGCTGCCTGTTGCATTGACGAGGAACGAGCGATCCCAATCCTCCATCGACGTTTCAAGGAGGGTTCCGCCGACCACCACACCGGCACAATTGAACAGGACATCAACGTTCGGAAGGGTCGCCATTGCAGCGCCGATGGCAGCCTCATCCGTCACATTCACAGCTGCTGGTGTGACAGCGCGCGATGTCTCGCCAAGCGCTGCGTGGAGCGCTTGGGGGTCACGGTCGATGGCGAGCACATTGGCGCCTTCGTCGGCAAACCGCAGGGTCGCGGCCAGTCCAATCCCTGCGGCAGCACCGGTAACGACCACATGATGTCCATTAAATCTGTTCATCTAGCTTACCTTGTTCACGGCGTTCAAAGGGTGGGCTCCCGCCATCACTCGGATGACCTCGTCAACCGCCTGCGTCTGAAGCGATTCAAGCGATTCTTCCGACAAAAAGGCGATGTGTGGCGTTAGGATCAGGTTGTCCGCACCGTGTAAGGGCGAGCTGCCGGGCAACGGTTCCGTCTCGAAAGCGTCCAGCGCGGCGCCAGCCAGATGGCCATCCCGCAGAGCGTTGAGCAAAGCCTGCTCGTCAACGATACCACCGCGCGAAACATTGATGAGGAAGGCACCGCGGCGCATCTCTGAAAGCCTTTGCGCATTCATGAGGTGCCTTGTGTGGTCGGTCAGCGGCAGGTGCAGCGACACCACATCAGATGCTTCAAGCAGATCATCAAGGGGAACGATGCCCACGCCATGTGTTGTTGTGCCAGACGCGAGCGCGGGGTCGAACCCGATCACTTTGAACCCCACGGCCAATGCCTTGGCAGCCGTCGCGCGGCCTAATTCGCCCAAGCCCACGATGCCCAATGTCGTTTCGCTCGCTTTGTGGATGTTTCGATAGGAAAGCTGGTTCCAGAGCCCACGCTCCAGGTCGCGCTGAGCCGGGCGCAGCTGCCGTTGAAGAGCGAGGATGAGAGCCAATGTGTGTTCGGCCACCTCGTCCGTGCAATAGCGTGGCACATTCGTTACCCAGATGCCCCGCTCTGTCGCTTGTCGAACATCGACGCCGTCAACGCCGACACCGAGCCGTGCGATGATTCTGCATCGGGGGGCGTTCTTCAAAGCAACCGTATCAATTGTTGCAAGGTTGACGATCATCGCGTCGGCTTCGGGCAGCAGCGCATGAAGTGACTTCGCGGCCGGAACCAAAACCTCCGCTCCATGGGCAGCTAGAGACCGTTCGATGAGGCTTGTGTCGCCCCCGATTGGGTCTGTCACGAGGACCTTGGCGCCAGTCACGAGGTCAACCCGGTCCGAAAAGGCGTTTCCGGCCGTCCTTGCCCAGCATCCATCAAGGACAGCACAAACCCTGCGTCGGCTTCATCATGGTCCGGCGGCAGAAGGTGGGTCGACGTCGTGATGAACAGCATTTTGAAGTCCGAGCCCCCGAAGCAGCACGCTGTCGGACAACTAACCGGAAGCGGTAAGGTTTCGAGCACCTCGCCGGTCGGCGACAGGCGGATGATTTGGCCTGCCGTGATCATCGCGACCAGCAAACTGCCGTCCGCGCTTACGCAGAGCCCATCGGGCAATCCGTCGAGCGCGATCGCGGTGCAACCGTCAGCTTCGATAGGCCCGTCGAGCGTGCCATAGGCGATTATGAGAATGCGCTTTTTGATTGTATCGGCTAGATAAAGCGTGCGCCCGTCCGGTGACCAACCGACCCCGTTGGAAATCGTGAGACCTTCAACCAACGTTTCGATCGCACCATCCGCACTCAGTCGGTACAGGGCGCCAAGCGGCTGGGCGAAGTCCGGCTCCTCGCGCCCCATCGTGCCAATCACCAAACGTCCTTGAGGGTCGATCCCGCCATCGTTTAAGCGCATGTTGGCGCCGATCTGTGGTGTCGCAAGCGGGTGCGCGAGCGGTGCGCCTTCCGCGTTCAGGACATGCAATCCCGCACCGCCGGCAATGATGAAACCGCCATTATCCGCGAGCCAAACACCGCAGAGGTAGTCAGCGTCTTCATAGAGCTTACGCGATGGGTGGCCTGATCGCTTTGCCCAAAGCGCCCCAGCATCAATATCCACCCAATACAGCGTGTCGGTCCGATGATCCCACATGGGACCTTCGGCAAGGACAGATGAATGGTCGGAGAAACGTACCGGTGTCATAGCTTCGCTTGATCTGAAGAGGCATCATCGCAGGCGCCGATAAGAGCGCCTGCGATAACCGTCAGGGGAGGAGAACTGACGTGTCGAAGTAGGCCCGCACTTCGCGAAACCGGCCCGCTTCAATGGTGACGAGATTGACCCCGACAAAGGGTATGCGCAGGTTGCTGCGGTCCGTCACAGCGGCCGACCATTCCAACGCGACGATGTTCCCACCTCTGCTCTCGCGGACGATCTCAACCTCCAGCGTCGGGTAAAGCCGACAGCTTTCGTCGTAGAACGTGCGGATTTCGGCATGGCCGGTGAGCTGCCGCCCGTTCGGCACGAACACCGCATCGCTGTGGTAATGCGCGAGCACCTTCTCCACGTCGCGATCGATTTCCGCCTGCCAGTAAGACCAGGCGACGTCACGCGCCGACGCATCCTTCGTCGGGAGTCCGGCTACCATCGACCTTCGGTTTCCCGATCAAGTGCTGCGTATTCAGCGATGTTCGATTCATCGACAATGAAGAGATCCGTGTAGAGCGGATCGTTTGGCTCAACACCGTTACGGACATAATCCACCAACACATCGACAGCGGTCGTGCCGAAGCCGTACCAGGAATAGCCGATCAAGATGTTGCAATAGCCCTCTTCAACGGCGGCGATGGCTCCGCTCAGCGCATCAAGGGACACGCAGATGCCGCCACCGGAGACGAACTCTTTGAGCTGCGGCATGGTTTCCAGATCGGCGAAGAACGGCCACATGCCGACGAAGAAATATCCGGCAAGGTTAGGCGTTGCGTTGATCCGCTGCTCAACGATTTCAACGGCACGCTGGACATCGTCAAAGTTCGGATCGGTGGCGATCACTTCAAGGTCGGAGCCTTCGATACCGCGCAGGAATCCATCGCGACGCTGCTCCAGGTTGAGCGCGCCAGGCGTGCCTGTGAGGATGGCGACCTTGCCCGATTGAATGCGGCTCAGCATCTGTTGGCCGGCCATAAAGCCCGCCTCTTCCTGGTCGATGGCAACATTGGTGAGCCGCTGGCTGTCAGGCGAGTTGGCATCCCAGGTGATGACCGCGACGCCTTCGCTCGTGGCGCGGTTGATGGCAGGCATCAGTGCGGCCGGGTCGTTGGCCGATAGGCAGATACCGTCCACACCCTGGACGACGAGATCATCAATAATCTGCGACTGGGCGGCAGCATCGGTCGTCGTGGGACCGACCCAGCGGAAACTGACCCCATCCAACTCAGCCACCCGATCTTCCGCTCCAGCGCGTGTGATCTCAAAAACTGGGTTGTTGAGCGCCTTGGGAACGAACGCGAGCGAAACAGTGCCTTGCGCGCGCGATTTCCTGGGCAAGAAAACAGTCGCGGTTGCGCCTGCGATGGTCAGTGTGACGCCGCCTTTAAGAACGTCGCGCCGGTTCATACCGGGTTTGGTGGTCATAATGGGCTCCCTAGTGCATTTTGGGTTTCTTGGTTGGCTCATCGCCTCAGGCGATCGAGAAGAGCGGCAGCGACAATGACGGCGCCAATAAATGTCTGCTGCCAGTAGGTTGGCACCGTAAGAAGGACGAGGGCGTTGTTGACGAAGGCGATCAGCAAAGCGCCCAAGACGACGCCAAACGCTGTGCCGAAGCCGCCCGCAAGGCTCGCGCCGCCAATGACGACGGAGGCGATGATCGTCAGCTCATATCCTGCGGCGGCATTGCTCACGGCCGCGCCGAGACGTGCTGTCAGAAGCACGCCCGCGAGACCGGCAAGCGTTCCGCTCGCGATGAAGACGAGATATTGAAGGCGCTTGACGGGGACGCCTGCCAAGCGGGCAGCGGATTCATTGCCGCCGATGGCGTAGAGCTCACGGCCGGCGCCGGTAAAACGCAGGAAGGCCGCGACGGACACTGCGACCACCACCAAAATGATCACGGGGATGGGCACGCCCACAATCCGTCCGGATCCGAGGAAGAGGAAGAGATCGGGAAAGCCCGTAACCGTGTCGCCTTCGGTTAAGCCGACGGTGATCCCGCGTGCGATTTGCAGCGTGCCTAAGGTGACGATGAACGATGTGATGCCAAAGCGTACGCTGAAAACGCCATTGAAGAGCCCTATGGCGGCCCCAGCAAGAACGCCGGCTGCCATAGCCACCCACATGCTCATTCCGGCGGCCATGGTGAGCGCGCAAACCATGCCAGCCAGGCCCATCACCGAGCCGCCAGATAAGTCGATCCGGCCCGTGATGATCACAAGCAACTGGCCGATGGCTGCGATCCCAACAAAGGAAAAACCAAGGAGGACGGAGCGAAGGTTGCGGCCTGTCAAAAAAGCGTCGGAGACCATCGCCAAACAGGCAACGCCAATCAGAATGGCCAGCAACAAGCGAAGCTCAGGCACTTCCCACAAAACGGAGAGTTTGCGCAGGCCTGAACTCGAGCGTCCGGTGTCGACTTGGGTTTCGTTAAGCAGCGACATCGACCGCCTCCTCACGAGATTTGGGGGTGGCGAGTTCCATGACGCAGGTCGGCGTTGCCTCGGCCTTGTCCAAGACACCGACCATCCGGCGCTCAGAGAACACCGCGACGCGATGCGACAATGCCAGAACCTCATCGAGCTCGGAGGAAACGACGATGATGGTTGTTCCGGCGGCGGCCAGATCGATGATCCGCTGATGGATTTCGTCTTTGGCGCCGATATCCACGCCGCGCGTAGGCTCGCCTACAATCAAGAGCTTGGGATCAGACTGAACGCAGCGCGAGACAATTGTCTTTTGCTGGTTGCCGCCCGACAGGGTCGAGATCGCCTGATGCGGCGATGCTAGCCGCACGTTGAATTCTTGAATGAGCGAACGGGTCTTGGCTGCCAGGGCTCGCAGGTCGACAAGTCCAAAGCGCGAAAAGCGATCGTGGCGACCAACGTGCAGATTTTGGTGCACGCTGAGGTCGGGAACAATCGCTTGCTCTTTTCGCTCTTCCGGCACCAACACAATACCGGCCCGTGCCGCCTCATGTGGTGAGGACAGCCGCACCGTACGGCCTTCTATCTCAACCGTTCCAGTGATCGCACGCTCGGCGCCAACCAGCGCCATCGCCGCATCGTGCATGCCTGAGCCTATCAGGCCCGCAAAACCGAAGATCTCTCCTCGGTGGACATCAAAGCTGAGGTCGCGAACCGAGGCGGTCGCAAGGTCGCGGACGCGGATTGCCACGTCATCACTGTGCGGCTTCAACGCGCTGGCATAGAGCGAGACAGGGCGATCCACCATCCGCTGGATCATCTCGTCCAGTGACGTCTCGCTCTTCTTGAGGTTACCAACCTCGCGACCGTCGCGCAGCACGGTGATGGTGTCGGCAATCCGCATGATCTCGGTGAGATGATGGGAGATGTAGAGGATGCCGATATCGTCCTCGCGCAGGCCCTCGATCAACGAGAGCAGACGGTCAACTTCCGCTGGGGGGAGTGCGGATGTCGGTTCATCAAAGATGATGAATTGGGCGTTCAAGGCCAGCGCTTTGGCAACTTCCAGCAACTGCGCTTCAGCAGCTGAGAGTGAAGCAGCCTTGTCTGTGGGGCGGCGCTTAAGACCGACGCGATCAAACAGGGTTTGGACGAATTGGTATTCAGCGCGCGACCCGCGACGTGCCGTCAGTCCTGGCGGCCGCACAAGCATGACATTGTCGGCAAGGTTCAGCGCGGGGACGAGCTGAAGCTCTTGATGGACAATGGCGATGCCAGCGTCGGTTGCATCGCGCGGCGAAGCCATGGTCAGCGGTGCGCCGTTGAGCGTAATAGCCCCAGCGCTTGGTGGAACGATGCCGGCAATCATCTTCATCAGCGTGGATTTACCCGCACCGTTCTCACCGATGACGGCACGGATTTCTCCCGGAGCGAGGGTCAAACCCACCCCGCGCACCACAGTCACGCGTCCATAGGTTTTGACGAGATCACGACAGACCAGACCTGCACTCATGCGTCCGGCCTCAGAATGACCTTTATCGCCTCACGCGAGCGCACGGCCTCAAAAGCTTGGGCATAGTCCGACAGCGGCAGTGTATGCGTGACGATCAGTGATGGGTCGATGCGACCACGCTCGATAAGGTCAATCACATCGGGCCAGATACCCGGGCTGCCCAGGGCGCCGCGCAGCGTCAGATCGTTGACGACGATCCGGTCAAGATCGAAGCCTTGGTCCGGCCGCGCGCCGCACAACCCTTGCAAGACGATCGTCGCGCCCGGCGTTGCGATTTCAATCGCTGCATCGACGCCGGCTGGATTGCCGCTTGCTTCCAGGATGATGTCCGGGGCTTCCCCGGAGAAGGCTTCATCGACGGCAGCGCGCCATCCCGCCGTCCGCACGTCAATCACGGCTTCCGCGCCGGACTTGCTGGCAAGCGCAAGACGCTGGGTGTCCGCACCAATCATCACGAGCCGGGCCGCGCCAAACGCAACAGCGACCTGCAAGAGCAGCAGTCCGATCGGACCATCGCCGATGATCGCAACCTTGGTGGATGGCGACACGCCGGCCAGGCGCACGCCGTTGTAGGCAATGGCTGTAGGCTCAACCAAGGCAGCGCTGGCAAGCGAGACTTGGTCGGAGACCCGATGCACAGCGCGAGATGGCAGAGCGACCTTGTCGGCCATGCCGCCATTGCGGTTCATCACGCCTGTTTCTGTACGATAGGGACAGCGATGATAGGCGCCTGACCGGCACGATTCGCACACGCCGCAGCCAATGCTGACTTCGCCGACCACTTGGTCGCCAAGGCTCAGCCCGTGAACTTCAGACCCCATAGCTTCCACGGTTCCGACCCACTCGTGGCCGATGGTGATCGGGTAGTCCGCCGCGCCGCTGGTGTAATAGGCCATGTGGCCGTCGATGATTTCAATATCGGTGCCGCATATGCCGACCGCCTTCACGGCGATGAGCACATCGTCCGGACCAACGTCCGGGTCGGGGACCTCGCGCAGCGCGATCGCCTTGGGGCCCGTGACTTGAAGCGCCCTCACGAGTGCAGCCCCCCAGACGAGGCAATCATCGTTTTGACGCTGTCACCCACCCGAGAAAGGTGTTGGACGGTTGCCTGATCGGCCGCGACGGGGTCGCTGGCACGGATCGCATCAACGATGGCCCGGTGCTCTGCAATGGTCGTATCGCGCAGCGACATGTACCCGACCTTGTCGATGTAAAGGACCCGCAGCAGATCATTGATCGGGCGGCTCACCATCAGGAAAAAAGGGTTGTGCGTGGCTTCCGCCAAGGCCTCGTGGAACGCGATATCCAGGTGGATCGTGTTGTTGCGATCAGCATTAGGCGCTGCCATTTCCGCAACGTTGGCCTCAAGGCGCGCAATGTCTTCTTCGGTTCGGTTTGAAGCGGCAATCCGCGCCATCGCCGTTTCCAGCGTTAAGCGCACTTCCAGCAGCTGGGGGAGCGAGACGCGGCTCATTTGCAGCTGCGCGGCCAGGGATTCTGCAACGCCAGTACCATCCGGCTCGCGAACGGTCATGCCACGGCGCGGACGGACTTCGACAAGGCCGCGGCTCACCAGCAAAGCGGCGGCCTCGCGCACAACGGTGCGGCTCACGCCATACTGCTCCATGAGCTCCGGCTCAGTGGGCAGCCGAGCGCCAGCTTCCAGCCTATCGTCTATGATCTGCGCCTGCAGGCGATCAGCTACCTTTTTCGGCAGACTTTCTTGCTCGATCTTGTTCAATCGAACCTCCCGTTTTATTCACCGTATGAAATGATGATTGAAAATGTCAAGAGCGTCCTTCTCGAGAGCTCTCGAGTGGTCTTCAACTGAAAGGTGTTGGAAGTGGAGAGTGTCCTACGCACCGATGGCCGGTACCAGGCCGATCTGGCCGCTCGCTTAGGGACCGACGTGAAACTCGAGTAGCGATAGATCTACAACGCGTTCTATCGACCACCCTTTATGCCTGCTTGTCAGGATTATCGATTTGTTCGGACCGCCTCTTAGCTTCCAAGGCTAAAGCTATGGTTGGCTTGGCCGCCACAAATGGACGGGCGCGAGACTACAGCTCAATGCTCTCGGCCAATTCCAACGCATCTTCGACCTCGACGCCAAGATAACGGACCGTGCTGTCAATCTTGGTGTGACCGAGTAAGAGTTGCACTGCCCGCAGGTTACCGGTCTTTCGATAAATCAGCGTCGCTTTGGTGCGGCGCATGGAGTGGGTTCCGTACGCTGAGCATCGAAGACCGATCGACTGGACCCAGTCGTCGACCAGACGGGCGTACTGGCATGTTGAGAGGTGATGGTTGCGATCCTTCCGGCTTGGGAACAGCCATTCATACTGCTCCAGCCCTTTGAACTCACACCAATCGCGGATCGCATCTCGGGACTGATCCATGATCTCAAATTGGACCGGATTGCCAGTCTTCTTTTGAATGATCTTGGTTCGGCTCCCAACATCGCCACCGGTCCGAACGTCCGAGACCTTCAGGCTTAGCAGGTCGCAGCCGCGTAGCTTGCTGTCGAGCGACAGATTGAAGAGGGCCAGGTCGCGTTTCTTGTTGGCGATCTGAAACCGGACCCGAATGGCCCAAACTTCGCGGGGTTTGAGTGGCGGTTTCTGCCCAACGAGTTTTCCCTTGTTCCAAGGGCGATATGGGGCGGCATATTGCAGTATGACAGCCATGGCTGATCTCCTTTCCCATGAAGATCAGCATTGAAACACAGGCTGATGCTTACGGCCGCTTTGCCGCCAACTGCCGACATCGCTGCACCCAACACGACGCGCAAGTTTAGGGAGCAATACGCCATCACTGACCTTGGAAATCCAATATCAGCGGATGATGGTGTGAAATCGCAGTCTGAAAAGGATGTCGTTTTGGGTTGGTTGCGGGTGATTTGAGCCTGCAAGGCTAAGTCATTGACTTAATTAGATCCGATTCTGGGCATCATCACATGTTTAGCTAAGAAGCTGATTTATTTGCATAATTTTGAATGAAATGGTTGCGGGGGCAGGATTTGAACCTGCGACCTTCAGGTTATGAGCCTGACGAGCTACCGGGCTGCTCCACCCCGCGACACGGCACGGTGACCAATCATAATGACTGCCTGATCCATCGTGCGAGCGCCTGATGTACGAGCCTTGCGCAATGAATACAAGGGGCAAATACATGATTTGTGACAGTTTTTTTGCTTTGCAGCATCCAAGGCTATCAATCGAGCACTAACGCCCCTTGATGTCTTTTTCCTCAAGCGCTTTAGCGATACGCAGAGTGCGCAAGTAAGCGGTATTAAGGGCGAAAACGAAGCCCTTCCAACCACCCAACCAATGACCGCGCAAGAAATAGTTGCGCAGAAACTGCAGCGGCATCTCGGTAACCAAGCGGATCATGAGCGCCCAGCGTGGTTTAGTCGCGATCTTGCCAATCTCGTGGCTGGTGAACCGGTTGGCTTTATCAACCATGTGAAACCAGCTGATGATGGAATGATGATAGATTGGCGCAGCTAGCTGCCGAACCGAGGTACCAGCCTCCAGCACCACACGGTCGTAGACAGGGTCATCGCGATAGCGGCCCGCAGAGCGATGATAAAGTCGAACAACATTGTAATCAGTCGCAAAAGGTCGCGGCTTTGTGTCCCCGGGGTAGAGGTTACGAATATGCACTTTGTAAGCCTCGGGCTGAAGCTCGCCTGAGTTGAAAAGCGCGTTGATCTCTTCAATCAGTGCAGGTGTCACGACCTCATCAGCATCGAGGTTCAAAAGCCAATCATTCTGGCACTGATCTTCAGCGAAACGCTTCTGCGCACCATAACCTGTCCAATCGCGATGAAACACGCGCGCACCATGCTGTTTGGCGATCTCAAGCGTGCCGTCGGTCGAACCGGAGTCAACGATCACAAGGTCATCACTTAAAGCGCTCGCGGCGCTGAGTACCTGACCAAGCCTGGCAGCCTCATTATGGGTGATCAAAAAGATAGAAAGAGGCATGCTGGCACTCAGATGAACGTCAGCACTCTATCTCCAGCAGAATGTGTTGAATTGCAATCGTGCTACAGCACAATCACCCTGCCTGGCTGTCAGCGGTGCGGCGGCTGCCAATTAGCGCTTCCAGCGTGTAAACCAAGATTGCCATTCCAACAGCACCGACCACGGCAATACCGAGCAGGATAATCACATCCACCGGGCCACCAAGGTCAGCGAATGACGAGTCGGTCACACTTTGCACGAACACCACGGCAGCAACGGCGCCAACTGGCATGGAAAGCTGAGCCAAAAGAAACTTCTTCCAGCTCACCGAACGGTCACGGATTAACACAAACAGATACGCAAGGGTTACCAGCGCCGCGACAACCACCATGGCCCAAAACAAACCGCGGCCAAAAATTTCTTCAAACACTGCGAGCAGTGTGCCGAGAGTGAGTTCTTTCATCGTTCCGTCCTCCTTAGGCCCGTCCACGCAGCATGGCATTGTAGGTGGCTTTCAGCGCCACTTCCTTCATCAACCAGCTGATCCAAAGCTCTTCCAACGGCGCAATGACGCCAGGGAACGATGGGACGAGGTTGTTGTGATAGTCGAACTCAACCAACATGGCCCGACCCACGCGAGTGATCAGAGGGCATGAGGTGTAACCATCATAAGCTTCGGTTCCATCACGCCCCTCAATGGCTGCCACCAAATGGTCTTCTACCACCGGAACCTGCCACTTTACGCTGGCAGCGGTCTTACCTTTGGGGACACCGGCCACATCACCGACAGCAAAGACGGTGGGATAACGACGGTGTTGGAGTGTTGCCGGGTCAACCTCAACCCAACCCTGACCGACCCACCGATCGGCCCATGAAAGATCAGACTCAAGCACGAAGTCCGGCGCGCGTTGCGGCGGGATGACGTGCAGATAGTCATAGGCCATTTCGGCGTCACCGCTGGCAGTAGCAAACGTGGCGCGTTTGCGTCCGGCATCCACCGATTTCAGCGTGTATCCATGGACCGGCGCGATATCGCGCTCACCAAACAGCATGCGCACTTTCTCGGCTACAATAGGCACGCCAAACAGCGAACCCTGAGGCGCAGCATAAACAAAGTTCATCGCCGAACGATCGCCAGCCCTCTCAGCCAAATCTTCAATAAGGAAGGTGTGCTTGAGTGGCGCGCCGGCACACTTCATTTCAGTGGCCGGTCGAGTGAAGATGCCCGTACCTCCCTCTTCAATGAAGCTCTGGGCAGCCTGCCACGTTCGCGCGGCATACTCAGGCCCGGCATAAAGCGCGCCAATGCCGTTCTCGCCCACCATATCGAGCGAAAACCCTTCAATGGCATCATGATCAAGCACCAGACCAGGCGCCAACACCAGCCAATCATAATCAAACCTTTGGCCGGTTTCGGTTGCAACAGTCTTCGCTTCAGCATCAACCGCCGCAACGGCTTCAGGGATCAATGTTACACCAGAAGGCAACCAGTCGGTTGTGCTGGAAACAACATAATCGGCTGGCTTCAAACCTGCTGCCACCAAAGTTAGGCCAGGTTGATAGAGATGGCGTGGTCGCGGGTCGATGATGGTAATGTCGGCGCCGTCGAGGCGACCAGTCAAACGATTGGCAAGAGCTGTCCCGGCAGCACCTGCCCCGATGATAACAATGCGCGCATTGGTCGACACTGGCGCAGTCTGCGCGATGCCAGCTGATGGCCAAGTCAATCCACTGGCGCCAGCCATAACACCGGCAAGGGCGGTGGCACTAAGAAACTGTCGTCTGTCGAGCATTGATCATCCTCCCGGTAGATGCAATCGCCTCGCTTTGTTTAAGCCAGCGCCAGACAAGCAAAGACCGCGCAGCCCCTTTTTGAGGGAGCGAAACGAATGCCGAACAGGTTGCACAGTTACGTTCTGGTGACGGTGACAATGTCACCAAGCAGAGCCCGACTTCGGGATTAGTACAGTGGGAGGAAGCGCCCGCTGATCAGCGTCAACGCGCGATGATTTCAACCCGTCGGTTGAGCGCACGGCCATCTTCGCTGGCATTGCTTGCCACAGGCGCCAGAAAACCAGCTCCAGCATGGCTTAGCCGGTCAGCACTGATGGCATAGTCCTGAACCAACGCATCGCGAACAGCCTGCGCGCGGCGCGCTGATAGATCAAGATTGTACGGCATTGTGCCCTGATTGTCCGTATGGCCAACGATAACAATCATCAGGTCTTGGTTGGCATTAAGAAACCGGGCAACCTCATCAAGCGTTGGTGTGCTTTCCGGTTGGATTGTAGCGTCGTCTAACGCGAACTGAATGCCATAGAGCGCAACCCGTCCCGTTTCAGAGATGGCGCTTTGCATCTCTTCGGCCGGCACCATCTCAAAGGCCATTGCCTCCTCTTCGGTCACGGTGACGACGGCACGCACGATGCCGTTGTTCACCGAGCCAAAAAAAGTGGCGTGGACGATTCCATCCGCACCGGTCCGGGTACCCATCACATAGCGATAGTTGAACCGGTCCGCCCAAGAGGGTGAATTACCAAATTGTTCAACCTCATAGCTCATCCCGCCGCATTCATCCTGCGAACAAGAAAGCTTGACCGAGAACCCTTCGTTTTCTAGCTGCTGCTCGAAATTGCGTGTCACCTGAACCAGAGCCGTGCCTTCAGGATAAGTGTAGGCCAAGCGCGTCACGACACCCTCGACCATCATCACCTCTTCCGGCTGCAGCGCGACAGCAACCTCATCGAAGGCCAAAGCCTCGTAGGCCGTGATGGTGCTGCCGTCGAATCGCCCAATAAGCGGATGGTCGGCGCTGCCCGCTACATCCTGCGCCATGGCCACGGCGCTGAGGATCGTCGCACCGGCAGTCAACAAGAACGAGGCAATGAAACGGAGCATGACAACCTCACCTGTCCGAGCGCTGCTGTAGAGGGCAGCTATCAACAATCAGATCAGAGGATACCATAAGGCAGGTAGTTAGCGCGTGATGGGAAGCACTTCCCTCTCCATTTTGGCCGCACTGCGATTCACTGTGACCGGTAGCTTCAGGAATGTTGAGAACGCCAACTGCTCATGAAGCGTCCAGGCCCAAACAAAAAACCCGCCCTGGCGAACCAGAGCGGGTTTTAAGGAATAGTGATGAGACGATAACCCCATTCTTTGCAGGCCTGGCAACGACCTACTCTCCCGTGCCTTAAGACAAAGTACCATCGGCGCTAGGGAGTTTCACGTCCGAGTTCGGGATGGGATCGGGTGCAGGCTCCCTGCTCAAGCCACCAGGCCGGCAAAGAATGGGGATGTGATTTTGGTCAATAACCTGATCCGTAGATCAGGAACTGTTCAGTGAGTGATTATCAGCGCAGCTAACGCCAAACCATCGCGTATTCGTACATGTGTATGGTGTAATGAGAGCAATCAAGCCAATCGAGCAATTAGTACTGGTAAGCTTCATGCATTGCTGCACGTCCACACCCAGCCTATCAACGTGGTCGTCTTCCACGGCTCTCAAGGGAACACTGGTTTTGAGGCTGGTTTCCCGCTTAGATGCCTTCAGCGGTTATCCGTTCCATACATAGCTACCCTGCAATGCGGCTGGCGCCACAACAGGTCCACCAGAGGTATGTCCATCCCGGTCCTCTCGTACTAGGGACAGATCCTCTCAATATTCCTACACCCACGGCAGATAGGGACCGAACTGTCTCACGACGTTCTAAACCCAGCTCACGTACCGCTTTAATTGGCGAACAGCCAAACCCTTGGGACCTGCTCCAGCCCCAGGATGCGATGAGCCGACATCGAGGTGCCAAACAACGCCGTCGATATGGACTCTTGGGCGTCATCAGCCTGTTATCCCCGGCGTACCTTTTATCCGTTGAGCGATGGCCCTTCCACGCGGGACCACCGGATCACTATGACCGTCTTTCGACTCTGCTCGACTTGTCAGTCTCGCAGTCAGGCAGGCTTATGCCATTGCACTCGACGACCGATTTCCGACCGGTCTGAGCCTACCTTCGCGCGCCTCCGTTACTCTTTGGGAGGCGACCGCCCCAGTCAAACTACCCACCACACACTGTCCCGGGCGTTGTTGCGCCGCGGTTAGACAATCATGACTTCAAGGGTGGTATTTCAAGGATGACTCCACACAAGCTGGCGCTTGGCTTCATAGTCTACCACCTATCCTACACATGAGGGCACAATTGCCAGTGTGAAGCTATAGTAAAGGTGCACGGGGTCTTTCCGTCTGACCGCAGGAACCCCGCATCTTCACGGGGAATTCAATTTCACTGAGTCTATGCTGGAGACAGCGGGGAAGTCGTTACGCCATTCGTGCAGGTCGGAACTTACCCGACAAGGAATTTCGCTACCTTAGGACCGTTATAGTTACGGCCGCCGTTTACCGGGGCTTCAATTCGCGGCTTGCACCGCTCCTTTTAACCTTCCGGCACCGGGCAGGCGTCAGACCCTATACGTCGTTTTGCAACTTCGCAGAGCCCTGTGTTTTTAATAAACAGTCGCCACCCCCTGGTCTGTGCCACCCTCACCTGGTTGCCCAAGCAAGGGTCTCCCTTCTCGCGAACTTACGGGAGCATTTTGCCGAGTTCCTTCAGCATAGTTCTCTCAAGCGCCTTGGTATACTCTACCAGTCCACCTGTGTCGGTTTCGGGTACGGTCAATAACGGTGGAGCTATTTCCTGGAACACCTTCGCTGCCCAACCAATCCAATAAGGATGGACAACACACGGCATTCGTCACTACCACCTGGCCCACGAATATTAACGTGGTTCCCATCGTCTACGCATTTCTGCCTCGACTTAGGGGCCGGCTAACCCTGCGCAGATTAGCTTTACGCAGGAACCCTTGGACTTTCGGCGAGCGGGTCTCTCACCCGCTTTGTCGTTACTCATGTCAGCATTCTCACTTCTGATAACTCCAAGAGCCCTCACGGGTCTCCCTTCGCAGTCGTACAGAACGCTCCGCTACCGCTTGCTTACGCAAGCCCTCAGCTTCGGTGCATGGCTTTAGCCCCGTTACATTTTCGGCGCAAAGACCCTTATTTAGACCAGTGAGCTGTTACGCTTTCTTTAAATGATGGCTGCTTCTAAGCCAACATCCTGGTTGTTTTGGGATCCTCACATCCTTTCCCACTTAGCCATGACTTGGGGACCTTAGCTGGAGGTCTGGGTTGTTTCCCTCTCCACGACGGACGTTAGCACCCGCCGTGTGTCTGCTGGATAGTACTCTCAGGTATTCGGAGTTTGGTTAGGATCAGTAAGACGGTGAGTCCCCATAGCCCATCCAGTGCTCTACCCCCTGAGGTATTCGTCCAACGCTCT